>OY776634.1:1115000-3152402 GCA_963675845.1 uncultured Saccharofermentans sp. | reverse complement strand
AAACTGCACCTGAGGAGCATACCAGTGAGCAGGTTTCATCCGAGGATCGTATTGCGCATGTCAAGCGTTTTATTGACGAGCATTTGCGGGACAAACTGTATGTCGAAGATCTGGCTAGGCTGGTCCATGTCAATGACCAGTACCTGATGCGTTTATTCAAGAAAGAGACGGGTATGTCCCTGACACAATACATCAATGAACAGCGGATCCTGAAAGCCAGCCATTTGCTCAAGCACAGCGATTACAACATCAATTATGTAGCCGACCTGGTCGGCTACGAAAATCTGTCCTATTTTGCCCGATCATTTAAAAAAAGCACCGGTTTTACGCCCAGTGAGTATCGCAACCGGTTCGCTGAATGAATGGCTGCTTTTGTGCAAATTGGTGACTATTTCGTCTCACAACGCGAGATTTATAGACAATATCATAATAGTGTCAATAAATAATCATGAATTTACAACATGGTTTGTTCCCTGCTAGGTAGTATATATGTGTACATTGTCTAAATTGTCTGCATTGAAAGGCAAGGCAATTTAAAATGAGGAGGTAACACATGAAAAGAAGACTGTTTAGTGTTCTGTTGATCGTAGCGGTAGCCATGACGTTTATTGTAGGCTGCACCGGTAACGAAACCACGCCGCAACAGACCACATCACAGACCACCGGCCCGTCACAGTCAGAAACGCAGCCTACCGTCATCATTGATATGGATGAAGATCCGTACACGGTGGCTATCCAGGTTGTTGTGCTGCCTGGCACCAATTTTGAAGGCAAAGAAGATCGTGAAGCAGCGATCAACGCGATCACCTTGCCGGCGATCAACGCCAAAGTCGAGATCCAGGAAGTATGGATCAGTGAAGTCCGCAATACCACGAGCATGGCTGTGGCCGGCGGCGAAAAGATCGACCTGATCCACGTCGGAACCGTTCAGCGTTTATCGTCGATGGTCGGCGCCGATCTGCTTCATGACATGAACCAGGACAATTTGCTGGCTACACGCGGCAGTTACATGGTCGATCTATTCGGTGAGGAACTGCTGGAAGCAGGTCGCGTTGGCGATCGCCAGCTTGCCGTGCCGTCGAATGTTTTCAACGCCCGTGCGAAAGGCCTTTATTACAATAAGACATTTGCCGATCAACACAATATTACCGTGCCGGAAAAAATGCAGTTTGAAGACCTGACTGACATCTACCGCCAGGTCAAGGCAGCCGACCCGGACGTCATGCCATATTACACCGGAGGCGGCGAACTCAATTACCTGTATTGGCTGAAATCTTATGAGACATTCGGCAACCAGTCTTCGTATGGGATTATTTTGGATGCGCAAGCTGATCCGACGGTCATCAACTTCTATGAAAGCGATATGTTCAAAGATTACGTCCTGACGATGCTCGAGTGGACTCAGGAAGGTCTGCAGCCGGGTGATCCGACAGACAGTAACCCCGCCCAGTCCTACTTTGGCGCCGGGCAGTTGTTTTCAGTCGTTTCAGATATCAACGACAGCATTAAAGCCAACGTTTCATCGAGTGCAAGCGAATTTGATGTCGGCTGGACCGTCCTGGTTGATCCTGTTGTTACAAACGCCACGATCACAGAGTTTATGTGGGGCATTGCGTCCAACAGCGACAGACCGGACAAAGCCATGGACTTCTTGAACTTCATGTATGAAAATGCAGATGTTGCCAATATCCTGAATTATGGGCTTGAAGATGTCAACTATTCCTTTGTGGATGGATCAGACAGCGTCATCGCTAGAAACGGCACCTACCTCCCTGTGTTTTTCAGAGGCGGCAACGCCGAGGAAATGCTGATCCTGTCGCCCAACGACGAAGATTTTATTGAGAACATGAAAGCCATGGAAGCCGACGCGACCTTGTCGCCGCTCTTGGGATACATGTTTGACGACAGCGCTTTCCAGACAGAGGCTTCGGTCATCAACTCCACCATTCTGGAATACATTCCCCGACTGAACAACGGCATGGCCGCGAGTGAAGAAGAGACACTATCCCTGCTGGCGGAGTTTAATGCAAAACTGGAACTCAGCGGCATCAATGATGTTATCGCAGCCAATCAAGAACAAATCAACGAATATTTGGAGAAACAAGGCTGATTTAAATCAGATCATAGACAAATACGGGACGGGCAGCCAACCGGCTGTCCGTCCCGTCTTACCAATCGCCAGGAGTGGGTATGAATTTTAAACTGAAAGAAAAGAAAAATAAGCGCAATTGGAAAAACTGGATTCCTTTTTATATTATGGCTTTGCCCGGGTTTGCTTATCTGCTGATCAATAATTACATCCCGCTCTACGGTTTGCAACTCGCTTTTAAGCAATTCAGTTTCAGGTTGGGCATAACCGGCAGCCAGTGGATTGGTTTCAAGAATTTCAGGTTTTTATTTGCCAGCAATGACGCGACGATCATGATTCGAAACACTCTTTTGTACAATCTGTTTTGGATTTTCCTCAACGCTGCTGTTGGCTTGACCGTCGCGATCTTGTTTAATGAGATTGCCAATAAACGGGCTAAGAAAATTTATCAAACTTCGATTCTCTTGCCCCATCTGATGTCAATGGTCGTTATCGCCTATCTGGCCTATGCTTATTTGGCACCCAATACCGGCTTTTTCAACAATTCGATTAGGGCCGATCTTTTTGGACTGGATAAGATTAATTGGTACTCAGAGCCCAAATACTGGCCGTTTATTCTGACCTTTGTTCATCAATGGCGCGGCATCGGATTTGGTATGCTGCTTTATCTAGCCAGCATTCTGGGCATTGACAGCTCCTATTATGAAGCCGCAACAATCGACGGTGCCACCAAGTGGCAACAGATCCGGAAAATCACCATCCCCCTTGTCAAACCGACCATTATCATGCTGATGATTCTGGGCATCGGGCAGATCTTCCGATCCGATTTCGGCTTGTTTTACCAGGTTCCGATGAATCAAGGCGCTTTGCTCAGCACCACGCAAACGATTGACACTTATGTCTTCCGAGCGCTGATGATCAACAACAATTACGGGATGTCAGCAGCCGCCAGTTTCGTCCAGTCGGTAGTCGGCTTTATTTTCATCGTTTCAGCCAATACCATGGTGCGAAAAGTCGATCGAAACAGTTCGCTGTTTTAGGAAGGTGCGTGTATGAATTTTTCAGAACAAAAACGGTGGCAGTTCGCATCCCATGTCGTCATGATCCTGTTGTCGGCGCTGGCTTTGTTGCCCTTTATTCTATTGATTATTTCGTCTTTCACCGATGATCGCATCGCCTTGGCTAATGGGTATACCTATTGGCCGGAAAAATTCTCGCTGGACGCTTATCAATACATCCTGGACAACCGCAATGTCTTTTTCCGTGCTTACGGGATAACCATATTGGTTACATCGATCGGTGTAACGGTTAACGTCGCACTGACTTCGCTGACCGCGTATGTCCTGTCAAAGCGAAACTTGCCGGGCGTTAAAGTATTGAATTTCATGGTCATTTTCACCATGCTGTTTAACGGCGGGCTGGTTGCCACCTATGTTAGTTATGTCACGATATTTGGCATTAAAAACACCATTTTTGCTCTGCTCGTACCCAATTTGCTCATGAATGCCTTCATGATTATGCTGGTCCGCAACTATTTCGAGCACAGCATCCCCGGTGAGATATACGAATCGGCCAGAATGGACGGCGCAAATGAATTTCTGATCTTTGTCCGGCTTGTCCTGCCGCTGGCTACCCCCATTCTTGCAACCGTTGGCCTGATGAACGGTATCGCCTACTGGAACGACTGGCAGAACTCGCTGTATTATATCGATGATAAAGCCCTGTACTCGATACAGGCGGTGTTGAACGCTATCAATGAGAGCGTATCCGTCCTGGCTTCGCTGGGAACTTCTTCCGGTGTTTCAGCGGCTGATCTGCCATCAACGACAATCCGGATGGCCGTCGCCGCAGTTGGTATCTTGCCCATCATGATTCTCTATCCATTCTTCCAGAAGTACTTTGCCAAAGGCCTGATGGCCGGATCTATCAAGGGTTGATTTCAAAACTGAATCGCAGCAAGATCGGGAGAACCACGGAACCTCAATTCAGTATCAGACTATAATAATTATGCCGACCGGATAAAAACAAGGCTGTCGCAGAAATGCGGCAGCCTTGTTGACAACTGTATAGGTGTTGCTTAATCTCAACACACCATTTGAATTCCGCCGTTCGTTTACCGTTTTGACTATAGCTGATCAAAGTGATTATTTTGTTAATCTGTGCTAAAATTTTGCTAAGCAGCAAGCATCAAGACGTTCGATGAGGTCCTGCCAACGTGAATCATTATTTAGACCAGCTGATTGTGTATCGAAATATTAACTCGGCTGAAATCCTGAAGGGACTGGCGAGCGTTTTCAAGCGTTTTAATCAAGGCAGCTATGACCCGGCTGAACTGGTATCGGAAGTCAATGTCCTGATTCACCGGCTGTTGGATATCGCTACGCAATATGGATTCAATCAAAACTTGTGGCATAATTACCTGGCGTATCTTGTGGCGATGACTGAAAACCCGTTCAGCCTGACTTGTGAACGGGTCCAAGCTCGCGAGGGCAGCGTCAACCGTCTTGCGATGAATGATTTCAAGGTTATCAAGGATTTATTCGACTACGACTTTGGACCCATTGAAGCGGCACTGAATATCAACTGCTTCTCGACCATCTGTAACTACCAGGCATTGGATAAAGACCAGAAGAAATACAACAAGCATGTCAGCGACAAGGTCAGGATGCTGAGTGCGTCGATTGAAAATGCGTTTGATGAAAAGCAAGTCTTTGATGCTATCACAGACTTCTATAGGCTGCACGGCGTCGGTCAGTTCGGCTTGAACAAAGCCTTTCGCCTGATTGACTGTAAAGACGGCCTTCAGATTGAACCCATAACCAATACCGTGAATGTCAATTTGGATGATCTTGTCGGTTATGAAGACCAGAAAAGAATACTCGTCGACAATACCCAGGCATTCATCAAGGGGCTTAGCGCCAACAATCTGCTGCTCTATGGTGACAGCGGAACCGGCAAGTCAACCTGCATCAAGGCCATCCTGAACCAGTACTATGACAGCGGACTCCGGTTGATTGAAATCTATAAGCACCAGTTCAAGCACCTATCGACTTTGATCTCCAGAATCAAGAACCGGAATTACAGATTCATCATCTATATGGATGACCTGTCCTTTGAAGACTTTGAAACCGAGTACAAATACTTGAAGGCGGTTATCGAAGGCGGGGTGGAGATCACACCGGAGAATATCCTGATTTATGCGACATCAAATCGCAGGCACCTGATCAAGGAAACCTGGTCTGACCGAAGCGATGCCAACAATGAAAATGAAATCCACCATTCGGATACTGCGGAAGAAAAGATGTCGCTGGTCAATCGGTTCGGCATTACAGTGCAGTTTTTCAAACCTTCACGAGATGAGTATCTGGAGATCGTCAAGGGTATTGCCAGGCGCCATCCGGAAATTACGTTAAATGAGGAAGAGCTTGTAGCTGAAGCCATGAAATGGGGCAACTGGCACGGCAATATTTCCGGAAGACGCGCTCAACAGTTTATCAATTATCTGCTCGGCCAATCCAGGGGATAATCTTTTGGCTGCGATCTCCTGAGATAGGAGCTTTCAAAAGATACCGTGTTATGTTTGCGTGAATCATTGCGGCCCCGCAGCCGGCCTTTCAGCAGCCGGTCATGGATGGGTTCATCTGATTTTATCCTTTTATCGTTCAAACGAGCCTTGCCCGAACGACGTCGCCATCAGCTGATGCGGCCAAGCCACAAGGTTTTCTTTGTGACAGGAGCCTGATTATTGCTATAATTTGAATAACTGCAAAACGAGTCACAATGAGAATCAGATATTCGCAACAAAGACGTCTGTTTCTCCAGCAGTTTATTGCTACCGCATCACATCTGAACGAATGGGTTGCAATCCACCTGCCTGCGGGCAGGATTTATCGGGTCTGCAACCGATAACATTGAAAGGGATAGCGGATGAAAATAATCAAGGTCCGAAGCAAAAGGGAAATGCGAGCCTTTGTTTGCCTGCCGAAAAAGATCTTCAAGGACCAACCAAACTATGTTCCGCCGCTCTGGATGGATGAGCGGAAAGGCTATACAGCCAAAAACAATCCATTACTCGCGATTTCGGATTTCGAACTTTTTCTTGTCATCGATGATCTGGATCAGCCAATCGGCCGGGTTATTGCCTATATTGATCCAAGCTTCAACCGGCATTATCAGTCGAATACGGGTTTTTTCGGCGCATTTGACTGTATAGACAATCAAGAAGCGGCCAGTCTTTTGATCCGAACGGCTGAAAACTGGCTGCTGGAGCGAGGGTGCGATACCATACGCGGACCGATTAATCCCGTTGCTGAAAGCTGGGGGTTTGTCCTGGATGGTTATGAGCGGGATCCTGTTTATCTGTCACCTTGGAATCCGACGTATTACCATAGCTTTTTTACGGCTGCATCGTACGGCAAGGGCTCGGATCTACTGGTCTATGAAGCAGATGCCAATCGGGGCTATCTGCTGCCGGATCGATACGACGGGTTCTCCCAGCGGTTCTACGAACGTTTCCCGGATGTTTCGATTCGTCGGTTGGACTTGAAAAGAATCAAGAAGGATGCCCGTTCAATTTGGGAGATCTCGAATATCGCACTTGCGGATAATTGGGGATACGTACCATTGGATCTGGCTGTCATGGAAGACATGCTCCGCAGGCTCAAGCTGATTGTTGATCCGGATGCGGTTTTGATCGCCGAGGCTGGCGGCCAGGCGATCGGATTCTGTTTGGGGTTTCCGGATATCAATATTATTCTCAAGGCAATCCATGGCCATCTGCTGCCATTCGGTTGGATAAGGTTTTTGACAGGGGTCAAAAAACTGCGGGATTACCGGCTTTTCGGCCTGGCTGTTCATCCGGATTGGCAAGGCAGGGCGCTGGATGCGATGTTGTATATCAACCTTTACAGGAATCTGTCTGCCAAGAAAATCCGCATGGAGGCCAACTACATTCTCGAGGGTAACACCCGCATTAAAAATTCAATTGAAAAACTGGACATGATTCAGATCAAGACCTATCGGGTTTATGAAAAATCACTGCTGTGATCTCAGATAGAAAGAATATGTCGAGCCCAATCAAAACTGGGGGTCGTTGCCTAAAAATAAATCGCCACATAATATATGTGAAGGCGAAACCCGCTGACAGGTTATTGCAGACAGAAAAGAGTGTTTTTCAATCTAGTTTCTTAACTTCCACAGTGGCTAGTTTCTATTCTGCCAGAAACAGTGATTATGGAAGGTTTGGTGTTAGTGCCCTTCCAGCTTGTCCCAGGGAATCACTTTCGCCATTTTGACCCAGCGATTCTCAGGATTTAGCGGACACCGATAAAGCTATGGGGATTATCATCGAAATTGAGTTGCTCGCTCTTTTTTTGATACATGCTGTCTCTCCAGGTGCAAGGGTCACGTGGGTTTTCGACGGGTTTCTCTTGCATCTATTAACCATATATTGCCTTCTAATTACTGATATATATGCGTTTCAGAGTTATTCAGTAACCCCTGATTATGGCAAAAGTGAAGGTGTAATAGGTCGACATTTATGAGTATACCGTAGTGAATTATATGCATACAAGCCGATCCGATTTCGGATTTCATGCTATCTGCCAGCTGACTGACTTACACAAAATCATTGACACGCTCTCTAAATTCGCTTGGGGAAATCCCTTTTGCCTTTTTGAAGGCACGGTTAAATGAAGACAGGCTTGAAAAACCTGAGTCGAATGCAATATCAATCATTCGTGCCTTTGAATTCAACAGTGACAACTCAGTCCTCTTGATTCGCTCGGCAGTCAGAAAATCGATAAATGTCAGGTTTGTATGCTCCTTGAATAAATGTGAGAAATAGTATTTGCTAATTCCCAAGTAATGAGAAACATCATCAAGCGTCAGGGGCTTGGTGCAGTTCTGCGATATATAAAGACAAGCTTCGGCCATAAGCACTGTTGATCTATCTTCCGCGTTTAAATCACCGGTGAATTCTTTCTTCTTAGCATTGACGCAGGATTTTCCAAGCCGTACAAAAAATTCGAGAAGAATCGAATACATTTGCACTTCTTTGAAAAGGTTGTCGGTAGCGTGAAGCTCTGACAATTCTTTAACTAGAAAAATCATTTTATCTGAATCAATATTCGATGGATCATATTTTAAATAATGGTACTGACGAAATATAGAGAAATTGCTATTAAATTCATTCATGATCATCAGCAATTCAATTGGAAATTGAACAAGAACAAATGTGTTTTCAACTAGATCACCGACTGAGTGCAAGTCGCCAGGGAAAATCATGACAAGGTCATTAGGCTTAAGAACATATTTATTGAAATTAATCGTAATTTCGTTATTATCCTGAAGGTTTAAGAGCATTTCAATATAAGGATGCCAATGCGTCTTATCTATAAAATTCGCATCAATCATGCTTGATACATTAATTTTATTCCCGCTTTCAAAATTCAGACTCTCAAAATATTGATTTAAATGCATAATAGAAACCCCACTTTACTGGTTGAAAAGGTGGAAATGTATACACTGACTTTATCATTTGTTAAGCGAAAAAGCAATATATGACCATGATTGATAAGCGTATATTGAGAGATAATGGGGAAATAAGCTTATAAAGCGGTTTGCTTGTTCAAATAAAACAATGCATGTGAGCGAAAAGAATAGCAATAAATGCACAGGTATTAAGCAAGTTATAAAGTGTAAGAGCAGTGTAAAGTTGATAACATATAGACATAAAATGGCACGCAAGAAGGTTAGCGTTTGTGTATTCTGTATAGTAAGACGATATAAAAAGGAATGGGATTATGTGGTCATATGATTTAGGCGTGCCAGGAACCGGACTTGGCAGCCGAGTATATCTTGACAATATAAAACCTTATATATAAGACGCAAAATAACCGCTTTTGAAAAAAACATACAGACTATTCGAGAACCGGCAATAGAACAAGACCATTGATTCGAAAATCAAAAATGAGAAAATAGTATCATAGTTATTTGCATTACCGAATCAATTAAGCGCCGACTGTTTTTATCAGAATTGTAGTCAGTTTTATAGAATGACAACAGCCTGCAAGCGGCAAGACTCTTTGATAGCAGGTGGGATATAGACGAAATAATATTTTAAATGCGAAGCGTTGAAAGGAGACATGAGATGTCAGGAGTAGTGGGAACGAATTTGGTAGCACAGGTGGGATTTATTGTTAAAGATGTTGAGGTGTCAAAACGCAAATGGGCTGAGTTTTTAGGTGTCGATATTCCTGAAACGCAACCGATTGGTGACTATGATGTAACAGGAACCGAATATAAAGGAGAACCTGCTCCAAATGCATACTGCTGGATTGCTTTCTTTGATGTTGGTCCTGGATTGCAGCTTGAATTGATTCAGCCTAACGAGGAGCCTTCTACATGGCGGGACTATCTCGATCAGAATGGCGAGGGCATTCATCACGTTGCATTCCAGGTCAAGGATTCCAAAAGCGCTGTAGCAAATGCTGAAGCTGCCGGTCTGAAACTTGTTCAGAGAGGCGTCTATGGTGATGGCAGCGGCGAATACAATTATTTTGATGCACCTGATTTGAAATGCATCATTGAAACGCTTGAAAGTTACTAAGCGATATTTGTATACACTGCAAAGAGAAAACCTTCAAGCTTGAATTTATTAACTTCCTGCACACATTTGAAGATGATGATCTTTAAATGAGTATGCTACACAAACAATGAACAATCCTTAATACGACAGCTATACGACAGAAGTTGCAATACACTGGATATCAATGAGAATGGCCGTTAGAAATTGTTAAACGGCCTCAGATCAATGAATGATCTAACAGCGCATCAGGCGTTTTTAGATAGTGGTATGGAAAGTACAATAAGGAGGAAAGGTAATGAAAAAGACAAAAGTTGTATTAGCGAGCTTGGTGGCTTTGATGGTATTGATGTCAAGCTTGCTAGGAGGTTGCGCAGGCAGTTCTACGACGACGACGGCGACGACTAGTGGTCCAACTGGAACAACTGGCGAAGCAGTAGTGTCGGGAGAAATTGTTTGGTGGGGCTGGACTCCGGGTTCACCGGTAAACGAATCGTATATTGCGGAATTCAACAAAGAATATCCGGATATCAAAGTCACGTGGAAGCAAACATCAATCAATGATTATGATGCTGTTGTCAGACCTGCTTTGGCAAGCGGCGCGGGCATTGATGCTTTCCAGGTTTCGGCGGGTTCGGCGAATGGCGGCGTTCAAGTTTTCGGCGGACAGGCAATTGATTTGACGGATGCCGTAATCAAGGCTTTGGGTGATGACTACAAGGATAAGCTCAACGAGGCATCAATCCTTACAATGACTGTTGACGGTCAGTTGAAAGCTTTGGGTGTCGGCGCTGTATATTCAGGAAATCTCTGGATTAATCAGGATCTTTTTGATCAGTATAATGTAACAATTCCGACTAACAATGAAGAGTGGATAGCGGCTTGCAATACTTTCAGAGAAAATGGTATTGAAGGTTTTGTACAGGGCGCAGGCATGGGTGCATTTAACATGGATACTTTCCATGCAATTGCCGACAATGTAAGTCCTGGCACTTTCACAAAAGCATCGAGAGGTGAAGTTGAATGGACAGACCCCTCGCTTGTTAAAGCTCTGGAACTCTGGAAAGGCTTATTTGATGACGGGATTATGCAAGATGGCGCGCTAGGCCTTATGCAATATCCAGAAGCCAATAACCTGTTCATGGCTCAAGAGGCTGCAATGGTCATGATGGGCTCCTGGTATACGATGAATACGCTGCCTGACACGATGAAGGCTGCGATCGAGGGAGCATCATCAACTGCAGATCCGTTCACGATGATTCCGATTGATTTCCCTGACATTGCGGGAACAGGAAACACAGGATCCATGTTTGGTGATTTGGACTATGCAACAGCGGTTGCTGTATCATCCAAGAATATTGAGGCTGCAACGACATTTGCTGTTTGGTTGGGAACATCACAGACCGGTCAGCAGATTCTTGCAGACTCCTTGAATGTTATTCCTTCACTAAAATCAGCAACGCCAAACTGGGATAACGTAAAACTTGTCAATCCTGAAAAACAAAATGAAGCAGTCAAGGCCTATATTGAAAATGCTATGAGTACTGGTGATAACCCACGTTTCGCCAGCATCAATGCAGACATGAACCAGGAGATGATGGATGTATTGGCAGCTGTCGCAGGCGGAACGATGACGCCCGAAGAAGGCGCTGCTCAGCTTGCAAGTGCCCAGGCCGATAGCTAGTAAGAGGCTGACTAATGATAGGGGCCTGTCTATGATAGTGCCCCTATCATTAAGATTAGTGATGAGAAACTACGCTTGGCAGAAATAAGCGTAGACAAGAACCGAAACGATAATTGATCTATTGGCAGCAGGAGGAATGGAAACTCCTGAAAAGGCTCTACCTCAACTTGCAAGGGTCCTGGCTGATAGCAGACGGGCCAATAAAATGATAGGGGCCTGCAGTGTTAGTGCCCCTATCATTTTAAACTAAGGAGATTTATTGGCATGAAAAAGAACAACCCAATGAGCGGGATGAAAATAAATGGGCTTCCATGGATTCTCCCGGCATTTGTTTTCGTTGTAGGGCTTATATATTTTTCAATATTTTATACCTTCAATTTATCGACTTTAGATTGGAATGGTCTTGATCCAGTTCAGGAACATGTGGGCTTAGGCAATTACACTGAGGCATTTTCGGACTGGGTTTTTTGGAAGGCTATTCAAAACACGATTGTTTATTTCATCGTTACATTTCTGATTCAAAACTTCCTGGGCTTTATTTTAGCTGCAATTTTGCATACAGAAGTGAAATTTGCTACGCTTCACAAGGTCCTGATATTCATTCCAACAATCTTAGCGCCTGCAATCATGGCGCCCGTATTTAGATTGTTGTTTTCTCCCCAGGGACTTCTGCAGGATATATTTGACTTGCTTAAACTAGGCATAACTGTAGATTGGCTGTCAAAGCCCAATTCGGCACTGATCGTTCTAATGATTGTTACGATCTGGCAGTTCACTGGCATGAGTTTCATTCTGTATTATGCTGCCATGAGCCAAATTGACAAGCAGATGCTTGAGGCTGCGCGCTTAGATGGTGCAGGAAACTTTAGAGCGTTATGGAATATTGTACTGCCAAACTGCAGAGGCACCACAACTTCTCTTGCGATGCTTGGCGTAATAGGTGCCTTGAAGACATTTGATATTCCTTATCTGATTACAACGGGCGGTCCAAACCATGCGACAGAATTCCTGGGCACCTATATATTTCGACAGGGGATAAGGCAGAATCATCTCGGCTATGCGGCTGCGATCTCGATTTTGCTCCTTGTGCTCGCAATCGGCGGTGCACTGCTAGTCAGTAAAACTAATAAAGGTGGTGCGGAATAAGTGTTTGAAATCAGAAGTTTAAAAAGTAAAATAATATTGCAATTTGTCCTGCTGATCCTAACAATACCTTACGTCGTTCCACTGATTCAGATGTTTGTCGGATCTCTCGGGGGAAGAGGCTTCCTGAACTATAAAGCGGTATGGGATACCGGTGTCGTTCCGATCTATTTCAGGAATTCAATCATTATTGCAGCGAGCGTAATTCTGCTGGTTTACATTTTCAGTATGACTGCTGGATTCGGGTTTGCAAAACTGCATGTATTTGGAAAAGAAGTGTTCTTCTGGATGATTCTTGTTGCATTGACATTGCCTGAAGTCATTCTATTATCCCCCTTGTTCGTGACATTCCAGAAACTGCAAATGTTTAATACATTTTTTGCTGTTATTTTGCCTGTCGCGGCATTGCAGCTGCCATTTACCATTCTGCTTACCAGAAACTTTGACAGGGGAATTCCAAGCGAGTTCATGGAGGCGGCAAGGATTGACGGAGCAGGCGTTCTATCGATGTTCTGGAATATCATTCTCCCTCTGACCAAACCGATTGCCGCATCAATTATTATCCTGACGCTCATCAACTCGTGGAATGCGTATCTCCTGCCGCTGCTGTTTTTGCAGAGCCCGGAAATGCAAACTGTAACGCTGCTTCCACAATACTTCCAGGGTGAGTTTACAAATGACCAGACGAAGATTCTGGCGGCAGCTGTAATGACTGTAATTCCTGAGATTATCGTTTATCTGTTTTTACAGAAGAACTTCGAAAAAGGCATGAGTGCAGGTGCCCTGAAATAATTAAGATATTTTGAACTGTTTTGAAAGAGGAGAGATATATGCCGCTCATTCAAGTTGACTTGAAAAGATCATTATTTGAGGAAAAGGGGAAAAGCATCTCCAATGCAATCCACAATTCACTGGTTGCAGGTCTGGGTATGGATACAACTGACCTTTTCCAAGTGTTCAGACCACACGATGAAGAAGAGATTGTCTTTTCTCCGACTTATGATAATCGTGACAGACAAGATCTGATCATTATTAGAATTACCATGGTGAATATGTTTTCGCTTGAACAGAAGAAAAATACTTACAGGGAACTGACAAGGCGCCTCATTGATGTTGGAATCAGGCGCGATGATATTTTGGTTTGCGTTGTTGAAAACAATGCTGAAAACTGGTCGCTTGGCGAAAGAGAAACTTGACCTGATTAAACAATCGATTGTCTATTTCGACATCTGTTAACAAGGAAAGAGATGCCCGGGCGATAATCCAGAGCAACCCCTTCAACAGCAGGTTTATTGACATCGAAACTTACATGCAGGCAGCAGACTTTTGTTACGGAATTTTGCTGCACCGGGAAGACGTGTGATCTGTGGACGAAGCTGCGGATAAAACCAGACAACAACCATGAATTATAATTAAAAGGAGAAACATTATGAAAATTCAAAACCCGGTTCTCGACGGCTTTCACGGGGATCCGTCAATAATCAGAGTGGGCGATACCTACTATATTGCGTCATCAACATTTGAGTGGTTTCCTGGTGTCAGGGTTCATGAATCAAAAGATCTGGTCCATTGGAACTTGACCACATCCATTCTTGATAGTGTGGAGCTGCTTGATATGAAAGGCAATCCTTGTTCTGGCGGTATCTGGGCGCCGGATCTATCCTATGCGGACGGAAAGTTCTGGCTTATTTATACTGATGTGAAGATTGTTGACGGTGCTTTCAAGGATATGTATAACTATCTGACGATTGCAGATGATATAAAAGGTCCCTGGTGCAGCCCCATCAAGCTGAACGGTGTAGGTTTCGACCCGTCCCTGTTCCATGATGATGACGGGAAGAAATATCTCATTCAGCAGACTTGGGATCACCGTGAGTATAACCATCCGTTCGATGGACTCACGCTGACTGAATTCGATGTTGAAAACCTCAGACTGAAGCCGGAAACTGCAAAAACAGTCTATAGAGGGACTGATGCCAAGCTTGTTGAAGGTCCTCACCTCTATAAAACAAACGGATACTATTATATATTCGCGGCGCAGGGCGGCACAGTCTGGACACATCAGGAAGTTGTTGCCCGTTCTGAAAATTTGTTTGGCCCGTATGATACAGAGCCGAACGGACCATTTATTACAAACTTTGATACGCCAGATCACTACCTGCAGAAACAAGGCCATGGGTCACTTGTCGAAACACCTTCCGGCGAGTGGTATTATGCCTCTCTTTGCGCCAGACCGCTTCATCATGAGACCGAAAGTGTTTACGACCCAAGAGGCTGGTGCACACTGGGGCGCGAAACCAGCATTCAGAAAGTGTACTGGGACGATGAACTCTGGCCGAGAGTTATGGGCGGGCATGGAGGCCTCAGGGAGGTTGACGCCCCGATAGATGCCGTATCCACTCAAACACCTGAAACCCGTGATATCTTTGACGATTTCTCATCAGATCAGCTCAATGGTGAATGGAATACTTTGCGGGTTCCTTTTACAGAAAAGATGGGTACGGTTGGCGGCGGAAAACTTGAACTGATCGGTCGTGGTTCGCTTTCAAATCCGTTTGATCCGTCGTTTGTTGCCCGAAGGTGGAGGGATTTCAATTTTTCGGCCGTTACTAAATTGAAATTTGACCCGTATAGCTACCAGTCAATGGCGGGCCTTGCAAATTACTACAACAACAACCATTGGTCCTGGATTTTTATCACAATGGACGATGAGAAAAATCATGTCATAGAAGTTGCAGAGTGCGACAATGGCAAATACACTTCTTCCCTGAAGGAGAACGCTGTCAGGATTCCCCAGGGTATTGAATGGGTTTGGTTTAAGACCGTTGTTGATCAATTGGATTACTATTATGAATATTCATTTGACGGGAAATCATGGAACAGGGTGCCTGTCAAGCTTGATGCAATGATACTGTCCGATGACTATGTCAATTCCCATTACGGCGGCTTCTTCACAGGTGCATTTGTGGGCTTGGCTGCTGTTGATTATTCCGGGTACGATTCAAAAGCAACATTTGAGTTTTTTGAGTATTTGGTATGAGCATAAATGCTGATCGAAGTTGGATTTATGAGTTTTAAGACGATTGAACGAGAGGTTTAGGTGGATTTTAATGAGCAAGCTTTTGGATCATGAATTGTGTGTCGTCACTGGCGCGGCAAACGGAATCGGCAGGGCAATTGCAGAACGTTTCCTGGATGAAGGGGCCGATCTGATTGTAGCTGATTTTGATATTGAAACTGCAAAAAAGGTATATGCCGGAAACAGTCAGGTCATTGACATCCTGAAGGTTGATGCGACAGATGTGAAAGATCTGGAAAAAATTGCAGAATCCGTAAAAAAGACCGGGCGCAAGCTGAAGGCGGTGCTGCCAATCGTCGGAAATGGTCCGCAGAACCCCATTTCGGATATTACACCGGACGAGTTTCATTTGACAATGAATCTTAATGTTTTTTCAGCTTTCTTTACAGTGCAGAAGCTGGTGCCCCATATGTCAAATAAATCATCAATTGTTCTCATATCATCAATAGCAGGCTTTCAAGGCGGAAAAAATGCCATTGTCTATAATGCGGCGAAAGCAGCGGTCAGGTCCATGGCACGGTCATTTACAGGAGAGCTTGCTGAAAAGGGAATTCGTGCAAATGCAATAAGTCCGGGTCCGACTGATACAAAGGCGTTTTCTGACTTTGTTCACGATGATGATCAGCTTCGTGAAAGCATTGTCTCGCAGCTACCCATCGGTCATATCGGAAAGCCCAGCGAAATCGCAGCGGTTGCCCTGTTCCTGGCGTCAGATGAGTCTTCTTATGTGACAGGTGCTGAAATCATCACTGACGGCGGTTTTACCAATAGATAAGCAATTAATGATCGACTAACAGTCAAGAGGAGAGAAAAATGGCATTATCATCAACGAAAATAATCAAGGTCATCGTCGTAACGGACGATCTGGAAAAAACAGCTTCAAAGTACAAGGTGCTGCTGGGCACAGGGGAAGAACCTGCAGAACAAAATGCTGAGCATAAAGCGGTCAGGAAACCTTATACAAAGTATAAAGGTGCCGACATTACGGATACGCCAATGAAGGTGGAGAGTGTTTTCAGTGATAATTTCTGGTTTGAGATCATCCAGCCCTTAGGGGATAATGACCCGTGGGCTGCCTGGCTGAAAGAACACGGCACGTCAATCTGCTCAATCTGCCTGCTGTCAGACGGCCCTCTGGAACATGACGAAGAGATCATGAAGAATGAAGGCTTTGCATCAATTTTCAAGCAGGAAAAAGGCTATGAAGCGTATGAATATTTTGACACATCAAAAGAATTAGGTGTTTTAGTTGAAATTAAAGAGCAGTATCACTCATAATGCATTGCTTTCTGTGAGTGCCAAAACCTGGCCCGGGAACAGCAAGGATATGGCTGGAATCGACCAGTACATGCATTGACAAGTGAATTCACGGAATTTGGAGGCTTAAATGCTTAATTTTGATTTTTACAACAAGACACGAATTATTTTCGGAAAGGACACCCAAAGGGAAGTCGGCGAGAGGGTCAAGCCGCTTGCGGATAAGGTTCTATTGCATTATGGTGGCGGCAGCATCAAGAAAAGCGGCCTCTATGAAGATGTGGTTGAGTCACTGAGAAACACTGGGGTAAGGTTTATTGAACTTGGTGGTGTACAGCCCAATCCACGACTCTCCCTGGTGCGGGAAGGCATTGAAGTGTGCCGCAGGGAAAATATCGGATTTATTCTTGCAGTTGGAGGAGGGAGTGTCATCGATTCTGCTAAAGCAATTGCACTGGGCGTTCCCTATGACGGGGATGTGTGGGATTTCTATGAAACTGGCAAGCCTGCTCAAAGAGCCCTGACAGTCGCATCCATCCTGACCATACCTGCAGCAGGCAGTGAATCGAGCATCCACTCTGTCATCACCAATGAAGAGACACAGAGAAAATATGGATACGGGAATGAGCTGCTGTACCCAGTCTTCAGCATTGTAAATCCTGAACTCTTCTTCACCCTTCCAATGCAACAGGTCGCCAACGGTGTCTGTGACATGATGAGTCACATTTTTGAACGCTATTTCACAAATACAAAAAACACTGAACTGATTGACGGGCTTTGTGAAAGCACACTGAAGACCATCATGAAAAATGCAATGCTCTTGAAAAGGAATCATGAAGACTATAACGCATGGGCAGAAGTTGGATTCGCCGGTACCGTAGCACATAACGGACTGCTTGGTCTTGGCAGAGAACAGGACTGGGCGACACACGGCATTGAACATGAACTGAGTGCTGTCTATGACATTGCTCACGGGTCTGGCCTGGCTATCATGACGATCGCCTGGATGAAATATGTGTACAAGGCGAATCTGGACATGTTCGTGCAGTTTGCTGTCAATGTTATGGGCGTTGAATGCAGTTACAGGAATCAGGAAGCGATTGCACTTGAAGGCATAAAAAGATTGGAAGCGTTCTTTGACAGAATGGACCTGCCAGTAAGACTGGGGGATCTGGACATCGGTTCTGAAAACCTGAAATCGATGGCGCAAAATGCGACCAGGTTCGCTTGGGGCAGGGAACAGGCGCTTGGAGGACTTGAAAAGCTGAAATGGGAAGACGTGCTCAAGATCTATGAACTTGCGCTATAAACTGTTCCGTGATGCAGCTGATTGATGAAAATGGAAATCCAATGCCGCTGCAAGATGATGGCTTATTGGAGAAGGAGGAGAGATGGGACAGTTAGGCGTCGGAATAATCGGATGCGGGATGATTTCCGAAATATATTTGAAAAATTTAACTGAGCGGTTTTCCGGTCTTAAGGTCGAATGCTGTTCAGATGCCGATTCTTCAAAGGCTGCAGACGTCGCGACGAAATATGGCATCCAGGACATGAGTACTTCAGATCTGTTGAGCAATCCCGATGTTGATGTCGTCCTGAATTTAACGCCGCCAAAGTATCATCATGAAGTTTCGTTCAATGCAATTCATCATAACAAGCATATTTACAGCGAAAAGCCACTGGCAATTTCTCTGGATGATGCAAAGCAGCTGATTGATGAGGCTTTGGCGAAAAACCTGAGAATTGGATGTGCACCGGACACCGTTTTGGGTCCAGGGATTCAAACGTCTTTGAAAGCGATCAAAGATGGCTGGATCGGAGACCCGCTCACAGCTTTCGCTTCGGTTTCCTCACGCGGTCACGAGCGCTGGCATGCCAATCCCGGATTCTATTATAAAGCAGGCGGCGGTCCTCACCTGGATATGGGACCATACTATATTAGCACGCTGGTTGCTGCGCTGGGCCCCGTCAGGCGTGTCAACAGCATGAGCAGAAGACCGTTCAAGAAGCGAATTGTTGGTTCCGGTCCGCTTAAAGGCGAGCAGGTCCCAGTGGAAGTCGACACGCATTTCAGTGCTAATCTCGAAATGAAAAGCGGCGTAGTCGTCACGGTCATCATGTCATTTGATATCTGGTCGGCAAATTTGCCACACATCGAAATTTATGGAACAAGCGGTTCAATCATGGTTCCGGATCCGAACACATTTGATGGGCCGGTCAAGATTTGCAGCCAATTTGACAGCGAGTTCATACAAGTGCCCCAGATGTCTCCGTTCAGCGGAAATCTAAGAGGACTGGGGCTGGCCCAAATGTGCCATGCGATTCAAAACAAGAAGCCGCATTTTGCCAGCGGCGAGATGGCATTGCATGTCCTCGAAGTCCTTTTGGCAATCGGGAAATCTGCTCAGACCGGTCAATCGGTGAACTGCAGCTCGGATGAATCCTATCCCATCACGATGCCTGAAATGACGCCTGGTCTTCAGGAAATCGAGTACGGTTTCTAAATGCAGTCAAAAAAGATGACAGAAACAATGAAGAGGTGATCATATGGATAGTGAAATAGTGAAAATGACGGGGCTGACAGGGAGTTCCCCACATTGCAGTCAATCCATGCATTATCAAGAGGCCGGGATGGCCGTTCCGGCAATGCAGATTATGGCAGATAAGTCCTGGTTCTAAAAACGCCAGATAGTTTTGAAGTCCTACAGTAGAAAGGTTGATGAGAGGTTAATATGCTTGCTTATGTAAAACGTCAAGATAATACATTCGGGCTGGAACAACGGCCAAAACCCAAACTGGATCAAGATCATGTTGCAGTAATCCGCGTGATTTCATGCTCAATCTGCGGAACAGATGTCAGGGCATATCGGTTTGGCAGCAACAAGATTGATCCGGATCGAATTATCGGGCATGAAGTCACCGGTGAGATCATTGAAATCTCCGATGATTTCAAGAACGTCTTCAGTGTTGGCGATCATGTTGCCGTAGCTCCGGCCATAGGCTGCGGCCATTGCTCGTATTGCATGAGCGGTAAAACCAATATGTGCGACACCCTTGAAACCATCGGGTTCGAGTACGACGGCGGTTTTGCTGAATACATGGCGATTCCGCGTCAAGCGATGCTGATGGACAATGTCTATCGTCTTCCTCAAGATGACAATTACACTAAATACTCGCTGTGCGAGCCGCTTGCGTGTACAATCAACGCCCATACCTATCTGAAAATTCAGGAGAGCGACTCTGTTGTGATTTTCGGATCCGGAATCATCGGTTGCCTGCATGCCGAGCTGGCGCTGCTGGCCGGCGCAAAAAACATCATAATTGTTGAACCGTCTGAGGATCGCCTCAAACAGGCTCAGGACCTTCTCCCGCAAGTGTCATTCATCAATTCCAGTGAAACTGATGTTGAAACCGAGCTGTTTGGAATAACTGACAATCATGGTGCAGATGTCGCGGTGATTGCCTGTTCGGTCGGATCTGCTCAGGCGCAGGCAATGGGTCTGCTGGCAAAATGCGGAAGAATATCGCTGTTCGGCGGACTGGTCGGCGAATCGAATGGCTTTATCGACAGCAACATCGTTCATTACAGGGAAATCAGTGTTTATGGTGTCCATGCATCAACTCCGGCACAGAACAAACAGGCGATGAAACTTCTTGAAGAAGGGAAAATAGATCTGGAAAAATATATCACCAGACGATTCCCGCTATCGGAAATCGACTTGGCATTTCAAGAAGCTTCCAGCGGCAAGGCGATGAAAATTGTGATTGAAAACAACAATACCGACAAAGGAGACAATAGGGGGTAATACTATGAAGAATGTTTTGATAACAGGTGTATCCGGCGGACTGGGATCCGCATTGGCCCGAGAGTACATCAAGCGAGGATATTTTGTTTTAGGCTGCGACTTGTTCAAAAGCGACAAGCTGGATGCTCTGCTCAATGCTGATCAGGTCCAGTTCCAGTTCGTTGAGATGAATGCTGGCGAAGATGAATCAGTCAGAAGGGCTTTCGAAGAGATTTCCCGAAAGACAGATGCCATCGATATCATCGTCAATGCTGCCGGCATCCTTCCCGCAAACAGTGCAAATATTCTGGAAGACTTTGATATCACGGCATCTTTGGATGTTTTCAACATCAACACACTGGGTCCGCTGCGCGTCACCAAGGCATTCCTGCAATTGCTTAAAAACAGCGAAGATAAAATGCTTGTGAACATTTCATCAGAGGCGGGAAGCATGACCACACATGCTGACTATACCTTCCGTTACGATTACTGCATGTCCAAGGCAGGCGTCAATATGCAAAGCATCATTCTGCAAAGATATCTGAAAGATGACGGCATTAAAGTGCTGGCAGTGCATCCAGGCTGGATGCGGACCCAAATGGGAGGAGAAGAGGCGCCGATAACGCCCGAAACATCTGCGAAGGGAATTGCGGATCTGTCTGTAAAGTACATGCATCAGCTTGATAGCGGAATATATTTTGATTACGACGGAAGCAGCAGGGCTTGGTAACAAATCTAGTGTAGGAGGTTAGAACATGATTACGAAAGAAAAACCTAGAATCGGATTTCTCGGACTGATGCAGGGTCTATATGACAAGTCACAGCCGGAACTACCCAAAATGCAGGAAAAATTTGCCAGAGAAGTCATCGATTCCCTTAAAGACAGTGCAATCATTGATTTCCCCGGTCCTGCTAAAGAACGTGAAGATGTTGAGCGGATCGTCAAATCATTTAATGACAAGGATTATGACGGCATCATGATTGTCAACCTTCTTTATAGCCCGGGCAACAGGCTTATTCAAGCCATGAAGAAGAACCATCTGCCGGTCATGGTTGCGAATATCCAGCCCAGGCCTGACGTGACCAGTGAGTGGGACTGGGTTTTGTTAACGACAAACCAGGGCATTCACGGCTGCCAGGATACCTGCAATGTTCTGATGAGATGCGGGGTCAATCCGGCTATCATAACCGAAGACTGGCAATCAGATGCATTCAAGACTTTCTTTGCCGACTGGGCGCAAGCTGCAAACACATTCATGCGCTTGAAGAAGACGAAAGTTGCAATTTTCGGTCGCATGCACAACATGGGAGATATTGTTGGCGATGATGCAGCTCTTTGCAGGAAATTCGGCCTTGAGGCAAATTTCGAATCGATTGGCCCGGTCTATTACAATATGGAATCGGCCGACAGCTCGGAAATCGACGCACAGATTGAGGAAGACCGGAAAAACTTCAAGATTGCACCGGATATGGATGTTGAAAGACACCGGTATGCTGCCCGCATGCAGATCGGCTTCGAGAAATTTCTCAAGCAGAATCAATATGACGGGTTTTCCCAGTATTTCAATATCTATAAAGAAGATGGACGATTCAGCCAGATACCGATCCTTGCTTCCTCAAATCTGTTGGCAAAAGGATACGGCTACTCTGCAGAAGGTGATACGAATGTTCTCGTCCTGACGATTATTGGCCATATGATGATCGGGGATCCGCATTTCACTGAAATGTATTCCCTGGATTTCGGCAAGGATGCCGCGATGATGAGCCATATGGGTGAAGGCAACTGGAAAGTCGCCAGAAAAGACAGGGGCGTAACCCTGATCGACCGTCCACTCGACATTGGCGACCTTGAAAACCCACCCACACCTAAATTCAATGTTGAGCCGGGAAGGGCAACCTTGGTGTCGCTGGTCTCGGTTGTCGGCGATGAGTACAATCTCGTTGTTTCCAAGGGCGAAATCCTGGACACGGAAGAACTTTGCGATGTCCCCATGAACCACGCTTTCTTCAAGCCTGATACCGGGATCAGGTCGGCCATGGACAACTGGCTTGCCAATGGCGGAACCCACCATGAAGTACTATTCATGGGTGACTGCACGAGCAGGCTCAAGATTCTGAGCGATATGCTTGGCATCAACTATATCGAGGTTTAACTGATTGATGAAATCAGGAGGGAGATTTTATGGAGATTAAGGCGATTGATCACATAACGATCAACTGCAGTGACTTAAGCGGTTCATATATATTCTATGAAGATATCCTTGGCCTGAAGCGGCTGGATGATGTGGATATGGGAGACCATGTTCTGCATTATTTCCAACTGCCATCAGCCCGGCTTGAACTGATTGAATATAAGAACAAGCAGACAAAGCGAAGCTGTTCCAATACTGATATCGGAATTTACCGCCATTTGGCACTGGTTACGGATGACCTGAATGACATCAGTACCAGGATCAATGACAATAACTGCATCGTGAATCTGCCTCCGACATACATACCCCAACTTGAAAAAACAGTGATGCTCGTTGTCGATCCCAACGGTGTTGAAATTGAAATTATCCAAGAGTAGTCATTGGGGTTTCAGAACGATCACAGTTGTTAGGATCAATTTCCTTTAGGAGGAGAAAATGATTGCAGTTAGAATGTATGCACCCGGCGATTTAAGGGTGGAGGATGTTGAGCAGCCTCCGGTTTTGGATGACGAAGTCCTTGTAAAGGTCATGGCGGTGGGCGTCTGCGGTTCTGATATTCCCAGAGCCAATATCTACGGTGCCCATGTATCACCCATTATTCTTGGGCATGAGTTTTCCGGGGAAGTTGTTCAAAAGGGCAAGGCCGTTAGGAATTTCAAGGAAGCTGACCGTGTTGTGGTGCCGCCGCTGATTCCATGCTTCAAGTGCGAATGGTGTCAGCGAGGACAATACTCGCTCTGCGAGGACTATGACTATTACGGATCTCGCCGTGACGGCGCCATGGCCCAATTTGTCGCAGTCAAGGAAGCGAACCTGCTGCGTATTCCCGATAATGTATCCTATGAGGATGCTGCAACAACCGATCCCTTTGCAAATGCCCTTCATGGCATGAGACGGGCCGGTTTCCAGGCCAAAGACACGTTTTGCGCCTTCGGGGCAGGCCCGATCGGCCTGTTTGCGATCCAATACGCCAGGATCAAGGGCGCTGCCAGGATTATTGCTGTTGACATCTGGGATGAAAAGCTTGAACTGGCGAAGGAAGCTGGCGCGGACATTGTCATTAATTCGAGAAACACCGATGCTGTCCAGACGATTAAAGATGCAACAAATGGCTTTGGCGTTGACGTTTCCATTGATTTTTCCGGATCACCTTCTGCACAGCTCCAGTGCATCCGATCGACTGCCAAAATGGGACGGGTTGTCTTGCTGGGCATTTCCCACAAGGGTCTCGCTCTTGACGAGAAGGATGTTGACCTGATCATGCGTGAGCAGCTGGATGTGCGCGGTTCATGGAACTCATTCACCGAGCCGTTCCCCGGGCCGGACTGGACGGATTCACTCAAACTGTTCGGTGATTCGGGCGTAACCGCTAAGAATATTATCAGCCACCGTCTGACACTGGAGGAAGCGCCTGGCATTTTCAAGCGGATTGCCAATGAGAAGTTTTTCTTCAGTAAGATCATGTTCTTCCCAAATGGTCAATAAATCAATTTCAGAGGAGATCGAAAATGAATAAGCAGGATATGACGAAATATATTGACCATACGGCTTTGAAGCCGTATGTCAGCGAAAAAGAAATTGAACAGCTTTGCGAAGAAGCTGTCAGGTTTAAAACCGCTTCAGTGTGCATCCCACCCAATTACGTAAAAGTCGCCAGGAGCAAGCATCCCAAAGACCTGACTGTTTGCACGGTGATTGGATTCCCTCTTGGCTATAACTCGACAGAAGTTAAACTTGCCGAAACCGAACAATGTTTAAATGAAGGAGCCGATGAGATTGACATGGTTATCAATATAACAGATGTCAAGAACGGCAAAATCAGGGAAGTTACTGAAGAAATCAAGAAAATCAAGGCGTTGGTCGGGGGCAAGATTTTAAAAGTCATTGTTGAAACCTGCTACCTGACTGAAGAAGAAAAGATTGCCATGTGCAAGGCCGTCACAGAAGCTAAGGCCGACTACATTAAAACATCTACGGGTTATGGAACAGCCGGGGCGAAAATAGAAGACATCGAACTGTTCAAAAAGCATATTGGTCCTGGTGTCAAAATAAAGGCTGCAGGCGGAATTAGGACACTCGAAGATTTTGAGATGTTCATCAATGCCGGATGTGACCGGATTGGAACAAGTTCAGCAGCCCAAGTGCTATCGGATTGATAATCTGGAGGGAGTCCATTGAAAGACTATTTATTGCTTGCTATTGATCTTGGAACAAGTTTTATCAAAGCCGGGGTTTACAGCCTGTCAGGTGACTGCGTAGCCGAGAGCAATGCACCGGTGCGCGATTACCGCCCATCCCCGGGTGTTTTCATCCAGAAGGGTGACGAGCTGTTTGATTCTGTTCTGTTGTGCATCAAGAAGGTGAGTGATACACTCGGAACCAAGGCTAAACTGATCGAAGCCATCGTGTTTACAGGCCAAATGGCTGGCTTTATGGGCGTTAGCAGCGACTGGGAAGATATCACGACCTGGTCCTGCTCACTGGATTCCAGATACATGCCGTATGCTGTTCGGCAGATGTCCACGCTGAAAGATAAGTTCTATAACATCAGCGGCACTAATTTCCCCCAAATGGCACCGAAATTCGCCTGGTTTTCCGAAGAATTTCCTGAGGATACCAAGAAGATCGTAAAGTATCTAATGATCAGCGGCTATGTTATCGGCAGAATGGGCGGCATGTCAGTTGAAGAAGCAATTGTCGACCGCTCATATACAAGCTGGACGGGTTTGGCCGATGTTCGAAACGGCACCTGGTCGTCCGAGATTTGCGATGAAATCGGGCTTGACCCCAAATACCTGCCGAGAATTGTCGACAGCAACGAAATCTGCGGATCGCTCTGCCAGACTTATGCTGACAAGACCGGTTTGAGATCCGGAATCCCGCTGGTTGCAGGCGCTGGCGATAAAATTGCAGGGTGTCTCGGTTCTGCAACGGTTGAAGAAGGTGATATGGTTCTTGAAGCTTCGTCATACGGTGAAATCAGTCGCTGTGTATCTGAATTCCGCCCTGACAATGATGAGCGGCGTTTTGATATTTTGCCTTCTGCTATTCCCGGACAATTCATGGCCACGCATTTTGCTGCCGGCTCGGGCATCACGCTTGATTGGTTTGTCAGCAATTTTGCTCGAGACAATAACCAGACATTAAGCGAAGCATTTCTTGAAATGGAATCCAGCATATCTTCAATTGAACCAGGCTGTTCCGGACTGATGGCTATCGGTCTGCTTGGCGGTAGTTCAATGCCCTTGGACGGTGATGTCCGCGGACTATGGATGGGTTTTGACTGGAGCCATAAGCCTGAGCATTTTTACCGTGCGCTGGTGGAAAGCTACACCTATGATTTCTCGCTCGCTATCAAGAGGATCAACATGCTCTATCCCGATAGCGAATACCGGCAGGTCAAGATGATTGGCGGGGGTGCCAAGTCTCCAACATGGATGCAAATGTGCGCAGATCTCGAAGCTGTGGATTACGTAACCATTAACAGAGGGGATGTTTCAATGTGGGGGGCTTGCATTTTGGCAGGCAATGCCATCGGTGTGTTTGATGATTTGCGTGAAACAGCCAAGAAGCATATCAGAATCTGTGATGTATATAAACCCAATGCAGAAAATAAGCCGAAGTATGAAAGGCTTAGAGACTTATATGAGCGGTATTTGGTGGAATTGAGTTCCTTTTACAGGAGAATCAATCAGATCAACCAATAGAGCAGCAAGCGATTGAAAATGATTGAAATCATAGTTTTTGGCGGAGCCCATGGCATGCATCAGGATCGGCCTGATGGAATTGACCTAAATAGCTCTGGACGATTGTTTTGAGGTCAGCAAGCTAATGACCGGGCTTCTTAAAAAAATGGCAAGTGTCTCATGATGGATGTTTTAGGAGAAGAGCAATGAAAGATAAAATGAAAGCCTGGTATCAAACTGGCCTTTTGAAACAAGAAGAGCGGGAAATCGATATACCGCTTCCTCGTAGCAGTCAAGTTCAAGTCAAGGTGGAATATACCGGCATCTGCGGATCTGACCTGCATTATTTCGAACATGGGCAGATAGGAGACTTCATTGTCAAATACCCATTTATTCTTGGACATGAAAGCGCCGGACTTGTAACTGCCGTTGGTGAAGACGTAACAACCCATAAAATTGGCGACAGGGTTGCGATGGAACCAGGGTACACGTGCGGCAAATGCGAATTTTGCAGAACCGGCGGTAGTGTCAGAAACTTTGTGTATCCATCAGTAGCAATCAATTAGTCATGGTCCGGGCCGCCGTATTTTGCCGGTAAAGCAGGGGCGGCTCCTTTTTCTGGCAGTATATCAGGAGACCCTGCAGGCTGTAAAGCCAAACAGGATCCCCAATCACATCAGTTGTAATCGCCCGGCTGTATTCGGTCCTCAAAGATAATCATCAGCTGGCCGAATATCCCATGCCAGCCCTGGACTTTGCTCCATTTTGCTGTAATGTCATTAATCGCCAGATACAGGGATTTGAGAAGGGCCGTGTCGGATGGATAGGCAGCCTTGCTCTTGGTGACTTTCCTGAGGCTACGGTTGAAATTCTCAATCCTATTCGTCGTGTAAATCAACTTGCGTATTTCTGGTGGATACTTGAAGAATGTACTCAGCTCTGTCCAGTTGTTGCGCCAGGATTTTATCGCTGCCGGGTATTTCTTGCCCCATTTTTCTTCGAAAGCATCGAGTTCCAATAATGCGGCTTCTTCTGTGGCTGCCTTGTAAATCAGCTTCATCCCCGACGTATAGGCTTTCAGGTCCTTGTAGCTGACATAGCGCATCGAATTGCGAACCTGGTGGACGATACAGCGTTGTATATCGGTTTGCGGATAAACGGCCCGAATCGCTTCGTTAAAGCCGCTCAGACCATCGACGGAGCAGATCAGGATATCCCGAACCCCTCGGTTCTTCATCTCGTTCATGCAGCTTAGCCAGTACTTGCTGCTCTCAGCTTCGCCGATCCACAAGCCGCAGACATCACGTTCACCATCCATGTCGACACCGATCGCGATATACACAGCTCGCTGCCGGACCATGCCTTCCGTCCGAACAGGATAATGGATGGCGTCAAAGAACATCAGCGCATACAGCGGCTTGAGCGGGCGGTTCTGCCACTCCTTGATTTCCGGCAGAATCTTGTCGGTGATCTTGGATATAGTCTCTGCTGAAATTTCTGCACCGTACAGGGATTCGATATGGTCTGCGATATCTCTGGTGCTCATGCCTTTGGCATACATCGAGATGATCTGATTGTCCAACCCCTTGATTTCGCGCTGGTGCTTGGGTACGATCTTCGGTTCGAATTCGCTGTCACGGTCTCGTGGAACGTCGATCTCAACCTCGCCGTACTCTGTTCTCAGGGTTTTCGGTGAACTCCCGTTTCGGCTGTTGCTGGTCTTTTTGTTTTCGCTGTCGTGCTTGGCATAGCCCAGGTCAGCTTCCAGCTCAGCCTCCATCATCGTCTCAACAGTGCCGCCTACAAGGTCTTTCAGGGCTTCCTTGATGTCGTTTGTGCTCTGGATGTCATAGGCTTCAATGAACCCCTTGAGCCAGCCGTCCGGCAGCTTGTCCGATTTCCGTTCTCGTCTTGCCATTGTTTAGGTCCTCCATCTGGTCTTTCTATTTTACCAGCTGATGGACTTACACAAAATTATTTACACTCTCGAACCGGCAGGTACAATCTTTGTCCTGATGTTGTGTTTTTTGCGACTCCGCCATATCATGGCACCCTTGCCCAATATGTTGTTCACCCGCAGGAATACTGCTATAAGCTTCCGGATAAGGTATCTGCAATGGAAGGTGCGCTGATTGAACCTCTGGCCGTGGGATTCCACGCCATATTCCAGGGCGGCGCCAAAATCGGACAATCTGCAATGATAACGGGATGTGGAGCCATTGGCCTGGTCACGATGCTCGCTCTGAAGTCTATAGGTGTACATAAAATTTATATGTCAGATGTAATTGACACCCGCATTCAAAAAGCTGAGAGTTTGGGAGCAAAAAGGGTATTCAATGCCGGGAAGGAAGATGTTGTCAAGCAGCTTCTGAAGGAAACATGCGGAGAGGGCGTTGATCTTGTGATTGAAACAGCGGGTAATCCTGTATCTCAGGCTCAGTGCGTTGATTTGGTTCGAAGGGGTGGTGTCATTGTATTCGTGGGAATGGCCCCGGCATCTGCTGCTGAAATAAACATCAATCAGTTAATCAGCAAAGAGGCTGCCATAAAAACAGTCTTCCGTTACCGCAATCTTTATCCCACTGCTATCGCAGCGGTAGCTGCAGGGCTGCCGTTGAAAGATATCGTGTCAGATATCTTTCCTTTCAGTCAAACTGATTTGGCATTTGAAAAAAATATCAATAACAAGGCGGATGTCATAAAAACAGTTATTGAATATTGACCTCACCAAGCTTCGAATGAAAATGCGAAAATGGCAGATTCCGAATAAACGTGCCTGAACGAATCGACTTAATTAAGCATAAATAATTCAAATCTGTTCTATGCATACATATTTGGCCCGGTTCTCTATAACTATTCGAGTGTCCTCTTCCATGGGTATCTTGTACATGCCTTTGTACATGCGCTCCGGAGATTGTCTGCAAATATGAAATTTGTATTTTTTCAGAAACTCATCATGTTCTGGTACGAGGATAAAATAAGCCCCCCGAACGCCGGATATGAAAATCCTGAGTTCTGAGTGCTCATTTTAAAAGTGGTCAATTGTTATTCATACTACATTCTGATGCCGATCAGCAACACCTCAGCCAATGGTCAAGTGTCCTGGCTGATTATTCTACTTCAAAAAAATCTTTGTTATCAAACTCATACAGGCCTATTCGTTCACCTAAATCCCCAAGAAAACTGCATGAACGATATGCTTTTCCGGGATACAGTGTTGAATTAACACCGGGTTTAGGAATTCTGTCGGTCTGCAGGCCGCGCGATTCAAGGAACGAAATCGCCTTGTCAATATCCTTGACGCAAATCCCAATATGGTGGAAAGGTCCGACTAGGTCATTCCAGTTTCTCTTATCTGCGCACTCCAAGATTTCGATGTAAAGATCATTGAGTTTGACGAGGCCGAATTTGAAAGGATAAAAACCACTTGTATCATCTGGCCTTTCTTCAGTTAACTCCTTAACCAAGGTGAAAGGCAAAATCTTAGTATAGAAATTAATCGTATCTTCGTATTTGTCAGTGTATAGAGCAACATGTGCCAGTCCCTGAAATACTTCGTTTGACATATAAGATCTCCATTTCAAAATTGTTTTTCACTTGTCCTGATTCGTGCCATTGAAAGCGCTCCAGTGAAGGTTAACTGACACGGAATTCTATCCCGCACAACATACTATTAATTATAACGAATATCAGCAGTTCTGGATACACTAACACTGTTATTAAAATAGCGCATTTCATCCTGCATTTCCTGTCGATATGCAATATATCGCATATCGACAGCCTTATCAACGCGAAACAAGTCAAAGGCGCTGGGATTATTGGCTCAGCGGGAAATCAGCTCGTTACACTTTTCGCGAATGCAGGCCATATATCCAGTTCGGCTTACTCCGGAGAAAGTACGCAGCGGTGGAATTGGGGACTGTTGCAGGGATAGCGGCAAGCCTGCTGACCATCATCGCCTTTGCGATGATCTTTCGTTCATTCATACAATACATGTCACCCTGCTGCCTAAAATCTTATCACCGGCAACTGGGAAGATTCTCCGCGAAGAGGCAGGCGAATCAGTTTCCTGACAGCCTGTTCAATCATCATCACAGGATTATTGGGGAGCATAAGCGGACGGTTTTTCTGCAAGGTCTTGAAAATCTGCAACCCGATCACACTCGGGGTTGCATCAGGTACAGCCTCGCATGTGATCTGAACTGGCAAGGCGCATGAGACCGATAAAGTTTCAGGTTCTGTCAGCCGTCTGTTATTGGACGTTGCAGGGCTTTTGACCGCAGGTTTCCAGAATCGCTTAATGATTTAGGGCTCATTTGACTGAGCTTGCATCAAGATCCCTTTCGAGAACAATGACGTTCCACGATAATGGCGCCAAGAAGGCTTTGACTGCATTTCTGTCACACGCCGCATTGCCATTTTCGCGAGGCGCCACATGGTTGGGATCAGTTTCAGAATTTGTATCTTTGGGATTGGGGCTGCTTAAAACGATGTGCTTTTTAACGCGGTATTGTTTAAATCCGCGCAAGTCAACTTCAATCGGCAAAGAGCTGTCTAGCGAACGGTTAATGGCGAAAATCGTCATGCCCCCATCATCACGCTCGGTCGCAACCGCGTCCAGGTACGGGACATCTGTAAAGTCAGTTGAATCGTACTTGGGTGAGTCGACAATTGTATTGATTACTGTCCCGCGGCCGAATTGCGAAAAGTGAAGGAAGGTATAGTATGCCGGGAAAACCCAGGCGCCGCCGCCGTTTCTGGTCCGGATATGCGAAATGCAATTAACGAGCTCCGATACGCAGGCGATTTTAACCCGGGAGGCATTTTTCAGGACCGCAAGCAGCATCCCGCCGAGGACAAGTGCATCTTCCATCGTATAGATGTCTTCAAGCAATGGCGGCGCAATGTTCCACTGGTCATTAAACCGCTCATCCTCGCTGATTGAATGCCAGGTGTTGAATTCGTCAAACGAAACGTACATCTGCTTTTTGCTGCGCTTTTTAGCTTGGACATAATCGCAAGTCGCTATCGCTGCCTTCAAGAACGCGTCTGTCGTGATCGGTTTGGCCAGATAGTTGGGTGTATTGTTCTTCGCGTTGCCAAGATACTGGTGAACGGATAAGTAGTCAACAAAATCGTAGGACACTTCGAGTGCATCCGCATCGAATGACGGAAAGGTTGCCTGTCCAGGCGATGAAGATCCTGCAAGGACGGTTTCAATCGATGAGTCGATCAGCTTCATGGCTTTCGAGGCTTCGCGGGCCAATTTGCCATAGTCCTTTCCGCTTTGCTGACCGACCTGCCAGATACCGTCGATTTCATTGGAAAGACACCAGTATTTGTAGCCATGCGGCTCTTTATAGCCGTGCTTGATCCTCAGGTCAGACCAATACGTGCCAGAATCAAAGTTGCAGTATTCAACACAGTCCATGGCATCGAGTACGCCGCGGGTCGCGAGATTGACAGTCATCATGACATCGGAGTTGTTGATCCTGGACCATTCCGCGAATTCGTTGAGGCCAAACTGGTTGGTCTCAATGCACTGCCAGGCGACTTCAGGACGTCTGGGACGCTTTTCCTTTGGTCCAATGCCGTCCTCCCAGCGGTATGTCGAAACAAAGTTGCCGCCAGGGAAACGGTTTAAAGTCAGGTTCAAGGGCTTGGTCAGATCAAGAACATCTTTCCGGAAGCCATTCTCATCTGCCGTCGGATGTCCCGGCTCATAGATGCCCCCGTAAACACATCGGCCAAGCGGTTCAACAAAAGAGCTGAATATTTTTTCATCAATTCTCGAGACAGCGTAATCTTTATCAATGACGACTTTTGCTGTTTTCATGATCTAAGCCTCACTTCCCAATGGTCTTTATTCTGTTTTTTGAGATCATACAGATTCGTTGTCATGTAGCTTGTATCATAAATCCGGTCCATGGCTTTCAATTAAATTATATGGTTTCAAGGCGAAAACCTCAATAAGAAAACGGTTGACAACATTGTGACATTACCGTCCTGGAACCTTGCCATGATGATCTTTCTGCTGGTTGCTTTGTCTACCTTGCTGATTTCGACCTTGCTGAAAGCATGGCGGAATCTCTTTTGTTAACTGAAAAGATCCTGAATACATTGCTCAGCGGAATAGATAACGAATCAATACTTTTTCGAACTAATGCAAATTTTACTGTACTCGGACAAGGCATATCTGAAGCACACAACGCATAAATAAATTTGAATCAGATATTTTGGCACGCCAAGGGTGCGCTGCATTCGAAATACAAACATTAAGAAAGCAGCCCTGCTGTGGATGCCAATTATTACTATGTCCGCTTCTTAAGATATTATAATCAAAAGTTATATTGATTCTGAGGTCTCAAAACAGTATACTTGAATTACAATTAAATCCGCTCAATGAACCGTATTACACAAAAGTAGTAAGGATGGTGTCTCAATGCTTCCTATCGAAACTGTCAAAAGCATATTTGAACATCACAATGGAATAATGCGCACCCATGAACTGCACGAAGCACATATTTTTTATAATGACATTCAGAAGCTGATTGAGCGCAGTTTTATTGAGAAAATCCGGTACGGGTATTATCAGTGGATCGATAGTGAGAATCTCAGTGAAGTGGTTACTGTTACGCGACTGTTCCCGGATGCAATCATGTGCATGGATACAGCGCTTTTTTACTATCGATATAGCGACAGGGTGCCACTCGCATGGCATCTGGCAGTGAGCAAAGACAAGAACAAAACTCGTTTCAATATTGACTATCCGTTTACGAAGCCCTACTATGTTGAACCGGCCATCCTGAGATTAGGTGCGGTTGACGGTGAAATGGACGGAAATCCAATACGTATTTATAACAAGGAACGCACAATCTGTGACTGCCTGCGCTATATTGGGAAAATGGATAAGGAGATATTTAACAAGGCCATACAGCACTATGTTGCTGACAGTGAAAAAAATATTCCACGACTTTCCGAATACGCAAAAAAACTACGAGTCATGCAAAAAGTAAAAGCAATCATAGGAGTGTGGCTGTGATGATGGATGGCGGAGCTTCAATATTGGCAAAGCTCAAGAATAAATCAAAGGCTTCGGGTATGCCATATCAACAATGTCTGCAACTCTTCTTTCAGGAAGAGTTTCTTAGACGTTTATCGCTTTCGGATTATTCGGAAAATTTCGTCCTAAAGGGCGGTCTTTTCATCTATACTCTTACGAATTTTGAGAGCCGTGCTACAGTAGACGTGGATTTTTTGCTGCGTCGTATGGATAGCGATCTCGATCATATGGATGAAGTAATCGGTAAGATCATCAGTACGCCCACCGGCAACAATGGCGTCGCCATTTTAACTGCAAAGAAAACAGAGCGAATATCTCTGCAGCGGGAATATCCTGGTTTCAGTACGCAGATCATAGGTGGCATCAAAAACGTACGAGTACCGTTTGATATTGATGTCGGCATTGGAGATATAATTGTGCCTGACCCACAGAAACACTTGATAAAAACACAGCTCGAGGGGTTCGATGCACCTGAAGTGCTTACCTATTCAATTGAGAGTACAATAGCTGAAAAACTCGACGCAATCTTCCAGCGCTTTGAACTGTCTGGGCGTATGAAAGATTTCTATGACATTTATTATTTGTCTCAAGCTTTTGACTTTGATGGACTAAGGCTGCAGGAAGCTATTAAACTGACACTTTCCACACGCAGAACACCATACGGAAAAGACAGCTTAGATCTGGTTGTTGCATTATCTAAGAATGCAGATATGCAGACAAGGTGGCGGTACTTCCTCAAGAACATCAAAAGCCAAGAACTAGTGTTCTCAGATGTAATAAGTGGCATAGAAAGATTCCTTCGGCCTGTGTGGTCAGCAATCATCAACGATCAAGAATTGCATCATCAATGGATCAGCAAACAATTTAGATGGGAAAGGCTGGCGTGAAATTATTACAGGTGCAGCCGATACTGCTGTGGCGAAACATTTTCAAATTTCCGGAAAACTCTGCAGAAATAGCTGGAACTTTCGAACCCGCTCATCAAGGCAATATCGTGTATCGTCTTATCCGGAAACTGGGTCAGGTATATTCTTGCATGGGCAATACGAATCGACTGGATAAACTGAAAGATTGTTTGTCCCATGAACAGCTTGAACTTTGAGCACAGGTATTCTTTTCTCAAGTTGACCAATTCAGCAAGCATGTCCAGCGTGATCGGTTCTTTGAAGTTTGCTTCGATGAATTGTATGACGAGCTGCAATTTCTCGTTGGGTACAGCAGGAAGGTATTCTGCCGAGTACCTGATGCCAACTGACAGGTCCAGCAGCATGTCATAAATGGCTTTTGAAAGCTGCCGGCCTCTGCTGATCTCCATCGAATGTTCAAGCCTGGCGATTTCATGAAGCTGCTGAGCTGAATTTTCCGGATTTGAAATATGATAGATTCCGGACTGGTCAAAGTGCAGCGACTTGAGGATTTGCAAGCTGGCCAATCCATCGAACAAGATATAATGGATTACTAAGTTTCCCTGGACTGCATGGTATGAATGCGGTGTTCCTGCCAAGAGGAGAATGCCGGAGCCTTTGTGGGCGACGGCTTTTTGTCCGTCGATGATGACTTCGCCCATGCCCTCAACGACTTGCAGCCAGTTATGAATCGGAATGCCGCTTGGCCTTTCAACTGGTTCTTGAATATGGTTAAAACCCATGCCCACAAAGGTCAGAGGCAGATTCTGATGATCTGCCATAGGCGCATGAGAGTTAGGGTCTGTCTGGGTGGTAAATTTCATCGATGTCTCCAGAACAATAATATAGTACAACGTATATTATTATATTATGATTTACGCCGGCATTCAACTTCCGATATGATATTTATTGAAGATTATTTATACCGTAATCGGTGCTGAAACAATAACCATTTGCACGACTTGGTTTATCAAGAAGGAGCGTAAGACTGATGGAACTGACAAAGGATCAGCAACAGCTGGTAGAGAACTTGATCGCACAAATGACAATTGATGAAAAAATCGGCCAGCTCAATCTGGAGTCGCCTTCGATCGTAGGCGCGTTCAGTGTGCCATTTTCCGAACTGATCGAAATGGTTCATGACGGGCGGGTATCCAGAGACGAATTCAAGGCGATGATGGCCAGTTCGTCACAGGATTATCACGAGGAGGATATCCGGCAAGGGCTGGTCGGCGCCATGATGGTGCAGGATCCTGAGAAGACCAATGAGCTGCAGCGAATCGCCATGGAAGAAAGCCGGCTGGGCATACCGCTCCTGATCGGCTTTGACGTCATCCATGGCTTAAAAAGCGTCTTTCCGATTGCGCTTGCAGAGGCGGGAGCCTTTGACGATGACCTGTTTGAGAAGACAGCCCGCATGGCAGCGCGGGAAGCGCGCGCCCACGGCATCAACTGGACCTTCGCGCCAATGCTGGATGTGTCGCGGGACGCCCGCTGGGGGCGGGTGTCTGAGGGGCCCGGCGAAGACCCGTTTCTGGGTTCGAGGTTTGCCCGCGCCAAGACCCGAGGCTTGCAAAATGATCGTTCCTCTTTTCAGAACTATGTTGCTGCATGCCTCAAGCATTATGTCGCCTACGGCGCCTGCGAAGCCGGCCGAGACTACAACACCGTCAACCTGGCGGCATCGCTGCTTCACAATGCCTATCTGCGGCCGTTCCGTGAAGCAGTCGAAGAAGGCGCTGTCAGCCTGATGGCCGCATTCAACGATCTGAACGGCGTTCCGTGCACGGTCAACGGCTACCTGCTGGATGACATCCTGCGCAAGACCTATGGTTTCGACGGCCTTGTCGTCAGCGATGCCAACGCAATCAGGGAATGCGTTGTCCACGGCATCGCTGGGGATGATTTCGATGCGGGCTGCCAGGCCCTGCAGGCCGGCCTCGATATCGACATGGGCACGAATATTTACAAGAACAACCTGATGACGGCTGTCCAGCGCGGGGATGTTTCCGGCGAAACATTGGATGCGGCTGTCCGCCGCGTTCTGTCTGTCAAAGCCTGGCTCGGACTGTTCGAGAACCCTTACGTCCCCGCGGATGTCATCGTCGCCAATACTCAGCTGCCGGATGGAAACGTCGCGCTGACCCTTGAGTCTGCGCTCAAGTCGATCGTGCTTCTCAAAAATGACCGGCAGACGCTGCCCCTGGCGCGCCAGACTAGAATCAGCCTGGTCGGGCAGCTGGCGGACCAGCGCGAGGAAGTCGCCGGCGCCTGGGCCATGAGCTACCGGGCACAAGACTGTGTCTCGATCCTTGACGGCCTCCAGGCGGCCGGTGCGGATGTGTCTTATTTCCCCTGCGGCGGTCCCGAAGGCGAATTGAATGATGACGAGATTTCAAAGGCCTGCAGTCAGGGCGATATCATTGTCGCGGTCGTCGGCGAGCTGGTCAGCATGTCAGGCGAGGCCGCGTCCCGTGCGAACATCGGGCTGCCCGGCCGCCAGCGAGAGCTGCTGCAGCGGCTGAAAGCATCAGGGAAGCCGGTCGTCGCAGTTCTCATGAACGGCCGCCCCCTGGCCTTGCCCTGGGAGTCAGAGCACCTTGACGCGATACTGGAGACATGGCATCTGGGCATCCAGATGGGAACAGCTGTGGCTCAGATCCTGCTGGGAGATAAGAATCCCGAAGGAAAGCTGTCCGTGTCTTTCCCGGCTGCTGTCGGCCAATGCCCCATCTACTACAACCATATGAAAACCGGCAGACCATCCAGCAAGAGTAAATTCACATCCCGCTACCAGGATGTTCAGACAGAAGCACTCTATCCGTTCGGCTATGGCCTGAGTTATACAACCTTCTCGGTTTCCCAACTGGCTGTGGCAGAACAGCCGGACAGACTGGTCGCCCGCGTGACTGTTCAGAACAATGGTGACTGCTTCGGAGTGGAAACGGTTCAATTATATATGCAGGATGTCACGGCATCTCTGGTGCGGCCGATCAAGGAACTTCGGGGATATGCCAAGGTGCAGCTCGAACCGGGACAGCAGAAAACTGTTGAGATCAGCCTGCCGAAAGATGACATGGGTTTCTACGACAATGACGGTGAGTATGTGTTCGAGAATGGCGAGTTTAACATCTCAGTCGGGACGAACAGCCGTGACACGCTGGAGCAGAGTCTGACCATCGAGTTCTGATATGAATCGGAAGTGGCGATAGCAGCAGTTTTTGAAATCGGTATGAACTACATCGAGCAGGAGGATCAGGATCTGACTTATGAAGAACACCGGGATATCCATGGTGCCAGAAACATCCTGTCAAAGTATTGCTACGATGAAATCCGACACCTCTGTCGTACAACCCAACTGACGTATCTACGGATTGCGTAAGCAAGAAGTAGTAAATGGCCAGGACCTGCCCACAAGATGTGTTGCTTATGGATCCTGAGATATTGACTCACATGTCTTTGCCATGAGAGCTGGTGGCAAAACCACCAGCTCGCTTGAGAAATGTTTCAGTGGAAATAAGAAACTCCCACTTCAATCGTATTGAGCGATCAGTGGGAGAGGTTCATAGGGCCTAAATATACATACATATAGACGACTGAAACAAATCAAGTACTTTTCTAGTACTCTGAAAAAGTAAAAACCCCGAAACCGTTGCGGCTCCGAGGTTTCCTTGTCTAAAGACACAGGTTTTGATACAATTAAATTCTTGTTTGCGGGGGTTCCATAGGGGTTGCAAATCATCATCAGCATGAATCTTAATCTCAAGTTAATTTTAGGCAAAATAGTAAATTTGCAATTCTATCTATCTTTCTATCACTCTTGTGTGTTACTATCAGTGATAGAAAGATAGAAAGATAGAACAGCCTGCGGAGGTGCGATATGAAAATACAGGAAACCAATCAAATTGAGTTAAAAGAGAAGTTTGTTTCGGAATTCAAAAAGGATGTCGTAGCTTTCGCAAATTCTGAAGGCGGCGTTATTTATATCGGTGTCAGTGATGATGGGAAGTTTGTTGGCCTAGAGGATAATGATCAAGCGATGCAGCAGGTTTCCAACACAATCCGCGATGGGATAAGGCCAGATGTAGCCATGTTCACTCAATTTGAATTCGTACATGACGATGGGAAAACCGCGATTAAAATTACTGTTGGACCAGGAACAAAACAGCCCTACTATCTCCGGGATAAGGGAATGAAACCATCGGGTGTCTATGTACGACAGGGAACATCGTCGGTTCCCGTTTCTGAGGATGCGATTCGAAAAATGATCAAAGAATCCGAAGGCGATTCGTATGAAACCAACCGATCCCTTATACAGGAATTGACGTTTGACTATGCAAAAAAAGAACTGGCTTCTCGAAAAATCGAATTTGGAAAAGTCCAGCAAAGGAATATCGGTGTTTTATCAAGCGATGATATCTATACAAATCTAGGGCTACTGCTCTCAGATCAATGCAGGCATTCCATTAAACTCGCTATTTTTCAGGGAACAGATAAACTTGTATTCAAAGACAGGAAGGAATTCACTGGTTCATTGTTCAAGCAGCTTGAAGACGCTCATGAAGCTGTTGACTTCTACAACGCAACAAGGGCATCTTTCGAGGGGTTGAACAGAACCGATGAACGGGATTATCCACCAGATGCCGTTCGCGAGGCATTGCTGAACGCAATTGTCCATCGCGACTACAGCTTCAGCGGCAGCACTTTTATCAATCTGTATGCCGACAGGATTGAATTCGTTTCTTTGGGTGGCTTAATTTCCGGGTTGTCAATTGATGCAATTATGATGGGCGCTTCCCAGTCGAGAAACGAGAAGCTTGCAGCGCTATTTTATAGAATGCGGTTAATTGAAGCATACGGAACAGGAATCGGAAAAATCATGAGCAGCTACTCCAAATACATCAAAAAGCCTATGCTTGAAAATGCCGATGGAGCCTTTCGTGTGATTTTGCCTAATTGCCATTACGAAACAGACGGTGACACACAAAAGGCTGTGACTAAACCCGGGAAATATGAAAGTGTTTTAAAATTCCTTCAAGAGCATGGATCTGCTTCAAGAAGTGAACTTGAACAGCACCTTGGGCTTAGTACGACGCGAACGATTATGATCCTGAAAGAGATGCTGACAGGTAAGATGATTATTAAAATAGGTAGTGGAAAAACAACAAGGTATTCACTGAAATGAAGGGCCGAGCTGTTTTTGATGGCCGTTGCTTTGTTCTCGAAGAAGTGCTGCCTGGGCTTGAATTTGATAGCAGCATTGTTATTTGTAAAAATGATGATGGTAAGCGATTTGCATGTCCGCTCCAAATTTGGGAAGACCATGCAGAGATTGATCCTGCCGTTCAAGGCGGTACGGTTACAAACTATAGTTCATCTGATGAGAAAGTCGCTCTGTTCCGATCTCTATTCCATGGCCGGGAAGATTTGTTTGCGAAACGCTGGTACAACATAAGATCAGGGCAATCGGGTTATTCGCCTGCTTGCGGTAATGAATGGGTTTCTGGTCTTTGCAATAAGAAGGCTGTATCGTGTAAAAATTGTACTAACAAGGATCTTCTTCCAATTACAGACGAAATCATATACCAACACCTTAGAGGCAACGATGAATACGCCCGCGATGTAATTGGTTTGTATCCCATGAATCAGGATGAAACGACATTTGTTCTTGCCATAGACTTTGATGGTGAGGGGTGGCAAAACGATATTTCAGCTTTTATTTCGGTTTGTACGAATTTTAACCTTCATCCCGCTGTCGAAAGGTCGCGTTCAGGAAATGGCGGACATGTCTGGTTCTTTTTTAGTGAAGCGGTGTCGGCAGCATCAGCGAGAAAACTAGGCAGCGGACTTCTTTCTCGGACCATGGAGCATCACGCGGCACTTAAAATGAAATCATATGACAGACTATTTCCTAATCAAGACACGCTTCCCAAGGGCGGTTTCGGCAATCTGATCGCCCTTCCGCTTCAAGGACTATCTCGTCGATCCGGGAATAGCGTCTTTGTTGACAATAGTTTCGAACCATGGCCTGACCAATGGGCTTTTTTATCTTCTGTTGAAAAGCTGGATAGCGAGCAACTGGATAACATGATCCACATTGTCTGTCGTGGCGGCGAGCTTGGGGAGCTGTCAGACACTGGTCATTCAGTAAAGCCCTGGGAACGCATTCAGCCGACTGTTATTACGCCAGCAGATTTTCTGCAGACTGTTGAGCTGACGCTGGCAGACGGTATCTATGTCAAAAAGAACGGCATATCAGATGCAGCGCTAAACAAAATAAAACGGTTGGCAGCTTTTCGAAATCCAGATTTTTACAAGGCACAGGCCATGCGGCTTCCTACCTATAACAAACCACGAGTAATTGATACTGCGCTCGATTTACATGATTTCCTCAAGATCCCAAGAGGCTGTTTGAATGACTTGAAAGAAATGCTGCCTGAATACAGCATCTGCGATAATCGCAATCCCGGTCGTCCTATTGATGTTTCGTTCAACGGTATACTGCGAGATGAACAGGCTCCTGCGGCAAATGCGCTGCTGGATCATGAAACAGGCGTACTGTCAGCGACGACTGCCTTCGGCAAAACGGTGATCGGAGCCCATTTGATTGGTGAGCTGAAAGTCAACACACTGGTTCTTGTTCATACAAGCGCGCTGCTAACACAATGGAAAAGCGCTCTTGAACAGTTTCTTGACATTGCTGAGCCGCTGGAGGAACTTCCTCCAAAACGCGGACGCCGGCGCAAGCGATCTAAGATTGGACTGCTTGGTGCTGTTAAAAACACAATAAATGGAATTGTGGACATCGCGATCATGCAATCTCTGACAGATGGAGACGAGGTCAAGGCGCTCGTGCAGGATTATGGTCTGGTCATCTGTGATGAATGCCATCATGTGCCTGCGGTCAGTTTCGAACGGGTTCTTTCAACTGTCAAAGCGAAATATGTTTATGGCCTTACAGCCACGCCCTTGCGACCTGATGGGCACCAGCCGATTATTTTTATGCAGTGCGGCCCAATACGCTACAAGGTTGACGCTAAAGAACAAGCGGCCAAACGCAATTTCGATCACTTTATTATCCCGCGCTTTGTTCCAACCCGGATTCCTGATTCTGAAGAACTTTCAATCCAAGAAATCTACACCAAGATCACAAGCGATGAAATGCGAAACCAGTATATCATCAAGGATGTTAAATCATCGGTTGATGAAAGGCGTTCACCCCTCATATTAACCGGGCGCAAAGAGCATGCGGAAATATTGGCGGAACTTCTACAAGGTACCTGTTCTCACATATTGCTCCTTGTCGGCAGCGAAGGGCAGAAACTAAAACGAGAAAAACTGGAAGCACTTAAAGCCATACCACAAGATGAATCCCTGATTGTAGTAGCCACAGGTCGATACATCGGGGAAGGATTTGATGAGCCACGGCTGGATACGCTTTTCCTTGTCATGCCTATTGCGTGGAAGGGGACGCTTGCCCAGTACGCCGGGCGTCTGCACAGGGATTATAAAGGCAAGTGTGAAGTGCTAATATACGATTATGTGGATATCCATATCAGGGTATTGGAAAAGATGTATCAGAAGCGTCTGCGCGGCTATGCAGAGATGGGATATCAGGCGAAAGCGGATGGAAATCCTGAGAAAATCAGTGCAATTTTTGATCATCACACATTTTACTCCCAGTTTGCAGAGGACATTGCTGGGATAAGAAAAGATGCTTTAATTGTAAGTCCCCTGATTCGAAAATCACGAATCAATTCAATCATTAAAATTTTAGCAGAACCGCTCAAGCAAAAAGCGAAGATAACAGTTGTTACTCGTCCGCCTGAAGATTATAAGCAGGAGCAGCAGCCAGTTGTTTCCCAATTGATTAATTTGCTCAAGGAATCCGGCATCTTGGTCATCACGCATAGCGGGATTCATCAGAAATATGCTGTATTTGATCGAGGTATTGTCTGGTACGGCAGTATAAGTTTTCTTTCTTTTGACAACAGAGAAGAAAATAGTATGCGATTTGAAAACAGCACCATTGCTGGTGAGTTATATGATGCTGCTCTGAGTGATAACCAAAATTGAAAGCAGACCTTTTGAACGAATTATCTAGTAGCTTCCCAAGATCAATGCTGTAGACAAATAAGCACGTTGGCAGTGCTATAAACCACCTAAATTCAGTTCCAAATGCTTATTAAACTGAAAATAAGATTATAAAATAGACATCTTTCAACCTGAAAACCCTTCCATAGCTGAAAGTGCTGTTATAACAAGTGAAGAGGGTATTCGTCATTTTTGCATTTTTACAAATGGCACGAGATCTTGGATTTTATCGTGTCATTTGCAAATAAAATCTTTGATTTGGCAATTCGAATTTCTGATTCAGAGAATGGCAGTATGTGAAGTCTGTTGATAAAGATTCTTTGTTTCCGATACAGACAAATACTCGTTGTTGGCCTAAAGAAATTATTGTATAATATCTTTAGATGTGGTTGGAGGTCAAAATTATGCCGAACATAAAATCAAGCACTGAGCTGCGTAATAACTATAATGAAATATCATCCTTCTGTCATGAAAACCGCGAGCCTGTTTTTATTACAAAAAATGGACAAGGTGATTTGGCAGTCATGAGTATTGAGACTTATGAGGCACTCAATGGCAGACTGGAACTTTACAGATTGCTTGACGAAGGGAGAGCAGCCGTTAAAGCTGGGAAGAAACGTCCGCTTCACGAGGCTATGAATGACATCAAACAGGGTATCTCCGATGGCAAAATATAGGGTAGATGTTTCTGAACCAGCTGAAAACGATCTAAATGACATCATCAGGTATATAACCTCTCAACTCTCGGTTCCAATGTCTGCGCTCCGTCTGATGGATCTGTTTGAAGAAGCAATGGAAGGCTTGGCCGATATGCCCCAGCGTTATCCGTTTGTTGCGGATGAACGCCTGACTCATATGGGATACAGGAAGTTGCCTGTGAATAACTATATTGTGTTCTTCTCAATCGATGAGAAAAGCAAAGTGGTTGACATTGAAAGGATCTTGTATGGCCGACGGGATTGGCTTAGATTTTTATAATGACTATATTTGCTAGATTGCTCATTTGGGAATTCACTCAAAATCACACAAATTCAATCAGCACATGAATCATCTAGCCACTATCCAGATATGAAAGGATATATGATGAACTGGCAGCGACTGTTTGAAGACCATATATTGAAACGGGGATACCAGTATTACCAGCAGGGCCTCGTCAATAATTTTGAATATGATGATGACTATATCCAGGCAATTGTCAAAGGTAACGAAGACTATGAGGTCTATATAGATTTTGTTGATGAAGAGATCCTCGATATGAACTGCAGCTGTCCATATGCGACCGAAGGACACAATTGCAAGCATATGGCGGCTCTGCTGTATCGGCTGGATGGTGGAGAACCGGACGTCAAGGCTGAAACAGCATTGTCCGAAAGATATGGCAAACAGCGTAAATCGAAAAATAGCGATAAGGAGCCAAGTGTCGCGGAGCTGGTCAGAGAAGCAGATAGTGAACTGGTTCGGACGTTTCTTATTGAGACACTGGAGTCAAATGAAAGACTGTTTGGTCGTTTTAAGACTGCGCTTCATTGCGATGTTTCTGCATCTGATCTGAACCGGTATAAGAACCAGATCTGGGCAATATTCAGATCTTACAGTGATCGCCATGGATTTGTCGATTATGAAAACTCCAGCTCATTCATATTTGAACTGGGAGAATTTCTAGATCAGGATATCCAAGGGCTCATAAATAACGGTCAGCTGGAGGCGGCTTTTGATTTAACCTGTTTTCTGTTTGTCGAAGTCGGCCAGCAGGATATGGACGATTCGTTTGGAGGAACTGGAGATATCAGTGAAACCTGTCTGAATATCTGGCAGGATATTCTTGATCAGTGTGATCTGAAATTGAAAAGAACAATGTTTCAATGGTTCAGCAATCATTTTAACGGGTCGGTTATTGATTATATGGAAGAATACATTGCGGAGATTTTCTTCGGTGAATTTCTGGAAGAGGAATTTCTGGAACAGAAGCTAAAGTTAACCGAAATTAAAGCAAAGGCAAATAATGCGGACGAGGGCAACTGGCATCGCAATTATGAAGGTGGACGCTGGGCAGTCAGGCACCTTGAGGTTATGAAAATGATTGGTATGTCGGATGCCCAAATTGAAAGCTACTGTTTGGAAAATCTGCACTTTAATAAGGTCAGGGAATACCTGGTGGAACTTTTGACCAGTCAGGAACGGCTGGGTGAAGCGATCCATCATCTGGAAGCGGGTAAGATTGCAGAGAAGTTCCTACCGGGCCAGGTGAGCAAATACAGCTTACAAATGATTGATCTGTATCAGAAAACCGGCGATGAGAAGTCTTATGCAGATGAGCTCCAGACTTATTTTACTCAACATAATCCAGGTGATCTAACTGCCTTCAGGCAACTGAAATCACTTTTTACGCTCGATGAATGGCCGGCCAAAAGGGATGAGTTGTTCCGGCAACTGCCAAAAAAATCTCAGTTCGCCTGCTTGTATTTAGAAGAAAAACTGTATGACAGGCTCCTAAAGCTGGTGCTGGAATCCCCGGGTCTTTATCAGCTGATCACCTATGAGAAAAATCTGAAACTGCTATATCCGGCAGAGCTTCTAGCTAAATATGAATCCGAAGTTCAAGCTATGGCAGCCAAGACTTCCAACCGCAGTCGCTATCAGGAAATAGTTTCAATTTTGCGTCGGATGCAGGAATACCCAAATGGCAGGTCAATGGTTGCCAACATTGTGGACAACTGGTTGATGAAATATCGAAACCGTCCAGCCATGCGAGACGAACTTCTGAACCTGAGAACGCAAAAGTAGTTTGTCATCACACTAAGGGATGGAATGGTAAGGCCTTTGGTCTGTGTATGCGTATAGCTGGTATATTCCATGCCTTTGAATGTATGGAACTGGATAAGGACCCTTCGGAAATACCTGTACCCCTTAAGATTGTAAAGGATGCATCTGAGCTTGTGGAAGTATTGGCTATCCATGCAGAGAAAGTCTTCACAGGTACAGATAAGAAGCATAATAACGCTCTATATCTTCTGGGACGTATCAAGGCAATAGAATCCAATACATTCAATAAACAGGACCTGTGGCAGAAGGCTAGAAGGAGATTCCAGACGGCAGATAATTTTGATGAAGCCCTACAGACCCTTGAGAATAATGGGTATATCAAGATTGAGACACACCAGACTAAGGGCAGACCCAAGACAATAATTTAAGTAAATCCTCAAGTAAAGAGTACCTAAAAACCCTAAAACCCATGTTGATGATTGATTTGTCATGATTCAGATCATATTGACAAGAATCCTCTGATAAAAATCAATCTGATTCTCTAGAAAACAGTACCTAAAAGCCCTAAAAAGCATTGTGAACATTCAGGGGTAAGTGAAAATCATTCACATCGAGCAAATCAATGAAAATCTGAAATCCTCAAGAAAACAGTACCTATAAGCCCTAGAAAGATATGAAAGCGCCGCAGCGGATCTAAGGATATTGCTGCTGTGGCTGCTAAGGCTATGCCAGTCAGGTTGAATCTTGGCTGTTTATATAGAGCGGAACGATATCAATCAAACCACCAAAACAAAGGAGAAAATTTCAATGAAAGATCTGATCGAAAAAATGATTCCCATTCCTGATGGGTACAACGTCCTCAAAAATGTGATTACTGCAGGTGATTCTGAATGGATTTACCCGGAAGATGACAGCCAGGAGTTTTTACTCGCACAACTTGAAAGCGGCACGGTACAACTGTACCGAATCCGGCGCGAAGGCTGTATCGTGCCTGATCACGACAGTGTTCTGGTCCGGTACTTCGAGTGTTCGACCTGCGGGGAGTACATGATTCCGGCCAATGACATGGATGGACGTCCAACCCCGGAATTCTACTACTGCTCAGCTTGCGACCATACAGATAGATTTGTTCAGGAGGATGATTTTCTATGGAAACCAATCAAATAAAGATCAAACAGATCATGCCGATTCCACAAGGCTTCAATGTCCTGGTTCCGCCGGGTAGAGGACCTAGCAAAAAAGGGACTGAAATGGAGAATATGGCTGAATACGGCTGGATCTATGTGCTCGCCGTCATGGAAGATTCTAAATACGGTGACCACCTGACCATGTATGAGCTCGATAATACCGGTGATGGTGCGCCCGTCAATGACGCATATATGTTGCCGAAGAAGTACTGCCCTAAATGCTTCCGAGAGATGAAGACGCATTGTGAGGGTGACAGACCAAGTGAATTCTGGCACACCTGCTCATGCGCCACGGAGCAAAAGTCAGACAAAACCTGACGGTGAGAAAATCAGAGCGGGCGAGTGGTGGCCGGCAATTGGCTGTTGCTCTCCTGTTCTATTTCTGAAAACTATAGTTTGCGAAACAACTTCGACCCAGGGAGGGGGGAGGGGCGATACAAATAGCTACAACTGAAATAAATGGGAACGGGTGAGGGGTGCCACGCAAAAAGTCGCGAATTCAAAGAGGGTATTAAACATAAAGAAATGGTTTATGGATTGGAGGAGATCATTATTACACTAAAACAGTCAGAAGCACTGCGGCGCATGCGCATGAGCGGATGCAGCTACACCGAGATCGCTGAAGCTCTGGGTATACCCAAAAACGCATTCAAGTCATTTTGCAGCCGAAATAAGATCACTCCTGTTATCGGCAAGACGATTGTGGATTCCACCCGCTGCAGGCAATGCGATGAACCATTAGAGCAGACACCCAAACGAAAGCCCAAGCGATTCTGCTCAAATACCTGCCGACAGAAATGGTGGAATAGCCATCGTGCGCAGGTCTCCAAGAAGACAGCAATGGAGATAGTGTGTGTACATTGCGGCCGGGTGTTCAAAAGCTATAAGCATGAGGGTCGGAAGTACTGCAGCCATGCCTGCTATATTGCAGACCGCTTTGGAGGAGAAAACCGTTCATGACACCAGAACAGTTTAGCCGGGAGAAGAACTACCAGATTGCCATGAGCATGACAAGGATGCTTCTGAATCGCAGCCTGATATCTCCTGACGAGTTCAATAAAATAAACAATTCGATGATCGAAAAATATCGGCCGTTTTGTGGCTGTCTATATCGCTAAAACACTTGATACAAAGGCGTTTGAGAGTTACCATCACATGACGGAAAGGAGGGCTTTATGAAACGCAAAATAAAGATTCTAGAGCCCTCTGTCGTGAAGGCTCCGGTCAGAAAACGGGTGGCGGCATATGCCAGAGTCAGCAGTGGGAAAGACGCCATGCTTCAATCGCTGTCAGCCCAGGTTAGCCACTACAGCACCATGATCCAAAACAACCCCATGTGGCAGTATGTGGGCGTCTATACGGACGAGGCAATGACAGGAACCAAGGATGGCCGGCCGGAGTTCCAAAGGCTTCTAGCGAACTGCAGAGCCGGTCAGGTGGACATGGTCATCACCAAGTCGATCAGCCGGTTTGCACGAAACACAGTCACACTTTTGGAGACGGTGCGTGAGCTGAAAAGTATCGGCGTCGACGTGTTCTTCGAAGAGCAGAATATTCATTCACTGTCCGGTGATGGTGAGCTGATGCTGACCATCCTGGCGTCGTTCGCGCAGGAAGAAAGTCGTTCGGTCAGTGAGAACTGCAAATGGCGCATTAGGAGTCAGTTCCAGAGCGGTGAACTGGCCACGCTGCGGTTTCTATACGGCTATCGGATCAGCAAGTACGGTATTGAGATCGATGAAGATCAGGCCACTGTGGTCCGGGGCATCTTTGCTGATTACATCAAAGGCGATGGCTGTGGTGTTATTGCTCGGCGGCTTAGGCAGCAGAATGTGCCGACGATGTTTGACGGACAATGGTCAGCCAAGTATGTGGCGGATATCATCAAGAACGAAAAGTACACCGGGAACGCGCTTCTGCAGAAACGGTATGTCAAAGATCACCTAACCAAAGCACTGGTCAGTAACCACGGTGTCCTGCCGCAGTATTTTGCCGAGGGAACGCATGAAGCCATTATTGATATTGAAACCTTCGAATTGGCTCAGCAGCGTATGGCGGTCAGCCGGAAAAAGAGTGCCACGAAAACATCGACGACCAATCGCTATCCCTTTTCCAGCATGATCCGGTGCCCCAGATGCGGCAAGAACTACAAGCGAAAACTTGCTCGCGGACAGGCTACCTGGAACTGCTCGACGTTTCTGAGGTATGGTAAATCTGCCTGCTTCGGGAAGCGCATACCTGAAGATGTCCTGATGGCCCTAACAGCTGAGGTTCTTGGCCTGGCAGCTTTTGATGAAGCTATTTTCAAGCAAAATATTACCGAAATGGTTATTCCAGCACCGAATAAGGTGACCTTTGTTTTTACTGACGGACATACTTTAGATACCGAATGGCAAGATCGATCCAGAAGTGATAGCTGGACAGAAGAAATGCGGCTTAAAGCTAGAGATTGGAGGTTGGCGGATGAGCACAGCTAGAACAGTCAGAACCATAGCGCCGACCTTGAATCGGCTGCCAAAGAATGACCAGAAAGTACAAGCCCAAAAACGTGTAGCGGCCTATGCTCGCGTTTCGACAGATACAGATGAACATTTCACCAGCTTTGAAGCTCAGGTTGATTATTACACCAAAAAGATTGAGGAGAACGTCAATTGGGAGTTTTCCGGTGTCTATACCGACGAGGGCATCAGCGCGACCAATACCCGGAAGCGTGACGGTTTTAATAATATGATCGCTGACGCCCTCAACGGCAAGATCGATCTCATCCTGACCAAGTCGGTCAGTCGGTTTGCTAGAAATACGGTTGATACATTAACTACGGTCCGAAAACTCAAGGAGAAGAATGTTGAGGTCTATTTTGAAAAAGAGAATATCTACACGCTCGATGCCAAGGGGGAATTGCTGATCACGATCATGTCGTCGCTGGCGCAGGAGGAAAGCCGGTCGATCAGCGAGAACGTGGCCTGGGGCAAGCGTGCCAAGGCAGCAGAAGGGAAGGTGTATCTTCCGTATAAACGGTTCCTGGGTTACGAGAAAGGCGAGAATGGCCTGCCTCAGATCGTTGAGAGTGAAGCCAAGATCGTCAGGCTGATCTTCAGGTTGTTTGTTGAAGGCAAGATGCCATCCGGGATTGCCAGGTGTTAACCAAGCAGGGTATACCAACACCCTCCGGCAAGAAAAACTGGTCGCCCAGCACGGTTGACAGCATTCTGCAAAATGAAAAATATAAAGGCAATGCCATCTTGCAAAAAACTTTCTGTGTGGATTTCCTGACTAAGAAGATGAAAGTCAATGAAGGTGAGCTCCCGCAGTACTATGTCGAGAACAGCCATCCTGCGATCATCGATTCTGAAGTTTTTGACGAGGTGCAGCATGAGTTGGCAAAACGCAAAAAGGCAGGCTACACCAGTCGTAGCAGCTGCTTTTCGAGCAGGATCGTCTGTGGCGAGTGCGGTGGGTTCTATGGCCCGAAGGTCTGGCACAGCACCAGCAAATACAAGCGGACGATCTGGCAGTGCAATCGGAAATTCAAGGACGGCAAGCGCTGTTCGACGCCGCATCTGTACGAGGATTATATCAAGGACATGTTTATCCGGGTAATGAACAGCATGGTTGAAGATAAGGAATCTATCCTGGCCGGCTACAAGGAGATTGTTGGCAACCTGGGTGATACGACTGAGCTAGATCAGGAGGAGCGCAAGCTGGCTAGTGAAGGGGAAGTCGTTCTGGGGCTGATTGAGAAATTGGTCAATGAGAATGCCAGAAAGGATCTGGACCAGGATGATTACAGCCCTAGGTATGCGGAACTGGTTAAGCAATATGAATCGATCCAGGTAAAGCTCGCGGGCGTTGCTGAACATAAGAGGGATGTGCTTGCAAGGGGGCGGGGGGTAAAGGATATAATCAAGCTGATTGGGAGCAGTAACTTGATCAGCGAATTTGATGGGGCGTTATGGAAAACCCTGGTTGATCGCTTGGAGATCTACTCGGATGGCAACTTCTTTATCATGAAGGATGGGCGAAAAGTGAGAATATTTAGAAATCCTTGAACCTATACTATATTTTTGAGAATCTGCAAAAAATATCACGATTTACAAAGGTTTGCGATAATATTGGGATTTATTACAGGTTTTGAGAGAAGGCGGGGTAATCCCACCCCAACTTTTGCCCCTCATAGTTGGGGTTTGTTACGTGTGTGAAAAGGATAGTTCACTTCTGTGCAATCATTGCTGGTGCGTCGGCCTTCGAAGTTTTTCGCATATTTGCGTTCTACCAGATCCCAGGGAATGATCTGTGACAGCTTGACCCAGTGATTTTCGGCAAAGATGCGCGCGCCGCTAAATCCGCTAATATTGTCGTGAAAGGCTAACTGTCTGCGTCTTTTTCGATTCATGTCGTTCTCCAGATGCAAGGTTTTTGTTGGGAAAGTGCTGATTTGCTTGCATGTATTATACCACTTAATGGCCTGTGATGACCTAGTATTAGTCGTTTTAAGGTTTCTCAGCAGTCCCTGCTTAAACTTAGCTAATTAATAATTACAGCTGATCAAGATCTTTTCAGGTATATCAACCCAACAAAATGCTTAGATATAAAAATGATACGATACCATCTAATAGATTAAGTTGCTATCCTAAAAAAGGAGTAGTTGCAACACTCAGTACATCTTATGAATTATTCGTTAGTCGGCTTAGTTATTTTATCTTTATTAAATGTCGTACTTGTATTTTGATGCAATCAACTAAGCCACAAATGCATTCATTACTAAAATAACAGTATTGATAAATATGGAGGATAGCATATGAAAAAAATAATTAGTATAAGTATGATGCTAGTTCTAATCTTAATGCTTGTCTCATGCGCAGGAAATACTACCACAACGACTTCTACAACGGCTTCGAATGCGACAACTTCGTCAAGTGGAACAACTAGTGAAACCATGACTGCTGAGGGTGCTGAGCTTGAGCTAATGATTTGGGGCTCAACTAATGAGCAAGACGCTCAAAGAGCATCTTGTGCTGCATTTGATGCAAAATATAATACGAATACAACCGTTACGTGGGTTGCATCTGATGAGTTTTTTGCAAAACTTGCTGCACGTCTTGCAGCTAATGATGCTCCATCATTAAGCTATTCACAATCGTGGAACTATAAACTTTATGAAGAAGGCTATTTGTGGAATTTTAATGACTTGATTTCAAAATATGGGGAAGCATCCGGTGTAACAGCTGATGATTGGATCGATACAGTTTGGTATAATTACAGCCCAACTGAGGTCCTAGGTCCAGTTTTTGCATCAGTTACAAACTGTTTAATGTACAACACTGAATTGTTTGAGGACGCAGGTATTGACCTTCCACCAACAACTGTTGATGAAGCATGGACTTGGGATGAGTTTGTTGAAGTGGCTCAAAAGCTGACTCTAGATGTAAATGGTAATAATGCTCTGAGTCCGAATTTTGATCCTACAAACATTAAGCAATTTGGAATTGGTACTGACCTCAACATGGATATCATGTTCCAGTTTATTTATGGCAATGGCGGGAACATATTAAGTGAAGATGGTAAAAGCACTGATTTGATTAATGAAAAAGGATACAGTGTTATCCAGAATTTTGCAGACCTTGTTAACAAGTATCACGTTCATCCTACAAAAACTCAATCATCCGGTTTTGAATCAGTTGCATCAGCAATGAAGTCAAAGCAGCTTGCAATGTTTATGGGTGGTTCATGGCGTCAGCTTGATATAGTCGCGGCCGATTTCGATTGGGGCGTGGGTGTCATGCCTATGGGCGACATCGATTATGTTGCATCATTTGTTGGCAGCACTTTGTTAGCCTATAAAGCTGAAGAAGATAGCTATGCGCAATACCTCTTGTATACTTATCTTTGTGATCCACAATCGAGCAATGAGATACTTTCAATGTATCAAACGCTATGGATTCCTTCAATTAAAGCATATTATACTGATCCAAGCATGATTGATGTTTGGGCTTCTGAAGATCTTCCTGGACGCCCGACCGGGTTCCAAGATGCTATTGTTAAAGCTACTTATGAAAACAGATTTACACATCCAATGCTGCTGATCAAGAACTTCCCAGAATTTACTACACAATTTAATGAATTGACAGCTGATGTTTGGACTGGAGATGAAACAGCACAAGAAGCAATGAATAATTTAAACGATGCTGTAGTCGCACTTGATATTTTAGATGGCACTTACACCGGCGAACGCAGATAAAACATTTCAGAAGTAATTGATTTGAGCTGTTATCTAAATAGTAAATGTTTAGATAACAGCTCATCAATTAAATAGAATTAAGACTAAAAGATGGGGTGCGTGATCTATGAAGAAGAAAAGGTTCTTAACTAGGGAGGACTTAACAGGTATAGCATTCGCTTTGCCAACAATTATTGGTTTTCTTTGGTTTGCCGCTGGCCCGATGGTATATAGCTTTTTTGTTAGTTTAACTGACAAGACGATTATATCAGCTGGTAATTTTATCGGCTTTGAAAACTATTCGATAATTCTAAGTGGAAAAGATCAATATTTTTGGGGTTCATTTGGTGTAACTTGTTATTATGTGTTTTTATCTGTCCCACTTAATCTGATTGCAGCTTTTGCAATTGCCTTGCTATTGAATAAAATCAAAAGGGGGAAATCGGTATTTAGGACAATATATTATTTGCCGACAATCGTTCCTTTTGTTGCTATAAGTCTAATTTGGACTTGGATTTTTAATGTGGATATGGGTTTTGCTAATGATCTTCTTAAAAATTTAGGATTAGGACGACTTTTATGGCTTTCCTCAAAAGCAATGGTGGTGCCAACATTTATATTTATTAATTTATGGAATATTGGCCCACAAATGGTAATATTCTTAGCTGGTTTACAAGATGTGCCAAATGACTTGCTTGAAGCATGTTCGATTGATGGTGGCCGCTTCTGGCATAAATTGACTCGTGTCATTATCCCGCTGATGACTCCCACAATCTTCTATAACTTGATTGTAACAACAATCAATGGATTTCAGATATTTGTTCAGCCATATATCATGACCAATGGTGGACCTGGTAAATCGAGTCTCTTTTATGTTTTATATCTCTATCGTGAAGCGTTTGTTAACATGCGCATGGGTCGTGCGAGTGCTTTGGCATGGCTTATATTTATCTTGATTGGGATATTAGCTGTGTTGTTGTTTAAGTCATCAAAATTTTGGGTGCACTATTACGGGGAGGAATAAAAATGAGACGAAAATCCTCTAAGAATATTCTAGGTCAAAAAATCAGTCAACTTGTTATTATGATTATATTAGTTATAGGTTCAGTTATTTCACTGTTTCCACTCATTTGGATGGTTAGAAGTTCATTTATGAGTACGACAGAGATTTTCTTGATACCTATGCGGTGGTTTCCAGAAAAATGGTTATTCTCCAACTTTTTTGAAGCTTTCAGAGCCGTTGATTTTGCTACTTTTTATATGAACTCAGCCATTATCACCTCGGCAACTTTTTCTATTGGTACATTTACGGCATCCATGTGTGCTTATAGTTTTGCAAGACTTCATTGGAAGGGCAAGAATATTGTTTTTGGTGCAATAATGGCTAGTATGATGCTGCCGTCTGCAGTTACAATGATTCCTCTATTCTTACAATGGAATGCATTAGGTTTTACAAATTCATGGATCCCTCTTATTGCACCGGCATTTTTTGGTGGTGGAGCTATTTACATATTTATGATGAGACAGTTTTATATGACTATTCCAAGAGCAATTGATGATTCTGCCAAAATTGATGGAGCGAACCATTTTGTAGTATTTACAAGAATCATGATTCCTTTAACAAAATCTGCCATGGTTGTTATAGCACTATTTTTATTTATGGCTAGCTGGAACGATTTTATGGGACCACTCATTTATATCAATGATGTTCACAAATTTACCGTTGCCTTAGGACTTCATATGTATAAAGGACAATATCAAACTGAATGGAATTATCTAATGGCAGCCTCAACAATTTCTGTAATTCCAGTAATTGCAATATTTTTAGCTGGACAAAAATATTTTGTCGAAGGAATAACGCTATCTGGAATTAAAGGATAATAAATTAAATTATTATGGATGCAAAGAGATAAAATTAGATCCAGAAAGAGGAATGAAAATGTATCTTCGAAATAAACCTCAATACAGATCTTATTCAGACTTGTGGGAAAATGGATATCAATCACCATTTTTCCAAGTTAAATACGATCAGTCGTCAGACTGCGTAGACCTCTCATTAAGCGAGAGGCAATTGATGGTTCAGTCTAATGGCAAGACGATGCTAGGACAAGACGCTAAAGGTAGGCTTCAATTCATTTGTTCGCCTCACGAGCAAGCTTATCCAGTGCCATCAGGAGGTCCTTATATTGGGGGACAGTTCAGAGGACATATCGGACAATACTACCAGACTGATGTTGCATTATTCTTAGGTAAAATGCATTACGAGCTCGAACTTAATAATGGCTTGATTATTGACGCAGCGGGAGAGGATGCAATCAGTTACTATTTGGATCACTTCCTGCCAGTTGCAAAAACCACCCACAAGAACATTGAAACAAATACTTTTAGCCTGGCACCAATTCTTGAGATGGAATCAGTGAAAACATCTGATATTCATCCTCTTCCTGGACCTAGTTGTGCAATTTATGGTATAAGTGTCAAAAATACTGGTAACGTTCCAATCCGAGGCAAAATTCATCTGAAATTCGATCAGAAATTTCTTAACCAGTTTGAAGCTTACGGGAAACGATTCGAGGATTTTTCTAATGATCCTTTTGTTGCTGAGTGGGATCAAAAATTGCTTATCCTTTGGAATCCAGAAGGATGTGCAACTATCCAGTTTATGGATGCTATACGAGAGGGGAATCCACGAGATCCTCAAATATATCAGTACATCGATCTCAAACCAGGTGAAACAAGAACATTTACCTCAATAATTTCAGTGACTCCAGAAAGAAAGCAAGCTTATGCTGCGCTTGGTACAATTTATCGCCATACAGCCTTGGAGTGGATTAATATCACACAAGAATTTTGGCAAAAAAGGCTTGGAAAGCTAGAAATCAAAATTGATGGGGATCCATGCATTGGACAAAAATATCGAGACATGCATTTCCGATTTATTTTGGACAATTTTAATTGCTTACAATTTGATTCAAGCGGGAACATGATCATGAGTTGGCAGGGAGCACCTTCTCATGTTCTGGGACGTAGTTGGGGGATTGATATCGAACCCAATGTATTTGCTGTCTTGTGGGCGATACCTGAAATAGGTCGAAGTGCAGCTAAATTTGCAGCCAAATTCAGCTTGCCGGGCTATAGCATCTATAGTGATCATTCCATGCTGATTGCATTGGCACCTTTGACAATAGCTGGTAAATACCTTGACTTAACAAATGATGTGAAGTTCTTTATCAAAAATGATAATTTCATGAAGTCTTTGAATGATTTGTATGAATACATCCTTGCTCATAAACACCCCGATGTTTGCCTGTTCTCAAGTCGTTATGCAAGTGATTTGATTGTATTTAAAAAGTATGATTATGGTACAAACGTAAAGTGTATATATGCGTTGAACTATTACGCAAATATTATGGAGAGTTTAGGATTAGATGGTTCAGGACCAAGAAAATTAGCTAAACAGACAACCCTAGATTTGAAAAAATACATGGAGGCAGATGGCCCATTTGGAAATCAAATCACAGGCGGAACAAATTTATCTCTGAATGATAACTTTTATATTCCTGAGGAAGTATTATATTACGGTGGAGAAGACACAACGAGCAGTCTTGCTCCTGTATATGGATTATACCCATTTGATTACGCGCCTTATGTAAATTTAAATCGATTTGCTAGGTCACTGTTTATCAGCAATTATGATCCAGAATACCAGACTATGCGTGAACTACATTATGGCATGAATCCTTCTGCAACTGGAATAACACTCAAGCTAGGTGGTAGCGTAACCCCTGCAGAAATGAGGGATTCTCTAAATTTATTGTTCGAAAGGTTAGATGAAAGTGCCTCTCTTTACTGGTGGCCAAGAGCATCAAACAAAAAAAGATGTTTGACTCGTTGTAGCCAGGGTCAAGGTGCTTGGGTACAGCATAGTATCGAGCAATGGCTTGGACTACGAATGAATAGTGAACAAAGATCTCTGACAATCCAGCCACAGGGATTGATTAACGATTTCACATTAAAAGCAGGACGTATTGGCAATTTTGTGTTTGATATTGCTTGGCATGAAAGTTCTGATAGTAGTGAGTTTGAAGTTAGAAACCTGAATGATACGCCTTTTAAGATTCGTTTTGGGGCAAGAAAAGTTAACGCTGGAGCTACAGGTGAATTGCAATGGTTTGAGGAGGAAGTCGGTCCTGGCGAAACTGTCAAACATTGTTTTACAATCACTAAAAGTCATAATATTGATGTTGATATACATCAATTGGAAATGGAGCTTTTATCAAGTGATGGTGTAATTTTTGCCCCCTATGGGGTAATTTTACCAAAGCTATTTTCTCAAAATTGCTCAATATTTTTGCTTCGCTATGCTTTAGTTAATGCAACCAATAAAATTTGGGAAAATGTTGATGTTGATATTAAAGTTCCGGAAGGGTGGCATATTTCTGAAAAAGAATTCTACATATGGGATTACAATCCTAAGTTCGAAAGTAATACTACCTCTATTAGGTTTGATTCTATTGAACCCGGCAAGCACTACGTGGCGCCCTTTTATGTAGCGATGCCCGACTCATTGTCTGGCGGAGAAAAAAGCGTTATGCTTTCAAAGCATGCATTTGATTATAGTAATGGTACTGATAATGATTCGCTGTACTTAATGATTGAAGCTAAGCAAAGTGTCTATGTAAATGAATCAATTTGCGCTAAAATTAAATTTGAAGAGAAAGAAGTAATTCATGAACTTCCAATCTATCAACTTTCAACTGAAGAATACTCAGAGAAGTACAGACAAATGTTGCACGGGAAGAATGAAGTTTGAATTGAATTTATTTCACTTCGAAGTTAAATGAGATAAGCAAGTTGAATGTATTTGATGAGAGTTTAAAGCAAAAAGTAGTCATTTATTATTTAATCACCAACTATTGCTCAATTTCATTTCTAACTTTTGAAGAAAGTGAACTGATTTGTCAAATGTATAAACAAAATGATGCAATCTAAAAAATGTACCGTTTATTAAACTTGAAAGCAGGCTTCGCAATATGTAAAATTCAAGTATGATTCTATTGGAATGATTGAGGCTATATCATGTTGAACATTCTGGTCGTCGATGATGAACCGAGGCAGCGAAAAGGTTTAGTTAGGTTGCTGCAATCAATGCGCCCAGATTACATGATTTTAGAAGCTAAAGATGGGCAGGCTGCGATTGAGCTAATACAATCAATCGAAGTACAGATTATTTTAACAGACATAGCAATGCCAAATGTAGATGGCATGGAACTTTTAAAATATATTCAACAAAATAAGCCAGAGATAAAAACAGTAGTGCTAAGTGTCTACAGTCAATTTGAATACGCTAAGACTGCTTTAGAAACTCGAGCTTTTGGATATATATTGAAACCTATTGATCCTACCGAAATTGAATCTATGCTCGTTAGCTTGGAAAGTCTAATTGAAAATGAACATGAACATAGTGCCGAACAGCAATCTATGCGTGAAAAATTGAACGAAACGATGCAAGTTTATATTAATCATTTGTTCAATTTATTGTTAAAGGCACAGCCATCTTCAACTGTAGCTAACGAACTGACTGACATTTTCCCTCTTACCCAAGGAGGTCTGATAATGCTATATAGATTTGATGGGTTTTCATTGACAGATAAAAGTACAGAAAATCAAGAAATTTTATTAAATATTAAATATTGGATAAAAAGTGAATTGAATTCGTATGGATCATGTATCAGCTTTATTTTGGAAAAGGAGGATCCTGAACTTGTAACAATACTATTATCAAATAGAACACCTGAAGAAAAAATTTTTAAGGTGATATCGGACAAGTTTACAAATGAGTATCAAATTTCTACTATAGTTTCAGTAAGTAATATTCATAATAATATTTTATCTAATATTAAACTGGCATTCGATGAAGCTTTGACAGCTATACAGTTTTCCTTTTACGGAAACTGTATAAATTACTATAAAGATTTGAGCTATGATCCATATCAACTTGTCAGTAACCGATATGATGAAGAGGATCAACTAGCTCAATCTCTTGCTGCAGGGAATCTAAAAGAAGTAGAATCACTGCTATATGATTTGATTAACAATATTATTAATTCTGAGCACCCATTACCAAATTCGTTGAAGCAACAGGTATTCCAAATATTGATCGGTCAAATGAAAAGAGTAGATGGCTTCTTACCAATTGAAACCAAGAAAAAACTTGTTGAATTACTTAACCAGATCATTAACAATTGTCCGACGCTTGAACACCTTCAAATGCAAGCTGCAGAAATTTTTAAGCGTATTTCCGAAGAAATCCAACAAAGGAAATCAGACTTGAACAGCAAGTTAGTTAATGACTGCATGAGATACATCAAAAATCATTATATGGATAACCTAAGTCTTGATTCTATCTCAGAAATGTTCCATTTCAATCCTTCCTATTTCAGTACACTTTTTAAGACTATTTCTGGTGTGAATTTTTCAGAATATTTGTTGGAAGTTAGGATGAAAACAGCCCGCGACTTGCTTACAAACAGAAATGATAAAATTACAAGCATTGCATCGTTAGTTGGCTATAAGGATTCAAGCTATTTTGCCCGAGTTTTCAAACAATATTCTGGTTTTGCTCCTGAAGAATATCGTAAAATTCATACAATATTATTGGGCCATTCTGAGGGTTCATCATGATGAGGTTACCCAATATTAAGTTTAGATATATGCTGATCATTGTTTTTTTATTTTCAGCCTTGATCCCAATTGTTGTTTTGGGGTACTTCTCATATCAGACTTTAAAAAGAGAGATTACCTTCCAAGCTGAACAACGGTTGATTGAAATAATCCAAAAAAATAATGAGATTATCGATTCCAAGTTAAAAGATGTTACTGATTCTGCTTTGATGATCAATGTGGATAACCAGATTTATGATATTATTCTTGAAATGGATACAAGTGACTATGGAGAGATGATCGAAACTAATAATGAGATAAAGCAGATATTGTCAAATTACTTTAATCGTGACAATGGAAAATACTCTGTACACTTAATTACATCCTATTTTCGATTTGGAGAGGAGGATAAAAATTTCTATCCGGATAATGAGTTTTTTAATTCTGAATTGTATAAACAAGCAATAGATGCAAATGGAGCGATGGTCTGGGTCCCAACCTATGATTATTTAGAAATGTTTAATTTGAATTATCTTGAATCCAGTACTTCTCTAGAATATAGAAAAATGTTTTCAGCAGTCAAATGTCTGAACGTTTCAACTGTTCGAAGCGGCACTATAAGCAAATTACCTGATGCCATAGAAAAACCAATTCTTGTCATTAACTATCAGGAAACGTTCTTCCAATCGATTATTATGAATAGCATTGAACCGGATATAATTAATGATATAACATACACAGTTCTCGATAGGGATGGATATATTATAGCCAATTCTGACAAGTCTGTATTAGGCCAAATCGACAGTGATAATTGGTACACATATATAAATGGTAAAAATGGTTATTTGAATGCGCAAATAGGTATAGAAGATAAAATCATATGCTATGCTGTTTCAGACGTCACTAATTGGATTAGTGCTGTTATGATATCTCCTGAAGTTTTCACTCGAAACATTTTACGGACAACTTCAAGATTTATGGTTATGATAAATCTTATAATTATTTCTGCAACAATTATGTTTATTGTCTTGGCATCTCAATTTATGAGCCATCGAATTCATACTTTGATTCAATCAATCGAACGTATTGGAACAGGCGATTTTTCGACGTTAATCCAGTTTGATGAAAAAGATGAGTTTGCCTTCTTCTATAAAAAATTAAATTGGATGAATAATAACCTTAAACAACTCATTCATGAAAATTATGTAGTTAAATTACATGAGAGGGATGCTGAAATTGTTGCATTAAATGTTCAGCTAAACCCACATTTTTTACAAAATACACTCAATGTAATAAACTGGACTGCACTTAACGGCGATCTTAAGCTGACAAGTAAAATGATAGTTGGATTGTCCAGAATGTTGCAGTATACAAGTAATAATCGCTCTGAAATGTCTTTACTTAAAGATGATATCAATTGGCTGGAACAATACTTGTTTATTATGAAACTACGATATGAAGATATATTTGATATCAAGATTGATATTGATCCTATATTATTTGAAATTAGAGTACCCAAGTTATTTTTGCAACCATTGATTGAAAATTCGATAATTCACGGTTTTAAAAATTTGAGAACCGGCGGCCAAATTATAGTTACAGGTGCTGTTCAAGGGGAGATCGCAATATTCAGTGTTGAAGACAATGGATGCGGAATTGCAGAATCCCGACTAGATGAAATTTTCAAAGAAGATGGAAATAACATAGGATTATCAAATGTTAATAAACGAATTAAACTCATATATGGCAATGAGTTCGGTTTACAGATCATCTCAAACAAAGAAATAGGCACATCGATTATTGTTCGCATTCCAATGAGAGAAGACTCACTACAAGATTTCAAATCAATAGAGGAGGTTTAGTTATATGAAAAGAATTTTTCGAATTCTATTGATATTTATGGTGTTAACCATTCTAATCAGTTTATCTTCTTGTATTGGGATATTTAATGGAAGTGAAACGTCTTTAAATAGTCAATCTACAAATTCATCAATCAATTATAGCAGTTTTGACAAGGTAAATCTGAAATTGACTTACTGGGGTAGTTCAATGGAGCAAGCCGCAATCGAAAATGCAATCATATCATTTGAAAAAAAATATAACAACATTACTGTTGAGGCTATCCACTTTCCTAAAATTGATTTCCTTGTTAAATTAAATGCAAGGATTGCTAGTGGTGAAGAACCAGATATAAGTTATTCTTCGGCTTGGAAATTAAAAATGGGTGAAGAAGGACTCATATACAACTTTTATGATTTGCTAGATGAGGACCCGATTGCAAAAAAGGAAGACTGGATTGAAACTTGTTGGTGGAATTGGGCTGCTGACAAGAGTGCAGGTCCAATTATGGCAAATGTAACACCATCACTGATGTATAATGTCGATTTGTTTTTAGAGGCTGGTCTGGATCTTCCCCCAATAGAAGTTAAAAATGCATGGAGCTGGCAAGAATTTCTTGAAGTTGCTAGAAAACTGACAATAGATAGTAAAGGCCGAACTGCACTTGACGATGGATTTGATAAGGACAATATCGTTCAATTTGGAGTTATGTTTTCTGGGTTATGGTCATCATATATGCCATTTGTATATTCCAATGGCGGTGATTTTCTGTCTGAAGATCGGGAATCACTCGGATTAGCAGATAAGAAAGCAGCAGAAGCCATACAAAGAATTGCTGATTTAATCAATGTTTATCATGTTCATCCAACTCTCATTCAAAAGAATAGTCTTCCCACCCCAGCAATTGCAATCAAAAGCAAGAAAATTGCTATGTATATTGATGGAAGTTGGAATCATTTAGATTTATCTGAAGTTGATGCAAACTGGGGTGTTGGAGTTCTCCCAATTGATAATAATTACACTACCTTTTTTTATGGAGGATCTTTAATTATTTTTAAATCAACTCATCATTTAAATGAAACGTGGGAACTTTATAAATGGATAACGGATCCCAATACAACGCTACCGATGTTTCAAAGTATTTGGATGCCTGTCCAAACTGAATGGTATACCAATCCATCCCTTGTTGATAGCTGGGCGTCTGAATCACTGCCTTCAAGACCAAAAGGATTTCAAGATGCTGTGATGCGATCAACTTTTGAACATCAGGTCCGCAACCCTGAATTGGATGTCATTAACTTCAATGAAATAAACGATACCGTAGACTCTTATTTAAATCAAGTTTGGTTAGGCGAAAAAACAGCCGAGGAAGCGATGTCTGAAGCCAAAAAGGTAGTCGCTCCATTAATTGAGGGAACATATTTTAATGATTAGTTAGAAAAAGCTTATTAAGTCTTTGAGAGGATTTGTTATTTGAAAAAATTTGGGATAAAAGTTATAAGTTTTATAGCAATTATATTTCGCTCAATCTCATTTGTTCATTTGTCAATATATAGAATTTATGATAGAATTCGTCGGTTCTACAAAAATATGCCAATTGCCCAAAAATTATCATTGTCTAGTGCATTGATAATTACTATTGTTATCGTTTTGCTAACAAGCTTAATTCGTGTGTCATTTGAAAATACAGTTTTAGATGTTGCAATTGATGGATATACACAAAGGTTCGAAACAGTTTCTGATAATTGTAAAAATTTATTTGAAGATGCAAAACAACTTTCAAATATACTTCTAATTGACGAAAATGTTCAAAGTTTTTTCGATATGCCTGACAATCTTAACTATCAACAAAAAATTCAGTTGGAATTCCAAGTTGAAAAGCAACTGGACTACATTGATGCAATTCGTAATATAAACCAGTTTAGTAGCATATCAATAATCACGATTGATGGAAGAGTCGTAAATACAAATAATATTAGAACAGTTAGGAGCGAATATCATGAAATCGTGAATGATCTACTGAAAGACACATTGACTGAACAATGGGTCGACTTGTTTCCTCTTTCGCCTACTAATTCAAATTTAAATAGTATCGTATTTACGCGACCGTATTTTGATTTTATAACAGGTCAAGTCAAAGGATATATAATAATTGAATACAATTCAGAAATACTTAAAAGTAATTTTTCTCAGATAAAGCTTGGTGATGCAGGAGATTATATTGTCATTGATAATTATGGTAACATTAAATTATCATCTATCTCAGACAAGTCAATTCAGGGTGAAATAGTTGATAAATTGAATCAAGATGATGGAATAACTGATATAAATATAATGATTAAAGATGAAAAATATCTAGTTGTTGCAGATCATGTAGATACTATAAACTGGATCATGTTAGGAACGATTCCTGTTAAGTCACTTACTCAAAAAGGCAACATAATAATAAAATTAATATATTTATTTGGTGCTTTATCAATTATTACCGCCTCTTTAGTAATTAATAGGATGACTATGAGAGTTGTCAGTAAATTGGCAAAATTGGCTCAATGTATGAAAGCATTTGGTAATGGTCAGTTGAATACACTTGTAACAGTTGAATCAAACGATGAGGTTGGCTTGCTTTCACATGCTTTCAATAATATGTCGTCTCGAATTAATCACTTAATTAAGCGGGTTTATGATGAACAAAGGGATAAACGAAAATTCGAATTTACAGCACTTCAGGCTCAAATTAACCCTCATTTTCTTTATAACGTTCTTAATAGTGTATGTTCTCTGATTAGCATGAAAAAGACTGATGATGCTCTTGTTATGGTCAGAGCAATTGGAAATTTCTATCGAACTGCTTTGCATCAAGGGAAAACAATAATACCAATCCGATCGGAAATTGAAAATATCAAAAGTTATATCAATATACAGTCCATGCGTTATGGGAATAAAATTGAGTATGACATTAATATTGATAATTCAATTCTAGACTATTATATAATCAAGTTCACTCTACAGCCACTTGTTGAAAATGCAATCTATCATGGGATTAAACAAAGAAGAGGCAAAGGTGATATTAAAATCTTCGGATCTATAATCGAAGATACAATTAATATTTCTGTTCAAGATAATGGTGTCGGGATAGAAAATAGTAAACTTGAAAGTCTGCTAAAACATTGCAATAAAAATGATAATAAGTCATTTGGGATAAATAGCATTGATCAAAGATTGAAATTGTATTTTGGACCAGAATATGGTTTGGAAATTTTCAGCGATACTAACATTGGCACCTCTGTAATTGTTTCATTACCAAAATCAAGTGGATCGGGAGGGGAAGTACAATGCTAAGTGTTTTAATTGTAGATGATGAATTTTTACAGCGACAAATGGTGAAAAATTCGATTGATTGGAATTCAATAGGATTAAATATCGTCAACGAAGCTGAAGATGGACTTCAAGCTATTGAGATGACGCAATTGTATTTGCCGGATATTGTGATTATGGACATAAACATTCCGTTCATTGATGGAATTAATGTTTCGAAAAGAATCAAGTTAATTTCACCTAAAACAGAAATTTTAATTTTATCAGCATATGGTGAGTTCGTATATGCTAAGGAAGCTCTGGGGTTTGGAGCATCGTGCTTCATTTTAAAACCTCTTGATCCTGGTGAGCTTTATAGAGAACTATTACATAGCAAGGATAAGATTATTAGGAAAGAGACATGGAATAATAAGTTAAAAGACTTAAAAAAAGAAAACGACCAAAAAGAAAAAGGAAATTTCCTGTTGGAACGTTTGGCTGGGTTTCCAATCATCAGTAAGGATATTCGAGAATTGGAGAAGAAGTATAATATTTCATTTGAAGATAAATTGTGTTTGTTGGATATTAAAATATGTCAAGATGATTGTTTTTTTGAAAATGAGAGTATAATAATCAAAATTATCGAAGAATGGTTTAAGCATTTTGAATTCATTAATATCGGAAAAGACTTAATAATAATTATATTCTCAAATTATAAAGACAATAGTGATTGTAATGGATCGTTCTTACTTAAAATAAATTTGCTAATTGAAAAATTGAATCAAGAAGTTTGTTCAAGAACCCTCTGCTTTGGGGGGATTAGTTCAATTCATCAAGGAGTTTCGCAGCTACATCTATCATATGTCGAAGCTCGAAACGCGTTATTGCATGCTAAGCAAAAGAAGCAAATTATTCAAATTTATGAACCGAATAGGTTGCTAACTTTATTGGAAAATATCGATTACAATCCTGTGCAGATATTACACAATTTACGTACAAAACAATATCATTTGGTTATTGAACAAATGCATGATTGCTTTTTGTCAATTAGGAATCAAGGAATGATTATCAATATTGGTTACCATATTGCAATGAGCTACCTTATTGTTTTCACTGTGTTTTTCAGTGAAGCAGGAATTGAAATTCCGAATTCAATAGCGAATATTGAAAAATCATTTTATCAGCGAATAGATGATGATCAATTTATTATTATGGAAAATGAACTGATTATGATTTTGAATAATACTATTTCTGTACTTGAAGAGCGAGCCATATCTTCGACAAAAAGAAAAGCAGAAGCTGCCAGAATATATATTGACAATAATTACTCAAGATATGATTTGTCACTTGATCTTATTGCAGATGATATAGGCGTTAATCCTAGTTATTTAAGTAGCATTTTCAAAAATATAATTGGAATCACAATAAGTCGTTACATTATGGAACTTAGAATGAAAATTGCGTTTGAGCAATTAAGTCAGAACCATTCAATGACTATAAAGAGTGTTTCAGACATGGTTGGTTATAATGATGAATACTATTTTAGTAAAAGCTTTAAAGGCTATTTTGGGATTTCACCGTCAAAGTTGTTAGAAAATCAATTCGATCAAAAAAATTGATTAATTATCATATATCCCACATTTCGCACCCCTAACGCGCTAAATTCGGAGGAATTATTATCGGTTTGCTGTTCGGGTCAGTGAATACAGACGGATCGAGGCCGAGCGCCTTGAGAAATTGCAGTATTCGGTCAGGCGGCTCGGATTTCAGAAGTCGCTGTTTTTGAAGCAAGAAGACCTGAATATGGAGCACGCAGCAAGTCATCGCGTAGAATGTCGGGCGTTTGGTCTTGGTGTTGTTGAGGCCTATGACGGTTTCGTCATTGACATCGAGATACCGGCGCATATGGATTTCCATGAGTCTTGCAATCAGCAGCGCAATGACAAGGATCATGCCCAGAGTGTCAATGCGTGCTGGCGATTTCAGGAAAAGGTCGTTGACGACCAGTGGATCCTTGAGGAAAGCGAAATCGCTTTCCACGCCATACTGGCCCTTATATGTCCGAAGAATATCCAGGCTATCCAGGCCGTCCTGTCCTGTTTTAGGGACGTTGGTCAATAAAACAAAGCATCCAGTCTGGCTCACAAGATCATCGACGGCTGCCTTGTTTTCTGCAACAGACCAGATGACGCGAAACTTTTGTACAGTTGGTGCGGGCCTGCTTTTAGGCGGTCGGCCTGGCCGGCGGGCTGCGTAGCTCTGGACCTCGCCCTTGATCGCGTGCAAAGCAGTCCTGCGTTTTGCGGCTTCGTCCGCTGCACGCTGAGCATCGGCCTCACAGAAGAAATCTGTCTGCAGTTTTTTGACCGCCTTTGCGAGTGATTCCCGGGAGGTTTCCAGCTGGCGTTCAATTTTCTTCTGGCGACGTTTGTCATGAGCACTGGAATGAATGACCACAGCACGGTAGCTTGTCCCGGCAATGGTCACAGTTGTCTCATATGTCTTGTAACGTGCTGCCGGTCGTTTGCTGGATGCTGCGACCTCTTGAATGATCTCAGGCTCGCTCCAAGCGTCGCGTTCAACAGCTTCCCGGATCGCTTCGTCACAGGCTTTGAAGTTGGCCGGCAGGCGTGAAATGAAGCGGTTTTGGCCAAGCTCTGCCAGATTGTCCTCGGTAACCATCGCCGAGTCGGCGACATAGACAAACGCACCGGGCCCCAGGCCATGCGCCTGCATGAGCTTGCCGATGCGCTGCAGCATCTTGTTATTCAGCTTCTTGTCAGAGGAATTGCCGTCAACCGTCTGGCTGAAGATCGGAACACCCCGGTCGACACAAAGCAATTCTGTCATGAACTGCTTGAGCTGGGGCTGGTGATCCTTACTATGACCGAGTGTAATCTTGGGACTTGCTTCCTCTTCTGTGCAGTCGTATTCGCCCCAGACACTTGTGGACGTTGTGTCGTAACTGACCGCCGATATATCCAGTTGAAAAAGCCGAACGGCTTGGATTCCCAACTCGGTGATGATCTTTCCCGTACCATACGCCGCAAGACTGTCCAGTGACCTGGCCAGTGTATAGTCACTGAAACACGCCGGATCAATGTCTTCACCCAGCAGCAGTTCTCGATCCTGGCTGGCCAGAAAATCTTTGACATGGTACAACGGGCTGCGCCCGCTCAGAACATCCAGAACCATCGCTTGCACCGCCATTCCTGGCGACAGATGCATTTCGGACGGGACCAGCGCATTGATCGTTTGGGCTAATTGCAAATGACGGCAATAGGCTGCCACCATCGGCAAATGACCATAACTGAAAACTTCAACATCCTTAAGCGCACCCAGTAAAGGATGACCTTCCTGCTCAGTCATCTTCGTATGCCCCCTCTTTCATGAGTTCGAGATTAATTTGAGTTAAATCCTGAAGAATCCGCTCGATAGCCTGATTATGTCCCAGACCTTTCATCGCCAGATCCTTGTTCGCCATACGGATGTAATGCTGCTTTTGTTTTCCGCGTTCCATAACCGCCAGATGATAGCGAGGTCCGTGCTTTTCACCGCGATGGCATTTGCAGTTCTTCCTTGAGCAGACTGAATAGCGCTCGACCCAGGTGCCATGCAGGACCCCGGCATGCGAAGACAGCTCTTTTGCGAGCTGGTTACGGCGTTGTCGTAGTTTTTCAATCTTAGCATTTGACATACTTTCAGTATACCACTATTATTAGTGGTATACAAGCGGGCCAATTAAATACCGCTGGTTGGGCGGTAAATAATTAGCTCAAATTTGGCTCATTTGGGGTGTTGAATGTGAGCTATATGACTGAAAACTAAAATAATTACCATAAGACTAAAGATATTACATTCCTTGCTTATCTGATCGAAAATATAATGAGTTTCAGACGAGAGAATTGATGTCTGAAGTAAAATTATGAACGTCAATTTTTGGAAAGCGTGAGGGATATAATTAATGAATTCGAAACATATTGCATCAAGACATATTCATCTTGATTTTCATACCAGTGAAATGATAGAAGGTGTTTGCGATCAATTTGATGCTAATGAATTTGCTCAGACCTTGAGTGATGCACATGTTAATTCTGTTACTTTATTTAGCTGCTGTCATCACGGCAACCTGTATTATAATTCCAAAATCTATCCTGAAATGATTCACCCGTCTCTAGCCCATCGAGATTTATTACGTGAGCAAACAGACGCATGTCACAAACTGGGTATTCAGGTTAATTTATATGCAACAATAAGATGGAATAAAAGAATTGCTGATCAGCACCCGGAATGGGTATGTATAGATGAAAACGGTGCACTTCAGGATTATAAAGGGAATAAGTATTTTGAAGCTGGATTTTATAAAAACCTATGTGTAAATACAGGATATCGCGATTTCCTAAAAACGCAAATCGGTGAAGTTTTAGCAAATATTCCTGCTGAAGGTGTTTGGTTTGATGCTGCTTTTATGAATGAATGTTGCTGTGTGACCTGCCAAGAAATGATGCGCGGGGAAGGCTTGGACCCGACTAACAAAGAAGACAGGAAAATATTCGCACGTTCAACCTATTACGATATGGTAAAGGACTTATCTGATTTTGCAAAGAAATTCAATCCGGATTTTAATGTCTGCTTTAATAAAGGACATGTTGGATATTTAGACAAACCAGTAATTTCTGATTACTCCTATTTTGCATTTGAGTCTTTGCCAGGCGCTGATTGGGGATATATGGATTTCCCTGTGTCAGCAAAATATATGAAGCAATTTGGCAATGAATGTTTTGGGATGACAAGTCGCTTCCATACTGAATGGGGGGATTTTCATGCGTATAGAAATCCAGTTGCTATGGAATACGAGATATTTTCAATGTTAGCAAACGGATGTAAATGCATCGTTGGAGATCAAATGGATTATTGGGGACAACTTAATTCATTTATGTATGAACAAATTGGACAAATATTTGCCTCTGTTGAAGAAAAAGAACCATGGTGTAATGATGCAGAATCAGTTTGTGAAATTGCAGTTTTTACAGCTGAAGAATTCTATCCTACTGATATTGCAGGGCACATTCCCGGAGCATCAGAAGGAGTTTGTAGGATTCTAACAGAATTAGGATATCAATTTTGCTTGATCGACAGTGAATCTGATTTTACTGATTATAAGCTATTGATTCTTCCTGATGTTATACCTGTTAATGAATTGTTTGCAGAGAAACTCCAGTTGTATCTTGAAAATGGTGGAAAGATTTTAGCAAGTTATCATTCAGGGCTTGATACTAATAAAGAGAGATTTGTCGTATCTGAGTTAGCTGTAAAATATCTTGGTGAAGCAGAATATAGCCCTGATTTTATTGTTCCTAAAGGGCATTTCACTAAGTGGTTGCCTGAAACAGAGCATGTCATGTACAAGAGAGGTGTGTTTATTGAAGCTGGCCAAGAGACAACTTATATCCAAATGGCCACTCGTCCGGTATTTAACAGGAGCTTTGAACACTTCTGTTCTCATTTGCATTCACCATCTGCTCGTGAGATTTGTTATCCAGCTATAGTTGGGACCGAGAATACTACATATTTTATCCATCCTGTTTTTTCGCAATATCAAGAAAATGGACCACATTGGTACAAGACTTTGATATTGGCTGAAATTGAACGCCTGATAGGAAAACCCCAAATTATACATAATGGACCAATGAGTTTACAGATTAATTTATTAGAACAAAGACATCATAATCGTCAAGTAATTCATTTCCTTCACTATATTCCTCAACGGAAATGTAAAGTCCTAGATCTTGTTGATGAAAAAATTCCTTTGTTCAACCTTTCAGTTGAAATTCAAAATAGAAACGATGTACAAACGGTAACCCTTGTTCCTGAAAATCAAGAGATTGAATTTGATCAAAGTGGAGGAAAACTTAAATTTATTTTGCCTGAGGTTAATGGACATCAAATGGTAGCCATTAATTTCAAATAAAAAAATCTGGAGGGAACAATATGAATTTCAAAAAAAGAGTGCTTTGTGTCTTTTTGATGATTGCATTGACGCTATCATTGATGGCTTGCAGCAATGCTGTAAGCACATCAGATGCATCGTCATCAACAGCCACAGCAGGAGAAACTAGCTCAGGTGGGTCTTCTGAACAGGTTAAAATCGTGTTCATGAGTCGTGATAGCGGAGGAACACCAATCGCAACAGTGTATGAAAACCAAATCGCGGAGTTCATGGCAGAAAACCCCAATATTGTTGTTCAAAATGACTCTATTTATGAAGAAGCAGCTTATAATAATAAGCTGAAAGTTGCTATTTCGACAGGTTCAACTCCCAGTATTTTTTACTATCCTGCAATTGCAGGACTAACAGAATGGGCTAAAAATGGCGTGTTGCTGGACTTAACTCCTGCTTTGGATGCTGACCCTGAATGGAAAGCCACATTTTTGGATGGCGCATTAGATACGTATCGTCTGGATGACTACGGCGTCGAAGGAATATATGCGCTGCCAAATGAGCTTAATGTTGATGCAGTATTTTATAACAAGGTATTGTTTGAGCAAGCAGGAATTACTGAAGTACCAAAAACATTTAAAGAATTTAATGATGTTATCGGTAAACTGGTCCAGGCAGGAATTACGCCCATAGGTGTTGGAGGCAAAAACACTTGGGTTATGGGTCATATTTTTAACAATATCCTCTTTAAGCGAATCGGGGTTGAAGGTGTTATTTCACTTGGAACTGGCGATAAAAAGTGGACAGATCCGGATGTTGTTGAGTGTCTTCAGATAACAAAAGACTTAAAAGCCAATGGCGCATTTGCTGAGGGCTTTGAAGGAATGGATTACAATACTCAAATGAATCAGTTCTTAACAGGTGAAGTCGCAATGATTTCACATAGTAGTCCAATAATCCCTGAAATGCTTGCTTCAGAATCAGAAATTAAAGATCAGATAAGATTCTTCCCATTCCCATCATTCTCTGATCATACTGAAAACAACGACGTTCGTGTTATTTATACTTCTGGTTGGATGATTTCTGGCACGATGAGCGACGAAGAGGAGGCAGCAACATTAAAACTAGTAAAATTCATGACAACACCTGAAGCAATTCAACAAAGAATGAACGCTGCTATGCGAGTATCTCCTTACAAAAACACAGTAGCACCTAGTGATGCTCCACAGCTTTTCAAAGACATGATTGCTTACACCAATACGATAACAAAATCCGGCGGTGAATATTTTGATTATGATACTTGCCCAACTCTGGTAGATGTTTCGCGCAATAGCATTCTTAATATGATGCTGAATGATTCCGCAGAAAACACTGCAAAAGCAATTCAAGATGAAATTGATTCATACAGAAATATTGCAGAATAATTAACCTGCAATAAAGATGATGATAGCTGCGTTCTGAAGACATTTATACAGCACGCAGCTATCATCGAATATTAAAGACAAGAGTGTGAACATATGGAATTAGTAAGGAAAAATAAAAAAATCATAACAATTTTCTTGTTGCCGGCCCTAGTTATATATCTTACGTTTGAAGTGATCCCTGTTTTAATGACACTATACTTTTCTCTTAATCAATGGCCAGGCATTCAAAGTGTTCCGTTAAAATTTGTTGGGCTTGATAACTTCATTAACCTGTTTAAAGATGCTGTTTTTGTAAAGTCATTAGTTAACATCATGATTTATGTGATTGTTAGTGTTGTTTTGCAAGTGACAATTGGATTCGCATTAGGATTAATTGTTTATCATATAAAAAAGGGACAACGATTCATAAAAGCTGCTTTTTTTATACCAATGATCCTTTCGGTATCGGCTGTTTCCTTACTGTGGAATTTTATATACTTCCCTACTGATAAAGGAATACTGAACAGTGTTTTGATTTCAATCGGATTGGAAAACTTGACACAACAATGGCTTGTTAATCCTTTTACTTCTTTAGGTAGTGTTATTGCTGTAAGCACATGGACTAGCGTAGGATATTACATGATTATCTGTTTAGCAGGCCTTGCTTCTGTTCCTTCATCCGTAATTGAAGCTGGTGAAATCGATGGTGCGGCCAGTTTGAAAAAAGTTTGGTATCTTTATATTCCAATGTTATGGGACCCAATTAAAATCTCTGTAATCATGGTTATAACTGGCGTATTGAAAATTTTTGATACAGTCTATATTTTAACACCAAATGGAGGGACAAATCATTCAACAATAGTCCCAGCTTTATTAATGTACAACGAGGCATATAGATACAGTAATTATGGCGTTGGTAGTACCATCGCTACAATTATTTTTCTTCTTAGTGTTGTTGTATCAGTATCTAGTTTGAAAATAATGAATAAACGACAAAGCGTGGAATATTAATATGAATAGAGATAGATATTATAAAATAGGTAAATTTACTCTAACCTTAATTATTTTTGGTATAGCGATTCTAAATGTATATCCGCTAGTGTTTTCTATTTTGTGCTCTTTTAAAGGTAATCTGGAAATATTTCAATCATTTATGTCATTTCCAAAACAGTTTAAATATGAAAATTATATTGTAGCATGGAGTATAGGTAATATCGGCAGATATTTTCTAAATACAATCGTATTGGCTGCAGGAACCTTGTTTATATCTGCATTTATAGGATCAATGGCTGCATATATTTTATCAAAATTTATTTTCAAATTTCGATCAGCGATATTTATTACATTTATTTCTGGATTAATGATACCAATTCAAGCTGTGCTTATCCCACTTTCATATATATTTGGGAAGTTAGGCATGACTAATAATTATCCAATGCTGATTATGCTGTATGTAGGATTTTGCTTGCCTATGACTGTGTTGATTTTAACTGGCTTTTTGAGAAGTATGCCAAACGAACTTGAAGAGGCGGCAGTTCTTGATGGAGCAAATATATTCCAATTATTTTATAGGATTATTATGCCAATAGCGTTGCCGGGCATTATCAGCACATCGATTTTTAATTTCATACAAGTGTGGAATAACTTATTGTTTCCATTAGTCTTTATCTCCAATAAATCAATGGGAACTATCTCTATGGGGTTGTTGGCTTTTTTTGGAGAATTCAGCACAAACTACAGTGCCTCGATGGCTGGAATTAGCATGACAACAATCCCAATTGTTATTGTTTATGTTATATTCCAGGAGAAAATTGAAAATGGTTTAATGAGTGGTGCGTTGAAGGGCTAGTCTATCCTGGTAGAAATTAAATATGGAGCCAGCTATTTCATTGAAAATATCTCTTATATAACCTAAACTCTACTTTCCACAGGATTTCCGACTAAAGGGATTTCCGACTCAATAATCGAGGTGAGAAAAAAGCAATAAATCCAGCAAAATCAAGGGCTCCGGGCAAATCGCCATTGCATTTTGCGGCACTCTGTGGCAAATTATATTTAGTAGTAATTCCGACTAAATATAGGAGGCCAAAAATGTATCTGGATTCGCTGGTAGAGGTTCCGGAAGTCAAGGGGAAAATCACCTTCCGCACAAAGGGAAACACGACCTATGTAGAATACGAAAGCGCCCGTGTATATATACCGGGAAAGAAGTATACGACAGTCAGCAGAAAGACGATCGGAAAGCTGGCAGATGACGATGGAACAATCATGCAGCCAAATGAGAACTTCCTGAAATTTTTCCCGGACACTGCGCTTCCGAAAGAGAAAGACAGGGCGCTCAGGAGCTGCGCCCTTAGGATAGGGACGTGGATCGTGATCAGGAAGATCGTGAATGACTATAAGCTTTCTGAAATCCTGGGAAGATATCTGCCGGAAAAGGATGCGGGATTATTTCTGGATCTCTGTGCGTATTTGATCGTGGAAGAGGATAACCGCGCGCAGCATTATCCTGCGTACGCTTACAGCCATCCGCTGTTCACCGAAGGGATGAAGATCTACAGTGATTCGAAGGTCAGTGACTTTCTTCAGTCAATGGACCGGGAAGTCAGCGTGGCTTTTCAGAACGACTGGAACAGAGAGAGGAATCATAGGGAAAGGGTCTATATATCATATGATTCCACATCCAAACACTGCGAAGCCGGCGATCTGAGGATCGTAGAAAAGGGCCACTCCAAAGAGCATGAAGAAACGAACATCTTCAATTATGCGATCGCCTATGACACGGAAAATCGAGAACCCCTCTTCTATGAACTCTATCCGGGAAGCATCAACGATATATCCCAGTTCCAGTGTACGGTAGACAAGGCGAAAGGATACGGCTATAAGCGGATCGGATTTGTGCTGGACCGGGGCTATTTCAGCAAGGATAACATCTATTACCTGGAGAATAACAACTACAGCTTCATTATGATGCTGAAAGGGAAGGCCGACCTTGTACAGAAATGGGTACTGGAGAATAAGGGGACATTCGAGACCAACAGGGCCTGCAACATCCCGGCATACCAGGTATACGGGAAGACAATAGAAAAGAGGCTGTTCGCATCCGACAAGGCGCCGCGATATGTACATCTTTATCACAGTGTTGATCTTGAGGCGCATAAAAGGGGAGAGGTTGAAAAGAAGATCAATCAGCTGACGACGTTCCTGAACAGCCACATCAACCAGTTCAGGGAATTCGGCCCCGGCATGGAGACTTATTTTGAACTGTACTATGACGAGAATGCAAAGAAGCGGGAAAGGAAAGGGGAGCAGAATAAACAGGGACAGACAGCCAGGAAGTTTGTATTCTTCGAGGAAAAGATCGCCGTTATAGAGATGGAACTTAAGCTTTGCGGGTATTTTATCATCATTACATCGGAAAAGATGACGGCGAAGCAGGCGCTGGAGATCTATAAGGGCAGAGATGCATCGGAAAAGCTGTTCCTTTCAGACAAGACATTCCTTGGGAATCATGCTTTAAGGAGCAGCACGGAAGAATCCGCCGCGTCAAAGATTTTTATAGAATTCGTAGCGCTGATCATCCGGAACCGTATGTATAATTATCTGAAAGACGCCATGAAGGCAATGGCGAAAAAGCCGAACTATATGACGGTGCCGGCGGCGATCCGGGAGCTTGACAAGATCGAGATGTCCAGACAGTTGGACGGTGTATACCGTCTTGATCACGCGGTGACAGCGACGCAGAAGACGATCCTGAAAGCCTTCGGGCTGACCGATGCCAACGTGAAATACCGCGCGGAGGAGATCAGCAAAAGACTTGAGGCAGGGATCTGAAGGGAGGATACAAATGGCAAGGATGACGTCAATGGAAGCACTGGAGCGTAAGATCGAAAAGGCGCAGGTGCAGGTCAGCAAAACAAAGAAACAGTATGATGCGGCTGTCGCGGCACTCAGCGACCTGCTGGATAAGAGAGATGCCCTTCAAAGAGATGAATTGGTTAAGGCGATCATGAAGAGTGACAGGACATATGAGGAAGTGCTGGCTTTTCTGGACACCGGAGCCGCGGAGGAAGAGGGATAATGACAAATCCTGTTGAACGTATCGCGAACAGGCTCAAAGAGATCATCGATAAGAACGGCCCGAATTATCTGATGGATGAGCCATATGAGACGTATATGCTGCTGGTTGAATCCAAAACTGCAGACAGAAGAACAGGGGGTGCGATACTGCAGCTTCTGGTAAGCGGCCTGCTCCAGAAAGTATTCTCTGAAAGTGATTATGAAACCTTATCCAGATCGATACAGAAAGAATGCAGTTTAAACAAGAAGATGGCGGACCGGCTTGCGGCGATTTTGCTCTCCCTGTACTCGGGCGAAAATAAAGAGAGATGGAAAACCCGGGACCTTGAGGGGCTGAATCAGTTCCTGAGCGAAGAGTTCTCGTGTACCTGGAAAGGGTTTGCCGTATGGGATGCCGGGAACGGCACCGTGGACTGCCACTATGAAGCGAAGATAAAACTGGCGCCAACTAAAGCGATATCAGAGGATGCAAAACTGGCAGAACTGATCAAGAAGAATCCGTTCATGAAAAAAGAAGACATTCGTGATCACTTTGAAAAGAGGCTGCGGGCGGAGCTGGATTACGAGTTCGAGGAATACTGCACAGAGGATGACTACTATCAGCCAGTCGTGGAGGATTTCGGAGGCAACTTGGAGTGCTGTCTGGAAGAATGGTGCAAAGAAAACGGCTTTGAATTTGTGTCATGTGAAGGTGATGGAGACGATGATGGATACGAGCCGAAGTTCAGAAAAGGCTGGTACTAAACGCGGGCGCGAGGGCATTTAGTCGGAAAATCTCTGGAAAATGAGGCTAAAATCCCAGGTAAAAAATAATGGTTCTCAGGCGTTTGGGCGAATGACTTTACATAACGATTTACTTTGCATAACCTTTTGCATTAGCGGCCATGGGTCTGGCCGTCAGTTTCTTGATCCCGAGCTTGGCGCAGACCTGACTCATATGTCGGCTGATGTACTGGCTACCGTTATCTGTGAACGCCCGATCGGGCAGGCCGTAGCGCTCAATCGCATGCCGGAAGCTGGCCAGGACATTGTTCGTATCCTGCTTTTCGTAGACCTTGCAGGCGACCTGACCCTGGTAGCATCGTCGACAATGGCCGAGACATATAATTGCTGGGCCTTGCGCTGACTGGTCTCAGGCAGAACCAGCAGGTATTTCAGGTCCATTTGCCAAAGATCGTTGCGGTTTGTCCGCTGGAAGCGTCTGGCAGCCCCTGCACCGGAGCTATGGTACATGCTTAACTGCCGCGATCCGTAGCCTCGCTTCATGAGGTGGTCCTGAAGTGTCGACCGTTTAATCTGACCGGGATCAACCAGGCCTTCCATCTCCAGGATGTTAATAATCTGGCGAATACTCCTGGTCGGAACTTCTCGTCTGAGGATGACGGCTTCGTCGACGATCCGCTCGGTCACTGAACTGTTGGTATTGCCCGGCTTGCTCTTGGGCACCAGCCCCTGGTAACCGTCGTGCTGGTACAAAAACAGCCAGCGTCGCAGCGTTCGCTCCGAGATGCCTTCCTGCTCGCTGATTTGCCTGAGCAGCAAGGCGCGCTTGCCAGGGTCCACTTCTCCATACAGCAGTGGACTGAGAATTTCGATACGCTTTGTCGCCACATCGTCGCCCTTTTGCGGTTTTTCCATGAGATCTTCCTCCATTTCGGCTTTTCATCCGACTATAGAGGATTAAAAGTGTATGGGTAACGCCCGTTCGGGTGGTAGGACCAAAACCCACTGTTGACGGTGGCTCTGACCAAATCAGCAAGCTTTGGTTCTTGCTTAGGGGACGCAAAACCATGCAGGACACACCAGTTCCATACACCAGCCAGCTGCGCCTTGATCGCCTTGTACCAGCGCCTGATCTTACCGATGGTCCGCTCGTCGTTCGGAACCTGGACTGGTCCGCCGGCGATGACCGTTTCCACAACCTTTGCTTCATAGCGCTTGTAGGGCACCAGCACATCCGGCAGTTCCAGATGCAGTTTCAGACAATTCTGGCAACGCAGACGTCTCAGCCGGTACACGGTCGTCTCGCCTTCAATGCCGGTCGCTTTCCGGTCACGACGATCGTACGGCTTGAGCAGATTTTGACAGTGTGGACAGGCGATGGTTTCCGTCCCCGTGATTACAAACGTGATTACAAACGATTTTGACTATCCCATTTTCTCTGGAAACGTGATACAATAACCATGTTTTTATTTTTGAAGACCTCGGGATGCTCCAACGTCAATTGGTGCTAGTCAACCCGGGGCCTTTTTCTTTCCTCCCGAATTATTCTTCGGTCCCTCTGTTTGACAGCAAAACCGACAACCCCCCCCCCAAGCCCACCTAAAACAGTGAGTTTGCGGGTTTTTTTGATTGACAGAAAAACCTAGCAGAAATCAGGTTTTTTCGAACTGGCCAAAATATTTTTTATTTCACCAAGGGTACGTCTTTTCTTAACAAAATCTATACCGAAAGCCTTACCGATTTCGTCCGAAATGTCTGAGCGATAATCAAATAGATAGAGGTTGCTGTGTTCGAGGCTGCAGCTAAGGTGTTTGAGGCAAGCGCTGATCTGCTCAGGCGTGAACATATAGTTGGTTTTCTTCTGGATCAGACGGATCATCACCAGCGATATGAAACACGTCAGGACATGTGCATTGATCCTGTCCTTGCGCGAGACATGAACCGGCCGTATATCAAAATCGTTTTTGGCAACCTTGAAGTTATCCTCTATGTCAGACAATCCGCGATAGATCTCGATGATCTGGTTGTCTGGCATTTCAAGCTCACTGCTGATCAGGCAGTAATAGCCGTCGTATTGAGCGGCTTCTTCGGCTTTCTCACTGTCAAACAAGAGTTTGTGCCCAGGCTCCTCACATATTTCACCGGTCTTCCTGTCGAATGTTATGTTCTTGATATACGCAGCAGCGCCTTGTACCGTGCCCTTGTCGTATTGTTTGGGATCGTCGACTATTTTACGGGCCTTGTCCAGGATCTCTTCGCGCTCTGCTCGAGCCTTGTCCGCATATTTCTTGCTCCAGTATATGACTTGCTTTTCATCGATCAGCATCTTTTTTTTCGAACCGTTCTTCATGCTGACCTGGATCTCCCGGACTTCAACCCGTGATTTCACCTTGAACTCGAAACCTTCCTTCAAAGCTTTTCCATCCCTGTCCGTATACCCGGTCTCGTCAAGAACATACTGTTTAAACTTGTCTGAGCCTTTGCGGATCGAGAAGCTGAAAACATACCCGTTCACCCGCTTATCCCTGTCGCCGCCCTTGAGGAAGTAGATGTTGTCTGACGAGGTACAGCCCATGTCCGCGACAGCAATCACACGTCCCGGCGCAAACCGGACACAGACATCCTTGAAAACTGGGACAAATGTTTTGCTGTCGTGGGTGTTGCCGGGAAACAGCTTGTAGTATAGCGGTATCCCATCCGCATCCATCGCCAATGCCATCTGTACGATCGGATCCGGACGATGGTTCTTCTCTTTGCCGCGCTTGCGCAGATCGTCTGTTTGGTCGATCTCAAAATGGAAGTTGGTCACGTCAAAATACATCAGCCGGGTATCCCGACCGAATTTCGTCCCGATCTGATCACTGATGAACCGCTGGCACTCCAAGCCAATTTCAGAATAGTGCGATAATGCACGGTAGATGTCATGCAGTTCAAAGTCGAAACGCTCGAAAAACCTCTCCTTTTGCTCATACGCCCGCTTTTTCGAAGACGGATGTAGGATTCGGGTAATGGTCAGCAGCTTCATGATGGAGTTGGTATTATACTTGAATTTCTCATGCCTCGCCTTGTTATTGAAAAAGCGATCCAGTTCGAGTGCGTGATAGATCTGAAAAATCACGGCGTAGCCCAGGTTATACCGGTTATTCGTTTCCTTTTCCAGTTCCTCGTTCATATCGATTGCCAATGACAGTTTTTTGTCATTCTTTCCCTCGTCATTCATCTGCTTGACAACTTCTTTGAAATGAGCAACCGGGTCAGGATACTGCTCCTGCAGTTCATGAACATAACCCAAGGTTTCGATGTGTTCAGTACTGGACTTCTTCTTTTGCTTGTCCCAGTATTTCCTCTCGATAACCAGGTAATCCCCGATCTTGCGTTTTCTGATATCTAGTCGATAAGCCATGATCTATCCTCGTACTTTCATTTGAATCCGGAAGCCAAACGATTGATATACACGACTATTATACCATATTCCGCGACATTGTGCTACTGATATTGGCAATATATTTGCAAAAAAATACCCCTCAGCCGTTTCTGTTGAGTGGCTTTCAGGGTTTTGCGCTATTACTCAGCTGTCAAACAAGCGGTGATACAATAACCATGTTTTTATTTTTGAAGACCTCGGGATGCTCCAACGTCAATTGGTGCTAGTCAACCCGGGGCCTTTTTCTTTCCTCCCGAATTATTCTTCGGTCATTATATCCGGCAGGTTTTGGACAGGCAAGTCCGGTAGCTTCTAGACACTATATCCCGGCCTAAGCAACTAAGCTCGATCTCTGCAATATTCAACCAACTGCCGTGCTTCGGGGTGTAATGAATCTCCAGTCTTTTCGCTAAGCGTCTTGCCGTTTCTGGACAGAATGCTTCGTACAGAGAGGAAAGGTTATGCGTGTTGAGATTATCCATAACCAATTTGACCTTACTGCAATCAGGATAATTGACATCCAATAAATGTTGAATTTGCAGAGCCCAATCGATTTTCGTTCGCTGTTCCTGAACATCAACATGACGCCAACCAGCAAGCGGTTCGGTGAATATGAAAATTGAACAGGTACCATGTCGCACATATTCATCGTCGTATTTGTACGGATGCCCCGGTTTCATCGGAAGCGGTTTGCGTGCATCAGCCAGCAGTTGATAGGGCTTCTCATCCATGCAGATGACGGGATAATCTGCATCATAGGGCTGGCAGTAGATGTCTAAAACGTCCTCCATGCAGGCTACGAAGGCGGCATTGTGTTTGGCAGGTATCACCCAGCATTTTTTCAGATGCGGTTTAAGCTCGTTTTTTTTAGAAGCCGACCAACCGCTTCATGCGAGATGCTATCGATAAACTGTAATTCCACTGCTTTGTCGGCTAGTAGTCTTAGCGTCCACCTGGATCTGCCATCGGGTGGTTCACTGCAGCTCAGAGCAATGATCCTTGCCTCGATGTCTCCCGTTATCTTGGCCGGCACAGGCGGTGTTTTCCGCTTTTTGCGACCAAGAGCAGCGTCCAGACCGGCAGTGGCATAGGTTTTACGAACAGTATGAACCGTCTGGTAATTGACATGAAAACGTTCGGCTATTTCCTTTTCGCTAAGCTTTTTGCCAACGTTCTCATCCGCTGCCAACAAAATATTGGCATGCAAGATCTTTCGGGCCGATTCTTTTCCTTTGGAAACAAGCTTGAGCAATCTGCTTCTTTCCTGGTGACTTAGAATCACTCTATATTTAATAACAGGCATGGCTCTCACCCCCTATTGTGAGTATACCATGGCTGAGACATTTATTATAGTATTAGTATTGACAAACCACTAGTATTTTGACTTAATAGAAGATGTATAAAAGGTTTTTGTTAGAAATTCAAAAATAATATGCGCATTTATGGAAATAGTCCGATTTTGTCAGAGAAATATTTTTGCTATTATTATATAGTAAATGTTTCGAGAATTTTGTTTATCATTTTGACAAACAATTAAGGAATGTAGTTGGTATTGTTTATTATTGAATGATCTTTAAACGATAATCAAAAAATAGCTACTTGCCATTTTTCAGTTTCATGTTCATCACATATTTTGAGGGCTTTATAACTATGATAATTAATAAATTTTATTGAGATATATTTGATATGAATGACAAATCTATCTAAGAGGTAAAATATTTATGTATGATGTAGTAGCTTTAGGAGAAACACTTATAGACTTCACACCTGAAGGAACAAATACAGCTGGTATGCAACTGTTTGCGAGAAATCCTGGTGGCGCTCCAGCTAATGTTTTAGCTATGAATGCAAAACTTGGTGGTAGGACTGCTTTCATTGGGAAAGTTGGGCATGATGATTTCGGTTCCTTCCTTCGAAAAACAATGGAATCTGCGGGTATAAATTGCTCCGGATTGATCGAAACTGATGAAGCACCAACAACGCTTGCATTTGTTCAGCTTAACGAACGTGGAGATCGATCATTCACTTTTGTTCGCAAGCCGGGCGCTGATGTCCTGCTAAAATGGACTGAAGTAAATACGTCACTTTTAAAAAATTGTAAGATATTTCATTTTGGTAGCGTCTCGATGACTGATGAGCCCTCAAGGACAGCTACATATAATGCGGCTAATTATGCCAAAGAGCATGGCGCTTTAATTAGCTACGATCCTAATTATCGTCATTTGCTTTGGAGTAGTGAAACTTTAGCTATTGAAGAAATGAAAAAACCACTAAAATTATCAGACATTCTGAAAGTTAGCGAAGAAGAAATGAGGCTTTTGACCCGCGAAGATACCATTGAAGCTGGTGCCGAAAAATTGATTTCAGAAGGCATATCATTGGCTATTGTCACATTGGGACCAGAAGGATCTTATTATAAAGCTAAAAGTAGCAGCGGTTACTTCGACGCGGTTGATGTCAATACAATTGATACGACGGGTGCGGGTGATGCATTTGTTGGATCTTTGCATTATTGCTTGGCAGGGAAGGATCTGGAGCAGATTAATAGCATGAACCAGGATCAGTGGACAAAAATTATGACATTCTGCAATGTCGCAGCGAGTTTGACAACCGCAGGCCAAGGGGCAATTCCTGCAATGCCCAGTTTAGATTTGATCAAGAATTACATCGAAAAGCTTGGCAGCGATAATGCTACGTTCATTATATGACATATATTTAGCAATAATTTAAATCTATATTTTTAAAAGCTAAAAGGGATAATTAAGATGAAAGCTGCAATTTTTTATAAGAAACACGATATTAGAGTTGAGGATGTCCCGATAAGAAAACCTAGTCCGGATGAAGTTTTAATTAAAGTTGAAGCATGTGGTGTTTGTGGGACTGACAAGCACATATACGAAGGTGCGAAAGGTGCAGGTGAAACCCCTGAAGGGACAGTTCTTGGTCATGAGTTATCAGGAACAATTGTTGAAATTGGTGAAAAGCTTAATGGTCTTGCGGTTGGTGACCGAGTCGCAATTGATCCTAATAATACGTGTGGATATTGCTATTTCTGTCGTCAGGGCAGAGGCCACTTTTGTGAAAACATGCTTGGTATTGGGACAACGGTCAATGGAGGGTTTAGTGAGTATTGTACTGTCGCAGCCAAGCAAGTCTATAAAATTCCTGACTGGATGTCCTATCAAATTGCAGCTATGGCAGAACCGATTGCCTGCTGTCTACATGGCATTGACCTGATCAAAATTGAACCAGGACAATCAGTCCTGATTGTTGGTGGCGGAACGATTGGCTTAATCATGTTGCAACTTGCCAAACTCGCAGGCGCTTCCAGAATTATCCTGGTTGAGCCAGTTGAATCCAAGCATGATCTAGCAAGAAAACTAGGTGCAGATATTGTTGTCAATCCATATAAAGTTAACCTGCCAGAAGGGTTGAACACGAATAAAATCTACAATATGGATGTTGTTATCGAATGTGTTGGCCATGTCTCAACAATGAAAATGGCAATCGATCATGCAGGCAAGGCCAGCACAGTCATGCTTTTCGGCCTTACAGATCCGGATGCTGAGATGAGCATTAAGCCTTTTGATTTATTCCGCAAAGAAATTACAGTCAAGGCATCATTCATTAATCCCTATACCATGCAACGGGCTCTTGATCTCCTGAGTTCAAGAAAAATCATTATTGAAGATCTGATCACTGATGTGGTGCCTCTTTCGGATATTAACAGTATCTTTAATACTGATAAGTTTAAAGGTGCAGGGAAAATAATCATTAAGGTATAACTGTATATGTGCCTTCTCCCCAAATCCCTATATGCGAAAATCTTTATCATATCAAAAGTGTCAATAAACTCATACGCAAATACCCAACTATCTGTCGTCTGGAGAATAAATTCATATGCAAAAAAACATCAATTATGATATTAACAAATGCCTTGAGATTATTACGTCAAGAGATATGCAGGCTGCTAAATTCTTGCGTTATGAGTTAACTGAAAAATATTATAATCTTATTCCTAATAGGGATGCTGGACTCATGGCATGTATTACAAGATTTTATATTGATGACATTGAAGTTATGCTGGCTAAGATAATTGATTACCAAAATGATATTAATTTAAAAGGCTGAAATCCTCGTCTATGGGTACATTGTAATGAGCTGTAACCATCCGATTTCATACTCTTGAATTATTCCCTAAACTCTGAAATTTTTCCTGGCTAGGGGGTTCCACTGAAATCAGTTTAATTGTGGATTTTCTATGTCTTTAATAATTACACTTACCACTCATCATATATATTTTCGGCCGACTCCACAAATGCCCTATTACCAGCCATTCCCAGTCTTGTACATAAAAACAAAAGACTCCAGCATTGTATCAATACTGGAGTCTTTATGTGGTGGAGATGAGGGGGATCGAACCCCTTACCTCTTGAATGCCATTCAAGCGCTCTCCCAGGTGAGCTACACCCCCGTACTGTTTAAGGCGAGGTTCATTTTATATGAGCGAAAGAGAGTTGTCAAGACCATTTCCAAAATGTTGTATCATCCGTTATAATCTTAACAGAACAATTTCGGATCCATGGTATCAATCGAATGTGAGGATGACTTATGAAAAACGTACCGCTTTACGAAGTCCGTGAAATCAAAGACCTCCGAGATATGATCAAGCAGAGCGCTGAAAACTACGGCGACAAAGCTGCGTTCATGGTCAAGGATCCCAAAGCAGCCCGGGCGGATGAGCAATCTTACGCAACTGCTTCTGGAGATGAGAGCAAACCGTTTCTTAATGTAACCTATAAACAGTTTGACCAGGATATCGATGCCTTCGGCACCCGACTGAAGCAGTTGGGGCTTGAGACTGGCAGGGTGGCTATTCTGGCTGAAACCCGCTACGAATGGTATGTCACCTATATGGCCACGGTCAATGGAGTTGGTGTAGTCGTACCGCTGGACAAGGAGCTGCCCGACGGCGAGATCGAAAGCCTGCTCAACCGCTCCAAGTCGGATGTGCTGGTTTATTCCAAGAGCAAGAAGGCTTCTGTCGACGCGATTCGCGAATCGGTGCCCTCCGTTCGCTATTTTATCTGCATGGATGACATTGACGAGGGTGATGTGTCCTTCTGGGCCTGGCTCAAGGATGGCCAGCTTGCGCTGGAAGCAGGCGACAAGCGCTTTCTCGAAGCCTCGATTGATCCGGAGGTGATGAGCATTCTCCTGTTTACGTCGGGTACTACGGCACGCTCCAAGGCTGTCATGCTCTCCCACAAGAATATTTGCATTAACCTGCAGGCGATGTGCTCAATGCTGTATATCGGGCCGGACGATATCTTCCTGTCCGTTTTGCCGATCCACCATACCTATGAATGCACCTGCGGCTTTTTATGCCCGATCTACCGGGGCTGTACGGTTGCAGTCTGCGAGGGCCTGCGCCACATCGCCAAAAACATGGTCGAAAGCCATGCCACCATCATCCTGGTTGTCCCGCTGATGGTCGAGCTTTTCTACAAGCGCATCATCAAGTCGGCAACCGCCTCACCCGAGCTGGCTAAGAAGTTTAAGCTGGGTCTCAAGATCAGCAATGCTCTTCGCAAGGTCGGCATCGACAAGCGGCGCGATCTTTTTGCCAAGGTGCACGACAGCTTCGGCGGGCAGCTGCGCCTCATGATCGCCGGCGGTGCTTCCATCGACCCGGATGTCATCAAGGGCATGCAGGATATGGGCATCCACACCGTCCAGGGCTATGGCCTGACCGAATGCGCCCCGATCCTGGCGCTGAACCGCGATGTGATCTTCAACAACAAGGCGGCCGGTCTGCCGCTGCCTGGCGTTGAAGTCAAAGTCATCGATCAGGATGAAAACGGTATCGGCGAGATCATCGGCAAGGGTCCCAATGTCATGCTCGGCTACTATGAGGATGAAGAAGCCACACGCGAAGCGATTGATGAAGACGGGTTCTTCCACACCGGCGACCTGGGCTATCTCGATAAAGATGGATTTGTCATCATTACAGGACGCAAGAAAAATGTTATCATTGCCAAGAACGGCAAAAATATTTTCCCGGAAGAAATCGAGTTTATGCTGGCCAAAAGCGACTTCATTGCCGAGAGCCTGGTTTCCGGGACGCCGACCGATGATGGCGAAACCCTGGTCACCGCTGAGATCTTCCCGGATATGGAAAAGGTCGAGGAGGAAACCGGGGAGACCGACCCGCTGTCTGAAAAGGTCCGCGAACTGATCGGTGCTGAGGTCAAGAAGGTCAACCACTCGCTTGTCACCTATAAATACATCCGCAAATTCACAGTCCGGGACAGCGAGTTCGAAAAGACAACATCAAAAAAGATCAAGCGCAAATATTGATTGAATCAAGTCGTACGGGGGATGCTGAATGACTGCAAAGCACGCACTGAAAATATCATTGGATTCGAGCCGCGACTATCTGCAGGTGCTCGGTGAAATACTGATTACACCAGCCGCCATCCTGCCGCTGGCAGGCCTGCTCCTGATGGCCGGCGACCTGACGGGCAAAGTCGGGTTCATCGGTGCCGGGGTGCTGGTCCAGGTGGGTGCCGTGCTGCTCCAGCAGTTTCCGCTGCTGGCTGCCGCGAGTCTGGCTTTCGGGTTGGCCAATGGCCAGTCCGGCGCGGCCGCCTTGTCCGGCGTCCTGTCTTACCTAGCCATGAGTCAAGCTGGATCTGCATTCATGTCAGTCTTTGCCAGTGATGCCTACAGCTTCGATATGGGGCTTTTAACCGGCGTCCTGGCAGGCATAACCGCTTCGCTGTTTCATAACCGGTTCAGGGCTTTGAATCTGCCGGAATTTCTGAAGTTCTTTAGCGGAGCCCGTCTGCCGGCAATGTTTTCGGTTATCGCCTCTGCCATTGTCGGATCGGGCTTCGGCTTGCTCTGGACCGTTGTTCAGCCGGCAGTCGTCCAACTGGCTGACCTGACGGCGGCAACCGGTGCCGGCGGCGCTTTTGCCTACGGTACCCTGAGCCGCCTGCTCATGCCATTCGGATTGAATGTCACTATAAATCAGGAGATCTGGACTGGCATCGGCGAATTCACCAGCCGAACCGGCCAACTGGTCACCGGCGACCTCAACCGCTTCCTGGCCGGAGATCCGACAGCCGGACGCCTGACAGCTGGCTTCTACCCGATGATGATCTTCGGCGTGCCGGCAGTCGCAGCATGTCTCATTATGACCGCAAGGACATCTGCCCGAATCCGCCTGATGCTCATGATGGCCATTGCTGCTGTCACATCTCTGGTCAGCGGCATTACTGAGCCACTGGAGTACATGATCCTGTTCGTGTCCCCCATCCTCTATGTTCTTTACGCCCTGCTCTACGGCCTGTCGCTCTTGTTGGCTTACCAGCTGCAGGTGCTGATCGGGTTCGGCTTTTCCAGCGGCCTGGTTGACTACTTGAAATTCTGGGATCAGGCCACCCATCCAGAACGCGTCTGGCAGATCGGCATCGTCATGGGCATCTTGTCGCTAACGGTGACCTATTTTGCAGTTCGCCTTCTGAGGCTCCGGGCTCCCGGCCAGGACCGGCCTGAAGCTGAGGACGAGAACGCTTGATGAGGAGACTTTTGACATGAAGATGAATAAGACGGAATTCGGCAAGACCTGCGACGGCCAGATTGTCCACAGCTATTCGATCTACCACGCGGACGGCTCGTTCATAACCCTGCTGTCCTACGGCGCAACGCTTCAGCGCCTTCTGATGCCCGACCGGCACGGCCATTACCAGGATATCGTCTTGGGGTTCGACCATGTCGCAGGCTATGAAGGTGAAGGCAATTTCGACTATGGCGCCACCATCGGGCGCTGCAGCGGACCGGTCAGAGACGGCGATCTGACGATCGACGGCCAATCCTTCCAGTTGACCCAAAACAGAGACGAGCATCATGTTAACGGCGGACGAAACGGCTTGGGACAAGTTGTCTGGCAGGGAGAATTTGTCAATTTGCCGGAAGGTCCAGCCGTCAACTTCTACTACCACAGTCCTGACGGACAGGACGGCTATCCAGGCAGTCTTGACCTGCAGGTTTCTTACATTCTGACCACAGACCATCGCCTGATCATCCGCCATACGGCGGTCGGCGACCAGAAAACCCTGATCGGACTGTCCGGTCATACCTGCTTCAATCTGAGTGGACAGGGGAGCGGCAGCATTCTATCGCACCGCCTAACCGTCATGGCCGACCAATACCTGCCGGTCTACAGCAGCAAGATTCCCACAGGCAGCATTGAGCCGGTGGCCGGAACACCATTTGATTTTTTGCACCCAAAACCGATTGGCGAAGCCCTGGCTGCCCGCGCCGATTCACCAGCGGACTTGTTTGATTTTGATCTCGACTTTGTTCTGAAGTCAGCTGGCCGGCTGAAAAAGTGCGCTACTGTTTATGACCCCAAATCGGGCCGCGTCATGGACATCCGGACAACCTTGCCCTGTCTGCACCTGAACACCGGAAATCCTGTATCCGGCATTGAAGGCAAGGAGGGCGTCCAGTACGACCGGCACAATAGCCTGTGCCTGATGCCCAGGCATTTTCCGGATGCCGTACACCACCGAAATTTCCCCAAGCCAATATTCAAGGCCGGGGAAGCCTATCGGCATGAAACCGAGTACGCATTCAAGACGAAGGCATAAGCTTAAACAAAAGCACAAATTGTAATCTGAAGACACTTCAATCGAGGTGTCTTTTTTATTGTCCGCTCGGGATTACAAAGTAGCTTGGTCAAAGACATTGGCAATCCCGCCAGCGAATCGGCGAAATTGTCGCAGGCAGGATCTTCTGATCCAACAGACATGAATCCGGTGCTGTCACTTTTCATGCGCAAGTTGTCGTAATTTTTATAGCGTTTTCAGAGTGTTTTGACTGAGGTTGAATGTGAAATCGATCGTCATCGAGTCGCCTTAAGCCAGATTGTCATCCGATGTGCTCCACCAGTCGAGTCTTGCGACAATACTATTCTAACTGACCTACTATGACAATAATTAATGTAACAAAACAATTATGAATGTAACAATCAAAATGCTATATTTGAAGTTAAAACGCTAAATTAATCAAATATAACAAAAGGGCTTGCAATATAACAAAGACGATGTTATGATTAAAATGATAAATGTTACATTAGAAGGTGATTTAATTGGTCATGGCAGCAGAACCTTATTTAAAAGAAAATGTAGATGAGCAACTAACCATAAAACCATGGCTTGAAAAGAATAATTACCCAATTTATTTGAGGGATATCTATAACTTCTATGAGATGACGATTCTTGGAACACGGTGCATTTTGCTAGAAATCGTTGACGAGATGCCAAATATCGATCAGATCCAAAAGCATATTAGGAAAATCAAAAGCCTAACTGATCTTCACATTGTTCTGTTCTACAAAGATATCACTAGGTATAGAAGAAAAAGTCTGATTGAAAAAAGGATTGCCTTTGTAATTGAGGATGGACAGATGTACTTGCCATTCTTGGGGCTTGACTTGAAAAAAGTCCAAGAACATATCGAAGAAACAATGAAGGGTTTTACAACACCAGCACAGATTTCGTATTTGTACTTCTTGTACCATAAAGAGGAAGTTGTGAACACGACTGAATTTGCTAAAAAATTAGGTTTCAATAAAATGACAGCTTCTAGAGCATTAAATGATCTATACCATGCGAATCTCATCACCTATGAAATTAGAGGGAAGACTGGCCGTAGCAAGGAGTATAAGAGGATTCCAGACCCTGACTATTTTTTTAGAGGGCGCGATTATCTAAAGACTCCAGTGAAGAGAATCATCTTCACAAAGACAAAGCCTTTAGGTGCTTTGACAGCTGGACTGGATGCTTTGGCAGGATTATCCATGATCAATCCACCGAGTCATCCGATTATGGCTATCGATAGAAATAAGCTAAAAAAAGAGCCGGTTGAAATTGTTAAAAACAAGGATCTTATAAAAGATTCAAAACTAGTGGAGCTGGAGCTTTGGGACTATGACCCAGAACGCTTTTCTGATAACCGCCATGTTGATATACTCTCTTTGTATGTGTCTTTGAAGGGAGAAACTGATGAAAGGGTTGAGCAAGCATTAGAAGAAGTCTTGCGACGTGAATCATGGTACACGGATTAGAAAAATTCAAAGCGTATTTTGAAGATCATACGAGTCAATATGTCTTAATTGGAGGAACAGCTTGCGATATCCTTATGGATGAACTTGGAGATCCATTTCGAGCAACCAAGGATCTGGATATGGTACTTATCATCGAGGCTCTCGATTCCTCTTTTGGGGAAACCTTTTGGCAATTCATAGAAGATGGCGGTTATGAGCATCGTGAGAAGGGAACGGGTGAGAATCAATTTTTCCGTTTTTCTGAACCAAAAGATATATCCTTTCCCAAAATGATCGAACTCTTCAGTAAGCTTCCTGATGAATTTGAACCTAAATTCGATAAGGGACTGACTCCAATTCACATTGATCAAAGCATCGTCAGTCTCTCTGCGATATTGTTAGACGATGACTATTATGATCTATTAGTAAAAGGGAAACGTACGATGGATGGCTATTCACTCATTGAAATGGAAACGGTCATCCTGTTTAAGTGTAAGGCCTGGTTGGATCTGAAAGAACGAAAAGAAGCCGGCGAAGATATCGATACGAAAAACATAAAGAAACATAAGAATGACATCTTTAGGCTTCTTGCCAATGTATCTCCAACAAGCAGGATAGAACCCTCTATAGAAATTCAAAATGATATCATCCAATTCATTGAACAAATCAAGGAAGATCAACCTGATTTGAAGAATTTAGGTATTAGAGGCACAAGCTTTGATGAAATGCTGGAGATTTTCGGGCATATATTCTTAGGGAAAGAATAAGCTTAAACAAAAGCACAAATTGTAATCTGAAGACACTTCAATCGAGGTGTCTTTATTATTGTCCGCTCGGGATTACAAAGTAGCTTGGTCAAAGACATTGGCGTTCCCGCCAGCGAATCGGCGAAATTGTCGCAGGCAGGATCTTCTGATCCAACAGACATGAATCCTGTGGACAGCATCGGACTGGTATTGACCAATCCGGTGCTGTCACTTTTCATGCGCAAGTTGTCGAAATTTTATGGCGTTGTCAGAGCGTTTTGACTGAGGTTGAATGTGAAATCGATCGTCATCGAGTCGCCTTGCGCCAGGTTGTCATCCGATGTGCTCCACCAGTCGAGTCTTGCGACAATCCGCTGGGTCGCTCCGGCAGCCAACACTTTATTGACAATGAACATTGATGGCATATCACTGACATAGCCCTCATAGATGCGCACATCCCCAGTACTCCACCAGCCACTGGCATCGTTGTCAAAATACAGGTCGATGTGCACGACGTCACCGAGTTCGCCGACTGCTTCGGTCGTGTCCCCAGCTTCGTCTTCGGGTTCGGTGATGCCGTTTTCGAGATTGGTGACAGCAACGGCAGTGATATTCAGATACCCGTTGATGCTGCCAACATTGTCAAGCTTGTAACTCGTCGCCGGCTGGTTGCCAGGCCTCATATTGGTCACGTTGAACGCGACGACATTGTCATCGCCGTCATTGATTTTTAAATCCAGCGTGCCGGCTGTGAAGGTGTTGCCCAAACTCGTTTCGCTGTCAGAGAAATAAGCGAAAGTTCCGCCGATGACCATCGACACGGCAACAAAGAGAACGAGAAGACTCATGAAGATTTTGGCTTTCATTGATCAGTACCTCCAAATATTATTTCTAGTCTTGGATTTCGGCAGCCAGGCTACCACTTTTTCAGGAGGCCCTATAGCTTTGCGTCCCTGCATTTCTGCAGGTTTGCTTTTAGCGTTTGGCTTTAGTCTTTGCTTGAAGCTTAAAAGATTGCCGATCACCCCTTTCAACCCGGCTTCAATGCCCTCCGGGCTCCTCTGGCGGGCTCGCCGCGCCGGAATCTTCTGCACTCGCTTGGCTGGCAGCTTCTTTTTTTCGATCCAAGATCACGGCATATCTGAAGAGTTTTCTCAATTCATAGACGATGATCATAAGACCTGGAATAATAGCAAAAACGAGCAACCCTGTCTTGGACCGGGCAAATTCCATCAGAGCGCCAATCAGGGGTATCGAAAAAACAACTTTGCCGATGATATCGGCCGGCATGACTGGTGTAAAATCATCTGTGTCATTGGCATCACCGCGGGTCGTGAATTGAAGGCTGCCGTCAGTGTTGTCGATGCTGACAATGCGATGCGTGATTATTTTCCCGCTGTCAAAATTCCGGTATGTTACCACGTCACCAAACTTTAGATTGGCCGGATCATTTGCCCCGACAACCGCCAGACTTCCAGCCGGGACAGCAGGTTCCATGCTGCCGGTCAGGACAACATAAAGCCGATAACCGAAAGCTGAAGGCACATCCCCGGTCAGCTTGCCCTGGATAACGAAAAAGCAGATGAATAGAACGAGGATGATTAAAAAGGCAAAGACAATGTTCCCGATAACCTTAAGTATCCGCTTCAGCTTAATGCTTTTGCAGATACTCGACTGGATAGGAAGATCACATATTTCCGATTCTTTATTATTCATAGCAGCAACCTGTTCACGGAATGCAAAAGTCCGGCCACCCATTTGGTAACCGGACTGCCATAGCGAAATTATTTGCTTTAGGCTCCAGGCTTTGCGTCATGTGCTTTTGCACATTTTGCTCTTGCAAATATAAGAAGTGATCAAATTTCAACTCCATAATAGTCGCAATTATTTGAGGTGTCAAGAGCAAAAATCATCGATTCAAATATTAATTTTCATAATCCCAAGCCAGGTTATAGATATCCAGAATGTCTTTGTCATCCAGCGGTCCGTAAAATCCGCATTTGCCGTCCGGACGGCGCTTGACCTTGGCGGCCATGGTTGCCAAATCCTCCTGCTTAACCCCCATTGACTTGAGGTTTTGCGGCAGTTCCAGCGACAGGTAAAGGCTGACAGCCGGCGGATGCCCTCCAGGCCTGCCTGCTCGTCAGATACCTCGTCGCTGACCCCGAATACCCGACGGGCCAGCTGGGCTGATCTTGCCGGATGCCTTTTGTGCATGTGTGTCATCCAAGAATGAAAATAAGAGTGAAAATGACATGGGTGTCTATGTTGATACGATTCTGAGAAGAGGAGATAAATGGGGATGTGTTTTACCTTGGTCTGACTGGGGCAGAAAGACAATGCGTATCTATCTGGGGACGGTAAGGCTGCATGGATTCTCTTCTTGCCAAAGCACACTGGTCCTGATATTCCAGCTTGCGGAGTTTCCTCCCGTTGAATCTCTTGATCCGTGGAACATACAGGATGAATATAACTCTGAATTTGAATTGTTCGAAATTGAAACTGAAAATGGAACAATAGCGAGATATTACTATGCCGTTGTTGAAGGCAGATCAAGCAATTATGAAATTGAAATTGATGGCAAGCTCATTGAAATAAGCTAGATATGAACATCAGAAAGGTCGGTTTAAAAATCCTGATGGTTCCTGTTGCATGCAACCTAGATTCACGAATAAAAAGGCTTTAGGTCAATAATTCGGTTTGCTCTTCTCGCGATCTCTGGGCTGTGTGTAACTAAGATGACCGTTTTGCTTAACTGGGCACTAAGGTTTTGTATTAGCGAGAAAGCGGCATTCGCTGCTATTTCGTCTAATGAACCTGTTGGCTCGTCTGCTAAAATCAGTTTGCCTGGTTTCAACATTGTTCTGGCCAACGCGGCTCTTTGTTGCTCTCCGCCAGATAGTGTGTTAATCATCGCATTTTTCAGAGGCAGTAGATTAACTGCCGCTAGCATTTTGTCGATGTTTTCGAGTTTTATCTTTTGCGAAATATTGACAAAGCGCAATGATATCAATAAGTTCTGGGTGATGGTCATATCGGTAATCAATGCAAATGACTGAAAAAGATAGTTAATCGTTTTACGCCGCATCATCATAGCTCCGCGGCTTTCTATCTTTGGTATATCTCTTTCGAAAATGCGGATTGTGCCGCCATCATGTTTTTCGAGCAAACCGATCATGTTCAGAATTGTAGATTTGCCACAACCTGACGGCCCAACTAAAGCAACCATCTCGCCGTCGTCCACTGAAAAAGAAAAATCTTTGAAGATTGTTCTTTCGCCATACTTTTTAGTCACACCAATGAGTTCTACAGCTTTCATTATGATCCTCCCTTAAAAGCAAGCAAAATCCTTTTAAGCTCGCTGCGTGTCATATAGGTCACAAAAATAATGAGTTGAATAATAGCAGCAAACAAGATTAAAAGCGTTCCGTACTTTGACTGTAATACAGTTGATGCGACTAGTTCCAACACCACAATACTTATCAACATGATCATCGGACGCCTGTATAACTGCCAGAAACTAAAACCTAAGAACTTTTGAACGTTGATTCGTTCCTGGTTGGCAATTCGGAAAATTGAAGCTAAGGTAATTAGAAGTCCGAGCAACATGATCAGCAAAAACACAAAGACAAGCCCAAACCAGGCTATTGTAGTCACAAGATCTTTTTGGACGCCATCAATATACTGTCCAACTGATGAAAAGATAAGGTGGTTATCAGATAAGTTATAACGACTCACTATTTTCGGCTGCGTATATTTTTCCATTGTGGTTGCATCTGCAAACTTGATATATCCGTTAAAGCCAGTAGCCCTCAGACTTGCGCTTTGCTTAAAGGCCATATTTTCCGGCGTGCATACACAGATAATCGGTGTTGGTGCTTCTGATGCGCTACTAAAATCTGTTGACCAGGCAAATAGGCTATTTTTCGGCGTATAGGTTATGAATTTAAAAGTCTTCTGTTGCGAGAAGTTCGTCTGAATTTCTCCACCGTCAGAATCTGCCTCGTTGACCCATTCGATTATCCGCTTTCGCTCCTCTCCAGAGAGTGTGCTTGGCAAGAGATAGAGTCGTGTTCCGTTTTCTGCATCCGTTAAATCCTTCTGGCTTAGTTCAATGTCGTAGGTGGATAAATAATTGGGGGATACGGTGAAGCGCCAGAACGGTTCTTGCGGGACTGATTCGTAAATACCATTTTTTGACCAAGTGCTTATGATATCGGCGCTATAAAAAGAAGTCTGAATCAAATAAACACCTTCGTTTCCGGCGATAGAAGAATACCAGTCATAAATATCCTGATCTAATTTGTTGGACTGGCCGCTAAAAGACATGGCGTCCTGCCCGATGGAAACACTGCTTAACATTTGACAATCGGAAACCAGGGACCATTCGCTTGCTATCTTTGCATTATCCGACAGATACTGAATTGGCCCATCCACATAGCGGCCGGCTAAAACGATTCCTATGCTGACAAGCAAATACGCCAGTATGCCTAGCGTGTATAACCGTTTGGTCGGTATACGATTGCGTATGGCGTCCAGCGGTTTTGTCAGCATGATCACAACAGACGCTATAGCAAGTTCAATCAAGACAAAGACTAGATTGATGACGGCGGCCAATGCAAAATAGCTAAATAGAATGGGGGTTGCTTCATTCCACCCGGAAATAAGCCACCCTGCTATAACAAACACCGGTATTCCAATAACTGAAGCGGTTACAAATGGACCAAAAATTTTCAGTGTAAAAGACAGCCGTGACCATCCTAGCAATACCTGCTTGCCGTATTTAGAGAGGTTACTCACGGCAAGCACAAGGAATAAAATCATATTTAAAAAAATCTGTACGGCTAAAAACGCAGCTATGATATCTTGCTTAACTGTATCATTTAAAGTATATCCGCTCAATTCTGTGGTGAGAGCATTTATTGACAAATCGCTAACCTGTGAAAGATTTGCCAGAAACTGTTCTTCTTGATTTTCATCATCAAATCCCAAGAGCGAGTATGTGCCATTGATGGTTTCGCTTTCATAAATAAGTTGAGGCATTTTTTCGACAACAATTCGACCGCCGAAATGGAAATGCGGTATGGAGCCGATACGATTAATACTTCCCGTCTCAAGCCCCAGCGTGCTGTTTCCATTTTCTGAATTAAGAAGCAAACTCAGATTATCTGAATTCAAAATACTCTCATTTAAAAAACTCAAAGAAGCGGCAATCAAGGATGAATTCCCATAGACACCAATTTTATAACCGTTAAAATAGCCGCTAGCATCAAGCCATATATCTTTGCGGACGAGATATAAGTCGTGCTCAACAGCGTTCTGGAGGAGAAATTGTTCGACCGCAGTTTGTTTATCTTCTGGAAGGTCTTTCAAGTATATTGTAAGCGCTTGGCTTGTATGAGGATAGTTAGCCCAATTGCTCATATACTGCCGGGAAAGAAGGAACCCGGCTAATAATACAATCAGTATGCCCTGCATTACAACAGCAATAATGCAAATAAATGATATCTTTCTCATGCCAGCTTACGATCCTTTCTGCCAGAAGATTGTTTGATGGTTACCCACGGCAATTCCAGTAGGCATAGATCGTACCCGTTCCTACAAATTGAGTTGCGCTTGCCAATTCGCCGGGATCTTGCCAGCCGGAGAACGTTGTATTCACCGTTGCTGAATGTTCATAGACATTTGACATCACTTTTGAGTAACCCCAAAGTCCCCAGCTTCGACCATAGTCCCAGCTTACGGGTGTGTCATTATAATAAACAGTTATTGCAGCGGCGGGAACCGCACAGCCGATGGCTATGACCACTGCCAAAATTAAGGTGATAACTTTTTTCTTCATAACAAATTCCTCCTTTTGCTTTTTTGCACATGGCGAAAGATACCATTCGTTTGCATGAAAATCATAACACTGTCAGGATGTCTTTCAATTGATTATGCTTATCTGGTTGTTGAAGCGTCCTAATTTGTTTATCACTTCTGTATCCTTAACATTCATTCTGGGCTGTTGCATATTATGCCGATAAATACTATTATAATAATAAATTCATGATTTGTGATTAAATGTTAACTGAACGACAGATTCAATTCGTCTAACTAGCACGTCCAAGCTGCGCATCCGGAGACGACCTATGAGAATAGCAATTTGTGATGATGAGCAATATATTTGCAATACAATAGAAAAATTCTTAAGCACCTATACTCCCGCATATGACATCACATCGAACGTTTTTTACGATGGTGAAGATTTGCTTTGTTACTGCATAGAACACAATGTTTTCGATGTTGCTTTTCTTGATATCGAAATGCCAACACTCAATGGCATTGAGGTTGCAAAAAGACTTCTCCAAATAAATGAAAAATGCATTATTATCTTTATTACAAGCCACGCAACATACATTTCTGACGCCTTCCGTTTGGCCGCTTTTCAATTTCTGCTAAAACCTATAAATCCTGATGATTTCCATCAAGATTTTAAACGAGCAATTCAGCGATACAACAACCTTCATGCAAAATACGTTGTTAAGTGGAGAGACAAAATAACTTGCTTGGTTCATAAAGATATTTTATTTATCGAGGTCAATCGGAAGCACCTATTTATTTATACAAAAACACAAATATATGAATGTACAGGTAAAATAACCGATGAAGAAGCTCGTTTGTATAACTTTGGCTTTGTTCGATGCCACCAGTCCTACTTGGTTAACCTCTTACACATCAAGACAATCGAAAAAGATTTCGTTGTTTTAGCTGACGGCAGCGAAGTTCGCATGAGCAGACAGATGCGTAACAAAGTATTTGATGCTTTCCTCCGACAAAATACGGGGCCATCAACATGACGATTTTGCACGACTTGGGCGATATCATAGGCACAATTCTGGAAATTGCAATACTTGCTACGTTTTTTTATGCTGTGTCTGGGAGAAAAAACATCAAAAAAACAGTAAGCATCGTTCTATGTATAGGATATTTTTTGATTGTCTCAGCAACATCGATGCTAATCGCAAGTCAGTTGCTTCGGATGTTATTGATATCAATTTCTATTGTTGCTTTTTCATTTGCCAATAAACTTTCTTTCTTTAAGCGATTAGTCTATTGTTCAATCATAATTATCCAAATGATTTTAGCCGAAGTTCTTGTAGGTCTATTGTTTTCCCTGGTTATTGATCAACCCGTCATTGAGTACTCAAAAAGTGCAGCATACTACACGCTCGGTATTTTGGCGTCAAAGTTGCTGCTGTTTATTTTCTTAAAACCGATTGAATTGAGAGTGTCCTTTTCAGAGATCAAAGTTCCGAAGCTGCTTGTGTTCTTTCTTCTGGCATTCCCGCTGGCTTCGTTCCTTATCATCTTGTCAATCTCAGATCCTCTGTATATAGCCAATGATAAAATAGCGTTGTTTTTGATTGCTATTTTTATCATGATCGTAGCAAATATTGGTGGGTTTTATCTATTCGAAAGCTATTTAGAACAACATGAAAAGCAAAAACGATTATTGATGGTCAACCAGCAGATTAACTATCAAGCTCAGTATTTTCGCGACCTGGCAGAATCAAAGGCAACTGCAAATCAAACGCTCCATGATCTAAAGAACAGTCTGTTCGCAATTTCTGACGCTTTAGAAACCGATCAGAAAGAGGCAGGGCTATTGATTGAATCTCTGTGCCAAGAAGTAACCAAGCCGGATGCATTTGTCTCCACCGCTAATGGTGCGCTAGACGCGCTATTAGCGGTGAAATGCCATCGTATGAACAACTCGAAAATTCAGTTCGGTTTTAAATCTTTCATGATTCAAAAAAATAGCGTCGATAATATTGATCTTTGTATTTTATTAGGCAACCTACTCGACAATTCGATTGAAGCTTGCGAGAAAATTAGAAGTGAAGAAAGAAAAATCCATCTTGATCTCGCGCAGGGCAGAGATTACTTAACGATACAAATTTCCAATACGATTGAAGAAAAGGTAGTTGAAAAAGACGGTGAGATCGCTACGACAAAAAGTGACAAGATAAGTCACGGGATAGGTCTTCAAAGCATAAGAACGATCGTAAAGAAATATGATGGCCATTATTCCATACATCAGTCTGAGAATGTATTTTCTGTAATGATTTCTATAAAAAATTAGGGGTCTATTCCCAGATGTCCGGGAAGTATGTACATTGATTCAACTTCAAGTAACAAACAATCCGGTGGTTTCTTTTTTAGTCATAGAAGCTGAATAGGCTGATTAGTCAACCAATTAGGCATGTTTGGTTGAGTTACAAACATAAAAGTGATCAAATTTCAACTCTATAATAGGCGCAATTATTTGAGGCGATGGGGTTCAAAAAGCATCGATTCAAAGATTAATTTTCATAATCCCAAGCCATGTTATAGATCTCGAGAATGTCGTTGTTGTCAAGCGGTCCGTAAAATCCGCATTTGCCGTCCGGACGGCGCTTGACCTTTGCGGCCATGGTTGCCAAATCCTCTTGCTTGACGCCCATTGACTTGAGGTTTTGCGGCAGTTCCAGCGATAGGTAAAAGGCTGACAGCCGGCGGATGCCCTCCAGGCCTGCCTGCTCGTCAGATACCTCGTCGCTGACCCCGAATACCCGACGGGCCAGCTGGGCTGATCTTGCCGGATGCCTTTTGTGCATGTGTGTCATCCAAGCAGGGTAGATGGCAGCCAGGCCCGCGCCGTGCGTCGTGTCGTACAGACCGCCGACTTCAGCTTCCAGGGCATGGACACTCCAGTCTTCCTGGCGGCCGACGCCCAGGTTGCCATTGTGCGCCAGGGTCGACGACCACATCAGGTTGGCCCGGGCTGGATAGTCCTCAAGATTCGCCCAGCTTGTCGGAGCTGTCTGAATGACTGATGAAATGGCTGCTTCACAAAGCCTGTCAGTCAGGTCGACGTCTCTGGTTTTGGTGAAATATCGCTCGAAAATATGAGACAGGATATCCGAGGCGCCGCAGGCGACCTGCCATTTGGGCAGCGTCAGGGTAAGGGTCGGGTTGACAATGGAGAAATCCGGGCGGTTCAAATCGCTTCGAAGTCCACGTTTCATCTGATCGCGGTCACGGCGGATGACGCTGCTGTTCGAGCCTTCGGAACCGGTCGCCGGCAATGTGACGATAGTTCCCAACAGCAGCCGCTTTCCAGGGGTGGCACCGCGTCCGTAGAAATCCCAGAAATCGCCGTCATGGCAAGCGCCGATCGCAATCGCCTTGGCAGAATCGAGCACGCTGCCGCCGCCGACGGCCAGCACGGTATCGATGCTGTGCTGCCTGCAGAGTTCAATGCCCTCATAGACCAGGGTGTCTCTGGGGTTGGGCAGAACGCCCCCGAGTTTTAGAATTTCAAGACCCGCTTGCTCCAGCGACTGGGTAACACGGCCTAAAAGGCCGCTTTGGATTGCGGATTGGCCGCCGTAATGCAGCAGGACGCGCTTGCCGCCGATGGCCAGTATCCATTTCCCAGCTTCGGCTTCGCGGCCATCGCCAAAGATGAATCGGGTCGGGCTGTACAGATCAAAATCCAACATGTTATTGCTCCTTGTCTAAGAAGACTGGCATTACTGCTTCGGCTTGTAACTGTCCTTGAGCGAAACGGATCGATTGAAGACCGGCTTGCCAGGCCGGCTGTCCGGATCCAGGCAGAAATAGCCCAGGCGCATGAACTGGAAGGACGCCGGCAGCTCGGCTTGGGCCAAGGCCGCCTCCACCTTGCAGTCGGTCAGGACCTGCAGTGAATCGGGGTTGATGTGATCCAGGAAATTGTGCTCGGCTGAATCCGGATCGGCAACGTCGAACAGGTTGTCATACAACCGGACTTCAGCCGTCGCAGCCGTCCTGGTGTCAACCCAGTGGATGGTGCCCTTGATCCGGCGGCCGTCCGGTGTATTGCCGCCGCGGGTCTCGCGATCGTATTCGGCATGGACGGTCGTCACCTGTCCGTTGTCGTCCTTGTCGCACCCAGTGCAACGCACGACATAGGCAGATTTCAAGCGCACTTCATTACCGGGGAAGAGACGGAAGTACTTCCTAGGCGGGTCCTCAACAAAATCGGTTGATTCGATCCACAGTTCCTTGGAAAATGAGACTTCGCGCGTGCCATCTTCCGGGCGCTCCGGATTATTCTCGACTTCGAAGATTTCAGACAGATCGTCCGGATAGTTGTCGATGACCAGTCGAACCGGGCGAATAACAGCCATGGTCCGCTGCGCTTCGGCGTTCAGGTTCTCGCGCAGGCAATGCTCGAGAAACGCGTAGTCAACGGTGCTGACGACCTTGGATACGCCGATTCGCTCGATGAAGCTGCGAATCGACTGTGGCGTATAGCCGCGGCGGCGAAGGCCGCCGAGCGTCGGCATGCGCGGATCGTCCCAGCCATTGACCCGGCCGGTCTCGACCAGTTGGCGCAGCTTGCGCTTGCTCATGACCGTGTGGTTGATGCCAAGCCTGGCGAACTCGATCTGTCGGGGTTTAGACGGGGGATCGATGTTGGCGATGACCCAGTCGTACAATGGCCGGTGATCCTCAAACTCCAGTGAACACAGCGAGTGCGTGACATTCTCGATCGCGTCCTCAATCGGGTGGGCGAAGTCATACATTGGATAGATGCACCAGGCGTCGCCGGTGCGGTGGTGGTGGGCTCTGCTGATCCGGTAAAGCACCGGGTCGCGCATGTTGAAGTTGCCGGAGTTGAGATCGATCCTGGCCCTGAGGGTCATGGCACCGTCTGCAAATTCACCGGCTTTCATACGCTCGAAAAGATCCAGACTTTCGGCGACCGGGCGGTCACGCCATGGACTGGCCGTTGCCGGTTCGGTCAGGGTGCCCCGCGATTCGCGCATCTGCTCCGGGGTCATCTCGCAGACGAAAGCCAGCCCTTTTTGGATCAGGGTGCGGGCAAATTCATACATCTGTTCAAAGTAATCTGAGGCGTAAAAGAAGCGGTCGCCCCAGTCGAATCCCAGCCAGCGGATATCACGCTTGATGGCGTCGACATATTCGACGTCTTCCTTGCTGGGATTGGTGTCATCCATGCGCAGGTTACATAGGCCGTTGTATTTTTCAGCCGTACCGAAGTCAATGACAATTGCCTTGGCGTGGCCGATGTGCAGGTAGCCGTTGGGTTCGGGCGGAAAACGCGTATGGACGGTCATGCTCGCAAAGCGGCCGCCATCGGCTATGTCTGTATCGATCAGGTCATGAATGAAGTTTTTGGTGCCGGTTTCGCCATTAGATGCCGGTGTTGGGGTATCTTTCGCCATGTTAAACGCTCCTTCGTGCAGTCGCAGATTAAAATCAGTGGGGGACTACTGGTCGCGGACAGCTCCTTGAACCGTCACGCCGACCCGGGTTGCCCTGTCAGGTAGTCAAGACCCGCACGCAGCCTGGCCAGTGATTCGTCCCGGCCGAGGATGACCAGAATCTCAATCGCGCCGCCGGGGGTGACCGTTTGACCGGAAGCTGCGATCCTGACCGGCCACATCAGCTGGCCGTTTTTGACTTCCAGGTGCCGGGCCAGTTCAATCAGGCAATCGTGCACCTGGTCGCGGGTCCAGTCGCTGAGCTGTTCCAGCGCGGCTATGGCCAGCGGCAGAACCGTAACGGCCTGTTCAGGTGTCGCCTTGCTTTTCTTGTTGAAGAACATCTCCCGGTCGAGCGGCAGTCGTTCGGCCAGAAATGTCACCATCTCCTTGACCTGCGTCAGTTGGGTAACGCGCTTTTGCAGCATCTCGGCCAGCAGCCGGCTGTCGTGGGGCTTGCCGGCAAAGACTTCATCCAGCTGCGGCTGGACAAGGCTGAGAAAATCATCTGGAGCCAGCGCACGAATATATTCGCCGTTGAACCAGGTCAGCTTGTCGTAGTCGAAGACGGACGGCGATTTGCTGATGCCGGAAACCTTGAAGGCCTCACAAAGCTCATCCAGGCTGAACAACTCGCGGTTGTCTGTTGGGCACCAGCCCAGCAGGGCGATGTAGTTGATAATGGCTTCGGTCAGGTAGCCTTCCGCCTTCAGCGCCTCGAAACTTGTCGACCCGTGGCGTTTGGATAGCTTTTTGCCGTCCTGGCCAATAATCAGGGGCAGGTGGACATAGGTTGGCAGATCCCAGCCGAAGGCACTGTACAGCAGATTGTATTTCGGTGTCGATGTCAAGTATTCGGAGCCGCGGACAATATGGGTGATGCCCATGGCATGGTCGTCGATGACGTTGGCAAAGTTGTAGGTCGGGAAACCGTCCGATTTGATGAGGACCTGGTCCTCCAGCTCACGGTTGTCCACCGTGATTTTGCCAAAAACCTCATCGGTGAAACTGGTTTCACCGACAAGCGGCATCTTCTGGCGGATGACATGGGGCGTACCGGCAGCCAGCCGGCGCCGAACCTCGTCTGCCGGCAGATCCCGGCAGTGCCGGTCATAGCCGGCAGCGATCCTGCCGTCGTCTTCAGCTTTCTGCTTGAGACCGTCCAGGCGTTCCCGCGTGCAGAAGCAGTAGTAGGCCTTGCCGCTGTCCACCAGCTGCTGGGCACAGGGGCGATAGGTCTCCAGTCGTTGGCTCTGGATATAAGGGCCGGAATCGCCACCGATATCAGGCCCTTCGTCATGTTTGAGACCGCACTCGGACAGCGTCTTGTAGATGACGTCTACTGCGCCGTCCACCAGACGTTCCTGGTCGGTGTCTTCGATTCGAAGAATGAATTCGCCGCCTTCAGATTTGGCGACAAGGTACTCGTACAGTGCTGTTCTCAGGTTCCCGACATGCATAAAACCGGTCGGGCTGGGTGCGAAGCGTGTACGGACGCGCTTGGCTTCCATGGTTCGATGCCCCCTTCAGCCAGGCTGACAGCCTGGTCGTTGTTTATTTACAAATTAGCCTTAATTGGCACCAGATGATAATTGCATTATATGATAACATAGAATAACTGTATTTTATAGGTCGTCTTGCCGTTCGGAGGAACAATGTTCGGATATGTCCGCCCGCTGAAACCAGAGCTTCTGGTTCGCGAATTTTCACGCTATAAATCGATCTACTGCGGCATCTGCAAGCAGATCGGCCGCGATTACGGCCAGCTGCCGCGGCTGACGCTGGGCTACGACCTGACGTTGCTGGCCGTGCTGCTGCTGTCGCTATCCGACGACCAGCCCCCAGATCGTCTGGAGGGCTGTATCCTCAACCCGGTCGCCAAGAAGCCGATCGTCCAAGGCGGCCCGGTTCTGGAGCTGTGCGCCGCGCTGACGGTGCTGCTGGCCTGGCACAAGACCGCCGATGACATCAAGGATGAAAACACAGTTAAGAGCCGTGCCGCCAAGCTGCTCCTCGCCAGAGCTCATAGACGGGCGGCTACGCGCTACGGCGAATACGACCAGATCATGCTAGAAGAATTGCAGCGCCTGGCTGAGGCCGAGGCTGGAGATCCAAACCCAAAGGCGGCCGAGGTGTTTGGCCATCTGCTCTACCGGCTGTTCAAACAGGCTGCAGGTCTGATTGCCGGTGAACCGGAGATTATTGAAGCAATCGCGGTGTTCGGCCGTGACTTGGGTGTTTGGATCTATATTCTGGATGCAATTGACGACTTCGACCGTGACTGGGATAATAATCAGTGGAATCCTTTTGGCGCTTTTAGTCGCGAAGACGCTCGTGCGGCAGGAAGCCGGCAGCTTCAGGATCTGGAAGCGGCAATGGACCGAACGGCCGCGTTGCTGCCGTACCGGCGCGACAGCGGCCTTCTGGCCAATATTGTTACCCAGGGCCTGCCCGCCATCCGTGAACAGATTTTCCGTGGTGATAAGCTGGCCAGACTATAACTCGCCCAACCGGCGGGAAAGGAACATGAAACATGGCAAAGTCCCCTTATGATGTGCTGGGTGTCAGACCAGGCGCTACACACGACGAGATCAAGAAGGCCTACAGGACCTTGGTCAAGAAATATCATCCTGACAGCTATAAGGACCATCCCCTGGAAGGGCTGGCCAAGGAAAAGATGCAGGAGATCAACGAAGCGTATGACCAGCTGACCAGCAGCAACTACAAGCAGAACCCCACTGGCCAGAGCCAGCAGCAGTCCTGGCAGAACCAGCAGCAACAGCAGTGGCAGCAACAGCAGCAGAACCAGAACCAGCGCTACGGACCATATTACCGTCAGGGCGGATCGACATCGAATGACGTCTGCAATACCCTGGGTTGCCTGTGCTGTGCCGATTCATGCTGTGAGTGCATGGGCGGTGATCTCTGTGGCTGCTGCTGACCCGTCCGATATCCGTAAAACAACACGCAGGATCAGCCTTGGCGGCTTGCTTGTCGCCCTGATCCTGCTTTTTCTTTCGGTCAAGCTCGTGCTGCCAACCGCAAACCTGGCTTTGCTGGCGGCCACTTCGTTGGCCGTTGCCATCGCGGTCATTGAGCTCGGATTCTGGTCCGGCGTCGTGACTTTCGTGGCCGCGGCGCTGCTGAGTATTGCCTGGCCCGGGCTGGCGGCGTCATTTCCCTTTATTATTGTCTTTGGACCGTATCCCCTGATTCGATCCAGAATCGACATGGCTTTCAGCCAAATCCCGGCCATCCTGCTACGGCTGCTCGCGGGAAACAGTCTGGTTGCACTGGCTGTCATGGTATTTGCCTGGCAGGACCTGCAGGCTCTGACCCAGCGCTACTCACTCTTCTGGCTGGTTATGCCGGTGGTGCTCCAGGCTGTCATTCTGGTTTACGATTACGCGTTGGGCGTCCTGATCCGATTCTATATGACTCGAATCAAGCGCTAACAAGCCTTAGCGCTAGCCCGAGTCCTATTATCGATATTCTTGATGCAGCACGGCTTTCTGCCAACACAACACGCAACTGTCGCAGCTGAGGATTTGAAGCGTGATGTATTTTCGCTATTATATCCGCTTAATCAAAACGACGAACAGCAAGAATCTCCCGATCTTCAGGCGGGAGATCATCTCAATGTCGAATTCTTTTTTCAAGAACAACCAGCCAGGCCAGGCGGATCACACGGTAGAGCCGTCGGATGGTCTGGGTCAGCATGACCAGGATCAGGACAAAGCCGCAGATGATCAGGACCAGCGCCAGGTTGGCGTTGCCCTGCAGTTCGCTGAGCGCCTTGTCCAGGATGGATATGCTGGACAGGATTTGGCGGTCCGGTGAAACATCCACTGAAATCGTGGTCCCGTCGGCCAACTCGAAAATGACCTGGCCGACCGTCATGCCCAATTGGATCGGGCGAGAGAAGGGTCCGAGGGAATTGTAGCGGAGGGTATCCTTTACATAGCCTTGGCTGTCATCGATCGGGTGTACGTAAAAGACGGTTTGCTTGTAAACCAATCCGAAGGTCTCACCGTCAACGGTCTGTTCGGGCGGGCCATCGAATGCCTGGCCGGCATAGACCAGCGCTGATGATGTGTAGAAATTCTCACAGCCCCGGAACAGCCGGATTAGGTCATTGGTCGTCTCGGAAGGGCTGCCGCCGGCTGTGATGGCAATGAGGCTGACGCCATTGGCTGAACCGACTGCCAGGGAATAGGCCAGGCCGTTCTGCGATCCGGTCATGGCCCCTGTCACCAGTCCCTCGGACCTGATCCAGATGTCATCGATTGCGTTGCGCATGGTGACGAAGGTTGATCCGTTGAGAATAATATATTGCGCGCTGCTTCTGAGGATGCTGTTGAATGTGTCATTGGCGACGGCCTGGTAAACCAGCTTGGCAAAATCGAGCAGCGTTGTGTGCTGAAGATCCAGTGAAGATGTCAGCGTGCTGCTGTCCGTGATGTCGATTTCCACCTGCCGGCCGGTGCTGTTGTAAAAGATGGTGTCCGACATGTCATAGGATTCGGCCCGTGCATTCATCAGTTCGACGAAAGATTCCTCGACACTGGCGACTTGTTCGGCTATGGCCAGGGCCGCCGCGTCAGAATTGTAGAACATCAGGCGGTAGAGCAAGTATTTGAGCGGATACTTGTCGCCGGACGCCAGCGTGATATCGTCCGGTGATTCAAACCCTTCATCCGCGGCTGCGGCGACTGAGCTGATGGTAACCTGAATATCCAGCGACAGCCGTTCGCAGGCGATGAGCGCCGTCATGACCTTGGATGCTGTCGGGATGCTGATGATTTCTGTTTCGCCCTGCCCGTACAATTGCCGGAATCTGCCGGTTTCGACAACGATTGAAGATGGTGCGGAAATCGAGACGGCCGGCATGGCTGCTGTCGAAGGATCCTGCTCGGATGTTGTTGTGACCGTCGACTCTGCCCAGACGGTTGGTTGTGGCAGGGTTGATAAAAGGACCATGACAACGATCATGGTCAGCCACTGCTTCCTGCCAAAACGTATACCGAATTGAGGCATCTCGATACTCCTTAGTGTGTACTGAAGGCTATGCTTCAATATTATCATAGAACAGATTTGGCTGACAATGCGGAATATGACGAAGGCGTTTATGGCTTGAGCGTTCATCACAGGTCAAAATAAATATTTATAGAGTTGATTAGAAAAATAATATAAAGCGAAATATATTATATAAGTAAATATGATCTTTCCCCTCAATATCAGCAGTGTGGCTTAGGATGTGTCTATTTAAAATAGGAATCTGAAAATATGATCCGCAAAGTTGATCTTGGCTGCTGTGTTTTGAAAATGTTAATATAAAATGATTAAAAAGTGTTGAATAAAGCGATATTCCGAAGTATAATGCTGTTTGTTGTTTCTTGCCTCTTAATCATCCGCCAGTTTAAACAGAAGTGAGGTGTATCATGAAACGTAAAACTTTTCCATTATTAATTCTCAAACGGGGCAATCAATTCAATTCGTTTAAGCAGATCCGATGCGGTGCCGTCCAGATTGTCATGACATCACGGCCCGTAGAAATCGAGCCGGGACATCAGGATGAACACGATTTCTTTGAGTTTCTGATTCCGATGTCGCATCTGACAAGTTTTTTCGTCGGCAGTCAACAGATTGACTGCCACATCCGAGAACTTGTTCCGATTAATCCGGGGATGAAGCATGGCTTCCATAAACGCCAGAAAGCCGCTTCTTATATCCTGATTCTCATTGACCAGCGAAAAATGGATAGTCTGATTCGTGAGGTGACCGCCAATACGTTCAGCTGCAGATTCCCCATTGGATCGTATGCAATTCATACGGATATTCAACTGCTGCTGTCACGCCTGATTACCGAGAGCCGGGAATCCGAATGCGGCAGTGATCTGCTGACCCGCTGCCTGGCGGATGAACTCGCGCTGCTGCTGATTCGCCATTACCATGATGTGGAGCCTGTACCTCGGCGTATTATCCCCAAAAGTCTGACTGAAGGGCAAGCCAGATTCCAACATGTCATTGATTACCTGCAGGAAAATTTTGGTCAGAAAATTGCCATCGAAGACATGGCTGAGCTGGCCGATATGAACTACCACTATTTCGTTCGTGTCTTTAAAGCGGCCATGGGTTACAGCCCGTATCAGTACCTCCTGATGATTCGTTGTGAAAACGCCAAGATCATGCTGACCTGTACCGAGATGACGGCCAGTCAGATCGCTAAAGCCTGCGGATTTGCCTCTGCCAGCCGTTTTTCCATGTTTTTTGCCAAAGAAACCGGCTTGACCCCCATACAATATCGTCGGCAGCAAGATGCCGGCTGGCCAATGGTGGAAGCCCATGAAAAGTGACAGGTTATCTAAGGGCATACAGAACGAATATAATTGGTATAATTGAATACAATATAGGCTGTTGACAAGCCGAACGGGATCGGCTATGATTGAACAAATCATATAGGAATGGTATGAAATAAGGGGGCTTTAATCATGAGCAACAAAACATATGGATTCAACACGCGCGCTGTCCATGCCGGCCAGCAGCCGGATCCGACAACTGGATCGAGGGCTGTGCCGATTTACCAGACGACATCCTATGTCTTTGAAGACACGCAGCATGGCGCGGATTTATTCAATCTGTCCCGTCCCGGGAATATCTACACCCGGATCATGAATCCGACCACGGCGGTCTTTGAAGAGCGCATGGCTGATCTCGAAGGGGGGATCGGGGCCCTGGCGACCGCTTCCGGATCCGCGGCCATCACCTACGCGATTCTCAACCTGGCTCGTACGGGCGACCATATTGTCGCTGCCGGCACCCTATATGGCGGTACCTATAATCTGTTTGCCAATACCTTGCCCAATTACGGCATTACGACAACCTTTGTCAGTCCGGATGATCCAGATCATTTCGTCAAGGCAGCCAAAACTGAAACCAAGGCATTCTATGTTGAGACGATTGGCAATCCGTTGAGCAATGTCGCGGACATTGGCGCGATCGCCAAGGCCGCCCATGATTTTGGCGTGCCCCTGATCGTTGACAACACATTCGGCACACCCTACCTGATCCGCCCGATCGAGCATGGCGCGGATGTTGTTGTCCATTCGGCCACCAAGTTCATCGGGGGCCACGGCACCTCGATCGGCGGCGTCATTATCGATGCCGGCAAGTTCGACTATGCCAGGGACAACCGTTTCCCGATGCTGTCTGAACCGGATCCGAGCTACCATGGCCTGAGCTATACCCAGGATGTCGGTGCTGCGGCCTTTATTACCCGCGTCCGGGTATCGCTGCTGCGCGACACCGGCGCCGCGATGAGCCCGTTCAATGCCTGGATGTTTCTCCAGGGGCTTGAAACCCTCCCGCTCAGAGTCCAGCGCCATGTAGAAAACGCTGAGAAAATCGCCGCATGGCTGGCCCGCCATCCGAAGGTCGCCTGGGTGCGCCATCCCAGCCTCAAAGATGATCCATCGCATGAGCTGGCCAAGAAGATCCTGCCCCGGGGCGCCGGTTCGATTTTTGCCTTCGGCGTCAAAGGCAGCCGTGACGATGCCGCCAGGATCATTGACCGGCTTGAATTGTTCTCATTGCTGGCTAATGTCGCGGATGCCAAGTCGCTGGTCATCCATCCGGCCAGTACCACGCATGCCCAGATGTCGGACCAGGAGATGAAGGACAGCGGGATCTCTCCCGAATTGATTCGCCTGTCTGTCGGAATCGAAGATGTCGAGGATCTCATTGCCGATCTCGAGCAGGCTTTAGCCGCGGTCTGATGCGCCAAGGATTGCGCTTCTTGGAAACAACAAGTAAAATGGTATTGTTTTACGGAGGCGTTAACATGAAACATCAACATCGCCAGACACGATTGTTTAACCAATTGACAGCTGCCTTGCTGATTTTAGCCCTGGCAGCTGTCATGCTGTCTGCTTGCAGCACGGAAGAAACAGAAGAAATCATATACGCGGACTTTGGAACGACCGGCTCAGATTTCGCGACTGATTATGCAAAAGATTATCCGAACCGCAGCCCGGGATCAGACCAGGAGAAAGCCGCGGCTGATTTTTTGACCAGCTCGCTTGAGGCGCTGGGTTATGATCCGCAAGTCATCCCTTTTGAGTTCACGGATTCCGACGGGGCGCTGCATGAATCGCAGAATATTATTGTCACCATTGCCGGCTCCGGCTTTGAGCGGCCAGACGAAGACGGCCAGACAACCTCGTTTGAGCGTCAAGTCATTGTCGGCGCGCATTACGACGCGCCGGTCACCGCCGAGGCGTCTGAAGCCGCTGCGGCGGCGCAGGAAACCGGCGAGGGTGGGGAGACGGTTGAAAAGAACCAGTCACTGGCCGATTTTGACGGGATCCAGGACAATGCCGCCGCGGTAGCCGCGTTGTTAACGATCGCTCGGCAGGCCAAAAGCTACGCCTTTGGCTATGATGTCATCCTGGTTCTGTTTGGCGCAGGTTCGGCTGATTATGCCGGTGCGCGCGCCTATGCCGAATCAATGGACACCGATGATATCCTGGCGACTGACGCCATGTACTGTATGACCGGCATATACGCCGGCGACAAGGTCTATGCCCATGCCGGCCGCAACTCGATAGTCGGTGAAGATCAGAAAGACTATGAGATGCGCCGTAAACTGTATGAAACGACTGATGTCTTCTACGAGCATCGGCTGTATACCAACAACCGTTATATGCTGTACACCAACCAGTCGGGCATCTTCATCGAGTTCGGAGAGGGTGAAGAGACCAATCGGGTCCTATACCGTGAATGGACGCTTAACGAATCGGACTATACGCCATTCGATAACCTAGGTATTCCGATCGTGTACTTTGAAACCTATAATTACGACGAGAAATCGGTTGACAGCATGTCTGAAAGCGAGAATCCGGCATTCGGATCAACCAACGGCCAGATCAGCGGTACGCTTTTCGACTCGTCTGACTATCTGGCTGAGATTTTCAAGACATCGACTGCCGGTACCGGATCCGACAGTGACGATGACAAGCCAGCCGAGGATCTGCTGACAAAACGGATCAACAATACCGCCTTTCTGATTCTGGAAGCCATCCGGAAAGGTGTGCATGACGCTACGGCCAAATGACTTCACCCACCAGCGAATTCTACCTTGAGACGGCTTGTGCCGCCTATATTCATATTCCGTTTTGTGTCCGAAAATGCACGTACTGTGACTTCTACTCGCTGGCCGGGCAGACGCCCGCTGTCATGCGGCGTTACTGTACTGCGCTCAAAAATGAAATCCGCTCATCATACGCCTGGCATCTCGGGCCGGGGCGCATTCGCCCCGGCGGGCTGTCCAGCGTCTTTTTCGGTGGCGGCACGCCCAGTGTACTGCCGACTGCCGACCTGACCGCTGTCCTGCATGAAGTGAAAGATAGCTTCGGGCTGGACGAACAGGCCGAGATCACGCTTGAAGCCAACCCCGGCACCGTGACCCCGGAAGACCTTGATGGGCTGAGAGCTGCCGGATTCAACCGCGTTTCGTTCGGCTTGCAGGCTGCTCAGCCCGGGTTGCTGGAAACATTGGGCAGAATCCATACCGCCGACGACTTCACGTTCTCGGTTGAGGCTGCCGCCAAGGCCGGCTTTGAGCGCATCAGCGCCGATGTGATGGTCGGGCTGCCGGGACAGACCCTGGATGATGTGTCAAAGACGCTGGATCTGATCCTGTCCCTGCCAATCGGCCATGTATCATTTTACACCCTGCACCTTGAGGATCTGACACCGCTCAAGGCACTCTGCGAACAGTCTCCGGAGCTGATGCCGGACGATGAAATTGAGCGCCGGCAGTACCACATGATCCGAAGCCGGCTGATTGAACAGGGGTTTGATCATTACGAGATCAGCAATGCCGCCCGGCCCGGCCAGCAGTGCCGGCATAATCTGGTCTACTGGCAGGCGAAACCCTATTATGGTTTTGGCGCAGGGGCGCACAGTTATCTGAACGGCAGACGGCGCGGCACAATGACGGATCTCGACCAATATCTGGATGTATGGGCAGCGGGCACCAAGGCCGACCCTTTTCAGGCATCAGTCGTCCAGGAGGAAATCGGACGCGAAACGGCGATGAAAGAAATGATGATGCTGGGGTTGCGCCTGACCCGAGGTGTGTCCAAAGCCGAATTCTATCAGCATTTCGGCCAAGAACTGGCATCAGTCTTCGAACTTGAAATCCAGGAACTATTGTCCCAAGGGCTTCTGGCGGAAGATGCGTCAAGGGTTTATTTGACCCTTCGCGGGCTTGACCTGGCCAATCTTGCCTTCATGGCTTTTACCTAGGCATCCCATTCGTTCACGAAACATTAACAGCCCTGCCTTTTTTTAATAATGTCTTCGGATTGACAGGGCCGCATTCAGGTGGTAAATTATCTTTAGCACTCTAAACCCAAGAGTGCTAATCTTTTGTGAAGGAGACAGCCGGCGTGTCATTGGATGAGCGAAAAAAGAATATTCTCAAGGCCGTTGTCGACGATTATATTTCGACAGCTGAGCCGGTTGGATCCAAGTCTCTGGTCAGCAAATACCATTTCAATGTCAGCCCGGCTACGGTGCGCAATGAGATGGCTGCCCTGGAAGAGCAGGGATATCTTGAACAGCCACATACATCGTCTGGCCGGGTGCCGTCCGACAAGGGCTATCGGGCCTACGTCGACAGCCTGCTCAAAGTGGACGATCTGACCCAGGCGGAATGCGACAACATCCGCAAGATCATGAAAGGCAGCATTGATGAGCTGTCCGGTCTGATTCGCCAGGCGTCCATCGCCCTGTCCGATAAAACCGGTTACGCTTCGCTAGCCCTGTCACCCAAGCTGAGTCAAAGCCATCTCAAGCAGATCAAGATCCTGATGATTGAACCCGGCAGAGCTTTGGTCGTCGTCGTCTTGTCAGCCGGTGTGGTCAAGGACCGCCTGGTTCGAGTGCCCAACATCCTGGACGCATCCCAACTGGTTCAGATTGCCTCCGCGCTTGAAGAAGGCCTGTCCGGCATGACGCTGGACGATATCACCCTGGTGACAGTCGCCACCGCAGCCCGGCATGCTCAGCTGCCAGACAACCTGCTTAACCAAGTGATGTATGAAGCATATGTTTCGATTAAACAGGCGGACAATCTGGAGCTTTATGCCGACGGCGCGCAGAACCTGCTGTCTTACCCGGAGTTCCAGGATGTGCACAAGGCCAAGGACTACCTGGATATTCTGGCTCGAGACGGTCTGATCGCCGGTTATCTCAGTGAGATGAAGGATGAATCAGAAGCCGGTCAGGATATGCCTGAGCTAGACGAACAGGTTATCCGTGAAGCACAGGAGCGAAAACCATTATCCTATGTCGTGCGTATCGGCCAGGAGATCATGATGGAAGAACTCAAGGACTGCAGCTTTATCACCACAACTTATAAAATGGGTGACATTGTCGCCGGCCGGATCGGGGTTATCGGCCCGAGACGGATGGCCTACGGCAAGGTCATTTCCAATATCAGTTTTGTCAAACAGACACTTAATGAACAGATCAGGCGCCTTGCCAGCAGCGAGGACAGAATGGAGGCTACACGTCAATGAAGAAGAACAAGGATCAGGATCCGAAGGAAAACCATTCGGACACCGCAGAAAAAGCGTCCAATGCGGCGGGTCAATCCCAGCATACAGACGGTGAAATGGTTATCGAATCGGACCAGCTGGAGATTCTGAAAGAAGAGCTGGCTGAGCGAGAAAAGGATTTTGACCAGCTTTCCGAAAAGCACTTGAGGCTAGCAGCTGAATATGATAACTTCCGACGCCGCAGCCAGAAAGAGAAAGAAGGCTTATACGTTGAATCGATCGCCAGTGTCGTTCGTGAAATGCTGCCTGTCTTTGATAATCTGGAACGTGCTCGCTTAGCTGCAGAAGCGGTTGAGAACAAAGGCGTTGACAAAATAGTCGAAGGCATCGACATGATCCAGAAACAGGCGGATGAAGCTCTGCAGCGGTTGGGTGTCAGCCGGATTGACTGCGTCGGCCAACCGTTTGACCCGGAGTTGCACGAAGCTGTTATGCATGTCGAAGATGACTCTGTCGGTCCATCGACTGTGGTCGAGGAACTGCAGGTCGGCTATCGCCGGGATAACCGGGTAATCCGGCACAGCATCGTCAAGGTTGCCAATTAGGAATAAAAGCAATATCAGGAACGATCAACTAAATCAATTTGAACCATATCATTCAGGAGGAAATTATAAATGGCTAAAATCATTGGAATTGACCTAGGTACAACAAACTCATGCGTCGCGGTTATGGAAGGCGGCGAACCCGTTGTCATCCCCAACGCGGAAGGCAACCGCACGACACCGTCGATTGTGGCGTTTTCCAAATCCGGCGAGCGTCTGGTCGGCCAGGTCGCGAAACGCCAGGCTGTCACGAACCCAGACCGTACGATCATTTCGATCAAGCGTGAAATGGGTACCGGACACAAGGTCAACGTCGACGATAAAACGTATTCGCCGCAGGAAATATCGGCAATGGTTCTGCAGAAATTGAAGTCCGATGCCGAAGCCTATCTCGGCGAGACCGTCAAGCAAGCTGTCATTACGGTCCCGGCATATTTCAGCGACTCGCAGCGCCAGGCCACCAAGGATGCTGGCAAGATCGCCGGCCTGGATGTCCTGCGCATCATCAACGAGCCGACGGCAGCGTCTCTGGCCTATGGCCTGGACAAGGAGCATGATCAGAAAATCATGGTTTTCGACCTTGGCGGCGGCACGTTCGACGTCTCGATTCTGGAGATCGGCGACGGCGTCTTCGAAGTTCTGGCGACCAGCGGCAACAACCGTCTTGGCGGCGACGATTTCGACATGAAGGTCGTTGACTGGATGGTTGAAGCCTTCAAGAAGGATCAGGGCATTGACCTGAAAACCGACAAGATGGCCTTGCAGCGTCTGCGTGAGGCGGCCGAGAAAGCCAAGATTGAGCTGTCCGGCGTTACCTCGACCAACATCAACCTACCGTATATCACAGCCGATGCCACAGGCCCCAAGCATCTGGACATGACCCTGACCCGTGCCAAGTTCGATGAACTGACCCACGACCTGGTTGATAAAACCAGCGAACCGACCCGCAAAGCGCTGGCGGATGCCGAGCTCAAGCCCCAGGACATTGACAAAATTCTGCTGGTCGGCGGTTCCACCCGCATCCCGGCAGTGTATAACATGGTCAGGAAGCTGTTCGACAAGGATCCCTTCAAGGGCATCAACCCGGACGAGTGCGTTGCGATCGGTGCAGCGATCCAGGCAGCAGTCCTGTCTGGTGATGTCGACGGCCTGCTGCTGCTGGACGTCACCCCGCTGTCGCTTGGTATTGAGACCATGGGCGGTGTCTTCACCAAGATCATCGAACGCAATACCACGATCCCGACCAAAAAGAGCCAGACCTTCTCAACTGCGGCGGATGGCCAGACACAGGTTGAAGTGCACGTCCTGCAGGGCGAGCGGGAAATGGCCCAATACAACAAGACCCTGGGCAAGTTCAGCCTGGACGGCATCGCTCCCGCGCCGCGCGGTGTTCCGCAGATTGAAGTCATCTTCGACATCGACGCTAACGGCATTGTTCATGTAACCGCCAAGGACAAGGGCACCAACCGTGAACAGCACATTACCATCACGGCTTCAACCAACCTGTCGGATGATGAAATCGATAAGGCGGTCAAGGAAGCCGAGCAGTTCGCGTCTGAAGACAAAGCCAAGAAAGAGGAAGTGGATGTCCGAAACTCGGCCGATTCCGCAGTCTACCAAGCTGAAAAAACGCTCAAGGACCTTGAAGGCAAGATCGAAGACGCTGAGAAGAATGAAATCGAGAGCGCCGTCCAAAAGCTGAAGGACAGCATGGCCCAGAATAATATCGAAGCGATGAAGGCAGACACCGAAGCCTTGCAGCAGGCTTTCTACAAAGTCAGCGAAAAGCTGTACCAGCAGGAAGGCGAACCGGCTGCCGAACCCACTGATGCACCGACCGACAGTGACTTCAAGGACGCCGGCAGCGACGATAACTAAGCCGATTTGAACTGATTTGTCAACGGATATTCCGTCCGGCTTCCAGCCGGGCGGATTATCCTGTTCATAGGAGGAGGACTCAGAAGCCGTGCCTGATAAGAGAGACTATTATGATGTCCTTGGCGTATCCAGAAATGCGACCGATGACGAATTGAAAAAAGCCTACCGCAAGATGGCCAAGCAATACCACCCGGACTTGAACCCGGACAACAAGGAAGCCGAGCACAAGTTCAAGGAGGCCAATGAGGCCTATGCCGTGCTCAGCGATGCTGAAAAACGCCGCAACTACGACCAGTTCGGTCATGCCGGCGTCGATGGACAGGGCTTTGGCGGCGCAGGCGGAGCCGGTTTCAATATTGACCTGGAAGATCTTTTCGGATCATTTTTTGGTGGCGGATTCGGCGGATTCGGCGGCTCAGGCCGGCGCCAGACCGGACCCAAGCGCGGCGCCAACCTGAAGTACCGCATGAATCTGGATTTCATGGAAGCCGCATTTGGCGTCGACCGCGACATCAAGATCAACAAAGAAGACTTGTGTGACACCTGCCAGGGTACCGGCAGCCGGGATGGCTCTGAACCCGAGCAATGCCCCAACTGTCACGGCTCAGGCCAGGTCAGCCAGCGGCAGCAGACCATGTTCGGTACGGTCATGACCCAGCGTCCCTGCCCCAACTGCAACGGCGAAGGCAAAATCGTCAAGGATCCTTGTTCGGACTGCAACGGCCGCGGGCGTCGCCAGAAGCAGAAAACGCTTCATGTCGGCATTCCTGCCGGCGTCAATGACGGCGAAATGCTCACCATGCGGGGGGAAGGCGAGCCCGGTACACGCGGCGGACCATACGGCGACCTCTACATTGAAGTCCATATCCGACCGCACCCGGTTTTCCGGCGCGACGGCTATAACACGTTCTGCGAAGTACCGATCACCTTTGCCCAGGCGGCGCTCGGTTCCGAAATCGAAGTGCCGACGATTGACGGCCCTCAGACATTCAATCTGAAGGAAGGTACGCAGCCCGGCGATCGGTATACCATCCGCGGCAAGGGGATCCCCCATGTTAACCGCCAGGGCGTGCGCGGCGACCATATTTTCCAGGTGATCCTGGAAGTGCCGCACCATCTGGATGATAGCCAGAAGGATCTGCTTCGGGCGTTCGATGAGTCCTGCACAGACAAGAACTACAAGAAGAGAGGCACGTTTTTCTCGAAGATTCGCGACTTGTTCAAATAAAGCCTGACTGGAAGGTGGTATTCGATGAATCAGAAGCTCGACCCCAAGGCGATCCGGATGTGGCAGGTCTCCCGGTTGATCGGACTGGCCGTTCTGTTAATCCTCGGCACACTGGCCGCTATCTGGCTGATCCGAGCCGGCGCGCCGATGCTTCTGGTCTGGCTGACCGGCTTGATCGTACTCATCCAACTGATCAACCTGCTGGTTTATCCGCCGATCGAATACCGGCAATGGTCGTATCAGGTCACACCTGACCGGATCGAGATCCAGAAGGGCATCTTTTTTCACCAGACACGGATCATCCCGACTTCGAGGATCCAGCATGTCACGGTTTCGGAAGGGCCGCTGGACCGTTTCTACAACCTGGCCAGCGTGACCATTCACACGGCTGGCGGGCAAATGAAGATTGACGGCCTGGCCAAGTCTGTCGCGCTGGAGATCAGCGAAAACCTCAAGTCGTCCGTTAACCGCAAGGCTCAGGTTCAAGCGGAAGGGGACGAGGCCAGATGATGCAGCCGGTCCGATGCCATCCGACGGTGATTATTGAGAACATCTTCCGGTTCTTCCGCCAGATGCTGCCTAGCCTGATCATTCCGATCATCGCTGCCACTCAGTTGGATGGGCGAATCCTGATCATCGCCGGGCTGGTTGCGGCAGCTTTCGTGCTGGCCGTGATCTACCAGGCCCTGGCCTGGCGGGTTACCTGGCTCAAGGTCGAGGATGAGCAACTGGTCATCTCCAGCGGGCTGATCTGGAAAAAGAAGAAGACCATACCGTATGACAAGATCAACACGATCGATTTGGAACGCAATATCTTCCAGCGCGTTTTCGGAACCTGCCGGATCAAGGTGGACACCGGCGCCGTCACCGGCGGCAACAAAAAGGAAGCAGAGGTCAACCTGGTTTTCAAGATGGAGACGGCCCAATCCGTCCGCGGCCATCTGCTCCATCTGGCCGGACAGACCCAGATCCCATCCTTCAATGACAGCGATGTGTCTGGCGAGCAGGGCCGCGCCACCGTCCAGACTTCGGACGGTAAGGTGTATGCGCGGCGATCCGCCGAGGGTCAAGACGCCGTCCAACCCTTGCCCCGAGAGACTTACAAGGCTTCAGGCGCGGACTTCTTCCTCTATGGTCTGACCCAAAGCAAGGCGCTGGCTGTTTTTGGCGCAGGTTTCGGCCTGCTGGCGCTGGCCGGCGAATGGCTGGATGACCAGACCATTGAAATGATCGGCCGATCGGCTATTTCTGCCTGGGAGAACATCTCGCGCTGGAATATCCTGCTGACGATTTTCTTGGCTGGCGCCTTGTTTTTTGCGATTTATCTCGCAGCCAATCTGGTCACCATTCTCTATTCGGTCGTTCGCTATTATGGTTTTTCAGCCAGTCGGGAAGGCGCTAATATTCATATCGAGTACGGTCTCATCACGGCCAAGAGCTATACGCTGCCGATCCATAACATCCATGCCGTGGTGATCAGCCAGAACCTGTTCCGTCAGCTACTGGGCCAGGCCAGCTGTGAAGTGGTGTCCATCGGCTATGGCGACGAGAAAAATGAGATCGCACTGCTGTTTCCATTGCTGAGGCTTCGGGAGCTTGATCTTCAGCTGGCGAGGATTTTACCGGAATACCAACAGAAGCTGGATTTGTCTTTGGCCCCCAGTCGCGCTGCTTTCCGCTTTTTCATCTGGCCGGCCCTGATCCTGATCGCCTACATCGGCATATGCCTGATCTTCTGGCCGCCGGCGCTGCTGGCCCTATTGGTTTTGGCGCCCTGGCTTGCGGGCACCGGCTGGCTGTCCTACCGGCATGCCGGTCTGGCCTATTCTGACCGTCAAGTGGAAGCGCAGAACGGCGGCTGGGTCAAACGGCGTTTCCGGATCCGGCTGGAGGCTGTCCAGTCCGTTTCATCAGCCAGCCATCCCCTGATGGAACGATCCGCTCTCCAGCACATCCGAATCGACTACCATGCGCCGGCGCTGCGATCGGTGGTCCGGGTGCGCTATCTCGAGGATAGGCATCTATCCGCCTTACGTGAATTAATGGATTGATACGACGAATCGGCTCTGCCATCCATCCTGCTTCTTAACCGGCTGCACAGCCGGTTTTTCGTATGCAAAATAAAATTGATGATTTATTATAAAGATATTGACAATAGTGTGCAACACACACTATAATGAAATCAGAAACGAGGTGATCGTACATGCCTGAAGAAAAGCAAATTGTCGATAGCCTGGTTCAGGAGCTTCGTCGGGGCAGCCTGGTCCTGATCGTCCTCAGCCAGCTCACCGAACAACAGTATGGTTATTCACTGGTTCAGGCGCTGGAGGAGAAGGGACTGGCGATGGATCCCGGTACTTTGTATCCACTGCTCAGGCGCCTGGAGAAGCAGGGGCTTCTTGAAAGCCAGTGGGATGTCAAAGCCAGTCGTCCGCGCCGTTACTACAGCTTGAACGACAAGGGCAGGGAAGTCCTTCTGGCCATGGGCGAGGAGTGGAATTCCCTGAACCAATTGATGCAGAATCTGCTGCCCAATCGATAAGGAGCGTGAGAATCATGGATTTGATCATTCGTTACATTGAACAGGTTGTCCGTCATCTGCCGCCCAACCAGCGAGAGGACATAACCCGAGAGCTGGAAGGCTTGATTCAGGATATGCTTCAGAAACGCTGCGGCGAGCGTGAACCTACAAACGATGATGTTGAAGCGGTTCTGCTGGAACTGGGCAACCCGAGGATCCTGGCAGACAACTACCGGGGGACAGGCCGCAGCCTGATCAGCTCGCCGTTCTATGACATCTATACCCTGGTGCTGCGCATCGTGCTGATCGCGGCCGGCGGCGGCATCCTGATCGCGACAGCGATCGAACTGGCGACCAGCCCGCCTGACAATGCCTGGACTGCCCTGGTCATGGTTTTTGGACGTCTCTATACGGTATTGATTTCCGCTTTCGGCTTCATCACGTTGGTGTTCGCGATCAATGACCGCTATAACGATAAGGGCCGCCAGGCCTTGGCGGACGACCCGATGCCCTGGCATCCCAGCCAGCTGCCGCCCAAAACGGTCAAGTCGCTGCTGATTCCGCGCAGCGATCCGATTGCCGCGATCGTTTTCACGGTGCTGTTTCTGATCCTGATCAATTTCAGCCAAAGCCTGATCGGCGTCCATTTCAAAACAGACGGCGTCTATCAGTTCATTCCGCTGTTTTCACAAAATTTCCTGGCCTATATGCCCTGGATCAACGTGTCGCTGGCTGTTGCCATGCTGGTTGAAGCCGTTAAGCTGATCGCCGGCCGCTGGAACATCCCGATTGTCATCATGAGCCTTGCGCAGAAAACATTCAGCTTCATCATCAGCCTGATGGTGTTCTCGGATCCCCGTATTTTTACGGACAGCTTTTTCGAGTGGATCAGCGACACCTTCAACCAGGCCTTCGACTTGTTACTGGTTAAAGGGCAGGTCAGCCATTGGATTGTGATCATCTTGATTATCGGCTTCATCTTGGATGTCCTGACGACCGGAGCGAAAGGCGTCCGGCTGCTCTTCAAGCATTCGCGGCGGCTGCCGATCGACAAAATGAAAACATAGGAGAGACATGGCATGAAATGGCTGGCAGTCAATATTGAAACAACCCACGAAGCTGCGGAGCTGATCACTGATTTTCTGTCCGGTCTGGGCGCTGACGGCGTCCAGGTCGAAGACGCCGAGGAAATCAGAGAGTTGCTGAACCGCCCGGACTCCCTGGCCTATGCCGACGAGGGCTATCTTTCGACCTTGGACGAAGCCGTGCGGATCCGGGCCTATTTCGCCGAGTTTGACGGCAATGTCCGGCGAAATCGGGATATCAGCCTGTCGGCTGAAGACCTCTACGACGACGCCGAGAAGGTCCTGGTACAGGTCTCGGACCTTGAATCCCTGATCGCAGACCGTCTGGCCGGCTTTTCCCAGTACCTGGACGTCGGCAGGGGCTACGTCGGCTGTGAACAGGTGGATGAGGAGGATTGGGCTCAAAACTGGAAGCAATACTACCAGACCCTGCATCTGAGCGAGCGACTGGTCATCAATCCCAGCTGGATCGAGTATGATCCAAAGCCGGGCGAGATCGTCATCAGCCTCGACCCCGGCAGTGCGTTCGGCACCGGCACCCACGAAACGACCGCGATGTGCGCCCAGTTGCTGGACGACTATCTGGCAAGCGGCGCCAGCGTGTTGGACCTGGGCAGCGGCAGCGGCATTCTCGCGATTGCCGCGAGCAAGCTTGGCGCAGGCCGGGTTGAAGCCATTGACATCGACCAGATGGCTGTGGATGTCGCGGTGGAGAATTGCCGGATCAACGCGGTCGAGGTCAACTGCCATCAAGGCGAACTTAGGGACGCCCGAAGCGCTCCCTACGACTTGATCATTGCCAACATCATTGCGGATGTCATCGCAGCTCTGGCGCCGGATGTCCCGAAGCAGCTGGCGCCGAATGGCTTGTGGCTGGTCTCCGGCATCATCGAGGATAAGTTTGACCTTGTCCTTGAATCCGCTCAAAAGAATGGTTTTGAACTTGTCGAGCGGCGTGAGCGCCGGGACTGGTGCGCGGCTGTTTTGCGCCTGGCTTGACAGCCTTGCGTGCAGAACAAGCGGACGGATGACCATGATTGTGATATCATAGATAATCAGAAATCAACCGATTCGGAAGAGAGCGAGAACGAATAGCCCATGCATTACGTTGTGTTTGATCTGGAGTGGAATATCGCCGGCTACAAGAACAGGGTTCATCCCGATGACCAGGCGAAAATGCCGCATGAGATCATTGAAATCGGAGCGGTCCGGCTCGACGAGTCCTTTGACCCGGTCGACCGATACTCCACATTCATCAAGCCCAAGCTGTATCCCATCTTGTCGAGCCATATCGCGGCCGTGACCAACCGGTTGCAGCAGAGCATGAAATACGGCCAGCGATTCGATGACGCCGCCCACGAGTTTCTGGACTGGTGCGGTGAGGACTATCTGTTCTGCACCTGGACGGAAAGCGATACGTCGACCTTGAAGATGAACATGGATTATTATGAGATCAACCATGCCCTGACAGCCTGCGTCGACGCCCAGTACCTGTTTGATGCCCGGGTCGAACGCGCCGGCATGCAGCGCAGCATCGAGTATGCGGTCGATTTTCTCCAGCTGGACAAGAAATACCCATTTCACCAAGCCGTCAACGATGCCTGGTACACCGGCCAGATTTTCAAAAAGACCGTGGAGATCATCCATGAAGAGACACCCGGGGAAGACTGGGCCGGGCGGTATGCCTTTGATCCCAATATCGCAAGCTCCTACCAGATTGACATCACAGGCCCCGAAACCCTGGACGATGTGATGACAGAAGTTATGGCCCAGAACATCATCTGCCCGGCCTGCGAGCGGCCGGCCAAAACCGTTGAACCATGGAAGACAAAGGGCAGCCGGCAGGCTCAGGCACTGTTTGCTTGCCCGGAGCATGGCCGGATTCGCGGCAAATGCCGTATCCGGCATCGCAAAGAAAAACCCATGCAGGCCCGCATGACGCTTCGTCTTGACCGCGACCAGGGCGCCTGATATGGATATTCTGCTGTTCGCCTTCAATGGCGTGGCGCCGCTGGTTCTGATGGTCGCCCTGGGTTACTACCTGGCCCGGATCCGGCTGGTTGACGACACCTTGATCTCAAAAATGAACAAGCTGCTGTTCAACATCATCTTCCCGATCAAGCTGTTTTTCGCCATCACCCAAATTGATCTGCTGGCCGATTTCAATCCAGCCTTGTATGGTTTTGTCATCGCGGCGGTCTTGCTGACGCTGGGCCTGCTGTTTCTGATCGTCCCTCGACTGGTCCATGACAACGGCCAGCGCGGTTCGGTGATCCAGGGCATCTACCGCGGCAATTTTCTATTTATCGGCTACCCGCTGGCTGAAAATCTTTTTGGTCAAAGCGGTATCGGCCCGACGGCCATGCTGCTGCCGCTGGTCATCGCCCTGTATAACCTGATTGCTGTCTTTGTCCTCGAATACTATGGCCGCGGCGCCGGCCGTTTCAATGCCGCGAAGATCTTTGGCGGCATTATCCGAAATCCACTGATTATCGGCGCCCTGCTTGGCGCAATTGTCTCATTGCTGCCGATTGAACTGCCAACCTTCCTGAACACGGCCGGCACCGGCATCGGCCAGATCGCCAATCCGATGGCCCTGATCCTTTTAGGCGGGCAGTTCAGCTGGCAAAACACAGCGGCTAACCTTAGGCTGTTGATCGCGTCAGTTACAGCCAGAATGCTGCTGATTCCCGTGATCGTGGTCGGAGCCGCGGTCCTCCTGGGATTCCGCGGCTCCGAGCTCTTGGCGATCTTTGTCCTGTTTTCAGCGCCGACCGCCGTGTCCAGCTACATCATGGCCAAGAACATGAACTGCGACGGTCCGCTGGCCGGACAGATTGTCATCCTGACCACTATTGTCTCGGCGTTCTCAATTTTCGCCGGGGTCTTTGTTCTCCGGGCTTTGAATCTCTTCTGATGCCTGTTTGGCGCGTTTCTTGCGCTTGGCTCTCAACACGATCCAAAGCACGATCAGACCAATGATCCACAGCGGGGACAGGACCACCAGCACGATGGCCGCCCATTGCAAGAAGACAACGATGGCATTGGTGAATGCCGTCAGGCCGGCTCTCATCAGATAGGACATGTCATCCAGTGTGAGGGTCGACCAGTTGATTTCACGTTTGCTTTCTACCGGATCGCTCAACTGGCGCAGCATGATGGTTACGGTCGACTCAGCCAGCAGGCTGTCCCAGACCGCCAATTGGCCTTTCAGCGATTCAATTTCTTCGGTCAGCTGGTTGATCTCGTTCTGGACTTTCAAGCTCTCTTCGATATCCTGGGCATCGTCCAAAAACGCATAGTACGTGGCGAGAGCCTTTTCCTTGGTTGCCAGGCGCGTCTTGATGTCGTAGTAGGCTGAGGTGATGTCCTCGGTTGAGACCTGGCTGGAAATCAGATCATAGGTCTCTTCGGCATAGGCCAGAAAGTCGTCCAGGTGTTTCGGGGCAATCTTGATCGCCGCGTCGATCATGATTTGATCATTGACGGTACGCTGGTTTTTTTCGGCCTCATAGCCGCCGCGCTGCGCGGCATAGGCCAGCAGGTCGCTGTAAGCCGCTTCGACATCTTTGGCCTCCAGCGAGAGATAGGCGTTCTTGATGATCTGGCGCTGGATGTCCTGCCCGTCAGGCGTGTTGCCGCTGCCCATGGGCGCCTCGTCCGCCCAGTCACCGTCATCGCCGCTGTAGGTTGTTGTCGCTTGTGGTGATTCACCCTGGCTCCCGACAGCTGAACTTGCAGAACAGCCGGCGATGCCGAGCAGGAGCAGCATGCTCAAGGCTATGGCTATTGTCTTTTTCATTGTGTTGTCCTCCTTCAGTTGATTGTGGCGCAAAAGACTGTGTTTGACTGGGTATTGGACGTCAGTTTAGACAAAAATGTTTCATCGGATGTCCAAAACCATTATAAGGCCAATGTGAAGACTGAAACAAGTTAGATTTGTGTGGTTGAAGGCTTGACTTGTTTATTGTACATATGATAAACATAACATATTGACTGGAGGGAATTGATATGGATATCAAGGATGTCATTTTGGGATTTTTAGATTGGCAGCCGATGACGGGCTATGACCTTAAAAAGGTTTTCGGCGAACTGGAGTTTCTGCCCTGGTCGGGCAACAACAACCAGATCTATACCGCGTTGTCGGCCCTGGCTCGTGACGGGTTTGTGTCCAAGACCGTGATCCACCAGGAAAACCTGCCCGCCCAGAAGCGATACGCCATTACGTCGGCAGGTCGTGAGCATCTGCAGTTTTCGATCATCCAGCCACCCGAAGTCGCGGGTGTTTCGGTCAGAAGTTCATTCCTGCTGCAGCTTTGCTGGTCCTACAGCCTGAGCCGGGATGAATTGAATCAGATGATCGGCTTGTACCAGATCCAGCTTGAAAAGGCGATCAAGGCCTGCCAGCTGTCCGTTAGCCAGCAGCAGCCCAAGGTGTCGAGAACACGGCGCGAAGGGTTTGTCTGGAGCATGGTTGCTCGTCACCGGATGCTGCATCTGCAGAGCGAACTCAACTGGCTGGAGCTTTTAAAAGGCGGACTGGACCGGCTTGATTCATCGGGAAATATTCGATAGACTGAATGAAATAAAATTTTGATTGGGTGGTATAAAGCATGTACTTGCGTGAAAGCTATCTGGATATAATCAGGCCGCAGATCGGCCAGCAGCAGATCAAGGCCGTAACCGGCATGCGCGGCAGCGGCAAAACGAGTCTGCTCAAAATGGTTCAGGGCCTGCTGCTGGCGTCGGCTGTCCCGGAGGATAACATCATCTATCTCGATCTTGAACAGGCGCAGGCCGCGGATATTTCCAGCGGCCAGCGCCTGTTGTCCTATGTCCAGTACAGGATGATCAGTCCGGGCATTCACTTCGTGCTGCTCGACGAGATATCCCAGGTTGAAGGCTGGCCAGACGCCGTCATGGCTCTGGCTGGTGACTCGACCTGTGATCTCTACCTGGCCGATTCAGCCGGCGCCAGCCTGATCGCCGCCCTGACAGACTGCCTGCCCGGACGATTCATGGAAATTCCGGTACTGCCGCTCTCGCTCAGTGAATTCTATGACTTTGGTCAGCGCCTGGACACCACGGTTTCGTTCGAGCGGCTGGCGGACCGCTTCATGGAGCAGGGCGGACTGCCGATTCTGCTGGCGATGGATGATGCAGACATGAAAAAGGAAATCACGCTGAGCCTATACCGCTCGATTTTGCTCAACGATGTGGTGCTGCCCGGTAAAATTCGGGATGTCTCCCTGCTGTTGAGAATCATGCGCTTTGTCCTGTCCCGCGTCGGTCAGGTTTTCGCGGTTAAAAGCATCTACGACGATTTGATCAGGCGTGGCCAGCGGGCCAGTGCGGAAACCATCGCCAACCACTTGAAGGCGCTGGAAGGCTCCGGCCTGCTGTTTCGGGTGCCGCGCCGCGACCTGAAGACCCGGGCGGTTCTGCATAATAACGCCAAATACTTTCTGGCCGACCATCATCTGCTACGTATCGCGTCGGGACTCGGCAGCCGAAATCTGCAGGGGGTCTGGCAGAACATCATCTTTCTCGAACTGGTGCGGCGGGGCTACTCGGTTTTTGTGGCCAAGACAGGCTCGGAAATTGTAGATTTTTGGGCCGAACGAGACGGTGAATGCCTGCTGATCCAGATGCCGGACCGACGCCGCTCCAAGTCAAGCCTCGCGGCAGCCGCCGAGAAACTTGCCAAAGGCGGCCGGTCGTTCGGCAAATTGATCGTCACCGCAGACCGGCCGGATGAAGATGCAGCTGACGGTGTGCCCTGCCTCGGACTTTCAGACTTTTTGATTCGGATCGAGTGGCCGCGCAAGGATTGAACCTGGGGGCAATTACCGATTCTTTGCGGTATAATGGAAGCAACAGCAATGTCGGGATAGACCGGCAAGCCTGTGTTTGGAGGCAAGTCACCATGGATCTGGAACAGCAGCTTCGGCATATACCCAATTTCCCCAAGCCGGGGATTGATTTTATCGATATTACGACGGTTCTCAAGGACCCCCTCGTGTTCAAGTCCGCCATCGACCAGATGGCTCAGCTGGTCGATTCAATCGACTATGACCTGATCGTCGGGGCTGAAGCCCGCGGCTTTTTGCTCGGCGCGCCGTTGGCCTACAAAACAGGCCGGGGATTCGCACCGGTCAGGAAAGCAGGGAAACTTCCTGCCAAAACCATTCAGGCCGACTATGAACTTGAATATGGCAAGGATGTCTTGGAGATGCATGTCGATGCGATCAATCCCGGTATGCGCGTGCTGATTGTCGACGACCTGCTCGCGACCGGCGGAACCGCACTGGCCAGCTGCCGCATGGTTGAAGCTTTGGGCGGCATTGTAGCCGGCATCGCTGTCCTGGTCGAGCTGGACGGCCTGCCCGGCCGCAAGGCGCTTTCCGGCTACCCGGTTCATGCGCTGCTGAAAATCAGGGAGCAGCTGCCATGACCGCGCCGGGCCAAAAAACGCCGCTGTATGCCCAGCACCTGGCGCTGGGCGCCCGGATGACCGATTTTGCCGGTTTCTCAATGCCGTTGCAGTACAAGGGCATCAAGTCCGAGCATCTGGCCGTGCGCGAGAAATCCGGATTGTTTGACGTCTCGCACATGGGCGAGATCGAGATTAAGGGCGACCAAGCTGCCGAGTTTGTCAATTTCCTGATGACCCGATCCTTTGACGTCTTTTCGACGGACAAGGCCGTCTACACCCTGATGTGTGACGATGATGGAAAAACGGTTGACGACCTGCTGGTCTACCCGCTGACGGTGCATCGCTTCCTGCTGGTAGTCAATTGCGCCAATCTCGAAAAAGATCTTCAGCATATCCGAGCGGCGACCGTGCGATTTGGCCAGACGGGACAGGCGACGCCGCAGATTCAGAACAGCTCGGACCAATATGCGCTGCTTGCCCTGCAAGGGCCTGAATCCCAAGCGATGATCCAAAAGCTTTTGCCGGATGCGGCCAGGCTGGAAAACTATCATTTTACTTTTTTAGATGATCGACCCGACTGGCTGATCTCCAGAACCGGTTATACCGGCGAGGATGGGTTTGAGATTTATCTGCCGCCGCACGACGCGCCAAAACTCTGGGACCGGCTGATCGAATCCGGTGCCCTGCCTGCCGGCTTGGGCGCAAGGGATTCGCTGCGGCTGGAAGCCGGTCTGCCGCTGTACGGGCATGAGCTGACCGATGAGATCTCGCCACTGGAAGCCGGCCTGGCGCGGTTTGTCGATCTCGACAAGCCGGCTCCGGGATTCATCGGGCAGCAGGCCCTGCTGTCTCAACGGCCCGAGCGGCGGCTGATCGGTTTGGTATCGACAGGACATGCCATCCCGCGGGCGAATTATCCGGTCGTCTTGAACGAGCAGACCATAGGTCGTGTGACGTCCGGCATGTATTCGCCGACCCTGGCGCGCGGCATCTGTTTAGCGCTGGTGGATCAGGCCTTTGCCGCTGAATCATTTTATGAAATTGAAATTCGGGGCAAGCTGGAACCCTTTGCCAAAAACCGTCTGCCATTTGTCAGCCGGCATCATCAATAGATCCGACGGAGGTGCATCATGGTCAAGATTCCTGAACAGCTGCTTTATTCCAAAAGCCACGAGTGGTTCAAAATCGAAGACGGCCTGGCCACAATCGGCATCACGGACTATGCCCAATCCGAATTGGGCGACCTGGTCTTTGTCGAAGCCGTGCCGGTCGGCCGAAAGATCCAGGCCGGTGACGCGATCGGCGTTGTCGAATCGGTCAAGGTCGCGTCGGACGTGCTGTCGCAGGTCAGCGGCGAGGTGGTCCAAAGCAACCGCTCAATCGGCGACCAGCCGGAACTGGTCAACAGCGATCCCTATGAATCCTGGTTTGTCGTCATCCGGATGGATGAACCGAACCAGACGAACGGGCTTCTGGACGCCGCCAGCTACGCAGAATTCCTCAAAGGTCAATCATGAACAGCTTTGTGCCAACTGAACGGCCTGAACGGGTGGACATGCTTCAATCCGTCGGCCTGCCGGATCCGGACAAGCTGCTGGACCAGATTCTCAAGGGATACCGCTTGCGCGATCTACCGGGCTGCCCCGTGCTGGACAAGCCGCTTGAGGAGATGGAAGTTGTTCGCCGTATTCGATCCCTGGCCGGCCGCAGCTATGCCGCTGCCGAGCGGATCTGCTTTTTAGGCGCCGGCTCTTACGATCACTACCAGCCGGCCGCGGTCAGGGCACTGACCACCCGCCAGGAGTTTTCAACGGTGTATACGCCATACCAGCCTGAGATCAGCCAGGGAACGCTTCAGGGCATTTTTGAATTTCAAAGCCTGGTCTGCCGGATGACCGGCCTCGACGTGGCCAATTCCTCCATGTACGACGGCGCGTCGGCCGCCGCCGAAGCGCTCCTGATGGCCTGCCGCGTGACCGGCCGCAGCCGTTGCCTGGTGGCCGGATCCGTACATCCGAGAACCCGGGCGGTCATTGAAACCTATTTTGCCGGGTCTGAGAACCAACTGGCGCACCTGCCGGTGACAGGAGACGGCGCCCTGACCACCGCCTTGGCCGAAATCGGTCCGGATGACCGAGTTGCCGCGGTGCTGGTTCAGAGCCCGAATTTTTACGGCCAGATCGAAGATCTGAAAGCCATCGCCGAGATCGCTCACGCGGCCGGCGCGCTGGCCATCGCCAGCTGCGACCTGCTGAGTCTTTCGCTGCTCATCCCCCCGGGGGAAGCCGGTTTTGACATCGCCATCGGTGAAATCCAGTCACTGGGACTGCCCCTGTCGTTCGGCGGCCCGTACGCCGGCTACATGGCCTGCCGACAGGACCTGATGCGTAAAATGCCAGGCCGGATCTGCGGCGAGACTGTCGACCGGGACGGGCGCCGCGCATTCGTCCTGACCATCCAGGCCCGCGAACAGCACATCCGCCGCGAGAAGGCGACTTCCAATATCTGCACCAACCAGGCGCTTTGCGCCCTGGCGACGACCATTCATGCCGCCCTGCTGGGTTCCAGCGGCCTGAAATCCGTTGCCGAGCAGTCGGCAAGGGGCGCCTTTGAGCTGAAATTCAAGCTCATTCAAACCGGCTGGTTCGATGCCGTGTTCCCCGGCCATTTCTTCCGAGAATTCGCGGTCCGGCTGGTTCCGGAACGCTGGACCGCTGCCGATTCCATCCAGCAGATTAATCGCTATCTATCCGCCCATGGCGTGGTCGGCGGACTTGACCTTGAAACCACGGACGATGTCGCTAGGATTGAAGGCGGCTGGCTGCTGGCGGTCACCGAAAAGCGCCGGCCGGCCGATCTGGACCGGCTGGTCCAGCTGATCGCCGAATTTCGACATGAGAGGGGACTTTCGGATGCGTGATCTCAAGGATATCCAGCTGATCTACGACTATAACGCGCCGCCGCGCCAAAGCCGGTTGATCGCGTCAAGCGGTTTTGAACCGGCCAACCTCCACGATGTGCTGGGCAGCCGCAACCTGCGGACAGACGACCTGAAGGTCCCGGATCTGGCCGAGAGCCAGGTGGTGCGTCATTACACCCGGCTGTCGACAAGAAACTTCGGCGTCGATTCAGGACCATACCCGCTGGGATCCTGCACCATGAAGTACAACCCCAAAGTCCATGAAGAGCTGGCTTCGCTGCCGGGATTTGCCGGCGTCCATCCTCTCCAGGACCCGGCGGATAGCCAGGGGTGCCTTCAGCTGATCCATGACCTGGAACGCCAGCTGTGCTGCGTTTGCGGTACCGCCCGCATGACCTTCCAGCCGGCAGCCGGCGCTCACGGCGAACTGACCGGCCTCTTGATGATCCGGGCCTGGCACCAGAGCCGCGGAGACGACCGGCGAAAGACGATCATCGTGCCGGACTCGGCCCACGGCACCAATCCTGCTTCGGCGACGATGGCCGGTTTTGAAGTCCGGGAGATCAGGAGCGGCGCGGACGGCATGGTTGATCTGGAGGCGCTCGAAGCTGCGCTGGATGACAGCTGCGCCGGCATGATGCTGACCAATCCCAACACGCTGGGCCTGTTCGAGCAGGACATCGGCAGGATCTGCGCCATGGTGCACCGTGCCGGCGGCCTGATGTATTATGACGGCGCCAACATCAACGCGATCCTGATGCAGGTCCGACCCGGGGACATGGGGTTCGATATCGTGCACTTGAATCTGCACAAGAGCTTCTCCACGCCGCACGGCGGCGGCGGACCCGGTTCGGGTCCGGTCGGCGTCAGCCAGCGGCTGGTGCCTTTTCTGCCGTCTCCGCTGGTGGATAAAGCCAAGGACGGCAGCTATACGTTGGATTTTGACCGGCCGAAGTCGATTGGCCGGGTTCATCCCCATTTCGGCAATTTTCTAGTGCTGGTCAAAGCCCATGCCTATCTGCTGGCCAACGGTGCGACGGGCTTGCGCGAAGTGTCCGAAGCGGCGGTGACCAATGCGGCCTACCTGCTGCAAAAGCTGAAAGGCGCCTACGACCTGCCGGTAGACCAGCCCTGCCTGCATGAGTTTGTCCTGTCCGGCAACCGGCAAAAGGCTATGGGCACGAGCACGCTGGACATCGCCAAGCGCCTGATCGATTACGGTTTCCACCCGCCGACGATCTATTTCCCGTTGACCGTCAAAGAAGCCATGATGTTCGAACCGACAGAAACCGAAGACCGAGCCGGCCTGGATGCCCTGGCCGCGGCGATGCTGGCGATTGCCGAAGAGGTCCGGAGTGACCCGCAGCTTCTGCAAGACGCGCCGCATATGACGCCGATCAGCCGCCCGGATGAAATCAAGGCCGCCCGGCAGCCGATTCTGAAACGTTAGGGGGCAGCATGCTGAAGATTGGACTGACGCCAAAACTTGCCGGCCTTGAGATTCTGGGCGATTGCCAGGACCTGCAGCGCCTCCATGATGCCATGGTCCATATTATCGGCAGCGAGACGGCGCATGGCGAAGGCTATATCATGACGGCCGCAAGGCTTCTGGACGTCGCGCACGAATTGAGAATGACCAGCATGGGCCAGCGCCTGGCGTGCTTTTTTGACAATGGCGTAACCGATCCGGTTCGACAGAAGCACAAAATTCTCGCACCTGGCAAGAATATCGCCTTTGCCTGCCGGTTTTTAATGCCCGAAGCCCTGTTTGCGATCATGAGCATCAGCGACTTCATCGAACGCTACAACCTGGACCGGAAAAGCGGTCTGCCCGATCGGGACGTTCTGGTGCTGGAACTGTTCCAGGCAGAAGCGATCAACAGCCTCAATGCGCTGTGTGAGGATGGAGCCGCCCGGCGGCTTGTGCTGGAGATCATGGGCACCGTGCCCAGATTTGAAAATTTCTACACCCAATACATTGACCTGCTTTGCCAGTCTTACCTGAAGCTTGAGCCAGATGACCGACGCCAGCAGGTCATGACGCTGGCCAGAAGCTTCAACAGTCCGGGCATCGACTACAGCCAGATGGTTATGGATCTTGAAGAGACGGCCAGCCGCATGCACTGCGGCATTGCTGATCTGGAGCCCGTGTCAGAGGTTCCGGATCTTACCGACCAGGATTGGTAGAACATGACGAATCCTTGGCTTTCGACCGAACCAGCGGTCTTCGAAAAGCAAGTCCGACTGGTCATGACCACCCGGCGGCCATTTTGTGAAGCGGCCAGGCAGCTTAAGGCCGGACAGGCGCTGAGGCTGCTCCGGGAACCCCAAAACCCCCATGACAGTCAGGCCGTTCTGGTGACAACGCTGGACGGTACAGACGTCGGTTATCTGGACGCTGATACCGCGGCCTACATGGCGGTCCTGCTGGACACCACGCACGGCATTGCTGACGACTCGGTCGTTGAAAAGGTTATACTCCAGGCACCAGATCATGATCCCGGCGCCCGGCGTCTTCGTTATCCCAGGGTCTTTGTCCGCCTGCGCATCCGGCTTCGGCAGCGCTGGCCGATGGTTGTGATCGCTGCCATGCTGGGCGTGAAGTCCGGCTGTTTCAAAGAGCGGTTCAGCCTTGATCTCAACAGCTGGCTGGACCCGTTGCTAACCCTAAGCAAACGCTATCAGGTGATTGGACACGATCTGTTCACGATGCCGCGTGAAATTGTTGAGGCCTGGGCTATACTAACCAGACTGAGGGGGGATGGGCGATGAATCGAAAGATCCTGATTGACTTTTACAAACAGCGTCGCGAGACTGCGGACAGTATAAACGCGGCGGTTGCAGCAGTCGAGTACCTGGAGCAGTCGCTGGTTGTACGTCACCTGGCGCTGGACACCGCGCAGGTAGGAGCGGTCAGGGAACATGTTACAGAGCTGGTTGCAAAAAAGCTCAACAACATCGACCGCCTGCGCGCGTTGGCGCGGTACTTCTATTTGATCGGCCGGTCGGATGTCTACATCTATTTCACGACACTGTTCGGATCGCTGGGCGTTCTCGAAAGCATTCGCCGGCGGACGGTGGATCTGGCCGGTCAAGCCATGGCCGACCGGATATTTTCAGGTGTCGAACCCGGTGAGCCGGGCGCGCCCTGCTCGCAGCTGCCCCCGCTGACACAAAAGCTGGTGATTAGGCTTTTACAACACCTGCCTCCAGAGCGGGTCGGCAAGATTCTGGCCGGCAACAACCACAACATCTCGCCAGAATCCTTCAAGGCAGACCGCGACCGCCTGAAGCAGGCCGGGTCACTTGAGCGCTATCTCAGTGATCTGCACGCGCGGCAGGTGGCTGTACTTGAACGCCATGCTGCAAGCGGCGAGGTCTGGTTCGAGCAGGAGATTACGCCGAGGGTGGTCGATTTTGTCAAGTGCCATCCGGAGGTCTTGTCTGCCGTCCGCGACGGTGACCGGCTACTGGTGACCAAGATCCCGTATGACACCGAGAACTGGCTGGCTGCCCGCGATCCAGCGCACCGCAGGTATTTTTTATGTCACTGCCCCTTTGTACGTTCATCCTTTCTCGACGGCAGCGCCGAGATTGATCCGGCCTGGTGCGCCTGCAGCGCAGGTTTTGCCAAGCTGCGCTTCGACGTCCTGTTCGACACGGAGCTGGACATCGAGGTGCTGGAAACGCCGCTGGCCGGCCATGACCGCTGCCGATTTTCGATCCGGCTCCCGGATAATTTTCTGAAACGCGAGTCAAATGGCAAATAAAGCGGTATAATAAAGGTGTATGTGCCAATAATCATCACGCAATCATATGATTTGAATCGGATACGACTGAATTGATCTCAATCCACAAACGAGGTGCACGACTATGCTGGATTTGAAAAAACAGATTGGCGTTTTAGGCGATTCCATTCTCAAGGGCGTCGTCTTTGACGAAATCCGCGGAACCTACAGCCTGCTGGCTGAAAGCTGCGGCAATCTTCTGCAAAAGACCCTGGGCATCAACATTGTCAACCGTTCGCGTTTTGGCAGCACAATTGACAAAGGCCGGAAAATGCTTGAGGTATCCCTGAAGCGTGACCCGGATCTGTCCTATATGCTGCTGGAATACGGCGGCAATGACTGCGACTTCAACTGGGATGAAGTCTCGCGTGATCCGGACGCCGAGCATCTGCCCAACACGCCGCTGGCGGCGTTCAAGCAGAACCTGGACGAGATGATCGAGATTCTGAAGCAAAAGCAGATCCGGCCGATCCTGATGTCTCTGCCGCCGATCTGCGGCAACCGCTATTTCGATTTTATTGTCAGCAGGGGCAGAAATGCCGACAACATCCTGCGCTTTCTCGGCGACCGCCAGCAGATCTACAGGTTCCATGAAATGTACTCCCTGGCCGTCACAAGACTGGCAATCGAAAAGGACTGTGTATACGTCCCGATGCGCGAGGCCTTCCTGGCGGAGCGAAATTCACTGTCATTGATCTGCTCGGACGGCATCCACCCCAATGAGAAGGGTCACCGCCTGATGCAGGAAGTCTTTACCCAGATGGCCCTGGCCTGACCAAGACGGAGAGCGGTTATAAGATGATTTACCTGAGCAGCGACTACACCGAAGGCGCCCATCCCGACATTCTGAGGCGCTTGGTTGACACCAACCTGGAGCAGACGACCGGCTACGGCACCGATCCCCATTGCCAAAGCGCCGCGGACCTGATCCGCAAAGCCTGCTCGGCACCGGCGGCGGATGTCCATTTTCTGGTCGGCGGAACCCAGGCCAACCTGACCGTCATTGCCGCGGCCTTGCGGCCGCACCAGGGTGTGCTGTCCGCCGAAACCGGCCATATCCAGAGCCATGAAAGCGGGGCGATCGAAGCCACCGGACACCGAGTCATCCCGCTGCAGTCGCCGCTCGGGAAAATAGACGCCGACAGCATCGACCGGTTTTGCCAGACCCATTTCGACGATCCCAACCGGGAACATGCCGTCAAGCCGGCCATGGTCTATCTATCCCACCCGACTGAACTGGGTACGCTCTACAGCCTTGATGAGCTGAAAGCGATCCGTGAAGTCTGCACCCGGCACAGCTTGCTGCTTTACCTGGATGGCGCGCGCCTGGCCTATGCGCTGGCATCCCCCCAAAATGATGTCACCCTGCCTGACCTGGCTCGGCACTGCGATGTCTTCTACATCGGCGGCACCAAATGCGGCGCCCTGTTCGGCGAAGCGGTGGTCATTTCGAACGAATCCCTGAAAACCGATTTCAGGTATATCATCAAGCAGCGCGGCGGCATGCTGGCCAAGGGCAGGCTTTTAGGCCTCCAGTTCGAAGCCATGTTCCAGAACAATTTGTATTTCGAAATCGGCCGGCACGCGATAGCGCTGGCGCTCAAAATCCGGCAGGCTTTTTCAGACAAGGGCGTCGAACTTCTGATCGACTCGGAGACCAACCAGCAGTTTCCGATTCTTAAACAGGACCAGATCGACCGGATCGGTCGTGAATTCGCCTATACATGGTGGCAGGAAGCGGGCGATGACCAAAGCGCCATACGCTTTTGCACAAGCTGGGCGACACGTCCGGAGGCTGTCTCGCGCCTGGTCGAATTGATTCGGGTCCTGTAACTGTCGCCAAAGCGCCTGCCGTTGACATCAAGTCACGCCTTGGCTATAATGGGCAAAACGTTTATTTGAATTATATATTGAGTAAAAAGGCTTTGACGGAGAGAGTAGGCTGGCAGACGCCCCGCCAGGGATTCGGTGTCGATGGACTGGAAGCACCGATTGGGGATAGCCGGAGGAAGAACACTCCCGAGCTGACGGTTCGAAACGGCCAATGGCCGCGTTAGGGCAGTACGGTGTACCCGTTACGTACAAAAGCGGATTGCCGGCCCAGATGGTCGGTGTCAACCAGGGTGGTACCGCGGGAACAGACAAGTCCCGTCCCGGATCAGATGATTCGGGGCGTTTTTTATTTATTGCGACGATAACCGCACAAGGGGGACAAGATGGATACAATCAAAGGCTTCAAGCAGGACAGGGACATCACCCTGGACAATCTTCAGGAGATTGCCAGGCAAGGAGGCCCTGTCACCGTGCACGGCATGGTGCACACCCATCGCGACATGGGGGAGTTCTCCTTTGTCATCCTGCGGCTGCGTGACGGCCTGTTGCAGTGCGTTCTGGAAAAAAGCGCCCAGCTTAATGGTTCTGACGCGATCCATGATGAGTACGCGGTTCGCGGCGAAGGCCGCTTGGTGGCTGACGAGCGGTCGCCCAACGGCTATGAACTCCGGCTGGAGCGCCTGGACGTGTTGTCCAAACCCAACAGCCCCAGGCCGATGAATCTCGGCAAACGCATCGGCAACCTGTCGCTGGAGGCTGATCTGGCTATGCGCCCGCTGACGCTCAGGCATCAGCGTAAACGCTCGATCTTCAGGATTCAGGAGGGCATCTGCCGTGGATTCCGTGATTTTCTGAAATCACAGGATTTCACCGAGATCCACTCGCCCAAGATCGTCGCCGCTGGCGCCGAAGGCGGGTCCAACATCTTCCGCCTCGAGTATTTCAACAAGAAGGCCTTCCTGGCGCAAAGCCCCCAGTTCTACAAGCAGACTATGGTCGGCGTCTATGAGCGTGTATTTGAGATCGGACCGGTCTTTCGCGCCGAGAAGCACAGCACTGTGCGCCACCTCAACGAATACACCAGCCTGGACTTCGAGATGGGTTTCATTGATTCCTTTGAAGACATCATGGCGATGGAGACCGGCATGATCCAGTACACGCTGGACCTGCTGAACAGAGAATACGCCCGTGACCTGAAGACACTGCGTATTGAATTGCCGGCGGCCACCGAGATTCCGGTTTTGACCTTCAAGGAAGCCAAGGAACGGGTCTCAGAAAAATACAATCGCCGGATCAAGGATCCTTATGACCTTGAGCCGGAAGAAGAGCGCCTAATCGGCGAGTTTGTCAAGGCTGAATTCGGATCCGATTTCGTCTTCGTCACCCACTACCCGTCCAAGAAACGGCCGTTCTATGCCATGGACGACCCGGCGGACCCGCGCTATACCTTGAGCTTTGATTTGCTGTGCCGCGGTATGGAGATCACCACCGGCGGCCAGCGTATCCACGATTACACCGAGCAGGTAGAGAAAATGCAGGAGCGAGGCATGGATCCGGAAGACTTCAAGAACTTCCTGATGATCCATGACTACGGCATGCCGCCGCACGGCGGCCTGGGCATCGGCCTGGAACGATTGCTGATGGTGCTGCTGGGCGAGAACAACGTGCGGCAGGCCGTCCTGTTCCCGCGTGACCAGGCTCGATTGGATCCATAACGGTCCGGCAAGTGAAAAGGAGAGCAAAATGGAAAACAAAACCTCACCGGTTATCGACAAAGAGCTGGTCGAACGCGTTGCCGTTCTAGCCAGATTAAAGCCAGATGCGTCCGAGCAGCAGGCCTTAATTGCGGAACTCAACCAGATTCTGGGCCATTTCCAGCAGCTGGAAGCGTTGGACACCAGCTCGGTTGACCCGGCCTACCACCCACAACAACTGGAAAACGTGCTGCGCGAGGACCAAATCAAACCTTCGTTCGACCGGGACGATCTGGTCAACTTGTCCGCCAAGCATAAAGACGGCTGCCTGATGGTGCCGAGAACCGTCGAATAAGGGAGGACGATATGGATTTGCTGAAATTATCCGCCCTGGAAATCGGCGGCCTGATCCGACAAGGCGAACTTGGCGTGGTTGAAGCCACCCGTTTCGCCCTGGATCGGATAGACAAGACCAACCCGGCGATCAATTCATTTGTCACGATTACCGGCGAACAGGCGATTGCCCGGGCCGAAGCCGTGCAAAAGGACATTTCGGCCGGTCAACTGACTTCACCGCTGGCCGGCGTTCCGATGGCCGTGAAAGACAACATTTCGACCCAGGGGATCCGCACAACCTGCGGCTCCAAAATGCTGGACGATTATATCCCGGCCTATGACGCGACCGTTGCCGAACGGATTTTTCAAAACGGCGCCGTTGTGCTGGGCAAGACCAACATGGACGAGTTCGCCATGGGATCAACCACCGAGACGTCCTACAGCGGCCCGACGAAAAACCCCTGGGCGACCGATCGCGTTCCCGGCGGCTCTTCCGGCGGCTCTGCTGCAGCTGTCGCGGCCGGTCAGGCCTGGTATGCCCTGGGATCCGATACCGGCGGCTCAATCCGCCAGCCCTGCGCCTATTGCGGACTGACCGGTCTCAAGCCAACCTACGGAGCCGTGTCGCGCTACGGCCTGATCGCCTACGCCTCATCACTCGACCAGATCGGCCCGATTGCCCGGACTGCCGCCGACTGTGCCGCTGCGCTGCAGACCTTCGCCGGCCCTGATTCGCGCGACAGCTCGTGCATGCCTGAAGGCCAGAATCTGGATATCCGCCGGGTTCTGGAGACCGTGGACAACCCGGCATCAGTCAAGGGCTTGGTGATCGGATTGCCGGAAGACTATTTCACCCACGGCCTGCAGCCTGAAATCGATCAGGCGATCCGCCGGGCCGCCAGGGTCCTGGAGGACCAGGGCGCCATAATCCGGCCGATCAGCCTGTCGCTGGTTGATGAGGCCATCCCGGCCTATTATCTGATCGCGACCGCCGAGGCCAGCTCCAACCTGTCTCGCTACGATGGCATCAAGTACGGCTGGCGGACCAACGAAGAGGAGGTCGAAGACCTGGTTGACTTCTACCGCAAGGGCAGAACCGAAGGATTCGGCCGCGAAGTTCGCCGCCGCATCCTGCTCGGGACTTTCGCCCTGTCGTCCGGCTATTATGACGCCTACTATCTCAAGGCGCTGAAAGCCCGCCAGATGGTCAAAGACAGCTTTGCCAAGGCGCTGGGCGATTGCGATATGCTGTTGGCGCCGGTTGCGCCGACCACGGCGCCGAAAATCGGCGAAAGCCTGTCGGATCCGCTGAAGATGTACTTGAGCGACATCTATACCGTCTCCGCCAACCTTGCCGGCCTGCCGGCACTGTCACTGCCCTGCGGACTGGATGACCAAGGCCTGCCGATCGGCATGCAGTTGATTGGTCCGGCATTTGGCGACGCCAAACTGCTGGCGGTGGGCGCCGCTTACCAGGTTCTGACCGATTTTCATCAGCTGCGGCCTGAGATCGAGGAGGTGGCGAAATGACTTATGAAACCGTGATCGGCCTGGAGGTCCATGTCGAACTGTCCACCAAAAGCAAGATTTTCTGCGGCTGCTCGACCCAATTTGGACAACCGGCCAACTCCCAGATCTGCCCGGTCTGCAGCGGCCAGCCCGGCGCACTGCCGGTCTTGAACCAGGCGGTTGTAGACAATGCCATCCGCGCCTGCCTGGCCACGCATTGCGACATCACGCACCTGACCCGGTTTGACCGCAAGAACTATTTCTATCCGGACCTGCCCAAGGCCTACCAGATCTCCCAGCTCCACCAGTCGATCGGCCACAACGGCTTCCTGATGATCAGTACCGGTGACGGTGAAAAGAAGATTCGCATCCATGACATCCACATGGAAGAGGATGCCGGCAAGCTGATGCATGATCCTTGGGAGGACTGCACGCTGGTTGACTACAACCGCTGTGGCGTGCCGCTTTTGGAGATTGTCAGCGAACCTGACCTGAGGTCGGCTGAAGAAGCCCTGACCTACCTGGAGAAGATCCGCTCGATCATGATGTTCCTGGGTGTTTCGGATTGCCGAATGGAGCAAGGATCTCTTAGGGCCGATGTCAACGTCTCGGTGAGACCGGCCGGCAGCGATGCTTTCGGGACTCGAACCGAAATGAAGAACATGAACTCATTCAAAGCCATCGGCCGGGCCATTGCCTACGAGAGCAAACGCCAGATTGAACTGATCGAAGACGGCGGCATAGTGCTGCAGGAAACACGGCGCTGGGATGAGAACAAGGATGCCAGCTTCGCGATGCGATCCAAGGAAGACGCCCATGACTACCGCTACTTCCCGGATCCTGACCTGGTCGCCATCCACATCACGGATGACTGGATTGACCGGGTCCGCGAGGCGCTGCCGGAACTGGCCGAAAGCCGCCGCAGGCGTTACCAGGATGACTGGGGCCTGTCCGCATACGATGCCCAGGTTTTGACCACCGAGCCCGCGATGGCGGATCTTTTGGAGAAGACTACGGCGATCTGCAAACGTCCGAAGGACGTCGCCAGCTGGCTGATGGGCGAGTATTTACAGGCCTTGAAGGACAGTGCGTGCGAAAGTCCGGCAGATCTCTACATGCCGCCTGAAAGCCTGGCTCGCCTGATCCAGCTGGTCGAAGACGGCCAGGTCAATCGGCAGACCGCCAAAAAAGTTTTCTTGCAGGTCACCCAAAACCGGGTTGATCCGGAACAGTACATTGACCAGCATAACCTGCGCATGGTCAGCGACTCCGGCGCGCTGGACCAAGCGATTGACGACGTGATCGCGGCCAACCCGCAGTCGGTCGAAGACTTCAAGGCCGGCAAGACCAAGGTGGTCGGCTTCTTGATCGGACAGGTGATGAAAGCCATGCGAGGCAAGGCCGATCCGGCCAATCTGGGCCAGTTGCTGTCGGAAAAACTTAAGACCTTGTAGTTTCAAACTTGCCGAGAAATATGAGATTCATTCGGAGTGCTCGACCTTTAAAAGGTCGAGCACTTTTTCTCGATACCCTGCGAGCGCGGTGGGAAATGCCAGGTCGGACAGTTCACGGGCAGTTACCAGGCGACCTTCATTTGAAGCAGGCTGTAGGGTTCGGGTATCTGAGAGCAGAACAGCAAAGCCTTCCATCTGCCAGCGCCGATGGGTGAATTCATGGGTGTGCCCGCCCAGCGGCAGTGTTCGATCTGCGGTAAACAAGCGCTGAAGATCATCTGGTTCGTCCAGCCAGTCAAACTGCCACAAGCCGGCCAAAAGGCCTTTGGCCGGTCGCCGGGTGACATGCACCTTGCCGTTCGAAATCAAGACCAGCACGGTTTTACGGTCCGTTGGGCGTGCCTTGCGAACCTGCTTCAGCGGATAGTGATCAACGGTCCCGGCTTTGAAAGCCAGGCAGCTGCCGGATACCGGACAGGTGCCGCATAGCGGCCTTTTGGGCAGGCAGATGGTGGCGCCCAGATCCATCAGGGCTTCATTGAAATCACCCGGACGATCCTTCGGCAGAAGCGTTTCCGCCAGCATCCGGACTTGTCGCCGCTCCTTGAGATCGGTTGGATCCCAGGCCGTGGCTGACAGCCGGGAGAAGACGCGTACGATATTGCCGTCGATTGCGGCCAAAGGCTGGCCAAACGCCAGCGCGCCAATCGCGGCGGCGGTGTACTCGCCGATGCCCGGCAGCATCTTTCGCGCTTTCTCGTCTTCGGGCATTCGACCGTTATGATCGCTGCAAATCACGCGGGCTGCTTTGAGCAGGTTTCGGGCCCGGCTGTAATAGCCCAGGCCTTCCCAGGCTTTGAGCACCTGGGATTCTTTTGCTTGGGCCAGGTTTTGGAAGTCTGGCCAGCGCGTCACAAACGATTCAAAATAGGGGATAACGGTCGCGACCTGGGTCTGCTGCAGCATGATCTCGGACAGCCAGACCCGATAGTCGGTGCGGTCATGGCGCCAGGGCAGATCACGCCGCTGTCGGTCAAACCAGGTGAGCAGCGCCAAAGTTGCGGGTTGTCCGTCAGACTGGATCCAGCGGTCCGGCATCTGGGACGATTTGGTTTTTTCTTTTTGCTTTGCCATCACCTGCAGTGTAGCACACGCGATTGATTTGGGCACCTATAGCCGTTCAATTTCGATCCGTGATGGTTTAGAATAGAGTAAGCATACAGCATAAACAGTAGCAGTTGATTGTTGATTATGGTTATAGAATCATGGATAGGAGATCGCACCATGCCCCGTTTTTTTGTGGAAGAGACCATTGGCTTGGAACAAACTGACATCCGGATAGCAAACGCGGATTTTCACCATATTCGTGACGTGCTGCGGATGAGGCCGGGCGAACAGCTTGTGGTTTGCGACAACGCGCGCGTCGATTTAACCTGCGAGATCAAATCGTTTGAAGAACACGCGGTTGTCCTGAAAATTCTAACCAGGACGTCCAACCGGACCGAGCCGTTATACGAGGCCGTGCTCTACCAGGGGCTGGCCAAAGGCGACAAGATGGACACGATTATCCAAAAGGCGGTTGAGCTGGGCGCATCAAGGATTGTCCCGGTCCGGTGCAGGCGAAGCGTCGTCAAGATCGACGCCAAAACGGCGGACAAAAAAGTCTCCAGATGGTCGCGGATCGCAGCCGAAGCTGCTAAGCAGTGCGGCCGCGGCAATGTGCCGGCCGTTGCTGAGCCAATGGCGTTTGAGCAGGCCGCAGCCGAGGCTGTGGCCGCAGACCTGGCCCTGATACCCTGGGAAGGCGAGCGGACACAAGGGATCCGGACAGTTCTGGAGCAGCAGGCGATTGTTTCAAAACAGCCGGTCATATCAATCATGATCGGTCCAGAAGGCGGGTTTGACGCCGATGAAATCAAATTGGCAGCCAGCCTCGGCATCCGGCCGGTCAGCCTGGGTCCAAGGATTCTGCGCACCGAAACCGCGGGCCTTGCAGTTCTGTCGATGCTGGTTTATCGGTTTGACGGAGAGATCTAGCGCTTTATTTGATTTTATCTTGTTATGAAGTGTAGCGATATCGAGCGAAATTTTTTTGTTGAAATCAAGAAACAGTTCATCGAGTTGGATGCTTGGGGAATCAATGGGCTTTGAGATAAGTTAAATTGCCGACAGAGCAGGCCCAAACGTATAGAATTAGAGCACTCTGACCAGTCGTTTCGACTTCTTTTTCCAGTGGTTTTATGCTAAAATTGCTTGGATAAGCCTATAACCGGCAAAAATGAAAAAATGTTGATTCAGCACTTGGGTTGTTCACTGTGGATTGCTTAAACCGTGGTCCTGGGTTATTGCCCGGGATGGCGAGTCATTTTGTTCACAAGAGCATATCAATATGGAGGACACATGAAAATCAACGCCCCGAAAGGTACGAGAGACATATTGCCTGGCGAGATTGCCGGCTGGCAGCACGTTGAGCGCGTATTTGCCGACGTTTGCGCTCGCTATGGTTACCAGGAGATCCGGATCCCGACGTTTGAGCAGACCGATCTGTTTGAGCGCGGCGTCGGCGACACAACCGACATTGTCCAGAAGGAGATGTATACCTTTGAGGACAAGGGCGGACGGAGCATGTCCTTGCGACCCGAAGGAACCGCCGGCGTTGTTCGCAGTTTTCTTGAAAACGGCATGGCTTCGCTGCCGTCACCGGTCCGTCTGTATTACAATATCACGGCGTTCCGCTATGAAAATGTGCAAAAAGGCCGCTACCGCGAATTCCACCAGTTCGGCGTTGAGGCGTTCGGGGCTCAGGGTCCGGCCATCGACGCTGAGCTGATCAGCATGCTGGATTTGTATTTTAAGTCATTGGGGCTGGAAAAGACCAGCCTTCGGATCAATTCGATCGGCTGTCCCCAGTGCCGCGGCGAGTACCAGCAAAAGCTCAAGGCCTTTCTGGAACCGCATCTTTCCGAACTTTGCGGCAATTGCCAGGAAAGGTTCAACAAGAATCCGCTGCGCATCATCGACTGCAAGGAAGACCAATGCCAGGCGATTACCGCCGACGCGCCAACCCAGCTGGATCACCTCTGCCCGGACTGCCAGATCCATTTTGATGGTCTGAAAGACCAGTTGGATGCCCTGGCTTTGGATTACACCATTGATCCGCGCATTGTCCGCGGATTGGATTACTACACGCGAACGGTTTTTGAATTCATTTCGGATCATGTCGGCACGCAGGGCACCATCTGCGGCGGCGGCCGCTACGACGGCCTGATCGCCGAAGTTGGCGGCCCTCAGACGCCGGGCATTGGTTTCGCGCTGGGTGTCGAGCGCCTCCTGATGGAGCTTGAAGCCCAAAGCGTCCCATTGCTTGCAGCCCGGCCGATCACCCTTTATCTAGCCTATCTTGGCGGCGGCGAAATGGCGGCGCGGTCAATCTGCTACCGGTTGCGAAAGAAAGGAATCCGGGTGGATACCGACCTGATGAACCGTTCGCTCAAGGCACAGATGAAATTCGCCGGCAAAAGCGGCGCCGAGTTCATCATGGTGCTGGGTGAGGACGAAATCGAAAGCGGCCAGGCCAGTCTGAGAAGCCTTGCCCGCCGCGAGGTCGAGACCATTGTCAGACTGGATGACTTGGCAGCCTTGCTGCTGGACATCCAGGACATGCCTGCTGAGCAGCAGGATCAAGTGATCAATCATTATTCGTTGTAACGAATATTTCGAAAAAGGAGCATTTAAAAAATGGCAGAGAGTATGAACGGCCTTTCCAGAACCAGCCGGTGCGCCGAAATCGATCTTGGCGCGATCGGCAGCATCATGACCTTGATGGGCTGGTGCCATAAGCAGCGCGACCTGGGTGGGTTGATCTTCATCACGTTGCGCGACCGCAGCGGCGAAGTCCAGCTGGTCGTTGACGACACCTGTCCGGATACCGTGCGGGAAAAAGCGTCCAGGGTCCGCAGTGAATTTGTTATTGCCGTCCAGGGTGTTTTGCAGAAGCGTTCAGCCGCCAACCCGGAGATGAAGACCGGTGAGGTCGAGCTGCTGGTCTCTGATCTGCGCATATTGAGTGAGGCCGAGACCCCGCCGTTTTATATCGAGAAAGGCGTCGAGGCCAATGAGAGCCTCAGGCTGAAGTACCGCTATCTCGACCTCAGGCGCCCCGACATGCAGGAAAATATGATTCTGCGCCACAAGATCGCCAAGGCTGCCCGCGACTATTATGACGCGCAGGGCTTCCTTGAGATCGAGACGCCGATGCTGACCAAAAGCACGCCGGAAGGCGCTCGTGACTATCTGGTGCCCAGCCGGGTCTATCCGGGACACTTCTTCGCGCTGCCCCAATCACCGCAGCTCTTCAAGCAGCTGCTGATGCTGTCGGGGTATGACCGCTATATGCAGATCGCCCGCTGCTTCCGCGACGAGGATCTGCGTGCCGACCGCCAGCCGGAATTCACCCAGATTGACCTGGAGATGTCCTTTGTCGACGCAGAGGATATCATCGCTGTCAATGAAGGGTTCATCCAGCACCTGTTCAAATCCGTCATGGATATTGACATCCAGCTGCCGCTGCCGCGCCTTCAGTATTCCGAAGCCATGACCCGCTTCGGATCAGACAAGCCGGATCTCAGGTTCGGGATGGAGCTCAAGGACATTTCCGACCTGGTTGCCGAAAGCGAATTCAAGGTCTTCAGCGGCGCCGTCGCATCCGGCGGCAGCGTCCGCCTGATCGCAGTTCCCGGCGGGGCTGAGATGAGCCGCAAGGAAATCGACAAGCTGGGCGAATTTGTTAAAACCTATCGCGCCAAGGGTCTGGCCTGGCTGACCGCCGAAGCATCGCCCCGCGGCTCGATCCTGAAATTTATGACGCCGGAGCTGATTCAGGCGATCATCGAGCGGGCGGATGCCGCCAGCGGCGACTTGCTGCTGATCGTGGCCGACAAGAACACCGTTGTGTTCGACGCCCTCGGTCAGCTGCGTTGCGAAGTGGCCAGAAGCCGCGGCCTGATCGATCCCGACAGCTGGGAATTCGTCTGGGTCACGGACTTCCCGCTGATGGAATTTGACGAGGAAGACGGGCGCTACTATGCCAAGCACCATCCGTTCACCTGCCCCCGGGATGAGGACCTTGAACTGCTGGAAACTGATCTTGGCAAGGTCCGGGCAAAAGCCTACGACATCGTGCTGAACGGCACCGAGCTGGGCGGCGGATCCATCCGTATCCATGACCAGGCCCTGCAGCAGAAAATGTTTGATATGCTGGGGATGAGCCGTGAACAGGCCCAGGACCGCTTCGGCTTCCTGCTGGATGCATTCAAGTACGGTGTACCGCCGCATGGCGGCCTGGCATTCGGACTCGACCGGTTGGTCATGCTGCTCACAGGGAGCGAGAGCATCCGCGATGTCATCGCGTTCCCCAAAGTCCAAAACTCATCCTGCCTGATGACCCAGGCACCCGATACCGTTGACAACAAGCAGCTCGATGAACTCGGCATCGAGATCAACATCAAGAAAGAAGGACAGACGGCAGATGGCGAGGCAACGTGAGCAACAAGGCAGACCAGACCTTCTCCTGGAACTGCTGGATTGGCTGAAATACATCCTGATTGCGGTCCTGATCGGACTGCTGCTGGTTGTGTTCGTCATCCAGCGCAACTCCGTGACCGGTGACTCCATGATGCCGAACCTGCAGGACGGCAACCAGCTGCTGGTCGAAAAGGTGACCAAGTACTTCGCTGGCATCGGCTATGGCGATATTGTCACCATCCGCACGGACGAACTCCGCCACCATGAAGGCAGCCCGAACATCATCAAACGGGTTGTCGGACTGCCCGGCGACACGATCGAGATCAAAGACATGGCTGTCTACCGAAACGGCGTGCTGCTGGATGAAACCGAGTATCTGTCGGAAGGTACGGTGACGCTGCCCCACGACCCGGATTACCAGGTCACCTTGCTCGGCGAGGATGAGTATTACGTGCTCGGCGACAACCGCTCGATCAGCCTCGACAGCCGGATTTTCGGCCCGGTTCCGGCCAAGTACATCATCGGCGAGGTGCTGCTGCGCTTCTACCCCCTGGATGAGCTCGGCCTGCCAGAATAAACAATAGTCATTAATCATTTTATTTCCAACGGAGGAATCAAACCCCTATGCCCTCTGAACGCCAAAAACATATCCGCAACATCTGCATCGTTGCCCACATCGATCATGGCAAGTCGACCCTGGCCGACCGCATGATCGAGCGCACCGGTGTCCTGACCGCCCGCGAAATGCAGGCTCAGGTCCTGGACAACATGGACATCGAGCGCGAGCGCGGCATCACGATCAAGGCCCAGGCTGTGCGTATGGCCTATAAGGCCAGTGACGGCGAGACCTACACGATCAACCTGATCGATACGCCAGGCCATGTCGACTTCAACTACGAGGTTTCCAGGACACTGGCGGCCTGCGACGGCGCTATCCTGGTTGTCGACGCAGCCCAGGGCATTGAAGCCCAGACCATGGCCAATGTCTATCTGGCGATCGACGCCAACCTTGAAGTGCTGCCGGTCATCAACAAGATTGATCTGCCGTCAGCCCAGCCCGACGAAGTGCGCCAGGAAATCGAGGATGTCATCGGCCTGGACGCCAGCTACGCACCGCTGGTATCCGCTAAGAGCGACCTCAATGTCGGCGAGGTACTGGAAAAGGTTGTGGAGTACCTGCCGTGCCCCGGCGGTGACGAGGACGCTCCGCTCAAGGCCCTGATCTTCGATTCCAAGTACGACACCTACAAGGGCGTTATTGTCCATGTCAACGTCAAGCAGGGCCAGGTCAAGGTTGGCGACCGCATTCGCATGATGAACACCAAAAAGGAGTTTATCGTCACCGAGCTGGGCTATTTCAGGCCCGGTGAATTCCAGCCCTGCGAAGAACTGCTGACCGGTGATGTCGGCTATATTGTTTCAAGCATCAAGAACGTCCGGGATACTGCGGTCGGCGACACGGTCACCCTGGCATCCAGACCCGCTGACAAACCGCTGCCCGGCTACAAGCCAGTCCGGCAGATGGTTTACTGCGGCTTTTACCCGACGGACGGCGCCAAGTATCCGGACCTTCGGGACGCGCTGGAGAAACTCCAGCTCAACGATGCCGCCCTGTCTTTCGAAGCCGAGACATCGGCCGCGCTGGGCTTTGGCTTCCGCTGCGGATTTCTAGGACTCTTGCACTATGAAATCGTCCAGGAGCGGCTGGAGCGTGAGTTCCAGCTGGACCTGATATCCACCGCACCGTCGGTCGTTTACCGGCTGGTGCTGGAAACGGGTGAGACGGTCATGCTCGACAACCCGACCAACATGCCGGACCCCAGCCATATCGAATACATGGAAGAACCGTTTGTCAACGCCACGATCATGACCCCCAAAGAGTACGTCGGCAATATCATGGAACTGTGCCAGGACCGGCGCGGCGTCTACCACAACATGGACTACCTGGACACCACCCGGGTCATGCTGCATTATGAAATGCCGCTCAATGAGATTATCTACGATTTCTTCGACGCCTTGAAGTCAAGAACGCGCGGTTACGCTTCGCTCGATTACGAGTTCAAAGGTTACGTCAAGTCGGATCTCGTCAAGCTCGACATCCTCTTGAACAGCGAAATCGTGGATGCGTTGTCCTTTGTTGTCCACAAGGACAAGGCATACGCGCGCGGCAGAAGAATGGCCGAAAAATTAAAGGAAAACATTCCGCGTCAGCAGTTCGAAGTGCCGATCCAGTCCTGTATCGGCGGCAAGGTCATCGCCAGGGAAACCGTCCGGGCTTACCGCAAGGACGTTTTGGCCAAATGCTACGGCGGTGACATCACCCGCAAGAAGAAGCTGCTCGAGAAGCAGAAGGAAGGCAAGAAGCGCATGCGCCAGGTCGGCAGCGTTGAAGTGCCCCAGGAAGCCTTCATGAGCGTCCTGCGGCTTGACGAATAATCTGTAAGTTGATCTAAAGGGAGAAGTGGTTTGAGGCATTTAGCGAGGAAAGTGAAGCACAACTGGCGGAAGATTACCGGCCGCCTGCTTTTTGCGATTCTGCTGCTGTCGATGGGACAGATTATCTACAATATGGTTATGGCGCCAAGCTCACTGGCGAGCCCGGACGCCGAAGGCCTGGTCAAAAGCGATTACTCCCTGATGCTGATCCAGTCTATTCTCGGCTTAGTGGTCATGTTCATCCCCTCAATGATCGAGCGCCGCTGGTCAATCGGCATCCCCAATCATATGTACCTGCTGTATTATGCTTTCCTGTTCTGCGCGATTTACCTTGGCGAGGTATGGAACTTCTATTTCCTGATCCCGTTCTGGGACCTGATCCTGCATGCCCTGTCCGGTGCCATGCTTGGCGCACTGGGGTTCTCGCTGGTGACCATGCTCAACGACGCTGAATGGATCAAGCTCCACTTGAGCCCGATCTTTGTTGCGTTGTTTGCCTTCTGCTTTGCGGTGGCGGCCGGAACGGTCTGGGAGATCTACGAATTCGCGGTGGACAGCATCCTGGGTCTTAATATGCAAAAATTCATGCTGGAGGACGGCACGGTGCTCACAGGTGCCGCGGCGTTGAGCGATACGATGACCGATTTGATCATCGACGCGATCAGCGCATTGGTCATCTCGATTCTCGGATTCTTTACAATCAAGAAACGAGAAAGCGTTTACATGAATAACGGTCGGTCTGTCGACAAGAAACCGGAATCTGCATCCTTGACCAACTGAATGACCTGATCCTGTTAAGCTATTCAGACCTTGTCCCGGTAAGCCAGGCTAAAGCTGTTGTCTGGGCGGCGAACCACCGTCAGAAATTTGCCGTTCAGCAGGATGTGTCAACTTTTCGATGAAGTTCACGGCGTTCCTTTCTGTATTCTCCGGTCACAGCCACGGCTTCCCCGACGTCAATCAGAGACTTCGCACCATTCTCATCGAAAAGCTTCAGACCATCGACAGGGCAGATATCAGCGCAATAACCACAGGCTGTGCACATATTTTGATTGACGATCGGAGGCATTTCGAACCCTCATTAGAAACGAGACTGATGCAGTATGCAATATCAGGCTGCAGAGGCAGTTTTTAGAACACTAGCTTGGATCAATTATCCCAGCACTTTACACAACCTATCTTTCACGCAATTCGGCACTTGTGAAAATGCTATATAAGCAGTCATTAACAGCCATACATGACTTTCACAAGGCTTTTAGCTCAAATTGTCTTGACAGGTGAGATGCCAGATTTCTATAATGGTCATGCTGCATACGCGGACGTGGTGGAATTGGCAGACACGCTGGATTTAGGTTCCAGTGCGAGAGCATGCAGGTTCAAGTCCTGTCGTCCGCACCAAGACGGGTGGTCAGCCCATTTTCATGCAAAAAACCGCAAATAATGGCGGTTTTTTGCATTATTACGCGAAAATACTCAAAAATATCTAATTTCGAACAATGATTTCTTCTGACATAAGGGTTAAATCGTTTGACAATACCCTAGGGGGTGTGCAATTTTTCGGGCAATTCGTTGAACAATAGGGTAAATCGTTGGACAATAGGGTCCTAACGTATAATCATGCTCATGCGTGATAATATCAAAGCATAATAGTCATGAGAGTGAACATATGCGTGATTTTTCATCCCGAATAGTCAGGCAAATCCATAGTCCTGGTAGAAAACTCACTCAGGCGCGACCAGTTTTGCGAGTCGCCGCTTATTGCCGAGTCAGCACAGATCATGATGAGCAGTTGGGTAGTCTGAGCTATCAGCAGAGATACTATCAGGAATTAATTGAAACAACCAGCGGATGGCTGATGGCTGGAATTTATGCAGATTGTGCATCGGGTAGAAATATAACCAGGCGACCACAGTTCTGTCAGCTGCTGGCTGACTGCAGATCCGGCTTAATTGATCTGATTATTACCAAGTCTATCAGTCGATTTGGCCGAAACACGTTGGACGTGCTTCAGATCTGCAAAGAACTTAAAGCATCGGACGTGGATGTTATCTTTGAAATTGAAAAACTGAGACTTTCGGAACAGCATTCGGATTTGCTTTTAACGATATTGGCTGCTTTACATCAGAATGAAAGTGAGGATAAAAGCAGGAATATCCGATGGGGAATTCAACGAAGCTTTGAAAGCTCGGATTCCAAATACCATAATCGTATCTGTTACGGTTATCAGCAAGATAAATCTGGCCGATTAGTCATTGATGAAAAGGCTGCTGAAACCGTCAGGGTTATTTTTCGACTTTACCTGATGGGATATAGCATTCGAAAATTGATCGGAGTATTTTCTAGTCGAAATATCTTATCGCCCAATGGTCACACTAAATGGGGCGTCGAGTGCATTCGGAAAATCCTGTCCAATGAAAAATATACTGGCAACATCCTGCTTGGAAAAACCATCATCAGCAATTTCCTTAATGGCAAAAAGGTCAGGAATGACGGACAGGCAAACAAATATTTCATAACTGATTGCCATCCGGCAATTATCTCACAAGTTCAATTTTATCGAGTTCAGGACGAGAAGAAAAAGCGAAAAGCTGGTCAATCGCAATCGGTCGTCGCAGGTTTCCAAATTTAGTTTTTCGGTCAGTTTACATTTGTAAAATCAGCCATTAATTCATACTGACTCAAAACATTCAGAAGATTTGTATAGGCATCAGTAATCTTCATTGATAATGGAGCTGTTATATAATTCGAAGTTGCATCAATTGTCTTAAACCGCATAATCATATGGAGATTCCCAAGAAACTTGCTGTCATCCTTTGTATCAGCATTTGCAAGAATATCGGCTTTAAGTGCATTAAGGAGCTGCTGCATTTGCTCTTGGTCAGATTCCTCATTAAGCGTAAGAATCTGTTTGCCAGTTTTATTATCAATTTCTAATTTTGATAGTTTGTTTTCTTCATAAAAGATCATGTAATATTGTCTCTTGAATTCTTCAGTTTTCTTGATTTCATCGAAAACGCTGGCAAAAGGTTCTTCATTGAGGTTCAAATAAACCGCCCTGATAAATGTTGATCCATCATTCAACTTATAATGAAGGTTAGTTTCAGTGAGATCATTAGTTCTGTTGAGTAAGCTCAACTGTTCGTTGGTACTAAGCGAGTATGGTTTGTGAATCTGTGACTGAATTTTCTGCAAATATAATCTGTTTATTTCAATAATCCTCTGGATATTTGCCTGATCTTTGAAAATATAGCCGTTATTTTCTAAATCCAGATCGAAATTAAAATTAAAATCGCTGCTTGAGTAGACAAATTGGACACTATTGACCTTGTTGACATCAGGAATTCTGGTATCAAATCCGAAAAAACCTGTTGTAATGGATATGAAACCTAGAGCAAAAATCACAGCAAAAACGCCATAACTGACAAGACTTTTCAGGAAATTCTTGAAACCCCGCGAGAATATGATCTCAATCAAGGTATGAACTGCCAATGTACTGATAACTGTAGCAAAGATAAACCCGTACCATTTTGAAAATAAATCATAATAAAGTGAACCCAAAATCATACCCACTATTAGACAGAGAATAAATCTGATAACAAGAAATGGGATGCGATAAGCAAGTGGTTTCCCTGCTAGTTCGGTTGGGCGTCTCATATATATCAGCAAGCTGCTTAACAAAATCACGACAATTATTGCTACCCACCAAATTACCATATTGGTTTTGATCGAAAGGAAAGAGGCTTTGAGCAATTCTCCAAATGGAGACAGGGCAAGATATCTATCGATGTTGATCGCATTGTTATAGTTGTTGATGGAAAAACCAGGGAGAATTCTGCTAGTTGTGGAGTCGATTACATAAAGTGTTGCTGGCCAAGCAATGTTGAACATGAGAAGAAGCATCATAGCATCAAAACGGTTACCTGATAGGACGAATGACATAACAGAGACCGTATAAAGCGCTAGAGATAATAATATGAATATCAAACCTGAATTAACAACCTCGATTGAGCTGAGTTGATTATATTTAGGAAATAGGCTCATGATCAGAACAGATAGAAATGCTAATGCCTGAGGAACTAAGATCATTATCAATCCTCCCAGAAAACGTCCGGCAAATAACACCGATCTCTTAACTGGTAAGGCATGGTATACATCAAGTGAAGTTTTATTATGCAGGTAGGAGAACATCGCGCCAGCAATAATCACAACAAATACAGTGGTGATGACTAGCAACGGTATACCCATAAGATATCGAAACATTTCCTCAATTGTTATTGAACTAAAAGATTGACCAGGCAACATGAGCAGAACGACTGGCATTCCTATTATCATAAGCAGAATGGACGTGACTGCTACAGCTTGATTTTTTCGTATTCCAAGTAGAGTAATTCGCCATACTTGTGCAAGAATAGATTGCGATTGAGATATATCCAATTGCCCGCTTAAATAAATTGAACCTGAACCATTAGGGTTAGTCGATGAGTTTTTTGATGTCATACCCTACAACCTCCATTTCCTGAATAAAGACTTCTTCAAATGTCAGGGGCAACGATTCAACAAAAGCCGGATTGTATTTTTTTATACGATCCATTAACTCAGAATATTGACCTCGAACAACTAATTCGGTTATCCTTCCATATGATTTGAAATGCAATACATCAAGATCTGACAAATCATCACGAGACATTGGTGAATCGAATGCTATCTGGATTTTTGAATAGCCAAGTTTAAGTTCATCCAAGTTCTGCTCTTTGATAATAGAACCTTGATGGAGTATTCCAACGTGATCAATTATATCTTCTAGCTCCCGCAGATTATGTGAAGCGATTACGATTGTCTGATTATGGCTCGCAACAGAATCAGCCAATAACTGTTTCAAGAGTTGGCGAATAACAGGATCAAGGCCATCAAAAACTTCATCCAACAGCAAATAATCTGGCTGACATGCAAACCCAAGCATCAAGATCAGCTGACGCAGCATGCCCTTTGACATTTGCCCCAGGTTTTTATTGACTTGTATTGGAAATGTCTTGGCTAAATGATCAAACAAATCACGAGAAAATCGAGGATAACAAAATCGATAAAAATCAACCAGATCATCAATATTCGTAGGAAATTCGAAATGCTGCTGATCAGCAATAAAAAACATTCTGCTTTTTATCAGTGGATTTTCAAATACTTGTTGGTCTTCGATTAGCAAATTTCCCTCATCATGACGCAATATGCCAGCTACCAGTCTTAAAAATGTTGACTTGCCAGCTCCATTTGATCCAACAAGCCCATAGATCGAACCACGTTGGATTTGGCAATTCAACTTGTTGATTGCTCTAATATCGCCGAATGTCTTTGTCAAATTGTCTGCTTTAATCAAGTCAATCACCTCATCCGTTATAAACTTCTCTGATCAATAGAATGGCCATACTCTCAGGGAAACCAGCATTCTTTGCTTCCTGAGCAATTTCTTTGAGTCTCTTTTGAATTTGCTCATTCTGTATGACTTGCTGACTATTTCCTGATCTTACAAAATTGCCCCGGCCAGTGACCGAATAGATCAATCCAGCCGCCTCGAGTTGCTGGTATGCTTTCTGGACGGTATTGGGATTAACGCCTAGCTGAGTCGCCAGTGAGCGAACAGTCGGCAGCTGTTCATCTGACTTCAAAATGCCAAGATAGATCAATCGAGATAGACCAGCCTTGATCTGTTCAAAAATTGGTATACGACTTTGGAGATCAAGACTCAGCATAAGGTACCTCCTAACATAAATAATTGTACTACTCAGCATAGTACAAATAATACACTATTAAAATTTCAGTTGCAAGCCTTGTTTTTAGATATCAACTAAAAAGATGTTTTTCCGAAAATAGAATCATGCACACCCCAAGACCCCTTTGCACACCCCCAGCCCAGTAATCGTTGAACAGTAGGGAGGGGGTGTGCATTTCTATCATTTTATGGTACTTCTGCCAAATCTAGTACCATCTTTTGATAGACTGAGTTTTATCATAAGGTGGTATTATTTTTCTGGAAGTGTTTGTAATCAGATCCTTCCAAGGCAAAATCAATTCTAAAGAGTCTTTATTATTGCTCAGAATTATTGAATTCTTTATCATCTCGTCGCTATATTTGCTATTCCAGTATTTACTTTCACGCTCATATGAAAGATAATGAGAGTGTGAAAGTAAGGTGATTCCATGAGCAAGTTCGAGATCCTCGAAAATCTTTTAAGCAAGAATAATGGTTACCTAAAAACAGCTGATGCTTTCCGTGCCGGAATCTCTAGAACCTACATTGGCGATTTTGTTCGAGAGCGCAACTTGGAGCGGGTCGCCCAAGGCTTATATGTGTCCCAGGATGCCTGGATTGATGGAATGTACGTCATTCAAGTACGATATCCATCAGCCATATTCTCCCACGAAACTGCACTCTATTTATTAGGGTTAGCCAACCGCGAACCTATGCAATATGCTGTAACCTTAAAATCTGGAACTAATGCGTCCGGGCTTTCCAATCAAGGGGTAAAAGTATATAAAGTCAAAGAAGATTTATTTGGTATTGGTGTTGAAGAGCGGAAGTCGCCAGCAGGTCATATGCTGCGAGTCTATAATCCCGAAAGGACCCTTTGCGATCTAATTCGAAGTAGGCGAAACATTGAAATTCAAGATTTGCAGTCAGCGTTTAAGGATTATGTTCGACTCAAAGAAAAGAATGTTCCTCTACTTATGCGGTATGCCAAATCGCTCTCTGTCGAAAAGTTGGTAAGGCAGTATCTGGAGTTGCTTTTGTAATGATTCACACATCACGGCAATTGAAAGCACTTGTTCGTAATCGGTCAAATGGGAATAGCGTAAAGGCTCAGATTATCATTCGCAACTATGTTATGGAGCGGTTTCTCGAGCGGCTCTCTTTGTCAATCAATCGGGAGAAATTGATTCTAAAAGGTGGGATATTGGTTTCGGCTATCATCGGAATTGATAATCGATCGACGATGGATATTGATGCCACAGTTAAGGATTTCCCGCTGTCATTAAACGACGCCAGAAATATTGTTGAGGAAGTCATTTCTGTTCGGATCGATGATGGAATGTCATTCAAAATATTGAGTGTTGATTCAATTATGGATGATTCAGATTACTCGGGAGTTCGAGTGATATTGAATTCCATGCTCGAGAATATGCAAACACCGCTGAAAATCGATTTTTCAACAGGAGATGTAATCACACCACGTGACATAGCATTTTCATTCAAACTTCTTTTTGAAGAACGCACCATTTCCTTACAAGCCTATAATCTTGAAACAGTACTGGCGGAAAAACTGGAAACACTTCTGTCTCGCGGTATCGCTAATACGCGAATGAGGGATTATTATGATATTTATTGCATAGAAGGAACGCAAATGGATAAAATTGACACAGATGTGCTTAACAAGGCATTTCATTCAACTTCAAAGAATAGAGGATCTTTTCAGGCCATCAAAGATGTCCATTTGGTCTTTGGTGAAATTGAGAACAACCCGGAAATAAAAGTATTATGGAAAAATTACCAGCGAAAATTCGATTTTGCTACTGGCGTTAACTGGGGACAAGTTGTTGAAGCCACGAGTCGGCTTCTTCAGATTATAAAACCATAATGACATCTGGTTCACACGTATCATCAATCAAACATGATTGCCGCATTTCTCTATGCAGATGAAGCTTGACAATTTCTCAACAAAATAGCGAACACTCCAATACATTAGATTTTAAAAATTAAAATCAGCCTACCAATGTTATAATACAAAATGACTTTGAATTGCTATATCTGTGTTTCTGGCAAGTTAATAAACCTAAATATAAACTTCGTTTTCAAGTGAGGCTTTTTTGTTTTGCCGTCGCCTAAGAGATGTAGACAATAAATTTGCATCAGAATGAGAGGGGAATTGCATGGATAACGGTGCCAGTAGCTACTACCGTTTTCTTGAAGGGGATAACAATGCACTTGAGGAAATCGTCGAATTATAAAATAAGAAATTAATTCTGTTTTTAAACACTTATGTTACCAATCTAGCTGTTGCCGAAGATTTAGCAGCAGATACTTTCCTTGAACTGATTATGAAAAAACCAAATTTCAATCAAAAAGCATCATTTAAAACATATCTTTTCAAAATCGGTCGAAATAACGCACTGGATCATTTAAGAAAACAAGCCCGCCATCCAAGTGTGCCTTTGGATGGCATGCAGTTAGCCGAGCAAGCTCTGGTTCTCGACGAAATCATCGAGGACGAACAGCGAAAGGTGCTGCATGTTGAAATCGATAGACTCCATCCGGATTACAGACATATCCTGCACTTGCTGTATTTTGAGGACTTGAGCTATAGCGATGCAGCCGCTATCTTGAAGAAGAGTGTTAAGCAAATCAACAACTTAGCCTATCGGGCTAAGAAGGCTCTCAAAGCTGCAATAGAATTAGAGGTGACTTGACCATGCGGAATACACAAGAACAAACCGCTTATATTCTCCAACAAAAAAAGCAAAAGGAATCTATTCATATAAAGCGGCGTAAAAGGTTAATGTTTTCGGCAGCAGCCATGGCGATCATCGTTATGGGAACTGTTTTCGTGCTTCAGCACATGACAAATCTGAGTAATCCTGCCGTTGTCGATGAAGATCCGAAAAATACAGTTGCACCAACTGAATCTGCCGTTCTGCGTTCAACGAAGGATAAAATTATCGAACAGCAAGTATATGGCGTGGTGAATTTATGCGCACGCCCCTCCGAAGAAATCCAAGCAATTGCGATGCGTGTGGGTGTATCAAACAGCTATGGCTCAACTTATGATTGTTTTGAAGATGATCAATATATTTATGTTTTTTCCGAAGGCGGAGCGATAGCGGGTGTTATGGCATCCTATTTAATAGATAACCCTGGCGAATATGATCCGGCAATCAATATGAACTGGGTTCGTCTATCGGAGAATGAAGCTGTTACTTTAGCAAGAGCGGCAGTTTTGAAATTCTGTGATAGTTATACGGAGGAAACATCAGAAAGCTATACGGTCAGCGCAAGGGGCGAAAATAGTGACGTTCCGCATTACCCTGATTGGCGAGTGACTTTTACAGAGCAGGTTGTAAGTGGGATCCGGAGAAACACCATCACGGTCGAAATAGATATGCTAGGCAATGTAGCGGCGGTATTTTTTGGTTCTCGCAGCGATGTAACGGATGAGGAACTGGAGAACAACGAATATATCTCCGAAGATGCGGCCATTTCGCTTGCGCTAAATCATTTTGCGCAGGAAAATCGGGAAGTTGATTTAGAGCACTTTACTGTTACGACAGCGATGGTTGAACATGACGGCTCCGTTGTTTGGACCATGCGCTTTGAGGAAATAGAAAATTCTGATGGTGGATATAAGAATTCATGGAAACAAGTCTATTGGACAGTGATCAATGCAACCACTGGTGAGTGGATTAGTTCGGATGTCACGAGATAAAATGATCATTGAATTGTCATTTTAACTATGCACGCCTCTAGACCACTTTGCACACCCCTTGGCCTAATGTTCAACGATTTGCCGGCAGGGGGGGCATTATATCATTTTGTTGTAATGTTGCCAAGTTAGGTGGACAGACCCCTGGAGGAAAGATTATATGTTCTTCTCAGGGGTCTGTTCATTTTCTGTTTGCCTTGAAATGGCCTAATTTCAGAATCTTCCGGAAATATAAGGATTGAGGCCAGCAAACTATGCAGTTGCTGTCAACTGGATACTTTCAGGCTTTTTCAGCAAAATTATATTGTTCGAGACTTGATTTCAATCAGCAAATCGTTTGACAATACCCTAGGGGGTGTGCATTTTCAGGGCAAATCGTTGAACAATGGGTAAATCGTTGGACAAGGGGTACACTGTATACTGAGCATGTTGAGAGGGTGGTATTGATGTCAACGACCGAGGCTGGAAAGACCTGATAAAAGGGGATTTGCGGGCTTAGGATAAAAATGGAGGGACAGCATCGTCACGACTTTGGCCATGTAAGTGTACAGATCGACGCGAGGAGCCGAAAAAAATGGCACTACTTGTGTGGTCAGGTTGGATAACAGCGAAAATTGAGAGGTCAGGTTGGATGTCGGGTGAAGGCAAGTGGTCAGTTTGGATGTCTGGGTGGAAATATATGAGGACTAATTGCTTGACTTAATTTTTTCTCGTTGCACGTTGTAAATATGCACAAATAAATTGGAGAAATATATTCAATATGCAGAATAATCAAATTTTCGCTAAATTGATTAAATTATGTGTAACCTATTACGAGTGAAAATCGTTCTTATAGTGAAGACAACACATTGACTCATTAATCAATGTGACTATATAGAAGATTTCTCTCAAGGATTATTACCAGAAGTGTTTCAAGTCTCGTTTTTAGTTTTAAGTTAACAGACCAAAGATCAAAGCAAGGAGGTCATTTATGCGTAAGAAAACAAAAATGATTGTATCATTTGCAGTTGTTATGATGATAATGATTAGTTCCACATTATTTGTTCAAGCAAAACATCTGCCCTTCTGGTGGCATGATACACCCAAAACAGTATATGTTTACACTGGTGATTTACCAACATTAGAAAAAAGCCTTGCTGTGACATCGATGAACACTTGGAACGCCGTCAGGACCCTTGATAACCAACTGATGGTAACGTTTACCAGTACACAGAATGACTTTGGCGCTGATGGTCGTATTCACTATGGCTATTACGGGAATTATGTAGGTTATTGTCAGCCCTATTATATTGGCGATGAATTGCGAACATTTGACATCACTTTAAATAACGCTGTTTATCAGTTTTATAATGGTCTAGCAGCCGGAAAATACGATATCAGGACAATCATGACTCATGAACTGGGACATGCGTTAGGCGTTGCTCATTGTCATGAACAAGGAGAAACATGCTATTCATCGACTTGCTCTACCAACGTTATGAATCGGCTAGCGCAAGTGAATTTACTCCGAAGAACTTTAAAACCATATGACATAGCTTCATACCAGTATATCTATATGTATCTCGACTAATCGTTCGAATTTCACTGTTTGTGAAACTGATATGAGAGGTGATTATTTTGAAGAACAGAATTTATTTTCAAACAATACTCGTTGTCTTGATCGTTGCAGCAATGTCGGTTGTATCACTGAGCGGCTGCACTGTTGGATTATCCTCCGCCCCTGAGCCATCCAAAACAGATATTACCGGCTTCGGCTCCTACCCTGCTTTAGGCATTGAAGAGCTGGCGTCGATGGCGGATGTCATTGTCCGTGGCAAGGTTGTTGGCCGCGGTGAACCTTTCGAGCTGCATTTCTCGGAACGTACATTTATAGTGGTAACGCCGGTCACTATTCAGGTGACTGAGTGGATCAAAGGGAAACAAGATACTGATACGATCACCTATAATGAAATTGGTGGCGAAACAGCAACGCAGATCATGAAACCGAATTCCATTCCATTGCCTAAAGCTGCTGATGTCATTTTGTGTCTCAGAGACAGTTTGGATTTTGGACCGGACACTGTGTTTGTCGTCCAAGACGACAAGGTTGTCGTGCAAGACTATCAGATGCCTGAACTAGACAGTATAAAAGAAGGGAATTCTTCAGCGTCTATCAAGGCAGATGATCTGATTGCTGCTCTTAAAAAGGCCTTGTCATAGGATCTGATCAATATCCTGAAAAATCGCTTGGGGCTGCAGCGAGTGGCAAATCCAGGCGGTTTTTTCATATCGGTGATATTTAAGGACTCCTGAATAAGTCTGAGAACTGCTTTCTGAAAATCGTTGAAAATGACGTTCATTAAAAATCTATACAAATTTTACCCTTCCACCTCCACCATCAGCCCAGACCTGAACACCACCTCGAACCGATCCTCGTAAACCTTAACCTTCTCAATCAGCCGCCGGACCAGCTTTTCGTCATATTCCTTGATGACCGTCGGCTGTTTCCGGAGGAAGATGCTCATTTCAGCGATCCGCTTGCGCAAGTCATCTCGGCCGGCGTTTTCCACTTGCGCCTTCTGCTTTTCATCGCGCAAGCGGTAAATTTCATTCGTAACCTGGGTAATGTCGGCATGGGCGCTGGCCAGCTTCAATAGCTGAATCTGCAGATCCTCTAGTTGCTTCTCGATGTCTTCAATTGCCGCATCATTATTCCGGCTGAGCACGGTGGCTATATTATTCTGCAATGTAGCCAGGAAAGAATCCCTACTTTTCAATGTGGTATTGATGGCTGTGACCAGAACCTGTTCGATGGTGCTTTCCAGTACCGTGCGGGCATCGCAGAACACGCCGGTATTCTCCAATCGGCTGGCGCAGCGCCAAACGATTGATCGCTTACCTCGATTATTCCAATGAACCCGTCGGAAAATCTCACCACAGTTGCCGCAGAAAATGATCTGCGAAAAACAGTGATTGCTGCTGAAGGATCGCTTCTTACCGCTCTGTCCGGTATGCACACAGCGCCGCCGAACCATCTCCTCCTGAACCTGCATGAAAACTTCTCTCGGGATGATGGCATCGTGATTGTCCTCGATATAGTATTGCGGTACATGGCCGTTATTCTTAACTCGCTGCTTGGTCAGAAAGTCTTTCGTATAGGTCTTCTGCAGAAGTGCATCGCCGATATATTTCTCATTACGCAGGATCTGGTTAAGATTGCTTGTATGCCATCGCTCGTTGCCGGCACCGTTCAGGATACCATCCGCCATCTGACCTTGCCCCCGGAAATTGTACCAGTTCTAAAGCTAGTAAAATGATAAATGGCATTTTCTGCTGATGTAAATATTGCATTTGAAGGGTCTATAAAACTAGCATTGAATTTAGGCGTTCCAACAGAAGAAATTTTAGATACACCTGAAAAAGTCAAGGCCTTTTTTATCGAATGATGATGTTTGGAGGCGCAGGTCAGCAGAAATCTTGAAATTACCTGGTTAGGCGACTAATTGTAGGTTTGGAACATGTTGCATTTAGTGGACATCCTATACCTATTAAAATTAGTCTTTTGATTATTTGATTAGTTTATTATCAGTTGCAAAAGCGAACATATGTTTATATAATATTAAACGAACGATGTGGGTTTTGAAACTTTTGTTATTCAAGGAGGGCACCATGGCTATTAAACCTGTCAAAGAGAAAATTCATGCTAAAGGTATGGAAATTTCAATTTACACTGAAGATTTTCAAAACGAGTTTATTTCTCTTACTGATATTGCCAAATATAAAAGTGATGAACCATTTATTGTAATAAATAACTGGATGAGAGGAAAAGACACGATCGAATTTCTAGGATTGTGGGAACAATTGAACAATGCTGATTTTAAACCTATCGAATTCGATAGGTTTAGGAAGGAAGCTGGCTATAATGCTTTCACACTATCACCGCAGAAGTGGATTAATAACACTAACGCAATTGGAATAGTATCTAAATCAGGTCGATACGGTGGAACTTTTGCCCATTCCGATATTGCATTTGAGTTTGCATCTTGGATATCTGCAGAATTCAAACTTTATATTATCAAAGATTACAAAAGACTGAAAAGTGCTGAGAGTAGCAAGCTTTCTCTCAATTGGAATCTAAACCGAGAAATTTCTAAGTCGAATTACAAAATTCATACTGATGCTATTAAAGAGAATTTAATACCGCCTGAATTGACACGTAACCAAATTTCTATGACCTATGCCAGCGAAGCGGATATCCTTAATGTTGCACTGTTTGGGTTGACAGCGAAGGAATGGCGCCAAAACGAACCGGATAAAGATGGTAACATTAGAGACTATGCTACGCTAAATCAATTATTGGTTTTGGCAAATATTGAAAGCTATAATGCAATTCTTATTGAGCAGGATAAATCTCAGTCAGAGCGTCTTCAACTATTGAATAAGCTTGCTATTCGTCAGCTTAAGAAAATTCAGGAAATCGATATAGATACTATCAAAAATCTGGAATACAAATGATTGGAGTATTGGAATAAGTCGACTTTTTGTTGAGTATACCGTAGTAAAGCATATGCAGACAAAAGACTGGAACCTGTTGCATTTAGTGGACATCCTAAAGCTCAACCGTCATAGTTAAGATGGAGGGAAAAGATGTCAAAGCAAAACAGGTTCTACCATATCGAAAGCCCAGAAGCAATAAAAATGGCGTAGCCAAATTGCTTGAAGAAATGTTTTAAAGTCACATAGTTTATTTCAGATAGTTGATAAAATGTCCACAGCAAGAAATTGAAATTTGTAAGCAGGAGGACATATATCATGGAAAAAATATTGATTATCGGAGGGGTCGCGGCTGGTGCGACTGCTGCAGCAAAAGCTCGTAGAATTTCGGCCGATGCACAGATTACCATTTTGGAATCGGGGCCAGACATTTCGTTTGCTAATTGCGGACTGCCTTACTATATCGGCGGTGATATTAAAAATCGATCCAAACTGATTTTGCAAAGTCCGGAAAGTTTCAATGAACAATATCAGACAGATGTTCATATCTATACAACAGCGACCCGAATTGATCGTGAGAACCGTATCGTGTACGCTGTTGACTCACGCACAGGCGAGAAGAGAGAATTTGAATATACCAAATTGATTCTGGCACAGGGCGGCCGTCCAATCTCACCGCCGATTCCCGGCGCGGATCACAACCATGTTTTCCAGCTGTGGACGCTCGATGATATGGACAAAATCACTGCCTTTCTCGATAACAGCAAGCCGAAAAATGCGGTCGTTGTCGGTGGCGGCTTTATTGGGCTTGAGATGGCGGAGTCTCTAGTCAAAAGAGGATTGAATGTCACTGTTGTCGAGATGATGCCGCAAGTCATGTCGATTATGGAAGCTGAAATTTCCGGCTTTATTCAACATGAAATGAGAGCTTATGGTATTGATATTAGAACCAGCAAAGCTGTAACCGAGATCAATAGAGATCATGTGACGCTGGATGACGGATCTCGAATCGCAGCAGATATGATCCTGCTGTCCATCGGTGTACGTCCCACGCTTAAACTGGCACAGGAAGCAGGGCTTGCTATTGGAGAAGCTCACGGATTACTGGTTGATCCAACGCTGAGAACCAGCGATGAGCATATCTATGCGGCTGGCGACATGATCGAATTAGAACATAGGGTTTACGATAAAAAGGTACGGATCCCGCTGGCTGGCCCGGCAAATCGCCAGGGGCGGATTGCCGCTGAAAATGCTCTGGGTGGGAACCATCCTTACAAAGGGTCAACCGGTACATCCATTGTCCGGGTTTTTGAAGCTGTTGCCGGTATTACCGGCCTGTCACTTAAAGCTGCCAGAGCGGCGGGACTCAATGCCGATGCGATTGTCATCCATAAGGAACAACATGTAGCCTATTATCCGGGAGCAGAAATGGTGACCGTCATGGTTGTCTATGACCGGGATTCCGGTGTGGTGCTTGGTGGCCAGACCGCCGGCTACAAGGGTGCTGACCGGAGACTGGACGTTCTGGCAACAGCAGTGGCAGCCAAATTGACTGTATCCGACTTGGCAGACATGGATTTTGCTTATTCGCCGCCGCTTGGTAGTGCCAATGATGCGATTAATATGTCAGCCTATGCGGCAGAAAACAGACGCTCGGGTTACTCGCCTGCTTTGACCGTTGCCGAACTTGATGCTTTGCCCGAGAGCAAGTCTGCTTTCTGGATTGATGTCCGGGATGTCTTCTCCTATGAAAAAGCACACGTAGATCAAGCAGTCAATATTCCGTTGGAACTTTTGTCGTCCAAACTGAATGAGCTGCCTGAGGACCGGCTGATTGTCGTTTATGACACTACGGGTAAAAAAGGACATCAGGCTTTGCGCATGATCATGGCCGCGGGCCTGCCGCAGGTTATCAATGTCAGCGGAGGTTTCATGAGCCTTTCAGGATATGTCAGAGCCGTGACACCAGTTAATTTTCAGTTGGTCCTGCCTGCCCCGGATCCGAAAATAATCGGTGAAAGCGTCAAGGCGGATCAATCAAAAGCTGCTGCATCGGCTCCAGAGACTAAGAAGGTTAAATCAGATGGCCCCCTGATTGTTGATGTGCGTACGGATGAAGAATATGCTATGGGTGCATACCCGGGGTCGATCAACATTCCGCTGGATGAATTGGAGACGCGTATGGATGAACTCGGCAGAAAGGATCGAAAAATCATCTTGTATTGTGCCAGTGGCGGCAGAAGCTCCTATGCCGTGCAAATCCTCAGGTCTTATGGTTTTAAGCAGCTTGAAAACGGGGGTGGCTTGGCGAGAATGATGAGCAGAGTAAAAAAATAATTATTGAGTATATTTTTACATTCGCTGTTTGGACACTCAAGCAGTTGGAATAGGGCAACTTGTTTGAGTAAAAATAGAGAACTGTTTGCATACAGACATTGATCTAAAACCAACTTGCGCCCAACGTATTCTCAGTGCACCCTCTTTGGCCTGCTATTCAACGATTTGCCAGCCAGGAGGGTGCATTTTATCATTTTGTGGTAATGTTGCCAAATCTAGTACCATCTTTTGATAGAATAATTTCTGTCAGAAGGTGGTATTGTTTTGCCTGGAAGTGCCTGAAAATAGGGCTTTTCAGAGTTGTAGTATTCCGAAAGAGTCATTTTGATTACTATGTTTTTATCGGATTTTCTTGGCCAAAGACCGGTTATTATTCTTCGAGAATAATTGTAATCGTTGAACATTAGGGGGGTGTGCATTTTCAATGATTGATGGTCAAGAAAGACAACGCTCACGCGTTGCCTTGGGGTCGTCAACATATAATCGGACAATCTGTTAAGCTACTGCCTGCAACTGGTCTTGTTGCCAGCTTTCCAGATACTGCAGAGGGCTGAGATAACCCAACCGTTTCTGTGCCCGCTTGCGGTTGTAGAACACCTCGATGAACTCATAGATTTTCTGTCGAGCCTCTTTACTAGTCGCATAATGCCGCCAGTGGATGATTTCCTTCTTCAAAATTGAGAAGAAGCTTTCGCTCCATGCATTGTTGTCAGGTTTTCCGACCCTGGAGAAGCTCTGTTTCCAGCCATAGCCCTTGATTTGTCGCATGACATCGTTCGCGGTGAATCGGCTGCCCCTGTCGCTGTGAAAAATCGTATCGGCTGGCAAGTTCCAGCGGTCTTTCGCCATTTTGATCGTTTTTGCAACCAGATCTGCTTTCATATGCTCCGTCTGGTATGCTGCCAGGACCGTATTAGTCAGGGCATCCCGGACCTGGCATGAGTAATCGAAGCCTTCGCCCGTCCGCACATAGCTGATGTCACTCGATAGAACCTGGAATGGCCTTGTGATTTCGAGTCCACTTGTCAGGTTCCGGAATCCTGCTCCCCGAGATTTTCTGCTGTCTGTCAACGACCGTTGCCGTCTCCGGCAATGGCTCGATTTCAGCCGTTCCTCCTCCATAACCCGCTTCACCACAGGATACGAGGCTTTCCAGCCGTCACGTCTCATACATCCGCAGATTCGGGTTGCTCCGTAGGCACCTTGGCCGTCTTTTTCGAAGACAGTTTTCACTTTGTCGCGGATTTTCTGCTTTCGCGCTGACCGCTGGCCACGAGTTTTTAGATGACTGTAATATCCTGATGTCGATACGCCCAGGATTTCGGCCCATTTCGCTTTGGCGTGATCTTCCTGCTGCTCCATGAACTGAAAACAGTCTGTCGCCGTTACTTCCTCTGGTTCTTGGCGAAATAGGCCGAAGCTTTTTTTAAGATGTCGTTCTCCTCTTCCAATTCCGCGATCCGGTGCCGGATTATCTGCAGTTCGTCGTGCTGCTGTGCCATCTGGTTCTTGTCGCCATCCGGCGTATAGATTTTTCGCCAGCGATGCAACATGTTCTCATGGACGCCCAGACTCTCCGCCACAGCTCTGACCGACCGCTCGCTGCCGTAACTCAGCCGAACGGCGCGCTTCTTGAATTCTTCGTCATATCTTCTTCGGTTGTTTGGCATTTCAGATCCTCCTTCTGACCTGTCTCTATCTAACCAAACTGCCCGTTATTCTAGCACTGACCCCCAGCAGTTGCTCGAATTCCGAGGGCAAGGTCATCAATAGAATGTTGCATAACGAAACAAAATGATCTATAATGAAATTTATTAAATGGCAGATGACTTTTCCTGATCTGGAAAGGGGTTGATCAATGGTTAAAGACTTTCTCAACAAAAGGGTTCTGGGTATGCAATATAAAGAATAACTTCTTTCAAAACATCAAGGCAACTTCTATTACTGGTAAATAACAGGCATATCGAAGATAACGATATAGTTCTATTTGTCAAAGGAGGATGACAATGAAAAAAGCAGTCTCATTCATGATTATATTGATGTTTCTGATATCAATATCTCCATTTGCATCAGTCTCTGCTAAAAGTGGTAGCAATAAATATCGTGTCAATGTCATTGAAATTGGTGGTCGAGAGATCGAGGTTGATACGGATTTGACTGATGAAGAAATCTCATTAATCACACCGGATCTTCTAAGTGATATTGATCTTGATGCAGGTCCAATTGTCTCGGTTACTCAAACTGCTTCAAGTATGGAAGATCCATTATCTGCTGCTGATGGCATGGTTTCAACGATGTCCATCTCGCAAAGCCAGTTGTTGCTTACCGTTGTAGCACAAAGAGAGTTTTATAGCCAGACGTATGACTATATTCGATTTACTGCTATTGCAAACTGGTCGGATTCTAGCATTACATTTTTAGGCGAAGACAAATTTGCCATCGCATGGTCTGATGACTTTACACTCTACGGTGACTGGTGCACCGTCTACTACGATAATGATACGACAGTCCGTGCTTCGCGTGCTTCGGTTACTCCGGAAGTGGGGGTCGGCTATACAATCAATATGTACAACGGAATAAATGCAAGTGTTTATAAAGCTAAGATTATTGCGAGAACAAAGAAATATAATACAACAGGTACTGCAAATGTTGTAGCTGAATATGCACACGAAACTTTTACCATCAATCCTTTTGGATCCATATCTATTGGTTTATTCCCATCTCCTAATGTCGCTTTTTCCGCCTCATGGGGAATAATATTTTCAGAAGCAGTGCCAGCATATGACAGTTTCAGTTATTGAAATTGAATAGGTGACGAAGGTGAAGTACTTAAAAAGCTTTTATATATTCGCGATTGGCGTGCTGATTGTCATATTTTCTTCATCTATTGCTAATTCGTCAGAGTTTGGCATTGCAATATCAGTTGTTTATTTTTCAACAATCATATTCTTTATAAATAGTACTAGATAGGTGCACATCCCTAAACCACCTTAAACCCAGGCCAGTAATAGAGTTTGTTGACAGGCACCCGGACAGATCTTGTGTAGAATTTCTGCACAGGATCTGTCCATTCTGTGCGCCACGCATGGCGCTTAACTTAACGGTGAAAGTCCGTTATGGGGGACTGTAGCGACCAACCATTAGCCTAAGGCAAGGGTGTCCACCGCGAGGCGGAATCTGAAGGAAGCCGGCGGCAAAGTTCCGGCCTGAGGAACACGAACAGCATAGATGTCACCGCCGGGCAATAATTGACCAGGTACGGCGGGCGAAAACAGACCAGGTAACGGCGGAATAAAATTGACCACCCTCCAACCATGACCTACCATTGGTAATTGACTAAACGACCAATGGAGGTAAGAACATGAAGGAGAGTGGCTTAAGTATCTCAACGACAGAGTTTTTAAAGGAACTGATTTTTTAGATTCACTAGAAAAAGCTACGGGTCTTAGTGATACGAAATTTGCGTTTTGGGCGTTATTCTATAGTATTACTTATGAGGCTGCAAAAAAATGTCAAAAGTATTCAACAATAAAAGTGGAGCATATATATTTAGCCAGTTAGCAAATACGACGCCCGCTCATAATAGAGTTGTTATCCCAATATTATTTAGAATACAATGTTCAGCAGCATCATTGTATAGATGGCATCGAAATGCAATTCCAACATATAGACAATGGAGCTGGATGCGAAATTATGTGTATGTTTCATAATACAAATCTTCTATTGAATGATAAAATATTTAACAAAAATATAGGTGTGATTAATAATGAAATATAATATGTTGGCCATCTTAAAAGGTATCGATGTAAAATAATATTTGTAGCTTTGGTTGTGCTTGTAATCTGTGTGTCCGTTGTATGTCTTTATATCAAAACGATAGTTCAACCAAAAAGTTTATATGATTTAGCGTCAAATTTAATTAATAATGAAAAGTATAATGAAGCGGCGGATATTCTATATGGGTTAGATCATTACAAAGATAGCATCAAAATCTTAAGTGGAATTTCTTCTGACATTTTGTATGATGCCAATATTGATGATTTTGTGTATTGGGGGAAATGTGAGCAAGATGATAATATCAGTAATGGAAAGGAAATCATTAAATGGAGAGTGCTTGATAAAAATGACGGCAAATTATTGATATTGTCTGAGAATTTCGTAGATATTAAGTGCTACAGTGATCAATCAAATCCAACTTCAGCAGTAACATGGTCAGATAGCTCATTGCGTGAATGGTTGAATAATGATTTTTATGAGATGTCTTTTAATGAAGTTGAAAGATTAAGTATCATTGCGACAACGAACATCAATAATGATAATCTAATATATAGAACTTATGGTGGGCCAGATACTATTGATAATATATTTCTTTTAAGCATTGATGAAGTTGAGAGATATTTCCCTAATAGGTCAGATAGAATTGGAAATGATTCTAAATACACAAAGAATATCGGAGCCAATACATCCGGATATTTATCTTTTTGGTGGCTTAGATCACCCGGGATAGAGCGATATTATGCAAGCTTGATTGATGATGAAGGAAATGTTGGCAACGGTGGTCTACTAGTTATCGATCAATCTGTAGCTGTAAGACCTGCGATGTGGATAAATGTTAGTACAGAAAATGCAAATAGTGATTAAATGGAATGGGTCGACTTTTATGAGTGTGAAATATGGCATCATATGCATACATAACGATAGTCGCAACCCTTTTGCACCCCCCTCTGAGGGGAGGGTGCATTTCTATCATTTCACTGTTATGTTGCCAAATCTAATACCATCTTTTGATAGAATTGCTTCTGTCAGAAATTAATATTATTTGTCTGGAAGATTCTTCATTCAAAGATTGCCAACATGTGTTCATAACAATATAATTGCACATATAAGGTGCGACATATCACTTGATTGCCGAATTTCTCCAAGCAGATGAAACGTGACAATTCTTCTGCAAAAAGTTAACACTAGATCGGCAATGTTGTGCCAGAAGCCGTTGTCATAGATACGGTTTATCGAGTAGTCAGCGTACCACCATGAGAACAAGTGATTTCAGCAGCGACACTGTCGGAATGGTGGTCGGCAGTTTAACGGTCTATTAAACAAAAATCGATCTAACGGAGAAAATGCAATGAAGCTATTCAAGCACCTAATGCACGTCACCATGTTCTGCAACGACATTGACAAGTCCATTGACTATTATGGCAAGCTCGGGTTCGAAGTCATTTTCGACATGAGTGAGAAGCCTGGCGACAAGCCGTGGAACTACTACCTGCGCATTGCCCGGGGAGAGTACATCGAGCTGCAGGCCTTAAGCTCGATTGCGCCAAGTCCCCATCCCAGCCCAGAGAAGGTATCCAGTCCGCCAGACAGAAGCTTGTGGCATTTTGGGCTGGAAACCGACAATCTGTGTATAACCATTGAATCGTTGCGCGCAAAGGGAATTCAGGTCTGGAAAGATCCAGAGAAAAGCGGTCTGGTTGAAGATTGCGACATGGATTTGCATCATTCCGAAGATGGCTATGATGTTGCCTGGCTGATTGACCCGGACGGCAACCCAATCGAGATCATGGAACCAAAGGGGCAGACGCTTCAGATGAAATTTGAATATGACGACTAACTAAGAACTGCCCGATGACAGGAAAAAGAAGAAGGTGCGCAGAGGCCAACGGCAAAAATTATCGAACTGGACTTTTGGCCAAACCAGGGCGTTCCTGGCCTATAAACTGGAGGCCAAGGGTATCGTGTTTGCGATGCAAGACGAATCCTATCCTTCACAGACATGTCCTGTCTGTCAAAGCAGAAAGAAAATTTCTTCACGTCATGACAAGTGTCGGTGAGGTTCATGATATTATGGTTCAATGTTTATACCAGCCAAGATATCAATCAATAACTGTCGCCAGTTCGACCGCTATAAGGTTCGCTAGAGGTGAGACAGGGTCTGATAAAAACAAGTATAATGGGAGACAAGAGCAAGCAGAGAAAAAATTCAAATTGTTTCTTGACTGGTGTTCCTATAAATTGTAGCAGCAGGAGCGATGCGTTCGATTAGGAAACGGAGATGTTCGATGAAGAAGCAACCGGAGATCGTAAACAATGACTTGAAGGAGCTGTTCCAGCCCATATCGATTGGCACCCTGAAACTTGCCAATCGCATGGTCATGGCACCGATGACAAGAGGTTTCTCACCACAAGGCGTGCCCGGGAAAATGGTTGCCGAGTATTACAGGCGCCGGGCAGAAAACAATGTTGGACTGATCATCACAGAAGGGACCTTTGTCAACCACCCAGCTGCAGCCTCGGGGCTGAACCAGCCGGATTTTCATGGCGAGCAGGCTTTTAGCGGATGGGCTGAAGTTGTCCGCTCTGTGCATGAAGCTGGCGGTAAGATCGTACCCCAGCTCTGGCATGTCGGGATGGCGCGCAAAGCCGAAAATGACAATCCTCACCCTCAGTCGCCGCCGATTGGACCATCCGGCATTGATCTTGAAACCGAAATGAAAGTCGGAGAGCCCATGACAATTGACGAAATCAGGCGGGTTATCGAAGCGTTCGCACAAGCTGCACAAGATGCCCGGCAATTGGGGTTTGATGGCCTTGAGATCCATGGTGCTCATGGGTACCTGATCGATCAGTTCTTCTGGGACAGAACCAACAAGCGCCAGGACCAGTATGGCGGCAGCATTCAGGCCAGAGCGCGATTCGCTGCTGAAATTGTCTCCGCTTGTCGTCAGGCTGTCGGGCCGGAATTTCCGATCATTTTCAGGTTTTCTCAATGGAAGATCGGAAAATACAAAGTCAGGAACGTTCAAACACCAGAAGAGCTCAAGGATATGCTGATGCCGCTGGTTCAAGCCGGCGTGGATATCTTCCATTGTTCAACCCGCCGCTTTAATGAGCCTGAGTTTGAGGGGGCCGACCTAAATCTGGCCGGCTGGACTAAAAAGCTAACCGGCAAGCCAACCATCACAGTTGGTTCAGTTGGTTTAGATCGCCTGTTCACAGATCAAGCTGCACATGGCCGCATCACAAATCTGCCGAGTCTTGCGCCATTGATCGAACGACTGAAGCGTCATGAGTTTGACCTGGTTGCAGTCGGCAGGGCACTGCTTGCTGATCCCGCCTGGGTCACGAAAATTGCTGAAAATAGAATTGAAGATCTGATTGTCTATGAACCTGGCTGCGAAAAAGTATTGTCATAGGCCTTTTCGCTGATCGGGCGAAATACCAGAATGAGTGAATTGGAAGCCAATATCTCCGGCATTGGAAGGGGACACCTTGGTTGATTGTCATTCCGAAAATAATAGGTATGCAACCTTAAAGGTGTGACTGATTCACGTACACGAGGCAGTTTCTTTGACGATCCGAAGGTTTGAATATTATAATAGTAGATACAGGCAGGCTATATCGAAGCCTATACGGACAACCGCCGGTTTGACGGACCATTGCTTTAAATCGACCATGCATTGTGGCCGAAATGCTGTTTAAAACTATTTGCTGTGATTAAGCTAATGTAGAAATCGAAGTTGACCGATTGGGTCTTCATACGAGAGGAGACAGGTTATGAGAGACGATATATTGTCAGGTGGTCTGGATGAACTCAGAATAATCAAGCAGAAGTTAATCGATCTTAAAAACTATAAATCACAGAAAATGTCAATGGACAGTGATGAAGCAAATCTTTTAAAGAGCATATCGAATAAAGAAAAGACGACGCAGGACGAGATTGACAAAGTCATTCATCAGCGAAGGTCGCAAATTGAATCGTCATATGATGAACAAATCTCAATCTTGAGCACACAACAAAAGAAGGTTCTGTCCGAAAAGGAAAAGACAAAAAGGGCTGCAGTTGCCGAACGCATTGATTCTGAAACTGCAGAACTCAGACATTCAGACCAAGCTTTAAAGCTTGACGGGCGCTCAATATTCAAGCAGGAGAGTATCCCGTTCATCTATAATAACCGTTTGTTCTTTGCGCTTTTTTCGCCAAGTAATTTCGGCGATTTCGGCATTATTTTATTGACGCTGGTGATATTGCTTTTTATCATTCCGTTTGGTATCTATTACATTTGGTTTTTTGACCAGAGCGTTTTATACCTTGCGCTATTCTATATTGCTGTCATCATCGTCTTTGGCGGATTGTATCTTATTATTGGAAAGACCAAACATAAACATCAAGAAGCACTGGATAGGGTTCGAGAGATTCGACAGATGAGCAAAAGGAACCGGAAGATACAAAAACGAATGGCGCGGCAGATTACTAAAGACAAGAACGAAAACGGGTATGGACTGGATGAATACAGCCAGGAGATCGAAAAGCTGCAAAGTGAGATCCGGGACTTATTGGAGCAGAAGAAGATTGCGCTGGCGAAATACGATAATATCATCAGCAATGAAGTCAGGGAAGAGATTCAGGCCAGAAATAAGCCGGAGATGGATAAATTGAAGGCAGATTATAAGAAGATTTCAGATATGAATCGGGAAAACCAAGATCGACTGAATGCGTTGGCCATTCAGATTACAAATGACTATGAAGGGTATATTTCTAAAGCGTTGCTGACCGTTGAGAAAATTGAGCAGATGGAACAACTGATCCAAAGCGGCAGCGCCGTCACGATTGCGGACGCAGCTGCAAAGCTCTCAGAAAAGTAGAGGCGCTGTAGTTGCCTGACGTGCGTGTCATTAATTTTGTATTAGTCCATCATTCAAACTAGCGACGGTATATTGACTAGCAGCCACTGGATTACCGGTGGCTGCTAGTTTTTGGGTTTGATTCGATTAAGCGCCCAATCTAACTGGCTTCACAACCCGGTTATATCGATGATATAACCGGGTTGTTGGTATGAAGTCGATAAAAAATAATTCAACACAAGAACCCACTGACCATTAGACAAACCAGTCGAGTAGGGTTGATGCTGTGGCCAAATAAAACAAATGGGCGTATGATGAATATATAGATGCATCGTCATTCTGAAAGGAGGGTTTTGTCTTCGAATAGTATAAAGTACGTTATTCTGACTTGAAATTCACGACTCTATTGAAAGGAGAACTGTAAAATGGACTTTGTAACAAATCTATGGAATAGTTTGATTGATGGATTTCCGAATGTCGTCGTCGCGATTATCTATCTGGTTATCGCCTTTTTTGTAGCCTGGATAGCAAAACTGATCGTTATGGCTATCCTCAAGAGAACCGGCGCTGAAAATCTGCTCAAGAAAACCGGCGTCAAGGACGAGAAGACCGGACGTTCTACAACCTTTGTCGGCAAGCTTGTGTTCCTGATTGTTTTTCTGTTGTTTCTGCCTGCTGTACTGAATCAATTGGGTATGCAATCTGTCGCGTCCCCGATCACGAACGTCGTATCAGTTATTGTCGCATTCCTGCCTAATCTTCTGGCTGCAGGTATCATCCTTTTTATCGGCATTTATGTTGCCAAGATCATCCGACAGCTCCTTCAAGCGTTGCTTAACCGAATTGGTCTGAACAAGCTGCAGTCGAAACTTGGTGTGGAAGCCATCGAAAACGAGAATTCCTTTGCCAGTGTCGTATCCGGCATCGTTTATGTATTCATTTTGGTGCCTGTTATTATTCTGGTCCTGCAAGTCTTGGGTCTCGATGCCGTTTCGGTTCCTGCAACAACGATCCTGACTCAGATATTTGGCTATCTGCCGAGTATCTTTGTTGCCATTTTGCTATTCGTTGTCGGCTACTATATAGCGAAACTCCTGGCCCCTCTGGTTGAGAGTGTTCTCAGCAGTCTCGGAGCTGACAAAATCAATGAGAAGATCTTTCCTGAATCAAAAGAGCGGAAAATAGGGTTCTCGATTTCGCACGTTGTTGGGCAAATCGTAAGATACTTGATTTTGATCATATTCCTGATCCAGGCCGTCAATCTGCTCCAGCTTGAATTGCTGACCAATATCGGCATCGTCATACTTGGTTATCTGCCGTTGGCTGTCAGCGCTATTATTATTCTGGGTGGCGGCCTGATTCTGGCCAATTGGCTGGAAAAGACGATCATAAAACATTCCCCGAAACGCAAAACCGTTGCGATGCTGAGCAAGTTCGTCATTATCATTCTGGCTTCCTTCATGACTTTGTCACAACTTGGATTTGCCCAAAGTATTGTCAACTACGCCTTTATCATCGTGCTGTCAAGCTTGGCGATCGCTTTTGCCGTTGCCTTTGGTATCGGCGGGCGTGCTTTCGCTTCCAATCGATTGAGCAAACTGGAGCAGAAACTGGATGAAGAAGCCAAACCCAGTTCCGAAGATCCATCATGATTCTGATTTGAGGTTATGACGCTTCGAAAAGGATTCAAACCGTCATTCGATGGGGCAAAGCCAGTTGTTAGTTGATCGGCTTTGCCCCTTGAGTTTTGCTCAATTTGGCGCTTGACTCGTGATTAGACCGAAGCAGAATGGCCAGGGAAACGTCCGCCCTCCTTAACATCGATTTCAATTATTTAGACAAATCAACCATCGTTGTAGACAATTTATGCAAGGGCAACGGTATTATGAACATAAATTCGTTATTTAATCAATTTAAAAACACCCAAAATTCCTGTATAATAGACATATCAATGGTTTCCAGAGACTTTCGCGCTTGTGTCAGTTTATAATCGCTCAAATAATCCTTATTTGATCAGTTTGAAAAAGTGATCTCAAGAATAATACCAGGGGGAAATAATGTATCGTGTACATGATTATGTCGTATGCGGCTCAGATGGCGTCTGCCAGATAAAGGATATCAGCCAGTTGGATTTTGGTTCTGATGAGGACCGTGAATATTATGTTTTGAATTCGGTCTATGGCAATAGCATCGAAATCTTTATTCCAACAGACAAGAAGAATGTCAATATGCGACCGGTGATGTCGAAAGACGAGATTTATGAGCTGTTCAAGGACATGCCAGAGCTTTCGACTGATTGGTTTGACGATAACAAACGCAGGAAAGCGATGTTTAGCGAAATTCTCCAGTCGAGCAACCTGACGGATATCATCCAGATGGTCAGAACGATTTATGACCAGAAGGTCCAATTGGAAAAAGAGGGCAAACTGCTGTCTAATGTTGATGTTGAAATCTTGAAACTGGCGGAAAAGCAGCTGTATAACGAGTTTGCCCTGGTCTTCGATATCAAGCCGGAAAAAATCGTTTCATTCGTCATGGAAAATATTGAAAACTATTCAAGTCATCACAATTAACTGATTGATGACTTGTCACCAGCAATTATAGCAGTGCATTTTTCTCCGGATTTGCCGGGATCAATGGTGTCTATTCTCATGATCGTTCCTTATTCCACCTGAGGCTAATGATCTGGCTGCTTATTTTTGCATGCCATTTTGCGAATAGACGGCAGGTCAAGAGCACCTGCCGTGTGTACTGGTTAATCTGGCCGCACCTATAGCCGGCGAAGGACGAATCGTGTTTTTGATTTTTCTCCACGGTACGATCCAATCTCTTGACTGCTTATCCCAGCAACTGAAAAACACATTTTGAAACCGTTCTCAGATACAGGATCAAAGACGCTCCTGCTCATGGATGACTGCTATAATCTTACCGTGTACAAGTTTGCAAAGTCAGATAATAGAGAAAACGCTGGATGACCCAACGAGTCGTGCCAACAACCTGACCCCAAAAGGCGCATCCTGTCCAGGCGAAAGTTGGTGTTGATCTGCAAAAAAACACAGGGGGCATGTCACCCCCTGCGGCTCGTTTGAAGATATGCTCTTAACTTGAAATCTAAATCTAGTTCTTATTCGGGATGTTGCTGATTGACTGCTTGATTACCTGTAAAATGCTTTCATCTTTTTCAACTTTAACCAAATGCTGCAAGTGCGACTTGATCATCTGATTGTTCATCGTCCCCATTGTCCGGATCACTTCCAGACGGGTTTCCGGATCCAGATCATTCATTTGATTGATCAAGGCATGCATCGATTTGTCGTCATCAATGGTTCCCAGGGCTTTGATGACTTGTTTGCGAATAGCCGGATCACTCTTTTTGAGCAAGGATATCAACTTTTCACTGTTCTTGTTCTTGGTGTATTTTTCAATTTTACTTGAGATGTCACCAAATAGCATATGCCACACTCCTTCATTTCTCATGGGCATATCGATTTGATCATATGCAATAACCAGTATTACATGACTGGCAAGGCCCAAGTCTTGCTTGCTAGTATTCTATCACAAACTGATGCGACTTTACATAGAAGGGCAAAATAATGAACCGATATCCTTGATTGAAAACGCATTGGCATCAAGCAGAAAGCGCTTGACAGCATGGGCTTTCCAGTCGTATGATAAAAATGTACCAACCGGTCGGTTTAATATTATCAGGAGGTCTTGCGTATGTCCGACGAATCGCTGCGCGAATTGAGGCGCAAACACAACGAGGAACGAAAAGACGAAATGTCATCCCTGATCAATTTCATGATGGGATTGGCAAAGCGCGACTGTTTTCCATCTGACAAGCTGATCAGAATCATGGACAAGAACAGTCGTGTTCAAGAGTACCAGTTTGAATTCGCAAATCCGTGGTATGTGTCAGAGCCTGTTTCAACCGTCCAGAATGCATCCGTTATCTTAGACGGCGAAACAATCGGGTCGGAACATCTGGCTCTGGTTATTCGCGAACAGAAAATACCGATTGAAGTCGCCAGAACGTTCCATGAACTCTGGTGGGGATTTGCGGAAATCGCCAGAATATCGATCAACCCCGCAGCGATTCAGGAAATAGTTGCCGGTTCTTTGGTTGATATGGAGCTTCATTTCGACATGAGAACCACCATGAATTACGGGGTTAAGGACAATCTGGCCCAATATGTCCTGAGCAAGAAGCTGGAGGTCGAATAAAATGAAAATCGGAGTGAGTTTGTACACATATGGCGCCGATCTCCATTCACGGCGAATGACGGTCCGGGAAGCCATCGAGCATGCTGCCGAAATCGGATGCGACGGTGTGGAGATTATCGGCGACCAGCATATTCCTGGCTGGCCGAATCCATCCCCTGCGGATATTCTGTCGCTTCGGGAGTTTATCGAATCCAAAGGGCTTGAGGTATCCTGTTTCAGTACCTATCTGGTCTATATGCTGAGAACAGACCGTTACCAGACCATCGACGAACTGATCCGCGAGGCCAAGAAGCATATTGTCATTGCAAGCCAGCTTGGCGCCAAGATCTGCCGGCCCATCTACAGCGCAGAATCCAAGGATGACCTGACAAAGGTCATAACAGCCTGTGTGCCCCTGCTCAAGCAGTTGGGTGTAATCTGGGCGATCGAGGTTCATTCGCCGTTCCCGCCGTCCTTCTACAACGCGCTGATCCAGCAGATCGATTCACCCTATGTCAAGTTGCTGCCGGACTTTTCCTGCTGGCAAACCATGGGTCTGCCAACGGAGTATTCGAAAAATGACATGCAGTCGTTCATCGATATCCTGCCCTTTGCGGTTTATTGCCACGGTAAGGCGCATATCTTTGACGAAAATGGCGAAGAGCCGGGTACGCCTTACAAGGAGCTGATGACGATCCTGAAAGAACGTGATTTTCCAGGGTATGTCGTTTCAGAATACGAAGGTTGGCTAATGGGTTATATCGACAGTCGGACGATTGCCAAAACACATGTCGATCTGATTCGAAAATACGGAAAATGAACGAACTGGAGCTAACACCATGAGCAGAACACCAACCAGCGAAAAAGGCAGGATGCGCAAGCGCCTGATTCTTGAGAACAGTTTTCGGCTTTTCGTGCAAAAAGGCATTAACGATGTCTCACTTGAAGACATCTTGGTCGAAAGCAAGATCACAAAGGGCAACTTCTACCATTATTTCAAGAGCAAGGATCAGCTCATTGTCGAGTCGCTGATTGCGTGCTACCACAAACCGTTCTACGAGTGGTTTGAAAACAATACCCAAAAAGAGCTGTGTGCACGCGATGCGATCGAAAATTATTTTCTCAACGCGGCGCCGCACATGGAAGCCATTTGGCAGGATATCGTCAAAGACCCAGATCTCAGCGCTCGGGATGTTTTTCAGATGACCCGGGAGGCCACCCGCAAAATCAAGGTCGTCGCCAAGGAGTACCGGCTGTACGACGAATCGGTCCACGCCTGGATTCTGGATCTGCTGAAAAAGGAACAGCAAAGCGGCCGGATACCGGATACGGAACGGATTGATGCGGTATGTGACTTCATCTTTTCCAGCTGCGAAGGGGTCTACTACCGATGGATTATGAATCCGAATGTGGATTTTTCTTCAGCGATGAGAAATGTCTTTGATTTTATCTGGAGAGTGATTCCACTGCCGAATAGCTGAACACAGGATACAAAAGAATAATGTCGATTGGAGGCTTCGATTCATGAAAACTAAAACGAACGGGAATCATTTCATGACATCAACGGGCGAGCGAATTTCATACGGGCTCCATTTTGTCGGTCAAAACATCTACTATGTCATCTTCTTCCTGTTTCTCCTGACATTCATGACCGATGTGGGCATACCCGCCATCACCGTCGCAGCAATCATGCTGGCGGTTAAAGTCTGGGATGCCGTCAATGACCCGATTTTCGGGTTTCTTGTAGATAAGATCAAGTTCAAAAAAGGTAAATTCAAACCATGGCTCAAAATTGGTTTGGTTGCCATCCCCGCTACGACCATTCTCATTTTCGCCATTCCGGCAACCTTGCCGCTTGGCTACAAGATCGCCTGGGCGATCTTTGCGTACATGTTGTGGGACGTCGCCTACACGATCGTCGATGTGCCCATCCTCGGTATTGTGACCACCATGACGGATGTCATCACCGAGCGGACGACCATTTTGGCCATCGGCCGTGTTGCCGCCAACATCGCGACCATCCTGGTGGCTGTTATCGTGCCCGCTGTCAGACAGACGCTGGGTGGCTGGCTGCCGACTGTGATCATTTTGTCCGTGGTCGGCATGGTTACCTGCATACCAATTATTATTACGGCTAAAGAGCGGAACAAGCCGATTGAGAATCAGAAGGAATACACGGTCAAAGACATGCTGTATTACCTCTTCCACAACAAGTTCCTCCTGATCTTCTATGCCGGCTGGTTTGTCTTCAACACCTGCAACTACCTATCGTCGTCCTTGAGCCTGTATTTGGCAAGGTACAATCTCGGTGCGGAAAGCAAAGCAACGTTTATCAGCCTGGCCGTCATGCTGCCAGCCATCCTGATGGGCATTATCCTACCGAAGGTCTGCAAGAAGGTGGATAAGTTTGTCTTCTTTTTCTGGGCTGTCGTTTCGATGCCGGTGATCGGCGTCATCTCGTATTTTGTCGGCTACCAGAATGAACTGGTCTTTCTGCTGTTGACGGCGCTTCGCAACATTCCGTTTGGCGCGGCTATGGTGCTGACGGTCATGTTCGCGCCGGACTGCGCCGAGTATGGCCGGTTCAGAAGCGGCATCTACGCGCCGGGCATCACCTTTGCCCTGCATACCTTCACCGTCAAGCTGATCATAGCGATTTCCACCGCCATTGGTTCGGCAGCCATGGCCGCGATTGGCTTTATCGAAGGGGAAGGCGCAGTGCAGGCTGCCGGCTTCAATGACAAGCTGTGGGCTATTTACATCCTGATCCCGACGTTTGGCGCCCTGGCGTCCATACCGATTTTCAGCCAGTATAAGCTGCGCGACAAGACCGTCCAGATCATGGCCAGCTGCAATGCCGGTGAAATCTCCAAGGAAGATGCTCAAAAGCGTTTGGATGAATACAATCAGCAGCGCAAGAATTCGAAAGGAGACTGAGATGTCTGAAAAAAGATACAGGGTTGCGATCATCGGAACCGGTATGATTGCCAATTTTGCCCATCTGCCGGCCTGCTCGCTGCTCGGCAAATCCGTTGAAGTCGTTGGCTGCGCCGATATCAGGGAAGCCGCCGCCCGGGAAACGGCGGCCAACTTCAAGATCCCCAAAGTCTATACTGATCCGCAAAAGATGCTGGACGAGCTGCGGCCGGATATTGCGGTTGTCGCCGCGCCCAATATGCATCACAAAAACCTCTCGCTGATGGCGCTGCGCAGCGGCGCGCACGTGGTCTGCGAGAAGCCGGTCGCGCTGAAATACGCTGATGCCGTTGAGCTTTTCGCTGAAGCCCGGAAATTGGGGATGCACTTTTTCCCCGCGCAAACCTATCGCTTTTTCAATGAACAGGCAGCTGTCAAGACAATCGTAGACCAAGGGGTGCTTGGTGATGTGTACTATGCCGAATTTGACGCCGTCAGGCGGCGCGGCATCCCGCGCTGGGGCTTTTTCCATATCAAGCAGGAAAACGGCGGCGGTCCCTTCTGCGATCTGGGCGTACATCAGCTGGATTATCTGCTCTGGCTGCTTGGCAATCCTGATATCCTGTCGGTCAGCGGCGCCACCTGGACCAAGCACGCCAACACGGATGAAAACATTGCGATCGCGCTTGAGAGCAGCGGGGCCTATGGCGGCATGACATTCACGCCCAGACCTTACGACTGGCGGGAGTTCGACGTCGAAGACATGGCGGCAGGTAGCATGCGGCTGCAAGGCGGTACGCTAATCAACTTCAAGACATCCTGGGCGGTCAACCTTCCGGAAAACTACGCCCGGAAGCTGGCCGGCACCCGAGGTGGCCTGGAAGCAGGCGAAGGTCGGCCCGTCACCATCTATGGAACGGATTACAACATGCTGACGGATACTCAGCCTGAGATTGTTGATCAAAGCGGCGTGCCGAAATCGATGCCCTTCCCGGGCCATGTCGCCTTGTGGCGAAATGTGCTGGGCGTTCTAAACGGCACGGAAGAGCCGGTTGTCAAGGCCGAGGAAACCTTGAATGTCACCGCGGGCATCGAGGCGTTTTACTTGTCTGCACAAAGCGGCCGGGAGGTACTGTGCAGCGAGATCAAGGGATTGTAAACTTCAAAGCCATTCCGTATTTGAAACCTCATTAGAAGTCAAAAGCCGCAGATGTCTGATTTGTCAGCATCTGCGGCTTTTGTTCAGTGCGCAAACAATGCAGCAGTCCACAAGGAATTCTAAGAATATCGATTTTTCGTTTGACAGGCCTACCGTTGAGCGGTTCTTCCGGCCCTGGCGTTTCAACATCCGTGTTAGACCAGTCGACTTGCCAGGCGCCTTGCTAAAACGGTTTTTCGCATATCCGGCCAGGCTGCATTATAATGGAGACAGACAAGACAAATCCTCAAAAGCTTGGCAGACAGCATCTGCCAAACAGGTCAGGTTGATAAGTGGGCGAAGTCGCTTAACGGATCCGCCGAAAGGTCTGGGATGACAAGATGAACAAAAACGGCAACAAGAACTGGCTGCTCATCATCGCATTGATGCTTGCGGCTTTGGCCATTTTGGTGATCATCGTGATCAGGCTATCCGGCCTTGCCGGATCACGCGATGATCATAACGGCCAGTTTGAGAACCAGCTGATCATGCCGGCCGTGCTGCAGGATCAAAACCCTGACCCGGCTATTGCAGACTATGTTCTGGAGGCCCAGTCTGGCCAGACCCGTTTCATTGACGGGCAGATGACCCGGACGCTGGGCTATAACGGTTCCTATCTCGGCCCGGTTATCCGCATGAGGACCGGGGAGACGGTCAACATTCAGGTTGTCAACCAAATGAGCGTTTCAACCACGCTTCATTGGCATGGCCTGGTCGTCGATGGCGAGCAGGACGGGGGACCTCATCAGGGGATCGGACCGGCGGAAAGCTGGTATCCATCCTTTACAGTCGACCAGCCAGCGGCGACGTTGTGGTATCACCCGCATCTGATGGGCAGTACTGCGGATCAGGTGTACTATGGCCTGGCTGGACTCCTCTACATCGACGATGAGATTTCCGAGCAGTTGAATTTACCCAAAGACTACGGCGTTAATGATATCCCGTTGATTGTCCAGGACCGCAGCTTCAACAGTGAGGGCAGCTTTTCATACCGCACCACCATGATGGGGGTTGAGCCTGGCGATACAATCCTGATCAACGGAACCGTCAGTCCGTACGTCACAGTCAATCGGGACAAGATTCGCTTTCGGATCCTCAATGCTTCCAATTCGCAGAATTTCGAGTTCAGCTTAAGCGATGGGGGCGACTTTCTGCAGATCGCTTCGGATGGCGGATTTCTAGAAGCCCCGATCACCCGCCAATCCATTTTTCTGTCCCCCGGGGAGCGAGCAGAAGTCATCGTTGACTTTTCGAAAACCAATGCAAGCGCTGTATCACTCTTGCTGGGCAGCGAGGCTGTCATGGGGATCAACCTGACCGATGACGGCTCGGATGAGACAGCTGTTTTACAGACACTGACCACCATTGAACCCATCCAGATTGATGAGAATCCGAAGACTCGCGAATTCGAATTGCAGAGTATGGGCATAACGGGAACGATCAATGGGAAGTATTTTGATATCGACCGTATCGATGAAGAAGTCAATCTCAATGAAACCGAAATCTGGATCATCAGAAACACCGGGGGCATGATGCAGGCCGGCGGCCATCCTTTTCATGTTCACGGAACCCAATTCCAGATCATCTCCAGAAATGGCCAGGCGCCGCCACCGCATGAGCAGGGCTATAAGGACACAGTCTATGTCGATATTGGCGAGGAAGTCCAGATCCTTGTCCGATTCACACATCCCGGAATCTTTATGTATCACTGCCATATTCTCGAGCACGAAGATAACGGTATGATGGGGCAGTTCAGGGTGTCGTGATCATTAGCATAGCTTGATGAAGCGTAAAACCAACAAAACCTTTTTATCGGGTAAGCCACGTTTCAATCTACGAGAAGACGGCGTTTAGACACGCCGAAATTGGTGACCAGGCAGATTTCATGACGCATACCTGTCAAGGCGAAATTCAAATCAATCAAAGAAAAGATGGAAAAGCGATGCTCTTCAACTTGAAAAGCGTGCAATTGTCGGCTATATCAGATACAATAGGCTCTTGTGCAGATATTTATCCCAGTATTCAGGAGCGATTGATTTAGATGATTTCCGTAACCGATTTGAGCATTAACTTCAGCGGCAAACCGCTGTTTGAGCATGTCAATATGAAATTTACACCCGGCAACTGCTATGGCGTCATCGGCGCCAACGGTGCCGGTAAAACGACGTTTGTCAAGATATTATCCGGTGAGCTGGACCCCTCATCCGGCCAGGTCGCGATTACGCCGGGAGAGCGCCTGGCGACATTGAAGCAGGACCATTTTGCGTTTGATCAGCACACCGTGCTGGAGACGGTAATCATGGGCCACCAGCGGCTGTATGAAATCATGCTGGAAAAGGACCGCCTCTATGCCAAGCCCGACTTCACTGAAGCGGACGGTCTGAAAGCGGCTGACCTTGAACATGAATTTGCCGAGATGGGCGGCTGGGAGGCACAGACCGAAGCGGAGAAGCTGCTGACGGGGTTGGGCATCGGCAGCGCCCTGCATCCGCTCCTGATGAAAGAATTGAACGGCGGCGACAAGGTCAAGGTTTTACTGGCCCAGTCGCTGTTTGGAAGTCCCAATATCCTCTTGCTGGATGAGCCGACCAATCATCTTGACTTCAAGGCCATCCAGTGGCTGGAGGAATTTCTCATCGAATACCCCAATACAGTGATTGTCGTCTCGCATGACCGGCACTTTCTAAACAAGGTCTGCACTCACATGGTGGATATCGATTTCGGCAAAGCCCGCCTGGTTGTCGGCAACTACGACTTCTGGTATGAATCGAGCCAGCTGATGCTGCGCCTGATGAATGACCGAAACAAGAAGAAGGAAGACCGCATCACTGAACTGCAGGCGTTTATCGCCCGCTTCGGGTCAAACGCGTCCAAGGCCAGGCAGGCGACGTCGCGCAAGAAGATGCTGGAGAAGATTGTCCTCGATGACATCCGGCCGTCCTCGCGCCGGTATCCGTTTATCGGATTTACACCGGAGCGGGAAGCGGGTAAGGATATTCTGCATGTCGAGAACCTCAGCAAGACCATCAACGGCGAAAAAATCCTGTCGAATGTCAGCTTCAGGATGAACCGGGGGGACAAGATTGTCTTTTTATCCAGAAACGATCTGGCCAGAACCACCTTGTTTCAGATCCTGATGGGTGAAATGGAACCGGATGACGGGATGTTCCGATGGGGCAAGACGACATCGCAGGCGTATTTGCCCAAAGACAGCTCAAGCTTTTTTGAGCATACGGATCTCGACTTGATCGAATGGATCCGCCAGTTCTCATCCGATCCGCATGAGAGTTACTGCCGTGGGTTTTTAGGCAAGATGCTTTTTTCAGGCGAAGACGCGGCTAAGCAGGTCAAGGTGCTGTCAGGCGGCGAGAAAATGCGCTGCATGTTTTCCAAGCTCATGTTGTCTTCGGCCAATATTCTGATCCTGGACGAACCGACCAGCCACCTGGACATGGAATCGATCACCGCCGTCAACAATGGATTGATCGCGTTTTCCGGTTCCATGCTGTTCTCATCGCATGACCACAAGTTCATTGAAACCATTGCCAACCGGATCATCGAATTGACGCCAGGAGGGATCATCGACTCGCATCTGCCATTCGACGAATACCTCGACGACACGGCGATCCAGGCCAGGCTGGATGACTGTTATAATTGAGCCGTTGGCGGTCAGTTTTCTTCGAAACAGCGGCGGATCAAGGCCTGATGCCCTCGGATCTGTTCCAGAACATCTGAGTCCGACATCCAGTGATGACCTTCGTACTCACTGGCTATGGATCCCGAATAGCCGCCGGCCTTCAGAGCCGCGACGATTTCCGGGATGCGTACGGACGATTCTTCACCAGATTCGTTGATGTGAAAAAACTTGCCGTGGACATGCGGGATATAGCGGGCAAATTTGGTTAATGATGCCGGATTGGCCCGGCCGAAGTATTCCACGGACTCGATGGCCATCAGGTCGACCAGTTCCTTGAGCGGTCCGTCGCAGCGGACTGCCTCCCGGATCTCCTGCTGGCTGCAGCCGCCTTCCCATAGTTCGGTGATCTTGTCAGCGATGTCCAGCGGTACGCCCTGGCTGGCAAACCGCTTGTAGTACAATTCAGACGGGGCTCTGGTGAATGCCCCGCAGTCCGGTACGATGCCAACGTACGGCGTATCCATGCGGATGATTTCTGCCATCTGCGGCAGATCTTCCAGATCCATCGGCGCGTGAACCTCGAAAGTCAGTTTGACGTTTTTCTTTTCAGCATAGGACACCAGCTTGAAAAACGGCCGGCAGGGCTGGATTCTCAAAATCGGGAATCCCAGCTGGGCCGCGCTGTCGATCTGCAGCTTGATGTAGTCCATCTGTTCAGTCTCGGATAAAAACCGGCCTGTGATTCGCTGCGGGTCGGCATAGCCTGACCAGCAGGTCGGCACCAGCGCGTTTCGTTCCATGGCGTTTTTCAGACGGTTTTCAAACTCATAAGATACTTTCGGATAGCCACGGTCAAACATCGGCGCGACAACCTCGACGCCCTGGCCCTCACCCAGAGAGGCAACCGCCTCCAGGCAGTCCTCCAGGGTCTTTTGGTATGTGTAGTATTCAATGTTGAAGCTATAGAGCGTCACGCCGAGTCCAAACATCTCCGTCATTTCAAGCCACCTCCGCGTCAAGTGTTTTTTCGCAGACGGCATATTGGGTATACTCCGTCTCCTTGTAGGAATCGTCTTTGTAGGGGATGCGCAGTCGGGCAATCAGCTTCACCGGGCATCTGTCTTCGCCGAGTGCCTGGTCCAGCCGGATTTGGACCTCGATGGCGTCCAGAACAAACCACTGGGTGTCGCAAAGATTGCTAATGCCGTCCAGGTCATAGGGGATACCGTTGACCAGCATAGATACCCGGTCTCGGGAAATGGCCTGCCCTGAAATTTCAAACGCCAGGTTTTCGACGCAGGACAGCGGCAGCGAGCGGTACCACGGGAGCCTCAGGTCGATTGATATGACCTTGCCGTCCGTGTTTGGCTGTACTCGGATAGCCCGGCTGGCGATCATCTGTTCATCATGCATGGGATTCGACCTCCTTGAATGGATTGACTGACGTCAACAGGCTGGGGTTGATTGTCGAAAGAACAGGTTGTTGAAAAATGCTTGGCCCAGGAAGCATCGGCCATTTTGAAAGGATTGCAGATGTTGAGAGGGTCATATTAATATTGTATAACCGGGGGCAGGCCGCGTCCAGTTTATCTGGTTTTGAATTCTGAGAGTATGGGTCTATAATTGAAATTAAAAATAAAGGATCATCAAAAAAGCAAAATCAAACAGGATCAGAAAGGGGAATGATTGTCATGGAACAAGGATCCGGCATTCGCCGCGGTGTTTCCTTTTACAGCTACCAGGATTTGTATCGGCAGGGACGGCTCAGTCTAGAGGATTGCATCCGGGTGTCCAGCGAGATGGGCATCGAAGGGATTGAGATCATCGGCGACCAGATGATTCCAGGAAGTCCGTTCCCTGATGAATCGTTTTTTAATCAGTGGCGAGACTGGATTAAACAATACGACGTACAGCCGGTCTGTCATGACATGTACATTAATACAAATTTGTACAAGAACCGGACGCTGACAAAACGCGAATGTGTCAAAGCCCTAGTTGACGAAATGCGGTTGGCCAATCGGCTGGGCATCTCAATGATCCGAATGAACGCGAAAACACCGACCGATATCATTTTGCCGGCGCTTCCGGCCGCTGAAGAACTGGGCGTGGTCATGGCCCAGGAAATTCACGCCGGGTACGGTATGAATCATCCCTTTATGGTTCGGTATGCCGAGATCATGCAGAAGGCCAATAGCCCGTATATCGGGCTGGTGCCGGACATGGGCCTGTTTATCCGAAAGTTTCCGCGGGTTGTCCGAGACATGTATCTGAGCCTGGGGCTTAATCCCGCCGTTGCCGACCTTGTCGATTCCATCTTCGACAGCGGGCAGGATCTGAGGGGCGTATCCGATGTCCTACCTCAGGGATCGGAGACACCGATCCCTGATATGTTCCGTCAATTTGAGCTGTCCGATATCGATGCCCAGTTCGTGCATTACGCCTGGCGGTTTGAGAACAACGACCTTGGCCAACTGAGGGACGTCCTGCCGTATACCCGGAACATCCATGCCAAGTTCTATGAAATGACCGAAGAGGGCCGGGCCTATTCCATTCCGTATCAGGAAATCATCGACCTGCTGAAGGCCGAAAACTACAACGGATTCATCTGCAGCGAATACGAAGGCAACCGCTTTGTTCCAGAAGACCAGGAATCACAAGAGATCCTGCAGGTTGGAAGACAGCAGCAGATGCTGAAGGATTTCATCGGATCCCCAACAGGATCAGCTGACAGAAAGGCGGGATGCAGCGATGTTTGAAAAATACACTTTGCTCAGTGAGGGGTTTAAAAATGTCAAGGATGACAACGGGCAGATCATCGGTTTTCAGGTCAAGACCCAGATCCCGTATTACCGCGGCATTCCTTTGTCCATGGTTGAATGGATCCGCCTAAGTGTGGACGGCCGTGAAGTCGATCAGACCAATATCCGGTTTTCGGCTGACGGCGAGGACTATTTCACGCTGGACGAGATGACCACGGTGACCAGCATCAAATGGGAATTCGGACAAAACGCGACTATCTTCGTGGAGCATCCCGGCGGCTTAAGCCCCGGTCCTCATGAAATTCATTTGAGCCAGGCGATCCGTAATGCCTATTACCCGTTTCCGATCGAGGGCAGGCGGTCTAGGGTTTTCGACGTGCAATAGGATCTAGTTCGATTTACTTTTTCAACTGGCTTTGGACATGGATGAAATTGATCAGGCTGTCGCGCGCGATCATGCCGACGATCTGTCCATTTTCGACCACCGGGACCTGGTTGATATTGTTTTCAGCCAGGAGCTTGAGGACGTTTCTGAGGTCCTCATCCGGTGCGACGGCCTTGACCTCGCTCAGCGGTTTCATGACCTGTCTGACCGACGTTCTTGCCCAGTCCTCGCGAGGGATAAGCTTGATATCGCTCAAGGTGATCAGGCCTTCGGTTTGTTCCGCGTCGCCGACCGGGAAGCACCGCTGGTCGGATTTTAGCATGATATCATTGACAAAAGTATCCAGCGGCAGGGCGGGGGACGTGATCTGGCAGCTTTGTGCCATGATCTCGCGGGCCTTGTGACCTTTGAGCGTTTGCTCGATGATGGTCTGGGAGTAGCTGCTGACCGCGGCGTTTGTCAGAAACCAGCCGATCAGGACCAGCCAGATGCCGTTGGAGAAGTTGCTGGTGAAAATCTGGAACACGCCAAACGCGATGAACAGGTAGCCGAACACCCGGCCGATGTTGGCCGCGATCCGGGTTGATCGGGACAAATCTTTGGTGATGGCCCAGATCAGGGACCTGAAAACACGGCCGCCGTCAAGCGGGAAGCCGGGGATCAGATTGAAGACGGCCAGGAAGACATTGATGAAGCCGATATAATAGGAAACCGCCGAAAAGAACTGGCCGGCCAGCGAGTCGGCTTCGCCGATCCCGAAGAAAATCCCCAGGAAAATCGCGCCCAGAACCAGGCTGGCCAACGGACCGGCGATCGCCATCCGGAATTCATCACCGGCGCTTTTCGGTTCGCTTTCCATCTCAGCGACACCGCCCAGGAAAAACAGCGTGATTGACTTGATCCCGATCTTCTCATGGATCGCAACCAGGCTGTGGCTCAACTCGTGAATGACCACCGAGCTGAAATAGATCAGGCTGGTGAGCAGTCCTGCGCCGACCATCATGGCAATCGGCCAGTCCGGATAGGCGGAGGGGAAATAGGCGGCAGAGAGCACATAGGTCACCAGAATGAAGATCATGAACCAGGAAAAATGCAGCCGCAGCTGGATGCCGAAAAATTTACCGATGGGCACGCTGCCTTTAAACATGTTTGAGCTCCTTTCGCGATCAGTCCCGATGAACGGTCTGTTAACTCATTTGCTATCATTATACGCGATACTCTGAAGAAAATATGTATCATATGAACTCAAGTCAGACCATTCAAATCGCGAAAATCTGTTACAATAGAGGTCGAAGTTTTATCCCGCTGGACCGGGATACCAAGAAAGCGGGATCACAATGGACAATCGGAGCAGACAGGACATCCAAATTGGCTCAACAGTCAAAGTCGAACAGAAGATGCATCAGCGAACCGGCGAGCTGACCAAAGGGGTCGTCGCGCAACTGCTGACCCGGTCAGGACACCATCCGCATGGCATCAAGGTCAGGTTGGAAAGCGGCATCGTCGGCCGGGTCAAAGAGATTGTCAAACCCTAGCTTGCATCCGGTGTCCAAAATCTAGCAACGGAGCCAACGATACATGAATAAAATTTTGCAGCCCCAACTACCCAAACGCCTGGAGGAAATCAACGCGCTTGATTTTCTGGATCGTCTGGCCGATGATGACAAGGTCATCGGGTTCTCCCTTGATTCCCAAACCATTGAAGCTGCCGAACTGTTCGCCCAGGATATCGGTCAAGGCCAGATGACTGGCGGCGGATTTATCAACTGCACGCTTGAAAAGATGCAGTTTTCGGATGTTGTTTTCATCGGCTGCGATTTTTCCGGCACCGCCTTTCACGACTGTTCTTTTCACCAGGTCCGTTTTCAGGACTGTAAAATGGCTGGTTCGCAACTGATTGAGTGCTACCTGAAAAATACAGCGTTTGATGAATTACAGACCCGATACGCCAATTTCAACAGTTCTGAATTTGTCAGCTGCCAGCTGAGCCGCTCGCTGTTTCGCGATGCCAGTTTCGCCCAGACCAATTTTCGCCGATGCGATCTTGACCAGTGCGATTTTCAGGGCGCGGACTTCAACCAGGCCCAGATCGGCGGCCTGGATTTCTGCAGCTGCGAGATCAATCGGGCCATTTTCAGTCCGGACGGCCTCAAGGGTGTTGTCGTGACAGCCGAACAGGCAGCGATGCTCGCGCTGCTTCTGGGTATTCACATCCAAGGGTGAACGGGCACAGCAGCTATTTTCAAATACTACAAGAAAGCTGACAGTGAAAATGTCCAGTATAAGAAGATCAGCGTTCATTCATTCTTGTTTGATCTCAAGCACGACCGGGATATATCCTACGACGTGAAAATGAAATGCCCGGAAAAGTATGCGGAACTTCGAGCGCGCCTGGAGCAATTCAACGCGAACCTGGTCCAAAACCCGCGCGGCTGGCTGCTGCCCAAATAGATATCCAGGCGGAAATCTTAAAAAGATGCTGGCGATGTTATTGCAGGCCTGTTCAGCCAAGTTTTGCTTGCATCCGATCCATCAGTATTGCTATAGTTGATAGTAATACTGTCAATTGGAGGAGCTTTGCCATGGACACAAGTACTATTACTCCCGTCGCTTATTTGATCGGTCTGATTTTCCCGATGATCTTATTCACCGGTGTCATCATGCTGATCCAGTATTTCATCTTCAAAAAAGCCATTGAAAACGGCATTTACAAAGCCATGACCCGCCTTAGACATGACGAGCAAGGCCAGCAGCAAAACGCGGCGAACAACGATTTCATCGAGGTTTAGATCGGATATTCGACCGGAGGGCGATCATCACGAACATGAAAAAAGACGGCAGGAGAACCGCCTTGGGTTCCTGCCGTCTATGCTCGTTGCACGAGACGATGAATGGATTACATTTCCAGATTAAAAAGACCCGCCAGGTGCCTGTCCGCTGCCTGGGCCAGATGGGAGATGCTCTCCAGGCCTTGTGACGGCAGCAGGACCAAATCGCCAGATCCTTTAGCCGGGTGATCCGGATGCTGCGGCAACAGGGCTGTCCATTGGTTGACCAGGTCAACCTTGTACCAGACGTCATCGAGGCAGACACTTCCCTTGACGCGGTAGAAATAGTCCCTGAGGTCGGCCAGAAACGATTCGAAGGCTTGTCGCCGCGGCGGTTGCTCCAGGTGCAGGACCAGACTCTTGTTGCGGCTGGACTGGCGGTTGGTGGTGGGTTCATAGCCGACGTCCTTGATCTCAGTCGGGATATCCTGCCAGTCGATCTGGCCGAATCGGGCGCAGATGATCCTGGCGGTCGGATTCAATGTCGCAAGCTTTTGGGTGATGGCCGAAACCTCCTCGTCACTGATCAGGTCGGTCTTGTTGATAACCAGCAGGTGAGAGTGCCGGATCTGGCGTTCGACGCTGGCCATTTTCGCCAATGCCTTGAAAAAGTAGAGCCCGTCGATCAGGCAGATCGATCCGCCGTAGACGAAACTGCCGGAGACCATGTTCTGCCGGACGGTCTCAAGGATTTTGTCCATTTCAGACGGGTCGGCCAGGCCGGAGCTCTCGATATAGACTTCGTCGAGGCCGCGGCCAAGCAAGTCGGCCAGTTTTTCGATAAAGGTCTCCTTGAGGCAGCTGCAGAAGATCGAGCCATTGCTGAGCTCGACCATCTGTGCAGCCTGACCCTGAATGCTCAGGCTGTCAAAATTGATCTTGCCGAAATCATTGACTAGCACGCCGACGGTCTTGTCCACGCGGTCCAGCCGCTGCTGAAGCAAGGTCGTCTTGCCGGAACCGAGAAAGCCGGTGATGAGATACAGTTTTGTTGCGTCTGCCGGGCTCAAGGGATCAGGTCCTGACCGTAATCAGATCGTCGATCACGGCAAACAGCTCGTCGCGGCTTGGAATGATCGAGGACCATTTCAGTTCGCCGTTGATGTAGACGCAGGGCAGGTTGGTGACGCCCATCTTGCCGCAGCGGGCGATGTTTTCCTTCTCAGTGAATTTGTATTCGACCAGGTCGACCTTGTCGCCATAATGCTCGCCGGCCACTGTCATGGCCTCCATCATGTAGGTGCAGGCCGCGCAGGTGGCCGAGTCGAGGGTGAAGACTTCGATCAGGGGCTTGTCAAGGTTGTCGTAGTCCGGGAGCTGTACGTCGATATCGTCTTTGGGGGCTTCATAGTTTTTGACCAGTTCACGGATCTGCTCGGTTTCGCGAACAGCCTGGGCGACCCCGATGCCGTTTTCGGACGGCACATGATACGGCATGTCGCAGCCCGGGGCTATGATCAGGTTTTTGTGATCAATGGTGTCGAGCATGTTGACCGTGTATTTCATGTTCTCCTGCTGGGTGCCGTGCAGCATCAGGGTGGTCAGCGGAATGTTGCCGCCGATGGCGATGTCATACTGGTCGGTGATCTGCTTGGCCTTGGCGAGATCAACATTCTCGTCGATCGATACGGAGTCGGGGCCGGTTTTGCACATGACGTCAATCTGGTTGCTGGCGTTGCCGCAGACAAAGAAGCTGGACAGCAATCCCTTGGCCCGGATGTAGTCGAAGATTGTCTTGAAGGCCGTATGGCAGGCCTGGGTGAAATGGTCCGGCGAGATCTGTGAGACCAGCGGGTCGACAACGGCGATCACGTCCATGCCGGTTTCGGCGTACAGATCAATCATCTTCAGGGCAGTCTGGGTGGTATAGGCCATCAGCTCGGCGACATAGTCCTCATCCAAAATGATATCCATGAACAGCTCGTTGCCGCGCAGGTGCGAGGCGAGGGTGAACGGTCCGCAGATCAGGCCGTAGAGCGCGATCGTATCACCGACTTCCTTTCGGGTCCGACGCATGACGTCCAGGATCATGGGCATGCGGCCCTTATCGGCTGTCGGCTGTCGGCAGTCGCACAGCATGTCCTGGGTGTCTGCCAGAGGATGGGATTTGACCGACGGCGGGGCGAATTCAGCCCATTGCAGTTCGCAGCCGAGAATTTCGGCTTCAACCTGGAGATCGAATATGACCGGCATGCCGTCCGGCTGGTAAAGCTTGACCACCTGGCGAAGTCCCTCGAGCAGGGCGTCCGGATCAGTCAGCATCTGTGTGGCGTTCTTGCCGATCAGAGATCCGGCGTGGACCCCGGCGAAGGGGACCCAGGGGACCCGGGTGGTTGCTTCGTGCTTTAAGGTTTTTTCAATCAGTTCTTTTCCCGTCATGCTATAGTCTCCTCGTATTGCATTGCATTGGTTTTCCAGTGCTAGACTAACATGATCATAATCTGGATCCTAATCGATTCTTTTGATTTTTTGTACTAATTTGACACATATCCTACCTCGTCAATAGACATTGATTGCTCAAATGAATACTGTAGATGGTATCGAAAAACAAACAGGAGGGGTTTTGAGGCCCTCCTGTTTGAATCCGTTTATCATCAATGTTATGGATCAGGCCTTGGCCTTGTAGCGCCGGCACTCGTCACTGCACCACTGCCGTTTCAAATTCGTTCTCGGATCTTCAGGATCACCGAACAGGATCGGGAACAGCATGAAGCCGCCGTGTCCGCCGTAGGTATCGATGCAGCGCCGGACTTCCTCGCGGATTTCCTGCTCGGTCGCGTCAACCTGGGTCGCGCGTCCGTAGGAGTCCCAGCCGCCGTGGATACACAGCTGGTCGCCATATTTCTCGTGGATGCCGACAAGATCGTTCATGTGCTGGCCGGTCTGCCAGATGCTGGCGCCGGTGGCGATGATGTCGGGAATGATTTCATCCACCTTGCCGCAGACATGGTGTTCGGCGATGATGCCTTTGGATACGGTCGCCTGGTGCAGGCGCTTCTCATGCGGCCAGACCAGCTTGCGATAAACCTCGGGCGCGAAGAAGAGGCCGTCGGAAGACGCGACGTCGTCGCCGTAGACGATGATGTCTGGCTGGTAGTATTCGGCGTACTTGTCAATGATCCTGACCCTGAAATCGGTATACGCCGTGAAGAAGTGGTTGACTTCTTCCGGATTGTCGTACAGGGCCATCATGGCTTCGCAGGTGCCCATCAGGGCTTCAAGCCGGTTGAAACTGCCGGTCATGGAAAAGCAGCAGGCTAGCTTGTTCTCGCGGTCGACATGCGCGGTGTCCCGGACGGCGGCGCCGGCCCAGTCCATGGCTTCCAGATCCGGAAAGCGGATGACGTCGCGCCAGTTTTCGATAGCGTCCAGGATGTGTTCATTGGGATCGTGGATGGATTCGTAGCCGGTATCCCGGGTCACCAGCCAGTTGGAGCCGAACATGTCCCGGCCGCCTTTGCCGCGCTCGCCCTGGTCGTTGAGGACAGACGAGCCGAATGGCGCATAGGCATCATAGAAGCAGGGCGTCCAGTCGGGATTTTTATTGTTGATCGCAAGCAGTGCGTTTTCTTTTTCCGTGATCACAGTTTAGACCCCTTTCACAATTGGATTTTATATATTAGTCAACACGATCATATTAACGTGAATGGGCGATGAGGTCATCGGACCTGAAGTCTGAATTCTGACAGGCGTTTTGTGATGTTGTCACAATTCGGCTTCGCGCTGGATATCGAGCAGGTTGAGTGACAAAAGAAGTCTGAGTCGCTCGGCGGGTTGGTCCATCTCGAGGCCGAGTGAAGCTTCCAAGTTTCGGATCCGGTATAGCAGCGTATTTTTATGGACAAACAGCTTTTGGGCGGCAAGCGTCAGGTGCCGCTCGTTTTCGAGATAGACCTTCAATGTGCCGGCCGATTTTTCAAACTGGGCGGGGTTGTCGATCTGCAGTTGCCAGATCAGCGGATGAATGAAGGCCGGCCAGGACGATGCCGGAAGGCTTTTGCCAAGCAGGCACTCGATCGCGATATTGCTGAAAAAGATGATGGCAGGCTGTTTATCGCGCCTGGCGTGATCCAGTGCCAGCCGGGCCTGGGTCAGCAGCTGCGGCAGCCGGGAAAATCCGATGCAGATGTCGCTGACGCCGACACTGCAGCCAGCATTCAGAAGCGGACTTGTCTGCTTCGTGCCGGCCTGCAGTCGTTCGACGACTATCAGGCCGTCTTCAGTTTCCAGAACCGGGCAGCCGGCGACCATCGCCTTGATCGACCGGATCAGGCGGCTTGGCTGCGGTCCGGCGGTTCGGGCGATGCCCGGATCCAGGCAGCTGACTCTGAAAAAATCGGTCTCAGCCCAGTTTCGGCTGTCGCGCAGAGATTGGACAATCTCGCGGCTTTCGAGTCGGCCCTGTAAAAATTCACGCCAGTAGTATTCCTGGAATTTCAAGTTGGGCTTTTGTTCGTCGTGGCGGATCCTTAGCAGGTGTGAAACCGGCGCGGTCAGCATATCCAGAAGATCCAGCATGCCGGCTGTCATAGCCTGGTGATTGGCGACCAGAATCAGCCAGCCAAGATACACGCTGCCATCGACCAGGTCGGCATGCACGTTCGGAATATGGTAGAGCTCCGTGCCTTTATCCAGGCGGGCACTGTATTGCGCTTCGGATTTCTTGCTGGCGGAATACAGCGGTTCCATTTTTTTGAGGACATCTTCCGGTATGCGATTATGCCTGGACAGAAAATCCCAGGTATCGTCCTTTTCTTTGACGGCCAGATGACTCATGGCGACAACGCCTAGACTCCTGTCGATAACCAGCAACTGGTTGCCCAGATATTCGGCCGCCATTTCGATGATCTCACCGAGGTCCTGATTTTGCTCGAGACTTGTCCTCAGGCGCGTCTCGAACTGGCTGTGACGGTCAAAGGCGTCCATTGCCCGGGCATAGATTTCATCCAGACTTCCGTAGCAGCGGATCACGGCACTGCCTTCAACAGCGGGTGCCTGATCAGTTGAAATCAGGACACAGCCCGGCGGTGCCTGATCCACACGATCAGCAACATATGCGCGCCCCGGCAGAAACCTCGCGGCAGGCCGGGCGAACTCCAGCGAAAAGAAGGGTTCGATTGATCCCGGAATATCGCAGTCGAAGACCAGGTCCCCCAGTTTGTCAGCTAAAAGTCTTGCGGACATCCGCATCGCAGTCACCTCGTTGATTGAAAAACCATTGTGCTTTGATCACAACTCCATCATACTGGCTTGATCCAAATCCTGTCAAACAGCTCCTGAAAGCCGATGCAAGATGGACATTGAATAACCCAAATGATTTGGCTATGATAAAAGGGATCTATCTGAGAATTTGGTCACCCGTAGGGAACAGGTGGAATTTTGTCAAAAAAACAAATGGAACAAATAGCCCAGGCATTGCAAAGCGGCAGCGCGAAAACTGTCAGGGAACTGATTCGTCAGGCTTTGGACCAGAACATCAGCGCCACCCGAATTTTAAATGAGGGGCTGCTTCAAGGCCTACGGGCGGTGAGTGATCACTACAAGACCAAGGATGCCTTCGTGACGGATGTCCTGGTCGCGGCGCGGGCTTTTGCCGCGGGGTCCGCCCTGATCGAACCAAAGCTGGTGGCCGAGAACTACCGGCAGATCGGGACGGTTGTCATCGGAACGGTACACGGCGACCTCCATGACATCGGCAAGAACCTGGTCGCCATGATGCTGAAGAGCCAGGGATTTGAGGTCATCGACTTGGGCGTGGATGTGCCGCCAGAACGGTTTGTTGAAGCCATCCGCGCCCACAGCCCGCAATTGGTCTGCTGCTCAGCCTTGCTGACTTCGACCATGAACGAAATCCGGCAGGTGGTCTCGGCTATCCAAGGTGCCGGTCTGCGCGACCAGGTCAAGATCATGATCGGAGGCGGTCCGATCTCAGAGCGGTTTTGCCAGCAGGTCGGCGCAGATATCTACGAGCCTGATGCGATCAGCGCTGCTGAAACAGCTGTTCAGATTGTTCAAGGATAAGTCAGCAGAACAATTCAAAAAGGAGGACACGGATTATGGGACTATTATCCTGGATTATCATCGGCGGGCTGGCCGGATGGATTGCCAGCATGATCATGAGAACCAACGCTTCAATGGGTGTTTTGGCAAATATCGTAGTCGGCATCGTCGGTGCGTTTGTCGGCGGATTCATCATGAGCCTGATCAATCAGACCGGCGTAACCGGCTTCAACCTCTACTCGTTCCTGGTCGCTTTGCTGGGGTCAATCGTCATCCTGGCAATTTTCAAGTCCTTCCGAAAGAATATGCGAAGGTGAATCCTGTCAAGTCCGACCAATAAACCAAAAATGCAGTCACAACAGATGAATGGGAGAACAAGATGACGAATCGCGATGGCGCGGAGATGATGCAAGATGATCGTAAAACTTCAAGGTTTTATTTGCTGAGCAAAAATTTCAAAGAATACTGGTTCAATTACTTTTGGCAGAGTTTGACCGCGGGTGTTTTTACTTTTCTGATCATCTTCATATTTCAAAGCATGATCGGCGCCGTCGTTCTGGCCAGCATCGGCTCAACCGTATTTTGCGTGTTCGCGATGCCGAACAACCGGGCGTCGCAAACCCGAAATGTCATCGGGTCGTATATCATTTGCATCCTGATCGGGCTGGCTTGCAGCCTGATCCCCACATCGAGCATCAGCGGCGGTCTGGCGGTTGGCGGGGCGGCCCTCTTTATGGTCATCACGGATACTGAGCACCCGCCGGCAGCCGGTGTCGCCTTGGGCCTGGCCCTCAGCCCGGTTTTTGAGAACGCGCTGATCTGCAGCGGCGTATCCCTTGCAGTCGCGATCATCTCGTCCATTCTTAAACGGGTACTGTCGCCGTGGCTGAAGGATCTGGTTTGAACGCAGGCAAGCTGATTCACCGGTCCGGATAAGTCTTGTCGAACAGGTTGGATTATTCAGAACCAATCAGAGAAAAGGCCATACAGAATTGAAGATTCTCAGCAAAAGACAGCAGCCGCTCCGATCCGGGGCGGCTGCTGTTTTTCAACGCGAAATAGGATATGAGTATTGGCCGGCCAATGGATAGATCAGGCGATAAACAACGCGAACAGTACACCAAGCACGCCAATCGATGCCAGCAGGACCGTCACTTTGGGCGGCATCTTGCCATCGGAAGATACGGCTTTGCCGAACATGCCGAAGACAAAGGGATGGATCAAAAACGGCATGGCGAAGATGAACGGAATCAAAGTCGCAGCCTGCTCGCCGAACATGCCGCCTTGAACCGCAGCGAACAATCCGAAGTGGGATATGGCGGAAGATGTAGCCATGGCGGAATCGTTGATGGGCATGCCGCCCAGCCAGAGCAGCAGAAAACTGCCGAAGACTGCAACAATCTGGTATCCAAATGAAAACTGCATCAGGCCTTTGACTTCCAGGGCTTCAATCCCGTTGCTGCGGCGAAGGGTTCTGATCGCCAGCACCACGACGCCGATGCCGGCCAAAACCAAGAGGCTGATCCAGCCAGCATACAGTTTGCCTCTGGCAGCGCTGGCGGCCAGGATCGAAAACACGAAGATATGACCGAAAAACGGGATGTTGATCATGATCGGCGCCCTGAGCGCGGCTTGTTCGCCCAAGTCTCCGGCCGTGCAGGCTCCGGTCAGTCCGGAATGCGACAGTGAGCCGGCCATGCCGGGCGCCAGATTGCGGACATGGTTGACCCGGCCGATAAAGATCAGAAGCGCCAGGCCGCCGAACATCCAGAACAGCTGGCCGAACAAGCCATACGCCATCACTGACCGCATTTCAGTCAGTTGGAAGGCTCCTAGGATCTGGGAACCGCCCACGATAAAATTGGCTGCCAGAACGACCGGTATGCCGGCGAACAGGAGCGCGCGAAGCGTAGGCCCGAATTTCCAGTTGTGGAAGATCGCGCCAAGGCCGGCCGAGATAATCATGGCAAAAAAGATCTGGGGCAGCGCGATGACCGGTTTGACCAGCTGTGCGATCAGGGTCGAGCCGATCAGGATCGCGACGATCATCACGATTTCAAGAGCCCCCTTGCGGATATACATCGGTTTGTTTTTGACGGCGGCCTTGTAGTCAATGAGGATGATGGCGCCGGCGATCCCGATGTATGAGATGATCGGGTAGAAGTTTGCCAGTTCATCGCCATTTGAAACACCCAGCAGCAGGCGTTTGAGTCCTTCAATACCAATCAGGATAAACAGCGCCCGGACAATAAAGACAAACTGAGTTCGTTTGGTCCCCAGGATGACCTCTTCATCTGACGGCACAACGATATCGTCGCCATCGAGTGGTCGCTTGGTCAGGATTCTCCGCAGTTCCTGGCCGCCGACGAAGAACGAAGCCACGAGCGCGGTGATGGTCACTTTGCTGAATAAAACGACGATTGGCAGCTCGGGCAGGCCCGGCGTTGCGACATTGCCCTTGATCAGGGCCAGTCCCATGCCCAGGCCGAAGATGACAATGATTAGAATTGGCGAATAGCGTGTGCCCGCCACCACCGTACGGGAGATAAAAATGATGGGGATAATCAGGAGCATTGATAAGAGCAGTTGGTTGAGCATTTGAATGTTCACGATCTGTTCTACGACTTGTTCCATAATTCCTCCTCAATCGAACAATTGAAAAATGTACCGCGTCTTATGTGACATAATATTTAAATGCAGCGCAAAAAGCAATAGGAAATTTGTGAATTGTGCATAAATAGGGAAATCGAGTGAATGTTTTCGAAGAACATGCCTAATAGCCTATGGATTGCTAGAATAAATCGGCTAAAACCAATGTTTCCATTTCATCGATATGGTAAAATAAGGTTTCGAGCCAATTGCAATCAGGAATTGACACAAGCGAAATTAACTTGTCAGTATAGGATGAATGTAGATAAAATGGAGATTGATGATAAATCAATCGGTATCCTGGAATATCATCAGGACCGGACACAAGATGTCGCAAAACGTGAGAGATGGTCAGACCGAGTTACAGAATCAGCTGTGGAGCTGGCAATCAAAGTGCAAAGCTTCAGCCAGCCTGCTGATCGTCATTCGCCACATGAATTTAAGCTGTCAAGATAGAATCCGGCATCTCGGCTCTCGACGTTTCATTCAATCAGTCAGGCCAAATAAGATCTATCTCTTCGACAACAAGGAATCCTTGGGATTTTTTGTATGCATATGCTTAGCCTGGACATACTCAACAAAAGTCGATCTCAACAAGCCGTACTTCGTGTGGTTCAAGGCTTGTACTGAAATCCAATGAACCCTGATTGGCATGGCTGGAGGATTTGCGAAATCCCGGCCGGACGGATTGTTTCAACCAACTAATCTCTTGGTGGGTTTCCAGTGGCTGGCCGCCCATGGCCAGCCACTGGTCAAATGCGCTGCCGAGACTTCGGTTGGTGTAGTATTCACGGATTTTTAGGCTATCGCTGGGAAGATTTTTCAGCGGGATGCGGATCTGGACTTTTTGCTGCCTGTTGAAAAGCGTGTAGCGATTGGTCGAAGACATATCAAACAGTTCGCCGCTGGCGAAGAGGTTGTTGAAATGCTCATAGTTCCAGCATAATATCCGAAGGCCGTTGTCAATGCGGACAATGAGATAATTATCACCAAGGGCTATTCGCTCGCCGATCATCCTTTTGGCGAACTGATAGAAAAAGAAGGCGGGCTTTCTCACCCCGTTTTTCGTAAACATGCCCATGCCGCCGTGAAAAAGCTCATCTTCAATCGGGTGCTCGCCGATCAGGTCGGTGAGCGACCAATATCCAAAGCTGTCCAGACTATCTGCGTTGAGCATGACATTTCGCGCCAGCCAGGTGGCTATGAAGCAGGTATCGTTGAGCAGATTTCTGTGGCTGACGGTCAGGTTGAATTCAGTCAGATAGATCGGGATACTGGAAAGATTGGTGCGCGCTCGGATCTTATGGACCTCTCTGATGTAGTTTTGGAAATTGTCGATATCTCGCTTAAATGAACTGGTTGATACCGTGCTGTATGAACCGCTTGAATCTATGGCCGGTCCGTCAAAATCATCTGCGTAGTAATGGATGTTCAAAAACTGGGGTGGACAATCATTGCGGACGGTCCAGTCTAGAAATGCATTCATCCATGTTCGGGTTTCCTGAGCGATTGGCAGATTGGATGGCGCGCCGAATATCAGGCCGCTGTCCGCTTCTTTAACTGCATGGTAGGTGCTGGCATAGAATTGGTAGAATTTCTCATCGTCTCCGACACCGAACATCTGGTCGGATATATCCGGTTCGTTCCAAACCGAAAACAGCCAGCTCCTGACTTGGGTTCGGCCGTAGCGGCTAAGCAGGTGCCCGATTGTCGTCCGGACCAGATCCCTCCATTCATCCAGACTTTTGGGCAAACTCGTAACAAATCGATCCATGTAGACGCGCTTGTCGGGTTGATCGGCCAGACAGGCAGGCATAAAGGACAGCTGGATCAACGGTTTAAGTCCGATGCTGAGCAGATAATCAATAACCTGGTCCACTAGAACAAAGCTGAAATTGAGTTCCCCCTTGACACGGCTGCAGACCATCATTTCATCGCTCAGAAGGCCGTGGAACTTGACATACTCAAAGCCAATTGTATTTTGAGCGTCAGCCAGCATGGCCTGAATGTCGCTTCGCAGCAGCTCGTGCGCGCTGCCGACACCGACAAACTTGTGAATTGCCTGGCCAAATAACGTACCCTGCGACAAGTAGTCCACGGCAGGACAGATCTGAACGGTATCGCCTGACTGCAGCGCAACTTCGGGCAGCATGGTCTGGAGCCGTCCGCCGGGCTGCTGGAGATAACGCGTCAACTGATTTAAGTAGTTGCCGGGTTCGATAGACAGGTAATTGATGCCTGCGGTTTCAGATATTGATCCGTTTTGGCTTTTTCGGTAGGCGCTGGGTATGGTTCCGTAATGCTTTTTGAACGCGCGGATGAATGTGTGCGGTTCAGTGTATCCGTTGCGAAGGGCGACAGATTCAATTGTGTCATTGGTCTCAAGCATATCCTCAACAGCGTGCTCAAGGCGCACGTTGCTGTAGTAGCTTGAGAAGTTGACGCCGATCTTCTTTTTAAAGAAGGTGGACAGATAGGGGACGGATATTCCTTCGGCATCTGCTACTTGATTCAATGTCAGATTATCCCGGTAGTTCTCGTTAATATAGGATAGGATGCGCTGGGTTCTTTCAAGCTGCTTGTGGTTAGCCTGTTCTGTCTCGTCTCGGTCTGTTTTGAAATTTTCCAGCAAGGTCGCGAAGAAGGTATAGGCCAAAGCCTGGTTGTGGTAGTCGGAAAAATCGCTGTCGCCGGCTCCTTGCTTGAGCATGGTGGCAATCAGCGTTTTCAAGGCAGCATAACCGGCTGGGTTTTCTCGCTTTTGGCTGTTGCAGTCGAAATGCAGGTTTTCCGGGCTGGCTTTGTCTACGGTGAACTTGCCCGGATTGATCTGAACGGCGATCAGGACGGCCCCGGCTGAGCTCAGGCTGTGCATCGTGCTGGAGTTGATCAGCAGGATGTCATCGCTTTTCAAGTGCCAGGTCTGGGAATCGACGGTGATGTCGATCTCTCCCTCCAAAACCATCAGCAATTCAAGGCTGCGGTGCCAATGTCGGGACACTTCACCGAGCTTGTGAATAAAGATTTTGATTGGAACACGTGATGAGTAGGCAACCAGTTCCTGTCTGTTTTCCAGCATGTAAGACCTCGCTTGAGCTTGAGTCATGGATGATCGGGAGCAATTGGAGCTTGGATGAACATATATTAACATGAAGTTCCGGATTAATCTACAAAAGTTAACTACGACCGAAAATAATGTACATATATTTACAAAACCATGACATTGATTAACAAATATTCATACGTTATCATACAGGAGCTGATTATTTTTTCAACATAAATTGCGAAGTACAAACTTTTAATCGCTGATGTTTACGTCATCTGGGAAGCTGGCTCTTGACCACAACACGGGTACGGGATGGATTTATGAACAACGATATCTTGCTGCAAGTCAATAATCTGTATAAATCGTATGGCGCGACCAGGGCCTTGAAAGGGATTGACCTGGCTGTGCGTACCGGTGAGATCCATGGCCTGATTGGCGAGAACGGATCCGGTAAGTCGACAGCGACATCAATCATCGCCGGCATGCAACCCTGTGATAAAGGAGAAATGCTGTTCGAAGGACAGAACTGGCAGCCGAAGACCATGATCGAAGCTCAGAATAGCGGCATCAGCATGATTTTACAGGAGGCCAACACGATCGGCGGTGCGACGGTGGCTGAGAATCTGTTTATTGGGCAGGAATCAAAATTTGCGTCCTTCGGCTTTGTCAACAAGTCGAAGCTGAACAAGGCTGCAAACGATCTGCTGCGCAAATTCGGTATCGAGCATATCGAGGCCAGCGCCAGGATCGACCGGCTCGGCTTTGAGGACCGAAAGCTTGTTGAAATCGTCAGAACGATCAGCGATGACACTCGGATCCTGATCGTCGACGAGACGACGACAGCGCTGTCACACGTTGGCCGTGATCTGCTGTACAAGCTGATTAACCGACTGGCCGATCAGGGCAAAGCTGTCATCTTTATCTCCCATGATCTTGATGAGATTATATCGGTCTGCAATATCCTGACTGTTCTGCGTGACGGTGAGATTATCGGTACTTTGGGCAAACAGGACATGGACCCGCAAGTTATCCGCAGGATGATGGTCGGTCGTGAAATTGGCGAAGCATTCTATCGCGACGATTACGATTCATCGCATGGCGATGAAGTCGTTCTTGAACTCAAAGACATCAATCTGGGCGGCGAGCCATTTTCCATTCAGCTTCATCGCGGCGAGATCTTGGGGTTTGGCGGCCTTTCGGAAAGCGGTACACATGATATCGGCCGAATCGCTTTCGGCATCCAGCAGACTTCCGGCGAAGTCATGCACGAGGGCCAGCGGATCCAGACCACTCGACAGGCGATTCGCCAGGGACTGGGCTACATTTCGAAGAACAGGGACGATGAAGCACTGATCCTGCAGGGCTCTGTCAAGGATAATATTATGTTGCCGGTCCTGACCAAGGTCAGTAGGCTGCTTTTTGTTTCGCCTGCGACAGAAAATCGGATTGTTGATAACCAGATTGATTTTCTGCGGTTGAAGTGTGAAAGCCGCCGCCAGTTTGTCGGTACCCTGTCAGGGGGCAATAAGCAGAAGGTTTCGTTTGCTCGTTGGACCGCCAAGGATACCGATATCCTGATCATGGACTGCCCGACCCGGGGGGTTGATGTCGGTGTCAAGCAGGCGATGTACCAACTAATCGCCGACATGAAAAAAACGGGCAAGGCGATCCTGATGATATCTGAGGAACTGACCGAGCTGATCGGCATGTGCGACCGGATCTTGATCATGAAGGACGGTAGCCTCAGCAAAGCATTCGTCCGCCACCCCGATCTAAAAGAGAGCGATATCATCGAGTATATGATTTGAGGAGCATAAGATGAAAGAAGTCAAAGCAATGATTAAACAACAGGCTCCCAATCTGGCATCCATCATGGGGCTGGTGGTGGTCGTGATCATCTTCTCGTTTACGACCCAGGGTCAACTGTTCTCGAACTACAATCTCTATATCATCGTCCAGCAGGCTGTCACGTTGACGATAACGGCAACCGGAGCTGTGTTCATCTATGCTTTGGGCGGGATGGATATTTCCATCGGGTCGGCCCTGGGTGTCAGCTGTATGCTCGAAGTGCTGATCCTCAACGCGACGGGAAACATTGCGCTGGCCATTCTCGCTTCTCTGGGCGTGACTGTGGTCTACGGCCTGGTCAACAGCATCGTCAGCTCCTGGTTGCGCATGCCGATTATTATCACGTCTTTGTTCCTGATGTTCTTCGGCCAGGGACTGCAGCTGATGATCAGCGAGCGGACGTCGGCATCTCTCCTTGTTGAAGACTACGATTTCTCGTTCTGGAAGAGCACAATTGTCCAGCTGGTTGTCATGGTTGCCGTCATATTAATTGTCGGATTCCTGTTCAACTATACGATTCTTGGCAAATACGCAAGAGCAATCGGAGCCAACCAGAAATGCGCTGAACAGTCTGGCATCAGCATCATGAAGTACCGTGCGATCGCCTTCATGATTCTTGCCGCCTGTGTGACGATCGGCAGCATCTTTCTTGTCTCGCGAACCGCGTCAGCCGGTCGTACAACGGGAGCCGGCTTTCATATGGATGTCATCATTGCCTTGATTCTCGGCGGCATGAGCCTGTCCGGCGGCATGCGCTCGCGCCTGCTCAGCGCTCCGATCGGCAGCGTTACATATGTCCTTTTGTCCAACGGGCTGACCTTATCTGGCGTGCCAGTCAACTATGTCTCTTTCGCCAAGGCGCTGCTGTTTATCATTGTTGTCATTCTTACCAGCCGACAGAAGGGGAATCTTATTCCGCGTTAGCCGATTGGTTTTCGATGCCTTAGAAGTCTTTTATCCTGCAGACAGGATGATCGATATAACAGAAAGCCCAGCTGTTCAGCGATGAGTGGCTCGCCATGCAAATGGCAGACATCTGTACACAAAATTTTGGGAGGGAAATTATGAAAAAAGCAATCGTTCTGATCCTGACGCTGGCACTGCTGGTTACCCTGATGGCCGGCTGTTCCACAGCCACAACCACCACAGCAACCGATGCCACGACCACCACAGCACCCACAACAGCTGAAACCGAACTGCAGCCGCAAACTGAGCTGGGCAGCTTCAAAATCGGTGTCATGGGCTATATCGAAACTGGTGCCGGCCTGGACAACTGGAACGCTTTCACGGATGCGCTTGGCGAGAAGCTGAACATCGAATTTGTCTATGTCGTCGGTAGCACCTATGATGAGGCGGCCAATGTTACCAAGGCCCAGGAGCTGATTTCTGCCGGATGTGACGGCATCATCACCTGGATGGATTCTGCCAATCCGGCGATCCTTGAAGAATGCGAAAAGGCCGGCGTGCTTTTCGGAGCCGTTAAAACCGCAATGAATACGAGCTTTGACGCAGTCAAGGACAGTGAAAGTTTTGTCGGCTGCGTCAACGACGGAACAACCGATCCGACAGTTCTCGCGAACCAGATGTGGAGCCAGATCCTTGATCTGGGCGTGACAGAAGTCGGCATTGCCATCTTCCCGGCGTTCGCGTATCCGACACAGCAGCAGATCGCTGACGAGATCATCGCGCTGGCAGAAGCCTACAACAGCAGCGCGGCTGAAGCCGTCAACGTCTACGAGCCGGCTGTCCTGATGTTTGAGATGATGCCGGAAACCTACTTTGCTGACAATCCTGATGTGCAGCTGATCTGCGGCCTGGCGTCTGGCTTTGTGTACCCGACCATGATTTCTGCGAACCGTTCGGATGTCGTTCTTCTCTCCACGGGTTATGAACCTGAGTACGAAGAACCCATGCGTGACGGCGTGATTCAGCTACAGTCATTCACTTTGCCGGAAACCGCTATGTACACCATCGCGCTGATGGTTGATCGCCTGAATAATCTGGCGTACCCGGACATGCCTGATACGCAGTCTCTCGTCAATGTCACGCCCGTGATGGTCACAACCGGCGACGATCTGGACATCCTGTTTGACAAAACGCTGGTGGCGGATTCCGATCCCGCAAAAATCTTTCCGTCACTAGAATCCCTGCTGATGCTGACCCAGTGCTACAATCCAGACGCGACCTATGCCGATCTGGTCAGTGCTGTCCAGAGCATGTCTTTCGAAGACATCAAAGCTAAGTAATCGAAACGGACAATCAAATCCTGGCCGGGCTGCGCCAAATGATCTCGCAGTCCGGCCAGGGCAATCCTGACAAGCAGGCCATTAGACTGATCTCATCTTTTATTTGCGAATAGAAGGAGCCATTATGGAGACGATCATGAAACAACTAACCAGACTCATCATGAATACAGGAAAGACACTGGTCATGCCGGCGGGCATGTTCCTGCTGTTCTTGTTTCTGACCAGGTCTTCCGGAGTAACCTACTATGGCACGAAGATCATGTGGATGACGATTATCAACATGACCTGCTACAGCGTCATTGTCGCCCTGGGCATCGCATTGCAGATCCGGGCGGGCAGATTCGATTTCACCGGCGGAATTACCTTTATCCTGGCAGGTGTCATCGGTATCAATATCGCTTTGCAAAACGGCTGGGGTCCCTGGGGTATGCTTTTAGCCTGCATTATTCCAAGTGTCCTGATCAGCATGCTGACGGCGGTTGTTTATATCTATGCCAAGCTGCCCGTCGTGATCTGTACCATCGGGCTGACCTTGCTCTATGAAGCGCTGACCCTGATCCTGTTCAATGGAGAAGGCCTTAATATCCTGAGCAAAACGAAATTGACCATCTTCGGCCGTTTCCCCTGGATTATCCTGCTTCTGGTCATTGCCGTCGTCATTTTCTATTTGTTCACGGAACGATCGGTTGCGGGCTACCAGTCCAGGCACTTGGCGAACAACCAACAAGCCTCGGTCAATATCGGGATCCGTGAGAAGAAGAACATCCTGCTGACCTATCTTGTATCAGGTGTCATCTTTGGCCTGGCGGCGGTGATCTTTGCCTCTCAGAACCGGGTGCTGCCGCAAAGCAACCTGTCCACGGCCGGCATTTTGTTCGCGAACATCATCTCGGTCTACATCGGCCTCTTCCTGTCCAGATTTTCCAATCAGACGCTGGGTATTCTTGCCGGCGCCACCTCGGTTTCGCTGTTCTATTATGGTCTCGATGCGCTGGGATTACAGGGCGGGTGGAGCATGATCCTGTTCGCAGTCATCTTCATGCTGGGTTTCAACGGGATTACCATCAACTTTGACCGCATCAAGAATAGGCTTTCAAGCAAGTCGAATGCGTAGAGCCTGATTGGATATCAATACAATGATTGCGAGGTAATCAATCTATGAAAGCGGTTATGATCATGTTTGATTCACTCAACCGGCATTTCCTGCCAGGATATGCCGAAGACGCAATCAATCTGCCAAACTTCAGGAGATTGGCTGAGCAGACAGTATCCTTTGATGCGAGTTATGCCGGCAGCTTGCCCTGCATGCCTGCGCGACGGGAGCTGCATACAGGACGATACAACTTCCTGCATCGATCCTGGGGGCCTTTAGAACCCTTTGACGACAGTTGTCCGGAAATTCTGGGACAGCATGGTGTTCACACCCATCTCAGTACCGATCACTACCATTACTTCGAAGACGGTGGCGCGACCTACCACAATCGCTACAGCACTTATTCCTGTCACCGCGGACAGGAAAGCGACTGCTGGGTCGGATTGGTTAACCCGCCGGATCCGATCCAGATGATGAGCCTTGAGAATCTCCCGGCTGGCTTTCGCGAGCTGCGCCTCAAAACGGGCAGGCAAAACATGGCAAACCGCAATCGCATGACCCGGTGCGAAGACTTCCCGCAACACAAGACCTTTGCCGACGGCATCGAGTTTATTGAAAATAACCGGGATCAGGACAACTGGTTTGTTTCAATCGAGACATTTGATCCGCATGAACCCTTTCAGGCGCCGGACGACGTGTCAAAACGCTTCTTCGATCCGGACCACCCGTATCCGCCGGAAGACTGGATACCCTATGCAAAGGTTACGGAAGACAAGGCCCGCGTGGACAACATGCGCCAAAAATACAAGGCTCTGCTGACCTATTGCGATCAGAATCTTGGCAAAGTGCTGGATGTCCTGGACCAATACGACCTTTGGGAGGATACCCTGCTGATCGTCAATACCGATCATGGCATTCTGCTCAGCGAGCACGAATGGTGGGGCAAATCGGTCATGCCGGTTTACGAGGAAATCGCGCATACGCCGCTGTACATCTGGGATCCGCGCTGCAGGAAAAAAGACGAGCACAGGCAATCGCTGGTTCAGACGATTGACCTGGCGCCAACCTTGCTGGACTACTTTGGCTGTGACATACCGGCCGACATGCAGGGTAAGCCCCTTAACGAGGTTATCGACAAGGATATCCCTGTTCGAGACGAGGCTCTTTTTGGCTTTTTCGGCGATACGATCAATATCACCGACGGCCGTTATGTCCTGATGAGGGCGCCTGTTTCGCCTGACGCAGCCCTCCATGAATATACATTGATGCCGACCCATATGAGCAGCCGCTTTTCGCCGGATGAGCTTGCGGATTCAACACTTGACAATTCAATGCCGTTTTTCAAGCATTGCCAGGTGCTTAAGATTCCCTCACGGGGCGGATATCAAGCCAGGCTTGCTTTTGATCGGGGCGATCTGCTGTTCGATTTGAAAAACGATCCTGGTCAGATGGAACCGCTGAATAACGAAGCTGTCAAAAGGCGTCTGCTCGACAAGATGGCCGATTTGATGAAACAATCGGATGCGCCGGCCGAGCAGTTTGCCAGGTTTGGCCTTGATGGATCAAGAGATTTTATAACAATAGATAGGACTGGTGACTGAAAAATGGTCGATTTGAAAGCAAAACCCTTCAATCTGTCGGATTCCGACATTCAATGGGTAGATAAGACGCTGGCCGGCATGAGCCTGGATGAGAAGATCGGGCAGTTGTTCTGCCCTGTAGGATTTGATCAGGATCCTGGCTATCTGGAGCACAGACTCCTAAAAAATAATATTGGCGGCATCATGTACAGATCTGCCCCGGCAGCACAAGCACAGGCATGTCACCGATATCTGCAGGAGCATTCCAAAATTCCGCTGCTGATCGGAGCCAACCTGGAAGCCGGAGGAGACGGCGCTGCTGAAGATGGCACCCGGCTGGGTAGCCAGATGCAAGTTGCCGCGACCGGCAGTCAGGCATCTGAATTTGCCTATCGCCTGGGCAAGATCTGCGCCCGGGAAGGCGGCGCTATTGGCGTCAACTGGTCGTTCGCCCCTGTCGTGGATATCGATATGAACTGGCGTAATCCGATCACCAATGTCAGAACATACGGCGATAACACAAAAACGGTTTTGGACTGCGCGACAGCCTATAAGCGGGCGATGGACGAGGCGACGATGGCGGTCGCCGTCAAGCATTTTCCCGGTGATGGCTGGGATGAGGTCGACCAGCATCTTCTGACTTCAGTCAACGGCCTGACGTGTCGCGAATGGGACGATACGTTCGGCAAGATTTACAAGGCGCTCATCGACGATGGCGCCCTGACCGTCATGGTTGGACACATCGCGATGCCAGCTTACCAGCAGAAATTCAATCCAAACCACACGAACCGGCTGATGCCGGCAAGCCTGTCTCCCGAGCTGCTGAACGGACTGTTAAGAGAAAAACTTAACTTCAACGGCATGATCGTGACAGACGCGACGCCGATGGCCGGATTCACAAGCGCGATGAGCCGGGAAGAGGCTGTGCCGTATTGTATCGCTTCAGGTTGCGATATGTTCCTGTTCAACGTTGACTTCGATGAGGATTTCGAATTCATGAAGCAGGGCTACCGCAAGGGCATACTCACCGATGCTCGACTGGACGACGCGATCCGGCGGATCCTGGGAACAAAGGCTGCGCTCGGGCTGCATCAAAAGCCCAAGACCGCGATAGTGCCAGATCCGGCGGCGATTGAAACTGTCAGAAGCAGTGAACACGTCGAGTGGGCCAGGCAATGTGCCAGTCAGGCGGTGACCCTGGTCAAGGATCGAGATTCAATCCTGCCGATAAGCCCCGATAAAACGCGCCGGGTGCTGCTCCAGATTCTAGGCGATTTCCCAAGCAACGACCGAGTCATGGATCAGTTCCAGCAATTGTTGGAAGATCAGGGCTTCGAAGTCGACCGGTATGTTCCTGAAACCATGGAGTCCATCATGCAGGGCATGTCGGTCCGTAGATTCACCGGCAAGAACGACCTGGTGATTTATCTTGGCAATATTGAAAACGCATCAAACAAGACAACCAACCGGATCAACTGGCATACACTGTTCGGGCTTGGCAATAACCTGCCTTGGTTCGTCAACGATGTTCCGACTCTATTCATCAGCCTGGCCAACCCTTACCATCTGGTGGACATACCGATGATCGGGACCTACATCAACTGCTATTCCAACCATGACATCATGCTGGAGGCGGTATTTGAAAAACTGATCGGCACAAGTCCGTTTACGGGCACCAGTCCGGTCGACCCTTTCTGCGGCAAGGACTATCTTAGATATTGAACGAGGCAATGAAAGACATGGCGATCAAAGCAATTATATTCGATCTGGACGGCGTAATCTGCCACACCGATGAATACCACTACCTGGCCTGGAAAAGCCTGGCAGACCAGTTGGACATTGGGTTCGACCGCAAGATCAACAACCGCCTGCGGGGTGTCTCCAGGATGGAGAGCCTTGCAATCATTCTGGAACAATACAACGGCCAGCCGCTTGGCGTTGAAGACAAAGCCGAACTGGCCAAGCAGAAAAATGAGCTTTACAGAAACTCGCTGATGAACATGGGCCCGAAAGATCTGCCAGACGATGTCCGGGAAACCTTGGATACGCTAAAGCGTCAAGGTATCAAGCTGGCTATTGGCTCCTCCAGCAAAAACGCTCCGCTGATACTTGAGCAAATCGGTTTGTTCAATTTTTTCGATGCCATCTCAGACGGCAACAACATCCAGCGATCCAAGCCCGATCCCGAAGTGTTTCTCAAGGCAGCTGCTCTTCTCGGGGAAAAACCGGAGAACTGCCTGGTGGTTGAAGATGCTGTAGCTGGCGCAAAAGCCGGCCATGCGGGCGGTTTTGTTGTTGCTTGTGTCGGAGATGCCGCCGCGCAACTGGCGGGCGATTTTAATCTGGATGCTGTCAGCGAGATTCTTTCGATCATCTAGTTTCAAATAAGTTGCTTTAAATCAGGTCTGGCAGTTTTCCAAGAGCTGGGGTGAGGGCATGATTCTGAAGCAATCATTGCAGTCTATAGCCGCTTACAGCAATATGTCCATAAACCTTGACACTACTCTTTGCAGCGCTATAACTTATCCTTAGCCCAGCAGTTACTGCAGTTTATGAATAGACATGCGCCGTCTTAAGGACTGTAATAATTATGCTATTCTGCGGGAAATATGCAATTGGTATTTGTTGTAAGAAAAAGACTGTTCTTTGGTATAATAATGGCAATGTGATATTTAATTGACTTCTGAGGTTATTTGACTATGAAAATCAAAAAGCAGGCAGCCATAGTTTGGACTGTAATAGCGCTTGTCTTGATCCTTTCAATTTCATTTGCGAATGCGGTTGATGGGAATGCTTTTGTTTCCGATCCGACTAACGGGGAAACAACCACCTCGCAAATTTCCGATCAAACATCTAAAACGACAATAATTGAATCAAATACTGTAGTTGAATCTGATCATTTCATTGATTCAGTTGGGGTAATCAACGAGAACGATGATATCCAATCAACAACTGCCACTGGTAATCTAGGTGAATTGGTTGTTCACTTGATTGATGTTGGGCAAGCTGATAGCATCCTAATCCAACAGCAAGATCATGCCATGCTGATTGACGCGGGCAACAATGCTGATGCTAATCTGGTTGTTTCTTTCATTCAGAGCAAAGGCATCGAGTATCTTGATTATGTCATTGGGACACATCCACATGAAGACCACATCGGCGGTTTAGATGCTGTTATTGAATCGCTCGGTCTTGGCAAGATCATACTCCCTGCCGCTACGAATAATACCAAGACCTTCGAAGATGTCTTATTGGCCATCCAGGCAAAAGGCCTGAAAATCACAAAGGCAGTGCCGGGGAATGTGTATCAACTGGGGGCTGCCGTGGTCACCATTTTAGGGCCAGCCGTGTTGTCCTATGACGATTTAAACGACTCGTCTGTAGTTTGCAGAATCGATTTTGGTGACAGATCCTTTCTGTTCATGGGCGATGCTGAAGAAGCTTCTGAAACAGCCATGATCACAGCCGGTTTTAATCTTGATGCCGATGTCCTCAAAGTTGGCCACCATGGCAGTAACAGTTCGACAAGCGAGCAATTCTTGAAAGCCGTATCCCCCGATTCTGCAGTGATATGTGTAGGCGAAAATAATGATTATGGGCACCCGAGAGCAGAAACGCTGGATCTTCTGGCAAGCTATGGTGTAGAAGTTTACAGGACAGACCTTGCTGGTACCATAACGATCGTTTGCGACGGCTCGAATATTATCTTCAGCACTTCACCAAATCCAGGTTCATCTGGACCTGTTGAAAAAGCAGTTGCAACGACTACAACAAAAGCTGCAGTCGTGATTGCCCCAACCACAACAGCCGCCGCCAAAACTAATGTTTACATTACTGAAACGGGCTCCAAATATCATCGGGATGGCTGCAGATACTTGAGCAGCAGCAAAATTGCTATCAGCTTAGAAGCTGCAATCGCGCAAGGTTTTGAGCCATGCTCTGTTTGCGATCCTTAAGGGGGAGAAAAATTTGCGAGTCATTATTGATCGATTTGAAGGGGAGTTTGCTGTTTGCGAAGTTCAAGACTCAAAAAGCATGGTTCATATCGAAAAAAGCAAGTTGCCTGCTGGGTCAAAAGCCGGAGATGTCTTAGTGATTGAGGGAGATTTAATAGAGCTTGATCTTGAGGACACAGCAAGGAGGAAGAAGAGAATAGAAGGTTTAATGGATTCGTTATGGGAAGATGAGAATTAGCAGACAATACTTTGAAATTATCACATGTGGATTTTTAGGATAGTTACAATCGGAACCTAGAAGAACTTACCACATGTTGCTTAACAGGTTGTCCGATAATGTGTTGACCTTTCGTCATCCTCTTGCAGACAACCCGTACACGCTGGATTTGATGATGCACTTTTGAAATTGGTCCCCAACTTGGCAAGGCGGTGTTTGCTTTATTGATCTGAACAAGCCAGGCAAAACGATGGGCCGAGTCTATATTATTACACTGGAACAGTTGTATGACGTTCAGAAGCAGAAAGGCCAAGGACTCAACTGGTATTCGATTAACCAGTAGCTGTCTGTTTTAGGGAACATTCAGGGGTTCACCACAACCCATGCATGCAGCGTCCAGTCAATATCCCTTCTCAGAAATACTTGAAAATTGTTCGCGAAGGGATTGCTAAAACACATGGGATTGAATTTAATGACAACAAAATCGCCGATTATCTGACTTTAACTCTTGATCGCGATTAAAGTGCTGATCTTTGAAGGATATTTTAAAGGAGAAAACTTATGAATACATGTGGTTGGATACGGGATGTATGGCAAAGTCAAAGACATCATCAGATTTTATCAAGATGGTTATTGATTCGATGGCTATAGAGTTCAAATGTGATTGCAGCCTAGAGTAGACTAAAGGACATTATTTAATTTGCCTATGTGATAAACAAATCAAACTGAAAAAAGAGATCTGTTGTGAAGCCCAGGTCAAAGGGCTTATGCTCTTGATCAAATTATTTAACAGAAATTTAAAAGGCTGGTATGTAATACGAGCATACGCGCAGTCAGTATATTCGATACTGTCATGGGATTTTTTTCGAAGGCTTGATGTGACAAGCTACTGAGCACTTCATATCAGGACTTTGACACTCAAGCATATAAGATTGGTTGATTTCAAACGGTAGACAAGAAGTTTGGTTGGTGTAAGTATTAACAATCTGTCCTCTAAATGTGAGCCTAGTCCTTTTTGGTTTTTGTCCGAGAGTTTGGCTTCCTTGAAAATCAATCATTATTACATTGAAACCATCAGAAAGAAAATGTTTGCTGTTGAATGGTAAATTTAGACCTTGCTATTTCTAAAGTAAAAAACCAATCAAAACTAGTTTGATTATATATTCTGTGGTAAAATTATAAAAATGATATACATCAGGTGATTTCAATATGCGAGATAACTTCATTAAACGAAACATAATCAGTCTTCATTTAGTAGAAAATAGGTCAAATGTCTCCTGATAATTAAGCGGCATTTGTTAAACTTATCATGAAAAAATTCGAAAAAGAAGACTGATATCGATTAATGCTATTTAACTTGATGTTGCTTAAAACTGATCCTTAATACGTATAAAAAAAGGACAGCCTTAATTTGGCAACCCTCCAATATTAGTTCATGATGTCCAAAGTGGGTAAATTGATTTGATGCTGCAGCGCTTAAGTTAGAAATACTACATAAATTATCTTTTGACAATGGAGGATAGACAATGAAGATTGAAATCGGAAAATTTACACTTGAATCGCTGACAACAGGTATGTATAACGAACCTGAGTCATGTTATCGGGAGTACATCCAAAATGCAGTGGATTCTCTTGACATGGTGATCAGTTTAGGAATGATGAAAGCGGAAGATTGTCGTATTGAGATTATTGTTGACAGTGAGAGACGAGAAATCAGCATCAAGGACAACGGGACAGGTATCAAAAAGGATTTTGTACGAAAAACACTCCTAGACATCGGCAATTCAAGTAAAATGCATACAACTAATCGTGGATTCAGAGGGATAGGCAGACTTGGAGGGCTTTCCTATTGCCGAAAATTGAGTTTTTGCACATCGGCAATCGGTGAGAACGACAAAACATTGATTACGTTTGACTGTGATAAGTTAAAAGATCTTTTGGTTCCGGGTCGAAGTACGGAGCATGACTTGCAAAGTGTGATTGAAGCAGTTACTGATATTCGAGTTATGCAAGAGCAATCGTCAACTCATTATTTTATTGTCAAGATGGAGGACGTCGATGATATTTCCTCACTATTGGATTTAGAAACTGTCAAAGATTATATTTCTCAAGTTGCTCCTATTCCTTTTAGAGATAGGTTTTATTGGGGAAGAGAGATAAAATCGGAGTTAGCTGAAAATGGTATCATAGTCACCGAGTATCCTGTATTCATTGGCGAATCTTTTGAATCACTTTTCCAGGTGTATAAGCCGTATAAAAATTATTTTGAAGCGAACTCCCGTGCCGGAGGATTAAAGGATGAAGTACTGGGCTTGTCATACTTTCAGATAAATGACAATGCTCAACAAATGATTGCTTATGGCTGGTATGCTGACACATATTTTTCAGGGACATTGGTTGATGATAGTATATCGGGTGTTAGGGTTCGCCAAGGAAATATCATGATTGGTAATCAAAGAACATTAGCCCCCTACTTTAAAGAATCCCGTTTCAATAATTGGGTGGTCGGGGAGATTTATGTTGATTCGCCAAACTTGATTCCAAACGCACGTCGAGATGACTTTGAGAAGAATGCTACTTTCTCGGAATTCACAATTGGATTGAGAGATACTATTGGTACGGAAATTTCCGACAAAATTCGCTCAGCATCAAAAGTCAGAAACAATCCAATTCAAAAGGTTCTTAAAAAGGTTGAGCGCAAAGTAGCTAAGGTCGAAGAAGTACTTTCAGCCGGTTTTCACTCGGCTGCTGAAAAGGAGCAGGTCGCAGCAAATCTCGTTGCCACACGGAAAGAGTTATATGCAATTCCAAAGAATGCACCGGCAGAAGTCATCGCCCAAAAAACTGCTCTTGTTGAAAGACTTACTTCTCTAGCAGGTGATGTGGAGGAGTCTACAAACTTTCGAGCAAAGAATGATATTCCATCCAACTTCTCGAAAGCTGAAAAAAAGGTTGTTCAGGCAATGATGGAAGTCTTATCTCGTAATTTCGAGAGAGAGACTGTTGATAGCCTTTATCGTGAATTTTTAGAAGAACTTAAATCGGGAGGTAAAAAGTAATTATGCAAATCTATCCCGATAAATACGATCAGTTAAATTTGTCGGTTGACGAAAAATCATTTTTACGAACAGTTGAGAGGGCTTTCTCTGACGAGGAAATGGCCTATTTCGTGCTTCATATTAATCCTCGCAGGAAAGACACTGGTGATAGTAAACAGCCTGAATTGTTTAACCTCTTGCTTGCAGACAAGGGGATGATTTTATTTAGATTTTTAGATGCTCCCAATGAGATGATCGCTCAAATGACGATAAAAGCACTTGGTAATCCGATTGTATACGATATGCTGGTGAGTGACATTACCAAACGTCTTGAGGAGAGTCGATACCTTACTGACGACACTGGCAAGCTACGATATGCATTGAATGTTTGCTTTGTATTGCCGAAATATGAAACACCGCAGATTTTGAGCGCATATGATCTCTCTGAAAAAATATTCTGCCGCGACCATGTCTTATTTAAAGATACTATTAAACAAATAAGAACAAATGGAGCTAACATCATTAAGAATTATCTTGGAGATGGTGACATTCTTCAAGAAGTCCTTGTTAACAATGTGTTTCAAAGGCTATGTCCCGAAATAACAATTCCGCGCAAGTATGTTTTGGATGAGAATGATAATGTTAATGGGGTTGATGAAGCTGTTGATAGCTCAGATAGAGCTGTTCAATCATATAGGCTAGATAGCAAACAAATTAACATCATAAATAAGATAGCCAAAGGTAATCAATTGATACTTGCTTGTGCTGGTAGTGGGAAGAGCGTCTTGTTGATTTCAAAGTGTTTTAAATTGGCATGCCTTAATCCAAGCGAGGAGTTCCTTATCACTTGCTACAACAGAAATCTGAATAATTACTACCAATGGGCGATAGCACAAGCTGGATTCTCGGAAAGAAATGTTCGTTGTTCTACATTTTTTAGTTTATGCAAAGTATTGTTAGAAAACAACGGATTACAAGTTCCACATATGCATAGAGCAAATGAAAATATATTCGATAGAATATTTGAGGCAGCAAATAACGCGTTAGAGCAAGGCAAAATTAAAGAACGATTTTATGGTATTTTTATTGACGAAGTGCAGATATTTCAACCTGAATGGTATAGGTTTTGTTTTAATCTTCTGAAAAGTAAGAACACTGACGACCATTTCTTTGTTATTGCGGGGGATAAGTCACAAGATATAAAGAACAACATAAAGCGTGGGAAAGCACCTTGGCAAGGTGGCGGTGATGTCTATCCTGAATACAGAGGGAAAACTATCCCCATTGAAACAAATTATCGAAATTCAAAGCCCATAAACGACGCAATAGACCAATATGTCGAATCTGCTAAACGTTTTGGTATTAGTTTGGGTATTGACCTAACATCCGACCCAGAGTTGTTTTTACGCGGTACTGCCTATAGAGACGGGAGTACGCCTAGATTAATCGAATTGTTAGATCTAAGCAATCAAGGCGAGGCTAATGCTATTGGGGACGCAGTAAAGCATCTTATTGAAGTGAAAGGTCTTAGTGAGGTTGATATCGCCATCGTTCTTTTCAATGAGAATGCACCTTACAGTACAATAGGATGGGCAACACGCCATTATAAACTTATGCCATATATTCGGCAGTACTTCTTTGCTGAAGGTTGGGAGCCACCGGCTTATTTAAAACGGGGTGAATCAGAAGGTGTAACTTATGGTTCGCGTCGTGGAGTTACTGCTGTTACCATTGAAGGTTCACTTGGACTTGACTTTAAAGCGGTAGTTTTAGCTGGTTTGCGTCCTCTTGGAACACATGATAAAGCCAGGCTTTTAAGTGATTTCGAAGCTACTCCTTCTGAGAAGCTGCCTGATAAGCTCGAAGTTTTTAAAAAGAACATCAACCTCCTTTATACGGCTTGCACACGGGCGAAGGATGAGTTAACGATCGTATTATCAGCCACTCGCGGAGAGTCAATTTATATGGACTTGCTTAGAGATTCAATGGGAGGTGCGGAAAAGTAATGGTTACATACGATGACAAAACAAAAGAAAACATTGCGTCTGGAACACGATTTGTTCTGCCAATATTCAAACCTTGTGATGATGTAACCTTCAAAGCTAGTTACATTGTTGCTTCGAATGTCAAATGTGATGGGAAAATCTCCGCTCTCTTCGACTTAATTGTATTAGGTGACATTGAAGCCGCTGAACTTGAAGTTAAAGGAAGATTGATTTGCCTGGGTAAATGCGTAGTTAGTGGTACGATTCTTGTACAAAATGAAATCTGGGTTGATGATGTCCAAGCAAAGACTATTGAAACAAATGATAGGATTGTCGCTCAGGTATTAGATTGTGAGACAATTATTTCTAATGGTAATATCTTAGTTGGTAAACTCCTAGCAGTTGAGAAATTTGCCAAGAGTGAAAAAAGCATTCTGTGCGGGGAGACAGCCTACGGTTCTGGAAAGATTGCTGCAAATGTAATCATTACCGGCGAGCCACTAGATATGGATGACGGCATAGAGGCAATTGTATCTCCAAACACTTATACTCCTAAGAAAAAAAATGATAAATATTATATTGCTACTTCTACTATTTCAGAACCGGTTGATTTGATTGCGTATGGCGAAAAGGAATATGCACCACTTGCGAACTTTAGAGGATATTTGGACTTTCTAATTTCAGCAACCTATGACAATAAATGCAAAGAGAAATATGCAAAATGGAAAACCGTTCTTGAAGAAGCAGAAAAGGTTTGCCAGGAAGGTATCAGCGGATACAAAAATATTACATTGATCATATGGCTTGCTGAAATAGTCACTTCTTCCTATTTTAGCAACTGGGAGAGGATTACAAAACTATTTGATACCTTCGAAAAGCATTTTAAGGGTTTAGTGCAAGATGCGGGTGAATCTGTAACCTGCTCTATCAATAATTATGGGGATTGGTTAGAAGCGCTATTAATATTAAGTAGGTTTGGGGCGATAGTAGAAGGGAGCGTATCTCGCATAGCTTTTGAATTGGTCGTGTCCAATATCGGACTAAAAGCGAAATTCGTTTCTGACAGACTTAATGAAAAGGGGTGGCAAGCAAATGGCAAATAATAGAGAAGTACTGGCGAACAATATTGTTGATAGATTCGTAGCAGCCGTGTCCGGGACAGATAAGGATCAGTGGTTATTTCATAACCCTGAAGACCGTATCTACGTCGGGAAACTATCTCCACTGAGTGCGTCGGATAGTTTTTCCTCAAGTGTTCTGATTAAACAAATAAGCGTTGACTTTCAAATTCCAAAAAAGGATATTGATAATGCAGAATTGCAGATATATCCTCAAGGAAATTTCTTTTTCAGGGTATTGCCAACGTTTGACCAGCAACGAAAATTTTTCCTTGAGAATTTTATGTCCACATTCAATCCTAAGACCAAGTTTGAGAATTTCGCTGCACTCACTGAAGCTTTTCAAAAACGGACATTGACGGAGGAAATGCAGAAACACAAAGTTCAACTTTTACCTGTCTACGAAAAGATAGCCATCGAAAGAAACTACATCAGTTTTGGTATTAAGATTTCAGATATTTATAATCAATCATTCGATTGTGGGAGTATACCGTCGGATTCTTCATTCTATACTGAAATCAAAAAGCAGGTTGGGGCTCTTTGTGATGAGGTGAAATCTCGTTCTAATATTATGCCGTGCCAATTTAGGGAGAAAGTTAAGATTGATGATTTATTATCTGATGATTCTTGGCAGAAATATATCAAAAATCAGAAAGATCGCGAGGAATTTGATATGTTCCTGCGATTTGATTACTCGTTAAGTGTGGACATTAAAGGAAGCGGTGAAAACCTTACCGTGACAGTGGCTCTCAGTAATGAAACTCCTTGGGGAGACGAAACTGCTGGTTTCGGTCAATCATCTGCAAAAAAAGATAAGTACAGGATAAGTACGCTATTCAATTCTGGGATTAAAGTAAAACCTTTAAACACTGAACTTATCCCGGTTGAACTGGACTACTTTGCTGACGACTACAAATACGATAAATTTGTTTACGCGCTGGGGAATAACTGCAATGTCTCATATGATCATGCGAATATGGAAATTCAGACTGCCCATGTGCCGTTCTTCATTCAGCATCGTCTAAAGACAAACGATAAATTGGCAATTAAGTTTGATGATCTGATTTCAAATCCGATTGCTACACTCAAGCAAATTGAGTTAAAAATGTTATCAGACGTAGCCGAATGGCAATCTGATTTGGAGCGTCGCAAACTTCTCCAGATAGGCGATGACGATGCGCTCACACCAAGTGGTGTGAAACAATTTGGCCATGAAATTGATGCATTTAATATGGAAATTTCAAGATTTGCCACGGGGATTGACCTGATAAGTAAGCATAATATGATTTTCGATGCTTTCCAATTTATGAACCAAGCCTTCAAGGAAGCTGCTACTGGTAAGTATGATAGCTGGCGTCTCTTCCAGATTGTCTTTATTGTTTCTTTGATTTTAGATGTAGTGGCACATGAGCAAGATCTTTTACTCGATGACGATATTAGAAGCAAGGCGAAAACCGATGACGTTGATATACTTTACTTCCCAACTGGCGGTGGTAAAACAGAAGCATTTTTAGGAATTCTTGTATTCAACCTGTTTTTTGACCGGCTACGCTGTAAAAACTATGGAGTAACTGCTATTTTAAAGTATCCGCTTCGATTACTATCTGTACAGCAGGTTCAACGTGTTGCGAATATTCTTGCTACTGCAGAGGTGATTCGACAAGCGAAAAAACTGGGTGGAGATAAGTTTAGTCTAGGATACTATGTTGGAGCTGGAAACACTCCAAATAAAATTGATAGGGACTTGCAAAGAATGCTGCACGAAATATCATCTGATGAAATTGATGAAAAGTATTGTTTGATCGATTTTTGTCCGTTTTGCGCCCAAGAAACCATTCATGTGGTCTATGACGATGACACAAATTCTTTGCGGCATAAATGCTGCAACCCAGATTGTGCTTCGCAGGGCGAAATTCCGTTGTTAATGGTCGACGACGATATCTATAGATATTTACCATCAGTCATTATTTCCACGGTTGATAAGATGACTGCTATTGGCTTTAATTCTAATTTTCACAATATTTTATGTGGTGCTGAGTATGAATGCCCCAAACACGGTTTTACTGCCAAAACAAAATGCCTCACATATGGCTGCCAGTGTGACCCCGCAGATTTCAAAAAAGTTTCGATGAAAGACCCTGCTCCGACTTTGATGATTCAGGACGAGTTACATTTGATTAGAGAATCATTAGGTGCTTACGACGCCCATTATGAGACATTCATTGAGTATTTCATTCGTAATTTGTCAGGTTGCAATAGAGGTTTAAAGGTTATTGGCGCAACCGCCACTATATCCGCTTATGCGGAACAAGCTAAGCATCTCTACTGGAAAGGTGCGATTCGGTTTCCTGCTGCCTCACCATACCTTGACCACAATTTTTATTCGTTTATTGATGAGAATGATATTGGCAGAATCATTATTGGGTATGCGCCTTTCGGAAAGGCAATTGTGAACAGTGTAGCATATTCTCTCCAATACCTTAAGCGTGTAGTCTGGGATCTCTACTCTAATCCTCATAACGTTCTGAAATTTAATGGTATAGATATCGATGGAACTGAAGAAGAGCAAATTGCCGAAGTGAAAAATCTGTTAGAGGAATACTGGATAATTCTCGAATACAATAACGTTAAACTTGAGAGTAACAGGGTTTTACAAGCCCTGGAAGACCCTATCAATACAGAGTTGATAGAGGAGAAAATTCAACCGTTGACAGCTAAAAAGATGACTGGAGATGACTCGTTCCAAGAGGTCAGGTCGACTCTATCTTCGATTGAACATGCTGAAAGTGTAGTAAACGATATTGATTTCAATATGATTGCTGCAACCAGTATGATTTCACATGGCGTGGATGCTGACAGGTTCAACCTCATGTTATTTTACGGAATCCCTGGCACTACTGCTGAATACATTCAGGCTTACTCTCGTGTTGGTAGAAAGCACACCGGTGTTGTCATAGATATCATGCGTCCATCAAGAGAAAAAGACCAAAGTTACCTGAAAAATTTTATCAAGTTCCACGAATACAAAGACATTCTTGTGGATTCGGTTTCGATTAATAGATGGGCAACAAAGGCCGTAGAGAATACTCTACCGGGTGTTGTTTCGGGTTTGCTTCTCAATCATTACCTTTATCTCTTGAAACACTCGGCAGGTATGAACGATATTAGCAAGTATTCGCATCTCAAAGCTGCCCTTCTTGCTAATAAAATCACTGCTGATGAACTCAAGACACATGCGTATGGAGTTTATAAATGTTCCGATACTGATAGCACGGTTGGGAAACTTTATCGCCAGACAATTGATAGATTAATTGATAATCTCATTGATGATCTGAAGAATGGTTCCTTTGATGCAAAAACATATATCACAGAGGTATTCAAAAATTGCTATTACCCTGTGATGATGAGTCTTCGCGATACCGACCAACAACTTATTGTTGAGATGAAATAGGAGGGATAGAAATGCCATCTAATAAAAACCAAATGCGCCGTGGCGTGCATCAATCTCTATACAAGTACCTACCAGGTAGTTGGGTGGATTTTACCCAAAGTGGTGGTGGGGTTACCTATGCTGTTCATGTCGACCGTTGGAATAGCGTTCACTTAACAGGTATTAATAACAAGCGCCTTCTCCGTGTGGTAAACCAGAGAGTGAGCGAATTTAGAAATGGAAGCCCTGATGGGGCTGCTTCTGTTGTGAATTTTTCATCAGAAGTAAACGAAGAAAATTATTATGTGTTAACTCCAAAGGTAAGTGAACAAGAACGTGCCATTGTGACATCCGTGAAACCTTGGGTGTTTGTATGTAATTCCTGTGGGCGAGTGCGGCAGTATTATAGCTATGATGAATTTAAACGACGCGAACATGAACCTTGTGATAATTGTGGCAAACATATGACACAGTTGCGGATGATTCGTTTTTGCAAGTGTGGATACGCTGATGGTATTTTTGTTCCTAAATGTAAAAATAGTGCACACGGCACGAAATATATGACGAGACGTGGAAGTGGATTTGACTTTGTATGCAAGAAATGTGGTCAGAAAGCAGCATTGCCGTTCTACTGTCCTGATTGCAAGTCAAAGCTTGATATAAAGCCGGCACTAGATTCGTCACATTATTTTCCTTTTTCCGTTTCGCTTATCGATCTACTTGACAAGCGTAAAGATGTGTTTTTGGACAATGAAAAAGAAAATCGTGGCGAAAAAGTTGTTATCAGCCAATACTTGGATTTAATACCTCAAGATGAATATGCTGGAATTATGACAAAAGGAAGGATAACACAAGATGATGAATTCGAAGCTAATTTAGTAAAAGAAGCCGAGGGTTTGCGAGCTGCCAATGTGCTTGAAGACATTATTGCGACGGTTATTGATGCAAAAAGGCGAACAAATCCGAACAACAAGATATATGAGGCAATTGAACAAGTCGGTCAAGGTATTTCTGTGGTGTCCAATGATGAAATCAAGCCAATTGCCGAAGAAATTCTTGAGTATGATGAACTCGTACATGCAAAAATAGTTCTCAACCTTGAAGAAGCTGAGTTAGACGCTGAAATTGTAAATGATGGTATTAAACCTGATTATATAGGAATCTCAAAGACTATGGGTTTCTCAAATGTTCAAATTTGCTCGGGTGTTCCCATAGTCTTTGCTGCATATGGATATACCCGCAAATTACGAGAATGTACCGAGGGTGTTAAACTCCATGGCTTTCCACAGGAGATGGAAAAGAAAAATATCTATGCTACTAGGCTTGAAACCGAAGGCGTATTATTTGAACTTGACCGCCGGAAAGTTTTAAATTGGTTGTTAGATAATCAGTTGATTGAGCAACAGGATTTGCCACAAGATATGAGTGACTATGGTATTAAAATGTGGTTTTTAGACCGAGTCCGTCTTGATTATATTACACCTTTCACTCCCATAGATGAAAATGGCATTTATGGATCTATAACAAAAAATGTTTTCACTTTGGTCCATAGCATCTCTCACGCTTTAATAAACGAAGCAGCAGAGATATGTGGATTAGATAAGAGTTCTCTTTCTGAATACATTCTACCGAATATACCGGCAGTGTTTATTTATTGTTCAAATTCGCAGGGATTCAATATGGGCGCACTATATAGTGCTTTTCAGTCACATTTTGACCATTGGCTGAAACACGCTAAGGAACGTTCAAGGAAATGTATCTTTGACCCAATCTGTATTGATAAAGAAAAGGCTTGTGCAGGCTGTTTATTTTTAAATGAGGTGTCTTGCCAGCATTTCAATAAAGATTTAGACCGAGGTTATCTCTGTGGATATTTCGATAAGAAAAAGCAAGTGAAGCTAACTGGCTTCTGGGAGGATTAACTATGGCTATCATGCATCCAGTCCAAATTCCCGAAGCTTACCATACATATTCTGAGGTTAAATTTTTCGACGCATGCAAAGAACAGCTATCTAATAAGTACCATGTCTTTTATTCGGTTCGGTGGTACTCCACAGAAAACGGAATAAGAATAGACAGCGAATGTGACTTTTTGATTTTCAATCCTGACTATGGATTTATTTGCATCGAGGTAAAGGGTGGTACAGGGATGAGAGTTGATGAAAACGATGTGTGGTATCTAGCTGAGCATGATAGCGAGAGAAGACTAAACAGGTCTCCTTATAAGCAGGCTGAAGAGAGCATGCGGTTTTTTAAAAAGTATTACGAGGATGAGGTGGAAGCACAGTTTTCTGGAGTTTATGGATGTGCTGTTGCATACCCCAATTTTTCAATAACTGCACCTTTAACAGTTAGATCCCCAATGGAAACGACTATTGACTTCTCAGCGATGAGTGATCTTCAAAAACGGATAACCGAAATTTTTCGATACTTTAGAGGTCAACGCCGTGGCGCATCCTCTTTTTTGTCACCAGACAGCAAAAAAAAATTTATCAATATTGTTAACAAACGCATTGCATTATCTATTTCCGCTGGTGCACTAATACAGGACAAAGAACGTGAACTGCTCGAAATAAACCGAACACAAGATACGGTTATTGACTTGCTGACTCACTATCCTAGAGCTTTTGTTGTTGGCGGTGCGGGAACCGGTAAGACTTGGATTGGAATCAAAAAGATACAGCGTTGTATGCAAAGTGGTGGCAGAGCCTTATACCTTTGTTATAACAAGGCATTAGCAGAGACTGTTACTACAGTTGTTGCTGATGAGCGTGCGGATTGCTATAATATCGATTCATTCGCTTACGCTTTTATTGGAGAAAAGGCGATAACTGCACCAGAGCTAAACGGATGTAAAGAATATAGCAGTCTACTTGGTGAAGTGCCTAACTTAAAACAGTATGACTTAATAGTGGTTGACGAAGGTCAAGATTTTACCGAAGACTGGGCATTTTGCGTTAATCTGATACTTAAAGATAATGGTTCATTGTATGTGTTTTATGATGAAAGTCAAAACATCTTCAAACGTGACTTCGGTGACAAGTTTTTTATTGACGAACCTCCATTTGTGCTTAGGTATAACATCAGAAACACTGCAAATATTTATAGGTACGCCCAAGAACATACAAATCTGGGTTTGGATACAATCGCCAATCAGATTGAAGGTGTTGAACCAGATTGTCGTAAGTTCACACGCAAAGCACAAACAGTTTCATTTATTGACTCAGTTATAAACAAACTCGTTAACAAAGAAGGAGTTGCACCGCACAAGATTGTTATTCTGAGCAACCGACGAAAAAATAATTCTATCATGAAAGAAGTTGATATGGTTGGCGGGCATAACCTGAGCGATGAAAAAATGCTACCGGACAACAATTCAATTGCATTCAGAACAATACAAGGATTCAAAGGACTCGAATCCGATGTCGTAATATATATTAATCATACATACAAGAACGAACCAAGAACTGACAGCGTTCGTGCAACCCTCTATACGGCACAAACAAGAGCAAGATTTTTTCTGTATGTATTAAATTATGAAGAAAATGAACGGACTTGATTGCATAAGCGATGTTCTTTTGGTCATGCTTTTGGTAAAGTTCAATACGTATTAGTTGTTCTCCTTAAATAGGAGGAAAACGAGAAGAGCAATGATTACATGCACTAGATAATTTATTTCCCAATTTATATGGATTTCATATCAGTAGTAATATAAGGCAACGCCGAATTAGCATATTGTAGCAAATGCCTTATTCATATTTCACTAATTATATGATGAGGATTATATTATAATAATATACCTATGTAAATTGCAGTTGAATTGGGATCGCATTTTTAAAACATTTGTGCTATAATACAAAACAGAAATTTTGTTTGTTGAGGGTATTATGATTAATGTACTTCTCTTAGAGCCCAATTACAAGAATAAATATCCGCCTCTTGGGTTAATGAAGATATCTTATTTTCATAAAACGGTAAGAAATGACTATGTCCTTTTTGCCAAGGGTGAAATAAAAAGCAAGGTAAAGATTAAAAAGTGGGATAGAGTATATGTCACTACTCTTTTTACATTTGAATGGGAAGAAACTAAAAAAACAATCGAATTCGCATTGAAAGTAGCGAAAACACCGAAGTGTGTTTTTGTTGGTGGAATATTAGCTTCACTTATGCCAGGATTAGTAAAATCAATCTTCCCCGATATTAATATAGTTGAAGGGCAATTAAATAAGGCAGGAAAAATCGGCTATGATGATGATGATTGCATCGACTGCTTGACGCCTGATTATTCTATTTTAGATGATATTTCTGACCATTATAAATATGCTGCAGACAATGCTTATATTATGTATACGACCCGCGGTTGTGGTATGAAATGTGGTTTTTGCGCAGTTCAAACTCTCGAGCCAAAGTATATCCCGTTTGTTCCTATTGCTGAGCAAGTTGAAAACATCAAGACTAAATATGGGGAAAAACGCGACCTTCTTTTAATGGATAATAATGTTCTTAAGTCTCCGCGCTTCAATGATATAGTTGAAGAAATAAAACAATTGGGCTTTGGAAAAGGTGCTACTTATCGAAATCCTTTAACAGGCAAAATTAATAAGCGTTGTATTGACTTTAACCAAGGCCTTGATGCATTTTTGATTACAGAGGAAAAAGCGAAGAAACTATCTGAGCTGGAAATTGTCCCTGCTAGAATTGCATTTGATCATATAGAAGATAAAGATGTTTATATAAATGCAATAAAATTATGCGCTAAATATGGGATTACCGAGCTATCAAACTACATCCTTTATAATAGTGAAGATTTTGGCGGTAAAAATCAAAAATATAAAGCGGACAAACCAGAAGACCTCTATAACAGATTGAAGATCTCGATTGATATTATAGATGAAATAAATAACGATTTTTCGGAAGACAATAAAGTTGCATTATTTTCATTCCCAATGAGATACATTCCATTGCAAGACACAAAGAGGGGATATGTTGGGTCAAATTGGAACCCTAAATATCTTCGCGCTGTGCAAATAATAATGATTCCAACGCAAGGCAAGGGTGTTTCAAGTAGACCTTTCTTTAATGCTGCCTTTGGTGAAACACTTGAAGAGTTTATGGACACGTTGGCAATGCCTGAGGAAATCATTTCGAAAAGAGGATATTTTGTTGAAAAGAAAGATGAAACAGAACTAGACCGTCAGCGCCGACACCTGAAGTGGCAGAGAGATATTGATTTTCGTAATGAATGGCTAAGGCTTTTTAATGAACTTGGCCCTCAGAAAGAAGCATTTCTCAACATAATTTGCCACAATGACCTAAATGTCGAAAAAAATTATGAAATATATACTAATCAAGCTGATGATTTGTTTGTGAAGTTGCTTCTCCATTACTTGAACGAGAACAAGTTACTCAAATTATTCAAACATATTGATGATAGACTTCTAAGATTGGTATATCAATACATTTTTATTGATTTTCCGCAATATTTTGAAAAAATATCGGAATACGTATATGCAACAACAAACAAGAACTATGCTGTCATCTCTAATTATCTGCGGGTTTTTGGGAAGGACGGTATGAAAAGCTTGTTAGAACTATGGGTCAAGGATGAGTTCTCGAATTCAGGGTTTTTAGAATATGCATATAAAATCCAGCAGCATGCAAAGGTCAACTATTTTGATTTCACCTTACTCAATGGGTTCAACTATTTTCTTGAAGTTGGTGCATTTGATTCTGAACAAATTAGAAGAGCAAAAAAATATATCATTAATTTTGACAATTCACGATTGCTAAAATTACTTTCTGAGAGTAAACATAAATTTTCTGAGAAGTTGAAAGAAAGAAACGCAAATGAGCTGGGAAGTGAAATTGTTTTCCAACAAATCGATATATTAACAGGATCCTTATTTATGAAATTGGGTATTTTGTGAGGAAGCTATGAAATCAGAAATAATAGTTGGTAAATATGCTCTTGAATCATTGACTACAGGTATGTATTCAAATGCCAAGGATATTTTCAGAGAATATATTCAGAACAGTGTTGATTCTATTGATGAGGCAATTTCAGCTGGCATTATTAATCCTAATAGCACTTGGATAAAAATTAATATTAATCCATATGATCGTGTAATAATATTTGAAGACAACGGTATAGGAATACCATCTTCTCTAGCGTATACTGTTTTGACATCGATTGGTAATTCTAGTAAATCGATTAATACCAGCAGAGGTTTTCGAGGAATTGGTCGATTGTCTGGTTTGAGTTATTGTAATAAGTTAAGATTTGAAACATCCTTTTCTGGTCAATCCACTAAATCCACTATAACTTTTGATGCACACAGGTTGAAGGAGATGTTAAAACCTGGCAGTAATATTGAATACGATATGGCGACTGTTATTTCTGAAGTAACGTGTGTTTCCTTTGATGAAGAAACTGAATACCGACATTACTTTAAAGTTATTCTTGAAGAAGTTGAGAATGTTGATGATTTGCTACAATTCAACGAAATAGTTAACTTCCTTGAGCAAACTGCGCCAATTCCATACAACAGTAAAGAATTTAGTTGGGGAAGACGTATTCACAAAATGCTAAAAAGTAATAATTGTCCTCTTGACGAATATAAGATATTTGTAAGTGACGAAAATGATAAAATACAATTACTTAAACCATTTTCGAATAGATTTATTGCTGATAAATTTAAACGTATTGTTGATGAGATAGCTGATGTCGAAACCTTTGAAGTTAGGGACAATGATGGCGATGTCCTTGCGGTGGTGTGGTATTCAATCTCTAACTATTTTGGGTCCATCCTAAGTGATAGTAAAAAGGGCCTGAGATTCAGAAAGGGCAATATTTTAGTTGGTGATCATACGACTCTCAATAACATATTTAAAGAAAGTCGCTTTAATGGTTGGTTTCAAGGTGAAGTAATTATTACAAGTCCTAAGATTGTACCTAATGCAAGAAGAGATAACTTTGAAAAAAATCTTGAGTTTAAATTGTTAATTGGAGAGCTTGTGAAACTTGGAACAAATTTATCGAAGAAGGTTCGTGCAGCATCTGCAGAGAGAAACAAGAAATTGAATAATCAGAACACAAGGATAAATATTATTAAAGAAAGAGCTTCTTTTGCTAAAACATCGGCCACTTTAGAAAATTCTGAAATGGACGAAATATTTAATGATGCTAACATTACTCATTTTGAAACTGATTCAAACTTGTCACTTTTTAAAGATCTAAAAAAGTTTGTATATTTTGATGCCAAAACAACAAAATATAATGCTTTAAACTCTATGTCAAACTTAACAGGAGAACAAAAGAATTTACTTGAAAAAGTCTTTGATGTTGTATCAGAAAGCTATGAAAAAGAAATAGCAGATTCTTTTATCAATAGCATCCTTAGTCAAATTAAAGTGTGAGTGATACAAATAAATCAGTTGATGACGTATCATAAATTGCGCACTTTGAAAAAAGAAAAGACATGACCGGTCTCGCTTGGTTAGTGCTTCTACCGAGGCATAATGTCCGGAAATAGCCCAGTTATACTGTCCTGAATCTACCGAATGAGCTGTCCAGCGAAGAGCGGAGAAAAAGGCGCCGAGCATGACGCCTTTCCATCTGAATCAAGGAAGCTCAGTTTCGACAACGAACCTGACCATATGGTCGTCAACAATCTTCTTGTGCTGCTGATTACCAAAGATCAGGCAGTGCGTGCAAGCCTTGTTAATCAGGCGCGGACTGCCGCTCGAATACCGGAAGATCTCCGCGACGGCAGCGTCCGAAAAGATTTCGGCGTTAGATCCGGCTGCCCGAAGATGCTGCAGGATATACGACTTGGTCTCAGCCTCATCGAGATAAGGCAAGTGGCAGCGGATGTCCAGACACTGCAGAAAGGCGGAGTAGACTTGCTTGCGGAGCTTGTCCCAGATCTCCGTCTGTCCGACAAGAATCAGTGACAGCGGTCTTTCCGAATCCATCTTCTGGTTGACGGCCAGCTACCAAGCGAGACAGAAAGTGCGCATAATCCTTGACACTACCCAAAACAGAGCATCTGATTCATCAGCTAGAATGGAGGCAGTACAGAAAAAATCGAATATGCAAGCAATCGCTAACATTCTAGTCAGATTTTGAAAGCTATATGAAATAATGACTGGCCGTCATCCTTCTGGGTGGCGGTCTTTTTTTATTATTTGTCGTAATTGTTTAAGTTGAGCCAGTAACCGCCCGACCCTTCTTTTACTATTCTGGCTTTTATGTTTTGGAAGTCTAATTCTAAATTGTTTTGTATGTGTTTCAATTCATAAAGCCTTAAAAAATCCATCCCATTTACTATTATGTAGTAATCATCGTCATCACGATAAGACATAACTGACCGGTCACCAACTGTTTGTTTCTGAAGCAAGGACCCCAATTCATTAAAAGTGGAGCATTCTAATATCGATTTTCTTTTTTGCTGCGTTTCACACATATATGACTTCCCTCCGTTTATTTCTATCGTAACATACCGAGTCAAACGCCGTTGGTTGTGCATGGTGACGGTGGAATTGTGTTTCGCTAAAGCATCGGGGTCAAATCGGGGTTAAACACAAAAAACCGAACATTCAATGGGAAAAGCGAAAACCGCCACGACATATTGATCGTAACGGTTTAAGTGCTGGAGCCTGCGGACGGATTTGAACCCCCGACCTGCTGATTACAAATCAGCTGCTCTACCAACTGAGCTACACAGGCGCGCTGGACAGCAGAGATATTATCTCGATTTTTGCCGGGTTTGTCAACCTTAATCGGGGATGAAATTTTATCGATTTCATCCCCGTTTGTCTGCCTATGAAATGTCCTGCAGGCTGATGTCCCTGTCATGCCGGATCTTCTTCCATGTTTTGGGGATATGGAACAGGCAGATGATGTTGATCGGCTGCCAGGAGAGGATGAAGAACCAGAAGGTCAGGATGCCGCGCCAGATTTTGGACAGGCTGATCTTGTCGCAGCAGGTGACGACAAAGGCGCCGCCGGTCATCAGTATCCAGGAGGACAGGGTAGAGAGGATCAGGACGGACCAGACGGCTGTTATGGCGATCTGGTGCTCCATCAGGCCGAACAGGATCAGCAGGATATAAACGATAAAGGACAGAAAGCCCAGGACGCTCATGTGGGTGACGAGGTTTAAAAACATCAGGTCGAGACCCTGGAGGCTTTTGGTCTTTCGCACCTGTCGGAGGATCGGTCCGAAATAGATCTTGCTGATCTGGTAGATGCCGCCGGACCATCTGGCGCGCTGATCCCAGGATTGCCTGAAGGACAGGGGGTGCTCGTCGTAGACGATGGCGTCTGGCGCCAGTGCCACCTTGACGCCTGCCAGGTAGCACAGGATCGTGAGTTCCATGTCTTCGAGCAATGTCTTGAAGGTCTTGTCCTTCATCCTGCGGATCAGCCCAGTGCTGATCATGAAGCCGCTGCCGATGACAGGTATGGACAGGCCGGCGTTGAACCTGGCTTTGCTGATGAAGCGGTTATAGATCCAGTAGTAGATGAAATAGCTGCCGGATATGCCATTGTCCGACGGATTCTTGCTTTTGCGATGCCCTTGGGCGACCTCTTTTCCGGATGAGAGGGTTTTGTTCATCTCTTTGAGGAAATCCGGGTCGACCAGGTTGTCCGCGTCCACCACGCATATTGCGTCAAAGTCTTGCTCTTTACGGCTCAGTTCGGGAAAGGCGAAATTCAGGACGTCTCCCTTAGACTTGACCTGACTGGGGCATTTGAGGATACGGGCGCCTGCCTGACGGGCGATCTGCTCTGTCCGGTCGGTGCAGTTGTTGGGGATGACAATGATTTCGAAGCGGGACGCCGGGTAGTTTTGCTGCTTTAACGACTCGATCAGGCTGGATATGACCGCTGCTTCGTCACGCGCGGCGATCAGGACTGCGAAGCGATTTTGGGTTGCGGCTTCGGGAAGCGGCTGGATCTTTTTAAACAGGAACAAGGCCAGCCCGGCATTGTAGATAGCATAGGTAAGCAGAACAAGATTCAGGATGACGGCTGTTGCCGTTAGTACATCAAATATAATCAAAACGAACTCCTCAATACACTGGTGATTCCTCGATTGAAACTGCTGCAAGTGTCCCGTGACAAGGCATGGGGATTTCTGGGTCAAGTTCTTTTTTATCCCGTTTCTAGGGGTGGTGAGACCTAGCTGGTCCCATCAAGACAAATGCCCCACTGCCTGGTCTTGATATCGGTACAGGGCGGGGCATCTGATGGTTACAGGTTTTTGGTTCGATCAGGCTTCGGTTGCCTTTTCAGCCTGCTTGCTTTCGAAGTATCCATTCAGCTCATTGAGCAGCGAATTGCAGTCAATGCCGTGCACGACGCAGGCTTCACCAATGGTCTCGCCAGACGCCATCACGCAGCCCAGACAATGTAATCCGTTCTTGAAAAAGATGGGAACCGTGCCCTTGTCCATTTCCAAAACTTCCGAGATAATCATATCTTCTGTAATCTTCATATTAATTTCCTCCGTTGGTTTCGGCGCTTGGGGTTATTGCGCCGTCTCTATTTTACATGAATCATAGCCGAGTGGCAATTTGTGTTCAGTGACTTTGGACACAGTTATTCGACAATCGGTCGCCCCAGGTTGGGGACCGATGCGATTTCAAGTTCTTCCGGATGTTCCAGGAAGTATTCAAAGCGCCGTAGCGTTTTGGCCAGGTAGAAGCCGTCGGTGATCCGCTCGTCCATGGTCAGGGCGATGTTCACCGTGTCGCGCACCTCGATGGTTTTATCCATGCGGGCGACGGGGGTCTTCTCGGTCTTGCCGATGGTCATGAAGACGGAGGTTGTGCCCCATTCATACAGATGGTGGAACGGCGCGTCGATATGCAGGCTCCCGAGGTTGGAGACAAAGAAGCTGGCGTGCATCGGGTCGGCTTCGCAGACGAATTTGGGCATCCAGCCATGGTAGTCGAGCCACCCCATGAAACGCATGAAGCCACGCAGGACAATACGCGGGGTCATCATGAAATAGTTCAGCCAGTTAACCGCACCATGGCGCTCTTTGCCTTCTTCCTTGGCCTTGTCGCGGATCTTTTTGACTTCCGCGGCCAGCTTTTGGGAAACCGAGCTCAGGTTGTCGTCCTGCTCGAATTTCATAATCGCGATTTCCTCGTTGGCGTCATCTTTGAACTCGCTCTTGATGACAAAGGCGCAGGTCATGTCATTGCGCTGGTAGACCCGGCGGCCGATGACGAAGCGGTTGACCTGCGGGCGCTCGACGGCCGATTTGGCCAATGCCGTGAGTATGGCGTGAAACAGCGTGACTTTCCCAGTCTGCTTGATCTGCTCGAGGTCGTCGTGGTTTCGCTTGTTGATGTATTGTCTCAGTGCCGTGATATCCGCCTGGAGCTTGAAGTAGATCGCCGATTCATTCCGGCCTTTCATCATGTAGGGAAAGAAACGCATGAACGGATCGATTTTTTTCAGGTAGACGCCATCCGGGCGGCTGAAGAACGGTTTTCTGGCCATGGGCAGACTCCTCCTTGCAGAGCTTTGGGAATTGTTTGAATCATTTTGGGGATTGGTGGTGCTGGTATCCAATATATCGTCCGGCTTGCCGCCCGTCAAATCCCCGGCAGCGAAAAACTGAGCGAGCCCGAAGAGCAGCAGACCTGAGCTGATGGCGATCTCCCCGGCACTGAGGTAGGGGAATACGGCAAGTCTTAAGGTTTTGAGGATGGGCAGGGGTACGACCTGGCCTAGCCAGGGCAGGAGGGTATCCGGTCCGGCCAGCTGCTTGAGATACAGCGCCTCGTTGAGGATCGCCTGGACGGTAATGGGGTCGTCGACCGCGCTCAGATACTGGCTGGATATCGGCATATAGCCCTGGTTCAGGATCACGACCAGCGCGTCAGCTAAAAGACCCAGTCCGACCAGCGCCAGCGGCGCCCTGTGGAACCATTGGGTTTTTGGCTTTTCGGGATTTGTCCAGGGCAGCAGGTTCAGACCGACGGCCAGAAGCGACAGGATATAGGCAAAGGCTTGCAGACCGACCAGCAGCTGGCGGTCATCGCGCCACAGCAGGTCCGGCCAGAGCCAGTTGAAAATGGCGGGCAGCAAAAAAGATGCCAGCGCGATGCCAATTAGCGGCAGGCCGCGGATGCGCTCGAGCAGCAGTGCCCGGAAGATTCGTTTGATCAGCAATCCGGCCAGCAAGCCGACTAGCAGGCAGATCAGGTACACCATGCTCAGCGGACGACCAGGTTGACCAGGCGGCCTTTGACGACGATGACTTTGACGATTCTTTTGCCGCCGAGGTTTTCGTCACACCTTGCGTCAGCCAGGACCATGGCCTCGATCTGTTGGTTGTCCGCGTCGCTGGGAATATCCATTCTGAAGACGATCTTGCCGTTGACCTGGACCGCGATTTCAACCGTATCCCGGATCAGGGCATCCGGATCGAAGGCCGGCCAGGATGCCAGGAAGATCGACTGGGTGTGGCCGAGGCCATGCCAGATTTCCTCACAGAAGTGCGGCGCGAACGGCGCCATGATCAGCAGCAGGTCTTCATAGGCCGCGCGCATCAGGCCAGGGCTGATATTTTTGTCCGACTGGGATTTGACTAGGGCGTTGACAAGTTCCATCATCCTCGAGATCGACGTGTTGAACTGGAAGCGTTCGGCGTCCATGGTCACGCCGCGAATCGCGAAGTGGCGGGCATACTGCAGTTCCTTGTCAGCCGGCGAAAGGACTTCGGGATCGCTCTTGGGCAGTTTCCTGATGTCCTCGGCCATGCGCTCGACGCGTCCCATGAACTTGACGATCGCCTTGACGCCGTCGTCGTTCCAGGGGCCGCCCTCGGTATAGGCAAAGCCGAAGCCGAGGTACATGCGGAAGACATCTGAGCCATGCTGGTCGATGTAGTCGTCCGGCGAAATGGTGTTGCCGCGCGATTTGGACATCTTGAGACCGTCGGATCCCAGGATCGTGCCCTGGTGGACCAGGGACTTGAACGGCTCGTCGAAGCCGAGGTGTCCCATGTCACGCAACGCCTTGGTGATGAAGCGGGCATACAACAGGTGCATGGCGGCATGCTCAGCGCCGCCGATGTATTTATCGACCGGACACATCCGGTCAACCTTGTCGCGGCTGAAGGCCTGCTCGCTGTTCTTGTTGTCAACATAGCGGAACTGGTACCAGGATGAGCAGACAAAGGTGTCCAGCGTATCCGGATCCCGATGAGCCGGGCCGCCGCAGGTCGGACAGGATGTTTCAATGAAGGCCTTGTTTTTCTTGAGCGGCGATTCGCCGTCCGGCGTGAACTCGACATCATAGGGCAGCTCGACCGGCAACTGGGCTTCCGGCACGGGGACGGTGCCGCACTGGTCGCAGTAGACGACCGGAATGGGTGTGCCCCAGTAACGCTGTCTGGAGACCAGCCAGTCACGCAGGCGGTAGTTGATCTTGAGTTCGCCCTGGCCGGTTGCGGACAGCTTCTGTATAATCGCCGCGATTGCCTGGTCGAAATCCAGATCATCGAATTCGCCGCTGTTGACCAGCACGCCGTGCTGGATATAGGGCAGTTCGTCCGCGGAGCCGTCGGCCGAGCGGATGACCCGTTTGATCGGGAGATTGAATTTTTCAGCAAACTCGAAGTCGCGTTCGTCATGGGCGGGAACCGCCATGACCACGCCGGTGCCGTAGCCGGCGATGACGTAGTCAGCCGCCCAGACCGGAACCTTGTCGCCGGTCACGGGATGGATGGCGTAGGATCCGGTGAAGACACCGGTTTTCTCGCGGACGGTGGACATGCGCTCGATATCGGTTACTTTGCGGGTCTGTTCGCGGTAGGCCTCGACCGCCTTGCGGCAGTCGTCGGTGGTCAGCAGCTCGCAGATCTCGCTTTCGGGCGCGACCACGACATAGGTGACGCCCATCAGGGTGTCCGCACGGGTCGTGAACACGGACAGCTTCAACGGGGCGTTATCTTCGTTTAGAATTGGCTGGCCCATCTTTTGGGCGTCAAAGGTGATCTCAGCGCCTTCCGAGCGGCCGATCCAGTTGGTCTGGATCTTCTTGGTCTTCTCCGGCCAGTCCAGTCCCGGCAGGCCGTCCAGCAGCTCCTGGGCGTAGTCGGTAATTTTAAAGAACCATTGGGTCAGGTTCTTTTTGGTCACATCTGTCTGGCAGCGTTCACAGGCGCCGTCGACAACCTGCTCGTTGGCCAGCACCGTGTTGCAGTTCGGACACCAGTTGACCGGCGCGTTCTTGCGATAGGCCAGTCCATTTTTATACAGCTGCAGGAACAGCCACTGGTTCCAGCGATAGTAGTCCGGCATGCAGGTCGCCAGTTCGGCGTCCCAGTCGAACATGCCGCCCATCTCCCTGAGCTGCTTCTCCATGGTCTCAATGTTCTTGAGCGTCGAGTCCTGGGGATGGATGCCGGTCTTGATCGCGTAGTTTTCCGCCGGCAGTCCGAAGGCGTCGAATCCCATGGGCTGGAAGATCTCGTAGCCCTGCATGCGTTTCATCCTGGCCCAGGAATCGGACAGGGAATAGTTATACCAGTGGCCGACATGGAGGTTGGCGCCGGAAGGGTATGAGAACATCTCCAATACGTAGAGTTTCTTGTCGATCTTGTTCGGATTAAAGCGGTTGATCCCGCTCTCGTCCCAGATTTTCTGCCATTTGCGGTCGGTTTCTACGGAATAGGCCATGTCTTAATACCTCTTTTCATCATTACAACGATAGATTTTATCAAATCTTGGCAGAAATTTCACTACACTTGCGCCACGAGTCTGTAGAGCAGGACCAAAATGAGGATGTGACCCGGGTAGAAGATATAGAAGAAGTACTTCATAACCGTACCTGGCCGCTTGCTGCTCGCCAGACTGTAGATGATGGGCACCGCGCCGATTGAGACGCATTGGATCAGGCCATAGAGAAAGTAGGCCGGGCCGTAGCTGACGATCTGGATTGCCAGGTAAACGAGATTCATCAGCGCGAAGTACTGAAGGGATGATTTGAACTGATGGCCTTCTTTGACCCTTTCCTGGACCACGAAGAAGATGAGGACCGAGGCCAGGCCGTACAGGCTGTAGTCCGGCTCGAGCCAGACCGTGGCGGCGATCGAAACCAGAATCATGAGAATGCCCAGCGCCAGACCGAAGCGGCTGTCCAGCTCAATGCCGCCCAGATTGATCCGGACGTGGTAGTGCAGCTTGGGGTGGATCGAATCGCCCAGCGGAGAGATGGGGCGCAAACTGGCGATCATGTCGCGGCCCGAACGGGTGGCCATCTGGTAGCCGAACACCAGCACAATGGCCAGGGCGAAGGTGATCATGACATTGGTCGGGTAGTAGCGGGATCCGGATAGCTGGTTTAAAAAGCGGATCAGGACCTCAGTCAGAATGGCAAATACACTCATCCGCAGGAAGTAGCGAAGCGGGTTGCGGGTCTTGTGGCAGCCGAGCGCGACCGACCAGGCGAAGATGGGAAAGGCAAGGCGCCCGATGATGCGCAGCATCAGATAGACTGGCGCGGGGAGAAACTCCTCGAAATAGTAGCCGATGTGGTCAATCAGCATGAATAGGCAGGCCAGGAGTTTGAGCATCGGATCAATCCTTTCAGCGCGCGGGCGTCATCGAAATAAGTCAGCAGATTAAAGCCAAGTTCAGAATTGATTATCTGATCAACCTATTGTATCATTGTATGCACGAGTTTAACAAAATTTCTACTCGAGACAGTCGGGTAAAATCAATAGATGAAAGAGGTACTTCTATGGGATTGGGCTTGGATATCGGCATCGATCTGGGAACAGCATCCATTCTGATTTATGTCAAGGGCAAAGGCGTCGTTCTGCGCGAACCGTCTGTTGTCGCGATTAATTCAAAAACCGGCCGCGTTCTGGCCGTCGGCGAGAACGCCAGCCTGATGCTGGGCAGGACCCCCGGCATGGTCGAGGCCATCCGTCCGCTCCGCGACGGCGTCATTTCTGACTTCAAGGTCACTGAAGTCATGCTCAAGACTTTTATCGGCCGGGTCTGCAAAGGTCCGAGAGCCAAATACTTCAAGCCGCGCATCGTTGTCTGTGTCCCCAGCGTGATTACGCCGGTCGAGCAGAAGGCGGTTGAGGATTCCTGCAAGCGCGCCGGCGCCAAGGATGTCTTCCTGATCCGCGAGCCGATCGCCGCCGCCATCGGCGCCGGCATCGACATCACCAAGGCTTGCGGCAGCATGATCGTCGATATTGGCGGCGGCACCACGGACATCGCGGTCATCTCGCTCCTGGAGCCGGTTGTCGACGCGTCCCTGAAAGTCGCAGGCGACAAGTTCGACGAGGCGATCGTCAAGCATGTCCGCCGTAAGCACAACATCCTGATCGGTGAACGCACCGCCGAAGAGCTCAAGATCAACATCGGCTGCGCCTATCCCCGTGAAGAGGAATTGACCATGGAGGTCCGCGGTCGCAACCTGATCACCGGCCTGCCGGCCGCGATCACGGTCAATTCGACTGAAATGCTGGAGGCGCTTGAAGAGCCGGTGGAACAGATTTTCGAAGCTGTCCATTCCGTGCTGGAGCGCACCCCCCCGGAACTGATGGCTGACATCAGCCAGCGCGGCATTGTCCTGACCGGCGGCGGCGCGCTGCTCTACGGTCTTGACCGCATGCTGGCCGCCAAGATCGGCATCGACGTTGTTGTAGCCGAAGACGCGGTCTCCTGCGTAGCAATCGGCACCGGCAAGACACTGGGCATGATGTCCCAGTTCGCCACCATGAGTGATGAATAAGACCGGTTCATGACCAGAGCCCCTCGCTTGACGCGAGGGGCTCTTTTATTATGACCTGTTCAATGCATGCTTCTCGAAGACCGATTGGGACCGACTTCAGAAAAAAAGACGATCAAAATCCCGAAACTTCTTGGGTTGAGGCAATTTTTAGCTTGACGCATCGCTTTGTATCACGCTATAATCAGCTTAAATCAAGTGATGACACTCTTTGCACCTGATACCCCATACTGTCAAGCAATATGGTTAATATCTCGCGAATTCTTCTTTTGTCGCGTGCTTCAAGGAATGTCTTTCTCGTATTCAAAAAAACAGCTGCGTCAGCAGCACTCAATGAGGTGATTAAATGCCTTCCTACAACACTGAGGGTAAGAGCAAGGAAGACCTTGCGCTCGTAGCCCAATTGGCCGGTCTTTTGACGCCTGAACAAGCTGGCGAGATGGACCGCGACGGTCTGATAAGCCTGCTGGAGCAGGAGAATCAAAAGGCTGACAGCGAAGCCAAGGCCGTTTTAGAAGATTCCACCGGCACTGCGGCTAAAGCCGAAGCCAAGCCCGGCGATGAAACCGCTGAGGCGAGTGAGGAAAAACCCAAAAAGACAACACGCCGCCGTACCACCAAGGCCGCCGCTGAAAAAAAGACGGCAACGAAGACCCGAAAGCCGAGAACAACCAAGAAAAAGACAGCCGAGGTTGAGACAGAGCCTGAGACAAAAGCGGACGCGGCCGATGCGGCTGAAACAGCCGAGTCTGCAGAAGAAAAACCCAAAAAGACGACACGCCGCAAAACTGCGACAACGAAGACAACCTCCAAAAAAGCAACCACGAAAAAATCCACTGCCAAAAAATCCACAGCTGAAGCAGCCGACAGCAAGGTGCCCGAAGATGAACCCGAGGCTCCTAAGCCTGAAAGCGCCCCCGACTTGTCCGACGCTCAATCGCCGGAAGCCGCGGAAGCTGCAGTCGACCAGGATGCCAAGCCAGAAAAGGCCTCGCAGCCGACCAAGGCTGAGACCGCAGCCGATCGCGCTGACGACCGGCCCAGGAAGCCCGGGCGTCCCGCCCAGCGGCGCACCCGCATCATTGGCAGCCCTTCTCAGGATTCGGATAAAAGGAATCAGCGGAACACGCCACAGCCGAAAACGCCCAGAGGCGACCGCAAGCCAGCTGAAGCCGGCACCCAGGCTGCCACGGCGCACACAAACGTCGAAACCGGTGACGTGCAGACCGGTATCCTGGAGATCATGCCGGACGGCTATGGCTTTCTGCGCAAGGAGAACTACCTGCAGGGCAACAAAGATATCTATGTACCGCCCCAGTATATTCGCCGCTTCGGCCTGAGAGCCGGCGACCAGGTGACGGGTCCGGTTAAGCTCCAGCGGGAAAACGACCGCTACCAGGCGCTGCTCTACATCAAGGAAGTCAACGGCATGCCGCCGGAAAAAATGCAGCGCCGTCCTCATTTTGATCGGTTGACACCCATCTACCCCGATGAGCGCTTCGTGCTTGAGACCGTACGCAATGAGCTGTCAACCCGGATTATCGACCTGATCGCACCGATCGGCAAAGGCCAGCGCGGCATGATCGTCTCGCCGCCTAAAGCCGGTAAAACGATCTTGCTGCAAAAGATCGCCAATGCGATCAGCATCAACAACCCGGACTCCAAGCTGATCGTTCTGCTGATTGACGAACGCCCGGAAGAAGTCACCGACATGCAGCGCTCGATCAATGGCGAAGTCGTCTATTCGACGTTTGACAAGACACCAGAAAACCACACCAAGGTCACCGAGCTCGTTCTCGAGCGCGCGATGCGGCTCGTTGAGCTCGGGCAGGACGTCGTCATCCTGATGGATTCCATGACGCGTCTGGCCAGAGCCTACAACCTGAGCATCAATCCGACTGGACGCACTTTGTCCGGCGGCCTGGATCCCGGCGCGCTGTACGGCCCGAAACGTTTCTTCGGTGCGGCACGAAACATTGAAAACGGTGGCAGCCTGACCATCATCGCGACGTCGCTGATTGAGACCGGCTCGCGTATGGACGAGGTCATTTTCGAAGAGTTCAAGGGCACCGGCAACATGGAAGTCTACCTGGATCGCAAGATGTCCGAAAAGCGCATCTTCCCGGCGATCGACATCAACAAGTCCAGCACCCGCCGCGAGGAGCTGCTGATGAGCACCAAAGAGCTCGATTCCGTCTGGACGATCCGCAAGGCCTTCGGCCAGCTGGATACGACCGCGGTCACCGAAACCATTATCAATCTGCTGCTGAAGACAACCAGCAACGAGCATTTCATATCGTCTGTCAACGTATCGTTCAACGACAAGAATGTCTTTGATGCCATGCGCGGTCAACGGCCGTCTGACAGCTCCCAAAACGGGCGCTCCAATAATGGCGGGCGATAATCCGGAAACGATTGACATTTACAGTCCTGTGATGTAAAATCGTTTCGCAACAACTGAATCTGGTGCGGCATACGTGTCGGGGCCCAAAGCGAGGGCACGCGCCGTATCCCTTGAGAGGTGAGAAAGATGAGAGAGGGAATACATCCCAAGTATGGCAAGGCCGTTGTAAAATGTGCCTGCGGAGAAACATTCGAAACAGGTTCCGTCAAGGAAGCGCTCAGCGTTGATATCTGCTCGAAGTGCCATCCGTTCTACACAGGTCGTCAGAAGCTGGTCGATACCGGCGGACGCGTCGACAAGTTCAAGAAGAGGATGGGGCAGAAATAAAAAACTGCAACCCGCGAGAGGCTTGCGTTGAGCAAGCCTCTTTTTCATAATAAGAGGTTTGAGATCATAAGCGCTTGTCAGAAAGGTTTCGGACATGAAAAATAATAAATCCCAGGATATTCAAAATTCAGAGCAGATGGCTGGGCAGGACGCCTGCCAGGTCGGCAAAAAGACAACCATCGGCGGCCAGGCCCTGATCGAAGGCCTGATGATGATCGGACCGGACAAGAAGGCGATGGCCATTCGTAAAGCGGATGGGACAATCGCCGTTGAGCAACTGCCGCCCAATCGCTTCAAGGGATCCGCGAATGTGATGTTTGTCCGCGGTTCGGTACGGCTGTTCCGTCAGCTGGTAACCGGAACCAAAGCTTTGCTGCGTTCGGCCGAGATGGTTGAAGACGAATTGGAATCCGATGACGAATCGTCCGGTGGCGAGAAATCTTCCGAACCCAAGAAGCCCTTTATCCTGGCCAGGCCGTTCATCCGATTGTCAGATTTCCTGATGGATCGTTTTGCTGACCAGATGCTGTACCTGTCCGCCGTGATCGGCATCCTGTTCAGCGTCGCCCTTTTTATTCTGTTGCCCAACTTCATCACCGGCTTCATCCGCCAGTTTACGGTTCTGGGCACGCTAACCGGCGCAGGCAGCATTATCCTGCTCAACCTGATCGAAGGCCTGATCCGTATCACGATCTTCATCGGCTATCTGGCGATGACGCGTCAGATCAAGGATATCCGCCGCGTCTGGATGTACCATGGCGCCGAGCACAAGACGATCGCCTGCTACGAAGCGCATGAAGATCTGACCGTCGAAAATGTCCGCCAGTACAGCCGTTTCCACCCGCGCTGCGGCACGGCCTTCATGTTTATCGTCATCCTGGTCAGCATCATTGTCTTCTCGTTTGCCGGCTGGTGGGGCCGCTGGATCAATTTGCTGGTGCGCTTTGCCCTGGTGCCGCTGGTCGCCGGCATCGCCTATGAGATCATCCGGCTGGCCGGACGTTATGATAACGTCCTGACCCGGATCATATCAGCACCGGGTCTCTGGCTGCAGCGCCTGACGACTGCCGAACCGGATGACAGCATGCTGGAGGTGTCCATTGCCGCCATGAATGCAGTCATACCCGATGAGTCGAACAGCGACCGCTGGTAACTTTCCTATGAACCTAAACAGCCTCCTGAAGGCGGCAACACATATTTTAAGAAAAGCCAGGATTGACGACGCCCGGCGCGAAGCCTCAGCGCTTGTTACCGAATTACTTGACATCGACCAGCTGGCCCTCTACACTCGCAGCCAACAGCCGGTTGAACCGGGCCAGGCCGATCGAGCGCTGAATGCCGCCAGACTGCGCGCCGCCCATGTGCCGCTGGCCTATATCTTGGGCCAGACCTGGTTCATGAACCACCGGTTTAAGACAGGTCCCGGCACCCTGGTGCCCAGACCGGACAGTGAAGTGCTGGTTGAGTCGGCCTTGGAAGCCCTATTAGATTCCCCGGCACCCGATCAGATGGTCCGGGTGCTGGATGTCTGCGCCGGAACCGGCTGCATCGGCATCAGTCTTCTGCTGGGCCTGATCGAACATGGCCGGCCAGCTGAACTGGTCCTGACCGAGATCGATTCGGCCGCTGCGGGGTTTGCCAGACAAAACATCAAGATGCATCATTTGGAAGCACTGGCTGATTTGGTACAGGCGGATCTTTTCCCGACCGTGAAAGGCCTAAGGTATGACCTGATCGTATCCAACCCGCCCTATATACCCAGCGCTGATATCGCCGGCCTGATGCCGGAAGTGTCAAGCCATGAGCCCAAAATCGCGCTGGACGGCGGACCGGACGGCCTGGCCTTCTACCGGCGACTGGTTGCCACTGCGCCGGATTACCTGAAACCGAATGGCCTCTTGCTGGTTGAGCATGGCTTCGACCAGCACCAGCCGGTGTTGGATCTTTTCGCACGAGATGGTCGCTATGACCGGCCGTTGGCCAGACGAGACTACGGCGGCCAGCCCAGGGTGACCGGCAGCCGGCTGAAATCTTGACAGGGGGAGATTGGATTGGCAGGAAAATTCTATCTTTATCCGTTTAAACCCGGCGAAATCCTTCGCCTTAAAAAACAGCATCCCTGCGGGGGCTGGCTATGGCTTGTCGACCGGGTTGGTGCCGACATCGGGATCAAGTGCATGACCTGCGGCCATTACATCACGCTGCCCAGGCAACGTCTGGAAAAGGCCGTCAAATCGATCGAAAAGCCAGATAATTCGGGGGAGTCTTCAAACTGATTGCATAACAAAAATCAGATATCCTGGACAGCTGCGGCTACTTCCAGAATCTGGTCGACCACCCGGTCCGCGCCGGCTCGGGCGAGTTCTTGACTGGAAAACGAGGTCGAGACGGCGATGCATTTCATGCCGGCATTTTGGGCAGCCTGGATGCCATTGATCGCATCCTCAACAACTATACAGTTGCCAGGTGTCTGGCCGAGTGCTTCACAGGCGGCCAGATAAATGTCCGGCGAAGGCTTTTTATCCTGGACGTCTTCGCCGCAGAGGATCGCACCAAACAAGCTTTGTTCAATTCCAGCCGCACGAAGGTTGGCGTCGACCTTGATCCGGTCCGCACTGCTGGCAACGGCCATCTGATAACCTTGAGCCTTAAGAATTTCCAGCAGTTCATGAACGCCGGCAAAAACCTTGATCTGCTCATCGACCAGCTCGACATAGAGTTGGTAAACACGATCTTTCATCGCTTTCTGATATGGATGTCCGTACTTTTCGGCCACCCCGCCAATGTACCGATCTTCACCGGCGCCGACAAAGGGGATGAAATCCTCCTCAACGGCTGCGATGCCGTATTCGGCCAGCCCCTTGACTGCCGCCTGCCGTATGACGTCCTCTGAATCAACCAGAACGCCGTCCATGTCAAAAAGAATTGCTTTATCCATTGTAGACTCCCTTCGAAATATCGTTCTTAAACATTCTATCGCCAGATCTGGATCGATACCAGTACCGGTCTTGTGATATTTGGCTGAGTTGAACGATGTTTGCACACTTTTTCAAAATCCAACGTGATTTCACAGTCGAACCAGCAGGATTCCATGATAAAAGCCCTGCCGCAGGTTCTGCGGCAGGGCTTTTGGAAACTGTTTGGGCTGTTTGGCTCTATTAGCCAGCTTGTTCAATGGCCACGGCAACCGCAACGGTTGCGCCAACCATCGGGTTGTTGCCCATGCCCAGGAAGCCCATCATTTCAACGTGGGCGGGGACAGAGGATGAACCGGCAAACTGCGCGTCGGAATGCATGCGGCCCATGGTATCGGTCATACCGTAGGAAGCCGGACCGGCAGCCATGTTGTCCGGGTGCAGGGTACGGCCGGTGCCGCCGCCTGATGCAACCGAGAAATACTTGCGGCCCAAAGCCATGCATTCCTTCTTATAAGTGCCGGCAACCGGATGCTGGAAGCGGGTCGGATTGGTGGAGTTGCCGGTGATGGAGACATCAACGCCTTCTGTGTGCATGATCTTGACGCCTTCGCGGACATCGTCAGCGCCATAACAGCGCACCTTGGCGCGGTCACCATCGGAGTACGGGATTTCCTTTTCAACCTTGACTTCGCCGGTGGCGTAATCAAACTGGGTCTGGACATAGGTGAAGCCGTTGATCCTGGAGATGATCATGGCAGCGTCCTTGCCCAGGCCGTTCAGGATGACGCGCAGCGGCTCCTGGCGGACAATGTTGGCTGACTTGGCGATACCGATGGCGCCTTCAGCCGCGGCGAAGGATTCGTGACCGGCCAGAAAGGCGAAGCACTTGGTTTCATCGCGCAGCAGCATGGCTGCCAGGTTGCCGTGGCCGATACCGACCTTGCGGTCGTCGGCGACAGAACCGGGGATGCAGAAGGCCTGCAAGCCGATGCCGATAGCTTCAGCCGCTTCGGAGGCCTTCTTCGCGCCCTTCCTGATGGCGATCGCGGCGCCGACGACATAAGCCCAGGCGGCGTTTTCAAATGCGATCGGCTGGATGTCTTTGCAGATGGCGTAGGGATCAATGCCTTTTTGCTCGCAAATCTGCTTGGCTTCCTCAATGGAAGCGATGCCGTTTTCAGCAAGCGCAGCATTGATCTGGGATATTCTGCGGTCGTAACTTTCAAACAGTGCCATATGATGTAAAGCTCCTTTCGCTTTCGTGCGGATTATTCGTGACGGGGATCGATCACGCGGACCGCTTCAGCGAAACGGCCATAGGTACCAATGTTCTTCTGGTAAGCTTCGTTGGCGTCGACGCCCTTTTTGATCATCTCGAGCATCGGCCCTATTTTCAGGAACTGGTAGCCGATGACCTGGTCGTCTTCGTCCAGACCCATCTTGATAATATAGCCTTCGGTCAGTTCAAGATATCGGGGTCCTTTTTCCAGGGTGCTGTACAGTGTGCCGACAGAGCTTCGCAGGCCTTTGCCTAAATCTTCGAGACCGGCGCCGATGGGCAGGCCGCCTTCCGAGAAGGCTGACTGGCTGCGGCCGTAGACGATCTGCAAAAACAATTCACGCATCGCGGTGTTAATAGCATCACAGACGAGGTCAGTGTTCAACGCTTCGAGAATGGTTTTTCCCGGCAGGATTTCGGAAGCCATGGCAGCCGAATGGGTCATGCCGGTGCAGCCGAGCGTTTCAACGAGGGCTTCCTGGATGACGCCTTCCTTGACGTTCAGCGACAGTTTGCAGGTGCCCTGTTGCGGTGCGCACCAGCCGACGCCATGGGTAAAGCCGGAGATGTCCTTGATCTCACTGGCCTGAACCCAGCGGCCCTCTTCGGGAATGGGAGCCGGACCGTGATTAGGCCCTTTGGCCACACAGGTCATCTGTTCTACTTCATGTGTTTTCAGCATGGATGTTACCCCTTTCAATCTGTATGGTCGATTATTAGCAGATGCTGTGTCAGCACCGGCAGGTCCGGTTGATCCGGAAACAAACCAAAGACAATTATAGCGCAGATCCGGGTGATAATCCAGACGACGCTATAACCAGAATTAACCGATTGAAAATGGGTTGCTTTTAGACGTTTTTCTGAATGAATTCAATAAGATTGCCGGCGTTTAAAGTTATGAATCCCTTTAGCGCACCTTCCGTTTTGTCGGGTCTCATGACAAATAGTACACCTTTGTCCCCACGTCCAAAGCAGGCGGTTACATCTTCAACCGCATCGGCGCTTGCTTGACGCTCTGGATCATTCAATCGCTGACGGGAAATCTGCGGTCTTCAGACAGGGGGGGTCGACTCACCAAACTTGATCAGCTCAATATCCCAGTCATCGGTCCGCATGAAGACCATCTCGGCCTTGAGGAAGTCATAACAGATTCTGCAGATTCTATCAAACCCAAGCCTCTCAATCACCAGTTGATTGATTCATCCATGTCAGCAACACAGATACCAACATTATACGGCTTGTTTTTTTCTTTTTGCATTGTGCAGGGTCCTTCGGACGACTGCCGATATGCTATAATAATATGCCCAAAGTGTATAATATCAGTTGATAAAGGATTTGCTATGCTGGATAAAATGAAGGCTGTTGAAAGCCGATTTGAAGAATTGAATCTGTTGCTGTCCGAACCGCAGGTCATGTCCGACCAGACCCGGTATCGGCGACTGGTGCAGGAGCATGCCGATTTGCAGCCGCTGGTTGAATCATACCGGGAACTGATCGCGGTTGACAGCCAGCTGGCGGACAACCGCGAGCTGTTCAACCAGTCCGACGAGCGGGAATTCAAAGAGCTGGTCCGGGAAGAGATCGGCAGCCTGGAAGACCGCAAGACGAAGCTGGAAGAGCTGCTGAACGAATCGCTCAGTCCGAAGGACCCCAACGACCAGCGCAATGTGTTTATCGAAGTCCGGGCGGGCGCCGGCGGTGAGGAAGCCGCTTTGTTCGCGGGCGTTTTACTGCGCATGTATACGGTCTATGCCGAAGCCCGGGGCTGGAAAACCAACCTGGTGGATGCCAGCGAGACTGAACTGGGCGGCATCAAGGAAGCTGTCCTTGAAATCGACGGGCGCGGTGCCTACAGCCGATTCAAATTTGAAAGCGGCGTGCATCGCGTCCAGCGTGTGCCGGTGACGGAGTCCGGCGGCCGGATCCATACGTCGACGGTCACTGTAGCAGTCATGCCGGAGGCTGACGATGTCGAAATCCATATCGATCCCAACGACCTGGATATCGATACCTACCGGGCATCCGGAGCGGGCGGACAGCACGTCAACAAGACGGATTCCGCCATCCGGATCACGCACAAGCCATCCGGCCTGGTTGTCACCTGCCAGGATCAGCGCTCCCAGCATAAAAACAAGGAACGCGCGATGGCGGTTCTCAGATCACGTCTGTTCGAAATGGAGCAGACCCGTCAGTCCGGCGAGCGGGCCTTTGACCGGAAAAGCCAGGTGGGAACCGGCGACCGGAGCGAGCGGATCAGGACCTACAACTACCATCAGGGGCGGGTCACGGACCACCGGATCGGCCTGACCCTGTACAAGCTTGACGATATCCTGGCCGGTGACCTCGATCCGGTCATCCAGCCGTTGATTACAGCCTGGCAGACGGATCAGCTGGGCAAGGGGCAATCCGGGCCCGAGGACTGATATGAAACCTGTGGAGACAAAAATTATCCATATTGATCCGACTGATCCGGACGACAAGCTGCTTGAACCGGCCGCCCGAGCGCTTCGCGACGGCAAACTGGTCGCATTCCCGACCGAGACCGTCTACGGTCTGGGCGCCAATGCCCTGGATGATAAGGCCGTGGCATCGATCTTCAAAGCCAAGGGCCGGCCGGCTGACAATCCATTGATTGTACATGTCGCGTCTGTTGAGGACATCGTGCCGCTGACCCGGGAACTGCCAGCTGTTGCGAAACGACTTTTTGAGAAATTCTCGCCGGGGCCGCTGACGCTGATTCTGAAACGATCCGACGCTGTTCCGGACCTGGTGACAGCCGGTCTGGACACTGTTGCTGTCCGAATCCCGTCGCATCCGGTTGCCAGACGACTGATCGAGCTGGCCAATGTGCCGGTCGCCGCACCGTCAGCGAACCGGTCAGGCCGCCCGAGCCCGACGCGCGGCTGGCATGTCGAGCATGATCTGGCCGGTCGGATTCCCTATATTGTCGAAGCCGGTGACTGCGAGTTTGGCCTTGAGTCGACCGTTGTCGATGTCACGGGTGAGCAGCCGGTCGTCTTGAGGCCCGGCGCTCTGAGCCATGAGGCGATTCTCGCCGTGACTGGACAGGTGTCCGGACACCACCGCTTGACTTTGATCGGCGAAGACGCGCCGCGTTCTCCCGGCATGAAGTATCGCCATTATGCCCCGGCAGCCAGCGTCATGATTGCGAACGGAGAATCGGTCGAAGCACGTGCGAAATACGCGACAGCCCTGATTCGCAAGGCTGTTGTATCTGATCGGACTGTTGGCCTGATCGGGCTGGACGATTTTCTCCAACGCATTGAACTGGACTTGATCGGACAAAACCTGTCTGGCCGGGATGGGCGGCAAAGCTTGCCGGCCATCTCCCTTGGCCAAACTGAGAACAGCGCCGCTGCCGGTCTGTTCGATGCCTTGCGGCGTTTAGACATGACCGGTGTGTCGACCTTGATTGTCGAAGGCCTGCCAGAAGCAGGGATTGGAACAGCCTACATGAACCGACTGCGCAAAGCCGCCGCGGCCGATGAAGCAATCGGACCCGAGGAGGAAAGCTGATGGCCATCCAGCATAAAATTGTTTTTGTCTGCACCGGCAACACCTGCCGCAGCCCGATGGCCCAGGCCTTGTTCAACCACCATGCTGCTTCGACCGGCTGGCAGGCGGTGTCTTGCGGCCTGGCCGCCTTCGAAGGCGACCCGGCCAGCCCGCATGCGCTGGAAGCGCTGCAGACCGACTACGGCCTGGACCTGTCCGGACATGCATCCCGGGCAGTCAGCCCGTCCTGCATCGAAGATGCGGACTGGATTGTTGGCATGACTGAGTCACACAAGATGATGCTGGCCCGGATTTTTCCAGAGCATGTTGAACACATTGTCACGATCGGGGAACTAGCCCAAGAGCCGGACGTTTCCATTCCGGATCCGTTTGGCGGCGATCTTGCGACTTATCGGAAAACTGCAAAGGTTTTGAATGAGCTGATCGAAAAAATTGTCAAACGCCTCTGAATTTCGGCTATTGACGAAAGCCATGCGATAGGAAATTCGTTATAATTGCCGTATCGAATGCCAGCCCTTGACGGATTTGCCTCGAAATGCTATATTTTTCATTGCTGTTTAATTTGAACAGCCCGCATTAAGCGTGAATCCTCGCTCTGCCAGATTGGCAGGGCCGTTCAGTCCAGGAGGAGGTGAATTTAAAGTGACAAGAAAATATGAGTTGATGTACATCTTGAACCCGGCGCTTGGTGAAGAAGCGATTAACGCAATCACCGAGAAGATCCAGGCTCTTATCGAGTCTTCAGCAACAATCGATCAGGTTGATGCATGGGGCCGCCGCAAGCTGGCTTACGAAATCGACGATCAGAGAGAAGGGCATTACATGCTGGTTAATTTCTCATCCGATGTCGAGTTTCCGAAGGAGCTGGAACGTGTTCTCAAGATTACCGAAGGTGTTCTGAGATACCTGGTCGTCCGTGTTGACGACTAAAGATTGAAAGGCGAATGAACGTATGAACAAGGCAATCCTAATGGGTCGTTTGACCCGTGACCCCGAGCTTCGGACAACATCCAGCAACATTTCCGTTTGCACATTCACTCTGGCGATTGATCGCCGGTTCAAGAATGCAAACGGTGAAAAACAGGCAGATTTTATTCCTGTTGTTGCTTGGCGCCAACAGGCTGAATTTTGTGCGAAGTACTTCCACAAAGGTTCGCGCATGCTTGTCACTGGCAGTATCCAGACTCGAAACTGGGAGGATGCCGAGGGCAAACGCCGGACCAGTACCGAAGTCATCGCTGATGAAATCGAATTTGTCGATCCCAAGCGGAGCGACAGCGGCTATGACAACAAGCCGGCGACAGCCAACGATTCACAAAAGAAAGCGGACAATGGGTTCTTTCCGGGACCCGACGACGATACCGCTCTGCCTTTTGACATTTAAGGCCCAGAGCCTTAGCACCTTATTTTGAATGAAAGGAGACCACCATGGCTGAATATAGACAAGGAAGAGGCCGTCCGAGAAGAAGGACGCGCCGCAAGGTCTGCAACTTCTGCGCAGACAAGGTCGAAAAGATCGATTACAAGGACATAGCCAGAATCCGCAAGTATGTTTCCGAGCGCGGCAAGATCCTGCCTAAGCGCATGTCCGGCAACTGTGCCCAGCATCAGCGAGAACTGACCATCGCGATCAAGCGTGCGCGTCACGTTGCCCTGCTGCCGTTTTCCGGCGAATAATCGGGGTTGACCGACTGGTCCAGTCAGCCGCGGCAGATGCACGATGCAATCTGCCGCGGCTTTTTAAAATCCAGTCGGGCTTGTGCATTTTGTGTTAAAATAGAAATTCAGAAAACAAGAGAGATCATACATTGGGAGGAATTGAAAATGAAAGTTATCTTGCTGGAAGACGTCAAGTCCTTGGGCAAGGCCGATGATATTGTCAATGTCAACGATGGATATGCCCGGAATTTTCTGTTCAAGAAGAACCTGGCACTTGAAGCGACGGCGTCCAACCTGAACTCTGTCAAGCATCGCAAAAAAGCGGAAAATGCCCGTGCGGCGCAAAAGCTTGAAGACGCGAAAGTTTCGGCTGCCAAGCTGGAAGGCAAAACCTTTACGCTACCGGTCAAATGCGGCGAAGGCGGACGTCTCTATGGAGCCGTCACCGCCATGGACATCGCCGGCGCGCTGGAAAAGCAGGGTTTTGAAGTCGACAAGCGCGGTATCAATATCAAGCAGGCGATCAAAGCGCTCGGCAGTTTTGATGTTGAAGTCAAGCTGCATAGTGACGTCACGGCTAAAATCACTGTACAGGTTGTTGCCCAGTAACGGAGGAACCTGCCATGTCTAGTTCAACTGCTCCTCAGCAAAGAGTCGCGATCGGCAAGGTTTTGCCGAACAGCCAGCAGGCCGAGCAATCGGTTCTGGGCTGTGCGATGTCCGGCCAGCGGCCGCTAGCCGAGGTGATCTCCATTGTCAAGAAGGACGACTTCTATCGACCAGACCACCAAATCATCTTTGACGTGATCTGCGAACTTTTTGAAGAAAGCCAGCCGGTCGATATCATCACGGTCACCGATGCGCTCGAAAGTAAAGACATGCTGGAAAAGTCCGGCGGACTGACCTATGTCAGTTCCCTGCCGGATCTGGTACCGGTTGTTGCCAATGCCGCCTATTATGCCGATCTGGTCCGCCAGAAATCGATGCTGCGCCGCCTGATCAGCGCCATGGACGAAGTCCGGGGGCTGTGCTTCAATGACCAGGACAGCGTCGATGTTCTGATGGACGTGGCTGTCAAGCGGATCCATGACATCCGCGAAAACCGGGACGCTGCAGGTTTCGAGTCCTTAAAGGAAATCCTGGCCCGCTCGGTCAATGAGCTGGCTGAACTGGCCAAAGGCAAACCGCGGGAGAAGGCTGTCCAGACCGGATTCTACAGTCTGGACAAAGTCTTGGGCGGTTTGCGGCCAGGCAGCCTCGTGATCGTTGCCGCCCGGCCGGCGATGGGTAAATCGGCTTTTGCCCTGAATATCGCCCAGAAAGCCGCTACCTTGTACAAGGTTCCTGCCGCCGTTTTCAGCCTGGAAATGTCCAAGGAGGAGATCGGCAACAGGATGCTCAGCGCCCAGTCGCTGGTCAATGCGCGGTCATTGACGACCGGCGACCTGAAAACCGAAGACTGGGACAAGATTTCAAATGCGATGCCGCCGCTTTGGGCAGCGCCGATCTATATTGACGACAGGTCGGGCACGAATGTCATGGAGATGATGTCCAAGTGCCGGCAGCTTAAAATGGAAAACAAGCTCGGACTGATTATCATCGACTATCTTCAGCTGATGAGCGGTAACCGGTCGACCCGTTCCGAAAGCCGCCAGCAGGAGATTTCCGAAATTTCAAGATCCTTGAAAATCATGGCCAAGGATCTGGGCGTTCCGATCATCGCCTTGTCGCAGCTCAGCCGCGCCTGCGAGCAGCGCACCGACAAGAAGCCGATGTTGTCGGATCTACGTGATTCCGGCGCGATTGAACAGGATGCTGACGTTGTCTTGTTCCTGTTCCGAGAACAGTATTACGACAACGACCGCGTGCCCACCGAGACCGAGGACGCCGAAGTAATCGTGGCCAAGAATCGCCAGGGCACCACCTGCAGTATCCATCTGGGCTGGTGGCCGAAATACACCATGTTCTTCGAGAAGGACGATGGCCGTGTTCCGTCCGAACCGCCGCCGGCCTGACAGATTGATGGATCATCTGGTTGAAAAGGTATCCGATTACTGCCTGCGCCACCAGTTGCTTTTCAAGGAACAACCGGTGGTTGTCGGTGTCTCTGGCGGGGCCGATTCGCTGGCCTTGCTACAGGTTTTGTCAGTGCTTCAAAAATCCATCGGGTTTGAACTGGTCGCCGCACATCTGAATCACGGATTGCGCGGCGATACGGCTGATCAGGACCAGGCTTTTGTCGCCGACTGGTGCGACCGCCTCGGGCTTCGGTTTGAATACCGGACAACAGATGTCCGAAATCTGTCTCGTGAGCAGGGCATCAGCCTGGAGGATGCCGGCAGAACAGCACGTCTGGATTTTTTTCAAACCATCTGCGACGAACTGGACTTCGGCCAAGCGCATCGGATGCCGGCCAGCATTGCGCTGGCGCACCACATCAACGACCAGGCGGAAACGCTGGTTATGCATTTGGGCCGGGGCAGCGGCCTGGACGGTCTGGTGGGCATCCAGCCGCGAAACGGTCGTTTGATCCGCCCGTTCCTGGACCTGTCCAGGTTTGAGATCGAAGATTACCTGACCCGGCTCAAAATCGCCTGGCAGAGTGATGAAACCAATCTGGAACCGTTTGCCTTGCGCAACCGGATTCGGCATCAGGTTCTGCCCGCCTGGCAGGGAGCCCTGGGCTATGATCCGGCTATGCTGCTGGGAAGATGTGCGAAGATCCTGGGCGAAGACAAGCAGCTGCTCGACCAGCTGACAGCCGACGCAGCTGCTGACTGCCTTCAGAATAACCGGCTGCTGTGCGCCCAATGGCTCTTGCTGCACCCGGCTTTGCAAAGCCGGGTGATTCGTCAATACTGGCGGCTGGCCACCGGCAGCCCGAAGGATCTGTCGTTTGCGCATGTCCGGCTGATTCGTGAATGGCTGCCGACGGCTAAACCCGGCGGTCAGCTGTGCCTGCCGGGAGCATGGCGTCTGATTGTCCGTGAAGATGGCGCGATTCTGGAATTGGATACCGGACGCGAAGCTCTGCCAGAACCCGTCATCCAGCCGATTTCGCTGCGTGTCCCGGGCATCACAATAATTCCCTGGAAGATGTGTCAAATTCATACATATTTCATTGAGTATGACGACAATATCGTTTATAATAACACAACAGCGTGCTTTGACCCTGCCCGAATCAGGGACTGTGTCGTCCGAAAACGACAGCCTGGCGACCGGATTCATCCGGCTGGACGGACCGGCGGCAAGCGACTGAAAAAGTTTATGAACGAGCAAGGCATTCCACCGGAGCAGCGCGACAGCCTGCTGGTTGTTGCCAAGGGCAGTGAGGTCGTCTGGCTGCCAGGCTTTGCGGTTGGCGCTGATTTCACACCCGATCCGGATGGTTCGACCGGCAGACGAGTTGTCTGCATGACCGCTTTGCCGCTGGATTGATCTGTGTGACCGAAGTTGCAGACAGAAGGGGTCAACGACTCTTAAACTAATTGAAGTTCTGAACAGGAGGAAATTGGCTCGAATGGCAAAATACATCAAGGACATCCTGGTGACGCGGGATGAAATCGCGAAGATGTGCCAGAATATTGGCCGACGCATTTCTGAAGACTATGCCGGCCGAGACGTTCTTCTTGTTGGTGTTCTGAAAGGTGCATTCGTCTTCATGGCCGACTTGGTCCGTGAACTGACCATTCCGGTCTGCGTCGATTTCATGTCCGTCTCGAGCTATGGCAGCAATACCGAGTCGACAGGTGTGGTGCGCATTGTTAAAGATCTGGATACAGATATATCTGGAAAAAATATTATTGTTGTCGAAGATATCATTGATTCCGGGCTGACGCTCAAGCATTTGAAAGCGCTTCTTGAAACCCGGGATCCCGCCAGCATCGCGCTGTGCTCTGCTTTTGACAAACCGGATCGCCGACAAGTTGACCTCAAAGTCGACTATATCGGCATGCAGATTCCGGATGAGTTCATTGTCGGGTATGGTCTGGATTATGATGGCAGGTATCGTAATCTCCCGGAAGTCGCAATTCTGGGTGAGGACAACAAGGAGGAAAAAGATGGCGAAAACTAAGAAAGTGCCGGGCGGCCTGTCCTTTTATATCATTTTACTGGCCGTTATAATTTTTATGTCCTATTTCGTTTCGACATTGTCACAGCCGCAACAGGCGACACTGTCAGAAATTCTTACGGATATTAACAGCGGCAATATCAGCTCGGTCAAGGTGACCGGCACGCTGGTAGAGATTACCGAGAGATCGACCGACTCAACCCCTGGACAGACCTACAGCAAGGAGATTTCGCCGTTTTGGATGGAACAGCTGCTGGACGACCTCAAGCAGGCCGAAGCCAATGGTCTGATCGACAGCTACGACTATAAGGAGCCGACAGATATCAGCTCCTGGCTGAATATCATTGTGATTCTGCTGATGCTGGGCGGCATGGGCGCCTTCATCTGGTTCACCTACAACCGCCAGGCCGGCGACGGCAAGAATGCGATGAGCTTCGGCCGAAGCCGGGCTAAGCTGAATGATCCGTCCAAGAACAAGGTGACGTTCCAGGATGTTGCCGGCGCGGACGAGGAAAAAGATGAACTTCGCGAGGTTGTCGACTTTTTGAAGAACCCCAAGAAATACTCGGACCTGGGCGCCAAGATTCCCCGCGGTATTTTGCTGGTCGGCTCACCAGGTACAGGCAAGACGCTGTTGGCCAGGGCTGTTGCCGGTGAAGCCGGCGTCCCGTTCTTCTCGATCAGCGGTTCTGATTTTGTTGAGATGTTTGTCGGTGTCGGCGCGTCCCGCGTCAGAGACTTGTTTGAAAACGCGAAGAAAAATTCGCCCTGCATTATCTTCATTGATGAGATTGACGCGGTCGGCCGCCATCGTGGTGCCGGCATGGGCGGCGGCCATGACGAACGTGAGCAGACGCTCAACCAGTTGCTGGTCGAAATGGACGGCTTCGGTCCAAATGAAGGCGTCATCATTATGGCGGCGACAAACCGCCCCGATATCCTGGATCCGGCCCTGCTGCGTCCTGGCCGATTCGACCGCCGCATCACGGTCATGCGTCCGGACATCAAGGGCCGCGAGGAAATCCTCAAGGTGCACGCCCGCAACAAACCGATGGATCCGGATGTTGAACTGCGCGAGATTGCCAAAATCACGCCAGGGTTCACGGGCGCGGACCTGGCCAATCTGTTGAACGAGGCCGCTTTGCTGGCTGCCCGCAAGAACGCCCGGCAGATCAAGTATGAAGACATCTCTGAAGCCGTGTTCAAGATCATGATCGGCCCTGAGAAGAAGAGCCGGATCATCAGCGACAAGGAACGTCGCCTGACCGCCTATCACGAAGCGGGCCACGCGATCGTTCTGCGGACCGTGTCGGAGACCGACAAGGTCGAGCGCGTGTCCATCATACCCGCCGGCGGCGCCGGCGGCTATACAGCCCACAAGCCGCACGAGGACCGTTACTATGCAACGCGTAAGCAGTTGATGGCGGAGATTATGGTTGCTCTTGGCGGCCGCGCTTCCGAGGAGCTGATCTTCGGCGAAATCAGCACAGGCGCCGCTTCGGACCTGCAGAGCTGCAACAGCACTGCACGCGACATGATCACCAAGTATGGCATGAGCGAACGACTGGGCAACCTGGTGTTCGGCAGCGATGACGAAGTCTTCCTGGGCAAGGACTACGGCCATGTCAAGAACTACAGTGAAAAGCTGGCCGGCGTCATTGACGAGGAAATTAAACGGATCATTGACGAGGCGTATAACGAGGTCGTCAAGATTCTCAACGAACGCATGGTGACCGTTGAAGCGCTGGCCAAGACCTTGCTTGAAAAAGAGAAGATCGAGGGCGCCGAATTCGAGAAGATCTTTACCGAGACATCTCCAGCTGACGCAACACCGGCTCCAGAATTGCCGAAATCACAGGACTGGCCGGATACCAGAATTGGTCAGGAACTGGCCCCTGAAGCCAGGGAAGTTGCCGACGAAGGCATTGACCAGTCCTCAGAAGGGGATCAATCGGAAGAATAGTCCGATCAGGTCCAATAATAAACGTATAAAAAGGAAGAGCCCGGCACAGCCCAGTCTCTTCCTTTTTGATCTTCGGTTTGCTCGGACTATCCGAGATGGCTGGTGCGTCCGGTCAGCTTGTCCGCGAGGGTGCGGATGTCTTCCGGACCGAGAACCAGAATCAGGTCGCCCGTCTGTACACGTTCGTCCAACAGCTTTTGAATGGTTTCAAATGACTGTTCAAACAAGGCGTTGCCGCCCAGCGCATTAATACGGTCGGCAAGGTCCCTGGAACTGATGCCAAGGTTGGTTTTTTCACGGTCGCTGTAGATTTCGGCCAGGACCAGCCATTCACAGTCTTTAAGCGCATCGGCGAATTCGTCCATCAGCACCTTGGTCCGGCTAAAGGTCAGGGGCTGGAAGACAACCCAGGTTTTGTTGTGCGGGACATGACTGGCAGCTTCCAGGGTCGCCCTGGCCGCAGCCGGGTGATGGGCATAGTCTGCAATAACCCGGGCGCCGCGGTACGTTCCGGTCTCGGTAAACCGCCCTTCGGCCCCTCTGAAGTCGTTCAGGGCACGAGAGGCTGCCTCTGGGGTTCCGCCGCAGGTATGGGCGCAGGCGATGGCTGCCAGGGCGTTGTGGACGTTGTGCAGGCCGGGCACGTGAAGTGACAGTGTGCAGTAGTGCAGACCGTTGTGCAGTACATCAAACCGGGACAGGCCTTGTTCATAGGTCAGGTTATCATAACAAAACGCGTCCTGACCGGGTACGGTCAGATCCGAATTGCCGCCAAACCAGATCGTTTTCGGCATCGGCTGTCCGGCTGTTAGCCGACGCCGTTTAAGCGCAGCCAGCATCTTCTGGACTCTTGTGTCAAAAGCTGGCACAACAAGCTGTCCGCCTGTCGGCAGGTGATCGGTGAATTCGGTGAATGACTCGATGACCTCGTCGAGGTTGGCGAAACAGTCAACATGGTCATAATCAATGTTGAGAACGGCAGCTGTCGTCGAATGGAACCTGTGATAGCTGTTCTTGTATTCACAGGCTTCGGAAACCATCACCCGGCCAGGCGCGCCGGACCTGACGGTGCTCTTGAATTGAATCAGTTCAGCACCCAGATGGACCGTTGGATCGACACCGGCATCAATCAGGATCAATGAACACATGGCGGTTGTCGTGGTTTTGCCATGGGTACCGGCGATGTTGACGACTTGATCGAAGCCGAGGTTCAACCAGCCGAGATAGGTCGCCCGGTCAACCAGGCGAATGCCGAGTTCACGAGCGCGCATCAATTCGGGGTTGTCGTCATGAACCGCGGCGGTATGGACAACCAGATCAGGTTTAAACTGATCAATCCAGGCTCCCTGATGCCCCTCGTGCACCGATATGCCGATGCGTTCCAGTTCTTCGGTCCGCTCTGTCAAATGCCGGTCCGACCCGGTCACCTCGTGACCGAAAGATCTGGATAATTCAGCCAGCCCGCTCATGCTGATACCGCCGATACCGACGAAGAATATCCGCTTCATGCTATTGAGTTGCTGCCATTCGTTTTTTAAAGGTTTATTGGACATTTTGAACACCAACCGTCCTTTCCGGCCTATTGTATCATAAAAATGGACTTGGCCTATATGAGGAACTTAAAAATGGCAAATTGGACGCATTGGACAACAATGATATAATATTCATGAAGTCAAATATTAGTTATTTTGTTCGGAAAAGACTAGCTATTTGATTCAATCATTGGGATGGAGGGGTCAGCTTGGAAATTTCAAATATAACCATTCGGAAAATGAGCAGTGAAGGTCGCATGAAGGCGATTGTGTCTGTAACATTTGATGATGACTTTGTCGTGCATGACATCAAGGTTATCGAAGGCACCAACGGGTACTTTATCGCGATGCCCAGCCGCAAGACGCAGGATGGTGAGTTCAAGGATATTGTTCATCCGATCAACTCAGGATTCCGTGAGGTTTTATCCACCGCAGTACTTGATAAATATTGGGAAGCCGTCGAGCAGGCGGAAGCGGAGATGGCCGCGCCAGAATTCGAAGAGGATGAAGAAGAAGAATCAGAAGACGACGAAGAAGAAGAATTAGAAGAAGACGACGAGGAAGATATCGACGAAGAATAAGTGAATTGTTCATTGAACAAGCCGGCCTTTGGCCGGCTTTTTTTATGCTATAATCGTGTCATTGGCAAGCTTGGATTTCCTTTGCATTCATGTTGCAGCCTGCCGGGAAGGAAACCGATATGTCCCGACCGCCATTCAATCAAAAAGGCCAAAGACCTGCTGACAAACTGGGTAAAATCAGTTTTGCGCTAGCCTGCCTGGCGTTGCTGATGTCAATTGGGCTGATGATCTATTCCTGGAGCCAGTTTATAAATCCGGCCGATACAAAACCTGAAAAATCCAAAAACAGCTTAATTATCCTTTATGATGGTCAACTGACCAGTACACGTGTCCAGTTACTGGAAAGGGCTTTGAGCACGGCAAAATACCCGGTCGAAACCCTGTCGGTCCCAGAGATCGGAACGTTGTCTGAGCGACAAGACACCTACTGGCTGATTGCTGTCAATCTGGAAGCTGAAACCCTTGTTGAAGCCTGCCGCGCTTCGCCGCAGGCGCAAGGCATTTTTCTACTGGCGCCGATCGGGCTGTCAGCATCTGTTGCGGATACACTAGTCGACAGCTGGCCATCTGATCAGCCCTTGATGATCCTGACAAGTCAGCGCAACAGCGCCAGGGTGTTTTTCGAGACGTTCACCGGCGAGGACGCAACGCTGTATCCGGCCTACCGTCAGACACTGGCCGACCCTGAGCAGATTGCAACGGCCGACGGATTGACTTGGCTGATGACCTACCCCGGACTGGTGGACGATCTGGTGATGCTGTCGCCCCGGGTCCTGCCGGATCTGGTCGACCTGATCAAAGACTGGACATCGGAAGCCGGCAATCCCGCAACAATCCGCATGGACGTGCCCACCAAATTAGCCGGCCTGATCATCAACATGATCGCAGCCGGTCTGCTGCTGCTGGCCGTACCGCTGGCGCTCGGCTTGAATCGTCCCGTTTTATCCAGTACCGCTCGCCCTTCGGGCTTGCGCTCGACGGTGCTCTGGCTGCCGGCCATCCTTGCTGCGGCCGCAGTATCGCTGGCCTTGACGAGACTGGCCGGGTATCCCAAAACCTGGTTGGTGCTGACTGTCTTGCTGCTGCCGGGCTTCAGAGGCTATCTCAGCCTGCTGGGCAGGCTGACCGGCAATCCCGATGGTGCCGAAGCCGACAACACCTCGGACCGCATCCATCGTTTGCCTGGCGCTATCCTGGCTGTTGTAACGGCGCTGGCTTATGCCGCTTGGGTGGTTCTGCTGTTCGGCTGGCCGGAAGTGGTCTGGACTTGGCTCGTCCTGCTGGTCTTGATGCTGGTCAGTTGGCCGGCCGGGTATGCCGACCAGCCGGGTTCTGGACAGTCCGCCTCGTTCGTGCCGTTTTTGCTCAACCAGCTGCCGTTTCTCCTGTTGGTTGTCTGGTTCGCCGTGACCGGCAGCCTGTCAGGCCTGATAGCCGCATTATTGCTGATCGCCGTTAGACTGCTGGCCATCGGGCTGGGCAAATCCGTTAACGGCTTATTCAATACACCGCTTGCCGGATCAATTGTGCAGGGCGTGGTCTGGTCGCTGGGCATGCTGGTCTGGCCCGTTTTCAATTTGATAGTCTAACAGATTGGAGGAGGATCGAAAAATGAATGTTATGGATCGACTGTCGCTTAAAAATAAGGTCGCCTTGGTCACCGGCGGACAGAGCCGCCTTGGCCGTCAGATTGTACGGGCACTGGCTCAGGCTGGCGCTCGGGTCTACATGGCCTCTAGAAACCTCGATCAGCTCGAGGCATCTGCAGTCCAGCTTCGCGGCGAAGGTTATGATGTCATCGCCCTATCACTGGACCAGGGCAGTGAATCATCCATTATCGCGCTTCGCGATGAACTGGTCACCCGGGAAAGCGGGCTGGATATTCTGGTTAACAATGCAGTGAAGCGGTCTACGGTCGGCTGGCAAATTGACGCCGAAAGCTTTTCCGACAGTATGCAGGTCAACGCGACCGGGATGTTTCTGATGATCCGGACATTCGCGGACGAGATGGCCAGAACCGGCGGCGGCTCGGTGATCAACATCGGCTCAACCATGGCGCTCAAGGCCATGGCACGCCAGCCAGATGGCAACGCCGACCATTTCGTGCCGGACTATGCATTCCATAAAGGCGGACTGATCAGCCTGACCCGGCTGGCGGCCAGTTACTACGGCATGCACAAGGTCCGCTGCAACATGATCACGCCCGGCGCGTTTCGCACCCCGCAGACGCCGCAGGCCTTTGTCGACCTTGTCAGCCGCCAGACCATGCTCGGCCGAATGGTGGAATCCGAAGACCTGATGGGCGCGGTCGTTTTCCTGGCTTCTGACGCGTCGTCCTACGTCACCGGCGTTAACCTGCCAGTTGACGGCGGATCGACAGCCAGATGAACTTGCTGAGAATACCATTATTGTTGATCATCTGAAGAAGCGGCGTATTTCAAGAATACATGTTCTCCGATAAAAAGTGCAGGGATCAGAACCAGCGCAGTTATAACGATCAGCTTGTCCGTCATGGCCTTGGAAAACAGAAAGGCACCAAGCACAATCGCATCAAGTATGATTGCTATGACCATGGGTGCAGCCATGATCTGGATCTTTTTGCGCTGGACCCTCAAGACGCCCCACTGGAAAATGATGTCTATCAGCAGGTAAAGCACCGCACCCAGTGAAGCTATTCGGCTCAGATCGAAAAATATGGTCAGCAGAATCGCCAGCACAACAATATAAACAAGCATATGCTGCTGGACATTGCCTGGCATACCGAAATGCCGATGCGGAATCAGTTTCATGTCTGTCAGCATCGCTGTCATTCTCGAGACGGCAAAGACGCTTCCGATGCAGACCGTTAGTGTTGCCAGGATCGCGATGACCACGGTGAAAATAAGACCAAATGAACCAAGAATCGGCCTGGCGGCCTGTGCAAGGGCATAGTCTTTAGCCGCTATGATCTCCGATAGTGAAAGATTACCGGCAACTCCCCAGCCAACCAGCAGATAGAGTATTGTACAAATAGCAATCGACAATGTGATTGCCCTGCCGATATTTTTCTTCGGATTGATTATTTCAGCTCCGTTGTTGGTGATTGTCGTAAATCCTTTGAATGCCAGTATGCTCAGGGACATGGATGCCAAAAAACCAAGTACAGGCGTGCTGACAGATGTCGCATCGCTTGACTCAACCAGACTGCCCAGTGAAAAGCCCGATGCCCAGATCGCAGCCAGTGCAAACAGTGCGACGCCGACGATCTTGATCAGGGATGCCAGGGAGGTCAACGTCTGGATCAGCTGATTGCCGGATAAGTTAATGATAAACGTGAGAACCAGCAGGCCGACGCCCAGCACGGGAACAAGGCGGCTCTGTGGGCTGATGTCGGTCAGCTGTAGCGTATAGGTCCCGAAAGTCCTTGCGACCAGACTCTGTGCGAAAATCATGGAAATGGCCATCAGCAGAGATGATCCAGCTGTGATGGTTCCTTTGCCGTATGTTTCGACAAACAGCATCCCAATACCGCCGGCAGAGGGATAGGCGTGCGCCATCTTGACATAGCTGTATGCGCTGCAGCTTGCAATCACTGCACCGCCCAGATAGGAAATCGGAAACAGCCCGCCGGCCAACTCCGTAACCTGACCGATGATCGCAAAGATCGCGGCCCCGACCATGACACCAGTGCCAAGACCGATCGCTCCGCTCAGGGAAATGCTGTTTTTGTTGTATCGTTTTTCTGGCATAATATCACCTAATCTTTATTATAATACTATGCATAATTTTGAGAATACTTTCACGGTCGGCTGATGTCTTGGCTATGATATTCGGTTCATAATAGAAATGTGCAATTGACTTTTATGTCTCCCGATGATAATATATCCCGGTGACCGCTTTGTCCGGGCTTAAAATGCTGTTTGCATGCCTGGGATTAGCGAGACTGTTTACAGGAGGTACCACAATATGTATGCTGTTATTGCAACCGGCGGGAAGCAATACCGTGTTTCGGTCGGTGATGAAATTTTCGTCGAGAAGCTGGAAGGTGAAGCTGGTGAAGTCATCAAGTTTGACCAGGTTCTGGCTGTATCCGATGACAACGGTATGAAAACCGGCAGTCCTTATCTGGATGGCGCAGTTGTTGACGGTGAGATCGTCAAGCAGGGCAAACAGAAGAAGATTATTGTCTTCAAGATGAAAGCCAAAAAGGGCTATCGCAGAAAACAAGGCCATCGTCAGCCCTACACCCGTATTCGCATCGACAAGATTAACGCCTGACATTTGTCAGAAGAAACAAAAAGTAATTACCTAAAGGAGGTGTATGGACATGGCACATAAGAAGGGCGTCGGCAGTACAAGAAACGGTCGCGATTCTGAGTCCAAACGTCTTGGTGTCAAGCGCGGCGACGGCCAGCAGGTTTTGGCCGGCAACATTCTCGTTCGTCAGCGCGGAACTAAGATCCATCCCGGTCAGAATGTCGGCATCGGCTCTGACGATACACTGTTTGCCCTGATCGAGGGTCAGGTCAAATTTGAGAGAAAAGGCAAAGCAAAGAAGCAGGTCAGCGTTTACCCGGTTGACTGATTAACCGGACAGCAAAACCTGGATAACCTGTCGGATGGCCAACCCAGCCGGCACTTTGCATTGAATGGTCCAGCCGGTCATATCGGCTGGACTTTTTCACCCTGAAGGGGACTTATTAACATGTTTATCGACAGTGCGAAAATCTATGTCAAAGCCGGTAGCGGCGGCAACGGAATGGTTTCTTTCCATACCGAAAAGTACGTCCCGAACGGCGGTCCTGACGGCGGCAACGGCGGCCGCGGCGGCAACGTCATCTTTTACGCCGACGAGGGCCTTGGTACACTGCAGGATTTTCGCTATAAAAGAAAATACGCAGCCCAGGACGGCGAGAAGGGCGGCCGGCGAAGAATGGCCGGACGGAAAGGTGAAGACCTGCGGATTCGCGTGCCGATTGGAACCCTGATCAAGGATGCCGATTCCGGCCGCATTCTGGCGGACCTGACTGAAAAAGGACAAGAGATTGTCATTGCCAGCGGGGGCCGGGGCGGCGCGGGCAATGTCAGTTTTGCCAACAGCGTTCGCCAGGCGCCTAATTTTGCGCGCGCCGGTGAGCCCGGTGAGGAATTCAATTTGCAGATTGAACTCAAGCTCCTGGCCGATGTCGGTCTGGTGGGGTTCCCCAATGTCGGCAAATCGACCTTGCTGTCGATGATTTCGGCAGCCCATCCCAAAATCGCCGATTACCCGTTTACGACACTCGAGCCCCAGCTCGGTGTTGTCAGCGTCAACGATTCGAGCTTTGTCATCGCCGACATCCCGGGATTGATTGAGGGCGCCCATGAAGGACAGGGCCTCGGCCTGGACTTTCTCAAGCATATTGAACGGACGCGGATGATCGTCCATGTCCTGGATGCGTCGGGTCATGCCGGCCGTGATCCTCTGGCGGATTTCGACCAGATCAATGCTGAATTGACAGCATTCAGCGAGCAGTTGGCCGAGCGCCCCCAGGTGGTAGCCCTTAATATGATCGACATGGCTGAACTGGATGCCCTGGATGCCCTGCAAAATTCTCTTGAAGAACGGGGATACAAGGTCTTCAGGATCTGCGCGCCAATCAATGAAGGCTTGCAGGATCTGGTGAATTATCTGGCTGAACAGGTCAGCAAACTGCCCCAGACCATCCTGATCGAACCGATTGAAGATATTGTCAAATATACCTATGAACAGGAAGCCCTGTTTGATATCGAGCAGGTCGACGGGGTCTACCGAGTGACCGGCAGCTGGATTGAAAACCTGGTTGAATCCACCAATTTCGACGATCCTGAATCACTCCAGTATTTCCAGCGCCTGATCCGGCGCAAAGGTGTGATCGACGCATTGGAGAAAGCCGGCGTCCAGGAAGGCGACCCGGTTGCCCTGCATGATCTCGAATTTGAATTCATTCACTAAGTGAGGTTAAGACGATGATTAACAGCAAACAGCGCGCTTTTCTACGCGCCATGGCCAACAAGCTCGACTGCCAGTTCCAGATCGGTAAAGGTGAGGTTGACGCAAACCAGATCCGAAGCCTGGATGAGTTTCTCAGCACGCATGAACTGGTCAAGGCCAATTGTCTCAAAACCGCCCAGGAGCAGCCTCGTGTACTCGCCGAGAAGATGGCAGCGGCTGTCGAGGCGGATATTGTGACGGTTGTCGGTCGGAAATTTGTCCTGTATCGCCATTCCGACAAACTGGCCAAGCTGGATCGCGATATTAAATTACCGTAATTGATCAAAATTTGCTGTTTGGTAACATAACACGTTTGCAACTTATTGTCATTCCGATATAATAATTGGTAAGACCCTATCAATTCGACGAACTGTCGGAAAGCGAGGCAAATGAATGAAGAAATATGTATGTGACCTCTGTGGCTACGTTTATGACCCGGCTGCCGGTGACCCGGATAACGGTGTGGCACCCGGCACGGCTTTTGAAAATCTGCCGGATGACTGGACCTGTCCGCTCTGCGGCGCTTCAAAAGACGATTTCAGCGAAGCCTAATTCCATTAAATTCAAACAATGAGGCACGGCCTGTCACAACGATGATCGCGTGACAGGCCGTAACCTTGAGGAGTGAAAAATCATGTCTGTTTTAACCATCTGCGACCATGTCCTTGAAGTCGGGGCGGCTCATCCTGACCGCAAGCTTTTTGACTGCCTGATGCCGACGCCCCACGGTACGACCTATAATGCCTATCTGATCATCGGCGACAGCAAAACCGCCCTGATTGACGCTGTTGATCCTGAAAAGGTCGATGTGCTGATGCAAAACCTGACGGATGCCGGCGTTGAGCGGCTGGATTACCTGATCAACCTGCATACCGAGCAGGACCACTCGGGCAGCAACGCAGCCGTCATGCGCCGCTTTCCGGGCGTCCAGCTGGTTGCCGGCGCCAAGGCGCGTGACCTGGCCGTCACGCACCTGCACATTCCTGAAGACAAGATCATGGTTGTCAAGGAAGGTGATACGCTGGATCTGGGCAATAAGACCCTTCGCTTCATGATGATTCCGTTCGCACACTGGCCGGACAATACCATGGCCTATCTGGAAGAGGACAGAATTCTCTTCTCAAGTGACTTGTTCGGATCCCATTACGCGACAGTCAAGGCGTTTTCGACATCCAGCGCCGAGCAGCTGCTGGCTGCCAAAACCTATTTTGCTGAAATCATGATGCCGTTCAGGCCGCATATCGCCAAATACACCGCCCGGGTGCGCGAACTGGCCCCACGCCTGATCGCGCCGGCACACGGACCAGTCTGGTACGACCCGGACAATATCCTGGGCAAGTACGAGAAGTGGACCAGCGACAAGGTCAAACCGATCGTCGCGATTCCGTACATCAGCATGCACGACAGCACGCGGGTTATGGTTGACCGCCTGGCCGTCAAACTCTCTGAAAACGGCATTTCAATCATCTGCCGGGATCTCGGCAGTCAGCCGGATAGCCTGACAATTGAAACCGGTCACTTCATTGCTGACCTTGTGGATGCTGCAGCAATCGTCCTGGCGACACCGACCGTTTTGGCCGGCCCACATCCCAACATGGCTTACGCGGCATTAGTCGCCAATGCCATGCGTCCCAAAACCCGCTTCATGGGTGTCATGGGGTCCTACGGCTGGGGCAGCAAAGCTGTTGAGGTGATTGAGTCACTGACTTCCAACTTAAAAGCTGAGCGGCTTGAGTGCCTGATGGTCAAGGGGCTGCCGACGCAGGACGATCTGGAGCGGATCGATGCCTACGCCGCAGATCTTGCCGCTAAAATTTGCAGTTTGCCTGATTTGATCTCCTGACAAGACTGATTGGGTCTTATAGAAAGTGGGATGATCCATGCGCGTTGGCCAGTTTTCAGATACCTTTCTGCCTGTTGTCGACGGCGTTGGCCGGGTTGTCAGCAGCTATGCCTATGAGATGGGCCGCTGCTGTGAAGCCTGTTATGTGATTACGCCGCTGCAAAAGGCGCTGTATCGGGGCGACCTGCCATTTGACATCCTCGATTTCCGGAGCTTTCCGGTACCTAAAATGAAGCAGTATCGCGCCGGATTTCCCCGACTGGATCTGCATTACCTGAACCGGATCGAGCACGCCAGAATGGATATCGCCCATACGCACAGCCCGTTTATCGCGGGGCAGGAAGCCCACCGCATCGCCAAGCGCAAAGGCATCCCGCTGGTCGGCACCTTTCACTCGAAGTATTACGATGACTTCTACCAGATTCTGAAAAGCCGCAAACTGTCCAGCCTGGGCAGTGAATTTGTGGTTGAGTATTTTGAGAAATGCGACCAGACCTGGGTTGTCAGCCAGGCGACCGCTGCGGTGCTTCGTGACTACGGCTATCATGGGACGATCGAAGTTGTTGAAAACGGCACGGCCCGAAAACAGTCCAGCCCTGAAAATGTCCAGCTGGCGACCCGGACGTTTGCCTTATCGGACGATCCGATCCTGTTGTTTGTCGGTCAGATGAACTGGAAGAAAAACATTCGCCGCATTCTTGAATCATTCAGTTTGCTGAAGGCACGCGGCTATCGCGGGCAATTGGTGCTGGCTGGCATGGGACCCAATGCCGATGACATCAAAAAACTGGCCGATTCATTGCATCTTGGCCCGGAACATGTGATCATGACCGGCCATGTCCAGGCGGCGGATTTGCTGGATGGCTTGTATGAACGGGCGGATCTGCTGGTGTTCCCGTCACTGTATGACAACGCGCCGATGGTTGTCCGCGAAGCTGCGGCGCTGGACACGCCATCGCTGCTGATCCGGGGTTCAAGCGCGGCGGAGGTTGTCCAAGACGGTCAAAACGGTTTGCTGGCCGAGGACACTTCGGCAGATGTTGCCGCTCGGCTGGCTTGGGCTTTGGATAACCTGGAAGCGGTCAAGACGATCGGCCGGGCAGCCAAAGCAACGATTCCCCGTTATTGGGATGAGGTGATTGAAGAAGTGCTGGGCAGATACCGGGAACTGATCCAAACCCATGCCACAACCTGATTCGAACGATTCGAAGGCGCCTTAACGCAGTGTCTTCTTTTTTTGGTCGATAATTTCAGCATAAGCCTGCTCGACTTCACTGACAACCGTGTCCCAGGACCGGTAGAGCGTTTGCTGGGCCCTCAGACCAACGTCCAGACAATGCCCTGGGTTATCCAGAGCTTGCTTGACTTTTTCTGCAAAGTCCCGGGCATTGTCCCTGGCTAGGAAGGCATTGTCGTGATCCTGAATGCCTTCCGCCATGGTTGCGCCTTCCACCAGAACCATCGGGCAAAGCGCCGCAGCTGACTCGCGCAGGACCAGCGCGGATGTATCGTACTTGGACGGGAACAAGAGCAGGTCTGCGCGTTCGTACAGGCCGCGAACAAATTCACGGTCCCGGATAATCCCAAGAAAAGCGACTTCCCGGTCAAGACCGAGATTTTTAACCAGCTCTTTCATCTCGCCCGCGGCATCGCCCCCGCCGATGAAAAACATTCGAAATACTGGCCGGTCTGCAGCTTTCCCAGGCATGGCCTGCTTCAGGTGCTGTAATGATTCGATCAGCAAACGTAAATTTTTCTGCCAAATGTGCTGACCGATGAAAAACAGGACCTTTTCATCATCTTCGATTTTCAAATGGCCGGCAATCTTGTCGCAGGCTGCACTGCGGCGGCAGCCGGGATCGGCAGCAGCCAGGTCGGTTCCATTTTCAATAACCCTGACCGGGCCGATGTACCCATATTCGCGCATGGTGCTGATGGTGTTTTGATTGACCGTCCAGACCTCATCCGCCTGCTCGTAGACCTGCATGAGGTTTTTGAGTACCAGTTTGGCCAGCTTGATGGATTTGGTCACCGGAATAATGTCTTCCAGGTATTTGGTGTGGAAGCTGGCGACAACTGGAATCTTCTTCTTCTTGGCCAGCTTGAGCGCGAGCCTGCCAGAACTGAACGGGCACTGGGCGTGCAGGATATCGAACGGTATTCGCTCCAGTTGGTCGGACAGATCGGGATCCAGCTGCGGCAGGCCGATGCGATAGGGCTCGCGCTGCTTCATGGACACGGAGCGGTAGCGAATGACCTGATGATGCGATGGCGGATCTGAGTAGCCTGGGTATGACGGCGTAATAACATAAGCGCTTTCCGGTCCGAGCAATTTCCCCAAACCGTCTGCGTAGTGCTGGGTAACCGATGCGACGCCATCGGTGATGGGCTGATACGAATCATTAAACTGACCAGAGATCATGGGGAAATCCTTTCTATTGAAACCTGACTTGTGGTCGGTATCTGCACATGCAAAAAAACAGCAAGTGCAGGTGCTAGACCGAGAAAATCATTCAAACAGCTTTTGCTGACGCGGGTCGATTGCATCGATCTTTTCATCGATGCCTTCTGTTTCCAATTCAGGCTGGTCTTCCAGGAAGGGTTCAAATGCATGGTCCATCAGCTGCTCGTCCTGGCCGACATCGGCTTCGCCTGTCAGGAGGGAGAGCAGGCCGAGGTAGATGGTCTGCGGATGCCGCTTCCAGCGATCGCAAATTTGTTTGGCCATGGTTTTGTCGGGAATGGTCAGGTTCAAGTCCAGAAGATCCTTGAGGCCGTCGTTCTGGCAGAGCCGAACATGGTAAAAGCCGTTGCCGTCGGGATCGCAGGTTGCGCTCAAAGCATTTTCCTGTCGCTGTCCCTTTTCCCAGCCGGAACAGACCTGGGCCAGATAGGATCGGACATGGAGGGGGATCCTGCTCTCCAGCGTTGTCAGGACCGACTGGCCGGCCGGGGTCAGGTCACAGCGCGTGACCGGCCGGCCATGGGCATCCAGCATCTGTTCGCCTTTTCGGACACTTTCGGAAGCCATGTTGTCCCGGCAGAGCTCTTCATAGGCGGTGACAAAATCAAAATAATCCATATACAGGGTTTCCAGGGATAAGGTCGTCAATTGATTGAGCGTAATCCCCGGAACCCTGCTCAGGATCGCAAGAATGATCAGTTTGTTGATGGCCAGTTCAGCAGTGTCCATTTCGATTTCACCTTCGTGTTCAAATGATGTCGATTTCAAAAAAGCCGGGTTTTCAGGCTTCAATCCCAGTTCAAGTCGATGAATTCCTGGGCGTACCAGTCCTTGCTGCCATCCGAGTAAACGCCGATGGAAACGTGCGTGAAGCAGTCACTCATAATATTGGCACGGTGACCGCTCGAATTCCAGAACGCATTGAAGGCATCCTGATAAGATGTGCTCTTGGCCGCGACGCCGGCGACGTTCTCACCGGACGTCTGCGAGAGTGTGTTATTGACATCGCCCAGCAGGCCTTTGAGCAGATTATACCAGGACCGGCTGTATGGATCATCGGTTGGCCGGTCATGGCTGAACAGGTGCGGCAGTTCCGCGGCGCGCAGCGCGGCGGTCTGCTGCAGGCCAGATGGGCCGTTTTTTAACGCGTGCAGCCCGGCATCTGCCCGCGCCTCGTTGATCAGGGTCAGCATCGCGGCCGCCTTCTGCTGTTCACTTGAGGACATCGGCCAGTGGTAATTGACCTGCGGCAGGTAGATGATGCAGTTGTTTGAAGCCCTAAGCAGCGCATCGCTCGGCGTCGGTGTCACCGTCGGTTTGGGTGTTGGTGACGCGGTTGGCTTCGGTGTCGGGGAAGGCGTCGGTGTCGCCGTCGGCTTTTTGGTCGGCTTGGGCGAAGCTGTTGGCGTCGGCGTCGATGTCGGTACCGATGTTGGAGCAACCGTTGGTTTTTGGGTCGTCACAGGCACACCGGTCGGCTTTGGCGTCGGTGTGGCCTGGGTCATCTGGTCGCCGGATCTTGACAGCGTTGCCATGGGTGTCGGTTGTTGATCAATGGTGGATTCTGAAGGCTCTTGCGTGGATGCGAGGGTTTCCGAGGTTGATGGTGAGGTTTCAAAATCGCCTTTGACTTCCGTTTCAGTGGGTTCGTTCTGGTTGACAGTTTCTGTCTGGTTTGTCACCAGGGCCGGTTGTGGTTCCGTGCCGGTTATGACTGTCTGAACTTGAAATGCGGATTGGCAGGCGGATAAGGGTAGAACGAGGATCGAGAGACAAACCCCGGCCAAGAGAGTCACTCTAATCAATGATCGAGTGATGTGCAAAATATACCTCCAAAAATTTTAATGGTATCAGTATAGGGGTTCGGAGGCGATTTGAAAAGGGCAGGACGGCACTTTTCAAACTCAAGACACGACAAAGTTATTGAATTGCAATATTTCCGGTCGGTTAAGTTGATAGATCGGGTTTGGCGGCCTGATCAATTGATTCCTGCATAAACTGGTTGACATACAATTTGTAATAGCGGCCTTTTTGATTCATCAGACGGGTGTGCGTTCCTTCCTCGACGATTCGTCCGTCATGAATGAGCAGAATTCTGTCCGCCTTGCGGATGGTTGACAGCCGGTGGGCAATGATAAACGCGGTTCGTCCGCTGAGGACGGCCTGGATGGCTTTCTGGATCAGCATTTCCGTTTCCGTGTCGACCGACGAAGTCGCTTCGTCCAGCACGAACAAACGCGGGTTGGCGAGGATGGCCCGAGCGAAGGATATCAATTGCTTTTCACCGGTTGACAGGCGGCTGCCGCCTTCGCCGACCGGGGTGGAGTAGCCCTGTTCCAGCCGTGTGATAAAGTCGTGCGCGCTGACCAGGCGGGCAGCCTGCTCGATTTCGGCCGGCGTAGCTTCCAGGTTGCCATAGCGGATATTGTCGGAAACCGTGCCGGAAAACAGGTGCGGATCCTGCAGGACATAGCCGAGGTTAGCTGACAGCCATTGAATCGGCCGCTCGCGATAGTCCACGCCATCGATCAGGATGCTGCCGCCGGTCGGTTCGTAAAAGCGGCAGGCCAGGTTGACCAGGGTCGATTTGCCGGCCCCGGTCTCGCCGACCAGGGCAATAACCTGCCCGGCCGGGACATGCAGGCTGAAATCATCCAGGATGATCTCGTCGCCGCCATAGCTGAAGGTGACATGGTCGAAGGTGATATTGCCCTGCATCTCAGGCCAGGGCTCGGCCCCTTCACCGGGATGCTCGCCATAGCGCTTGATCACTTCCGGGCTATCCTGAATGTCTGGCGCTTCCGCCAGCAGCGTCATCACGCGCTCTGCTGCCGCCTGTGCGGACTGGAGCGCGGTGACGAAGCGGGCAACGTGCTTGATCGGATCCCAGAGGCGGGATACATAGAGAACAAACGCGTACAGCGTGCCGGTCAGGATGATGCCGCCGATAACCATCTGCCCGCCGAAGGTCAGGACCAGCGCGGTTCCGATCGCGCCCAGCAGTGAGACAACCGGCATGAACAGGGCTGCGAAGACACTGGCGGTAACCGACTCCCGATAAAGGCCGTCGGCTGTTTGTGAGAACTCGCTATTGTTCAGGCGCTCGCGCCGAAGTGTCTTGGTCGTACGGGCGCCCATGATGCCTTCGTTGAACTCACCGGTCAGCCGCGAGTTGATCCTGCGGATTTTGCGGTGCAAAAGGAGCAGGCGCTTCTGGAAAAAGTAGCTGACCACCAGCAGGACCGGGATCAGGGCGACAGCAAGCAGGGCCAGGCGAGTGTCCATGATGAACATGACCACGATAATGGTGACAATGGTCATCAGGCCCCAGGCGATGTCAACCAGGCTCCAGGCAATGACTTCACTGAGGCGGTTGGTGTCCGATACCATTCGGGACATGATCCAGCCGACCGGCGTTTTGTCGTAATAGGAGAAAGAGAGCTCCTGCAGCCGTTTGAAACCAGCCTCTCGGATCTCGAAATTCAAGCCGGTTTCAATCTTCCCGGCAAAGAGCAGGAAGAAGCGGATGGCGACGGCCTGAAAGATAACGATGGACAGGTAAACCAGAGCATAGGGAACAAGTCCCCGGACATGGCCTTGTGCGATGAAATGGTCAATCGCGTAGCGAGCCAGCAGCGGGGTGACATTCTCAAACATGGCCAGCAGGGCCATGGTCACGATCAGCAGAATGAACTCGCGGCGGAAAACCGATGCATGCCGCAAAAAGCGCTTCCAGATCCCCAAATCGAAGCGTTCGGTGAATTCCTGTTCAGAAGGCCTGTTCATGATCCATCACCCCCCGTCTGGAGATCCAGACTGTTCTGGATGTCGAAGACCCGCTGGTAGAGACCGGGTCTTGAGATCAGCTGCTGGTGGGTGCCCTGGTCGGTTATCCGTCCGTTTTCCAGGACCAGGATGCGGTCGGCTCCGGCCAGCGTCGATATCCGGTGTGAAACCAGCAGGGTCGTCGCCCGCCGCCGCCGTTTAGCCAGCTCCTCGCGGATCTCCCGGTCGGTTTCCGTATCCACGGCGCTCATGGAATCATCGAAGACGACGATCGGGCAGTCGCGGATCAGGGTCCGGGCAATCGTCAAGCGCTGTTTCTGGCCGCCCGACAAGGTGACGCCGCGCTCGCCGACCAGGGTCTCGTAGCCTTTCTCGAACGACAGCACCTCGTCATGGAACACGGCCGTTCGCGCAGCGCCGTAGACCTCCTCAGCCACAGCGGCAGGCCTGGGCAGGCGGATGTTCTCGAAGACGGAGCGGGAAAAGACAAAGGGTTCCTGCAAGATCAGGCCGATCTGGCGCCGGATGCTGGACCGCTGTATCTGCCGGGTGTCCAGACCATCCAGCATGATGCAGCCGCGGGTCGGGTCATATAATCGCTGGAGCAGATGGAGCAGGGTGGATTTGCCGGAGCCGGTCGGTCCGATCAAGCCGATGGTCTCGCCCGGTAAAACCTCGAAGCTGATATCCTGAAGGACCAGGCGGCTGCCAGCTTGGTAACTGAAGCTGACCTGATCAAACGTGATCCGGCCTTTCAGCTCCGGGTTGGCCAGCTCCGCTTCCTCCGGTTCAGCCGGCTCTCCCAGGATCTCCTGAATCCGGCTGTTCGAAATCTGCGTCTTGCCGGCATCTCCGATAATTCTGGCCAGACCGCGCAGCGGATACAGCAGCATTTCCGTATAGGAGATAAAGACCAGTAGCTGACCGAGCGTGAGAGAGCCGCGAATGACCAGCAGGGTGCCGACTATGGTGACAGCGCCGATCTGAAATAAACATAGGAAATCGGACACCATCCAGAAGTTGGCCAGGATCCGGTATGTCTTCCAGCCGTGTTTAAGAAGCGTCTTGTTTTTCTCGTTGAATTTTTCATGTTCATAGCGCTGGCGGGCAAAAGCCTTGACGACGCGGATGCCGGTCAGGTTTTCCTGCAGCGTTGCGGAGAGCGCGCCCTCAGCCTCGTCCCATTTCTGAAAGGCGTCGCGTTCCCGGCGGAAAAAGAAGATGGCTGACACGAAGATGACCGGCGTAATGGCCAGGCTGATCAGGGCCATCCGGCTGCTTAGACGCACCATGACCAGAACCGAGAAAGTGATCAGAGTCAGTGAGCGGACAATTTCGAGCAGCTGGCTGCCAAAGAATTTGTTGATGTTTTCGACATCGGACGTGCAGCGCTGGACCAGATCGCCGGTTTCCGCTCTGGCATGGTAAGCATACGGCAGGTCCTGGATGTGGCCAAACAGCAGTTTGCGGATGCGCCGCGCGCCGTGCTCGGCGAAGACGGCGATCCATTTGCCGTAGAAGAAGATGAAAATGCCGTCAACCAGTGCGATTCCGAGCACAATCAGACCTGCCAGCCAAAGATTGTCCAGCATCCATTCGCGACCGCCGATCTGGTCGAACAACCTGGTCAGCCAGATCGGCAGACCAGGTGCCTGATCGTCCAGTACAGCGTCGACAACAAACTTCAGAACCAGCGGCAGCATCATCGACAGGAAGGCTGAACAGGCGGAAAAGAGCATAGCTCCGGCAAAACGCCAGGGATGCTCCCGGTAAAAACCTGCCAGTCCGCGCCATTGTCTTTTCATCTGTTGTTCATCTGCCATGTCTATATTCCACCCAACCCATTTGAAGTCTTGAGGGCAATCTGTAAAATTCTGCCATTTTATTCTAACAGATGGCGCCTCAAAACGCTCCGCTTTTTTGCCTGATATTGCAGTCTCGTCTGTCTTGTGATAAATTGATTCACGACACAAACCCGATTGCATTCAATCACTCTAAGCGGAGGCTTTAGACTATGAGCACGATTCTTGTAACCGGCGGCGCCGGCTATATCGGCAGCCACACCTGCGTAGAACTTCTGGAAGAAGGGCATCAGATCGTTGTCATCGACGATCTGTCCAACAGCAAGGCCGAAGCCATCAGCCGGATCAGCCAGATCACCGGCAAGTCATTCCCGTTCTATCAGGCCGATGTTCGCGACAAGGCTGTATTGGCTGAAATCTTCGCTGAGAATGAGATTGATGCGGTTATTCATTTCGCTGGCTACAAGGCGGTCGGCGAATCAGTCGAGAAACCGCTGGAATACTATCGCAACAACCTTGACAGCACGCTCGCGCTTTGTGAAGCCATGCGCGATGCTGGCATCAAGCAGCTGGTGTTCAGTTCATCCGCGACAGTCTATGGTGTTCCCGAACGCGTGCCGATCGATGAGCGTGCGCCGCTGTTCTGCACCAATCCCTATGGCTGGACCAAGTTCATGATTGAGCAGATCCTGCGTGACCTGGCTGCATCGGATGAAGCCTGGTCAATTGTCCTGTTGCGCTATTTCAACCCAATCGGTGCTCATGCTTCCGGTAAAATCGGCGAGGATCCGGCCGGCATTCCCAACAACCTGATGCCGTATATTGCCCAGGTCGCGGTGGGCAGACGACCGCGTCTGCATGTTTTCGGCAATGACTACCCGACACCGGACGGGACCGGCGTCCGTGACTATATTCACGTTGTCGATCTGTCGATCGGACATTGCCGGGCAATCGACTACACCATGAAACATCAGGGCGTCGAGGCGATCAATCTCGGATGCGGCCGGGGCTACAGCGTGCTGGAGATGGTCAAGGCGTTCGAAAAGGCCAGCGGCCGCAAGATCCCCTACCAGATTGATCCGCGCCGCCCCGGCGATATCGCCCAGAGCTTCGCCAATCCTGACAAGGCTAAAATGCTCCTGGACTGGCAGGCCACGCATACGCTGGAAGATATGTGCATCGACACCTGGCGCTGGCAGGAAAACAACCCCAACGGCTACGAATAGATACCCGGATCGGGTTTTACTGCTTTGCACCCTGTTTTCATAATTGTGAATTTTTGATGGCAAATCAGCCTATGGCTTTTCCTGAGCCCTGCCGGCGTGATATCATATGACGGTTAAGGCTCTCTTTCCTGTTGCCTGAAAACTGGACACAACTGATATTACGGAGACACATTTGTGAAACGTCAACAACCCAGAAAGCCAAGCAGCCGTCCGGCTGCCCGCCGAAAGCCGCAACCCAAGCTGCCCTCATCAAAAAAGCGCGCATCCGCTCGCCGCAAAATACCCGCGTCGAGAAAGGTTTTGCTGGTCTTTGTCAGCCTGCTCGCGTTTGTGATCCTGCTGACCGGCGGCTTGTATGCCTATTACCGGTCCTTGAGCGCCGAGATGAACTACGTTGATCCTGACCTGGAGACGATTCCCTCGGAATACAACCCGCCAACTGAAAGCCTGGACAATCCGCTGCCGGATATTGACGGCATCGTCAACATCCTGCTGCTGGGCATTGACAGCCGTGATGAAGAGTCGATCAAAGAACGCTCCGACTCGATGATGATTCTGACCATCGACACTGTTCATGGCAAAGTCAAGCTGACCTCGCTGCAGCGCGATATGCTGGTCAAGATACCTGGCGCGGACTTCAACAAGTTGAATTCGGCCAATGTGTTTGGCGGCCCGCTGCTTACGATGCGCGTCGTTAATGAAACGTTGAGGCTCAATATTGAACGATACATGGTCGTCAATATGCGCGGCATGGAGCAGCTGATCGATCTGGCCGGGGGTATCGAGATCGATGTCGAACAGGCGGAAATCCGTTATCTGAATTCAAGCATCCGCGAAGAGAACAATGTGTTTTCAGATTCAGAACCGTCACCTTTTGTTGAAGCGGCCGGCCTGCAGCTTCTCAACGGCCGGCAGGCTGTCGCTTACGCCAGAATCCGCAAGCTGGACAGCGACTACAAGCGGATGGAACGCCAGCGCATTGTCCTGCAGGCGTTGCTCAACGCCTTTATGGATGCTGACTTCGGTACCAAGAACAATATGATCAGCGAAGGATTCAGTCTGATCACCACCAATATTTCAGCCGATGAACTGCTCGGGCTGGGTCTGAACACGATCCCCAAACTCGATGCCGACATTGAGCAGCTGCAGCTGCCGATCTCCGGCTATTTCAAGGAATGGCCCTACTGGAACGGATCGGTCTGGGTCAATCTGTGTGATTTCAACGGCATGATTCCGCTGCTGCATGAGTTTATCTTCGAAGAGTCATTCGAGTTCGACCCGGTCTATGTCATACCCGGCGCGCCGAATTCCGGGGTCAAGCTGGCGACGCCGACACCGCGTCCGACCGAACCGTCGCTGACGCCGACTCCGGCGGTGACGCCTGGCGAGTCGACTGTAACGACAACCGAATCTGAGCCGTCCCTGACGCCAACGCCGTCAATCTCGGTATCGCCATCGCCGTCTGCAACAACTTCGGCAACGACGACCACCACAACCACAACCGCCACGACGACGACCACAGGGACCACAACGGCCACGACGACGACAACCAGTTCGACTGGCTGAAGAGGAGGAAGATACATGGTACTTGATATCGTACTGGGCATCATTGTCCTGATCAATTTACTGCTAGGCCTCAAACGAGGGCTGTTGGTCATGGTCGGCCGGCTGTTGCTGCTGGTCCTGATTTTAGCTGTTACGCTGACGATAGCAGGTCCTTTGACCAGTCTGCTATCAGAATCATCCGCATTGCGGCCGCTGGCGGACAAGACAGGAGAATATGTACTGGGACCGCTGGTCGATTCAGCCGCCAATATCGGCTCGGCCATCGACAGCCTCGGACTGCCGGAAATCCTGTCGGATCTTTTGCTGTCCAAGCTGCCGACGCCGGACAACCCTGTTGCGGCAAACCTGCCCCAGATATCCGAGGTGTTGTTCAAATATGTCCTGTCGGCGATCGTGTTTATCCTGATGCTCATCATTCTCGTAGTTGTCATCAAGCTGCTGACCAAATGGCTGACCGGACTGGCTGACTCTCTGCCGCATGTCGGCGGCGCCAATCATTTCGGCGGCATGCTGCTGGGGCTTGTGATCGGGCTTGTACAGATGTCGGTGATCCTGCTGATTCTCGGCTTCCTGGCGCCGGTATTCGATTTTGCAGCCAACTGGCTACAGGATTCCTGGGTTGCTTCCTGGTTTTTTGAAATTGATGTTTTATCGATAATTTTCTAATTTGTCATAATTTGTTCCGGCAAAACGCTTGACAAAAAATATGTGAAAGCCTATATTAATTTTTGGAGTTAGCACTCTTGACAATAGAGTGCTAATTCCATTAAACGATGATCAATCATTTATAAAGGAGGCAATTTTCATGACCATCAAACCATTGGGTGACCGCGTTGTCATCAAGATGATCGAAATGGAAGAAACCACAAAGAGCGGCATTTTGCTGCCGGGTTCCGCGAAGGAAAAACCGCAGGTTGCGGAAGTCGTAGCAGTCGGTCCGGGCGGTGTCGTGGACGGCAAGGAAGTGACCATGGAGGTCAAAGTCGGTGACCGCGTCCTGACCAGCAAGTATTCTGGCACCGAAGTCAAGATGAACAACGAAGAATATACCATCCTCAAGCAGGCTGATATTCTGGCGATTGTTGAGTGACATTTGAAACAATATTTATTCGGAGGTAATAAACAATGGCTAAAGATCTGAAATATTCTGAAGAAGCCAGGAAAGCGCTTGAAATTGGCGTTAACAAACTGGCTGACACTGTCAAGATCACCCTGGGGCCCAAAGGCCGCAACGTCGTTCTGGACAAGAAGTACGGCTCACCGCTGATCACCAATGACGGCGTGACCATCGCCAAGGAAATCGAACTGGAAGACGCATTTGAAAACATGGGCGCACAGCTTGTCAAGGAAGTCGCGACCAAGACCAATGATGTCGCCGGTGACGGTACAACTACCGCAACGCTGCTGGCTCAGGCGATCATCCGCGAAGGCATCAAGAACATCGCTGCCGGCGCCAACCCGATGATCATCAAGAAGGGCCTGACGATGGCTGTTGACGCTGCTGTCAACAGCATTGCCCAGAGCTCGAAGATCATTGATGGCAAGCATGACATCACCCGTGTCGCTTCAATCTCGGCCAATGACGAGGTTGTCGGTGAACTCATCGCGAGCGCGATGGAGAAAGTCACCTCGGACGGCGTCATTACCGTTGAGGAATCCAAGACCATGGGCACCGAATTGGAAGTCGTTGAAGGCATGCAGTTCGACCGCGGCTATGTTTCCCCCTATATGGTGACTGATTCAGAGAAGATGGAAGCCGTCCTTGACGATCCCTACATCCTCATTACCGACAAGAAGATCACCAATATTCAGGAAATACTGCCAATTCTTGAGAAAATCATGAACGCCGGCAAGAAACTGATGCTGATCGCTGAAGACGTCGAAGGCGAAGCCCTGGCGACTCTGCTGGTCAACAAACTGCGTGGCACCTTCACCTGCGTTGCCGTCAAGGCACCGGGTTTTGGCGACAGAAGAAAAGCCATGCTCCAGGATATCGCAGCCCTGACCGGCGGCGAAGTCATTACCGAAGATCTCGGTATGGATATCAAGGAAACCGGCCTCGAACAGCTCGGCCGCGCCCGTCAGGTCAAGATCCAGAAGGAAAACACCATCATTGTTGACGGTGCCGGCAGCGATGACGCGATCAAGGACCGCATCAACTCGATCCGCGTCCAGATCGAGGAAACCACCTCGGACTTCGACCGTGAGAAGCTGCAGGAGCGTCTGGCCAAGCTTTCCGGCGGTGTTGCCGTGATCAAGGTCGGCGCTGCCACCGAAACCGAAATGAAAGAGAAGAAGCTGCGCATTGAGGACGCCCTGGCTGCGACCCGCGCCGCTGTTGAAGAAGGCATTGTCGCTGGCGGCGGCACCGCTCTGATCGACGTGATTCCCGCAGTCGCGAAACTGCTGGACGAAACCGTTGGCGATGTCAAGACCGGTGTCCGCATCGTGCTGCGCGCCCTCGAAGAACCGGTTCGCCAGATCGCGGCCAACGCCGGCCTGGACGGCAGCGTGATCTGCGAGAAGGTCAAGAGCAGCGAAATGGGCATGGGCTTCAATGTTATGAGTGAAGAGCTCGTCAACATGGTTGAAGCCGGCATTGTCGATCCTGCCAAGGTCACGCGTTCCGCGTTGCAAAACGCCGCGTCGGTCGCATCGATCCTGCTGACGACCGAAGCCGTTGTCGCTGATATCCCTGAGCCGGAACCGGCCGCGGGCGGCGCTCCCGGCATGGGCGGCATGGGCGGCATGGGCATGATGTAAATCCCCATTCTCCTGTTTTTTCGGCCAGGGCTTTCCGGTTTCGGAGAGCCCTGGCTTTCTAATCGGCATACCTGACAGGAACAACAGTTGAAATCCCGACATTATTCTGTAGAATAGAATGGAAGGCAAACGCCGCAAGGAGGACATGCAATGAGCGAGTATTATAATCGACAGGAAGACGTCTTCATGGAGAAGATTGTCGCACGGAAGAAAACAGCCAAGGATTACCTGAAAATCGTCGGTCTGATTGTTCTGGGCCTCATCCTGCTGTATATTGTTTCCCTTTTCGGCACTTTTATCGGGTTCCTGCTGCCGCTGATTCTGGTTGGCATCGGTTATGCCTTGTATATGCTGATCACCAGCACCAACATCGAATTTGAGTATATTGTCACCAATGGTGACCTGGATATTGATCAAATCATTGCGCGCAGAAAGCGCAAGCGCATCTTCAGCTGCAAGGCCAAAGATATTGAACTGATGGACAAGGTCGGCAGCGATGAGTGGAAGGCCGCAGAACGGCAGACCGGTCGTAAGCTGCTGGATTGTTCTCAAACCCTCGACAGTCAAGGCAACTGGTTTATTTTGAGTGACTACAAAGGCCAAAAGCTCAAAGTCGTCTTCGCGCCCGACCAGCGCATGCTGAAAAGCATGAAAAGGTTCAATCCCAGCAAAATCAAATATACGCCGCACGTTGACTAAACGCAGTCGAGGAAGGATCTGATCATGGCAGTAGACAGCACAAGTCGTCGATTCTCCCAAACTGAAAAAAGCTGGATAACCTATGACTGGGCAAATTCGGTGTACGCAACCATTATCATGGCGGCGGTCTTCCCGATTTATTTCAGCGAAGTGGCCCAGTCGGCCGGCATTATGGGCGATGTCTTTTGGGGATACGCCACGTCCGCCGCGACCCTGACCATGGCTGTATTGGCGCCCTTCCTGGGCGCCATTGGCGATTTTAAGGGCATGAAGAAGCGGCTGCTGATCGCATTCACCGCCATCGGACTCGTGTTCACGACCCTGATGGCGCTGACAGACAACTGGCAGATGATGCTGGTTGGATACGGCATCTCCTACGTGGGATTTGCCGGGTCGCTGCTGTTCTATGACGCCTTTCTGACCGATGTCACAACACCTGACCGCATGGACAAGGTTTCGGCCTGGGGCTACGCCATGGGCTATCTGGGCGGCAGTACGATCCCGTTTCTGATTTCAATCGCCCTGATCATGTTCGGCGGCTCGATCGGCGTAGACGCGACGCTGGCCGTCAAACTGTCCTGCCTGCTGGCCGTCGTCTGGTGGGCGCTGTTCAGCATCCCGATGCTGCTCAATGTCCGGCAGACACACTACGTCGATCGGCCGGCTGGCGACCTGGTTAAAAAATCGCTCCACAATTTAAAGCGGACGCTGCGGGACATCATCGGCAATCGGGCGATCTTCGTTTTCATGCTCGCGTACTTTTTCTACATCGACGGCGTCAACACCGTCATTCACATGGCCACAGTCTACGGATCGTCCCTGGGCCTGGGCAGCACCGGTATGATTCTTGCGCTGCTGGTCACGCAGCTGGTCGCCGTGCCGTTTTCGATTTTGTTCAGCAAGCTGTCGGCCAAACTGGGATCGATCCGGATGATTTCCAGCGCGATCGTCGTCTATTTCGTCATTTGCGCAGTTGGATTCTACATGGGTTTTTCACTGGAACCGGCCGAGGCCGCCTATGCTGAAGGGTTTGAAGCCCGGACGCTGCAGGCCGTCGAAGCAATCGAGCCGCAAAATCTGGATCCGAACAGCCAGGTTGTGCTGGACGGGGCAATCGCAGATTTTCTGGATGATGCCCGTGCCAGCCTGGCGGGCGACGAACGAACACAAGTTGTGATCGGTTTGCTGGATGAGACCCGTGCAGCGGCGGTCGCGTCAGTTTCCGATCCTGACCAGCAGGCAGCTTTGGGGGGGCTATTCGAGGAAATCAGCGTCCCGGTCCGGTCCTATCTGGCATCGGATTCGCTTTATGCTGATTTCGGCGCAGCCCTGGCCAGATCTTCCATGCTGTTCTGGGCGATGGCTGTGCTGGTCGGAACCTGCCAGGGCGGCATTCAGGCCCTGTCGCGTTCCTTCTTCGGCAAGCTGATACCACCTAAACGATCTAACGAGTTTTTCGGGTTTTTCGACATATTCGGCAAGTTTGCTGCCGTCATCGGTCCGGCGCTCTATGCTTTGACCGCGCATCTGACCGGTCATTCATCTTATGGCATTTTGAGCCTGATGCTGCTGTTCGCCATAGGCTTTGCAACCATCCTGATCGGCCGTAAGACGCTGCGTGAAGCTGAACGTCAGGCCCTGGAGGCGGAATTGAATGGACGGATCTAAACGCTTGTCCAGCCCATATCAAATCCCACCGGATGCCGCAGAATACCGCTTTGGGATCCGCGGCACCGAAACCGATGTGGCGGATCACCTGTTTCTGCATGCCCTGCTGTCCATGATGCAGGAAGCGGCTTCGCTTGATGCCGCAGCTTGCGGCATCGGCCCGGCAATGCTGGATCGGCACAACCTGTGCTGGCTGCTGAGAAGAAGCACGGTCCGCCTCGACCGGCTGCCGGGCTGGGGAGACACGCTGACGGTCAAGACCTGGTCGCGCGGTTTCAAGCGGCTGGTCTGGGACCGTGATTTCGTATTCTTGGATTCAGACGGCAATTCGCTGGGCGCGGCGGTTACCGGCTGGCTGCTGGCCGACCAACAGTCCAAGCGATTGTTCAGACCGGACCGGCAATTTGCGAGCCATATCCAAAAAGCGGGCAGCCAAAGCATTTTTCAGATGCCCGCGAAATCTCCCGAACCGTTGCCGGACGAATACCTTGACAGCCCGCTGCTGGTCTGTCGTGCCGGGTATTGCGACATTGACCGCGTTGGACATGTCAACAACACCCGGTACGCCGCCTGGTGCATGGACGCCGTTGCCAGTCTCAGCATGCCGAAGGAATTCGGGCCGATCGCAGTCAAGTGCTTCGACATCGTGTATGTTTCGGAACTGCTGGTGTCAGATGAGATCCGGCTCTACGGCCGGTGGGCCGACGAGCGGCAGGGACAGGTTTTGCTCATTGATGCCAGACGTGGAGATACCAACAAACCTGTTTTCCACGCGCTTGTCGAAATTCAATAAGGCTGACCGCTTTCAAATCTGAACAATTGTGAAATCTGGCATGTCCTGCCATTTTTTTTGCTATAATCAGAAACTGTGAAAACAAGTCCTGACACAAGTTATGGATCAGGCAAGGAGGAAATAGGATGATTGAAATTCGCAATCTGGTCAAGTACTATGGCGACATCCTGGCCGTCAGCGATGTGACCTTCACCGTGGAAAAAGGTGAGATCCTTGGGTTTTTAGGACCCAATGGCGCCGGCAAGACAACGACGATGAATATTCTCACCGGGTTTTTATCGGCAACATCCGGATCGGTATCGATCAATGGATTCGACATTCTGGACGAGCCGCAGAAGGCCAAGGAGTCCATCGGCTACCTGCCCGAGCACCCGCCGCTCTACCTGGACATGACGGTAATCGAGTTCCTCAGGTTTGTCGCTGATCTCAAGAGCGTGGCCAAGGACGATCAGATCAAGCAGCTGGCGGAAATCATGAAACTGGTCAAGATCACCGATGTCGCCAACCGGCTGATCAAGAATCTGTCCAAGGGTTATCGTCAGCGCGTCGGCATCGCCCAGGCCCTGATCGGCCAGCCAGAAGTCCTGGTTCTTGACGAACCGACGGTCGGCCTGGACCCCAAGCAGATCATCGAGATTCGCAACCTAATCAAGGAACTGGGTAAGAATCATACGGTAATCCTCAGCTCACACATCCTGTCCGAAGTCCAGGCGGTCTGCGAGCGTGTGGTTATCATCAACAAGGGTGAAATCGTTGCTGTTGATACACCAGAGACCCTGTCACGCAATATCACCAAGTCTTCAAAAGTACAGCTTGCCGTTGAAGGGCCGTCCCGGGACGTTCTGCAGAAGCTTCGAATGGTTCCGGGCATCACCCGGGCAGACATATTCCAGGAGAAAGAAAGCGATATCAATATCTATGAAATCGAGAATGATCCGGACGAGGATGTCCGCCGCCAGATCTTCTTCGAGATGGCCAGGAACAGCTGGCCGATCATCGAGATGAAATCCATGGATCCTACGCTGGAGGATATCTTCCTGCAGGTTACCGGCACCAGCCAGTCCAGAAGAAAGAAGGGTTAATCGTATGAATCGCATTTTGGCAATTTTCAAACGCGAACTGGCCGCATATTTCCGTTCACCGATCGGATATGTTCTGTTTGCCATTTACATGGCCATCGGCGGCCTTTATTTTGCCTTCTCGGTTATGCAGTCATTCGGCAGCATGGTCTACGAGATCGGCTTTCTGCAATCGTTCCTGTTCATAGTCATTCCAATATTGACCATGCGTGTGTTTTCCGAAGAGCGCAAGAACGGCACGGAGGTTCTGCTCTACACCTCGCCGGCCAGTACCTTCGAGATCGTGATCAGCAAATATGCCGCCTCACTGGCCATGTTCCTGAGCATGACTGCCGGCACGCTGATCCACATGCTCCTGCTGCTGGGCTTCGGCGGCCATATCGGTATCGATACGCTGGGGGCCTACATCGCCTTCATCTTCTTAGGCGCTTCCTTCATCGCCATCGGCGTCTTCGCATCTGCCCTGACCGAGAACCAGATCATCGCCGCGGTCATTTCACTGATCATCCTGTTCGCGCTGACCCTGATGGATGCGATCAGCAACATCGTCGGCGATGGCATCGCCAGCCTGCTCAGTAAAATTGACGTGTTCAACTGGTTCTCAGACACCCAGATCGACGGTGTCGGCTCAGCAATCACGGCTGGACTGAACTGGATCAACCCCAATACAAGGCTGGACAACTACATCAACGGCATATTCGAATTGTCCCCGATTATTTTCTTTGTCAGCCTGATTGCGGTCTTCCTATTCCTGACCACCCGCATTATTGAAAAACGGCGCTGGAGCCAGAGGTGATATCATGAGCATGTTCAACAATAAAAAGTCTGATGACAAGACAGACAACAAGCCCCCAAAGCCTGCCGCATTCAAAAAACCAGCAACCGGCGGCAAGCAGGTCGACAAGCGCAACAAGAGCCTGCAAAAAATCTCGGTCATCTCGACCATCGTCTTCATCGTTGCGGCCCTTGTGGTCAACATCCTGTTTGACAGTCTGCTGGGTGACAAGCTGAGATGGGACTGGTCGGCCAACGAGAAATACTCGGTCGGCGAAATCAGTGAAGAAATCCTCAAGGGCCTTGAGACCGATGTCGAGATCATCGGCCTGTTTGACAAGGATACCGACCAAACCTATACCGACATCCAGCTGCTGCTGTCTGAATACCAGGGCAAAAGCGCCGGCAAACTGACCGTCCGCTATGTCGACCCGGATACCAACCCGACCCTGATTGCCGAGTTGGACCCGGATGGATACTATGAACTGTCGGACAATATGTTCGCCGTTTACTGCCCGGCAACCCAGAAGGTCAAAGTGGTCGAGCAAACGGATATTTTCGATTACCAGTACGATCAGACAACCTATCAGTCGTATCTGGCTGGCATCACAGCTGAAGAGAGCTTTACAGGCGCCATCAAGTACGTCATATCCGAAAACACGCCTGTCTTGTATTTCACAACCGGCCATGATGAATTGAGCTTTGAATCCAACTACAGCATGGCAGTATCCGCCATGCAGAATAACAATTTCAACGTGGCCGAGCTGGAACTGCTCAATCTCAGTGAAATCCCTGAAGATTGCGCTGCCCTGGTCATGGCGGAACCGACCAAGGACATTACCCAGGGTGAGAAAAGCCTGATCAGCAATTATCTGGAGGCTGGCGGCAGCCTGCTGGTGATCGCCGGATTCAGCAACACCGACTTCCCGGTGTTGAACGAGCTGCTGCTCGACTTCAACCTGGAAATCAGCCAGGATAAAATCCGTGAAGGAAACGTCGACTATCGCTACAACAACGATCCCTACAGCATTCGGGCCATCGCGCCGACCAGCACGATCACCCAGCAGGCGGTTGACGGCTGGACCCTGATGTCCAATGTGCGCGGATTCAACATCCTCAGCAACGAAAAAACATATATTGTAACGGAAGCCATTCTGACGACATCCAATGAAGGTGTTGCCGAGCAAGGCGGCGATGTCAACAGCTCCTCGCAGGCCGGCACACAGACTGTCGCGGTCCTTTCTGAAAACGAAGGCTGGTGGGACGGCCAGACCGTCACCGAAACGGCCAAGGTCATGCTGCTCGGCAGTTCTGATCTGATCAGTGATAATCTGCTCGGCCAATACGGCAACAACATCTATAACTTCGGCCTGTTCTACTACGGTGTGCAATGGCTAACCAATATCGACGCGGATTCCGACCTGAGGATTGATGCCAAGGAACCGGTGTCTCTCGCGCTGACGTCCGGCACCCAGGGCGGATACAATTTTGCGGCCATCTTCTCGCTCATCATCCTGCCGGTCATCATCCTGCTGGCTGCATTGTTCGTATACCGCAAACGCAAGCACCTGTAATACGAGACGGAGGCAAACATGATCAAGAAGCAATGGAGAACGACAATCATCCTGTCCGCTGTGCTGGTCGCACTGCTGGCGGTCTGGCTTGTCAGTTCCCTGATTCCTGAAAATACACCCGAGGAAACGACCATCACAACCAATGATCTGCCGTTGGTTTTCCAGGCCGACAAGGAAGATGTCGCCGGTATTGATCTTGTCAATCCGACCGGCAGCTACACCCTGCTGCCGGTCGAAGTCCGGGATGACGACGGCCAAAAGTCAATCGAATGGACCGTCGAAGGCATGGACAGTGAATTGCTGTCTTCATCTGCGCTCAACAACCTGGTGATATCCTGCCTGACGCTATACGGCGGCAAGGAAATCGAGACCGACGAAACTGACCTGAGCCTGTTTGGACTTGCTAACCCAGACACAACCGTAACCATCCGCCTGGAGAATGGTGAATCGCATCAGATCGCTTTGGGCAAGGAGCTGCCGTCGGGCTATTTCAAATATGCCATGCTGGACAACACCGGTGTCATTTACTCAGTCGCCAGTTCAACGATCGCAAACTTCCAGCAGTCTATTATAGATCTGCTGGACAGTGACAACATCATCGGCATTGAAGACGAAGCGCTGACCGGCATGACATTTGCCCGAGCGCGGGATGACCTGTTCATCTCGGCAGACTGCGTTTATTCCGAGCAGTCTGACGGTTCCGGCACAACGGCCTTCTACGCCTTTGATCTGCATAAGCCGATTGAGATCAACGCCAATTCCACCGATCTGACCGTACTGGTTCAGGAAATCATGAAAATGGGCGTCAATAGCTTTGTTGAGCTCAATCCGCAGGATATCTCGGCATACGGTTTGGACAATCCGGCCTACACGGTCGAACTGGTCACTGCTGACCGCTCAGTCACCGTGAAGATCGGCGCTGAGACTGGAGATGGCAGCTACTATGCGATCAGCAGCGAGATGGATGCCGTCTACACAGTCAAGACTTCTGCTTTTACCAAACTGGATATGCCGCTGCTGGAAATGATCGATACGCTGTTCAATCTCAAAAGCATCTGGCTGGTCGATTCGTTCAGCTTCGAGATGGGCGACACCGCGTTTGAATCAACCGTCGCGCTGGACAAGGGCCAGGACAATGCCGACGAATCCGCCATCTTCATGCTGGACGGCAAAGATGCCAAGATTTTCAGCGAGAACAACAAAAATCTCTACACCCGATTCTACATGCGGGTGATCGGACTGAAGATCGCAGGCATCGACGCCCTGGCCCAGCCAGTGTATGAACCGGCCGGCAGACTGGTCTTCAATATGGCGGCCGACACGGAAAACGATGTGCCGGCTTACACGGAGGTTATTGAATTCGTCGAGCGTGACGATTATACTTATTATGTCTTTATTGACTCAGAGTATACCGGCTATTACCTGAATGCTGAGGAGGCCTTTACTTCGAACAAGACTGATCAGGAAGGTGTTCTCGTCGCCTACAGGAAATTGTTGTACGCCATGGAGCATGCTGTCGACGGCGTCTTCAACACCCAGGAAGGTTACCAGCTAGACTGAAATGGCTCATAAGCGAAACAGAAAAAAAGGCAGACAAAGCAGAGCCAGCCTGATCATACTGATCGTGCTGGCTCTGCTCCTGATTGCCGCCTCGATTGTGCTGGTCTTCAGCCTGCCGGAAGACCAGGTCTTGATCGGAACGACTCAATCCACGACCCAGTCGTCCATCCGTCTGACGGATGGATTTGACTGCTCGGCAAGTGAAGCTTCCCAGCTTTACCCCTTTGCCGACGGCATCGTCAAAATGACGACCAACCGGCTGGCCAAACTCGACATGTCAGGCTCAGAAGTCTTTTCAACAAACCTTGATTATGCCGCGCCGTTAGCCGTCGTGGCCAATGGCTATTTTCTGGCGGCCGACCGTGACAACCATGATTTTACGGTCATTGATGGCGACAAAGTTTTGTTCGCCGGCCGGGTCGACGGCCGGATCGCGGGCGCCAGCATCAGCCGGCATGGTTATCTGGCGATCATATCAGATGAGAATGACAGCACTGGCGTTGTCTCGATTTTCGACTTGACGCGCGGCGAAAAATTGTTCGACTGCATATTCGCCGAATCCGGCTATGTGCTCTCGGTTTCATTCCCGGTCGATGAAGATTGTTTTGACGTATCCCTGGTGAATACCGCGGCATCCGAGGCCAGGCCGCTGATCAAGCGATACAGCCTGGAAGGCCAGCTGATCTCACAGCGCATACCTGATCTGACTTCAATCTACCCGGTTATCCGCTATGATATCAATGCCAACCCGGTCCTGTGCGGGCCGAATGAACTCGTCGCAATATCCTATGAATCAGACGAGACCGTCTGGCAGCAGGACTTTATCGAGATCACTTTTGTTTCTTCATCCAGCCAAGGTCTGGTTGTCGCAGCCGCCGGCAGTGAGATGGGCATCTACCAGCTTTTCGTGCTGGGTGATACAGGCAAGATCGCGTTTAGCGAAATCATCGGGGAAACAATGACCGGCATGACCGTTAGCCAGGACTTAGCGGCTGTTGCAAGCGGTTCGGCTCTGAAAATCTATGATCTGCAAAATAGCCGGGTGCTGGCTGACCAGATGGCTGATGCAGAGATCATCCGGATGGCTTTCGCCAGTGACAATAACCTGACGGTCGTCACACGTGCCGGCGTCAGGCGTTTCGGCGTAAAGGAATGAGGGGAAGTGGGGAGAAACATGGAATCGGACAGTCGAAGTCATCAGATTTTGCGTTCGGAAATCGAGGAACAGTATAAATGGCGGCTGGAGGACATTTTCGCCACCGATGAAGCGTGGCACCGGACCTGCGGCAGCATTTCACCGCTGATTGAACAGCTGAATCGATACAAGGGCCGTTTGGATGAAAGTGCCGACAGCCTTCGCAGCGCTTTGGAACTGTCGTCCCAGATTGATCTGGAACTGATGGAACTCATCGCCTATGCCAGAATGCGCAGAGATGAGGACAACACGCGATCCCGCTACCAGTCCATGGCAGACAAAGCCATTGGCTTGTATTATCAGTCGATTTCGTCGACGGCCTTCATGGCACCTGAAATCGCTGGCATTCCACCCGAGAGAATCGAAATGTTTCTTCAACAAAACGAGGCGCTGGAGCCGTTCAGACATACCCTGATGGACACGCTTCGCAGCCGTCAGCATATCCTGCCGGAACGCGAAGAGGCGCTGCTGTCCAGGTTCGGACCGGTTGCAGAAGGCCTCGGCGATGTCTTTACTATGCTCGACAATGTTGATCTTGATTTTGGCAGAATTACGGATGACCGGGGTCAGACGATCGATTTGACCCACGGCAGTTTTGCCAGGCTGCGTGAAAATGCCGACCGCAGCGTCAGGTCCAGGGCTTTTGAGCAGGTCCACCAATCCTTTGGCCGTGTTGGCCGAACGATAGCCGTCCTCTACGCGACCCGGATCAAGGCTGACATGCTGATGGCCAAGGCCAGGCATTATGAGACATCTCTGGACGCTGCGCTTTTTTCCGACAATCTTACGGAAAATATATACAGCAGCCTGATCAGCACCGTCAGGGATTTCATTCCTGAACTTGACCGCTACATGATCCTTCGATCCAAAAGCATGGCTGTTGACGCATTGCATTTCTATGACACCTATGTGCCCATGCTGAACCAGCCGACCCGGCAATACACGTTTGACCAGGCATGCGATATTCTGAGATCGGCGCTGGCGCCATTGGGCGAGCAGTATCTTGTGGATCTTGAAGACCACCTGACGGACCGTTGGATCGACGTCTTTGAAACACCGGGCAAAACCAGTGGCGCTTATTCCTGGGGCTCCTATCGATCACACCCGTATGTCTTGCTGAACTTCAACGGCACCCTGTCCGATCTATTCACGCTGGCCCACGAGGTCGGACACAGCATGCACACCTTCTATTCCAACAAGCGGCCGTTTCCACAGTCGCATTATCCGATTTTTCTTGCAGAGATCGCCTCAACGGTTAATGAGAATCTCTTGATGAACTATCTGCTGGACCAATGTGATGAGCGTACCGAGGCTGGCCGGCAGGAAAAAGCCTACCTGATCAACCATTTCCTGGAGGAGTTCAGGCTGACCGTCTTCCGCCAGACCCTTTTCGCTGAATTCGAATGGCGGGCGCATCAAGCCGCTGAAGACGGCGAATCGCTGACGGCCGATTGGCTGTGCGATCTGTACGGACGTCTTCTGGACGACTATTACGGCCGTTCAGTGGCCGTGGACGACTACATGAAGTGGGAGTGGGCTAGAATCCCGCATTTCTATAATGCCTACTATGTTTTCAAGTACGCAACCGGATTTTCGGCTGCCGTCGCACTGTCCGGACGCCTGCTGGCTGCAGATCCAAAGGCCGTCGAACAGTACCTGGACTTCCTGGCGGCGGGAAACTCCGATTATCCGTTGGAAATTCTCGCGCGTGCAGGCGTTGACCTGAGATCCGGAGAACCGATCCAGTCGGCACTGACAAGATTTTCCGACCACCTTTCGGCATTATCGAACATGATCAACAGGGGGCTCTGAAATGGAAACTGAACTCAAGATGCGATTTTGTGATCCCAGTGAAGTTGAGCGATTCCTGGACAGCGAGTGGATTGAGCAGTTCATTCTGCCGGATTCCTGCGTAAAAATCGAAATGCTCAGCCGCTATTATGACACGGCTGACAAGACATTGACCCGGATGGGATCTTCCTTCCGTATTCGAGATGAAGACGAAAACCGGGTGGCGGCCGTCAAACACGGCACCGAGTCCTCGCAAGGCCTTCATCAGCGGCAGGAATGGGAGCTGACAGTCAAATCAGACAGCGATATCTACAACAACGGCAATCTTGACCTGCTGTTTTTCGAGCAGCACGCGATCAGCAACGGTGATCCGGATGACCGGTTACACCGCTTGGTAGCCGCAGTCGGCGGTGACCCGCTGATGGAAATTTGCCAGGCCCGCTACAGCAGGATTGCCTGTGATATCGGCTTTGGCGAAACACTGATCGAAATGGCGGTGGATATCGGCGAGTTGAAAGCCGGCCGCCTGACCGAAGACCTTTGTGAGATCGAACTTGAACTCAAAAGCGGCGATGTCCGCAACATCATGTCGCTTGGCGAAGAGCTGATGAAGCGCTTCAATCTTGAACCCGAAACGAGCAGCAAGTATGCCAGGTGCCTGGATCTGCTCGCCAGACAGGCCAATGCCTAACATGAACGCTGAGCATGATTGTTGCGTCGCGGTCATCGGCGGCGGCGCAGCCGGCCTGATGGCCGCGATTACTGCCGCCGAATCTGCCGAGCGGCAGGTCGATGCAGGCGGCCGAGCGTGCCGGGTTCTGTTGATCGAAAAGTCCGACCGGGTTGGGAAGAAGATCCTCGCTACAGGGAACGGGCGCTGCAATCTCGGCAACACCCAATTGACGCCTGACCATTATCATGGACGGGACAGGACGTTCACGCTGCCGGTCCTGGAACAGTTCGCACTGGATGCCACCCGTGATTTTTTTCGCCAATCCGGCCTGATGATTCGTCAGGCCGAGAACGGCAGGCTATACCCGTACAGTCTGCAGGCATCCGCCGTACTGGACATTCTGCGCCAGCTGGCCGACCGTCTGGGTGTTGAAACCCTAACCGGGTCTCCAGTCACAAGCATCACGCCGTTGCCGTCTTCCCACGAACGATTTACTATTCAAACCGAAGACGGCAGGACCTATCGCGCCTGTTCGGTTGTTCTGGCAACCGGCGGCATGGCCGGCTCCGGTCTGGGCTGTGACGGCAGCGGGTACCGGTTGGCCAAGGTTTTTGGTCATCAGACAACGCCGCTGTTCCCGGCACTGGTTCAGATTCGTACGGAGACCAAACTCGTTCGCAAGCTGGCCGGCATCAAGGTCGAAGGCACCGCGCGCGTCATGAACAAAGATCAGTGCCTGGCGCAAAGTGACGGCGAGATCCTGTTCGCGGAGTACGGCCTGTCCGGCCCGCCCCTGCTGGATCTGTCCAGAACCGTTTCTGAACAGCTGAGCCAGCCCGGCAGCACGATCGAGATCGAACTTGACCTGGTGCCAAACCTGTCAGAAGAGGATCTGGTAGCCTGGTTCTATTTCCGGCAGATCCAGCAACCGGATTTGTCCCTGGAGCATTTTCTGACCGGGCTTGTCCATAAAAAACTCGGACAGGTCCTGATCAAACACTGTCTTGGTGATGCCTTGACGCTGGCCGCACCGATTCAATACCTTGAGCATGAACATCTGACCGCGCTCTCGCATCTGATCAAGCATCTTGGTATTCCCGTGGTCGGCACTCGTTCCTGGGCTCAAGCCCAGGTCACGGCCGGCGGATTGGAAACGCATGACTTTGATGCTCCAACACTGCAATCCAACCTTCAGCCCGGCTTGTTCGCGGCCGGCGAAATTCTGGATGTCGATGGTGACTGCGGCGGATACAACCTGCAATGGGCCTGGTCATCCGGCCGTATCGCCGGTAGTCAGGCCATGGCGTTTTGTCTTGGACAGGCAGGCAGATCATGAAGCCGGGCAGCATCGTGAGGGATATTCGACTGCCGCTGGATCATAGCGAGCGTGATCTGGTCGAGACAATCGCCCGCAGAAGCAGGCAGTCGGCCGAATCGATAATCGAGCAAGGGTTTCATCTGACCCGACAGTCCATCGATGCACGGCGCAAATCGGATATCCGGCTGGTCTACTCTGTCAAACTGGGGTCGTCCAGGCCGCGTCTGACTGGCTTGGCCGGCTTGGTCATTGACCGCAAACAGGTAAGGCCTGGACAACACCGCCCGGTTGTTGTCGGTGCGGGACCAGCCGGCTTGTTTGCTGCGCTGACGCTGGCCATGAACGGATTGAATCCGCTTCTGATCGAGCAGGGCCGTCCGGTCGACAAGCGACAGCTGGATGTTGAGGCCTTCTGGTCTGAGGGGATTCTGAACCCCCTGTCCAACGTCCAGTTTGGTGAAGGCGGCGCGGGTACTTTTTCCGACGGCAAGCTGACATCGGGCATCAAGGACAGCCGGTGCCGGGCGGTGTTGGAGGAAATGGTTCTGGCTGGCGCGCCGCAAGACATCCTGATCTTGCCCAGACCGCATGTCGGAACCGACCGTCTGCGGGATGTCGTCCGCCAGATCCGACAAAAGATCATCAGCCTGGGCGGTGATGTCCGATTCAACACAAAACTGACCGGGATCGAGCAGTCCAGCGGTCGTTTGACCGGCATCCAGATCGAAACTTGGCAAGACGGCGAGTGTGTGAAAACTGATGAATTTGCGGCCAGCCAATTGATTCTGGCGATCGGGCACAGTGCCCGACCAACGTTTGAATGGCTCAGCCGCCTGCCGATCGCCATCACACCCAAACCTTTTTCGATGGGTGTTCGCATCGAACATCACCAGTTGATGATCGACCGGATTCAGTACGGCCCCGCTGCAGGGCACCCAAGGCTTGTACCGGCCGAGTATAAACTGGCCTGTCATCTGCCATCCGGCCGATCCGTCTACACCTTCTGCATGTGTCCCGGCGGGCAGGTCGTTGCCGCGTCATCCGAAACCGGTGGTGTCGTGACCAACGGCATGAGCCTTTATGCCAGGGACAAGACCAACGCGAACAGCGCGCTGCTGGTCAATGTTGATCCGACTGATTTCCCGGACCAGAGTCCTTTGGGCGGCATGTTCTGGCAGCAAGAAATTGAGCAGGCGGCATTCGATCAGGCCGGATCAGACTACTGCGCACCGGCTCAGCTTGTCGGCGATTTCCTGGATCTGGCCGCATCTGTGCCAGGTACCGCCGAACCAGCGGTCCAGCCATCCTATTTACCTGGGGTGAAAACCTGCGATCTGTCTACCGTCCTGCCGGCTTTGGTCACTGATTCGCTGCGTGAGGCGCTGCCGCTCCTGGAACGGAAAATGCCTGGCTTTTCAGATTCCAATTCGGTTTTAACCGCGCCTGAGACCAGAAGTTCTTCACCGATCAGACTGGTTCGGGATCAAGCTCTCCAGACCGCAATCCATGGCCTGTTCCCATGCGGCGAGGGATCAGGCTATGCCGGCGGCATCACCTCTTCCGCTGTAGACGGGGTGCGCTGCGCCCAGGCGCTGATCGAACAATCGTGAGACAATTGAAATACAGTCGTAAGATTAGCCTAGCAATGTCATGATTTGTCATGCTATAATGGAGTTTGTTGATAATCGTCAGTTTCATGAAGCATCTTCAATGGAGTAGTCAAAATGAAGAAACATGTACGAGTCCTATTCGTTTGTCTGATGATCAGCGCCTTCTTTCTGCAGGCGCTGCCACACGGTGTAACTGCAACGACAAATCCCACTGGAATTGGCATGGCGGCGTTTGCGCTCAAGGCCTGGCGGGAAGGTTGGGGCTACATCTACGGCACGTACGGTCAGGTCGCGACGAAGACGCTGGTGGATGGCAAGGCCGCCCATTATGATGATGTTTTCGCAGAGATCATGAGTGACGGCCGAACGGCCTACGATCATTCTATGGAATGGGTGGGTACGCGTGTCGCCGACTGCTCCGGCTTGATCAAGGCTTATCTGATGTGGCAAGACGATGCCACCGGACCGGTCTACAGCCAAACCTTCGACCGATCCGCCAATACCATGTTCTACCAGGCCGCGCAATCCGGACCGATCGAGACGATTCCGGAAACTCCGGGCGTTTTGGTCTGGCGTGACGGCCATATCGGGGTGTACATCGGCAATGGCTATGTCATCGAGGCCAGAGGCTGCGAATACGGCGTTGTCAAGACCCGGCTGACTGATCGCGGCTGGACTAACTGGTGCAAATCATCCATGTTCAGCTATTCAGCTGATGGCTGGACCACGTTTGACATGGATCGCTATTACTTCAAAAACGGTGAGATGGTCAGCGGTCTGCAAACCATTGACGGCAGGCAGTACCTGTTCGGTGCTGATGGCCGCCAGCTAACTGGCCTGGTTCTGGTTGACGGCCATCTGCGCTGCTTTACCGAGGACGGCCGGACCCTGATCGGCTGGCAGGTCATTGACAACTCGACGTATTATTTCGATGCCAACAACTCACCGCTGACCGGATGGCAGACCTTGGCGGGCGAAATTTATCTGTTCAGTGACTGGGGCGTGCTCCAGACGGGCTGGCAGCTGACAGCCCAGGGCATCTACTATCTGGGTGACAACGGCGCTGCCTTGAAAGGCAGCCAGGAAATTGACGGCACTGTCTACCAGTTCGGCAGCGCCGGACAGCTTCTGACGGGCTGGCAGGACAGCACCTGGCTGTCCAGATCCGGTCAGATCCAGACCGGTCTGCAGCTGATCGAAGGCTCACGCTTCGCGTTTGACGCGCAGGGCGCACGACTCGTCGGCTGGCAGGAGATCACCGAACAGACTTATTATTTTGATACCGAAACGGGCAAGGCTCTAACCGGTGCCCATTCAATCGATAGTGCCGTACGTCTCTTCAATGTTGACGGAACGCTCATGTCAGCAGCCGGCCTGCAGGTTGCCGGGGACAAGGCTTATTGGTCGGATGACCAGGGATTAGCCCAAACCGGCCCGCAAACGGCTGATGGTCAGACAGCAGCTGGCGAGACAGTCACATGTGAACTGCTGTTTGACGAATCCTACCACCTGGTCACCGACACCTGGCCGACCGTAGACATCAACAGCTCATCCGAGCTGCTGATCATCGGATCGGGTGACGGGTCAGCCTGCCAGCTCGAGTTAAGCGGTGAATCGCTTTCTGAAAGCGACCAGCCGGTCTGGATCAGTCTGAACCCGGCTGTCGCGACTGTCAGTGACACAGGCCAGGTCAGCGCGGTCGGCGCTGGCAGGACATTGGTTCTGGCACGCCATCTGTCCGGCGCGTACTGCACCAGCCTCATCACAGTCCTGCCGGATCCGTCAGCGCTGACAACGGGACTTAAGATCTCGCTAGAACCGAATCAATCAGTTGAATGGCCAGACTGCGGCCTTCCGGCTGACCTGCTGGGTGCCTGCACGGTATCCAGTTCGGACGAGGCGGTGCTGACCATTGAAAATTCGCTGATTACGGCCAAGTCCACAGGCCAGGCGACCTTGTCCGTCTCATACGGCGGACAGGCAGTCGAAATTGCCTCGATCACGGTACGTGAGCCCCTGCTTGGATTGTCCGGCAGCCGGACCGCCCTGATCTTGCCGGTTGGCGGCTCAGCCGAGCCGTTTGCGGCGGCAGTAGCCAGCGGCAGCGGCGCTGAGATAACTTACTCGAGTTCGAACCAGTCGATTGCCCAGGTTGACGGCAGCGGACGTATCACCGCGATCAAGGCGGGCAGCTGCGTGATAACAGCCGAATCCGGCTCGGCCAGCGTCAACCTGGCTTTGACGGTTCAGGGCAGCTACCCGACGCTTCGACGCGGCAGTTCCGGCGAACTGGTCGAGCGATTGCAGCAGCGGCTTTACAGTTTGGGGTATCTGGTGGGAGCGCCAGACGGCATCTTTGGCCCCATGACTGAATTTGCTGTCAGCAGCTTTCAATACCGAATCGGCGATGCCATCAGCGGCGAGGCTGACCATGAGTTGTTGGCCGTGATCTTGTCGGATCTTGACTATGCTGACTCCCAGCGCCAAAACAGCGCCAGCTTGGCTGTCGGTGACAGCGGCGCGTCTGTCTATATGCTGGAAACCAGACTCTATGAAGCCAATCTGCTCAAGCAGCAGCCGGATGGCCAATTCGACCAGTGGACCGTTGACGCGCTGAAAACATTACAGAAATTGAATAATCTGGCGGTTTCGTCCACTGCGGCAGCCGGCGAGCTCAACGTTATATACAGCAGACAGCTCCTGGCCGGTCAGCCCACCCTGATCATCGGCGACAGTGGCTATGAAGTGATTCGTCTGCAGTCACGCCTGAAAGCGCTGGGCTATTATACCCATTCAGATGACGGCCAGTTCGATGAAGCGGTCGAGCAATCTGTCATGGCGTTCCAGTACCAGGTCGGGCTGACGGTGGACGGTGAAGCAGGTCCGCTGACCCAGGGCGCCTTGTTTGCCGATTCGGCTCCGTTGGCTACCGATGAAGCCATATCCGCGACATCCCTGGTGGTCCTGCAGCAGGGAGCAAACAGCAGCCGCGTCGACAAGCTTGAACGCGCCTTGATCGCGCTGGGCTACCACCTGGATACGGCCAACAACTATTATTCAACCCTGACTGCCGCTGCGGTCAAGGCCTTCCAGGCCAGGGCTGGCCTGCCGCAGACCGGCGTCGCGGATATCGCGACCCAAAAGCGGCTGTACGGCAGCAACCCGCCCGCGTCAACCGTTGTCTACCGTTATGGCAACCGCGGGACACCAGTCGTCCAGATCCAGAAACGGTTGAATGCCCTGGGATTTTCCTGCGGCACGGCAGACGGGATCTTCGGCAGCCGGACGCTTTACGCAGTCAAAGCCTTCCAGAAGAGCAGAGGCCTTACAGCTGATGGATACGCCGGCCCGAAGACACTGGCCAAGCTGTTCTACACGACACCGCCGGCCAACCCAACGCCGGATCCAATCGAGGAACCGACGCCAACACCTACACCGACACCAACACCAACACCAACGCCAACACCAACACCGACGCCGGCACCTGAAGACAATACACCATCCGGCACCTTGAAACTTGGATCCGTCGGCAGTCAAGTCCAGGCGCTGGAGCACCGCCTGATCACGCTGGGCTATCATCTTGCGGTTGCCGATACTCGTTACGACAGCCTGACGGTTGAGTCGGTCAAGGCTTTCCAGTCCAGAGCCGGCCTAAAGGTGACCGGCGTGGCAGATGCCACGACTCAGACGCGCTTGGTTTCGTCCAATGCGCCGAAGTCACGCGAGATTTACCGATACGGCAATCGGGGCAGTGCGGTGGCTCGCATCCAGCGCCGGCTTAACGATCTGGGATTTTCCTGCGGCACGGTCGACGGCATCTTCGGCAGCCGGACACTCTATATGGTCAAGCGGTTCCAAAGCAAGAGCGGTCTGGTTGCTGACGGCTATGTTGGTCCGAACACGATTGCCAGACTGTTCGGCACCTCGTCATCGGCACCGGCGCTGGACCCGCCGGAAACCGAAGCGCCTGTCCCGGAACAGCCTGTCGATTCAGATGATCTCAAACAGGGCATGACGGATACGAGGGTGGCTGCGCTGGAAAGGCGCCTAATCGCGCTCGGATACCATCTGGCTGTAGCCAACAACACCTACGACAGCCTGACGGTTGGTTCCGTCAAGGCCTTCCAGGCCAGAGCCGGCCTGTCCCAGACCGGGATCGCCGACAGCTTGACACAGAGCCGCCTGGCATCTGCCCAGGCGCCGAAAGCCACAGCCGTTTACCATTACGGAGACCGCGGCAGCCAGGTTGCCCTGATTCAGAAGCGTCTCAATGATCTGGGTTATTCCGCGGGATCTGTCGATGGAATCTTTGGCACGCGCACAACATATGCGGTAAAATTATTCCAACAGAGAAATGGCTGTGTCCCGGACGGATATGTCGGGCCAAATACGATAGCCAAGCTGTTTGGGTAACATATGCGATTAAGAGTCATTATCAATCCATCATCCGGCAGACAGGCGCTGCAGAAAACTGCCTATAAAATTCTGGACAATTTGCTGGCCGCGCGCGTGATTTCACAGGCGGATGTATTCAGAACCGAGAAGGCCGGCGATGCCTATGACCTCGCCTGTCATTTCAAGCCCTGGGAGGCCGACCTGATCCTGGCTGTCGGCGGTGACGGGACCATGAACGAGGTCATCAACGGTTTGATCGACGGTCAGCACAAGACTCCCCTGGCAGTTTGGCCGGCCGGCACCGTCAATGATTTTGCCTACGCCATGAATATTCCGCGGGACGTCAACGGGTTTTGCGCCATGATTCGACAAATGAAGATACTGGATGTCGATGCCGGCCGCGTCGGCGACCGGTGTTTTCTGAATGTCGCGGCTGCCGGCATGCTGACGGATGTGGCCTACAAGGTCCCGTCCGAAAGCAAAACAGTCTTGGGCAAGTTGGCCTATGTGCTTAGCGGCGCGATGGATCTGCCGAACCAGTTTCTCAAACCGGTTTCGGTCACGATCGAATCGGATAATATCCAGATTGAAGAGGATATTCTGCTTTTTCTGATCGCCAACACAAAAAGTGTTGCCGGATTTCGGCTGCTGGCGCCGCAGGCTGAAGTGGATGACGGCCTGCTGGACGTTGTCGTCATTCACCGGCAGAGCTTCATGGAATTGCTGCCGCTGCTGATCCAGATGGTGAACGGTGAGCATCTGGACAATCCGAAAGTGACCTGTTTTCAAACCAAGCGGCTGACGATCCAATACCATGGCAAAGAGCCGGTTCAGCTGGACATGGACGGGGAGCCGGGTCCGAAGTTGCCGGTGTCAGTCGAGTGCGTGCCCTCGGCGATCCGCATGCTGATCCCCTAGCTTGGGAAAATGTGTTCGCCTTTTGCGTTTTTGAAGGTCAGGCTGTCAATTTCAAGATCAAAATGATCCCGGACCATCCGGTTGAAGGATTCAGGGTCCGACACCTCCTGGCGGTCGGTTCGGCCGCCTGTCCGGATCTTCAGGGTTTTGCCGGATATCGTGACGCGGCCGTCCGGTGTTGGCCGGGTGCACATGAGCTGGTTGGTAAACAGCGATTCGGGAAACTTCGAGCAGAAGAAATTGGGCGCCAGATAATCCACGACCGGTTTGCAGGCTTCCAAGGTGAATGCGTACTGGTTGGTGAACGCGCCGTCAAGCTGGTGCTGCAGGATGTAGCCAAAGGCATCGCTGTGCATAAGTCTGTAAGTTTCGCCAAATTGCGTCACCGGTTTGTCCATCGCCAGTTCAATCGGCTCGATCAGACCATTGCCGCCGAATCCGACATCACACAGGAACCGTTTGCCTTCGACCTCAACCAGCAGAATATGGTGCAGTTTGGCGAACACCTCATTTTCGCTGACAAAAACGCGGGCCAGCAGGTCGCGGACGTCGAAACCGATTCTACGAAGGATAAAGGCCAAAAGGCCGTTCATCTCAAAACAATAGCCGCCCCGACCGCGTTGGACGATTTTGTCAAACAGGGAATCGGGATCCACCAGGATATCCTGACCTTCAAAGATGGCGAGATTTTCAAAGGGGATAACGAATGTATGCTGGCGGTGCAGGTCAAACAAGGTTTGAATGTCTGGTTTCGCAACACCATCGAAATGAATGCGTTCAAAGTATTGTTGTAGCTGTTCGCTGTTTGCTGACATGATCGAGCCTCCTTGAATTTTGCATATAGAAAATTATATAATTAAGCCTGTTCGAGATCAAGATAGTCTTCATAAAGCCGATCCAGTTCACTGAGCAAATCGGCATAGTGCTGATAAGCCTCCGGCGAAGTGTCAGCTGAAAAATCCTGTTCTAATTGCGCTTTTTCGCTTTCCAGCGCATGGATGGCCAGCTCAAGATCGTGATGCTGTTCTTTGCGCCGTGCGACCTCACGCCGTTCATGAGCCTTGTTTGAACGCCCTTTTCGATCTGGCCGCGCCTGCTTTGGCTCGGTGCCGGCTGCTTGCTCCGGATCGGGCTCGGACTGCGCCGTGGCCTCTGCCTTGCGATAATCACTATAATTGTCGAAAGGCAGGACGCTGTCCCGGATAAAACCGAGCACCAGGTCACAGCACCGCTCAATGAAATAGCGGTCATGGCTGACGGACAGGATGGCACCCGGAAAGTCCTGTAGAGACTGCTCCAGGATTTCTCTGGAATAGATATCCAGATGGTTTGTCGGTTCATCCAGAAACAGGATGTCCGGCCGCTCGAGCAGCAGGACGGCCAGATAGAGACGTGACCGTTCACCGCCAGACAAAACGCCGATCTTTTTCTGGATATCGACATCCCGAAACCCATAGCGAGCCAGAAGGCTGCGGGCTTGACCTTCATCGAGATCCGCCCGGGAGAGCATTTCATTGAGCAGGGTCCGGCTGTCATCCTCAAAATCGACATGCTGACCCATATGTCCGTAGATGAGGTTCGGCGCCAGGCGGACCTGCCCGTCAAACGCTTCGATCCGGCCCAGCAGCAGGGCGAGCAGGGTGGATTTTCCGCACCCGTTCGGTCCGCAGAGACAGACTTTCATACCGTTTTGGATGGTCATCGAGACATTGGAGAACAGCGGCGTTTCGCCATAACCGGCCGTCAGATCACGTGTTTGAAGGATGACTTTGTCCGGATCGCCCCCGGCCTGTCCCGGCAGAAAATTGAAATTCAGGCTAAGGTTTTGCTTTTTAGCTCGAGCCTGGATGTCACTGAGTTTCCCGGACAGTTTTTCGACGACTTTCTCCCGGGCATGGTAGGACGACATTTTACGGTGAGACAGCATAGTCTGGGTGACCTGCTTCTGCCGTTCAAGCTCGCGTGAGAGTTTGGCAGCCTCCCGCTCTTGGGTCAGTGACTTTGCAGCTTCGATTGCCTTGAACTGCGTGTAGTTGCCGGGTCGGATGACAATCGATCCGCCGGACAGTTCAGCAACGCTGGTCGCGGTTCTGTCAATAAAGGCTCGGTCATGGGAAATTAGGAGGACCGCACCCTTGAAGCGGGTCAGATAGTCTTCCAGCCACTCCATTGCCGCCATATCCAAATGATTGGTCGGTTCGTCCAGTAGGAGCAGATTCGGTGATTTGAGCAGCAGCCTGGCCAGAGCGACCCGCATGCGTTCACCACCGGACAGTTGCTCCAGCGGACGCTCCAGGATGTCTCCGGCCAGACCGAGACCAGCCAGGGTCTCCTTGATCCGGTGCGAAAAAGCATAACCGCCGGCTGCTTCGAATTTGGCGGTCAGCCGGCTGTATTCCAGCATGACTTTCTGGCCGCCCGCTGCCATCTGGAGCTCCAGATCTCGGAGCTTGTCTTCGATTTGCTGGATTTCCCGGCTGACCAGCGCGGTATCGCCAGCGCCTTGACTGTCTTCAAAATGCTGGGCAAGGTAGCCCAGGATCGTTGTGGCGGCGAGTGTGATCGAACCGGTGTCCGGCTTTTCCAGGCCGGCGATCAGGCGCAGCAGGGTTGTTTTGCCGGCGCCGTTGCTACCGATCAAGGCCAGACGCTCACCGTCGTCCAGATTGAAAGAGATCCGGTCGAGTACGGTCTTGCCGAAATAGGACTTGCTGACTTGCTGAAGGGTTAATAGACTCAAGTGTTCATCCTCCAAGACGGAAGGTGGGTAAAAATTCTTAGCAAAGTATACCATAACCGACGATCTGTTTTCATCGGTACCTGCCAAACTGAATCCTATCACAAAGCGTGAAGAAAACTGAAGCCTATCGGGATTGCCGATACAACGTGCCAAGAGTATGCTAGAGTAGGAAGAACTATCCGGTCTCAAAGGAGAAGGCTGAAAGCACGCTCTGAAGAAGGCGATGACCGTCTTTTTTCTGGACTGACCCCTGTTCGGCTGGTCGCCTTCAAGGTCCGCGTCCTGCACGCTGGCGCCATGTCGTCAAAAGTTCGTACCCTGATCGAATCGACCGACGGCAAGATAACCTGGAACACCATAGGGTGTCAACTGACATCCTTAGAAGCTTCCTGGCTTGCCTGGTGGATTCGCTGGAATATAAGCTCATGAGAAGCAAATTAGGTTGGGAGGATTAACCAATGGCTATGACAATGACCCAAAAAATCCTGGCTGCCCATGCCGGGTTGCCTGAAGTTCAGGTCGGACAGTTGATTGAGGCAAAGCTCGATCTCGTCCTGGGCAATGACATCACAACACCCCCGGCGATCGACGTGTTCGCCAAGACGGGCGCAAGTGAGGTCTTCAACAAAGAGAAAGTCGCCCTTGTTCCGGATCACTTTACGCCAAACAAGGACATCAAGTCGGCCGAGCATTGCCTCAAGATCCGGCAATTTGCCAAAAAGTTCGACATTGAACACTATTACGAGCAGGGTGAAGCCGGCATGGGCGTGGAACACGTCATACTGCCGGAAAACGGCCTGGTCGCGCCGGGAGACGCGATCATTGGAGCCGACTCGCATACCTGCACGTACGGCGCGCTGGGCGCGTTCGCGACCGGCGTCGGCAGCACCGACCTGGCCTGCGCCATGGTTACCGGCCAGACCTGGTTTCGGGTCCCCGCCGCGATCAAGTTTGTACTCAAGGGCGAACTGAAGGCGCCTGTCACCGGCAAGGATCTGATCCTGCACCTGATCGGCATGATCAGCGTGGATGGCGCGCTTTACGAGTCCATGGAATTCGCGGGACCCGGCGTGGCCACGCTGAGCATGGCGGAACGTTTGACCATCTGCAACATGGCGATCGAAGCCGGCGGTAAAAACGGTATTTTCCCGGTTGACGAGAAGACCATCGAATACATCAAGACCTTTGCGCCCGAGCGCTATGAGAAAGGCCAGTACAAGGTCTTTGAAGCGGATGAGGATGCCGAGTACGAGCGGGTCATTGAAGTCGATCTGGCCGAAGTGCCGCTGACCGTTTCATTCCCGCACCTGCCAGACAACACCCGTGTCATGGGCGAATTCGACCCTGTCGAGATCGACCAGGTTGTCATCGGATCCTGCACGAACGGCCGTCTTGAAGACATGAGATTGGCTGCAGACTACCTGAAGGGCCGTACCGTCAAGAAGGGCCTTCGCCTGATCATCCTGCCGGGCTCCCAGCGCGTCTGGAAGCAAGCGATGAAGGAAGGCTTGTTCGAGATCTTCGTCGATGCCGGCGCCGTTGTCAGTGCCCCGACCTGCGGACCCTGCCTGGGCGGCCATATGGGCATTTTGGCCAAGGGCGAGCGCTGTGTCGCCACGACCAACCGCAATTTTGTCGGCCGCATGGGCCACCCGGAATCCGAAGTCTATCTGGCTGGCGTCCCGGTTGCGGTCGCTTCGGCAGTGAAGGGCTATATCGCCAGCCCCGCTGAACTGTAATAAAGGAGGATTTGACTATGAAAGCCAAAGGAAAAGTTTTTAAATACGGCGCCAATGTCGACACCGATGTCATCATTCCGGCCCGCTACCTGAACACATCGGATCCGGATGAACTCGCGCAGCACTGCATGGAGGACATCGACCAGGATTTCGTCGGCAAAGTCAAGCCAGGCGACCTGATTGTCGCCGGTCCGAATTTCGGCTGCGGCTCGTCCCGCGAGCACGCGCCAATCGCGATCAAGACTTCCGGCGTCAGTTGTGTCATCGCTCCCAGCTTTGCCCGCATCTTCTATCGCAACGCCATCAATATGGGGCTGCCGATCATGGAGAGCGCAGAAGCCAGCGAAGCCATCAACAACGGTGACGAAGTCGAAGTTGATTTTGATACCGGCGCCATCCACGACTTGACCACGGGACAGACCTTCCAAGCCAAGGCCTTCCCGGATTTCATCAAGAAGATCATCGCCGCCGACGGCCTGGTCGGCTATATTGCCCAGAAGAAATAAGGAGGCCTAAACCATGGCACAATTCAAAATTGCAGTCATTCCCGGCGACGGCATCGGCCCGGAAGTCACCAACGGCACCCGGCAGGTACTGGAAGCGATCGCCAGCCGTTTCGGCCATACATTCAAATTCGAGGAGCTGCTGGCCGGCGGGATCGCGATTGACACGACCGGCGAACCGCTGCCGTCTGTCACCCTGGAAACCTGTCGCAACAGCGATGCTATTCTGCTCGGCGCCGTCGGCGGACCGAAGTGGGACACGCTGCCCGGCAATATGCGACCGGAGCAGGCGCTGCTGGGCCTGCGCTCAGGCTTAGGCCTTTACGCCAATCTGCGTCCGGCTGTTCTTTTCCAGCCGCTGGCGTCGGCCTGCCCGCTGCACCCGTCAATTGCCCAGCATGGCATCGACATTATGTTTGCCCGTGAATTGACCGGCGGCATCTATTTCGGAGAGCGCGGCCGCCGCGACGGCGCCAACGGCCCAGAAGCCTACGATACGGAAGCTTACAGCGTCATGGAAGTCGAGCGCATTGCCCGCACCGGTTTCGACCTGGCCATGAAGCGCAGCAAAAAGCTGACCAGCGTCGACAAGGCCAATATTCTGGAAAGCTCCAGACTGTGGCGCGAGACGGTTGACCGCCTGGCCAAGGAATATCCTGAAGTCGAGGTCGACCATTTGTATGTCGATAACGCGTCCATGCAGCTGATCATGCGCCCGAATTCCTTCGATGTCGTTGTCACCAGCAATATGTTCGGCGACATTCTGTCGGATGAAGCTGCCATGATCACGGGGTCGATCGGCATGCTGCCGTCAGCCTCGCTGGGTGAACCCGGTACACCGGGCATGTACGAGCCGGTCCACGGCTCTGCCCCTGACATCGCAGGCCAGGATAAGGCCAATCCGCTGGCAACCATCCTGTCCAGCGCCATGATGCTCAGGCTGTCCCTTGGGCTGTCTGAAGAAGCTGACCTGATCGAATCGATTGTCACGAAAATCCTTGACGAAGGGTACAGGACTGGTGATATACTCGATAAAACCACCGAAAACAAAGACTTGAAACTCATCGGCTGCAAAGCGATGAGCGGCCTGGTGACCCAGGCTATACTGAAAGGATGATTTGACATGAGAAGTGATGCCCTGAAAAAGGATCCGGTCCGCGCGTCCCACCGTTCCTTGCTCTACGCCCTCGGACTGACCGAAGATGAAATGAAACGTCCCTTTATCGGGGTAGTCAACTCGTTCAATGAAATCGTACCCGGACACATCCATCTGCGCGAGCTGACGGATGCCGTCAAACAGGGTATCCGCAGTGCCGGCGGCGTTCCGTTTGAATTCCCGGCCATCGGCATTTGCGACGGTCTGGCCATGAACCATGCCGGCATGAAGTATTCCCTGATCAGCCGCGACGTGATCGCCGATAGCTGCGAGATCATGCTGATGGCACACGCTTTTGACGCGGTTGTCTTCATCCCCAGCTGCGACAAGGTCGTGCCCGGCATGCTGATGGCCGCAGCCCGAATGGACCTGCCCAGCATTTTCGTCAGCGGCGGCCCAATGCTGCCCGGCAAATTCAAGGATAGCAACATCGGCCTGTCTAATCTATTTGAAGCGGTTGGCGCGCATGCAGCCGGCAAGATCAGCGACGAGGATCTGACCTGCATGGAAATGTCGGCCTGTCCGACCTGCGGCAGCTGTTCCGGCATGTACACGGCCAATACCATGAACTGCCTGACCGAGGCCTTGGGTATGGCGCTGCCCGGCAATGGCACGATCCCGGCGGTCTACGCCGATCGTCGCCGGATCGCGAGAAAGACCGGTGAAGCTGTTATGGGCCTTTTTGAAAAAGGACTGACGGCCAGAGACATTATGACGCCGGACGCCATCCGCAATGCGCTGAAGGTGGACATGGCGCTGGGAGGCTCCACGAACACCATTCTCCATCTGCTGGCGATCGCCCGTGAGGCCGGCTATGAGCTGAACATGGATGAAATTTCGAAAATCAGCAGTTCAACACCGCAGCTCTGCAAGCTGAACCCAGCCGGCAGCCACTTTATTACGGATCTGAATGACGCCGGCGGCATCCAGGCGGTTATGGCGGAGTTGTCCAAAGGCCAGTATCTGGCAGATGGCGTCTTGACGGTCACCGGAACCCTGGCCGAGCGTAACGCTCAGAGCGCAGGCAGCGACGGCGACGTCATTCATCCGGTCACGAATCCATATGCCAAGGATGGCGGACTGGCTGTGCTCAAAGGTAACCTGGCCGAGAACGGCTGCGTGGTCAAGAAAGGCGCCGTCGCGCCCGAAATGATGCAGCATGAAGGCCCGGCCAGAGTGTTTAACAGTGAGGAAGAAGCTGTTGAGGCGATCTTTAGCCAGCAAATCAAAGCTGGCGATGTCATCGTCATCCGCTTCGAAGGTCCTCAGGGCGGCCCGGGCATGCGTGAAATGCTGACCCCGACCAGTGCTGTAGCCGGCATGGGTCTGGACAGTCAGGTTGCGCTGATCACCGACGGCCGATTCTCCGGCGCAACCCGCGGCGCATCAATCGGGCACATGTGTCCGGAAGCTGCCGCCGGCGGCCTGTTGGCTAAAGTCCAGGACGGCGACCTGATCCGGATCGATATTACCAAGCGGAGCATTGAACTGCTGGTTTCCGATAAGGAACTGGCAGCCCGCACGCCGGTTCCGGCACCCGACCGCGGTCTGAAGGGCGTTCTGAAACGCTATCAGCGCCAGGTGGCGATCAGCAGCCAGGGTGCACGCATGGTTCTAAAAGAGTAAGGGGGAGCGATCATGAATGGTGCAGAGTTAATTGTTGATTTTCTCCAGAAAAAAGGTGTGACAAAAACGTTTGGCTATCCGGGCGGATTTGTCATCAACCTCTATGAAGCTATCTACAAAATGGGCTTTCCGCATATCCTGACCCGGCACGAGCAGGGCGCCGCGCATGCGGCTGAGGGCTACGCCAAAGTCACGGGCATGCCCGGTGTCTGCATTGCCACATCCGGTCCGGGTGCAACCAATCTCGTTACCGGCCTGGCCGACGCCTATCTTGATTCTGTGCCGGTCCTGGCCATTACCGGCGCTGTTCCCAGAGGCGCAACCGGTACAGATGCCTTCCAGGAGGCGGATATCACCGGCGTGACACTGCCAGTGACCAAGTACAACTACCTGGTCATGGATCCGGATGACCTGTTGCCGATCCTGGAAGAGGCCTGGAACCTGACCACCGAAGGCCGACCCGGCCCAGTGCTGGTCAACGTGCCCAAGGATCTGCAGATCATGGAGATTGAACCCAAATCGGGCAAGCCGACCCAGTACGTCCGGCATCGTCCGCCGAAGGTCAAAACCCATGCCATGACGGACAAGATTTACGCGGCGCTGGCTGAAAGTGAGCGCCCGCTGCTGCTGGCCGGCGGCGGTTGCATCATCTCCAAAGGCGGTACGGACGATTTGAAAAAGCTGGTCGAGGAGCTCGGTCTCCCGGTGGCGACAACCCTGATGGGCAAAGGCGCGATCGAGGACACCCATCCGCTGTATCTGGGCAACCTGGGCATGCATGGCACGCCGCAGGCCAATACCGCGCTGGGAACCTGCGACTTGCTGCTGGCGGTCGGAACCCGCTTCAGTGACCGCATTATCGGCAATCCGTCAGCGTTTAACAAACAGCAAAAGCGCACCATTATCCATGTTGACATTGATCCGGCAGAAATCGGCAAGAACATCCGGGTTGACATGGAAATCGAGGATGACGCCGCTGATTTCTTCGAGACCATGCTGGCTAACCGACCCGAAACGTCATATTCCAATAACTGGAAAGACTGGCTGACGGCGCTGCAGCAAAAGAAGGTTCGCTACAGCGAGCTCAAGCAGGCCATGTACAGGCCGACTGAACCGCTCCAGCCGCAATACGTCATCCATCAGATTGCTGAAGCGTTTAAGGGAACAAATCCGATCGTCACCACCGATGTCGGGCAGCACCAGATGTTCGTATCCCAGCATTTTCCGATTGAATCGCCGAGATCGTTCCTGACATCGGGCGGTTTAGGCACCATGGGCTTCGGACTGCCGGCCGCCATCGGCGCCTCGGCTGCCGACCCTGAACGACCGTCCCTGTTGTTTTCAGGAGACGGCGGATTCCAGATGACCATCCAGGAACTAGGCCTTTTGCATCAGCTCCAGCTGCCGGTCAAGATATTCATCATGGACAACAGCTGTCTGGGCATGGTCCGCCAGTGGCAGGAGCTTTTCTTCGATGAGCACTACAGCGAGACTTTGCTGAACAACAACCCTGACTTCAAGATGATTGCAGACGCCTATAAAATTCCATCCGGTGTCGCCCATGATCCGGAATCGCTCGAAGAGCAAGTCAAGCTCAGCAAGGATACAGAAGGACCCTATCTGATTCACTGCATGATCGACCAGTCCGAGAATGTCTTCCCGATGATTCCGGCCGGCAAGATGCCCAATGACCTCCTGATGCCTGGCATGGAGGACTGATCAACGCCTGATTCAAAGTGACGGGGCGCCAGCGGATTGATTCGCTGGCGCCTTTTGCCGTTTGACACGTCAAATGCAGCTGTCTATAATTCTAATTGCAAGACACTTGCAATAACATCAGCTTTGTCACACATGGAGGAATCCAACATGAATGGCAGGACCCGGATAGCCGACAGCAAACCGCATGTCCATCCCTGGCACCATATGGCGCTCGAGCATGTCAGTGTTCGCCGCGGCGGCAAACTGATTCTCAGCGATGTCAGCTTCAACCTGGTCTGTGGCGAGATCGTCGCGCTGACCGGACCCAACGGCGGCGGTAAAAGCAGTTTGCTGCGAACGATTTTGGGCGAATGGCGCCATGATGGCGTCATTCGCTTTACTGATAACCATGGAGCGCCCGTGCAACGGCCAAGGTTTGGTTATATGCCGCAGACCCTGGGGTTTGATCGTAAGGCCCCTTTGACTGTGGCAGACCTGATGCTGGCCAACCTGTCACGTTGGCCGGTTTTTCTCGGTCAACGCAAAAAAGACCGCGAGAAAGCCCGGCATCTGCTGGCTGAAGTGCAGGCACAGCATTTGCTGGACCGCCGACTGGGGGAGTTGTCTGGCGGTGAGCTGCAGCGGGTCACGCTGGCATTTGCCTTGATGCCGATGCCGGATATCCTGCTGCTGGACGAACCGGTGTCAGCCCTGGATGAGAAGGGGCAGGCCAATTTCTATAACCTTGTCGCAAGTCTGAGGGAACGGTATGACTTGTTGACCCTGATCGTATCCCACGATGTTGATGTCATTGCCAGATTCGCTTCGACCCTGATTATTCTCAATCATACAATTCAGGCGGCCGGACCTGTTGAGGCGGTCATGCAGCAGCGACTGGAGGGGATTTAAATGATGTCTATCTGGTACAGCCTTCTGGATTGGCTGCCCTTTGACATGTTCCACTATGACTTCATGAAAAATGCCCTGCTGGCCATTCTGCTACTGGCGCCGCTGCTGGGCCTCGCCGGCACCATGGTCGTCAACAACAGGCTGTCGTACTACTCGGATGCCCTGGGTCATTCCGCCCTGGCCGGCATCGCGCTGGGCACGATCATCGGGGTGGGAGACCTGCTGTTGTCGCTGGTTCTGTTCGGGATCGTGTTCGGCATCGCCCTGACCACGGTCAAGAACAAAGCTAAAGCTTCAACGGACACCATCATCGGCGTCTTTTCAGCCAGCGCTGTAGCCCTGGGCGTCGCCTTACTGTCGAGGGCAGGCGGCTTCGCCCGTTATTCCAACTTCCTGGTCGGCGATATTCTGGCCATTCGGCCAACGGACATCCTGATACTATTGCTGGCGCTGATCGCCTGTCTGACGTTCTGGGTGCTGTTTTTCAACCCCCTGCTGCTGACCTCCGTCAATGCCTCGCTGGCCAGGAGCAAACGGATCCGGGTCAGACTTCTGGAATATGCCTTTATGATCCTGATCGCGATTCTGGTCACGCTGTCGATCAAGTGGGTCGGCACGCTGCTGATCAACGCGCTGATCATCCTGCCGGCTGCCGCCGCCAGGAACCTCGCGTCCAATGTACGCAGCTACCAGCGCCTGACCATTCTGTTTTCCGTGCTGGCCAGCCTGACCGGCCTGCTGCTGTCCTTTCATTTCGACATGGCTGCCGGTGCGACCATCGTACTATGCTGCTCGGTGATTTTCATTCTGACCTGGCTGGTGTCACAATTGAGACCGGCCAGATCTTGATCTGCCAAAAGATGAATCCTGATAGAATCCTTGATGTTCATAACTGATCTTGACTTTTACCGCCATGAATCGGTATGCTGATTGGCATGTGCCAACGGCTTGTTATCGTGTTGGATTATGGCCAAAAAGATCAAGAAGTTTGCACGATTCGCCAAAAAGTGCTATAAAAGCGGTTTTTGAAAATTCAAACTTAATTATGATTCGTCAGCGAATCTGTCGAGATGGGAGACTATGAGAACTAGAAGAAGCAGCGTCAATTCATTGCGGTTCAAACTGCTGACAGGCATGGTCGGGCTTTTGGCGCCTCTGATCGTCCTGTTGCTGGTCTATAACTACAACGCAACGAGCATCGTGACCAAACAGGTGACCGAGTCGAACCAGAGCATCATAGATCAATATATGATGCAGGTTGATACGCGTCTGGCCATCATAAAAGGTTATCTCTACTCCATTGTGACATCCAACCAGGATATCAAAAACCTTGAGGCGCCAATCAGCAATCTGAATCGGATGTTGTCAACCAGTAATCTGTCACGCATGATGTCACATGACATCCTGACGTTTAACCAACTGGACTACATGTTTCTGTTCAACCCCGAGAAGGATATTTTTGTTTACGATTATCGAGAATTCGGCAGCCGCTATGCTGAAAGAACCGCTGTCAAAGATTATATTCTGGGGCAAATCGAAGCTGATCAGGATATCGAGACCTTCATTACGCCGAGTCAGTGGTACCCGGTTATGATTGAAGATGAGGCATATATCATTTTCCTGATGAAATCTGATCAAACATACGCCGGCGCCTGGATTAAGCTGACAAACCTGTTGGCCCCATTGGCTGACCTCGAACTTGGCGTTGACGGCCAGCTGGTTTTCGAGCAAACCCAAGGACAGCAGCTGACCGGCACTGCGGTGCAAGCGGACCAGATTATCACTGTTGATGCCTTTAATTACTTCTATCCGGATCATGACAGGCTTGTCAGAATTGATTCTGAGTCCAGTGTCGGTTCATTTACGCTGGTCGCTTTGATTTCCCAGCAGAAGATTCTGGATAACCTGCCGTATTTCCAGACAATAATATTAGTGGCCACATTGCTTTCAGTATTGCTGATCCCGATTATTGTCTATTTCATACGCCTGATTGTCATACGTCCGATTGACCGCACAATAACAGCGATGACAAAGGTCATGAACGGCAATATCGATGTCCGCATCAAGCCCGGTCGCACATCTGAGGAGTTCATTGTACTCAGCGAAGTGTTCAATAACATGCTTGATCAGATTTATGAGCTGAAAGAGAACTTCTATGAAGAGCAACTCGAACGCAAGCAAGCCGAGCTGGAACACCTGCAGCTTCAAATCCGACCGCATTTTTTCCTGAATTCATTGAACATGATCTATCGACAGGCCCAGAACAAGCAGACTGAATTTGTCCAGGGGATGACAAAAGGCCTGATCAGCCATTTCCAGTATATCTTTAACAACAACAGCCGGTTCGTCAGGTTGGGCGAAGAGCTTGATCATATGAAGAACTATATGAGAATCCAGGAATATCGATATGCGGACAATTATACCTACTCGATTCAATCGCCGGATTTTCTGAAAGATACACCAGTACCGCCGTTGCTGATTCAGAGCTTTGTTGAAAACTCATTCAAACATGCAGTCGCTATAGATCAGCCGATCATGATCGAGGTTGGAACCGACTTTGTCAAGCAAGGTGACGTCCAATACATCGAGATCAAAATTTCCGACAATGGCTCAGGATTTCCCCAGGCTTACCTGGGAGCCCTGTCCGATGGAAACATATCCAAAGATCGGCACTGGCAGCACATTGGAATCTGGAATGCCTACAGGCGGCTGCAGCTGATCTACCTGGACCAGGCCCAGCTTGTTTTGAGCAACAAACTGCCTCATGGTGCCGTTGTAACGATTCGGTTACCGATTAGGCCGCCCAGGAAAACCGGGTTGATCAATCTGATCAGGGGAGAAGACATATGATGAATATTCTGATTGTTGATGATGAGCCGATGGAAATTGATCTGATCTCGAAATCAATCGACCAAAAGCAGTATGCCATTGATCAAGTATTGACAGCAACGAATGCGCTGCTGGCCAAAAAGATCATCGCAACACAGTCGGTCGATATCCTGCTGTGTGATATTGAGATGCCAAAGGAAAACGGTTTGGATTTACTGAAATGGGTTCGCCAGACCGGTCGTGATATCCAGTGCATTTTCATTACCTGTCATGCGGACTTTTCATTTGCCCAGCAGGCGATGCAGCTGGGCTGTCTGGACTATTTGCTCAAGCCCGTTGAGCAAGCGGGACTTGATCAATGCTTGTCCGCAGCTGTCGACCGAATCAAGCGAAAAGAGGATCAAAAAAAGAAGAACATAATCTGCAGCCTATGGTCTCGGTATCAGCCGCTGGTTGTCGAAGGGTTTTGGCGCGAGATTCTCAATCACAAGACGCCGTCAGACTATGCCAGCATCTGCCAGGCTGCGGCAGACTTCAATCTTGAAGGACTGGAGGAGACCGAGATACTACCCGTCTTGATCCACGCACGGCGTTGGCTGTCGGATCTTTCTGCAAGAGATGTCAAGATCATGGAATTCGGATTGAAAAACATAGCCGAAGAGCTGTTGATCTTAAACGAATCCAACGGCCTGATCATCGACCTGGATCATGGCATGTTTGTCGGTCTGATTTACCTCGATCCAGATGACAGCCTGGATCTCCAAAGCTTGAGAGAGGCGTGCCAGAAGTTGATTGAGGCCTGCCTGCAGTATCTGGCCTGTGAAGTGACCTGTTACATCGGCTCGCCGGTTTTATCCCACCGGCTGGCCCAGATGACGGACGAATTGATTCACCTGGACCACGAGAATCTAGCTGGGTTTAATCGGGTCATGACTTGTCAGGATGCGATCGGGAATGCCGGGAAAATTGGTATGCCGAATATTTCGGACTGGATTCTGATGCTCTCAGGCCGCGACATAGAAGCTTTACGGAGTAAAACGCATCAGTACTTCAAAATACTTGCTGATTCCAATGCTGCTGTCAGCAGTCAGGATATTCTTGAAATTCAACACCACTTCATGCAGGAGATTTCGCGTTTTCTTCATCAGCGGGGTATTGACGTTCAGACCGTGTTCAACCAGGAGCAGTCAGCCATGCTTTTTAGAAATGCCAATCGCTCCGTCTGGGATATGGAGCAGTGGATACTTCACAATTTTGATATGATCACCGCTGCGATTGAAAGCCAGAACAGCAAGCAGACGTCAGTCGAGAAGGCCAAAAGCTTCATTGAGCAGAATATCAGCCAGACATTGACTTGTGAAGACATTGCAGCGCATGTCTATTTGAATCCGATCTATCTGAATCGAATCTTCAAACAGGAAATCGGCATGCCGCTGATGGAATATTTACTGAACAAACGCCTTGATCTGGCTAAAAGACTTTTGGATGAAACAAACATGACAGTCAGTTCGATCGCCTTGGCTGTAGGTTATTCCAATTTTTCCTATTTCTCGAGACTGTTCAGAAAATGTATCGGGGTATCTCCGATGGGCTATCGAAAGCTGCAGCAGAATTAGCCGTCCCCCCCCCCGTTTTTTGACTGAAGGTTTGGATAGTGCCAGCAGGTAGTTTGTTTTGTAGCAGTTTTTCACCAGCCTATCAACTATAGTCATGTTAGTTGTGCAATTGTGCACAGCGTTTCAAAAACCCAAGGAGGTACACCCATGAAGAAAACATTGCAAGTATTGGCTTTGCTGTTGGCGCTGACGATGCTTCTGGCTGCCTGTGGAACGGCTGCGACCACCACACCAGCTGAGACATCGGGCGGATCAGACGGCACGACAACTGAAGCGGGACCACCGACCCAGCTGAAGGTTGTATTCCTGACCGTTGGCAGCCAACCGGCTGATCTCGGGCTGGTGGAACAGGAGATCAATAACCTTCTGGTTCCCAAAATCAACGTTGAAATCGAATTGGAGCCGATCAATTTCGGCGCAGCGATGGAACAGTACAACGTCATGCTGGCGTCCGGCGAGAAAGTCGACCTGCTGATGACATTCCCGACAACTTACACAACCTTGGTCTCGCAGGGTAAACTGCAAAGCATCGGTACCTATATTGATGAATATGGCATGGGTATCAAGGAGGTTCTTGGCGACTTCCTGAAGGGCAGCTATGTCAATGGCGAGATCTATGGTGTTCGCCCGGTCAGTGATATGGCTGGCGCCGGCGCGCTCTGCATCCGAAAGGACATCGTTGAGAAATACGACCTGCCTGTTGACAACATGACGAGCTTTGAGGATATTGGCGCAGTCTTGGAGATCATCAAGGCAAACGAACCTGAGTTCTATCCTTTAGGTTACAGCAACCAGGATCAGGGTGTTGTTGAATCAATCATGCAGTTCTCGACTGACACCCTGGGTGACAGCTTCGGCGTATTGCTTAACTACGGTCAGGAACTGACCGTTGAGAACATGTTCACGTCGGATGAGTATGTCAATGCGCTGGAAGTTGTTCGTGACTGGTATGTCAAAGGCTACATCATGCCGGATATCGCGACCAGCAAGGAAGACCAGCACTCACTGGTTTCAGCCGGTCGGATCTATGGTTATATCGCACCGTCCAAACCAGGCATCGAAATCCAGGAATCTGCTCAGAATGGCTTTGAATGTGTCGTTCCGCAATTTTCTCCGGCTTTCAGTTCGACCTTTAATGTTACCTTATTCCAATGGGTTGTTCCGCAAGCCTGCGAAACACCTGACAAGGCTGTCCAGCTCCTGAATGAGATGTATACCAATCCTGAACTGGAAAACCTTCTGTCATGGGGCATCGAAGGACAGCATTATGAGATGAAGGAAGATGGAACCATTGGTTTCCCGGAAGGCGTTTCCTCTGATAATTCCGGCTACTTCATGAATACCCCCTGGATGATGGGCAACGAATTTATCGCACATGTCTGGTCTGGCAATCCTGCTGATCTGTGGGACCAGACCAAGGCTTTCAACGAAAGCGCCAGATTGTCCAAAGCCATGGGCTTTACTTATGATCCGAGTGCAGTCAAGACAGAAGTGGCTGCAGTCAGCAGCGTCTATAGCCAATACAAGCTGTCTCTCGAAAGCGGTTCAGTGGATATTGATGAAGTTTATCCGACCTTCATCAGCAAACTGGAAAGCGCTGGCATTGACAAGATCATCGCAGAAAAGCAAAGTCAGTTGGATGCATGGGCCCAGATGGGCGATGTCGGCTGATCTCAAAACCTGATCAGAGGGCAGTCCAACCAGTCATGACTGGTTGGACTGCCTGTTTCAGATCAATAACATGATAGAGTTGGAAAAATGATGCAAACAAAAACGCTTCAAATCAAAAAAAACAAATACTTCAGATACCTGCCGCTCTACCTGATGACAGTACCGGGACTGATCTATTTTTTCATCAACAACTATCTGCCGATGTTCGGACTGGTGATTGCCTTCAAGAACATCGATTTCAGAAAGGGTATTCTGGGCAGCGACTGGGCGGGCTTTGAAAACTTCAAATACCTTTTTGCAACCCAGGATGCATTCATCATCACCAGAAACACGATTCTTTATAACCTGGCGTTCATCGTGCTTGGTATTATCATTCAGGTTGCGATGGCGATTTTCCTCAATGAGATCAGAAGCAAGTTCTTCCTGAAAATCTACCAGAGCCTGATCCTGCTGCCGCACCTGATATCCATGGTTATCGTCGCTTATCTGGTCTATGCATTCTTAAGCGTAAGCACCGGTTTGGTCAACAAATCACTGCTGGACGCCCTGGGCAGCGACGGTGTCAGCTGGTATGCCGAACCAAAATACTGGCCTTTTATCCTGACCTTTGTCCAGGTCTGGAAAATGACCGGATTTGGAACCGTGATCTATTTTGCTGCTCTGGTCGGCATCAGTCCGGAATATTATGAGGCAGCCAGAATAGATGGTGCGACCAAATGGAAGCAGATCGTGCACATCACGCTGCCGATGCTTCGCCCTGTAATCATTATGCTGACCATTCTATCAATCGGCAGAATCTTCTATTCAGATTTTGGATTATTCTACCAAGTGCCGATGAATTCCGGTCAGCTGTATGATGTGACCAGTACGATTGACACCTATGTCTATCGAAGTCTGATGAAACTCGGCGATATCGGCATGTCCTCCGCGGCGGGATTCTATCAGTCGATCGTTGGCTTCACACTGGTTATGGTCTCGAATCTGGCTGTTCGGCGGCTTGATCCAGACAGCGCGCTATTTTAGGGTGGGGGTAAAGAAATGAAAATTATTGAAGACAGAGGTATACGCGTCGCAAGCCATCTGGTTCTGGGTGCTTTCTCGCTGCTGTGCCTGCTGCCATTCATCTTGCTGATGGTCGCATCCTTTTCGGATGAGACCGATATCATTAAAAACGGATATTCGTATTTCCCATCGGTTCTCAGTGTCACGGCCTACCGATACCTTGGACTAAAAATCGTTGAGATCAGTCGGGCATATTTCATCTCGATTTTCATCACGATTGTCGGTACAACCGCTTCGCTGGTCATCAACGCCTTGCTGTCCTATCCGTTGTCCAGAAAAGATCTGCCGCACCGAAACGGCTTGAATTTCTACGTGGTTTTCACAATGCTGTTCAATGGCGGGCTGGTTCCTACGTACTTGATCTACACCCAGTACTTCGGCATCAAGAACACGATATGGGCATTGATCATACCGACACTGCTGCTCAATGGCTTCACCGTCATGCTGATGCGAACATTTTTCTCGACCAATATTCCTTTTTCGCTGATCGAATCAGCAAAAATAGATGGATCGGGTGAATTCGGGACTTTTCTGCATGTTGTACTGCCGATGTCCCTGCCAATTCTGGCGACAGTCGGACTGCTACAAGGCCTGATCTACTGGAATGACTGGTTTAATGGTCTAATCTATCTGACCGATGCCAAGCTGTTCAGCCTTCAAAATGTCCTGAACAGGATCATGGTTGACATTCAGTTTTTGAAAAGCAGCAATACCGGTGCCGCGTCCGGCCTCAATGTGTCCGCGCTGCCCTCCGAAACCGTACGTATGGCGATGGCTGCCATTGGGGTCATCCCGATCCTTTGTGCATATCCCTTCTTCCAGCGGTATTTTGTCAAAGGTATCGCTTTAGGCGCGGTCAAGGGGTAGGGTCAGTTCGTTTAGCAAATGAAATCAGGATGATGCATTCTGGTTGAGATCGTCCTGGGATGCTGCCAGTTAGCAGCCAGGGCGATCTTTCAGCATTTGCCCCCAGACGGGAAGACGAGCCAATCGGCTAAAAGGAAGCGGTCCATTCTGATGTTTATGATCCGTGCGTTAATGCATTCTGTGATATATAATAGATGTGTCATGCAAAATGAATGCCTTGTGTGTTTGTGGTAGACTGGAAACCAGCGAGTTGGAGGAAAAAAACTCAACTGCCGCGCAACAGACTCAAACCTGATCATGATTGCTCCAGTTGAATCTGGCTTTACGAAATTCAAAACATACAATAAAGAGAGGTTGATACCCAATGAACAAGCATCTGATGAAAAACCCTGCGATCAGCGGTTACTATCCGGATCCCTCCATCTGTCGCGCCGGTGAAGACTACTACCTTGTATGCTCCAGCTTTGAGATGTTCCCCGGACTGCCGATATTTCACAGCCGGGATTTAGCCAACTGGGAGCAGATTGGCAATGTGCTTGACCGAGAATCACAATTGCATCTTCGAGCCAATTCATTTGTGGGCGGATTAATGGCGCCTACGATTCGGTATCATGACGGACTATTCTATGTAATCGTCATGAGCACCTCGGATTTTGGGAATATCATTGTCACGGCGTCGGACCCTGCCGGTCCATGGTCAGATAAGATCCCTGTTCCGGATGTCACTGGAATTGATGCGTCTATTTTCTTTGACGATGACGGCAAGGTTTATGTGATTGGAACAGGCGCTATTCATGAGGAAAACGGTCGAAGAAAACAGGGGATTTACCTCAACGAATTTGATCTTTCGACGATGAAAACGGTCGGACCACGCGAGTTTATATTTGATGGTGCGCTTCGAGATGCCGCAACGCCGGAAGCACCGCATCTATACAAAAAGGATGGCTGGTATTATCTATTGATCGCCGAAGGCGGAACCGAACACTATCATTCGATTACCGTTGCGCGCAGCAAGACGATTAACGCCTGGTACGAAAACAATCCGGCTAATCCGGTGCTGACGCATCGGAATTTGGGTTTTGATGCCAAGATCGCCAATGTTGGCCACGGTGATTTTGTTCAAACCCAATTCGGCGACTGGTATTGTGTCATGCTGGCTTCGCGGTTGCTGCCTGGTCGGCATAAGAATATTGGGCGCGAAACATTCATAGCGCCGGTCAAGTGGGAAAACGACTGGCCGCTGATGTGTTGGGATACCGGTATGCTTCAAGGGTCATACCCTGCCGATCAGCAGCTGCCATGGACGCCGTATGAGCCGGAACAGGGCTTTGACGATTTTGACGGCACCCGGTTGAATGATCAATGGGTATTCTGGGGAACGCCTTATCAGGCTTTCTGGAAACTTGAGGACTCAGCCTTATGCCTCAAGCCGCTCGCTCGCGACATTTCGAGAGACGTGCAAAAGATTCAACGGCCCAAGCCCGGCGAACAAGTCATTGCGGGGTCCAAAGTCACAGACGACTGCATCAGTTTGGTTGGACGCAGGTTAAGGCATCCAGATTTTAGAATATCGGCTAAAATGCAGTTTGTCCCTGAGCATCCTGGAGACTGCGCGGGCATCGTTCTGCTCAGGGCCGTCAACCACCAGCTGCGGTTTGAAAAATCGATGTCGGAAAAAGGCTCGGTTATCAGACTGGTGCTGGTCACGACAACGATGAATTGCCCGCCATATATGCCGGATTTTAAAGGGCTGACCACCCGGGCAGTGCTTTTTGAAGAACCTTATTCACACGATTTTGTCATGCTGACCCTGACTGTACAGGATATGGCGATTAGCGCGTCTTTCGGTCAAAGCCATAACGATGCTAAGACATTTCGAAATATTGCAGATTTTGCGGATCTTGATCCTGAATCAGTCGGCTGCATGACAGGCACGCTGCTGAGCATGTATGCGCAATCGAACAGTGGCACAGAAAACTGGGCCAGGTTTGAATGGTTCAACTATGAGGGCTTGTCGCAGGCGTAATTCTAGTTTGCTCAGAAAAGCTAATCGGCCATAACCTGAACAAAATCCCCCGGCGCTTGAAGCGCCGGGGGATTTTGAGTAACAGCAGATGATCAGAATCTTGATCAGGCTTCGTCGATTTCCTTGTTCCAGCTCATCATGGCGCGCAACTCGCGGCCGACCTTTTCGACCTGGTGCTCGGATTCGATACGGCGGCGGGACATGAAGTTCGGGCGGCCGACCTGATTTTCCATAATCCAGTTACGGGCGAAGACACCTTCCTGGATCTCCTGGAGAACTTTCTTCATCTCCTTTTTGGTCTCTTCGGTGATAATCCGGCGTCCGATCATGTAGTCACCGTATTCAGCGGTGTCGGAAACCGAGTAGCGCATGCCGGACAGGCCGCCTTGGGCAACCATGTCGACGATCAGCTTCATTTCATGGACACACTCGTAATAGGCATTTTCAGGATCATACCCAGCTTCAACGAGCACTTCAAAACCGGTTTTCATCAGCTCGGCGACACCGCCGCAGAGGACAGCTTGCTCACCGAACAGATCGGTTTCGGTTTCTTCGCGGAACGAGGTGCTCAGCAGGCCGGCGCGGGCGGACCCGATGCCGTAACCGTAGTCAAACGCGATATCCTGGGCTTTACCGGTCGCATCCTGGTAAACGGCGAACAAAGCGGGAACACCGCGGCCTTCTTTGTACTGGTCGCGGACGGTGTGACCCGGGCCTTTTGGCGCGATCATGAAGACATCGACGTCAGCAGGGGGCTGGATGCGGCCAAAATGAATGTTGAAGCCGTGGGCGAAAGCCAGGGCTTTGCCAGCGGTCAGGTTGGGCTTGATGCTCTGTTCATACAGTTCGGTCTGTTTTTCGTCATTGATCAGAATCATGATGACATCGGCCATTTTAGCGGCTTCTGCTGCCACAGTGACCTTGAGACCGGCCTTTTCAGCTTTGGCCCAGGACTTGCTGCCTTCATAAAGGCCGACAACGACATCATAGCCGCTTTCGTGCAGGTTCAGTGCGTGTGCGTGACCCTGGCTGCCAAAACCGATGATGGCAATGGTCTTGCCGTCAAGCGCATGTGTACGGCATTCATTTTCCTTGTAGATTTTTTTCATCTGGATATCCTCCTTCAAAGTCAAAAAGCAATTTCTGTTTTGTGTTTTGATGTAATTTATTGGTCAGGCTTTGCCGCCTCATCAACATTCATGGTTTTTTCACCGCGTTCGATCGCGATCGAGCCGGTTCTGACCAGTTCAAGGATGCCGTAGGGTTCTAGCATGGCCTGGAGCGCCTGGATCTTGTCATCGCGGCCGCTGAGCTCAATGGTCAGCGTGTTCGGGGAGACGTCGATGACATGGCCGCGGAAGATGTCGACGATCTGCAGAATCTGAGCTCGGCTGGACGCGTCGGTCCTGACCTTGATAAAGACAAGCTGTCGCGAGAAGTGGTCGTTGGGTTCGAGATGGCGGACCATCAGGACATCTGGCAGCTTATGCAGCTGCTTGGTGACCTTGACAACCAGATCGTCATCACAGTCGAGCGTAATTGAAATGCGGGAAATCGCCGGATCCTGGGTTGTGCCGACAGCGAGGCTTTCGATGTTATAGCCACGACGGGCAAATAGGCTGGTTACACGATTCAGGACACCTGCTCGGTTTTCGACCAGCACGGAAAGATTCTGCAACATTAGGGACCTCCTCATCATCATTAAAAGATAAAGTACCACTTTTCGACGGCTTCATCAACCGGCAGGGCAGATTGGTTCTAAATCGATAAGAATTTTTGACGACCATCATGCCAGATTGCCTGAATCGCTGTCAATAGTCAATCAGGGTTGGTCGTTTTTCGCTTTTAGAAGGTCGCGGATTTCTTCGAGTAAAACAATATCTGCCGGCGTAGGCTTGGCTGCTTCCTCTTTTTTCTTGAATCGGCTGACCGCTTTGACCAGCAGGAAAATCGTCAGGGCGATAATCAAAAACTGAATGATGACATTGATCAGTTGACCATAGGTGATCGCGACTTCGGCAACAGCGCCGTCGCTGCTGGCTTCGATCAGGACGACTTTGAAAGCTGCGAAATCAACGCCGGCTGTCAAGTAGCCGATAATCGGCATGATAATATCATTCACAAGGCTCTTGATCACGGCACCGAACGCGGCACCGATGACAACGGCAACAGCCAGATCGAAGACATTGCCTTTGGTGATAAACGCTTTGAATTCTTTCCACATGAAAAACACCTCCATCGGTCTAACATCTAATAAATAAAGTATAGCCGATGACGCAATAGATAGGAAGTGGGTAGCCGCTTAAACCTAGAATAATCCCTTCGCGCGAAAGGGAACAAAAGTTTGACTTTGAGGGTTCAACTGCCTATAATTAGCTTGAGAGGTCAGTTGATATGGATTTGTCACAAAAGCTATCAATTCTTGGAGAATCCGCCCGATACGATGTGTCCTGCTCGACCAGCGGCGTTGAACGCAAAAACAGCGGTCGCGGCGTCGGCAACACGACAATCGGAGGCATTTGCCACACGTGGACCGGTGACGGGCGCTGCGTTTCGCTGCTCAAGGTTCTATTGACCAACCACTGCGAGTACGACTGCGTCTACTGTGCCAACCGCGCATCTAACGACATCCCCAGGGCTGCCTTTCAACCGGCTGAACTGGCTGAGCTGACCATGACTTTCTACCGGCGAAACTACATCGAAGGTCTTTTTCTGAGCTCCGGCGTTGTCAAGAGCCCGGAACACACGGCAGGTCTGATGATCCGGACGCTGGAGCTCTTGCGCGGCCAACACCGTTTCCAAGGCTATATCCACACTAAGATCATTCCCGGCGTTTCAGCAGAGACCGTCGCCCGGATCGGGCTGCTGTCCGATCGGATCAGCGTCAACATGGAACAGTGTACGCAGCAGTCCCTGAAGCAGCTGGCCCCGCAGAAAAGTCCCCAGGCGATCGCGAAGCCGATGAGCCTGATCGCGGGGTTTGCTGAGCAGAACAGCCTGGAATTGAAGCAGTACCGTCATGCTCCCCACTTCGCCCCAGCCGGTCAAAGCACGCAGATTATTATCGGCGCCAGCCCGGAGCGTGACATCCAGATTCTGTCGTCCGCCCAGCGATTATACGATCAATACAGTATGAAAAGGGTCTATTATTCCGCGTATGTCCCCATTAACCGAGACAGCAGGCTGCCGGCCATTGAGACAGCGCCGCCGCTACTGAGGGAGCATCGCCTGTACCAGGCTGACTGGCTGATGAGATTCTACAATTTCGAAGCCAGGGAATTGCTGAGCTGCGGTCAACCGGATCTGGACCTGGAGCTGGATCCCAAGTGCGCCTGGGCGCTCAACCACCTGGACCAGTTTCCGGTTGAGATCAACCGGGCGGATTATGAAACCCTGCTGCGAGTGCCCGGCATCGGCGTGCAGTCAGCCAGAAAGATTCTGGCAGCCCGGCGCGAACGATCTCTTAAACTCGAGAACCTCAAAGCCATGCGCATCGTCATGAAGCGGGCGTCGTGGTTTATTACCTGCGACGGCAAGTCAGGCGCATCCCGTATTCCGTCACCTGAAGGCCTGCGGCTGCTGCTGGCCGACCGTGAAGGCAGCCGTCGCCAGTCGCCGCTGCAGCTTAGCCTGGAGGATCTGGCTCATGCTCATCGTTTTTGATCCGACATTTGACGGGCTGCTGTCGGCTGTTGCGTGGTGTTTCAGGTCAGATACCAGTCCAGCCGCGCTGGTGCCGGCCGGATCAGCCCTGCAGCTTGGCGAGCAGATAGCGGTTCCGACAGAGCATAGGATCCATCAGCTTTTCGAACGCCATTTGACCAGCCTGGCGGGTCGTGCAGCGGCCGAATCCATCCTGGATCTGGCTTACCACGCCTATCTGTCTGAGCGAGACGGTATTACTACCTGGATTTTTCAATATCTTAAACTGGCGATACGATTGAAGCGCAATCCTGAAGCCAGGCTGTTCGAACCCAGCGTCAAGGCCGTTGTGGACGCCGCCCGGCGGACCGCCGGCCAGGCGCACATCTACCTGGGGCTAATCCGGTTCAAGCCGTCTGGCGAGCATTTCCTGGTGGCGGACTTTGAACCTGACTGTCATGTGCTGCCGTTGATCCTGCCGCATTTTGCGGATCGGATGCCTGATCAGGCGTTCGCGATCAGGGATCTGTCCAGAAAAGTTGTTGCGGTTCACCTGCCGAACGGCAAAACAGGCTTTTTTGAACTGGCAGACGAAGCGTGGGACGGCCAGCCGACTGCCCTGGAACCAACAGAGCAAGATGACGATCTGATCTCATCGGCCTGGCAGCGATATCTGGAGCATCTGACAATTCCCGAGCGAGTCAATCCCAAGCTGATGCAGGCCAACATGCCGAAGAAATACTGGAAATGCCTGACCGAGGATCCCGGTCGGCTGCAAAAAGGGGAAACTGCCCGGCAGTTTCCCCTTGAATAAACCCCAATATCTGATTTGTGCTGTTTCAGGCCGTATATTTCGCAATACCCTTCGGCAGTCCTTCTGGATCCGCACTGAGGATAATCATAACGTTGAAATCATTCCTTGCTGAGAAATCATCCAATTCAGAGAGGAATTTTTCCAGATTTGTCAAATTGGAATCACCGGAGATCTTTCCAATGCTGTCAATATAGACATGGGTCAGGTCGAAATCTTTGGCGTAGATGCCGGCAATGAAACTGAGAAGCTGTTCGTATCCTTTGACCGGATATTCCGTGATGTCGATCAACCGAATATTATGGTTGACCATGGTGTTGATTCGTTGTCCGACTTCAAGACAGACGACATTGGCATTGTCCCGGGTTGCCTGTGTATTCAGGTCTTCTACCAACTGGGCGGTTTTGCCAGTTCCTTTTCCACCAACAATGACTTTGATCATAAGCAATCTCTCCTCGCTGTAGTAGAATGGGGCTATAATTTATTGTAACCTACTTGGTCCCTCAAATGAAGTCTAATCAAGCATTTATTTCACTTGCATTGACTTTGTTGTCATGTTATAATGCGCTTGATATCAGAGGCTTGTTGACAAAGAGTGGGGAGTTCCCCGCTCTTTCTTGCTTCTAGGCTGATCTGGAGGGTAAGAGAACAAAATGACGCGCCGAAAACCAGTTACCCAAACGGTTGCTGAGGCTATTCAGGACAAGATTGAAGCTTTAGGTCTGGAGCTTGTTGATATTGAACTGGTTACTGAAAACAAGGCCAAGTTCCTGAGGATCTACATCGACAAGGCTGGCGGCATCAGTACGGACGATTGTACTGCAGTCAGCCGAATGGTCGATCCGATTATCGACAACGAGCTCAAGATCAACATCCATGACTACCTGGAGGTTTCGTCTCCGGGGCTGGAACGGCCGCTCAAGACCGAGCGCGACTATGAGCGGTACCAGGGCGAATGGGTGCTGGTCAAGCTCTACAAGGCGCTGGACGGCAAAAAACAATACAACGGAACGCTTGGACCTGTGACTGCGGACACCATCACGATTGTGGACGATAACGGGCAGGCGCACTGCTTCCTGCGGGAGCAGGTTGCCAGAACCAGGCGTGCGATCCGATCATAGAAAACCGAACGAATGGAAGGAGTCTAAGACACGATGAATGCTGAATTAATTGAAGCCTTGCGGCTTCTGGAGAAAGAGCGCGGTATTGATGCCGAGATCCTATTCGAGGCTATTGAAGAAGCGCTGGTTTCAGCTTATAAAAGGGAATTCGAAGCCAAGACAACGGATAACATCCGCGCCGAGGTTGATCGGGAAACCGGTGAGATGCGCGTGTTCCTGACCAAGACCGTTGTGGAAGAGGTCGAGGATGCTAATGCGGAAATCAATCTGGCCGAAGCCAAGGCGCTGTCCGAGGATTTCGAAGTCGGCGATATGATGGAGTACCAGATCCGCCCCCAGGATTTCGGTCGCCTGGCAGCTCAGACAGCCAAGAACGTCATCAACCAAAAGCTTTGCAGCGCTGAGCGCGAAATCATCAATAACGAATTCAACAGTCGCATCGGCGAACTGGCCGCAGGCGTTGTCCAGCGCAAGGATCGTCGTGAGGTGATTGTCGACATCGGCCGTGCTGAAGCTGTCCTGCCATACAACGAACAGGTCAGGACCGACAATTACAACTTCAACCAGCGGATGCGATTCATGATCCTCAAGGTTGATGAGAAGAAGGGCCGGCCAATTGTCTATGTTTCGAGAAGCCATCCCAATGTTGTCCGCAAGCTGTTTGAACAGGAAGTCCCTGAAATCGCATCCGGCATCGTTGAGATCATCTCGGTTGCCCGTGAAGCTGGATCCAGGACCAAGATCGCAGTGGTCTCCCGTGATCCCAATGTTGACAGTGTCGGCTCCTGCGTCGGTCAGCGCGGTCTCCGCGTCCAGGCTGTCATGGATGAGCTGATGGGCGAGAAAATTGATATAATTGAATGGGATCCGGATGTTTACGTCTTTATCAGCAACAGTCTCAACCCGGCGAAAGTCGTTCGGGTCGATATCCTGGAAGACGAGAAGATCGCCCGGGTTGTTGTTCCCGACCACCAGCTTTCACTGGCCATCGGCCGTGAAGGCCAGAACGCCAGACTGGCAGCCAGGCTGACCGGCTGGAAGATTGATATCAGGAGTGAATCGCAATACCGTGAAGCTGTGGAAGCCGAGATACTCTCAAGGTTTACCAGCGCCGTAGAAGCCAATGTGGATGAAACGGATGAAGCGTATGAAACGGATGAAGCGGAAGACGATTTGCTGGACGATATAAATATTGAAGACCAGGCCGAGCAGCAGGACAACCTGTCCGACACCGAAGAATAATAAGTCGGGAGGACTGTGCCAATGCCCAAGAAAATTCCGCAGCGGATGTGCGTAACTTGCCGGCAGATGAAGCCGAAGCGGGAATTGATCCGATTGGTGCTCAGTCAGCAGGGTGAAGTCTCGCTGGATCCGACAGGCAAGATGCCTGGCCGCGGCGCCTATGTTTGCCGCAGCAGGGCCTGTCTGGAGGAAGCAGTCAGAACCAATAAAGTCGACCGGGGTCTCAAAGCCAAGGTCAGCCAGGCGGTTGTTTCAGCATTGGTTGCACAGATGGACGCATTGGCAGTAGACTCAGACAAGGAGCATGGCCCGGATCGTGACGAATGAGAAGATGACAATAAAACCAAACCGGGCGCCGGAAGATGTCTGGAGAATACTGGGACTTGCTGTCAGGGCGGGCCAGGTCGTCAGCGGCGCAGATGGCGTGAGCCATTCGATCCGCCGCAAGAAGGCCAAACTGGTGATGGTTGCCGGGGACGCCGCTGAGAATACAGTCGAAAAAGTGACTCGTTTTTGTCGCATGGGAGATGTGCCGTTCAGACGATTCGGCACCGCAAGTGAAATTGGCCATTGGACTGGCCACCCGATAAGAGCGGCTGCTGCTGTTTTGGATCAGGGTTTTGCTGATCGGATCAGCAGCTTGATTGACAGCCTGGATGAAACAGGCAAGGCAATAGCCGCGAATGAATGATTAGAAGATGTGGAGGATAAAGGTAAGCGTTTATGGTTAAAAGAGATGATTCTGGATCTGGATTGAGAGCAGGTTTTGTCAGGGGCGATGGCATGCAAAAGCCGGTTGCCAAGAAAAATGAGGGCAAAAAGCCTGAAAAGAAAGCGGCTGAAAAACCGACGCCGCCTGTTAAGGAGCCTTCAGAGAAGGAGCCTGAACAGCTTGAAGGTCCAACTCTGACCATGCAGGGCGTATCCGGCAAGAAGATTACCGGTGCGGTCAAAGTGATCAAGAAAAAGGCTGCCAAACCCTCGGATAAAGATGAAAAGCCCAAGGCAGAGGATCAAGAGACGGTTGAAAAGACTGATGTTGATCAAAAGCCGGCGGCTAAAAAACCGACAGCATCAAAACCGCAGGCGGATGCGAAACCCGAATTAAAAGAGACGGGCGAAAAGCCTGTTAAAAAGCCGGCGGCAAAGGCCGAGCCTGCGACGGGCGACAAACCGCTGCGTCCGCAGAGCGGCTTTGGCCAGCGTCCGCACAGTGAGCGCGCACCTGGTCAGGGCGGCAGCTTCGTCAAACGCCCGCAGAGTGGCTTTGGTCAGCGTCCGCACAGCGAGCGCGCACCCGGACAGGGCGGCAGCTTTAGTGGCCGTCCTCAAGGCGGCCGTCCTCAAGGTAGCCGTCCTCAAAGCGGACGGCCTCAAGGTGATCGTCCGCAAGGTGATCGTCCGCAAGGCGGCCCCGGCCGGCCCAGTCAGACAGGCCCGGCCCGCTCAAATACCGCCGGCGGCTTTGTCAAACCAGCTGAACCCGTCGGCTTTGAGCAAAGCGCGCGTCCGACCCGGGACAGAGCGCCATACAAGCGGGATGATGCCCGTGATGCGAAGCGTACATCCCTGAAGCCGGGACTTGAAGACAAGAGCAAGAACCGAAACCTCAAGCAGCAGGCCCAGGCCATGTCCGGCCAGGGCGTCAATGCCGCGTTGTCGGATTCCTCGGTTCTGGACAATCTCTACAGAGAGCCGAAAAAAGGCCGCAGAGGCCGCAGAAACCGCCGGAACCAGCAGCCGTCGGCGCCTGTGGTCAGGGCAGTACTGACGCATGTCAAACTGCCGGAATCACTGACCGTCAAAGAGTTTGCCGAAGCCATCAAGAAGACATCAGCCGAAGTGATCAAGGCTATGATCAAATTCGGTATTATGGCGACAGTCAATCAGGAGATCGATTTTGATACAGCCACGATCATCGCTGAGGAATTCAATATCACAACCGAGAAACTGGTCGAGGTAACCGAAGAGGAAATCCTGTTTGACGACACCGAAGACCAGGAAGGCGATCTCCAGCAGCGGCCGCCGATTGTTGTTGTCATGGGCCATGTCGATCACGGCAAGACGTCGATCCTCGACCGGATCCGTTCGGCCTCGGTTGTCGACGGCGAAGCCGGCGGCATCACACAGCACATCGGTGCCTACACGGTCGATGTCAATGACCGGCAGATTACATTCCTTGATACACCAGGCCATGAGGCCTTTACGACCATGCGTGCCCGCGGCGCCCAGGTGACGGATATCGCCATTTTGGTTGTTGCCGCAGATGACGGCGTCATGCCGCAGACGATTGAAGCGATCAACCATGCCAAGGCTGCCGGAACCGAGATCATCGTTGCCATCAACAAGATTGACAAGGAAGGCGCGAACATTGACAAGGTCAAGCAGGAACTGGCCAATTATGAGCTGATTTCTGAAGAGTGGGGCGGCCAGACCGTTATGGTCCCTGTTTCCGCCAAAACCGGTGAGAACATGGACAACCTGCTCGAGATGGTACTGCTGACAGCAGACTTACTTGAGCTCAAGTCCAATCCAGACAAACAGGCTAAGGGTACGATTATCGAAGCCAAACTGGATAAGAACCGCGGACCTGTTGCGACCGTCCTGGTCCAGCGCGGTACGCTGAAAGCTGGCGACACACTGGTCACCGGTTCAATCATTGGCCGCATCCGCGCCATGACCGATGACCGAGGCCAGGCTGTCCAGACTGCCGGCCCTTCAATTCCTGTCGAGATTCTGGGTCTGCCGGAAGTTCCGGAAGCCGGAGAACTCTTCTACGCGGTTACCGATGAAAAAGTCGGCAGGGCACTGGCTGATCGCCGAAAGGGCCAGCAGCGAGAGCAACAGCTGCGCGCCAGCTCCCGAATGTCTCTTGACACCTTGTTCAGCCAGATGTCATCCGGCGAGGTCAAGGATCTTAACATCATTGTCAAAGCCGATGTTCAGGGCAGCGTCGAAGCCGTCCGCCAGTCACTTGAGAAGCTGGGCAACGATGAGGTCCGGGTCAAGGTTATCCATGGCGCGGTTGGTGCGATCACGGAGTCCGACATCCGACTAGCCGAAGTTTCCAACGCCATTGTCATTGGCTTCAATGTCCGGCCGGCCACCAATGTGGCTGACATTGCCAAGGATGCCGGCGTTGATATCCGCATGTACCGTGTCATCTATAACGCCATCGACGACATCGAAGCAGCCATGAAAGGCATGCTCGCACCTAAATACGAGGAGAAAGTCCTCGGTCATGCTGAGATCCGACAGGTCTTCAAAGTCAGCGGCATCGGCAGTATCGGCGGGTGCTATGTCACAGACGGCAAGATCCAGCGGTCCAACCAGGTGCGTATTGTCCGCGACGGCGTTGTCATCCATGAAGGTGCCCTGGCGTCTCTGAAACGCTTCAAGGACGATGTCCGAGAAGTCGCGACAGGATACGAATGTGGTATCGGCATCGAGAAGTTCAATGATATCAAGGAAAATGACGTGGTTGAAGCCTTCGAGATGGTTGAAATCGAAGGGGGCTGATCTGTTTGCAGCGTTCAGACCGAGTTGGTGATGAGATTCAGCGCGTGATCGCTGATATCATCCAAAATGAAATCAAGGATCCCAGGCTGCCGCCCATGGTGTCTGTTGTCGAAGTGAGAGCGTCCAGGGATTTATCCCATGCCCACGTCTACATCAGTGTCCTGGGTGATGAAAAGGCTAAAAAAGACTGTGCCGCGGCCTTGAACAGCGCTTCAGGATTCATCCGGCGTGCCATAACCAAGAGAGTCCGGTTGAGGGTATCACCGGAACTGCATTTTGTATTCGATGAGTCAATTGAACGGGGTATGCGAATGTCCCAGCTGATTGACGAGACGTTAAAGGAGCAGGACCGGCATGATTGAAATCATGGACCAATTGGTCGAACGGTTTCTGGAAGCCGGTAAAAAACCGGGGTCCATCATGCTTTATCCTCATGTCGGCATTGACGCCGATGCGCTGGGATCCTCTCTGGCCTTGCTCATCTGCCTCCGCAAAATCAATGTGCAGGCCAGATTGCTGCTGGATGAGCCAATTCCTGACAAGCTTAAGTTTCTGCCGGGACTTGACCTGATTGAAACCTTCAATGAAGACGATTTGGACAAGCTGGCGCTTGACCAGCAGATTGCCTTGACCATCGACTGTTCCGAAGGCGGCCGGGTCGGCCGCCGGCAGGCACTGTATGAGCGAGCCGGCGAATTTGCGGTGATCGACCATCATGTTTCGGGCGGCGAATCCGGGCACCTGCGGTGGATTGATCATCAGGCAGCGGCTTCTGGCGAAATGGTCTACGACCTGATTCACCACTTGCAGCAAAAACTGGGCTGCGAGCTTCTGGATGAAGATACCGAAACATTGCTCATGACAGCCATCGTGTCGGATACTGGCGGATTTGTCTATTCGAATACCTCAGCCAGGACTTTCCGGACTGCCGCGAATCTGATGGATCGCGAAATCGACCTGCGCAGGATCACCTATCAGCTGTTCGACCGAACCAGCCAGGTCAGACTCCGCCTGATGGGCAGGATTTTCACCGATGCCCGGTTCAGTACAGATGGACGGTTGGTCATGTCAGCGGTCAACCGAGAGCTTTTGCAGGAATATGGCGCGACAGACACCGACGTCGAAGGCGTGATTGCCCATTTGAGAAACGTGGCTGGTGTCGAGGTCGCTTTTCTAATCCGCGAGGTCGGCGAAGATACACTGCGTGTGAATATCCGCAGCAGCGACAGCTTCAACGCAGCTCTTTTCGCGTCACAATTCGGCGGCGGGGGTCACCCCAAAGCTGCCGGCATGCAACTCAGGCATATGACAATCGAGCAGGCGGAGGACATGATTCTAACCAAGGCAGGTGAGCGCTTATAGCCAGGCCGCTGCCAACACAATCCGGATTGGTTCTGGTATCAAAGCCCCGCGGGATGACTTCTTTCGGGGTTGTTTCTCGCTTACGGAAGATGACCGGCGTGCGAAGAATCGGGCATGCCGGCACACTGGATCCATTTGCCGAAGGCCTACTGACGGTCTGTCTGGGCAGAGCGACTGCCGCAGTTCAGTTTATGGACGGCTATGACAAGACCTATCGGATGGTGATGGCATTCGGTACCGCGACCGACACGCAGGACCTGACCGGTGAATCAGTCGAGCAGCATGTCTTCAGCGAGCAGGAGGTTGCGTCGCTTCAAGCGTCTGACTTTGCCGTGATTCGGGGAGAAATCTCCAGACTGGAAGGCGACCACCAGCAGATTCCACCGATGTACTCGGCTGTCAAGGTCGATGGCCAGCCGCTATACAAGCAGGCGAGACAGGGCATAGTTGTTGAACGAAAACCAAGGCCGATCACGATTCACCGGGCGGTTTTGGAATCTGTCGGCTGGATCGATGGCTGTCTCAAGGCAACGCTGGTGATCAAGGCCAGCAAAGGTACTTATCTCAGAACCATCGCGGACGATCTGGGCCGCAGGCTTGGCTTTTATGCCCATGCAGAAAGTCTGGAGCGCCTGCAGGCAGGACCGTTCAAGCTGGAAGAAGCCGTCAGCCTAGATCAGCTCTGGACATGGGCCGATGAAACCGGATTCGGTTCGTCGTTTCTGGATCTGCTTCGGGACAAAGGGGTGCTGCTGGAAACCGGCGAGGCATTTCGGGATTTTCAATCCATACTGCTCCCGGCAGATGCAGCCCGGCGCGTGATTTGCGGTCAACGGCAAAAAATACCCGCCGACACGATCCGCCAATGGCTGCCGGACGGTGCTGACGGACTGGAGAACGAGGGGGTGCGGCTGGTTGCCCGGTCAGATACCCAACTAATCGGCATCGTCCGGCTGTTGACAGATGATTCCAATCAGGTTCAAATCAAATCGGAAAGGGTGATGATCGACCTTGAAGATTTTCAACGAGCATAACAAACGGGTCCCGACTGTTTCGCGGGGCGTTGGACTGGGTTTTTTCGATGGCGTACACCGGGGGCATCAGGAGCTTCTGAAGACGCTGGCTTTCGAATGCCAGCGCCAGAACCTGACATCCTGCGTCTTTACGTTCCCGGAGCACCCGGAAGCCATCCTGACGCCGGATGCACCATTCAAGAGCTACTTGGTCAGCCTTGAACAGCGAATGCGTTTGCTGGGCGAGTGCGGTATTGAAGAAACCTACCTACAGGCGTTCAATCGGGATTTCGCAGCGATTGAGCCCATTGAATTTCTGGACCGTTATCTGAACCAGCTGCTGCAGGCACGGTTGTTGGTCGTCGGCGAGGATTACCGCTTCGGCCATCGCGGTCAAGGCGATGTTGCTTTGCTGAAATCCTGGGCCGAGCAACAGGGCATTCGTGTCGTTGTCATCGGTGAAGTTTCGATGCATGATGCCAGGGTGTCGAGTTCGCGGATTCGCAAGCTGATCAGCGAGGGAAATACAGATCTTGCCCAGCGTTTGCTGGGCCGCCCGTACTCCTTGGAAGGCGAAGTCGTATCCGGTCGTAAGATCGGCAGGACCATTGGGTTCCCGACGGCCAATATCGAGATTCCGACGCTGCTTGAATGTCCCGCTCATGGGGTCTATTCGACGAGAACGAGGGTCGGTGAAATGACCTATCCCTCGATCACCAATATCGGGACCCGTCCAACGGTCAGCAATTCGGATGCGATGCCGGTTGCCGAGACCTACATCTATGATGTCCAGCTCGATCTTTACGGCAAGACGATCGAAGTTGAATTCGTGCATATGATCCGGCCGGAACGGCGCTTTGACTCGCTTCTTCAGCTCGGGGCTCAGATCAAGTCGGACCTGAAAACGGTCAAAGCCTGGCACGATCAATCCGAACAGTGCTTTGAACGAGCGCGCATCAGCGGCATCCCGGTCTATGTCATGAACACCGAACGGTTTGCCAGTGCCCAGATGAGCCTGGTGTTCCAGGCGCCGATGGCCAAGCCCGACAGTGCGCTGCGGGCGCTGCTGATGCGGGTGCTGACCGCCAGCTGCCAGCGCTATCCCAGCAGGATCGCACTGGCATCAGCGCTGGACAGTCTGTACGGATCGTCGATCGACGCCAATCTGGAAAAACAGGGGGACATGCAGATCATTTACCTGACAGCCGAAGGCCTCGTGCGCTGGACCGATGGTACGTCGCCGTTTAGGCAAACCTGCGAGCTGTTGTTCGACATCCTGTTGAACCCCAAAGTCGATGAAAATGGCCTGTTTGATCCTGGTACAGTTGAAAGCGAACGCAAAAATTTGATTTCTGAACTGACCGCCCGTCAGAACGACCGATCGAAATACGCCTATGACCGATGCGTCGAACTGTTCTGCGGCGATCAGATCCAGAAGCTGCAGTCCATTGGTGACGTGGAATCGCTTCGGGCGATCACCCCTGAGGATTTAAAAGCCGCCTATGCGGCGCTGCTGTCACAAACGGCAGTCAGTGTCTATATCGGCGGCCGGGCCGATCCCGATCTTTTGGCCTTGTGTTTCGACGGCCTGCGCAAAATGCCGGCTGAAGACCGGCCGGTTTATCGATCGGGAACCTTGCCGTCACCCTTCGATCCGGTCGAACCAAAAGGTCTGGTTGAACACAAGACAGTGGAACAGACCCGTCTGGTTCTGGCCTATACGGGTCTGTGTCCGTATTTTAGCCATCAGTCGGCAGTTGTGACGGTGATGAACAGCATGCTGGGCGGCGACGTCCACTCCCTGCTGTTTGATGTCGTTCGCGAGAAGCTGGGGCTGGCCTACAGCGTGTTTTCAATGAATCGCCGAAGTCTGTCATCCCTGTTCATCATCGCCGGCGTCGACAGCGACAAGGCGGACGACGCGCTGGATGCCATCCGCGCGCAAATCGAACTGTTGGCGAGCAACGATTTTCCCGACGATCTGATGAAACGATCTAAAATGATGATCGAATCATCAGTGCAGGCGATCGGGGATGACCTGTCATCCATGTTGTCCAGTCAGATCAACGGTCGCCTGATGGGCCGGCAGCTTGAGATTGATGATGCCCGGAATCTGGTACAGTCGGTCACGCGGGAACAGGTTGCCGACATGGCCAGGCGACTGAAGCTGGTCAGCTGTTTTGCCCTGACCGGTACAGATAAGCGGATCGCGCTGGACCGAGCAGGCCTGGACCGTCAAGCTGTTTCCAGCAAGGAGGATCATAATTGAAGTCGTTTATCTACCAGGAACTGGTTGACTCCTTGACCGGGAAGAAACTGCATACATACCGTCACGCTTGCGGCCTGATGATTAAAATCCTGCCGCGGCCTGGCTTTTCCAGAAAATTTGCCGCGGTGTCAGTGCCTTTCGGTGCGGTCCATCACGAATTCAAACTGCAGGGCGAGTGGACCCGTGTCCCTGCTGGATGCGCCCACTTTCTTGAGCACTGCCTGTTTACCCGCGACGATGAAGGCGGCCTGATGGGTCGGCTGACATCGCTTGGCGCTTCCGCCAATGCCTACACCGCCCATACCCATACCCTGTATTATTTTACCGCTGTCGACCATTTCGCCGATGCCCTGGACTTGTACCTGGACGCTTTGCTCAACCCCTATCTTGAACAGGACCGGGTTGAGTCGGAACGGCCGGTCATCCAGGCTGAACTGAGCCAGTACCGTGACGACCCCGATACGCGGCTCTACAACACCATCACGGAAAACCTCTATCTGAACCACCCCGTCCGCGAAGATATCGGCGGCACCGCCGAATCTGTATCGAAAATATGCGACCAGCATCTGAAAGCAGCCTGGCAGACCTTCTACCAGCCGGATAGCATCGCCCTGACCCTGGCGGGTGATTTTGACGAAGTCGAGATTCTGGACCGGCTGGCCAACCGGTTGGCCCAGTGCGGGATATCCGGACAGTGTGCCCGCACCCTGCCTGCCGAAGCGCGTGTGCCGGCCGAACCCTCCAAACCGGCGGCTGATTTCGTATCGTTCAAAATGGATGTCGCCACACCGTCATTTCTGGTCGGTGTCAAGGATCCTGACGTCCTGCCCGGGCGCGAGATTGCCGGACGCGATCTGGTTTTGCGTCAGCGCACGGCCAAACTGGTTTTTGATACGCTGCTGTCACCGGTATCGGAACTGTATGAATTCTTGTTCAACCAAGGCCTTGTCAACGACTCGTTCGGTTTTCACTACGCATGTGAAAGTAATTATGCGTTCATGGTCTGCGGCGGCGAGTCCGACGATCCGAAAGCTGCTGCCGAAGCGGTCAGGGATGGCTTGATCAGTCATTTTTCCAAAGGCCTGGACTGCGAATTGTTTGACATCCAGAAAAAAGCAGCCGCCGGTGATTTTGTCCGCTCTCTGGATTCAGTCGAACATAGCGGCCTGGTCCAGGCTCAATGCAACATCCGAGGAATTGACCTCTTCGATTATCCGCTGATTTATGATAGTATTGATTGTGCGATTGCCAACAAGATGATGACTTTTTTGAAAGATCCATCAAGCTATACGATTGCATTATTGCTGCCAGCGGAGGTAGAAGAGACATGAACGCAGATTTTCTGGTTGATTTTCCCGGTCTCGGGATCTATGACTTGCCGGTCAGTCGAGAAGCCTTTCAGGTTTTTGGCATATCTATCTACTGGTATGGCCTGCTGATCGCGATCAGCATCATCGCTTGCATGGTTCTGGCCATGCGGCAGGCATCCTCATTCGGGTTGACATCGGATGATGTCATGGATACGTTCATCGCGGTTATCCCGCTGATGATCATTTTCGCCCGACTCTACTATGTTGTTTTTGAGTGGGAATTTTATGCGGCAAACTGGAGGCTGATCTTCGACACGCGACAGGGCGGCCTGGCATTTTACGGCGGCGTGATCGGCGGGATACTGGCCATTTTCCTGGTGACCCGGATCAAGAAGATCAGCCTGGCGAAATTTCTTGATTTCATTGTCGTCTATGTTCCATTGGGACAAGCTGTCGGCCGCTGGGGCAACTTCTTCAACCAGGAAGCGTTCGGCACCAACACCAGTTTGCCCTGGGGCATGTACAGCAACCAGACTCAGGCTTATCTCAGCAGCCTTTCTGGACCGTATGATCCCACCTTGCCGGTGCATCCGACTTTCCTCTACGAATTTCTTGCCAACATGATTATCTTTGTGATTCTGCTCTGGCTGAGAAGACGAAGCAAAACGCCCTTGGCGGTTACGCTGACTTATCTGATGCTCTACGGCGCCGTCCGGTTCTTTGTCGAAGGCATCCGTACGGATGCTCTGATGGTCGGGGAAACGACCCTTCGCATCTCCCAGCTGCTATCTGCCCTGATGGTCGTTTTTGCCGTTGTTTTCCTCGTGGTGCTTAGACAGAGACGACTCAAACATGAAATCATCAGTGTGCTGAGTGGCGAGTCGGCGTCTGACGTGACCGGCGCAACCGGTGCTTCCGAAGCATCTGAAGGCAGCCAGGCTGAAGCGATGGAAGCGGAAGAAAAGCCTGATTTCATCGAAATCCCGGATGATCGGCCCGACGGACAACCCGATGACTCATCACCGACGGATGAGAAGAAGAACGATTAATGCCCCGAACCGGACTTGAACACCTGAAAAGACGGACATTTTTCAGTGTCATGGACTATTGGGTCCTGGTGCCGATTGTTTTAGTTTCCATCATCGGCCTATTTGTTCTGAACAAGGTGTTGGCGGATGGATTCGACGGTTATCCGATGATTTTCTATAAGCAGGTCGGCGCGGTCATGGTTGGCCTGGTTTTTACCTTGGTGCTGTGCATGGTTGAGGTTCCGACCTTGCGTCTAATTGGGTGGGGACTTTATATCGTCAGCATTCTCCTGTTGTTTTACGCCATGGTCGACAAATTCTCATTGGAATACAAGTGGGGCGCTGACAGCTGGATTCGGATTCCGGTTTTGGGTACTTTCCAGCCATCCGAACTGACCAAGATCGGCCTGGCGATGACATCCGCCTTCGTATTCGAGGCGCTGCAGCAAAAAAAGATCAAACCGTGGAAGGGATTTATGATCCTGCTTGCCCTGTTCGGCGTGCCGGTCTTGTTGATTATGCGGCAGCCGGACTTCGGCACAACCATGGTTGTGATTTTCATGTTCCTTTGCATGCTGTTTGTCTGGGGCTTGAAATGGCGATATGTCTTGCTGGGCTCATCCGGTCTCGTCCTGGCCGGTATTATGGCCTGGTTGTTCTATTTTAGCGATTACCAAAAAAACAGAATCATCACGTTTCTTTACCCTGGCAGCGACCCGACCGCTTCCTACAACCTGCTGCAGGCCAAGCAGGCCATCGCGTCCGGCGGCCTGCTGGGCAGCACAAAAGACAACCCAGTTCATGTGCCGGTCAAAGAGTCCGATTTCATCTACACGGCGGTATCTGAACACATGGGCCTGGTCGGAACCACGGCGCTGATCATCCTGATCTTCTTTTTCCTGGTCCGCTGCCTGTACATTGCTGCCCGAATCAGAAACAGCCAACCCGCCCTGTCATTGATGATGGTCGGTCTGGTGGCAGCCTTAGCATTCCACTTTATTGAAAACATGGGGATGTGCGTCGGCCTGCTGCCGATCACCGGCATCCCTTTGCCGTTTGTCAGTCAGGGCGGAACCGCCATGATTGTCAATTTCATCGCGCTGGGCGTCATCTCAAGCATATCCATGGAACGAAATCTCGACCGCATGTGATGCCGGAAATCAGGTCGTCGCTTTAAACCTCGGATCATTTTCGAGTGCCGCGGCATAATTTCCCCAGCACAGCGCACCGCCATCTACCATCAGATTTTCACCCGTGATATAGGAGGCATCCTTTGAAGCGAGAAACAGGATGGCCGAAGCGATCTCGTCCGGCATGGCCATGCGTTTCATAACCACGCCCTGGGTGATCAGTCTCGCGCATTCGTCAGGATCGACACCGGTGCTGGACAGCCCCTTGATCATGGCCTCGGATCTCGTGAATCCCGGTGATACACAATTGACGCGGATGTTGGGGAAGTCAATAGCCATGCTGCGTGTCATTTCGATCACGGCGGCTTTGGACATGTTATACAGCGTTCGATTGTTGGTGCCGATATTCCCATTGAGTGATGCGATGTTGACAATCGCCGGGTGTTCGGATTTTTGCAGCCAAGGGATGGCTGCCTTGGCCGACAGGCCGTAGCCCATGATATTGGTTTCGAAAATTCGTTTGTAGTCGGCAGGTGAAGCGTCCAGGACTGTGCCGGCTGCCTGCGCTGCCGCGCAATTGACGAGAATATCCAACCGGCCGTAGTGGCGGATAACCTCATCCACCGCTTTGCGGCAGTCCGTCTCGCTGCTGATGTCTGCCCTGATATAGACCGCCGAGTCAGGCCTGCCGCTGGCCGCCAAGAGCTTGATGGCCCGGTCACCTTTGTCTTGGCTGCGGCCTGTGATGGCAACCTGGGCCCCTTCCTGCACAAAGCGCAGTGCCGTAGCTTTGCCAATGCCGTCTGTTGCGCCGGTCAGCAGGGCAATTTGTCCGTTCAACTGCATGTTTTGTTCCTCCTTTGATTTTTTTCTGGCTGAATGATTGAAATCCTTGATCTGGCTGGCGTATTTTTCCGGATTATTCGGTCCCGGTGATTCTGTTGTCATGGTCATCACAAAAAGTTCTGAACAGAACGCTGCCGGCGTTATTCAATTGAGGAGACTTGACTATTTTCATCATATTGTAGTTGCCAGGGAATGTCAATTTGACCAACCACAACATGTTGTGAACCGGGTGGTCAAAACGTGTTGAAAATCGACAGTCGCTTATTGTTACGTTTCTATTACACGGGCCCAGCACAACCCAGAATGGTTGAATTAGCCAGTTGAGGAGTGTAAAATGACAGTCAGGTGGTGAATTGTAGAGAGAAATACCATCAGAGTGGATGAAGGTGGTGCGAAAACAGCTCGATTAATCCAAATCGAGGTTTTCATTGGCATCTTTAGAAGGAGCGTTAACGGACCATGGCTAGATTTACACATACAATCGATGCCAAAGGACGAGTCTTTGTCCCTGCGCGGCTGCGTGAGGGCATGGGCGCTACGCTTGTTGTAACATTAAGCCTTGATGATGGTTATCTGTCTGCGTATACACAAGAGAATTTCCGGTCCATCCGGGATCAGATCAACCAGTTGTCGGGCACGGATCCAGCTGTTCGACGGCTGAAGCGAACCATTATCGGTGAAGCGATGATCTGCGGGATGGACAGCCAGGGCAGAATCTCAATCAGCGATGAACTCTGGTCGCACATTGATGTCAAGCGTGGCGAGGAAGTTTGTTTTATTGATATGTATGACAAGCTTGAAATCTGCTCTAAGGCATTCTATGACCAGCAGAAGGAGGAACAGGGCTCGTTGTCCGACGTAGACCTGTCTCAGTTCGATGTCAAAGGCATCTGAGTTTGTACACCTGCCGATTATGCTGGATGAGGTTCTTGACCTGCTGGTTAAAAACCCCGATGGCACCTATGTCGACTGCACATTGGGCGGCGGCGGCCACTCATCAGCCATATTGAAGCAGTTGGGTACCAAAGGGCGGCTGATCTCAATCGACCGCGATGGCGACGCTCTGGCAGCTGGCCAAGCCAAACTGGAAGCGGTTGGCGCTCTCGCTGACTGGCAGGTCGTCTACGGCAATTTTGCCGATATTGATGATGTGTTTGACCGCGTTGGCCTGGATCAGGTGGACGGTATGCTGGCGGATTTCGGTGTTTCGTCCTGGCAGCTGGACGAAGCCGACAGGGGATTTGCATATAGTCAGGCGGGCCCGTTGGATATGAGAATGGACCGAACACGCGGCCAGACAGCCGCTGATGTCGTCAACGCATACAGTCAGGCCGCTTTAGCGCAGATGATCAGGAAATACGGTGAAGAGCGGTACGCCGGACGAATCGCCTCAGCGATTGTCGAATACCGCAAAACGAAACCGTTGACAACAACATCCGAGCTGGCAGATGTGATTCGAAAAGCCATGCCGGCAGCCAGCCTGAGGGAGCAGCAGCATCCCGCGAAACGCACCTTCCAGGCCATTCGGATCGAAGTCAACCAGGAGCTGGCCGCTGTGGAAAGCTTGTTGGCCAAAGCCCCTGAATTGCTTAAACCCGGTGGGAGGTTATGCATCATCACCTTCCATTCGCTCGAGGACCGACTGGTCAAGGACGCCTTTAGAACCTTGGCGAATCCCTGTACCTGTCCACGAGAATTCCCGGTTTGCGTTTGCGGCAAGCAGCCGCAGGGCAGAGTCGTGACCCGCAAAGGCGTGGTTGCCGACAAGAACGAACAGCAGGAAAATCCGAGATCCCGCAGCGCGAGACTGCGCTGCTTTGAGAAATTTGACGACAACGATATGACTTGAGCAAGGAGGTGGAACGCTTTGACATCATTCGACGGCAACCTGGCACTTAAGCCCAGGCGTTCCATGAATGTCGCGAAATCGCGTGCATATGACAGCCGCCCGAAAGGACCCGGCAAGATTAAAACGAAGCGGGTTATCACCGCGCACCCCCCCAATTACGATCACGTTCAGCAGCAGAAAATCCGAGCCATTCGGCGCCAGCTGGCCAGGCAGCGAATCAAGATGCTGTTCAGCGTGGTCCTGATGGTTCTGGTTGTAACCGGAATATTCGGTCTGGTTGTCTATCGCCAGGCCAGAATCCTGGAACAGAATTTTGAGAATCGGACCATCGAAAACCGGATTGTCAAGATCAACGAATCCAGCAGCCAGATCAGCGAGGCCCTGGCGCAAAAGACCAATCTGGATCTGATTCGTCACCAGGCGATGGAGCGTCTGGGTATGCAGGATCCGGCATCCAGTCAGGTCATCCGGGTCAGTGTGCCCGACCTTGACCGAATTGTGTTCAATACGACAGAATCAGCTGGCAAGGACAATGAAGCCTATCTGTCGGATGTCTTCACATCAATTGAAGGGTATTTCAAAAGCATGAATCAGCAAAAGGCAGGCGATTGACTTGAAGCGCAGAACAAGCAGGGATAAAATTGTCAGAACTCAGCAGCTCTCGGACAGCCGGCAGCCCGATCGACAACCGTCAGTCAAAAAGCCAAGCAGCCGATCTGCAAGCAAGCGTGCGCCCAGCCCTCGCCGGTCCGAACCGCCTCGTCACAGTCGACGCGGCGGTCTTGTTTTGATCAGCCTGCTGCTGGTCGCCGCCTCTTTTATCCTGATCTACCGCCTCTATGGCATCCAGGTTTCCGACTATGCCATCTACGCGGAAGAAGCAGTCGGCCAGCAATTCAAAATGATTCTCGAGAATCCGAAGCGGGGAGCGATCCTGGACAGCAACAACGTTGAACTGGCGGGAACGACCTACGTTTACCGGATTGGCGTAACGCCCAAGGATGTCTATTCGCTGAGTAAGGATATTGACACCCGGACAATCGCGGCCAGCATCGCCGATTGTCTTGAAATGGACGCGGACGAAGTCTATGCGGTTCTGCTGCAGGAAGACAAGACCTATGTTCAACTCAAAAAGGATGTTCCAAGGGAACAGGCGGATGCTCTGAAAGCCTACAAAGCCAGTCTACAGATCGGCGGCATCGCGATTGACGCGGAACCCCGACGTTACTACACAACGGGCATGCTGGCCAGTCAGGTGATCGGGTATACCAACTACAACGCGGGCAATCTGGTCGGGCAGTTGGGCATTGAAATGGCTTATAACGATATTCTGACCGGTGAGCCGGGTTATACCTACGTTGAAACTGATAACAATCTGTATGGTGAACTGCCGTTTTCCGTGCCAACCAGCCTGCAGGCCAGGGATGGTCAGAATATCGTCCTCAATATTGACATCAATATCCAGAAGATTGTCCAGGAAGAACTGGAAAGCGCGATCAAGGCCAATGACATCGAGGAAGGCGGCACGGTGATTGTTGTCAATCCATATACCGGCGCAGTGCTGGCGATGGCATCCTACCCCTACTTTTCCAGTTCAGATCCGACCGGCTGTCCGGAAGGTCTGGATGAATCCGCCTGGAACGGCAGCGACGTCACATCCATTGATTATCTGACCTCAACCGTCTGGCGAAACCGGGCGATTTCCGACAGCTTTGAGCCAGGTTCAACGATGAAAGCCGTCACGGCAGCCATTGCCCTGGAAGAGGGTCTGACGGACGAACAGGAAGTCATGAGCGACAGCAGCCTCCGGCTGCTTGGCTGGACCATCAGCTGCGCCCATGCCGGCGGTCACGGCATGGAGACCATGCAGCAGGGGTTTTGGCGATCCTGCAACCCGATTTTCGCCCAGCTCGCACTCCGGACTGGTATTGAAAAATTTTATGACTATATTCGGGCATTCGGTTTTGTTGGAATCACCGGAGTTGATCTGCCGGCTGAATCGACGGGCATTTTACACACGGATCCGACTGAGCTGGATATGGCAACACTGTCTTATGGTGAATCTTCAACGGTCACACCGATACAGATGGTTTCAGCCTACTGCGTTTTTGCCAACGGCGGCAAGCTGATCGAACCGATGCTTGTCAAGGCCGTGACCAATGCCGGCGGCGACATTACTCGGGAAATCCAGCCACAGACTGTCCGCCAGGTTATCTCTGAAGACACGGCAGCCAGGATTCGTGAACTGCTGAAAGGCGTTGTGCTGTATGGAACCGGCACAGCCGCCTATGTCGAGGGGTATGCCGTTGCCGGCAAGACCAGTACATCGACTGCGGACGATGGCTACCACACGCTGTCCTTTGCAGGCATTGCCCCCGCTGACAATCCGGAGATTGTCACGCTGGTAGTCCTCAACAAGCCATCTGACAAGGATCTGACATCCAAGGCCGCTGCCGCGGCATCCGGCCGGATCATCTCTAGAACGCTCGAGTACCTTGGTATAGCGAGGCAATATACCGATCAGGACGTCTCCCGTTTGGCCAAAAGCGTATCAGTCCCCGATGTAACCGGCATGACTTACGACAACGCGGTCAGGACGCTGAAAACGGCCGGTCTGGATGCAATGAGCGGCTCGGGCAATCTGGCGGCGGGCACGACTGTTGAATTTCAGTGGCCGGCTTTTGGTACCGAACTGCATGACGGCGGATTGGTTGTACTCTATGACATGCGCGATCCGGAACAAGATCTGGCGATTGTGCCGGATTTCACCGGCAAGAATGTCAGCGAGTGTCTGAGTGCAGCCCGTGAAGCCGGCTTGAATATCCGGATTGAGGGCGATTGCCTCGGATTTGCATCCGGGCAGGATCCTGCGCCAACCTATGGCCCCGCCAGTGATTCGGAAACGGACAGCCGGCTCAATCGCGGTTCAATTATCACGATCCGATTTGCGACGATTGAGGAAGTGGTTGCTTCATTACCCGAAACGGACTAAAATAGACACTCGAAAACACCCCGCCATGAAGGAGATTAATTATGCAGCTGAAGGAATTGATCAAAGGTCTGGATATTCTCGAATGGCAGGGCGACTTATCGGTTGAGATTGATTCGGTTGTCTATGATTCAAGGAAAGCCAGGCGAGGATCTCTTTTTGTCTGTATCGAAGGTTTTATTACGGACGGTCATCAGTATATCGAGCAGGCCATTGAACAGGATGTCTCGGCAGTCCTGCTGTCAAGACCGCAGCCCGGCCTTGCGATTCCATGGGTGCTGGTCAGTGACACCCGACGCGGATTGGCTCAGGTATCCGACAATTTTTTTGGACATCCGTCAGCCACGCTGGATATGATCGGTATCACCGGAACCAAAGGCAAGACAACGTCAACCTACATGACCCTGTCGATTCTCCGGGAAGCCGGGCGCAAGACCGGCCTGATTGGCACGATCGCCAATATCATCGGCGACCAGGTGGCCTTTGCTTCCAGAACAACACCCGAGTCTTATGACCTGCAGGCCCTGCTGCGCGAAATGGTTGATCGCGGACAGGACAGCTGCGTCATGGAAGTCTCGTCACAAGGCCTGATGCTGGATCGTGTCTACGGCTGCAAGTTCCGGGTCGGGGTTTTCACCAACCTGTACCATGACCATATCGGCCCGCACGAGCATAACTCGATGGAGGAGTACCTCCAAGCCAAGCTGATGCTGTTTGACCGTTGTGAGCATGCCGTGATCAATCTCGACTGTGAGGTATTCGAGACGGTGCGGGCGGCTGTCAAAGGCCCCTGCCTGACTTATTCGATCGACCGGCCGGCCGACGTCGCTGCAACCCGCGTCAGGATGGCGACCGAAAACGGTCGCGTCGGTACGCGGTTTGAGCTGAAAAGCCCGTGGTTCAACGGCGAAATTTTTGTGGGCATGCCAGGCCGATTCAATGTTCACAACGCGCTGGCTGCGATTGCCTGTGCCGGCCTTCTGGGCGCGGATATAGATGCTTGCCGGCGAGCTTTGGCCGCCATTGCCGTGCCCGGGCGCGTACAGCCGATCCCGACGGGACAAAACTTTCAGGTCATCGTTGACTATGCGCATAATGCCGCCAGCTTGAAAAGCCTGCTGGAGACACTGCGCGACTATGTCCAGAGCCGGTTGATTGTCATTTTCGGCAACGGCGGCGACCGGGCGCGCTCCAGGCGTTTTGAGATGGGTGACGTCGCCGGTCGGCTGGCGGACTTGTCGGTCATCACGTCAGACAATCCGCGAACCGAGGATCCAATGGCCATCATCCAGGACATCCTGACCGGGATTGAACCGACCAAAGGACAGTTCACGGTAATCCCGGATCGCCGGGAGGCCATCTTCAAGACCATCCAGGACGCTCGGGACGGCGACATGATCGTGATCGCCGGCAAGGGGCATGAGAATTACCAGATCTTCAAAGACAAGACCATCCATTTTGATGACAGCGAGGTCGCAGCTCTGGCGATCGCCTCAATCGAGGAACAAGACCATGGCCAGCGTTGAGCTTAGACAAGTCATAGACTGGACCGGCGGCAGCCTGCTGCATAACGGCAGATCCGACTGGTTCGAGGACGTCTGCACGGACACCCGATCCCTTAAGCCCGGCAGTCTTTTTATCGCGCTCAGGGGCACCAATTTCGATGGCCACCATTTTCTGGCCAAGGCGATCGACGCTGGTGCATCCGGGCTGGTCATTGACGACCGATCTGTGATCGAACCCTTGATGTCTCGGCTTGAGAAGGTGAGCATTGTCTTTGTCTTCGATACCTTGCAAGCCTTTCAGGACATTGCTGCCGGCTACCGGCAGAGCCTTGCGGGCCGGGTTATCGCTATTACCGGCAGTGTCGGCAAGACATCGACGCGGCAGATGGTTGCCGCCTGTCTTGAACAAGATATGGAAATACACCAGACGGAAGGCAACCTCAATAACGAGATCGGCTTGCCGCAAACCCTGCTCAAAGCCAAGCCGTCCGCCCAGGCGATCATCCTAGAGATGGGGATGAGAGGTCCGGGTGAGATTGCTTTGCTGAGCCGAATCGCCCGGCCGGACATCGCTGTCGTGACCAATATCGGCTTGTCTCATATTGGCCGGCTTGGCAGTCGCGACGCAATTTTGTCGGCTAAAACCGAAATCGTACAGGGCCTTCGTGAAAACGGACTGATCATCCTCAATGGTGATGATGCCCTGCTGCGAGACTGGGGAGATCAGGCAGCGGATCGCTACAGGATAGCCTATGTGACGAGCAGTTCCGATCGGGCTGAAACCTTGGCCCGGAATGCTGTATTTGTCCTGGCTGCGTCACAGATCAAGACAACAGCCGCTGGCAGCCAGTTTACCGCCATTGTTCGCGAGCACAGCGGGGAGCAGGATAGCGCGCCGGTCAGCCTGCCGTTTCCGGGCGCCCACCATGTCCATAATGCCTTGATCGGGCTGGCTGTCTCGCGTGAATTGAAACTTGCGCTGAAACAGGCTGCTTCGGGCGCGGCCGGCATGAAGATCGTGGGCAGCCGTCAGCGCATGATTGACCTTGGCGGCATCCTGATGATGGACGATTCCTACAACGCCAGCCCTGAATCCATGCTGGCGGCGCTAGACACGCTGACCGAGCTGGCCGGAGGAAGACGCCGGATTGCCGCGCTCGGAAGCATGCTCGAACTGGGAGACTTCGCGGACAAGGCTCATTATGATCTAGGCCGGCTGGCGGCTCAGAAGGGTTTTAGCAAGCTGTACCTGGTTGGCCGTCATGCTGAATCGGTACGGCAAGGGGCATTGTCCGTTTCCGCAGATATCGATGCCAAGATTTTCAATGATTCAGACCTGCTGAAGGACGCGCTGATTCCGCAGGTTGCCGCAGGTGACTGCATTCTGGTCAAAGGTTCGCGGGCTTATGCCATGGAGCGCATCACCGAGGCCATCATCCGAAAAATATCCGAAACGGAGAAACACCATGCTGATTGATTTGATTTTTGCCGCCCTGGCCGTCCTGATCCTAACCGTCATTGCAGGACTGGTCGGTCTGCCGATCCTGAAACGGCAGAAGGTCGGGCAGACGGTACGCGACGACGGACCTCAAACACATCTAAAAAAAAGCGGTACGCCGACTTTCGGCGGTCTGTTTTTCCTGATCCCGATTGTCATCCTGGCAATCTGCGACCTGCTGTTCATCAGCCGCCTGACCATGCTGTCGGTGCTGGTTCTGCTGGTCGCGGGATTCGCGGCCGTTGGCTACCTGGATGACTACATTAAGGTTCGCATTAGCAAGAAGGGTCTGTCGGTCATCCAGAAGACGCTTCTTTTAGGGCTGATCTCTTTTCTATTTACAATTTACTACCTGTTTCTGTCACCTTCCGAGCCGTTTCTGCTGATGCCAATATCCGGGGTTAAAATCGCCATAGCCGGCTGGGCCAAACTGCCCTATGGCATCTTTGTCGTCCTCTACCTGTTCTTTGTCTGCAACGCCGTCAACCTGACCGACGGCGTCGACGGCCTGGCATCCTGGGTGACCGCCGTGGCATCCGCTGCCCTGGCCGGCGCCGGCCTGATGCTGGAGAACATCGTCTACCTGTCCTGGCCAGCCGGCATGCTGGCCGCAGCGATGACTGGCGGCTGTCTGGGCTTTTTGTTTTTCAACCGTCACCCCGCCCGCGTCTTTATGGGTGATACCGGATCTCAGGCGCTGGGAGCCGGCGTAGCCGCGGTCGCGCTATTGTATGGCGCGCCATGGCTGGTGATCCCGATCGGCATCATCTACATGGCCGAAGCCTTTTCGGTCATCATCCAGGTTGCCTATTTCAAGAAGACCGGCGGCAAGCGCATCTTCCGGATGTCACCGCTGCATCACCACTATGAGCTTGGCGGCTGGTCGGAAAACAAGATTGTTTTGGTCTTTACCCTGGTCACGGTTGCCGGCAGTTTTGCCGGACTGCTGCTGTTGAACATGAGATGAATGGGGTGATTAGATGAGTCGGGATGCCTTCATACGTGAAAACCGCCAGAAAAACCGAGAGGTCCGGCGTGTCGCCGATTCCGAGGTTTTTTTGCCCCCTGCCCACCGCATTCACGGCGGTTTGTTCGTCCTGATGCTGATCATGACCTGCTTTGGTCTGGTCATGCTGTTCAGCGCCAGCATGAGCGGCTCTTACAGTGACCAGGGGAGCGCCATGTCCGTGATCATCAAGCAGACCGGCATCACCGCTGTGGGTCTGGTGGCCGCTCTGTTTATTGCCACGATCATCCCGATCAGGATCTGGAACAGCCTGATTCTAACCATTGGCTTGTATATGATCACCACCGGACTGCTTGTCTATGTCAAGATGGCCGGCATCGTCATCAATGGCGCCCGCCGCTGGATACGGCTGCCAGTGGCCGGTTCCTTCCAACCCTCCGAACTAGCCAAATTCGCCATGGTATTCTGCTTCGCTGGCTATGTCGCGGCTATCCGGCGCCGACGGTCCCGGGGCGGTTTCCGATTCAAAACGCCGGTCCGTCAGTTTCTGGCAGACGGCTGGATCGACATCCTGTTTCCGGTTTTTGCGATTGGCATCTGGATTGCGCTGGTGTACTGGCAGCCGCACGTGTCAGGCACCCTGATTATGCTCTTCATTCTGCTGGTCATCCTGTTGGCGGCCGGCTTCAAGGCCAGGTCCTGGGCATCGGCGATCAGCCAGATGCTGGTCCTGCTGGCCATTGTCGCCATCCTATTTGCCGCGGTGCTGCCATTGCTGAACACCACCGAATTGCAGGACAAGATCGATGACAATTTCGAGCATGTCTCCAAGCGGCTGGATACTTTCTTCCATCCGGAAGACGCCACCTCGGATGACACCTACCAGATCGACCAGTCGATTATCGCGATCGGATCCGGTGGCCTGACCGGCCGCGGACTGGGTGCCGGCCGGCAAAAGTACAACTACCTGCCGGAATCCTACAATGACTTTATTTTTGCCATCATTGGCGAGGAACTCGGCTTTGTCGGGACGACCTCCGTTGTGCTGCTGTTTTTGCTCTTTCTTCTGACCGGCATTGGCGTAGCGCTCAAGGCATCCAGCGCTTTTGCCGCGATCCTGGCCGGTGGCTACACCATGCTGATCACCATCCAGGCGATTCTGAATATGGCAGTCGCGACCAAAACCATACCGGCTACCGGCATATCGCTGCCGTTGTTCAGCTACGGCGGTACGGCGAATTTTATTTTTCTGTTGGCCATCGGCTTTGTTCTGGCCGTTTCTAAAAGTGGACAGCGTAAATCCAGCCAGACCATTCGGGTTGATTCAGAAGGAGGCACCAGCGGATGACTGCATTGCGTTTTTTGCTGGCCGGCGGCGGCACGAGCGGCCATATCACACCAGCGCTTGCCATCGCCCAGCAAATTCTAAGGGATCATCCGGATGCCCAGATCCGCTTTTGCGGAACCGCTCGCGGTCTCGAAAGCGAAATCGTGCCCAAATCCGGTTTTAATTTCACGCCTATTCGGGCCAGCGGTCTGCCCGGCAAACCGTCAGTCGCGATGATCCGCGCGCTGCTTGATTTTGCCGCCGGGCGCCGTCAGTGCCTCCGCCTGCTCAAAGCTTTTCAGCCGAATGCGGTGATCGGGACAGGTGGATATGTCTGTTCGCCGGTCGTGTCCGCAGCGGTCAAATTGAAAATCCCCGTTCTGCTCCATGAGCAGAATGCCTTCCCCGGCCGATCCAACCGCCTGATGGCCAGGAAGAGCCAGGTGGTCTGCATCAGTTTTGCCGACAGCCGGCAGTACTTCCCGGATCAGACCCGCACCGTACTGACCGGCAACCCGGTTCGGCCGAGCTTTTTCAGCCTGTCCCGCGAGTCCGCTCGGGCTGCGCTTGGCATCAGCCCGGGGGCGACGCTGGTTCTGGTTACCGGTGGCAGTCTTGGAGCCAAAACATTGAACCAGGCAGTGCAAGGACTGGACCTGCAAAACATGCCGTCCTTGAACAGCCGGCAGATCGAATTGAAGGTCGTGCTGGCGGCTGGACGTCGGCACTACGAGATGGTCAAGGCCGAAACAGCCGGCAAGGCCTGGCTGTCTGTCCATGAGTATTTGCACAATATGGATCAGGTTATGGCTGGGGCCGACCTGATCATCTGCCGGGCCGGCGCGATGACCTGCGCCGAACTGGCGGCTTTAGGGCGTCCGTCTGTCCTGGTGCCATACCCGTATGCCGCCGGTGATCATCAGACCAAAAACGCCATGGCGATGGTCGATGAAGGCGCGGCCATCCATATCAAGGATAGCGATCTCGACCCGGACCGCCTGGCAAAGCTTCTGGATCGCCTGTTGCCTGATCATAAGCGGCTTGATGCGATGGGGCACTCTGCGTCGCGGCTGGCCCGACCTGACGCGGCCAAGGATATTTGCCAGGCATTATACGAGGTCATGCTGTGAGTCGGCACCGCAAAGGCATCGGCGGTAAAATCGTACCGGTTTTGGTGGCGCTGGCCATCGCGGGACTCGTTTATTCGCTGCCTGCTTTTCATGTTACGGATATCACGGTCAGCGGGCTTCGTCAATTGGACCCAAAAGCCGTGATTGAGCAAAGCGGCCTGGTTGATGGTCAGCATCTGTTCAGCCAGCTCGGCGGATCCCCGGGAGCCTGGCTCAGACTTCGCTATGGCGGCGTGGAACAGAACCTGACTGCAAGCTTCCCGTTTATCCGTGAAGTCAGCGTGCAGATGAAATTTCCGTCTGAGATCCGGATTGAGATTGAAGAGCGGCTGGAAGTCGCTTACCTGGTGATCCCGGATGGTTATGTCATGATTGACAAGGCAGGAGTCGCCCTGACCATTCTGTCTACGGCACCGGCCAACATACCCGTGATCGATGGCTTGACGGTCAGCCAGATGACGCTCGGACAACCTTTGACTGTTGATGTGCCAGCTGCGCTCAATAGTGCAATCGAGCTGATGGGTGCTATAATTGAGGCTGACAAGGATCAGCGGATTGATCTCAAGCTGCTGCCTCGGATCAGTTCGATGATGCCGATCAGCAGCCGCAAGGTCTATATGACGGTCGAACTGCCGGGAAGCGGAACCCTGCTCAGCGTATCCGCCGAAACCGGCGATGATGCCCTGGACGACATGCTTTGGTTGCGGTATGCTGTTGCACAGAACGCTTTTGCGGACAAGGGTCAGGGTGTTCTGGATCTAACGGGATCGCACAAGACATTCACGCCGAACTAGGAGGATACTATGATTCCACTCATTGGCCTGATCATCGGCCTGCTGATCGGTTTGCTCTGGAATTTCGACATACCCGGCGCTTATTCAACTTACGTTGCCGTGGGTATTCTGGCAGCAATTGATTCAGTGGTCGGGGCCGTCAAGTCCAATCTCAAGCACCAGTTCAATCTCAAACTGTTCATCACGGGGTTTATCGGCAACAGCGCGATTGCCGTGGGGCTGGCCGCGCTTGGCGACCAGCTTGACCTGCAATTGAGTCTGGCTGCCGTTTTCGCATTTGGTAATAGAATTTTCATGAATTTTTCTGAGATCCGGCGCCTGATGCTTGAACGTCTGGAGCAGCGCTCGGCCAAGAACAGAAAGCCGGTCATCCCGAAGTCAGAGCAGGACGGCTAATGCCCAGATTGCCGTTTTTTACAGTTATGTTACAAGATGTTGTTTGCGATTTGATTCGAAACACTAAATATTGTTGTATGGTTCGTAATCTTAGTGTAAAATTATAGAAAACAAGCATTGCAGTTGAATTTTAATCTGATTGAATCAGATTTTTCACAAACCAGTGCGTTTTTGATCGATGCTGAACACTAATTCCTGAGAGGGGATGTTATTTTGACAGAATACAATATGGGATTTGGAATGGAAAACGATCATTTTGCCACGATCAAGGTCATCGGGATTGGCGGCGGCGGCTGCAACGCTGTGGACCGTATGATTGAGGGTGACATCCAAGGTATTGAATTCATCACAGTCAACACGGATAATCAGGCTTTGATGAGAACCAATGCCAACAATCGGATTCAGATTGGCGAGAAAATAACCCGCGGCCTTGGCGCCGGCGCCAATCCTGAGATCGGCGAAAAAGCGGCCCAGGAGTCCAAGGATGAAATCAGCCAGTTGATTCGCGGAACGGATATGCTGTTTATCACCGCCGGCATGGGCGGCGGAACTGGAACCGGCGGTGCGCCGGTTGTCGCCCAGATCGCACGCGAACTGGGCATTCTGACCGTTGGCGTGGTCACCCGTCCTTTCCGTTTTGAAGGGTCGCGCCGCATGCAGAATGCTGAGCGGGGCATTCGTGAAATGGAAAAATATGTTGATTCACTGATTGTCGTCCCCAACGACAAGCTGCTTGAAATCGCTTCGGACGATATGTCGTTGGATGACGCGTTCACCATGGCGGACCAGGTACTCAAGTATGGCGTATCCGGTATATCCGACCTGGTTGCTGTTCCCGGCCTGATCAACCTTGACCTGGCCGATGTGCGTCGGATTATGACACAGGCCGGCGTCTGCCATATGGGTATCGGCCGCGCGTCCGGCGAAGGCCGGTCTGCTTCGGCAATTCGTCAGGCGATCAACAGTCCGCTGCTTGACACGACGATTGATGGCGCACGCGGTGTGATCATCAACTTCACCGGCGGGCGAGACATGAAAATCCGCGAGGTTGATGAAGCGGCGTCGGTTGTCCGTGACGCGGTCTCACCGGAATCTGACATTATCTTTGGCGCCGTGATTGATCCTGAGATGAATGACGAAATCATGATCACGGTCATCGCCAGCGGTTTTGACCGTGAAGCGGCCCCGGCCCAGATCAAAACCACGATCCAGAGCGGCCGGCAAGCTGGCAGCGGCTATGTCCCGGCCAAGCCGGAAAACGCTGTCAAGCCACCGATACCGTCCGAACCTGAGATGCCGGAATCGGAATCTGACCCGGATCTGGACAAGGTCCCGGCCTTTTTATCCGATACCTATGCTGTCAAGCCGGAAACATCTGAAAAACCTGTGTCCAGCGATTCCGGTTTTCATCATGTCGGTCAGACTGACCTGGATGCGGACCAGACGGATGAGTTGGAACCGTCAGGTGCAGAAGACATGCATCAGCTACTGACGCCAGGAAACGACGAGCAGCCCGATTTGATACCCCCGCCGGTCCAGCAGCAGCCTGTTGAGCCAGCGTTAAAAGCCCAGGAAAAAACCGATGACAGCCATCTGAGGCATGACAAGAAAACCGGACGCGTGCTGCCCTGGTTTCTCCAGGACAGTGACAACCGGGTTCAGGACTGAGGTCGATTCATGAAATGCCCTTTTTGCTCACATGATGAAGACCGGGTCATCGATTCCAGGCCATCTGACGAAGGTCTGGCTATTCGCCGCCGTCGGGAGTGCCTGTCCTGCGGCGCCCGATTCACAACATATGAGAAGATTGAAAACCTGCCGCTGCTGGTGATCAAGAAAGACGGCACCCGGGAACCCTTTGACCGTGAAAAGCTGATGTCCGGCATTATGAAAAGCTGCCAGAAGCGTCCGGTTTCGACCACTCAGATTGACAATCTGGTTTCGTCGATCGAAGTGCAGACTCAAAATTCCCTGAAGCGGGAGATATCTTCCAGGGATATCGGTGAAATGGTGATGGAAGGTCTCAAGGACATCGATGAAGTGGCCTATGTCCGTTTTGCCTCGGTCTATCGGCAGTTCAAGGATGTGAACTCCTTTTTGGACGAACTGAATGATATGCTCCAGAATTAGACCATGAAAAACCAAGACAGGAGAGGTTTCGCATGAAAAAGGTTTTGATTATCGATGATGACCCCAACATCAGTGAACTCCTGCGCCTTTACTTCGAAAAAGACGGCTTTGCGGTTGTCAGCTGTTTCGACGGCGATCAGGCCTATGACAATTTTTTAGAGTCCCAGCCGGATGTGATCATTTTGGATTTAATGCTGCCTGGCCGAGACGGCTATGACATCATGCGAGACATCCGAAAGACATCCGACGTGCCGATTCTGATGCTGACAGCCCGCGGTGATACGCTGGACAAAGTTGTCGGCCTGGAACTGGGCGCTGACGACTATATCCAGAAGCCTTTCGAGCCCAAAGAGCTGCTGGCCAGGGTCAAGGCTGTTCTCAGGCGATATGAGGCGTGCCAGGATGCATCTTCAGATAAGTCGGCAGCGGAGGGAGAGGCGATCCGCTACCCGATGCTGGAGGTCGACAAGTCAAGGTACTCGGTCAAGGCCGGCGATCGTGATATTGAGATGCCGCCCAAGGAATTGGAGCTTTTGTATTTTTTGGCAACCCACCCCAATCGGGTCTTCACCCGTGAACAGCTCCTGGAAAATGTCTGGGGCTATGATTTCTTCGGTGAATCGCGAACGGTCGATGTCCATATCAAGCGTATCCGTGAAAAGCTTGACGACGCCGGCGAGCACCCGGCCTGGCAGATCAAGACGGTCTGGGGCGTCGGCTACAAGTTCGAGCTGCTTTGACAGCTGATTAGCGACCATGCGTTTTTCAATCCGTTCGGTCTACGCCAGAACCGTCATTCTCCTGACGCTGGCCATTCTGCTGGTCTTCAGCATCCTGGGCATAACATACTATGGCATTGTTTCAATGGAAACAACAAACCAGCAACGGACGCGTCTTTTGGACAGTGCCGAGGCGATTGCCGACCTTGTTTCGGACAACCTGGATGATCTTGGCAATATAACAGACCCCAATATTGCCAGCTATGTCAGCTTTGCCGCGCGGTCGACCGGCGCCCTCGTCTGGGTTGTCAATGACCGCGGAGAGATCGTTCTGCATACAGGCATACCGTCCCATGTCGCCAGCGACCTGGAGTCGTCTGGGGACGGGTATTACATCCTGCCGAGAACCTACCAGGTGACACGGGGGATCGGGACCTCAGGCATCAGCATCGGCGGCACTTTCAGAGGATTGTTCGAATCATCCAGCTTCAACTGGCTGTCTGCGGCCTGGCCGATACCCAGCGTCACCGGCATCTATCGGGGGGAGATACAGGTCCACCTGGCACAACAGCCGAGCGGTTTGGCCAACTTTGTCCTGTCCGGCAGTCTTGCCACGTCGTTTTTGGCGGCTTTCTTCATCGCCTTGCTGTTTGTCGGTATCCTGTCGAGAAATATCACCCAACCGATCAGGCTGATTTCCGAAGCTGCTGAACGCGTCTCGAAAGGCGATTTGTCAGTCCGAATCAAAATGCCCGGGTCCAGCGGCAAAAATGGCCATCATGTCGACTCGCTGCTGACCGACGACCTGGGTGTGCTGGTTAATACCGTAAACAGCATGATCGAACGGCTGGAGTATCAGGAGAGGGATCGCAAGGACTTTATTTCCAGCGTCTCACATGACCTGAGAACACCGATCACCTCAATCAGCGGCTTCGTTGAAGGCATGCTGGATGGCACGGTCCCGCCTGAGCGTTATGAACACTATCTCAACATCGTCAAGCAGGAAGCCCAACGCCTGCAGACCCTGGTCAATACCATGTTTGAAGCGAGCATGCTGAGCAGCGAGCGGAAAATTAACCCCACAGTTTTTGATATCAATGCGGTCATCCGAGAGGATGTCATCGGGCTGGAGCCGCAGATCGCGGAAAAACACCTGGGCATCCAGACCGATTTTGCGACCGATGAGCAGGGCCGTCTCCTGGCCATCGGTGACCGCGAGGCGATCAACCGGGTTGTCTACAACATCCTGATTAATGCCATCCGGTTCACCCCGGCTGACGGAATCATTGCCTTGACAACGCGTCAGGCGCCAAGGTCGAAGGGGATTGAAGTGATCATCGAAGACAGCGGGCCGGGTATCCCGGAGAATGAGTACCCCTATATCTTCGATCGGTTCTACAAGGTCGACAAGTCGAGAACAGCCCAAGGCTCAGGTCTGGGACTTTATATCAGCCGAAATATACTGGCGGCCCACGGCCAGCGCATCGCGGTAGGCCGCAGTGAACTGGGTGGGGCAAGATTTATATTCACACTGGGCAAACCCTGATCAGAAGATACGTCAAGATTTGTTCATACGGATTTAATGAATTTTGGTTACAATGATTGAAGCTGACCTTAGTCGATAAAGGAGACAAACCATGAAAGTCAAGTGGATAACAGGTCTGGTTATCCTGTGCCTGGTCTCAGCCGTGCTCGCGTCCCTGGCGACCTTGCTGGCTCTGTCGAGCGGTATTGCCGGCTTTGTACTGGCTTCGGGCAAGACGAGCCAAACATCAACCCAGGAGACTATGGCTGCGCCGACACCGACGCCGACCTTGAAACCGACGGCTACGCCGACGCCGGCCGCAACCGAGACGCAAGAGACGATTGAAACCCAGTCGCCTGCGACTGGTTATTTGTATCTTCTGGAAACACAGGAATTAATTACCAAAATCTACGATGACTCATCCCAGTCGGTTGTCAATGTTGAAATTGAAGTTGCCCAGACAGGATCATCCGTGACCAAGACAAACAAGGGGTCGGGCCTGATCATCCGGCAGACCGGCGAGATCGCGACCAATGCCGCCATCTTGTCGATAGCACTGGATAGCCAGGGGAAACTGTTGGGGGAAGCGACCATTCGAGTGACCGTCAAGGGGATTGATGAATCATTCTACGCAAGCTTTGTCGGGCAGGATTCAGAAACCGGTCTGGCGGTCATCAAGATCGAACCTGACGACTATACCCTCAAACCAGCGCAGATCGCCAAACAGCCGGATTTGAACATCGGACAGATTATCCTCGCAGTAGGCTATCCCGATATCCTCTATGAAGAAGGCGGCCTGACCAGCGGCCTGATCACCGGTCTGAACCGAACCGTTTCGCTGGAAAGCGGTGTCGAGATGCAGATGATCCAGATCGACGCGCCGATCAGCCTGACCTGTTCCGGCGGGCCGCTGCTCGACCTCGAGGGCAAGGTTATCGGCTTGACCAATTGCCAGATTGTCCGTCAGTCTGTGGATTCTGTCAGCTATGCCGTGCCAGCTTCAACTCTGGTTGAAGTGACCGATCAGCTGATTGACCAGGCCAGTGACAAGAACCCAGCCTGGCTAGGCATCTCGGTCTTGTCAGAATCCAGCTTTCTCAGTCTGCAAAAGCTTTATGACCTGCCAGATGGTTTGTATGTCAGCAGTGTCATTAAGGACAGCCCCGCCTATACCGCAGGATTGAGAAAGTATGATATCATTACAGCAATCAACGACGGCGAGGTTTTACCGTCTGTAGACTTAAGTGACATCCTGAAAGAGCAGCCTGTCGGTGCCTTGCTGGAAATCACAGTCTATCGCCGTTCCGACGGCCGATACCATGAGCTCAAGGCTTATCTGCAGGAGAGAATCAACTGATCATGCATCGTCCCGAACTGGCCAGGCTGGTCCTGGAGCGACTTCACCTTGAATATCCCGGTGCGGATTGCACGCTGGACTATCAGGAGCCCTGGCAGCTGCTGGTGGCAGCTATCCTGTCTGCGCAATGCACGGACGAGCGGGTCAATCAAATTACACCGGTACTGTTTGAGCAATATCCCAATCTCAAATCTCTGGCCGAATCTGACCGCCAGACGCTTGAAGAGAGCATCCGCAGCTGCGGCTTGTTTCGATCCAAGGCGCGCGCAATATCGGCATCCAGCGCAGTTCTGGTCGACCAGTTCAATGGTCAACTGCCATCTGACCGGAAAGATCTGGAGTCGCTGCCAGGCGTGGGCCGGAAAATCGCCAACCTGATCCTGGGAGACTGGTTTCGAGAACCGGCCATCGTTGTCGACACCCATTGCGCCCGGATCTCCAGATTGATCGGTCTAACCGATGAGACTGCACCGCCGGCGATTGAGCAGGACCTGATGGCAGTTGTCACAAAAGCGGAATGGATTGCCTACGGTCACCTGATGGTGACGCATGGCCGAGCGATCTGCAAGGCCCGAAACCCGGATTGTCCCAACTGTCCGCTTGAGGACATTTGCCGCTATGCAAAAGCCTTATGAACAAATTACCGAACCACAACGCCGTCAGCTTGTTTGAGCAGCCGATCACGGCGCTGCCGGGCGTAGCCGGCAAGCGAGCCGCTCTGCTCAGGCGTTTGGGCATCGAAAACTGGCAGGATATTCTCGGCTGGTTTCCGCGGGACTTCGAGGATTGGAACAACCTGACAGGGTTTGAACAACTGGTCGATGGCGAGGAACAGACGTTTGTCGCGACGGTTTCACGCAAACCGGGCGCATCGCGCAAAGGCCGCTTGAGTATCCTGCGGACCGTGCTGCGGGACGCCTATGGCCGCGCCCTGCCGGCCGTCTGGTTCAACCAGCCCTGGGTCGCCGATCGCCTGGTCAAGGACCAGCCTTATATCTTCCGCGGCCGCATCAAGCGCTTTGGGTCGGGCCTGTCGGTCCAGAACCCATCTTTCGAAGTGTTCGATCCCGAGCAGTCATCCGGCGGTGGCATCCGGCCGATCTATCCCTTGACCGACGGCTTGTCACAGGGGATAGCCCGCCAGCTTGTCCAGGCTGTACTGCCTCGCCTGATTGGCCATCTGACCGAACCCATTCCGGATTGGGTCAGGCGGGAACACAAGCTTTGCGCCATTGATTTTGCCTATAGCAGAATCCATCAGCCCAAAAACTGGGAAGAGGCCGAAATCTGCCGCAGGCGCCTGGCGTTTGAAGAGCTCTTCCTGCTGCAGGCCGGACTTTATTTGTTGCGGCAAAGCCGACGCGACCAGCGCCCGGCCAAAGCCAGGGCAATGTCGGATCCGGCCAGCCGGGCGTATCACCAGGTTCAGTCGTCCCTGCCGTTTCCTTTGACAGCTGCACAGCAGAAAACCCTGGACGAGGTACGTTTCGATTTGAATCAAACCCGGCCGATGAATCGCCTGGTCCAGGGTGATGTCGGATCAGGCAAAACGGTTGTGGCGGCACTCGCCATGCTGCATTGTGCGCTTTGCGGCGCCCAGGCTGTCCTGATGGCTCCGACAGCTATTCTGGCCAGGCAGCACCATGAGACAATCGGGCGATATCTTTCGGCCAGCGGACTGACCGTAGCCCTGCTGACCGGCGCGACGCCGGCTGCTGAGCGAAAAGCCATCCTGAAGGATCTGGCGGACGGCTCGATTCAGCTGCTGGTCGGCACGCATGCCCTGATCGAAGACCGGGTTCGGTTCAATGACCTGGCGCTGGCGGTGACCGATGAACAGCACCGCTTTGGCGTCCGTCAGCGGATGCGCCTGGCCGGTCAGGATGATGAAGCCGGTTTTGCACCGCATGTCCTGGTCATGTCGGCCACACCCATTCCCAGAACACTGGCCCTGATCCTATACGGTGACCTGGATATTTCGGTCATTGACGAGATCCCTGCCGGCCGCCAGCCGATCCAAAGCTATACAGCACGCAGCAAGGATCGTGAACGGGTCGAAAAACTGATCCGGCGGCATGTGTCCGAAGGCCGCCAGGCCTATATTGTTTGTCCGATGATTGAAGAGCATGCCCAAACGGATCTCGAATCGGCTGTTGGCGTTTTCAACCGCCTGTCCCAGGCTGTTTTCAGTGACCTGACTGTCGGTCTGGTTCACGGAGGGTTGAAACCTGCCGCCAAGGATGAAGTGATGAACCGATTCATCAAGGGCGAGGTTCAAATTCTGGTTTCGACAACGGTGATCGAGGTCGGCATCGACAACCCCAATGCCACGCTGATGATGGTTGAGAACGCTGAACGCTTCGGCCTGTCGCAGCTTCACCAGCTGCGCGGCCGGATTGGCCGGGGCGCCCACCACTCGATCTGCATTCTGATGAGTGACTCGGATGACGACAAGGCCAGGGAGCGGCTCAAGACACTGTGCCGCCACCAGGATGGGTTCGCAATTGCTGAAAAGGATCTCGAACTTCGCGGACCCGGCGACTTCTTCGGCACCCGCCAGCATGGCCTGCCGCCGCTTCGGGTGGCCAACCTCTATCGTGACCGGGAACTGCTCGCGGCAGTTCAGGCTAGCCTCAAGACCATTTTCAATACCGACCCGATGCTGGATAGCGCGCAGAATCGACCGATACGCGAAGCGCTGGCTCAACGCTACAAGGCTATTTTCAGCCAGGTCGGGTTATAGCTCCGACAAGGGAGGACAGATATGCCGAGAATCATTTCCGGAATAGCCAGGGGAACTGTCCTGTTCGCCCCCAAGGGACAGCAGACGCGCCCCACGTCGGACAAGGTCAAGGAAGCGTTGTTTTCCATCTTGATGCCTCGTCTGCCAGCTAAAGGCTTTTTAGACATCTATGCCGGTACGGGGCAAATGGGTCTTGAAGCCGCATCCAGGGGCAGCAGCGAGGTGGTCCTGGTTGAACAGCAAAGACAGGCCGTATCGGTGATCCGGCGAAACATCGAGAAAACACATTTGAACGATGCGGTTCAACTGCTGACTGCTGATGGCCTGAAAGCTGCAAGACTCCTGTTTGAGCAGCAAAAGACGTTTGATCTGATCTTTCTAGATCCGCCTTATCGCCAGGCAGTCAGTGACTTCAAGAAACTGTCAGATCATCTCCCTGAACTGCTCAATGCGGACGGGCTGGTGATCCTTGAACACGATGCCCGGGACCTTTCACCGGATTTTGTAACCAACTTGAAACTTGAGCGTCGTTGTCAGTATGGCACGACGATGTTATCCTTTTATAAAGTGGATGATTCTGCAGATCCGACAGAACAGGCAAACGAGGCTACAAACAAATGACGACATTGATCTACCCGGGATCGTTTGATCCCATGACAACCGGACACCTTGATATCGCCAAGCGAGCGTCAAAGCTTTGTGATAAGTTGATTGTCGCCGTTTTGGCCAATGCGGCCAAACGCCCGTTTTTCACCATTGAAGAGCGGGTTGAGATGGCCAGGATCGCGTTGGACGATATTGAGAATATCGAAGTCGAAAGCTTTGATGGCCTTTTGGCCGATTTCTATCGGCAAAGAAAGGCCAATGCTGTTATACGCGGTTTGCGCAGTGAGTCGGATTTCCGTTTTGAAGCTGAAATTGCCGCTGCCAACAAGATGCTGCTGTCGACATTCGAGACCTGCCTGATGCCTTGCCGGACGGATCTGGCCTTTACCAGCTCATCGATTGTCCGCGAGGTTGGATCGTATGGCGGGGATATTTCCGGCATGGTGCCTGAATCAATCCTCAAATTTGTTGCTGACAAGCTCAAAGATGCCAGGCTGACAGATTTGCAACTAGAATAATAACCGGAGGCTCGAGGTTTTATGCAAGAACCAAGAACTGACAAAAAGCATCACGAACAAGATACGGCTGACTTGCTGGAAAGGCTGGAGACGTGTGTTCTGCAAGCCCGTTCGCTGCCGTTTTCCGACAGCTGTCTGGTTGACCGTGAAGAGATGATCGTTCTGATCGGGATGATCCGAGACACCCTGCCGACAGAACTCAAACAGGCCAAATGGCTGCTGGAGCAGAATCGACAGCTGATTTCCGAAGCCCGCAAAGAAGCTGAAAACATCATGCGCGAAGCGGAGTCCAAGATGTCGAGCATGATCGACGAACACGAGATTACCCAGCAGGCAAGAGATCAGGCTGCCCAGACGATTGAGGCTGCCAACCATTCTGCTCGCCAAATTAGAAACGGCGCGATGGAATACGCCAAAAAACGTCTGACTGCATTGGAAGAGCAGTTGACTGAAATGCTGGTGACTGTACAGAAAAACAAAAAGGAATTGAAATAAAGCCACGTATACCCTATGCTCGTTCAGGCTGAATAACAGGATTTGAATACTTGCCAAATTTGAAAAGGGATTGCCGCATTTGACGGCAATCCCTTTTTGATCGAATGATGATGGATCTGATCAGACTTTCTCAATCCAGCCGAAATCATCAGGTAACTGGCCATATTGAATGCCGGTGATCGTGTCGTAGAACGTTTGGCTCATCTGGCCGATCTTGTTGTCGTTAAAGACAACGATCTCGTCCTTGTATTTCAGTTCGCCGACCGGTGAAATGACGGCAGCCGTTCCGGCGCCGAACACTTCGCTGACTCTGCCGGCTTTGGCAGCCTGGAACAGTTCGTCAATTGAAATTCTGCGTTCGACGGTTTCGATGCCCATCGATTGTGCCAGTTCAAGCACGGTTTTTCGAGTAATACCGGGCAGAATGCAGCCATTTAAAGCGGGTGTGACCAGCTGACCATCAATGACGAAGAAGATATTCATCGAACCGACTTCCTCGATATATTGCCGTTCAACGCCATCCAGCCATAGAACCTGGACGTAACCGGCCTTATAAGCCTTGTCCTGGGCTTTGAGGCTGGCGGCGTAGTTGCCGGATGTCTTGACAGCGCCGGTGCCGCCAGGGGCGGCACGGACGTATTCGTTTTCAACATAGATGTTGACCGGATCCAAGCCATTCGGATAATAGGCGCCTGACGGGGAGAGTATGATCATGAATTTGTAGGTATGTGCCGGCCTGACGCCCAGGAACGGATCAGCGGCAAAAATAAAGGGGCGGACATAGAGTGACGTCCCTTCTGCCTGCGGGATCCAGTCCTGTTCGACCTTGATCAGCTCCTTAAGCGCATACAGGCAGAAATCCGGATCGACAGCCGGGATGACCATTCGATCATTGGTGCTGTTCATCCGTTCAAAATTCAGTCTCGGGCGAAACAGATTGATGCTGCCGTCAGCGATCTTGTATGCCTTGAGCCCTTCAAAGATGGACTGCCCATAATGGAAAACCATCGCTGACGGATCCAGGCAGATCGGGGAGTAGGGTTCAATGCGAGGTTCGATCCATCCTTGGCCGTCGATATAATCCATGACAAACATATGGTCCGTGAAAATTTGTCCAAAACCCAGCGGCTGGTCAGGCTCGGGTTTTCGAGCCGGTTGCTTTGTCCTGGTCACTGGTATTGGCTGATACATTATTTGCCCCCCCTGATCGATGCGACTGCTAAATCATGACTTATGGTTTTCTAAGTATTATAATACCTGTTTACATGTTTCGAAAGCCTTTTTTGCAAGACAGGGCGGAAAAACTGCAAATTCTTCTCGAATCTTGATGGCCGATTGCAAAAAAAAACGAAAAAAAAAGCAAAAAGCGGTGCATCGGGCTTGATCTTGCCCGATGCACCCACTGTGGTAAGATCGATGGTTCGCGTTTACTGGCTGTGTTTGTCAATCAGGTTGCGGATCATCGCGTGATGGCGCCGGACTTGTTCAACGCCGCGTACCGGGCCCAGATCCTGAATATGGCGATTGCCTTCGTACTCCGAGTTGATATAGCCGGCATAACCTTCTTCAATTAGAATTCGGATCGGATTGTCATAATCGATGCAGCTTTCTTGCAGTGACTCATCCATATCCCAGAATTTCCCGTGGATACCTGTAATATGCGGCATGATCCCGCGCAGGTACTCCGGATCGTCATAGTGATTGGTCAGGATCCGCCGGGCTGCGTTGAGATCTTCGCTGCCCGCACCGCGTGCCTTGACTTTGTCCATGGCTTCATCCAGCGGTATTTTCTGGCTAGCCAGTTCCTGGGCATACGCGATCAGATCGGGTGACGCACCGTCCCGGATATGCATGTCGAGGACAACCGGTGGCGCTTGATACTGCCAGATGCCGAAGTCGGGCAGCAAGCCCAGATGGCTTGTCCCGGTTCTTTCAATATATTCGACAAGGTCATCGACCATTTTGCATTTAATCGACTGCGGCGCGTGGATCTCCTTGGCCAGGACGACATCCAGTTCGGCTGCGTAGGGCAGCACGGCATCGTAGACATCAAAATCCATGATCTGGGTGCGGATATATCGGCAGCCCAGCTTGCTGGCCAGCAGAATGTATTGCTTCTGGATGTCGATCGCTTCCTGTAGCGTCGCCTTGCGGCCCAACTTGGTAAACAGCTTGTTTTCTTCGCTGAAGGCATCGATGGCGACGGGTTTGGTGTTGTATTGATCCATCCAGCCGAACCACTGATCCAGAAAGCTGTCGGACAGGTTGAAGCAGTCGCGGATCATGGCCTGGGGAATGATCTCAATCCCGTCGGCACCCATGTCAGACACGGCCTCGATGCATTCCTCGAGGTTCATCTGCCGTGTCAGGTATTCGATCTGATAGCTGTATAGGGAAACCCCCAATTTAATTTGACTTGTCATGATTGAGCCTCCTTCTTCCGTCAGACAACCAGGGTCATCTTCTTGGTTTGAGCCTGTTGCGTCGTAAAGGGCAGGTAGGGTACATCCACTCGTTCGGTGACCGTCACCGTATGCAATCCGCGCGCCAGTCCGCCATCTTTCTCAATGTGAAGATACGCCCTGTCGCCGAATTCCCAGACATCATCCAGGTGTGTGCCCAGCTCGTCGAGCTTTAAGAAGTTTACGCCGTCGACTGAAAATGAAATTTTGTCCGGTCCGTAGACTGTACCATCGACTTCGACGTCGAATCCGCCGATCATGGGGAATGGCACACCCCGGTAGTAGCTGATGACAACCCGGACTTGAAATCCTGTTGCCCGGCCGAGCTCATAAACGTTTTTGAATCCCATCTCGCAAAGAATATTGCCGCCATACTCTGGCATATCGCATTCCTCCTTGAATCAACATTGAAAACACTCAGTTTCAATTATAAGCCTATAACCCGTTATGTCAATTAAGAATGAAAACGTTTTTAGCAAAATTAGTCTGGAAAAGCTTATGAATTGGTGTTATTATCGAAAAAAGGTTATCAAAAATTGAAAACGTTTTTAAGGTGATTGCAATGACTTCAATCAAAGATGTCGCAACTATGGCCGATGTTTCCATATCCACTGTATCCAGGGCACTGTCTGGCCGTGGCGGCGTCCGGCAGGAGAAAGTCGATCGAATCAGACAGATCGCCAAGGCGCTCAACTATGAACCAAACGTATTCGGACGCGGTCTTCGCGGTTCGAAAACCGGCAATATCCTGTTGGTCTTCTCACGCCTGATGACGGATTGTCTGCAGGGCATTCTCGAGATCGCCAATACATCCGACTATAACATCCTGATGCAGATCAGCGACCATATCCTGGACGATCCCCAAAAGATCAAACCGCTGACCCGCAAGCAGGTTGATGGTGTGATCTTTCAGGATGTCCTCATCTCGCCCAAGGTCTACGCGGCTGTTTCTGAAGCCGTACCGCTGGTCCAGATCGGGGATCACGTTCATTATCCGGGATCTGACATCATCACGGTCGACAACAAGGAAATGGCCTGCCAGATGGCACGCCACTTGCTGGATCAGGGGCATACCAGCATCGCCTATGTCTATATCAAGAATCCGACAGAGAAAGCGTATCGGCTGGCCAGCGTTCGCGAACAAGGTATCCGCCAGGCCATGGCGGAGAGGGGACTGACCTTTGATGATCGATATAGACTGGAAATTGAACAGGTTGAATCGGAAGACCACCTGAAGCCCTGGGCAGGCGATGATGACAGCCAGCCGGCTTTGCTGTACGGTCGGCAGGTGGCAGACCGGCTTGAGAAGATGACCGATAAACCGACGGCGATCTTCTGTTACAACGATATGCTGGCCTATGGCTGCCTGCGGGAATTTGCCCGGCGTGGCATCCGCGTGCCCGGGGACTATGCCGTCTGCGGCTTTGACGGCCTCTATCCGCTGGCTGAGTCGGAACCGATTCTCTCATCCGTTGTACAACCTTTTTATAAGATGGGCCTGGAGGGCGCAAGGACATTGATTACGGCGATTGAAGACCCGTCGGTATTCTCCGGCCGGAAAATCATATTGGACGGCAATCTTCGAATCAAAAAATCAACCCAATCGACCACCGGTTGAGTTGGTGTAAAATAATTCTAGGTCGATAATAAGAAGAAGAAACCCCCATGTGGTAGAATGTTTTTCGAGAAAAAACAACAGACACCAAAGCAAAAAGGGGTTTCTACAATGGAGAGTATACAACAAATCGCAGAGAAATTCATCCAGGAAATAATCGAACTGGATGTCACCGAGGGTCTGACAAGGGCTCTGATGCAAGCTGGCCAGATAACGAATGGTTTTATCTGTCGAGTTATTGAGTACAAGCTACAGGCTTTAGACCAGGCTATTTTCGACAATGGAAACTATAGACCCAACTGGTGTGTTATCCACAAGGATGTCCCCAGAAGTTTGCAGACCAAATTTGGTCTGATCCAGTTTTGTCGGCGATATTATCAAAACCGCAAGGCAGGAGATTATAAGCATTTGGTTGACGACATGGTCGGGATTGATCCAGGGGAGCGAGTGGAAGTAGGACTGTCAGCAGAGCTGGTAGAAGCAGCAACAAGCCACTCTTATGCCAAGAGCAGTGAAATCTGCTGTGGATCCCAGGTCAGTCGGCAAACAGTCATGTGCAAGACACGGCAAGTGCACAGCCTTGAGCTTGAGAAGCCGGAAATCCGGCACGATGTCAAGGAGATACATATCCAAGCCGATGAGGATCATGTGGCCATGCAGGACGGACGGCGGGATACTATTGTCAAGTTGGTAGCCATCCACGAACCGAAACAGCGAGTCAGCGCCAAACGCTCGAGGCTGCCGCAGCGGCACTTGCTAACAAGCTACGGTGAGAAGACCGGGGACTTCTGGCTCCGCGTAGCAAACGAGATTTCAAACCGTTATGGAGATCGCGATGACCTGACAATCTACATCCATGGGGATGGCGCGAGGTGGATCCGAAGCGGGACAGAGTGGCTCCAGAACAGTTATTTTGTCTTGGATAAGTTCCATGTGTCACAAAAGCTGAACCGGGTGGTCGGCGGCGATGAAGGCCTGAAACAATACGTATGGGATTGTATGCATATGAACGAGTTGCAAAACATAGCACATCTGACGGAGGCAATTGTCAACAGTGAAGGCTGTGCGGAAAAGACAGGAGAGGAGTTTGTGAAGTATATCCGCAACAATTGGGACGGCATCCAGATCTGGTACGATGAACACCACAATGCCGGCAGCAGTTGCGCAGAGGGCTTGGTCAGCCACTTTTTAAGCAGTCGCTTAAGCAGCAGACCTTGCGGCTGGCTAGATCAAGGTCTGGAAACGATCAGCCGACTGAGGGTGCATGTGCAGAATGGTGGACGGATCACAGCAGCAAATCTCAAAATGCCAAATAGACCTGCTGTACGTCCGACTAAAATATTGAGGCAGGCAATGAAGTTAGGCAGCTATCACCGATCATCTGCTATGCATTCAGACCACCGAAGCAGCTCGAATTACAGGCTTTTCAGAGCCATTACGGATGGTGGATACAAATTCTGATTAAGTTGGGGGTTTATAAACCTAGAAATACTTGACACTGTCACCGGTTGACAGCGCTTTGCCCAGATTTGATCCTTCGTGTATAATCAGAACATAAATTCGTTTATTGTTTGCGGAGGGACTGCTTTGAATCAATTCAAGATTAAGTCGGATATGGAGCCCCGCGGCGATCAGCCCAAAGCGATCGAGGCGCTGGTCACTGGCCTGAATGACGGTCTGGCAGCCCAGACGCTGCTGGGCGTCACCGGTTCAGGCAAAACCTACACCATGGCCAATGTGATTGAGACGGTGCAGCGGCCGACGCTGGTGATCGCTCACAACAAGACTTTGGCAGCCCAGTTGGCGGCGGAATTCAAGGCGTTCTTTCCGGATAATGCGGTCGAATATTTTGTCAGCTATTATGATTACTACCAACCTGAAGCCTATATCGCCGCGACTGATACGTATATTGAAAAGGATTCAGCGATCAACGACGAGATCGACCGCCTCAGGCACTCGGCAACCTCATCGCTGCTGGAACGCCGTGACGTGATTGTCGTCGCGTCGGTTTCCTGCATTTACGGTCTGGGCAACCCGGAAGACTACAAGGAACTCATGGTTCATCTTAGGCCGGGCATGCGCAAGGACCGCGACGACGTGATCCGCGAACTGATCGATATCCAGTATAACCGCAACGACTTTGAAACGCGGCGCGGCACGTTCCGCGTTCGAGGCGATACCGTGGATATCTATCCGGCATCCTCGGATGAGTTGATCATACGGCTGACGTTTTTCGGCGATGAGATCGAACGGATTGTCGAGCTGGATCGGCTGACCGGGAAGGTGGTCAGCACCCGCTCGTACGTCTCGATCTTTCCGGCCTCCCATTACGCGACAACCCAGGCCAAGATGAAGCAGGCGATCATCTCCATCGAGGAGGAACTGGAAGAGCAGCTCGCCCTCCTGCAGAGCCAGCACAAGCTTGTGGAAGCCTACAGGCTGGAGCAACGCACCCGCTATGACCTGGAGATGCTGCGCGAGACCGGGTTCTGCAAGGGGATCGAAAACTATTCCCGGCATATGGCGGGCCGAGAGCCGGGATCACCGCCATTCACATTGATTGACTTCTTTCCGGACGATTACCTGCTGATGATTGATGAGTCCCATGTGACGATTCCCCAGATCGGCGCGATGTACAACGGTGACCGGTCGAGAAAGGAATCGCTGGTGGGCTACGGATTCAGGATGCCGTCTGCTTTTGACAATCGTCCGCTTATGTTTGCCGAGTTCGAGCAGCGGATGGGGCAGGCGGTTTTTGTCAGCGCGACGCCGTCGAAGTATGAAGCTGAGCATGCGTCCCAGGTCATTGAGCAGATTATCCGGCCGACCGGTCTGGTCGATCCCGAGATAGCGATCCGGCCGGTTGAAGGCCAGATTGAAGATCTGCTGGCTGAAATCGCGGCAACGACCCAGCGCAAAGAGCGCTCGCTGGTCCTGACACTGACGAAGAAAATGGCTGAGGACCTGACCGTCTTCCTCAAGGAGGAAGGATTGCGTGTCGAGTACCTGCATTCGGACATTGACACCGTTGAGCGGATGAAGATTTTAAGGGATCTGAGGCACGGCGATTTCGATGTTTTGATCGGCATCAACCTCCTCAGGGAGGGGCTCGATCTGCCGGAAGTCTCTCTGATCGCCATTCTGGATGCGGATAAGGAAGGCTTCCTCCGATCAACCACATCACTGGTTCAGATCATCGGGCGTGCCGCGCGCAATGTTAACGGCGTGGTTGTCATGTACGCTGACCAGGTTACAGAATCCATGTACCGTGCCGTTGAGGAGACCAACCGCCGGCGCAGCATCCAAACGGCCTATAACGAGGCGCACAATATCGTGCCCCAGACCATCCGCAAAGCGGTCCGCGACGTGATTGATACGGTCATTGAAGCGGCGCAGGATGCCGGGCTGGATGAGCAGGCCGCCGGACAGGTGCTTGATGATCATCTGGAAGGCTTAGGCAGCAAGGAGCTGGCCAAGATGGCCGTCCGGCTGGAAAAAGACATGAAAGAGGCCGCGCGCCAGTTGGCTTTTGAAGAAGCTGCCCGGCTGCGCGACCTAATCGTCGCCATTAAGGGGAAGATGACCTGACGCCTGGTCAGTTTTCTGCGAGCTGGGCCTTGAGATCCGCCTGCTTGGCCTTTTCCATGGCCTGCTTGACGATCATATCCTTGACTTTCATCAGTCTCGTGAGATTGCCGCGCTCGTTTTCGTCCATCTTCATCGAAATTGATCGGATGTTCTCCATCAGCTCTGGAATGAGGACATATTCAAGCGAATTGACGCGGCGACGCGTCTTTTCAATTTCATCAGCCAGCAACTGCGCGGTTTTCTCGGCCTCTGCCAGCTCCAGCATGATCGGGAAGGCCTCGTTAAGCGCGACAATCGCCTGATCCAGCTCGCCGGCGGTCGCCGCCATACTGTAGGGCAGGCTGTCCAGCATGCCGTCGAGCGAATAGGGTGCCGTGAAGGTGGGGACGCTGACGCCCATCAGGTTGTTGGTGCCGACATTGAGGGACATGGACTCGTTGCCCGCGATCAAAGCTGTCTGCAGCACTTCCGGTGTCATGACAGCCCTGGCCAGGATCATCTGCCGGTTGGCGTCCTTGAGCAGTTTTTCCATTCGCCGCCTCAGCTTCTGATTCTGACGGACAATCTCAAGGAACTGGCGCATGAGTTCGTCGCGCTTGTCCTTGAGCAGTTTATGCCCGCGGCGTGCGGTGACCAGCTGGCGCTTGAGGCGCAGCAGTTCCATCCGGTTCGGGTTGATTTGTCGTGTAGCCACTTCCAGATCAATCCTTTCCGTAGTATTTTTCGATAAAGCTTTCGCGAATACGCTTCAGCTCACTCTTGGGCAGCATGGACAGCAGTTTCCAGCCATATCCCAATGTTTCGAGAATGGGGCGGTCGGTAGCAAAACCCTGGGAGACGTATTCGCTCTCAAAGGCATCCGCGAATTTGGCGTAGATCTGATCGACTTCGGACAGCGCGTCCTCGCCCAGGATAACCTGCAGTTCCTTGGCGTCCTTGCCGCGTGAATAAGCTGCGAACAACTGGTTCATGGTCTGGGCATGGTCGTCACGGGTCTTGCCGTCGCCGATGCCCTTGTCCTTGAGTCGAGACAGAGACGGGAGAACGTCGATCGGAGGTCGAATTCCTTTTTTGTAGAGTTCACGACTCAGGATAATCTGACCTTCGGTGATGTAGCCGGTCAGGTCGGGAATCGGATGGGTCTTGTCGTCATCCGGCATCGTCAGGATCGGAACGAGGGTGATCGAGCCGTCCTTGCCCTTCTGGCGACCGGCGCGTTCATACATGGTCGCCAGATCGGTGTAGAGGTAGCCCGGATAACCGCGGCGGCCGGGGACTTCCTTGCGCGCGGCGGACACCTCGCGCAGCGCCTCGGCATAGTAGGTGATGTCCGTCATAATGACCAAGACGTGCATGTCCTGTTCAAAGGCCAGGTATTCGGCGGCTGTCAGCGCCATACGTGGTGTCGAGATACGCTCAATGGCCGGATCGTCCGCCAGGTTCATAAACAGGACGGCACGGTCGATGGCGCCAGTTCGGCGGAAATCGCTGATGAAGTAGTCCGCTTCCTCAAAGGTAATGCCCATCGCGGCAAAGACAACCGCGAAGTTGCCCGATCCGTCACGAACTTTGGCCTGGCGAGCAATCTGCGCCGCCAGCTGGGAATGCGGGAGGCCGGACGCCGAGAAGATCGGCAGCTTCTGTCCGCGGACCAGCGTGTTCAGACCGTCAATCGCGGAGATACCCGTCTGAATAAATTCGTTTGGATAGTCACGGGCTGCCGGATTCATGGGCTGGCCGTTGATATCCAGGAGCTTATCGGGAATGATATCCGGACCGTTGTCAGCCGGTTGACCCATGCCGTCGAAAACGCGGCCAAGGATGTCAGGGGACACGGCCAGTTCTAGGCCTTTGCCCAGAAAGCGAACCTTGCTCTGTTCGACGTTGATGCCCAGCGAGCTTTCAAACAGCTGGACCAGGGCGTCGGATCCGTTAACTTCCAAAACCTTGCAGCGTCTGATTTCACCGCTGGGCAGGACGATTTCACCGAGTTCGTCATACTTGACGCCCTCAACCTGCTGGACCAGCATCAGCGGACCAGCGACTTCATCGATTGTACGATATTCTCTGGGCATCTCACATCACCCCCGGGTTCTTGATTTCTTCGAATTGTTCCTCGAGTTCATTCTCCAGTGTCTTGGAATGGTGCTTGTACTCCGATTCCGGCGAGTACTTCAGGCGGCTGATGCCTTCCCTGACCGGCAGCCCAAGCACATCCTTGAAGGCCGCACCGGACGCCAGGGCTATAACCCCTTCGTAATAGAACTTCATGATCAGGGCCAGCATGCGATGCTGCTTGTCCAGCGAGGTGTAGGTATCGATATCATCGAATGAATTCTGGTGCAGGAAGTCTTCACGCAAGGAGCGGGACGACTCAAGCTTGAGCCGGTCGGTCGGGGACAGCGAGTCCTGTCCGACCAGCCGGACAATCTCTTCGAGTTCGGCTTCTTCCTGCAGCAGTTTGACGGCATCCTGATGCAGTGTACTCCAATCCGACGTGACCTCGCGGTCCATCCAGGCGTCAACCTTGTCGGCATACAGAGAATAACTGTTCAGCCAATTGATGGCAGGGAAGTGGCGTTTGTAGGCCAATGCGGAATCCAGACCCCAGAAAACCTTGACGATTCGCAGGGTCGACTGGACGACCGGGTCAGACAGGTCGCCGCCCGGCGGGGAAACAGCACCGATAACAGTCAGGACGCCGGTGCGGTCCTCCTGACCCAGGCACTTGACCATGCCGGCGCGTTCGTAGAAGGTGGCCAGTCTGGATCCGAGATAGGCCGGATAGCCTTCTTCACCGGGCATCTCCTCCAGACGGCCGGACATTTCACGCAGCGCCTCAGCCCAGCGTGAAGTCGAGTCGGCCATCAGGGAGACTGAATAGCCCATGTCGCGGAAGTATTCCGCAATCGTAATGCCGGTGTAGATTGAAGCCTCGCGGGCAGCAACCGGCATGTCGGATGTGTTGGCGATCAGGATCGTGCGCTTCATCAGGGGCTCGCCGGTCTTGGGGTCGACCAGCTCAGGGAATTCCATCAGAACGTCGGTCATCTCGTTGCCGCGCTCGCCGCAGCCGATGTAGACAACAACTTCAGCCTCGGCCCACTTGGCCAGCTGATGCTGGATGACGGTCTTGCCACTGCCGAACGGTCCGGGAACCGTCGCGGTTCCACCCTTGGCAACCGGGAAGAAGGTGTCAATAACACGCTGGCCGGTTACCAACGGCTCATCCGGCGCGATTTTCTCGTTGAACGGCCGCCCGCGGCGGACCGGCCATCGCTGGATCATGGTCAGCTCGGCAGTCGAGCCGCCTTCCAGTTTCAAGGTGCAGACGACATCGCTGGCTTTGAATGAACCGGATTCAATCGATTCAACAACGCCCTGCTGGCCCGGCGGGACCATGATCTTGTGTTCGACAAGCGTGGTCTCCCTGACGGTACCGATGATATCGCCGGCGACAACGCTTTGGCCTGGTTTCACCGTCGCTTCGAACGGCCACTCACGCTCGCGGTCAAGGGCTTCAAGCGTCACGCCGCGCCCGATATTGTTGCCGGTTTTTTCCACCAGCCGATCCAGTGGACGCTGAATGCCGTCGAAAATGCCGCCGATCAGGCCGGGTCCAAGTTCGACAGACAGCGGTGTGCCCACTGACGTGACGGTCTCACCCGGCCCCAGGCCAGCTGTTTCTTCATAGACCTGGATCGAAGCCCGGTCGCCGTGCATCTCGATGATTTCACCAATCAGCTGTTTGTCGGAAACACGGACGACATCGAACATCTCGGCATCGCGCATGCCCTCGGCCACAACCAGCGGACCGGAAACCTTGACGATTTTTCCCTGGGTACTGTTCTTCATGTTGTACTCTCCTCATCGGGATTATCCTGCTCGAGCAGGTTCATGCCAACGGCACGCCGAACCGATTCATGCACACGGCGCATGCCCAGACCGGTTGACCCGGTTAGGGACGGTATCGGAATGATCGCTGGCAGCAATTGAGTCTGCAGAGTTTTCAGATAGTCTTGATTGCCCTCTGCCAGGGCTTCAGTAATATAGATCACAGCGAATTTCTCACTGACCAGCTCCTGGAGATGCCGCCTGGCTTCTTCAGGTGTTGCAGCTTCCAGAACTGTCATGCTCAAAGCTCTGAAACCGATGATGCTGTCGCGGTCGCCGATGACGCCAATCTTGTTCATCTTCCGGTCACCTCCACGTCATATACGGTTCGCGTTCAAGCTCGCGATACTGGCTGGATGGCATCTGGTTAAACAGGCCGGTCAGCACGATTCGAATATTCTTGATTTCCATCAGCCGGGAGATCAGGTAAGCCATGGGGACTTCGGGTCCGCACCAGATCAGTTTGGCCTGGCTGAGATAGCGGGTAACCAGATTGTCGGCTACCCGGCTGTATGTCGCCGCTGTCCCTGGCTGACCGTATGTCGGTGCCAGATCGGCCAACGCCGAAAAGTTTGTCCCCGAGAATTGCTCTTGGATTTTTTCAACCGGCGCATCATACAGGTCCACAAAGAAATCCATCGCACGGCTGCCGCCTGGGATCGCGATCTTCTTAAAGAAGTTTTTACTGCGCTTGAGAAAGCGGCACCTGAGCAGCATGCCCAGATTGGCCAAGTCAACCATCAATTGTAGGTACCCTGTAAAAAAGCTGTTATCCAGCAATTGAGCTTGGGCCAAGGCCACCTGATAGGCTGTCTTGTCCAAAACACTGTCAATCATGCCGATGTCATAGGTCAGCTGGTAAGCCTTCGCTGCTTCGACTGCCGCTTCGTAAATCCAGGGCGGAACTTCGCCTGGCTTGCGGTCGCGGATGGCCAGATACAGGGTCTGGGGGTCGACAATGGACGGCTGCAGAAAGAAGGATTCATAATCCTTGACACTGGCCAGTCCATAGGCGGGAGCCGTTTCTGGCAGGCTGTCCTCATCGCTGAGTTCGTCAGCTGAGCGCTTGGGCCAGGCTGGCGTCAGGTTCTTCATGATGACCTTCAGGTTGTGAATATCATGGAACAGTTTCAGGATGTCAACAAAATCCGGCTGGGGCATCAGGGACCTGACCAGGTCGAATGCCGCGATGGTTTCCAGCTCAAGGCTGGTGTCCGGATCGTCGGCAGCTGGGTAGCCGCAGTCGGCCATCAGCCGGGTGACGTCTTCGACCGATCTTGCTTCAAACAGCCGGATGGTCCGAGCGTGGTCCATCAACTGGATCTCCAGCGCGCGTATGCGCCCGGAAAGATAGAGATAACGGTCATTGGGCACCCGGTCAGATCTCAAAACGCTCAACGCGTCGATTCCAGCATTTTGTCTCAGCGTCATCATAAGTCTTCTTCCAGGGTTTCAGCGGCCAGCTTGATCAGATGCGGGCGGCTGATGGCTGCCATGCGTTCAAATGTCATATTGTCCTCAATGGCATCATTTTTAAGCATGAGACCGCCGGTGAATGTGCCGATGTCAACCGACAGCGAAAATTGTCCGCCGAGTTCTGCCAGCAACTGTTTCGCCAGATCCTGGTCCTGTCTATTCAGCGTGATTTCGCCGGCTGTTTCGCCGGTGCTCAAAATCAGTGACTTGTAAATCGACAGCTTGTCGTCAGGCGGCAGATTACCAAGGGTGACCAGCGATCGCCGGATTACCTCTTCGATCATGTCCTGCCTGGCCTGCAGCAGAATCCGTCTGGATTCCATGGCTGCCGAGCTTTGGGCTCGGCTGATCAAGGCCTTGGCCTGTTCTTCGGCTTTGGCTTTGCTGTCAGTCCGAAGGTTTTCGAGTTCCAGATTGGCAGCTGCCAGGATTTCCTGGGATTGCTCATCGGCCTGCTCGATAATTTGATCAGCCTTTTTCCGGGCTTCGGAAAGGATTCGATTCTGGATTGCTTCAAGTCCGCTCAAGATGGTACTCCTTACATGCTGGTCAGCCAGTCAGATCAGACCTGGATCTGCAGGATGGTCATGACTGAGGTCAACAGCGCCAGAATGGCGTAGGTTTCAACCATGGCGGCCATGACGATTGACTTGGACTGCTCCTCAGGACGCTTGGCGACCAGCGACACGCCGGCTGCCGCGACACGGCCCTGGGCAATGCCTGAGAACAGGCCGACCACGCCGATGGGGAGTGAAGCGGCGACGAAAGCCAGACCGCTGGCCAATGTGATGTCGGTGTTGCCGTTGAGGACACCGGACTGGATCAGGATCATGAACCAGGTCAGCAGGCCGTAGATGCCTTGGGTTCCGGGCAGCGCCTGGAGAATCAGCACCTTGCTGAACTTGGACGGGTCCTCGGTCAGGACACCGGATGCCGCCTCGCCAACGAGACCAACACCTTTGGCAGAACCGATGCCAGCGAGCAGTGAGGCGAGCGCGCCGCCAAACATTGTCATGATTAATCCTAGATTTTCAATGATATACTCCATTTTCTTTCTCCTCCGGTTGTGATGGATTGATTAATTAATTTGTTTTGGATGCTGTTTTGGTAATCTGGGTGTATCGGGTTTTTTGCCGCAGCGGCTTCCAGACTCTGCCGCCGCCTTCATAAAACTTGCCGAAGTATTCAACATAATGCAGTCGGCTGGTATGGACATAGGCTGACAAAGCCGATAGCGCAAGGTTTAGCGCATGCCCGGCGATTGCCACGATAATAAAGACCAGAATGCCGGGCACTGTCGGTCCGCTCATAAATCCGAGCAGATTGACGACCATGGCGATAACGCTGGTGGCCAGCACCAGCGCCAGGATTCGGGTATAAGAGAGAATATCGGACAGGTAGGACGTGACGTTGTACAGGGCACCCAGTCCGCCGACAAGCCGCTTGATCGGGTTCAAGGTCGGGCGGCCGCCGAACAGGACGATAATGGCCGCTCCGGTGATTGCCAGGATCGAGCCGATTGACCCGCCCATACCGGCAATCATCAGGCCGGCGCCCACAATGATCAGGTACCAGGGGAAAACATCCAGGACAGCGTCGATCCAGCGCCCAGCGCGAATTAGACTGAGCGCCTTGGCGAACATGCCGACAAACAGGTGGATGACCCCGAAGATAATGCTTAGCAGCATCAGCCTGGTTGGGTCGTCCATGGGGTTGAACCAGATCGGTGGCAGGGCAAAAGCTCCGCCGGACAGCACCGACAGCATGTCGCCGAAGAAACCGCCGAAGAGGAAACCCCATATGGTCGATGAAATGCCGCAGTACATCAGCATGGTTGACATTCGCTTGAAATCGCCCTGGACCTTGACTTTATAGACCAGAAGCGCACAGATCGTCGACAGAATCAGGCCGTAGGCCACGTCGCTGAGCATGATGCCGAAAAAGAAAAAGTAGAATGGCGCGATCCATGGAGACGGATCTGCCTCATGATTTGACGGTGGACTGAACATCTCGCCGATGACCTCAAAGGGCTTGACCAGTTTATTGTTTCTGAGCAGGATCGGGAATTCTTCGCCTTTAACCGGCGGACGGCTTTCGATCGCGACCACAAACTTGTCCGAGAGTGCCTTGGTAACCGACTTGACCAGATTGGCTGGAATCCAGCCTTCCATCCAGAACGTGCTCCGGGTGCCTGTCAGTCTGGCCATTTCCTCCAGGCGATCCAGCCGAATGCTCAGATAATCGTATAGCATCTCGAATTGCGGGAGGTGTGCCGAAAGTTCAATACTGTTTTGCGACAGTTTTTCCAGTTCGATGTCGTTTTCGGCGATTTGTGCGGTATTGCGCTGATAAATTTCGGCCGCTGTGCCATCCTGCCCATGCAGGGGAAGGGGATTGAAGCCGACTCGGCGCAAATGACTTTGCACGGCTTCCTGCTTGGGCTTCCAGGTGGCGATGATGGCGCGAACGCTTTCCGGATTGTCAGGATCGCCATTTTTCAGCGGTAAAACCATGGCTTCCAGGTCTTCCTGCCGAAAAGTATTCTTCAGATCTTCAATATCGGCCTCGTCATCCAGGCTGCCGATGAAAAAATTGACGTGATCGGTCCCGTGTCGGGACAGGTCCAGGTTGAGATCCAGCCATGGTTCAAGCAGTTCATTGTCAAGCTTGAGCCGGGATTGCTGGCTGAGCAGTTCATCCTGCATGACCGTGTTATGTTCGAGATGGCCGACCGTCTCCATGACCTCTTTTTCCCGAACAGCGGTCTTCATAAAGTCAACAGACGTGACTGTCCTGGGGAGTGTGAAGAGTGACTTCTTTTCCACGCTGAGTGATTTTGCAAGACTTGCGGCCTGCTCCAAACGGTTCATCTCACTTTGAGTGTGATTGATCTTTTCTTCAATCGGCGATATCCGATCCGACGCGATATCTTCAGTTTGTTCGCCGGGGATGACTTCGAAAGCTCCCAGTTTCATCAGAGATTCGACAATCGCTTCCTTGTCCTGGGTCAGACCGATGACGGTCATTTTCTCCATCTTAACGACGGGCATGATCGCTCACAATCCTCTCTGCAACCAGACGGGCGGCAATGTCGAGCCGGTCTTCAGCGGTTTTGCTGGAGGCTTTGGCCTTGGCCAGTGCCTTGAGTCGGGACTGGCTGACGATTTGCTCAGCTTCCGACTCGGCTTTGCCGATCATCTCCTTCTGAACATCGCTGGCCGTCTCCCGACCCTGGCGGATGATGTCAGCGGCTTGGGTTCGCGCTTTGTCAACCCGGCCCTTCGCCTGATCGGATGCCTGCTTGACCAGATCAGCAGCCTGCTGCTCGGTGCCGATGATTTCGTCTAAAAATTTAAGATCTGCCATGACTACTCCTTGAGTTATATAATTCTATATACTATTACGGATCATTCTGGCTTGACTCAAGCTTTTGGGTCATAACCCCAACGACTTTATCGTTCATTATAATTATAGCGCCAACTTCAAGTCAATCATAAAATATTTAATTTATCTCGATTGTATCTAATTGACCGTCTTGTTCAGTCTGATTGAATTGATCTTCTATGTCATTCGAACTCAGCTGGGCGTCCGAGTGACAGTTGGATAAGGCAGCTGACAAGGTAAAATGGTTATCCGGATGGTTTCATTCAAAAGTGATAAAGGCTATAATGTTTAACGAATACAACCTGTCAGCTCTGAAGCATAGCATTCGGCTGGCCAGGAACATCCGGGAGGCCGATATGTCAAATGCTCAAACCGTTTACCAGGAATGGCTCAACAACCCCAGGTTTGATGAAGCCACGCACCAGGAACTGCTTCGGATCAAGGATGATCCGGAAGAGATCAACAACCGCTTCTACCAGAACCTGGCTTTCGGCACCGCCGGTCTGAGGGGCGTTCTGGCTGCGGGAACCAACCGAATGAACCGATATACGATCGCCTGGGCAGCTGAAGGGTTTGCCCTGTATTTAGCGAGCCTCGGCGATTCGGTCAAGCATCGCGGCATCGTCATTTCATATGACAGCCGCCATTTTTCCCGCGAATTCGCGCTGATCACCGCGCGCATCATGGCCGGCCACGGCATCCTTGTTCGTCTGTCGGATGAACTTAGGCCGGTACCCATGCTATCATTTGCCATCCGTCATTTCAAGGCCGCTGGCGGCGTCATGATCACCGCCAGCCACAACCCGCCGAAATACAATGGCTTCAAGGCTTATGGCGAAGACGGCGCCCAACTGCCGCCGGAGGCGGCGGATGCGGCCAGTCGCTATATGAACGAGATTTCCGATCTGGCAGCAGTCGAGTATCCGGATGAGCAATCCGTCCGCGACAGCGGTCTGCTGACGGACTTCGGCCCGGAGATCGACACGATCTACACGGACATGCTGATGACGCTGTCGATCAACCGTGAAGCCTGTGTGCGCAACAAGGACATGAAGATCGTCTACACGCCGCTGCATGGCTGCGGCAACAAGCCGGTGAGACGGGCACTGGCCCGCATCGGGTTTGAAAATGTCCTGGTCGTCCCGGAGCAGGAGCTGCCGGATCCGGATTTTTCAACGGTTGTTTCACCCAATCCGGAGGAGCGTTCCGCCCTGGCAATGGGCATCGAGCTGGCCCGGCAAGAGCAGGCGGATCTAGTCATCGCCACCGACCCCGATGCAGACCGCACCGGCCTGTGTGTACGAACCCGTGACGGCAGCTATAAGGTGCTCACCGGCAACCAGATCGGTGTCTTGCTGCTGGACTATATCCTCGGCCAGCGATCTGAACAGGGTCGGCTGCCCGATCAGGCATTTGCCGTGACAACCATCGTGTCGACCCGCCTGTCCCGGCGGATTGCCAGCCACTACGGCATCCGACTGTTCGAGTGCCTGACCGGATTCAAATACATTGCCGAGCTGATCAAGGAACACGATGAACAGGGGGATATGGCTTTCCAGTTCGGCTTCGAAGAAAGTTTTGGCTATCTGGCCGGCCGGGATGTCCGCGACAAGGATGCCGTGGTGACCAGTATGCTGATCGCCGAAATGGCAGCATCGGCCAGAGACCGCGGCCTGACCCTGGATGATCTGCTGCAGAATTTATTCAGCCGCTTTGGCCATATGGCTGAACAAACCATCGCCATCACCCGCGAGGGCAAGGAAGGCCTTGAAGCCATTGCGGCCGCGATGGATCGCCTGCGTGCCCAGAAAAAGCAGGGGATCAAGGGCGTTGAAGTCCTGGCGGTTGACGATTACCTGGAACTGGAACGGCATGAGCTGTCTGACGGCTCAACTCGGCCAATTGTCCAGGACTCGTCCAATGTTCTGGTTTACGACCTGCCGGGCGATGACTGGTTTGGCGTCCGGCCTTCCGGTACAGAACCCAAGATCAAGATCTATTTTGGGATTTACGGCAAAAACCAGTCGGATTGCGATGCCCGTCTCGATCAACTGGTCCAGACAGTTGAAGCCTATATTACCCAGGGACTGTGAGGGAAAAAGTGACGCTGTTTACCCATTTGCATTTACATTCCGAATACAGCTTGCTGGATGGCGCCATCCGTCTGCGCGACCTGCCGGATCGGCTGGCCGAGCTTGGCATGGACACCTGTGCCATAACCGACCATGGCGTCATGTATGGCGTGATAGACTTTTACAATGCTTTGCGAGCCAAGGGCATCAAGCCAATTCTTGGCTGCGAGGTCTACGTCGCGAAAAGAAGCCATCTTGACAAGACCCCGGATCTGGATAAGGAGCCTTCGCATCTGATTCTGCTGGCTGAAAACAACACCGGCTACCAGAATCTGATGAAGCTCGTATCCATCGGATTCACCGAAGGGTTCTACTACAAGCCGAGAGTCGATCTTGATCTGCTGGAGCGCCACCATGAAGGGTTGATCGCCCTGTCTGCCTGTCTTGGCGGTGAAGTGGCGCAGGCTGTGATTCGACAGGGGAAAGCTGAAGCTGCCAAGGTCGCCAAACGATTTGACGAGATCTTTGGCCGCAACAGCTTCTATCTGGAGATCCAGCACAATGGGATTGACGACCAGAATCTGGTCAACAGCGCCCTGATTGAGATCAGTCGTGAGACCGGCATCCCGCTGGTCGCCACCAATGACTGCCATTACCTGAAAAAGGAGGATGCCAAGGCTCATGAGATTCTCCTGTGCATGCAGACCGGCAAAAGGATGAGCGATGACGACCGGATGCGGATGGAGACGGATGAGTTCTACCTCAAATCCGGCACGGAGATGGAGACGGCATTCGCCCATGTGCCGGATGCGGTTGAAAACACCCGGGTCATCGCAGATCGCTGCAATGTCGAGTTGGATTTTGACCATATCCATCTGCCGGCTTTTTCAACACCGGAAGGCATGAGCAATATTGATTATCTGAAAAAACTCTGTGACGAGGGACTGGATTGGCGTTTTTCCATCCAGCGCGCCATGCCTCGAGCTGAATATGAACGCCGGCTGAACTATGAACTGTCGGTGATCAACAAAATGGGGTATACGGACTATTATCTGATCGTCTGGGACTTTATCCGATTTGCCCGCTCCAAAAGCATCATGGTCGGTCCCGGCCGCGGATCCGGTGCGGGCTCGCTGGCCGCCTGGTGCCTGGGCATCACCAACATCGATCCGATGCAGTATTCTCTGATCTTCGAACGCTTCCTCAACGCTGATCGCGTCAGCATGCCGGACTTTGATATTGATTTCTGCTATGAACGCCGACCGGAGGTCATCGACTACGTGACCGAAAAATACGGTCGTGACCGGGTTGCCCAGGTCATCACCTTCGGCACGCTGGCTGCCAGGGCGGTCATCCGCGATGTCGCGAGGGCGCTGGATGTGCCTTATGCGGAGACCGACCGTATCGCCAAGCTTGTGCCGACTTCGCTGGGCATCACCATCCAGAAGGCGCTGGATACGACCCCTGAGTTACGGAAAGAATATGAATTAAATCCGGCCACAAAGGAAGTGCTGGACGCCGCCATGCGATTTGAGGGCATGCCCAGACATGCGTCAACCCATGCTGCCGGCGTCATTATCTCCAGCCAGCCGCTGACCGATCTGGCGCCGCTGTCCCGAAATGAGGACGCGGTTGTGGTTCAGTTTGCCAAGAACAATGTTGAGTTGATTGGTCTGCTGAAATTTGATTTTCTCGGTCTGAGAACCTTGACCGTCCTGCGCGATACCGCGGAAATGGCTCGGCAGAACCATGGCGTTGAAATTGATTTCGACCGGCTTGAAATGGATGACCAGGCTGTGTTCGACATGATCAGCGACGGCAATACAGACGGGGTCTTCCAGCTTGAAAGCGCCGGCATGACCAGCTTCATGAAGGAACTCAAGCCGGAATCTCTGGAAGACATCATCGCCGGCATTTCGCTATACCGACCAGGGCCGATGGAACAGATTCCCCGGTATGTCGCGGCCAAGCATGATCACGCCAAAGTCCGATATGACCATCCCATGCTCGAACCCATCCTCAACGTGACCCATGGCTGTATCGTTTACCAGGAGCAGGTTATGCAGATTGTCCGCGATCTGGCCGGCTTTTCCATGGCTCAATCAGATAACGTCCGGCGCGCCATGTCCAAGAAAAAACCCGCCGAACTGATGAAGTACAAAAATCTGTTTCTGCATGGCGGCGAGGATGAGAAGGGCAACAAGGTTGACGGCGCTATCGCGCGCGGTGTCGACCTTGAAATCGCCGAGAAGATCTTCGATGATGTCATGGCGTTTGCCGGGTATGCTTTTAACAAGAGCCATGCTGCGTCTTATGCGGTCGTCTCGTATTACACGGCCTGGCTGAAATGCCACTATCCGGTTGAGTTTATGGCAGCGATGCTGAACAGCTACCTGGGCAGCCTGAGCCAGGCCGCCCGGTACGTCTGGGTCTGCAAGAAAATGAACATTGACGTGCTGGAGCCGGATGTCAATTTGAGCTCGAGCCGTTTTACAACCGAGAACGGACAGATCCGGTTCGCGCTGGCCGCGGTCAAGAATGTCGGCGAAGCCGCCATTCGTCAGATGATCCGGGAGCGCGACGAAAACGGACCGTTCAAATCCTATGGTGATTTTTTAAGACGGCTTTCCGACGGCGAATTGAATCGCAAGATGATCGAGAGCCTGATCCGCTCATCGGCGCTGGACAGTTTCGGCATCCCCAGATCCAGGTTAATCGCCGTGCTGGAACCGTTTACGAATCAGCTGGCCAATGCCCGGCGCCAGAACATGGAAGGACAGCTATCGCTGTTCGAGTTTGGATCGGCGCCAGAAAAACTTGATGCCGAGCCGGATTATCCGGATCTGGAAGAGTTTGAGACAACCGAGAAGCTGGCAATGGAAAAGGAGATGCTGGGCCTTTATGTTTCCGGCCATCCCCTGGATGACTACAGTGAAGCGATCAACCGACTGGTTTCGCTGGACAGCCAGGCTTTTCTGAGTGGAGAGGAAGAGGCTGCCAGTCACAGCCATGCCCAGGCCAGGGACGGCGACCGCGTCATCATGGCCGGCCTTGTGTCCAGTCGCAAGAACAAGACCACCAAGAAAAACGACCTGATGTGCTTTCTGACCATGGAAGACCTGTATGGTCAATTTGAAGTGCTGGTATTCCCGAAGATCCTGGCCGATTCATCCGACCTGCTGCTGCCAGGAAATCCTTTGCTGATTGCCGGCCGCCTGAGCATGCGTGAGGACGAGCCGCCCAAACTGATTGCCGAGCGGATTGGGGCACTGGCCAAGGATGCCCGGTCACTGCCGCCGGGGTTTGCCGCGTCAAACGGCCGGAACCGCTATCAAAGGCCGGCGCCCAAACCAGTTGAGCGACCTCGGCCGACAGACCCGAAAACCGCACCGGATCCGTCGGATAAGCATTTGGCCATCCGTTACCACGGCGGCGTCCAGGATGAAGGATATAAAAGGCTTCTGGCAACGTTGTGCTTTTTTCAGGGTGACATCCCGGTTCGAGTCTACCTGGATGCGGAACAGCGCGTGGTGAATCTGCCTGCAGCCTGCAAGGTCAGACTGGACAACGACCTGTTGACCGTGCTGGCCAATCGATATGGCCCGGAGAACCTGGCGATTGTCTGAACGACCCGGGGATTTTAGGCAATCAGTCAGTTGCCCGAGGTTTGAGAAATGATTATAATAGGCGAATATGATGTTAAGTTTACGCCGAAAATCTTGTGAAAACAGTTGAGAGGTCATACTATGAGTGAAACAAAAAATGAACAGAAAAAGCCCATCCGAAACATTGCCGTCCTGACCAGCGGCGGCGACGCGCCGGGTATGAATGCTGCCATTCGAGCGGTTGTCCGTGCAGGCATTTATTACGGATTCCGCGTCTTTGGCGTCCAACGGGGCTACCATGGCTTGTGGCGAGGAGATTTTGTGGAACTCAACGGCCGGTCGGTTTCAGAAACCTTGCAGCGCGGCGGCACCTTCCTGATGACAGCCCGGTCGAAGACGTTCAATTCACCGGAAGGCGTTGATAAAGCCATAGAGATGGCCGGCGTTTTCAACATCGACGCCTTGATCACCGTCGGCGGTGACGGCACCTACCGCGGCGCTCGGGACTTGGCCCGCAAAGGCTTCCCTGTCATCGGGCTGCCGGGGACCATCGACAATGACATCGCCTGTACCGAGTATACAATCGGATATGACACGGCGATGAATACGGCCATGGAAGCCATTGACAAACTGCGGGACACGGCTTCCTCGCACGAGCGCTGCAGCGTCATCGAAGTCATGGGCCGCAATGCCGGCTATCTTGCCTTGAACGTCGCAACCGCAACAGGGGCCGAAGTCATCATGATTCCTGAAATCGAGACAGACTTCCAGACCGATGTCATCAAGGTGATTCTTGAAGGCAGAAACCACGGCAAGAAGCACTATATCGTTGTTGTGGCCGAAGGTGCGGGCGATGCCATGGATGTTGCACAACGCATCCAGTCGATCACGGGCATCGAGTCCCGAGCGACCATCCTGGGTCATCTGCAGCGCGGCGGCAGTCCGACAGCCAGAGACCGCCAGATGGCCAGCATGATGGGCCTGCAGGCGGTCGAGTGCATCAAGGAAGGCCGGCTCAATCGCATTGTAGCCTACCAGCATGGCGATATTATTGATCTGGACATCGAAGAAGCGCTGGACATGAAAAAGACCATCTCCCAGAAAGCACTGGACAGCGCCAGAATTCTGAATCTCTGACCGGGTCTTTTGGGTTCGAAAAAACGTGTCCGGATCCAAAGTCCGGACACGTTTTTCGCTGTTTTGAAAAAGTATGCGGGGGAATTGCTTAGGATTCCTCGGCTTCCGACGCCTGGCTGACCAGCTCCGGTTCAGCCATCTCTTCGGCTTCCTCGGCTGGTTCCTCAACCGCACTGACATGGTGGACTTTGACGATGGCATAAATCTCATCGTCAGGATCCTGGGCCTTGATGCCTTCCGGCAGACCCAGATCGGCCGGTCCAACGCTGCCGTTGGCTTCCAGCTCGCTGACATCGACAACGATTGAATCCGGCAGCTCGATTGTCTTGCCGAAAATCTCGGTTTCACCTTTCATGATATGCAACTGGAGCTGTTTTCTCTCCAGCGCATCCAGCCCCGTGAAGTTGATGGGCATGAGCATCTTGATTTCCGAATCCTTGGCGACAATCTGAATTGCCGCATGGATAATCTGATGATCCAGCGGATTGCGCTGGAGTTCCTTGATATAACCGAATTTTTTACGCTTTGAGCCGACCTTGATCCAGATCTTGGCTTTTGAGCCATGATGCGAAACAACCTTGCTCAACGATGAAGCATCCAATTGAATGGATATAGATGTTTTTCCTTTTTCATGAAGAACGGCGGGGACGAATCCGGCTCTTCTGGCAGCACGCGGTTTGGCGGTTCGTTCGGTTGCATTCAATACAACATCTTCCATGGTTTTGACTCCTCTCATCAAATGCCTTTTTGACGTTTGACAGTTGTTTGTGCGAATAGGTTTTGCTGTTTCTAATAAGATTATAACATTATTCGACTGGATGCCAAAAGCGAATGACCGGAGTCAATGGATCGTTGGTCCAAAAAAAAGGGGAGCATCAACGCTCCCCCCTCCTATTGAACTATTTGAGCCGAACACACTCATATGTTTTCATCGAGCACCCAGAAGTCTTTGAGGTCGGCCTCGGTCGAAAACGGTTTCGGCGGCATGAAAAACTGGGAAGGCCGCTTGTTCATGTCATAGAATGTCGGCTCGCACTGCTGCGGGCGGTCAACATGCGGACGGCCTTCGTTGGCGACCTGTTCGGTCATTTTCTCCTTGGCCAGATCAACCCAGGAATTGTGGTAATCCGACAGGAGCAGGTGTGGAATCCGGAAGTGCCAGAACTTCCATTCATCGTTTTCCTTAATGAAATCGATTGCATAAAGGCCCCAGATCCAGAATGCTTCGAGTTCGCCGGTCTTGTAGCTGCGCTTGGTTTCCGTACCGGGCGAGATCCAGAGCCCCCGAGCTGTTTTACCGTCCTCTGCCACCTCGATAATCTCGGTTGTCAGGGGATGCATGGTCATTGTGCCGATGCCGTCGCCTTCAAGCGACTTGTGCCAATCCACGAAGAACCGGCGGATGCCAGCGTCGCCATCGAACGTTCCGAAACCTTCACAGTCGATCCAGATGTCTTCGCGCTGGGCGAACATGCCGGGTACTTCGTTCCAGACTCGGGCATAGGAATAATAGACATATCTTGCCATCAGTTTGCGGATCTGCTCAGTATCATAGAGCTCCTGGACCATTTGCTCATGTGTTTTTGCCATGTTTTTCCCTTTCTGCTATCGATTGCTGCTTAATAAAAAGCTACTTATTTAACCAGTAATAAGTATAATCGCTAATATTTTCCAGATCAACCCGGCGTGATGGTCATAAATTGCCGGATTATTAATCATATTGTATTTGCTCCATACTGCTTGAGTCACCTGTTCAAGACTGCTATAATGTCTGATATGAAATTGCGATTTGAGCCGACTGTGCCCAATATACTGACATTGATCCGCTTTTTTGCCATCCCGGTCCTTGCTTACCTGATTTTGGCAGGTGACAGCTACAACCTGATGGCTTTTTTTCTCTTTGCCGCCATTTGGCTGACAGACCTGCTTGACGGCTATATTGCCCGCAATTTTAATCAGGTGACCGAATTCGGCAAATTGTTTGATCCCTTTGTTGACAAGCTGTTTCAGTTCACCATCGCGATCATGATGTTCGCCGTTGGCAAACTGCCGATCTGGGTACCAGTGATTATTTTCGCCAAAGAGCTGCTGATGATCGCGGGATCCGCGCTGCTGCTGAAAAAGCGTGAGACCGTGGTTTTCGCAGCCTGGTACGGCAAGATCGGCACGGTGCTTTATGTGGTGGCGTTTGCCGTCCTGTTTTTCCTCAGCCGCGACCAGCGCATGGTCATTAACCTGATTTTCATATTACCCGTTGGTTGGTCGCTGTATGCCTGCATCCGATATGCCATGGCGTACATGAAACCGCTGTTCAATAAAAAAGACCAAACGGGAAGCGTTTAATGGACATCCACGCTCAAAAGATCCTCGAGTACGATAAAATCATACAAGAACTCGCCGCCCAAGCCGCGACAGCCCTTGGCCGTGAGCGCTGCGAACAGCTGCTACCGTCCCCGGATGCCGACATAGTCGCTGCCCGGCAGGCAGATACGGATGATGCCGTCAAGCTGATTTTGGATCAAGGCGTTCTGTCCATGACTGGAGTCAGCGATGTCCGATCAGCGGTAGCCCGTTCGACCCACGGCGCCCAGTTGACCTGCGGCGAACTGATGCGGGTGGGCGCGCTGCTTCGAGCCAGTGCACGGCTTCGCGGACAGGTACCTAAGGATGCGGATCGCAGCCGGCCGGTTTTTGGCCTGTTAGCCGCGCTGGAGCCTTCCGTCGACCTGGAGAAGCGGCTGGATCGCTCGATTGCCAGCGAAGACGACCTGGCGGATACGGCCAGCGGCCAACTGGCGTCCATCCGCCGTCGGATACGTGATTCGCAGCAGGAGGTCAAGACCAGTCTCGACCGGATCATCCGCAGCAAAGCCGCCTCGCTCCAGGACCAGCTGGTTACCTTGAGAGGCGATCGCTATGTCGTCCCGGTCAAGTCCGAACATCGAGGTGATATCGCCGGGATTGTGCATGACATTTCATCCAGCGGCGCCACGCTGTTCATTGAGCCGATGGCGGTAGTCGAGATCAACAACCGCATCCGCGAATTGATGGGACTTGAGCGCGAGGAGATTGACCGTATTCTGTCCGAACTGTCCGAACTGGTATCCGCTGAAGCGGATCTTATTCTGGCCAACACCCAGCTGCTCGCACAGATCGACTTCCTAATGGCCTGCGGACGCCTATCCATCCGAATGGCGGCAACCCGGCCGCAAATCAACCAGTCCGGGCGCATCCGCCTGCCGTCGGCACGCCACCCCCTGATCCCCAAGGACCGCGTCGTGCCGATCGATTTTGAGCTGGGCGCCCGATTTAAAACCCTGGTCATCACCGGCCCGAACACCGGCGGCAAAACCGTAACCCTGAAAACTTGCGGACTCTTTTCACTGATGGCCATGGCCGGGCTGCAGATCCCGGCCTCGCCAGGCTGTGAATTATCTGTTTTTGAGGATGTTTTGGCGGATATCGGCGATGAGCAGAGCATTGAGCAAGACCTGAGCACGTTTTCATCGCATATGCGCAATATTGTCAACATCACGAACAAGGCCCGTCCCGGCACCCTGGTTCTGGTCGACGAGCTGGGCTCCGGCACTGATCCGTCGGAAGGCGCGTCGCTGGCGATAGCGATCCTAGATCATCTGCGCGAAGCCGGCTGCATGACCGTGGCAACGACGCATTACAAGGAACTCAAGGGATATGCCTTGAAAACACCGGGCGTCGAGAATGCCTGCTGCGAATTCGACCAGGTCACGCTCCGGCCGACCTATCGACTGTTGATCGGGGTGCCCGGCGTCAGCAACGCGTTTGCCATCTCCAAACGACTTGGATTGTCTTCCGAAATTATCGAACAGGCTAAAACCCTGATGTCGGATGAAGAAATCAGTTTTGAGGAATTGATTCAGACTGTTGAAAAGAGCCGTTCTGAAGCGGAGCAGATGCGATTTGAAACGAAGCAGCTGCACGATGAGGCCAAGAAGATTCGCAGCCAGCTGGCCGAGGAAAGACAGCAGCTTAAGGACAAGCATCGCGATGAAATTCAGAAGGCCAGGGAAAAGGCTCGGGAAGCCTATCAGGACGCGCTGCAGGAAATCGAGCAGATGCTGGATGAGATTCGGGACCAGCAGAAGGCACAGCAGTTCGACTTCAGCCACCGCCTGGCGACATCCGCACGCCAGAAACTTAGATCTGGCCTGAACAAAGTCGAGGGCGAGATTGGTCAGGAAACCTTGAAATCATACGGCGAAGCCTTGAAGCCGGACGATATTGATATCGGATCAACCTATGAGGCGCCGGCGCTCGGCCTGATTGGCAAAGTTGTCGAAGGTCCGGACAGAAAAGGGCAGTTCATCCTGCAAAGCGGTGCGATGAAAATATCCGTCAAAGCGTCCGGGCTGCAGATCCCGGTGCCGGATACGACGAGCCCCAAAAAGGCCGGACGTCGGCGAGCCAAGGCCGAAAAAAGCATTTCCATGGATCGTAAAATGACCATGAACAGTGAGATCAAACTACTGGGACAGACCGTCGAGGAGGCGCTGTCCAATCTGGACAAATTTATTGATGATGCCGTGCTGGGCGGCCTTGCTGAAATCCGCATCGTTCACGGCAAAGGGACCGGCGCGCTTCGTGCGGCGGTCCAGCAATCTTTAAAAAAAGACAAGCGGATCAAATCCTTTCGATTGGGCAACTACGGAGAAGGTGACAGCGGAGTCACCCTGGCCGAGCTAGTCTGAAAACCCCTTGCGGATGAAGCGGTCAAACAGTTCCGGTCCGTTGTCCAGATAGAATCCGGTTGCATCGCAGGCCTTTTCATCATAAGCCCTGGCTGGCAGAAGATCTCGGTCGTCGCTGCTGTAGCAGACAAACGGCACCGGGTCACTGGTGTGCGTTCTCAATTCAATCGGTGTTGGATGATCCGGCAGCAGCAGAATCCTGTAGTCTTCACGGTTCTCCAGCCGATTATGCTCAAGATAGTCCCAGACCGGACCGATGATCTTTTCGTCGATCAGCTCGATCGACCGCACCTTGTTGTCAACCTCAGCCCGATGGCCGCATTCGTCGGGGGCCTCGACATGCAGGTAGATGTAATCCTGTCCGCTTTTGAACTCCTCGATGGCGGCTTCAGCCTTGCCGTCGAAATTGGTGTGAATGTTGCCGGTTGCGCCCGGCACTTCAACGACCTTGAGTCCAGCGCAGAGCCCTAAACCGTTGACCAGGTCGACAGCCGAGATGACAGATCCCTTCAGGTTGTACTGCGCCGAGATGTCCGGTAGATTGGGACGGGTGCCCTGGCCCCAGATCCACAGGCTGTTGGCCGGCCGCAGATGGCGCTTGACGCGGGCCTGGTTAACCGGATGCTCCGGCAGGAAGCCGGCGCTTTCCACCATCATTTCCAGAATCGGCTGGGCGCCCTCGCCGCGTGGCAGATATTTGCCGATTTTACGGGTCAGGATATCATGCGGCGGCACGAGTTCCATTTCGGTTTTGCCGCCTTTCCAGATCAGGCAGTGGCGGTAGCTTTTGCCGGGATAGAACTGGAAGGCCTCATTTTCAAAATGCCGGTTGACGGTCTCGATCAGGCGGGCGGCCTCATCCGTTCCGATCTCGTCAGCCGAATAATCCACCATTTCACGATCGGCATAGGCATCAGCTTCAGAGAGGGTGACCATGTTGCAGCGGAAAGCGACATCTGTGGCATCCATTTCGATCGACATGCTGATCGCCTCAAGCGGAGAACGGCCGGTATAGTACTGTTTGGGATCGTAGCCCATGACCGACATGTTTGCTGTGTCGCTGCCCGGCGCCAGTCCGTCTGGAACCGTTTTGACCAGTCCGGCCAGGCCGGCCTTGGCCAGACGGTCCATATGCGGTTTTCGGGCTTTTTGCAGCGGTGTCATGCCTGACAGCTGCGGCAGGGGCAGGTCGGCCATGCCGTCGCCCAGAAAAATAATGTATTTCATCGGATTGTCCTCCGTCTCAAGATTTGACGATCTGACCGGCGGATGGTTTGCTGCCGGTCCAGTCCATTTTAGCGAAGACCAGTTGCATTTGGCAAGGGCGTTTGGCAACTTGCCAAATGCCGTCCGGATTGATAAATTGTAAGCGGAACTTTTTCAAGGCGGTGATTTTGAAATGAAGAAATCATTGAACGAACAATTTGAAATCGAGGATCTACGCCATATCAGCATCTTTGTTGGTGCTTATGGCAGCGGTAAATCTGAAGTCAGCGTCAATTTCGCCCGTTGGCTCAAGTCGACCGGACATGAAACGATACTGTGTGATCTGGATACGATCAACCCCTACTATCGATCGGCTGACGCAAGAGATGCCGTGGAACAGCTGGGCATCCGACTGATTTCACCAACCTATGCCGGAACCAATGTCGATGTTCCGGCCGTGCCCGGTGAAATCTACTCGGTGATTGACAACGACCAGACGTATTCAGTCCTGGATATCGGCGGCGAGGATATGGGCGCCAGAGTCGTGTCATCGCTCAGGCTTCGGCTTGCGGCCCGGCTTGACGAGGTGCGGATTTATATGGTTGTTAACCCGTATCGGCCGTTCACCGACACGCCGGATAAAATTTGCGGGCTTGCCGGAACATTATCCGAAGCTGCCGGCATGCCGATTTCAGGCTTGGTCCATAATGCCAATCTGCTGGAATCCAGCACGGCCGATATGCTGCCGAAGAGCTACCCGATTATCCGCGAAAGTGCCGACAAACTGGGTCTTCCGATTGTTTTTGCATCAGCTCTTGACCATCTGGTGCCGGATAGCTGGGAGGCCATAACGCCGGACGGCCTGCCGCTGCTGCGTCTTTCGCGCAGTATCTGGTATCCGGATGCGCGAAAGTGATATCGCTTGCCCCACAGGACAAAAATATCTATAATGGAGTGACATGAAATTTCGGGAGGATTACAAATGGCAAAAGTCGAATTCCGAGATGACCGTTGCAAAGGCTGTGGCCTTTGCGTGGCCATTTGCCCGCAAAAGATCATCCTGCTTCGCCAAAACAAGTTGAACTGCAAAGGCTTTCATCCAGCTGGTGTCGACAACATGGACCAATGCACCGGCTGTGCGCTGTGCGCGACCATCTGTCCCGACAGCGTCATCGAAGTCTGGCGATAACAGGAGGCAATTTATGGGACACAGGATACTTATGAAAGGCAATGAAGTCATTGCCGAAGCTGCAATTCGAGCCGGATGCCGCCACTATTTCGGTTATCCGATCACGCCCCAGACGGAAATCATGCATTACATGGCCAAACGGATGGTCGAGGTTGATGGCACGATCGTCCAGGCTGAAAGTGAAGTTGCGGCCATCAATATGGTCTATGGCGCTGCAGCCGCCGGCGCCAGAACCATGACGACCAGTTCAAGCCCGGGCATCAGCCTGAAACAAGAAGGTTTCTCGTATATCGCCGGCGCCGAACTGCCGGCTGTTGTCGTCAATATCGTCAGAGCCGGTCCCGGCCTGGGCGGCATCCTGCCGTCACAGGGGGATTATTTCCAGTCAACCAAGGGCGGCGGTCATGGCGACTACCGCAATATTGTTCTGGCGCCGGCAAGCGTCCAGGAATTTTACGAGCTGACGGTCGAGGCGTTCAACCTGGCCGACCGTTACAGAATGCTGGCGCTGATTCTGGGCGACGGCGCGCTGGGCCAGATGATGGAGCCGGTCGAGTTTCGTGAAACCGAACCGATCGAGCAATATCCCAAGGACTGGACAGTCAGCGGTACAGATGAAAAACGCCCGCATAACATGATCACGTCGATTTATATCGAAGCAGATGTCATGGAAGCCTTCAACCGACATCTGCAGGCCAAGTACGCGGAGGTTGCCAAAAACGAAACCCGTGTCGAATGCATTAACTGCGAGGATGCCGAAATCATCATCATCGCTTATGGAACCTGCAGCCGGATCAGTCGAAATGTTATACAGCAGGCGGCCGAGCTGGGCATCAAGGTCGGTATTATCCGGCCGATCACCCTTTGGCCGTTCCCCACCCAAACCATCGCCGATGCAGCCAAACAGCCATCCCTCAAGGCGTTTTTGGACATCGAGCTGAACTGCGGGCAGATGGTTGAGGACGTCAGACTGGCTGTTGAAGGCCAAAAACCGGTTCATTTCTATAGCCGGTATGGCGGCAACCTGCCGACACAAGCGGATATCCTGGAGCAGATCAGGATGATAGCAGGGAGATAACTGAGATGGAAAAAGTCTTTTCAAGAACCCGGGGCCTGATCGATACGCCATTGCATTACTGCCCGGGATGCACCCATGGTACAATACACCGCCTGATCGCGGAAGTCCTATGTGAAATGGATATTCTCGGACAGACGATCGGCATGTCTTCAGTCGGCTGCACCTATAACAGCTATGAATATTTTGCCTGTGATATGGTTCAATGCGCCCACGGCCGGGCACCTGCTGTCGCTACCGGGGTTAAGCGTGTTCACCCGGACAAGATGGTCTTCACCTACCAGGGAGACGGCGATCTGGCGGCAATTGGTACGGCTGAGATTGTCCATGCCGCGGCGCGCGGCGAGAAGATATCCGCCTTTTTCGTCAACAACGCCGTATACGGCATGACATCCGGCCAGATGGCGCCGACAACCCTCTTGGGTCAGGTGACCACGACCTCGCCGTATGGACGGCAGGCGGATGTCCAGGGCTACCCGATCAATGTCAGTGAAATGATTGCAACCTTGCAGGGCGCTGTCTATGTCGAGCGCGTGGCCGTCAATTCTTACAAGAACATACAACTGACCAAAAAGGCCATCCGCAAAGCCTTCCGCGTCCAACAGGAACGACTGGGATTTTCGATGGTTGAAATTTTATCGACCTGTCCGACCAACTGGGGAAAAGATCCAGTAGAGGCATTGGACTGGCTGTCTGATGCCATGATCCACCAATATCCGCTGGGCATCTTCCGCGGCAAGGATCTGGAGGTGTAGCATGATGGATGTTTCTATGATTCTAGCTGGTTTCGGCGGCCAGGGCATTCTCTCAGCCGGCAAGATCATCGCGACAGCAGCCCTGATGGATGGCTTGGAGGTCTCCTGGTACCCATCCTACGGGCCGGAGATGAGAGGCGGTACAGCCAACTGCATGGTGGTCATTTCGGAAGATGCGATCGGATCGCCGGTCGTCAATGAAGCCGATGTCCTGATCGCGCTGAGTGCACCGTCTCTTGACAAGTTTGCCCAGACTGTCAAACCCGGCGGCCTGATCATTATTGACAGTTCACTGGTTGATCCGGAGATTGGCAGATCCGACGTCCGGCTGCTGCCGATCCCGGCTTCCGGCATCGGTTCCGAGATGGGCCATATGGCTTTTGCCTCCATCATCCTGCTGGGCTGCCTGGCCAGACAGACCCAGTCATTTTCCCGCGAGACCTTTCAGGAGGCCTTGATGAGCACCCTGCCGAAACGCCATCACCACCTTATTCCGCTGGAGATGGAAGCGTTTGACAAGGGATACCACCATGAAGTCAACCAGGCGGCTGGACAGCCTTGCTGAACTGGCGGACCGATTTTGCATTCAAATGAGCAGCAGCGCTGCTCATTTTTTTGTTGTTTCAACCACAACTTGCGATATAATAGAAAAAAAGGGATGGTGCTCCATGAACCAAGCTTACTTATTCAACCAGGGTCACGACCATATGAGCTACAACCTTCTGGGAGCCTTCCCGACCACCGACCCTGACAATCAGCCCGGATATTCTTTCGCAGTCTGGGCGCCAGCCGCAGCCGCCGTGTCGGTTGTCGGCTCTTTTAATTTTTGGAAGCCAAATGTGCATCAGCTGGAAAAGTTAGGCGACACCGGCATCTGGACTTGTTTTGTGGTCGACGCCAGGCAGTGGGACCGCTATAAATACGCGATCCAGACGCCTGACGGTGTTGAAATCTGGAAAGCAGATCCGTATGCCCGGCACATGGAGACCCGGCCGGATACGGCATCCATCCTCTATGACCCTCGGGATTTTACCTGGCAGGACGACAAATGGCGGGCCGTACGACAAGCCGGACAGGACAGCTATCCGCTCAATATTTACGAAGTCCACCTCGGATCCTGGCGCCGTCACGCTGACCGCAATTTCATGAACTATCGAGAACTGGCCACTGAGCTTGGGGCGTATCTCGTTGACATGGGGTACAACGCTGTTGAACTGATGCCGGTCATGGAGCATCCCCTGGATGCTTCCTGGGGCTACCAGGTCACCGGCTATTACAGTGTAACCAGCCGTTTTGGCACACCCGCGGATTTCAAGTTTATGATCAACCACTTCCACCAGTTGGGGCTGATGGTTATTCTTGACTGGGTGCCGGCACATTTCCCCAAGGATGCCCATGCCCTGGCCCGATTTGACGGTACGGCACTGTATGAGCATGGTGATCCCCGGCGCGGTGAGCTTCGGGAATGGGGAACATATGCCTTTGACTTCGGCAAGTGCGAAGTCCGCTCGTTCCTGATCTCCAACGCCTGGTTCTGGCTGGACGAATTTCACATCGATGGCTTGCGGGTGGACGCTGTCTCCAGCATGATCTACGCGGATTACGGCCGAACAGATTTTTTGCCGAACAGTCGCGGCGGCCGGGAAAACCTGGATGCTATCGGCTTTTTACAGCAGCTCAACCAGCTGATTCGGGACAAACTGCCGGACCGGCTGATGATCGCCGAAGAATCGACCGCCTGGCCGAAGGTGACTGGACCTGTTGAAGACGGCGGTCTCGGATTCACACACAAGTGGAACATGGGCTGGATGCATGACACGCTGGATTATCTGAAATGCGATTTTGTCTACAGGACATGGCACCGGGAGCAGTTGAGCTTTTCCATGACCTATGCCTTTTCCGAACGATACATTCTGCCGCTCTCGCATGACGAGGTGGTTCACGGCAAGCTTTCCTTGATCGACCGCATGCCGGGAGACCTCTGGCGGAAATTCGCGGGTCTTCGCGCCCTGTACCTCTACCAGATGTGCCACCCGGGCGGCAAGCTGCAGTTCATGGGCAGCGAATTCGGTCAGTTTATCGAGTGGCGCTTTGATGAACAGCTTGAGTGGTTTCTGCTGGAGTTCGACCAGCACCGTCTGCTTCGCGATTTTGTCCGCGAACTCAATCATTTCTATTTGAAGACACCGGCGCTTTGGCAACAGGACGAGAGCTGGGATGGTTTCCGATGGCTGGTTGTCGACGATGCCCCAAAAAGCGTCTTTGCATTTAACCGGATTGCGCAGGGCGGGCAAAGCGTCACGATCGTTTTAAACCTGACACCCGACCCGGTGCCGAATTACCGGATCGGCGTCAGCACTGCCGGCCGCTATGCGGCTGTTCTGAATTCAGATGATATGTGCTTCGGCGGCAGCGGATTTCCGCTTCGTCCAAACCCGGCGACTTCGCTGGTTTCCGAGGCGATAGAAGCCCAGGGCTTCTCGGAGAGCCTGGTTTTCGATCTCCCGCCGCTTTGCGGCCTGGTGCTCGCAAGGGCAGCGATAGAGCGTTCAAATCATGCAGAGGAAGGTGATCAAAATGGCAAGACATGACATCCTGGCAATGATCCTGGCTGGCGGCCAGGGATCCAGACTGGGTGTGCTGACCCGCACCCTGGCTAAACCGGCTGTCCAATATGGATCCCGGTACCGGATCATCGACTTCCCTTTGAGCAACTGTTCAAATTCGGGAGTCGAGATCGTCGGCGTGCTGACCCAGTACCAGCCCCTGGTGCTCAACACCTATGTTGGCAACGGACATCCCTGGGACCTGGATCGGACGAATGGCGGAACCTTTATCCTGCCGCCGTATCAGAGCAACCACCGCAGCGACTGGTACAGCGGGACGGCGAACGCCATCTTCCAGAACATGGATTTCATTGATGATTTCGATCCCAAACAGGTCCTGATCCTGTCCGGTGACCATATCTACAAGATGAATTATGCCAAAATGCTGCAGGAACACCAGAAGCAGAAAGCCGATGCGACGATCGCGGTTATTGAAGTGCCGTGGGAGGAAGCGCCTCGTTTTGGCATCATGAATACCGATGAGCAGGATAATATCATTGAATTCGAGGAAAAGCCCAAGAAGCCCAAAAGCAACCTGGCATCCATGGGCATTTATATCTTCAACTGGGAAGCCCTGCGCAAAAGCCTCAATGAAGACGAAGCCGATGCCAAATCCAGCCATGACTTTGGCAAAAACATTATTCCCAGGATGCTGGGTGAAGGCAAAAAGCTGATGGCCTACCGCTTTTGCGGCTACTGGAAGGATGTCGGCACCCTGGCCAGTCTCTGGGAGGCGAATATGGACATTCTGGACCGCCCGCAGGAAATCGACTTCTCTGACCGTTCCTGGCGGATCTACAGTCGAAACCCGATCAAGCCGGCACATTTTATTTCAGGTTCAGCCAAACTGCTCAACAGCGCAGTCACCGACGGCTGCATTGTCCACGGCGAGGTCATTCATTCCGTCTTGTCCAACAGTGTTGTGGTCGAGGCGGGCGCTATCGTCAAGGATTCGATCCTGATGCCAGGCGTCCATGTCATGGCCGGCGCCTTCCTGGACAAGTGCATTGTCGGCAACAAGACCATCATCGGCAGCAATGTGCGGGCCGGCGCCAGTGTTGAGGGCGTCTGCGGCTACAAGAACAATAAACTGCTGTCCGACGGCATCACCGTGTTTGAACGCGGTCTGAAGATCCGGGATGGCGCAGTCATCCCCGGCAACTGCATGATTGAATGTCCGGCAGATTTCCAGTCGGATGATATCATCGAATATCAATTCAGGGTAAGATAAGGAGGCGCCAGGTATGTTTTGCAATGCATTGGGTCTGATTATAGCGGACCATCGAAAAATCCAGCTCGGTGAGCTGACCCGCCCGCGGGCACTGGCAGCCGTTCCGTTCGGAGGGCGCTACAGGATCATCGACTTCATGCTCTCGAACATGGTCAATTCAGGCATCAATACGGTCGGTGTCATCGCTTTGAACAAATACAAGTCCCTGATGGACCATCTGGGCACCGGCAGCAACTGGGATCTCGACCGAAACAGCAAAGGTCTGTCAATCCTGCCGCCCTATATCAACTCGCTGAATGTCGAACATGGCGGCGAGGCGGATGACCTGTCAGGCCTTTTGGACTATTTCAAAAGCAACACTGAAAAGTATGTCATCATCGCCAACACAAAAAACATTTTCAGCACGACGCTGAATGATTTTATCCAGGCTCATGAGGAAAGCGGCGCGGACATCAGCATCATGTACAATCGCGACTCCAACCGGTACGGCGTGCCCAGCCTGGTTTTCAGCACCGACCGCAAGGGCTTTGTTACGGACATTCTGTACGATCCTGAAAAGACCTCGGTTACACGCTGTGCGCTGGGTGTCACTGTTTTGGAACGCGAACTGCTGATCGACCTTCTGAGCGAGATGATTGCCCGCGGCGGGCACGACTTCTCAATCGAGGGCATACTGAGAATGTATCAGAATCTGAGGGTATATGGATTTGAATACAAAGGCCATGCCCTGCGCATCAACTCAGTCGTCAATTATTTCAAGGCCAGTATGAGATTGCTCGAAGACGAGATACAGCAAGCCTTGTTCTGGTCCGGCATGCCGGTCTTTACCAAGGTCAAGGACGAAGCGCCCGCTCTGTATACCAAAGGTAACAGCGTGTCGAACTGCATGGTCTCGGATGGCTGTAAAATTGACGGCAGCATCAAGGATTCGGTGCTGTTTCGAGGCGTGACGGTTTCTTCGAATACCCGGATCGACCGTTGTGTCGTCTTCCAGGATGCCTATATCTCGGAAGGCGTTGAACTGGAGAATGTCATTTTGGACAAGAACTGTGTGATCCGGCCCGGCGTTAAGCTGATCGGCCAGGCCGATTACCCGGTTGTCATCGGCAAGGGGGCGATTGTATGACGTTGCCGAAGATCCTGTTTGTTTCGGCCGAGGTCGCGCCACTGGCCAGAACCGGGGGGTTGGGCGATGTCATGGGCGCCTTGCCTAAAGCTCTGCGCAGACAGGGATGCGATGCGCGCCTGATTATGCCGCTGTATAAAACCATCAAGGACAAATACGCTGACCAGCTGACCTTTGTTCGATGGACCATGATCAAGCTGGGCTGGCGGACGATGTACAGCGGACTGATGACTATGGAGCTGGACGGTGTGCCGGTCTATTTGATCGACAACGAGTACTACTTCGGACACGACGGGATTTATCTGGATTATTCTTTTGATATCGAACGGTTCAGCTTCTTCCAGCGTGCGGCACTAGAAGCTGTCGGCCAGGCCATGGATTTTGAGCCGGATGTTCTACACCTGAACGACTGGCACACGGCAATGATACCCAGCCTGCTGGAAGCGCACTACAGGCCGTATGGCTTTCACCAGGATATCCGGACCGTCCTGACCATTCACAACCTGAAATACCAGGGCATCCACGGCCGTGAACGAATAGCCGACCTGCTGGACATACCGGACCGTTTCATGTCCGAGTATGGCATCCTCAAGGACGGCATGCCGAATTTTCTCAAAGCGGGCATCGTCTATGCTGATCGTGTGACGGTTGTCTCGCCGACCTATGCCGCGGAAGTCATGACGGATTACTATGGTGAAGGTCTTCAATACTTGCTGCAAAGCCAGGCCCATAAGGTTTTCGGCATCCTGAACGGCATTGACACGGATGTCTACAACCCGAAAAGCGATCCGAACATCCCCCAACCCTATGATCTGAAATCTGCCTCGGCCGGGAAGGCTGCCTGCAAACTGGCTTTACAGCAAGAGCTGGGCCTTGATCAGTCTGCGGATACGGCTTTGCTGGGCATGGTCTCGCGCCTGACTGACCAGAAAGGTCTGGATCTGCTGCTGCATGTCCTGGAGGAGATCATGGAGCAGGGTTGCCAGATGGCGGTGCTTGGCACAGGCGACGCCCATTATGAATCCGCACTCGAGACCATCGCCAAACGTCATCGGGGCCGGCTGGCGGTCAGGATCGCTTTTGATTCAGCGCTGTCCCACCGGTTTTATGCCGCATCGGACCTGTTCATTATGCCGTCGCTGTTTGAACCCTGCGGCCTGTCGCAGATGATCGCCATGCGCTACGGGTCGCTGCCGGTGGTTCGCGAAACCGGCGGTCTCAAGGACACCGTCAAGGCCTATGATCCGCTGACCGGCGAAGGGACCGGTTTTTCCTTCAAGAACATCAATGCCCATGAACTGCTGTTCACCGTCCAGGCGGCACTCGAGCTGCGCGAGAAAAAGCCGGAAGCCTGGCGCCAGCTGATCCTACAGGCCATGTCGGGTGATTTCTCATGGCTGGGATCCGCTCAGAGCTATCTCGAGCTTTATCGGCAGGTGATAGCCTGATCATGAGATTTCGACATCAAAGCCGTCAAGAACAGTATCGACAGCCATTTGGAGCGCTCAAAACAGGCACGGATCTCGAGCTGGCGATTCAGATTCAAGACTTGCCGGCCGGCCGCGTAACAGTCGACTTGTGCTACGCCTATGGCCTATACCGGTTTGCTGAAAGCCGGCTCAGAATGGAACAGGCCGATCAGCATGCTGTCGATGGCTGGTATCGAGGGCGTTTGCGTATGCCCGCGGAGCCGTGCCTGCTGTTCTACTGGTTTGAAATCGAGACGGACCAGGGCCTGGCATTTTACTCGCTTGACCATCTCGATAGCTTTGGCAGCGGTGTTCGGGTCGATCAACGGCCAACCATTTCGCCGGATGAACATCATCCCCAGCTGCCGTGGCAGGTCACGGTCTATTCAGCTGATTTTACGGTGCCGGAATGGATGCCAGGCGCTGTTTTCTACCAGATATTTCCCGATCGCTTCAATCGCGACAGCGGTTTTTCGCTGGAGCGGTTCAAAACCAATGACCGCCCCGACCGGATCTGGCATGACGGCTGGGACGAAGATGTCGATTACATCGGCAAGCCGGAAACCGGCTATCTGGCCTGTGACTTTTTTGGCGGAACATTAGCTGGCATATGCGAAAAACTGGACTACCTCAAAGATCTTGGGGTTGGTGTCCTGTCACTTAATCCGATATTCAAGGCCCGGTCCAACCACCGTTACGACACTGGCGATTATGAGCGTATCGATCCGCTGCTGGGCGATGAAGCCGCCTTCAAGGTGCTGTGCAGCGAAGCGGGCAGCCGCGGCATCCGGATCATCCTGGATGGCGTTTTCAGCCATACCGGCGCCGACAGCCGGTATTTCAACCGATATGGCCATTACCCTGAACCCGGGGCCTGGCAGGAAGCCACTGGCCAGGCGTTGTCCCGTTTTGGCAGCTGGTATACCTTTCACCACAAAGGAGACCAGGTCTTTTATGACTCCTGGTGGGGTTTTCAGGAGCTGCCCGCGGTCAATGAAAATGATTTATCCTACCAATCCTATATGACCGGCCCGGACGGGATCGTCCGCAAATGGCTGGACCTCGGTGCTTCAGGCTGGCGTCTTGATGTTTCCGATGAATTGCCGGACTTGTTCCTGAGGAGTCTGAGAAAGACCGTCCGGGATGACAAGCCGGACGCCGTCCTGCTGGGGGAGGTCTGGGAAGACGCCACCTGCAAGGTCAGTTACGGGACATTCAGGGATTTTCTTCTAGGCGATACGCATGACACGGTCATGGGCTACCCCTTCCAGGAAGCCCTGATCGGCTGGCTGTCTGGCCGTGATCTCGCTCAGACCCTGATGACCCGCCTGGAGCGAATCCGGGAGCACTATCCGCGGGAGAGCTTTTATTCAAGCTACAACCTGATCAGCGGCCATGACATTCCGCGGGCAATCACCGCGCTGGCAGGCCAGCCGGATCCCGGCAGCCGGGCGGCTCAGGCCAAGACTTTTCTGTCGACAGAGCAGCGGGATAAGGGTCGGAAGCTTCTGCGCCTGGCCCTGGCCTTTCAAATGACCTTCCCAGGCTGTCCGGTGATCTACTATGGCGATGAGACCGCTATGGAAGGCTACCGCGATCCTTTTAATCGCAGACCGTTTCCGTGGGGCCGGGAAGACCGGGCGATGCAAAGCTGCTTCGCCGGGTTCGCGAGCATCCGAAACAGCCTGCCGGTTTTCAAGACTGGGCATTTCAGCTTTGTTCATGCCCGAAACGACATGATCGCCTTCAGGCGATTCTTCAAAAGCGGACAGGATGTGTTCGGTCAAGCCAAACAGCCGGTCCAGGCGCTGGTGGCCATCAACCGGTCAAGTCAGCCTGGAACAATTGAAATCGGATCCGAATCCTATGAGCTACCGGGATTTGGCGTCCTGGTCGAGGTGGATGGACAGATGATCGACTTGCCAAAACTCTAGACCTTATGGCCAGTATACCTGTTCAACGGTGACGACTTCGCCGTCAACGACGGTGATGTAATAGAAGAAATAATCCAATACTTTGGCCGGATCGACATGATACAGGTCAAACAGGTCAATCAATTCTGAATCAACCGGTTCGGCACCGGGCAGCATCGTGCCGTCAGGATAGAACATCAGCTTGATGTCAACGACCGTCAGGTCAATGGTTCGAAGCTGCGGATTGAGGTTGGACTCGACGAATTCCGAATCAGCGAAGTCATCGACGAGCGCCTGGGCGTCGCCAACGGTATAACCTTCATAGTCGACCAGGTACTGCACCGCGTCATCGCCGCGCAGCATGTTGAAATAATCGAAATCAGCCTGGCCTCTTGCGGGATCATATGAAACCATATGGGCATAGCTTGAATACATAACCGGCCCGGGCGTTACGGTCGGGGTCGGCATCGCGGTTGTTTCGGCAGCTGTTGAAGCGGCAGAGGACGTCTCGACCGCTGCGGTTGTGCTGGCTTGTGTTTGCGAACCTGATGTTTCCGAGGGTGTTTCGCTGGTCGCAGTGGCTGTTGTCGGCTGGGTGGACGAAGTTGATCCACTGGTCTGTGGTGGATTGCAGGCCGCCAAGGATAGCGCCAGCATGGCCAGGATTAAAACAACGGCAGTCTTTTTCATAGAATCGACCTCCTGAAAGCGTGTGGTCACACCTGATCATAAATAATTCATATCTGTCATAGTTTCATTCTACCGTCACAGTGAACCTGCAGTCAATGGAAAAGGGAAGCCCCGAGAGGCTTCCCCTGAACTTGTTTGGTTTGATCCGTGTTTTTAGCCGAAGACTTTACGCATGTACTCGAAGTCGAGTTTGGCGGCACCGGCGGCTGTCGCTTCGGGATTGCCGTTGATATGATAGTATTCACGCTCGCTGATATACGCTTCAACGCCCTGGGCTTCGGCGGCGTCGCGCACAGCTGCCCAGTCGACCAGACCTTCGCCGAGCGCGCAGTTCCAGTTTCTGGATTCGTACATCATTTTCTTGGCTTCTTCTGGGAATTTCGGCGGCTGGCCCGGTTTGCGGATTTCATCGCCGGCCAGTTTCTTGGCAAAATCCATGATCCGTTTCGGGAAATGTTCGAAATCCTCCTCGGTCGCCGCGGTCCGGTTGCATTCCTTGACGTGGATCAGCGGGAAGCGGCCGGGGTGCTTGTTGATGTAGGCAGCAGGATCGATGCCGGCCAGCGTGGACCAGCCGATGTCAAACTCGAATGCGACCAGATCCGGATCGGTGTTGGCGATCAGGATGTCCTCAGGATACTCGCCGTCCAGCTTGAGGAATTCGTTGGCATGGTTGTGGTAGAACGCCTTGATGCCGTACGGCGCGGTCTTCTTGCCGAACGCGTTGAGTTCTTCAGCGTTTTTGAGCAGGGCGTCGCGATCCTTCGGATTGGCATGGACGGGGGCACTGACGTATTTGAGCCCGAGTGCCTGGGCGAATGCCAGATCCTCGTCGCTGTCCAGCGACATGCCGGAAATCACCTGGAGACCGCAGTCATCCAAATACTTCTTGAATTCCTGGACATTGAGGCCTTCGACCATGCTGGAGATGATCTCGACACCGTCATACCCGATTTCGGAAATGGTTTTCAGTGCATCGAGAACCCCTTCGCGGTCCTGTCGGATCAGAGAATAGATTTGTGCGTAGACTTTTCCCATATGTTCCTCCTGTCTTGACCGCGCTTGGGCAGCTGGTCAGATGAATGGTGTTTTTATAGACATATAAATAATAATGCATTATAGATTAAAGTCAAGCCGTTCCGTGCAGTCCAAAAGCCCGATGCTGGTCAGGATTTGCCATATTGGACGAGAGGACTGGGATTGGGCAATAACCATGAACATCAAATCGCAATCCAGGGACAGCACGTCAGTTGCAAAACGCAACGGCCTGGTTTATAATTCATCTGTGTTCGGTCATATGGATGTGAGAGGATTGAATACTATGAGCAATAAGGGATGTGGAAATAAACTGTTCAGTAAAAAATCAATTGCTGTATTGGTGTTTGCAGCGTTGCTCTGTCTGACGATTCTCCTGGTGGTCCACTCGCAGGGAATAGTTTACGAAGGCTGCAACAGTATTCAGTCAATCCATGAAAACCATGGCCGGTGGATTGCAACGGTTGAACTAGCTAACTCAGGCCAGTTTGATCTGTTATGCCCGGCTGAACTGAGCGTAACGGATCTCATCGCCGATGAAGATTTGCTCTACTCGATGAAATTCACGTACAACAAGTTCTGGCCAGACACCGGCCGGCTGCTATGGCTGGATACGTCGGATATCATCGATAACCGGCCGGATTAGGCTGCCGAACTAAGCTAATGGTACCGGATGGTCAACAGCAAGACCAATTAAGAACAACCCCCCAGTGGCTGAAGAGCCACTGGGGGGTTGTTTGGTGCGGTCAATGGGACTTGAACCCATACGGTTGCCCATACGCCCCTCAAACGTACGCGTCTGCCGATTCCGCCATGACCGCTTACACCCATTGATTGCCGAGGGGATTTGTGCTTTGGCATGTGCAATTATAATCATGGGCAGATGCTTTGTCAATGCCCACTAGTCCAATAGAATCTGATATAATCTAATCATTGTCGGCTATCGGCAATCATCGTGACATCAGCAACCGGCATCCCGGCGCAAAGCCGAACAGCCGGATTTGAGGAGGCAACCCTTTTGTCCTTGAGCACATTCCAGCCATTTGGCATTTCAAAACCGGTCTATGACCTTTCCATCAGGGCAACTGAAGCTGTTCAATCTGCTTTTGATGATATTGAGCGCATCCGTGAGATCAATCAGCTTCGCGTCATCGGCGCGATGCATGAAGCCCGGCTGTCAGAAAGCTTTCTGGGAGGCAGTACTGGCTATGGCTACGATGACCCGGGCCGCGACCAGATAGAACAGGCCTATGCCCTGGCCTTCGGCGGCCAGACCGCCTTGGTCAGGATCCAGATCAGCTCCGGCACCCAGGCCCTTGCGATGTGCCTGTATGGCTTGCTGCGGCCGGGTGATGCCCTGCTGTCGGTCACCGGCACCCCTTATGACAGCCTGATGTCAACCATCGGAATGGCTGGTAAGACCCAAGGCACCGGTTCGCTTCAGGATTTCGGCGTCGTCTACCGGAAAATCGACCTGGCCGAGAGCGGCCAGCCTGATCTGGATGCGATCCGATCGGCAGTCGACAGCCAGACCAAGGTTGTCTATGTTCAAAAATCACGCGGCTACACCCTGCGCAGATCGTTGCTGGCGGAAGATATTGAACGTATTTGTGAAACGATTAAAGCGGTCAATTCCGAGACCGTCATTCTGGTCGACAACTGCTATGGTGAATTCGTCGAGCCAACCGAACCCTGCATGGCTGGCGCCGATTTGTGCGCCGGGTCGCTGATTAAAAACCCGGGCGGCGGCCTTTGTCCGTCGGGCGGCTATGTCGTTGGCCGCAAGGACCTGGTCGAACAGGTCGCCGAGCGCCTGACTGCACCTGGACTGGGCAGCCATGTCGGGCCGACGCTTGGTTTTAACCGCCAGATCGCCCAGGGTTTTTATCTGGCGCCGCATGTTGTCGCGGAATGTCTGAAAGGCGCCGTGTTTGCCTCGGCCTTGTTCAGCCTGGCCGGATTCAAGACCTATCCGACACCGGATGCCCGCCGCGGTGACATTGTCCAGACCATTGAGCTGGGCAGCCCGGAGAAACTTGTTGCCTTCTGTCAGGCCATCCAGGCCGCCAGTCCGGTTGACAGCCATGTCCAGCCCCAGCCTTGGGATATGCCTGGCTATGACAGTCCGGTCATCATGGCGGCGGGAACCTTTGTCCAGGGCGCGTCAATCGAATTGTCGGCCGACGGCCCGCTCCGTGCACCGTATCCGGCCTATCTCCAGGGCGGTCTTTGTTATGAAAATGTCAAGCTTGCCGCCATGATGGCAGTGGAAAGAACAGGGGGGTCATCCGCTTGAGCCGACGCAAAGTCAAACGGTCCTATTCCGGTGTCAGCCGGAAAGCCCAAACGGATCTGCCGGTCGAGCGGCTGATCCGGATTGAACGCAGAAAATCGAGAAACCGGGCGGTCTCGCTGTCCATCTTTGTGATGGCCATCATGCTGGTGACCATTTTGCTGATCATCGCCGTCATGAAGCAGGTCAGCCCCAATCCCAGCCTGATGTTTATCCAGGAAGGTACCGTCGTCCACAATATTCAGGGGACAGGGCTGGTCATTCGTGACGAGCAGACTTTTGAAGCGCCGGCCAGCGGCCTGATCAGGACCCTAGTGGCTGAAGGCAGCCGGGTCTCCAAAGACCAGAAGCTGGCCATGATCGTCCCCGAGAACATGGAATCCCAGCTGGCTGAACTCCAGAAGTGTGAAAATGATTTAATCAGCCTGCAGATCAACCTGATGAATGCCGGCAAGGGCGCTGGCGCCCAGGCGATCTTTGACGAGAGCGCCGCGGCTCTGGCCAATCTGGTCAGTCTTGTCCGCCTTGATGTCTCCAAAGGCGATTTAAGCAACATGAGCGGTTACGCGACCTCAATCAGCGTGATTCTTGAACAGCGGACCACCAACCTGCTGGCTATTGACTTCAATGATTCGCGCCTGGATGAGCTTGAGGCGAGAAAAGCTTCGCTGGAAAGTGCACTGGGTCTGGAAGCCGGATCGATCTATGCCCCGAAGCCCGGCATCGTTTCGTACCGCTACGATGGCCTCGAATCCAGTCTGGATCTCGATATGGCTTGGGATCTATCAGTCTCCGATATCCAGGAATATATGAATCAGTCCGATCCGCAAAATAACGATCAGACGACCGTTAAGGACGGGCAGACGATCCTCAAGGTGAGTTCCGGTCTGGTTCAGAATCTGGCTTTTGTGCTCGACAGTACCGATCCGGAGGCTTTCCCCGTCGGCTCGATCCATGAGATCAAGATTCCGAATGACGACCTTGTCATCGGCAGCTGTGAGGTCGTCAGAAGCGAAGCGTTCGGCAGCAAAACCCTGATCGTGTTCGAGACGGATCGCAAGGTCGAACGGCTTATGAATCGGCGGACCGTTGTCGCCGAATTGACTTTGTCCCAGACCACGGGACTTAAAGTGCCGGTATCCGCCCTGATTGACTACGATGAAACGGACGCGACCGCCAGCCTGATGATGGTCGTCAAAGGCAGGACCAGAACCTGCAAGGTCAATGTGATCGACCAGGGCCGTGAATTCGCGATCGTTGAAGGCATTGAGACTGAACCTTATCAGCCGGCTTTATCCAGTGTGCTGGTCAGCAATCCGCAATCAATCGAGGAGGGTGAACTCATTGGCAATTGATGAAAATTTGCAGCCTGTTTTAGATGACCGGACAGTCGAGGCCATAGCCGCCCGGCTGGACAGCGTCCGATCGCAAATCGCGGATGCAGCACGGGCCGCAGGACGCGACCCGTCTGAAATCACACTTGTGGGGGTCAGTAAATTTTTCCCGGCCGAGTATGCCATGGCTGCCGTGAGGCTCGGCCTGGCCGATCTGGGAGAGAACCGGGTTCAGGAAATGACGGCCAAGATCGACCGGTTGAAGGCTCAGAATCTGAACCCGAATTGGCATTTGATCGGAACTTTGCAGAAAAACAAGGTCAAAACCGTAATCGGCCGGACTCACCTGATTCATTCGGTTGATTCTTTATCTTTGCTGGAAGCGATTAGCCGGCGGTCGGCCGCCGATGGCCACGAGACAAAACTTCTGCTGCAAGTCAATACATCCGGCGAGCTGTCCAAACACGGCTTTGATCCGGAAGATCTGACGGCCAGCGCGATCGAGGCCCAGAAACTGCCTGGCATCCGCTTGTGCGGCCTGATGACGATGGCCCCCATTTTTGATAATCCTGACTTGACCCTGCCGATCTTTTCTAAGACAAAGACGCTTTTCGACACCCTATCACAGCAGCTGGACAACCCTGCAGACTGGCAGGTGCTGTCCATGGGCATGAGCGGGGACTTCGTCCAGGCGATTCAATGCGGTTCAACGCTCGTCAGGATTGGAACCGCGATTTTCGGCCGAAGACTGTAACAGGTTTGTGATTTCAGCAAACCTTTGTTTCATCCGAGTTACATCGTATTTACGCTTGCCTTCGTTGCGTTGCTTCTGCTTGAGCCCCTATCTATAATAGGCTCGTACACCTCTTTTTAGAAAAATCCCAAGCGGAGGGACCGACTATGGCAGACATTATCAACAAACTATTCAATCGTCTTGGCAATTTCCACGACGAAATTGACTTTGAAGACGACTATGAGTCCGACGAGTTTGAGGAATTCGAACCGGAAGAAATTTTGGACGAGCCGCGGCACAGCCCGTTCCGGCGTCCTCAATCCTCCAAAGTCGTCGACTTCAAGCCCGGCGGCGGCCAGCAGGTTGTGATCATGCAACCATCGGACATTGAGTCTGCCCAGCAGGCCTGTGACCATATCAAGGCTGGTAAAACCGTGATCTGCAACATCGAGAAGGTTGAAAGCAAAGTCGCTCAGCGTGTGATTGATTTTATCACCGGCGCCGCGTATGCCCTGGACGGCAAAGTCATGCCGGTATCTTCGGTCATCTTTGTCGTTGCGCCAAGAAACACTGCGCTAGTCGAAGGCGGCATTGTCGGACAGAGCATGGATTACATCCACAAGACCGCGGCTAACCGTTAACCGCACAAAAAAAACAGTGTGTTATCCCAAGGGTGCGCGACGCGCGCCCTTTTTTTGTATGCACCAGCCGATCAATCGCCAAGTCTTGTGCTATAATATTGCTCTGAGAATAGTATCAATTGACGTCAGGGAGGGCAAAGGTTTGGCGATCATTATCGGACTTGACATTGGTGGCAGTACAACCAAAATAGTCGGACTGGAAAACGGACAGCTGATTGACAAGGCGCTGGTTCAGGCCAGTGACCCGGTGGCATCGGCATTCGGTGCACTGGGCAAGTTTGTCAACCAGAATGCAATCGACCTGGATACCATTGACAAGATCATGGTGACCGGTGTCGGCGCATCCTATGTCCAGGGAAATCTTCTGGGCGTTCGAACGGTTCGCACGGCCGAGTTCGAAGCGATCGGCCTGGGCGGGCTGTATGTCAGCGGCTTGAATGAAGCTGTCGTGGTCAGCATAGGAACCGGCACGGCCTTCGTCATGGCGCGCGGCCAGGACGTCCATCATCTGATCGGGTCCGGTATCGGAGGCGGTACGCTGCTGGGACTGTCCAACCGCATGATCAATGTCAGGGATTTTTCCCTGTTCAAATCGATGGCCGAGCAGGGCGACCTGTCCAAGGTCGACTTGTCGATTTCAGATATCACGGTGGACGACATTCCCGGGCTGTCTCCGGATGCCACCGCGTCAAATTTCGGCAAGAATGACGATTCGGCCAGTCATGAGGATATCGCCCTCGGAATCGTCAATCTTGTCTTCCAGTCGATCGGGACCAGCGCGGTGCTGGCCGCTCGCCAGAGCGGCGTCAGCACCATTGTCTTCACCGGAAATCTGACTCTGGTCAAGCAGGGCACACAGGTTCTGAAGGTTTTCAGCAAGCTGTATGATGTGGATATCATTATCCCGGATTCATCTGAGTATGCCACGGCAATCGGGGCGGCGTTATCGGCATGAATCCAATTGATTTGTCCTTGAATCAGCATGAGAAGCGAGCCTTTGAGCTCGATGCTCTGCGTGGCCTGGCCCTCTTGATGATGATTCTGCACCACTTCGCTTTTGACCTTCGCTATGTCTTCGCGCTTGACCTGTTCGCGTTCCAGGAAGCCTGGTGGTTCAACAACCTGCTTCGGCCGGTTTTCCTCAACGTGTTCATCATTGTCTCAGGCATCAGTTGCACGTTCTCCAGAAACAATACACGCCGGGGCATTCGCATGCTGGCAGTTTCCCTGCTGCTGACGGTGCTGACGCTGATCTTCTCGAGTACGACCGGCTACCAGATCGCCATCCTGTTCAATGTCCTGCACCTGATTTCACTGGGGACGCTGCTGTATGCCGCCGTGACGGTTTTTGAACGCCGGCGCGGGCGTCGGTTGATCGGGACGGATGTCTTTCTGTTGCTTTTCGCCGGCCTGGTCATCTGGTTTGCGACAATTCTGCCCCACTGGGCTGACGCTGGCAGCTACTGGCTGCTGCCTTTCGGGCTGGTGCCGGACCCTGTCATCGGCATGGCCGATTACCTGCCGATCTTTCCCTGGCTGGGCTTTTACGCAATCGGGGCCTTGATCGGCAGAATCGCTTATACTGACAAGACCACTGCGCTGCCCAATGCTCCGTTATGGCTGATCAAGGCAACCGTACCGCTGTCGCTGATGGGGCGCAACTCGCTCTGGATCTATGCCCTGCACCAGCCAGTCTTGCTGATCCTGCTGTTTGGACTCAGCCTCGCTGGCGTCTTTTAGGAAAGGATTTTAAACCGATGAACTGTCAGGCAATCATATTTGATCTCGACGGCACGTTGCTGGACACCTTGAAGGATCTGGCCAAAGCCGTCAACAGCGCTCTGGCCATTGAATCCCTGTCCCCCTGTCCAACCGAACAGTACAAGAAACTGGTTGGCTCAGGCGCGAGGAACCTGATGAAGAAAGCCGCAGCTTTCAGCCGCGATGTCGACCCGAACCAGATTCCGGCCGATCAGATTGACCGCCTGATGGCCAGCTTCAACAGGCTCTATGACCGCAGCTGGGCTGTTGAAACAAAACCCTATCCAGGTGTGGTCGAATTGCTCGAACAGCTGCGAAAAACCAACCTCAAGCTGGCCATCCTGTCCAACAAGCCGGATGCCTTCACCAAGCAGATTACAAACCATTACTTCCCAACGCTTGAATTCTCGCCCGTATACGGCAAGCTGGATGATTATCCAATCAAACCAGACCCCACGCTGGCGTTGAAAATATTGGAACAGATGGCCATAGCCCCAAGCCGCGCGATGTTCGTCGGCGATTCTGGATCGGACATGCAGACTGCCCGCAATGCCGGCATGACAGCTGTTGGCGTGCTCTGGGGGTTTCGCGACGCGGATGAACTGAAGCGGGAAGGCGCCGATCATCTGATCGGGCACCCGTCCGATTTGCTTGCCCTGCTGGACTGAAGAGGTGATTCGATGATCAATCAGCAAATCAGCTGGAAGCAGAAAGCGTCATACCTTTGGCCGCTGCCGGCGCTGGCCGCAATCTTCGGTCAGCGCATACTGGCTCAAAACCCAGCATTTACCGAAACCTATATTGCACGGGGACTTTTCCCGATCATTTCAAAACCGATTGCCTTTCTGACCTCTCTGGTTCCGTTCTCAATGACAGAAGCCTTGAATGTGATCGGCTACCCGGTCTTGCTGGCCCTGCTGATCCTGTTCATTATCCGGCTGGTCCGTTTGCCTGACCGCAAAACCAGGGTGCTCCGTCTGCTGCGGCGCGTCGCCTGGACGGCCAGCATACTCTATCTGGTTTTCATGCTGCTTCACGGGTTCAACTACGCCCGATTGCCGGTGGCCGAAAGTTTCAGTCTACCGGTGCGCGAACGATCGGTTGCAGAATTGAATGAAACTGCGGACTGGCTGGTCGAACAGGCGAACAGCCTGCGTGCGTTGTGCGAAGAGGACGAACAGGGTGTCATGGCACTGCCCCAGACACCGGTGCGAACAATTGCCGGCTTGTCCGACACCGTCGATCGTGCTGCCCAGGCGTATCCATTGCTGTCAGGTGCGTCGGTCAGACCCAAATCTGTCCTGCTATCCCATTACTGGTCCTACACCGGGATCACCGGACTGTATTTCCCATTTTTTGTCGAGTCCAATGTCAACACGGATATTCCGGACTACCAAATCCCGCACACAGCCCTGCATGAAATCGCCCACACTCGCGGGTTTGCCCGCGAGGACGAGGCCAATTTCCTGGCTTTTCTGTCCGGCCTGGCTGACACCCGACCGGAGATCGCCTATTCCGTGGTGATTGATGCCGCGACCCGAAGTCTGGGCGTCATCTACGGCAAGGACCGGGATGCCTGGGAGGTCAGCGCATCTCGCTTCAGCGATGCAGTCTGGCGCGACATGGCGTCCAGCAATGCGTACTGGAAACAGTTCGAAGGACCGGTCCGCGAGGTTTCCACCACCATCAACGACACCTATCTTAAAGCCAATTTGCAGGATGATGGCGTCCAAAGCTACGGCAGGATGCTGGACCTGCTGCTGGCCTGGTATGACGCGGCTCGCGAGTCGGGTCAGTTGGATTCCAGCATCGCCGCATTGGCCGGGGAGGTTGATTGAATGCCCCAAGTCCTGTTAGCCGGCCACCGGTATGACTATCCTGTCAGTGAAGTGCTGCGGCTGTTTTTCGGGCCGGGTGTCAAGACGGAAGGTGACCAGGTCAGCATCGGCGATGAGAAGATACCGATCACCAGTCGTTTGACCGAAATAGATCTTGCGACTGTCCGGGTTGAAACCCGCTGTTCTTCCGATGGATTCGAATTCAACCAGGCCTTGAAGGTCGCCCCCGACCAGGCCAGACGTGAAGTCAAGCGGCAGTTATACCAATGTCTGTCCCACCTGACCGGCATCCGGTTTCCCTGGGGATCGCTAACCGGCATCCGTCCGACGCAAATCGCCTATGAAGCTCGGAGGTTCCATGGCGATAAGATCGATCTTGCCAGGCGGGAACTGATCGAAACCTGGTTTGTTTCGTCCGGCAAGGCAGACCTTGCCCTGGAGACTGCGCAAAACGAGCATCGGCTGCTCGAATCGATTCCAGCCGAGAGCGCGATGGTGTACATCGGGATTCCGTTTTGTCCGAGCCGCTGCGCGTACTGCAGCTTCATCGCCAGAGATGCTCTGTCCCACAAGGCGCTGCTGGCGCCATACGTGAATGCGCTGCTGTACGAAGCCAAGTCGTTGTTTTCGGCTTTGGAAAAGCCGACGAAGCTGTCCGCCGTCTATGTCGGAGGCGGCACGCCAACCAGCCTGCCGGATGAGCTGTTTGAACGCCTGCTGACCGGGCTGACAGAGATTCTGCCGCTGGGAGATACAACCGAACTGACGGTGGAGGCCGGCCGTCCGGACACAATCAGCCGAAAAAAACTCGAGGCGATCCGCCAGTTTGGGGCAAACCGGATCTGCATCAATCCGCAGACCTTCAATGACCAGACACTGGAGGTCATCGGCCGAAGACATACCACTGCACAGACCGTTGAGGCGTTCGAGTTGGCCCGCGGTATGGGCTTTGACCACATCAACATGGACCTGATCGCTGGCCTGCCGGGTGAATTGCCGCGAGATTTTGGCAAATCGCTTCAGGCTGCGGTCAAGCTGGATCCTGAAAGCATCACCCTTCACACCCTGGCGATCAAGCGCAGTTCAACTCTGGCTGACCTGCGCCGGCCGGGCAGCCGTTATCTGCCTGACCCGTCGCTTGAAATGATGCTGACCGAAGCCAAAGCTTCATTGGAACAGAATGGGTATGCCCCATATTACCTGTACCGGCAAAAGGATGTCGCCGGTGGCCTTGAAAATACAGGATTTGCCAAACCGGGCGAAGGCTGTGTCTACAACGTCGGCATGATGGGCGATGCGACGCCTGTGATCGGCCTGGGCAGCGGCGCCATGAGCAAGATGGTATTCGGCAGCCGGGTAGAACGGGCGCCGAATTCACGCGACATTAAGGATTACATTGAACGGGTTGATGAAATGATTGCCAGAAAACTCAAGCTCTTTGAACTTTAGTGGCTTTTCAAGCGGTTGCCATAAACAATTTCTTTGTGCGATAATAATGCCATCAAGCGATCGGGAACGATCAGACCATCGAAGGGCAGGAGAATGCTATGCCGACCATGAATGCGTATTCGATCAGCCATGCCGGGCCGGCATCATTTATCAATGAAGACTGTTTTCTCAGTTCAGGCTATGTTCCAGACAGCTATGCAATGGAATTGCAGTCGCAATTGTCCCAGACCCACCAGACATCCGTATCATCCAAGCAGACCCTTTGTTTTGCCGTGTTCAGCGGATCCGGCAAGCCGGAAACCGCGCGTGTCTGCGCCCAATTTGCCGCGGATGAGCTCAAAGACGAAATCACACGGCTTCTGCCGCTGCCGGTCGAGAACGTACCATCGCTGTTTGAGCGCTACCTGCATCGCGTCCAGCGCCGACTGGCAGTCGCTGCGGAACATGATCTGACCCTGTCTGATCTAGGCGCATCGATCAGCTGCTTGGTCATGCGCAATGCTAAAGCCAATATCATGGCCATCGGATCCTGCAGCGCTTATCTCTATCGAATCGGCCAGTTGAAGAAATTAGCGCCGAGCCACCATGGCCAGCCGGTTCTGCCGTCCAGGGCGCCGGCCACAGTCGAACTGTTCTCCACCGGACCGATCGATGTGCGGGAGAACGACCGCTTCCTGCTCTGCACGCCTGGAGTTGTCGAAAAACTTGGTGAAGATGCCCTGAGCCATTTTCTCGAAATCGATGAAGCCGGCGGCGCAGCCCAACAAATTGTCAGCCAGGCCCTGGAACGCGGTGCCGGGCGCAGCGCGACCTGCGCCGTGATTGACTGGTCTGTCCAGGAGCCGAGACGTGAGTGGGGCAAGAGCCTGGAGGAAATGGAAAAGACCGTCCCTGTCATGGAACATATTGAGCACAAGCCGAAGAAACTGAAGGTGAAGCTTGATTTGCCTGAAAAGGAAGTCAAGATCGGCAAGGAACGGCTGAATATCTGGGAGCATTTCCCGATCTGGGTCGGCTATTTCGGATTGGGACTGCTGGTTGCGGTCGCGGTCCTGCTTTACTTCCTGCTGCGTTGACTTGAAGGCACGTTGACAATACACTGCCCAAAGACTATAATCGGCTTGATCATAGTCAAAAGCTTTGACCGGAAGAGTAGATCGGAAATGGACAGCCCAGCGAGCGCGGGAGAGTGTGAGCCGCGAGTGGACAAGCCGATTGAAAATCATCCGCGAGCTGTTCTGGTGAACACTGAGGTCTGTTAGCACGGATGCCATTAGCCAGGACCGGCGAACTGTCGCACCAACCGGCAGTGTCCCCGTTACAGGAAAACGAGATAACCGGCCTGACAAGGGATCCGGTTGTGAACGGGTGGTACCGTGCTTGCTTCAAGCGCCCCGTGAAGGGGGCGCTTTTTGATTGCCGAAAACCTGGAGGTGGCTTAGATGTACAAAAAAGTATCGACCAATATGAGCTTCGTTGAACGCGAGAAGGCTGTGCTGGATTTCTGGAAAGAGCACCAGATTTTCCAAAAATCGATTGAAAACCGTACCGATGGCCCGGAGTTCACTTTTTACGACGGCCCGCCGACGGCCAACGGCAAGCCGCATATCGGGCATATTCTGACCCGCGTGATCAAGGACATCATCCCGCGTTACAAGACCATGAAAGGCTATCATGTCCTGCGCAAGGCCGGTTGGGATACCCATGGCCTGCCGGTTGAACTGGAGGTCGAAAAGCTGCTCGGCATTGACGGCAAGCCCCAGATTGAAGCTTACGGCGTCGGCCCTTTTGTTGAGCAGTGCAAGCAAAGTGTCTGGAAATACAAGGGCGAGTGGGAACAGATGTCCGACCGGGTCGGCTTTTGGGCCGACATGGAAGACCCCTATATTACATATGACAACAACTATATCGAATCGGAATGGTGGGCCTTGAGAAAGATCTGGGATCAGGATCTGCTCTACAAAGGTCACAAAATCGTTCCGTACTGCCCGCGCTGCGGCACCTCGCTGTCCAGCCATGAAGTCGCGCAAGGCTATCAGGATGTCAAGGAAACGTCCGTGTTTGTCCGCTTTGCCGTGGACGGGGAGCCGGACACCTACCTGGCTGCCTGGACGACGACGCCCTGGACGCTGCCGTCCAATGTCGCCCTTTGCGTGAACGCCGATGAGGAATACATCCTGGCCGAAACCAGTCAGGATCTGGACGGGACTCAAAAACCCGTCAGATATTACATAGCCGGTGTTCTGGCACAGCAGGTTCTGGGTGAGGATATTAACATCGTCAGCCGGATGAAGGGCGGGGCGCTTGTTGGCAAGCGTTATCAGCCGTTGTTTGATTATGCTGATGAGATCGTCGAAAAGTCCGGCAAGACGGCTTTTGTCGTGACTGCCGATAACTTTGTCACACTCAGTGACGGCACGGGTATCGTTCACATCGCGCCGGCTTTCGGTGAAGACGACGCCCGAGTCGGTCGAGACAACGACCTGCCGTTTGTCCAACTGGTGCGCGAGGACGGCACGTTGCCGGATGAAGTGTCGGATTTTGCCGGCGTGTTCTGCAAGGACGCCGATCCCGGCCTGATCCGGAAACTGGGCCAAGACGGCAAGCTGATCAAGAAGATACCCTACGAGCATTCCTACCCGTTCTGCTGGCGCTGCGACACCGCCTTGATCTACTATGCCCGCAGTTCCTGGTTTGTCAAGATGACTGCCGTTCGCGACCAGCTGATCAAAAACAACAAGACAGTCAACTGGATTCCGGAAACCATCCGCGATGGCCGATTCGGCAACTTCCTCGAAAACGTCATCGACTGGGGCATCTCACGCGAGCGCTACTGGGGCACGCCGCTGCCGATCTGGGAGTGCGAGTGCGGCCACCGCCATCTGGTGGGCAGCATCGCGGAGCTTCAGGCCTTGTCGGATGACTGCCCCGAAGACATCGAGCTGCACAAGCCGATGATCGACAATGTCCACATCACGTGCGACAAGTGCCATGGCCAAATGACCCGCGTACCGGAAGTCATCGACTGCTGGTTTGATTCGGGATCCATGCCGTTTGCCCAGTGGCATTATCCCTTTGAGAACAAGGCGCAGTTCGAGAAGAACTTCCCGGCTGACTTCATCTCGGAAGCCCTGGACCAGACCCGTGGCTGGTTTTACACCCTGATGGCCATCTCGACCGTGCTGTTTGACCAGGCACCGTATAAAAACGTTATTGTACTGGGACTGGTTCAGGACAAGAACGGCCAGAAGATGTCCAAGCACAAGGGCAATGTCGTGGATCCCTGGGATGTGCTCAACAAGCAGGGCGCCGACGCCGTCCGCTGGTATTTCTATACCGCCAGTTCACCCTGGCTGCCATCCAGGTTCTCGGACGACACAGTCAGCGAGCATCAGCGCAAATTCATGGGTACGCTCTGGAACACCTACGCCTTCTATGTCATGTACGCCAATATCGACCGGTTCAACCCGGCAGACCATATGCTGGACCGGTCAAGCCTGGGCGCGCTGGATCGCTGGATTCTCTCCCGCCTCAACTCCCTGGTGGACCAGGTCGACCGTCAGCTTGTGCGATACGACATCACGACTTCAGCACGAGCTATACAAGCTTTTGCCGACGATCTGTCCAACTGGTATGTCCGCCGCAGCCGCGAGCGGTTCTGGCAGCCGGACATGAACCAGGACAAGATCAACGCCTACATGACGCTGTACACGACGCTGGAAACCCTGGCCAGACTATCGGCGCCGTTCACACCATTTATGGCCGAGTCGATGTACCAGAACCTGGTGGCCAACCAGGACCAGCGTAAGCCAAAGAGCGTTCATCTTTGCGACTTCCCGACGTCAGATGCAGATCTGATCGACCGGCATCTGGAAAAAATTATGGCCGATGTCCTGCACATCGTGACCATGGGTCGTGCGGCCAGAAACACTGCCGCGATCAAAAACCGTCAGCCCCTGGCTAAAATGATGGTTTCAGCGCCTGAGCAGCTGCCCGCAGAGTTCAACGACCTGATCGCCGATGAACTCAACGTCCGTAAACTGGTCTACCTGGAAGGCGGCGCTGACCTGGTAGACTACCGATTCAAACCCCAATTGAGAACGCTGGGACGCCGCTTCGGCAAGGCCATCAACGACGTGCGTGAGATTCTGGCCAATCTGGACGGCAAGGCGGCCATGAACAAGCTGAAGGAAAAAGGCAGCCTGACAATCAACATCAACGGCATCGAGGAACATCTGACTGAAGAGGATCTGCTGGTTGAAACGGTTCAGCTGGAGGGGCTCGCAACCGAAAGTGACCGTGATTTCACCGTCGCCCTGGACACGAACCTGACTGATGACCTGATCGAGGAAGGCTTTGTGCGCGAGATTGTCAGCAAAATCCAGACCATGCGCAAGGATAACAATTTCGATGTCTCTGACCGCATCGTCCTGCGCGTGACCGGCAATGACAAGATCGAAGCCCTCGTCGACCGCAACCGTTCGTTGATCGCGGAAGAAGTCCTGGCTGACCTGATTGAGTTCGGCCATGGTCCGAACAGCCGGGAATGGAACATCAACGGCGAAGCTTGCGAGCTGTCCGTTGAGACTGTCTGAATTTCATCAACGCGACGCCATTTTGTGTGCAGGTCTTGTGATATAATCATTTGAGCGACCTGTTGATTCGATTATACAGACTGTCTCGCAGTCGAAGGGAGATACCAGTTGATGCCGATTGTGGCTTTAAGCGGATTATTAAGCAACTTCAGCCTGGAAACGGTTCAATACTATCTGTTGCTGATTCTGATCCTTTGTATATCTTTGTCGTTTCACGAGGTAGCCCATGGCTGGGTTGCCTATCGTTTGGGCGACGACACCGCCGCACTGCAGGGGCGGCTGACTTTAAATCCATTGAGACACCTGGATCCCATCGGATCGTTGGCTTTTCTGTTTGTCGGCATCGGCTGGGCCAAGCCGGTCCCGATCAACCCGCGGCGCTTTGACCGGAAATACACGATCAAGCAGGGCCTGATGCTGACCAGCATCGCGGGGCCCGCCGCCAATATCTTGCTCGCGCTGGCCGCGACCATCCTGTATTTCCTGACCGTCACGATCGGATACCTCGCGAGTCCGAACGACAGCAGTGTGGTCGAGGTCATCCTGCAGCAGTTTTTCTACTACATGTATTTTTTCAATGTCGTGCTGGCTGTCTTCAACCTGCTGCCCATACCGCCGCTGGACGGCTTCAAGATCTTCGGCGCGTTGCTGCCCAACAAGCTGTACTACCGCCTGATGAACTACGAACGCTATATCGGCCTGGTCTTTTTGTTTCTGGTCATCTTCGCCCGCGGTACACTGAGCACGATTCTGAGCTATATCCGGGCACCGTTCAATTTTTTAATCTGGGAACCGGTCAAGGCGGTTTTTGAAGCGCTCTGGGGCGCCATGGGTCTACTATAATACCAAAAACACATTTGCCGGGGTCACACGCCGGCAGATTGGGGGATATCGAATGAACAAAAAAATCGTACTCAGCGGAGCCCGGCCGACCGGTGACATCCACCTTGGAAACTATTTCGGCGCCCTGCACAACTGGGTCAAGCTGCAGGATGAATACGATTGCCATTTCTTCATCGCCGACTGGCATGCCCTGACGACCGGCTATGCCGAAACGGATCAGCTGGTTGAGAACTGCCTGAGCCTGACCGCAGACTTTCTGGCCTGCGGCCTGGATCCGGAAAAAGCAGTGATCTTCCAGCAATCCAAGGTCATGGAACATGCCGAACTATTTCTGCTGTTTTCCATGTCAACGCCGCTTTCCTGGCTGGAGCGCTGCCCGACCTATAAGGACCAGCTGAACCAGCTGAAGGAAAAGGACATCACCACATACGGTTTTTTAGGATACCCGTGCCTGCAGGCAGCGGATATTTTGATGTACAAGGCGGATTTCGTGCCGGTTGGGGAAGACCAGCTGCCGCATCTGGAACTGACGCGTGAAATCGCACGTCGATTCAATCACCTGTATCAGGAACAGACTTTCCCGGAGCCGCAGCCGCTGCTGACCGAAGCCAAAGTCCTGCCGGGCACCGACGGCCGCAAGATGTCCAAAAGCTACGGCAATACCATCTCGTTTGCCGACAGCCCGGAAGCTGTTGGCAAGAAAGTGATGAACATGATCACCGATCCATCCAGGATCCGCAAGACTGATCCCGGGCATCCGGACATCTGCTCGGTGTTCGCTTTCCATAAGGTTTTCAGCCCTGAGGAAGTTGAAGCGATCGAATCCAGCTGCAAGGCCGGCGAGATCGGCTGCGTCCAGTGCAAGCGCAAGCTGCAGGAAAAGCTATTGGCTTTCCATCAGCCTATTCACGAGAAGAGAAGAAAGCTGCTTGAAAAACCGGACGACCTACTTGCGGTTGTCGAGCAGGGAACAGCCAAGGCGCGGGAAAAGGCCGGGATGACCATGCGGGAAGTCCGTCAGGCCATGAAAATTACCTGAAGCGTACGATATGACATCTGAAGCAACGAAAAAACCAGAGCTTAGGATCAGCCAGTTCGAGGGCCCGCTTGACCTGCTTTGTCACCTGATCGAAAAAAATAAGATCGATATCTACGATATCCCGATCGTCAAGATTACGGACCAGTATCTGGAGTATCTCGACAGCCTGCAGAAAATCGACATGGACGTCGCCAGTGAGTTTCTGGTGATGGCGTCGACCCTTCTGCATATCAAGTCACGCATGCTGCTGCCTAAAAAGGATGTCGCGGATCAGCTGGATGAGGCCGATCCGCGCGAGGAACTGGTGCTTCGCCTGCTGGAATACCGGCGCTGCAAGACTTTGGCCGAACAGTTGAAAGAGCGTCATGACACCTATATGAACTGTCAGTTCAGGCTGCCAGATACACCGGTTCGGCTCGGTGTTGCCGTCAGCGGGCCAAGCGAATCACTGAGCTGGGACGCTTTCGTTTCGGCGTGCCGCGCGATCAGCAGCCAGAATCAGCTTCGCTTTTTCGACCTGACTGACAAGATCACGCATATTCTCCAGCGGGAGAAAATCTCGCTTAAGGAAAAGATGCGATTCATCTGGCACAGTGTTACCCAGCGCAGCCGGATCTTTTTCAATGAGCTTTTTCCAGATCGCGAGACCAGCAAGGCGGAACGTGTAACCGGTTTTCTGGCGTTGCTTGAACTGTTGAGGCTGAACAAGCTCAATGCCCGTCAGGAGCGGCCGTTTGATGTCATCCTATTGCAGCCTGCCGTCGACCAGGAGGCTGGCAGCGACGAATCGCTGGAGCACTTCCTGCAGGAAGCACCCATAGAGGAGAAGGATTATGACTGACCCGAAAGAGATTCTCAAACCTGAAAACCTAAGCGATTTTCTTGAACGTGAAGAGCCGGAATTCGAGATTTCTCCAGAAGAAGCGCCGTCAGCGATCGAGGCACTGCTTTTTGCTGCCGGCGATCCGCTGCCCTTTGATAAAATCCAGAGAATAACCGGACTGGATCGCTCCTCGCTGCAGCAAATTCTTCAATCAATGAGTGAGCGGTACCAGCGAGACCATCACCGAGGGCTGTTGCTGCGGGAAATCGACGGCAACTGGATTTTATGCACCAAACCCGGCATGAGCGTTATTCTTGAACGCCTGTTCGCGCCTAGACACCGCCCACCCCTGTCCCAGGCCGCCTACGAGACCTTGGCGATCATCGCCTATAACCAGCCGGTTACCCGGGCCCAGGTCGAATCCGTTCGCGGCGTCAACAGCGACAGCATCATCTCACGGCTGGTCGAGCGAAACCTGATCGAGGAGACCGGTACGCTGGATGCACCCGGTCGACCGTCGCTCTTTTCGACATCTGACCAGTTTTTGCGCGATTTCGGATTGCGGACGGTCAAGGATCTGCCGCCGATGGAAATGCTGATGTATGGCACGCTGCGCGATTTTGAAGAGTCGCTCGAAGCCGCTGCCGGTCAGAAGAAGGACAAGCAATTGACCATTGATCAGCTGGTCAGCGCATTCGCACCCCATGAAGACCAGGAGCCTTCGACCCAGCATATGGGGCCGGCTCATGATTTGCCCGACAGCGAAGTGCTCGACGTTTCGGGCGCGCTGTTTGGCGAGGATTCAGACCAAGCAGACGGAGAGGCCTGATGGCGGCTGGATCCAGCGGATTTTCAGCCATCTCTTGACAAGCTGAGAGAGTGGTTGCAGAATACCCTTAAGGCTATGGGCATCAGGATCAAGTCAGCAATGACTGCTCATGACCTCGAACAAGCCCCATCCTGACTGTCCATCACCCCTGGCCCCCTGCAATAGCGGGAAGCCAGGTGGCATTGCGACAGTTTTTTACTATTCAGATCGGAGAAGATGATGGATCAAACAAAAACCAGCCTGATTTCGAAGATTGAACAAGCGATGCCCAAGATGAGCAAGGGGCAGAAAGCCATTTCGTCGTTTATCCTCAGCAATTATGAAAACGCCGGGTTTATGACTGCGGCTAAAATCGGCGAAGATGCCGGTGTCAGTGAATCGACGGTCGTCCGGTTCGCCATGGAACTGGGATTCGACGGCTATCCGCATTTCCAGAAAGCGCTGCAGGAAGAACTCAAAGTCAGACTGACAGCCGTTCAGCGCATGCGGGCTTCAATGAAATTAACGGACAAGGACGATATTCTCGGCGCTGTCCTGCTGTCGGATCAGGAAAAACTCAAGCGCACTTATGAGCGGATCAACCGCAAAACCTTCGATCAGGCTGTCGACCTGATTCTCGGCGCTGATAAAATTTATATCCTGGGCGTCAGAAGCTCGGCGCCTCTGGCGTCCTTCCTGGGCTTTTACTTCAACCTGATTTTCGACAACATCCGACTGGTCCACACCACCAGCGTCAGTGAACTGTTTGAGCAGATCCTCAACGTCAAGGCCGGCGATGTGGTCATCGGGATCAGCTTTCCGCGCTATTCCAAACGGACGATCAAGGCGATGAGTTATGCCAGGTCGACGGGTGCGACCGTTATTGCCCTGACGGACAAGGAAGATGCACCGGCCTCCGACAATGCTGATATCAGTCTGCTGGCGCCCAGCGATATGACCTCTTTTGTTGATTCACTGGTCGCGCCGCTGAGTGTGATCAACGCCCTGATCGCTGCGATCGGATACAAACGGATGGATGTTGTCACCAAGACGCTGGATCGTCTCGAACGGATATGGGATGAATATGACGTTTATGATAAAGGAGATCTTCAAAACGAATGAACAAGCAGATTACGATCGCGTTGGATGGACCGGCTGGAGCCGGCAAGAGCACTATCGCCAAGCTGATTGCCGAGCGCCTGGGCATCCTGTATCTGGATACCGGCGCGATGTACCGGGCCATCGGGTTGAAGGCCATGCGCCGCGGCATCGACAAGACCGATGAGCAATCGGTCGAGCAGATGCTGGCGCAAACCCGGCTCGATATTGAATTTGCCGACGGCGGACAGCGGGTCATCCTGGACGGTGAAGATGTCTCAGATGCCATCCGGACGCCGGAAGCTTCAATCGCGGCGTCCGATTTCAGCCGGCTGCCCGTGGTGCGCCTCCATCTGGTGGCGTTGCAGCGCGGCATCGCCGCCGAAAAACCCCTCGTGCTCGACGGTCGTGATATCGGCACATACGTCCTGCCGGACGCCGACTTCAAGTTTTTCCTGACAGCTGATCCGGATGAACGCGCCAAACGACGCCTGTTGGACCTGAGGGCTAAGGGCAATCATCAGGCGACCCATGCGGAAGTCCTCCAAGACATTCAGTATCGCGATCATCAGGACGCCAGCCGCGCGCTGGCCCCTCTGTGCCAGGCGGATGACGCGATCCTGGTGGACACGACCGACATGAGCATCGACCAGGTGGTCGAACATATTTTAAGTCAGATTGGATAAGGGGACATGGCAAATCACAAGCAATATCTAAAAACAATGCCCAACCGCTTATTCAGGCGGTTTACCTTGACACTCAGCAGGATCTACATCAGGCTGTTTTTCAGGTTGACGTATTCAGGTTTGGAGAATATACCCGAGCAAGGGGCATTCATGCTGGTCGGCAATCACACCAACAGCCTGGACATGCTGGCCATCCAGACCGTCATGGTCCCCTGGGTTCACTGGGTTGCCAAAAAAGAACTGTTCAAGTCCCGATTGGGTCAGAAAATCTTCTCAAGTCTCGGCTGCATCCCGGTTGACCGCGGTTCGGCCGACCTTTTGGCTGCCCGCGCCATCATCCAGGCCTTAAGAGACGGACAGGTTGTGGGGATCTTTCCCCAGGGAACACGGGTTGAAACGGACCAGATCCCCCACGTCAAACCCAAATCAGGCATGATTTCGTTTGCCGTCAGAACCAACGCTTCAATCCTGCCTGTTGCCGTATCCGGTCGATTCAAAAAATTCAATCGGGTCAAGATTGTGTTCGGCAAGCCTTTCAAGATCGACGCGATTGCCGACCGCAGGCCTTCTGCCAGGGAACTGGATGAAATGGCCGCCGATGTCATGCGCAAAGTCTATGCCTTGATCGGGTATGATTTCCAGCCAGCCTACAAATTGGGTGATTGAGCCATGAAGATTGTATTAGCTAAAAGTTCCGGTTTCTGTTTTGGTGTTCGTCACGCGGTTGAAACTGCTTTTGAGATGACCGAATCCGATCAGGGATTGGATGATCGGCCGGTTGTCATGCTGGGCAACCTGATCCACAACCATCATGTGATTGAGGAACTGGAGGCAAGAGGTATGGGTGTTGCACAGACCCTTGAAGCTGTGCCGGAAGGTGCCCGCGTGCTGATCCGCGCCCATGGCGTGACGCCATCAACGATTTGTGACCTGGAAGCTAAAAATTGCCAAGTTACCGATTGCACCTGTCCTTTTGTCAGCAAAATCCACCGGATCGTCAAAAAAGCTCATGAGCTAGGTGACCGCATTATTATCGCCGGCTCACCGAATCATCCGGAAGTGACCGGCATCAATGGGGAATGCGATAATCAGGCGGTTGTCGTTGATTCAGTCCAGCAGGCCGAAGCCCTGGATTTTGACAATGATTCATGGACTTTGGTCGCTCAAACGACATTTTCACACTTCGAATATGATGATATTTGTCAGACTCTAAAGAAAAAAATTGCAAAACTTCAGATATTTGATACAATATGTAATACGACTGAAGACAGGCAAAAAGAGGCAAGTGTGATTGCTGATCAGGCTGATTTGATGATTGTCATTGGAAGTTCTGACAGTTCAAACACCAAAAAGCTGCTTGAAATCTGCCGAAGTCGTTGTGTTGATTCCTACCTGATAGAACAGCCGGACCAGATCAGGTCCATTCTTGGTGGACGGAAATTGGACGATCTGATAGTCGGCGTGACAGCAGGGGCATCAACACCAGAACGTATAATCAGGGAGGTAATCCAAACAATGACTGAAAATGAGGTCGTCCAAAACCAGCAAGAACAAGCTGATGTCAGCTTCTCAGACTTTATCGACAATATTCCCCAGCTCAAGCGGGGAGCAACCGTAAGCGGTGCCATTATCCGGTATGATAATGATAACGTCTACGTTGATGTCCATGATAAGTCTGAGGGGAGGATTCCTCGTCATGAATTTGATGGCGATCCGGATTTTGATCTGGATCAGGCAATTGCCGAGCACAAGGAAATTGATGTCTATGTCCGCAATATCCGCAATTCGGATATGGGCAAAGAAATCATCCTGTCCAAAGCTCGCGTTGATTTCGGCAAATACAAAGCCTTGATCGAAGAGGCATACAATGAGAAAACCCCGATCTCCGTCAAAGTTGTCAATGTCGTGAAAGACGGCGTTATCGCAACGTATGGCGGAGTTGACATCTATATTCATCGCACCCAGCTCGAAATGGGTGTTGTCGAGGATCTTGAACCATACCGCGGCGAAACACTGGAAATCCTGGTCACACAGTTTGACCCGGACAAGCGGCGCCTGCGCGTCTCCGGTTCGCGTCGTGCGCTTCTGTCCAACGAGCGCAAGAAAAAAGCCGAAGAACTGTGGCAAACCATCGAAGTGGGCAAGACCTATAACGGCATCGTCCGCAGCCTGACTGATTTCGGCGCGTTCGTCGATATCGGCGGCGTCGATGGCCTGGTTCACATTTCCGAACTGTCATGGAACCGCATTCGCCATCCATCTGAAATTGTTAATGTCGGCGACGAAATCGAAGTCACCGTCAAGGATTTTGACCAGGAACGCAAGCGTATTTCGCTCGGCTACAAAAAAGCCGAGGAGGATCCTTATCACGATGTTGAGTCCCGATTCCCGGTCGGCTCAATAGTTCATGGTACTGTTGTCCGTATGTTCCCGTTTGGTGCTTTTGTTGAAATCGCACCGGGAGTTGACGCACTCTGCCATATTTCACAAATTGCCAATGTCCGTCTGTCCAAGCCCAACGACGTTCTCGCCGAAGGTATGGAAATTGACGCCAGGGTTCTTGAAGTCAGCAATGAAGCCAGAAGGATCAGCATCAGCATCAAGGAGGTTGAACCCATCAATCCCGTTGGTTTTGAAGATGAATCCGGGCATTCGGCTGAGGCAGAAATGACTTCCTATGTTGACCCTCAGCTGGAAGCTGAAGCGAAAGCTGCAGCCGAAGCTGATGTTGAGCCTGAGGTTGAAGAAGCGGCTGCACCTGAAGTTGCAGAAGAGCCAGAAGCTGAAGCCGAAGCTGCACCTGAAGTTGCAGAAGAGCCAGAAGTTGAAGCCGAAGCTGCACCTGAAGTCACAGAAGAGCCAGAAGCTGAAGCCGAAGCTGCACCTGAAGTCACAGAAGAGCCAGAAGCTGAAGCCGAAGCTGCGCCTGAAGTTGCAGAAGAGCCAGAAGCTGAAGCTGCGCCTGAAGTTGCAGAAGAGCCAGAAGCTGAAGCTGCACCTGAAGTTGCAGAAGAGCCAGAATGCACCTGAAGTTGCAGAAGAGCCAGAAGCTGAAGCCGAAGCTGCGCCTGAAGCTGCAGAACCTGAAGCGGAAAAGACAACCGAGTCCTGATTTGGTAGAGCCGGATGGCTCGAGTCCCTTGGAATTATGCAGGAGCCTGCCGGTATTATAACCGGCAGGCTTTTTTGTTGTTTGTGATCAAATGGCCAAGTGTTACAAGCGGTCATAAATTGACCGGACGGTATCATCTTCTGTTAGATCCTGTATTGGGGGCGTATGCTAAAATTATATCGGACTCATTTTTCTGCGGAACATTAATTGGAGGAGCACTATGAATTACGTCCTGTTTTACCCGGATGAGCTCAGGTCGGAAAGCATGTCTGTTTACGGACACCCTTTGATCCAACTACCGAATTACGAACGCCTGGCGCGGGAAGGTACGGTCTTTGAGACCAACTATACGCCGCACCCGGTCTGTGCAGCCAGCCGTTGCTCGCTGGTCACCGGCTGGCCGCCGCATGTCCAGGGATATCGTTCGCTGCGCTATGAAATCGATGAAACAAAACCGAACTTTTTCAAATATCTGAGAAAGGCTGGCTACAAGACCTGTCTGACGGCCAAGAACCACTGTTTTGACAAAGCCGCGACAGCATTGAGCTTTGATCGTGTTACCGAGTTTTCACATGGCGGGGGATCCATCTGGAAGGAATTGGATGGCAAGGACGGCTATGATCCCTATACCATGGTATTGCCTCCGGTGCCGGATGATCTGGTTGAGGCGATTCATGACAACCAGTTTGTGAATTTCGGTCTGGACTTCATTCGAGATATGGCCGCGGAGAAAAGCCCGTTCTTCGCCTTTTTCTCGATCAATTACCCGCATTGCCCATATACGGCGCCTAAAGCATTCTACGACCTTTATGACCCGGAAGAAGTCCCGCCGCTCAGGGACCTCAGTTGGCTGGACGGGAAACCGGAACTCTACAGCCTGATCCGTCAATACCGTCAGTCGGGCAAACCGGAAGACTGGATTTACCGCAAGATGAATGCCATCTATCTCGGCATGATCGCCTACACCGATATGCAGTTGGGCCGCATCATCCAGACGCTGGAAGCACAAGGCCTCTATGATGATACAACCATCATTGTCTGCTCGGACCATGGCGATTTTGCCGGGGATGTCGGAATGCCCGAGAAATGGCCTAGTGCCATGGATGAAATGCTAACCCGTGTGCCGTTGATCATGCGCCGGCCGGGCTGCCCCGGCGGCCATCGGGTTTCAGAACTGACGTCATCGATGGATATTTTCCCGACCATCATGGATTTTGAAGATATTCAGATCCGCCATGACCAGTTTGGCGTGTCGCTGCGCAGTCAGGTTGAAGGCGCAGCAGGCGATCCCGACCGAGTCGTCTACTGCGAAGGCGGGTATGACACCCGCGAACCCCATGTCTTTGAAGGAACAGAAGTCTTTCCGTATACCATTCTCAATCAGCCGGGCACCATCTATTATCCCAAGATGCAGCAGCAGCAGCAGGATCCTGAGAGTGTCTGTCGTGTTGTCATGCAGCGAGATACCCGCTACAAGTTGAATATCCGAACCAATGACGAGAATGAACTGTATGACCTGATCGAGGATCCGCGCGAGTACAACAATCTTTACAACAACCCTGAATACCAGGGTGTTGTTCATGAGAAAACGAGCAGAATGCTCAAGTGGCTGATCCACACATCGGATGTGGTGCCCTGGGAAGGCCATTTGCCAGAGGAAAATGAGCAGAAAGTCTGATTGCCCGTTCAAACAGATCATAATTGAGCCAACAAGCCCCCGTGCGATCACACGGGGGCTTGTTGGTTTAACTGACAATTACGGGATTACTCGGGGATATTGACCGGGCTGAATTCATCCATCAGCAGTCCGTATTGGAGAACATCCAGCCATTGTCCGTTCAGCCAGACTGCCCGGCGCGACAATCCTTCTGAAACAAACCCGAGCAGATCGAGCAGACGAGTACTGCGCTGGTTGTCTGGCAGGACCTTGGCAGTGATGCGCTTGAGCCGATACCTGGCCTGGAGCCAGGGGATGCATTCAGTCAGTGCTTCGAGCATCACGGATCGGCCTTCGAGATGGCGGTCGATGGCGAAGCCGATTTTACAGCTGGAAAAGGGCAGGGGCAGGATATCGGTGCAATCGATGCAGCCGGCCAGAAAATCCGGCCGGTCGACTAAAAATATCCCCAGCGTCATTCGCCGCCCCTGTTCGAACTGGGCACGGCTTGCAGCCAGAAAGTGGTGCCAGTCACCGGATTTGGCTTCCGGGCTTAGATCGAGCGGATTGAACGCTGTGATCTGCTGCCGGTTGCGCTGAACGAATTCACCTAGCTTGGCAGCGTCGGCTTGGAGCAGAGGCCTGATTTCCACGCGGCCGGTTCGCAGCAATATTTTTGGTTGAGATTTTCCCTGTTTTGCGGACAGCTTGACAAAATGCAGATGGTCTTCCCATCGTCCATTGATTTTCAAGTACTGCGGAGAGAGCCCCTCCAATTGAAACCCCAGTCTGTTGGCCAGCGCCTGCGACTTGAGATTTTTCGGCATGATGTTGGCTTCGACCCGGTGCAGACCGAAATCTTTGAAGACCGATTTCAAAGCAGACCGACAGGCTTCTGTCGCCAGACCCTGTCCCTGGCAGTTCCGGTCCAGGTGATACGCCATGAAGGCTGAGCAGAAACTGCCGCGGATGATATTGGTAAAAGCGACACGCCCGATAATCCGATCCGGGTCATCCTTGTGAGACAGCCAGAACGGAACCGCCCGTCCTTCGTTGAAATCATTGAGCTCGGCAGAAAGATTGGATCTTTGCTGTGCCGGTGTAAAGACCCGAGCGCTTCTGGCCGGAAACCAGGGCTGGTGGAAATCGCGGTTTCGGACATAGTAATCCAGGACCGCATCCGCCTGCCTGTCGGTCAGAATGCTCAGATGCAATCTGCTGGTGTAGAGAACCGGCAGGTCAAACTTCTTCATCGCCTGGTTCTTCGGATGACGTATAATCCACCGGCTCCTGGTTTTGACAGTCCGGATGCAGGTGACAGAACAGGCCGAAATACAGGCCTTTGCGATCAGAGGGTTCGCCGCAGACGACGCAGGCGTTCGTCGGCATTTCGAAGAGATCCAGCAGACCAGATAGCTGCACCAGAAGGTAAGCCATTTTATCGGCCTTGAGCGGCAGAAGCCCTTCGTTCATGCGCACACAAAGAAAGTTATCGGTCAGCTCATGATTTCGAAGATGAAGCTCTTTGCGATGATCCTCAAGATGCTTAAGCAGTGCTTTGAGACTGTCTGCGTCAATGCCTGCCAGGGGTGTGATAAAGGATTTGTAGCCTTTTCCCTCCAGGCCGGTAAACAGGTAACCGTTGAATTCACCAAAGACCGAGTCCTCGTCCTCGTTGGTTTTCCAGTTGTTCATCTGGGCCAGTTTCATCAGTTGTGTCGATATCATGGCATATCTCCTCATGTGCAATTTAGAATGGTCCGTGCGTGTCTTGACAATACAAATATTATAACGGACATTTTGAATTTGAGTGTGACATAAATTCGAAAACTAAACAAGGTGGTCCGAAAAAACGGTTTTTCAAGCAGATTCAAGGCGTATATCATAGGGCACGGGACAAATTATTGAATGGACTTGTCAACCATTGATCTTCATGATACAATTTGCAAGGTTTAAATACACACATGGGATAGCATCACCTGTTGCCTAGAATAACTGGTCAGCACACCCATGGCGGAAAAAACAGGAGGAATTTATTATGGCCGTAATCAGCATGAAGCAATTGCTGGAAGCCGGTGTTCATTTCGGACACCAAACCCGTCGCTGGAACCCCAAGATGGCGGAGTACATCTACACGGAGCGCAATGGCATCTACATTGTCGATCTCCAGAAGACCGTTCGCAAAGTTGAAGAAGCATACGCTTTTGTCCGTGAAGTCGCCATGAACAATGGTACGATTCTCTTTGTCGGCACCAAGAAGCAGGCTCAGGATTCAATCCGAGAGGAAGCTGAACGTTGCGGCATGTACTTCATCAACAACCGCTGGCTGGGTGGCACACTGACCAACTTCACGACCATCCGCAAGCGCATCAAGCGCCTGACAGAATTGACAGCCATGCAGGAAAACGGCACGTTTGATGTGCTGCCGAAAAAGGAAGTCGCCAAGCTCAAACTCGAAATGGAAAAGCTTGAGAAGAACCTGGGCGGCATCAAGGAAATGAACGGCCTGCCATCTTGCATCTTCGTTGTTGATCCAAGAAAAGAACACATCGCCGTGATGGAAGCGCGCCGTCTCAATATACCGATTGTCGGCATCGTCGATACCAACTGCGATCCGGAAGAAGTTGACTACGTCATTCCTGGCAACGACGACGCCATCCGCGCCGTCAAGCTGATCGCCGGCAAAATGGCCGATGCCTTCCTCGAAGGGCGCCAAGGTGAACAGTTCGAAGCTGAGGACATGGAAGCTGCCGCTGACATGGCTGACGAAGAAGTTGAAAAAGTTGAAGAAGCCTGAGGCTGATGCCCAAGGCATAACTTAAAGATTATAGATGGATGGAGAGGTAAAATGGCTATCACAGTTGATATGATCAAAGAACTGCGCGAAAAGACCGGCTCAGGCATGATGGATTGCAAGAAGGCTTTGACCGAGTGCAATGGCGATATGGAAAAAGCAATCGTCTGGCTTCGGGAAAAAGGTATCGCTTCCGCAGATAAAAAGGCCAGCCGCATTGCCGCGGAAGGCATTGTTGATGCCTATATTCACGCTGGTGGCCGCGTTGGCGTGCTGATTGAAGTCAATATCGAGACGGATTTTGCCGCCAAGAATGAAGACTTCCGCAGCATGGTTCGCGAGATTGCCATGCAGGTTGCTGCCATGGCGCCCCGCTGGGTATCCAAAGCGGATGTTCCCGAGGACGAGCTGAGCAAGGAACGCGAAATTGTTCGCAACCAGGCGCTGAATGAAGGCAAGCCCGAAAAGATTGTCGACAAGATTGTTGAAGGCCGACTGAAGAAGTTCTTCGATGAAAATTGCTTGCTCAACCAACCGTTCATCAAGGATGACAGCAAGACTGTTGAAACGCTGGTTAAGGAAATGATCGCCAAGATCGGCGAAAACATTTCGATCCGGCGCTTTGTCCGATTCGAGATGGGCGAGGGCTTGCAGAAAAAGGAAGAGAACTTCGCTGAAGAAGTGATGAGTCAGATCAAATAATGTCTTTAAGCCAAAAGGAACATGCAAGTCATGTTCCTTTTTTTCAAGGAGGGGTGCTCAGGTGGCAATTAAGTACAAACGCGTTCTGCTGAAACTCAGTGGCGAAGCCTTGGCTGGCGACAAGGGGACCGGACTTGACAATGACGTTTTAAGGACAATCGGTCTGACCATCCACGAAGTGGTTGAAATGGGCGTCCAGGTCGCGATTGTTGTCGGTGGCGGCAATTTCTGGCGTGGCCGCAGCAGCGAAGGCATGGATCGGGTCACCGCTGACCATATCGGCATGCTGGGCACCGCCATGAACGCTCTGGCGCTGTCCGATGCGCTTGAACAGACCGGTTCCGTGACCCGTGTTCTGAGCGCGATTGAGATGCGACAGTTCTGCGAACCCTATATCCGCAAACGCGCGGTCCGGCACCTTGAAAAAGGCCGGGTGGTCATTTTTGCCTGCGGCACTGGCAATCCGTTCTTCTCGACTGATACAGCGGCCGCGCTGCGTGCATCTGAGATCGAAGCGGATATCATGCTTAAGGCGACCATGGTCGACGGAGTCTACAACAAGGATCCGAACAAGCACGCGGACGCCACGCGCTACGATACGGTCAGCCATGACGAAGTCCTTCAGTTGAGTCTGGGCATCATGGACGCGACGGCCGCGGCGCTCTGCCGCGACAACAAGGTATCCATCGCGGTGTTCAGCATGAGTGATCCGAAGAATATCATCCGCATGGTGGAAGGTGAATCGATCGGGACGATCGTGCAATAGCCGCGGGATTCACACAGTCTTAACGCCGCAGCCAAATGACAACGGCTGCGGCTTTTCATTTCGTTGAACAAGCTTATTCAATCAGCTATAATGAATGTACACTTTCAAAGCTACGGAGGTAATCCCATGACAATGATTCAAATAACTAAAGACACGTTCAAGCCAATTGAAGCGCATATGGAAAAAACCATCCATGTTCTTCATGAGAATTTTAATGCCATACGGGCTGGCCGCGCCAACCCGAAAGTCCTGGACCATATCAATCTGGACTATTACGGCGTACCGACGCCCATCAATCAGGTGGCCAATATCCAGGTGCCGGAACCGCGCATGATTACGATCGCTCCCTGGGACGCATCGACCTTGAAGGAGATCGAGAAGGCGATCATGATGTCTGATCTGGGCATTAATCCCAATAATGACGGCAAGCAGCTGCGGCTGGTGTTCCCGGCGCTGACTGAGGACCGCCGTAAAGAACTGGTCAAGAGCGTCAACAAGTATGCCGAGGAAGCCAAGGTTGCCATTCGGAATATTCGTCGTGATGCGATCGACAAGTTCCGTTCACATCTCAAGAAAAAAGAAATTACGGAAGACACCATGGCTGAATTTGAGGTCTCCATTCAGAAGCTGACCGATAAATTTGTCTCGGAGATTGACAAGATCACCGCGGATAAGGACAAAGACCTGATGGAACTCTGATCCGCATGAACTTATTTCGATCGATTTTCGGATCCAAACGCCGGTCGGGCAAGGTGGAATCTGGCAGCCTGAAGGTTCCGTACCACCTTGCCGTTATTATGGACGGTAACGGGCGCTGGGCGAAAAAGCGCGGTTTGCCGAGATCGGCTGGCCATCGCGCCGGCGCGGAGAATCTCGAGCGTGTCTGCCGTTTGTGCAACCGCTACGGGATATCCTATTTGACGGTCTATGCTTTTTCAACTGAAAACTGGAGCCGTCCGGCCGATGAAGTCCAGGCCTTGATGAACCTTTTTATTGAGTTTATCAACCGCTTTGAGAACAAAATGGCCCAAGAGGGCATCCGAATCCGCTTTTCCGGTGATTTGACCGGATTGCCTGAACCTGTTCAACAGGCGATTCGAGATGCTGAGGAGAAATCCCGGAACAGGACCCGTCTTCAGTTGGTCATTGCGATCAACTACGGCGGCCGCCGTGAAATTCTTCACGCCTGTCAGATGGTCGCCCGACGATGTGCTGACGGCGAACTGGATTGGGCTAAAATCGATGAAACAACCCTGAGCCATGCGATGTATCTGTCAGATGTTCCGGATCCGGATCTTTTGATCCGCCCGAGCGGGGAGATGCGGCTGTCCAATTTTCTGATCTGGCAGTCGGCGTATACGGAACTCTGGTTTTCAGATGTCTTGTGGCCATCCTTTGGCGAGAAAGACTTTGTTGCCGCCCTGCAGGCATTTTCCGGGCGGGACAGGCGTTTTGGAGGCATTAGAGAAACTTGAAACAGCGACTCATCACGGGGATCCTCTTCACATTGGCCATTGCTGTGTTTATCGTTCCGGGGTATTGGACCATCTGGCCGCCGATCGCGATGTTTGTCGCCGCGGCTTTGATCTGCGCCCATGAGCTGTCACAGGTTTTACGCGCTCGAGGGATGAAGCCGGCATCAGGGGTTATCAAGGCCGGCAGCCTGATGGTGCTGCTGCCGCTAGTCGGCGCTGCCTGCTTCTTTCCGACGCAGCAGGTTGAGGCATCTGACCTCGGGTCTCAGGTGGCAGCAGGGTTTTCACTGATGGCTTTTGCCATGATGGCTAGCTCTTTTTTCATTGTTATCCTGATGCTGATTCGTCGCGGTCCGAATAGCCTGCCAGACGCGATAGCAACCGTCGGCTCGATTGCCTATGTTGTCTTTCCACTGGGTTGCGCAGTCTTGCTGATCAGCCGCGTTGGCGGCGGCTTCCTCTGGCTGCTGGTCGGCTTGACGTCCCCCTGGATTACTGACAGTTTTGCTTATTTCACCGGCCATCTGATCGGGCGTCGTCCGATCATTCCCCAGCTCAGTCCCAAAAAGACACTGGAAGGTTCCATTGGCGGGGTGATCGGCTGCATGCTGGTTGTTCCGCTGGTGTTCTATCTGTTCGGTCACACGCTGGGCGTCCATGCCCGTGCAGACTGGCTCATGCTGCTTTTCGCGATGCTGAGCGGACTGGTGCTCAGCATCGCTTCCCAGTTTGGAGACTGGCTCGCATCCGCGATTAAGCGCTGGTGCACTGTCAAGGATTTCGGCAATCTTCTGCCCGGCCACGGCGGTCTTCTGGATCGGTTCGACAGCGCGTTCTTCACGCTGCCGATCGGGCTGCTGCTGGCATTTCTCTATCAGCTGCTGTTTATCCTGTAAGGACTGCCCAGCGATATGTTCGAGGTATTTTTATGACTGAAGCGATCAACATTCTGGGATCGACCGGCTCGATTGGAACCCAGACCCTGCGTGTCTGCGCGCATCTCGGGATCCGGGTCAACGCCCTGGCTGCCGGCAGAAACCTGGACTTGCTTGAACAGCAGGTCCGGGCATTCAAACCCCGGCTGGTCAGCGTGCTTGATCCCAAAGATGCCCAAATACTAACCCGTCGTCTGAGTGACCTTTCTCCTGAAATCGATGTCATGCACGGACAGCTCGGCAATGTTGCCGTGGCAACCTGTGATGGCGCGACAATGGTTATGGCCGCCATGGTCGGCGTAGCCGGATTGGAGCCTGTTCTCGCTGCGATCCGACAAGGCATGGACATCGCCCTGGCGAACAAGGAAATCCTGGTTGCCGGCGGTTCCATCGTCATGCCGCTAGCCGCCCGGACCCAATCGAAGCTGCTCCCGGTCGACAGCGAGCACTCGGCGATCTGGCAATGCCTGATGGGATCGCCTGAGCAAAGCCTCAAGCGGATTTTGCTGACGGCTTCAGGCGGCCCGTTTCGAGGACGCAAACGCTCAGATCTGGCTGACATCTCCCGCGAACAGGCGTTGGATCATCCGACCTGGAAAATGGGCGGCAAGATCACCATCGACTCAGCGACCCTGATGAACAAAGGCCTGGAAGTGATTGAAGCCAGCTGGCTGTTTGACTGTCCGCCTGACCAAATCGATGTCGTTGTCCATCCTCAGAGCATTATCCATTCGATGGTCGAGCTTGCTGACGGATCGGTTATGGCGCAGATGGGTTTTCCGGACATGCGGCTGCCGATCCAGCTGGCCCTGACCTGGCCGCAGCGCGTCAGCAGCGCCCAGCCCCATTTTGATCCGTTTGATCCCAAGGCACGAACCTTGACTTTCGAGGAGCCTGACCGGGAGACATTCGGTTTGCTGGATCTGGCTTACCAGGCTTGCCGGACCGGCGGCACGATGCCGGTTGTGCTCAACGCTGCCAATGAGGCTGCTGTCGAATTGTTTTTAGCTGGCCAAATCGGCTTTCTCGACATCGCCCGGCTGGTTGAACAAACGATGGATGCTCATGTTCATAGCGGGTTCATGAAATCATTCGGCCTGGATGATATGATGGATGTTGATCACTGGGCAAGAACAATTGTGAAGGAGCTTTGAAAACATGGGTGTCGTAATTGGCTTGATTATTCTCAGCATCATGATGATTGTGCATGAGCTCGGTCATTTTCTGACCGGGCGCAAGCTGGGGTTCAAGATAGAAGAATTTTCGATTTTTATGGGTCCTGTACTCTTTTCCTGGACCCGAAAAGATATTAAATACAATATCAAACTGCTGCCGATCGGCGCATCAGTTCGATTTGCCGGCGAATATTCCCAGGATGGCACACCGGAAGACGAACCCGGCCATTTTTTCAATCGGCCCAAGCGGGCCCGTGCGGTTGTCATCGCGACCGGGCCGCTGCTCAACCTCTTGTCCGGCGTCCTGGCTTTTCTGCTCATGTTTTCCATCTTCGGCTATGAAATGCCGACTCTGATCCAGGTCTATGAGCAGACCCAGGCTCAGGAAGCCGGTCTCGAAGCTGGCGACAAGGTGGTTGAAGTCGAGGGAGAAAAGGTCTGGACAACACTGGACTACCGGGGGCGCATGGCCTTCATCGGCAATGACGAGGCGGTTGACCTGACCGTGAGGTCAGCCGATGGCGAGCTCAGGACGGTCGTCCTTGAACCGCAGACTCTCACCCGGTACAGGCTGGGCGTCGAAGCCGTAAAAGTGCTCGACGGTCCGGGCACCAAGATCTCGATTGTTGAAGAGACATCCAATAACGCCAACCCGGTGCTGAAGGTCGGCGATGTCCTGCTGGCCGTCAACGGCATTCCTTTCGAGGACGAGCAATTTGCACAAACCGTTGAGGGCAGTGCTGGCAGCCCGATTATCGTGACAGTTGTCCGCGACGGGGAAACACTGGACCTTGAGATGGTCGCAACCCAGTATCAGGATTATCTGCCGCGAGGTGTTTATTTTACGGTCAGCAAGCAGTTTGGACCTGCCGTCAGCCAGTCATTCCTATGGAGCTGGTCGGTTGTCAAAGTGACGCTGCGGTCTGTCGGCATGATTTTTGCCGGTACGATTGAAGCCAAGGATACGTTATCTGGCCCCGTGGGCGTCGTCACCATGATCAGCGATGTCGTGACACAAAGCACGAGTTTTTCAGACATTATCCTGCAGCTGCTCTGGCTGTTTGCCCTGGTCTCAATCAGTCTAGGATTCATGAATCTCTTGCCCATACCGCCGCTGGACGGCAACCACCTGCTGCTGATCCTCTTTGAAGCGATTCGCGGCCGGCGGCTGTCCGAGCGGACGCAAAACGTGATCGGCTATGCCGGACTGTTCCTGATTATACTGCTGGCAGCGTTGGGCCTGATATTCGATGTGATGCGGCTGGCTGGCCGCGCCTAGGAGGGGTGGCTATGATCAAGCGGCATGCAACGCGCATCGTGAGGGTCGGTCCGCTGTCAATCGGCGGCGATGCACCCATTGTCATCCAGTCCATGAACAATACCGACACCCGAAACATCCAGGCGACGCTGGATCAGATCCATCAGCTTGCAAAAGCCGGCTGTCATCTGACCCGGCTGGCCATCCCTGACCGGGAAGCGGCCGAAGCTCTGAAGACGATCCGTCGTCAGTCGGAACTGCCGATTGTCGCCGATATCCATTTCGATTATCGCCTGGCGCTTTTGGCCATTGAAGCCGGCGCCGACAAGATCCGGATCAACCCGGGCAATATCGGCGGCCAGGATCGCCTGGCACAGGTTGCCAGGGCCGCCCTGACCCGCGATGTGCCGATTCGCGTGGGTGTCAATTCAGGATCAATCAGCAAAACCATGCTGGAGAAGCATCGCGGCCTAAACGCCGAGTCGATGACGGCGTCAGCGCTGGAAGCCGTCCAGGCGATGGAAGCGGTCGGTTTCGACAATCTGGTGATCTCGGTCAAAGCTTCGGATCCGCTGCTGACCATTGAGACTTACCGACGACTGGCCCGCCTTACAGATTATCCGCTGCATGTCGGCGTGACCGAGGCGGGAACGGCCTACGAGGGTGTTATTCGATCGGCGGTCGGCATCGGGACGTTGCTGGCCGAAGGGATCGGCGACACCATCCGCGTATCGCTGACAGCCGATCCGGTCGAAGAAATCCAGGCTGCTTACGCGATTCTCAAATCGCTTGGTCTGGCACGGCGCGGCCCGCAGCTGATCAGCTGTCCGACCTGCGGCCGAACCCAGGTCAACCTGCAGCAGGTGGCGCAAGAAGTCGAACAGCGGCTTCGCTCGATAACGGCGCCGCTCAAGGTCGCTGTCATGGGCTGTGCCGTCAACGGTCCAGGTGAAGCCAGTCACGCGGACATCGGGCTTTGCGGCGGAAAAGGCGAGTACCTGATTATCGAACATGGAAAGGTCTTGCGCAAGGTTTCACCGGAGCGGGCAGTGGACGAGTTGATGAAGGAAGTGACCCGACTGGCGGATGCCGACAGCGAAAAACAAGATGGGACGACGGACAACTGATGCAAGCTAAGATTTACGACTTTTTTGAACAACTGCTGCCCGGGACACTTGGCAGCACAGCACTGTCAGGCGTCAATGGCCTGATCACCGGTATTACGATCAAGGCTGGCGGACAGGTCCGGCTGGACCTTTTACTTGAACAGCCGCTGCCCGCTGACTTGCTTTGCGAGATGGAAGCAGTCTGTGAGAGCCATCTGCCGGCAAACGAGGTTCTTGTCCGACAGCGCTTTGGCAATGCACTGTCCCCTGAGGACGCGGCTCGCTACGCTGCTTCACTAAAACAATGGCTGATCCGCCATCTCTGGAAATCCGACGCGGTCTGTGCGTCAATGCTGAACCAGGCCAGTTTCAAAACCGAAGGCCGCCGGGTCCTGATGGGTCTGCACGAAGCTTGCTGTTCACAATTCGACGAGACCGGCATGGAACACCTGCAGCAGCTGTTCGCGGACAATATCTCGGAGCAGGTTTTGTTTGTGCTTTCGCCGACCGACGCCAACCTTCAGGATTTGGCGGAAACGATGAACAACGGCCACATGGCCATGGCCCACCAGATCCAGGCGACTGAACGCTCAAGCCAGGCAGACGCCCAGTCTGCACCGCCGCCGTCCGCGCCCCCGCAAACCGGCAAGCCGCCTGCCAGACAATATCGCCGTCAGAAGAAGCCAGAAGACGTTTTTTGGGGCAAATGGCAAAACGAACTGACGACATCGCCGATCGACACGCTGAACAGCGAATCAGGCATTGTTCTGATCGAAGGTGAAGTCTTTAATATGGAATCCAGACCGGTCAGCAACAACACCAGGATTCTGGTTAAATTCGGTCTGACTGACTATGGTCATTCGATTAACTGCATTTTGTTTATTCGGCCGGAAGCACAAGAAGAGATCGAGCAGAACCTGAAGGGCAGCTGGATCCGCCTGATCGCCGAGATCAGCTTTGATTCCCAGTTTTCCAAAGACCTCCAGGCACGGGTGATTGGCCTGCGCAAAGGCCAGCGACCGCCCGGCAGGTCTGACACAAGCGCCGAAAAGCGCGTCGAACTGCATGCCCATACCAAGATGAGTTCGAAAGACTCGGTCTGCGACCCGTCATCGCTGGCAGCACTGGCCGCAAGTTTTGGCCATCCGGCCATCGCGGTGACCGACCATGGCGTTGTTCAGGCCTTTCCGGACATCGCCAACGCCGCCCGCGGCCTGAAGAAATCCGGCAAGCCGGTCAAGGTGATCTACGGGATGGAAGGCTACCTGGTCGACGATGGCGACACGGCTGCCTTCCAGGTCGACGATGCCAGCCTGGATGACGGATTCGTTGCGATCGACGTCGAGACAACGGGGTTGGATCCGGCGACGGACCGTCTGATTGAAGTCGCGGCTGTCTGGTTTAGTCCAGACGGGCAGGGCGGCTTCAAGCCGGTGGACAGTTTGCAGAGCCTGATCAATCCCGGAATTGAAATATCCGCTCGCATTACCGAGCTGACCGGGATCAGCAACGAGATGGTCGGGGATTCTCCGGATGCCTTTTCGGTGTTGGAACAGCTCATTAAGTTTGTCGGCAGCCGGCCGGTTGTCGCCCACAATGCCTTTTTTGACATTGCTTTTTTGAGATATGAGGGCTTCAGGACCCGGCAAGTCAACGACCCGAGACTGAAATTCAATCCGCCCGCAGTGGATACGCTGGCGCTGTCCCGGGCATTGATCAAGGATATCGACAACCATAAGCTCAAGACAGTCTGCGCGCATCTGGGGATCGAGCTGGACCGCCATCACCGGGCTGATGCGGACGCCGAGGCCTGCGGCCGGGTTTTCGCTAACCTTTATCAGGCCAGCAAAGCCGGGACCCTGGCTGAACTCAACCAGTTGGTCGGCAAGATGGGAGACGAACAGATCCTGGCGCACAAGCAGACGGTCTATCATGTCGTTTTGCTGGCCAAAGACGATCTGGGCCTCTACAACCTGTACCGCCTGGTTTCAGATTCTCATATCCGTTATTTTCATATGCGGCCGAGAATTCCGAAAAGCCTATTACAGTATTTCAGGTCCGGTCTGATCGTCGGCAGCGCCTGTGAGCGGGGAGAAGTCTTCCAGGCGATTCGTGAGATCTATCTGCAAAGCGGCAATCAGTTTGAGGCTGCCCGCAAGTCGCTCTGGGACAAATCCCTGGTCCGTCTGTCCAGGTTCTATGACTACCTGGAGATCCAGCCGCTTTGCAACAATCGGTTCTATCTCAGGAATCCGGATTTGGGTATATCAACCGAGGAAGACCTTAAAAACTTGAACCGCTTGGTTGTCCAACTCGGGGAACAATTGAAAAAACCGGTCTGCGCGACCGGTGATGTCCACTTCATCGAGAAGCGTCATGGCGAGTACAGAAAAATTCTCCAGGCTGACATGGGCTTTTCGGACGCCGAGGACCAGGCGGAGCTTTACTACCGAACGACCGGCGAGATGCTGGATGAATTTGCTTTTTTAGGCGAGCAAACGGCCCGGAAAGTCGTCATTTCCAACCCGAACCGGATTGCCGACCAGATCCAAGATGACATGCTGCCCTTTCCGGACGGCTCGTTTCCGCCGATCATTGCATCGGCTGCCGAGGATGTTCGCCAATCGACCTGGGACACAGCGCTATCGATCTACGGGCGGGACGGCGTGGTGCCGGAACTGGTCAAAAGCCGTGTGGAACGCGAGTTGAGCTCGATTATCGATAACGGCTTCGCGATCATGTACTACATTGCCGAGAAGCTGGTCAAGAAGTCCAATGACGACGGATACATTGTCGGCTCAAGGGGATCCGTCGGGTCGTCTCTGGTTGCCACGCTATGCGGCATCTCGGAGGTCAACCCGCTGCCGCCGCACTACGTTTGCCCAGGCTGCCACTACAGTGAATTCGTTGACACCGGCGAGTATGGATCCGGTTATGACCTCCCGGACAAGGCCTGTCCGGAATGTGGAGCCGGCCTGCTGAGGGAAGGGCAGGATATTCCTTTTGAGACCTTTTTAGGGTTCAACGGCGACAAACAGCCGGATATTGACCTGAATTTTTCCGGTGAATACCAGGCCAGGGCCCATCGTTTCATCGAAGAGATGTTCGGCTCGAGCCATACCTTCCGAGCCGGTACGATCGGCGGCTATGCCGAAAAGAATGCCATGGCCATTGTCAGCAATTACTTCAAAGAACAGGAGAAGTATGCGACGCAGGCCGAGATCAGCCGCTTGTCCAACGGTCTGATTGGCGTCAAACGAACAACCGGCCAGCATCCCGGCGGGATTGTTGTCGTACCCAAGGAACGGGAGATTTTCGATTTTACCCCGATTCAACACCCGGCTGACAAAAAAACAACCGGCACGATCACGACCCATTTCGACTTCAACGCGATGCATGACACCATCCTCAAGCTTGATATTCTCGGCCATGACGACCCGACCATGCTGAAGATGCTTGGCGACCTGACCGGTGTCGATGTCAGAACCATCCCGATCCCGGACGCCAAGGTCATGTCGCTGTTCCAGTCGACCGAAGCGCTGGGCATTCCGGACGGGACGGCGACGTCCGGCGCCGCGACGCTGGGTTTGCCGGAGATGGGGACCTTCATGGCTCGGGACATGATCCGGGAAACCCGGCCCAGCCGGTTCTTTGACCTGGTCCAGCTGATGGGCCTGTCGCATGGTACGGATGTCTGGAAAGGCAATGCCCAGGAACTGATCCGCCAGAACATCTGCACCATTGATGAAGTCATCGGTTGCCGCGACTCAATCATGACCTGGCTGATCCACAAAAATCTGCCACCCAAAGCCGCCTTTGATATTATGGAGAAGGTCCGGAAGGGCCGGGGATTGTCGGAAGAACATGAACAGCTGATGCGCGACAACAATGTGCCGGACTGGTATATTGAATCCTGTAAAAAGATCCGTTATATGTTCCCCAAAGCGCATGCAGCTGCCTATACCATCTCGTCTTTGCGGATCGCCTGGTTCAAGGTTTACCACCCTGAAGCGTATTATTGTGCCTATTTCACGGTTCGCGCAGATGAGTTCGACAGCCGGATCATGTGCCAGCCGCCTGACAAGATCCGATTTAGCCGCGAGCAGCGCCGAAAGGTCTTTCGCGAGTCCACTGACCGTGAGCAGAAAATGTACTATATTCTCGAGATCGTTGAAGAAATGCAGCTGCGCGGGATCGACTTTGTACCGATCGACCTCTATGAATCCCAGGCCACAGCGTTTGTCCAGATCGAAAAAGGTCTGATTCGACCGCCCTTGAACGCGATTCCGTCGATCAGCACAGCCATATCGGAGAGCATTGTCCGGGCTCGGGCTGACGGGCCGTTCAAATCCAGAGACGAACTGATGAGAAGAGCCGGCATCGGCCAGTCGGCCGTTGAGATTCTGACTGAAGCGGGATGCCTCGAAGGTTTGCCGGCAACCTCTCAGATTGACCTGTTCGAACTGATGGGCTAGACAGCCAGCACCAGAATTGAAAGGACACCAAACCATGTATTGCCGAATCGTGCTGAGGGAGGCCACCCGGGCTTTTGATCGTGAATACACCTATGCCATCCCCGACCGGCTGTCCGGCCTGGTTGAGGTGGGCAGCTGGGTTCAGGTGCCTTTTGGCAAGGGCAATCGCAGCGCGGAAGGCTATGTCACATCGCTCATGGCTGAAACCGACATGGAAGTTCAGCTCAAGCCGGTCAGCGAATTGCTGGCGCCCCGGCCTGTTCTGCTGCCGCGCCAACTGGATCTGGCTGCCCAGATGCGGTCCCGGTACCTCTGCTCTTTCGGGGACGCCCTGAAATGCATGGTGCCGGCTGCCGTGGCCCGAGTGAAAGACAAGACGGTTCGGGTTGCCTTCCTGATCGACCCTGAAGACGCCGCCCGGCAACTGGCTGACGGAGAATTAACCCGCATCAACCATGTCCGGGTGGTTGAGCTGCTACTGGAAAACGGCAGTGCCCCGCTGGTCGAGATCATGCATGCCTGTCATGTCAGCCGGGCGGTTTTGACCACCCTGGAGAAGAAGGGTCTGATCCGTGTCGATACCCAGGAGATGCGCCGTGAACTGGCTGATGAACATGATTTCACACCGGTGTCCCCCTTCGCGCCGACGCCGGATCAGGCTGTTGCGATCAGCCGGATCGCCGATGCCTTGAGAATCAGCAACGAACAAAGCTCGGGCTGCCATGAGCACCTGTTGTTCGGCATTACCGGGAGCGGCAAGACTGAAGTCTACCTCCAATGCGCGCAGATCGCCGCCGATCAAGGCCGCGGTGTCGTAATCCTGGTGCCGGAGATTGCCCTGACGCCGCAGATGATCAGCAGAATACGGTCAAGGTTCGGTACCGCGGTCGCGGTGCTGCACAGCCGCCTGACGCCGGCTGAACGCTATGAACAGTGGCAGCGCATCCTGCGCCAGGAGGTTCGTGTCGTTGTCGGTGCCCGCTCGGCCATCTTCGCCCCGCTGGACAACATCGGCCTGGTTGTCATTGATGAGGAGCAGGAGACCACCTACAAGTCGGAAACCCACCCACGATACCACGCCCGGGATATCGCCCGCATGCTGGCCCAGGAGAACGGGTCGGTTCTGGTTCTGGGATCGGCAACGCCATCCGTTGAAAGCTACCATCGCGCCCAGAGCGGGCATGCGATTCTCCTGAAACTTGGCGAGCGGATCGGTTCGGCGAAACTGCCAAAGACCCAGATCATCGATATGCGGCGTGAACTGGGCAGCGGCAACCGCAGCATTTTCAGTCGGGCGCTGGATCAGGCCATGCGCGAAGCCTTCGAGCAGGGCCACCAGGCGATGATCCTGATCAACCGCCGGGGCTATGCCGGCTTCATCCTCTGCCGTGACTGCGGGCATGTCGTCAAATGCCATTCCTGCTCGGTATCGCTGACCAGTCATATCAACCCGCATGCGAACGGCCAGCATGGTTCGGACAGCAATCACCTGGTCTGCCACTATTGCGGCAGAATCAGCCGTCAGCCCAAGCACTGTCCGGTTTGCAGCTCCGCCATGATCGGCCGCTTCGGTGCAGGAACCCAGCAGGTGGAAGAACTGTTCAACAAGCAGTTTGCGCCTCGTACGGCGCTGCGCATGGACCAGGACACAACCGTCGGCAGAAATGCGCATGCCAAGCTGCTGGCGCAATTTGAACAAGGCAAGGCCGATGCCCTGATCGGCACCCAGATGATCGCCAAGGGCCACGATTTTCACAATGTCACCGTTTCAGCGATTCTGTCAGCTGACCTGATGCTGGGCGTTTCGGATTTCAGGGCATCCGAACGCGCGTTCCAGCTGATCACCCAGGCAGCCGGCCGGGCCGGCCGGGGCAGCCAGCCCGGCAAGGTCATTATTCAAGCCTATAATGTTGACGACTATGCGATTTTGCATGCTGCTGCCCAGGATTACCCCGGATTTTTCCAGCAGGAAATTGCTTTTCGAAAGGCCATGAAGTATCCGCCGTTCGGCAGTATAGCCAGCATGACCTTCTCGGCTGCAATGGAAGCTGAGGCCCGCGACAAATGCCGCGAGCTCCATTCGGCGCTCAGTCTCAGGCAATCCGATGAACAAAGCTTTGAAACCCTTGAGATTATGGACCCCGCCCGGGCGCCCCTCTACCGGATCAAGGACCGCTATCGATGGCGCCTGATTGTCAAGGGGCCGGGGCAGGCGCTACTGACCGCCTTTTTAACGCCGGTGACAGACCATATGCATTTCGGCAAGGTCGCGTTTTCCCTGGATCTTGATCCCTACCAGATGCTTTAGCGACTTTGTCGCAGCACCTGACCAGACAGCATGCCGAGGACCAGCATGAAAAACGGGGTTGTATAGAACATGGAATTGCCAAACAGCGACGAGACAAAATAGCCCGCGGCCGAGATGAAGAGAACGAGGGTCAAAAGGTTTTGCGTTCGGATATGCCGAATGACCCTGAAGGCCAGATAGCCCAGTGCGCCAAGGTACAGGATGAGGGCGGGCAGTCCGAGGCTGGATGCGATCTGCAGCGGCTCGTTGTGCGGGCGGTCGATGTCAATCCCTGACAGGCCATAGCGATCACCCAGATTGTCCGGGCCAAAGCCGAAGATCGGCTTTTCGATTATGAATGCCAGCGCGCAGGTCCAGAGCAGCCAGCGCTTCGACCCGGCGGCGGCCGCCAACTCGTTGTTCTGAAAAATATTCATCAGGTCGCCTGATAACATCCTCAAATCCAGACCCAACCGGGGCAAAAAGAGGTTGATGACAACCGATAAGACGATAAACCCAACCAGCAGCAGGCTGATTGATTTCCAACGGTCCTTGTATCCGGATACCAGCAGCGCCAAAAACAGCAGCAGGCCAAAGCAGACTGCCAAATAGGGCCCCAGTGACGTATTCAGAATCAGCGCGGCACTTAGTGCGATAAATGCGATATAGCGAATAAATTTTAACGCCAGGCGCTCAGTCTGAACAAAGCGGCCGGCGGACAGCAGGATGATCAGGCACAGGAAATAGCCGGCGTGGTTGATGTTGAAAAAAACCAGCTTGCGCGGCTCCAGCCCCCAGAACGTGTAAATTGAATCACTGCTTATCAAGTCCAGGAGAACCAGCACCAGGCCGGATCCGATCAGGATATCCAGGACAGCCTGCTGGTGTTTTGGCTCTCGCAGCAGATAGCCCAGACAGAAGATGCCGGCGTAGAAGAGGTAGGTCAGCCAACCCTCGCGCCGGTAGACAGATCCCTGCATTGACAGATGTAGGTTATCGGATAATAGGGCTGACACCAGGCTCCAGAGCAGCAGGACAAACAAAGCCAGCAGCAAGGCGTGGCTGACAAAGCCGCGACTGATCCGATGCTGTTCGTTGCTTTGCCGGCAATACTTGATGAATGCGGTTGTGAAGACGATCAGGCCGAGAATGCCGACCTGCACCAGAAAAACGCGCCAGAACGTGATAATCGAGAGGGTTTTCAGCATCTCGGAAAAGGCATCGCCAGCCGGCAGGAAATGTCGGTATGCCAGAATGGCCAGCGGCGTCAGGCACAAGTACCCCAGCAGAATGGCAGCGATGAAGCTGATGCGGGACCAGCTGAGGTACGCGAACAGGTCGTCAGATGTCTGGATTTTGCTCAAACTTGGACGGCTCACAGTGATGTCCTTTCAGTCTTTGCTGCAGCGATTGGGCAGATCAGTTGATGCCATTGTACCAAATCGTTGATCTGCAAGTCACAAGTTTTACAGATCATTTCAATTTGATCTGTTATAATATCATCGTTATTGACTAGTCTGCTTAGATAAGCATAGAAAGGATTGAACAGCAATGGCTTTGCGCCAAATTATCAAGGAAGGCGACGATGTGCTTCGCAAGCGCAGTCGCGAAATCGAAAAAATCAATGACCGCATTGATCAGCTGATCGATGATATGTTTGACACCATGTATGAAAACCGCGGGGTTGGCCTGGCGGCGCCGCAGGTCGGTGTCCTGCGCCGATTGTTCGTTGTCGATATCCAGGACGGCAGCGACCCGATTGTCGCGATCAATCCCAGAATCTCCGGGACGTCCGGATCACAAACCGGCCAGGAAGGCTGCCTGTCAGTCCCCGGCATGTGGGGCGATGTTGAACGGCCGGAAAATCTGGTTCTGGAGGCGATGGATCGCGACGGCAATCCGTTTACACTTGAAGCTGAGGGTTTTCTTGCTGTGGCGATCAGCCACGAATTTGATCATCTGGAAGGTGTTTTGTTTATTGACAAGGTCAAGGGGGAACTTATTTCGCAATGAAGCCGAACATTGTCTTCATGGGAACACCGGAATTCGCCGTGCCGGTTCTTCAAAACCTGCTGGACGAAGGGTATCCTGTCACCGGTGTGGTTTGCCAGCCGGATCGCCCGAAGGGCCGCAAGATGAAGCTTGTGCCGCCACCGGTCAAAGTGCTGGCGCTCGAAAACGCCATCCCGGTTTTGCAGCCTGAGAAGGTGAGGACGCAGGATTTTGAAGACGCGGTGCGGGCAATGAACCCGGACTTGATCGTCACGGCTGCCTACGGACGGATTTTGCCGGCTAATATTCTGGCTGTTCCGAAAAGGGGCTGCCTGAATGTCCATGCTTCGCTGCTCCCGGCCTATCGGGGCGCAGCGCCCATTCAGTGGTGCCTGATCAACGGTGAAACCAAAACCGGCGTCACCATCATGATGATGGACGAGGGCATGGACACCGGTGATATCCTGGTCCAGAGCAGCATGACAATCCCCGAAGACATGAATGCCGGACAACTGAGCGAGCAGCTGTCCGAGATGGGCGCCCGGCTTTTGCCGGCGGCCATAGACGGCTATCTGGCCGGCGATATTCAGCCGGTCGCTCAGGACGAGACCTCAGCGACAACCGTCGGCCTGATTCAAAAGGCAACCGGCGAAATTGACTGGAGACTGCCATCGGCGGACGTCCATAATCTGATTCGGGGCGTCTATCCATGGCCCGGAGCGTTCACCTGGTGTGACGGCAAACGGATCAAGGTCCATACAGCCCGCGTCTGCCGTGATCCGGACGTGATATCGGCCGGCCGCGGTCTCGATCCCGGAACCATTTGCGTTTGCGGGAACGAGGCGATCAGCGTGGTTTGCGGCGAGGGTGTCATTGACCTGCTGGAAATCCAGAGCGAATCCGGCAAGCGCCTGCATTGCCGCGACTGCGCGCACAATTACCGCTTCGGACAGACAATGGGAAAGGGTGATGCCCGATGATACCCTATATCTTAATGTATTCGACGGGCCTTTATTACCCGCTGTTTGACAGCTGGTATTTCTGGCTGGTTATCCCGGCCTTGCTGCTGAGCCTTCTGGCTTCTGCCGGCGTCCGGCGTGCCTTCGCCCGTTACAGCCAGGTAACATCCCGGTCGGGCTATACCGGGCAGCGGGCAGCCCGCCACATCCTGGACCGCAGCGGCTTGATGAACGTCGCGATTGAACGCACGCCGGGACAGCTGACAGACCATTATGACCCCAAATCCAGAATCCTGCGTCTGTCTGAATCCACTTACAGCAGTCAGTCGATCGCGGCGGTCGGTGTTGCAGCACACGAGGCCGGCCACGCCATCCAGCATGAGGACGCTTTCTGGCCGAACACAGCCCGGGGCTATCTGGTGCCGGTCGCGAGAATCGGATCCTCAATTGGCCCATATTTGGCCATCTTCGGTCTATTGGCCAACCTGTCTTTTCTGACGGCCGCCGGCATCGTCCTGTTCACGGGCGCCGTCCTGTTTTACCTGGTCACGCTGCCTGTCGAATTTGATGCCAGCCGCCGGGCGATCCGAATTCTGGAATCCGAGGATATGCTCAACGCTGAAGAGCTGACCGGCGCCAAAAAGGTGCTTCGAGCTGCCGCCATGACCTATATCGCGTCTGCTCTGGTTGCTTTTGCCAGCTTGCTTCGCTTGATCCTGCTGGCCCGAGGACGCAGTGGCCGGCGCTAGGCGGCCAACTGCCGATCCGGTACGCCTGGCGGCTGTCCGTATCCTCCATTCGGTTTTCGAAGAGGGTGCCTTTGCCAACCTGAGCTCAATCCGGCAGTTGTCCCAGGCCGGCTTCAAGCCCATCGACAGGGCTTTTGCCTCAGCTCTGATATACGGCACGATCAGTCGTGTTTTTTCGATAGACTTCCTGCTTGCAAAATCCAGCCGCAAACCGCTGGACAGCCTGGATCCCTGGATCCGGACCATTCTTCGCATGGGTGTCTGGCAGCTGGCTTGGTCGCGCAGTGTCCCGGCGCGCTCGGCAATCGACGAGTCGGTTAAGCTGGCCAAGGTTTTGACCAACCCCGGCTCAGCCGGATTCGTCAACGCGGTCCTGCGCAGCCTGAGCCAGGAATCACTGGAACTGCCGGCAAACAAGCCACCAGTCTTTTATAGCCTGCCACCAGAACTATACGGTTATCTGAAGAAGTGGTATGGTTCCGAAGAAGCTGCTCGAATCGCGCTAAGCTTTCTGGATGACGATGTACCGGTGACGGTCCGTGTCAACCGACTCAGGGCACATCCGGACAAGCTGCTGGCCGAACTGTCATCCGACACGGTCGAGGCGTCGGCTGGTCGTTACATGCCTGAAGCGCTGATCCTGCATTTGGGAGGAACCCCGGTTGTGCAGCTTGCGGCCTGGCAGCGGGGGGACATGATGGTGCAAAATGAAGCGGCGATGCTGGCTTCGCATGTTGCAAGTCCTAAGCCGGACAGCCTGATCATCGACCTGTGCGCCGCCCCCGGCGGCAAAACCTGCCACTTGGCGGAAATGGTCGGCGACCAGGCCAGAATCTTAGCGTTTGACAGCCATGCCGAACGACTCAGCCTCGTCGAGGACAATGCCCGACGGTTAGGCCTTGGCAGCATCGTCTGCGCGGTCGGCGATGCGACCGGGGCGGGATTTGATCCGGCGCTCAAGGGCCAGGCAGATCTGGTTGTCGCTGACGTCCCGTGCAGCGGCCTGGGACTTTTGGGCCGGAAACCGGAGATCCGCCTGAACATGACACATGAGCGGATGATCGGCCTTTACCCGTTGCAGCAGGCAATCCTGGATCACGCAGCCAGTCTGGTCAAGCCGGGTGGCACATTGCTCTACAGCACCTGCACCATCAACCCTCGTGAGAATATCGATCAGGTGAAATTGCTGCTCGAACGGTCTTCGGATTTTTCCATGACGGATATCCGGCCGCATTTGCCGCAGGCCCTGCTCGACTTCGAGGACATCGCAGCCAGCGCGCAGCAAGGCTGGGTACAGCTGCTGCCCAGCCGGCACGGACTGGATGGCTTTTTCATTGCCCGGCTGCACAGAAAGGACTACACATGAAATTGTTTTATGATATGACCCTGTCAGACTGGCAGGATTGGGTCAAAGACCGTGGCCTGCCGGCCTACCGTGCCGGTCAGATCCACACCTGGCTGGTCCGGGGCGCGGGCAGTACCGACGACATGGTCAATCTGCCGAAAGACCTGCGTGCCTTGATCGACGAGGACTTCACGGTGGCCTGCCTGTCCCTCGAACAAAAGATGGTCTCCCAAATTGACGGGACGAGCAAATACATTTTCAAGCTGTCAGACGGCAATATCATCGAAAGTGTCCTGATGACATACAAGCACGGGCGATCCGTCTGCATTTCATCGCAGGCGGGCTGCAAGATGGGCTGTACATTCTGCGCCTCAACCGGCTTAGGTTTCGGCCGCAGCCTCAGCCACGGCGAGATGCTGGCCCAGGTTGCGATGATCGCCCGGGACTCGGGCGACCGGATCGGACACGTCGTAATCATGGGGATTGGCGAGCCGCTGGACAATTATGACAACCTGGTCCGGTTCCTGAAACGGGCCAACGACCCCGAGGGACTGGCCATCAGCATGCGCCATATATCCGTGTCAACTTGCGGTCTTGTCCCTGAGATGCTAAAATTCACAGATGAAAGCCTGCCGGTGACATTGTCGATTTCGCTGCATGCCCCCAACGACGGGATCAGGCGCCAGCTCATGCCAGTCGCCCGCCGATACAGCATGACTGATGTTCTGGAAGCCTGCAAGCGGCATACAAGAATCACTGGCCGGCGCATTTCGTTTGAATACTCTCTGTTCAGCGGTGTCAATGACAAACCTGAGCACGCCGCTGAACTGGCCAACCGGCTTAAGGGCATGCTCTGCCATGTCAACTTGATCCCGGCCAATGAATTTTCTGGCGCAGATTTTTCGCAGAGCGGCCAGAAAGCTGTGCGCGAGTTTCAGAATGTCCTGACCCGAGCCGGCATCAACGCAACTGTGAGAAGGGAACTGGGCTCGGATATCATGGCCGCTTGCGGCCAGTTAAGGAGAAGCATCGAAACATGCCGGAACCCCTGATTACCGGCGCGGCCACCCATGTCGGACTGGTCCGTGCCAATAACGAGGACAGCTATGCCCTGATCGGAAATCAAGGCGCGTTTCAGTGCGCCCTGATCCTGGCTGATGGCATGGGCGGTCACAGCCATGGCGAACTGGCCAGCAAGATCGCGACTGACTATGTCCGTGAACAGCTGGACGAACTGGCCAGGCAGGACGTCTTGCCTGAAGACTTGCCTGGGCGGCTTAAGGATGTGACGGAGAAGGCCAATGTCAAGGTTTACCTGGGTTCGCTGGAAGACGACGACAACCATGGCATGGGAACAACTCTGACCATTGCCGTAATCCAGCCCGGTATCCTTGTACTGGCCCACATCGGAGACTGCCGGGCATATCTGCTCCATGACGGCGAACTGATCCAGCTGACTGTTGACCACACCCTGGTTCAGGAGATGGTCGATGCCGGATCGCTGGATCCGGCTGAATCGATCGGCCATCCCCGGCGCAATATCCTGACCCGGGCACTGGGCGTACCGGAATACCTGCAGCCCGATATCTCAACCCATGAGATCGTATCCGGCGACAAAATCCTGTTGTGCAGCGATGGCTTGCACGGCTTTGTTTCAGAAGACAGCATCAAGAAAACGATGATAACAGAAAATAACCCGGACCACATGGCCGATGCCTTGATCCGCCTGGCACTGGATGCCGGCGGCGAGGACAATATTACAGTACTTTCCGCGACGATAGAATAGCGGAAAGCTTAGCTGGAGGATTTGAAATGAATTCAAACAGGCAGCAATTGGCTGCTGGAACCCTGATTCAAGGGCGCTACAGCATCGTGAGACTGATCGGGCAGGGCGGCATGGCTCATGTCTATCTGGCGACTGACCAGCAAAGCGGTCAGTCCGTCGCCATCAAGGTGATGAAATCCGATCTCGGACAGGACGAGGAGTTTATCAAGCGCTTCGATACGGAAGCCCGTGCGGCTTCCAGTCTCGACCATCCCAATATTGTCAGGGTGCTTGACTACGGCCAGGACAATGACCTGCGTTATATTGTGCAGGAACTGGTCGACGGTTTGACGCTCAAAGACCTGATTTTGAAACAGGGCCCGCTGGATGCGGCTGTTGCCGTACCGCTGGCCATCCAGATCGGTCTGGCGCTGGAACACGCCCATAAAAGGGGCGTGGTGCATCGCGACATCAAGCCGCATAACATTCTGATCACCCAGGACCGGGTCGCCAAGGTGACCGATTTCGGCATCGCCCGGGCGATCAGCACCAACACCATCACCCTGACATCCGGCATGACGCTGGGATCTGTCCACTATTTCTCGCCCGAACAAGCTCGTGGCAGTCTCGTCGGCGAAAAATCGGATATCTATTCGCTGGGCATCATGCTGTACGAGATGGTGACCGGCCAGGTTCCATTTGACGGTGAGACGCCGGTGGCGATCGCGATCAAGCATCTCCAGGAAACACCTCAAATGCCGTCAACCGTCAACCCGGCTGTACCGGCCGGTCTGGACAGCATTATTCTCAAGTGCATCCAGAAGTCCCAGGACAACCGCTACCAGAATATCCGTGAGCTGGTCGATGAGCTGGACGCCTTCATGATCGACCCTAACGGCGTCTATGGCATCGTCAACAGCACGGACGACCGAGAGACCGCAACATCGGCCATAGGCCTGAAGCGCCCGGAGCCCAATTACGGCAAGATCCGGGAAATTGAGACCACGGTCAACGCTCGCCGCAGGTCGCGTCGACGCGATGTCGCCATCGTTTTCGCGATCGTCCTGATGTCCATCGTCTTCCTGGTTTCCATCGGCACCTGGGCCTACCAGAAAATATCCGACAGCCTGCCGACCGAAACCGCTGAGGACTTCCTGGTCGGAAACTACATCGGGCAGGAGCTCGATACGGTGACCAATATCCTGGATGACGCCAATATCAGCTACAGGCTGGTCTATGAGGCATCGGATGTCGCCCAGGGCCTGATCATCAAGCAGGATCCGGAAGACAACGTGACAATCAATATCACATCGACGATTACCCTGACCGTCAGCCAGGGCCAGACAACCAATATCCTCGACAACTACAGCGGTATGTCCTATGAAAAGGCCAAGGCCGAACTGGAAAACCTCGGCTACCATGTTGAGAAGAGCCTCGAGCCTTCGGATGACTTCAAGGAAGGTACGGTGATCAAGTCAGTGCCGGAAATGGGCTCTGAGGTTTACTACGGCGATGTCATTACGCTGGTCGTTTGCGCCGGCGGAACAACATCCGTGATGGAGGACCTGTCAGGCATGCGCCTGTCGGAAGTCAGAACCTTGTTCTCGGAAGAGCTTCACCTCAACATCGGCTCGATCACCAATGTACATGTCGACCCGGAAACCGGCGAGCCAATCGATCTGGACGATGAAGTTGCCGTGGTCCTTGCCCAAAGCATCGCGCCGGGAGAAAAAGTCAAGTACCAGACCATTGTCAACCTGGTAATTGGCACGCAAGACGACCTGTTCTACTACCTGAACCCGACCCCGACGCCGGAGCCGACACCGGAGCCGACACCGACCCCGGAAGTGACCCCGACACCTGAGCCGACCGAACCGACGGCAACGCCGACCACGGGTCCGACAACCGCTCCGACGCCCAGTGAAACATTGGCGCCGACAACAACGGCAACCACCAAGCACACCGGCAAACCCGATGATGCCGAATCGCTTGGCCTGATGCCAACCGGCCGGGTCTGACCCGTTCAATGGAGAAGACCGGCAGAATTGTCAAAGGCGTCGGCGGACAATACCAGGTTCGCTACAACGATGGGAAGACCGAAGGCGCGAGTGTCAGAGGGATCTTCCGCAAGGACGGCTTGAAGCCGACGGTCGGCGATATCGTCAGATGCGTGCCCAGCGGCGATCAGGATATACCCTGGCGGATCGAGCATATCGAGCCGAGAAAGACGTATCTTGTTCGCCCGCCGGTTGCCAACCTGGACGCCCTGGTCATCACCTTGTCGGCTGCCGATCCCGAACCCGACCTGTTTCTGGCTGACAAGCTGATCACGGTTTGTCTGGTCAATGGCATTGAGCCGTTGATTATCCTGACCAAGACCGATTTGGCGGCGGATGCATCGGCGGTGCTCGACGATTACCGGCAGACCGGATGCAGGCTGCTGGAGACAGCCCCTCACGATACCGAAAGCCTGGTGGTCCTCAGGCAGTGGATAGCCGGCCGGATGGTCTCTTTCGCGGGACAGTCCGGTGTCGGCAAGTCGACCTTGCTGAACCGGCTGTTCGATGCGGAAATGATGCCGTCCGGCGACCTGAGCGCCAAGCTGGGCCGAGGCCGCCATACCACCCGCCATGTCGAGTTGTTTTCAATCGATGGCGGATTCCTCGCCGACACGCCGGGGTTCAGCCAGCTGGAACTCAAGGACCTAGGCATTGACGGCGATCAGCTGGAAACAGGCTACCCTGAAATTCAGTCGGTTTCACCAAACTGCCGGTTTACCGGCTGCCGGCACCTCGGTGAACTGGGATGCGCCGTGCCGGACAGTCCGATCCCGGAAGGCCGGCTGGAACGGTACCGTACCTTTAGAAAACAGCTGGACAGCTTCGATCCTTATACCGGCAAAACAATCCGGTCAAAATAGCATTTTGAAGCAGACTGACCCTAGGAGGATGCTCATGATCAAGAATTACAGCCGAACCGATGGAAAACCGATCCTGTGCCCGTCAATACTGTCCGCTGACTTTGCGGCGCTCGGGGAGGCCATTGAGAAAGTTGAGGATCATGTCGACGTGATCCACCTGGACATCATGGATGGCCATTTTGTCCCCAATATGACCATTGGGCCGATGGTGATCGCCGATCTCAGACGGCGCAGCCAATTGGTTTTCGATGTTCACCTGATGATTGAAAATCCGTTGGACTGGATTGAGCATTTTGCCAACAGCGGCGCAGATATGATCTCGATCCACCAGGAGGCCTGTCCGCACCTGCTCAGGGGCCTGCAGCAAATCAGGGATCTTGGTCTGAAGGCCGGTGTCGTGATCAATCCGGGCACGCCGCTGGCTGCGGTTGAGGAAGCGCTGCCGTATGCGGACTTCGTACTGCTGATGACGGTCAATCCCGGGTTTGGCGGACAGCAGTATATTGACACGATGACCGACAAGATTTCGCGGCTGAGACAAGTGGTCGATCAACTGGACAATGATGTGCTGATTCAAATTGACGGCGGCGTCAATCCCGACAATATTGCCAGGCTCTATCAGGCCGGCGCAGACCTGATCGTGGTCGGCAACGCTGTCTTTGGCCAGCCGGATCCGGTTCAGGCAGTGGAGACCTTAAGGGCATGCTTTGTGTCATAGTTTTATCCGGCAGCCTGGACAATGACCCGGCTGCTCGAAAAATCCTGTCTGAAGCCGACAGGATTATCAGCGTGGACGGCGGTTCGCGCCATTTGCAGCGCTTGAATGTTTTGCCAGAAGTGGCGATGGGAGACTTTGATTCAATTGATCAGGCGGCCATGTCCTGGCTCCGGGACAACCAAGTGCCGATCCGGTCCTTCCCGACGGTCAAGGACAAAACCGATTCGCAGCTGGCCATCGATTACGTGCTCGGGTCCCTGCCCGAGCCCAAAGCGGATCACGAAACTGTCCTGTTGGCCGCGCTGGGCAGTCGTCCGGACCATGTCCTGGCCAACCAGCTGATCGCAGCCGAACTGGCCCGATCCGGCTGGCGATTTGCGCTGACGGACGGCCAAAGCTGGATCTATACCCTGAGCAGCGGTCAGACACTCCGACTTGATTTGGATGTCTGTTCAGATCATCCGCTGGCGCTGTCAGTTCTCGCGATCGGATCCCCCGCAGCCGGCCTGAGTTATGACTCGGGTCTTCAATATCCTTTGCATAACAAAAAGCTGATGCCCGGTGATTCACTGGGCATCAGCAACAAAGTAACCGCAAGTCCGGTTGTTATTCGTCTGGATGAGGGGACTGCCCTCGTTTTTGTCACGCCTGAGGTCTAGATCATGCCAAACTGCTTGCCCAGCGCTTTGAATGCCTGGACCGAGCCGTCGATCGTCTGACGGTTGGTCGCGAAGCAGAGTCTGGCAAATCCGGGGAAGCCAAAGCCCTTGCCGGGAACCAGGATCAGCATGTGCTCGCGGGCGGCGTTGCAGAATTCGACGTCATCTTCGATGGGTGTCTTGGGGAAGAGATACAGGCCGCCTTCCGGACGGATAATATCAAAACCAGAATCAATCAGGATATCAGTCAGCTTGTCGCGGCGGATCTTGTATTGCTCCAAGTCGACTTTGGCATCAATCGACTGCTCGATGACGTGCTGGAAGAATGCCGGCGCATTGACAAATCCCAATGTCCGATTGCAATAGGGCGCCGCAACTGTCAGGTTGTCATAATCTTCGCAGTTCGGGCTGATCGCCAGGTAGCCGATGCGGTCGCCGGCCAGCGACATTGATTTGCTCCAGCTGGTGCAGACCAGGGCGTTCTTGATGGTTGCCATGGTGTCTGGAACCGTCGTGTTCTCGTCATAGACCAGTTGGTTATAAGGCTCATCTGACAGGACATAGATGCAGTGGTCCTGCCTGAGCAGCATATCATTGAGGGCTTTAAGATTGCTTTCCGGATAGATGGCGCCGGTCGGATTGTTGGGCGAGTTGATGATGATGCCCCGCGTTTTAGGCGTGATGGCCTTCTCGATGGCCTCAATATCGGGCAGCAGGGTCTCACGGTCGCATTCTACAATGACAGGGACGGCGCCATGGTTGGGTACATAGGAGACATATTCGAAAAAGTACGGCGCCAGCACGATAACTTCATCGCCCGGATCGCAGATTGCCTTGACCGCGACATTCAGGGCGCCGGCAGCGCCGACAGTCATGCAGATGGCTTCCGGTTTAACGTCGAGTCCGGACTTCTTGCTGATATCGTCGGCGACAACCTGGCGGGTCGACAGATATCCGCCGTTGCTCATATAGCCGTGCTGGCCAGGCGTGAGATCCTTTGCTGTCCGGATCATCGCTTCAATGACCTCGGCCGGCGGTTCCAGGTCAGGGTTACCGAGGCTGAAGTCAAAGACCTTATCCGGACCGTGTTCGGCCTTGAGTCGGGCGCCTTCCTCGAACATCTTCCGGATCCATGAACCCTGATGCATTTTCTGAGCAATTTGATTGGAAATCATAGTTGTCCCCCTTGAGATCAGTCGCATTATATATTGGATAAAAGTTTTTCCTCACAATATCACAAATCAACTTGACAGACAAGACCATAGGCGATAAAATGCCTCTGACAGTAAGTAGGAGCATCCGCTTCTCACCTCAAGCACACGCGAAGAGGTTAATCGCTTCAACCTAGGCCGTTACCGGCTATTAGTTGACAGCATGAGCGGATGCCACGAGTATCAGCTCATTTTTTTATTTTTAGGAGGTGTATTGGTATCGGCAAGAAGAATAGTGGTCATCTGATCAACGATAAGATCAGGTTCCAGAAAGTGCGCTTAATTGAAAGTGGCGGCGAAATGATTGGTGTCGTTCCGATTACGGAAGCAAGAAAGCGGGCGGAAGACCAGGGACTTGACCTGGTTTTGATTTCGCCCAATGCCGACAACCCGGTCTGCAAAATCATGGACTATGGCAAGCACATGTTTGAGCAGGCCAAGAAGGAACGTGAAGCCAAGAAGAACCAGAAAGTCACAGAAGTCAAGGAAGTCGGCATCAAGCTGACCACCGAATCGCATGATCTGTCATACAAGACCAAGAATGCCTGCCGATTTCTGAAAGACGGTGATCGGGTCAAGGTTAACATCCGGTTCCGCGGCCGGGAAATGGCTTATACTTCCAGGGGCTTTGAGGTCATGAAGAATTTTGCCGAAGCCTGCAGCGAGTATGGCGAAGTCGATCGCACTCCCCGGGTTGAAGGCCGCAATATGGTGATGTATCTGGCCCCCATCAAGAATAAATAGTCCAGCTTTAGCATAGGAGGAAACGCATATGCCGAAACAAAAAACACACAGCTCATCCAAAAAGAGATTCAAGGTCTCCGGTACAGGAAAAGTCATGCGCTCACAGGCGTACAAGAAGCATATCCTGACCAAAAAGACCACCAAGCGCAAGCGTAACCTGCGCAAGACTCTGGTCGCAGCTCCTGCCAACCAGAAGAACATTCTGCAGCTTATCCCTTATAAATAAGCCGCACCCCCAATAATTTGCCAAGATTCAGGAGGAATTAAGATATGACCAGAGTTAAGAGGTCCGTTCGGACTAAAGCGCGCCATAAAAAGGTTCTGAAGCTTGCCAAGGGCTATTTCGGCCACAAGAGCAAGCTGTTCAAGGTTGCCAACCAGCAGGTGATGAAGTCACTGAGCTACGCGTATCGTGATCGCAAGAACAAGAAGCGTGAATTCAGAAAGCTTTGGATCACCCGCATCAATGCTGCCGCACGCATGAACGGCCTGTCCTACAGCCGTTTCATGAACGGCTTGTCTCGTGCTCAGATCGCACTGGACCGCAAGGTTCTTGCCGATATTGCCGTCAAGGACCCCGCAGGCTTCAGCGAGCTCTGCCAGCAGGCCAAAAGCGCGCTCTAAGCTTTGCAGCATAGTTTGAATCATAAACACTTGGAAGGACGGGCAGCGCCCGTCCTTCAGTCTTAGAGGGTCTGTGATGATACGAATTGAAAGCCGCGCCAATCCGACGTACAAAAGCATATCGGCGCTTCGCCAAACCGGCCGCAGCCGCCAGGCCGGCCTGGTCTTCCTTGAAGGGAGCCGGCTCTGTTTGGATGCCATCGCGTCGGGGGCCGAGGTCCGTTACGCGCTGGTGGCGGATTTGTCGCTGGAGCAGATGTCGGATGTTCTGGACAGCCTGGCGAACGGCACCGAAATCATCAGTCTGCCGGATGCGCTGTTCGCCAGACTCTGTGACACAAAAACCCCCCAGGGCATCGCGCTGGTCTGCCGATCCCCGTTGCTGGACAGGCCGGCCGGTCCGCCCGAAAACAGCGGATTGTACCTGATCGCCGAAGGCGTTTCAGATCCCGGCAATCTGGGCACTATGATCCGGACAGCCGACGCGTTCGCTTTTGATGCTGTTCTGGTGACAGACGGCACGGTCTATCCATTAAATGACAAAGTCATGCGGGCGGCCATGGGGTCTTGCTTCCACATACCGTTGCTGGCCATGACCGATATCCAGGACTGCCTGTCGTGGCTGTCCGGCACCCGTGCCAGCCCGGCGCTCGTTGCGGCAGATCTGGCGGGATCAGACCTGCTGCCGGCTGCGATTGAGCAGCCGACCGCCCTGGTGATCGGCAACGAGGCAAGGGGACTGTCCGATCAGGCTAGAGCGGCCTGTACCCATCGGGTCGGCATCGAGATGCCGGGTCGTGCTGAGTCTTTGAATGCGGCATCCGCCGCAGCGATCCTCAGCCATGACCTGATGCGAATCCGAGCCCTGGGATCAAGTTCAGTGATATAATATAGTCTTGCAGCACTGCAATGCAGCGCGAGAGGTGAGAGACATGCAGATTATCATTATCGGGAGCGGCAAGGTTGGCACGGCGCTGGCTACCCAGTTGATTAAACTGGAACATGATGTTGTGGTCGTCGAAGAGGACAGCCAGTTGATCAGGAACGTGTCCCATCTTGACTGCATCAAGATTGCCGGCGTCCCGATAGACCTCGATATTCTTAAACAGGCCGGGATTGAAACGGCGGACAGCCTGTGTGCCGTGACGCAGACCGATAACATCAATATCATGGTCGCTCAGATCGCGTCAACCATTTTCAAGGTTCCCCAAATTGTCGCCCGGATCTTCAATCCGGCCAAACGCAGCGTTTTCGAGGCCTTCAACATCAACACAGTCAGCCAGACCGAGATGATTGTCGAGGCTTTCCTCAGAAAGATCTCCAGCGAAACCGGTGAGATCAACCACAAGGTCTGCAATGCTGATATTCTGTACACCAGCGTCCCGATCGAAGATGATCTGGTCGGTGAGGATATTTTGGATCTGTCAACCGACAGCGGCAAGCTGATTTTCGGCGTGCTGCGAAACGGCAAGCTCACGCTCGCCGCGCCCGGGCTGAAAGTCCAGGCAGGCGATGAGCTTGTGCTGGCGGGCATCCAGAAGTAGGGAGGTGCACAATGAAAATTATCATGGTCGGCGGCGGCAAGCTAGCCTACTATCTGATCAAGACGCTGCGTGCCTTCCGCCACGAGATCGCAGTTGTCGAGCAGGAAAAAGACACCTGTGAGCGTCTGGCTACTGATTTTGACGACATCAGTGTTTTCAACGGCGACGGCACCAGCATTGCGGTGCTGGAGGATGCCGGCTGCCAGGGCGCGGATTTCTATGTCGCGGTAACCGGCAAGGACGAAAACAACCTGATCGGCTGCCAGATCGCCAAGACGGAGTTTGCGGTTAAAACGACGGTTGCCCGGGTCAATAACCCCAAAAATATCGATATGTTTTACCTGATGGGCATCGACCGGATTTATTCCAGCACACAGATCCTGGCGGATATCATTGAGCAGGAGATCGACTATGTCGGCATGCGGGTGGTTTTCTCGATTGAGAAGACCACCAAAGTCATTGTCGAATTCAAGCTGTCTGAAAAATCGAACGCGAACGGCAAGACCTTGATGGACTTCAACTTCCCCGGCAACAGCAATGTGGTGATGATCACCCGTGAAAACGGAAAGGTCGAAATGCCCCGGGGCGATCTGGTCATGGCGGCCGGCGACACCATGCTGCTGGCCTGCGACCAGGATGATTTTGACCTAATCTGGAAAAGCATGGTTAAGCATTGACCCCAATGGAGAGACCGCGATGATCGTTGTCAAGAAAAAGGCCAATAATCCAGCCCTGCGCTGGATCAATGCAAATCCCGGACGGGTGATCTCCTTGTCGTTCCTGGCGGTGATCCTGGTGGGCACGGCGCTGCTGGTGCTGCCGTTCGCAACCCAGAGCGGGCAGACCGCCGGTTTGCTCAAGGCGCTGTTCACGGCAACATCGGCGACCTGTGTGACCGGCCTGATCGTCGCGGACACCGCCACCTACTGGACGGGCTTCGGTAAATTCGTCATTCTCGCGCTGATCCAGATCGGCGGCCTCGGCCTGGTGACGATCACCAGTTTTTTCTACAGCCTCATGCGCCGCAAAACGAGTCTTCGCACCTTGGTCGTTACCCAGGAATCGACCGCGAGCTTCGGTTTTGCCGATGTACTTGGGCTGGTGCGCCGGATTATCATCATGACCTTGTCAGTCGAATTGATCGGTGCTTGTGTCTTCGCCTGGCGCTTTGTCCCTAAATTCGGTTGGAGTCAGGGGCTCGGCAAAGCCTTTTTTCAGTCCATATCCGCCTTTTGCAATGCCGGCTTCGACCTGTTCGGCAATACAGCGGCCGGCCCATACAGCAGCCTGACCAGCTTTGGACAAGATCCGGTCGTCATGGTCACCACCAGCTTGCTGGTCATCGTCGGCGGACTGGGGTTTGTTGTCTGGAGCGACCTGCTGGCTTTCAGGATCCAAAAGCGCCTGAATTTCCATACCAAGGTCGTTTTGGCCATGACCGGCATTCTGCTTTTAGCCGGCACCGCGCTGTACCTTGGCGCCGAGTATTCGAATATCGGCAATGCATATGCCATGGGATCTCTGCCGACTTGGCAACGCCCGCTGGCTGCCTTCTACCAGTCGGTCATGACCCGGACCGCCGGATTTAATTCAATTGACCAGGCCAGTCTCAGCGACAGCTCCAAATTCATGACGCTGATCCTGATGTTTGTCGGCGCGGCGCCCGGTTCGACAGCTGGCGGCATCAAGGTGACGACGCTGGCCGTCATCCTGGCCACGATCTATTCGGATGTCCGGGGACAAGATGAAATTGTCCTGGTTCGCCACCGGCTGCCGCGTGAGACGTTTACCCGCGCCTTTGGCATCGCCGGTCTCGGCATGGCACTGATCATGGTTTCCACGCTGCTGCTCTCGTTTTTCGAACGCGATTTGCTGGCCGCAGGCAGCCTGAGCTTTCTCGATTTGTGTTTTGAATCGACATCGGCTTTTGCGACGGTGGGATTGTCCTCCGCCGGCACGTCCGGTCTATCGCATTTCAGCTGGGCGGTTCTCATTCCGGTGATTTACCTCGGCAGGGTCGGCCCCGCGGCTTTTGCGATCAGTCTGGCCTTGATGAAGAAAACAGAGCACGAACTTGTGCATCCAGAGGGTAAATTACTGGTTGGGTGATTAATTATTCGTCAAAATGCAGGAAAAGAACAAACCACTTGCAAAATGATGCATGAATATGCGATGATGTTCAGTACTTTATGGTCGCTTATTACTTGCCAAATTGTTGGACAGTTGACATGATCAGTTAAAATACAGGATAATAATAGGGCTATTGTATACAACCACATTGAAGAAAGAGGAGGAACCTGCATGGGCATGACCTTATCGCAGAAAATCATCCGTGATCATTTGGTCAGCGGTGAAATGACCGTTGGCAAGGAGATCGCGATTCGCATCGACCAGACATTGACTCAGGATTCAACCGGCACCATGGCCTATCTGCAATTTGAGGCCATTGGCATTCCCCGCGTTAAGACTGAATTGTCTGTAGCCTATATCGACCATAACACTCTGCAGACCGGCTTCGAAAACGCAGACGACCACAAGTACATCCAGACGGTTGCCAACAAATACGGCATTCGCTTCTCCAAGCCTGGCAACGGCGTCTGCCACCAGGTTCATATCGAGCGCTACGGCATTCCCGGCAAAACCCTGCTGGGATCAGACAGCCATACCCCGACCTGCGGCGGCATCGGCATGCTTGCGATCGGCGCGGGTGGCCTTGATGTTGCTGTCGCGATGGGCGGCGGCGCCTATTACCTGACCATGCCGAGCATGGTTAAAATTGAGCTCAAGGGCCGTCTGAAGCCCTGGGTCAGCGCTAAGGACATCATTTTGGAAGTCCTGCGCAAACTGTCTGTCAAGGGCGGCGTCGGCAAAATTGTCGAGTATGCCGGTGAAGGCCTCAAAGATCTGACCGTGCCCGAACGCGCAACCATCACCAACATGGGCGCGGAGCTCGGCGCAACGACATCCGTATTTCCGAGCGATGATGTCACCCGGCGTTTTCTTGAAGCACAGGGCAGGGGGTCTGACTGGCAAGAATTGATCGCCGACAGCGACGCAGTCTACGACGAGACCTGGACGATCGACCTGGATCAGCTGGAGCCGCTGGCTGCCCGTCCACACAGCCCGGACAACGTGGCCAAGGTGACCGAGATCGGCAAGATCAAGATTGACCAGGTCGCCATCGGCAGCTGCACCAACTCATCGCTGCAGGACATGCTCAAAGCCGCGGCCATCCTCAAGGGCAAGACCGTAAATCCTGATGTGTCATTGGTCATTGCACCGGGGTCGCGCCAGGTCCTGAATATGCTGGCGGATGCCGGCGCCCTGTCGGACATGATCGCCGCCGGTGCCAGAATCCTCGAGTCAGCCTGCGGACCCTGCATCGGCATGGGCCAGTCGCCCCGCACCGACGCGATATCGCTGAGAACCAACAACAGAAACTTTTTTGGCCGGTCCGGTACTACGACCGCCAGCGTCTACCTGGTCAGCCCGGAAGTCGCCGCAGCCAGCGCCCTGAGCGGTGTGCTGACCGATCCGCGTGAACTGGGCGATGCGCCGGCAATTGACATGCCGAACGAGTTTCTGATCAACGACAACCTGGTGGTTCTGCCGGAAGAAGACGGTTCGAGCGTCGAGGTTGTCCGCGGTCCGAATATTCAACCGTTCCCGATCAACAAGCCGGTTTCCGGCGATATCAGCGGCAAGAACCTGCTCAAGGTCGAAGACAACATCACCACCGACCATATCATGCCGTCCAATGCCAAACTGCTGCCCTACCGGTCGAATGTCCCCTATCTGGCGGACTTCTGCCTGACGCCTGTCGATCCGGAGTTCCCGGCCCGGGCCAAGGCCGAGCACGGCGGCTTCATCGTAGCCGGTTCCAACTACGGACAGGGTTCCAGCCGCGAGCATGCGGCGCTGGCTCCGCTGCAGCTGGGCATCAAGGGTGTTCTGGCAAAATCCTTTGCCAGAATCCATATGGCCAACCTGATCAACAACGGCATTCTGCCCTTGACCTTCCAGGATCCTGACGACTATGACAGGATCGGCATGCTGGACAACCTGGTCGTCCGTGATGCCAAGCGCCAGATCGAAGGCCTGGTGCAGGGCAATCCCCTGATTGTGACCGATATGACCACCGGACAGGACATCCTGACCGACTTGCCAGTATCTGAACGTCAGGCCAAAATCCTGCTGGCAGGAGGACTCCTCAACTTCACCAGAAAAGAGGGGTGATAACATGGAAAGAACCGCACGCCACGGTTCGCTTCGCGCTCAGGTCTACCAGCAGCTGTTGGAAGACATCATCCTTGGACGCTACAAGCGGGGGACCGCGCTGACCGAATCCCAGCTGACACGTGATCTGGGTGTCAGCCGAACCCCGGTCCGAGAGGCCATCAGCCAGTTGATTTTTGAAGGACTGGTTCAGGCCACACCGAACAAAAGCATCGTTGTGCAGGGATTTGACGAGGGTGATATGATGGACTTGTACGAGGTTCGGCGGATCATTGAAAGCCTGGCTGCCGGACGCGCAGCCGAGCAGATGACCCCCGATCAGATTCAAGCCCTCGAACAAGTCCTGGAAAAAGAAAAAGCGGCAACTGAAAAGCATACCCGCATCGAGGAACTGCAGGTTTTAGACAACGCATTCCATGAGCAGATCTATCAAGGCTCCGGCAGCATGATTTTTCAAAACATTCTGTCGTCCATCAATCAATACACCCGTCAGGCGAGAATGATCTCCATCGCATCACCCGGACGGGGCGAGAAAGTCATCTCTGAACATGCCAGGATTCTGGAGGCCGTCATCTCACATGATGCCAAGACCGCCAGCCAGGCAATGCGTGACCATATTAATTCAGCATCCGCCAATTTTATGGCGGTTAGCAAAGGAGGCAAAGACCGATGAAGGACAATTTCGAGCGTCATAAGCTAATTGCCGAACTGGCAGCCAGTTCAAAAGCCAAATCGCGCATCGATCCGACCCTTTACGAAAAGTACAATGTCAAACTGGGTTTAAGAAACAACGATGGCACAGGTGTTCTGGTTGGACTAACCGAGGTCGGCAACGTTTCTTCCTACATTATGGAAGAAGGCGATCGCATACCGATCGAGGGCCAGCTCTTTTACCGCGGCATGGCCATCACGGATCTGGTCAGCGGATTTTACGAAAACCGGCGTTTTGGTTTTGAAGAAACCGCGTATCTGCTGCTGTTCGGCGATCTGCCGACCGACAGCCAGCTTGACCAGTTCATCCAGTTGCTGGCCAGCTATCGCCAGCTGCCGGACGGCTTCACCGAGGACATGATCCTCAAGGCGCCCAGCCCGGACATCATGAACAAGCTCGCCAGGTCTGTATTGGCCCTGTATTCCTATGACAATGATCCGGACAGCCTCGAGATTGAAAATGTCCTGATGCAGTGCGTCCAACTGATTGCCAGGTTCCCGACCCTGATCTCGTACGGCTACATGGCCAAACGCCATTATGTCGACAAGCAGAGTCTGTTCCTGCACACCCCCAAGCCGGAATACAACACTGCCCAGAACATCCTGTACATGATTCGTCCGGACGGGCAGTTCACTGAGCTCGAAGCCCGGGTCCTCGACCTGGCGCTGGTGCTGCATGCGGAGCACGGCGGCGGCAACAACTCATCGTTCACGACGCACTGCGTCACATCCAGCGGATCCGATACCTATTCGGTCATCGCCGCTGCGATCGGCTCGCTCAAGGGCCCCCGCCACGGCGGTGCCAGTTCCAAGGCATTCAACATGATGCAGGACCTGGCGGAAAATGTCAAAGACTGGAACGACGAGATGCAGATTATCGGCTACCTCACCGATGTCCTTGAGAAGAAGGCCTATGACAAGTCCGGCCTGATCTACGGCATCGGGCATGCGGTCTACACGCTGTCGGATCCGAGGACCAAGCTGCTGCGCGACTATGCACGCGCCCTGGCCTACGAGGCCGGGAAGGAAGACCAGTACGAACTGTACACCCTGACCGAGCGGCTGGCGCCGGAGGTTTTCCGCAAAATTAAGCAGTCCGATAAGATCGTCTGCGCCAATGTCGATTTCTACTCCGGTTTCATCTATAATATGCTGGGTCTGCCCCCCGAGCTGTTCACCCCGATCTTTGCGGTGGCCAGAATCACCGGCTGGAGCGCCCACCGGATCGAAGAGATTGTCAGTGGCGGCCGCATCATCCGTCCTGCCTACAAATGTGTCCAGAAGCCCAGGAAATATGTTGATCTGGAGACCCGCTGATCAAGCAGCCTGAAACAACAGCGATCAAGCAAAAAGGCAGTTCCGCAAGGAACTGCCTTTTTTGGTGACCCTAAGGAGAATCGAACTCCTGATTCCGCCTTGAGAGGGCGGCGTCTTAACCGCTTGACCATAGGGCCGGTTAAGCTGATCAACTTATCAAGCGAAGCGAATTATAACATGTTGCGATTCATCCTGCAAGCCCTTGTCGGCTGTGGCAATTGCGAATTTGAACTGAATTTGATCAATTGACCAATTTGCAAATCTTTCGTGAACGAAAACCGTCTACTGGTCGCAGCCCGGGTGACTGTGGTAAAATGGATTGCTATAATAAGGTCGGACATATGTTTGCTTTCGGGCATGACTTGCATTCCAAATGAATGTGTATGGGGTTTAATTGAATGAGTTCATCGATCCGCGTGCAGGGCGCGCGCGAACATAATTTAAAAAACATCAGTATCGAGATTCCTCGCGATAAGCTGGTTGTGCTGACCGGCCTGTCCGGATCAGGCAAGTCATCCTTGGCGTTCGACACCATTTACGCCGAAGGCCAGCGTCGCTATGTCGAGTCGCTGTCCTCCTATGCCCGACAGTTCCTCGGTCAGATGGAAAAGCCTGACATTGACCATATCGAGGGCTTGTCGCCAGCGATCTCGATCGACCAGAAAACCACCAGCCGCAATCCACGCTCAACTGTGGGTACGGTCACTGAGATCTACGACTATCTGAGACTGCTGTACGCCCGCGTCGGCACACCGCATTGCCCCAATTGCGGCAAGGTGATCGACCGCCAGACGGTTGACCAAATTCTGGACAGTCTGGAGCAGTATCCTGAAGGCACCCGGCTGATTGTCATGGCACCGGTTGTTCGCGGCCGCAAGGGCGAATTTACCAAGCTGTTTGACGATTTTCGAAAATCCGGCTATGCCCGGGTTCGTGTCGACTCCGAGATGTTCGAGCTGGACGACGAGATCAGCCTCAAGAAAAACAAAAAGCACACCATTGAGGTGGTGATCGACCGCCTGGTGCTCAGACCGGACATCCGACGCCGACTGTCCGATTCGGCAGAAGTGGCGCTCCAGTTGGCGGATGGATTGTTGCTCGTTGAGATTCAGGAACCCAAAGACGGCGCGTATGACACCCGGGAAGTCATGTTCTCGCAAAACTTTGCCTGTCATGACTGCAACATCAGCCTGGAGGAAATTACGCCCAGGATGTTTTCATTCAACAATCCATACGGTGCGTGTCCCGAATGCACCGGCTTGGGGCAGATGGCCCATATCGACCCGGAACTGGTCGTCTTTGACAAGACTTTGTCGCTCAACCAGGGCGCGATTCGAACCGGCGGCTGGAACTTCGGTGACCAGGGCACCTGGGCCAGGGCTTTCATTGAGGCGCTGTCCGAGCGCTATGGTTTTTCAATGGATGTGCCGTACATGGACCTGCCGGAGGAGATCCAGCAGCTGATCCTATACGGCAATGATGGGGAAATTCTCAGTATCGATACAACCAACAGCAAATATTCCCGCGGCACGGACTACCGTACGGACTGGATCGGGGTGGTCAACAGCCTGGAGAAGCGCTATCGCGAAACCAATTCGGACGATATGAAAGCCTATTACGAGCAACTCATGTCCGAGACGCCCTGTCCAGCCTGTCAGGGCGCGCGCCTCAAGCCCGAGAGCCTGGCGGTCAAGATCGGTGATCTCAACATCAGCGAGCTGACCAGACTGCCGATCCGCAAGGCGCTGGCATTTATCTGCTCACTGGAGCTGACGCCAAGGCAGGCCAAAATTGCCGACCAGATCAACAAGGAGCTCAAAGCCCGCTTCGGCTTCCTGATCGATGTTGGTCTCGATTATATGACGCTGGCCCGGGCATCCGCCACATTGTCCGGCGGTGAAGCCCAGCGGATTCGGCTCGCGACCCAGATCGGGTCCGGCCTGATGGGTGTCCTGTATATCCTGGATGAGCCCAGCATCGGGCTGCACCAGCGCGACAACGCCCGGCTTCTGGGCACGCTCAAGCGCCTGCGCGATTTGGGTAATACGGTCATGGTTGTCGAACATGACGAGGAGACGATGCTCGAGGCCGACTACATCATTGACATGGGACCGGGTGCCGGCGAACACGGCGGCTATATTGTCGCGACCGGCACGTCAGATGAGATCATGGCCAATGAACAGTCCATAACCGGGCAGTACCTGAGTGGCGTACGACGCATCGAAATACCTGAATCCAGAAAAGCTGGAAACGGGGCCTGGCTTTGCGTCCATGGCGCTGCTGAAAACAACCTCAAGAACATCGACGTTCAAATCCCGCTGGGCGTCATGACCTGTATAACAGGCGTTTCCGGTTCCGGCAAGAGTTCACTGGTCAACGGCATTATCCTCAAGAAGCTGGCATCCGACCTAAACGGTGCGCGCCGCTATCCGGGTTTTTTCAAGTCCATGGAAGGCCTTGAGCACCTGGACAAGGTGATCGATATCGACCAGTCGCCGATCGGCCGAACGCCTCGCTCGAATCCCGCGACTTATACCGGTGTTTTTGACCTGATCCGCGACCTGTTCGCCAGTACGCCGGATGCCAAGGCCCGAGGCTACAAGCGGGGGCGATTCAGCTTCAATGTCCGCGGCGGCCGCTGCGAAGCCTGCCACGGTGACGGCGTCAACCGGATCGAGATGCATTTTCTGCCGGATGTTTATGTAACCTGCGATGTCTGCAAAGGCAAGCGCTATAACCGGGAAACCCTGGAAGTGCGCTACAAGGGGCGCAGCATCGCGGATGTCCTGGACATGACGGTCGAGGAAGCGCTTGAGTTCTTCCAAAGCATTCCCCGAATTCAGCGCAAACTCCAAACCCTGTTCGATGTCGGTCTGGGCTATATTCGGCTGGGACAGCCGTCGACGCAATTGTCCGGCGGTGAAGCGCAGCGCGTCAAGCTGGCCACCGAACTGTCCCGGCGCAGCACGGGCAGGACTTTCTATATCCTGGACGAACCGACGACCGGCCTGCATGTCGCAGACGTCCATAAGTTGGTTGACATTTTAGGCAGACTGACAGAAAATGGTAATACCGTGCTCGTCATTGAGCACAATCTGGATGTCATCAAGACAGCGGATCACGTGATTGATCTGGGTCCTGAGGGGGGCGATGCCGGCGGACAGGTTGTCGCGACCGGTACGCCGGAAGAAGTCGCAGCCCATCCGAACTCGTATACCGGACAATACCTCAAACGGATACTCAAAGCCACACCTGGTACGACCGTTGCTGATCAGCTGCTGGTGCCCGAACCAGAACAAGAGAAAAGGGAAATCAAACTGAATGTCTAAATGTGTAATGTGCAAGAAGAATGTCGCGGTTGTCTTTACAACCCGATTTGAGAACGGTCATCGCGTCAGTGAAGGGCTTTGCCTGAAATGCGCCTATCGAACCGGATTGGGCGGCATGGATGAGCTTTTCACCAAAGCCGGCATCAATGACGGCAACATCGATGAATTGACGGACCGCATGAATTCGGTCATGTCGCAGATGGATGGCCAATCTCCGGAAAACATTTTCAAGTCGCTGATCAGCGGCGGTTTTGATATGGACAACCTGGCAGAAGCCCTGGAAAGCGGCGATACTGACGAGGAAGAAGACGGCAGGCCGCATCATGAGCTGCTGCCGGCGGCCATTGGCAGCGATTCGGAAGAGGTTGTGGAACCCAAGCGCCGCTCTGACGGAACGCCTGGCTCAGATCAGCCGCGCAAGGAAAAACGCAAGAAGTTTCTGGATCAGTTCGGAACCAACCTGACACTCAAAGCAAAAGACGGCAAGGTTGACCGGATCATCGGCCGTAAAAAGGAACTGGCCCGCGTGATTCAGATCCTCAATCGGCGAACAAAGAACAATCCTGTCCTGCTGGGTGAGCCCGGGGTCGGCAAGACCGCCATCGCCGAAGGCCTTGCTGTCAAGATCAGCGAGGGCGAGGTGCCAGCCAAGCTATTGAACCAGGAAGTGTATTTGCTGGACATGACGGCCATGGTTGCCGGCACCCAGTTCAGAGGCCAGTTTGAAAGCCGCATGAAAGGCGTCGTTGAAGACGCCAAGCGCAGCGGCAACGTCATTTTGGTCATCGATGAACTCCATAACATCATGGGCGCCGGTGACGCCGAAGGCGCCATGAATGCCGCCAATATCCTCAAACCAGCTCTGGCCAAGGGCGAGATCCGGGTCATCGGCTCAACGACCCTGGATGAATACCGGCGCTTCATTGAGAAGGACTCCGCGCTTGAGCGCAGATTCCAGAAAGTCATCGTTGACGAGCCCAACGTCGAGGATTCCATCCAGATTCTCAAAGGCATCCGCGACTACTATGAAGAGCATCACCATGTGACTTATTCGGACGAAGTCATCGAGCTGGCCGTCCGCATGTCGGACCGATATATCACGGACCGCTTCCTGCCGGACAAGGCCATTGATCTGTTGGATGAAGCGGGATCGAGCGCCAACCTGAACGACCATACTCTGGTTCGACTGAACCAGTGCAGGGACACCTTGGATGATCTAAAGATCGAACAGACGGACCTCGAAGGTAAAATCTCGGACAGTCCCGATACTGTGGCCCTGTTTGAAAAGCAGGCAGAACTCAAGTCACGCCTGCTGCGTGCGGAAAATGAACTCAAGCTGTTGGAAGAGCAGAACCAGCCGGCTGAAATATCCGCCGAGGATATCGCCCAGGTCGTTGAAATGTGGACCGGCATTCCGGTTCAACGAATCAGCGAAACCGAAAGCGAGAAGCTGATTCACCTAGAAGACCGGCTGCATGAACGCGTCATCGGTCAGGAAGAAGCAGTATCCGCCCTGTCACGGGCGATTCGCAGGAACCGGGCCGGCTTCGGCAAGAAGCATAAACCGGCGTCCTTCATCTTTGTCGGCCCGACCGGCGTCGGCAAAACGGAACTGGTCAAGGCGGTCGCTGAAGCCATGTTTGAATCCGAAGACGCCATGGTCCGCCTGGACATGTCTGAATTCATGGAACCGCACACCGTCAGCAAGCTGATCGGATCCCCTCCGGGCTATGTCGGCTATGACGACGGCGGCCAGCTGACCGAGAAAATCCGCCGAAAGCCATACAGCGTCATCCTGTTGGATGAGATTGAGAAGGCTCATGCGGATGTCTTCAACATCCTGCTCCAGATCCTGGACGACGGACGGCTGACCGACAGCCACGGCCGGATGGTCAGCTTCGAGAATACGATCATCATCATGACCTCAAACGCCGGCACGACGCTCAAGGCCAACGCGTTCGGCTTCGGTTCAGACGGCTATGTCGCTCTTGAGAGCCGTGTCCAGACCGTCCTGAAGGAAATGTTCCGTCCGGAATTTTTGAACCGCGTCGATGAGATCATCGTCTTCAAGGAACTGACCCAGGCGGAGATCCGGGAGATTGTCGAATTGATGCTCAAGGACGTCATCGCCCAGCTTAAGGACAAAGGCCTTGATTTTGTCGTCACAGACGCCACCAAGGACTATCTGGCAACCAAAGGCTATGATCCCAAGTACGGCGCCCGACCGCTGCGTAAGACGATCCAGCGCCTGCTCGAGGATCCGCTGTCGGACATGATCCTGGCCGGCAAGTTCCAGGACAAGACCGCAGTATCGGCCGATACCCAGGATGGCGAGATCCATTTCGATACCTTGTAACCCCTCATTCAAACCAACCGTCAGAAACCGGCAGGGTGCGCAAGCACCCTGCTTTTTTTAGTAAGCCCTGAATTGCTGCACCCTCTAGTCAAGCATATCCTATACATCTAAGCACGCGTTTGATCCAGAACCTGCTGATCAAACAGCCCTGTCGATCAACCCCGTTACAGTCCTTATCGGCTGTGACAGTTACGCCGATTTCATCAACAAGATCTGACGACGTCGATGAAATCTGGTGCTTTTCGGAGAGAACATCAAAAAGTGACTGATTCTGACGGCGTTTGTTAAATTTTTGCAACATGTCATGTATGTGTTATAGATTGATACAGGATTGTACTATATCCAATCCATCATATTTAATAAAATATACTTAATGGCGCCAGCCAAAATTGTATAGTCTGACCTAGCAGTTCTTGAATTAACTATTTTTCGCGTAGTCGAATGATGAATGGGCGCGGTCAAGGGCTGAGAGAATAGAAGATCAGGAGAGCATCATGAAATTACAGGAAATCAATATTCGAGATCCGTTCATTATGCCGTACCTGAACCGTTACTACTTGTACGGCACCCGAAGCGAGACGGCTTGGGGCAAGGCCGACGGTTTTGACTGCTATAGCAGCGAAAACCTGGAAGACTGGGATGGCCCATTCGAAATCTTCAAGCGACCAACCGGCTTTTGGGCGGACCGCAGCTACTGGGCCCCCGAATGCTATGCCGTCAACAACCAGTTTTACCTGATCACGACATTGGGTGCTGCAAATCGGAAAAAAGCTGTTTATGTCCTAACAGCGGATCAACCAACTGGTCCATTTTCCCTTTGCTCCGAAGAGGCGCTGACGCCGACGGACTGGTCCGCGATCGACGGCGCGCTATATTTTGAAAATAACAGGGCATACCTGCTGTTTTCACATACTTTCGAAGACAATCCTGACGGACAGATGTGCGCGGTTCGTCTGACTCAGGATTTGAAACGGGCAATGGGCAGACCTTTTGAGCTTTTTAATGCCAGGCAAGCACCCTGGGCAAATCCGGTTCCGTTCGCACAAGCAGAATTCGGACTTGATGGGGATGTCTTTTTCACTGACGGCCCCTTTGCCTACCGGGACCAAAACGGCCAGCTGTTCATGATCTGGTCGAGCTGGGTTTCAGGTGGTTACGGCCTGGGTCTCGCAGTTTCCGATAACGGCTCGATCAGAGGGAATTGGCAACACTGCCGTGAGCCGATTTTTTCAGAAAATGGCGGTCATGGCATGGCTTTCAAGACCTTTGACTCAACCTGGCAATACATTCTGCATCAACCGAATGATCCTGGACTTGAACGACCGGTTTTGTATGATTTGCTTGAAACGGGTGATGCCATCGTCTTGCGCAGAAAGCCAGCAGGTCAATAGGGAGGGCGACGCTATGAAACCCAACATCATCATTTTCAACCCCGACCAGATGCGGGCCGATGCGCTTGGAAAATTCAAATTGGAAGTGCAGGCTACGGAAGGTCTGGGTGGACCCATCATCGGGTTGAGTGAAAAGTACCAGGTCATGGCATTGATCTGACGATACTCGGACCGACCGTGTATTAAAAGTCAAGCAGAGGAGACGAAAAGATGTACAAGACAAAATGGAACGATGCATGGCAGTTTTGGCCGGATAAAGGCTCTTTTGCCCTAGTCTGGAATATACCGGAGAACGCCAGGACGATCGATCTGCCGCATGACGCGATGATTGAAAAGCCAGCCAACCCGAATAGCCTGAACGGCACCAACACCGGGTACAGAGACGGGGAAGTCATCGTCTATGTCAAGCATCTGTATGCTCCTGAGGAATACCGGACAAGAACGATCACCTTGAAGTTTGAAGGCGTCTATATGAACGCCTTTGTCTATGTGAACGGTCAGCTGGCGGCGAAAAGCCCGTTTGGCTACACGTCGTTTTATGCTGAGTTGAATGATTTCCTAAAATACGGACAGGATAACGAGATCCGCGTTCAGGTCCGAGCCGGGGCGATGACCAACAGCCGCTGGTATTCCGGTGCCGGCATCTATCGCGATACCTATCTGCTTGAAGCCGGATTGACGCATATTGCCGATGAAGGTGTGCGGATCCGGACCGAAAATGCCGATGAAGGGTTGGCCGTGCTGCTGATCGAAACCGAACTGAAAAACCGGCAGCCTGTTCCGGCTGATCTGGTTCTGGTTACCGAAATTCGGGATGCCTATGGGAACACCGTGGCATCCGAAACCACACCTGTTGTTGTTTTCGGCCAGGAAGCGCGGACTTTGACGCAACGCGTAACCGTTCAAAATCCGAAGCTCTGGAGCGCCGAGACCCCTAATTTGTATACCTGTGCCAGCTTACTTTACACCCGGGGCAATGACGGCGGACTGAACCTGATCGATGAGCATGGCGACAAGTTTGGCATCCGCACGCTGCAGGTCGATGCCAAACGAGGTCTGCGAGTCAATAATCAGTTAGTCAACCTGCGCGGCGCCTGCATCCACCACGACAGCGGGCTTTTAGGAGCCGCGACTTATGAGGCGGCACAGCAACGCCAGGTGAAAAAGTTGAAAGCTGCCGGCTTCAATGCCATCCGCATGGCTCACCACCCGATGGCGCCGGCCATGCTGCGGGCTTGTGATGAGATCGGCCTTTATGTCATGGATGAAACGTTTGACATGTGGACCCGCTGCAAATCGGATTACGATTACGGCCTGTATTTCCAGGAGTGGTGGGAAAAGGACGTTACCGCGATGGTCCGGAAGGACTTCAACCACCCGTCGGTCATCCTGTATTCGGTCGGCAACGAAATTCCGGAGATCGGCAATGATCTGGGCGCGAAGACCTGCCAGGCGATCACGGAGAAAATCAAAAGCCTCGACAGCACCCGGTTTACGCTCGCCTCGATCAATGGCGTCTTCGCCGCGGGTGATGCAGTCGACCAAATTGTGGCCGATGTTGCAGCAGGGAATCAAGATCAGGGTCAGGTTGAAGGCCATGTCAACAACTTTCTGACCCTGATGGATGAACACATGGATGAAATCGTTTTGCACCCCGCGATCGGCGATCGGCTGGAGAAAGCTTGTGCCTGTACAGATATTGCCGGCTATAACTATATGACGGCCAGATACGAACCAGATGGCTCTCGCTATCCGAACCGGGTCATTGTCGGCAGTGAAACCTACCCGCCGGAAATCGCCCGGAATTGGAAGCTGGTTGAACAGCTGCCCTCGGTTATCGGGGACTTTACCTGGACCGGCTGGGATTACCTGGGGGAGGCCGGTGTCGGCATTCCGGCGTATCAGCGGGGCGAAGGCGGATTTGGCGCCGTATTCCCGGCACAGATTGCCTATTGCGGCGATATTGATATCACAGGATTCAGGCGGCCGGCATCCTATTTCCGCGAAATCGTGTTCGGCCTGAGACAGGCGCCTTATATTGCTGTCCAGAATCCGCACAAATATGGCCAGCCGCTGATCAAGACGCCCTGGGTGATCAGCGACGCGATTTCAAGCTGGAGCTGGCAGGGCTGCGAAGGTCGGCCGGTGGTTGCCGAGGTCTACGCGCCCGGCACAGAAGTCGAGCTTGTGTTGAATAATCAATCATTGGGCAGGCAGCCGTCAGGCGAGGCGAGTGGATACCGAGCGCTTTTTGAAATAACATACGAGCCGGGTTTGCTGGAAGCGATCGCCTATGACAGCGGCAAAGTTATCGGCCGTTTTGTGCTGAAGACTGCAGCCGAAGACAGGAAACTGGTGCTCTTGCCAGAAGATCAGCCGGCGATTGATCAGAACCTGCTGTACATTCAGGCAGCCATTCAGGATGGGGCGGGGACTGTTGCCACCGACTGTGACGAGAAGATCACGTTGACAGTCGAAGGCGGGGCTGCGGCGATTGGCTTTGGCAGCGGCAATCCGAAGCCGGATTGCACCTTCAATGAAGGCGTGACTGATACCTGGCATGGATTGGCCCAGATTATTCTGAAGCGAACGAGCGAGGCTCAGGTCAAAGTCAAAGTTAAATCGCAAAGCGGATTGCAGGCTGAAGCTGTCCTTTGACATTCAAGGTTGCGAGACATTTTTGCAACCCGTGAAGCGCAGACGCAATCGAGATTTCATCCCATTCGGTTGGGGATAATGATCAATAAGATCAACAGGACTTGCGGTGTCACTGATGCCGGAAAAGCCTGTCATGGAGGCATTAGCTGATGGTTAATCTGAAAATAAAACCCTTCAATCTGTCGGACGCAGACATACAATGGGTCAGACAGACGATTGCCGGCATGTCGCTGGATGAGAAGATCGGCCAGCTGTTTTGCCCGATCGGATTTGACAAGAACCCGGGATATCTGGAGCATGTCCTGCTCAGGCATCATATCGGGGGGGTCATGTACCGGCCGGCGCCGTCGGATGAGGTTCAAGGCTGCCACCGTTACCTGCAGGAGCACAGCAAGATTCCGTTGCTGATCAGCGCCAATCTGGAAGCCGGCGGCGATGGCGTCGCCGAGGACGGCACACGGGTTGGCAGCCAGATGCAAATCGCAGCGACTGGAAAAGATGCCGTGGCCAACGCCTACAAGCTGGGCAAGGCCTGCGCGCGGGAAGGGTCGGCCGTCGGCGTCAACTGGCCGTTCGCGCCGGTTGTCGATCTTGACATGAACTGGCGCAACCCGATCACCAATGTCCGCACCTATGGAGCCGATCCGGATGTTGTGCTCAACTGTGCCCTGGCTTACAAGAAGGCCATGGATGAGCAAAACATGGCGGTGTCAGTCAAGCATTTTCCCGGTGACGGTGTTAATGAGACGGACCAGCATTTGCAGACGTCGGTCAACACGCTTTCAATCGCGGCATGGGACCGGACCTATGGCAGAATCTACCAAGGTTTGATCGACGACGGCGCGCTGACCGTCATGGCGGGCCACATCGCCCTGCCGGCTTACCAGAAGGCGATCAATCCGGATCACCCGGAACGGCCGGTCCCGGCCACCCTGTCGCCCGAACTGCTGAGCGGTCTGCTCCGTGACAAGCTGGGATTCAACGGCCTGATCGTCACTGACGCCACCCCGATGGCCGGATTCACCAGTGCGATGAGCCGCAGGCGGGCAGTTCCCTTAAGCATTGCCGCCGGCTGCGATATGTTCTTGTTCAACGTCGACCTGGAAGAAGACTTGTCTTACATGAAGCAGGGCTATCTTGACGGCACCCTTTCGGATCAGCGCCTGGATGAAGCCCTGACCCGAATCCTCGGCGTCAAAGCCGCGCTGGGGCTGCACAATCAAGACAAACACGACATTGTTCCGGATCCCGAAGCGCTGTCGGTTGTCGGCTGCGTCGAGCATGCTGAGTGGGCCGAAACGGCAGCCGACCAGGCAGTCACCCTGGTCAAGGACCGGGACAACATCCTGCCGATTGATCCTGTCAAGACCCCACGCGTTCTGCTGCAGATCCTGGGCGATTTCCCCAGCAACACCCGGGTCATGGACACCTTCGAGACCCTGCTCATTGAGCGAGGTTTTGCACTGACCCGCTATGTCCCGGAAACACCGGAGATGATCATGCAGGGCATGTCGGTTGAAAAATTCATCACGGCCTACGACCTGGTGATCTACCTGGGCAATATCGAGAACGCCTCCAACAAGACGACCAACCGGATCAACTGGCACACCATGTTCGGGCTGGGCAACAACATTCCCTGGTTTGTCGGCGATGTGCCGACGATCTTTGTCAGTCTGGCCAATCCCTACCATCTGGTGGATGTTCCGATGATCGGGACTTATATCAACTGCTATTCCAACCACGACGCTATGCTGCGAGCGGCGTTCGGCAAGCTGGTCGGAGACAGCCCATTCAAGGGGTTTTGTCCGATCGACCCGTTTTGCGGGAAGGACTATTTGAAGTTTTAGGAGACGCATATGGCAATCAAAGCGATTATCTTCGATCTGGATGGTGTGATCTGCCACACCGATGAGTACCACTACCTGGCCTGGAAGACGGTGGCGGACAACCTGGGCATCGAATTCAACCGGGCGATCAACAACCGGCTGCGCGGCGTCTCCCGGATGGAGAGCCTGGACATCATCCTGGAGAAGTATGACGGCAAGCCGCTTGCCCCCGAAACCCTGGCCGCACTGGCCGGTCAGAAGAACGACATCTATCGGACCATGCTGTACCAGATGGGTCCGGATGACCTGTCTGACGAAGTCAAAGAGACACTGGAGGCATTGCGCGGCAGGGGATACAAGCTGGCGATCGGATCGTCGAGCAAAAACGCACCGCTGATTCTGGAGCGGATTGGGCTTGAAGACTTTTTTGACGCCATTTCCGACGGCAACAACATTTCCAAATCAAAGCCCGATCCGGAAGTCTTTCTCAAGGCGGCCGATTTCATCGGCGAGAAACCTGGAAACTGCCTGGTGGTTGAAGATGCATTGGCCGGTGTTGAAGCGGCAGCAGCCGGCGGCTTTTTGTCAGCAAGCATCGGCGATGCCGCCAACGAGGGCGCTGGTGATTATATTTTAAACAGATTCAGCGACCTGCAAGACATCGTGTCCGGCATCTGATGGATTGATGCACTACAGATAAACAGCCCTCAGCGCTTTGCACTGAGGGCTGTTGTCATCGTGTTGAAAAATATGTTTCGACGGTCAGGAGCGGTAACTGCCGTTGATCTTGACGTAGTCATATGAAAAGTCGCAGGTCCAGATGCGATCTGAGGCGTTACCTTCATTCAGCACAATCCGAATCACGATATCTTGCTCTTGCAGGATTTTCTTGGCCAGCGCCTCGTCAAAATCGAGCGCGCAGCCTTTTGCACAGACCATCAGGTCGCCCAGGTAGATGTCGATGTCTTCAGGGTCAAAATCGGCGCCGGAGTAGCCGGCCGCAGTCAGGATCCGGCCCCAGTTGGCATCCTCGCCGAAAATCGCGGTTTTAACCAGCGGCGACTTGGCGACTGCCAGGACAATCTTGTAGGCGTCCTCGGAACTTTTAGCGCCGGTTGCCACAACTTCGATCAGCTTGGTGGCGCCTTCGCCGTCACGCGCGATCATGCGCGCCAGTTCGGTGCTGACGGTTTCAAAGGCTTCGAGCAGAATAGCAGCTTGCGTTGAACCTTCTTCGATCGATGTATTGCCGGCAGCGCCGTTGGCCATGGCGATCACCATGTCGCAGACGCTGGTGTCGCCGTCGACCGACACCCGATTGAAGGTCTTGTTGACAGCCTGTCGCAGGATCTGATCCAGTAAGGGCTGGTCAATGGCGCAATCCGTTGTGATTACGCCGATCATGGTGGCCATATTGGGGTGGATCATGCCGGAGCCCTTGGCCATGCCGCCGACCGTGACCCGGCAGCCGTCCAGGTCAATCTCCACGGCGCAGGCCTTGGAAACCAGGTCCGTGGTCAAGATTGCGCGTTCGGCATTTTCGGCGCCGGTTGCAGTCTCGTCCAAGGCTGCGAATGCCAGGTCGATCCCACGCTTGATCGCCGGCATGTTGAGCCGCTGGCCGATCACGCCGGTCGATCCGATCATGATCTGCTCGGCCGGGCAATCAATTCGCGCGGCCGCTGCCGCCGCCATCTCAATCGCGTCCTTCATGCCGTCTTCGCCGATGCAGGCGTTGGCGTTGCCGCTGTTGATGACAACCGCTCGCGCCAGTTTGCCTCGGATGTATTGCCGGGTCAGCTGCAGGCCGTGGCCCTTGATAACATTCTGCGTAAAGACGCCGGCTGCCGTCGCCGGCCGGTCGCTGGCTACCATGGCCAAATCGAGGTCGCCATTTTTCTTCTGGCCGCAGGCGACGCCGGAAGCCATGAAGCCCAGCGGTGAATTGACACTGCCCTGGATAATTCTCATAATCACTCACTCCATTTCTTCAATTAAATTAACATCAAAGACGGTTTCCCGCAAGACCTGAAACAGGTATAATGGAAAGGTAATGGACATTTGGATATTCAGAAATCGAATCGTTTTCGCATAAAGGGAGGCTATCAGGATGTGGTTAAGATCTGAACTCAAGAACCGAGCCAAGAACAATCTGAGGGGCAAATACTGGATCGCCTTTGTCGTCACGCTGATCGCTTCGATTCTTGGGGGGGAATCGCCCAGATCGTTTAATTTCAATTTCAGTTTCACCAACCAGGATTTCGGTCATATCGATTTCTCGCAGATGATCAGCTTTATGCTGCCCATCCTGATTTCGGTGATTACCTTTGCCTCGCTGTTCGGCCTGGCTTTCACGTTTTTTGTCAGCTACCCGATCACGGTCGGCGGCTATCGCTGGTTTTCCAGAAGCCGCGAGTCGGCCGCGACGCCGTCGATCGGCATGGTGTTCAGCCTGTTTAAGAGCGGGGTCTACTTGAAAACCGTTGGCAGTATGCTGTGGATGAACCTGTTTTTATTCCTGTGGGGTCTTTTGTCCGCCGTACCGTCGGTCGTTGGACTGGTCTATTTCGAAGCCAAGTATCAGATCTTTGAACATCTGAAACGTGCGATCAACAACAGCGACTACGAAATCGTGGTCAAGCAGTTTGAAACGGCGGATACCATGCTGATCGGCGTATTGGGCCTGGCATCAATTTTGTTGACCATTCCGGTGATCGTGAAAACCTACAGCTACCGGATGACACCCTGGATACTGGCGGACAATCCGGCTATCGGCTACCGCCGCGCGCTGAAGCTGTCAATGCAGCTGACAGCCGGGCAGAAGTGGCGCATCTTTGTGCTGGACCTGTCGTTTATCGGCTGGGCGATCCTCGGCATTCTGGCCTGCGGCATCGGCATATTGTTCGCCATCCCCTATTTCAACGCCACCTATGCAGAGCTGTACGCCGTGATCCGCCAGATCGGCGTTGCCAACGGCAGCTGCACGATGGATGAGATGGGATTTGTTGAAGTCGGCAATCCATCAGGAGGGAATTGATCATGTGGGATCGTGTTGAACTGAAAAGACTGGCCAAGAACAGCTTGAAGGACAGCTACTGGACCGGTGTCCTGATTGTCCTGATTCTGATGGCCATTGAATCTGGCGCGTCGTCGGTTGCCGTGGCGATACCGTTCGGTCCGATCGCGGTCGCGATTTTCCTGACCGCGGTTATCCAGGTTGGTGTCTATCGCTGGTTCATGCGCACACGGGAAACCGGACACAAGCAGCCGATCGATCTGATCTTCAGCCTGTTTAACCGGGCGTCGTTTACTAAAACGGCAGGCGCCATGGCCTGGATGATGCTGTTTTTATTCCTGTGGTCCTTGTTTCTGATCATTCCCGTGATCCTCTTTATCCTGCTGTTTGTCATCCAGGCGGTGGTTGTCTCGAACTACAGCCCGGACACCGTCTACGCCAGCCTGACGTATTGGCCGTATGTCCTGATCGGGATTTCCGCTATCTTGTTCTCGATTCCCGTCATTATCAAGACCTACAGCTATCGGCTGACCCCCTGGATTCTATCGGACAATCCCGGTATCGGCTACCAGCGGGCTCTCAAGCTGTCCATGGCCTTGACACACAAGCAGAAATGGCGCATGTTTGTCCTGGACCTGTCCTTTTTGGGCTGGTGGATCCTGGGCGCGCTGGCTCTGGGCATCGGCACGCTGTTTGTCTATCCGTATTATTACGCGACGATCACTGAGCTCTATGCTGTTCTGCGACAGAACGGCGTCGACAACGGCCTATGCACCATGGAAGAACTGGGTTACTACCCAACCTGACGAGGTGAACCGCATTGACCAGAACATATGACATCATCCTGATCGGCGCGGGCTTTGCCGGCATTTTTGCCGCGTACGAGCTGGTATCCGCCGACCCTGAACTCAAAATCGCCTTGCTGGAGCAGGGCAGCGAGATCCACAAGCGGTCATGCCCGATCGCCGATGGCCGCTCCAAGAGCTGTGTGGACTGCCCGACGTGTTCGATCATGCGCGGGTTTGGCGGCGCAGGCGCCTTTTCCGACGGCAAGTTCAATTTCACAACCGAATTCGGCGGCTGGCTCAACGAGTATCTGCCGGACAAGACCGTCCTGGACCTGATCGATTATGTTGACCGCATCAATCAGCGGTTCGGCGCGACCGACCGCTTCTATTCAACCGATTCACCGGCGGCAGACCTGATCCGCCAACGGGCGATCAGCGCGGATCTGCACCTGCTGGATGCCCGCTGCAAGCATCTGGGCACTGAGCACAGCCAGGAAATCCTGGCCGCGCTGTACGAGCACCTCAAGGACAAGGTCGAGATCTGCTGCAACACCCGCGTCACGCGATTCGAGCCGCAAAAAGACGGCGGATTCCGGCTGGAAACCGGTGCCGGGCCGATGCAGTGCCGCTATCTGGTCGCCGGTCCGGGACGGGCTGGTGCCGAATGGTTTGCCGATCAGTGTCGCGATCTCGGCCTGGCCATGATCAACAACCAGGTTGACATTGGCGTCCGGGTCGAATTGCCCGCAATTGTCTTCCAGCAGATCACAGACGCCGTCTACGAAGCCAAGCTGCATTACCGGACGAGAAAGTACAAGGATGTTGTCAGAACGTTCTGTATGAACCCCAGGGGCTATGTCGTGACCGAGAACACCGATGGCATTATCACAGTCAACGGTCACAGCTACGATAACCCGGCGCTCCAGAGCGACAACACCAATTTCGCGCTGCTGGTCTCAAACCGTTTCACTAAGCCGTTCAGGGAGCCGTATCAGTATGGCAAGCGCATTGCTTCGCTGTCCAATATGCTGGGTGGCGGCATCCTGGTCCAGCGCTTCGGTGATCTGATCGACGGCCGGCGAACCAATGAGCACCGACTTGCCCAGAGCTTTACGAAACCGACGCTGGAGGCGACCCCGGGCGACCTGAGCCTGGTTTTGCCCAAGCGCCATCTGGACAACATCATCGAGATGATCCAGACGCTGGATCTGCTGGCGCCCGGCACCGCCAATCACGACACGCTGCTCTATGGCATCGAGGTCAAATTCTACAGTGCCAGACTGCATCTGACGACGGAGCTGGAGACTGAAATTGAAAACCTGTACGCGGTTGGCGATGGCGCCGGTATTACACGCGGCTTGTCCCAGGCAGCAGCCAGCGGCATCGTCGCGGCTCGCAGCATATTAAACAAAGTCAAAAACAGCTAATCAAGCACAAGACAAGAGGGAGGAATAGATCATGGGCATTATCAAAGCCATATCCAGTGCGGTCGGCGGATCTCTCGCTGATCAGTGGCTGGAGGTCATCGAAGCCGACAGCATGGGCGACAACACGGTTTTCACCAGCGGTGTGAAAGTCCGCCGGGACGACAAGCGCAATGCCAATGTCAAGGGGACGGACAACACGGTGTCCAACGGATCGATCATCCATGTCTACCCCAACCAGTTCATGATGCTGGTCGACGGCGGCAAGGTTGTCGATTATACGGCCGAAGAAGGCTACTACAAGGTGGATGACTCATCTCTGCCGTCGCTGTTTAACGGACAGTTCGGAGACGCGCTCAAAGAGTCCTTCAGCCGCATCAAGTTCGGCGGCGTGACGCCGACTGCTCAGAAGGTTTTCTACATCAACCTGCAGGAGATCAAGGGCATAAAATTCGGTACACCGAATCCTTTGAACTATTTTGACAACTTTTACAACGCGGAACTGTTTCTCAGAACCCACGGTACCTACTCGGTTAAGATCACCGATCCGCTGCTGTTCTTCCGGGAAGCCATACCCCGCAACCAGGACCGGGTGGACATCGAGGACATCAACCAGCAGTACCTGTCGGAATTTTTGGAAGCGCTGCAAACGACGATCAACAAGATGTCGGCGGATGGCGTTAGAATCTCCCATGTCGCGTCCAGAGGCCGGGATGTCAGCCATTATATGTCAGACACGCTGGACGAAGCCTGGCGCAGAATGCGCGGCTTCGAGATCCAGGCGGTCGGCATCGCCAGCATCTCCTACGACGACCAGTCGCGGGAATTGATCGACATGCGCAACAAGGGTGCCATGCTGGGCGATCCCAACGTCCGGGAAGGCTATGTCCAGGGTTCGGTCGCCCGCGGCCTGGAAGCTGCCGGCTCCAACGAAGCTGGCTCGGCAGCGACCTTTATGGGCCTGGGCGTCGGCATGCAGGCCGGCGGCGGGTTTATGGGCACCGCGTCCCAGACCAATGCCCAGCAGATACAGCAACAACAACAGCAGCAGCAACAACAACAGCCGCAGGCTTCGGCCGGCGAATGGACCTGCAGCTGCGGACAGACCAACAACAACAAGTTCTGCGCCAATTGCGGCCAGCCGAAGCCTGCCCAGACATCCAAGTTCTGTCCAAACTGCGGATTTGACCTGGGCGGCCAGACACCGAAGTTCTGCCCGAACTGCGGCCATAATTTATCTGAATAACGGGGCAGGAAAGGGGACACCATGGCGACTGCATCTTATAAATGCCCGAACTGCGGCGGCAGCCTGACCTTCGATCCGGATATCCAGAAATCACGATGTGATTACTGCCTGAGCGAGTTTACCGCCAAGGAGCTGGAGGACAAGAGCCAGGTCGAGGAACGGGCGGAGAAGACCCGGCACGAGCATTTGAAGGCCTATAACTGCGACAACTGCGGTGCCGAGGTCGTAACCGACGAGACCACGTCGGCGACCTTCTGCTATTACTGCCACAGCCCGGTGCTGCTGACCGACCGCCTGACCGGTGATTTTCAGCCGAGCCGGATCATCCCATTCCAATACGACCGCGACGACGCGACCGGCGCGTTTCTCAAATGGGCCAGGCGCAAGAAGTTTGTTCCCAAGTCGTTTTACAGCGCGTCCCAACTCGAAAAGATGACCGGGCTGTATATCCCGCACTGGATGGCGGATGTTTCGGCCGATGTCGATTTTGCCGGCAAGGGCGTCAATCTGCGCACCTGGCGTTCAGGCAATACTGAATATACTGAGCATAAGGAGTTCGCTTTTGCCAGACATGGCAAGGTCGATGTCAACAATATTCACGAACCAGCCCTGAAGAAGCTGGACAAGCCGCTGGTCGATTCGATCACGCCGTATGACGAACAGGGCACTTTGGACTTTTCGATGACCTACCTCAGCGGCTTTTTCGCCGAGAAGTACGATATTGAGCAAGAACAGGTCCAGCCGGTCGTCGAACAGCGGGCCAGGGAATCGGTCCGGAACCTGGTCATGCAGTCGATCGGCCAATATGACCGGGTAGAACTGAATCAAGACCGGATCGATATGCAGATCAAGGGCTGGCACTATGCCTTGCTGCCGGCCTGGATCCTGACCTATCTGTTCAAGGGGAAAACCTATGTCTATGCGGTTAACGGACAGACCGGGAAATCGCATGGCGAGCTGCCGATCGACAAGCCCAAGCTGCTGCTGACCGCAGTTCTGTCCGCCCTGGCTGTCCTGGCCCTTCTGCTGGCAGGAGGTGCGTTTGTATGGTAAGAAAAAACACCAAAGCCATCAGCGGACTGCTGCTGATCGTTTTGCTGGTATTGTCAGCCGGTACAGCTGCATCGGCTGAAGGTGATCTGGTTGTCGATTTTGCCCAGGTCTTCGATCAAACTCAAGAGCCTGTGCTGGAGAGTCAGGCGCAGAGCCTGAGCGACAAGTACAACATGGATGTCGTGATTGTCACGATTAACGACGCCGGCGGCAAGACGGCCATGGCATTTGCCGATGATTACTTCGATTACAACGGCTATGGACGTGGCTCCGACCGTGACGGCGTGCTCATGCTCATGGATTTTGATAACCGCGAAGTTTGGATATCGACCAGCGGCGCGACAATCGACCAACTGACTGATGCGCGAATCGAGACTCTGCTGGATGCCATTTTTGACAACGGCATGACAGACGGGGACTACATCGGTGCGGCAACGGCCTTCCTGGATCGCCTGGACAAGATCCTCACAGGCAACAGCCTGTCCCTGATTGAAGCGATTATCTCCCTGGTCGCATCCCTTGGACTCGGCGGTCTGATCTACGGCGGCGTCCGTGCCAGCTACAAGGGCAGGGCCGGCCGGCCAGTCTTCGCCTATGCCAAGAACAGCCTGGTGGGCTTTGACCAGGCGACAGACAACCTGGCCCGGACCTTCATCACCAGCCGGGTGATTCCCAGAAACACGGGAGGACCAGGCTCCGGTGGCAGCTCCACGCATACATCAAGCAGCGGCCGCTCGCATGGCGGCGGCGGCAGGGGATTTTAACCGGATTGTGACTTATCGAAAATGACTGGCCCAATGCCCGGATAATCGCTTGACTTTTTCGGTTGCCACTGATATCATTACTTCTGCTGATTCAAGCACATGCGCCTTTAGCTCAGTTGGTAGAGCAACTGACTCTTAATCAGTGGGTCCCGGGTTCGAGTCCCTGAAGGCGCACCACATGAAGCCCTGAGGTTTATATCTCGGGGTTTCTTTTTCTCATTCTGAGCGTGCTATAATAGATATGAAGCAGAAGTTTATTGATCATCCGTCAAATCTCGTTCATTGTTTTTGGGGAAGTGATCATTTTGAGAAGACGACTGTATTTATATTTCCTGTTTGCCCTGATTATCTTGCTGTTCATTTCAGCTGTTCCAATCCAAGCAACTGCAGCGACTTCGTATCCGGCACCGCCGAATTTCCGGATCTATATCAAGAGTTCGACATCCGTCGTCCTGGACTGGGATCCGGTGCCCAACGAGGATCAGGTCGCCGGGTACACCTATGAAATGGCTACGTCGCCAGGCGGCCCTTTCGTCAGTAGCTCATATACCTATCCGCCGACAACTATTGCGACAGTCACAGGCCTTACCAGCGGCAAGACCTATTACTTTTTTGTTCGCGCCTATATCGATGAAGGGAAGCTCTGGCGCAGTTCTGAGCTGTCTCCCACATTGTCGGTCACGCCGCAGAACCTGACCCCGACAGGTCTGGCAGTGACATCGACTGGCTACAATGGCCTCAAGCTATCCTGGAACGCCAAGCCAACAGTGACGGGCTACCAGATCCAGAGAGCTCCGTTCGGCACAACCAGCTGGGTCACAATAGCTTCAAATCATACCTCGACAACTTATGAAGATACAGGTCTGGCCTGCGGCAGCCAGTATCAATACCAGGTCAGATCCACTAATCCTGTGGCGACCAGTGCCTGGTCATCCTCGGTGACTGGAAAGCCCATACCATCGGTGCCGGGAAGGCCTCGTGCCTATTCCTTCAACTATGATACGCTGCGATTGGATTGGGATCCGGTCGACGGTGCCAGCGGCTACCGAATTGAACGGTCCAGCTCATTGCCTTTTAGTTGGGTCTCGCTGGGCACAACAACGGACGATAGTTTCATGAGCGGCGGATTGACCTGCGGCTCAACAATCTATTACCGTGTTCGCGCTTACCGGGTCGTCAGCAAATCGATTGTTGTGGACGGGAACTGGACGGAGGTGTTCTCAGGAACGCCCGAGCCAAGAATCGTATTTGATCTCAAGGCCAGCTCGGGCGGATTCGACTCAATTGACCTGAGCTGGTCGGCTGTTGACGGTGCCAACGGTTATGCCATCCAGCGCTCAATGTCGTCTTCGGGCCCGTGGACGACGGTCACGACATCGGTTGCTTCAACGAGTCATACCGATTCCGGACTGGTATGCGGTACCGGCTATTACTACCAGGTTCGGGCTTACAGGACCGTCAACAAGACCCGGGTCTATGGTGACTGGGTGACATCCATCGCCGCGACACCAATCCCAGACCGTCCGTCCTATTTTCACCTGTCACGGGCCGGCAGTCAGAAGATTCGGGTTGAATGGTCAGCGGTTGCGGGAGCAAACGGCTATTCCCTGGAGCGCGGCTTGTCATACACCGGGCCATGGACGGTCATAAACGTCAATGGACTGGAATACCTGGATACGGGATTGACCAACGGAAAACCCTATTACTATAGGGTCAGGGCTTATAGGCTGCGGGACAAGACAATCCGGGTATATGGCCCATACACCCCGTCACTGAGTCTTACGCCCAATGCGTCTCCGACGCCTTCCCCTTCGCCGTCGCCGACGCCTGGGATAATGCCATCCATTTCACCCGGTATGACGCCGTCGCCAACACCTAGCGCTACACCAGCGATCTCACCCGGCGTGACGCCATCAGTCAGCCCAGGACTGACGCCTGCCCTGTCACCGGGTGTCTCACCGTCGCTGTCTCCTGGTGCTGAACCGTCCTTGTCTCCGGGTGCTGAAACCGACGGGTCAACATCTGGTGGGACGAAAACGACAAGCCAAGAAGGCGATGAGGGGGATACAACTGATTTGACAGCGCAGGATCAACCGTTGTCTTCCGAGACGGGATGGCAGGATACATCCAGCGATTCAACTGGCAGTGGTGCCAGTGGAACGACACAAAACCAGGAGGACCCTGATTCGGGCTTCCCGTGGACCGTTGTCCTGCCGGTTGCGGCGGTCGCGCTGGGCGGAATTGGTGTGTTGCTGTACTTTTTGACCAAGGGTAAAAAGCTCTGAAGATGAGAGAACACTGCTTTCAAGCATCCTTTTAGCTGGATTGTTAGTCTGCCATGATTTTCATGAAGAGCTGAACCAGGTCTGGATCAAACTGCGACCCTGAGCACCTTTCGATTTCCTTTAAGGCGTCCTGCTTGTTTTGGGCGTCTTTGTACGCCCTGGAATGGGTGATGACATCATAAGCGTCGATTATCGAGATGATTCTCGATAGTTTCGGTATCTCATCGCCGCGAAGGCCAGACGGATATCCTGTGCCGTCCCAGCGCTCGTGGTGATGCAAGATGGGCTCGGCGATGCTGGAAAGTTCAGGCGTCGAACGGGCCAGATCATAGCCCTTTTCCGCGTGCTTCTTCATGATTTCCCATTCCCCCGCGCTGAGACTGGCCGGCTTTTGCAGGATGGAGTCCGGGATGCCGATCTTGCCGATGTCATGAAGAACCGACAGCAGGCTCAGTTCTTCAAGCTCAAACTCAGATAGTCCGACCGCGTTGCCGATCTTCTGGGCGATGTCGTTCAGCCGCCTGGCGTGTTCTTCCGTCTCATAACTTTTTTCAAAGATCATGCGCTCAATGGACGAGAGAATCGAGTTTCTGACACTTTTACCTTCCATCAGCTTGTGCCGGTACATCCTGTCTTCGGCCAGTTTAAGCAACGACTGCATGTCGTCCGACGCAAACTCCGTATCAACATTGGTCGCGCTGCCCAAGGCGATGCTTGGCTGGATCGGATCAAAGGGGGCCTCGGCGCACAGCTTTAAGATCCGCTCGCGAATGGAGGCACCTGTTTCCTCGTCGGTTTTGGGCAGGATGACGGCGAACTCATCACCGCCCCATCTGGCGACGATATCCTCTTTGCGCGTGGCCTTGCGGATAATGTCGGCGATGGTCTGGAGCAGGCGGTCGCCCTGCAGATGGCCAAAGACATCGTTGGCGATTTTCAGACCGTTGCAGTCACCGATAATCACGGTGATCGGATATTGCCGTTCGGTGTTCAGGCGATCCATCTCTTCCTCGAAGAAAGCGCGGTTATAAAGGCCGGTCAGCTTGTCGTGATAGCTGATATAGCGGATTTCGTCATTTTCCAGCTTTTGCCGGGTAATATCCCTGAAAACCGTGACTTGGCCGTAGATATTGCCGGAATTATCCATGACGGTGCTTTGGTTGAAGGAAATGTAATATTCGCTGCCTTGGCGGGACCTGAGCATGAAACTGTCTTCTTCCATATTGTTTTTCATCCGCAGTTCCAAAGGATCGTCCTCCGACAATTCAACAGCCGTATCGGGTTTGAAGATCTCGTCGATGGTCTTATCGATCGCTTCCTCAACCGACCAGCCCGTCAATCGCTCCGCGGTCTGGTTGAGCAGAATCACCTGGTTTTGGGTATCAGTGGCGATGACAGCATCGCCTATCGAGTGCAGCGTTGTCCGAAGCCTTGTCTCATTGCGACGGATCGCAATTTCATTGTCCCTGCGGATCAGGGCATTGATAAAGATCTCACCGATCAGCCGGATCAGTTCAGTATCTGTCTTCAGCCAGTCAATCTGATTCTCGTATTGATAGAACTTGAACGCGCCAACGGTTTCCGAGCCAACGACAATGGGAATCGAAACAGCCATGATCTGCCGTTTGGATGGCGTATCAGACTTGACTGGCTCAGATTCATCTTCGGTGTTCGAAACCCGAAAGCAGATCCCTTCATGAATCCTGTTTGATGGATAGATTTCAACCTCGCTTTCCAGGGCATTTTCATAATCGCCAATCCGACGAAGAACGCTCTTGATCGACTCGTCCAAAGTTGACGGATGCGCTGAAATGAATTGAGTCGAAATTTTCGAGATCAGCTTCTCCAGCTCCAGCCGGTGGTTAAGTTCCTTTTCAGTCTGTTTGAAATCTGTTATGTCCGTCAGGATCAGCACTGTGCCAAGACAGATGCTGTTATCACCCAATATAGGAAATGCTTCAATTGATATAATCCTTTTTTCGTCTTCGATGGTCAGTTCAAAATTTTGCTTGACGGGAGCTTCCTGGCTGCAAGATGACAGGAAATCTTTGAATTTTGAATGCTGCTGGTAGCTCAACAGTTGATCAAATCGTTGTCCTTTAATCCGCTGGGGCGGCAGACCCAACATCGATGAAAGCGATTGACTGGCGAACAGGACTTGCTGCTTGTCAGACAGGCAACAGAACTGCTGGGCATATAAATTCGCCAGGCTCTTGATCGAGGTGAATCCTATTGCTTGTTCAGCATCAGAGAAATAGTCATCATACCGTGTGTTGATGGATTTCAGGCTGGCAACCAGAGTTTGTGTTATACCGATTCTATCGAGTACAACTTCCTGCGGCACGATGGATAGCTTAATGGAAGACTGGGGTGACCTCATGCAATAGACTTCCTGGTCTGGAGCCGTGGTTGAATCAGTGTGTTCAAGGATGTTGACCAAGCGGCTGGCGTCTTCAGAAGTGAGGCAATTTGAAAAAGGTGTTTGGACCATTCGATTAGCATCTGAATAGCCATAGATAGCCATCAAAGGCTCATTGCAGCACAGAATTTTACCCGTTGAATCGAGAATGGCAAGCGTCTCTGGTCGAACGACCAGCAGTAGTTCGAAAAGCACTTGCAATGCGTTGATCTGATTAGTGTCAAAAATATCCCGGTTAGCCTTGTCTGGGAAATGACTGGCGAGGCTCGACGGAGAAACGGCATGACTGATGAGATCCATAATGCGTCTGGCAATTTCCAATTCATCCTGGCTAAATGAAGTGCCCTGATCTGAGATCAAGGTGTGGGATACCTTGTCCATGGCTTTTTCCAGTTCATCGACCTGCTTGTGAAGCAGGCTGTTCTCATCGGACAAGTGTTTTGTTTTCCGAATATGTTCTAAGCTCGTATATCCGAAATGTTCAGATAGCAATCCCAACACAAAGCCTAAAACAAGGAGAGAAAAGAGTGGGCCTAGAACAGCGCTGTATTGGCTGAGATCTCGTAGAAGTTCAGACAAGCCGAAATCTGAACCGATAATCCATGCCATTAGATAGACAGCTGAAAAAAGAAGAGCAGATAGAAAGCCGATCAATTTGCCGAAAAGAACAGCAAAAATGCTGACGATGATTAAAGCTCCCAACAAATAATAAACGGGAATCACCGTCAGTGTCAGATCTTGTAAAAAGAGAGAGATGCTCAAGATGACTTCGGCGATTAGGAGAAGGATCAAACTGGCTTTGTGGAAAGGGCTTTTATTCAAGTGAAACAATTAAAATCACCTCGCTGATATCCAAGGATGAATTCTGCCGGCGGGATTTTTAAGCCTCATGCAGTGTTTGTTGATCTCCTGTTGAAAGTGAAAATATTGCTTTTTAAATTATAACACTGATCAGTGACCAAAATGATTTCAAAGATATTACCAAACAATAAGACTTTGTTGATCCAATTATGGCGAATAGCTCAGGATACTGTTCAACCGGCCGCCAATCTGCTATAAATATAGTTATATCCAAAGTATGATCCAAATTTGAGGAGCTGTCAGATGCCGAAGAAAATCGCTGTCCTGATACCCTGCTATAACGAAGCCAAGACTGTCCGCGATGTCATTACAGACTACAAGACCGCACTGCCGGAAGCGGATATCTATGTATACGACAATAACTCCACGGACCAGACGGATGACATCGCCCGGTCGGAAGGTGCTATTGTCCGATATGAATATAAACAGGGCAAAGGCAATGTCATCCGGGCCATGTTCCGGGATATTGATGCCGACTGTTATATCATGACGGACGGCGATTTGACTTATCCGGCCGGCAAAGCCAGGGAAATGGCCCGGCTGGTGATTGAAGAGCAGGCGGACATGGTTGTCGGTGACCGGTTGTCCTCGACCTATTTCACCGAGAATAAAAGAGCTTTCCATAATGGCGGGAACGTACTGGTCCGAAAACTCGTCAACGCCTTCTTCAAGGGCAATGTAACGGATATTATGACGGGGGCCAGGGCGTTCAGTCCGATTTTTGTCAAATCCTTCCCGGTGCTGGCGCAGGGGTTTGAGATTGAAACCGAAATGACGATTCATGCGCTGGACAAAAAGCTCAATATCCGCCAGATACCGGTTGAATACAAAGACCGGCCGGCGGGCAGCGTTTCCAAACTCAATACCTTCCGTGACGGATTTAGGGTCATGAAGACCATCGGTAAACTATTCAAGAATTACCGGCCGCTGGCGTTTTTCTCGCTGCTGGCCTTGATGCTTATCGTAATCGGATTGATTTTCTTCGTCCCGATCCTAATTGAGTTCATCCAGACCGGCCTGGTACCCAAACTGCCGACCATGATCAGCTCGCTGATCCTGTGGGTAATCGCGGTGATCTTGTTCAGCAGCGGCCTGGTGCTGGACACCATCGCGCAAAACGCCAAGCAACAGTTTGAAGTGCAATTGAACATCATCAAGATGATGCTTCGTGACAAGAGCGGTTCAGGGTCAAAATGATGGGTTATGCAGCAGTCGTTTCGTTCGTCCTGGTTTGGGCGGGGGTCATGGAGCTTCTTGATGCCAAGTGGGAGGACAGGCGTTTAGGACTGAAAAGCGGACTGCTCAAGCTGGCGGTGTCGGCAGGATCCAGTCTCTACGGCATAGCCGGTCTGGCGCTGGCCTACAAGACCAGCCTGTCAGGGGTTCTCGACAAGCGCTTGGGTGCGGTGATCCTGATCATACTACTCTCCGGCTTGATCTGGCTCCTGATCAGCAGCCCCAAGACACGACTGACCGATCTGCAAAAGACTACCTTTCGAACCCTGGTTCTCTTACTTTTGGCAGCCGTTCTTCTTGAATTGACCCTGTTCAATTTCAGAACATATGAATCGTTTCTATTCAAGCCGATTGACCAGCTCAACCTGAGCACAACTTCTGCCATCGTCGATCTGGGTGACGGCTGGTACGAGATCGATGAAGAAAGCGAAGAAAAGCCGGATATCCTGATCAGCGACATCGGCCAGCCGGTGGACAATATCTACATTGATATCGATCCGGAAGCCGGCATGCTGCAGAACGGCGAAGAGGACAGCTTTTTGGATTCGCATATCGTTAAGGTTGTGCTTTCGGCAGCGGATGAAGCCAATGCCAAAGCGTTTTACATGCCGGAGGTTGACATTGCCGATGATGTTGAGGATACCAAGTATATCCGCACCCACCTGAGCGGCAATGTTGACAGCATCACCATCAGGCTAAACAATCTCAAAGACCGGGCATTTAAGATCAAGGGCATTCGCCTGAACCAGACGGTTCCATTCCAGTTCTCGCTCTGGCGAATTCTCGTGCTGTACATCATATTGGCAGGTTTCGCGCTGCTGAGGCCGAAATCATTCCTGTATAAGCGGAAACTGGACTTTGGTGTGCGCTGGCAGGGAAATGCCATTGTCATTACGCTGGCAGTCCTGATGATCCTGCTCGTGCTGCTCTCGTCGCTCAACCCGCGAACGAACGGCCAGACGCCCAGTCAGCACCGCTTCCAGTATGAGGTTTTTGCCGAGCGGCTGGCCGAGGGGCACCTGACGTTCGACTATCCGGTCGACGAAGCTCTTGCAGCCATGGAAAACCCCTACGATCCCAGCGCGAGATCCGAGCTTGGCGTCCGCTATATGTGGGACCATGCTTTCTACAACGGCCAATACTATATGTATTTCGGCATTGTCCCGGAATTGCTGCTGTTTCTGCCGTTCTACCTGTTGACGGGAGATAACCTACCGACCTACATTGCCATCGCCTTTTTTGAAATGCTGATCGCAGCCGGCTTTCTGGCACTTTTTTACCGAACAGCCAAACAATGGTTTCAGCATATCAAGTTTCCGGTCTATTACCTCATATCCGTGGCAGCCATTCTGGGATCGGGCATGACGTTTGCCAAGTATCCATCGGTCTATACCATCCCCATAGCCTGCGCGGTCGCGCTGGGGATCTGGGGGCTGTATTTCTGGATCCGGGCGCTCAAACCAGGTGACCGTCTGGATAAATGGAGCCTTCTTAGCGGCAGCATCCTAATTGCTCTTGTCTTCGGCTGCCGCCCGCAGGTCGGCCTGGTCTTTCTGCTGTCAGTTCCGATTTTCTGGAATGCGCTGGCCAAAGACCGGCAGCTGTTCTCGAAAAAGGGCATTCTCAACACGGTGCTGCTCCTTTTGCCGTTTGTGCTGGTCGCGGCGGGTCTCATGTGGTACAATGCGGCACGGTTTGGCTCGCCGTTCGATTTCGGCGCGCAGTACAACCTGACAACCAACGACATGACCCGCCGGGGGTTTGTCATTGACCGGATTCCTGAAGGCCTGTTCGCGATGTTCGCACAGTTGCCGATCTTTGTGATCCAGTTTCCATTTTTCCACCGGACCTGGCTGAATTCAACTTACCAGGGCAAGCTGATCCATGAAGCGACTTTCGGTGGCGTTCTCTGGACATTCCCGATCCTGCTGGTGCTGCCATTCGGTTTCGCTCGCCGCCAGGAACTCAAGCAGCGGGGCGTCTATGGCATTTTCAGCCTGGCTGTGGCTGTCTCGGTAATAATCTCCATCGTCGACGTTGAAGTCGCCGGCATATTGCAGCGCTATATCCATGACTTTTCCTGGATCCTTTTTTTCGCAGCTTCGCTGGTCATCTATACGCTGACAGACCGGGAAGCAATCGACAGAAAGACAATCTGGACGTACAGGCTGTTCGCGGTTGCTGCGGCGATCAGCATCATCTACGGCCTGTTGTTTTTCTTCTTCAGTGAAGCATCCAGCTACAGCGCGGAATACGCGATCACCAATCTCTACCATTCGGTTGCGAATTTGATTGAGTTCTGGAAATAAGCGAATGAACCTGAAAAAAGACGGACCGGCCGAGCAATATTCTTGCCGGCCGGTCCGTCCTGCGTGAGCTGTTTTGAGTCATTCAAGGGAATCTATAGGCGAATGCTTCGGATGTCCTCCTTGAGTCTTTCGATGTCGGCGATGTAGTCCTCGATGTCATGCTCATGTTCCAGTTCTTCGTTCAGGATGGTCACGGCCATCTGGTAGGTCGAATGATCTTTGCCGTCCGCGAATTCAGCCAGTGACTGGTAACGCTGGATCGCACAGCGCTCGCCTTTCAGGTTCTGTTCAAGCACCGCTTCAATATACGGGTCGTCTGGCTGCTCATAGTCGCATTGGGCAAACTGCTTCCACTGATTGGGGTTGATCAGCGGTGTGCCGCCCAGTTGGATAATGCGATTGACGACCAGTTCGGCATGGCCAAGCTCTTGTGTCGCGTGCAACAGCAGTTCCGGTTCGATTTCGCTGCGCATGGGACCGACGATCAGGCGTGCCCCGATCCAGTATTGATAATAAGCCAGCCACTCCTCAGCCAGAGCCTCGTTGAGCATTTGGATCATCTGATTGACATCTAGATTGGAAATTTCAACAGCTTTTTGTCCCATTTTTATGTCCTCCTATTGTTTGATCCAGGTCAATATTGAATGAATTTCTCGCCTGAAACGCCGCAGATGCTGCATTTTTCCGGGCGTGCCTTCTCGATGTTTCCGCAAACCGGGCAAAGATAGTAGAAAACCTCTTCAGTCTGGTCCAGACCATCCAGGGCTTCCTGGTACAGCCGGGCATGGACCGTCTCAGCTTTCATCGCGTAGGTGAAAGTCCGGACTGCGGCCTGGTTGCCATCTGCCTCGGCTTCCTTGACAAAAGGCGGATACATGTCTTTGTATTCATGGGTTTCACCGGATACGGCATCCTTGAGGTTGTCGGCAGTTGATCCGACTTTGCCCGCGACTTCAAAATGTTTCAGCGCATGGATGGTTTCAGCGTCGGATGCTGCCTTGAACAGCTTGGCCGCGTTCAGGTTGCCTTCATTTTCAGCTTTTTTCGAATAGGCCAGATACTTCCTGTTTGCCTGGGATTCACCGGCAAACGCTTCCATTAGGTTGTTGAGTGTTTTGTTTACTGCCATTTCCTTGGCCTCCTTGTTTTCTTGATTGTTGTTTTGAAACTTTTCGATCAGCTGCCGAACGGTATCAGCCGGGAAGTCCGCGGTCTGTTCGGATCCAAGCAGCGACTCCAGAAAATCCAGGACTTCCTGGCTCTGGGGCAGCATGAAGCCTGACTCGCGCAGAAGGTCCTCAGCCATCAGCCGGTTGGACATTGAGATGGCTGTGGCCAGCTGGCGCACGGCAGGACTGTCTGTTGACTGTGATATCTCTTGGGCGATCATTTCCTGCCTGACCTTGCTGCTGGCAAGATCTTGCAGCGTTGCCTTGACTGAAGGGTTCTTTGTCTGCTGGGGTGGGAAGGATTCAGGCACCAGAGATATGGCATGGGATGGACAGGCATCGACACAAAGCCGGCAGCCGCTGATGCATTTGGCTGCGTCGATCTGACCATTTTCCGTATCCGTCGCGCCGGTCGGGCAGACATACAGGCAAAGGCAGTCTTTCGTGCATAATCTGATATTTCTTACGGCGTGCATTAGACCGCCTCCTTTTCGATCGACCTGATTTTTAAGTTCGGGACTTTGCAGATCGGACAGATGTCGGGCGGCGTATCACCAACAAAGACAAACCCGCAGATCTCACAGACATAGACATTGGTATTTTCGACCAGCGCATCCTGTTGCTTGTCAAATCTGTTGAGCAGGGAAGACAAGATGCGGGTGACCTTTTCACTCCAGACCAAAGCCCGCAGTGCACCCCGGTCTGACTGGACGGCGGCTGCATCGTTTGCCTGCGGATAACCCGAGGACAGATCGTCCTGAATCAAGTTTGCCAAGTCCCCGAGTCCGTCCGGTTTGACAGCCGGACGCTTGCCCGCAAAATATCCAGCGAGCTGGGCGAACAAGTCCGCTTCCTCAAGGCGATACTGTTTCTCACAGCCTTTCGACAGATTAGAGCAAAGTGCGCTCAGTTCGCCGAAAGACAATTCAGTCGATGATGCATCCAGATGCGGGTTCGTCTGGACAGTGTCGGACGCTGTTCCGGGAGCCGTTGCTTGTCCGGTGAAATCATCCTGGCTGGCACCGCAAACCGGGCACATCCAGCTTCCCGGCACATCTTCCCAGCGCGTACCGGGCAAAATCCCCTGATCCGGCAGGCCTTGAGCTTCATCGTAGATGAAACCGCAGACCGTGCATATAAATTTTCCCATTTGGTCAACCTCCTGATGTATTGGCCACTTGCCAATCAAGTGGCGTTGCTGTCAACAAGATTTTCGCTTTTCAGCGAAGCATACCCTCTTATATAGGATACAAGATATTAGCCGGCTGAACAAGCATATGCCCATAATTTCCAAAGCGTCTTGATCGTGATATTATGGAGGTAAGCAAGCGTATCTACTGAGTCGATCAAGAAGGTTAGATGACAAGCACAGCAGTTTAAAGTCCCAAAAGCCGAGTCAGGAGGTCATGATGAAACGATTATACTTGATGGCGGCGCTGATTATCTTGTTGATGCTGGCCGCATGTGCAGGCCCGGTTTCGCAGACAACAGGAAGCACCGAACCGGCTGCGACGCAAACAGAAAGCGAAGCCATGCAAACAACCGCCGCAGAAGAATCAAACCTTGCGGATTTGAAGCCAACTTTAAAGGAAGCGTATGACATGCTCGCGGACCGTGTTCAGCTTGATGATTTGATGTTCTTTTCTTATGCTGCGTATAGTATTGATCAGCAAGGGCGTTCCAGTGACATGCAGATTGTCTGCTATTCTGCCACGACAGACAAGAATTATCGGTTGAAAATTGAAGGACAGGAGATTGACCTGAAAGAAATTGACAATCCGGATACCGATGAGCATGAATGCCTCGATATCAACATGATGCGTAACAGCCCGGAGATCATCGCCGAGGCCGCTGGCCAGCTCGGCACCTGGGATGACGACAAAGGCAGACTTTCGATTATCGTTGGAAAGGAGATGGCGGAAGCTGGTGTGTTTAGTACCGACATCGGTTTGGTTGATGTATCCTACAGAATCGAATGAATTTCGAGTGAAGACCGCTTTGGTCACCAAATCATGCGAAGTCATGATTGTTGGAATAAGATTAATCAATCTACCAGTTTTGTTTGACGATTTAAAAAAGTTGATGCTATAATTAAATTGTACTCAGCCAATGTGAAAGACTCTAGAATAAATAGTAATACATGGGTTAACCACGTTTATCCCATAAAAACGAGGCTGAAAATGGAGTGTCCGCCTCCAGAATTTACGGATAGTCGGGAAGGAGATGAATTTCTCCTTCCCGATTTTGTAGTTTAGCCCACCAATTTTCTGCTGTTCGAAAGATCTGGAACAATTGTTACGTGAATATTTCGGGAATTTGAAATAATATGTCGTTTAGCCCCATAAAGCTGGTGACAATTGGTGACAAATGAGGTAAAATATAAACAGATAACAACCGTGTTTAAGCCAATCCACAACCGAAAATTTTGGATTGACAGCATAAACAGGTTAACCCCGTTTATCCTCGAAAACGAGGCTGAAAAAAGAGAGCTTGCCTCCAGAATAATGCGAGAGAGAACAAAGATGGTCTCAACGTTTTTTTAAACGCACGCATTATTTTGGAGGTGTTTTTTATGAACACATTTAGAAAAGTCCTCATTATGTTCGTCGTTGTATCTGTTGCATTGGCTGTGGCTTTTGTAGCAGCACCGGTTCAGCCTGCGAGCGCAGAAGCGCCCTATGACCAAAGCGATGCCGGTATCATGCCTGTTTATCATGCCGGCAACACGATGTCAAAACTAGGTTACATGGATTATAAGATCGAATGGGAGGACCTCAATCAACCTGGTTATAAAAAGTTTGAGGGAGGAACACTACCGGCAGGCGCATACATCGAAGTAACCATCGGGGAAAAAGATGTCCCGACCTACGGTGTCAAAGACTATGTTGTCACCTGGACTGCATCTGGCATTGAAGTTTATTTTGTCGATGTCAAGGGTGGCGATGGCTACAACGAATATGTCTACGTCTCGCCGATGATGACCGATGGCAACCTGTGGCCGCCGCTCAATAATGGCGGCCAGATCTCAGGCATCAGCCACATCACATTCTACTTCATGGTGCCTGAAGAGACGACAACAGAACCTGAAGAGACAACAACCGAGCCGCTGGAATCAACCGTAACAGAAACCACAATTGAACTGACAACCGAATCGATTCCGCTGACGTCACCGACGACGACAGAACCGGAAGAGACCACAATGACTGAAATGACCACAACCGAAACGATGATTACGTTAACGACCGAATCAATTCCCCAGACCGGTGAAGGCGGCAGCCAGGGCTCAGGCAATGGCCTGCTGATCGGTATCATCTTACTGGTCATGGCTGGCGGACTGACCTATGTTGTCTATCGCAACCGTCCGGTTAAACAGTAAATAAATCAAACAATCAAGTTCAATGCGGGTGTTAGAATAGAGGGCCGCAAGGCCCTCTATGTATTTTAAAAAAATCATTCAATGTGCATATTAGGTCAGTATGCGTTTTGCAATGATTCTTTGAAATCCGCTGTAATCATGCTCGATACCTAAAAAGGAGGCCGCTATGAAAGGGTTATCGAAAGTTCTGGTGATTGTTGTAATCGTGGCCGTAATTTTTGCTGTTGCAATTGTTGCGGCTCCTGTTGAGCAAGCAAGTGCTTGTCCGACATTCTCATCCATTGAGACAACGCGAGAAACAACAATGGAACAGACCACAACCGAACCGCTTGAGTCAACAGTGACAGAAACGACGACCATGGAAGAAACGACGACCATGGAAGAAACGACGACCATGGAAGAAACGACAACGATGGAAGAGACGACAACGATGGAAGAGACGACAACCATCGAATTGACAACCGAATCTATTCCGCTGACATCTCCGACCACTGAACCTGAAGAGACAACAGTAATCGAAACGACGACAACAGAGACGTACATAACACTGACAACTGAATCGATTCCCCAGATGGGTGAGGGTGGCAGTTCCGGCTCTGGTAATGGTTTGCTGATCGGCGTTATTCTCCTGATCATGGCGTCAGGATTGACCTATATTGTCTATCGCAACCGACCTATCAAACATTGATGTATAAACCCAACCGGATGTGATTTAGTCTCGCTCGAGTGAAAAGAGGTTGCTGTGAAGCACCTCTTTTCTTATAGGGGGGGCAGTCACAGCCTGACCTGGATTGTGCGAGATGAACAAAAACTTGAACAGATGAACGATATTATACACTAATCTGTAAAAATGGAAAAAAGTTAGTGACAAATAGTGACAAACACGGTACAATAAGAACATCTTAATATCGGTTAGATGATTACAGCACTATTACAAGGTTGTGAACATCGACAGGTTAACCACGTTTATCCTAGAAAAAACGCGGCTGAAAAGAGAGTGCTTGCCTCCAGATAACGCAAGCAAACAACCCTGCCAGTAATGGCACCCGTTGATTTGCAAGTATTTGGAGGTGTTTTTTATGTCTAAAATCAAACAATTTCTAATTCTATTCGTTGTGCTGTCTGTTGCAGTGGCAGTTACTGTTGTTGCGGCCCCGATTGTTGCGACTAGTGCAGCTACAGGTAATGCCTGGGCTACTAGTGAACGGGGAATCGAACCTGATCTGATGCCCGGTAACGACACGCCTAATCCTCATGCCGGCTTTGAGCCAGTTAAAGTTGAAAGTCCATCGAATGGCACGCATACCATTACAATTGGGAGCGGTCAATCAATCACCGTCGTGGTTGGGACAGATGGTTCTAGTGTTCCGTGCATTACACACTGGGAATCAGAAGGCGTTGCAGTTGGTTATGTTGTTGTCAAAGCGGGTCCGAACTACTTTGACTATGACTATTACATGACTGGATATGACTGGGATAATTACTTGTACCCGCCGTTGAATCCAGCAGGAAATAACCCGGCGATCAGCCATTACACGTTCTATTATAAGATTCCAGAAGAATCCAGCACTGATCCGGAAGAAACGACAGTAACCGAGACAACAACTGAAGAGACGTCTGAGGCAACTACAACGGAGACAACTCCGGAAGAAACGACAGTGACTGAGACGACAACTGAAGAGACAACCGAGGCAACCACAACGGAGACAACTCCAGAAGAAACGACAGTGACTGAGACGACAACTGAAGAGACAACCGAGGCAACCACAACGGAGACAACTCCGGAAGAAACGACAGTGACTGAAACAACCACTGAAGAAACTTCTGAAACGCTGACGACATTGACAACCGAGTCAATCCCGTTAACCTCTCCGACGACAACCGAGCCGGTTATCACAACGGTAACTGAAGTCACAACAACAGAGACCTTCATTACCTTGACAACTGAATCCATTCCGAAGACCGGTGAAACCGGTCGTGACGGTTCTGGCAATGGCGTGATCATCGGCATCATCCTGCTGATCGCGGCTGGCGCACTGACCTTTGTCGTCTATCGCAGAAAGCCCGTTGAGAATGAAAGCTGATTTAGTTTAGTACGTTTTACATCTAGATGAATTCTTAAAGCGGACCCGCATTTTGCGGGTCCGTTCTTTTGTCAGGGGTTACTATTGTTAAATCATGACAATGTCATGATCTGTAAACATTACATTTTGACGGGATTATTATTTATCCATGACAAAATCAGTTTATTTAGGTTTTGTGCTTCATTTTGTATTAGAATATTTGTATAATAAAAAGTACAATCTTTAATCAACGTTTAGAGCATCAAGGAGAAAGGCACAATTTGTCATGAAAAAGCTAGGCGAGATTCTGCTAGAATCGGGTATTGTCACCCAGGAGCAGCTCGATGAGGCGCTGGCTCAGTCACAATCGACTGGGCACAAACTGGGAGACACCATTGTTGATATGGGTCTGATGACCGATGTCGACCTGATGAAAGCTCTGGAATACCAGAGTCGTATCCCCTATGTCGATATGTCCGGTCTATCAATTGATCCGACGGCACCGGGATTGATCAGCGAGGAGAATGCCAAGAAGTATTGCGCTATTCCTGTTGGCTATGAAAACAACCAGCTGGTCGTGATTATGAACGACCCGCTGGATTTTATCATTATCGATGAAATCCGTTATTTGACCGGCAAAGATCTCCTGCCCAAAATGAGCACCCGCAAGCAGATTATGGCTGCGATCGATGCCAGCTACGGCAAGGAGAATGCCCAGCGGGCAGCCCAGGAGCTTGAGAAGGAATTCGACGTCGATGAGATGGTCAAGATCACGGAGCAGATCACCGACGAAGTTGCCAATGCTCCGGTTGTCAAACTGGTCAATTCAATCATCGAACACGCGATTAAGATCAACGCCAGTGATATCCATATTGAGCCGACAGAAGGCCAGATGCGCGTCCGGCTCCGGCAGGACGGTGTCCTCCAGGAGGTCATGACCGCGCCGAAACAGGCACATGCCGCAGTCATTACGCGTATCAAGATCATCGGCGGCATGGACATCGCTGAGAAGCGCATACCGCAGGACGGCCGTGTTGAGACGGTTCTGGCCGGCAAACCGGTTGATTTGCGACTATCGATTCTGCCGACAGTCAATGGAGAAAAGGTTGTTATCCGGCTGCTTGGCCGAGGTGATGTTCAGCTGACCAAGGAAATGCTGGGCCTATCGGAAAGCAATGAACAGCTGTTTGACAGGATCGTCAAGAGTCCGCATGGTATCATCCTGGTTTCCGGTCCGACAGGTTCCGGTAAAACGACGACATTGTATACCGTCCTGAAAGATCTCAATCAGCCGACGACGAATATCGTTACGGTTGAGGATCCGGTTGAATACCGTATGTCCGGCGTTAACCAGGTCCAGGTCAATGTCAGGGCGGGTATGACATTTGCCAGCGGCCTGCGCTCGATTCTCCGCCAGGATCCGGACATCATCCTGATTGGTGAAATCCGTGACGGCGAGACCGCTGAAATCGCGATCCGCTCCTCAATCACCGGACATCTTGTGCTGTCAACTATCCATACCAATGATTCCGCATCCACCGTCACGCGTCTTGTCGATATGGGCATTGACCCATACCTGGTGTCGTCATCCGTTGTCGGCATTATTTCCCAGCGTCTGGTTAGAAAGATCTGCCCGCGCTGCAAGGAGTCGTATAAGCCGTCGCACTCGGAAGCCATGCAATTGAAAATGCGAGAACCCAAACCGCTGTTCAGAGGAGCTGGCTGCCCGGAATGCAATTTCAGCGGATACAAAGGCCGGACAGCCATCCATGAAATTCTGGTTGTCACCAAGGAGATCCGCGAGCTTGTTGACCGGCGAGCTTCGGATGACCAGATCAAAACTGTCGCTATCCGCCAGGGCATGACAACCTTGATGGATACCTGCATCAAGCTGGTGCTTGAGGGCGTCACCACAACATCCGAGATGATGAAGGTCACCTATACGGTCGACTAAGCAGAAAGGCTAGGGAATAACATGAGCGAATCAATCAACTTCGATCTGGATTTCGATACCAAGCCGGAAACGCCGGCGATTGTCGGCGAATCAACCTTGAATGAGCTGCTGATCGAAGCGCTGGAGCAAAAGGCCTCTGACGTACACTTTACGGTCGCGCTGCCACCGATGATGCGCGTAAACGGCGAGTTGACACCGATGCGCGAGTATACTCTATCACCGGACACAACCGAAAAGCTCTGCATGAGCATGCTGGATTCCAAGCATCGGCAGATCCTGGAGGAGAAGGGAGAAGTTGACTTCTCCTATGGTATTCCAAACGTCAGCCGTTTCCGTGTCAATATCTATCGGCAGCGCAAGTCGCTGTCCGCAGCCTGCCGTATCATCATGACCGATATCCCGACCATCTCCAGCCTCAAGCTGCCCAAAACACTTGAGGAACTGGCGATGAAGCCCAGGGGCCTGATCCTGGTCACAGGGCCGACAGGATCTGGTAAATCCACGACGTTGGCCGCCATGATGGACTACATCAACAATAATCGTAAATGCCATGTTCTAACGCTTGAGGAACCGATCGAGTACCTGCACAAGCATAAAAAGAGCATGATCAACCAGCGCGAGATCGGCGATGACAGCCAGTCTTTCGCAAATGGTTTGAGATCCGCGCTGCGTGAAGATCCGGATGTTATCCTGGTGGGTGAGATGCGTGACCTTGAGACTATCTCGACGGCGATATCCGCGGCTGAAACCGGCCATCTCGTCATGTCGACGCTGCACACCACCAGCGCAGCCCAGACCATTGACCGTATTATCGATGTGTTCCCGCCCTACCAGCAGACACAGATCCGTGTTCAGCTGGCTAGTGTTATCCAAGGTGTCATCGCTCAGCAACTGCTGATTACGGCGGACAACAAAGGCCGTATAGCCGCGCTGGAGATCCTCTTAGGATCTGACGCGGTCCGCAACACCATCCGTGAAGGCAAAGTCCACCAGATTCAAAGCTACATCCAGACCGGCCTCAAGCAGGGCATGCTGTCCATGGACTATTCATTAGCTCAACTGGTCCGCCAGGCGAAGATCAGCCAGGAGACCGCGTTCTCCTATTGTCAGGACAAAGAGACGCTGCAGCGCTATCTGATCAGCGACTCGGCGATGTTCTAGGATAGGACAGGAGGTAAGACATGGCGCAATACAGTTATACAGCTGTTGATACCAGCGGTAAGAAGTTTACCGGAATTCTTGAAGCGACCAACAAGAGCCAGCTCATCTTGAAGCTCAAGGATAAGGGGCTTTATGTCACGGATGCTGAAGACAAAGCGGATACAGTCGCGCAAGAGCAGGCTCAACGTTCGAAGAAAATTAAATTAAAGCCGCTGGCAATCTTTTGCCGCCAGTTCGCGACCTTGATTAACGCTGGTATCACAGCAATCAAGAGCCTGGATATATTATTCCAGCAAACGGTCGACAAGAATTTGAAAGCCTGCATTGGCCGTGTTTATGAAGCGGTCCAAAAGGGCGAAGCAATGTCTGAAGCGTTTCGCAAACAAGGGGCTGCTTTTCCGGAGTTGTTTATTAACATGGTGATGACCGGTGAAAGTGCCGGTAACCTAGACCAAGTCTTAATTCGAATGGCAGATCATTATGAAAAAGAAAACAAGATGAAAAACAAAATCAAGGGTGCCATGATCTACCCGATTGTCCTGGCTACTCTGACCGTGGTCATGGTTATTATCATGCTGGTATTCGTATTGCCATCATTTATCGGTATCATCACTGCAGGCGGCGGTGAAATCCCGTTGCCGACAAAGATACTGCTCGGGCTGAGCAGCTTTTTACAAAGGTTCTGGTGGCTGGTTGGCGGCATTATCGTTTTAATCGTGATTGGCTGGCGCGGGTTTAAAAGAAGCGAGGGTGGACGTCTTTGGTGGGATACCAAGAAGATCGGAATGCCGATCATCGGCAAATCGCTGAAAATGATCTATGCAGCACGCTTTGCCAGAACACTTTCAACCCTGATTTCCAGTGGTATCCAGATGCTGCTGAGTATTGAGATTACGTCCAGGGTCATTGGCAACCAGCTCATACAAAACAAATTAGTGACGGTGACCGAGGATATTCGAAAAGGAACATCTTTATCATCATCAATTCAGAAAATCGAAGAGTTTCCAGCGATGATTCACAACATGATCAGTGTTGGTGAAGAATCCGGACTTCTTGACGATATTTTGACCAAAACAGCAGCGTTTTTCGATGAGGAGAGCGATGCGGCAATCAGCCGTCTCGTTGGTCTCTTAGAACCCCTGATGATCATCCTGATGGCTGTCATTATCGGGTTTATTGTTATCTCGATTGCACTGCCTATGTTTACGATGTATGGGGCTATTGCCTAAAAGATTGAGGAGGAGACACAAATGCCGATAGCAATTGATTTTGGAACCAGATCGATGCACCTGGTTCAGGGCCGCGCTGGCAAGACATCGGTCAGTATCCAGCAGGCCTTTATAGAACCATTACCATCTGGACTTATTCAAGATGGCATTATTCGCGAGTTTGGTGGACTTGAGATGGCGTTAAGGAATATGCTGTCCAAGTATAAAATCCGAGACAAGCAGGCAATCATTACGATCAACTCCAGCCAGGTTTACACCAGAGAGTTTGATGTACCCCATGCCAAAGGAAAAGTTCTTGATGATGTTGTCAGGTTTGAAGTTGAATCATCCATGTCAAATGATAAAGAGATCGCTGTTGAATTTGTTGCATCGAAACAGAACAATCAAAAAGACGAAAATATGATCCATGTTCGGGCTTCGGCAATGCAGATGCAGTATATCAATGATTATAATAAACTGTTGAAGAATTGCGGGCTGACACCGGTTGCGATGGACATTCATTCCAATGCGGTCTGTAAGCTGATCGACAAGTCTGAAATCAACGCCAGGCCTGTAAGAGAAGGTACAAGCATTATGCTGATTGATATGGGTGCAGTGACAACAACAGCCTATATCATTACAGACGGCGAGATTACGTATTCAAGAATCATACCCAGCGGTGGTATTGATATTGAACGTTACGTGTATAACCATAACAACGATGCTGAAGGCAAAGACCAGATTGACATCAGTACACTAGACTTGTCGTTAGCCAGCTTAAGAAACGATGAATCTTTGGCCAATGCCGTCAGACCGCTGGTTACTGCTGTTAATGACGGGATACAGAGGATTCAGCAATTCATTGCCGGCAGGCTCCAAAATGGAAAAGTTGGTATGATTTATCTGTATGGTCGAACATCGATTTATAATAATTATGAAAAAACACTCAATGAAGCTTTTGGTGTTCAGACAGAAGTCATCCGAAGCATCGGTAAAGTTAATATGCCGAGAGATATCATCATTGCACCCTATATCAATGCCATCGGTGCTTTGATTAGAAATCAGGATTGAAAGGAGGCGATAGACATGTATGACATCAATTTCTTCTCAGCGGTCAAAAAGAAAAAAAGCAAAAACAGTGGGTTTAAAATATTTCTAGTTATCTTCTTATCGCTGTTTATTCTGGGGAATGCACTCCTTGTTGGCGTGTACTTCTTTGTAACCAACGGCATTCAGACCAGAATCGACGATTTGGATGCTTTGATCAACTCTGATGAAACCAAAGAAAAGATAGAAGAAGCCGCTAGAATCAAACAGGAAGCTACCCTGACAAGGGAATACTTGGAACTGTTGCAAAGTTCTACCCATAAACTCGAGATTGTTGATACCTTTGACACAGACTTGCTCAACAAAGTCAGAAGTCTAACACCTCCCAATACAGCGTTCGCCTTTGCTGAATACACCGGAACCTTGGTTAATCTCGAGTGTCATTCAAACCTGGTGACTGATCCGATGGATATGTACCATGCCTTCCTCAATGATCCGGCGTTTGCGACTGTTTCCCTGAGCGGCATCAATATTGACGCTCAAGAGAATGTCCTTTTTAGCATCATATGCCAGCTGGCAGGAGGTGAAGCAGAATGAAGCTCTCTAGACGCGAAGCCATCATGTTGGCAGTCCTGCTGATCATTGGTATGTTCTTTGTAGAATACAGATTCGTCTTAACGCCGGGTATCGCCCGATTCGTGAACCTGTCAGAAGAACTGTCATCCCTGGAATTTGAGTATCAGACGATCAATTACAATTTAACCCTGGCAAAATCATTTGAAGAAAACAGGGACGAGAATCTTGCTGCAATTGAAGTGTTGTCTGAACCTTTTCTGGATGGCGTTTCCAAGGATGCCCTGCTGGTGTATACACATAACATGATGACCAAACACGGGTTCACATTGGATAGTTACAGTCCTTCTCCCAATGATACAGAACTGCTTCAACCGGAACAAGTTGAGATCCAGGAGCTGACTTACAGAATCAAGGAAATCGCGATGGCTTATCGTGGTCTGGGATCTGAAGATGCAGAAAGTCCTGCAGACGATGTGCAGCAAGACGAGGAGCTTAATCGTGATGTGGTTGAACTGTACTCGCTGCAAGTCAATGCTGCAGGCAGTTATGATCAGATCAAGACCATGATTGATGATTTCAAGAGTCTGGGCAAATGGATTATTGTCACGAGCATCAATATGTCACCGGCACAGCAGGAAGGCAATCAGCTAGCTGTTTCATTTATTGTCAATTACTATGGCATCGAGAAACTGACACAATCTGAATCAGACGCACTGAATGATTGGATAAGAGAAGTGTTTCCAACAAGCGAAGTCGATCCGTTCTATGCAACAGCACCGACGCCTACCCCGACACCCGAACCGGAACCTGATGCATAGGCAGTGGGTTGAATGGGATATTCAAGTTATTCAGATTTGAAAAGTTCATAAATTGAAACTTAATAACCCCCTCGAGTTTGATGATTAATCCAAACTCGAGGGGGTTAAACACAACCATTAATAAAAGACAAATGGAACCAGTTTACTCAAACTCAATATATATCCCTGCAGCAGCAGCTCCGCTGATATCGTATGTGGTAGTAATGCTGCCTAAATATGCATCCATGTTTTGGATGAACACATCTGTTGACAGAGCATAATCGTCTATGGTCCAATCCAGTTTGATCGTATTATACACATCATTAAATTCTAAAGGTGTAAACTGTACTGTCATTGATACAAAGTCCGGAAAGTTGGCAACAAGGTTTTTGGTCTCGCCATCTAGTGTCTTCAAAATAAGAAGTTGGCTTGTTGAATTGTAATAACAGTACCCTCCAGTTGCCGGTAAAGGTGAAGGAATAACATCGGATATGACAACATTGCGTGCTACACCGATCTCCTTTTTAACGGTTTCCATGGCCATCCTGACTTCGTATTGCTGTCTGGATCGAAGGTTTCCTGCGACGAATGACCGGGTTGTAAACTGAAAAATGACAGCTATCGTGGATCCGATAATCCCCAGGATTGCCAATACCACAATTACCTCAACCAGTGTGAATCCTTTTTTTCGCTTAATATTCATTGATAATCCCTCTTATTGGAATGATGTAATCTTGTTTGGGAAGGATGCGGGGTCATCAATCGTAGTGCCTCCCTCGTCATAACTTGCGCTGGCAGCGTATCTGGCATAAACATAGGACGTATCAAGTTTATTGATTTTAGTTTTCTCATCAACCTTATGCCAAGTGTCACTAGGCGTCAGGATAACTTCGATGTCATCAGATGATACGATTTGCCGCCAGCTTCCGATGAGATAATCATAGACATAGAATGTGGTTTTGTTGCTGCCCGCATCATGGAAGGCGACCAAAGGCCTTGCCCTGACACGCATATGCTTATTATTTGCGATGTTGTCCTTTTGGCGAACTACAATGAGATAACCCGAGGTGTTGGTTGAAAAATAAACACTGGTGGATGAACTGCTACAAGTTGTCCAATTGATATATGGCGTACCATCCAGATAAGTCACCTGATACTCCATCTGAGTTGTCGTATTATCGATTGTTCCATATTTATAAACTGTTGTATCATTGCGCCAATCTGAAACATCCACCATAACATCCTTGAGCTCAATTTGCGGCGCAGTGGGGGAGGTGGTTTCCGCTGTGGATTCGCTGCTGCTGGTTTCGCCAGTAGCAGAAGTTGTTGTACTTGAAGTCGATCCGGTACCTGTCGGATCCACTATAGCCATTGAATTGATGATGTAACCCCAGAGGTCGACGTATTTAGCGTCTGAGCCCTGATTAAGCTCGTAGGCTTTTCCGTTAACGGACAGTCCGCCAGGCAAGGCGATGGAAACATCATTCAAGGTTTCGGTAATCGCTTCGCCGGCGAGGTGATCTTCAACGTTGCCGGCAATTCCTTTGGCTATGTTGTGTCGATCACCGCTTAAAGTGATCATTTGGAATGCGTTGAGCATAACTGGGGTCATCAGAATAACAACAACGGATAAAATAGCCATTGCGAGAATTATCTCAACCAGTGTCATGCCCCGCCGGGAGTCCTTATGTTTTTTAGTCTTGGTCTTGAACATTCAGACCATCTCCTTATCCAGTGAAAAGCATCGACATCAATCAATTCGTCCAGGTCGGATACATGATCGACACCTTTTTCTGAGCTTCATTTAAAGATTCAAAAGGCGTATCTTCAAGATCTGGTTTTCGATAGGTAACGGTAACATTACCGTTCCAGCCATAAACATTGGCTATAACAGCACCGTTCAATACTGTTGTTCCGCCATATTCAACGTTGACATCCGGACCATAAATAAAGGCGTTCATGACAGGGTTGCCCTCAAAAGATATATCGCCGATACCTGAGCAAATCAGGAAAGTTCGGGGGGCTGCATTGTCGCCGCCATAAACACCAATACCAAACTTTTTGTCACACCAGACATAATCACTGACGTAGATGAATATATAGCCACCGGTGGCGCTGGTGGGAATGAGGACTGCCTTTTCATTGATATAGAGATTTTCGACTAGAATATGAACATCCTGAGGATTTCCCGAAGCATCCGTATTCTTAATGTATACATCCCGGCTGATGTTTAAAGTTCCATAATAAGCATTCAGGTTAAATGTATCATTGACAATATCATTGTTGTTCAATGACGCTGAATCTATTTTAGCTGGGAAAACAACGCTGGCATCTGGAAGGACATCTTCAAAATCATAATACTTATTAACCGTTTTAGCGCCGGTTACATTCAGGTTGTCCGGTATGCTGTCTGATCCGGTTGAAACACTGCCTGTAACAAGATTGGCAGCACCGGATGATTTACCAAACGGACCCTTTGAATAAATAGCATCTTCAAACAACGCATATCCGCTGATCGTTTCCTGCAATGATAAACGGGCAGTTGCGTGCTGTCCCTGGTAGTAACCAGTAGCTTCAATATGAACGACATCCGAATCAACGGAATCTCGCCAAACCTTCAGATCATAGTTCTGACCGTTTAGTGTATTGCTCGTCGAATACGCATTGCCTTCACCTAAACTGGTTCTTGCAGGAATCACAAGTTCCATCTGGTCACGCGCGTTATAGTGTGTACTAATCCAGTCTGATGTTGCCTGGACGACAGCACGTGCCGTATAGTATGACTGGTCGATCTTTTCCTGGGCAATGACCTGGGCAAATTCAGCGCCTGCCATAGCCAGCATCGCGACTGTCAGAATCGATATCGCAAGGAAAAGAATGACAACCATGAGCAACGCGTTGCCGCGCTTCCCGTTTTTGATTTTAAGATTTATCAAAGATGTTTTTCTGTTTTGATTCATGGAGATCAACTCCTATCATGAGAGGATCCGTTAAAGGATTCGGCAAGACATTTTCTCAACATCTATTATATCACAAACAGCTGTAGAAATGACAACCCATGACAAAATAATTTAATTAATTTGGTCGGCTGAAGAAAAATGATGTTTTACATAATATCCACTACACGATAACTGCTGTTTTACGGATCAGAATCACTGTTCTGGCGAATAACACAGAACAGCTAGGGTTCCACCAGTTTCCCGATTTCAGGATTATAAACAGCGGGCTTGCTGGTTTGAACCAAAATGCTTCCGCTCACGGTGACTGAACATGAAAAAGTACCCTGAAATGCTTTAGACTTCGCTTCTGGGAGTTCATCTGAACCAAGATAATCAAAGAGATCAACTGCTGTTAAATTATCGTTCCCCAAGTTGTTCTCAGAAAACCAGAGGGCAGAACAGTTGTACAAGTATCTTGCGTTGGCGTTGTCTGTTGCTTGTTGAGCCGTTTCGATCATGCCTGAAATAATGGGGATGATGACTGCTGCAAGGATGCCAAGTATAACAACGACCACAACGAGTTCAATGAGGGTGAAACCTTTGCGACTGTTCTTTTGAGGTAGTTGTTTGATATCTGGCATGGTGCAATCCTCCGGATGTGGTGGCGAAAATCAGCCTATGTCTTCTAAAAACATGCTACTAAAGTTATTTTCAAATTATATCATAAAAGCAAAGGAGCACCTATAAGATGCTCCTTTGCTTTTAACAATTGATTAGATAACTGATTACGATAGTTTGCCGGTGGCGGGGTCGTAAGTATGTCCGTTGACTGATACAGTGACTACGCCTGCGGAAGTAACAGCGCAAGAGAATGTTCCTGGACCGTAAGTTGTTGACTTAGCTGTTGGCATAGAACCGCTACCAAGATATGTGCCGATTTCGCTATAAACTAGATCGTCATCAGATGCGTTATTAGCAGCAAACCACATTGCACCAGCCTGATAGACCAAGCGTGCGTTAGCATTGTCGGTCGCTTGGTTAGCCGTCTCAATGAAGCCCGAGATAACCGGTACAAGGATAGCCGCCAGGATGCCGAGGATGGCGATGACAACAACGAGCTCAATCAGGGTAAAGCCTTTCTTGTTGCGCTTCTTCATGTTCTTTTTGGTCTTGTTGATTGCTTTTTCCATTTTTCATACCTCCGTATAGCATGAATTCATTTTTTTACAAAGCGTCCCACACTTTGCCTGCGAGTGAACAGTCCATATGATTGATGATATACTAGGTGCATTTCTAGGATCATATAAACCTTGATGGGATCATTATAGCATTTTTGTCAAGCATTGCAAGCACATCATGACAAATCGTGCAAGACAAAATTATTACTTTGTCACAGGAGTATGACAAATGTGCTACAAACAGCCTACTGCTTGACGGCGGCTTGTAACAATAACTTGTATGCCATTGTCTATTTATTAATAGATGTTGTATAATAAGCCCATCTGTAGTCAGATCTTATGATGATGATTTTAATGATGTTCCTTTTCGGGACATTTTGCATATTGGCAATATTCGTCAAGGGTTTGCGGCTATAGGATTTGTTTTCGGGAGGCATTGACTTAAATGTGGCAAGAACTCGTCGACCTGATCGGCATGACATGGATCATCATCGTACTGCTGGCGGCAGCGGTTATATTCTGTCTAGCCCTTGTTTTCTTTGTTGCTATTTTTAAACTGTTCAACCAGAGTGTCAGCCAGTTCAAGAAATTCGATGCCTCTTTGACGGATTTGCCGGGCAATCGGATTGAGAATCTTGAGCAGGCCAAAACGATTGCTTCGGACATGATGAACCCTGAATTCAATGATTGTCTGGATAAACTTTTTGAAGATTCACAGAACATCTACAATGGCCTTTGGGTGCCCTCTCCGAATACCCGGCTGACGCTTCCCGAGATCCTGACAGCTCCAGCCCGCCTGATCGGGAAGAAGTCCAACGGCTTTGCCCTGCTTTTGGGCGGCATCGCTGGGACAACACTGGCTTTGTCCGTAGCATTTGTATCCACTGATCTTGAGTCGTTTGTAGCATCAGATTTACTGCGACTGATCGCTATCCTGCCGTTTTTAGTTGGCGCCCTAGGTTTGCTGCTGCTTTATCAGGCCAGCGAATTCTATCATAAAAAGCTTCGTCACCAGTGGGAAATCCTGATGGTGACGTTCGAACGCAAGATGCCGGTCTATTCCCAAGCATCGGAAACTGCCCGCCTGATCATCCAGATGCAGGAGTATGACGCCCACATGGCCAAGTCGGTTGCATCAGTGGCCACGCACGTTGAGGCGATGTCATCCGGCAAACTGACGGATGCCGTCTCCAATGCGGTCAAATATGTCATGTCCGCTACCGTAGGTCCAGCTGTCGTCAAGAGCACGGAGTCCCTTGGGCTTTTAGTTAATGAGATTGAGAAGCGGATGAAGGAGACTGACCTGCATGTCGCCAAACTATATACCGAGCTGGAAACGCGGCAGGACAAGCAGTCTGAACTCTGGTTCAAGCGTTATCAGGAAATAGCGGATACTTTGTCTTACCAGCAGGAGAACATGCTCAAGCGCATGACAGACAACGAACAGCGGCTGGTTGACGATCTGGGCAAATCCCAGAAATTTGCGTTGGAGAAAGTCGTTTCCGAACAGACGACTACGCTCGAGCATATTAACTCCGTCAGCCAGAAGTCCTGGTCGCTGCTGCAGGAGAAGCTGACATCGATTATCAGCCAGCTGTCGGATAACCAGACGACACTGCTGACGAACCTGCAGACTGAGCAGGACAAGGTTCTGACGACGCTGTCAGAGACCAGCGAGCAGACGGCTATGACGATGCGGTCGCAATACGACGACATTTTCGAGAAAATCGGCCATTCAATTGATTCATCTTTCGAAAACATTAATCAAGCCCAGCAAGATGGCATGAAGCAGATGCGTGAGCAGCAGAGTGAAGCCATGGCGCTGCTGAGTGAGAACCAGAAGGCGTCACTGTCGGAAATCGACGCGCGCCAGAGCGAGACCTTGAAGCACATCAACGAAAACCAGAGCGGTGCGCTGACCAGTATCGCGCAGAACCAGGCCAAGGCGATCGAAGATTTCCGCCAGGCCCAGTTCGACGCCCTGGCCGAATCTGCCAGCCGACAGCAGGAAACCCTGCAGCAGCTGGCCGAGAATTTCGGCGAAGCGGTATCCAGCAAGCTGTCCGGCTATCTGGATCCCATCACTTCGCGCCTGCATGATGCATCTGAAGCCCTGATCAAGGCTCAAAACTACGCATCACGGATGTCCAGGATGTCCTGCGTATGCAAAACGAAGCGGCGACCGAGCTGCAGAGCAGCATCGGCGAATTGTTCAAGCAGTTGATCGAGACCCGCAAGACCATGTCCGAGGATCTGACATCGCTCAAGGCGTCGTCCGGCGTCATGAGTCAGGCCGCCGAGGTCATGGGCAGCGTCTATGAAGGCAGCCAGGCCGGCTTGTCCGAGGCGATCAGCCAGATGTCCAACGACCTGATGCGCCTGTCCAATGTCCTGTCCAACGTCATGAGCGGGTCTGCGGAACAGACCCAGAAGATGCAGGAACAGTCCATGCAGATCTACGAAGCCAACCAGAAGCATCTGGATTCGGTCAAGGACCAGATCACGTTCCTTTCCGACGAACTGTCGACCCGTATCGACCAGCTGATGCTCGGCTTCTCCAACCTGACCGAGGACCTGATCAAAAGCGTCAACTCATCGATCAACGAACAAAACGATTCGCTGGGCGGCAATCTCAGGAGCCTGACCGACATCATGAGCGAGGAAGCCCGCAGCATGAGCCTGTTTGCCCAGCAGATCACCATGGATATCGAGACGCTGAACGAGAGCCTCAAGGGTGCTGTCGGCGAATTCGACCAGGGCATGCGGACCGAATTGACCGGCCTGCTGACGGAATTCGACAGCGAAGTCGCGGATATCGTCAAGCGCCTGGCCCGCTCGGCCACCGAATTGGGCGACGCGGTCGAAGCGCTGCCGGTCGCCATGCGGCAGATCGGTCAATCCAATGGAACGCTTTCCTGAGTCTGGCGTGTCCCCTGACATCCATAGTTTTACATTTCCATTAACTGTAACATTATGACTTGACTGAGCGGTCCTTGGCGTTCATTATTGAAACAGACTTTAATTTACGAACGGGGAGAAAACATGATCCAGTTATCCGATGCACAGATTCACAGCATACGCCAGCAGATCAGCCGACAGGTTGCTTTCCCCGAGGAAATGTCGACTGATTTCAATGAACAGCAGTCCCGTGAACTTTTATCTGAAGTCGCTGCCTGCAGATCCCAGGAAGACCTCGAATCGCTGGCGACGCTTATGCCCAGACGCCGGCTCAACGACCTGTTTGGCGCTCTTTTGATCGTCTCCGCCGCTGAAGGGGAAGACGTCGTTATTCGCCTGCTGAATGTTCTCAAACAGAGAATAACACCGTCACTGGCCGAAGTCGGCTGGGCATTTTTTCAAAACCACTTTCCCAATGACCGTCTGAACCGGGTCCTGTCAACCGTTGTCGGGGAACTGCCGGACAAGAGCAATGAAATGCCCTTTATCCGTGCAATCACCCAGGTTGCCGACCTGCCGATCATCGACGACACCCTGCCGGCTCGAATGGCCATGAAGGTCAACCAGCAGAAGGGGTTTGATTTAGGCAGCTACATGGTCGAAATGACCATATTGCCGGACAGTCCGTTCGCCAGCGATTTTCTGGCCAACTGCTTCAATGAATGCCCGGACGAGCTGATCCAAGACAATGCCGAACTTTATCTGCACGCGATCAGGAAGAACATCCGCGATGTCCAGGTTAAACTGGTCAGCAACTACTTGAGAGCAGATCGCTTAGGGGAAGAATGGGAACCGATCAACTTGGCGCTGCTGGACCTGTTCGGTCCGCCGCGCTCGCTGCAGCAGCAGAAGCTGGCCAGCCTGCTTGGCCGTTCATCCGACGCCAAATTCTGGGATTTTTTGAACCCCGACCTGGTTGCCCGTTTCCGCCAGTGGTCCATGCTTTATGAGCTGAACAAGCATATTGACGATTATGACCGCAAGAAGCTGTTCTACAAGCTCTGCAGCAAGGCAATTCGCGAGGTCAGCCGCTGGGATGACAAGACACTGGTCCTGATCTTTGACAATTTTGTGCTGGCTGACAGCCAGGAGGATGAGCATATGGTGGTTTATTACGACATGAACACCTACCAGATGCTGCATGATGGCAACCGGTTCAACGTCAAGCTCAACCGTCCCAGCCAGCCTTCGATTACAGGCCGGGACGCTGTACTGGACCAGACCAAGTCGAACATCGTCAAGCTGCAGCTGGACGCGATCAACCTGCTGTATGCCAAGGACTTCATTACAAGCCTCGTGGCGCCTGTCAAGGACATGCTGCAGTAGCTGTCGTCTGCTTGAACAGCGTTGAAATTCATCGAAACGATGACAAAGCAGCCAGCTTTCAAGCTGGCTGCTTTTATTTTGCTGTGCTGGTTTGTGATATAATATATTTACAAGAAACCATTTGTTTTTCCGGCCCGAAGGGGCCAAATAGGAGGTGCTATACATGAAAGACGTTAATGAATTCCTGGAAAAAACCATGAGTTTCGGACTGGGTCTTGCGGCTTATTCCCGCGAGAAAATCGAGTCGCTGGTTGAAGAGATGGTCCAGAAGGGTGAAGTTGCACAGAAGGACGCCCGTCAGCTCGCGGCCGACATGGTCAAAAAGGGCGAAGCGCAGCGTGACGACATGAAGAAAATGATTCGTGACGAAATCGGATCAGTTCTCAATGAATTCGATCTCGTGCGCAAATCGGACATCCGGGAAGAGGTTGCCGCAGCGCTGGCCGATGCCGGCCTGGGGTCCAAGGCTAAACCCAAAACAACGAAAACGGAAAAATAAGCCATGACGACCAGATATCTGGCCGGTTGTGAAAGGCGGTGGAGCATGTGCCGTTGAAAAGACACGCCCATTTCAAGCGTTACCGCCATATCATCATGGTTTTGGTTCGGAACGGCTTCGGGCTGCTGCTGGAGCAACTGGGCGTTTTCGGCTATCTTCGCATGCGCCGAAGACCATCTGACCCGACCGGTGCGCAGGCATCCCAAAATGCCCGTCTGTCTGTCGGCGAGCGCCTGCGCAGAGCCTGTGAAGAATTGGGGCCGACCTTCATCAAAATCGGCCAGATTCTAAGCACCCGCCCGGACATTTTCTCGCCTGAGGTTGCCGGCGAACTGGAAAAGCTCCAGGACGCCGTCAGCCCTTTTCCGTTTGAAGACGTCAAGAAGGTCATTGAGGAGGAATTCGGCGAACCGCTCAATGACATCTTTGAATGGATTGATTACAAACCGCTGGCGTCAGCGTCCCTGTCCCAGGTTCACCGTGCTCTGCTGCCGACCGGCCAGCCGGTTGTGGTCAAGGTCCAGCGCCCGGGTATCCAGGAACAGATCCGGGTTGATCTGGATATTGTCAAGGATCTGGTCAGCTTCATTCACAATCGCACGCAGTACGGCCAGCTCTATGACTATTCAGGGATGGTCAAGGAGCTTGACAAAACCTTGAATAATGAACTGGACTTTGCCAGGGAAGGTGCCAACGCGGACCAGTTCCGCAAGAATTTTGCTAACCGGGATAAGGTCAAGGTACCAACCGTGCACTGGATCTATACCACTAGCCGCGTCCTGACCATGGAGCGGGTGGAAGGCATTCGCATCACCGATAAGGAAAAGCTCAAGGCAGCCGGCATTGATCCGACCGACCTCGGCGTCCGATTGTGCCAGGACCTGATCCTGCAGACCCTGGAAGACGGCTTTTTTCATGCCGATCCCCATCCCGGCAACTTATTTATCCTGGAGGATGGCACCATCTGCTATCTGGACCTGGGCATGGTCGGACAGCTATCCGAAGCCCGCAAGAAAGCTTTGTCCGGCCTGTTTTTAGGCATCGCCAGCCAGAACAGCCGCCAGGTTGTCGAAGCGCTGGTCGATATGGATACGGTTATGAAGCGGGGCAGCATCCGACAGTTTGAGCATGAAGTTGACAAACTGATGGACGAGTATCTGTCGGTACCCGTCACGGAAATCCAGGTTGGTCAATTGATCGCCGAATTGTTTCAATTGGCCTACCACAACCATATCCAGATCCCGGGCGAACTGATCCTCAACGCCAAGGTCATGATCACGTTGCAGGGCACCCTGGACAAGCTTGATGCCGATGTCAATCTGCTGGTGATCATGCGGCCGATGGCGGCCAAGCTGCTGCGCGGTGAGTTTTCGCTCGATGAGCTCCGCCAGGAAGTCGTGCGCAATGTCCAGAATTACAAAGCATTGCTTGAACACGCTCCGGTCATGATGCTGGAGATGCTGTATAAACTGGAAGAGGACGACTATAATCTGCGTTTTGAGCTCAAGGACATCGAGAGAGTCCAGATCCATTTCGACCGGATCGCAAACCGATTATCGTTCAGCGTCATTTTACTGGCTGTCGCGCTGATCATCGCCGGCATTATCGTCGGCACCAGCTACAGCGCCGGAACCGACCCCTCACTGGCCGTCGTCAACATGGTCGTATTGAGGGGATCCATTGTCGTTGCGGTGCTCATTCTGATCGGCTTGATTGCGTCCATCATCCGCACGAAAAAATTCTAACAAGTACAACTGAGGTATCTTTTGAACGATTTAATTGCTATCAATGCGTTTCTGTTTTGGCTTAATTTGATCATCATTGTCCTGATCGGCCTGATGATGGTCATTTTGCCCACGATTACCCGCAAGGCCATGCTGTTCGGCAACCGCGTTCCGGAGTCTGCCGCGGCTGATCCGGCTGTCCGCGCCCTGAAGCGATCCTTTGCTGTCAGATCGCTTGTTTTGACGCTGGTCGTTTCCGCCCTGGCTGTCTGGCAGTACTCAAGTTATCCGGACTACACGTTGATCGCGATGCTCTACCTGCCGCTATTACTGGCGCTGATGATGATTCCCGTCTACATTCCCTGCTGGAGACGCGCGTCAAGGCTCAAAGCCGAACGGGGATGGGATGCCGCAGCAATGGACACTTTGGTTCCCGATATCGGCCGTCCGAGGGAACAGTTTGGCGGCGTTTTGTGGGGGTGGTATATCGGGTCGGCCGCACTGGCACTGCTGACTGCCGTCCTTTCGACGGCGATTTACCCGCAGCTGCCCGAGACATTGATCACACATTGGAACGGGGCTATGCAGGCGGATGGATGGGCAGCCAAAAGCTATGGCCTGATCCTTCTGGTGCCAATTTTCTCGGTTGCTATGACCGGTTTCATGTTGCTGATGAACCGGCTGGTTTACCGCATGAAGCTGCAGATAAGCCAGGACATGCCGGCTTTATCCCATGCCCAGCACCGTGTTTATCGCCGGCTGTTAAGTCATATGCTCGGCCTAATCACTTTAATCATCACATTGCTGTTTCTGTTCTTCCAGCCCATGATCCTCAACCTATGGGTGCCGTCCGGCACTATCCTGATGCTGGTTATCCTGATCGTAACCGTTCTCATGATCATCCCGGCGATTCTGTTGTCCATCCTGGCCGGACAGTCCGGCAACAAGCTTCAGCCCCAGCTGACACCGGCCGATTTTGAAGCAGCCGGACAGATTGATCTAAAGCCGGACGGGTTGCAACCTGCCATGAGTGATGACCAATTCTGGAAGCTGGGTCTTTTCTACTACAATTCGGAAGATGACGCACTGCTGGTCGAAGACCGCTTCGGCAACAACGGCGGCTTGAATTACGCACGACCAGCAGCCAAAATTATCGTGGGTGGCCTGGTCCTGACTCTGGTTATAACCTATGTTTTTTGCACGGTTTTATTTCTCTCCCTGGTCTAGGCTGGTGAATCAGGACCCAAACCGGGTGCTCAGCCAGTTCGAGAGATTCTCCAGATAATTATCCCTGTCGGATACAAATCCATCGATATAGCCAGAGCCTTCTGCGCGGAAGATGTCCGTCTCATCCGGATGAAAGCGCATCCGCTCGTCAATCAGTGTCTGCACCGATTGGTCACGGACATAGTCAGCTTGTTCGCTGGCCGTGATGAAGACCGGCATCTGGAACTGGGTCAGCAGGGTGACCAGGCTGGTTTTAACCGATGATGCGGCCGAGAAGCGGATGGCGAGCGGCACGGTGTACTGGTAGAGCATTCTGCCCAGCGTATCCTGGCCGCGGCAGGCTGCGCGGATATACTCGTCTCCGCTGCTGCAGGGGGTGTCCAGGATCAGGCCCTTGATATAGGATTGGTCAATGCCCAGGGCAAGAATTTCGTCGGGGGTGTCGCTGGTTAGGTCTGGATCATTGAGGGTGCCGTCAGGCGGCAGATTATCGACGGCCAGGAGGCTGGCAGTTACGCCGCTGCCAAAGCCGTAGAGGATGACATCGGAGGTGACCGCGTAGGTTCTGGCATAGCTGACCGCCGCCAGGACGTCCGCCCACTCGGCATAGCCATAGACTGACAGGTCGCCTTCCGATTGGCCCGACCGCCTAAGGTCAAAGGCCAGGACACAAAAACGCTGATCCAGAAGATGTTCGATGAGTCGGGCGGTGTCCAGACCAAACTGCAAGCGGTTTTCCCCCTGGTCGTGAACCAGAATAATCGTACTGACAGGCTCGCTCCGGGGTTCAAAAAACCAACCCTGCAGGCGAGTCTGGCCATCCAGCGACGTGAAGTTGACCAGTTGGAAGGGCGGCAGGATATTGCTGCTAAACGAATCCAGCTGCTTGGCTGGTTCACGCATCAGGCGATTGGCCTGGACGAACGACAGGGCTAAAACGGCGACCAGAACAAGGGCGATCAGGGTGGTCAGTGTGGCGACCAGGCGAACGCGGCGTGTATGATGCGTGTTTCGCTGAACGCGGGTAAAGCTGGATTGCGGCATGTTTTGTCTCCTGACAGGCTCTAATAAACAAATTATAACGCAAGACTGTTCAATGTGGTAGAATTGTAAAACGACAACTAGGAGGCCTAACCCTATGAACATGTTAATCGCAATAATCTTCGGCCTTGTCCAGGGCATTACTGAATTTTTACCGGTCAGCAGCTCAGGTCATCTGACGCTGTTCGGCAGGCTGTTTGAAGTGGATGAAACGGCCATGCTGTCTTTTACCACGCTGCTGCACATGGGCACCCTGATCGCGGTCTTTGTCGTGATGCGAAAGGAAATCGGTCAGATCATCCGCGATATCTTCGGCCGCCGCACCTGGCTGCTGGTCGTTGCCACCATCCCGGCGATCGTCGCGGCTGTTCTGCTGGGTGACTTTCTCGATACGCTTTTTGCCGGCGGATACCTGGGCTATTCATTCCTGCTGACCGCGGTTATTTTATTGGTGTCGCTGGTGAGGAAGCCGCCGCAGCAATCTCGTGAGATCAACACCCGTGACGCGCTGGTCGGCGGCTTCGGCCAGGCTATCGCCATTTTGCCCGGCGTGTCGCGGTCCGGATCGACCATCACGGCGCTGTTGCTGTCCGGTATTGATCGCGACAAGGCGATCCGTTTTTCGTTCCTGATGTCTATCCCGGCTATTCTGGGCGGCTTTGCCAAGGACATCTACGATCTTGTCAAGGACCAGGACTCGTCGGTGCTGAGCCTCGGGATCGGCAACATCATCATCGGCGTGCTGGCGGCGGCGATCTCCGGCTATCTGGTTATGGAATTCATGCTCAGGAAACTGAACCGCAAAGGTTTTGTCTACTGCGCGGTTTACGTAGCCATTTTGGGCATCCTGGTCATTGTCGACCAGACCGCCACACACATTGTCTTTTAATGAAGGGAAGGATGGCGCATGTCCCAGTTGATCCTCGGAATTGAATCATCCTGCGATGAAACCGCGGCGGCAGTCGTCCAGGACGGCCGCAAAATTCTATCGAACATTGTCGCGTCCCAGGCAGACTTCCATAAGCAGTTCGGCGGTGTCGTACCCGAAATCGCCTCACGGATGCATGTCGAAGCCATTCTGCCCGTGATCGATCAGGCGCTGGATGAAGCTGGCATCAAACTCGAGGACATTGACGCTGTCGCGGTCACGCATGGCCCGGGTTTGGTCGGCGCTTTGCTGGTCGGTCTGTCGGCGGCCAAGGGGCTGGCGTATATTGCCCATAAGCCGCTGGTCGGCGTCCATCATATCGAAGGCCATATGGCTGCGAACTACCTGTCCAATCCGGATCTCGAACCGCCGTTTCTGTGCCTGGTCGCCTCTGGCGCCCACAGCCATCTGGTGCTGGTCGAGGACTTCGGCCGAAACAGAATCCTGGCCCGCACTCGGGATGACGCGGCCGGCGAGGCATTCGACAAGATTGCTCGCGCAGTCGGACTGGGCTATCCCGGCGGCCCCCTGATGGACAAGGCCTCTCAGGGCGGGCGAACTGACGCCTTTGAATTGCCCAGGACGCATTTTGCCGACAGCCTGGACTTTTCATTCAGCGGCCTGAAGACCGCGGCGCTCAATCAGCTGAACCGCTTGAAGCAGCAGGCAGGAGACACCGGGGATTGGCAGCAGCTGGTCTCGCTGCAGGATTTTGCCGCAACTTTCCAGCAGGCCGTGGTTGACGTTCTGTCCGAACACGCGTTTGAAGCCTGCGGACAGTACGGCATCAGCAGGATGACCCTGGCTGGCGGTGTCGCGGCCAACAGCTGCCTGCGCCGCTGCATGTCCGAGCGGGCCAAGGCGCTGGGCATAACCTTGAGCTATCCGCCGATCGGGCTATGCACTGACAATGCCGCCATGATCGCGTCTGCCGGGTATTATGCTTTTCGGGCCGGCCGGATCGATGACCTGTCGCTCAATGCCGAAGCATCGCTGGAGCTTGCCTGATGATTGGTCAAGCACACAATCCAGCAGCGGCATCTCCCGGGCTGGTTATGCATAATGAGTTGCATAATGGTGTTAAATGTAAGTAAATTAACATGTGAAAAATGTGGAAAAACTAACCGAAAACCACATGATTTACCGCAAATCAGGCCTTTTGAAGATCAAAATAATTGATTTTTTGTGGAAAACTCTGTGGAAAGTGTGCATAATTGCGTGTATACAGACAAAACAAGGAGAGAATTGTCATGCCGGAAAAAGGCACCAAGCTGGTCGTTGAAAATCGGAAAGCTTATCATGACTACCATATAGACGAACGGATGGAAGCCGGCATTGAACTGGCCGGGACGGAAGTCAAGTCTATCCGCCAGGGCAAGGTCACGATCAATGACAGCTACGCTGCCGTTACCAATGGTGAACTGTTTGTCCATGGCCTGCATATCAGCCCGTACGAGCAGGGCAACCGTTTCAACAAGGACCCGATGCGGACGCGGCGCCTGTTGATGCACAAGCGCGAGATCCAGCGCCTCTATGGCCTGATCAAGCAGCAGGGCCTGACTCTGATTCCGACCAAGATCTATTTCAAGCGCGGTCGAGTCAAGGTCGAAATCGGCCTGGCGCGCGGCAAGAAGAATTACGATAAGCGTGACGCGGAAGCCAAAAAGCAGGCGACCCGGGAAATCGAGCGCCGCTTGAAGGACCGGGGGAAGTCAGACGATTAATCGAAGCTGATCGTTCGTGTATCAGGCACAATACCGATATAGCTTTTGCCGGCATTGAGCCTTATTTCATTGCCATCAAGATCCCGGATCGCCAGCCGGTCTTCGGTGCCGCCCTTGGTCCAGGTGATGGCCTGCCAGGCGCCGCCGGAGATGTAGTAGCCGTTGCCGGACTCAAGATCGGCGTCTTTATGGCCAGCGTCATCGCAAATGGTGACCCGTGTCATAATCAGGATGACGTTGGTGAACGAAATCGCTTGATCAGTCGCAAGGTCGATCTGGTCAGCGCCATACTGCCCCTTGGCATACAGGCGCGTATTTTCATCGTAGTCAAAGGTCGCGACGCAATAGTCTGCTGAATAGGGAACCGCTACAGACAGAGCCGGATCGCCGGCTGCTGGTTCAAATTCGCCAAGCGGCCTGAATTGGAAAGCCGGCAGGCTGTCGTCCAGCAGTTCTGTCCGATCTCCGCTTTCTTCAAGAGCTGCCGCCAGAAGTTCCCCGGTCGTTTTGACACTGTGTTCATAGCCGCGCTGCGTCCGCCATTCGGGGTCACGCCAGTAGGCTTTAGGGTATACATGCAGGTCGATGTGATCGGTATCCTGTTTGGCAAACTGGTCGTTGGCCAGATTGGATGCGCCGACATGCACCAGGATGGCATCAAGCCCGCCGGCCATGTCGATATAGTCGTGACGGGCAGACCGGATCGAACCGATTTCAGGGATCTGGGATACGTCGGCAAAGACGGCCATCTGCCGCGTGATTTTCCACTCGACCGGCATCTCGAACATCAGGTCGGCCGAAGCGATGCCGATTTGCGGAACCGCCGTGTTGATATTGTTGATCATGATCGCCACCGGACGCTGGCCTCGGGCTTCGGGATTAGCCAGTTCCAGTCCGGTCAGCGGGTTGAGCGGCCCGGGTGTCGGCGTGGGCGTGGCGGTCGGCTCCGGCGACGGGCTCGGAGTCGCGGTTGCCTGAGCTTCGGTGGTTTGTGAAGTCTGAGTGGTTTCCAGAACGGTTGTCTGGGCCCCCTGGCATCCGGCTGCGACCAGCAGGCAACCAATCAGAACGGACAGAGCAAGTATCGTTATAACCCGGCTGGCTTTTGAATGAATCATATCGGTCCTCCAAATCAAGTTGTTGTCAATATCCACCATTGTACCGCCCTTGCGCCGGTTGATCAATAAAGCTAGAATGAATTCAGTCGATTCAACACCCGTCATATCTCAATAACCCGAATGATTCGAGGACCAGGCATGCTTACAGACATCTTTCAGCCAACCGTGCCCTATGGACTGCCGCCGTTCTACCAGATCGCGCTGCTGATCGTGCTGTCAGCCCTGGCCGGACTGGTGGTCTACTTTGCCTGCCGGTATTTCTATCGCGGGCTGCCGGTCAACCGACAGTATGAAGAAGCATTGCTCCCAGCGTCGATGATCGCAGCCATTCTGCTGCATCAATCGGCAAACTGGCCGGTTGTCACGGTGCTGGCCATTGCCGTGATCGCCATCTTCCATTATCGCAAGGCGGTGGAGGATGCCGGCGATATCCTTTTCCTGTTCTGGGCGGTGCTGTCCGGTGTCTTCTGCGGCGTTGGATACCCGGTCCAGACCCTGATCCTGGATGTCGTGATCCTGCTGGTGATCGTGCTGGTGATCAAGATCCGCCTGGCCAGCACCCGATTCTCCCTGATGATCAGCTATGACAGATCGGCCAAGGACCGTCTTGACAGCCTGCTCAAACCGCTTGGCGGCCGCGTTGTTTCCGAGCGGTCACGCGACGCGGTGACCGATCTTGAGATCAGGGTCAGGATGCGGGATGTCACCCTGGAGACCGTTGAGCGGATTTCAGAAATCGAAGGGGTTCACAACGCGGTTATTGTCAGCCGGGAGACATAAGCTGCAATTGTCACCTGAACCTGAATTATTTTGTCATTTATCGTTGAATCTGCTATGATTAAGGTAGTTTCACCAATGACGAGGAGGTCTATTATATGGCTTTTTTTCAAGACTTAGGCAAGAAGATTACGGATGCCGCACAAGACGCATCCAAGAAGACAAACGAGATGATCGAGATATCCAAGCTCAATGGTCAGATCAACAAGGAAAAAGCAGCAATTACAGACATTGAGAAGAAAATAGGCGGCATGGTCTACGAGATGTTTGTTGCGGGAGAGTCCCTGCCCGAAGTCCTGTTGGCGGAAGTGCAGAACATTTCCGAGAAAAACCGCCTGATCCAGGATACAGAAAACAAGATTGTTGAAATCAAAGCCGAAGCTGAGCGCCAGAAGGCTGAACACGCAACTGCGGCGCAGCCTCAGGAACAAGCGCAACCCGAGCCCCAGCAGCCGGAACAGGCACAGGCAACAGAGGCCGGGGAGCCGGCTGCCAAGCGGTTCTGCACCAATTGCGGCGCGCCTCTGGAAGACGGCATGGTTTTCTGCGGCAAGTGCGGAACCAAAAACGAATAAGCTCTAAATGATGCAATCGCTTGGGGAACCAGCCTGAAAAACGGCTGGTTCTTTTCCTTTGTCGACCATTGTGCTATACTTGCCGCAGTCGCTTCGCGCGGCTAATTTTACGATGCGGGGTTTTTGCCGTTCTATGCGAAAGCGTGTTAACACTTCAGGCAGCCCTCAAAAGGCTGAGCCGATTTCAGGCAGACGCCATGGTACAGTCGGCCGAACTGCAGGATTTATACTGCTCGCCGTACTGGGGCTGTTGACGGGCTTTTTTATCTATGTCCTGATCCTGCTCGGGCAGCCTCTGCGAACAGCGATCAATATTGTCGACAACTATGATCCAATCTCACTCGACGACATTCAACTGGCAGATGACGACCTGACTGATATCCCCTGGGAAGCGGGCGGCCGGACCCGCGTCTATGTCAACCCCGATTTCCCGATTCGCAAAGTCGAGCAAAAAGACGACAAGATTGAGAATATCCTGGTTTTTGGCGTTGATTCAAGAGGTCCTTCCAATATTGTCTGCCGAGCCGACTCCCTGATTATTGTGACCGTTGATCGCCGCCATGACACGATCAAGCTGACGTCGATCATGCGGGATGTCCGAGTCAATATCGAAGGCCGCAGCAATCCGGACCGGATCAACGCGGCTTATGCCTACGGCGGCGTCGGGCTGCTGATCAATACCATCAACGAGACGTTCGACCTGGACATCCAGCGCTTCGCGATGTTTGACTTCTGGAGCGCCGCCAGCCTGATCGATTCCCTGGGTGGGGTAGACCTCGAGGTAACCGATGCGGAAATACCACACCTGAACCATAACCTCAAGGAAATGAACGACCTGACCGGGCAGATGGTCCCGGATGTCACCGAGGCCGGCGAACTGCATTTGAACGGCGCGCAGGCGATCGCCTGGGCCCGCATCCGCAAGCTGGACTCCGACTATATGCGGACCAGCCGCCAGCGCACCGTCATGATGAGACTGATCAGCAAATACTCAACCGCCAGCGTATCCAGCCTGATCGGCCTGGCCAACAACGGCCTGTCGGCCTTTGAAACCAATATGACCAATGCGGACATGGTTCGGATCGCGATTAATTCGATGCCGGCGTCCCAAGACATCCAGCAGTACCGTGTCCCGCAAGACGGGATGTATCAGGTCAACCCCAACCCCTGGATGATGATTGTCGACTACAACAAGCAGGTGCCGGCGCTTCAGGAATTCATCTATGGCGACCGTTCAGAATGACCAGGAGGCATTGAGCGTATGGCTAAATCGATAGCTGTGGCGATTCTCAATCGGGGACTTGCCCGAAAATACAATGAGGACAATCTGTACCTGATTGATTCAATCGCCCCGCCCTCACGCCTGGACGACTTCGAGCGCCTGGCCAAGAGCGATGATACCCTGCAGTTCTATGCCGTAACCGACGGCATGGGCGGCCATACATTCGGCGATACAGCCGCCAGGGCGGTTCTGGAAGCACTTGATCAGCAGCGCCGCCGCCTGCGCCCGGGTGCCAGGCTGGATTTTTCCACCTTTGCCAAAGAGGTTGCCGACCGGGCTAACCGGTTGGTTCGCGGCCAGCTCGCAGCCTATGAAGGACTGCCGGTCGGCGCGACGCTGACCCTGCTGGCGATTGACCGCGACACGGCCTATACGCTCAACCTGGGCAACAGCCGGGCGTATCTGTATCGCGACAGCACCCTGACCCAGTTGACACAAGATCATGTCCAGCAAACGCCGGACCGCCGCCGCCTAACCCGCTACCTGGGCTTTTTGCCGGACTGGGGCCGCCCGGAAGCCGACAGCCTGACCGCGACCCGAATTTTGGCCGGCGATATCTTTTTGCTGACCACCGACGGCCTGACCGACGCCCTGAGCAACGAAACGATCGCGGGCGTGCTGTCTGAGCAAACCGCTTTCGCCCTGCAGATCCGTCGCCTGAAATCACTGGCGCTGGAGCAGGGGGGGCTGGATAATCTCGCGATTGTCGGCATCCGCATTCAGGATCCCGCCCGTCTTGAGCAAAAGACCGGCCGTCGGCCTAAAACCCCTGCCTCAGGACACTCCAGCCGTCTGGAAACGGTCTTGAAAGCGATCATTGTCTTTCTGCTCTTTGTCCTGCTCGGCATGCTTGCCGGTAAACTGCTCTTTTCCATGCCGGCCTGGCTCAAGGTTCTATTCGGCATTTGATTTGCCGCTCCAACCGGGCTATTCTAGAACCCGATAGACTAGAAAGCGGGGAGTGAGACGACATGAAAAAACTTTTTTTGATCATTGACTACCAGGTTGACTTTGTTGCGGACGACGGTGCCCTGACGGCCGGCAAGCCGGCCCAGGCTATTGAGCCGGCGATCGCAGCCGAAATCGAACGCTGCCGATCCGGTCGGATTGACATCCTGGCCACCCAGGACACCCATCGCGAGAGCAGCTGGCAGGACACGCATCCTGAAAGCCGACAATTCCCGATCCACTGCGAACACGGCAGCGCCGGCTGGCAGCTTTACGGCCGCCTGGCGGACTTGAACATCAACACCCTGGTCAAGACATCCTACATGATGGCAACCGGGGATATCGACCGCATCGTCCAAACCTACGACAAGATTACGCTAGCCGGTGTGACGACGGATATCTGTGTGTTTCAAAACGCGATCGGCTTATACAATCACGCCGCGAACATCGGAAAACTCGTGGAATTCTCAGTCCGAAGCGATTGTGTGGCGTCTTTTGATCCTGACGGCCATCAATATGCGTTGGCCTATTTGAAAGACAAACTGGGATTTTCCATCATCGGCGCATAATCCCCCTTGCATAAAGCCCGGATCGGCGTATAATAAAAACGAACGAAAGTTCGATTATGCCAAAAAAGGGGTTTCATTATCTGATGTCACGCAAGGTCTATGTCCGGGTTGTCGCCGAATTTGATGAAAGCGGTCAGCTTCTACCGCGTTCGATTGTCTGGGAAGATGGTCGCCAATATGAAATTGACCGCATTCTGGATGTCTGCCCGGCTGCCTCGCTCAAGCTGGGCGGCTGCGGTATCCGCTACACCTGTCGCATCAAGGGCAGGGAAGTCCAGCTTTTCCAGGATGAGAACCGGTGGTTCATGGCCGGTCGTGAATGATTCGTGAATAATCTGAAAATATTGCCATTGTTATCCAAAATACATCTGTAAAATACATGGTTTTCATTGCCAAACCCCCAGGTTTTTGATATAATAGGCTTTGCGACTAGACCCCTGATGCAGTCTTGTCGGATGAATTCGGGGGCGTACTGGTTTCGACGGGGTCGTTGAGACTGGGGAAGCGGGTAGAGGATCCTCGTCGGCCTCTTAAAAAAACGAGGAACTTTTTAAATGCCAAAAAACCGGCACTCGTAGCTGCTTAAATAGCTACCATCAGGCCACCCGATCTGCTGGGTGGATCCCTGGTGTCAGATAGCAGACCTTACCTGTCGGCAGGTTAAACAGGAGAACGCTCTAGAGACTGTCTGGACTCTAGACTGTATAACAGACTACCGGATCACCTTGTGCCTGTCAGCGGGCACGGTGCCAGGGGAATACTCTAAACGCTGACTGCACCCGGAGATGCTCCAGAGGATAGGATTTCGGACAGGGGTTCGACTCCCCTCGCCTCCACCACACATTGTCTGAAAACTTTATTTTTCAGCGGTTAAAGACACCGGAAACGCTAAGTTTCCGGTGTTTTTTTCGCCTTTTTGATTCTGGTTAGAAATCACTGGCAGCACAAAAGAGATGCTTGATGCCTGCCCGGATCAGGGTATCCGGACAACTGTTCGGTGAGCCATCCGACCTGTGTGCTATGATAATCTGGCTGATCGGCTTATAATAATACTGTACCCAGCTGTATCGTCATGCAAGTTTGTGATTTGCGAGGTGATCGACTATGAAGTACAGAGTGCATCGGTTTGATCTTGATATGACGAAAGATCAGGCAAAGCTCGAACAATATCTCAACAGCATTGAAGGCGAAGTCGTATCCATTATCCCCAACGTCAAGCCAACTTTTCAATTGATGGGCGCTACAGCCAAAGTGAATTTCCTGCTCATTGTTGAAAAGACCAATTTTTTGTAGCAAGCCTATGAGAAAAAACCTGACAGTCATCCGTGCCGCCGTAGCCGTCATGCTTTTCCTGCTTGTTGGCGGCGGCAGGCTTTTCAGCTTGAACACCCAGGGTTACGAGATTGAGCGAGCATTGCTTTGGGGCTTGAATGCTGCCTTGATTGCCGCTCTTGCGGGCTTCCAACTTACAGATCTCGTGCTGGCACGAGGGATGCTGCAGAAAAAGAAAGGCGTCTTGGCAGCCTGTCTGGCTTATGTTGTCGTGCTAGCGGTCGTTGAAAGATCGTTGAGCCCCGAACTGTATTGGCTGATCATCATAACAATCTTGTCAGGTGTTCTTGCTGTCGCAGCCATCTTGCTGACGAAAGATTCTTCGGTCAACCATATCCTTTGCCGACATGAAACACTACCCGCAAAGTATTTCAGATCCAGGCCATTTAAAACCATCGCTGAAACGGTTTTCCGACTGCTGCCATTTCCCGAACCCATCGGTCTGTATCGGCTGGGGAATGCCGGAAAAGATTCACCGGTATTTGTCACCGGCAATTTTGAACTGACCGTCAGGCGGGTCAGCCAAAGCCTTAAAGGCCGTGACGGCTGGCTGCTGGTCTGCGACAGCCGCGGGATCAACATCTGGTGTGCCTCGCTGGCAGGGCATTTTGGGACGAATGAGATTGCCAACGCGATCAAGCTAACCGGCCTGCAAAAGCAAGTTGACCACCGATTACTGATCCTGCCGGAGCTTTGTGCTGCCAATGTCAAACTTGCTGAGCTAAAAGCCGCGACCGGATTCAATGCACGGTTCGGACCGGTCTACATCCAGGATATTAATCGGTTTATGGACGGCATTTCCGATCCGGGCATTCGGTGCGTATCTTTTGATCTGAAACAGCGGGTTGAAATGGCGATCGGAAGTCTCTTGATCCTGATTGTCCTCTTGTTGCTGATTTACAACTTTCTAGGCCTTCAGCATCTGTTGGTTATCGTCCCAATATTGTATGCGTTGTCAGTGCTGCAGGGTGTTGTTTTCCCAGTCCGTCCTGTTCAGAATGTATACTTGTGGGCACTGGCTTCGGGCTTGGCCGTCTTCGCAGCGGCCTATTTTTTCTTTGGCCTTTATTTGAGCTGGCTGGGATCCGGTGACGCGCTGGCGATATCCATAGGATTTGCCTATCTGGTTACCGAATTTTGCGGCTGGTCGCCTCTGATCAAATACAATCTGATCCCTCATCGTAAACCCGGGATATCAATCAATACCACACGGTGCACAGGCTGCGGCCTTTGTTTGACTGTCTGCCCGAAGGGCGTTTTCCGGGTGATAGGGAACAAGTCGGTTGTCGTTGATCAAGATGCCTGTGTGCTTTGCAAGGCTTGTTGTGTTCAGTGCCCCACCCAGGCGATTGATCACACCGCCTGTCGCCCCAGAGCAATGCCAGATTAATCCAAAGATGCTTATTTTATAAGTTGCGTTTGATTTGGCATTTAAGCGGGATAGCACCCAAAACCGAAGTTGTTGACTTTATCCAGCCGACAGTATATAATCAATTGTCTTGAAAAGATTGTTATATTCTTTTGGGACTCACCAGCCCGACTAAGGAAAAGCCGCAATTTCCGTGTTTTGAGGAGGATTGTGGTTTTTATTTATGTCATGAATAATATGTTTGTTGATTCAATGCACATCCGTTGAGTCAATCGGGTGTTATTGAAAAAACAAGGAGTTAATCATTGAGCTTTAAACAACTGAACATTATCCATCCAATCCTCAAGGCTTTGGACCGGGAAAACTATTCAAAACCGACCCCGATCCAGATCGAGGCCATCCCGCCGGCCATTGAGGGCAAGGATCTGCTCGGCAGTGCCCAGACAGGTACCGGCAAGACAGCAGCTTTTGCCATTCCGACCCTGCAGCGCCTAGCGGTATCGCAAGAAAAGCATCAGGGCAGTTCCCGCGTCATCCGTGCGCTGGTCCTGACACCGACCCGTGAGCTGGCGATGCAGATTTCCGAACGCTTCAAAGTCTATGGTCAATATACCGGCCTTCGATCCTGCGTGATCTTCGGCGGCGTGTCACAGCGCCCTCAGGAACAGAAGCTTCGACACGGCGTCGATATCATCATCGCGACGCCGGGCAGGCTGTATGACCTGATGCAGCAGGGCATCATCAAGCTGGGTTTTGTTGAGACCCTGATCCTGGATGAAGCTGACCAGATGCTGGACATGGGATTTCTTCCTGATGTCAGAAGAATCATTGCCACTACGCCCGCCGAGCGTCAGACACTGTTTTTCTCGGCCACGATGCCAACCGAACTTGAGAAATTGTCCAGAACAATTCTCAAGGACCCTGTTAGAATTTCCATAGCGCCGGAAAAGCCGACGCTGGATGTTATCGAACAGGCGGTCTATCACGTTGTTCGCAAGGACAAGCCCAAATTGCTGCTGCACCTGCTGCAGGATGAAGAAATAACCTCCGCAATCGTCTTCACCAGAACCAAGCATGGTGCGGACCGCGTCACAAAGCATCTGCTTCAAAACGACGTCCAGGCACAGGTTATCCACGGCAACAAGTCACAGTCTTACCGTCAGATGGCGCTCCGTAAGTTCAAAAACAAACAGACGCGCATCCTGGTCGCAACCGATATCGCGGCAAGGGGCATAGATATCACCGAGCTGTCGCATGTCTTCAATTTCGATCTGCCTGAGGTTTCCGAAACCTATATCCATCGCATCGGGCGAACGGGAAGAGCCGGCAAATCCGGCAAGTCCGTTTCGTTCTGCGACCGGGAAGAGCGGAAGTATCTTCGCAACATCGAAAGGCTTTGCGGCAAAGACATTCCGTTGGTTGATGATCATCCCTATATGACCACAGCGGAAGCAGAGCCGTCCCGTCAGCAAGGGAATTACCAGCCGAGATCCAACGCCAGACCGCGTCAGTCCGGGTCCGGTAATTTCAATTCCTCAACAAGATCCAACCAGGGCGGCGGTTCAAAATCGCGCAGATCCAAGTCCGGCCAGCAGGGCGGCAAGTCAGGTGACAGGCCGTTCAACCAGGCTTCGGAATCCAATCGTCGTCAGCATTCGGGCTCCGGCCAGTCAAGACGCAGAAAAAGCGCAAGCTGACTAATGTCATTTTCAATTAACCAGAAATCTGGTTTGGAAGACGCCGACAGGCGTCTTCTTTTTTCGTTCAACATATGAAAAGTGTTTCATGTAAATTTTATCTAGAATCTTGCTTCATGCTCGGAAGTGTGTTAAATTATAACCTGTATAGACTTGGAGGGAAAAGGCGCATGTCTGATTCTAAACAGAACACATCGAACTGGACTTTTTTGACCAACCATGCCCACGTTTTGCTGTGCATTTCAAAAAATCCTGGTTCCCGCTTAAGGGATATCGCAGAGGTCGTCGGCATTACGGAGCGTGCCGTTCATCGGATCGTTTCAGACCTGATCGAAGGCGGGTTCGTGGATGTCAGGCGGGACGGCCGCAACAATGTCTATATCATACACCCTGAAAAAGCATTGAGGCATCCGATGGAGGCTCATCGCCAGGTTGCGGACCTGGTGCAATTGATGAAACCAGGCGCTTGACGCGATCTGGCCATCCATTCAGTTGACTGTGAAATGACGATAGTGTGCAGAGCATTTGATTCATAATTGCTATTTCACAAGATTGTAACAACGTTGACGATCATTAAATCTTGAAAGGTTTGATAAAAAGGCTTGCAATATTGCGAAAAAATAGTTACTTTTAAAGGGTATGGTATTTTGGTTTTAAGGGGTAGGGTATTAGAACAATTCTTCGATGAATCTGTCAGAAGTGGACTTGAAAATCACTTCCGGCTGATTGATATAAAACAGTTTTCAAAGCAAGTTTGAAGCAATAATCAAGGAGGGAAACAAATGAGTGTTCCAACAAAAAACAAGAAGCTGCTCAATTGGGTAGCAGAAGTGGAAGCGATGTGCCAGCCGAACCAGGTGGTATGGTGCGACGGATCCAAAGAAGAGTATGATCGATTGATGGCCGAAATGGTCAAAACTGGCATGGCGATCAAGCTGAACGAGGAAAAACGCCCGAATTCATACGCTTTCAACTCTGATCCGTCAGACGTTGCCCGTGTTGAAAGCCGCACATACATTGCCACAACCAAAAAAGAGGATGCTGGCCCGACCAATAACTGGATTGACCCCAATGAGCTGAAGGAAACCATGAAGAAACTGTACACCGGCTGCATGAAAGGCCGCACATTGTACGTCATTCCGTTCTCCATGGGTCCGATCGGTTCCCCGATCGCCCGGATCGGCGTTGAAATCACCGACTCTCCGTATGTTGTTGTCAACATGCATATCATGGCTCGCGTGTCGAACAAAGTCCTGGATATCCTGGGCGAAGACGGCGACTTTATCCCTTGCCTGCACTCTGTCGGCAGCCCGCTGGCGGAAGGCCAGGAAGACAGCCGCTGGCCGTGCGCTCCGATCGAAGACAAATATATCGCTCACTTCCCGGAAGAAAGATTAATCTGGTCCTACGGTTCCGGTTACGGCGGCAACGCTCTGCTGGGTAAAAAGTGCCTGGCGCTGCGTATCGCTTCCGCCATGGCTCACGATGAAGGCTGGATGGCTGAGCACATGCTGATCCTGCGCTTCACCAACCCTGAAGGCAAGAAGTACCACATCGCTGCGGCATTCCCGTCTGCTTGCGGCAAAACCAACCTGGCCATGCTGCAGTCAACGGTTCCCGGCTGGAAGGTTGAGACCATCGGCGACGATATCGCCTGGATGAAGATCGGTGATGACGGCCGTCTGTACGCGATCAATCCTGAAGCAGGCTTCTTCGGCGTTGCCCCCGGCACCTCCGAGGACTCCAACCCGATGGCCCTGGCGACCCTGTATGCCAACTGCATCTACACCAATGTTGTTGTCACTGACGACAAGGATGTCTGGTGGGAAGGCATGGGCGTCGACGTCAAAGGCGGCATCGACTGGAAGAACAATCCCTGGACACCTGAATCTGGCGAGAAGGGTGCTCACCCGAACAGCCGCTTCACCGCACCGGCCGCTCAGTGCCCGGTAATCTGTGAAGACTGGGAAGATCCGAACGGCGTTCCGATCGATATCTTCATCTTCGGCGGCAAGCGATCCACGACTGTTCCCCTGGTTCATGAAGCCTTCGACTTCGAGCATGGCGTCTTCCTGGGCGCGACCGCCGCTTCCGAACCGACTGCCGCTGCCCTCGACCTGGGCAATGTGAAATTACGCTTCGACCCGTATGCCATGACCCCGTTCATGGGCTATAACGGCGGCGACTACATGCAGCACTGGTTTAGCATGGGCAAGAAGCTGGGTGACAAGGCTCCGAAGTGCTTCTACGTCAACTGGTTTAGAAAAGACGAGAACGGCAAATTCATGTGGCCGGGCTTTGGTGAAAACAGCCGCGTCCTGAAGTGGATGTGCGACCGTATCGATGGAAAAGCCGGTGCGATTGAGACCCCGATCGGTATGATGCCGAAGCCGTCAGACCTGACCCTGGACGGCCTCGAGATCGACATGGCTGTGTTGGAAGAGCTGCTGAATGTTGACACGGATGCTTACAAGACGACTTTGGATAATGCCAGAGAGTACATGGCGAAATTTGGTGACAGACTTCCGGCCAAGATGGTTGAGCAGATGGACAACCTCGAAAAGCGCCTCGGCTAATCGATTCCTTAAGCCAAACTATAATTAGTTCGTGAACGAAGCCCTGTCCGGCATTTAGCCGGGCAGGGCTTTACACATTCATTGAAGCAAGTGAGCAAAACAAGAATATGCCCAAAACTGTTAGAATCTTTGTGCGAAATGGTAAATCAGTGATACAATAAAAATAGTCATTGTATTGATTTATTCAACAGAACACAATCATTTCAAAGGAGGACATTATGAAGAGAATCTTGTTAATCGCCCTAGCAGTCTGCATGACACTGGCTGTTGCCGCCTGCAGCAGCGACCCAACTCAAACGACTGAAACCACCACGACTGCCCAGACACAGGGAACCGTCTCAATTGAATCGGACAGTGATTCCAGCCAGGTGGTAGTCGATGACGGCGAGAACACGATCGTTATCGGCGGCGGGGAGTGGCCGGACGATGTTCCGGATAAGCTGCCGATCTTTGACAAGGGTACCATTAACGGTACGGTCATGACTGAGATGGGTCAGGCGATCTCTTTTGAGGATGTTGATCAGGCTGACTTCGAGCAATATATCGAAGATCTGAAGGATGCCGGCTGGATGCAGATGACCCATGTTTCGGACGACGGCACGGAAATGTACATGGGCCAGATTGAAGGCATGGTCGTGACTGCGCAGTTCGATTCGGGCGATATGATGATCATCTGGGCTGAGATGTAGTCCGACGGCTATACAGAACAACAAACCCGGCAGCCTTTTATAAGGGGGGCCGGGTTTTTGCCGTCTGAAAAGACACATCAAATTTTCGGTTATAAGGGTATGCTGCTATGATAAAATGAAAGCATTCAAACAAATCAGTTCTGATTGGCGTCCTGGAGGTTTTTTATGAAAAAAGGCTTGGCACTGCTCATCGTCCTAAGTCTGCTGACTGCGTTTATGGTGCCTCAGGCAGCAGCCGTGACGCATTTTGACGCGATCGGAAACCCGCCGGACTTGAATGCTTCAGGCGAGGCAGCGTCATTTGACTTTGAGTTCTCAACACCTTCAGATATCTGGAACACGGTGGTTGCAAACGATGAACCAGCAACCTTCTCCAAAGTAACGTATGAAATAGCCGACGATGTGATTGCGGTCGGATCGGATGTTTCAGCCAGTATCCGCACAGCTGGGCAACTGCTGGGCGGCCTGCAGTTGCAACAGCAAACCCCCGGCAGAATTGTCGCTTCGGGCGGGTATGTCCCGGTCGGGATTCTGGACAGTGCCGCCGCAGCAGCCGGCCGAACAATAGAACCCGGATCAGTCGTGGTTGACGAATCATCCGGGACGGCGTTCAAGGTGGTCTCGCCGGTTTCCTTTTCCGGCCTGTACGCAGCGGATGAGACCCTGATGAATTCGGTCAAGGCGCTGGACGGCAACTATGCCGTCACACAGCCAGCGTTGAATGAAGTGGTCAAGGCCTTCTCGCTCGAAGAAGAAACGATCGCGTTGACACGCGGCAATATCAGCGGCTTTGCCTCTGCCATCGAAAGCACAATCGTCAACTCATCCGGATACCGGTTGCTGGCCAACGACGGTGATTTCAAGTACCTGCCGGACGATCCGCTGCTGTCGCTCCAATTTGCTCAGACGCGCCTGGATGCCGATCTCGGCAATGGCCAGTCGGTCCGCGTGACCATAAGCGGCCAGATCGGCATCGGCAGCATCAATCTGACCGGTCAGTATTCCGGGTTTGACGGTTATAAGATCGCTATGACGCTGGATCAGGAGTGTGACCTGTATGTCAGCCTGGACGCCGACATCAGCCAGGAGATCCGCATTCCATTGTTTGGCATCGAAGCGTCATTCGGCGTGGGCCGAATCGCCGGCGGTGTTTTCGCGATCATCGGTCTGGACGGAACACTCCGGTTGCAAATCGAGTCTGAAACCTACACCGCGACGACGATGGGCGTCTCAGGCGGCACGATGTTCTATGTGCCGACCAGCGCCAATCCGGTCTTTGAGCAGGAACTCAAAATGGACGGCGACTGCAGCCTCGCCGGCGATATCAGCGGCTACATCAAGGTCGGCCCAATGGTCAGGATGGAACTGTTCGGCTTTGATCTGGTTGGCGGCGGGGCTTTCCTCGGCGCAGGGGTGGATGTTGATACCATCGGCCATTTTCTGGATATCGAGGTTCGCGGTATTTTCAATGTCTATGTCACGCTTGGCGGCAGAACCCTGAATCTGGCCAATTACAAGCCGCTTATCCTTCAGCGAAAGCAGGCGGATACAGCGGGGTTCAGGATCAAGATCCTTGAAGCGTATATCAAGCCTGGACGTGTTGGCGGCTTGATTGAAACGGAGACGGATGATGCGAGCGATCCCGATGGCTATGTGCCGGCTCCCGGCGTCCAGTACCGGATCCTGGTTGTCCCTCCAAACACGACATTTAACCCGGATGATCCGAACAGCATCAACCAGGCGGCTATCCGAAAATATCCGTCCAGCGGGTTTGCTTCAACCAACAGCGAAGGTGAGTTTATCCAGAAAGATGAGACGATCCTGTATGCAGGTGATCGGGCCTATCTGGAATTTTTGGCCAACGACCAGTCATACTACACCGATCCAGTGACAGCGATCCTGCCATTTGAGCAGGTCCAGCTGACCTCGGCGGACTATTTCAATGACACAGTCACGGGTACCGTCCAGCCGGTTCGCCTGATCAACTGGGAAGCTTCGGCTTCAGATCCTGCGGAGCAGCAATATGAATGGGTCTACTATGATCATGCTATCGTCCATGTCTTTCCCTACCACGGCAATGCCGGTTTCGAGACGTCGGGCGGCGAGGCCAGGTGTCTGACCGATGCCTACGGCAACTTCGATACCCGTCAGCCGTTTGGTGCCGTTCAGAACCAGATCGAGGTCCAGCCGGCCTACCAGCCCGAGCATGAGGCTTACTACCTCTGGACTTGGTGCGATGTAGTGCTGGACCACAACCAGGCCCTGACGGCGGTTGAAAACCTCTACATCAACCCGACAATGTCACTGACGATGAACCGTGTCATCAACACGGTCGAAGGATCGTACCAGCGTTATGAAGAGCAAGACCGGATCATCGACGAAATCTTGTATGACGAGTTTGTCTGGATTATCAACCCGGCTGGTACGCGCACAGTGACCGAAGCCGAGTTGGATTGTGAAATGTTCGCCTTTTCAACTGCAGATGCCATCTACCGTTACGACGACAGTGCGCTCAGTTCAGCCGTTGCAGCTTATACCGGCAATGACAAATGGAGTACGCCGCCGATCGTAATGACCCAGCCGGGATCCATTCAACTGACAAAGCTGCTGGACCAGAACGGTCAAGAAACCGGTTCAGCCCTGTTGAAGCAGCGGGTAGCCGTTCGCTGGGTCTGGCAGGCCCATCCCAACCCGGTCACGATCACCAGCGAAGATACGATTAAGATGAGTGGCGATGGCGGCAGCTTCCAGGTTACGGCGACAGGGTTCGCTCCATTTAGATTCTCGCTGGCTGGCGCACCCCAAGGCATATTGATTGATGCAAAAACCGGTTTGCTCAGTGTCCCGCAAGGCATCCTGGCGGGAGCGTACAAGTTTGTCATACGGGCCGAAGAAGATCGGAGCGGGCAAAACCTGACCGTGGCCGGCCAGCCGGATCCATATCAGGGCAATGATCCGTCCGAACCCGACGAGCAGGCTTTCACACTGGTTGTCGAAGCATTGACCGCGACACCGACACCGACCCAAACGCCCGAAAGTCATCCGCCGGTGATCGATCGCTCGGATCTGCCGACCACGCTAGCCATGACCTCTGGCGACCCGCCGATCATCTTGAATCTTGCAGCTTCAGGAACCTCTCCCATGACCTGGTCGCTTGAACAATCTAGCCCGCATGACCCCTTGCCGTCATCGGTGTCCATCAAGGAATTAAGCGGCGAGCTGACGATCAAGGGAAATCTGGAACCCGGGACATACGCCTTTACGGTTCGTGTCGAGAACGAAGCGGGATTCGATACGCAGGCCTTCACACTGCAAATGGCAGCCCGAATTGCACCGGTGATCGACGGGCGGGAAGACGACTACCAGTTCAGAAAAATGATTACGCACGGTACGACAACTGAACAGGTTTCGGCAGCGGGCAGCCTGCCGATTGTCTGGTCGCTGCAAAAATACAATCCGCGTGAGAACATCCCGAGCCAGGTTTCGATTGATCCGAATACGGGTCTATTAACATTTGCCGCCGGACTGGCCAAGGGAACATACTATTTCACCATCCGGGCCGAAAATGACGTCGGTTACGATCTTCAAAACTGCACACTAACCGTCCTTGAGCTGTCGGTCATGGCAGGCTCCGATCCGTTCCAACCCAATGGGAAGCTGACAGGTGCTGACCCGCTTGGCATTTCAAGACTGGCGGTCTCCTCCGGCGCGGGAAGAGACGGCTTATCGGTCGAACTGCCGGTTGTTCCAGACAGCCTGCTCAACAATCTGACCAATACCCAGCCATCTTCAATTTTAGTCTGCGACCATGCCCTGGATGTCTATACGCAGGATCGGCAAAGTATCAACGGGACGAACTACATACGCTGGGATTCTAAAATAACGGTATCAATCGAAGGTGTCGAATACAGACAGTCCGTGATCGATCCAATACCGGTCATGGACCTGTACCATTACGCTGATCCGTTGAATATACCGGCCGGTGTCAGAGACCAGATCGAGGATCTATTCAGGGAAGACCTGACGGTGCCGGTCGATGACCTGTTCGGAGATGGCCAATGGAACCCTGACGTTTTCAGTGAACTGGATGCCTTTGCGGAAGGCTTTTCTGATCTGGATGTGACATTTCTGGATTACGGGTCGCTCATCTCCGACATGATCAGCCGGGGCGGCGGCGCGTTCGGCGTCGACCTGGGCGGTGCTGCCGGCGGCTGGGTCACGGGCAAATTGTTCCAGACGCTGGGCAGCCAGGACAATGCCCGTCTGTCCTTGACGCAGCCTGGCTTGACCATGACTTTTGCGGGCAGGGACATTGGAACCTCGATTGGCCTGGAAAACGATTTATTCGACTTCTCGTTTTCGGCCGGCGCGCCGCACGCTACCGATATGCTGGCCGCGGTCAAACCCGGCAGCGATAACTTCACCTATGGCTTTTCCGGTCATGGGCCGCTGCCCGGCATGGCCCTGTTCGAGGTCGAGACAGGCCTGGCCCAGGGCACCCGGGTCAATGTTTACCGCTATGGCGCCGATACCGGCCAGTTTGAGCTGATCGCCGGCAATGTGGCAGTTGACCGACAGGGTGTGGCAGCCTACCGGAACAACACCTTGTCAGAGTACCTGATCACGACCGATACCCTGGCGGGGGCTCAAGTCTCGGCTGTTTTCGAGCTGCAGGACTGCACGGGTTCAAGCTGGCTGCTCGTTCTGGCTGCCGGCCTGGCGCTGTTGGCGCTGGCTGCCGGGACTACCATGCTGATCCGAAGATCCCCAAAACGTAATATGCCCCATTAACCCGGATAAGGAGTTTCACTGTCGATGCGATACCTGATACTGATCAGTCAATCCATGCTGCTGTTTGCCATGGCAGGTCCCTACTGGTTGTGGGAAAACCCGATCAAGTTCCTGTTGCTGCCGGTGATGGTTGTCATCTTCCTGGTGATCAACATACTCCCGACGCTGGGGAGTCGAAAACTGCCGACAACCCGGCTTGGTGCCTGCGCCGGCGGGGTTCGGCTGCTGATCTTGTTTTTATCATCGTCCGCGCTGCTGGCCGGCTTCTATACTGCTTGGGTGCTTACTCTTTCAGATAATCACTGGCAGACCTGGCTCATCGGCGCTCTGGTCGCGACCGTGATGGAAGTCGTTGTTTTCTGGAATGGTATTGCCCGGGTCTATCTGACTTCGGTTCAGCTGGGTGTCAAAACCCGCATCGTCGGTATCCTCTGTGGCTGGATTCCGCTTTTGAATCTCTGGGCACTCATCAGAATCATCCGGATCACATCGCGCGAGGTTGATTTTGAGTCCGAAAAGATCCGGATGAACCAGGCGCGGCATGCTCAACAGATCTGCCGGACCAGATACCCGATCCTGTTCGTCCATGGCGTATTCTTTCGCGATTTCAAACATTTGAACTATTGGGGCCGTATCCCCGATGAACTGATCCAGAATGGCGCCACCGTCTACTATGGTCGCCACCAGTCCGCAGCCTCGGTTGAAGACAGCGCTGCAGAACTGGCGGATCGTATCCAGTGCATTGTTGAGCAAACCGGTTGCGAGAAGGTCAACATCATTGCCCATTCCAAAGGCGGGCTGGATTGCCGCTGGGCCATCAGCTGTCTTGGCGCCGCGCCGTATGTCGCGTCTGTGACCACCATCAACTCACCGCACCGCGGCTGCCTGTTTGCCGAACACCTGCTGCAGAAGATCCCCAAGAGCACCTTGGATTTCATGGCCAGAAGCTACAATCAAACCATGAAAAAACTCGGCGATAAAAACCCGGATTTTATCGCCTCGGTCAAGGACCTGACCCAGAGCCGCTGCCAGCAGCTCAACAAGCAGATGCCGGATCAACCGAATATCTACTGCCAGAGCGTCGGCTCAAAGCTCAACCGGGCGATCAGCGGTAAATTTCCACTGAACATCTCCTATCCGATGGTCAAGCGGTTTGACGGTGCAAATGACGGTCTGGTTTCAATCGATTCCTTTGAATGGGGACAGGCTTATACCTTTCTTTCGACTGATCAAAACCGGGGGATTTCCCATGGCGATGTCATCGACTTATATCGTGAGAACATCCCGGGATTTGATGTGCGGGAGTTTTATGTTCAAATGGTATCCGATTTGAAGGTAAGAGGCTTGTAGCATTCTTATTTTATCGACAGCTTTCTCTTGTATGACTTTGCTCACAGACCCGATTTGACCAGCGGGTTAATCTGATTGGGCAAGAGGATTACAAGCTGAACAGGAGATACCATGGATTGTACAAAGTGTTCTTACAAAGGCTGCCGGACATCTGATCCGTGCAGTGATCAAAGCGAGTCCTATCTGGCTCAATACAGCCGAACGGACATTCAGGCGCGAACGCAAGCCGCTTCTCAATTGATCGATAACGGGCGGGCAGGGTCGCTTACACGGTTAGAAGAAATAATCGAGTATTGCGCTCTGCATGATGATGACCGGGTTGGCGTAGCCTATTGCTACGGTCTGGAAAAAGAAGCGGAATTGCTGCGTGAACGCCTGGTCAGTGCCGGGATCCGGCCGATCATGGTATCCTGTACGGTTGATGGTATTTGGGAGTCGCAGATTGACCCGGGCAAGTCCTGCGAGACGGTTTCCTGCAATCCGTTGGGCCAGGCAAATCGGCTCAATGCATCCGGCGTCGGTTTGACAATTCTCATGGGCCTGTGCCTCGGCCATGATATTTTGCTGCAAAAGCATCTCAAAATGGATTTCACGACATTTGTCGTCAAGGACCGGGTGACCGGGCATCATCCGCTGATCGGACTGCCGGGAATCCGGAGCCGGGAAGACCGGTTTTTGAAAAACCAGACGGTTCGTCTGAACATCCTGACAAAGTCAGAACTACTGGCCATGCGAGAAGACAGTTTATTATCAGGCGGCTTATATCTGCTGGACATTCGAGCGAGTTGGGAAGCCGATGGTGATGACTGGCCAGGCGCGATTCGCTGTCCATTATCCGAGTTGCCAGATCGGGTGGAAGACCTGTTGCCAGCTCACAGCAAAGACATTGTTCTGTTTGGCGATGATCGTCTGGAAACAGGCTTTGCCGTCATGTACCTGGCGATGAAAGACTACCCATCGGTAAAAGTGTTTCAGGCCTGACGGACATCATTCCCCATTTGTTTTTTTGCTGTTTTTGGGATATAGGTTTCTGAGCGCCGATTTAGTCAGGCCTTTCAAAGTCTGCATGAGGAATTTGCGGGTCGTTGAGTCGATCGCCCGGGCTGACTCGATCATGGCTGGCAGGGCATTTTGCCAATCCGAACCCAACTCGATCAGATCCTTGTGCTGGGCGGCTTCAAAGATTGAAAAAAGCGTATCGACAAATTTCTCGCGCTGGCCGTCAGATATCGAAGCCAGCCAGTCATGCAAGGTCCTGTCAGTAAGTTGAGCCTGGGCGGAAAGCTGATCCAACTGGATGAAATGATCGTCCTCGACGATCCAGGAGAATGGATCGTGCTGCAACAGGCCAATCCTTGAACTCTTGACGATCGTATAGCGTTCCTGATTTTCCAGCAGCATGCCAATAATCGAGGACTGCGGCAGGGTCTTGTCGATCCGATCTGCAATGCGGTCGAGTTTTGATGCGTCCACGGCGTTTTTTTTGAAACCCGGCCCGTCATGGGAATAGACGCGCGATATTCTATCCTGAATCGCTCGGCCGCACAGGGCGGCAGAATAGATGGCGAGGTTGCCGCCTTTGGAATGGCCGCCGACCATCAGTTGGCCGGAACATTTTCTAGCCACGGTCTGGAGATAGCCCAAGGCATCCTGCTGGGACGGAACAGGGCTCTGGAAAGCCATGTTGAAATCTTCCTTCCAGCCGACCAGCGAATTGTCTGTGCCGCGAAAAGCGATATAGGCTGATTTTTTATCCAAGAGAAAGGTGACCGCCGCGAACTGCTTTTCGGTCTTGTCGTCCCAGGCGTTGGTGTAACCGACAACACCCAGATCCCGAAACCGTGGGCTTGCCGCCAGGGCAAACAATAGTTTTCTGTTGCTTTCAGGCTCCAGCACGTGCTCAAACATATCCTGGAAATGTTCAGCTTTGAGCAAGTCGGACAGCTTGACCGCTTTGCGCCGGCTGCATTTCTCAGGGACGAGGTCTTTCAAGTCGACATATGAAAGCTGTGACAGCACCAGGCTGTCCACCGGGCTGAAGGGCTTTTCGGAAAAGGGCGCCAGTTCATCCTGGACGTAGTCAATAATATTTCTCAAGGGTTGTCAGCCTCCATTCAACCGGATATTTTGGCTATGCTTCGGTGATGGTGATCGAATTGTTTGCAAACGGGTTCTTGCGGACGCCCAGTGACCACAGATACGGGTAGCGGACCTTCAGGTGCTTCATGTAGAAGACCCATTCATAGACCAGCGCCGTATAAGCCCGGTCAAGATCGCCCTGCAGATGGATGATATCGGTTTCGGGCAGATTGTCGTAGCGGTCGCGGCTGTCAAACTCGTCCACAAGATGAAACATCGCCCACAGCATATCCGTGAACGTATCGTGTTCCAGAAGGCCGGGGTTGGCAAACAGCTGCAGCAGATAGGGCTTCATCCGTGACAGGTCGCCGTTCAAACGTTCAAGATCGATTGAGTCAAGACTGACCTTGAAGTCAAACGCCTTGACCGTTTGCGCGGCATCGGCAAAGGTTTGGTCCGTCCATTTGGGATTCATCTCAAGCGTTTTTGAAATGCCGTCCAGGTTGATCACGGCCGGTCGCATAATCTCCAGCGCCTGGGTGCCGATTTCGCTGAAGAACGCACCAATGACGATGTTCATCTGTTCCAGGCGTTCGTGCTTTTCGCGGGCATAGATGATGCGGTCCAGCAGGAATGTTACGAGAATAATATGGATCGGCAGGAAGATCAGGTCCTGGAAAAACAGGAAGCCGGACTCATGAAGATCATGAAAGAAGAGCTGCTGCAGGAAGAACATGGCAATGGATACGACGATCAGAATAATGATGATGACGTGATTAAAACGCAAACGCTTCATAGTCAAGACTCCTCGAATGACTTTTACGGTATTATATCATGCTAGGCTTAAGATAAACCAACTGACTTGATGGGTCATATCTTCACAACCCTTCAATTCAAGCAAAATTGATCCAGGTCAGGTATACTTGAAGAAATTGAACCAGGTGAGGTGATTTGGATGAAAGCAATCGTCTGGACAGCCTATGGATCGCCGGATGGACTAAAATTGCAGGATCTGCCGATGCCAGCTGTCGGAGAACACGATGTCCTGATCCGTCTTCAGGCAACAACTGTCATCACCGGCGACTGTGAAATGAGGCGGCTTGACCTTCCCCGGATCTTCAGGCTGCCGATCCGGATATATAATGGGTATGGAGCACCAAAACGGATCCGGCTGCTGGGACAGGAATTTGCCGGAACGGTTGAAGCGGTCGGCACAGCTGTTCGCGACTATCTGCCAGGCGACAGGGTTTTCGGGGCAACCGGATTCGGGCAGGGGACCTATGCGGAGTACATCTGCTTGTCTCTTCAAAATTCTGACAACGTCATTGCCAGACTGCCAGAGAATCTGGCCTTCGACCTCGCCGCAGCCCTGCCGGTCGGATCGCTCGAGGCCTTGTATTTTATCCGCCGGGCGAATCTCAAAGAAAATGACAGCATCCTGATCAACGGTGCCGGCGGCAGTATCGGTACAATCGCCGTCCAACTGGCCAGGAACCTGGGTGCAGACGTGACGGCAATCGATCATTCAGACAAGCTGGATAGGCTCAGCCGTCTGGGTGCAAACACTGTGATCGGGTATGACCGTCAGGACTATACACTGACCGATCAACGCTACCAGGCGGTCTTCGACCTGGTCGGCAATCATTCGCTTGGCCAAAACCTGAAACTGCTTAAGCCATATGGCAGATATCTATTAGCCAATCCGACGCTGGGCAAGCTGGCGGCAGGTCCGCTGCTGGCTGCAGTTCGTCGAAAACGGCTGGTGACCGGCGTTTCCAGCCGGACACCAGCCGATATGGACAAGATTGTCGAATGGTTTGAAAACGGTATAATCCGGCCGGTGATCGATCGGGTCTATCCCCTAAAATCGATGGCCGAGGCACATCGCTATGTTGACTCAGGGCAGAAGCTCGGTAATGTCGTCATCGATATTGCACTGGATCAAACTACCTGAACAAGGCCACCAACCGATCCCAGAATGTCTGCTGAGCAGCTTCATCCTGCGGCTGGGCCGGCTCGGCAGGCTTTTTGATGTCATCGAACTTGAGGACAAACTGAACCAGACCGATCGGGGTATTCTGTTCAGACATGAACGAGACCGGCTGGAAGTTTTCACCGCTGAACTTGGCTTCAATCTTCTCAATTTCAGATCTGACATCATCTGGCAGGCTTTCAGTCTCCTGGTCAAGTTCAGCGGTGCCGCTATGCAGTTCGTCGACGGCTCCGGCTGCGTCATGAACGCCGTCGGCAAATTCAGCCAGACCGCTGTTCAACTCGGTATAACCGCTTGAAAGGCTGTGAACACCGTCAATGTATGCCGCCAGCCCCTGGTTGAAGGCCGCATACTGATCGGCCAGGCTGACGATGCCGGATGAGAGCGCATCGAGGTCGTCGAACGCCGACAGATCGGCCATCTGGCTTTCAAACTGAAGCGCCATCTGGTCTAGTGTCCCGATGATCTGATCCAGTGAGCCGACCATGGCGGTAACAGCCGGATCCAGCGCGTCAAAGGCGGCCTTGACCTGGTCATAGGTGCCTTTGGCTGTTTGTGCCGCCTGATAGGATGAAACCAGCGTGTTGAGGGTCAGCGTCTGCTCCGGGTCGGCCGTGGCGAACAAGGCATCCAGCTGTTCAGGCGTCAACTGAGTCTGCGGGATTGAGGCCATGGCATTATCCAGAGCGAGGTAGGCTTGCTTGAAATTCTCATTCAGGGCTGTCAGTCCGCCTGAAATTTCCGAAAGACCGGCGGAAACTTGCTGGATTCCAGCCGGCAACTGGCTCAGGTCATCCAGATTGATTTGACCGGCAGCGGTCTGGAGGGATGCGGATATCTGATTCAGCGCGTCCTGGATCGCGCCAGAGCCCTGTGAGAGCTTGGCAGATCCTGAATCCAGGTCATCCAGGCCTTGTTGGAATTTGTCAGACCCTTCGACCAGGTCGTTGGCGCCTCGAGCCAGATCAGACATGCCGTCGGCCAGCTGTCCGACACCGTTATCCAAATCGCCGATTGCGTTGGACAACGCTTCAAAATCTTGGATCATGTCATCGATCTGAATCAGGTCAGTGCTCATGGCCAAGGGGACAGCGGATACTTGGATGCCGGACATTTCGAAATCTTCGACAACAGCTGACAACGCCAGGGTAGCATTTTGCTTAGGCATCACGGAATACGTGACGATCCTGTTGGTCCCGGCACTGGCGATGGCGGCGTCTTCGGCAATAATATTGGTGCATCTTTCAAGGTCGAGTGTCAGGGCGACCTGCAGCATGTAGTTGTCGTAAAAGACGGCATCCAAACCGTCCTGCTGATCTGTACGGATCAGGATTTCAAGAAATCCTGACTGACCGCCTAGCTTGTCAGGGTCGACAAACTGTCCGTCGAGCTTGTATTCGACACGGATTGACCAGGGGAGAGCATTGGTTTTGAGATCGCCCTGGTAATAAAAGAGCCCTTCCGGAGCATAGAATAAAACCTGCTCGCCCTGAAGCGAAATTTGTTCGGTGCTGCTCAGGTTCATGACAGACGAGTAGCCGCCATAGTCCTTGACAACACCAGCCTGTCCGATCTCAAACTGATTGACAACGTAGACTGAACGGACTGTCCCGTCAGCTGACAAGGTGGCGTAAACCGCTTCGTCCTTGCTTTGTACGACAGCATGTTCAGCTGTCGTAGAAGGTGTTGGCGTTGGCGTTGAGTCACCCGGTTCGGCACTGGCTTGCAGTCCGGGCAGAAGCAGCAGGGTCAATGCCAGGCTGACAGCCAGTATGGTTTTTGAAGCTTTGTGTTTCATGATTAATCCTCCGCAAGCGTCTTGAAGGGCGCTTGGTTTTTCTTAAAATTGGCTTTCAGTGTGGTTTTTTCAATGATATGGTCCAGCATGTTCAGCATGGCCGGTAAAAACAGCAGCACCATGGCCATTGAGAGCACGGCGCCCCGTCCGACCAGTAGCCCCATCTCGTAAATTGCGGGGTTGGATGATGTTGCGTATAGGACAAAACCGGCGCTGGCCAGGATCGTGCCGGAAATCAGGATGGGTCTAAATGAGCTGCCGACAGCCTGGCTGATCGCCTGGTGTTTGGGCATCAGGCGCCGGTTGGACAGATAGTTTCCGGTCATCAGGATCGCATAGTCGACTGTTGCGCCAAGCTGTACGGAGCTGATGATGAGAAAACCGATGAATCCCAGGCTGACCCCGGAAAAATAGGGTATGGCCAAATTGATCCAGATACCGGCCTCGATGGTCAACAGTAAAATGATCGGCAAAGTCAGTGACCGGAAAGTCAGCAGCAGCACCAGGAAGATCGCAGCAATCGCGATCAGGTTGACCAGCAGAAAATCAGTTTGTACCGTCTGTTTCATATCATAGGTGTTGGCGCTGGGTCCGGCGAGGTAGACGTCGTCTGTGTAATATGAATAGGCGGTCTGACTGATCGCTTCGACCGTGGCGAAAGCGTCGTCTCCTTCAGGCGGGGTATCCGTGTAGATGATCAGACGAGCGTAATTGTCAGAATAAAGTGAAGATATCCGGTCTTCACCGACAATCTCCGGCGGTATCGCTACACTGACGGTTGTCGCATAGGATGTCACACTGGTGACGCGCTCAAGTGCCTGCAGATCCTCGGCCAACAGCAGTTCCCTGGCTGCGTCGCCACGGGGAACCAGCAGGGCGACAACTGTGGACTTGCCAAAAACCTCTTCAATTGCCAGGGTGTCACGCCCGCTTCTGGATGCTGTGGTTTCGGCATCGTTGCCATAGGTGAATGTGGTTTGCTGCTGACCCAGATAGCTGGGTACAATCAGCAGCGCGACGAGGATTATAACCGGTATGGCGATTTTGGAGATAACCTTGAAGGCATTTTTGAATCCCGGCAAAAACTGCCGATGAGAAGTCTTGTCAATCAGCTTATAGGCGACCAGCGTCAAAGCCGGCAGGAAGACGGTGACCGAGATGAAGCTGAAAACAATGCCCTTGGCCAGGTTCAAGCCCAGATCCGATCCGATCTTGAAATGCATGAAGACCAGCGCGAGAAAACCGAACAGGGTGGTTATCGCGCTGGCGGCGATGATGGGCATGGACTTTCGAATCGCCATGCGCATTGCTTCCTTGATGTCAGGATGCGTCTGCCGCATGTCCGAGAAACTGTGCAGCAGGAAAATAGCATAATCCAGTGAAACAGCCATCTGCAGGACCGGGGTTACGGCATTGGTCATAAAGGAAACATTGGGCAGGAATGCGTTGGTTCCCATGTTCATGACAATCGAGATGCCGATGGCGGCGAAGAAAAGCAGCGGCTCAACCCATGATGAGGTGGACAGAATCAGGATCAGAACGATGATCGGCACAAGAATCAGCATAGCCTTCATGACTTCCGACCCCGTTGCGCTCTGCAGGGTCACCAGGCCGGGTGCTTCCCCGGCCAGTGCATCGTCTTCATCAATCAGGGCCAGAATATCGTCACAGGCCTGTTGCTCGAACCCTTTTTCGATGGTCACCGAAAACAGCGCATTGGATGCCTTGTAAAAACTCTCCACGGTATCCGACGGGGCGATTTCCAGCGGCTCCAGGATGTTGATGACATCATCCAGCCACAGAACATCAGAGACATGATCAATTTGAGCAACCTGCTCCTTGTAATCCAATGCCTCGGCAATTGAGACGTTCCGGACCATCACGCTCGCGTTGGGGATGGCCTGGTCGAATTCCTCGTCCATGATCTGGATTGCTCGGGTTGATTGGGCGTTGTCGGGCAGATAGTCGACCATGTTGTAGTTGACATTGACCAGTGACGCCAGAAAAACACTGATGAGGACTGCTGTTAAAAAGACCGCAATAACCAGCTTTCGATGGCGTACGATTCGGTTGGATATGCTCTTCATGAAACCTCCGGTATACAACACACTGTTGAATAATAATACTTAATGTATTATAATATGCACAGTGTTTAATAAAAACCATCAATGTTGTCAAAAATGTTAAAACCCCAACACCGGTGACGAACAGTGTCGGAAAGTTATAGAAAGTTCACAGAGGGTTCAAAATGACTGGCAAGAAAATTGACCGCCGCGTTAAATATACCAAGACCATGCTGAAGGATTCACTGGTTGAACTGCTCAGAGATCAGCATGTTTCGACGATTTCAATCAAGGCGCTGTGCGAGAAGGCAGACATCAACCGCAGTACATTCTACGCCCATTACAAGGACCAGTATGACCTGCTGCACCAGATGGAAGCCGAGGTCATGGAAAATGTCACCATGTATCTGGACAAGCAGACGATAGGCCGGAATACGGAGCGGCTGCCCAATCATCTGCTGACGCACATCCTGGAATACGCCCGAAACAACGCTGAATTGTTTCAGGTCCTTCTCAGCGAGAACAGCGACTACTTGTTTCAAAAGGATATCATCGGATTGTCCAATATCTTCTCGCTGCAGTTCAATCAGAAAATGGATGCGAAACTGAAGGATTACCTCAAGGAATTCGGAACAGCAGGCTGCATCAGCATCTTCCAGAAGTGGCTCAAGGAAGGCATGACCGAATCGCCGGAAGAGCTGTCTGGCCTGATCGTCAATGTCCTGCAGTTTGGCATGTTCGGGCTGCAGAAGGATCTGGAATAATTGCCCCGATCCAACCCAGGGAGCGAATTTCTAACTGGTGTAGATTGACTAATATTGCTATAATAGAGCTGGATCAATCCAAGGAATAATCCAGGCAATATTTGTTCTCAACAAAGCGCCTATTTTAACTTGGACCGCAGGATCGGACCACGATAATGGTCAGCGTTCAAGTTCAAAGCATCCGCCAGGTTGTCTCAAGCTCAGGCAGTCGGCAGCTGATTATTCTTAATGGAGCCTGTTCAAGCCAGCCTCATTGTCTATCCATCTGCTCAAGTGGCTTCAAGACCGGTTGCAAAAGACAACCGGTTGTTTCAGATGAGGTGATCTATGTGAAAGTAATCCGTAATATATTGATGATTCTGCTGATCGGCGCAATCATGACCGCCTACGCCGGCTGTGCACCGATCGAGGCTGTTGACTTTCAAATGAATGTGGTTCCTGAAAGCTTGCAAGGTCTGTCTATTCCCGGTCAGCGCTGTGTTTTTCTGGTTACAATCAGCAATCTGGCAGCAGCACCAGGGCAGATCGTTCAGATAGGAGCTGAAGCGGACGGCGCTGAAATCATCGTTGAGAACAGCGTCATTGAGGAAGGACAGGTGTCTGAAGTCACCGTAATTCCTGATTTGGACAGCATTGGCCGATCCATTGACCTGATTATAACCGGCCAGCGGGATAATCTGATCCATACTGCAGCAAGAACCTTCGAAGTTATTGAAGGCGAAGATCAGCTGTGCCCTTATGCCGAAACGCTGCAAAGCAAATTCATAAAATATCTGGCGCACCAACACCCAGATCTTGGCATCACGGAACAAACCGTGTGGACACCAACCATTGTCAGCCCTCAATGGCTGGTCGTCTCACATTATCTTTTTCTATCAGAGGAATGGGAAATGCATCTGCAATGGCACATCATGATAGCACCGCACGATTGGGCGCGCATCGATCTGAGACATCGATTTGATGAGACAAAGCCGTCTTACGCCTTTGAGATTTCGTCCCTGACAGCCGACGGCCAACCCCATGCGTTTGAATTGCCGGAGACCATCTGGCGCTGAAAGCATCAAATCCTTCCAACGTTGCGCAGCTCATTCCGTTTCATCCAACACGACTGATAGCCCAATTCCCAAAATGCCTTGTTACTGGAATGATTATTGTTGTGCTCCTGGTTGCATAGTATCCCATGTCATAGTGGACACAAATACCGGTCGTGAAGACGATCGAGCATTCAGGCTATCGGTTCGCATGCAGCACCATCGGTGTACAGATAGATTGGATCCATCAAGCGGTCCTTTTGGCAAACGATTCATGCCATGATCGAAGTTTTGAATAATGGATAATTATATTATGCGGGTTTAGCATGCGGCTGGCAAAGACTCAAATCGGCTTGATCACCGATATGGGCTGCTTGACAAACATTTTGTTCAGCCGGCATTGAAAAGGATCAGATGCTAGAACCGTGATAGAATAGGAACAGAAGGGTTAGCATCTGCTTGGGGACTCCAGCAGCCTTTCAGCCAAAAGGAGGCGACAATCAGATGCATTTGAAACTTCAGGATTTTACTGTCGAATGTTTTAATCACGACGTCAACCAGAGCCATGATCCGGATGACAAGCACCGTCGCTGGTCGGACTACAGACAACAGGTCAACCGGTTTATGGACGACCATCTGGATCGGCTCCAGAGCCGCGAGCGTGCCATTGTTCTGGGTGCCGGATCACTCAACGATATTGACCTGAAAAAGTTGTGCGATGACTTTGCTGAGGTTGTGCTGTCCGATATCGACACTGACAGCATACAGCAGGGCATTGGCCTGTTTCATCTGAATCAGGAGCAGAACAAGAAGGTCGCAATTGTCCGACATAACTATGCCGGCGATAGCAGTGATTCATTTTTCAAATCGCTGGAAAAGCTCGCCCGGCATCAGGCATCTCCCCAGGCGATCACCGATTATCTGAGCCAGGCCATGACCGAAATGCAACCCGAGATCTTGCCGGATGGACAGACGTTCGATCTGGTCATTTCCTGTCCGGTCTACACACAGCTGATCTTTACACAGCTTGAGGTTTTTCTGGAAATTCTTCAGACCTATGGCCTATATCCGATGGATGAACTCAACCATGTTCTGACAGCAGCCCACCAGGCCATGGGACACCTGATCAGGAGATATAACAATCAACTGCTGTCGCTTGTTCGGCCTGATGGGCTGGTGATTACGCTTACCGACCTTTTGGAGATCAGGACGGATGACCTGGCGCTGGATGAATTAAAAAAGCAGCTAAGCCAAGACGAGTTAAATGAACCAGCAGTCCGGGACTTTTCAGAAAAACACGGCCTGAGCCTCGCCTGGACGGGATATGAAGACCTTTTGGGTAAAATCGAAAGGGTGGACTCGCGGTATCTGATCTGGCCGTTTGACCGAAAGAAAGAATATCTTGTCTGCTGCCTTGCCGGCCATCCGATGTCTTGATTGGGCAGTATGCTGTTTGCACGCAGGACAATGAACATCAATTGGTTCAACTGGACAGTCAATCAGAGCCATGACCCCGATGAGAAATATTTCAGATGGACTTTTTACCGGCGGCAAATCACCGCGTTTATTCAAAAGTGCCTGGCAGATCTTGAACAGACCGATCGTGTCAAAGTCTTCGGTGCCGGATCGGTAAACGATCTGGACCTCAAGTTCCTGTGCAGCCGATTTAACGAAGTGGTGCTTTCTGACATCGATACCCGCAGTATTCTGGCCGGCATCAGATGCCAGCGCCTACCCGCAGACTTAGCCAGCCGCATCCGGATTGAACAGCAAGATTACACCGGTGCGGGCCAGGCCGGATTGTTCTTTGGCTTCGGAAAGCGGGTCAGACAAAAGCTTACACCAGACAGCTTGATTGAATATCTAACTCAACAACTGATGGCAACACCGCCTGGATTTGGCTCCCAATCCCGGGCGTTTGACCTGGTGATATCCTGTCCGGTCTACACGCAGCTGATCTACACCCAGATCGAAGTCATTCTCCGCAAGCTGCAGAAGAAGAGCGGCTATTCAGAATCGGATCTCAATAAAATCCTATGGGCAGCCAGCAATGCCATGAAGCCGATGCTCGACCGATACAACAGATTGCTGTTGTCGGCCTTGAAGCCCGGTGGGCATATCCTGGTGCTGGCGGATTTGATGGCAGTCCAGGCGTCGGATCCTGATCTGAAAAATGCCAAGGCCAGCCTTCATGCTGCCGGTCGGTTTGAGGAATTGATCCGGATCAAAAAAGATGCATGCGGTCTGGACATGGCCTGGTCAGGTCTTGAGTTGCTAGAGCAAAAGATCAAGATCATTCGAACCACGCATGCCATCTGGCCCTTTGACGAAAAACGGGAATTTATCGTCAAGGGCGTTTTTGGGCACAAATAAGGACTCTATTCTGCTGAATTTCATCGCTTTAGTTTGAATTGGGCTGGCAAGCAGTTATCGTCATAATCGGGCGGAAAAACTTTGATCATCTGTCATATCAATATTCCTTTTTTTGCTTTTGAACAGGTCATCAGACTAAAAGCTTATAATTGCGTGTTTCAACGACTGGCTTAATGTATAATTGGATTAAGTTTAAATTCTAGGGGAGGTGTCTGGATGATCGATGTCAAGGGTCTGACCATGACCTATCCCAGCGGTAAAGGCGTGTTTGATCTGGACTTTTCAGTTGGCCAGGGCGAGGTTGCGGGATATCTGGGACCCAATGGTGCTGGCAAGACTACGACGATCCGGGCTTTGCTGGGATTCATGCGCCCAAATAGCGGCAGTTGTTCGATTGAAGGGCTGGACTGCTTTGCCAAGGCACCGGCCATTCAGCGGAATCTGGGGTATATTCCCGGTGAGATCGCTTTCCTGGAAGGCATGATGGGCGATGAATTCCTCAAGTTCATCAGTGATATGCGCGGCACCCGGGATCTGAAAAGGCAGCGGGAGCTGCTGGACATGTTCGAATTGGATCCCAAGGGGCGCATCCGCAAATTCTCCAGAGGCATGAAGCAGAAGCTGGGAATCGTCACGGCATTCATGCATGACCCGAATATCCTGGTGCTGGACGAGCCGACCAGTGGACTGGATCCGCTGATGCAAAACCGGTTTGTCGAGTTGATCAAATCGGAGAAGCGACGCGGCAAGACCATCCTGATGTCCAGCCATATCTTTGAGGAAGTCGAAAAGACCTGCGACAATGTCCTGATCATCCGCGACGGACGGATTGTCGCACACTCGGATGTCCAGACACTGAAGGACGCGCAGCGCAAAGGCTTTGTGCTGCGCCCGGAAAAGGTCGAGGTGGCTACGCAGCTGCTTGAGGCCGAAGGGTTTGAAGTCAGCCGATCAGATGGCAATATTCTGGAAGTGATTATCGCGGGTGATCAGGTAGATCACTTCATCAAGGCCGCTTCCAGATTTACCGTGTTGGACTTTTATGCCAAAAACCAGTCGCTTGAGGACATCTTCATGCGCTATTACGGCAGGGAGGGCGAGTGAATGAGTCTTACACTGCTTAAGCTGACCTGGAAACAGAACTGGAAGCTGCTGTTGATTTTCTTTGCCGTCCTGACACTGTATATGACGGTGATGATTGTCATGTTCAATCCGGATGACATGGAAGACATCATGGCCATGATCGACCTGTTTCCCAAGGACCTGATGAACGCCATGGGCTTCTCCCAGGCCGTGACCGACCTGACCGGATACCTGGCCAGCTGGCTTTACGGCCTGCTGATGCTTGGCTTCCCGATGGTCTACTGTATCATCCTCGGCAACAAGCTGGTAGCCAAGATGGTCGACAACGGCTCGTTTTCGTACCTGCTGTCAACACCCAAGTCAAGAACATCGATTGTGATGACACAAGGCTTTTATGCGTTGGCATCGATTACTGTGTTGTTCGCGGCGGTCTGGGCTGTCGGGTATCTGTTCAGCGAGGCCATGTTGCCGGGACTCCTGGATATCCAGGCCTTCACCCGGCTGAATGTCACAACGCTGCTGGTCAATATGACCGTGATCATGATCGCGTTTTTCGCATCCTGCCTGTTTAATGAAACCAAGTATTCAATGGGCTTCGGCGCCGGTCTGCCGATCGCCTTTCTGCTCGTGAACATGATTGCCGGAACATCACCGGATGCCGAGTTTCTCAAGAATTTTTCCATCTACGGCTGGTATGATCCGGTTGAAATCGTCCGCGACAGCCAGGTTTTGGGCATTGATCTGATCTATATCGGCATCATCCTGGCCCTGTACGCAGGCAGTATCCTGGTTTTTCGAAAAAAGCAGCTGCCGCTTTGATCATTCTAAACTGGTCTTGATTCACCGATCCGATAAAAGTCAAGGCAAAAGGCGCTTCGTTAAATGAAGCGCCTTTTGCTGGGTGCGACCTCTCCGGGATCGTCAATTCAGGATGTAGCCACTGACCGGGCCGCTTGTTTTTGCTTGCTGACGACCAGCGCAACCGCGGTGATCGCGACCGCAAAGCCCAATTGAATCAGCATGCTGTAGATAATGGGAGACAGGCTTTGAGCGGAATAGACTGTCAAATTTGAAATATTGTCAGCGGCCTTGATGTACCAGTAGCCGGGCAGAAAGCTGGAGATGGTCCGGACCGTATCGCCTAATAGCTCCTGCGGCACGAAAATGCCGCTGATAAAGCTGATGCCCAGCGAGACGACGTTGGTAACCGCGGACTGGACACCGCCGCCTTTGACGAACTTGCCGACCAGAAAGCCGATGCTGAGCGCGACTAAGGCGAAGACCAGGGCGTTGAGCATCAGCAGCAGGGTATTGCTATCCATCGTCCAGTGACCGGAAATGGCCAGGGTCGCAAGAACCAGCACTGCCCAGACAACCACCGCGAAAATGACGTTGCCCAAAACCAGCTGCAGATTCATGCTGGATAGTCGGATCGGCGAGCACTGGTTGCGGTTCCGGATATCCGTCTGGTTAAAGGCGATCATGACAGATGTCACGCTCATAATCATGACTGCCAGCAGGCTGTAGGCCATGAACCGGAAATAGAAGACCAGAGCCTGCGTGTTGTTGGTGGTACCGAATTCGATCAGCTCGACCTCGGATGACAATTCAAGATCGGACAAGGCAAAGGACACAGCAGTTGCCCAATCGGCCTGAGGCATATTCTGGATATAGAATGAGACCTGTCGCAGATACTTTTCAACCAGCATGTCCATCATGACGGTGCCGGCGGTCATTGTCGCCGTGGTCTTTTCGAGCTTCAAGGCGTCGCTTTTGCCAAATTGCTGCGAAAAACCTTGCGGTACACGGAGAATGTAGTTGACCTGGCCGTAGAAAAGCGCGTCTTGAATGGTTTGCGCATTGTCCTCAAGTCCGATCAGGTTCGCATTGCTGTTCAGGAAAGTTTGCAGCCCGTCGTTCAGCGGCGATGGTTCGTCGTCAATGAAGATTGCCGCATTGACTTTGGACAGCCGGAAGTCGGTCGGACCGCCGCCGGCGCTGTAAACCTGGGAGAAGATCAAGGTCATGACCAGAAAGACCACAACGTAGATTGATATGACGGGCAGGCGCTTCTTGACGATTTTGAAATAAGCGTTAAAGACTTGCATATTTCTGCCTCCTCATGACGAAATAGGTTGCCAGGAAGAAAATCGCGGCCATGCCGGCGAGGATGCCAATGCTGCGAAAATAGACGTCATACGTGCTGTAGTAGTAGAGGGATACAAAGGCGTCTGACAGCAGATTGGCCGGATTGATATAGGCCATGACCGGGAAGGCCTGAATGACCGTGTACTTGATTTCAGCGATCATGAGACCGGCCAGAAATGAAAGCGACATGGTGACCGCGATCAGCACAGCGGTCTTGACCTGCTCGTTTTTCTTTAATACGGCTCCGACCAGGGTGCCCAGGGAAACGCCGGTAATGCTGCCGATAAAGCACGCCAGGATCAGGTAAAAGACCTGGTCGCCGAAATCAATGCCTAAAACCAGTGTCAGGTAGGCGATCAGGATCCCGATTGCGGCAAAATGGAGGCTGGTTGCCGCCAGCAGCGAGGCCGAGAAAAACTTCATCTTGTGCACGGGCACCAGGTTGATCCGGGCGCCCTGAGCCGACTGGTCGGCCTGGATCGCCATGATTTCCTTAATGCCCCAGAATCCGCCGAACAGCGATGCCATGCCCAGCAGCGCGTAGAAGTAGATGACGATATCATCCGGGTTGGTTTTGCCTGGCATGACATCGGTCATGTAACCGGACCCTTCCGGTATACCGCTGGGTATTGTGCCTGGATCAGCTGCCATGACCCGGGCATAAGCTGAGCCGATCTGAAGGTAACTGTCCAGAAAGCCCTTGATGATGGTCTGGTTCATACCGCTGCTGCGAACGACCAATGCCGGCCCGTTGTCCAGCGTGATATAGCCTGAGATTTTATTGTTCTTGAGCGCCTCACTGGCTGCATCAAGCGAGAGGTAGCGGACTGAAAACAGCTCGGGTTCATCCTCGCTGTCGGACTCGGCCGCCATGGCCAGCGCCGCCTGGAAGTTCAGATCGCTCTGGTAGGCTGCGTTGTCGACTACGGCGACAGGAATGGTGCTGAAGCTGGTGTTCTGGTTGATGTTTGAAAAGGCAATGCTGAACAGCGTCGCCAATAGCAGGGGATACAGGGTCGTCCAGAAGACCAGCTGGCGGTCGCGAACCAGACATTTGAGGCGCGTGGTAAAAATAAGGAAAAACATATTGTCCCCCTAGTCGCGGAGCTGCTTGCCGGTCAGTTCAAGAAAAACGTCATTGAGTGTCGGCTGCTCGCAGTAGACCCTGCCGTAGGCTATATCTCGACTCTTGAGATAGTCCAGCACCGGCCCGAGGCAGTTCTTGTCATGGTCGGAATAGACCGTGAGCTGATTACCGACCAATTCAGTCGAGAGGATGTCTGGGATCTGACGGATACCCTGTTCGATGTCGTTATGGATGTTGAACAGCTCAGCGGTGATTTTCTCGCCACGACGGATCATGCTCTTCAATTCACGGTTGGTGCCTTGTGCGATGACCTGTCCTTTGTCCATGATCGCGATTCTTGAGCAGATTCGCTCGACTTCCTCCATATAGTGTGAGGTGTAGATAACGGTTGCACCCTGGCGGTTGAGTTCCATAATCCCCTCAAGGATCGTGTTGCGGCTTTGCGGATCGACTGCGACCGTAGGTTCGTCCAGGATCAGCAGCTTGGGTTTGTGCGCGATGCCGCAGGCGATATTCAGCCGGCGAAGCAGGCCGCCCGACAGCTTTTTCGGATAGAACTTCCTGAAGTCAGCCAGTCCGACAAATTCAATTGCTTCATCCACCAGTTTCGCACAAGCCATTTTATCCTGCACATACAGCCGGCAGAAATAGGAGATATTCTCCTGGACGGTCAACTCTTCGAAGACAGCGACATTTTGCTGGACAATGCCGATGTCGCGCTTGGAATCGTAGCTGTCCGGGTTCATCGGCTTGCCGAAGACTTCGATGGTGCCCGCGTCGTACTTCAGCAGTGACAAGATACAGTTGATGGTTGTCGTCTTACCGGAACCATTGGGCCCCAGCAGTCCAAAAATCTCACCCGGTTTGACCTGCAGGTTGAAGTGGTCGAGCGCGAGCAGGTCGCCGTAGCGTTTGACCAGGTTCTGAATATTGATCACCATGGCTTTGCCTCCTTCAGTCAAGGTATGTGTCATTACCATTAAATACTATATTCAAGTTTTTGTTAAGTGATGCTGCTTCATTTATTAGAATATTTCTTCACAAACTTGGATCAATGGTATAATACTAGGCATGTGTTGAAGGCTGACGCTTGGCTACCATGCCAGCCAGACGCGACAATGACAATGAATAATGGGGTTGGCTGGATTTTGTTGGCCAATCAGAGTTGTTGATTGATTTTAGTTAATGAGGAAGTAGCTGTGAAGATTGTCATTATCGGAGCCGGCAAGGTCGGAGAAGAATTGTGCAGGCGATTGTCCCTGGACAACCATGCCGTTGTCCTGATTGAAAAGGACGGCCGGCGTCTGGAACAGTTGATCAATATGACGGATATCACCGGCGTCAAGGGCAATGGCGCGATTCACCAGACCCAGCTCGAAGCCGGTGTCGACAACTGCGATGTCTTTATCGCCGTCACAGTCAATGACGAGACCAATATCATTGCGGCGATCACCGCTAAAAAGATCGGTGCGAAATATACCGTCGCCAGGGTACGCGACCCTGAGTATTCCACGCAGATGGCTTTTGTCCATGAGAGTCTGGGCATCAATCTGATGATCAATCCGGAGATGCAGGCAGCCCATGATATCGCCCGCCTGATCCAACTGCGCTCGGTCTTGGGCATCGAGCAGTTCGACAGTGGCCGCGTTAACATCGTTGAAGTCCGAATGGCTGAGAAATGCCCGCTGTCCGACCGGCGGATCAAGGACCTGCAGGGCATCGGCGAGGACTTTCTGGTCTGCGTCATCCAGCGCGGCGATCAAGTGATTATTCCGACCGGCGACACGCTGCTCAAAACGGGCGACCATCTTCATGTAACTGGAACTTATGAGGCTTTGAACAAGCTCTACAAAGCAGCGGGCTGTTACCAGCAGCGCTTCAAGTCCGCCCTGATCATCGGCGCCAGCCGAATCACCCGGTATTTGGTTCCGCAATTGCTCAAACTGAAAATGCGCGTCAAGGTCATTGAGGTTGACGAGACAAAAGCTGATGATCTGGCAGCAATCTTTCCCGGCGTCGAAGTCGTTTGCGGCGACGGAACGGACCAGGCTTTTTTACGCCAGGAGCAGATGGACAACTATGATGTCGTCATTTCGCTCACCGGCATTGACGAAGAGAACATGCTTCTGTCGCTGTATGCCAGCAACCAGGGCGTACAGAAAGTAATTACTAAAGTCAATCGCACCGATCTACTCAAGGTTATCGACGCGATTGATATCGGTTCGGCAATTACGCCGCGCCGACTGATCGCCAACGTGATCAGCCGATTTGTCCGCGAACTTCAGAACTCGGAAGGGTCGAATATCGAAACGCTGTACCATATGCTGGACAATCGCGTGGAAGCCCTGATGTTCAAAATCAAGGAAGACAGCAAGGTGATCTGGATTCCGCTGTCGCAGCTCAAAATCCGCGACAACCTGCTGGTCGCCTTTATCGTCCGTCAGGGGCGTGTCATTTTCCCGACTGGCCGCGAAAAAATCCACCCCGGAGATCGGGTGACGATTGTCACGACGCATCATAATTTCCAGGATATCGATGATATCCTGGCTAGATAAGCAGGGCAGGCATGACAAAGACAGGATCGAAGGTTAAGCCATCATGAATCTGGGATACGTCCGCTACATCATGGGCAGGATTCTACTGCTGGAAGCAGCCTTGCTTTGCCCGTCGCTTGTGCTGTCTTTATATGACCGTGAGGTCTGGGCAACGACCCGGGCGATAATCCTATCAATAGCTGTGCTGGTGGTGCTGGGCGGCCTGCTTGGATTCAAAAAACCGGCGAGAATCTCGTTTTATGCCAGGGAAGGGTTTGTTATTGTCGCTCTGACCTGGATTCTATTGTCCCTGTTCGGAGCGCTGCCGTTTTATCTAAGCGGCGCGATTTCTTCACCGATCAACGCTTTTTTTGAGACCGCCAGTGGTTTCACGACGACCGGAGCCAGCATTTTGACCAATATCGAGGCCTTACCTCGTTCACTGCTCTTCTGGCGCAGCCTGACCCATCTGGTCGGCGGCATGGGTATTCTGGTTTTTGTTTTGGCCATCATGCCCAGGGTTGAATCGGATGCGGTCCATATTATGAAAGCGGAGGTGCCGGGGCCTGCATTCGGCAAACTGCTGGCCAGAGTTTCGCATTCCGCCCGCACGCTGTATATCATCTATCTGGCGATGACAGCTGTCCTGGTTGTGCTGCTGAGATTCGGCGGCATGCCGATCTTTGACAGTTTCCTGCATGCCTTCGGCGCCGCCGGCACCGGCGGATTCAGCCTGAAGAACGCATCGATCGGCTTCTATGACAGCGCCTACATTGAAGGGGTTCTCTCGGTTGCCATGATCCTTTTCGGCATCAATTTCAACTTGTATTATCTTTTGCTGTTGAGACAGGTTAAAATCGTCTTGAAAAACGAGGAGCTGCGCTGGTTTATCGGCATTATCGTGACCGCGTTCACCGCGATCTGCATCATCCTGTGGCCTAGCTATGAATCCGTCGGACGGCTGGTCCGCGATGTGCTGTTCACGGTTTCCTCCATTGTCACCACAACCGGCTATTCAACCGTCGATTTCAACACCTGGCCGCTGGCAGCCCATATCATTCTCATCCTGCTGATGTTCTGCGGCGCCATGTCAGGATCAACCGGCGGCGGTCTGAAAATCTCCAGGGTCATTATTCTGGTCAAGACCTCGCTGATGGAAATCAGCCAGTCGATCAGCCCCCATCGCAGGGTTCCGCTGCGACTGGAGAACAAGGTCGTCGACAATCAGTTCCAGCGCAGCGTCAGCTTCTATTTCACCAGCTACTTCATGTTCTTTGTCCTCTGCCTGATCGTTGTCAGCTTTTCCGTGCCGAATTTCACATCGGCCTTTACCGCCGTTGCCGCGACCATCAACAACATCGGCCCCGGACTGGATGTGGTCGGGCCGACCGGCAACTACGAGAGTCTCAACCCCTTGTCCAAACTGGTGCTGTCCTTTGCCATGATCGCCGGGCGTTTGGAAATCTTCCCGATCCTGATCCTGTTCTCACCAAAAACATGGCGCAGAACCTGACCTTGACTGTTACAAGCTCCTGATCATTCCAAAGCAAAGCGCATTCAGCCAGAAGCTGAATGCGCTTTCTTTAGGAGTTTTGCTGTACATGGAGAGACCGGTCAGTCTCGCCGATTCGCCTGATAGGTTGTATGCAGCAGGTGGTGTGATTTTTCACCCAGCGGGGCCATCAGGAAATCGCGATAGATTGTCTGGATATCCGGGTTGTCATGCGATTTTCGGATCGGCTGCGCCGAGTCGATCTCGTACAGGGACTCGATTCTTGCCCGGCGCACGTCGTTCGTTGTCGAGTAAGGCTGTCCGCCGCCGCCGATGCAGCCCCCCGGGCAGCACATCACTTCAATAAAGGTGAAATCTGCCTGCCCAGACTTGATCATGTCCATGATTTTACGGGCGTGGGCCAGGCCATGCGCGATCGCCACCTTAACCGTCGTCCCGTTCAAGTCGACGGTGGCCTGTTTAACGCCGTCCATGCCTCGAACTTCGTCGAACTCGAGTCGGGCTAGCTCCTGGCCGGTGACAACTTCATAGACTGTCCGCAAGGCCGCCTCCATAACACCGCCGGTCGCGCCGAAGATGGCCGCGGCACCAGTTGATTCGCCGAGGGGCGAATCAAACTGGTCATCCGGCAGAAAGCCGAAATCAATGCCATCGTGTATCAGCATTCTGGCCAGTTCCCGGGTTGTCAGCACCAGGTCGACATCCCGAAAGCCGCTGTCTGCCATTTCCGGTCGTGCGGCTTCATGCTTTTTGGCCGTACAGGGCATGACCGAGACAACGACGATCCTGTCGGCTGGGATGCCGGCCTTTTCAGCATAGTAGGTTTTCGCGACTGCACCAAACATCTGTTGGGGGGATTTGCAGGAAGAGACATGGGGCAGAAGCTCCGGATAGAATCCTTCGATGAAGTTGATCCAGCCGGGGCTGCAGGAGGTGATCATCGGCAGCACGCCACCGTTTTGCAGCCGGTGCAGCAATTCGTGACCTTCCTCGATGATCGTCAGATCCGCGGTGAAGTTGGTGTCAAAAACCCGATCCGCACCCAATTTGCGGATGGCGTTCACCATCTTGCCAGTCGATATTTTGCCCGGTGACATGCCGAATTCCTCGGCAATCGACACCCTGACGGATGGTGCAACCTGGAAGACAACATGCTTTTGGGGGTCATGGATGGCTTCGCGGACCTTATCCGTGTCATCCTTTTCGTAGATGGCGCCGACCGGACAGGCAAGAATGCACTGACCGCACAATACGCAGTTGACCTCGCTGAGCTTCTTGCCGAACTCAGGCGTGATGCAGGCGTCGCTGCTGCGATTGTGGGCATAGAGGATGCCGACTTCCTGGATATGGTGGCAGACTTCCGCGCAGCGCCCGCATTTGATGCATTTGTTGGGATCCCGGACCAGTGCTGAAGTCGATAGGTCCAGCGGCGCGTATGCGCTGACCTTTTCACCTTGAATGTCGCTCAGCCCGTAGCGTGCGGCCAGCTGCCGGAGTTCGCAATTGCCGTTACGGATACAGGTCGGACATTCCTGAGGATGGTCGGCGAATATGAGTTCGAGAATGGTCTGGACTGTTTCGCGAACGCGCGGGGTGTTGGTTTTAACCACCATGTGGTCCTGAACCGTTGTCGAGCAGGCTGTCATGAGCTGGCTGGCTCCTTCGACTTCGACCGAACAGATGCGGCAGTTGGCCTTGACCTGTTGATCTGGATGATGGCAAAGCGTCGGGATGAAAAACCCCAATGATTTGGCGGCTTCCAGTATGGTTGTACCTGGGTCGACCTCGGTGGTGAAACCATTGATGGTGATGCTGATCTGCTGATTCATGCGATGCCCTCCTCGTCTGAGTCCTGCTGTTTAATCTGGCAGGCTGCCTGGTATTCGTCCCGGTAAAAGGCCAGGGAGGACGACAGGCTGTTGCCGGCCGCCTGTCCCAGCCCGCAAAATGACGCGCGTTGCATCACCCGGGTGTAGCGATCCAGGGTCTCGATGTCGTTTAGCTCGGCCAGACCGTCCGAAAATTTATCCATCAGGCGATTGACCTGTCTCAAACCTTCCCGGCAGGGTACGCATTTACCGCAGCTTTCATCCAGAAAGAAACGCACCCGGTTACGGACATTGTCCAGGATGGAGCGCGTGTCATCCAGAACGAACAGGGCGCCGGATCCGATGGTGATGCCAGCCTTTCTGCAACGATTGTAGTCCAGCGGGGTGTCCAGAAGATACGGCGGGATCAGAACACCGGACGCGCCGCCGATGTTGATCGCCTTGATCGAACGGCCTGGATGGGTGCCGCCCCCGCATTTTTCGATGATCTCGGCCAGGGTTGTGCCGAACAAAACTTCAAAGACACCCCGGTTTTGGACATCGCCGGACAGTGAGATCAGTTTGGTTCCGCGACTGCTTTCGGTCCCGAGATGACTGAACCAGTCAGCACCCTTGCTTAGAATTTTCGGGATATTGGCCAGTGTCTCGACATTGTTGATCAGGGTCGGCATGCCGTAAAGACCGGCCTGGGTCGGGTAGGGCGGTTTGAGCCTTGGCCGGCCTTTCTTGCCCTCGATTGAGGCCAGCATGGCTGTTTCTTCGCCGCACAGGTAGCTGCCGGCACCGGAAAAGATCCGAAGGTCAAGACTAAACTCGCTGCCCAGAATATGCTCGCCAAGATAACCCGCAGCCTCGGCTTCGCGAATGCTTTGGATCATGACTTGCTGCACTTCAGGATATTCGTGGCGAATGTAGAGGATCCCCTGAGTTGCGCCGCTCATATAGGCTGCCAGGATGATGCCTTCCAGAACCTGGAACGGCGAATGGGTCAAAATGAAACGATCCTTGAAGGTGCCGGGCTCGCCTTCGTCCGCGTTACAGATGATATAACGATCAGTAACCTGGCTTTGGCGAACTGATTCGATTTTAAGAGCAATCGGGAATGCCGCGCCGCCGCGTCCGCGAAGCTCTGATCGGGCAAGTTCTCGCAAGGCTGTTTCAGGCGGCTGCCGCAGGGCGTTGGCCAGTGCAGAAAAACCGCCGGCAGACAGATAGGTCCCAAAATCGGCAGTGTCATTCGGGTTGGTGTTGAAGATACGGTTGTCGTGCAGATCAATCATGGTCATATGCCTCCTTGCGCAAGTCTGAGAGAATCTGTGGGATGTCTTGAGGCCTTAGGTTGCCATAGACCTTGTCTTTGATCTTGATCGCCGGCGACATGTAGCAGGCCCCCAGACAGTTGACCTGCTCCAGGGTGAACATCTTGTCTGATGTGGTTTCGTCCAGCTCGATTCCCAATTGGACGGTCAAGGCTTTGAGGATTTCTTGTTTGCCTGCGTTCTCACAAGGTGCGTTGGTGCAGACCTGGATAATGAATCGTCCGCGCGGCACCAGTTTGATTTCGTGATAAAACGATGCGGTCGAATAGATTCTGCAGGTTGAATAGCCCGTTTCATCCGCAATAGTCCGGATATCGGCTTCGCTCAAATAGTTTTGCTCATTTTGATCCTGTCGGGCGAGCATGATTTGCAGCAGGGGCGTGCTTCGTCGGTCTTGTGACTTATTGTCAATGTTCATGGCAAGATGAGTCGACATGTTTATCACTCCTTAAAATAATGTAATTAAAAGTTTTTACAAAGTCTGGAAATCCTTTCTTTCCAGCAAATTACCATATGCCCAATAACAAAGACAAGTTAAGTTATCGAAACGGCGAAATCGTCCAAAAGTTTATTCAAATTAAACAGCCCCTTAACAATTTACGTTAAGAGGCTGTTTGATTTGGTTAGTTATTTATCAATCCGGATCAAATGCTTTCGATTTTCGGGTGCAGGGGTCCAAGGCTATTTGCTGTCGTTGGAGATTTTGAAACTCAGGGACATCAGGTAGTCTGTAATATGGACGTTCTCAATAAAGATTTCGTCCGGAAGCTGCAGCTCGGCTGGCGTGAAATTCAAGATTCCCCGGATGCCGGCGTCAACCAGCAGGGCGGCGGTTTCCCGTGCGTTCCTGGCGGGAACGCTCAAGGCGGCGATTTGCACCTTATTTTGTTGAACAAAGGCTTTGAGGGTGGCGATGTTTGAAACCATCAGGTCATCAATCACGGTTCCGACCGTCTGGGGATTGGCGTCGAACAATCCGATCAGGTTGTAGCCGTCTTTTTTTACCATCATGTACTTGCCGATCGCCTTGCCAAGGTTTCCGACGCCGACAATGATCAGCTTCATGTTTTGATTGAGGCCGAGAATCTTGCGAAGCTCAACATGCAGCTGCACCACATCGTAACCGTAGCCCTGAATGCCGAACCCGCCAAACAAATAGAAATCCTGTCGAACCTGAGACGGGGTCAGGCCCATGCGTGCGCCAAGGTCTTTGGACGAGACGCGGCTGATGCCCATCTGCTTCAAATCGCTGATATAGCGGTAATATCTGGGAAGGCGCTTGATCACGCAGTCAGGAACTTTTAAATTGTCTTTCAAAGCACAACCTCGCTTGTCTGGCAATCGCTGACGACAGCCGCTGTTTGTATTTATTGAGGATTATAAACCAAATAAATCGCGAACCGCAAGCAGGCCGGAATTGTATCAGTTGCCCTGACACAGATGCCGCAACAAGCCAATCTGATTGATTATATGAGAAGGATCTACCGTGTCAATCGGTTTTTCAGCAACCGGGTTATGATATGCTGATTAATAAAATTAATACAAATCGGCTATATATCTAAATTGATTTGACGGCGGAAGTACGCATCGGATATGAACAGTATTTTCAACCACAGGAGTGTTCGGCAGGTCCAGTAAACGGCAGGTCGAAACAGACAAGATCAACTTGAATTTGCAAGCAGCCGTGGCATCGCCATTTGCCTGGAATCAAAAGCCTTGGGAATTTTATGTTGTCACCCGTACAGATGTCTTGAACCAGTTGTGCAGGACCCGTCCCTATGCCAGCTGTGCGGCTAGCGCACCGGCGGCGATCCTAGCTTGTTATCGGACTTCGGATCTTCGCAATGCCGACTATGCCCAGATGTGCTGTGAGAATATTCTGCTTGAAGCTGTTGAACTCGACCTGGGAGCGGTTTGGGTGGGCATCGCGCCGATTGAGGCTGAAATGGACGCGGTTGCCAAGGTTTTGGATATGCCGGAGCACCTGAAAGCGTTTGCGATCATACCGCTCGGTTATCCTGAAATAACAGCACCTGTTCAAGACCGGTATGATGAGAAAAGGATTTACTATATTGGATAAGACTTTGATAAAATTATTTGGCCAATCGTATGCCGCGGTCCTGTTTGATGTTGATTTCACCTTGGGGGACTCAACGTCGATGTCATCGTTGGACGAGAAAACACGATTCGGGCCTAGCCTGACCCGCAACCGCTTGCGAAAGCTGTTCATCTGCTGGGGTTGTCTCCCGGTTGACTTTGGCTGTCAGGCTTCGACCGGGCTGTGCTGTTCTTTCCGGTATTCAGTCGGCGGGGCACCAAAGGTTCGCTTGAAGGTTCTTGAAAAATGATCAACTGATTCATACCCCAGCCATTCAGAAATCTCGTTGATTTTCATGCGAGTGTTGCTGAGAAATTCAACAGCCTTGTTCATTTTGAGTTCCCTCAGCAACGAGACAAAGTTGCGGTTCAGGTGTTTTTGAATCAGTTTACTCATATATGCTTCGCTGAAATGAAATGTCTGTGCCAGCGAGGACAGTGTCACGGTTCGATAATTCTGTTGGATATACTGGGGGACGAGCGCGAAATCAAAATCCTTGTCCAAATATCCTTCGACATTGTACAGTGTGATCGTATCACTGTATTTTCTGAGCATCTGGATCAGAAAGATATTGAGCAGGCTGACACTGCATTGATTGGCATAGGCGTCCTGCTGGTTGGACTCAAAGGCCAGCTGCTGGATCAGGTTGATCGCCTGCTGGTTGAGCTCGGTTTTCATGCGAAGATAATTGACCTGCCCGTTGCCATAGAGCGAATGACGGAAAAACGAGGAGACCAGGTCCTGATGAGCCAGCAGATTTCCAAACAGGGTGTCGAAGGTACTCTGCCGGACAGCGATCGCCACCACGAGTGACGATGGGTCCAACGGTTGATTGTGTGGAGAAAGCGGGGGGATGATGCATAGATCGCCTTCGGACAAGGTAACCGTAACGTTTTCAAAAAGCAATTTGTAGTTTCCCTTGTAGACCAAGGTCAATTCGAAGTAGTCATGGGTGTGCTGGACTTCGCTCATGTAAGGCAGGTGCTTGAAACAGAAGATGTCGCTGCCATCAGAGAACATTTCAGGCTCAAAAATGCTGGGATCCGAGTCATAGTTGTCCGCTCTGTCGATGATCCGATCTACGCTAAACGGGATGTCCAGCAAAAAATCGTCCAGTTCATCCGGCGTCATGTTTTCGCGAAAGGGCGGCATGGATGGCTTTTGGACCAGTAGCCTGCCTTTTCGTTCAAGCTCGGTCAAGCCTTCAGGAAAGGATATGTGCGATTGGTTGTTGAGGTGTTTCTGGATCGCAAGCTCCTGAACCTGGCGGGGCGTCGCATAGTAGGTGGCTGTTGGCATAGATCCTCCGAAAACGGTCTTAAAAAAGGCTGAATCAATGGCTAGATCATAGCTTTTTCGTCTTTGATTGTCAAATGAGTGAACAAAAAAAGACGGATTTATGGCAAATAATCACATTTTAATTGTCAACCTGCCTTGTTATGATGGCAATGTAGTAAAGGCAGTTGTTGAAAACATCTAAAAGGCTCAATCGTTACTGATTTCATCTTTTTGGAGAAACATATGAATCAAAACATGGCAAGTGAAGACCGTTTGATCCTGGAAACCAAAGACTTGTGCAAACAGTTCGGTCCGACGACGGCGCTGGATAAGGTCAACATGAAGATTTACCGCGGTGAGATCCGGGGTCTGATCGGTGAGAACGGTTCGGGCAAGTCCACCATATCGTCGATCATTTCCGGCATGCTTTTGCCGACGAGCGGCGAGATGTTCTACAAGGGCGAAGCGCATAAACCCAAAACCATGATTGAGGGCGGCCAGCTGGGCATCGGCATGATCGTCCAGGAACAGGGCTATGTCTCCGGCATCACGATCGCGCAGAATATCTTTCTAGGCGAAGAAGAACGGTTCAGAAAGGCCGGATTCATTTCCAAAAGGGCTATGAACAAGGCGGCTGACGTAGCGCTGAAAGAAATCGGTTTTGATGGCGTCGACGCATCGCAGTATATTGATGCGTTGAATCTGCAGGACCGAAAGATGATCGAGATTGCCAGGGTGATGATCAACCACCCGGACATCCTGATTGTCGATGAAACAACCACTGCGCTGTCCCAGCACGGCCGTGAAATCATCTATGGCATCATGAACAAGATGCGGGATGACGGCAAGACCGTGCTGTTCATCTCACATGATTTGGATGAGCTGATGGAGCATTGCGACACCATGACGGTTCTGCGCGACGGCAAATTGATCGCTACGCTGGACCAGGCGCATTTCGATGCCAACGTGATTAAAAAACACATGGTCGGGCGCGACATGAGCGGCAAGTACTACCGGGACGACCAGGAGAAATCGTATAGCGACGAAATTGTCCTGGACGTCGATTCGATCACGACCGGCAACGGTCTTCTAATGAATTTTTCTATGCAGCTCCATCACGGAGAAATCCTTGGCATCGGCGGGCTGTCGCACTGCGGCATGCATGAGCTGGGCAAGGCAATCTTCGGCGAGGAGAAGTTGCTGACCGGTTCGGTGACCCACGTGCCGACCGGAGCAAATATTGACAGCGCCAGAAGCGCTATGCGCCATGGCTTCGGCTATGTTTCAAAAGACCGCGACAAAGAGGCGCTTGTGCTGGCTGCGTCGATCAAGGACAATATCGCTTCGGCCGGTCTTGACCGGATCAAAACAGGACCGTTTATTTTTCCAGCCAAGGAAAAGCAATATGTCAAAACTCAAGTTAATCGCTTGTCGATCAAGTGCGCCAGCATCAACCAGAACGTCCAGTACCTGTCCGGCGGCAACAAGCAGAAGGTCGTCTTCGGCAAGTGGGTCGGGCGCGACTGCGACATCCTGATTCTGGATTGTCCGACCCGCGGTGTTGACATCGGCGTCAAAGCTGCCATGTACCAATTGATCGAAGATATGAAGGAGCAGGGCAAGTCGATCGTCATGATCTCAGAGGAACTGACCGAACTGATCGGGATGAGCGATCGCTTGCTGATCCTGAAGGATGGCAGGCGGTCCGGTGAATTTGTTCGCGGCGAAATGTCTGAGCACGAAATTATCAACAGCATGATCTAAAGGAGCAAAAGATGTTAAACAAGTACTGGGATTTCATCAAAAACTATTTCCCGATTCTGGGCTTTGTGATCGTTGTTGTGTTTTTTGCGATCACGACCGGCGGCGACATCCTGTCACAGCGCAGCCTGCAGAGTCTTCTGAATTCAACGATGACCGGCGCGCTGGTCTCGCTGGGTGCCGTCTTTGTTTTTGGCTCCGGCAATTTCGACATGTCGCTGGGCGGCGCGATCTGCCTGACCGCCGTACTTGGCGGCTACGCGGCCATCGCGACCGGCAGTCTGCTGGTGGCATTTCTGGTCTGCCTGGGGGTCTCGCTGGTGCTGGGCGTCCTCAAAGGCTTGTTCGCGGCGTTTGTCGACGTCCCGCTGTTCATTGTCACCATCGTGCTGGGCTTTATCCTGACGGCTATAGTCCTGGTCATGATGGGCGACGACGTCAGTATCTACTTGAGTGAAGCCGTAACGCCCATCCGGTCGTTCACCTTCACGGAAATGACCCTGATCAACATCGGCGTGCTGGGCGCATATTTTGTGCTCTGCCTGATCCTGTTCAACTACACCTCGCTGGGGCGTGAGATCAAGATCCAGGGCGGCAACCCGGTGACGGCCCGCCAGTCGGGCATCAACGGCCGCAAGATCAAACTGGTCGTTTTCATGGTCAGCGCGGTCGGCGTAGCCCTGGCGGCCTTTATCATCCTGATCCGCGTCCGTTCGGTCGGCACGACGACTGGCAGTTCATTAGGGCTGGATGTTCTGGTCGCGCTGGTGCTGGGCGGCATGCCCCTGATGGGCGGCCCGAGAAGTCGGATCTCCGCCGGCATCATCGGTGCGGCAACCATTTCAGTCCTCAATTCCGGCCTGACCATGATGGGCCTCGAACTGGCCATCATCCAAATCTCCAGAGCGGTTATTTTCTTGACAGTTGTCTATGTTGCGAGCATGACGTATCGCACCAAGCTGCTGGCGAGATAATAAATAGAACAAGTCGAAGCAATCAAACAAGGAGGAAAAGTCATGAAAAAAGTACTGGTGTTGTTACTTGCCGTATCGATGATCTTCACCTTTGCCGCATGTACAACAGAAACAACCACCCAACAGACCACTGGGACTACAATCGAGGGAACAACAACTGGAGATGCGACTTCCTCAGAGACTGAGATAGAACTGTCCGAGGATGGCCGTTATCCTGCAGAAACCGTCAAGATCGGGTTTGTCAACTATGACACATCCGCTGAACAGGTGCTGACCATCCAGAAGTATTTCGAGTATCTCAAGACCGCGTTCAATTTTGAGATCATCTGGTCGGAATCACTGGGCAGCGCTGAAGAGGAATTCGCATTCATTGAGCAGTGCGCCGCAGCCGGCTGTCAGGGTATTATCGGCTATTATAACGAAGGCAAGGAAGAATCACAGAAACTGACTGCCAGCCTGGGCATGTATTACTGGGGTCTTGGCGGTCTGCCTGAAGCTTATGAAGTTGTCAAAGATGACCCATACTATCTGGGTTCACAGGCCAGTTCCGACAACTATAACTTCGGTTATGCCATCACTGAGATGCTGGTTGCCAACGATGTCCATAAAGTCATCGTCATGAGCGGCGGCAAGGACTACGGTGTTTCATTCTTTGTTGAACGATACAACGGCATTATGGACGGCATCGCAGACGCTCAGGCTGACGGCTATGACATTGAAATGGTCTATGAAGTTCCCGGCTGGCCCGGAACCGAAGAATTCGCCGCACACCAGACAGCCGCACTGGCAACCGACGCTGACGGCCTGGCCGGCACGCTGACCAGCCTGATGTGGATCCAGCCGATGCAAGTCGCCGGCAAGTTTGGCCAGATTAAAGTTGCCACGATCGATACCGTTGGCCAGGTTGTCGTCGACATGATGGGCGCCGGTATGTATGTCGGCGTTGTCGCTGAAATTCCTGACGTTTTTGGCATGGCCGTCCCGATGATCATCAACGCGGTCACAGGCTATGGTGATAATCAGCGCAATGATGACGGTTCAGCAGCAAAGGTTGCGGCTGGCTACTGGGTGATCGATAACATTGAAGATGCCGGATACCTTGTCTCCATCGAACAGGAAGGCGGCGGCTGGGCCTGGAGCATCGATGATATCAAAACCATCATCGGCGCATACAATCCGGACTTCACAGTCGCAGATATGGACGCGCTCTACTCAGCCGTTTCGGTTGAAGAGATTCAGGCTAGAAAAGCCGCGCAGGAATAAGAATTAGTTACAACAATTAACTGTCACAATGAGTAAGATCAAGGGACCGCTGCGGCGATCCGCCGCAGCGGTCCCAACTTAATGAGGTTCACTTTATGGGCAAGAAACTAGGCAAAATCGGGAAAAATACCGGCATAACCCTCGCAGGACCGGTTGTGGTCTACCTGTTCTTTCTGGCATTGACCAACCTGACAGGCAACCCCGGCTTTGGCGTTGGCGCGGATCTAAGGACCATTCTCTACAACGTCTGCTATTCAGGCTTTATCGCTTTAGCAGTTTCATACAACCTGACATCCGGACGTCTGGACTTTTCGGTTGGTTCTGTATTGATTCTGTCATTGATTGCCGGCGGCACGATTGCCAAAAACTGGGATGTTGGTCCGATGGGCCTGTTGTTTCTGGTTATTGGATTCGGTCTGATTTGCGGTCTGGTTTCAGGTCTGCTTTACGTCACTTTGAATTTGCCGGCCATGGTAACGTCCCTGGGTGTAACCATGATTTTCGAGGCGATCGCCTTTAAGATGAATGGCAGCAACGGCATCCGCCTGATCGGCCAGTTTGACATGCTGATCTGGGCACAGTGGCCTTATAATATCCTGCTGATGATCGGCGTGCTGCTGATCCTGTCCTACATTCTGGGCTATACAAAGTTCGGCTACAACAGCAAAGCGTTGCAGACCGGCCAGAAAAACGCGGTGGATGTCGGCATCAACGAAAAACTCAATGCCGTGCTTTGCTATGTGATCGCTGGCGGCCTGATGGCCTGCGCCGGTGTCCTGTACATCTCGCAGTACGGCTATATCGCGCCGTCCACGGGACTGTCTAGTTCATCCTTCATTATGAGCGCGTTCCTGCCGATGTTTATCGGATCTGCGCTGGCCAAGTATTCCAATCGGAATATTGGCGTGCTCATGGGTGCCATCATCCAGGCGAGCATGTCCTCGGCACTGGTCAAACTAGGTGCTTCGAGCTCGCTCAAGACCGTGCTTGACGGCGCAACCGTCCTGCTGTTCCTGATCTACCTGTCTAACAGCCCCAAGATCGGCCTGTTCAGGATGTACAAGGCCAAGCGTGCCAAGGCCTTGGCTGAAAAGGGTTAGATCGAGTTTTAGGCCCAACCAGATATTGAAATTGACAGTGACTGAATGGTCACTGATCAGGAAAGCTAAGCCGAAGGCTAAACTTTCAATGATAAATCAGAATAGATCACATTTTGGCAACGAAGACGTGTACATTGATCGTCTTGCCGCGGCGATGAAATCGTCTGGAGCTTTTGCTCTGCCAAGCCATGCTGAGAACAAAACGATTGGAAGAGGTACATTGACATGGGATTCAGGAAAGATTTTTTATGGGGCGCTTCCACCGCCGATTTTCAGATTGAAGGCGCGTGGAACGCTGACGGCAAGGGCCCAGGCATCTGGGACGCGTTGTCGCACGAGCCGGGCAGAATCGCCCGCGGCGAAACCGGCGACACGGCCTGTGACCATTACCGCCGCTACAAGGAAGATGTCGCCCTGATGAAGGAAATCGGCCTGAAGACCTACCGTTTTTCAATCAGCTGGCCCAGGGTGATGCCAGCGGGCAGCGGACGCGTCAACAACAAGGGACTCGAATTCTATTCCAACCTGATTGATGAGCTCCTGGCGGCCGGTATTGAACCCATGATGACGCTTTACCACTGGAATCTGCCCTATGAGCTCTTCAAGCAGGGCGGATGGCTCAACGACAAGAGCAGTGACTGGTTTGCCGACTATACAAAGGTTGTCGTCGATGCGCTGGGGGACCGGGTCAAGTACTGGCTGACCTTCAATGAACCCCAGATCCATTTGTTTTTAGGCTATATCATCGGGATGCATGCCCCGTTCGAGCATTATTCGGAAGACCAGCTGCTGCAGATGAGCCGCAATATCCTGCTGGCGCACGGCAAAGCTGTTCAGGTCATTCGCGAAGCCTTAGGTGACAAGGCGATGATATCGATCGCGCCAACCGGGGACTGTTTTGTTCCGGAAGACGACTCCCGGCAAGCGATCGAGACGGCTTTCCAAAAGAGCCTTGAGCTCGGCCATCACTTTGTCTTCAGCAATTCATGGTGGGCGGACCCGATCTATTTCGGCCGGTTTGCCGACGGCGCAGCCGAACGCTTCGGCGACCGGTTGTTTGAGTTTTCCGATGAAGAGTGGGCCTTAGTCAGCCAACCGCTGGATTATTTTGCCTACAACGTCTACCAGTCGACCACCGTTTTTCGCGAGGGGCGGGAAGTCAATGAGCAGTTTGAGTATCCGGGCTGTCCCAAGACTGCCGCCGGCTGGTGCGTCACGCCGGAAGTCCTGTACTGGTCTTCCAGGTTCTGGTCCGAACGCTATCAAAAGCCGGTCATGATCACTGAAAACGGCATATCCCTGAACGACTGGGTCTGCGAGGACGGTAACGTCCATGACCCGCAGCGCATTGACTTCATCTCGCGCTACCTGAAAATGCTTCGCAAGTCAGTCGAGGATGGTTCGGACATCTTAGGCTATTCTTACTGGTCCCTGATGGATAATCTGGAATGGGCCAGCGGTTATGATGTCCGAATGGGTCTGATCCATGTCGACTACCGGGACCAGAAGCGAACAATCAAGGACTCGGGGTACTGGTACCGGGATGTGATTTTGAGCAACGGAGAAAATCTGACTTAGAAAATTGATTGTATAACGAGAGGAAGGTTGAGACTGACATGATTAATCAAAGCATTCAATTGTACCCGAACAAACCCGGCGTCACGCTGACAACCTATGTGCTGGAAGATTCTCCCGAGCTTTTAGCCGGTAAGACAAGACCCGCTGTGGTCATCTGCCCGGGCGGCGCCTACCTCAACTGTTCAGACCGGGAAGCGGAACCGGTGGCATTGCGGTTTGCCTCAATGGGCTACCATGCCTTTGTCCTGCGCTATTCAACGCACAGCGGCAATGAATCGGCGTTCGACATTCCGGCAGGAGATCTGCCGGTCAATCCCGACAGTGTCTATCCCGCACCCCTGCGCGACATCGGCAAGGCGTTTTTGCTGATTCGGGAAAAGGCCCCTGAATGGCTGGTCGATATCGATCGGATCGCGATCTGCGGGTTTTCCGCCGGTGCCCATAACTGTGCCATGTATGCCGTTTATTGGCAGGATCCGGTCATGTCTGAACATTTTGGTGAAAAGCCTGAAGCGTTTAGGCCTGCAGCCGCCATCCTGGGCTATGGTATCGGCGATTATAACCTGATGTTCGGCGATTCGGACGACCCGATGGCCAAAGTGCTGGCTGACGCGTCCTCCATCGCCTATATGGGCACCAAAACACCCGACCAGGCGCTTTTGGATCAGGTCAGCCCGGCGCTGCATGTTACGCAATCAGCACCACCGATGTTCATCTGGGCAACCGGCGGGGACAGTCTGGTTCCGGTCGAAAACTCAACCCGGATGGCCAATGCCTGCGCGGCGGCCGGCGTGCCTTTTGAAGCGCATATTTTCGAAGTTGGACCGCATGGTCTGAGCCTTTCCGATCAGTCGACGTCCGCATCTAAAATGGAGAATATCCAAGACGTGGCGGTCTGGATACCCCTGGTCGAGCGCTGGCTGCTCAAGCGTCTCGCCTTGCCGCTGCTTGACAAACCGTTCTGGATGGAGATGGCCGAGCGCCAGCAAGCGTGCGATCAGGATTAAAGGTGCAATCGAAAACTACCAGTAAAGCAGAAGGATGATGGTTTAGGCACATGAAGAGAAATGACTGCAACATTTTAATCAACGGGCTTCCCGGGAAGAAAATCACGGACGATCCCCGGCCTGTGTTTACACTTCAGTGCAATGTGACCCGAGCCTATGATTCCTGGCACATATCAATTTTTGACTCGGCAGGGTCTGCAGTTTGGGAAAGCGAGATTTTGCCCGCGACCCAGATGCATGTCCGCTATGCCGGTCAGACACTGAGACCCAAGACCAAATATATCGTGATCCTCGAAATTCTCAACCATGGTGCGATGCAGCGTTCAACCGAGACATTCCTGGAGACTGGATTTCTGGGCACAGCCTGGCAGGCCAAATGGATTGAGCCGGAGCAGGAGCCGGGCATCCCGGAAAAGCAAATCCCGTTCTTCCAGCACTTTACACAGCAGCCGGACTTTTTCGGCGGTCATGACCGTCTGCGGCCTTGTCAGGAGATTAAAAAGGACTTCACGCTGGACTCGATTCCGGAGCGCGCCGAGGTTTACGCTTCAGCCCATGGCTTATATGAACTCCAGATCAACGGTAAACGGGTGGATGGGAATATTCTATCGCCTGAGACATCCACGTATCCCAAGCAGCTCTATTACCAGAAATACGATATATCGAACTTTCTGAAGCCTGGTAAGAATACCATTCAGACCACGCTGGCCGACGGCTGGTGGATCGGCCGGATCGGCATGTCCGGCGACAGCTGCCAGTACGGCGACCGGCTTGGCTTGATCCTGCAGGCCGAACTTTTTTTACAAGACGGATCGATTCGGATCATTGCTTCAGATGACACCTTTTTTTGCCGGACAAGTACGATCGATTATGCTGATCTGTTTATCGGCCAGCGACAGGACTTTGCCAAATCCAGACAGCCCTGGCGCAAACGATGCAAGATCCTGGATATTCCAACCGATAACCTGACCGCGCAGAAGACCCAGGCTCTGACCGTCCATAAGTCGTTCGACCCGGTCTATTTCTACACCCCGGAAGGGGACCTGATGGCTGATTTCGGTCAGTGCATGGCCGGCGTTGTTGAGATGAAGGTTCATGCCGTGAAGGGGAGCGAAGTCACACTCGACTTTTGCGAAATGCTGGACGCACAGGGCAATTTCCTCAGAAATATTCTCGGTCGCAACAAAGACCAGCGTGACGTGTTCGTCTGCGCAGCCGGTGTGACTCACTTTTATCCGAGATTTACCTACCATGGCTTCCGTTATGTCCGGATCCAGGGCATCGACAAAGGGCAGATATCCTTCCTTAAAGCGCACGCGATTGGAACACCGATCCAACAGCGCGGCGGGTTCGCCTGCTCGGACAAGCGCCTGAACCAGCTGCAGCGCAATATCCGCTGGAGCATGCTGTCCAATATGTTTTCGATTCCGACGGACTGCCCACAGCGGGAGAAGGCCGGCTGGACCGGCGATATGCTCACGTTCGCGCCAACCGGCTGCTTCAACTTCGATTTGAGTGGTTTTCTCGCCGCCTGGCTGTCCAACATGCGAGATGAGCAGTTCGAAGATGGCGCGATACCCGTCGTGATCCCCAATTATCCAATGCAGGAGCTTTTCCAGCAGCAGATGAATCAAGACAGCACGTCATCGGCCTGGAGCGATGCCTGCATCTTCGTGCCCTGGTATTTGTACCAGGCATATGGCGATCCCCGAATCCTTGAGGACAACCTCGACATGATGCAGCGTTGGCTGGATTACGTCGCCAGAAAATGCAGGGAAAAACCGGACAATTTTGACCAGTTGCCCAAACTGCAGCAGGACTGGAACGACTACCTGTGGAACAAGGGCTACCACTTCGGTGACTGGTTTACACCCAGTGTCATCCGTGAAGCGGGCGGCATACAGAAAATCGGGGAGATGACCCGGGATGTCATTGGCAGCAGCTTTTACGCCTATTCGGTTCAGACCTATATCCATGTCCTGTCGGCCTTGATCGAGACAAATCCAAACAGGACGGACCTTGCTGCACAAAAACCGGTATTCGAAGGCCTACTCAAACAGATCAAATCGGCGGTTAGATCCTGTTTCATCTCAGACGATGGCACAATTCACCATGACCTCCAGGGCTTGTATGTGATGGTCCTGCAGGCCGGCATCGTCGAGGGCGAACTGAAACAGAAAGTAGCGGATCGCCTGGCACAGCTGATCCATCTCAATGGCGATCGGCTGGATACCGGATTTGTCAGCGTACCCTACCTGCTACCGGTCCTGTCCGATAATGGCTACCATGATCTGGCCAGGCAGCTTTTGTTCCAGACAAAAAGTCCATCCTGGCTGTACATGGTCGAACAGGGCGCGACGACCATCTGGGAGAATTGGGAAGCGATCCGGCCGGACGGTACCGTCACAACCTCCTCGTTCAACCACTATGCCCTAGGCAGCGTCGGCAACTGGATCTACCAGACAATCGGCGGCATCCGGCTCGGAAAGCCGGGCTACCAACACAGCATCTTCGACCCAGACATCCACTGCGGTTTAAGACATGCCACCTGCAGCGTGGATTCCTACCACGGCAAGGTGTCCTGCACCTGGTCCTGGCAGGACGGCAAATGCCTGATTGACATCCAGATTCCGCATCATTGTACCGGCGAGTTTGACGGCCAGCAGCTGATCCCGGGGCAGTACCAGTTTATCCGATCGGCCAAACCGAAAATCTAATCGGAAGATTTCTGTTATCCGTTGCTTTATAATTCAACAAAAAGGGCAGCCGTCAACGGCTGCCCTTGGTCATCATCCGGATGATTGAAGGATTAGCCCTCACTGGACTTGAAAAATCCCATTCTACCGACAGCCATGGTGCCGATGATCGAGATGATCGCGACACCCACCAGGCAGATGATGTATAACCAAAGCGGCATGGCCGTGGAGGAATCAGTCTCGGCAGGTTCAGGTGAATTTGGCTGGATAAAGTTGTTCAGAGCACCTTGGACGATAGTATTCGAGACAAAGTAGCTCGAGCAATGGTAGAACGAGAAAGTAACCGTACCATCTTCGGCAACAACTGCCGACTGCATCCCTTCAATGACGCCGGCTTGTTCATAACGATAATACAGATAGAGCGTATCACCGGGCTGGCTGTCGACAGCTTCAAATGTATAATTGAAGATACCGGGCAGTTCGCCGTGGTCATTGAAGTGCAGCTGGTAGATGTCCAGACCGCCGGCCAGAGCCGACAAACCCGAATCCTTGACCATGCTGACTTCAAGATTCAGCAGATTGAAGTCTGAAAGGGAACCGTTCAGCTGACTGCCATCGATCTGGCAGGTATAGCCGCCAAGATTAATTTCAAGAATACTCTGTGAGTCTTTGAGCGCCATCAGGACACTGGCCGGCATCATTGACTTGCCGGTCATATCAACCTCAAGGGTTTTGCCGATTTCAAGGCCAGCTAGAAGATCCGCCACATCCGGCCAGTCTATATCCTTCTGGGTCGGTGAGGGCGTGGGGTCCTCGGTTTCTGAGGCCGACGGTTCGGTCGTTTCAACCATTTCCGTTTCGGTCGGTTCGGTTGGCACCTTGGTCGGAGCTGCCGTCACAGCGGTGGTTGGTTTGGGTGTTGCCGTTGGCTTTGGGGTTGCTGTCGGTCCGGGCGTCGGTGACGGTGCGGCAGTTGGCGCGACCGTAGGTATCGGAGTGGATGTCGGGACAGGATTGGATACGGACTTGGACGTGTTGCTGACCGAAACCGATTCAGAAGGCGGTATTGTTCCGGTCAGACGTGAAACCTTATAGTCGCTGAGCGATAATGATCCGGATGATCCCGTGCCACCGATGCATTTGAGCTGAACAGTAATCAGGGTTTGTGATGTACTGGTATTTGCCGCGACGTCCCAGAGCCCTGTGGTATTACCGGACACCAGTTCAAAAAATGAGTTGTCATAGACTAGCGTTGCCTGCGCGGCAGCAGCATCGTCAACCGTAACTTTAACTGTATAAGTGCCAGTTTCACCGGTAGCCAGCGTGCCCGGTCCGGAGATGCTGAACGATCCGCTGGCAGCAAAAGCCTGGGTTGGGAGGAGCAGCATCATGAAGATCATAACCAGGAGCAGAACAGATACCTTTTTCATACATTACCTCTCTTTATCCGTGAATATTATAGTTGCCTAGAATATGAGCCCTGATATACAAGATGTCCGTGATGTCGATGATCTGGTCGCCGCTCACATCCCCGGCTGAAAACTCGTAAACTCCGAAGTTATATGAACCCAGGATATCTGCCCGGACATACAGGATATCCGTAATGTCGATAGCGCCGTCGCCGCTCACATCGCCGAGGATGGTAATGGTCAGTTCATCCTTGACCACATCGTCGATGATCAGCTTGACCACCATGCCGGAAGCGATGGTGTCTCCGGTGTATTCAAGTCCGTCACGGGTGAAGACATGGATGGTTTCAGGATCATTTATCAAATCTTCTTTCAACAGGGCGATCGATGTGTTCAGCGGTATGCCAGTGATCAGGCTGGTGCCCCGGTTGATTGTATAGCTTAATGATTCGATTAGCATAGGAAGAGAAACGGGATGGGCAATGGCCTGCAGTTCGGCATATAGATAGGACAGTTCACCATCCATCGTCCAGATATCATTGAAATCAAACCCGACATACGCTGTGCTCCCGGTCAGTTCAGGATCTGTTAATGCCAAGCCATAACTGTTGGCATCCGCTGCAGAAGTATCGAGATAATAACAGTTTGTGGCCGTTGCAGTGTTTTCAGCGTTGGCAGTAATTCCAAAGTCTGCTTGCCCGGCACTATAGCAATTGAGATAGATTGTGCCGGTTGAACCGTGCCAGCCGCTGATGCCGCCGGATTTGACCGCTGTTTCGGTTTGCGTGATTTCACCGGTGTTGTAGCAGTCGTTAATTGAGCCGAACGTTGATCCGACAATACCACCAGCCGATTGTGTACCAAGGCCGTTAACATGGCCATGATTGGCGCAATAGGCAATGGTTCCTTCACAAGTACCCGCTATGCCGCCGGCAAGTGCTCCGGATATCGCTGCCTGATTGGAACAAAGGGTCAGGCTGCCGGACATTTGGCCGACGATGCCGCCGACTACACTGGCACTGGATGAATTGCCGGATATGCTGCCAGTCACATGGCAGTTGGACATGTCGCCAGTGCTTAACCCGGCGATGGCACCGCCGGAAACTGCTGCAATATCCACATCAAGCAAAGTAATGTCTTCGATGAAGGCGCCATCAACATGGCCGAAAAGGCCGATATTTTCCTGACTGGGGCGATTGATATAAAGTCCGGATATTGAAAACCCATCACCGTTGAAACCTCCGATGAACGCTGCGGTTTCGTCTCCGATTGGCAGCCAGCCAGCTCCGTCGTTCCAAAAAGACTCGCCTTCAGATATATCTGCGCTTAGATCGAGATTGTTGAGCAAAATGAAATTGGAATCTAAATGATCTCGTATGGCATCCAACTGATCAGTTGTTGAGACACCATAAGGAGAATCTTCCGTTCCGCGACCGTGTGTATAAGGCGCCGGTATCCAAAAAGCGTAAAGCGTCAAGTCTTCTGAAACTGTATCATGTTCAAAATCCCAGGGCAATGTGCCTTCTTCATCCAAATGCCAGCCATCGAAGGTATATCCTGCCAAAGCCGGTTCAGCGGGCTTGGTAACCAGACCATCCCTGACAACCAGCTGGGTTTCGATGTCACTGCTGTCCTGACTGTTCAAGCTCACAATAAAACGACTGGTTGCTGCACCATAGGCATCGGCTCGGCCAAAGCCGAAAGCATTGTCAAAACCCGTGCTGCCGAGATCTGTGCTGTTTTCAAAAAGTGTTTGCTTGAGCAAAGCGGGTGAATAAGATGTAAATCTTGAATCAAGCAGTGCCACCACAGCTGCAATATGCGGCGCGGCAGCACTGGTTCCGTAGAAATAATAATAATCGTTGCTGAAGGATCCAAAACCGCCTGCGCCAGTTATGGTAACACCGTCGGCCCCTGTAATATCCGGTTTTTGCCGCGTTTCGGCCAGCATGGTGACCGGACCGCGGGAAGAAAATGACTCAATCACATCGGGTGATGACCAGCCAGCGGCACCGCAGGCAATGACCCCGGGCACGGCTGCATGGCCGAAGATCGAGTCCGAACTGACAATGTTATTAGAATAAGGAGTAACATTATAGACATAGAGCTCCAGTGTTTTGTTGACTGGCGCGTCATAGGCGTTGGCCAGGATGACAACATCCATGTCGCTGCCGGTTGTGTTGGTATACTGGATGTACTCAAGCGGCGCGTCATCGCCGTTTTGTTCATATTCGCTGGCACCAATCTTGACGCCGGTGATGTAGTTGAAAAGATATAAATCATAGTCGTTGGCAGAATCGCCGAATGCTTCATTCCACTGCATAACCGCTGTCAGGCTCTGTCCGTTTTTCAGGTTGGCGTAGAGATACGGATAGCTTGGATCCGATCCGTTTGAAAAGTCTGCTGTGCCGTCGCCGAAATCAACAAAATCTCCCTGAAAGTGGGACAATGCGGCATTGCCGGCAGATGAGACATAGATGATATCAGTCGTATCCAGCAGGTTATCCACGTATTCGGCGATCGTGCCATCCTCGAAGAACGGTTCGCCGATCCAGCCAATATCGTCGCAGATAATATTGCAGCCGGCAGTTTTGAGGTTTTCGATCGCGGCAATGAATTCATAGATGTTGGATCCGCAGTCGTGGAAATACAGTTCGGCGCCGGGCGCCAGGTCATGAACGATTTCAAGCATCGCCGTGCCTTCATCGCCCCCGACGGTGTTGCTTAAAACCGTCAGGTCTGCCGGCAGATCGCCGCTGGATACGGCGTCCAGATAACTGTCGACGCCATCCGAGATGATACCAACTTTGACGCCCGTACCATCTGCGCCAAGAGTCCGGGTCATATCTGCCGTGAGAATCTCATCACCTTCGCTGGTCATTGAACCCGTATAAACAACCGGTGGCAGGACTTCACGGATTGACCTGACGCTGTTCAATGAAGCGACTGCTTCAAGCATGTTGAGATCGACGTAAGCTGTGATCGTTTGGCTGTCAGGACGTTTGTTCCTGATCTGGCTGACCAGAGGTTTGAGTGTGTTCAAATCTGAACCTTGATCCAGTTCGATATAGACATAGGCATGATATGCCAGCGCATGGCCATTGGTCTGAAATACAGATGGCATTTCAACCAGTTGTCGCTGCTGGGTCATCTGCGCAATGAGGTCAGATTGATCAGACGGATGATCCGTTAGCATCTTGCTGACCAGTTGCAGCAAGTTGCTTGAAAGCTTTTGGGTTGCCTGATCCTGTGACTTTTTCTGACTGATCGCATCCGTCAGGTCAGGGTCAAAGCGTGTTGCGGATTCGAATCGGTTGACGGATGGTAATAGCCCCCCGTCGGCGGCATTATAATCTGCAAAGGATGAGATGGGAAAAGACGTGAAGGTGAGCAGCGCAACGAGAAGAAATACAAAACACCTTTTCATAGGGGTCCTCCAGACCAGATCAGTGATGCGAAACGCGGTGATGTTGATCAATTGATTTATTCTAGCATTTCGTGGCCTGGATTTCAAAATAAAGGTTTTTGTTCTGCTCGACTGGAATATGCCGCTCAGTCAGCAGGCTGCCAGGATGACTGGCAGCCTGCTGATTGACCTGCGGGAATTGATTAGCTTCAGGATGATTTGATTCGCTCACAGGCTTCGCCGACACCGATCAGGATGCAACCTAGTGCCAGGACGACAGGCAGATGAAACCACCAGGTGTCAGGGTCGACAAAAGCAAAAATGCTGGAAAAGCAGATGAGCAAGCCAATGACTTTGAGAATCGTCGTCATAGTGAATCCTCCAGAGGTTTAGTAGTCGTATCGGATGTAAGCATGCTTGCCGCTTGGCTACGATGAGATATTTCAATATAACATTAATAAAATAAGAATAAAATGTCAACGAAATCCATGAATGTGGCTATTTGATACAACGTGTCCGTAATATATTAAAAGCCCAACGTAATCAGTCAGGCTTTTGAGATCAAACGAAGGATTGTACTGGGGAACTACTGCCTTACCGAGAAGACATAGCTGGTCTTGAATTCCATGCATACTCCCGCGTTCAGGATGGGCTGCTCAAAATTATCATGGTTGATCGCATCCGGGAAATACTGTGTTTCCAGGCACAGCGCCCGAAATTGTTCAGCCTTGCGGCCGCCTTTGAGCGTTATGCTGTCAGTGAGCTGGTTGCCGGTGTACAGTTGAATACCAGGCATGTCGGTTAAGACCTTCATGTCGATGCCGGTTTCGGGGCAGTAAAGTTCGGCTGCCGGGTGCGATCCCTGATCCAAAGCAAAATTGTGGTCATAGCCCAGGCCGAAGCGGAGCTGCTCATCATCTTTCTGGATATCCTGACCGATCGTTTTGGCTTTTCTAAAGTCGAATGGCGTGTGCTCTACATCCAAAAGCTTGCCGGTCGCGCTCAGATTCTGGTCGATTTCGGTGATGGCACCGGCGCGAATCAGGAGTTCATGGTCGAGAATTGTCGGGTGCGACTGTCCGCCCAGATTGAAGTAGGCATGGTGCGTCATGTTAAAGAGGGTTCGCTGATCCGAAAAACCACGGTAGGTGATGTCCAGCGCATTGTCGGTCACGGTATAGATGACACAGGTGATCAGATTGCCCGGATAGCCCTGGTCCGTATCCGGACTGAACAGTGTCAGTTTCAGACTGTTAGGCGCTGCCTGCTCAGCCTGCCAGAGCCGGCGGTTAAACCCATCGATGCCGCCGTGCAGGTGATTGGTGCCGTTGTTGGTGTCCAGCGTGTACTGCCGGCCGTCCAGCGTGAAACGACCGCCGGTGATGCGATTGGCGCAGCGTCCGACCACGGCCCCGATAAAGGCGGTTTGCCGTTCATAGTCATGCAGGCTGTCAAACCCGATGACGACATCGCGCTGGCGGCCATCACGGTCTTTGACCAGCAAATTGGTGAGATGTCCGCCGTAGTTGGTGATTTTTGCCTCCAGGCCTGTCGGTCCGGTTAGCGTATAAAGATCAGCCGCCTGGCCGTTCTGACATTTTCCAAATTCACGCTTTTGTATTGTCATGTTCAAACCTCCGAAGTTGATTGGCTACGCATGCAACCAGTATCATTCTACCATCTTTGACAATCCGATCAATCGTTTCAATTGAGCATCTTTTTGCCTATAATAGAGACTAGGCAATTTAAACTGGACAGGTGACGACATGATTTTTCTGCACACATCGGACTGGCATCTTGGCCGCACCCTGTATGGCCGCAAGCGCTATGACGAATTCCAGGCGTTTCTGGACTGGCTGGTGCTCGAGATCGACAGCCAGAATATCGACGCGCTGCTGGTGGCTGGTGATGTCTTCGACAATTCAACCCCGAGCAACCTGGCGCAAAAGCTCTATTACAAATTCTTGTTCAAGGTGTCTTCCACCTGCTGCCGGCATGTGGTCATTGTCGCCGGCAATCATGATTCGCCGTCGTTTCTAGACGCGCCCAAAGTCTTGCTTGAGACACTGAATGTACATGTTGTCGGTGCCATGACCGAGCAGCCTGAAGATGAGGTCATCATTCTCAAAGATGCTTGCGATCAGCCTGAGGCTATCTGCCTGGCAGTGCCTTATCTTCGCGACCGCGACATTCGAACGGTGGAAGCCGGGGAGTCGCTGGACGACAAAAACATCAAACTGGTTGAAGGCATTCGAGACCACTATCAGCAAGTCGCTGAAATCGCCAGCCGGCTGAAACAGGACTATTCGGCGGCTGGCTGCCGGGATCTGCCCATTGTCGCAACCGGCCACTTGTTTGCCGCCGGCGGCCAGATCATTGAAGGCGATGGCGTCCGGGATCTGTACGTTGGATCACTGGCGCATATCCGGGCGGATGTCTTTCCGCCAGCGATCGACTATCTGGCACTGGGCCATCTGCATGTCCCACAGGTTGTCGGCGGACTTCCTCATATTCGCTATAGCGGCTCGCCTTTGGCCATGGGTTTTGGTGAAGCTGGTCAAAACAAGCAAATCATTAAAGTCGAACTGACTGCAAAAAGCCTTCGGACATCAACTATACCGGTCCCGGTCTTCCAGCCGCTGGCACGCATCAGCGGTGATCTTGATGCGATTCTATCCGGACTGGAACAGTTAAAACTCGAGCAGAGCCGGGCCTGGCTGGAGATTGAATACACGGGTCATGAAGTCATTCCGGATCTGCGCGATCGACTGGACGAGGTCATCCTCGACTCGCAGATGGAAATCGGACGGGTGCGTAACCGTCAGGTTTTCGACCGTGTGATCCATGCCATTCAGGACGAAGAAACCCTGGATGACCTGACTCCACTGGAAGTCTTCAACCGCTGTATGGATGAATCCGAAGTCGCCGAAACAGACCGGGAAGGGCTGGCGGCCGCCTATCGCGAAATAATTCAAGATATTCGGGATGAAGATCCCAATTCGGACTAGAAAGGTTTGTCATGAAAATACTCGAGCTTCGGTTTAAAAATCTAAATTCTCTGTATGGCGAATGGCTGATCGATTTTACAGTTCCAGAGTATGCGGGCAACGCCATTTTTGCCTTGACCGGCCCGACGGGATCCGGTAAATCCACCATCCTCGATGCGATTTGCCTGGCATTGTACGGCGCTACGCCCAGACTCGGCAAGATCACCAAAAGCAGCAATGAAATCATGTCCAGGCAGACAGGCGAGTGTTTTGCCGAGGTGCTGTTTGAATCCCAGGCCGGCCGTTTCAGGTGCCATTGGGAGCAGCACCGGGCCCGGCGCAAGCCGGACGGCGAATTACAGAATCCGGCGCATGAGATTGCACAGGGCAAAGAGAACGGACAGGTCATCGAAAACAAGATCCGGACCGTCGCGGCTGTGATCGAAGACAAGACCGGGATGGATTTTGACCGTTTCACCCGTTCCATTTTGCTTGCACAAGGTGGTTTCGATACATTTCTTAAAGCTGATTCTGAGCAAAAGTCCAAGATTCTCGAACAAATTACCGGCACAAAAATCTACTCTGAGATTTCGATAAGAGTCCATGAACGCCTGAAAGCCGAGAATAATCAATTGGATATTCTGCTGGCTGAAACCCGGGCCATCCAGCTGCTCGACCCGGATGAAGAAAAGGCGCTGGCCGCTCAGCTGCAGAATCAGCAGCAAGATGAGAAATCTCTCAACCAGAAGGTCGAGCAGACCAAGACCCTGATCGACTGGTTCAAGGGGATCGATCAGCTGAATCGGGACATTGCCGCAATCCAGCAAGCGTCAGATGAACTCAAAGCCGAACAGCAGGCCTTCAAGCCGGAACAGGAAAAACTGGACCGAGCGATCCGGGCTGTCGAACTGGAAGGCGAGTACGCCCGACTGGCAATGCTGCGCAAGGATCTTGCAGCCAATCTAGAATCGCTGACAAAGGCCAAAGACTTGCTGCCATCACTGCAAAAGGCCAGAGAGGAGGCCGAAAAAGCATGGCGCGATATCTCGAAAGTGAACCTCGAAATCCAGCAGGAGCAAAAGACAGCCCTGCCGGTGATCAGTCGTGTCAGGTCACTGGACGAACAGATTCAGACGATTGAGTTATCTGTGCAAAAGTTGAAAGATGACTATTTGCTGGCCAATGATCTGATTCGCCAGACCAAAGCGGAATTGAAGTCGGATCAGGACAAGTTGGATCTAACACGACAAGACAAAACCGAGATTGACCGGTATCTGACAGACAACCAGGCGGATGCCTGGTTGGTCGGTGGTTTGACCGGCGTTCAGGAACAGATCCGGTCGCTGCAAGCGGGCGAAGCCGAGATCAGGGAAAGCCTGTCGGACATTGGAAAGTGCGAGGCTTCGCTGAATCAGGTGAAGACCAGCATAACCCAGCTCAATCAGCACAAAAGTAATCTATTGGAGAAAAGCGAACAGGCCGATCGTCAGGTCGAACAGCAAAAATCCGAATACGATAAAATACTCGGAGGACGGCTGCTGCGTGAACTTCGAGCTGACGTACAGTCGCTCTACCGTGAAATCGGGCTGAAAGAAAAGATAGCCGCGCTGGAGCACCATCGCATGCAGCTTGAGGACAACAAGCCCTGCCCGCTGTGCGGGTCTTTGCAGCATCCCTATGCGGAAGGCAACGTGCCGACTGTGGATGCGGATCAGAAGCGGCTGAATGAACTTGAGCAGACCATCCAGAGTGCCGAACAGTGCGCCGACCGGCTGCAAGCACAGGAGTCCGCCAAGGCCGAACTGGCGCAAAAGGTGTTACAAGCAGATCAGTCGGTGGCAAAAGCCAAATCTTTGCAAAGCGCCGAACAGACCCGCTTGCAATCCCTGAATGAATCACTTGACCGCAAGCGTTCAGCACAAAAGGTCCTTCATCTAGCCATCTTAGCAAAGCTCAAACCGCTTGGCATTTCAGATTTCACTGAAGAGGATGCTCAAAAATTGCTGACTGAATTGAAACAGCGCCTGGAGCGTTGGCAGCAAAGGGTCGCCGATCTGGCTGCAGCTGATTTGCGGGGACAAAGTCTTGAAGCCAGCATTAGGCAGCTCAAAGCCCTGCTCGAGACTCATCAAGCAGCGGTGGAAGAAAAATCGAAGGCATTACATGAAAGCAAAAAAAATCTGGATAAACTCATTCTGGAGCGCCGCAAGCTGTTTGGCGACCGGAAGCCTGACCAGGAAATTGAACGCCTGGACAAGGCTGTCGAAACCCTCAACTCACAGGAACTGGCAGCTCGAGATCAGCTGGAACAAAAGCGGCAGCAGCTTCAGGTAGAGTCGACTCGGATTGAAAGTCTGGACAAGCAGATCGCTGACCGGCGGCAAGCGATTGAAGGGCAAAAATCTGTATTCGATCAGCTTCTGGCGACGCTCGGTTTTTCCGATGAAGCAGCTTTTACAGATGCCCGCATGCCGTCTGATCAGCGGTCTTTATTGCAGGACCGATCAAAACAGCTGGACAAGCGTCAGGCAGAATTAGCCGCAAACTATCAGGACCGGCAGGACCGGCTAGCGCTTGAAAAGAGCAAGTTCCAGCCGGGAAAGACACCAATCGAACTTGAGGCTGAACAGCAGACACAGTTGAACACGTTGAACTTGCTTCGAGAAGACATTGCCAGCATTCGCAACAAACTGCAAAGCAACCAGGATGCCAGAGCGAAGGTCAAGGCGAGGCAGCGTGCAATTGACGACCAGAAAAAGGAGTTTCTGCGCTGGGAAAAACTCCATCTCCTGATTGGATCGGCAGATGGCAAGAAGTTTAGGAACTTTGCTCAGGGCCTGACTTTTGAATTGCTGGTGTCGCACGCCAACCGTCAATTGGTTAGAATGTCAGACCGCTATCTGCTAATACGGAGTTTAAACGATCCGCTTGAACTGGATGTTGTAGACAACTACCAGGCTGGAGAGATTCGCTCGACCAGAAACCTGTCAGGCGGTGAAAGCTTCTTGACCAGTCTGGCGCTGGCGTTGGGTCTATCAAGGATGGCCAGCCGCAAAGTGCGGGTGGATTCACTGTTTTTAGACGAAGGATTCGGCACGCTGGATGAAGACGCTCTGGAAACGGCTTTGGAGACGCTGGCCGGCTTGCAGCAGGATGGCAAGCTGATCGGCGTCATATCCCATGTCAATGCACTGAAGGAGCGGATCCGGACCCAGATTGCCGTATCGCCCGCGTCCGGCGGCAAAAGTCGGTTGACAGGTCCCGGCTGCTCCCAAGTGGAGACAGCCGGCAAATCCCAATGAATTTTCGTCGGAATTTTGACAAAGCCGAGCTGTGCTTTTAGAATCAAAGAATAAGTACAATTAGATCAATTAAGTGGGTGCACCTCATGAAGAGAATGATTTTAATTTCAACTGCCATGATCCTGCTTCTGAGTTCGGCAGCTTGCTCAAGTTCGACAGTGACGACAACAACAGTCACGACCGCTTTAACCACTGCCTCAACTGCGGCATCAGTCCATGAGACCACAACTCAAGCGACAGCATCAACCGCGCCGACTCAAGCGCCTCAAGAGACGCTGGGCCCGGTTTCGGTTGGTTTGCAAATTGAAAATGCCTATCCGGCAATGTCGTTTGAACGCCCGCTGTTTCTGGCCTCGCCAAGCAGCTCCAACCCTTGGATCTATGTTGTCGAACAAACCGGCAGAATTCTTATGTTTGAGGATCAGACATCAGCGACCGAAGCGAGTGTCTTTTTGGACATCAGCGACCGGATTGAAGGCGAGGGTAATGAACAAGGGCTTTTAGGCTTGGCGTTTCACCCTGACTTCGAGCAAAACCGTCTGTTTTTTATCAATTACACGACCGGTAGCGGCAGCGTCATCGCGCAGTATAAAACACTCCCGGGTCAACCGCTGGCGGATCCGGCCAGCGAACAGGTGGTTCTGACCTTTCCTCAGCCTTATGCCAACCACAATGGCGGTCATCTCGCGTTCGGCCCGGATGGCTACCTCTACATCGCGACTGGAGACGGCGGCTCCGGCGGAGATCCGGACAACAACGCGCAGAACAGGACGAATCTTTTGGGGTGCATTTTGAGAATCGACGTTGATCAAACGGAAGGCAGCCGCCTGTACATGATTCCCGACGACAACCCGTTTGTCGGCAATGCTCAGGGCTTCAGGGAGGAAATCTACGCGTTTGGGCTTCGCAATCCCTGGCGATTCTCGTTTGATACGACGGGCAATCTCTGGGCGGCTGATGTCGGGCAGGGGGACATTGAAGAAATTGACCTGATCCTCAGCGGACAGAACTATGGCTGGAATGTCATGGAAGGAACCCGGATCTTCAAGGACAACCCTGATGTGGACCTGTCAACACTGATCGCTCCGGTTTGGGAATACGATCATGAACAGGGCAGAAGCATAACCGGCGGCTATGTTTATGCCAGCAATCTGATCCCTGACCTACAGGACCGATACATCTATGGCGATTTCATCTCCGGCAAAATCTGGGCGCTATGGATTGATCCGGATGGCCAAGTGCAAAACCAGGAAATACTGGATACCGACCTCAAAATTTCATCATTCGGGTTAGCCTCGGATGGTGACCTTCGCATCATCGATCTGCAGGGGCAGATCTACAAGCTGGTTGAAGCGGATCAGTCCTGAAAATTCATCATTCAGGGGTGAGCACTTTTTCTCCGAAAACCGAAAACCCCACACCCAAGAGGCTCTTCAAGCCGGGGATCTGAAAGATGAAATTTTCAACAAGTGCAAGACAAATTGATTTCAGCTTAGTGATGTAAATAGATACGGAACAATTTTGTCTAACAAAACGCGCGAAATTCTCCCGCCACAAAGCTTAGTGAAGGTGGTGAGATGGATAGCACAAGGCGATGCGTGAGCGTTGTCTTTCTTGACGCTCAATCATTCAAGCTGCAATCTTTTGATGATAATGCAAGAACATACGTTCTTTCTGATTGAGAGAGGCAGTCAAAGATGCACAGAACAAAGAAGATACCCTGTAAAGCCAAAACCCAGGATATTGATCGTCTTTTTAAATGCAACCGTATCAGCGGAGATATTTGGAACCAATGCCTTTTGGAAGCCAAGCAATATGCTCTTGCCAATCATGGCAATGAATCAACAAGAAAAAATTGCAGCAATCGCATAAAGGCAAGTTTTTACTTCACTCCCAGAGTGTACAAGCAGCTGTTCAGCAATCTCCTTTTTACAAGACCAGATTCAAAAGACCGCCGACCAGAATCGACGTAACCACCATGATGCCCAATGATTTGATCATGTTAACGACGCCCAGTTCCTTGATCAGCACAACAAATGTGGCCAGGCAAGGGAAGAACATGGCCAGGACAACGCTGCTGATGACCAGTTGTTTGGTGCTTAACGACAGCTGGGCCAAAAGACCCATTGCAACGTCCTTGCGCAGGAAACCAACAACCAGCGCGGTGATGGCTTCTTTAGGCAGGCCAAGAATGCCTGTGACAACTGGTGCGGTGAAATTGGCAATGGCCTGGAAAACTTCGAAATAGTATAAGATGTTAATCACAAGAACTGCAGCAAAGATAATGGGCAAGGCTTCCGCCAGAAATCCTGTAGCCCTCATCCAGAGTTTTTTCAACATAGCTCGCCACTGCGGCAAACGATAGGGCGGCACTTCGATCAGCAGTTCAGGTTCGAATCCTCGGACAGCGTAGCGAAGAATGATCCCCAGTATAATCCAGACGGCAATCAGCGTCCCGAATACCAGAATGACGTATTGCGCGCCACGTGCTCCGACAAGACCGAAAATCATGGCCTGCAGCGCGGCGCAGGGCACGGCAATCGAGATCAATGTAGCTGCGATGAACCGTTCCCGCTTGCTTTCCAGAATACGGGTGGAAAGAACCGCGGGAACATTGCATCCCAGTCCCAGCAGTGTTGGAATGATGGCATAGCCATGCAGACCGACACGGTGCATCAGAACATCCATCAGTATACCCAGACGCGGGAGGTAGCCAATATCCTCAAGTAACCCAAGCACAAAGTAAAACGCGATAATGTAGGGCAGGACCATAGCAAATGGGACATAAAGGCCACTGGACAGCAGTCCAAAGGACTGAACAACGTCAATCTGGCCGTCGATCAGCTTGCCAATGACAATATCATGGAAAAAACCCGCCTCACCCATCAGGCTGCTGAACCACGACAGAAAAGGTGACCAAAGCGATTCAAACAAGGGATCTAATGCAAAACGGATTAAGGACTCGCCAATTAGTCGGATGATCAAAAATGATGCAGCCAGCACAATTACGGCAAGGATGCTGCCGGTCAATGGCCTGACACTGGCATCAACCAATCGATCACGCCATGTGTGGTGACGATGATGGATCTGTTGAACTTGGCGGATAATATTCCCAACGATAACCCATCGTTCATCACGGCTGATCTCCGGAAAGTCCGGTGAGACTGCGTTAGGAATATTTTCAACAAGTTCCTTGATACCCTCACCGGATACCGCCACGGTAGGAATGATCGGTACGCCCAGTAGCTGGCGGAATTTGTCCAGGTCGATTTCTATGCCAAGGTGCTTTGTATCATCCCAAATATTCAATGCTATGACAACCGGAATTTTTGTTTCCAGCAGCTGCAGAGTCAAATGCAAGTTGCGCTCAAGATTTGTTGCGTCCACAACATTGATGATAACATCCCCCTCGCTGAGCATTTTTTTGGCGACGACCTCAGCTTCACAGGTCGGATCGAGCGAATAGGTTCCAGGAACATCTATGACTTCAACTGGCTGGTTTTCGAGCTTCATATGACCACGAGTGTATCCAACAGTTGTTCCCGGATAGTTTGATGTTACGACATTAATACCGGTCAAACGGGAAAAAACGACACTCTTGCCAACATTAGGGTTACCGATTAGTAGTATTTTCATGATTGGAACTCGTTGACTTCAACAATAATATGTCGAGCCATGCCAAAACCGATTGCAACCTGCGTGCCATTAGCCTTGATTGTCACGGGACCACGCAACCTGAAAGAACTTAGTACCATAACCTGCTTTCCGATATAGAGACCCAGATCACTTAATCGGTTGATCAGACTATAGCCTGCCATAATCTGCACGATGATGCCGTTTTGACCAGATCTCATTTGAGTCAAGGGGATTCGTCTTGTTTTAGTCATGGTTCGTCCTTTCAGGACTCTTGTCTGAATCATGACGTTTGAGTTTCATGCATTCAGAACAATAGCCGGTTGCGATCAACTCCGTGTCAATCAACTTGAAATCACCAATATCGGAAATAGCTTTTTTGATCTGCTTAATCAATGGAATCTCAAATTCTATAACTTGCCCACATTCCAAGCAAACCAGATGGTAGTGCTCATCGGATGATTTGGCTTCATAGTGATGATGTAAGTCATCGATGTGCACCTCATCTACCAGCCCCAGGTTTTTAAGGGTTCGCAACGTTCTGTAAACCGTTGACAAACTGATGCGCGGCTGTGAAATTTTTGACTGACGTAGGATTTCGTCAGCATCCAGATGTCCTTGTGCCTGCCGAATGATTCTAAGAATTAAGGCGCGCTGGCTTGTCACTTTGGCACCGACATTACTCAAAGCGCTGTACACTTCATCTTTGTCCAGTTTTTTTGAATTGTTGCTAATGATTCCCATTTGCATTAATTGTAAACCATAATGGGCATATGATCAATAGCGGGTGTTGTTCGCCGATAGAGTCTTTTTGGAGTTGTGTCATAATGATAGCAGAGCAAAACGCATGTGCTGATTCAGGTCGTCGCAAAGTGCTGGTGATGTTGTCCAGTCCGATAACTTTCGCGAGTTGCAAGAAAGGCGGAAATACCCTTATGATACAGCAATATGTTTACGGTCCGGTTCCTTCGAGACGACTTGGCCTATCGCTTGGTATTAGCCCGATTCCCAAGAAAACATGCAATTATTCATGTATTTACTGTCAATTAGGTCGGACCGACCATCTCACCAATTCGCGGAAGATGTTCTTTCCGGTTAAATCAGTTGTTGAAGAATTTGAGTCAATGCTGAAGAGGATGAATAATTTTGATGTCGTAACAATAGTCGGAGAAGGAGAACCGACACTTTATCTGGGATTGGGACAGCTGATTAGCGAGATCAAATCACGCACAACAAAACCAGTCGCTGTCATAACAAATGGCGCCCTGCTATACAGCAAAAGCGTACAGGAAGATTTGTATCTTGCGGATATTGTTTTACCCTCAATAGATTGTTTTGATGAAGCTTCTTTTCGAAAAATTCATCGACCCCATCAGAATTTGTCATATGATCAAGTCTTCAAGGGTATCGTTGATTTTTCAAAAATCTATCCAGGACAATTATGGCTGGAGACGATGCTGATGGCGGACATCAATGATGATGAAAAGATGCTGCAAAAGCTCAAGTCGAAAATCAGTCAGATTAGATATAATCGGCTTTATTTGAATACCCCGGTTCGTCCGCCGACTGAGATATCGGTCAGAATGATCAGCCCCGATCAGATGAAGCAGGCCATCAGACTGCTGGGCGGGATTTCAATCGAATGGCTCAAGTCAGAGGGTTTTCACAGCGAAATCAAAGACGATTTACTAGCGATCAAGAACATCATCAAACGACATCCCATGAACCAGTCGGAAGTCGAAAAATTTCTGAAATCACGAGGTTGTCTAATGCCGGGCATGATTATTGAAGCCCTGCGGCATGACGCTGATGTGAAAGTTAATGAGTACAAAGGATATGAGAGCTATCGATTGAAGTAGCTTTGCTCGATTGTTTTCATAATAGAGAACAACCGCCGAAAACATGGCGGCGGTTGTTAAATCGAGTAAAAGCGATTCTTACGAGTGCTGTTTATTCTTCAAGTTTCTCAAGTTGCTTTTTGACAGATTCCAATTGAGATTCCAAATACTGAGCTTGAGCCTGCAGTATTTCCTTTTCGTCTTTGGCTTCAAATTCCTGTGGTACGACCGGATAGCAATACCTCATCCAGCGATAACCGCGCCCGCGGCCATAACCGCAACCAAACCCGATGAAAGGCGATACGGCATACCCTGAGCAGGGTCCAAAACCCCTTCCGCTCATCGGTCCCATTCCATAAGGTCCTGTTCCATCTCTTCTAGGCATTTGATTAACTCCTTTCAACGTTTCGTTTATTCACGAGTCATTTTAGCACCGCACTTCGGGCAGATTACCTGATTACACGATTGTCCTGTTTTGTGGGGGGCTTTCTCACCACAGGAAGGACACACACAGTATCCTCCAGGTCCAGCATCCCCTCGACGGCCAATTCCACGCCGGGAAAAGCTGCTGCTTCTTTGACCTGAATTTAACGGACCAGTTCCATCTCCACCTGGCATAGATCTTCAACTCCTTTCGACCAGAAAGGTTGATGAATATCAGTCGGTAATGGGCTTATGCCCAATACTAGTATGATCTGATAATGGGAATATGTCAATAAGCCCAGCTTTTGAGGTCAGTATCGTAGCAGCAACGGTGTTTATGAAAATTTCTGGTATCAGACATATGACTAGCAAAAAAGATAAGATAGAAATCAAAGAAGCGTGTTAATGAGAATAGCCTGAATTCTAGAATCTTGGATGCAAAAATGGTTTTATTTGCCATACTGCGGGAGGCGTTTAATCAATTTATGCTGCAGACGTTTCAATCAGTAGAAGAAGTTTATTACCGGAGCCCCCATACGTTATTTCAAAGTTTTCTGTTATCATGAGCATAAGCAGTGAATCAAATCAGGAGGAACAGGTCATGGCAGGACTGTCGGTATTTGAATGGATTGTAGTTTTTGCTGTCGGCGCCATGGTTGTTAATGGCATCGGAATCTGGGTGATTTATAAAAACAGAGACTGGGCGGAGAAATCAATCGAACACTTCATGTGCTTTGCCGCCGGTACCTTAATCTCTTCCGCGTTGATCATCGGTTTTCCTCAAGCTTATGCCAACAACTCCCAAGCGGGATTTGCCGCACTGGTCGGATTTCTGTTCATGTTTTTCAGCAACCGGATCATTAAGAGAAAGTCAGGCCTGCCAAGTTTGGCGTTCGGTCTGACAGCTCTGATCGGAATAGCGATCCACTCGTTTGTCGATGGCATCATCTATACGGTGACTTTTAATGTCAGCTTGCTGATTGGTTTTGTCGCAGGAACAGGCCTGGTGGTACACGAATTTGCCGAGGGTGTTATCACATATTCGGTTTTGTTGAAAGGCGGGATCAATGAAAAAAAGGCAATATTATTCGCCTTTCTAACAGCATCCCTGACTACTCCAGTTGGTGCAATGATCGCCTATCCTATTGTCAGGCAACTGAGTACACAAATTCTAGGTATAGCCATGGGTTTTGTAGTGGGGGTTCTAATCTTTGTTTCTGCGGCTCACTTGTTGCCAGAAGTGCAGGAACATCCTAAAAAACATTCATACATTGCTTTTTTATCTGGGGTCGCACTAGCTTTGCTTCTGAAATTATTCAAGGGATAGTCAAGCGCATTGGCTGCTTCGGTCATTATATCCGGCAGGATTTGGACAGGCAAGTCCGGTAGCTTCTAGACACTATACCCGGCCTAAGCAATAAGTCAGCACTTTTGCTCTAAAAGACCAAAAACCTATATGCTACATTAGCTTCAAGCCCATCAGAAAAAGGTGATCAGAAATGGAACAATCGACGGTTATATGATCGGTGTTGTCGATGGAACGAAGTTCTTCGGAAGCAAGATGAAGAGCTGTCTTATATGTCTGACCAGTCAAGATCATTTCTATCATTCGGCGTGGTCATATCCACAATCGGAGACGGGTCGAAATAGGTCGTTGGATTTGATGCATATAAAAATCAGGCGAAGATTCAGCGAAGAAAGATGAAGGCGAGTTGAACGCCGCAAAGCGCCTGATCAAAGATCTTACAAAGAATTACCATAAAATATTTGATGTCGTCGCCTATGATGCTCTGGCATGCAACTCGCAGTGGTTCAATCACTGCCTTGGTCTTGACCTGGATATTGTAGTTCGAGCCAAGAAGAATAAATGTGTTAAAAAAGTTAAGCGCAAGACCAACAAGCGAGGACCAATAGGGACTTGGTGGAGCGAGAAGGATCATGCTCAAATTCTGGCATTCGAATCACAGTTCATGAAGTATCTGTACAAGTATTAGAACGGCGGGCGATACCCGATTATGGCTACACCAACTTTTCAATGAAAGTTGCAGCCAAGGTTATCCGCAGGACTTTACAAGAACCAAACCTTGTTCGAAATACGGGACAATGCTCCCATCCAGCTCATATTTGTCCTACCTGTAAAGCTGAGGTGTCACTCTTGCGCATGGGACACGTTCCCAAGGGCGACAACGACAAACTTAACTGTACGAATCTATTATCCCACGTGGTTTGCGGATTAGCAGAAAATCATCGTCAAGATACATAATCTTGACGAACTTCATTATACAGGGGGAGATCTATCCAATAATATGCTTGGTCCGAATTCTGATGAATAATATGGCATAATAAATGAGAACAGCTGTGATTCATGATGGAAATGTGGCATAAGCGAAAGTGCTAATGGCTCAGAAGATACGAGCTCGGTGACAGTCCGGTGCTGGATTTGAACAGCTTCCTAAAATAGCTTCGGCAGTAGCCGATTGCATCCTCCGCGCTTGCCAGATAGAACTCTGCATCTTGGGATTTCTGTGCGAGGATATGCTGGAAGCTCTCTGTGGCCCTGTTCATGGCGGACTTTGGCTGACAGTGGTCGATCAGCAGTTGGTGAGCATTTCGGCCAGAGCGGCTAAAACGCTCAGATGTGTAACAAGAGGCTACAAAAATCGATCGGTTGCGCAAAATCCAGCGGCGTTAGGCATATGCGGGGTCGGGATGAAACGACTTGCAGTCAGCAATGAACGTTTCCATTGTCTGTGTGAGGTATTTGTTTTTGTGGTAGACAATCTTATACTGGCGGCCAAACTGGATTCCTTCAATAGGTTTGATATGCAGTTCACCGGCTCGCGCCTCTTTTAAGACCGCCATCCTTGAGATGACAGATACGCCCATTCCAGCGCTTACCGCCGCCTTGATGGTATCGGCGTTGTTGCATGTCCATGTCGCTTTCCATGCGATCCGGTGCTCCAGCATCACGTTCTCAAAGGTCTTGCGCGTTCCGCTGCCAATTTCCCGAATGATGAAATTCTCGCGTTCCAGTTCACCGGGCGGTACCGACTCCCATTCAGCAAAACGGTGTTTGGCGCCACAGATCAAGACCAGTTCATCGTTCATGAATGGCTGGTTGACTATGTATTGCGAGATCGTATCTCCTTCGACAATCCCGATGTCGGTTTCATCGCCGAGCAGGCGCTTTTCGATCTTGTCGGTGTTGTCAACAGCAACTTCAACCGGCGTTTCAGGATGTGTTTGTTTGAACGACGCAATCAGCAGCGGCAGAATCGTCGCTCCGACGGTTATGCTGGCACCCAGCCGAATCATGCCCTTATGGTCCTTTGCCTTCATGTCTTCTTCAAGATCGTCATTCATCCGGATCATCTGCCGGGCGTAATGAAGCAGTTTCTCGCCGGCCTGGGTTATGAAAAGCTTGCGCGAGAGTCGTTCAAAAAGCCGGACGGAATAGTATTTCTCAAGTTCGGCAATGGTTTGACTGACAGCTGGCTGCGTCATGAGTAATGATTTAGCGGCCGAAGTCATATTCATCGTTTTGGTTACCGCGATAAAAACTCTGAAATGTCGAAGAGTCATTAGCCCATCCTTCCATTAGTGAAATCTTATCTATTCCATCATTATATATTATTTTACTTATCCCATGTCAAGCGTTATGATCATTTTAATGAGAGGTGATGCAATTGAATGTCGCTATTAATAAGCTTCCTGGTGTTCTGCTGGCAGCAGCCCTTGCGATACCGGCCTGGGTTCTTGGCCATTATTTACCAATAATCGGCAGCCCTGTCTTAGGCATTCTGTTCGGCATGCTGCTGGCATTCTGGAAGCGGCCCGAGAAATTTAATGATGGCATTCGCTTCTCTAGTAAGCGCCTCCTGCAGACGTCCATAATCCTGTTGGGCTTTGGCATGAGTCTACCGAATATCCTCAAGGTCGGGCACCAGACAATTGCATTAATGCTGCTAACCATCTCGACAACGCTTATGATCGCCTATATAGTCGGCAAGCTTCTGAAAATCGATCAGAAGACTGCCACACTCGTTGGTGTCGGCACATCGATCTGCGGCGGATCTGCCATCGCTGCGACGGCACCGGTCATCAATGCCGACAACGAGGAGGTTGCGCACTCAATCTCGACGATATTTCTTTTCAATGTCCTAGCGGCGTTTCTCTTCCCGCCAATCGGACACCTGCTGGGCATGAGCGATTCCACTTTTGGCCTCTGGGCCGGAACAGCTGTCAACGACACATCGTCGGTCGTCGCTGCGGGCTATTCTTTCAGCAGCGTTGCAGGCGAACTGGCGGTAATCGTAAAATTGACCAGAACCCTCATGATCATTCCCATCTCGATCATTCTGGCTGTTTACACATCACGAAAAGCTGCCGGCAGCAATGCTTTGAAGAACTACAGTTTCACAAAAACATTCCCCTGGTTCGTTTTGGGCTTCCTGCTTACTGCTATTATGAATACGTGGCTGCCCATCCCGGCGGATATCGTTGATTTCCTGGTTCTTGCAGGGAAATTCCTGATTGTGATGGCCATGGCGGCCATCGGCCTGAACACCCGGATCGTACAACTGGTCAGAAACGGCGGCAAGCCGATCGCGCTTGGTTTCATCTGCTGGCTGTCGCTGTCGCTGACCTCGCTGCTTGTCCAAAAACTATTGTTCAACTGAAAATCTGCAAAGGAGTGATCAACATGCCCCCAATTGTCAAACCCAGCCTGTGTACCGCATGCGGCTACTGTGTCGAAATCTGTCCGGTTGATGTTCTCAAAATCTTGACAGACGGCCCTGACCGCTCGCTGATCGTCCGTTATCCTGACGAATGCTGGCATTGCCGAGCCTGCGTCAACGATTGCCCGAACAACGCGCTGACCATGCGATACCCGCTGTCGCATATGTTGCTGACCATGAAACCCGATCGCGATGAGAAACGAGGTGAATCCCATGAAAGTTGAGATTGCAGGCGAGATCATCAAGTCCGACTATCTGGTCATCGGCGGTGGCATCGGCGGTCTCCAGGCAGCGATCACTGCCGCCAGGGCCGGTATCAGCGTCGTAGTCGCTGAAAAAGCAGATACGCGCCGCTCTGGCATGGGTGCAAACGGCAACGACCATTTCTGCTGCTACATTGAAGAAGTCCATAAAGATTTTGAACGGGCAGTGCGTGAAAACGCTTCAGGCTTTATCGGTGGACCCTGGGTCGATCTGTCAATGCTGCGGACATTGCTGAAGCGAAGCGAGGAAGTCGTGCGTGACTGGGAGGCGCTTGGCATCAACATGCGCCCGACCGGTCAATGGCACTTTGAAGGTCACTCCCTGCCCGGTCAGCAGCTTTACCACTTGAAGTTCGACGGCAAGCAGCAGAAAGGCATGCTGACCCGGGCAGCACGGGAGTTGGGCGTGCGAATCGTCAACCGTGTCGCCGTTAATGATCTTCTCCTGGCGGATAATGGCCGGGTCGCAGGCGCGATCGGCGTATCCGTCGGAGACGACAAACCTGAAATCGTCATTTTCCAAGCCAAAGCTGTCATGATCGCCACCGGTGGAACAGCCCGGCTGTACCCGGAGCAAAACCCGGCGTATATTTTCAATATGGGCAGCTGTCCGGCCAATTGCGGCGCAGGCCATGCTATGTCCTTGCGAGCGGGTGTCCGAATGGTCAATATTGATATTCCCGGCACTCACGCCGGACCAAAATACTTTCAGCGTGGCGGCAAGGGGACCTGGATCGGCATCAGTTGCGACATACATGGCGAGCCGGTCACGCCCTACGTCGGCAAACCATCCCGTGAACTCGGCGATGTGACAGCTGATGTCTGGCCCGGGGTCTATCGCGACAAAATGCTTGACGGCACAGGACCGGTCTATATGAATTGCACCGGGCTGTCCGATGAAGACCATGCCTATATGAGAAAGGCATTCATGTCTGAAGGCATCGATTCCATTTATGACTGGCTTGACCAGCACGAGATCGACCTGCGCACCCATATGGTCGAATTCGGAACCTTCAATTTCGGCCTCAGCTCCAAGGGCATGGAAATCAACGAAAAGGCTGAAACATCGGTTCCAGGACTCTACTCAGCCGGTGACGGCGTGGGAAATGTCAAGGGCGCAGTAACCAGCGCATCGGTATTTGGCATGATATCCGGCGAGAACGCTGCCCAATATGTTCGGGACGTTGAAGCATCCGATATCAGCGACCACCCCCTGATCGCTGAGCGGCAAGCGCTCTACAGCAAGCTGATGTCCAAGCAGAATGGCGCGAACTGGAAAGAAGCGAACTCGATGATCCAGCAGATTATGAACGACTACATTGGATCGTACAAGCCCCGCTCAGCTAACTTGTTCAAAGCCGGCATCAAATACATCCGCGACTTGCGTCAATTCTCGCTGGACGATCTGGGCGCCAAAAACGCGCATGAACTCATGCGCTGTCTTGAGGTTCTTGACCTGATCGACATCGGCGAGGCAGTCGCCGTCGCCGGTGAGTACCGCAAAGAGAGTCGTGAGATGCACAAGCGCCTGGATTTCCCGTATACCAGCATCCTTTTAAACGGAAAATTCATGACGCTGGTCAGAAATCCAGACAAAAGCTTCAGCATGCAATACAGGGATCGGCACTAAGATTGAATCGTCAGGTCTGACAAGACTTTAATGCTTAGCCACAATGAGGAGAGGCCATCATAAAAGATGGCCTCTTCTGGAATGGGTCGACTTTTGTTGAGCATCCCGTATTAAACTGTACGCATTCATACCTGGCCTGTTATTCACTACATCAATAGCCTTTGACCTGCGGGGTATACGTTTATTTTTTCGATAAAGTATTCTGAAATTGCGCACATTCCAAAATGAAAAGGACATGACTCGATCTCGCTTGGTAAAATGTAAGATACGACCCAAACATTAACCGAGCAAAGGAGAGCGAATCATGTCTGAGAAGATTATACAACTCAACGAAGTAGCCATAAAGAAGGAATTGGGAGATCTGGTACTCCAAAGTGTCGAAGATACGCTCAACACCCTGCTGGACGAGGAAGCCGAGTGGTTGGAGCCTTCCCGGATTCAGAATCAGTACTCATGCCGGTTTGTGCCAGGCTTCGTTACATGGAATCCTCGCTCTGGGGAACGAAGCTTTACCTGAACATGAAGCATCTGGACGACATGGATGTGATCAAGGAGGTTGATGCTAATCTGACGGCTGGTTGACGGCCAGCTATCAAGCGAGACAGAAAGTGCACATAATCCTTGACACTACCGTAATGTATTGATGATTTTGACAGATTTGGGGTAAAAGCGAAATTGCTAGTGAACATCTAGTTGGATTCAACAATTTTGAATTAAGGACAGGGAAGCCTAACTATTTTATAAGTTTAGAATAATCTGTCGCGCCGTTGACAATCCGATAGATATAAACAGCGTTTGGAAATACTTTGTAAATACATACGTACTGCTCGCTTGCAACCAGCTTCCGATAACCTTTTTCTGCCAGCACCGGATCAGGGTGTGTCGGTCCCATTAGAGGATAGTTTACGAGCCGGTCAATAGCATCAATTAAAGTATCCGTGATTTTTTTGGCAGATAATGGCCCTACTTTTTCCAAATGAAATTCAGCTATGCACAGGATGTCATCTTTAGCCGGCTCAAGAAAGACAAGCTTACTTTTTTGCGGCTTCATACAACATCTCCAATTCAGAACGAATGTCATCTGATGAGTAAGTTGGTGCACCATTCAATCGAGAAAATTCCGCTTCATAAATCAAATCGCGATGGCGAAACATCTTCTCGCGTTCTTCATAGGCTTCCATACTTAGAACAACGATATCTGCTTCCCCTTTATTTGTAATATATATCGGTTCCCCCGACGATTTTGCTAGTTCAGAAATTTGCGTATACTCGTTACGCAATCCGGTTGATGGTTTGATAATCACATGATCACCTCCAATATGATAGTATAATATCATATTTATGATAGGGCGGCAATGATATGACAGCTATCAAAGGAAATAGTCAGAAAATTATTAAAGAGCCTATATTTACTGAAAAATGACAAGGAACTGGTTTTCAGCAGCGGATGATGTGAAAGACAATAGAATATGATCATGTTGAAATTGTTTAAATATTGGGGTGAGGGGAGACCTATCCTAAAGCAGCACTTTCGCTCCAATGCCCGAAAACCCTATATTCCACAGGCACTTCAAGCCTATCAAAGAAGTGTTTCGAATTCCGCATGCTCACAAAGATTCATGATCTTCACGAATTTTGTTAAAATATCATAAAAAAGCAACAGGTGACTACATGCGGAACAATCATTTCGCCAAGCTCGTGAAGTACATGAAAGACGTCTTTGCGTTGATAAAGGACTCAGTCAATTGAAAGACGCCAGAGTCAACCCGAAATACAAAACCGGTCAGGTTATTCTGCCATTGCTTCTCGGATTGCTGCTCAGGATCGAAAGTATGAATGAGCTGAAATCCATGCTTGCTGAAAACGAGTTTAGCAATGTCATTAAAAGAGGAACTGAGCTGCCTCAAATTGACACAATCAGGAATACAGTCAAGGGCATTGATCTGGATGGCTTGGAAGTCATTCTCACGCATACGGTCAAGAAAGCGATCAAGAACAAGGTGTTCAAAGACGGCACAATCGACAGGTACATGGTCGGAGCTGTCGATGGCACGAAGTTCTTCGGAAGCAAGAAGAAGAGCTGTCCAAAATGTTTGACCAGCATGGATCATCAATTCCACAGCGGCGTGGTTATGTCTACAGTCGGCAACGGACCGAAAATGGTCGTTGGATTTAACACATACAAGCCAGGTGAAGATTCAGTGAAGAAAACTGATGTTACAAAGACTTATGCCGATTTATTCGATGTCGTCGTTTATGATGCTCTGGCGTGCAACTCGCTGTGGTTCAATCACTGCCTGAATCTTGGTTTGGATTTCGTGGTTCGTGCTAAGAAGAACAAATGTGTCAAGAAAGTCAAACGTCTGGCCAATAAGCACGGACCGGTTGCGGTTTGGTAAAGCGAGAAAGATCATGCACAGATTCTGGTATTTGAATCACAGTTCATGATGACGGATGTCGATCGGCCGCTGCGCTTCGTGAAGTATCTGTACAAGTACGATAACGGCAGACGATACCAGATCATGGTCGTGACAAGTTGCCTGGACATGAGTCACAGAACGCTCCTGAAGATGATCAAGAGCAGATGGGGCATCGAGAACTCTGTGTTCAACAACTTGAAAACCGAGTGTGGATTGGAGCACTGTTATGTACATGGTGGAAACGCTGTTGAAGCGGTATTGTGCTTGATCTTCATTGCTGCCAACATTATGCAGATGTTTCTGCCCAGGCGGTTGAAAAACCACTATCAGACACAGAAGGAAATAGTCAGAAAATTGTTAAAAGGCTTGTATCTGCTGAAGTATGACAGGGGACTGGTATTCAGCAGCGGATGATGTGAAAGACAGTGGAATAAAGACATGAGAGCGATCCTTGATTGTGAGGGTTTGGGGGCAGTATATCCTGAAATGATTAGTAGTCGCTTTCTTGAGTTGAATATGGCATAATTATGGTAATGCGTTGATGATTTTGACAGATTTGGAGTAAAAGCGAAATTGCTACCCTCAACCAATCCCATTCAAACTTTTCACGGAAATAAGGAAAGAACCTGAAATGACCACTGGTTGATTTTGATTTAATAATATGGCATATTAAAATAACTGGCAAGATTGTCCAATTGAAATTAGTCATAATCGAAAGCGCTAATTCAGAGGTGCATCTTATGAAGGCTTTGACAGCTATGCGATCTAGAATTATCAATACGGTTCTGCTGATTATTGTTTTTATTCTAATCCTTATACCCTGCGGTATTAGCCTTTTCATGTCATTTATGAAAATTGACGTGGCAAGCGGTCTGCCGACCGGCGGTTTTATGGGATTCAAGATCTATCAAGACCTGTTTTCGAGCATCTATCTGCCCAGGCTACTGATCAATTCGTTAGGACTCTGGTTAAGCAGCATGATTGTTGCAGTCGTCATTGGCCTCGCAGCCGCGCTGCTTTGCGGTAAAATCAAGAATCTGACTGTTCGTGCCTCATGTGCCGGCTTGTTCCTGCTACCTGTCTTTGTTCCGGCTGCAGTCTATCTGCAATGGTTCAGGTTGCTTTTGCCGACTGCGCTGGACAACCAGGACTTGAACTATGCATTCTGGGGTTATTATGCTGCAAAAAGTTGTTGGTATGGGGCGGCACTGATCGCATTTGCCGGATCTGCGGTCGGACTTGTCTTCAGTGCAAGAGGCAAGGGGGCGACCAGAGGGATTCTGATGGGATCAACCGCAGCTGTACTGATCCAAGGGTTTAGTTCGCTTCAGCCTAGCTATGAAATCTTGCAACTATCATATAATGGACACCTCTTCAGAGTCGCAGAAAGTTTCGATACATTCGTTTTCCGATCAACCCTGCAGAATGGCAGCGGAAGCTATTCTGCAGCCAGCTACGTCATCCGCGTCATTTTGCAAATTTTCATCAACATCGGCCTAGCCTTCCTATTGGCGCTGTGGCTCCGCAGACAACGGCGGCTAGGTGATGCAGACCAATTGATCTTGTCCCCTCAGACGGTTCCTTCGATATCTGTCAAGAGCATGCCCTGGGTAGTGGCCATACTGCTTGCCATTATTATTTTGCTGGTAACTGGCTTGCCGGATTTTAGCAGCAATCCCTTCATACCTCACCCCCTGCCGGCCCTGGCCATGGTCGTCCTGAGCGCTCTGGTCGGAATCATCATGTCAACCATCATGATAATGGCTTTGAAACAGGCGGGGCAGACCTTTTTCATCCTGTTTACGGGAATTAGCCTGAGTGTTACAGGGTCAGTCTCAGGTTTTTATTATTTCGGCGAATTATCTGGCTTGAACAAGACCGTGCTGGCATTGCCTCTGATTGTGTGGATGCTTCCGATCTTCTTTCAGCTCGTTTTTATATTCAGTCTGGTTAGCCGATTCAGCGCAAGTAATCGTGGCAGCATCTATTTTGGTGCCAGCTCGGCTTTTCTCGCAGCTACTCTGGCCTATGGCGGCTATTTTCCTGGAGTCCTGTTCCTGTCGGATTCCACGCCGGGAATTATTTTCATGAAGGTCGTGAAAGTAACCATGCAGCTCCCTGAGCTAAACTTTGATTCTGCAGCTGACGCTCAGCGCATCGCCTACTACATGATCACCATGCTGCCCTGTTTGCTGGCGGGCTTCGCGAGCATAATTTTTGCTATCAAGGGTTTGAAATCAATCGCCTTCAGATCTGTTCGTCCCACTGGTTCTGGTGAAAATAAGCAGATCAGATGAATTTTCTTTGGGAAATTTATTGCAATAGATGATATCACCTTGGCTATCACTAAGCCGCTTCCTACCAGCACTTTCGCTCCAAAACCCGAAAATCCTATATTCCCCAGGCATTCCCCAGCTATCACACCTGTGTATTAAATTCCGCATGCTCACAAAGATTCATGATCCTAACGATCTTTGCTAAAATATCATAAAAAGCCAACAGGTGACTACATGCGGAACAATCATTTTGCCAAGCTCGTGAAGTACATGAAAGACGTCTTTGGCGTTGATAAAGGACTCAGTCAATTGAAAGACGCCAGAGTCAACCAAAAATACAAAACCGGACAAGTTATTTTCCGTTGCTTCTTGGATTGCTGCTCAGGATCGAAAGCATGAATGAGCTCAAATTCATGCTTGCTGAAAAGGAGTTTAGCAATGTCATCAAAAGAGGAACTGAGCTGCCGCAGATTGATACGATTCGTGACACAGTTAAGGTCATAGATATTGATGGCTTGGAAGTCATTCTCACACATACAGTCAAAAGGCGATCAAGAACAAGGTGTTCAGAAATGGCACAATCGAGGGGTACATGGTCGGTGCTGTTGATGGAACGAAGTTCTTCGGAAGTAAGAAGAAGAGCTGTCCAAAATGTCTGACCAGCAAGGATCATTTCTACCATAGCGGCGTTGTTATGTCCACAGTCGGCAACGGCCAGAAGCTAGTCGTGGGATTTGACACATACAAGCCAGGAGAAGATTCAGCAAAGAATGATGAAGGTGAGCTGAACGCTGTAAAGCGCCTGCTCACGAATATTTTGAAGACTTACTCAAATTTATTTGATGTCGTCGTTTATGATGCATTGGCGTGTAACTGGCAGTGGTTCAACCATTGCCTTGGACTTGATCTGGATATTGTTGTTCGAGCCAAAAAGAATAAATGTGTTAAAAAGGTCAAACGTCTGGCCAACAAGCGCGGACCAGTATTGACTTGGCAGAGCGAGAAAGATCATGCTCAGATTCTGGTATTTGAATCACAGTTCATGATGACGGATGTCGATCGGCCGCTGCGGTTTGTGAAGTATCTGTACAAGTACGATAACGGCAGACGATACCAGATCATGGTCGTGACAAGTTGCTTAGGAATGAGTCACAGAACGCTCCTGAAGATGATCAAGGGAAGATGGGTATCGAGAATTCTGTGTTCAACAATCTGAAAACTGCAGTGGTCTGGAGCGCAGTCCGCTCGTTGACAGTCTTGCCACTGGAGGTGCTGCCGAAGAAGAAACTGTAGGAGTTGCCAAGCAGCGTGTTCTTTGGCTTGTCGCGGGCTTTGAAGAGTCGGTCGAATATTGCCATGGGACCTCCTTGATTTTGGGCATAAAAAAAGCACCCCATTTCTGAGATGCTTCAAAAACGAATTTTGAGACTGTTGTTAGATCAGATTAATATAGTTCTGAGCGCTGTAGAAAAACCGCAAAATGCTGACAGTGTTGCTTTCTTCAATGACTTTGTAAACAGCAATGTAGTTCTTGATCACAACTTTCCGATATCCTTGTGCTTCCAGGTGTTTATCCTGACACTTGGAATAGATCTTCGGATTATCTTCCAAATGTCGGGTTGTTTTCCAAATGACGGTAGCAGGCATCTACTTCGTCAAGAAAATCTGAGGCGGCTTTTGGGCTGGATAATTGCACAGATATATATGAAACGATGCTGTCCAAATCCTGATGAGCTAGCTCTGATACAACCAGCCTATACATTATATTTCTTTCTGATGTCCATTAATGATTCATCTGCATCCAGCGTTTTGCCTGCACTAAGTTGTTCTTCAGCAGCTTCAAGCTTTTTGATCACATCAAGCATGAAAATCTTTTCTTCATACATCTCCATACTCATAATGACCATATCACCGTAGCCGTTTTTTGTCACAAAAATCGGTTCATTCGATTCATGAACTTTTCTAGAAATCACGCCTGTATTCTTTAGATCGCGTATCGGTATGATCTGGGGCATATCGTTCGCCTCCTTATTATGGCATTATTGTACCATAATAATACCCCTCTTTTCAAGCTATCTCAAGTAATCGTTTGGCCAGATAAACCTGCTAACAAATAACAAGTGCCGAGAAGGTAAAAATCTGGCCAATTTTCGCATAAAAAGAAGCATGAGAAACTAAAGGGCAATCATTGATTGCTCTCGAAAAAGTGATTGTTTTTATTTTTTTCTAGACAGCCATTTCGGCGTAGAGCTGTTTTACACGTGCATAGTAAATTCGTAAAAACTTGTTGAATCCAGCCATATAGGCAGTGAGGAAATACTTGCCTTCCGCTTCCTTCTTGCAGATGAAGCGATAAACTTCATCATCGACTGGCTTATGAGCCTTGAGACTCATCATGATTTCATATCCGGTTTTCCGAAGATATTTGTTGCCGCGTTTGGAGATGCTGCGATGCTTGCTTTCGAAAGATCCAGACTGGTATGGCGGAGCATCTATGCCAGCATAGGCAATTAGGGAAGACCGGTTATAGAACCGCCGGATGTCTCCGATTTCGGCAATCAGACGAGGTGCTAAGACCTTGCCAACACCAGCCATTGCCAGAACTGTGCTGTATTCTGGCAGCGAACTTGCAAGCCGTTGCATTTGTGCTAGGATAGTATCTATGGATACTTCAAGCGATTGAAGTGCTCGGACTGCCTCTTTCACGATAAGTTTGGTGGCTTTGGTGAAAGGCAGGGTAGGGATACCATTTTGAGCCATGGCATAGATTCTTCTCGCCAGGCGCTCGTTCATACGGTATCCCTTTTTCTTTATCCAGGCTGCATAGTTTTGAAAGAATTCAGTTTCGCTTTTGTCAATAATATTTTGATAGTGGATGAAGTGGCTTGCAAAGTCCGATAGCTTTCGTATACCATGCTGATCACTAAGGCAAGTGCTTATCCCGGGCATCGTCTTGTCCAGGAGGCTTCCAAAGTTGAGTTTTTCCTTGGTGAGAAGCTTCATATAGTGGTAATACTGGCGCGGATAAATATTGAGCTCGGCGTAAACTTCTTGGTGTGAAAAGCAACTTTGACAATCATTCCAATGCGCGAAGCCAAACTGAGCGATTGAAACACAATCCAGTTTATCTGTCTTGCCTTTTCGAATTCTGCTGGCTTTTGTAAATCGGCTGATTAGAATTGGATTAACAACGGCCACATGAAGGCCGGCATCAAGAAGGCTTTGCATGATAGGCCAATGATAATACCCAGTGGCTTCCATTGTAATGTGAACTTCATCGGGTAAGGCTTTCAGCTGCTGGATGAATTCCTGCACATCTGTCCGGATGTGCTTCAATTCAAACGGCGCAGCAAAAACTTCTCCTTCGTGGTTCAGTACAATCACTGTGCTCTTTCCTTTGGAAACATCGATACCAACGCTGATCATAAGAATCAAGTCCTTTCATCAATATTTGTAATGTTTCCACCTTTAGCCCATTATGATTCATTTTGGTTAGTTACACGAACGTCGCATCTGCGATTTCAACCTGCTTAAGCGAATCATTATAATGGGTTGGTGGTCGACAGTTTATCTTTCGAACGTGCAGTTCTAACATCCGTCGCCGAGCCATTACCAATCCATTATAATGAAAATGAGCATGATCACTCACCTGGCAGGTGAGCACCACGCTTATATGGTACCAAACATCAAATGAACATCACTACCAAAATATGCATTACAATATTAAGAAATGTAAAAAGCAAAAACCGCCAAAACAGTGCGATTGACGGTTTCCGATGTGGTTGCGGAGGCAGGATTCGAACCTGCGACCTTCGGGTTATGAGCACGACAATACACACAAAACCTCCGGCCTGCGGGATATACGTTTATTTTTCGAATAATAAGTATCCGTTACAGAACCCTTAGCAGCTTTTGTAACGCTCAATATCGTCTAATAATCCTTAATCATAGCGTGGACCAACAAATAACCACCCAAACTGCACGACTTCGGCTGCAAAGTGCGGGTGTTTTCACGCTACCCGGCTTCAAAACTTACCACTTAGTGCAAAAAACCTACCTCTTGATGCAATCCTATTGAATCTTAAAATCACAACGCGTACTATCAAATAGGGACATATACAAAATTGCTAAAGAAATGGCACTTGATTTGTCTAATTGTACAAAATGATTGACTAGAGAAAAAGTTATTGATGAATCGTGTAACAAATAGGTGCGGTATTTCGTTTATATAGTAGAGGGATTCACTATAAGTCAACATCAGCAATAAGGGTATTATGAAAAAGCAACATAAGTTCGTAGCACTATTAATTGCAATTGTTTTTTGTTTATGTTCCACAACTGTAGTACAAGCTTATCAGCTATATATTTTGCTTGATCTTGATTACCAGAATCAAGTATCAACAAAAGATAATTGGTGTTGGGCTACTGATGCGAGTGTTACTCTAGACTACTTTGGCATTAGCGCAACTCAATATCAGTTTTGTTATGCCACCTTTGGTACTTACGAAGATAGAACGACAGATATATGGCATGTTCAATATGGGTTTAGCCAATATTCAGTTTCGAGTACAAAACTTTATGACACCATCACATATACGACGATTAAAAGTAATATTAGCTACTCAAGACCCATAATTGTTCATCAGGATGTCACTGGTGAAGGTGGTCATGCTGTTCTTGTTGATGGTTATGACACCACGTATGGTGATTACGTTATGTACATGAATCCACATAACGATGGACCAACAACTGCACATTACGTATCATATAATTATTTTCTAGAAAACGCGAATTATGAGTGGTGGTATACACTATATAATATTCATGATTAAACCAAAAGGAGGAAAGAACAATGAAAAGGATTTGTATTTTGTCATTACTTATGATCGTAGTTCTAAGTTTTTCTGCTGTTCCAGTTTCGGCATCTAACATTACAAGCAACAATGAAATTCCAGATGAAGTATTACAAGTCGCCGAGAGAGGCGTTTCAATGTATAAAAATATTGTAAAAAGTGACTTGAGCAAGTGGGGTTTGGCAACAGAGGAAGAAGTTGATCAGGCTGCCTATTATGAAGGGTTTGAAGTTGTATTTCTCAAGGGGGAAATTACCTCCGTTCCAAGCAATATAAGTCTTCTTGACTTGCAAAGAGATGTAAAATATCCAGAATGGACTATTGTTATTGGGATCAACGGAGAACCCAAGACCTACTTAACTGTTGCAAAATTAGATGGTGTAAACTTTGAAGTCGCTGAAATTGGAGGGAATGCAGAATATTTCGCACATGCAAGAGAAGCTTTCAGGAACTTTGCAGGTGATTCGGTTAAGCCAGTCTTGCTTAGTTTTGCAATGGAAAAATTTCTGATGACGACGAAAGATGGTCAAGAATATATCATACCAGTTCCAAACAACGAAGAATCTGATGCAAAAGTAGTCTCAGGCAATGGTGTTATTTCGTCAACCCAGCTGATAGCAGCAATTCAAAAGAATTATCAAGAGTATCAAGAACTTCTTGAAAAGTATCCAGATCCCAAGACGATGCCGATGGGCGGCGTAAGTTTTAATGTTTGGGATGCCAACCCTGATGACATGAAGGTAGACAACGGTACGACCTCGCTCATTATCATTTCAATCATTTCGGTAATTGCTGCTGCAATCATCTCAATCATGTTGATATCACTTAGAAACAAAAAAGTAATGCAGCAATAAAAAAGATTTTCACTTTTCATACTACAATTTAATTCAGGGCCGGCTTTGAGAAAATCATTTAATCAAGGCCGGCCCATTTCAAAACCTCCGACCTGCGGGCTGTTATTTAGAGATCATAATATTAATCCGTCAGTTAATCGTTGGTAGCTTTTGTAACGCTCAATATCGTCTAATAAACGCAGATCATAGCGAATCTTCGCAAATAATCTGTAGTGATAATGAACATCAAATAAACATCACTGTGTGTCCAGAAGACACAGTTGCAGAGAAAGGAGATGATGAAACAGGCAACTGAATCATGCTGTGCAAAAGATGAGGGCGGGCCCCTCGGGATCGGCATTCAGGTGCAGATCTCAAACCACCGCTGGGTGCTGTGGCCAAAATCCATGGTGCTGAATGCAGTTGGAAAAGGCCGAATGAATCGGTCAGGTGAGTGACATGAAGCTGAACGAAAGTGAACAGTTGACGAAGCGTCGTTAATACAAGAACACAGTCGAAACCACTTTCTTTTGTCGAGGGTGGGACACAACCTGGAAGGAGCCTGATTACTGGCCAGGTGGCTGTCGGCGTGTAGGCTACAGGAGCATGTCACAGGCTTTTGCACGGAACTGGAGAATCCTGAGCATTGATGCAAACCAAAAAGCCCAAGCGCAAACACGCAAGGGGGAAATAGGGAAGCGATGCACAGGTGCGGATGAATTCGTAGTAGTGAAGAAGTTGCTGTAATGGCAATGGAGCGAAGGGATTCAGCTATCTAGCCTTCAAGAATCAAGCAACCGCAAGGGAGGATCTGATGAGGGAAGGTCAATCGTATGAGATTTCACAGGATCAGGTGCTGGAAGCCTACAAACGCGTCAAAGCGAATCAAGGGGCATCCGGCATTGATGGAATCACTTTCTCGGAATTTGAGAAAGATCTGAAGAACAACTTGTACAAGCTATGGAACAGAATGTCGTCGGGAAGTTACTTCCCGAAGGCGGTCAAGGGTGTGGAAATACCCAAGAAGAATGGCAAGAAGCGACTGTTGGGCGTGCCAACGATCGCAGACAGGGTCGCTCAAATGGTGGTTAGAATGAATTTCGAACCACTAGTGGAGCCGATCTTCTGCGAGGATTCATACGGTTACCGGCCGAACAAGTCGGCACTGGATGCTGTTGGCGTAACCCGGAAGCGTTGCTGGCAGATGGCATGGGTTTTGGAATTTGACATCAAGGGACTTTTCGACAACATCGATCATGAGCTGATGATGCAGGTGGTCAGGAAGCATACGGATAGCAAATGGATGATCCTTTATATTGAACGGTTCCTGAAGGCTGACATGGTCATGCTGGATGGAACAGTCTGCAAGAGGACATCCGGCCCCCCGCAAGGCGGCGTGATTAGTCCGGTGCTGGCCAACCTCTACATGCATTATACTTTTGATCGATGGATGGTTACCCGAAACCCCGGGAATCCATGGGCAAGATACGCCGATGACGGTGTTGTCCATTGTCAGACGAAGGCTGAAGCAGAGGCGTTGCTGAACCGGCTGAAAGACCGGCTGTCAACCTGCAAACTGGAAGTGCATCCGGAGAAAACGAGGATCGTGTACTGTCGGAGTTATAAGAACAAAGAGAGGCATGAAAATGAATCATTCGATTTTCTCGGATACACATTTAGATGCAGAGAAGCCCGGAACGATTCTGGCAAGTTTTTCAGCGCGTTCTCGCCAGCGGTCAGTCAATCGGCCATACAATCTTTCAAGGAAAAGATGAAAGAATGCCGTAGGCGAGGCAGGTTGATGAAACCTGAAGAACTGGCAGCGATGATGAATCCCATTATTCGCGGCTGGACAAACTACTTCATGAAATTCTGTCCAAGTGAAGCAAGAAAGAAAGCTTTAGATTGCTTGAATTATCTCATTGTCAGATGGGCACGGAAGAGATACAAACGACTGAGAGGGAGTTTTGGGAAAGCTTATTGCTGGCTAGTTATGCTGGCAAAAGCAAGGCCCAATCTCTTCTGGCACTGGCAAATGGGCATCCGCCCGACGATGCGATAGCAAGAGCCGTATGACGGGAGACTGTCACGTACGGTTCCGTGAGAAGCTCGGGGGGAAGTTCCCCGGGCTTACTCGACCTGCAAATAAGCATTACAATATTAAGATTTGTAAAAGGCAAAAACCGACAATACAGTGCGTATGACGGTTTCCGATGTGGCTGCGGAGGGAGGGTTCGAACCTCCGGCCTTCGGTTTAGGAAACCGCAGGTCGGAGAAGAGCTGATCAGCGCTGAAAGAACTCCTTATATAGTTCTTTAACCGCATAATTGCAGTATTCCTCTTTAACACCAAACATGACGCTGATTTCAGAAGCACCTTGGTTGATAATTTCCAGATTGACGCCAGCCTTGCTGAGCGAGGTAACGGCGCGAGCTGCAACACCAACGGTATGAGCCATGGCTTCGCCGACAATCATGACAATTGACAAATTCCGGTCGACTGAGACCTTTTCCATGCCCAATTCTTTGAGCAGACGGCGAACGATAATATTTTCCTTGTCTTCAGTGAAAACATCTTTGCGCATAACAATCGACAGTGAATCGATACCGGATGGCATGTGTTCAAAGGGAATTTCTTCATCGGCCAGGATCTGAAGGACTTTGAGGGCGAATCCTGTTTCGCGGTTCATCAGGTACTTGGTCATGTTCAAAGTGCAAAACCCTTTTTCACCGGCGATACCGGTGACAACGCCTTCGAAGTTACCTCGGCGGCTGACGATCAAAGTGCCCTTGGCGGTCGGGTTGTTGGTATTTCGGATGTTGACGGGAATGCCTTTACGGTAAGCCGGAGTCAGCGCTTCCTCATGTAAAACTGTGAAGCCGGCGTAGGCCAGCTCTCGCATTTCATCATAGGTTATTTCATTAATCGGATGGGGGTTCGAAACCAATGACGGGTTGACGGCGTAAACCGAGTCGACATCCGTCCAGTTTTCATAAACTGCAGCGTCCAGTGCGGCGGATAGAATCGATCCTGTAATGTCAGATCCGCCACGGGAGAACGTGACGATCTCGCCTTCGGCCGTGTAGCCGAAGAATCCGGGGAAAACGATAATGCCGGGTTTGTTATTCAACTCGGCCAGTTTATCATAAGACTCGTCTAGAACTCGGGCGTTGCCGAATTCATCGGTTAGGATCATGCCGGCAGTTTTAGGGTCGGCATAGCTGGCTTCGTAGCCTTGACTCTGCAGATAGGACGCGACCAGCTTCGCGCAGTTGTCTTCGCCGGCTGCCTTGAGACTATCCATGAATTTGCTGGAACTCGCGCAGTCAGCGCACGCACGGGCTTCCAGGTCCTGACTGATTTCGTCCATCGCGGCTGCGGGCAGGTTCAATTCATCGGCGATGGACTGGAAACGGTTGATGACCTGAGCCAGTTCCGCCTTGCCATCATAGCCGCTGATCTTGGCATTGGCCAGCGCGATCAGCAGGTCGGTTACCTTGATATCTTCACGGGAACGCTTGCCCGGCGCAGAAACTACCATGACCTTGCGGTCAGGGTCGCTGACGATGATGTCACAGACTTTTCTGATCTGATCGGCGTTGGCGAGTGATGATCCGCCGAATTTGCATACTTTCATGTTTCGTTCCCCCTTGATTATTCCAATTATAGACAAGGCCCGTCCTGATTTCAATAAAACTGCTGGATCTTTGTTCAGTTGACTGTTGACGGATGCTAATAAAACACAGATACTGTTAACATGCGACAAAAAAATGAAAATCCCAAAAAAGATCAAGATAAAAAAACACTGGCGGATTTGCTCACACCCGACCTGACAGTCGACGACATTCATTCAGTCGATTATAACAGGCTTTATGCTGACGGATACCGGTTGGCGCTTCTGGATGTGGATAACACGCTAGCGCTGCACGGATCACATCAGCCGGATGAATTCGCAATTGAAGCGGTCAGGAAAATTCAGGCGGCTGGCCTGATCTGCCGCATCATTTCCAACGGATCGTCCAGACGGGTGAGTGGCTTTGCTAAGGCAATCGGGTTATCCTTTTATGCCAATGCCCTGAAACCATCGACCCGCGGCATCCACAAAGCGCTGGAAAGCGAACACTGCCGGCCTGAGCAGACCTTACTGGTCGGCGACCAGCTGCTGACGGATGTTTTGGCAGCTCGGCGCGCCGGGCTGATGGCGGTGCTGGTCAAGCCTAGGTCGCCATCCGAAGCCTGGAACATCCGTATTAAGCGTTTGATTGAGAGAATACTGCTGGGGAAACAGCACAAAACAACTGATAAGCGGGGCGTTTGAATTGCCAAAGTTTGGGCCGGCAGGCAATGCCGAAGCATTTTACGAAGCAGGTTTCAAGTCATCACTGGATATGCCGGCCTGGTTATCCCGCCAAGGGCTAGAGGCCTATGAATACCAATGTGGCCGCGGTGTCAGGATTACGTCTGAAACCGCGGCTAAGCTTGGCGATCAGGCGGAGCAATTCGGCATTGTGCTGAGCATCCACGCACCATACTACATTAACCTAGCAACCCAGGAAATCGAGAAGCAGGAGAAGTCCATCGGCTACATCAGGGACTCCCTGGCAGCTGCACAAGCGATGCGCGCGTCAAGGGTCATCTTCCATCCCGGTAGCGCTGCCAAGGCTAAGACGCGAGAAGAGGCGCTGGCTATGGCCGTCAAGCTGCTTAAGCGAACGATTCAGGTCTGCGACGATTTGAGACTTCTGGACAACTGCTGCCTTTGCCCGGAAGTCATGGGCAAGAACAACCAACTGGGCAATCTGGAAGAAGTGATCGCTTTATGCGAGATTGATGAGCGGCTGATTCCCTGCGTAGACTTCGGCCATCTGAATGCCAGACGCCAGGGGGCGATGAAAACACTCGATGACTATCGAGACGTGTTCAACCAGATCGGCAGTCGCCTGGGACAGTCAAGACTGACTTCAATGCATATGCATTTCAGCCGAATCGAATTCACGGCCGGCGGCGAAAAACAGCATCATACGCTTGCTGATACACAGTTTGGCCCTGATTTTGAACCGCTGGCCCAGGTCATGGCGGAACAAAACCTTGATCCGGTGATCATCTGCGAGTCGAATGGCACGCAGGCTAAGGACGCAGTCGCACTCAAAACGATGTATGAATCTTTGCATCTTGCTCAAATCGGTCAAAAAGCTTGAGCATCGGCCAATCTGTCTCAATCGGACCAGGAAAACGCGCAGGTTGTTTAACTTGACGTTATAATAGATAATAGAATAAAATAGTTTAGAATTTGACCAACATCAAAATTTATGGTGTGGCATTAACTGGAGGTATACACATATGATCAGCGCAGGTGAGTTTCGCAATGGCGTCACCTTTGAAATGGATGGCCAGGTTTTTCAGGTCATCGAGTTTCAGCATGTCAAACCCGGAAAAGGCGCTGCCTTCGTCCGAACAAAATATCGCAATGTTAAAACCGGCTCGGTTGTCGAGCGTAGCTTCAACCCGAATGACAAGTACGAACGAGCCCAGTTGGATCGCGCTGATATGACTTATCTTTACAATGATGGCGACCTTTATCACTTTATGGATACGCAGACCTATGACCAGATTCCGTTCACAGCAGAAGCGCTGGGCGATGCGCTGAAGTTTCTTAAAGAGGAGATGGTTTGCAAGGTTTTATCTTACAAAGGCGAGATTTTCGGGATTGAGCCGCCGATCTTCGTTGAGCTTGAAGTCACTGATACCGAACCCGGCGTCAAAGGCGACACCGCCCAGAATGCAACCAAGACAGCAACACTGGAGACCGGTGCTGTCGTCAAGGTGCCGCTGTTTATTAACCAGGGTGAAAAAATCCGTGTTGACACCAGAACTGGTGAATACATGGAGCGCGCCTGAGCAGCCTGAATCATGGCTGACTATCCGCAGTCGTCGATCAAGGGAGAACGGACCATGTCCCGTGGTTTTGTTGCCCAGTACGCTGCGGAGGCTGCTTTGCAGACACCCGGGGTTGCAATACTGGATACCAGCGCCGCTGTTACCATCAAGGAAGCGATCGGCGTTGAACATGAGGGCAAGGGCGTTAAGGTTGTCTTCCATGAAGGCAACGAAGAGATGGTCACCATTACGGTCTATCCTGTTATCTACTTCGGCAACATCATTCCTGAAGTTGCCTGGGGTCTTCAGGAACGGGTTAAATCCGATGTTGAGAAGTTTACCGGCTTGATCGTTGATACGGTTAATGTCCATGTCAAGGGTGTCATATCCAGAGAGGAAGACGGAAGATGAATCCAATTGCTCGTTTCAGCCTGATTGTTTTTGCCTTTGTACTGGCCGTTTTTTCGTTGGTCTTTTTCATGATGATGATCAATGATGCCGTCCTCGGCGGTGTTCTCAAGATCATCACATACCTGCCGGAGCAGACGTCCTACCGGGTGCTCTCCATCAGCTTCTCGCTCTTGATTTTTATGATCTGCATCGTCGCGATCGTATTGGGCATCATGAGCGGCAGACTGCGCAGGACAAGAATCAGAAGCACCGACATCGGCAATATCGACATTGGTGTCGACGCGATTGAGAGCATCGCACTGAACGCCGCCAAATCCGCCCAGTGCGGCATCAAGACAGCCAAGGCTCGGGTAGCGCCTTCCAAGGGCGACAAGATCACAGTGATGCTCAGCACCGTCTTGTATTCGGATGTTGAAGTGCCGGTGATGATGTCCAAGGCTCAGGACCGTGTGAAGAAGGACATCGAACGTTATACCGGCATTCCGGTATCCCAGGTTGTTGTCCGCGTCAGCCGTGTCGAACCGGTCGCAGCCCGTGTGGAACGGTGATCAGCGATGAAGGATTTCTGGCAACAATTACAGGAGAATTTCCGGGGACGAAACCCTGGAACAGTCGGCGCTGTGATCGGGCTGCTGCTGGCTTTGTCACTGGTCCTGTTCGGGTTCCTGAAGACACTGTTTCTGATCGGCATGACCATTCTGGGTTATTTTCTGGGTGTCCGCTATTTCCGTAACCGGGAAGCTTTCCGCAATCTTTTAGATAAAATACTGCCACCGGGCATGTTCCGGTAAGGGGGATAACGATGAGTCGCCGTGATGCGCGCGAAAAAGCATTTATGCTGTTATACCAAATGGAAATACAAAAGGGTGATGACGAGAAACAACTGTCATCCTTTATTGTCGAACAGAACGTTTCTGTCCAGGCAACTGAATACATGAGCCAACTGGTTCGAGGCGTTCGAACCCATGCAGCCGAACTGGATGAACGGTTTACACCCTATCTGAAAAACTGGACAAAAGACCGGCTGCCCAAGGTCGATCTGACAATCCTGCGCCTGGCTGTCTATGAAATGTTCCATGTTGAAGATGTCCCGTCCAGTGTGGCGATTTCTGAAGCTGTTCTTCTGACCAAAAAATATAGTGCGGATGAATCCCGTTCGTACATCAATGCCGTTCTCGGCCGTTTAAGCGGTGAAGGGAAATGACTCAGCAGCCGATTACAGTCGCTGCGCTGAACAACTATGTTTCCGCACTGCTGGAAAGCGATCCAAAACTGCAATCTATCCTGGTCAGAGGTGAAATTTCCGGTTTCAGATCCTATGCCTCAGGGCATTTATATTTTACGCTGAAAGATGAACAGGCAGCTGTCAGCTGCGTCATGTTCAGGGGACAGGCCGGCCGTTTGAAATTCAAACCGGCCGACGGACAGAAAGTTATTGTCACGGCCAAGGCATCGATTTACGGCCGAGACGGCAAGTTCCAGCTCTATGTCAGCCAGATGACGGCCGATGGCCTCGGCGACTTGTTTCTGGCTTTCGAACAGTTGAAGAAAAAACTGGAAGCTGAAGGCCTGTTCGACCCTGCACGCAAGCGGCCGTTGCCGCTGTTGCCCAAGACAATTGGTGTCGTGACATCCCAGTCCGGCGCTGTCATCCGGGACATCATCAATGTCTTGTCCAGACGCTTCCCGAATTTCAGGCTCCAACTGATTCCTGTCCTGGTGCAGGGGGATCAGGCTGCGCCCTCAATCGCTCGGGCGATCGAGCAATTCAACCATCTCGGTCAGGCGGATGTCCTGATCGTCGGACGCGGCGGCGGGTCAATGGAGGACCTTTGGGCGTTTAATGAGGAAATTGTTGCCCGCGCGGTCTTCAATTCCCAGATTCCTGTTATTTCCGCGGTCGGGCATGAAACGGACTATACGATCTGTGATTTTGTTGCCGACAGCCGTGCAGCGACGCCATCGGTTGCTGCCGAGCTGGCGGTTCCGGTCAAAAGCGAACATGAAATGGCGATCGCCCAAGCCAAGATGCGCCTGTCGCAAGCTTTGGGTAACAGATTGGCTAAAACCCGACTGCAGCTCGATCATCTCAGCGGCAGCCGTATGCTGAGACAGCCCCTGGAAATGGTCGACCGGCGGCGAATGGATATGGATACCATCCGTCAGAAACTGGAGCAGGCCGTTCGGCTAAAAACCACACGTGAAGAACGACGATTTTCGATTTTATCCGGAAAAATGGACACACTCAGTCCGCTTAAGGTCTTGGCGAGAGGCTATGGCTTGGTCGCAGATCCAAAATCTGACCGCCTGCTGCTGTCCTCTGCCATGGTCAAACCGGGCGATATAGTGGATGTCTATCTCAGTGACGGCGTCCTGAATTGCGATGTCCGTTCGGTCGGTGACAGGAGGTTTATACAATGAGTGAACAAGACAAGACCATTCAAGAAGAATTGAGCAGGCTCAGCTATGAAGACGCGGTCAAGCAGCTTGAACAGACCGTCGCCAGACTGGAGTCCGGTGATATAACGCTGGACGAATCCATGGATTTGTTCAGGAAGGGTACTATCCTGGCGCAGATCTGCGCCGGCAAGCTGGATGAAATTGAAAAGCAGATTACCAAGCTGACAGTCAATCAGGACGGGACGGCCGAAGAGACCCCGTTTGGTGAGGACTGATCATGCCGGCGTTTCGTAAGACTTATGACAGGCTGCTGGCCGATGTAGAATCTGCCCTGTCTGATGCTTTCCCGCAAACACCAGAAATAATCGGCGGCAAGGTTGTCGAAGCGGCACGGTATAGTCTGATGGGCGGCGGCAAGCGTATACGGCCTGTGCTGACGCTGGCCGTATCTGAAATGCTAGACGTTGAGACGTCCAGCGCCATGCCATATGCCCTGGCGCTCGAAATGATCCATACCTATTCGCTGATTCATGATGACCTGCCCTGCATGGATGACGACGACCTTCGACGCGGGCGTCCAACCTGCCACAGGGTTTATGGAGAAGCCCTCGCCGTCCTGGCCGGTGACGCCTTGCTCAACCGGGCGTTTGAAATTATGCTGGATGCATCAGGCAAGCCAGCCGAAATCGATGCCTGCCGCCGGGTTGCGAAAGCCGCTGGGTCCAGCGGCATGATCGGGGGACAGGTTCTGGATCTGGCGGCTGAAGGCCGGAGCATCAGCGAACTCGAATTAATCACGATTCACCGATTGAAAACCGGTGCACTGCTCAAGGCACCGGTCGAAGTAGCCGTTGCCCTGGCCGGTATTCAGGGCGAACTTTCTGATAACTTGTATGGCTATGCCGATGCCATCGGGCTGGCTTTTCAGATACAGGACGATATTCTGGACGTATCATCCAGCTCAGCCAAATTGGGCAAGACCGTCGGCAAGGATGCGAAAAGTGAAAAGTCCACCTATGTGACGCTGCTCGGACTGGATGAAGCTGTTAAACGGCTGGATGAGACCATTGATTTGGCGCGTGACCGACTGGCTTTGATCGAGAAAGCCGGCAAGCGTACTTTATTTCTGTCTGGTCTTGCAGAATATTTGAGAACAAGAACAAAATAGTGGGGATGTCCATGTCACCTAAATATCTGGAAAATCTGATCCTGCCGCAGGAATTGCAAACGCTGGACAACCAGCAGCTGTTGCTGCTGGCTGAGGAAGTGCGCGAGAAGATCATTTCAACTTGCTCGCAAACCGGCGGTCATCTTGCCTCTAATCTTGGCGTGGTTGAATTGACGATCGCCTTGCTGACAGAATTTGATTTTGGCCGTGACAAAGTTGTTTTTGACGTCGGACATCAAAGCTATCCCTGGAAACTGCTGACCGGCCGTCATAAACAGTTTTGCACGCTGCGGCAGCTTGACGGCCTGGCCGGCTTCCCCAAACAATCTGAAAGCTGTTATGATTTCTTTAATACCGGCCACTCCAGTACATCCATATCGGCCGCTTTAGGCCTCAGCCGTGCCATGTCGCGGCAAGACCCCGACCAACGAGCGATCGCCCTGATCGGGGACGGCGCCCTGACTGGCGGTATGGCTTTTGAGGCATTGAACGATGCCGGGCAGGCGCATGAGAATCTGATCGTCATCTTGAATGACAACCAGATGTCGATCAGCAAGAATGTCGGTGGTCTCTCAAAGCATCTGGACAATCTGAGAATATCGCCCAATTATCTGCGTCTCAGAAGCCGTGTTGATTCAGTTCTGCCCAGAATCCCGTTGATCGGTAAGCCGATCTACAAGCTTGAACAGCAGATCAAGCGGATTATCCGCCGCGGTGTCCAGCAACAAGGCATCCTGTTTGAGCAGCTGGGCTTCCAGTATTACGGTCCTGTCGACGGCCACGACCTCGAATCGCTGCGTGACCACCTGAAGGCCATCCGACAACTGAAAGGTCCCGTATTGCTTCATGTCCTGACGCAAAAAGGGAAGGGATACAAGTTTGCTGAGGATGAACCGTCGCTCTATCATGGCGTTGCGCCCTTTATTATCGAGCAGGGGGTTGAAAACGGAAAGGCTGGCGTGCCCAGCTACTCCCAGGTTTTTGGCCGCTATCTGGTTAGCAAGGCAAAGCAAGACCCGAAAGTCTGCGCGATCTCGGCTGCAATGACCAGCGGTACTGGCCTTGGCGATTTTGCGCAGCAGTTTCCTGAGCGATTCTATGACGTGGGCATTGCCGAGCAGCATGCCGTAACCATGGCGGCCGGCTTGGCAGCCGGTGGTCTGCGGCCAGTTGTAGCGCTTTACTCGACTTTCCTGCAGCGGGCCTATGACCAACTCCTGCACGACATCTGTCTGCAAAGTCTGCCGGTTGTGCTGGCGATCGACCGAGCCGGTATTGTCGGCGAAGACGGTGAAACCCACCAGGGTCTATATGATCTTGGATTTATGCTGCCAATGCCTTCCATTGAGATTTTCTGCCCGGTTACTGCCGAGGATATGCAAGCGGCTTTCGACCAGGCCCTGTTAGCAGATCATCCGACTGCCATCCGTTATCCGCGCGGCAAGACCTGGCAGAATTCTGCCCTTGCCTCTAAGCTAAGCAGCCAGGATATTCACAAAGCCCGGTTGCTGCGCACCGGACAAGATCTGACCCTAGTCGCTCTGGGGTCGATGACAGCCGCTGCCCTGGCGGCGGCCGATCTACTCGAGGAACATGGTTTGTCAGCCGAGGTGCTTTCGGTGGTTTGCGCCAAACCGGTTGACCTTGATTCGATTATCCGGTCACTGGATAAAACTGGCTTGATGATCTCGGTTGAGGAGTCTCTGGTCGAAGGCGGCTTCGGGCAGACCATCCTGCCCAAAATCCTAAACCGGTTGCCAGCTATTCGATTTGACCTGATGGGCATTGATTCCAAACCGCTCGGCCACGGCAAACGAGGAATGCTGCTTGCCAGATTGGGGCTGGATCCAGAAGGCATTGCCCGAAGGGCCGTTGAACTTGTTTCTGCATCGAAGTGAAAACAGAGTTAATGACAAGCGTTTTCTTTTAGATACAACTGTCAAAAGACCCACGATTGCGGTATAATCTTTGATGTCGACATCCAGTGCCTGATGAACGGGAGGCTTCATGAGAATCGGACTTTTTACCAACCCGGATAGGGATCCTGATTATCGCTTGTCCAGAAAAACCGCGCAGATTATCAGCCGTCTAGGCGCTGTTGCGGTTGCTGAACCATCCGCGCGTTCAACCGCGCTGGCTGGTGATATTGCTGTTGACTATGCCGATTATTCAACCTGTGACCTGATGGTCTGTTTGGGCGGAGACGGAACATTTCTGTCCATGGTCCACCAGGCCAGCAGTGCGTCGATTCCTGTTGTCGGTGTTAATTTAGGCAGTGTCGGCTTTCTGCCGGAAATTCATCCGGATCATCTTGAAGAATCCATTCAGAAACTGATTTCGGGAAACTATCGGATCGAACAGCGCATGATGCTCGGCGTGCGATGTTTCGACAGCCAGGATGAACTGCTCGAGGAAGGTGTCGCGTTGAATGACGCGGTGATATCCCGCGGCGGCTCACCCAGAATACTGACCCTGGAACTGACCATCAACCAGGAAACGGTCGACCGCATTCCGGGCGACGGATTGATTATTTCGACGCCGACCGGTTCGACCGCCTATTCGCTGTCAGCCGGCGGACCGATTATCCACCCGGATCTGAAGCTGATGCTGATCACGCCGATTTGTCCCCACACCCTGCACAACCGCAGCTACATCGCCTCGGACAAAAGCCGTGTTGTTGTTCGAATCTGTGAATATCCCGGCAACGCTCAGTTGGCGATTGACGGGCGGCAGGACATCCAACTTAAAAGCGGTAGCTATGTTGAGATCAATAAATCGGAAAAAACCTTGAAGGTCATACGTTTGGGGCATGATAACTTCTATGTGTCCCTGCCGCAAAAAATCGAAGCCAGGGGGAGAGCCAGATGAAGGTTTCCAAAAGCGAACGTCAGGCGCGCTTGCTGCAGTTGATTCGCGAACAGGCGATCAGTACCCAGGATGAATTGGCCAACGGCCTGATGAGTGCCGGTCTTGATGTGACGCAGGCGACAATATCGCGCGATATCAAGGAACTGGGCATTATCAAGGTGACTACAGTCAGCGGCGACCAGAAGTATGTCCCGATGGAGCGCAGTGGTGAAATCGCGTCAGGCCGCCTGATGAATGTCTTTGCTGAAGCCGTTGTCCAGGTTGACCTGGCTGTCAACCTGGTCATTATCAAAAGTCTGCCGGGCATGGCCCAGGCTTGTGCGTCAGCCCTGGATTCCATGCGGCTGGCGGAAGTGGCTGGCAGCATTGCCGGTGACGACACGGTTTTTGTCGCAGCGAGAAGTGTTGAACAGGCCAAGGCCTTGTGCCAGAGCTTGAGTGACCTCGCGATTCAGGGACCCGTCAGAAGAGGAACGGCGGGACAAAACAGGCCATGATGCTTGTCCGGATTGAAATCACGAATTTCGCGCTGATCGAGAAGGTTGTTCTGACCCCCGGGACTGGCCTTCTGATTCTGAGCGGTGAAACCGGTGCCGGTAAATCCATCCTGATCGATGCGATCGATGCGCTGACCGGCAGCCGAACCAGCCGAGAAAGCGTACGTCACGGCTGCGACCGGGCGATGATCGAAGCGGTTTTCGAACCCCCATTTGACGACCAGACTTTCAACCTGCTTGAAGACGCGGGTCTGATTGATGCGGCAGATCGCTTAAACCCAGAAGACCTGATCATAGCCCGGGAGATTGCGGCCGGCGGCAAGACCTGCTGCCGAATCAACGGCAGACTGGTGCCACAAGCGGTTCTCAGGGAACTGATGTCCGGTCTCGTGGACATTCATGGCCAGCATGACCAGCAAGCCATCTTCAAACCTTCGGTTCATATGGACCTTTTAGACCGCTATGGCTCCGATCCTGTTGCACATGCATTTCGTGATTGGAAAAGCCGCTACACGGCCTATCAGGACTGCATCAAGGCGCTCAATGCCTTGAGTCGAGATCCGGGTGAGCGTGACCGGCAGAAGGACATGCTGCGCTTCCAGGCGGACGAAATCGAATCAGCTATAATCAAGCCTGGAGAAGATGAGAAACTTCAGGACAGGCGAAAAATCATCGCCAACGCTGAAAAGCTCGGCAGCGCCTTATCCGGTGCCGCTGATCTGCTCAATGGCGATTCATCCGAAACAGTTCTTGCCGGACTGGGACAGGTTGTTCAGCAGGTGGATCGCGCAGTCAATCTGATGCCGGAACTTTCGGAGACTTGCGACCAGTTGCGGGAATGCCTTTATTCACTGGAAAACGCATCCGCTGACCTGAGGGATTTCCTGACAGATATTGAATGTAATCCCAATGAACTGGACAAGATCGATCAACGTCTGGACCAGTTGTTTCGCCTGAAGAAAAAATACGGCGAAACGCTGGCCGATGTTTTAGCCTATGGCCAACAGGCTCGGCAGGATCTAGAGGCACTTGAAGCTGGCGATGAACGTTACGATGCGCTGAAAAAGGAGCAGGAGACGCTCAAAACGCAACTGGTTGCGGCCGGCGAGGGGCTGACTCGAGCCCGACGGAAAGCCGCTGACATTCTTGAAAAACATGTCGCTAAGGAATTAGGCGACCTCAATATGAAAAATGTCCGTTTTGAGGTTCTGTTCCAGCCATATGATCCCACCCAAACCAAATTCAGCCGAAACGGTTTGGATAAAGTTGAATTTCTGCTATCGGCCAATCCAGGGGAACCCCTGAAGCCGCTGGCTTCGATTGCGTCAGGCGGCGAAGCGTCGCGAATCATGCTGGCCATCAAGTCAATTCTGGCCCAGGTTGACCGGATACCGGTTCTGATCTTCGATGAAATTGACACCGGAGTCAGCGGACAGACTGCGGGCAAGGTTGCTGAAAAACTAAAATATCTGGCCCGCGGGCGGCAGGTATTCTGCATAACGCACCTGGCACCGATCGCAGCCATGGCCGACCAGCATGTGCTGATTGAAAAGCATGTTGAAGACGGTCAAAGTAGAACCCGGCTGCAGGTTCTCGACTCGACCGGCCGTTTGGAAGAACTGGTGCGATTGCTGGCCGGCGGCGTTGGTGACAAATCCGCGGCCGAGCTTGCGAAAACCTTGCTCGATCGTTCAGCTTCCTTAAATTCTATTTAGTTTCCAGACTGTACAGTCTTTTCAGCAGATCACGAAAATCCGCAGGCAGCTGAGCTGTGACACGGATTTGATTTCCTGTGATAGGATGATAGAAGGAAAGACTTGCTGCATGCAGCGCCTGGCGACCGATTAACTGATCCAGGGAGACATCCTGATCGGAACCTGTATAGTCGTCAGCCAGGCGTCCATAAAGGCCGTCGCCAATCAGCGGACAGCCCATATGCCTGCAATGCACACGAATCTGGTGTGTCCGGCCAGTGAGCAGCTCAAACCGGACAAAAGAAACATCCGCCTGCTGGAAGTAGTGTAGCTCATGCCAATGGGTTTGGGCGCTTGCGCCTAGATCTGAAACTTCGCGCAGCATGATGCTGTTGTCCGAGCGGCTGATCGGTGCGTCAATCAGGCCGCAAGGTGCCGGGAAACGGCCATGAATCAGGCCGACGTAGATTTTCTCCATCGGCTTTTGACCCAGCACATGATGGGCATGGCCGTTGCGGGCGATGAGAACCAGACCGGATGTATCCCGATCCAGTCGGCTGACAGGATGAAGGGGGTGGTTGGCCAGTTCGGATGTCAGCGATCCAGTCTCATGCAGGTAGGTGGGATGCGTGACCATGCCTGACGGTTTCGAGGCGACCAGCAGCCAATCGTCAAGATAGCGAAAGTCGACTCCTTCAACTTGGTTTAGGCTGCCGCCGTGGCTGTTATGCGGGTCGTAGACCGCAATCAGGATGTCACCGGTCCTGACCGGATCAATCATGCGGTGATGGATCCCGTTTCGGGTCAACTCGCCGTAAAGCCGTATTTTCTTGGACATCAGACGTGACATACCCGTTTGAGCCATCAGGACATCGACCGCCCTGTGTCCGTCATCTTTGTCTTGAACCACATAGCTCAATATCATGAGACGCTCTCCATTCAACTTTTATCCATTACTATTGTACTTGAAAATCTGGCGATCTGTTGTTGTAATGAATAAAAAAGTGGTCATTTTATGCCAAGTTACTCAAAATTGTAAACGTTTTTGATTTTTATTATTGCCCTGCTAAAGCATTCATGATATTGTATACACTTGGAGGTGGCTAGAAACATGACTGCTGTTAAAACACTAACCAATGAAGAAAAAAAACAAATGCTTCAAGACGTTATCTCAAATTATGCCAAAGACGGCCGAAACGCCCTGATGCAAGCGCTTCAGAAGGCTCAGGAGATTTATGGTTACCTGCCGCTGGAAGTCCAGCGTGAAGTGGCTTTCGGACTGGGTCTGCCTGTCGCAGAGGTCTACGGTGTCGTTTCATTCTACTCGTTTTTCTCGATCGAACCCAAAGGACAGAACGTTGTAAGCGTTTGCATGGGCACAGCATGCTATGTCAAAGGTGCTCAGGCAATTCTTGATAAAGTGTCCGATGAAATTGGCATCAAGCCCGGCGAATGCACGATGGACAAAAAGTTCTCGATAGAAGCCTGCCGCTGCATCGGCGCCTGCGGCCTGGCTCCGGTCATGATGATCAATGACGATGTCTATGGTCGACTGACCCCTGATGAAATACCGGCTATTCTTGCCAAATACAAGGAGGCTTGATTCAATGGAATTCTACAGAGCGCATGTTCTGGTGTGCTGCGGCACCGGTTGTACAGCGTCCCAATCTCCGCAGATTATCGAAAAGATGGACGAAGAACTCAAGACCCATGGTCTGGAAAAGGAAATCAAGGTTGTCAAGACCGGATGCTTTGGCCTTTGTGCCGAAGGACCGATCATGGTGGTCTATCCGGAAGGCGTCATGTACTACCATGTCAGCGTTAAAGATGTCCCCGAAATCGTTTCCGAACATCTTTTAAAGGGCCGATACGTACAACGCCTGATGACCATCGGCGAAGGCACTCCGCTGGAGAGAGCCAAAAATGTCGATGAGTCAAACTTCTTCAGCAAGCAGCTGCGCGTCGCGCTTCGAAATTGCGGCGTGGTCAATCCTGAATCGATTGATGAGTACATTGCCAATGACGGCTACAGGGCGCTGGCTTCGGTTCTGACCGAAAAGCGAACCCCTATAGATATTATTGAAGAACTCAAAAAGGCAGGCCTGAGAGGGCGTGGCGGCGGCGGTTTCCCGACCGGCATGAAATGGGAGTTTGCAGCTCGTCAAACCAGCGACCAGAAATATGTCTGCTGCAATGCCGACGAAGGCGACCCCGGCGCGTTCATGGATCGCTCGGTGCTCGAAGGCGATCCGCACAGCATCGTCGAAGCCATGGCCATTGCCGGTTACGCGATCGGTGCCAGCCAGGGTTACGCTTATGTCCGTGCTGAATATCCCATTGCCGTTAAGCGTCTGCAAATGGCCATTGACAAGGCTCGTGAATATGGACTGCTTGGTGAAAACATTTTCGACAGCGGTTTTTCGTTTGACATCGAAATCCGCCTCGGTGCTGGTGCTTTCGTCTGCGGCGAAGAAACCGCACTGATGCGCTCGATTGAAGGCAAGCGCGGAAACCCGACGCCCAGACCGCCGTTCCCGGCTGTCAAAGGCTTGTTCGGTAAGCCGACTATTCTCAACAATGTCGAGACGCTGGCCAATATCCCCATGATCATCCTCAAGGGTTCTGACTGGTTCTCCAGTCTCGGAACCGAACGCAGCAAGGGCACCAAGGTCTTTGCATTGGGCGGCAAAGTCAGAAACGTCGGCCTGATTGAAATCCCGATGGGAACAACCGTGCGTGAGATTGTCTTTGACATCGGCGGCGGCATTCCAGAGAACAAGGCCTTCAAGGCGGTTCAGACCGGCGGTCCGTCTGGCGGATGCCTCCCGGCATCTTTGCTGGATGTCCCGATTGACTACGACAACCTGATCGAAGCCGGCTCCATGATGGGTTCAGGCGGCATGATCGTCATGGACGAAACCACCTGTATGGTCGACATCGCCAAATTCTTCCTGGAATTCACGGTTGACGAATCCTGTGGCAAATGCGCACCCTGCCGCATCGGCACCAAGCGCATGCTGGAAATCTTGAACAAGATCACCAGCGGCAACGGTGTGCCTGAAGATATTGATGAACTGGAGCGTTTGGCTGTTGCCATCAAGGAAGGCTCACTCTGTGGCCTCGGCCAGACCGCACCCAATCCTGTTCTTTCGACGCTGAAGCACTTCCGTCATGAGTATGAAGAGCATGTCATCGACCACAAATGCAGCTGTGGCGTCTGCAAGGATCTGCTGACCTACACGATTGTTGAAGATCTCTGCCGCAAATGCGGCTTGTGCGCCAAACGCTGCCCGGTCGACTGCATCAGCGGCGTCCTCGGCAAAGAGCCATACGTCATTGATGCCAGCAAATGCATCAAGTGCGGCGCTTGTGAAGCGGCTTGCAAGTTCAAGGCCGTTGTCAAGGTCTGATCTCATAGTAAGGAGAGTGAAATCGAAATGAACATGGTCAATCTAACAATTGATAATATCGAGGTCAGCGTACCGAGCAACTATACGATTCTCGAAGCTGCCCGCGCTGCCGGTATCAAAATACCGACGCTTTGTTACATGAAAGGCATCAATGAAGTCGGTGCCTGCCGCGTTTGCCTGGTCGAGGTTGTCGGCGGACGGTCGCTTGCAGCGGCCTGCGTCAATCCGGTCAGCGAGGGGATGATCGTCAAGACCAATTCTGTGCGTGTCCAGGCGACCCGCAAATCAACATTGGAGCTGATTCTGTCGGATCATAACAAGGAGTGCCTGTCCTGCATTCGCAACCAGAACTGTGAACTGCAGGATCTGTGTGAGCGCTACGGCATCCGTGAATATAACTATGAGGGCGTCAAGACCAAACCCAAGATTGACGACAAGTCCTGGTCGATCATTCGCGATGACAGCAAATGCATCCTCTGCGGCCGCTGCGTCAGCGCCTGCCAAAACCAGGATATCGGTGTCCTGTCTTTCCTGAACCGCGGTTTCGACACCAAGGTCGGTCCCGCGTTTGATATCAGCATGGCTGACGCGCCGTGTGTCTACTGCGGCCAGTGCATCATCGCCTGCCCAGTCGGTGCGCTGCATGAGAAAGAAGCTACCGATGATGTCTGGGCCGCAATCAACGATCCCAAGAAACATGTCGTTGTCCAGGTCGCACCAGCCGTCAGAGCCGCGCTGGGCGAAGAGTTCGGTATGCCGATCGGCACCCGCGTCACCGGCAAGATGTTTGCCGCGCTGCACCGTATGGGCTTTGACAAAGTATACGATACCAACTTCGCTGCCGACCTGACCATCATGGAAGAGGGCACCGAATTGCTTGACCGTATTCAAAACGGCGGCAAACTGCCGATGATCACATCCTGCTCACCGGGCTGGATCCGGTTTGCTGAATTCTATTATCCCGACTTCCTGGAGAACCTGTCGACCTGCAAATCGCCGCACCAGATGGAAGGCGCGATCATCAAGACCTATTACGCCGAGAAGAAGGGCATCGATCCGAAAGACATCTTTGTCGTCTCGATTATGCCTTGCACATCCAAAAAAACCGAGTCTTCTCGTGAAGAGATGTTCAATCCCAAAACCGGCTGCCGCGATGTCGATGCCGTTTTGACCACGCGTGAAATCGGCCGCATGATTCGCCAGGCCGGCATTGAATTCACCCGTTTGCCGGATGAAGGTCCGGATATGGACATGATCGGCGAGTACAGCGGTGCTGCCGTTATCTTCGGCGCAACTGGCGGTGTTATGGAAGCCGCGCTACGGACTGTTGCTGACATTTTGGAGAACAAGGACCTTCCCGAATTCGAATACAAGGTCGTTCGCGGCGTTGATTCAGGCATCAAGGAAGCCGAGCTCGAACTTGCCGGTATGACAGTTCGGGTTGCTGTTGCGCACAGTACCGCCGCTGCGAGAAAGCTACTGGACGCCATTCGCGCCGGAACCGCGCCGGAGTACCACTTTATTGAAATCATGGGCTGCTCAGGTGGCTGTGTCTGCGGCGGAGGACAGCCCCAGGTGTCTGCGCAGGACCTGATGGACATTGATGTCCGGACCTTGCGCGCCGGTGCACTATACGAAGAGGATACGGTGCTGACCGTGCGAAAATCCCATGAAAACCCTGATATTAAGTCGATTTATGAAAATTTCCTTGGCAAGCCGAACGGACATTTGTCGCATGAACTGCTGCATACGCATTATACGGCCAGAGAAATATACCCCGACGGCATCCTGGATCAGTAAGGCAAAGGGTCAATAATTGTCATTTTCATAGCCTGCCGTAATAGGCAGGCTATGATTTTTGTTGACACAACTGGTCATATATCTATAAAATGGTATAAATGCTTTATAACATGCTTCAATTTAAACCGTGTTTTAAGCAACGATATTTATGCAACTTGACAAATTAATAATGGAGGTGATTAAAATAGACCCGCTATCAATTATAGTTGGTCTTCTGGCAGGCATAGTCATAGCGGCTGGCCTGACCATTTTCTATTATCAGAGAGGTTTCAGCAAAAAAGCCAAAGCTCTTAAAGCATCAACCGAGCAGGCAGAAGCCGAGGCCGTTAAACTGATTGGAGAAGCTCAGAAGACTGGCGAAAGCAGAAAAAGGGAACTCCTTTTGCAAATCAAAGAGGAGATCCATAAAGCGAAAATTGAATTTGAAAAAGATGCTCGTGAAAAGAAAAGCGAGCTCCAGCGCGAAAGAAACCGTCTGGATCAGAAGGAAGCTTCATTGGACCGCAAAATTGAAGTTCTTGACCAGAAAGAGGAAGCCCTGGATAACAGGGTGAGCGATGTCCTGGCCATGGAAGAACGTGCCCGGGAAATTGAAAAAGAAAAAGTACTTGAACTGGAAAGGATTTCCGGCCTGACCGTTGAGGATGCCCGGAACCAGGTTCTTGATGCCGCTGAAAAGGAATACCGGCATGATATGGCGCTGATGCTGCGTCAGATGGAAGAAGCTGCCAAAGAAGAGGCTGATCAAAAGGCCAAAGATATCATTGTCAGCTCAATCCAGCGTTATGCTGCCGACTATGTCTCAGAATCCACCGTCTCGGTTGTAACACTGCCCAGTGATGAAATGAAGGGCAGAATTATCGGACGTGAAGGACGAAACATTCGAGCCATTGAAACCCTGACGGGTGTTGACCTGATTATCGATGACACGCCTGAAGCGGTCATCCTGTCAAGTTTCGACCCGATCAGAAGGGAAATAGCCCGGATCACCATCGACAAGCTGATTATTGACGGACGAATTCATCCGGCAAGAATCGAGGAGATGGTCGAAAAAGCCCGTAAAGAGGTTGACGCGACCATCAAGCAGGAAGGTGACCGTGCGGTCTTTGAGACTGGCATCATGGGATTGCATCCCGAAATCGTCAAATTGCTGGGTAAACTCCGGTATCGGACCAGCTACGGTCAGAATGTCCTGCAGCACTCGATTGAAGTCTGCTGGCTGACCGGCATGATGGCTGCTGAACTTGGCCTTGACGTTATGTTGGCCAAACGGGCCGGTTTACTGCATGATATCGGCAAAGCGGCAGACTTTGAGATGGAAGGCTCCCATATATCACTGGGTGCCGAACTGGCGAAGAAATACAAGGAAGGTCCCGATGTCATCAATGCGATCATGTCGCATCACGGTGATGTCGAACCGGAATCTCTGATTTCAGTCCTGGTTGCTGCTGCTGACGCAATATCTGCGGCGCGCCCGGGTGCCAGACGCGAAAATCTGGAGACCTATATCAAACGGATCCAGAAACTCGAAGAAATCGCAAATTCGTTTAGTGGTGTCGAAAAATCCTATGCTATCCAGGCCGGACGTGAAATTCGCGTCATGGTCAAACCGGACAATGTCAGTGACGATGAAATGATCCTGAAAGCCAGGGACATCTGCAAGTCAATTGAAGATGAACTGGATTATCCGGGACAGATCAAAGTCAACATCATCCGGGAAACCCGGGTGACAGATTACGCCAAGTAATCGGACATTGCCCTGAGACAACTCGGAAACTGATGCAAACGCCCCGTCGACGTTCTAAACGCCAGACGGGGCGTTTGTTATTGATCGGCAAATTTTCGGCTAAATGCATGCGTCTGACCTTGATTATGGTAGAATAGGCATGATATTCAAATAACTGGAGGATGACATTTGAGATTACTCTTTATAGGCGACCTGGTCGGATCCGGGGGCCGAAAACTACTTAAGGAAAAACTACCCGACTTGAAACAGCGCTTCCAGGTTGATGTCTGTATTGCCAATGCGGAAAATGCCGCGGCCGGGTTAGGCCTGACTGCGCCAATCGTACGTGAAATCAAAGCGGCAGGGGTTGACCTGATTTCGATGGGCAACCACACGTGGGCCAGACATGACTTTCTGGAATCGATTGACTCCATCAAGCACATCGCGCGCCCGGCCAATGTGCCCGCGGCCTGGCCTGGTGTTGGTCATGCCGTCTTGAAGCATGATGCCGGAACTGTTTTGCTGATTAATCTGCTGGGCCGTGTCTTCATGGATCCAGTCGATGATCCGTTTGCAGCGGCAGACCGTCTGCTGGATGAACTCAAGGCTCAATACAAAACCCGGTTGACGGTCATTGACTTTCACGCTGAAACAACAGCTGAGAAAAACGCCATGGCCAGATACCTCAATGGCCGAGTGACGCTGCTGGCTGGAACCCACACCCATGTCCAGACGGCTGATGAGCAGATTTTGGACCGTGGCACGGCATTTATTACCGATGTCGGCATGACCGGACCGGTTCAGGGTGTCATCGGCATGGACGAGGCTACTTCACTGCGTAGGTTCGTTGATCGACTGCCGGCACAGTACCGTGTTGCCAAAGGCGAGTGTGCGCTTTGCGCGGTGCTGGTGGAAGCCAATCCTGAAAACGGTCAGGCTGTTTCGATCGAGCGAATCAGGATTGACGAATGACAAGCGGGCGTCTATTTCAATACAGTCTGGTCATTATGCTGCTATTGGCTCTGATGCTGCCGCTCATTGGCTGTGCCCAAACTGGCAATCCTCCTTCGATTGAACAGACTTCATCAACCATGATTTCAAGCCTTGAAGATCCAACTGAAACTCGCTTGCAGGACAGGCCCAGCGGTGTGCTGAGGCTCTGGTGGCGTGATCGGTCGAATCTGAATCCGTTGCTGGATTCCAGTGCATCCGGCCAGGCAGTCAACAGCCTGGTTTTCGACAGTCTGTTCCAGGTTGACGCTGACGGCCGGGTTCAAACCAGTCTGGCAAGAGCGATGCTGGTCGAAACAGATCCGCGACGCGTGCTGATCAGGCTTTATCCCGATCTTGTTTTCCATGACGGTTCGCCAGTTACAGCCATGGATGTGAAGGCCTGTCTGGACTTCATCCTGGAACAAACAGCTTCCCCCTTTGCGCCGGGGCTGTCCGGTGTCGAATCCACCAGCTTGTTCGATGAGCTGACGATTGAAATTGTTCTGACACAAGAAAATCCTGACCTGATGTACGCGCTGACCTTTCCGGTTATCCCGGCAGCAAGTCTAAATGGATCTGCATATGATCTGGTGTCAGGAACCGGCCGCTATAAAATGATCGACTACAATAAAACGAATGGCCTGTGGCTGGCCTGGGCAGGGCAGGACGAAATCGGCAACGGCGTTGAAATGATTCACGTTACCGAATACCAAGACCGGCATGATGCTTTGGTTGCTTTTGAAGCCGATCAGATTGATTTGCTGGTTCTGGACACGGACGATTACCTGGCCTACCATGTCCGCAACAGCCTGCGACTGGAACCGTTCGCGGACAATCAGATCTTCTTTTTGTCGTATAATACAAACGGTAACAGATTGTTGAGTGATTCGGAGCGCCTGCTCTGGGTTAAGAAGCAGCTGACAAGCGATAGGCTTGACCGCAAGACCCGTTTGTCAGACTGGTGCGAACTGTCGGATGAGCCTTGGTCAAACAGTGCCTTCCTGGCGCTGGCAGGCAGCGAGCAATATCTGATGGCGCTGGACGCGGCCGGTGAGGCCGGATGGGAACAGTCCGGCGCGACCCTGACCATTCTGGCACCTGAGAGCGACCCGGTTCGTTCAGGTCTGGCCAATGCAATTTCCGACCTGTTGAATGAAAGCCAAATCAAAAGCCAGGTCCGTCTGCTGGAACCTATGCTGTATGATCAGGCATTGGTCAAGGGCTGGTATGATATCGCGGTGCTGAGGGCAACGCTGCCGGCCAAGCCGGACGCATCCTGGCTATTGGGTCCGAGCCGACCGCTCGGGTTTGCCGGTCTGGACCAGGTGGAGAACCAGGGCTTGCCCGGTTACGGTGACAGCAGCAGACAACTGGCCGCTGAGCTGGTTGAATCATGGGACCGGGAAGATGCGGCAGAAAGCATCAGTGAAATCTATTACGAGACAGCAGCCAGGTCCCCCTGGAGTGTTGTCGCAATCGGATACTCGGCTGTCCTGTACGGTGACAGGGTCATCGGACAGACAAAGCCAAATCAATATAGGCCCTATGCGGGCATTGAGGAGTTGTGGATATGGTCTGGGCAATCATCGTAATCATTCTGCTGGCTGGCGCCGACCAGCTGATCAAGGTGTTCATCCGCAGTCAACTGACCGTGACCGACCAGATTGCAGTCATTGATGATTTTTTCTACATTGTCAATCGCAAGAACACCGGCGCTGCCTGGAGTTTTCTAGCTGGTCAGGATTGGGGGATTTATGCCCTGGCAGCTGTTTCAGCAGTCGTGACAGCTCTGCTGATCTTTATTATATTCAAGACGGGGCACGTCAAGCTTCAAGTTTGTCTGGCAATCATCAGTGGCGGCAGTCTGGGCAACCTGATCGACCGTTTGTTTCAGAAGGGTGTCACGGATTTTCTGGATTTCCATTTGGGCAGCTACATTTTTCCAACATTCAATCTGGCCGACATGTTGATTGTCAGCGGCACCGCCTTGCTGGCTATTCTGATTCTGACAGACAAGACATTGCTGGACAACTGGATGAAAAAGGGCGACAATTTAGACAGGAAGGAGCGTGAGCATGGATCAGATCATACAGATTGATCAGTCGGACAGCCGTCTGGATACCTATCTGGCTCAAGTCATATCGGGCTGTTCCCGGGCTTATATCAAGAAGCTGATTGACTCCGGCAGAGTCACTATTGCCGGCAAGCCTGTCAAGGCTGCCTGGAAGACGGTGGCCGGCGAGACGGTCTTGATTGACATTCCTGAACCTGAACCAACTGAAATCAGGGCGCAGGAGATCGAACTGGACATCGTCTATGAAGACGAGTGGCTGCTGGTGGTCAACAAACCCCAGGGCATGGTCGTTCATCCGGCTGCCGGGCATCGGCAGGGAACGCTGGTCAATGCTTTGCTTCATTATTGCCAGGGACAGCTGTCGGATATCAACGGCGTCATCCGCCCCGGCATCGTGCACCGGATCGACAAGGACACGTCCGGCCTGCTGCTGGTGGTCAAGGACAATAAGGTACACGCGGCCGTCGCTGACAAAATCCGCCGGCATGAGATCAAAAGAACCTATCAGGCCCTGGTACATGGTGTCGTGACTGCGGAAAACGGCACGATTGACGCACCGATCGGTCGCGACCCCAAACATCGTCAGCGAATGGCTGTTGTCGCTTCAGGCAAGCCGTCAGTGACGCATTTCAAGGTGCTGGAGCGATTTGTTCAGGCATCGCACCTGGAAGTGGAACTGGAGTCCGGACGTACCCACCAGATCCGCGTCCATCTGAAGTATATCGGACATCCGGTCTTGGGCGACCAGGTCTACGCGACGGGGCGCAAGACATTTGACCTGAACGGTCAGGCGTTGCATGCCAGCGAACTCCGTTTTGAGCACCCTGTAACCTATGAGGCTGTTCATCTGACTTGTCCGCTGCCGGACTATTTTGAGGATTTACTGGTGAAACTTGCATGAAACTGGTTCAATGGCTGAAAACGAAGGCGAAAACGTGGCGGTTCAAACAAAATCTGCTGCTGTTTGTCTTGATGCTGTTGTTTGGTTTTATCGTCATGAATCACGTCACGTCTGTCCAGGCAGACAGTGATACCCGAAACCTGGCACAGTTGTATCGCCAGCGCGAGAATAGACTGCTCGATTACATGACCCAGCACGACGCCTTGTTGGCGGAAAACGAGGCTTTGACCTCGCAAAAGGACCAGTTGATCAGCAGCCTGCTTGAAAGCCAGGGGTATGGCGATCTGCTGGCTGAACTGGAAAAGATCCGCGTTTTAGCTGGATTTACCGAAGTCAAGGGTGCGGGAATCATCCTCACACTGGATGACAAGCCGGATTATACGCCGAATGATAGTCTGGAATCGATCGTTCACGACACAGACATTCGGCATGCCATCGATATCCTGATCGAAGCCGGGGCGGCAGCATTCGCGATCAATGGGCAGCGTTTGACCAACGCGTCCAGCATCAAATGCATCGGTTCCACCATTCGCTGCAATCAGGAACGCTTGAGTCCGCCATATGTCATTACCGCCCTGGGCGACAGCGAAAGTCTCTACCAAGCTGTTGCCAATGACCAGCTTTTCAATTTCAGGCAGACCAAGGGCATTGACCTGGTCGTTGCAGTCAAGCGATCTGATGAGGTCATCATTCCGGCTTTTGCCGATCCTGACAACATTGAGCAGTACATCAACTTGCTGGAGGTTTCATCGCCATGAATAAAAAAATTGTCCAATCCGTCGCCTTTGCGCTGGTCTGCATGATCCTGGGTATCCTGATCGCCCTGCAGATGAAAAATGTCAACTCAGAAAACCTGACTGAAGCGAACCTTGCTGAATTGCAGAATTCGCTGATTGAATATGCACAGATCAATGAAGACCTTTCAGCCAGAAACTCTGAGCTCAATGACTATATCAGCCTGCTTGAAAACGACGCTGCCAGCGAGGATACGCAGATCCAGTCGATTATCCGCGAGAAGGAACGTGCAGCAATTTTCGCGGGGCTGAGGGAAGTGACGAATTATGGCATTGAAATCCAGGTCAGCTGTGCCCAAGACGCCCTGGTCAGCGACAATATCCTGAGAACTTTTGTCAACGAACTGCGCGGCATCGGCGCCCAGGCGATTTCGGTCAACGATGAACGAATGGTTGCCACCTCCGAAATCAGAAAAAGCAGTGAAAGCATTATCATTAACGGGTATGCTTTTCCGGCATCGGCAAAATTTACGATCAAAGCGATAACCGATCCGAATGACGAGCAATATATTGTCAGCTACATGGAAGACATCAAGAGTACAATCATCTCGCCGTTCAGCCAGTTCGTCAACGACCAGTATGATATTCAGATCACTGTCGTGCCTGAGCTGACCATACCAGCGCTCAGTGAAAACAGCATCGCATTCAAAATCGACCTGCTGCTGCCAGCAGACGAGTGACCCGGGAGGATTCATGGAACGTCGCATCAATGTAGAAAACCCGCAGGCTGCCCAGGCTGTATTCGGCAGCTGCAATGACTATCTGAAAATCATCGAAAACCAGATCAACGTGGCGATTGAATTCACCGACCAGGGCATTGCCATCCAGGGTGATGAAGAAAACCTCGCCAAGGCAGTTGCCGTCTGTGAACGCCTTTTGGAGATCCACCACCAGGGCAAATCGGTCACAGCACAGCTGGTGACCTATCTTTGTGACACCGCACGCGAAGGTAACCTCGAACAGGTTATTGGTTATACGCCGGACTGTGTCTGCGTGACGGCCAAAGGCCGGCCGATCATGAGCAAGACACTGGGTCAGCGCAATTATATTGAAGCCATTCGAAAAAACGAGATCACCTTCGCGATCGGCCCGGCCGGAACCGGCAAGACGTTTCTGGCCGTCGCCATGGCGGTCAACGCGTTCCGGGCTCATGAAGTCAGCCGCATCATCCTGACGAGGCCTGCTGTTGAAGCCGGCGAGAAAACTGGGATTTCTGCCCGGAGACCTTCAAACCAAGGTCGATCCCTATATGCGGCCGCTTTATGATGCGCTGCATGAGCTGATGGGTCCGGACAACTATCTGAAAAACCTTGAAAAAGGCCTGATTGAAGTCTCCCCGCTGGCCTATATGCGCGGCAGGACATTGGATGAAGCGTTTATCATTCTGGACGAAGCTCAGAATACGACGCCAGAACAAATGAAGATGTTTCTGACCCGTCTCGGGTTCAACTCACAGGCGGTCGTCACTGGTGACATCACACAAATTGACCTGCCGATCGATAAGCGTTCCGGCCTGAAGGACGCCAAGCGGATTCTGGAGCATGTTGACGGGCTGGCTTTTGTTGAATTGACACAGCGGGATGTCGTTCGAAACAATCTCGTTCAACGGATTATCCGCGCCTACGAAAAAACCGGCAGAAAGGGAGGTGCCTGACGCATGATAAAACGAAATCCAAAAGCCAGACGGCTTCTGATCGCCCTGATGGCCATCGTTTTGGTGATCACGCTGATGCTGGCCGTTTACTGGGGTTCGATTCCTGAAAAATACAGCCTGCAGGCCGGTGATGCCAGCCCGTACGACATTTTCGCGACACGGTCTATCCGAAACAAGACCGAAACTGACCTGCGCGCTCTGAATGCAGCCGCCTCGATCCAGGACGTCATGCTTCGATCTGAACAGATCACCACGAATGTCAAGGCCGATGTTGCGACATTTTTTAATGTTGTGACAGCAGCCCGTGAAGACACACCACAGCCCACCCCGTCTGAAGCACCGGATGTCACGCCGGTTGCGACAGACATGACGCAGATCGCTGAACAGATCGTTTTGGAGCTGAATAACCAACTTGGTCTTATTATGTCCCAATCGGATGCCCTGATCTACGCTACTGTTGAAGATGACCGCTACAGTAGCATTCGTGGCCATGTTGTCTCGATCTCCAACCTGATTATGGCCGAAACCGTCGACACAGCGGGTCTGATGACGCAGATCTCAGAGAGGATGGAGGATCTTGAATCAACGTTGACCTATTACCAGGAAGACAGCGGGATCATCCGGCGGACGCTGGAATTGCTTTTGAAGCCGAATGTCGTATTTGACGAAGTCGCGACTGAAAACGCCAGACAGGCAGCCTATGACAAAGTGCAGAACAATCCGATCATGATTGAGAAGGGCAGCCGGCTGGTCACAAGCGGCGACATCATCACGGATGAAATCTACCTGCTGCTGTTGGATCTTGACCTGATTGACACAGGTGAATTCGACTACTCGTATTTTGCCGGCATCGCCCTGCTGATCCTGATCCTGTTGGCTGGCATCAGCTTTTATCTCCGGCATTACGAAAAGGAAACCATTCGAACAGTCAGCGATTTTGCCGCGTTGTCTCTGGCGCTGATTATACCGCTGCTGGTGTCTGTCTACACCGCTCGTGAAGCCCCGCTGTCGCCACCGGTCTATTTCACGGCTGTGCTGATCACCTCCTATTTCGGATTCCGCGCCGCGATCATCATGTCCCTTGCCTTGACCACGGCGATCCTGCCGATGACCAACTTCGATCCGACGTTTATGGTGGTGGCTCTGTTCGGCTGCCTGATCGCGGCGATTTTCACCCGGGGTATCATCCGCAAGGACAATTACGCGTACATCATCATCATGACAGCCGGCACCAATTTCCTGATGACCGTTGCCTATGGCTTGATGGAAAAGCAATCCTGGGCCGATGTTTCACTGGACTGCGGCATCGCGGCCTTATCAGGCGCGCTGGCTGTGATTGCTGCGATCGGCATCATGCCGCTGTTTGAAATGCTGTTCAACTCCGTATCGCCGATGCGCCTGATTGAATTATCGCAACCCGGACATCCGTTGCTCAGACGGCTGTTTGTCGAAGCGCCCGGCAGTTCACAGCACTCCATGATGGTCGCCAACCTGGCGGACGCTGCAGCTGTCGCGATTGGCGCCAATGCGCTGCTGGCCAGAGTCGGGGCATATTACCATGATATCGGCAAACTTGAAAACCCGATCATGTTTACGGAAAACCAGGAAGGTGAGAATCCCCACGACTATATGTCGCCTGAACAGAGCGCGGAAATGATCCTGGGCCATCCCGATGCCGGAGTTCGGATCGGGCGTCGCTACCGACTGCCCGGACCGATTCTCAAGATTATCAACGAACACCATGGCTCCACCGAACATGCCTATTTCTACCACAAGGCTAAGAAAGGGGCTGAGGATGGCCAGCGGCAAAGTCCTGACCCGGAAGACTTCAAGTATGCCTGTCCGGTACCGTCCAGCCGCGAATCGGCGATTGTCATGCTGGCCGATACCATTGAAGCTGCCATGCGGTCAACCGGTACGAACAATCTGGATGACGCCGAAAAACTGATCCGACGCCTGATCAAGGGCAAGAATGACCAGGACCAGCTGATCAATTCCGACTTGTCTTTCCACGATGTCGAATTGATCATTCAAGCGTTCCTCCAGGTCTATACGGGTCATTTCCATGAAAGGGTGAAGTATCCAGATGATCGTTCAGTTCGTCAACCGACAGCGTAAGCATAGGATAGCAGGCTGGAAAAAGCTGATACGAGAGGTATTGCCGGCAGCCTGGGCAGCCTGTCCAGCCGCAGGCGATCTGTCTGAAAGACAACTGGATACAATTGTTTCGGTTGCTTTTGCTGGCCCCAGAACCATGCGTCGGATTAATCGTGAAAGCCGGGGCATCGACCGGATGACGGATGTTTTGTCTTTTCCGATGATCGAGGCCAGCCAGGGTCGGATCATCCAGTCAATCGAAGCCTGTGATCTGGTTTTGGAACAGCCCGGTCAACCAGCGGTTATGCTGGGCGATCTGGTGATATCGCTGGATCGGGCGTTTGAACAGGCGATTGACCTGGGCCATTCGGCTGAGCGGGAAGTTGCCTTCCTGATCGTCCACGGCCTGCTTCACCTGGCTGGCTATGACCACATGAACTCCACTGACGAAACCGTCATGTTGGCCATGCAAAAGAAAATTATGAGCAAACTAGGAATGAAAAGAGGTTAACCATGGAAGAGAATATGATTCACTCCGGCTTTGTCAGCCTGATCGGCCGCCCGAACGTCGGCAAATCAACCCTGCTGAACAAAATGGCCGGCATCCGGCTGGCGATCACATCCCCGAAAGCTCAGACGACGCGTCAGATCGTCCGAGCCGTCCTGGACGAGAAAGACAGCCAGATCATCTTTCTGGATTCACCTGGACTGCACAAGCCCAGGACCAAGCTTGGCGAGTTTATGATGGCCCAGGCAACCCTGGCCTTGTCGGATGCGGATGTCATTTTGCTGCTGGTCGACGCTGAAGCGTCGATTCGCCATCATGCCATGCGCCAGGTGCCGGTGATTGAAGCCAATATCTTGGAAAAATGCGAAAAAATGGACAAGCCTGTCATCCTGGTGATCAATAAAGTCGATCAGGTGGTCAAGCAAAATGTCCTCCCCATGATCGAGGCTTACTCACAGCGATTCAAATTTGAGGCAATCGTCCCGGTGTCTGCGTTGTCGGGTGACGGCGTGGACCGCCTGTCTGCATTGATCCGGTCCCTGTTGCCGGAAGGCCCCAGATACTATCCGGCAGACAGCCTGACCGACCAGACCGAGCGGTCGATCACGGCTGAACTGATCCGGGAGCAGATCCTGATGCTGACCCATGAAGAGATCCCGCATGGTACGGCGGTTGAAATCGAGAGTTTTGAAGAAACCCTCAAGGGCGAGCCGCTGGACGAGGAGCATGGGCATGACCGGGACTTTGTCAGCATCAGCGCGCTGGTCTATTGCGACAGAGACACCCATAAGGGTATTTTGATCGGCAAACAAGGTTCCATGCTCAAGCGGATCGGCAGCAGGGCGCGACAGGAAATCGAAACCCTTCTGGGCTGCAAGGTTTATCTGGAAATTCATGTCAAGGTCCGCGAGGACTGGCGAAACCGCCGCGGTATTCTCAAAAACCTCGGCTATAATCTCAAGGATTGACGTCAAGTCATGTCGCATGTCAAGGTCAAGGGCTTTGTTCTTCGCGAGGTTCCGGTCGGCGACAGCGATCGTATCCTGTCGGTGCTGACCGAAGATCATGGTCTCCTGACGGTATCCGCTCAACGCTCGAGAACGACCAGGAGCCCCTTGCTGTTGTCGACTCAGGTGTTTTCCTTCAGCGAGTTCGAGCTGTTTCACAACAAAGGGCGCTACCGGGTCAACGCGGCCAGCCTGATTGAAGCGTTCTGGCCGGTGCATCGGGATATCGAGCGGCTGGTCTGCGCGTCACATCTGGCCGAGGTCTTTGTCGATTCCATGCGTGACGAAGTCGCACAGCCGGCTATCTACCGGCTGTGGGCATTTGCCATGCAGGCGCTGCAGGCGAGGGAAGATCCGCTGCTGACGGTTCATATCGCGCAGTTCCGCCTCATGATCGAAATCGGTTATTCGCCTTGTATCAGCCATTGTGTTGTCTGCGGCACCGGTAGCGGTCTGGACCGCTTCAGTCTGGTCAGTTGCGGCATAGTCTGCGGTCGGCGCGAATGCATGAGCCGGGCGAGCCAGGCCTTCCGGATTGAACCGGGCGTGCACGCGCTGCTCGAACACATTCAATCCGCAACCGTCGGGCGGCTTTTCAATCTGGGTCTGAGTTCTGAAGCCCGCAACAGTTTTATCGAATTATCAGGCAGATATCTGAGCCAGCAGATGGAAAAGAACTATACCCGTCTGGACATGCTCAAGGACCTCAATCAGATGTCAGACCAGAATTCAGACAATACCGAGGACAATTCCTCTCCATCCTGAACGTCTACCGGTTTCCATTCAGCAGGAAACAGGCTGTGGTAGGCTGGCGTAGCATATCGGTCATCGATCAGCAGGACGAAACCGCGGTCTTCTTCCGTCCGTATAACGCGACCGGCAGCCTGCTGGACCTTGTTGAATCCTGGATACAGATAAGCAAACTCGTATCCGCTGCCCATGACTTCGCCATAGTACTGTTTCATGATTTCACGCTCCGGACTGATCTGGGGCAGGCCGACCCCGATGACAACGACCCCGGCCAGCTTGTCGCCGACCAGATCAATTCCTTCCGAAAATATGCCGCCCATCACCGCAACCGCGACCAGCGTCTTTTGGCCGAAGCGCTCAAACTGGTCCAGAAACTTCCGGCGCTGGGCTTCGCTCATGTTGCTGGTCTGAAAAATGAATGAGGCGTCCGGGCGATTCGGCATGGCTTTGAGCAAGTTTCTGAACATCTGCAGATACGCGAACGATGGCACATAGACCAAATAATTGCCGACTTTGGCCTGGATTGCCGCAAAAACCATGTCACAAATAGACTCAAGCGTTTCACTGCGCTGGCGATAGCGGGTTGAGAGGGCTGAACAGAGGGTGACCAGCAGGTTTTCGGTCGGAAAGGGCGACCCCAGCAGAAGCGTTTGCGGCAACAAGTTCAGACCCTTGCCGGCGATCAGGCCGACGTAGTAGTTGATCGGAGACAAGGTTGCGGAAAAGAAGACCGCCGGATGCCGTCCGGCATAGGTTGCGGCCAGTTTGTCGGCCGCATCCAGGCACAGCAGCGAAACCAGCGTATTATCCTTGTCCTGACGACAGGCCAGGACATAGGTATCATCAAAGTACTCTTCGGCGACCCGTCCGAAATACAGGGCGCTGAAATAGTAGTCCAGCAGGTGACGTCTGTTCGGAATATCCGGATCCTGTTCAAGGTATTCGCGGCATTGCCAGATCATGCGGCCGAGAAGCGACAACAATGTTTTAGGCAGGTCTCTGGCCGCCCGGAATTTGTCTGCGATCATGATTTTGTCCGGCGTGAAGTCTTTTTCCATGTTGTCCAGTCCGGGCAGTTCAGATCCCAGGTTTTCAGACAAACGGTCCATATAGCCCAGAATGGCCCCGAGAGCGACTTCCAGCGGCGGACAATGTCCTTTCACTGCGGCTTGTGCCTTGAGCAATCCCTGGCGGTCCAGGGCCGCGCTGAACATGTTTCTGGATCGGGATGGCAGATTGTGGGCTTCGTCAACCAGCAGTAAATGAGATTTGCTGTCCTGGCCAAAAAATCGGTCCAGCCGGATGCGCGGATCAAAAGCGTAATTGTAGTCGCAGATGATGATCTCACAGAAAACCGCCATATCCAGGGCCAGCTCAAACGGGCAGACCTTGAATCGCCTGGCAGCTTCCAGGATTTCAGTCTCGCCGATGTTTTCAACCAGAAAAAGGTGGCGCAGAGCATCCGGCAGGTGATCGTAGTAGGCTGTGGCATATGGACAGCGCCGGCTGTCGCAGTAAAGGTCTCTTTGCAGACAAAGCTTTTCTTTGGCATACAGGACAATACATTTCATGCGCAGTCCGCACGCCTGAAGATCCGCGACCGCGCGCTGCGCGAACAGCCGGGTTGACGTCATGTTGGTGAGATAGAAACAATGCTCGGTCAGCTTGTTGGCCAGGGCACGGACGGCAGGGAACAGGGCGGCCATGGTCTTGCCGGTGCCGGTTGGCGCCTGTACGAAAGCCAGACCGGTCTGGCGGGCGGTTCCGATGACTTCCTGCATCATGCGCTTCTGGCCGGATCTCAGGCTGCCATAGGGGAAGGGGCAGTCCAGACCGCTTGCCAGACGGAGCCTGGCACCGGTAATGACGTCTCCGACTTGCTGGATATACGCTTCGCAGGTTCGAATGAAAAAGTCCTGCAACTGGCCTCGCGAGTGCGTACGGCGATGTGAGACATCCAGTTTCGATTCCTGAGCCAGGTAGACCAGGCCGATCTCCATCTCAGATAATTCTGGCCGGCTGTTAAGATAGATCCAACCATAGATCATGGCTTGGGCCCAATGCACGTCCTCGCCCTTTTCCGGCAGCTTGTCCGGCTGGCCGTTGTAGGACTTGGCCTCGATGATAACCGGACCAGAAGCCTGTTCAATCAGGGCATCGCAGCGTCCGCTGACAACAAGGTCAAACAAGTCGGTCGCAAATTGAGCCTCCAGGGAAACTTCGGACTGAATACTGGCATCCGGCCATGACGCTTCAAGGTTTTTGGAAAACCGCTGGTGCAGGCGAATGCCGTCCGTAGCCTGTACGCCGGCATATGCCGGTCCGGCCAGGCCGCCCTTGCGATGAACGGCCTGCGCCAGCGCCGTAACGGCCGTACGGATCTGCTGCCTGGATTCAGATGGCTGGACAAGATTATCGTCTGACATGCGATCAGTATAGCACAGGGGCAGGATGCAGAATAACAGTTCTTCGCTGAAAAACGAAAAACGCTGGATCCGGATGGATCCAGCGTCTGCTGGTGCGGGAAACAGGACTTGAACCTGCACAACCTTTCGATCACTAGCACCTGAAGCTAGCGCGTCTGCCAATTCCGCCATTCCCGCGGGGCGAGATTTATCTTACAATAACGTTGCCATAATTGCAAGAGTTAATTTATAATTTTCCTGAGGGAATTTTGTATTCCCAAATTGAGGAGGCCTATCATGCAAAACAAACTGGACACGTTCAAGACATTTCTCAAGGGCAAGCGCATTGCTGTGTTGGGGGTTGGCATCAGCAACAGACCCCTGATCCGCTTCATCGCCGGACTCGGCGGCGACATCACGGCTTTCGATATGCTCGAAACGAATGACCCCGTGCTGTCCAGAAGCAGGCAAGCGTTGGAGCAGGAAGGTATTAATCTGTCCTGGTGCGTCGGTAAAAACTACCTTGACGGATTGAAAGGGTTCGACGTCATCTTCAGGACGCCCAAGGTCCGGTCGGATCTGCCAGAGCTTTTGGCCGAACGGGAACGCGGTGCCGTGATCACGTCGGAGATGGAAGTTTTCATGGAGCTGTGTCCGGCTAAAATGTTCGGTGTTACCGGCAGCGACGGCAAGACCACCACGACCACGCTGATCAGCCTGATCCTTAGGCAGGCCGGTTATACGGTTCATGTCGGCGGCAATATCGGCACGCCGCTGCTGGACAAGATCGAACAGGTTAAGCCTCAGGACATGGTTGTGCTCGAACTGTCCAGCTTCCAGCTGATGAGTATGCGCAAGAGTCCGGATGTCGCTGTGGTGACCAATATCACACCCAACCATCTGGATGTCCACAAGGACTATCAGGAATATATCGATGCCAAGAAGAACATCTTACTTTATCAGCCGTTTTACGGCAGGCTGGCGCTCAATTGCGGTCACTACGAGACCCGGGCGCTCAGTCCGGACGCTCGGGGTGAAGTGGTCTGGTTTGCCAATCACCCGGACGAGGATCTGGATGGCTTTTTTCTGGTCGGCAGCAAGCTGTGCCGCAGACAGGGCAATGATGTCGAGGTTATCCTGGACAAAGACGAGATCAAGATCCCCGGCAAACACAATGTCGAAAATTATCTGGCCGCCAGCGCCGCCATCTGGCCATTCGTCAAGCGAGAGCATATCGCCCAGGTCGCTAAGACCTTCGGCGGTGTCGAACATCGCCTTGAACTGGTTCGCGAACTCGATGGCGTCCGATACTACAACAGTTCGATCGATACCAGCCCGACCCGGACTAAGGCAGCGCTCAAGGCGTTGTCAGACCGCAATGAACGCGTTGTCCTGATCGCTGGCGGCGCTGACAAGAAATGTGACTACACAGGTCTTGGTGAAGCTATTGTAACTGTTTCCAGCAGGATCATCCTGTGTGGTGCCAATTCAGACCTGATCGATGCGTCGATCAGACGGGAAGCCGCCCACAAGGGTATTTTGTACGATGATCTGACAATCATCCGCTGCAAGGACTATGATGACGCGGTGAGCCAGGCCAGGGAACTGGCCAAACCCGGTGAGGTGGTTGTCCTGTCGCCGGCAGGAACCAGCTTTGATGCTTTCCGACATTTCGAAGAGCGCGGCAACCTGTTCAAGTCGCTGGTTCATGATCTGAAATGACAGTTGCGTTTATGGCCCTGCCGGATGCGGATCAAAAATAGTTACGACGAAAAAAAGCACAGCTCACGCTGTGCTTTTTTTGGTGGGAGAAGGTGGATTCGAACCACCGAAGTCGTTGACAACAGATTTACAGTCTGCCCCCTTTGGCCGCTCGGGAATTCTCCCATATGAGATTGTGTTCTATTGGTGGGCCTTCAGGGACTTGAACCCCGGACCGACCGGTTATGAGCCGGTTGCTCTAACCAACTGAGCTAAAGGCCCATATGGCGCCGCTGCAAGTTTTTTCCTTCAAGCGACAAAGCAAATTTTATAAATAATCTCATGGCTTGTCAAGTCCTTTTTTCAATCTTTTGAATCAAATGACATAGGTTTCAACGGCCAGCACGATAAATCCGACAACCAGCGCCAGCACAAAGGCAATCAGATGAGCGACGCGCTGCGAATGCCGGATCAGTTTGCCACCGATGAACTGAGAGTCACCGATCAGGGCGATGGAGCAAGCTGCAAGCGCTGCAAAGGGCATGGCGCCAGGTGTTCCGGCCAGCGTGAAATAGAGCGTCGTGAAGGCCAGGGAAGCGCCTGTGCCCGGGATCAGACCGATCAGGGCTGCGATCAGGACGGCGATAAACCCGCGTCCGCCCAGCCAGTCGGACAACCGGTCCGTGCCGATGACCGTGACGAGTGAATCAATGACAAAAGTCATGACGAAGATCAGGAGGATGATGCTGGAGCAGGTTTCAGCCAGATCGCCAATGGCGTCGGTTGTACTGTCAAATTCGTGTTCAAAGATCTTGCCAAATTCGCGTGTGATAGATTTGACGAACACCCAGTACATAAAAACGATGCCCAGTGCGATCATGCTCAGCCAGGACACGAAGGGGATATCCAGCGCGACCAGTTTGCCCGCATCGATAATCTGCTGGCTCTGAAGCAGTTTGAACACCATCTCGAGCACAAAGGCGACTGCAAAAAAGATCCAGAAAGCCACTCCCAGATCATGATAGCGGAAATGGTGTAGCTTGTGGCGATACTTGTCCGGCAGCTCATGGAAGTTCTCATCCGCTTCCAGGACCGCTTCATCGGCAGTACCCTGCCGATCTTTCTGCCGGAGCGTCACCTCCAGCTGTCTGGCCTTTTTGCTGACATTCAGACTCCCGCCGGCAATTGTCGAAACCAACAGCTTGATCAGGGCGATGATTACCCAAGCCAGCGGGTTGTATGACAGAATGATGTAGGTGGCTTCCTCGCCGATGCCGATAATGCCGCCCAGCAGCGATCCCAGCCGGATGCCACCGCGACGGTAGACGTTGTACTGGAAGAGCAAGGTGCCGTCAACAGGAATCAGGGAGAGCATCGTCATCAGAAATGACCGGTCGAGCTTTTTTCGGATGATGAAATCACGCAGTCTGTCGCCGTACTTGTAATCCAAAATGCCAAAAAACAGCATCAGCAGGGCCATGACCGAACCGATTTCGAAAATAGCGACATGTGCGCTTGAAAAAGCTTTGTAAAAAATCTGGTCGATCATGATGCTGCCAACCTCTTTTCTGCGGCCTATGATTTACCGAGGCTTACTTTTCCGCCTAATAAAGCAAATGCCAGCAGACATGTGTCGGCTGGCTGATCACTATTGAACTATCTTGATTATACTGGATATCCTGTCAAAAGAAAAGGAAATGAATCATCCCTATGTCTTGTCGATATAGCCGTTAACTGATAACGCCGACCGCAAACAAAATGCCAAAGATGATGATCACACAACCCGAGATTTGATGAAACAGGTAGGCTTTCAGACCCCAGATCATTTTTGAACGCGCGACCAGCCAGCGATAGGGGATCGCGTCGCTTCTCAAACTGGCACTGATCAGAATATAGACGCCAACCAAGGCGATTAGGATACCGTAGATAATGTTCATGGCTGAGCGTCCTTCCAACGATTGATTTTGATCTTCTATATATTATACCTGTAAATGCTACAGGGTAATAGATGCCATAGTTTCAATCAGATATTCAAATGTTTTAGCCTGTTGATTCTCATTGTCTATTTGGAACCATAATGCTATCATGATGCATGGCGTTCAAACCGGAAGATGATCGGAAATGTTATCTGGATATATATATTATCAAACATACAAAAAATATACACTATCTGAATCGAAATAGGTGAATGATGACTTCTACTCAGAAAATATATGTTTTGCTGTCTAAAACACATACAAATTTTGCCCGCCTGACCCGAAAGTTCGGCAAGCTCAATTTCAACCATGCCGCAATCGCGACCGACGCCGGGTTGAATCAGCTCTATGCCTTTGCCAGGCCTCAGCATAACGCGGTTTTTCTTGCGCGGCTCGTCAATGAATCCATCGACAGATACACGTTGGGAAAAGTTGACCATGTCGATGTCGTGTTGTTTGAGCTTGATGTGACCTTGGAACAATACCAATGGGTTCAAAACGAGATCGCTCAGATCCAGGCGGATGATGAATACCTGTACAATCTGTTTTCTGTGCTGACATACCCATTATCCAAAGGGTTCAGCACCTACAAGGCCTTTTCCTGCATTGAGTTTGTCATGTATATTCTACGTGGCATCAACCGCCAGGTGACTAATCCGCTGCATCGCTACAAGCCGGACGACCTGGTCGACCTGCTGGGAGACTGTGTTTGTTTTAAAGGAAATCTGTTGGATTATATCGGTAGCCAGACCGGTCCTCGTTTGGATGATCGATATTTTTCACCAATGACAGCTAAAATTCTGATGGACAGCGCCATCGCCGTCAAATCGCTTTGCGCAAGAAACATTTTCAGACGACAATCTGTTGAACGGATGAGCTGAAGCGGTCAAGAAATTGATCCAGTCGAAAAGAATGTTGTCTAAGATTCCTGTGCTAACTGCTGAAGGAGAAATACAATGTGAAAATGTCATGTGATTAGACTTGGCCTTTTGATCATACTGCTCTATATCGGCGGAATCGGCAATTTTACTGAAGCGGTTTGGAATCAATGGCGATAACAATATCGTGACCGATGCGGACATGTCGATTCTGATGAATGCGGTATGCGATTCTATGGTTTCCAAGTCGGTATACGATGAGCTCAAAACGAAGATGGAGGTCGACCAAAAGGATTTAGCTGAAGTGAAAGTGATTAACATCAGCCTAGGGAAGCAAGTGGCTGCCAAAAAGACCGAAATCAATGAGATCGTGAACGGGATACGAGCGGTGATCTCAAAATATTAAAAGTGCGGTGCAAAGTGCGGTGCAGAGCATGTAAAAACCCCTGAGACCTTAGAGCCTCAGGGGTTTTAGGTGGTGGGGATAAAGGGACTTGAACCCTTATGATCTTTCAATCGACAGATTTTGAGTCTGTTGCGTCTGCCAATTCCGCCATATCCCCGCTGGAATTTGCTTGCACGGTAAATCTTAGCAATCTTGTTGCAATCTGTCAACGATTAGGTTATGCTGTTTGCAACAAACCTTTTAATTAGTCCTGTGAGGCTGAAAGGGTGACAATAATTCTACGTCTTTGGGACATGTATACCCATTTTGACGTGTGTGGTTTGTCCTGCTTTTCGCCTTCAGGCGAAGAGCTTTTTTAATGCCTTGAATCGAGGGAGGACAAGTCTATGGATCCCAAAGCCATCCTGATGGACCAGACAATGATGGACCGGGCGCTGACCCGGATTGCCCATGAGATCATCGAGCGCAACAAGGGTGTCGATGACCTGTATCTGGTTGGCATCCAGCGGCGTGGCGTGCCCATGGCGAACCGCATCGCTGACAAGATTTCCCAGATCGAAGGTCACCGGCCGGAAGTCGGCATTCTGGACATCACCTTTTACCGGGACGATTTGAGCATGCTCTCGGAGCATCCGGTCATCAACGGCACGTCGCTACCGTTTGCGATCTCCGGCAAGAAGATCGTGCTGGTCGACGATGTATTGTATACCGGCAGGACTTGTCGGGCAGCAATCGACGCCTTGTTTGACTTCGGGCGCCCCCAGATGATCCAGCTGGCGATCCTGATTGACCGCGGCCATCGTGAATTGCCGTTTCGGGCTGATTTCATCGGCAAAAACGTTCCGACCTCTTCAAGTGAGATTGTCCACGTCATGATTTCGGAAATCGACGGTCAGGACCTGGTTGTCCTGGACGATAAATAAGGGAAGGGAAGCAATATGCAGCTAGTCAACAAGGATCTACTCGGCATACGCCAGTTGTCTCCTGATGAAATCGCGTTGATTCTGGATACGGCGGAAACCATGAAGATGGTTCTGTCTGCCAAGAACAAGAAAACCGCGCATCTCCAGGGCAAATCGGTGATTACGCTCTTTTATGAGAACAGCACCCGGACGCGCCTGTCCTTCGAGATGGCGGCCAAGTACATGGGCGCATCTTCAGCCAATATCTCGGCATCCGGCAGTTCAGTCAGCAAAGGCGAGAGCTTGATTGATACGGCGCGTACGATCGACCAGATGGCATCTGACATCATCATCATGCGCCATGGCCAGTCCGGCGCCCCTCACCTGATCGCGCCCAAGGTCATGTCGTCAGTCATCAATGCCGGAGACGGCATGAATGAACATCCGACCCAGGCTTTGCTGGATCTCTATACCATGCGTGAGAAGAAGGGCGGCCTTGAAGGGCTTGAAGTTGCCATCACCGGTGACATCTCACACAGCCGGGTTGCTCGAAGCAACGTGCTGGCCTTGACTAAAATGGGCGCGAAAGTCCGGCTGGCGGCGCCGCCGACCATGATGCCGATCGGAATTGAACAGGATGGGGCGATTATCTGTCCCACTGTACAAGACGCTGTTCGGGGCGCGGATGTCGTCATGGCGCTGCGCATCCAGCTTGAGCGCATGCAAAAAGCTTTGTTCCCGTCGATCAGCGAATATGCCGGCCTGTTCGGTTTGGATTCCAAGACGATCGCGCTGGCCAAGCCGGATGCGATCATCATGCATCCAGGTCCCTGCAACCATGGCGTTGAAATGCCGACCATGGTCTATGATAGCCCGCAGTCGGTCATCAACGAGCAGGTGACCAACGGAGTTGCTGTGCGCATGGCGATTATGTACCTGTTGATTTCAAGGAGGAATGGTTGATGAAAATCTTGATTTCCGGCGGCACCGTCTACGATCCGTCCACCGGTTTCGAAGGCATACGCGATCTGATGATCGAAGACGGCAGGTTTGTTGATCAGTTGTCCGGCCAGCCGGATCGCGAAATTGACGCTTCAGGATTGGCTGTTTTCCCCGGTCTGATCGATGCCCATTGCCATTTGCGTGAACCCGGGTTTGAGTATCGTGAAGATATTGTCAGCGGCACACGGGCGGCAGCACACGGCGGATTCACAACTGTTGCCTGTATGCCCAATACACAGCCGGTCATCGATAACGCCGCGCTGGTCAGCTATGTCATTGAAAAAAGCCGCCAGGAGGGTTTTGCCAGGGTTTTGCCGATTGGCGCGGCCAGCAAAGGTCAGAATGGCAAGGAACTGGCGGAAATCGGACTGATGGCTCAGGCTGGGATTTGCGCAATCTCGGATGACGGACACCCGATTGAAAGTTCCGACCTGATGAGCAAGGCTATGCTGTATGCCAGCCAGTTCAATATCCCGGTCATCTCGCATTGCGAAGACATGTCCCTGGCTCAAAACGGCGACATGAATGAAGGTGCCTGGTCAACACGGCTGGGACTTCGCGGAATACCAACCACGGCGGAATCGATCATGGTTGCCAGGGACTGCCTGCTGGCAGAATATTTCAACCTGCCGATTCACATCGCTCACATCAGCGCCAGGTCGTCAGTCGAAACCGTCCGTCAAGCCAAACGGCGAGGCGTCAGAGTCTCCGCCGAAACCTGCCCGCACTACTTTACACTGACTGAGCAGGCCTGCGACAACTTCAATACCATGGCCAAAATGAACCCGCCGCTTCGAACCCAGGACGATCTTGAAGCGATTATCGAGGGCCTGAAGGACGGGACCATCGACATCATCGCGACTGATCACGCACCGCATCATTCGGATGAGAAGGAATTGGAGTTCGGCCTGGCCAACAACGGCATCGTGGGACTGGAAACCGCTTTGGCGCTGGGATATACTCATCTTGTCAGGACAGGGCGCCTTTCGATGATGGAGTGGCTCGGCAAAATGACCACCGCTCCCGCCGGCTTGCTCGCGCCTGAGTTGGGCACACTCCAAGCGGGACATCCGGCAGATGTGACCCTGGTCGATCTGGAAACAGAATTTGCCTTTGATCGAGCGTCCATGCTTTCCAAAGCCCGTAACACGCCCTATCATGGCTGGAAACTGTTTGGGCAGGTTCAAATGACGATTCTTGAAGGGGGCATACAATATGAATAATTTTGCAGACCGGCTGAAACAGCGCATTCAAGAGACCGGCAATCCGACAGTCTTAGGCCTGGATCCGCTGCTCGACTATATTCCCGACAGTATTCTCAACCGCTGTTTGGCCGAAACTGAAGATTCAGGGGAGGCAGCTGGACTTGCCTTGTTTGAGTTCAACAAGCGATTGATCGACAGTGTGGCCGAAACCATTCCGGCTGTCAAACCGCAATTGGCCTACTATGAGAAGTATGGTGTCCACGGGCTGAAAGCCCTGCAAAAGACCATAGCTTATGCCCACGCGGCCGGAATGCTGGTTATTGCTGACGGTAAGAGAAACGATATTGGCAGTACGGCGGATGCCTATGCCGATGCCTGGCTGGGCCAGACAGAAATTACTGCTGACCGCCAACAGGCCATGTTCGACGCCGATGCCCTGACAGTCAACGCCTATCTGGGCATTGATGGCATTCAGCCGTTTATCAATCGCTGCTCAGATCTGGGCAAAGGCATTTTCATCCTTGTCAGAACCTCAAACCCATCCGCAGGCGATCTGCAGGACCTGATCCTCCGTGACGGCCGCCATGTATATGAGGCGATGGCTGATAAAGTCAGCGAGTGGGGCGAGCAGCTGGTCGGCGAGTGCGGCTATTCTTCAGTCGGCGCCGTGGTCGGGGCAACCTGGCCGCTGCAGGCGTCCAGTCTGCGTAAGCGAATGCCCAAGTCCCTCATATTGGTACCGGGCTATGGTGCTCAGGGCGGGTCTGCCGCGGATACTGTCAACAATTTTGGATCAGACGGCTATGGCGCGATTGTCAATGCTTCACGAAGCTTGATGCTGGCCTGGAAACGCCACAACTTGCCGCATGAGGAATTCGAAAAGGCCATCCGTTTAGAAGCCTTGCGGATGAAAGCCGACCTGCGACAGGCGCTTGAAAAAGCCGGACGTCCTATTGTATAATACTAGAAATGCATAAATATGATTAATAGTGAATATATATGCAATATTGTGTATGCACCTTATAACAGGTGATAAGGAGTGTAAAATGCCAAAGAGAAGCGATATCAAGAAAGTAATGGTCATCGGTTCTGGACCGATTATCATCGGCCAGGCCGCTGAGTTCGACTACGCGGGCACGCAAGCCTGCCGCGCCCTGAAAGATGAGGGCTTTGAAGTCGTGCTGGTCAACAGCAATCCCGCGACGATCATGACTGATACCGAGATGGCCGACAAGGTGTATCTTGAACCGCTGAATATTGACGTGATCAAGCGCCTGCTGCTTGAAGAGAAAGTTGAAGGGCTGCTGGGTACGCTGGGTGGACAGACAGGTCTGAACTTTGCCATGGAATTGTCGGAAAGCGGATTTCTGGACGAGCATGGCATTGTCCTGATGGGCACGCCTGCTTCCGGCATCAAGATGGGTGAAGACCGGCAAGAATTTCGGGCCGCCATGATGCGAATCAACGAACCCTGTATCCCGTCCGGTACAGCAGACACCATTGAACAGTGCCTTGTATTGGCCGAAGACGTTGGCTATCCGGTTATTGTTCGCCCGGCATTTACCCTGGGCGGCACCGGCGGCGGTATCGCAGATGACGAAAAGAGCCTGCGGGAGATTGCGGCCAGCGGCCTGGCTGCCAGCCGCGTTCACCAGGTCCTGATTGAACGAAGCATTGCGGGCTGGAAGGAAATCGAGTTTGAAGCGGTCCGTGACGCCAAGGGCAATAAAATAACCATCTGCTCCATGGAAAATCTCGATCCGGTTGGTGTCCATACCGGTGACTCGATTGTCGTCGCGCCGGCCCAGACCCTGACGGATCTCGAATACCAGAAACTTCGCACGTCGTCTTTGAAAATTGTCGAGGAGCTCGGCATCGTCGGCGGCTGCAACGTCCAGCTGGCACAGCATCCGACCTCGGAAGAGTATGCGATTATCGAGGTCAATCCGCGCTTGTCGAGATCTTCGGCACTGGCTTCAAAAGCGACTGGTTATCCTATCGCCAAGGTCGCAACCCGGATTGCGGCCGGTTTCACGCTGGATGAGATTCCCAATGAAGTAACCGGGACAACCTCCGCGTGCTTCGAGCCGGCTATTGACTACATTGTCACCAAGATCCCCAAATGGCCATTTGACAAATTCGTCTCGGCCCGACGTACGCTGGGCACGCAGATGAAGGCGACCGGCGAAGTCATGTCGATCGACATGACTTTTGAAGCCTCCCTGATGAAGGCAATCCGTTCACTGGAAATCAACCAGATGGGCCTGAAGATGGCTATCTTCACCGAGATGACGGACGATGAGTTGTGGCCGAGAATCATCAAGGCTGATGACGTGCGCCTGTTTGCCCTGGCTGAAGGCCTTCGCCGCGGTTTTGGCATCGATGAGATGTATGAAAAAACCATGGTCGACAAGTTCTTCCTGAAAAAGATCAAGAAACTGGTTGAAACGGAAGAGGCCTTGACCGACATGATTCAAATCGATGACGCCCTGCTGGCCAAGGCGGTCCGCCAGGGTTTCACCGATGTTTACATCGCGCGGCTCAGCCGGCTTCCGGTTGACAAGATCCGCGATGCCAGGAAAGATGCGGGCTTGATTCACACCTACAAGATGGTTGATACCTGCGCCGGTGAATACGATGCGGTTACGCCGTATTTCTACTCCACATTCGACCGGTCGAATGAAGCCAGCCCGACCGATCGCAAGAAAGTCCTCGTCCTGGGATCCGGACCGATCCGGATCGGCCAGGGCATTGAGTTCGACTATTGTTCGGTTCATTCGGTCTGGGCGCTGCGCGACCTGGGCTATGAAGCGATCATCGCCAACAACAACCCTGAAACGGTTTCAACCGACTTCGATACATCCGACCGGCTCTATTTTGAACCGCTGACCATCGATGATGTCCGGGCCATTATTGAAAACGAGAAACCTGAAGGCGCGATCTGCCAGTTCGGCGGACAGACGGCGATCAAGCTGATCAAGGCAATCTCGGACATGGGCCTGCCGATCTTTGGTACGTCGGCTGATATGGTTGACGCCGCCGAGGATCGCCAGCGATTTGATGCCATTCTTGAAGACTGCGGCATCAAGCGTCCTGAAGGCACGACTGTCTTCACGACTGAGCAGGCGCTGCAGGCGGCCAAGAACCTGGGATACCCTGTGCTGGTCCGGCCGTCCTATGTTCTGGGCGGACAGGGCATGGCCATCGTCTACAGCGACCTGGAAATGACCGAATACATGCGGATCATCAACCTGGTAGAACAGGAACACCCGATTCTTGTCGACAAATATCTGATGGGTGTGGAGCTTGAAGTCGATGCGGTATCGGATGGCGAGAATATCCTGATTCCAGGCATCATGGAGCATCTCGAACGCGCCGGTGTCCATTCCGGTGACTCCATCTCGATTTTCCCGGCCTATATCAGTGAACGGATCCGCGACATCCTGGTCGACTATACCGAGAAGCTTGCCCGTTCCCTGAATGTCATCGGCCTGATCAACATCCAGTTCATCCTGTTCAATGACGAGGTCTACGTCATTGAAGTCAACCCGCGATCTTCCCGTACCGTGCCGTATATTAGTAAAGTGACGGGTATCCCGATCGTTAACCTGGCAACCCAGGTCATGATGGGTTCCAAACTGACAGATTTCAAATTTGGAACTGGCCTATACGCCCGATACCCATCAGTTTATGCGATCAAGTCACCGGTGTTCTCGTTTGAAAAGCTTCACGACGTCGATACCAGTCTCGGTCCGGAAATGAAGAGTACCGGTGAAGTGCTGGGGCTCTCGACCCAGTACAGCGAAGCCATGTACAAAGCCATCCTCGCATCCGGGTTCAAATTTCCGCCGAAGGGCAGCGGTATTCTGGTGACGGTTCGAGACAGTGACAAGGCTGACCTTGTCCCGCTGGCAGACCGTCTGGTCCAGCTTGGCTACGATCTCTACGGCACCGGCGGAACAGCCAATTACCTCATTCGCTACGGCATTCCCTGCAGTCTGGCTCGCAAGATGGAAGAGGGCAGCCCGAATGTCATCGACATGATTGTATCCGGCAAGGTCAAGATGCTGATCAACACCGAAAGTCCCGGTAATTCCGGCATCGTCAACAATGGATTTGTCCTGAGGCGCCATGCGATTGAGCACGGCATCGCGACCATTACATCCCTGGACACGCTGGTCGCCGTGACAGAATGTATGGAAAAGGGCCTTCGTCCGGCTGACCTCAAACCCTATGAAATCAGGACGTTTGCTAAAATCGTCAAGGAAACGCGTCATCGTACACTGCCGGAAAATGAGATGCCGCTGCAAAACGAGATGCTGAAGAAATGAGCAAGCAGGATATCAAGACAATTGAGCACCACGTGACCATTATCGACAACCGCAGGCAAGGCGGTCTGGCCTGTGTTCTGACACTGGACGCGCCGGATGTCGCTGTTGCCGCGAAGCCTGGCCAGTTCGTCAATTTATCATCCAACAAATTCTTAAAACGACCGTTCGGCATCATGGATGCCGATCCGGCCACCGGAACTATCCAGGTCGGCATCCGCCTTCAGGGGGAGGGGACGGCATGGCTGTGTCGTCAGGCTGCCGGTACGAATCTGGATCTCGTGGGTCCGCTCGGTCACGGTTTCGATCTCGACGGTTTGGATCGCGTGATCACAGTCGGCGGTGGAACCGGCGTATTCCCGCTGTATTTCGTCCAGAAGAAGTGTCTGGAACTTGGTATCGAAAGCATCGCTGTCTGCGGCTATCGTTCGGCGGCAGATCAGGTGATCGGCGAGGACTATCGAGCGTTGTCCTGTCCGTCCCTGTTTTCATCTGACGCCGGCGACCTTGACATTCCTGGCCACGCCGGCCAGGCTCTGGAACAGCTTCTGGAGGATATCCGTCCAGGCCGACGGACGGCCATTTTGACCTGCGGTCCCAAGATCATGATGAAGACTGTTGCCGACATCGCCAGGCAGCATCAATTGCCTTGTCAGGTTTCGCTGGAAGAACGCATGGCCTGTGGCATTGGTGTCTGTCTGGTCTGCGTCTGCAAGATTAAGGATGATTCAAAAGAAGGATACAGCCATCAGCGCTGCTGTGTCGAAGGTCCGGTTTTTGCGGCGGAGGTGGTTGAATGGTAAAGCTGGGCACTCGCGTGGGTACGGTCGATTTTGAGAACCCTGTGATCGCAGCATCCGGAACCTTTGGTTTTGGCCGGGAAATGGCCCAGTTTCAGGATTTGTCCAGATTGGGCGGTATCAGCTCGAAAGGCTTGACGCTACTGCCCAGATTGGGCAATCCCCCGCCTAGAGTCGCTGAAACTGATGCGGGTATGCTGAACAGTGTGGGACTCCAGAACCCCGGCATGGACGCATTTATCCGTGAAGAACTCCCGTTTATGCGCACGCTGGGCTGCAAGGTTATCGCCAATATCGCCGGACATTCCGATGATGAATATCTGGAGATGGTTAATCGGCTGAATTCAACCGATGTCGATGTGATCGAACTGAATTTGTCTTGCCCTAATGTCAAGGAAGGCTGCATGCTGATCGGTAGCAACGCCAAATTGATCGAACATCTGGTCGCGCAGGCTAGAAAACTGACGGACAAACCCATCTGGGCAAAGCTAACGCCCAATGTCACATCAATCGGGGATATGGCTTTGGCTGCCCAGGCCGGCGGTGCGGATGCGGTTGTTTTGATCAATACCCTGATGGGCATGGTGATCGACCGCAAAAGCAGACGGCCGATCCTGCGCAACAACACCGGGGGATTGTCCGGACCGGCGATTAAACCCGTGGCGATCCGAATGGTCTCTGAGGTTTACAAAGTCGTGGACATCCCAATCGTTGGTGTGGGCGGCATACTGTGTGCTGAAGATGTCATCGAATTTCTGATTGCTGGCGCTTCAGCCGTCCAGGTGGGTACAGCCAACTTAGTCATGCCGACAGCATGTCAGGACATCATTGACAATTTGATGACCATCGCAAACGAGGATCGCGTCGAAACAATTACTGATTATATTGGATCCCTTGAATTATGGACCTGAATTTGATTTAAAACAGATAGATGAGAGGTATCATTTATGTCGACTACAGAAAGCATCACCAATTGGCTATTTGAAACCGAAGCACTTCGGGTCTGTCAGCCAGATCAGCCGTTCTGGTACACCTCCGGTACGTTGGGGCCTTATTACATTAATACACATTTCCTGTTTGGATCAGAAGATTCCGCCAACCGGATGCTTACACTGATCGAGACTTGTTCAAAAGAACCGCTGACCATGCCGCAAAAACTTGCACAAGCATGTCAACAGCAATATCAAGAGAACAGAATCTATCGCGAGCTGTGTGATATCATCGTCCGAGAAATGGCCAGGGATAATTTTGATTTTATTTCCGGCGGCGAACGCCGTGACTTCTTTTTTTCCATTCAGCCGGCTATCCTGCTTGACAAGCCGCATATGAGCATCATGAAAGACGGCCGCTGTTTGATCAGTGAAGCGGGACTGGATCAAACAAGACCCGTTGAAGCCGGTGAATTTGAAGGCCAGACTGCTTACCATGTCGCTGATCTGGTCACGCAGGCATCCAGCTATGAACGGGCATGGATTCCAGCGGTCAGACAAAGCGGCGCAAGCATGCCGAAAACCATGGCGGTTGTCGACCGTGATCAGGGCGGGCGTGAAGTATTGTCTGACCTGGGAACTGAACTGGTAGCCCTGACCAAAATCGACCAGACCCTGTTTGACCATGCCAAAACGCAAGGTCTGATCAGCCAGGGCCAGTACGACATGATTATGAGATTTACCGAAGACCCCATAGCCTTTATGAAAGACTTTTTGAAATCTCATCCTGACTTTATCCGACAGCAGATCGAAATGGGTGGCAAAAACCGTGATCGCGCGTTGCTGTGCCAGGACAAAGGTTATGCCAACAAAACCTGAGTATTTAACCCAATATCGCCTGGTCCGCTCCCGTCGAAAGACCATGTCACTGATGCTGCTGGAAGACGGATCCATTGAGGTACGCTGTCCAAAACACGTTTCAACAAAGCAGGTTGAACAGTTCCTGATCAAAAGCAGCGGCTGGATAACGCGAAAGCGATCTGAGATGTCTAGGTATATTCTCGTTCGACCGATTGCACAAGCAGACCGCAAGAAGGTTCGATGCATGCTCAACAACCACCTGATCCGGCTTGCAGACCAGCATCAGCTGCAAAAGCCGTCGAGGATTCTGGTCCGGGACCTGAAAAGCCGATGGGGCAGCTGCAGCAGCCGCGGCAGCATTTCGCTCAATAGCCGGCTGGCGGGCCTGCCCGGACATCTGATCGACTATGTCATGCTGCATGAACTGGTTCACCTGGAGCAGATGGACCACAGTGCTTTGTTCTGGCAAAAACTGCTCCGGCACTTGCCGGATGCCAAGCTTTTTCGGCAGGAACTGAAACAATACAGGCTGATCGAGGAGGATGATTGATGAAACGAAACGGTCAAATCAAGGTTGCTCTGGTCACCGGCGCCAGCTCCGGCATCGGGCAGGCGCTGGCTGAAAATCTGGCAAAACAAGGCGTTACGGTGTATGCCGCTGCCAGACGACTTGAGAATACGCGTCATCCGGATGGTGGTAACCTGCATACTCTGAGACTGGATGTCAATGACCAGCTGTCCTGCGAGCAGGTCGCCCAGCAGATCATCGCCGAGGAAGGACGCTTGGATCTGTTGGTTCAATCCGCCGGATTCGGAATTGCCGGCGCGGTTGAGGACACCAGTATTGATCAAGCCAGAGGTCAGATGGAAACCAACTTTTTCGGATCAATCAGACTGCTGCCGGCCGTTCTGGAGCAAATGCGGAATCAGAAATTCGGGCTGATCGTCAATATCGGATCGGTGGCCGGCCAGATACCTATTCCTTTTCAGGCTTATTACTCAGCCAGCAAAGCCGCGGTTTCTGCGCTGACACTGGCATTGGCGAACGAAATCAAGCCTTTTGGCGTCCGCTGCATGGTTGTTCAACCTGGAGATACCCGCACCGGGTTTACGACATCCAGAGAAGTGACCGATCGGTCGTTGAAATCAGTTTACGCGGATCGCTGCGGCAGGTCGATTGAGCGGATGGCCAGGGATGAGCAAAACGGTATGACGACCGAGGTGGCTGCACGCGTGATCGCCAGCCGCATCTTTCGGCGGCGGCCGCCGCTCCTTTTGAATCTTGGTTTGGTTTACAAAGCTTTCAGCCTGGCAGTTCGGCTACTGCCGCTCCGGCTGGTGCGCTTTGTCGTTGGATTGATGTATGCAGCCTGAACAGAATGCATATACTATTCAAGTCCTTTACCAGGATCAGGATTATCTTGTCGTCTATAAGCCGGCCGGCATGCCGACCCAGCCGGACAAGACAGGGGATCGGGACCTGTTGAGCCTTGTCGCCGAACAGCTGGATCTTGGGGATCTGTTGGCGGTGCATCGCCTGGACCGCCCGGTGGCGGGGCTTCTGATCCTCGCGCTCAATGCCAGAACCCAAAGCACCTTGACCGACATGATCCAGCGCCGTCTCGTGCAAAAAAACTATACAGCAGTCGTTTGCGGCAGCCCTGAGCCTTGCGGCGAATTGGACGATCTGCTGGTTCGAGATGGTCGGACAAATTGTTCGCGCGTGTCGCCCCAAAGTCCTCGAGCCAAACGCGCCAAACTTGCATACGAAACGGTTCAATCTGTCCAGACCCCGGATGGGCAGGCACTCTCGCTGTTGACTATTCATTTGGAGACGGGTCGGCATCATCAGATCAGGGTGCAGCTGTCGCATGCCGGCTGGCCGATCTGGGGGGACACAAAATATAACCCGGCCTTTACCCAACGGGGCGGATGGCACCAGATTGCTCTGATATCAAACCAGTTGGCTTTTCAACATCCGACCAGCGGCAAGGCCATGGCATTTGAAATTGAGCTTCCTCACGTTAAACCTTTTAATCTGTTCAACTTTTAGGGTTTTCACACCACGGTATGATAATATAAATAAAGATATTCAATATGAATTATGGATGGAGTGTGTTTGAATGCTGAACAAGACACTGGCCCAAAATCTGTTGCAAATGGCAATCGATGGCGGTGCTGATTTTGCTGAACTCTTTGTCGAAAAGACGGGTCGCAACCAGATCATGATGGTCAACGGCGAACTCGAAAAAGCAGTGTCAGGGATTGATCACGGAATTGGCATTCGGCTATTGAAAGGCGGACAATGTCTTTATAATATCAGCAACAACCTGGATGAAGGCAGCCTGATCGCCCTGATGAACGATGCGGTCAGCGCCTTGGAAGGCCAGGCTTCGGCGAAAGCTTTGAAGCTTCATAACCAGAAAGCATTATCCAGTCATCCAGTCGTTCTCAAACCGCTATCGGTCAGCAAATCTGACAAGGCCGCCCGTCTGCGGCTGGCCAGCAACAGCGCTTTTGCCTATGATTCTAGAATCAGCCAGGCCCGTTTAAGCCTTGGCGAACAGGAAACCAATATCTTGATCGCCAACTCAGACGGCCAGATGATCGAAACCGAACGGATCTACAGCCGCTTTTCAGTCGAAGCGGTTGCTTCCAGCGAGCATGAAAAACAAACCGGTCACTTCGCACCCGGCGCACGCCGCGGCTATGAGTTTTTCCGGGATCTGCCGGTTGAAGACATTGCCCGCGATGCCGCCCGTATGGCGGTCACCATGCTGGATGCCGATCTGTGCCCTTCAGGCACGATGCCGGTTGTCATTGACAATGGCTTTGGCGGCGTCATCTTTCATGAAGCTTGCGGCCATGGCCTTGAAGCCACTGCGTTGGCCCGAAATGCCTCTGTTTTTGAAGGCAAGCTCGGCCAGCAAGTTGCCAGCCATCTGGTGACCGCAATCGATGATGCGACCTTGCCCAATGAATGGGGATCCCTGGATATCGACGATGAAGGGGAGATAGGTCGACGCAATGTCCTGATCGAAAACGGCATACTCAAAGGTTACCTGGTCGATCGCCACAACGGCAGCAAACTGGGATTGTCAGCGACGGGATCAGCCCGACGCCAGTCCTACCGTTACGCACCAACTTCAAGGATGAGCAATACATTCATCGATGCAGGTACGACTTCGCCAAAAGCCATAATACGTCAGACGCCGTATGGCTTATATGCCAAGCACATGGGCGGCGGGTCGGTTGATACGGCCAGCGGCGAATTCAACTTCAGCATACTGGAGGGGTATCTGATCAAGGACGGCCAAATTGACCGGCCGGTTCGCGGAGCCACCCTGATCGGCAAAGGCAGTGAGGTGCTGATGAAAATCGATCAGGTCGGCAGCAATCTTGCCCTGGCGCAGGGCATGTGCGGATCAATCAGCGGGCAGATCCAGGCGAACGTCGGGCAGCCCATGATCAGGGTCAGCGATCTGCTGGTCGGCGGGAGGGCAGCTCGATGAATGAACAAGACTTTTTGGACAGGGCATTGGACATGGCGATCAAGGACGGCTTTTGCCAGGCAGAATGTTATTTGGTGACCGGACGAAGCCTTGAGGTTCGTGTATTCAAGCACGAAATATCACATTTTGAGAACAGCCGTACCCTGGGCCTGAGCTTTCGCGGGATGAAGGATCATAAGATGGGTTATGCCTATAGCGAGATCGCCGATCCCGATGTGCTTATGTTTTTGTTCCGGGAAGCCACTGAAAATGCCCGGATACTGTCCGATCAGGAAAAGGAATATCTATTTGCCGGTGAAGCGATCGGCACTGCGGATACGTTTTCTGATCAGCTGGCAGCGGTTTCTGCACCTGAGCTGATCAGCGCAGCCAGAACGATCGAAAGCGGCGGACTTGAGGCCGACCCAAGAATCAAGGGCATGGAATACGCGCTGGCCGAATACTCAGAGGGCGAGCGCTTGCTTGCCAATACGCTGGGGCTCAAGGTTCGGCAGAAAAGCAATCTGCTGGTAACTTTTGCCATGGCCAGGGCTCAGGAGAAAGACTCGCTCAAGCAAGGGTCATCAATTTGGCAGGGACGTGACCTGAATCAGTTGAATGCCAGACAGCAAGGTCAGCTGGCCGCTCAAATCGCAGTGTCCCACCTGGGAGCGAAGCCGGTCCCAAGCGGCAATTATCCTGTGGTCATCGAAAATCGCGCAGCGGTTGACCTGATCAGGACATTTGTACCGATCTTCTATGCAGACAACATCCAAAAAGGGTTCTCACTGTTAGGGGATAAACTCGGCAAGATCATCGCGTCACCAGTGGTTTCGATTCTGGATGATCCATTTGTTCTTGACAGTTTCTATCATCCGCTGTTTGACAGTGAAGGCGTTGTATGCCGGAAAACATCCCTGATTGAAAAAGGCCAGATGACAGGCATGCTGCACAATCAAAAGACGGCGGCCAGGAGTCAGACTGATTCGACCGGCAATGGTTTCAAAGCTTCATTTAAGTCACCGGTTGCGATCAGCTCAACCAATACGGTTATCCAGCCCGGTCAAAAATCCAGGGACAGTCTGATTAAAACCATGGATTCAGGCTTGCTGATTACAGATCTGCAGGGACTGCATTCAGGCTGCAACCTGACATCCGGCGACTTCTCATTATCTGTCGAAGGTTTTTGGGTTGAAAAAGGACACATTGACCGACCGGTTGAGCAGATCACCATGGCCGGCAATATCTACCAGCTGCTCAGCAACGTGATTGATGTTGGAAATGACTTGTGGTTCGGTCTGCCAGGTGGCAGCGGCCAGGTTGGGTCGCCGTCGCTTCAAGTAGACAGACTGGCGATCAGCGGTCAATAACGGATAGGGGAGGCAGACATGGCATTGATTCTTTTGATGATCATAATCGCCAGCTGGCTGCTGGCCCTGATGGGCGCGATGCCGTTCTGGAGTGCGCAGGCTCTGACGGCGCTCAGCTTAGCTGGTTTGACCGGCATGGTCGTCGCCGAGCAGGTCAGACGCTACCGGATCCGCAAACGCTGCAGACGGCTGGGCGCGTCGATAGGCCTTCATGTCTGCAACCTGGGTGGTCTGGCGATCGATGCACAGGCTGAAGCCACACTGTTTGTGACCGAAAACGATATTTTGATTGAGACAGATCAGGTTGTCTGCCAGTATCCCCATGAGCAGTTGAATGCGATTTTGTTTGCCAGGACTAATCTGGTCAGAAAGCTGTCCGATGCCAAGATCAGTCGCTTTCTGGGACTTGGCACCGTACATGGATTTTCTGAACTGCGTGAGATGCTGCGTCGAAACGAGCTGGATTCAAGGCTGAATATCCTGATGATCCTGGCGGTTTGCGATACGGCTGAAACTGCCGGTATTCTGGTTTTGGCGACTTCCGGAATTACCAGGGCAATCGCGCGCATGTTCAAAAAAAATCCAGGTTTGAAGGACATTGTTCATCTGGTCGGATCAGATGGAAAGCGCTCTAAATTAGTGTTATAATGGCAAAACCAATACATAGGATGAGGTTTCAGGATGAGTTTTGAATATCTGACAAAGATTCCAACGTCTGGAGAGATTTTGGAAAAATATCCCCTGACAGAAGAACTGAAGACGTTAAAGGCTGAAAGAGACCAGATGGTTTCAGCTGTTATTAAAGGCGAGTCCGATAAGCTGATCATGATCATCGGCCCTTGCTCGGCAGACCATGAGGATGCCGTTTGCGAATATGTCGAACGCCTTGGCGAATTGCAAAAGGAGGTCAGCGACAAGCTGGTCCTGATTCCTAGGATTTATACCAATAAGCCTCGGACAACCGGAGAAGGCTACAAGGGCATCTTGCATCAGCCGGATCCCGAGAAGGCTCCTGATATGGTCGGCGGCCTGGTTGCATTGCGTAAGATGCATCTTAAAGCTTTCACAGTCTCCGGCTTGACGCCAGCAGATGAGATGTTGTATCCGGAAAATCTGACATACCTTGACGATATTCTCAGTTATATCGCGGTTGGCGCCAGATCGGTTGAAAACCAGCAGCATCGGCTGGCAGTGAGTGGTGTCGATGTTGCTGTTGGTCTAAAGAATCCCACCAGCGGTGACTTTTCCGTCATGCTCAACAGTGTCCAGGCAGCGCAGCTTGGTCATGTTTTCAGCTTTCAGAGCTGGGCGGTGCAGACAACCGGCAATCCACTCGCGCACACCGTTTTGCGTGGATCCGTCAACAAATATGGACAGAGCATTCCCAACTACCATTATGAAGACCTGAAACTGCTCTGGCAGCTGTATCAGACCAGAGACTTGTCGAATCCTGCCTGCATTATTGATACCAATCATGCCAATTCTGGCAAGGTGTTCAGCGAACAGCCAAGAATCGCACTTGAAGTAATGCACTCCCGCAGGATATCGCCTGAAATCCGTAGTCTGGTCAAAGGGTTCATGATTGAAAGCTATCTAGTGGATGGCTGCCAGAAGGTCGGCGGCGGTGTCTATGGACAATCGATCACCGATCCCTGCCAGGGCTGGGAAGGTTCCAAGGAACTGCTTCTGAAGATTGCTGACCAGGTCTGATCGGTTTTTGATCAGCCTTGTCTACAGCGTCTGCAGTGAGATAATCCAGGACAATAACGATGCAAGGTTGAATACAATATGCGTAAAGTCTCAAAAAGTGAAATGGATCGCCAGCAGACCTATTTGGAACAGGTCAGCGTTTGCCAGGCGGATCACCGCAGCAGTACGGGTTTTGCCCGGCGCTATTACATCCAGACCTATGGATGTCAGCTGAATGAAAACGATAGTGAACGAATTTCCGGCCTTTTGGATATGATGGGCTACATCGCTGCTGGTCAGATTCGCGAAGCTGACCTGATCATTTTCAACACTTGCAGCGTACGTGAAAATGCCGATGATCGCCTGTTTGGCAATCTTGGCATGGTCAAGAATATGAGCCGCGACAATCCTGACCTGATTGTTGCGGTATGCGGCTGCATGATGAAACAGGATGAGCATGTTGACAGGATCAAGCAAAGTTTCTCCTTTGTCGACCTGGTTTTTGGACCCCAGGATATCTACCGGCTCCCGGAGCTGCTATATACCCAGATCACTGAAAAGCGGCGAATCTACGATGTGACAACTGAAGACACCCTGGTTGAAGGCCTTCCGATTCACAGGGCGCGCAAGTTCAGGGCGCTTTGTTCGATCATGTTCGGTTGCAACAATTTCTGCACCTACTGTATTGTGCCGTATACCCGCGGCCGGGAACGCAGCCGCAAACCTGGAGATATTTTGGATGAACTCAGGGGATTGGCGCCAGCAGGTTACAGGGAAGTCATGCTTTTGGGGCAAAATGTCAATTCCTACGGCAACGACCTCACATCCGCCGAACAGCCGCGTGATTTCGCCGACCTTTTGGCAGCGGTCGCGACCCAAACCGGTCTTCAGCGGATTCGCTTCATGACATCGCACCCCAAGGATATTTCGGATAAACTCCTGGAGACCATGGCCAAGCATGACGAAATTGAAAAACATCTGCATTTACCGCTGCAATCCGGCAGCAATCGCATACTCAAGCGAATGAATCGGCACTACACCCGTGAGCAGTATCTGCAGATCGTTGAAAAAGCCCGCCAGCTGATGCCTCAAATATCGATTACTACGGATCTGATTGTCGGATTCCCCGGCGAAACTGAACAGGATTTTACCGATACACTGGACATCATGGAAAAGGTTCAGTTTGATGCCGCGTTTACATTCCAGTACTCTAAGCGGTCCGGAACCCCAGCTGCTGAAATGGATGACCAGATTCCACCAGATACAGTACGCGAAAGGTTCGGCAGACTGGTCGATCTGCAAAACCGACACAGCCTCGAGTCAAACGAGCAACTGGTTGGCACGACTGAAGATATCCTGATTGAAGGCACCAGCCAGACCGCTGACGACATCATGACCGGAAGAACCCTGAGCAATAAGCTGATCAATTTCAGGATTTATGATGAACAACTGCTCCCGGATCAATTCAAGCGGGCAGACGGCCAGCCAGACGGCGAAAAACTTGAAGGTTGCTTTGCCAAGGTTAAACTGGTCAAGGCTAAGACTTTTTCCATTGAAGGCGAGATGGAGTCGCTGGTGACATGAGCATCAAACTGCAGGATTTAGATCAGACCAAACTGACCCCCATGATGCAGCAGTTCATTGCGCAGAAAAACAAGTGGCCTGATTGCATTCTCTTTTTTCGACTCGGCGATTTCTATGAGATGTTCTTTGAAGACGCTGAAACAGCATCCCGTGAACTCGAACTTACCCTGACCGGCCGTGACTGCGGACAGGCGGAACGCGCGCCGATGTGCGGCGTGCCATATCACGCTGCGGACGCCTATATCAGCCGGCTGGTTGGTCGAGGCTATAAAGTCGCCATTTGTGAACAAGCTGAAAATCCAGCTGAAGCTAAAGGAATAGTGAAAAGGGAAGTTATCCGCGTCATTACACCGGGCACCATTATCGATCCGGCCATGCTGGATGAGAAGCGCAACAATTTCATTTTATCGCTTTACAATTTTAATGGATACTTTGGTCTGGCGGCCTGTGATTTGACAACAGGCGCTTTTGAAGCGACAGATCTGATCGTGGGTGCGACTTCGGACAAACTGCAGGATGAAATCGCCCGGTTCAGCCCTTCAGAGATCCTCTGCAACCAGGCAATGCAAGATCATCCGGTTGCAGAAATCATCAATAACAGACATAACATCGCGATGTCAGTACGTCCTGATGAAGATTTTTCAGAACAATCTGTCGATCAGGTGGTTCCTCAGGATCAAGAACAACCGCCGCTTTGGGCACATGCCGCCGCCGCCATGATCTGCTATCTGACAGAAACCCAGCGTGTCAAACCCAGCCATCTCAAGCCGGTTGAACCGTATACTTTGAACGAATATATGAATCTCGATCCCATTGCCAGGAAGAATTTAGAAATAACTGAAACAATTCGTGACCATAACCGCCGCGGCAGCCTGCTTTGGGCCTGCGATCGCACCGTCACATCGATGGGCAGTCGGCTGCTCAGGCGTTGGTTGGAACAGCCTTTGCAGAATATCCATGATATCGAACAGCGTCAAAATGCTGTCGCAGACCTCAAAGAGCAATTCATGCTCAGACAGGAAATTCGTGAAACCCTCAATGGTCTTTACGACCTGGAACGATTGACCGGCAAGGTCGCGCTGGCAACTGTCAATGCTCGCGACTTGAAAGCGCTGGTACATTCATTAGCAAAACTGCCGTCGTTGACCGGAATTCTGAAATCAGCGAGGAATGACTGGCTGGTTCAGATGCAGCAGGACATTGACCTTTTACCGGATCTGCTGGATCTTTTGGAAAAATCCATCGCCGATGAACCAGCGGCAACGCTCAAGGACGGCAATCTGATTCGAGAAGGCTATCACGAAGAACTCGACCAGTTACGACATGCTGAAAAAGACGGCAAAAACTGGATCATCGAGCTTGAGGCCAAAGAACGGGATAGACTCGGTATCCGCAGCCTGAAAATACGCTATAACAAGGTGTTCGGTTTCTATATTGACGTAACCAAGGCAAACCTGGCACAGGTTCCCGACGACTATGTCAGAAAGCAGACACTTGCCAACAGCGAGCGATATGTCACGCCGGAACTCAAAGAGATGGAAGATACGATTCTGGGTGCTGAACAAAAAGCACTGGCGCTGGAATATGAATTGTTCTGCGAAATCAGGGACCAGGTCACTGTCAAGGTTCGCCAGCTTCAGGAAAATGCCCGGATACTGGCGACGCTGGATGTTTTATCCAGTTTGGCCGAACTCGCTGAACGTGAGAATTATTGCCGGCCGACCATGACATTGGCTGGCGATCTAGACATCAAGGGCGGACGTCATCCGGTTGTTGAAAAAGTTTTGGGACCAGGCCGGTTTGTCCCGAATGACCTGAAGATGGATTTGAATGACCGGCGCCTGATGATCTTGACCGGTCCTAATATGGCCGGAAAATCGACCTATATGCGGCAAGCCGCGCAAATTGTCCTGTTGGCTCAGGCCGGCAGCTTCGTCCCGGCAGATTCCGCCGTGATCGGAATAGCGGATCGCATTTTCACCAGGGTCGGCGCGTCCGATGACCTATCTTCCGGACAATCGACATTTATGGTCGAAATGAATGAAGTTTCCCAAATTCTGCAGCACGCCACTGCTCGAAGTCTTTTGATTCTAGATGAGATCGGCCGTGGTACGAGTACGTATGATGGGTTGTCGATCGCCTGGTCGGTGATTGAATTCATCTGTGACCGCAACGCTTGTGGCAGCAGAACACTATTTGCCACCCATTATCATGAATTGACTGACCTGGAAGGCAGTTTGCCCGGCGTGTTCAACAGTCATATTGAAGTCGGCGAGGAAAATGGCGAAATCGTTTTTCTTCACCGCATCGAAAAAGGCGGAACCGATGACAGCTACGGCATTGAGGTTGCCAGCCTGGCTGGGGTTCCCCAAGCGGTTGTTGAGCGGGCTCGGGAGATCCTTGAATTACTTGAGCAAGAAAATAACGGCCGTCAAAAACTGAAGATTCGTCGCAACAGCCGCCCGATGGATGGCCAGATCGACCTGTTTGCATCCAAGATGGCGCTGCAGAACAGTGAAGGGATTATCAAAAAACTCAAATCGATCGATATCACCCAGCTGACACCGCTGGATGCGTTGAATATTCTTCACGATTTGCATCAGAAGGCTGCCAAAAGCGGAGGGGACATATCATGACTGTCATTCATGTATTGGATCAGCAGACGGCCAACAGCATCGCGGCCGGGGAAGTTGTCGAGCGCCCGGCATCGGTTGTCAAGGAACTGGTTGAAAATGCCCTGGATGCGGGTGCGTCGGTGATCAGTGTGGAAATCCGCCAAGGCGGCATCAGTCTGATTCGCGTGACTGACAATGGATGCGGTATGTCTCAGGATGACGCACTGCTGGCTTTCGCCCGCCATGCGACCAGCAAGATTGATGTGATTGAAGATCTGGACAGTATTCAAACCATGGGCTTTCGCGGCGAAGCCCTGGCCAGTATTTCAGCGGTCTCAAAAGTTCGGCTGGAGACACGTGAAATGGATGCACAGACCGGTAACTTTGTCCAGATCAATGGCGGAGAAATGCTCGACAGCGGATCATGCAGCGGCCCGCAAGGAACGTCTATCGCCGTAGAAGACCTGTTCTACAATATTCCCGCTCGCTTCAAATTTCTTAAAAAGGATCGAACGGAAGCATCTGCTGTCACGGATGTCATCGAACGACTGGCGCTGGCCAGAGTGGATGTATCCTTCCGGCTGGTCAGCAACCAGCAAGAGATCCTGCATTCGCCTGGAAACAATGACCTGATCAGCACGGTTTATTCTGTTTACGGACGTCAGCTGGCGGCGGGATGCCTGCCGGTTGAGTTATACCAATCTCCGCTGAAATTAAGCGGCTTGGTTGGCAAACCGGAGATCGCAAGAGGCAACAGGGCACACCAGAGCTTTTACGTGAACGGTAGGCTGGTTCGTTCCAAGGCTGTAACTGCAGCCTTGACCGAAGCCTATAAAACCCGACTGATGAAGGGCAAATTTGCATTTGCCGTGCTGTTTCTTGACGTGGCGCCGCAATTTGTCGATGTCAATGTTCATCCCCAAAAAATGGAGGTTCGATTCTGGAATGACAGCGAAGTCTTCCAAGTCGTCTATCATGCGGTGAAAAATGCTCTTGAGGCATCTGGCGGAATATCAGTGGAGACCGACGATGATCTGGACGAACCGACGCTGGACAGGGCAGTGCAAACACCTGTTCTGGCAAGTCTGGATGACCCGAAGAACTCGAAAGAGACGACGCCAATTCAAATTGAATACAAGTCACATGAGCAGCGTCTTCCGGTTCGTGAGCAACCGGTTGGCGACGATTCATCCATCGAACAGACACCAAAACTCCAGACTGTTCAAGACGATTCAGTTAACAGGCCTCAACAGGTCATCCAAGTCAATGATCTGGATCGGGCACGCCTGATCGGCCAGGTCTTTCGAACGTACATCCTGATGGAACTCGACCAGGACATGATCCTGATTGATCAGCATGCGGCACATGAGAAAATCATCTATGAACAGCTGCTCGCACAATTCAGAGCTCGTGAAAAGCAGGGCTTCGAGGTTCAAGAGCTACTGGTCCCGCTAATCATTGAAGTCAGCCGCAGTGAACTTCAACTTCTGAAAGAAATTAAAGATGACATGGCCGGTTTCGGTTTTGACTTTGATCTGTTCGGCTCCAATTCAGTTGCCTTGCGAAGCATTCCCGCAACAAGCCGACAGCAGCTTCGTCCGGAAGCCGCTTTTCGGGCGACGCTGGAAGCCTATGCGGAGCAGACGCTCGATGATGATGATCAAATTGCCGATTATCTGTTCACCATGGCTTGCAAGGCCGCCGTTAAAGCCCATGATTCTCTGGAACCTGTTGAAATGAAACAGCTGGTAGAGGACTTGAAGAAACTGGATAATCCTTATCAATGCCCGCATGGCAGACCGGTCATTATCCGTCTGACCCGTCATGAGCTTGAAAAAAGGTTCAAGAGAATTGTCTGATGTCAAACGATGAAAAGCCATTCATGAATAAACAAAAACCTGTTTTGGTGATTGCCGGACCGACGGCCAGCGGTAAAACCCGAACAGCCTTGCTGCTGGCCGTCCGACTGGACGGTGAAATTGTCTCCGCCGACTCGATGCAGATCTATCGCGGGATGGATATTGGTACAGCCAAAGCGACCGCTGAAGAACAAAACAGCGTACCGCATCACCTGATTGATATCATAGAGCCCGGGCAGCCTTACAGTGTAGCCGATTATAAGTCAGATGCCACGCAGGCAATCCAGGATATTTATAGTCGCGGCAAATGGCCGATTCTCTGTGGCGGGACCGGACAGTATCTCAGCGCCATGATTGAGGGCCTGGTTTTTGGTCAGCGCCGACCGGATCCTGCTTTAAGGGCCAGGTTAAATGATCAAGCTGAACTTGAGGGCAATGAGGCATTGTTAGAAGCGCTTAGAACGGTCGATCCAATGACCGCTCAGCGGTTGTCGGTCAACGATCGAAAGCGAATTGTCAGGGCATTGGAAGTGTATTATCAGACAGGGAAGACCCTCGCTCAGCAGAATGTGGATTCCCGGCAGAAAGGACCTGATTTCAGCTTCAAGACCTATATACTTAGCCATGATCGACAGATTTTGTATCAAAGAATCAACCAGCGAGTCGATGATATGATCAAACAGGGGCTTGTCGAAGAAGTCAAAACGTTGATGGATAGGGGATTGCCCACAAACAGCACCTGCATTCAGGCCATTGGCTATAAGGAGCTGATTCCATATATTGACAATGAAATCGACTTGGATCAAGCTTCATGTAGTATCGCTCAGGCTACCCGTCGATATGCCAAGCGACAGTTAACATGGTTTCGAAAAATGACCGATGCGACATGGCTTCTTAACCAAACCGCTGAAGAAAATCTTGATTTGATTCAAAATAGTTTGAAATTTCGCATGTAGCAAATGGTAAACATCGTCAATGACCAGTATGATCAAGGCATCATATTTTTCTAGGAGGAATTTTCAATGCCTTTTCATTCAAACTACGCCGGTCATCGACACGACAAGGATCATGGTTCTCGCGATATGAAGCTGCAGGACGTGTTTCTGAATCACTGCAGACGCGAAAAAATTGATGTTTCCATTCAACTGATGGATAACAGCGTCAAAAATGGCCAAATCATTGGATTTGATGCACTTTCCATTATTCTGGAAACGAACGCAAGACAGCACTTAATCTATAAAAGCGCCGTGGTCGCGGTCAATCCCAAAATGCAGGTGAACTATATTTTCAATGAATCCTATCGGCAGGATGGACTAAAAGGAAGTTCTGAATACGCCACAAACCTTGCCTAAAACCCTGCAATCCTCACGATCGAAGGGGATGGGGCTATAAGCCGGATTTTCAGGCATCAGGACAACTCTACCATGATCATTGGCTAATGTTTTGACTGTAGCCTCATCCTCAACGAGAGCGACAATGATATCGCCTAAGTTTGCTGCGTTCTGTTTCTTGACTAAAACGTAATCCCCATCCAGAATAGCAGCGCCAATCATACTGTCACCGCGAACTCTCAATGCAAAGATATCATCACTGTCAGAAAAAAAGTCGGCCGGGAAGGGAAGCATGCGCTCAACGTTTTCAGTCGCCAGAATCGGAGCACCCGCGGTAACCTGGCCAACGACAGGCAGTCGCACGATTCTGTCTTGAATCTCATCAGGAACGGTGATGGCACGGCGTTTGCCGGAAGTATACGCAATACGGCCGTCTTGCTGAAGCCTTTTAAGATGGCCGTGAATGGTTGAAGTGGAACGAATGCCTACACCAGCGCAAATATCTCGAACAGCAGGCGGATAACCCTCCTGGCGGATATACTCAACGATGAAGTTATAAACCTTGTTGACCGTGTCCTCGACATTTGATCGTGTAAACTGGTATGTCGACATTGATATCGCACCTCCATTGAAATTTGCGTCTTCATTACTGAATATACATTAACAAATTTATGTTCTATTGTCAAACGATTGTTCGCTATTGATCGGACTTACAACAAAATAAGTGAAATTGCGTTCAATATAAGCTATAATCACTTATGACTGTTTAAGGTTGCGTCTCCATTTGCACCTTTTGAAAGGAAAACGCAGATCATATGGAATCATTTGTTCAGATTGCAAAAGAAATCATCAGTAAGTTTCAAAAGCTCCTGATGAAGGTCTTTCATGAAGTAAAGACGGTTGCCGTTAAGCTTTGGCCTCATATTCAAGGCATCCTTCAAAAAATCCGTCATTTTTTATTATATGCTTCTCGCAGGCTAGTTCAAGGCATTCGAGGCATATTTAATACTAAAAATCAGAAACCGGATATCAACCGAGAGAAAACGATCACGGAGCACTCGGCCAGGAAACCGAGCAAGACCAAACCAATCAGACGATTGAGCCGGGAAAAGGTTTATCGCCTGAAAGGCTATACAACAGTGGCCAAGGTTAATCGCAAACGCAAGTCAGAACGCCGGCAGCGACTGCTGCGCAAGACATTGCTGATCGTGATTGTTATCTTGGTGGTTATTGTCCTGGTCAAGCTTTTTAATCCAATTGATAATCTGACAGAATGGTATCGTGTCATTGGAATTGATGATTTGTCAGAGATCATCGGTAATTCATCTGCTACGAGTGCGGTTGAAGTGACTGAAGCAACAACTGAATCGATTATTGAGACAGACGGCTTCACGACTGAATCAACCCCATCTGAGACAAACTGAAACGGGTAGAATGGGCTTTGTATGATTACAGAGTCTGTTTTTATAAACATCCAATTAGACAAAATATAAATTTTGTCTAATTGGGGAGAGCTCAAACAGCTTAATTCTAGCTAACCACCTGGATTCGACAGCTTTTCAATCATTTTGAGTTAATCGCAGGTTTCTTGATCAAGGATCAGCTGCATATAAACCAGATCTCTGAAACTGTTGTACTTCCAGGCAACTGATTTTAAAATACCATTGATTGTAAAACCAAATTCTTGATGCAGCTTGATGCTGGTTTTGTTTTCACCATCGATTGCAGCAATGATTGTTTTCAAACCGCTGTCTCTGCCACTGTCTATGATCAGTTTCAATAACCGTCTGCCGATGCCTTGCCCGGTATGGTCCGGATGGACATACACAGAATCTTCAACACATGGCCAATAGCCTTCAGGTGCCCTGAATGTATCCAGATATCCAAATCCAATGATCTGATTATCTTTTTCTGCCACATAAAACGGCCGATTGGGTTTCTGGTGATTGGCAATCATGTTTTCATAATAGACCAAATCCATGTTTTCATATCGCCAGCTGGCTGTTGACGTCTCAATATAGTAACCAAGAATGCTTCGAATGCCTTTTGCGTCACGGCTTTCAGCCGGGCGATATCGAATTGCAGAATCCATTGCTTTTTGACTCATCTAATATACCTCGTGGCAGCCAATTGAACGCGCTATATATAATATAATATAATATTATTAATATATACTAAATACATATGAAACCGAATATATTGCAGATAGCCATGTCTAATAATATAATATTAGACATGGCCATCTGTCGTACCATTACTTGGAATTATTCAGCATTTGGTTCACGGCGCTGACAACCGCCCGCATGGATGATTTGCTGATATTGCTGCTGGTTCCAGATCCGACATACTTTCGATCGCCGCCATTTTGAATTTGAACATAGGTGATGGCTTTGGATGTTGTGCTTTTTTCAAGTGCGTGTTCCTGGTAAGTCCTGATTTCAAAATTCTTGCCCAGGTATTCACGCAGCGCATGGCAGAACGCATCTAAAAGGCCGTTGCCGGAGCCTGTAATTGTTTTTTCCAGACCCTTGTCCAGTATGACCGCGGTCATATCTACATGCTGGTCATCGTCCATGGATTCTCGATACGATTTGAGCTCCAATGGATTAGTCAGGTTGACATAAGTGTCCCAGAACAGCTGGTGGATCTCGTTGGGCTTGAGATCCGCCTGCCGCTGGTCAGAGACCCGGGTGACGATCTGGCTGAATGCCTGCTGAATGGGTTTGGGCAGATTCAAGCCATAGTACTGCTCCAGGATGAACGCGACGCCGCCTTTGCCGGACTGGCTGTTGATACGGATGATAGGCTCATAGCTTCGTCCCACATCCATTGGATCAATCGGCAGATACGGGACAGCCCAGGTCGTTGGCTGATCCTTCATGCGCGCCATACCCTTGTTGATGGCATCCTGATGTGATCCGGAAAAAGCGGTGTAAACCAGTTTGCCGGCATACGGGTGACGCGGCGGAACGGACATGCGGTTGCAGCGTTCGAAGGTTTCGATCAGGTCGTTGATATCGGACAAGTCCAGTTCCGGATCGATCCCGTGGGCGTACAGGTTCAATGCGATGGTCACGATGTCAGCATTGCCGGTTCTCTCGCCGTTGCCGAACAAGGTTCCTTCAACGCGGTCTGCGCCTGCCAGCAGAGCCATTTCAGTCGCGGCGACTGCTGTTCCGCGGTCATTATGGGTGTGCAGGCTGACTACGATTGAATCTCGGAATCGGGTGTTTCGGCAGAAATACTCAATCTGGTCGGCATAGACATTCGGCATCGACATTTCTACGGTCGCCGGCAGATTGATGATAACCTTATTGTCGGGCGTTGGCTGCCAAACATCACAGACAGCATCGCAGATTTCAACGGCGTAATCAATTTCCGTACCCGTAAAGCTTTCCGGTGAATACTCGAAGGTGAAATGGGTTCCGGATGTATCTCTCTGAGCAATTTCACGGACTGTTTTCGCGCCGGATACAGCCAGATCAACAATTTGATGCGGATCCATCTTGAAGACCACATCGCGCTGCAGCGTTGATGTTGAGTTGTACAAGTGGACAACTGCATTTTTACAGCCGCGCAATGCTTCAAACGTTTTTTCGATAATATGGCGTCGGGATTGCGTCAGAACCTGAATGGTGACATCATCCGGAATCAGGTTGTTATCGATCAGGTGGCGCGTGAACTCATATTCTGTATCAGATGCGGCTGGAAAACCAATTTCAATCGTTTTAAAACCGATTTCAACAAGCTTGTTAAAGAAAACCATCTTTTGCTCGAGGTTCATCGGGACCTCCAGCGACTGATTGCCGTCGCGCAGGTCGACGCTGCACCACTGCGGCGCCTTTTTAAGAAAATTATCCGGCCAGGTGCGGTCTTTTAAGGCTATGGTTTCATATCTTGCATAGCGATTGAAATTCTTCATTGTTTATTCCTCCTTGTTCTCATTGGGTTTCACTTGAAGTGAAACGCAAAAAAGCCTTTCGTCTCTTGTTGAGACGAAAGGCTAAAATCCTTCCGCGGTACCACTCAAATTCATCTCTTTGTATGAGATGCTCTCATCGAATACGGGCATACAGCCGATATTCTGTCGCTGTAACGGTCGACATCCGACACCACCTATTCCAAGCTGTTTCGGTGTTGTACACTCCTGGGTGAGTTCGACTGAATGCGGATGCCGCTTTGCACCAAACAACGGCTCTCTGTAATCCACAGGACAGTTTACTGATCCCAATCAACGTGTTTCTATGTGTTTTAAAGGTTCTGCCAGTAATTTATCACAGACTGGCGGGTTGGTCAATCTTTTTTCAAAAATTCAAGATCAGGGCTCGTGTCAGGTTGTGCCGCGGACCTTCAGTTCCGGCTCAATCATGATATGCTGTCGGGTCCTAACGGGGAAATGTTCAATTTCCTCCAGCAAGGCATCAAAAGCCTTTTCTCCCAACTTGTCGCGAGGCTGAGAAACACTGCTTAAGTTGATCAGCGGAAGCGATGTATATGAAATGTCGTCAAAGCCGATAATGCCGAGTTCTCCCGGGACAGGAATACTCATATCCTGCGCGCATTGCAGAACGCCCATAGCAATGATGTCATTGGCACAAAAAACTGCATCAGGTGGGTTTTTAAGTCTCAGCAACTGTTTGAGACGTTCATATCCGCTTTCGTGGTTGAATGCACCAAAACTGATCAGTTCGCCGTCGACCGTGAAACCGTTCTCCTGCAGGGTCTTCTGGTAGCTCATCAGGCGAATCTGGTTGGATGGCGATGTTTCCTTGCCGCCGATATAAGCGATTCGCTTAAAACCCCGCTCGATCAGGTGACTGACTGCCAGACGGCTGCCAATATCATGATCCACTTCAATATAGGACAGGTCGTCGTTCATCGCATGCCAAAAAACTACGATCGGAATATTCAGGGCTTCCAGAACGCCCGGTTTGAGAAAAGCCGCAGGCTTGATGATGATGCCGTCAACGCGCTGTTCAACCATGATCCGGATTTTTTCCTGTTCTTTGATCGGATCCCAACCGGTGTTGCAGACCATGATGGTGTATCCGGCTTTTTCGGCGGCGTCATTGACCGCCATGGTAATATCGGCAAAAAACGGATTGGAAACATCCGGGACTATCAATGCCAGAACCTGGGATTTGCGTTTGACCAGACTCCGAGCAATCGCATTGGGCTGGTAGCCCATCTCCTTAGCCAATTCGAATATCCTGCTTCTCGTCTCTTCATTGACATCCGGCCTGCCGTTTAACGCGCGTGAAACGGTTGCGTATGAAACACCCGCCTTTTCAGCAATATCCTTGATTGTTATCATGCGGCACCCTCCACAGACGAATTGGATATATCATGATCAAAATCCCTATAGATCCAGCCAGCCGGCATTGATGCCGGCTGGTTGATATTATACCCTATTTTGTTGGCCAAAACCTTATTTATGGCTGATATAGCCCTGATGAACCAGAAGTTCAGCCATCAGGATCGCGCCGCCGGCAGCACCACGAATGGTATTATGTGACAAACAGGTGAATTTGTAGTCGAAGATGTTATCTTCACGCAGTCTGCCGATGGCAACGCCCATGCCTTTGCCGACCATGGCATCCAGCAGAGGCTGCGGCCGATCGTTTTCTTCGAAATATGTCAAAAACGGCGTGGGAGCAGACGGCAGCCCGGCCTGTTGGGGGATGCCTGTGAAATTTTTCCAACAGTCCAAGATTTCGTCTTGAGTCGGCTTGTTGCCAAACTTGATTGAAACGGCGGCTGTATGACCTTCCTGAACCGGTATTCTATAGCATTGTGCGGAAATGAACGGCAGGTCGGCCAGCGCGACATCACTGGTGCTCAGCTTGCCCCAGATCCGTCTGGGCTCCTGCTCACTTTTCTCTTCTTCACCGCCGATATACGGCACCATATTGCCGACGATTTCCGGCCAGTCCTCAAACGTCTTGCCGGCACCTGAGATCGCCTGGTAGGTGCAGACATTGAGCATCTGCGGAGCAAAGTCCATCAGCGGCGTCAATGCCGGAACATAGCTTTGGATCGAGCAGTTGGGCTTGCAGGCGACAAAACCGCGCGAGGTGCCCAGTCGCTTGCGCTGGATATTGATCAGTTCCGAATGATCCGGATTGACTTCAGGAATGATAACCGGAACATCAGGTGTCCATCGATGAGCTGAATTGTTTGAAACGACGGGTGTTTCAAGCTTGGCAATCCGATCCTCCAGCGCACGGATATCGTCCTTCTTCATATCGACTGCGCAAAACACAAAATCGACCTGCTCACAAAGCGATTCGACATCGTCCGCAGACATAACGACCAAGTCCGCGATATTGGCGGGCAGCTCCTGGTCCATTTTCCAGCGCGAGACGACGGCGTCCCGATAGGATTTGCCTGCAGATCGCGGGGAAGCAGCAACTGCTGCAACCTCAAACCAGGGGTGGTTGGCCAGCAAACTGACGAATCGCTGACCGACATAACCCGTTGCGCCAATCACGCCGACTTTAAACTTCTTGTCCATGTTATCACCATTCCTTTTTATGTTTATGTCCACAGCTTGTAGACATATGTTCTCGTGGGGCGTATTCTAACATACCCCAAAAGAAAAGACAACAGGTTTTGGCGAATTGAACAAATTGCCCATCTAAACCCGTTTGAATGGATGTGTGATTCATGAATCACACCAAATCGGCCAGTTGCTGTCAACTTGATTCTATACTAGAATGAAGTAATAAAGCATACACTTGAAGGAGACGTTAATCTTGCAAGTTGAACTATTTGATGCCCTGGAGCGATTTCTTGGATATTTTCAGGCAATCAAGGCCAGATCCCCGCTGACTATTCGCGAATACAGATATGATTTGGTCATGTTCTTCAGGTATATGCTGCGCCGGCGCGACATGATTCCCAAGGATACGCCCTTTAACGAGATTGCAATCAAATCGGTTGACCAAAAACTGCTGAAATCAATTCAACTGACCGATTTCTATGCCTATATCACCTGGCTGACCCAGGAACGCCATTGTGCGCCATCGACACGCTCGCGAAAGATCGCTGCCTTGAAAGCCTTCTTCTCATATTTGAAAAACAAAGCGTTTCTGATTGATGTCAACGTTGCTGTCGAGTTGGAGTCTCCCAAACAGATGAAACGTCTGCCGAAACATCTATCGCTGGACGAAAGCAAGCAACTGCTGGATGCTGCGGCCTCGTCGGACTATCCATTCAGTGTGCGCGACTACTGCATTCTGACGCTGTTTCTAAATTGCGGTTTGCGGCTTGCCGAGCTTTGCAGCATTAATCTCAATTCTGTTCGCGGCGACACCCTGACCGTAATCGGCAAAGGCAGCAAGGAACGGACGATCTACTTGAACGGCGCTTGCTTATCGGCAATCGAGGATTATCTCCAGGAGCGACCCAAGACCGGTCTTAAAACACCTCAGGCACTTTTTATTAGCCGGCTCGGTCAACGGATCAGTCCCAAGACCGTTCAATACCTGATTAAAAAATACATCCTGGCTGCCGGCCTCGACCCCAAGCGCTACTCTGTCCACAAACTGCGGCATACAGCCGCCACCCTGATGTACAAATACGGCAAGGTAGACATCCGGGCACTGCAGGTCATATTAGGCCATGCCAGTGTTTCGACAACTGAAATCTACACGCATATCGACCACGACGGTCTGCACGAAGCCGTTGAAAAGAACCCCTTGAATCAGGTTCGTTCCACCAAAAAGTGATTACAACTTGCCCAAAAACGTCTTGTAAGCCAGGTATGTGAAATACAAATCGAGCTTGCTGGCGATTTCAAACGGCGAATGCATCGAAAGCACTGGAATTCCGCAATCGATGACTTCCATGCCGGTATTGGCCAGATACTTGGCAACAGTACCGCCGCCGCCCTCATCGACCTTGCCCAGTTCACCGGTCTGCCAGGGTATTTTCTCGCTGTCAAACAGCCGTATGATGCTGGCAAAAAACTCAGAGTTGGCGTCACTGGTGCCGCTCTTCCCTCTCGCGCCGGTATATTTGGTCAGTGTAATGCCGCGACCGAGAAAGCTGTTGTTGCGGCTATCTGAAACCTGCGGAAATGTCGGATCAAATGCGTTGCTGACATCGGCGGACAGCATTTTGGAATGCTCGATCAGGCGGGCATAATCCCAGGCGTTTGCATCTGCCTGGCTAAGATGAAGCATCTCAAGCAGACAGTTTTCATAGGCTCTGGATTGAGCGCCGGTATTGCCGTCGCTGCCGGTTTCTTCTTTGTCAAACAGCATCAGGCAGACCGTTTTTTCAACCAATTCAAAATCAGCCAGAGCGGCCAGTCCAGGGAAGGCGCAGACTCGGTCGTCATGAGCATAGGCGCCAATCATTGAGCGATCCAGACCGACATCTCTCGCACGGCCGGCAGGGACAATCTCGATTTCAGCGCTGACAAAATCTTTTTCAGTCATGTTGTACTTGTCGTGCAGCAATTGGAGAATGCCCAGCTTGAATCGCCCGGACAGTTCTTTTTCGGGATAAGGCTTGCTGCCGATCAGGACATTGAGTTCTTCTCCCTTGATGATATCCATGGCCTTGCGGCTCATCTGCTCTTTGCCCAGATGCGGCAGCAGATCCGTGATGGTCAGCACAGGATCTGCATCGTCCTCTCCAATGGTCAGCGTCAGCGGGGTTCCATCCTTGCGGATGACAATGCCGTGCAGGGCCAGCGGAATAGCCGCCCACTGGTACTTTTTGATCCCGCCATAGTAATGGGTCTTCATAAAGGCCAGATCATTGTCCTCAAACAGCGGGTTGGGTTTAAGGTCCAGTCTCGGACTGTCGATGTGGGCACCGACCAGGTTGACGCCGTCAGTCAGCGGTCTGTTGCCGATCACCGCAGCCACCAGGCCTTTGCCTCGTATGGACTTGTAAACTTTATCGCCTGGCTGCAGTTTCTTTTGATCGGATAACGGTGCAAAACCCAGACTTTCAAGCGTTTCGACTGCAACGTTGACAAACTCGCGTTCTGTTTTGGCCATGTCGATAAACGACATGTACTCTTCAGCGAAATCAGAAGCGGCTTCGCGCTCATCTTTGGACGCGATATCCCACAGATTTGGATACTCGGCGCTTAGCTTCTTTTTGAGTTTGGAGCCGGCTGATTCTTTAGGTTTGGCTGTCCCGGCAGTTTTTGAAGCGGGCGTTTTGCTGTCTTCTAATAGCATATTGATAACCTCCAGACAAAAGTCATTAATTTTGATATTCCCTATTATTATACTAGAAGATCAAGCCAAATGCCCGGATTTGTTGTATGATATTGGATAACACCATGTTGAATAAATCATCAACTGACGACGAGGTAGATATGTTCTGCGATACGCACACGCATCTGGCTAAATACTCAAACGACGCGATCTTGTCCCTAGACGAATTGCTTGACGAAGCCGGCCGAAAAGGACTGGCTGCAATCTGTACGACTGATCACTATGAAAAGGATGTCTATTATCAGGCCGGCCGGGAGGACATCTTCGATATCCAGGCCTATTTCAACGAGCTCCAGCCGATTGCAGACCAGACAGCTCTATCCTCTCCCCGACTGCTGCTGGGCATAGAATTCGGCTGGCTGGAGCATTTGGACAGTCACCTGACTGAAATCGCCGAGCAGTGGCCATTTGACCAGATCATTCTGTCCTTGCATATTCTTGACGGAGAAGACCCGTATATCAACCCGGACACGTATGTTTCCGGCAAAAGCGCTTTGTACAGCCGCTACATCGACAAACTGCGTGAGATGATCCGGCGGACTCCGAACTTTGATATTGTTGGCCATTTTGACTACATTTCGCGCTACGCCCCGTTCGAAGACATCAAGATGCGCTGGATAGACGCACCGGATGCTTTTGACAACCTGTTTCGGACGATGATTGACATGGGAAAAGCGCTGGAAATCAACACCCGCTCAATTGTCAAGCTTCAGACAGCCGGCTACTTAGAGACAGACGCCTTCCCTGATCCGGTCATCATCAAACGATATTTGGAACTGGGCGGCCGATTGATCAGCCTGGGAAGCGATGCTCATAAGCCGGGAGAAGCCGGCCGGTTGTTTGAGCAGACAGCTATCTGGCTTAAACGCCTTGGTGTCAAGGAAGTTGTCCATTATGAAAAGCGCCAGCCGGTATTTACCCAGCTGGCGCAGATCCAATAGGATTTTTACTTGAATCATGATTTGACTTCAAGCTTGTAATAGACGGTCGTTGCTACAGGCGAACCACTGAAATTCTCGTCGATATTGAGAACCAGCAATACTGCCCGATGCTGGATTTCTGACCCGTCCCTGCAGGGTCGCAGTATTGTCAATGTTCATGACCAGTTCAAGTCCGTCAGGCAAGTCGTCTCAGGCCTCGTTATCCAGCGCGCAGGTGTATTCCCGGCAAAACTACCTAGAGCTGATATCCGCACCTGGCAGGGTTCTTCGGCCTTGACGTGATTGTCTGGCCCGGTTGGGGATTGACTTCAAGTTTGCCGCCGATATAGCAGTAGCCTCCTACCTGAAGACTGTTCGTAAATACTCAACCACCATGACACGCTGCTCAAAGTGCAATGCCTCGTTGAGTATAACAACGTCAAATTTTTCAGCCTGATTCTGGAAGTCGCTAAACAACCAGAGTGAATGCTACTATACGCTGTGCTGCTTTATAACCAGCGCGTCGAGTTATGTGACAACAGCTGACAAAATGAATCTTCATAAAAATACAATCAAGTATCGAATAGACAAACTTGTGGAACAATTCGACCTGGCCTTGGATCAGGACGAGGTCAAGTTTGGCATTTTCTTATCGAGCAATATTCTCAGAACGCTGGGCAAAGTGTAAATCAGTCGGCTATATAGCCGCCGGCCATGATCAGGCCATCACGGTAGAATACGCAGGATTGCCCGGGTGCCGGAGCTGAAACCGGATGATCAAACTCGACGGTCAGTGATCCGCTATCCAGCGGGTAGACCGTACAGGGCACTTCCTTGGCTGAATTCCTGATCCGGGCATCCAGTCGTTCACCTGATGAGATCGAAGAAAGTCCGCTGTATACTGGATCAACCACCCGAATCCGATCAAACATCACCTGCTCATGAGGCCCCACAACCAAGGTGTTCGTCGCATAATCACGGCCGACCACAAAGAGTCGTTCAGTTGTCTGAACCGAAAAGCCCTTCCGCTGACCCAAGGTATAATGCACCAGACCTTTATGAGTACCAATATGTTGTCCTGACATGTTTACAACAGGACCTTCTTGAAAAAGCCTCAAAGCGTCATGATCCTGCTGCTCCAGTTGTTGACGAAGATAATCGACATAACTTGTGCCGGGAACAAAGCAATTGTCCTGGCTGTCGGGCTTCGCGGCGACAGGATCACCGTAAGTACCCAGCAAGCCGGCCTTTTCAGCAATTTGCCTTACGTCCGGTTTTGTCATGCCAGCTAACGGAAAAATCAGTCGAGCCAAAACCATCTGCGGCAACCTGTACATGAAGTATGTCTGGTCCTTGAGCCCTGCCTCCGTCTTGGCTAAAGCCAGACGGCCTGTATCCGGTATTGTTTTAACCTGAGCATAATGTCCGGTCGCGATATGCTGGCAGCCCAGACGCTCGGCAGCTTGGCTTAATACGTTGAATTTAATGGACGGATTGCAAAGCACACAAGGATTGGGTGTCCTGCCATGTGTATAAGCGTCAACGAAGTCTCGGATGACGATATCTCGAAAGATATCTTGAACATCGATCATTTCCCAATGGATCCCCAGCTGTCGACTGATCGCCTGGGCATCCTCAAGACCGGTTTGACCTAACGGTGAAGTCAGCAGGCTGATGCCGTGAACATCAAACCCCTGCTGTTTCAGCAAAAAGGCAGCGACGCTGCTGTCAACGCCGCCGCTCATGCCCAGTATAACACCATTTTTTCGAATCAAATCTGAATCCATAGAAGATCAGGTTGAACAGGTATCCTGGTCATCATGGGCATCGTCCTCCAGCTTGTCGAAAAGATGACGATTCTCATCGGTCATTAGATGATGGGTTTCGAAATACTCCTTCAAAGCAGACTTGACAGCCTGCTCCGCGAGCAGCGAACAATGCATTTTAATCGGCGGCAAACCGTCCAGGGCTTCCGCAACCGCCTTATTGGTCAGATCCAGGGCTTCATAGATGGTTTTACCCTTGATCATTTCAGTTGCCATTGAACTGGTCGCGATTGCTGAGCCGCAGCCGAACGTCTTGAACTTGGCGTCGACTATGACTTCATCTTCGATTTTCAGATAGACTTTCATGATATCGCCGCACTTGGCGTTGCCGACTTGTCCCGTCGCATCAGCGTTTTCGATCTCGCCGACATTGCGCGGATTCATGAAATGTTCCATCACCTTGTCACTATATTCCATTGGAAACCTCTCTTCCCCAAATGCAATGATTGGATTTATTGGTTTTCTTTCAAATAGGCTTCATAAAGCGGCGACATATCTCTGAGCCGCTGGACAATGCCCTTCAGATCTTCAGATAGGCGTTTGACGTCATCCATTGTATTGGCATGGCCAAATGTGACGCGCAAAGATCCATGAGCGATCTCATGCGGCAGACCGATCCCCAGCAGCACATGGGACGGATCCAGCGAACCGGACGTGCAGGCCGAACCGCTGGAGCACTCATAGCCAAAATAGTCAAGCATCAGGAGGATCGATTCACCCTCGATGAACTCAAACGAGAAATTGACGTTATTGGGCAATCGCTTTGTACGATGTCCATTCAAGCGAGTATGCGGGATGGACTCAAGCACCGAATCAATCAGGGCGTCTCTAAGGGCGATCAGTTTCTGGTTATTCTGTTCCATGCCAGCAACCGCCAGTTCGAAAGCCTTGGCAAAACCAACGATTGAAGCCACGTTTTCAGTACCGCCGCGCCGGTTCTTCTCCTGGGCGCCACCATCCAGCAAGTTGCTGATGCGAACGCCTTTGCGGATGTACAGCGCGCCGACGCCTTTGGGTGCATAAATCTTATGTCCAGAAAATGACAGCATGTCCACGCCCAGCTTTTTGACATCAATCGGCAGCTGTCCTGCCGCCTGTACCGTGTCCGAATGAAACCAGACCTTTTTGTCTCGACAGATCTTCGCGATTTGGTCGATCGGTTCAATCACACCAATCTCGTTGTTCGCCATCATGATGGTCACCAGGATGGTGTCCGGACGGATGGCTTGCTCAATTTCGGCAGGGTCGACAAGACCTGTCTCATCCACCTTGATCCTGGTGATTTCATATCCCTGGCGCTCCAGTGCATCACAGGCATGCAGGACGGCATGGTGTTCAATCGCTGATGTGATGATATGCCGACCTTTATTTTGCAGAGCCTGGGCAGTCCCCTTGATCGCCCAGTTGTCAGATTCGGTTCCACAAGATGTGAAATAGATTTCCGATGGGTCGGCTCCGATGCATTCGGCTACTTTAGCTCTAGCGTCTTCCAGCAAATGGAACGCGTCACGCCCATCCTTATAAAAAGATGATGGATTGCCGAACACATTGGAAAAAACAGGCAGCATCTCGGATAAAACTTCCGGTCTGACCGGTGTGGTTGCTGCGTGATCCAGGTAAACTCTTTTCGGTTGATCCATCGGGGCATCTCCTTTGTTCTAAGTCAATGTTACTTTAAACTTAATCGGCTTTTTTCGTAGTAACCAAGGTTACCTCACGGGCTTTTTCCTACTATTTATCTATGATATGAAATAATCAATCTCACATCCTATCAATCGCAGACTCACGCATCTCCAGGACTGATATTTCGCCGTTTGTCCAACCAGTCAGCTATCCTTGACTCATAGCCGTTGCTGCTGGGGTCGTAGTAAACGGTGCCTTCAATTTCTTTGGGCAGGTAAGCTTGCTCAACAGTATGCTTGGGATAATTGTGCGCGTATTTGTAGCCCTGCCCGTAACCCAAATCCTTCATGCCCTTGACCGGCGCGTTGCGGAGGTGCATCGGGACTTCGCCAGTCCTTTTGCCAGCTACGTCATTCATGGCCTTGTCAATCGCCTTAATCGCTGAATTGGATTTAGGACTGGTCGCAACAGCCAGGGTGGCTTCGGCCAGAATAATCCTGGCTTCAGGCATGCCCACGGACATAATCCCCTGATAAGCGGCCATCGCCATAGGTAGAATCTGCGGGTTGGCCAGACCAACATCTTCAGCGGCACAGATCAGGATTCTTCTGGCGAGAAACTCGATGTCCTCGCCGCCGTGCAGAGCCCTGGCCAGATAGAACACCGCTGCATCCGGGTCAGACCCGCGCATCGACTTGATAAACGCGCTGATGTTGTCATAATGGCTTTCGCCGTTGCTGTCAAACGCGATGCTGCGCTTCTGCATGCAGTCTTCAAGCACATCAAGATTGATTGCGATCGTACCGTCGCCGCCAGGCGTAGTTGTTACAGCAGCCAGCTCCAGGGCGTTCAACGCGATACGGGCGTCACCGTTCGAAACGTTGCAGATCATGTCCATCGATTCATCATCAATCGAAATCCTGTACTGTCCCAGTCCCCTTTCCGTATCGTTCAGAGCCGCGATTAGAATTTTTTGGATGTTGCTTTCGGTTAACGGCTGGAGCTGGAAAACCGTGGATCTCGAGATGAGGGCTTTATTGACTTCGAAGAACGGGTTTTCCGTGGTTGCGCCAATCAGGATCAGCGTCCCGTCTTCAACCTGCGGCAGCAGGGCATCCTGCTGCGCTTTGTTGAAACGGTGGATCTCATCGATAAACAGCAATGTACGGCCGGATGGCGTCAGCAACGGATTCTGAGTGTCTGAGATGATCCGCTTGATGTCCGCCACGCCGGCTGTTACAGCATTGAGCTTAGCGTAGTTGACCTTGGTCGTATTGGCGATAACCCTGGCCAGGGATGTTTTGCCCGTTCCCGGGGGTCCGTAAAGGATAATGGACGAAAGCCGGTCGGCTTCAACCATTCGGCGCAGCATTTTGCCCGGACCGAGGATATGCTCCTGTCCGATAAATTCACCCAGGGTCCTGGGGGACATTCTGAACGCCAGCGGCTGCGATGAACCATGGTCGCTTGCCAAGACGGACCTCCTTGCTGCTTACAGCGATGGATACAGTGGAAACTTGTCGCAGATCACCTTGACTCTTCTCTTGATGTCTCCTGCAGACTGCTCGTAACTGCGAAGCGTCAGCACGATCAGGTCGGCTATTTCATCCATCTCGGTTTCTTTCATGCCGCGGGTCGTCACAGCCGGCGTACCCAGACGAATGCCGCTGGTGACAAATGGCTTTTCAGGATCGTAGGGAATGCCGTTTTTATTGCAGGTGATGCTGACGTCATCCAGGCGAATCTGCAGTTCCTTGCCGGTCACACCGGTATCTCTCAGGTCAACCAGCATCAGGTGCGTATCCGTACCGCCAGAAACCAACTTCAGTCCGCGTTTCAGCAAGCCGTCAGCCAGCGCCTTGGCGTTGTTGATAATCTGCTGCTGGTATATTTTGAATTCAGGCTGTAAAGCTTCCTGGAATGCAACGGCCTTGGCAGCGATGACATGCATCAGTGGCCCGCCCTGCTGGCCCGGAAAGACTGCAGAGTCAATGGCTTTGGCATATTCCTGCCTGCACAGGATCATGCCGCCTCGGGGACCTCTCAGCGTTTTGTGAGTCGTTGTTGTCACGATGTCGGCATACGGGATCGGTGACGGATGAAGACCTGCGGCGATCAGACCGGCGATATGGGCCATATCCACGAACAGCAGCGCGCCGACTTCATCGGCGATTTCACGAAACTTGGCGAAATCCAGAGTTCTGGGATAGGCACTGGCGCCAGCCACAATCATCTTGGGTTTAAATGCGATCGCTTTGTCACGCAAATGGTCGTAATCAATCACGCAGCTATCCGGTTCAACCAGATAGGCCGCGGCTTCATAGGTCTTGCCCGAGACGTTCTTGACCATGCCATGCGTCAGATGACCGCCATGAGCTAAATCAAGGCCGAGGATCTTGTCTCCGGGTTCGAGCATGGCAAAATAAACCGCCGTGTTGGCTTGGGCGCCCGAATGGGGTTGGACATTGACATGCTCAGCGCCAAAGATCATCTTGGCCCTTTCAATGGCCAGATTTTCAGCGATATCAACATATTCGCAGCCACCGTAGTAACGCTTGCCCGGATAGCCCTCCGCATATTTGTTTGTCAGGGGTGTCCCGACTGCTTCCAGCACAGCTTCGCTGACAAAATTCTCAGATGCGATCAGTTCGATCTTGTTTCTTTGGCGATCGATTTCCTGCTGGATAGCCTCCATAATTTCAGGATCGGTCTTGGCCAGATGGGTATAACTCATGTTTTATCCTTCCTGCAAAGCGCAATGTAATTCAGGCTCTTGCATTGATATATCCTCATCTATTTTAACGAATCACTGGATTTTGTAAAGTTCATCAGGAGCTGGCGGCAGCAATTCCATGGTTTTATCGTCGAGAACCAGTTCTCGCTGACTGTTTTTGGTTAGTCTGCCGATAACAGTGCCGCGAATTCCAGCTTTTTCCAGCTCACTGATCAAACGGTCCGGATCTGATGTTGCCATGATCATGCTGCCGCTGGCGATCAATCGGCCGGCTTCAAGGCCCAGTGCGTCGCAAATGCTTTGTGTCAGTGGGGCGATTGGAATTCGGTTCAATTCAATTTGGCATCCCAGACCGCTGGCCTGCGCAAGTTCCCACGCGGCGCCCAGAATACCGCCTTCGGTCGCGTCATGCATCGCGTGAACGCCGGCCGACTGGCCGACAGTGCCATCCTCAATGACGCTGATCTGGTCGATCAACTGCCCAGCCTGCAAAAGCTCCTCTCGGGTCAGATGACCCTGGAGCTTTTCTTTGGCGTCAACCGCCAGAATGGCGGTCCCCTCGAGGCCTGCTGTTTTGGTCATGACGACCGCGTCACCAGGCTGTCCGCCGCTGGCTAGAACGACGCGCTGGTCCTTTGCAAGGCCCAGGACGGTCGATGAGATCAAGAACCGGTTGACAGCGTCGCTGATCTCCGTGTGACCGCCAATAATACTGACATTGACACTGGCCGCCGCTTTGGACACCTGTTCGACCAGATCGATCAACTCAGCTTCGGTGGCATCCGGCGGAGCAATGATAGTCATCAGCAGGGCAGTCGGTCGGATGCCGCAAGCGGCGATATCATTGCAGGCGATATGAACGGCCAATTGGCCGATATTGGCTGCAGCGCCGGTGATCGGATCTGTCGACAAGGCGATCTGACCGTAACCGGTTTCAATCACCGAACAGTCGATACCGACAGCTGGCCCGCTTTGGATGTCGCTGCCCAATGCCGGCAGGCGCTTGAGGACGATTTCCTCGAGCTGGGCATTATCCAGTTTGCCGATTTTCACAGGTTGATCTCCTCAATTTTTCCCAAGCCATCGAGCACCAGCTGATCAATATCCAGTTCGGATTCAGCGGTAACGGCATCATCCAGCGACGGATGCGTCTTGGGATGCTTGGCGACAAAAACGGTACAGCAGTCCTCATAGGGCAGAATTGACGTCTCATACGTGCCGATTCGCCTGGCAGTCGCGATGACGCTGTCCTTGTCCGTGCCGATAAGCGGCCGGAATACCGGTTTTTCGACAACCGTGTCGGTCGTGCATAACGCTTCCAACGTCTGACTGGCGACCTGCCCCAGGCTTTCGCCGGTGATCAGGGCCTTGCATCCAGTTCGGGTCGCCAGTTGATCGGCGATCCGCATCATGATCCTGCGCATGACGATGGTCATCATGTCTTCAGGACAATGGTCACGAATCTTCAGCTGGATGTCCGTGAAGTCAACCACATGCAAAGTGAGTCGGCCGCAAGACTGGGTCAGCAGACGGCCGAGGTCGATGACCTTTTCCTTGGCCTGGTCGCTGGTAAATGGAAAGGTATGAAAATAGACAGCGTCCAGTTCCATCCCGCGGGAGGCCATCTGATAGCCCGCCACCGGACTGTCAATGCCGCCGGATAAAAGCAGCATGCCCTTGCCGCCGGTTCCGACCGGCAGACCTTTCTGGCCGATCACGATTTCGTGATAAAGATAGATGTGATCTCTCACTTCCACATACAAGGTGAGGTCCGGGTGATGGACATCGACCGAAAGCTGCTGTTCAAATGAACGCGCAAGGTGTTCGCCGACCTGGGCACTGATTTCGGGTGATTTGAGCGGAAACTGTTTGTTGCCGCGACGGCTCTCAACCTTGAACGATTTGTTTTTGCCGTCAGCGAGCAGTCGGCCAACATATGCTTTTGCCTGATCCAGCAACTCCGGCATCTCGCCGTCGAACTGCCAGACCGGACTGACTGATACAATCCCGAAGATGCTGGCGACAGGCTCAAGCACAGCCCGTATATCAGTATCGTCTGAGACCGGTTCAATCCAAAGTCTGGATTGGCGCTGTTCAATCAGGAATCTGCCATTCTTCTGCAGGCGGCGTTTGATGTTGCCAATCAGCTGCCGCTCGAACTTGCCACGGTTAAGGCCTTTAAGGGTGATTTCCCCCATTCTGGCCAGAATGATTTCTTGATGGTCTGTCATGTATCCTCCCCACTATTCAATCAGCGAATCAGCCACTGGCAGATTCGGGAAATTTCAAAAACCGCGGATTCAATCTGCTCCGGCGTGTTCAGATCCGAAAAACTGATGCGGACAGCACATTCGCTGATCGCGTTGTCTACACCCATGGCCTGAAGCACATGGTTTCGCTCCTTTTTGTGAGACGCGCAGGCAGATCCTGTAGAAATATAGATTGCCTTGTCTTCCAGGGCATGGAGCATGGTTTCACCGCGCAAGCCCGGGAACGCAATGGATAGGATGTGCGGTACGCCGTCTTGCGGTGAGAGCACCTGATATTGTACACCTTTTTCAGACAGTGCGCGGATAAAATTCTGGCGCAGCCCCGAAACGTGCTGTTCGATGTCCTTCTGATTTGCAGCAGCTATCTCACAGGCCAAGGCCAGGGCCGCCGTCAGCGGCGGGTTTTCCGTGCCGGAACGCAGACCGTTCTGTTGGCCGCCGCCATTCAGGATCGGCGCTAGGCGGGTTTTCGAACGAACCTGAAGCCAGCCGATGCCTTTCGGCGCGCCCAGCTTATGCCCGCTGCCTGACATCAGGTCAACGCCGGCCTGTCTGAAATCCAGCGGGTACTTGCCCAGCGTCTGAACGGCGTCGATATGGATAGCGCATGCCGGCTGCAGCCGATTACGAAGCTTTTGAATGCTGTTCAGATCATTGACAGCACCGGTTTCATTGCTAACATGAATCAGGCTGATCAGCGAAGCAGGTTCGGACAACGCTTCTGCCAAACTTTCAAGATCAACTGTACCGTTTCGTTCAAGCCCAAGCCAAACCACCTCAACGCCTTTGCGCTGAAGGTCAAGCAAGGTTTCACGGGTCGCTGCGTGTTCTCCCTGACTGGTGATCACACGTCTGGGCAGCCTGGGATTGGCGTCCAAAAAACCCTTGATCGCCAGATTTGTCGATTCTGAGCCGCCGGAAGTCAAAATCAGTTCATTTGGCTGACACCCCAAAACCTTGGCAATCGCGGCACGGCTATTATCCAGGCTTTTCCTGGCAGTCTGGCCCAATCGGTGCATCGAAGACGGATTGGCAAAAATCGTCTTCAGCTGCTCATGGTATAGATCCAGAACCTGCGGCCTGATTTCAGTTGATGCTGTATGGTCTAAGTAAATGCACACGATGCCTGGACTCAGCTCCTTCCGGCTTCCAGTCCCAGCGCGACAAGATCGGCACGCATGACAGACTGGATTTGTTCGCAGATATTGCCGGATCTGGAACGAAGCCTGCTGGTTGCGACCAGAACCGGGGAATTGCGGGCAATATCCAGTTGGCCAGCTTCACTGCTGTCAGCTGGCCGGACGAGAATCTGGCAAGCCGCTTTCTGCGGCAGATAGGCGTACTTATTGGCGGTGATTTCAATCATGCGCTTGTGTTTTTCCAGATCCGAACCCAGTTCTGGAAACATGGATACCGGTATCAAAGACCTGCAAATCGCAAAGACATTATCGCCAAAAGACATCTGCCAGCGAATGGTCCAGTAACCGGGGTTGCCGGCCGACCCGGTTGACTCGAATACCTTGTCCGTTTCAGAATCGCTTGACTTGACTGCCACCGTCATGGCTTCCAGCCCATCAAGATCCTTAACCGATAACAACGAAAAGGCAAACGCGTTAAAACCTTGCAGATCAATGCGTTCGGGCTCAGATGCTACAAAGGTGCCTTTCCCCTTCTGAATAACCAATATCCCTTCAGTAACCAGCTCTGAAATTGCCTGCCGAACCGTTGGCCGGCTCAAGTCCAGTTCTTCACAGAGTTTGAGTTCTGAAGGAATTTTTTGACCCGGTAAATAGATGCCTTCCCGGATTCTGTCACTCAGCATTTCCTTGAGCTGGGCGTAAAGCGGTTGAGTACTTCTTTTGTCGAGCTTCATGCACGCGTCACCTCACCTTGTTTTTAATGTCAGAACGCTGTCATAACATCATATCATGAAGGATGCCGATTTCAAAGAAGACGCGTTGCGCCGTTCAAAAAGTTGCCGAAAGTGATACGCTCCCTCAAATAACAGTATGACCGTTCAATGTCATCCGGTTTGTACAGTCAGTGCTTTGATTTCAATCCATACCGACCCTGTAACGGTTCGCAGCCTATCAGCAGCCATGAGTCCTCAGGATCAAGGCTAAAAGGTTATGACCTTGTCTGCCCACTCAACCATTTTGACGCAATCGATCATTGTAGAAATCGGACAGGCGTCAGAACCGTTCATCTGTCTTGATTTCAGGCACGTGCCGCAAGCCAGCACTTCTCCGCCTGAGTCGATGAAAGCTTTGAGCTGTCCAGCAACATCGAATTTTTCATGGGTTACTGTTTCGCATTCTACAGCCTCACCCATCAGGAAAACTTTGACTGTGTGCCCTTGCTTTTTTGCTGTCGTAGCAAAACGCAAAGCATTCCAAGCCTTTTCGAATGCTTTGGTTTCAAGAATTATTCCGAACTTCATTCGAACTCTCCATTTCTAGATGCCTAAGGACATCTTAAGCCTCTTTTGTTTTTTTGTGTCTGTCTTTTCATCGACTAGCTCGAAGCGAAACGCCTTGAAATACTTGTTCAAATACCGAGCCTTGTCGCTTTGGACCTGCTTGTCTGAGCCCGTGAAGCGGCAACTTTCGAAGATGCTGTCAACAATTTCTTCAGCATTGAAATTTGCCCATATACCGCTGTTGTTGAAATTATCGATGAACTCCTGAAGCAAGGCTCGAAATGCCATTTCCTTAAATTCTTCGATATTCCCTTTGCAGAAGTCATCCATTGCGCAATAATAGACACCACTAGTAGACATAGCGTCTTTTAGAGCTGAACCACACTTAGAATATTCCATCAGCACAAGAAATTCTGCTTCAGGAAGCGCTTTGACCAAGCCCCAGAAATCCGAATCAGAAGAGGCCAGAATAAACGATTGCGTACCGCTTTGAAAAAACTCCCTGCACACTCCCGCTGTCATGGTGATATCCACTAAGCTCTTATGCTGTGCCACTCGATTGATCTGCAAGTGTTCAACTGGAACCCGCATAAATCTACCAATCAGTGACCACACCGGCGTTGTATTTGAATCGTCATATAAAATAACTTTTGCCAATTTTGAGATTGCTTGAGGGCTGAGGTTATGCAAGGTTGAAAACAAATTGAATACATCGCAGTTTTCACAATCAACAATCAATGCTGTTTTATCACTGCTTTCAATGAATTGATAGATGTTTGTTTTTGTAACATTAACAGCATCCCTTACATGACCGGATTCTACAAAGTCAACCTTGTTGGCTGCATACAGCAGCGTCAGAAACTTTTCATCATTCAGCAGTACGTTACCATGATCTGCCATTTCCACCGGCCAGTTCATATAAGTCTGAAACGGATAATTCGTCACATGATCCCAATACCGCTTTTTGGCTTTATTTAAGGAATCATTCTTGATGCCCTTGGGCATACTCGCATAGCAGTTTGGCATAAGGAACAGTTCTCGGATCAAATCCCATCTTACCCAGCTTGGTATTTGTTTTCTGCATTGATCGATACTGTCAAGAATGTGTTTGTTGATGCTGGCTATATACGAATCCAGATGCGTGTTGACCTTTACTGCTTCGATACCATTCGACCTTAACCACTTGATATCGTTATTGTCAAAGAGTTCCGGCATGTTGTCAATGTTGTTCAGATTGTTTAGATTTCGATCAACAGTCCAATATTTATTCAGCATGGTTGTCCGAATCTGGCACAGGATCCGAATGGTTTTTGCTGATTTTTCCGTATCAAGCTGCTCTAACAATTCTTGGCAATCATCTCCATATAACGACTCCAGGCGATCTGTTTTTATGCCGACCAAGTAAGCCACGATTGCAACAATATTTTTTGTCAGTTTTCTCTTGTTTATTGGGCTTGGTCTTGTTTCTGCTGTCTTTGAAGAGCTTTCAAAACTGCTTGTTATTGTTCCAGTTTTCATTTTCAGAATACCTCGATGTCTAATTGGGATATGTCGTTATAATAATATGCTATCGCAATCTAGGATTGAAATCAACCGATTTAGATCGGGCTCACAGACTGGATGGCAGAGGTATGAACTGTTCAATATCCTTTTGCTGTCCAGGAGTAGAATAAAGATATAAAGCCGTTATATACAGAAGGAAAATCAGTTCCACGGGTTGACTGGCTCAGCTTCTATTGGCGGTGTCAGATAGACGCCTGCCAGATGGCCTGAAGTCAAATTGCTTAAGAAAGACTGATCTTGTTCGACAGTCATGGCGCTTAACTTAATTTGGTTCCAAGTTGGCAAGAGCAAATCTTTTCTAATCATAGCCGGAAAGGAATGACTATTGTGAATAATAATGTTTTACCAGATCCCATTCCTGACGAAATCGCCTTGGAAATCTGCAATGAAATCCAGCGGAAATACAAAGGCAAATGGTATACTTTTTCGGGTCTTCAGTGCTGGGGGTGCCGCACTTTTTCAAAAGGAGACCAGAAAAAGCGGACAGCCGATCCAAGTCAGCTGCCCGCCTTGATTCGGTCATCAGGCTGGCTTGTCAGGCAGCAGGCACTGTCGTCTCGGCTGTACCAGCGGCAGAATCGCTTTCATCAGGGGCCTCCTCCGAGCCTTCGACAGTCGGTTCAGAATCAATATCCTCAATGGGCTCTTCGGCATATTCGGAATTGTATTTCGTAAATTCTTCGAAACCCGGTAACGAAACCGACCCGATGAATTCGAACGAAGTCATGTCGGTTGAGCGGACTTCGCGATTGGACAGCGTGAAGAGCGTGTCACCGGCGTATGCGCCCCGGAAAATGGCGTCGTAGCTGAAGAAAGCATGGTATTCGGTTTCTGTCAGAGGCACATAGCCGCCATCCGGATCTGTCAGTTTGTCAAAGTGTGTAATCGAACCAGTACGGACTAATTGGTCGCCTTCGATCGACAGCGCAACCAGACCGGTGAAAATCGGCTGGCCATAAGACAGCGCACTGGATGTCTTTTCAGTCAGCGAGACCGGGAACGCGATCAGATTCCTGGCTTCGGAATAGATCAGCGCCTTGTGGTCATAGAGCAACGGTGAAAAGGATCCCCGGCCGCCAAGCACCATCGTCGACGTTTCGACAGGATTGTTGAAATCAGCGATATCGAACAAGGACACCTTGACCCCGGCATTATAGGCATTGCCGTCTTTGACGATGACATCGTAGCCGAAGCCGATCAGGCCGTCATTCTTGTAGGGGTGCAGATAGGTGCTGTAGCCCGGTATTTTCAACTGGCCGAGCACAACCGGCTTTTGCGGATTTGACAGGTCAATGACAAACAGCGGATCAACATCCCGGAATGTCACAACATAGGCCGTCTCGCCCATGAAGCGGACCGACTTGATCGATTCGCCGGGCGCCAGGCCGGTGACGCGGCCGATTATTTCCATTTTACTGTCAAGGACATAGACATTGTTAGTGGCTTTGTCTTCATCGCTGCGGCTCCAAGTTGATCCGACGGTCGTCGCGATCCTGAAAGTCCCGTTATACTCATCCATGCTGAACTGGTTGACGATCCAGCCGGGAACAGAGCCTTTTCCGGCTTCGCTGACCATGGTGTCGGCCAGTTTGAAACGATAGATATCAGTTGTCACGTCTTCACTGGGGGAAGCATCATCATCGGTTTCGACTGCGTCATCCGCCATAGCCCATAACCAAGGGTAATTGTACGATGCGACATATAAATAGTTCTTCGAGCAAAATACAGTTCCGGAGGTGCCCAGGACAGACAGCAAATCCGGTTCGCGTTCACTGTTGATGACATCGATACCGGCAATGACCAGCTTGTTTTCAACGTCACCTTTCGGCAAGATGGAAATCCGATCGGCCGGAACGGTTTCAAAGTCGTCGTTATTGAGCGTTCCGATTTTGCTGCTGGTTGACGGAAAGACGTCTTCAGGTAACAGGGTTTGTGTTTCGGCCAGATCTCGTGCAGCATAGTAGTATCCGCCATACTCATTGGTTATGACATAAAGCGCCAGGCCGATCTTGCGGGAATCGAGGTAATATCCCGTCTGGCTGAATTGTCGGGTCACTTTGGGATTCGAGCGGTTGCTGATATCGAAAACGCGCGTGGTCGTAAATTGTTTATAGGAATAGTTATAAACGATTGATTCAGCCGCAACATCTGTTTTGCTATCTGAAGTCATGCCGCTATCCACTGGGCGCATGGTATCTTCGATGTTCTCCTGCAGCCAGCCGGACGAGATCAAGACCAGCCGGTTATTGTCTGCGTCGACATACATCTCAATCGGCGTTTCGCCCGTGGACGATTCGCCGACTTTTCGGTTTGAAAAGAGCCTGTAGGTTGACACGACAGCCATCGCAGCCGGGTCTTGAATATCGACGATATAGAGCCGTTCATTGGCGATTAAATACAGATAGTCGCCATCGGTTTTGATGATATCCGCTTCATCGACGCCCTCGATCTGGACATTGGTGCTTGAATAACTGTCGTCGGAAGCACCTTGGGAATTGCTGTCACCCGCTGATGACTCGGCTGCAGCATCCATCACCGCAGTCTTGGGATAACCATAGGCAAAGTTCTGGTTTGCCTTGGCATCCAGATAAAGCTGAATCAGCTCAGCATAGGATGACGCTTGGGAAAACCCGAGGTCGGTGTCTGGGTTATAGGTGGTCTGGCCTGTCAGTGATGGTGAAGTCAGGTCGACCGGCATGCTGCAGGATGCCAGCAGCATGGCCAGAACCAGGGATATCATTAAGAGCATCTTCATTTTCAAATCCTCCGTCGGCACTATCCAAAAAATGGACCTTTTGGTCATTAGACTGCGCAAAAGGTCCATATGTTCCATCAATCAGTAAGACGATCAGACTTTGATTTCGGAATCGGCTTCATCATCTTGAAGCGGATTGACCAGCAGCAGCGGATCAACCAGCTCCTGCAGGAAGTCCTCAACCTGCTCAGGACAACGGCCCACATACAGGTTTGGGTCCAATAAACCATCCAGGTCGTCTCGTCCCAAACCAAAAGCCTCATCCTGGGCGATGCGCTCCAGCAGGTCATTGGAAGCGCCCTCCTGTTTGACGCGACTGCCGGCAGCCATGCTGTGCTGACGGATTTTTTCATGCAGGTCCTGGCGGTCGCCGCCCCGCTTAACGGCAGCCATCATGATGTTTTCAGTCGCCATAAAGGGCAGTTCGTCCATCAGGCGCTTGCGAATGACTTCGGGATAGACGACAAGACCGGAGCTGACGTTGGCATACAGGAGCAATATGGCATCGGTCGCCAGAAAGGCTTCCGGCACGGCGATACGCTTGTTGGCCGAATCATCCAGTGTTCTTTCGAACCACTGCTCCGAAGCGGTCAGCGCCGGATTCAGAGCGGTCGTCAGCACATAACGGGATAAGGCGGCGATGCGTTCGCTTCGCATCGGGTTGCGCTTGTAAGCCATCGCGGATGAACCGATCTGACTTTTTTCAAAAGGTTCCTCAATTTCCTTGAGGTGCTGCAACAAGCGAATATCGTTGCTGAACTTGTGCGCGCTCTGAGCGATGCCGGACAAAACATTGAGCACACGACTGTCAATTTTTCTGGAATAGGTTTGACCGGATACCGGATAGACATGGTCAAACCCCATTTTAGCTGCGATTCTGTGGTCAAGCTCCCGAACTTTGTCCTGATCGTTATCAAAAAGGTTCATGAAGCTGGCCTGAGTGCCGGTTGTCCCCTTGCTGCCCAGAAAACTGATTGAATCCAGACAGTAATCCAGATCATGCAGGTCGATCAGGAGATCCTGGATCCACAAGGTCGCGCGTTTGCCAACGGTAACAGGCTGCGCCGGCTGGAAGTGGGTGAACCCCAATGTCGCCAGATCTTTGTAATCACGGGCGAACTTCGCCAGGTTGCGAATGGTTTCTACCAGCCGTCTGCGAATAATCTGCAGACCGTCTCTCATCAGGATCAGGTCGGTGTTGTCACCGACATAGCACGATGTCGCCCCCAGATGGATGATACCCTTGGACAGCGGACACTGCGCGCCATAGGCGTGGACATGCGCCATGACATCATGGCGCACAGCCTTCTCTTCCCGAGCCGCGACATCATAATTGATGTCGTCGGCATATTGCTTGAGTTCTGAAATCTGTTCGTCGCTGATATCCAGTCCAAGTTCCTGTTCGGTTTCGGCCAAAGCGATCCATAGTTTCCGCCAGGTCTTGAATTTCCTGTCTGGCGAAAACAGCTCTTTCATTGATGAACTGGCATATCGGCTGTTCAAAGGTGTTTCATACTGGTTTTTCATGCTTGGCTCCTTAGCTTCCGGATAGCTGCAATCTGGATGCAGACGCACAGAATTTCCATTGCTGTTTCAAGCTCGCTGAGCGGCGGAAAGGACGGTGCCAGACGTATATTGGCATTGTCCGGATCGTTGCCGCCCGGATAAGTGCTGCCAGCCGGCGTGAGGGCCACTCCGCAGTCAGCCGCCAGTTTGACGACCTGTTCTGCCGTACCGGGCAGCAGGTCGATGCTGACAAAATAGCCGCCTCTGGGTTCAGTCCAGAAACAGATTTCCTTGTCATGAAGTTCTCGGTTCATGATCCGGTCAATCAGGTCGAACTTGGGTTTTAAAATCTTGGCATGTTTGGCCATCAGTTCGAGCACGCCCGCCTTGTTCTTTAAAAAGCGGACATGTCGAAGCTGGTTAATCTTGTCCGGTCCGATTGTCGACATGCTCAGGTGCTTTTGCACATAAGCAAGGTTCTCCTTGCTGGATGCTATACAGGCAACACCGGCGCCGGCCCAGGTCACTTTGGAGAAAGACGAGAATTCAAATACCCGGTTGGGGTTCCCCGCCTGTTCACAAAGGCTGATGATGTCCGGCACCCTATCCGGGTCATCGACATCCAGATGGTGGACGACATAGGCATTGTCATACATGATGATAAAATCCGGAGCTGCGGTCTTCATCGCAGCCAGACGGCGAAGCGTCTGATCCGAGCAGGTAATGCCCTGTGGATTGCTGTAGAGCGGTACCAACCACATGCCCTTGATCTGCGGGTCGGACGCTGCCAGCGCCTCCACAACATCCATATCCGGACCTTCACGGGTCATCGGCACGGTGACCAGTTCGAAACCAAGATCCAATGTCGCATTGAAATGACGGTCATAACCGGGCACAGGACAGATGAACTTGACCTTTTCATGTTGGCACCACGGTTTATCCGCGTCAGGTAGTTTGAACAACATCGCACGGGTCAGGGTATCATACATCAGGTTCAGGCTTGAATTGCCGAGAACAAAAATATTCTCAGGTGCAGTATCCAGCAGTTCAGCAAACAAGCGGCGGGCTTCTGGAAGACCTGGAAGGACGCCGTAATTACGGCAGTCCGTTCCGTCTTCGGCTTTGTAGCTCTGGGAATCCAGTATGGTCAAAAGCTCCTGGGATAAATCCAGCTGTTCAGGGCAGGGTTTGCCCCGAGTCATGTCCAGATGCAGATGGTCGGATCTATATTGTTCATACTGCTTGGAAAGCTGGGACAGCTGCGAATCGAGTTGGTCGGTTGAAAGTTCTAAATATGACGGCATGTTATATCCTCCTTGCACAACAAACAACTTATCGCAACTATTATAGACTAGCATCAAGTTTTCAACAAGTCCGAAATTCCAAGCTCTCAAGCCACTATTTTTGTGTCAAATGACTTGTTTGCCCATTATGGCCGATCATTGAAGATGACTGCTGATCTCTATAAAATGCAAGATCATGGAACCGAATATTCATCTCGATTGATGGGTATCAGACAGGCTTCAGTCCTGGTCAAATAGGCTGATCTGGCTGTCCGTCGACTTTTCGGCATCCAGCACCGAGCGAATGAACGTCAGCCGATGAATAGGGCACGGTCCGTGTTTGGATAATGCTTCGTAATGCTGTGGGGTCCCATAGCCTTTGTGACGGGCAAAGCCGTATTCCGGGTATTGCTTGTCGAATTCTTCCATCATCGCGTCACGTGTGACCTTGGCTAGGATCGAGGCAGCGGCTATGGAAACAGAAAGGCCGTCACCGCGGATAATCGGCCAGACGTCCGGTTCAACCTGTTTCAGTTTGACCGCGTCGACCAGCAGCAGATCTGGCTTTTTCGAAAGATTTGTAATCGCGCTGCGCATGGCGTTGCAGGTTGCCTGCAAAATATTGATCTTGTCGATCTCCAAATGATCTGAAATGCCGATCTGCCAGGCCAAGGCTTGCTCCAGAATCTCGCTGTACAGGCGGTTGCGGGCTGCCGGCGTCAGCTTCTTTGAATCATTCAAGCCCAGGATCTGTGTTTTGGGATCAAGAATACAGACAGCTGCGACAACCGGTCCGGCCAAGGGGCCTCGACCAGCCTCATCGACTCCAGCGACGACCTGAAACCCTTGCGCCCAGGCTTTGCGCTCGAATTCAAGCATATCGTCGTATTTGAGCTTCCTTTTCTTGTTCTTTTTGTTCTTGTCCGCCATCTCCTATAGATCCTTTTCAATCGTTATGACATGATTTCAGCTGGTTGTTCAAGACTGATCCGTCCAATCTTGCCACCTCTCAGTTCGTCCAGGAACTGCGTTGCAAAGCGTAGCGTGTCAAGTTTGCCGCCGGATAATAAATACCCGCGTTTTCGACAGGCATCATCCAACAATTCTTCTCCCGTCCGGTCAAGTTCTTCCAGACGATAACGGTTGCGAATCAGGTCTGGATACTGCTTGGCCAGCTTAACCAGGAGCAACGCGCAGACTTCTTCAACAGGCAGTAACTCGTCCTTGATTGCGCCGGTCGCGGCAAGCTTGAGTTTATCCTCATCACTGCCGAGTTTGGGCCACAGCAGACCTGGGGAATCCAGCAGTTCAAGATGGCCGCCGGTCCTGATCCAGCTGATTGAGCGCGTAACACCCGGCTTGTCGGCTGTCTTGGCCACCTTCTTTCCGGAAAGGCCATTGATCAGCGTAGATTTGCCAGTGTTCGGGATACCTGCCACCATGATCCTGAGCGGCCGGAACAGCCTGCCGCGTGCCCTGGCCTTTTCATATTTGTCCTTGGTCATATTCTGGCACTCGCGCTTGATCTCATTCAATCCCGAACGCCTGAGACTGTCGCACGACATGGCCTTGATGCCTTGTTCCCGATACCATTCAATCCACTGCCGGGTCACTGTCTTGTCAGCAAGATCTGCTTTGTTTAAAACAAGCAGAACAGGCATTTTGCCGATTTGTTTTTGCAACTCGGGGTTTCGGCTGCTTTCCGGTATTCGGGCGTCACAGGTTTCAATAACAAGATCAACCTGCTTTAAAAAATCCTTCAATTGTCGAAGCGTCTTGGCCATGTGGCCAGGAAACCAGTTAATATCCAAATCGTGGCTCCTTTGAATTATGCATTTGTTTCTATTATACCTATAACTCAGTTAAGATGTCACCACTTGATCAAAACAAGTTCGATTTGGTTCAATCATAAGCATCATCCGAACAGAAGTCAAACGCAACAAACTCAATATCCGTCCAAAATAAAAACCGCACCGAAGTGCGGTTTTAAAAATCTTTTTGAAGCATAACTTACTTCTTGGTGTTGACAAGCCTCTCTTTGACCTTAGCGGCTTTGCCGACACGATCACGCAGGTAGTAGAGCTTAGCTCTGCGAACCACACCTTTTCTGACAATTTCAATCTTGTCAATTTTCGGGGAATGAACCGGTAAGACACGCTCGACGCCGACACCATATGACAAACGGCGAACTGAGATGGTTTCGGTGAGTCCACCACCTTTTCGGGCGATGACCGTACCTTCAAAAACCTGAATACGCTCACGGGTTCCTTCTTTGATTTTGAGGTGAACTTTGACGAAATCGCCGATTTCAACCTCTGAGTAAGAATTTTTCAACTGTTCGTTCTCAACAGCTTTGACTAAATCCATATTGCGTTCCTCCCTTCTTCATGGATGTTCATGCACGCAACTGGCAGCGGACCATCCGTATTAACCGAGTGGATTATATCAGAGTCTTGCTATCTTTGCAACTCTTTGTTTTCTTCTGCTGTTTTTAACAGCTCGAACCACGCGTCTTCTGAAAGCGCGTGCCGGGCGAATAGATCCGGGCGTTTCATCATGGTCTGGCGAATCGACTCAAGTTTCTGCCATTGCTTGATTTTGGCTTCATGACCGGACAGCAGGACATCTGGCACCTTGCGGCTCTTCCAGACAGGCGGCCGGGTATACTGCGGCTGTTCCAGAAGATTATCCATATGCGATTCCAGCGTATAAGCTTCTTCGTTCGGCAGCATCCCCGGGACAAGCCGGAGCAGCGTGTCCATTACAACACAGGCAGCCAGTTCACCGCCAGTCATGACATAATCGCCGATCGACAGTTCCTCGTCGACAATCTCATCAATCACACGCTCGTCCACACCCTCATAATGGCCACACAGCAAGATCAGGTGATCCATCTTCGACAGTTCAACAGCTTTCGCCTGGTTAAACACCTGCCCGCGGGGTGATAGGTATATTGTCCTGGATGTCTGGTCCGGTTTCGGGGCAACAGACTGCCAGGCTTCCAGAATCGGCTGGGCCATCATCAGCATGCCGGTGCCGCCGCCATAACAATAATCATCCACTTTGCCGTATTGGTTAACGGCGAAATCGCGGATCTGAACGGTTTCCAAATTAAACAAGCCACGCTCAAGCGCCCGTCCGGTCATACTGGTTGCCATAACTTGACGGATCAGATCGGGAAACAATGTCAGAACCGATAAACGCATGAGTCAGTCTCCATTTCGGTAGATCTCAAACAAGCCTTCCGGGAGCGATACGTCAATGCGGGCAGCATTAATGTCGACCTTGCGCAAGATCGCCTTGACGGCAGGAATCAACAAATCCTTGCTGCCAGGGCGTCTAACAACATAGACGTCCTGTGCTCCGTTTTGCAGGACTGCAGCAACTTTTCCGAGATACCCTTTGTTTTCGTCATAGACATCGCAGCCTTCCAGATCACAGACAAACCATTCGTCTTCGCCCAGTTCGATCGCCCGGTCACGTGTGACGGCCAGAAATGATCCGGTCAGCACGGCGGCGGCTTCCCGACTGTCGACGCCCCTGATTTTGACCACCAGGTGGCCCGCACCCCGACGAACTTTTTCAAGCTCAATGTCCCGGTGCGTCTTTTCATCAGGCGATACCAGCAGACAGTCAAAAAGCTGGTTAAAGCGATCGGGATTACTGGTCAGAGGAAACAGTCTCAACTCCCCGGATAAGCCATGTGACTTCCCAAGTCTGCCGATCAGCAGGATTTTTCGAAGCTGTGATTGTCGATCTTCCATGCTTTTGGACTGCTCAGACAATGTCAACGATAACCCGCTTGCCGTTTCGTGTGCCGCAGGCCTTGACGATTGAACGCATCGCTTGCGCCCGACGACCTTGCTTGCCGATGACCTTGCCCATGTCGTCCGGTGCAACCTTGAGTTCGAGCAGAATGGTATGGCCCCGATCGATCTGGTTGATTTGGATAGCCGTCGGATCGTTAACCAATGGCTTAACCATGGTCATCAACAGGTCGCGCAGGGCATTGTCATCCCGACTCACTCGATCACTCCCGATTTTTTGAGCAGCGCACGCACGGTATCTGTCGGCTGCGCGCCATTGGACATCCACTTCTTGGCTGCCTCAGCATCAATCTTGACTTCCGACGGATTAGTCAGCGGGTTGTAAGTTCCGATTTCCTCGATGAATTTACCATCGCGGGGAGATCTTGAATCCGCAACGACCACTCTGTAGAAAGGCGCCTTCTTTTTACCAATTCTCTTCAATCTGATTTTTACTGCCATTTTTCCTTTACCTCCAGGTATTGACTTTAATCTATCGCTTGATCAGAAAGGGAATCCGCCCCGGCCCATGCCGAAGCCTTTTCCAAACTTTCTGGACATGCCTGAGAAACGTTTCATCATCTGCTGGGTTTCCGTAAACTGCTTGACCAGTCGGTTGACTTCCTGGACTGACGTTCCGGATCCGGCAGCGATGCGTTTTCGCCTGCTTGCGTTGAGCAGTTTGTGATTGCGTCTTTCCTTGATTGTCATGGAGCGGATGATCGCGATGCTGCGATCAATCGCCCGGTTGTCGACCTGCCCTGGGTCAAGCTGTTTGCCGTTCATACCGGGCATGCGGTCGAGAATATCCTCGATCGGGCCCATCTTCTTGACCTGGGCAAACTGGTCAAGCATATCCTCGAGTGAGAACTGGTTTTTCTTAATGCGCTCCAACGACTCGAGGGCCTTCTTCTCATCCATCTCGGCAGAGGCCTTCTCGATCAGCGACATCACGTCACCCATGCCCAGAATTCTCGAAGCCAAACGGTCCGGATAAAAGTCTTCAATATCTTCGATTTTCTCACCGACGCAGATCATCTTGATCGGCTTGCCGGTTATGCGGCGAATCGACAGGGCTGCACCGCCCCGGGCGTCACCGTCGAGCTTGGTCATGATAAATCCGTCCAAGCCAATTTCCTGATCGAAGTTCAAGGCGACATTGACAGCCTCCTGGCCGATCATGGCATCGACGATCAACAGCTTCTCCGTCGGTTGGACAACATCGTTGATATCCCGCAGCTCATTCATCATGTCGCTGTCGATGGTCATTCGGCCTGCGGTATCCACAATCAGGGTGTCGCACAGCATATACTTGGCGCGATCCACGGCTTTTCTGGAAATCTTGACGGCAGACTTTTCATCCGGCTGGATAAAACAGGCGACGTCAGCTTTATTGGCCAGAACTTCCAGCTGCTTGGCAGCTGCCGGCCGGTGGACATCGACTGATGTCAGCATCGGCTTCTTGCCGCGTTTTTTGAGCAGCAGCGCCAGTTTGGCTGCTGTGGTCGTTTTGCCGGCGCCCTGAAGACCGTACAGCATAATGACGGTGAAACCGGTTGGAGACACTTCTAGTTTACTGGCGGTCTCGCCTAAAATATCAATTAATGACTCATGGACAATCTTGACGATCTGCTGGCCTGGTGTCAGGCTTTTCATGACTTCACTGCCCTTGCTCTTTTCGGAAATCTCGGCAATTAATTCCTTGACAACTTTGAAATTAACATCGGCTTCCAGCAAAGCCAGCCGAATTTCGCGCATCATGTCCTTAATGTCTTGTTCAGTGACTCGGGTCTTGCCACGCATCTTCGCGGCAATTGCCGATAGTTTTCCGGATAATCCGTCAAATACGGGCATAACTGTCCTCCGTCATAGCATATCCTTGAGCGATCTCAAAATTTCAGTCGCTTGTTCAGTCTGGCTTGATTTTAAAGCTGCAAGAGCCTGGTCGACCATGGCCGTTTCAGTCCGATGGCGCTGGACAAGGCAAAGTTTTCGTTCATAGTCAAGGAGTGACACCACGCCCTGCCGGATACGGTCATGAACAGCCTGTCTGGTGATCGCCAGATTCTGAGCAATCTCAGACAAGGACATATCCTCGCCGTAATGCAAATCAAGGACATCGCGGGTATGTTCCGTTAACATGCTGCCATATAAATCGAGGTGAAGACAGATCTCCCCCCGGTTGGGAAATTTTTCAGTTTGTATCTGCATCGCTCTGATCATAAACGATCAGGACTGCGCTGTCAAGTAGAAATACTTTACACTTCACGATCGGGCAGCAACGAATCAACAAAAGACACCGGATCGAAGTCTGTCAGGTCCTCAAGCTTCTCGCCGAGACCGGCCAGCATGATCGGGGTCTGTGATTCATGCGAAACCGCTATAGCGACGCCACCCTTGGAATTGCCGTCCAGCTTGGTGATGATCAAACCGGTGACATTGGCGGCTTCACGGAAGACCCGTGCCTGGTTTACGGCATTCTGCCCGGTTGTCGCATCAATGACCAGTAAGGTCTCGCACTTGGCGTCTGGCGCTTCACGACTGATGATTCGTCGGATCTTAGACAGCTCGTCCATCAGATTCTGTTTATTATGCAGCCGTCCGGCTGTATCAAGAATCAGAACATCTGCGTTTTTGGCCTTAGCGGACTGGATCGCGTCAAAGACAACGGCAGCCGGGTCGGACCCTTCCTGATGGGAAATAACTGTCGTGCCGGTTCGCTCGCCCCAAACCGTCAGTTGTTCAATAGCGGCCGCACGGAATGTATCGGCCGCACCCATGATGACTTTTTTGCCATCCGCCTTGAAGCGGGCGCAGAGTTTGCCGGCCGTTGTCGTTTTGCCGGTTCCGTTGACACCTACCATCAGCAGGATCGTCATCTGCCCGTCAACAATTTCAAGCCGTCCGGGTTCACCCAGCATAGCCAGCATGGATTTTCGCATTGAAGCCAGGACAGCTTCGCGGGAATCGTCTCCGCTGGCGCGGATGTCATCCCGGATCTGGTCAATGATTTCCATCGATGCCAAGGCTCCAACGTCCGCCTGAACCAGAATGGCCTCGAGCTCATCCAGCATTTCCTCATCAAAATGGCCCACGGATGCCGACAGCCTATTAATCTGTCCAGACAGATAGTTTCTGGTTTTTTGCAAACCCTTCTTGAACGAGTCAAATAGTCCCATGGATATTCCTTCCTGAAAAAAAGTTAATCGCCCAGTTGCATGGACAACACCTTGGATATGCCGCGCTCCTGCATGGTCACGCCATACAGTCGATCAGCCGCCTCCATGGTGCCTTTGCGGTGCGTCACCAGAATGAACTGGGAATCATTGGCATAATTGCGAATGTATTCAGTAAATCTGCTGACATTGGCATCGTCAAGCGCGGCTTCAACTTCATCAAGCACACAGAACGGTGTCGGTCGTAGTTTGAGAATGGCAAACAGCAGCGCGATGGCGGTCAGACAGCGCTCGCCGCCGGACAGCAGCATGAGGTTCTGTAGCTTTTTACCGGGTGGTTGGGCCTTGATTTCAATACCGCTGGTCAGAACATCGCTCTCGTCTTCAAGGTTGACTTCAGCCATTCCGCCACCGAACAGTTCAGCGAAAACCTGTTTAAAATTGTCATTGATCAGCTGGAAGTGCTCAACAAACTGTTCTTTCATCGCGACCACCAGGTCATCGATAACCTTGTTTAGCTTTTCCCTTGAGGATTCAATGTCATCACGCTGCCCGGACATAAACTGATAGCGTTCCTGAACGGTTTTATATTCTTCGATAGCGCCGACATTGACCGGACCGAGTGATTTCATCTCTGACTTGATCGAACCAACGCGCTTGCTGGTCTCACTGCGGCTCTTGATTTCGCGCCGCCAAGAATCAGCCTGGTCAAACGTCAGCTCATAATCCTCCCACAAACGGTTTTTGATATCATCGATCTGATTTTCAAATCGGATACCTTTGGCTTCACAGCGAGAAATCTCGGTTTGCAGAGCCGTCAGCTTTTCAGCATTTTGTTCCAGGCGGTCGAAATATGTCGCCTGTTCAGATTCAAGCTTGGATTTTTCCTCGCCTAACGCCGTAGCCTCGGCTTCAACTGCGGCTGCTTCTTCTCGTTTGATTCGAATCTTTTTTTCGATTTGCTCAATTTCGAATTTAAAGCGCTCCAGATCTTCACGGCCGGCGACAAGATCCTGACGGTGCTTGTCCAGCCGACTGATGTGGTTGGTCTTTTCCATTTCAATGCGCTGTGACATTTCATTGGCGACCGACAATGATTCTTCAATCGAATGGCGTGAAATCTTGAGGTCAGAAATAACTTCGCGCAGCTCATCCCGTTTGACTTGTTCAGAACGGTTCTGCCCTTCCTGCTCGCTGATGCTTTGACGCAGGCGGGCGATCTCGGCCTCAAGATTTTGAATCTCCAGTTCGGTTTGGGCGATGTCTTGTTCAATGCTGTCCTTTTGATTGTCCAGCTGCGCATTTTCGGATTCAAGTTGTTCGAGCTTTTGTTTGCTTTTATCAAGATTGCCGGCAATCGATGCGCGCCGTGACTCTTCGCGAATTTTCAAATGCGAATGCTCCAGGCACTTCGCTTCAAGGTCTGAAAATTGGCGTCCGAGATCCGTCAGTTCTTTTTCCAACGCCGGCAGCTGCACTTGTTGCTTTTCAATCAGCTTGGCTGTTTTTGCGATGGCGGCTTCAAGCTCATTGATTTCTCTCGCGCGCGTCAGGACACCTGGTCCGGTTTGTCGTCTGGAACCGCCGGTCATTGATCCACCGGGATTAATGACGTCGCCGTCCAGCGTGACAATTCTGGTCGAATAGCCGGTCTTGCGAGCCATAGCGACCGCCAGGTCCAGATTTTCTGCAACGACAATTCTGCCCAGCAGATAGTCGACGACCCCTTTGATTTCCGAATCATAGGTGACCAGCTCCGAGGCCAGACCAACAAAGCCCTGCTGGCCGGAAAGCATATCAAACTGACGGCGATCGATCGGTCGCGGCTTGATTGACGCGATCGGCAGAAATGTCGCACGACCTTTTCGTTCTGTTTTCAGATACTCAATCAGTCTGGACGCCGTTTTTTCATGATCCGTCACGATATTTTGGATGGCTGGCCCCAGTGCGATTTCGACAGCCGTCTCATAATCCTTTTCAGTTTGCACCAGACTGCCCAGCGAACCAAGAATTCCCTGGCCAAATGCAGGATCGGTTTCAGCCTTGTTGAGAATGCTGCGGACAGCCTCCCCGTAGCCTTCATGTCTTCTTTCAAGATCCTGCAAGGTTTTTAATCGGTATCGATTATTTTCAAGTGCCTGCCTGTTCTGCGATATACCGTCAATCATTTCAGTCAACTGGTTTCGTGTCTGGTTCAGTTTCGCCTGGGTCTGATTCCTGCTGTTCTCGTCAGCCGAAGCTTTCACTTCGATGCTGCTAAGCCGGGTGTCGACTTCTTCGAGTTGAATGTTCAGGCCGTCAATCTCAGTAACAAGAGCGATTTTTTCACCGGCGATCGTCTTCTGCCGGCTGGCAACCAGGGATGTCTGGCTTCTGATCTCATTCAAGCTGCTCTTGTCATCAAACAGTTTTTCAAGCTGCGTGTCCAGACGAACCTTCATGGCTTCAACGGATTTCTCGGCTTCATCGAGTGTTTTTAAAACACCCGCCATTTCAGCCTCGGCTTCAGTCAGCTGACCGCTGTAGATTTCCAGTTGCTTTTTAAGCTGGAGCTCACGCCCCTTGCGCGTTGTCAGATCGTTTTCCAGATTGCTGATCGATTCCAAAATTTCAGCTTCTTCGGTTTCGGCATTGCCGAGACGGGAGTTCAACTGGCGTATCCGTTCCTCCGCCAGTGCGATATCGCTGGATAAGCCGCCAATTTCGCCGGTGATGCGATTGAACGCATGTTGTTTGCCGTCCATGTCGCGATCCAGTTGATGCAGTTTTTCCTGTGTTCTGGCGTTATTGGTTTTGAGTTCAGCCATGGCTGTATTTTCACGGGCCAGGTCATCGAGCAGCAGCTGTAGTTCCATTTTGGCTTGAGTCAGGTTTTGCTGATGCTGGTCGATATTATCCAGCATCAGGGCGATTTCAAGATGTTTCAGCTCGTCATGGAGGTTCAGATATCGCTTGGCGTTTTCAGCCTGCTCGGACAATGGCTCCAGGCGTTCCTCGAGTTCATTGATAATGTCGTTGATGCGTAAAAGATTTTGCTCAGTGACTTGAAGCTTGCGTTCGGTTTCAATTTTCCTGGTTTTGAATTTAACAATGCCTGAAGCTTCTTCGAATATTTTTCGTCGATCTTCCGATCGATGGCTCAGGATGTCGTCGACCCTGCCCTGCCCGACGATGGAATAGCCGTCACGGCCAAGTCCCGTGTCCATGAACAGCTGGGCAATATCGCGCAGCCGACAGGTTGTCTTGTTCAGCAGGTATTCACTTTCACCGGATCGGTACAGCCGTCTGGTCACCTGGATTTCCGTATACTCCAGCGGCAGCTTACCATCGCTGTTGTCGATGATCATGGTGACCTCAGCGTAGCTCATAGCCCGTCTGGACTGTGTCCCGGTAAAGATGACGTCCTCCATGCGAGCGCCGCGAAGCGTCTTGACGCTTTGCTCGCCAAGAACCCAGCGGATCGCATCTGTCACATTGGACTTGCCGGATCCGTTAGGCCCGATAATGGCTGTTACACCTTTATGGAATTCTACGACTGTTTTTTCCGGAAAAGATTTAAAACCTTGTATTTCCAGAGCTTTTAGATGCATGAAACATCCCCCGAGTTGTTATTGTCGGGTTTGTACTGAATAAACCCTAAGAGAGATTATAACACAGGACCCGTCGGGCTCTGATCCCAAATCCCAAATTCCAATTCATTTTAAAATTAGTTTTTTGTATGCCTGCTTCGCCGCGCTTTGCTCTGCTTCTTTTTTACTGCTGCCCTTGCCGCGGCTGATTTCAGCCCCGTGGATCATCACAGCGGCTGTAAAGGTTCGAAGGTGAACCGGTCCTGCCTCATCCACAATTTCAAAACGGATGTCGTCAAGATCTTGACGGGATTGAGCCAGTTCCAGCAATCGGCTCTTATAATCGAAGATCAGGTTGCCGGCAATGGCTTGTTCAATAAATTTGTCCAGCCCATCCAGAATCGTCTTTCGAGCCGGAGTATATCCGCCATCCAGATAAATCGCACCGAATACAGCTTCAACAGCATTGGAAATGTTGGATGCCTTTTCACGGCCGCCAGTCAGATCCTCGCCCTTGCCCAAAAGCAAGAGCTGTCCGATTTCCAGTTGCTGGCCAAGATCGGCTAATGTGTTTTCGCAAACGACCAGAGCCCTGGTCTTGCTCATCCAGCCTTCGCTTTGCGGACGCTCGAGATGAAACAGCTTGTCACTGATCACCAGATCAAGCACAGCGTCACCTAAAAATTCCAGCCGTTCATTGTCTGTTATCTGGCTGTCCTGGGTCTCGTAAGCGTATGTTGAGTGCGTCAGAGCTTCCAGGAGCAGGGATTGTTCCTGGAACTGATATCCCAGCTTGTTCTCCAGCTCTTTCATGCCGCTGTGAAAGCGTTGCATCCTGTCCTCCTGCGCGAAAAAAAAGCCCCTTGCCGGGGCTTTCGTGTCAAACGTTAGCTTTGATGAAGTTGACCGCGTCACCGACTGATTTGATTCGTTCCGCTTCTTCATCCGGTATTGATATTCCGAATTCTTGCTCCATGGCCATAACCAGTTCTACGATATCCAGAGAATCTGCATTGAGATCATCAATGAAGTTTGACTCCATTGTGATGATATCGGCATCTACTCCGAGCTGATCGATAAGGATGTTCTGGACACTTTCAAAAACGTTATCTGTTGACATGCGTTATACCTCCTGATAATAAGACCTAATTCATTCCTGAGTTTTACTCAAGACATATCATAGTTTTATGTGATAATGGCTCAATTGTCAAGAACTGTTTGCATATTTCTCAGGCTTTTAGATATAAAAGATTCTTTTTCAGGTAGTCATACCCAGACACGATGGTCAAGACGACCGCGGCAAAAACAATGACATTGCCAATGAAAACAATGATTTCAGCGGAAATAACCCCGCCGATCAGGTTGATGATGATCTTCTCTGCCAAAAGGAACAGAATCGCGATGATCTGAGACAGTGTCTTGGCCTTGCCAAGATTGCTCGCTGAGATGACAACCCCCTTATCTGACGCCAGCAGGCGGATGCCTGTAACAACAAATTCTCGGATAATCACGATGATAACCACATAAGCGCTGATCCGGTTGACCTGAACCAACGCTGTCAAAACCGAAATGACCAGCAGCTTGTCGGCAATTGGATCGAGAAACTTGCCAAAATTGGTGACTAGATTTCTTGAACGGGCGATTTTTCCGTCAAGCATATCCGTCAGTGAGGCGATGCCAAACAAGAATAAGGCAACGATAAATCCATGCTCGACGACAAAGGTGTTCCAATGTTGGAAAAAGGCTGATTCCGGCATGGGCAGCATAAATATCAGGATCAGCGGAACCATGAATATTCTGGCGATAGTCAGTTTGTTTGGTAAATTCAATGAACTGTCACTCCCGTTAAATCATATTCGCTGGCATCAACCAGCTCAACCAGGCAGGTTTGTCCCAATGTCAGGCCATCGTTCGTATCTGCGACGAATATGACAGGATCAACATCAGGGGCTTCGCCATAGCTGCGACCTATAAAGAATATACCATGATCATCAATACTTTCAAGAACAACCGGTATCTGGTCACCAATTCTTTTGTGGTTCTTCTTTTCAGTGATCGCCTGCTGAAGGGTCATGACCTGGTCATAACGCTGCTGGGCAGTCTTGACATCGACGGTCTTGTCCATATCGTAGGCAGGTGTTCCCTCTTCAGGGGAAAAGACAAAGCACCCAAGCCGTTCGAATTCAACTTCGGACAGAAACTGCAGCAGTTCATCAAAGTCAGCCTCTGTTTCACCTGGGAATCCAACCAATACGGTTGAGCGCAAAATAAGATCAGGAATTGCCTGGCGCAGCCGTTGAATGGTGTTTCGCAGACTCTGCTGTGTGTCTCTGCGATTCATCTGCTTCAAAACAGCATCTGAGGCATGCTGAATCGGAAGATCCAGGTAGTGAGCGACCTTGGCATTGCTTTTCATGACGTCAATCAGCTCATCTGTCAGACCGTCAGCATAGACATACAGGATTCGGATCAAGCGGACCTTTTCAATCCGGCTGATCTGTTCAACCAGTTCCGGCAGCAATCGGCGCCCCTCAAGGTCCAGGCCATAACGGGTAGTATCCTGCGCGATCAGGATCAGTTCATCGTATCCATCATCAGCCAAACGTCTGGCTTCGGCTAAAATATCAGCCATAGGCCTGGATTGGAACGGTCCGCGAATGCCCGGTATCGCGCAGTAGGAACAGCAATTTGAGCAGCCTTCGGCGATTTTGACATAGACATAGCGGTTTTCACCAGAGGGTTTGCGTTTGACATTGAGATGCTTTAGGCTGCCGGCATCGCCTGGGGCAAAATATTCGTCTGATCGAATCTTTTTAGTTGCTAGCTTACGAATAGTCTGAGCAATCCGATCATATTCCCCGGTGCCCAATACAGCATCGACTTCCGGCAGGCTGTTTTTTATCTCCGTGGCATAGCGTTGGGCCAGGCAACCGGTCACCAACAGCAGTGCTGCACGCCCGGTGGGCTGCTTGTGCTCCGCAAGTGCCAAAATAGAATCAATCGCTTCCTGCTTGGCGCTTTCGATAAAGCCACAGGTGTTCACGATCAGAACATCTGCCAAATCGGGGGTCTCGACGATATGATGGCCATCATCGAGCAATATGCTGCTCATGCATTCTGAATCAACCAGGTTTTTTGCGCAACCCAGCGAGAGCAGATAGACAGCAAAGCCGTTCGACTTTTTTTGAATTTGATTCAAAGAACTGTTTCCTCGCTTTTCAAATCGGATCAGTAACCCATCATGACGAACTTATACGAATTTGTCAATCTCCAGTCCGATGTCCGCCATGACACGCAACGTTAATTCACGACCAAATCCCCGTCGCTGCAAAAACATAAATATTCTCTTGAACAAAGCGTTTCGTTCGCCCGCACGGACAAGATCAATCGATTGCCGGAACCGGGCTTCGATCAGGGCGGTTGCGGCATCATAGTCTGACTGCGCGCTGGTTATGGCGGTGTCAATCGCACTAGCGTCAAGACCCAATCTCGCCATGCGATGAACCAGTGCAGACCGTGATTCAGCCCGTCGCCCGGTTCGGCGCTTGACAACCTGTCGCGCCAAAAGTTCATCATTGATATAATCGTCCTGCTTCAATTCATTGATGATCATCCTGGCAGTATCACGGTCATACCCTTTGTCAGAAAGGTATGTCAAAACCCGGCCACTGGGCTTTTTGTCCAGTCCAAGCCACTGAATGGCCTGGGAACGGCCCTTGCTGACAGTTTGCTGCAAGGACATCGATTCTTGCCGGGTTTTGGGATCATCCATATTAGTCAAGTCCTAAGATATCGTCCTCTTCAGGCAACGCCTCTTTTGCTTCTTCTGTGAAACGAGGCACAAGAACGCTCTGCCTGACTTTCTGTTCAATCTCATCTCGCATTTCAATGTTTTCTTTCAGAAACAGACGGGCATTGTCGCGACCCTGTCCAATCCGCTGGCCATTGTATGAGAACCAGGCACCGCTTTTATCGACAATATCATTCTCAACGCCGAGATCCAGAATACAGGCTTCCTTGGATATACCTTCACCGTAGATAATATCAAATTCAGCATTTTTGAAGGGTGGCGCCACTTTGTTTTTGACAACTTTGGCCCGGGTCTTGGATCCGACAACATCCGTACCGTTTCGCAAGGTCTCAATCCGCCGGACATCCAGTCTGACCGATGAGTAGAATTTCAGCGCACGCCCACCGGGGGTCGTTTCCGGGTTTCCGAACATAATGCCAACTTTTTCACGAAGCTGATTAATAAAGATCGTAACCGTGCTGGATTTGCTGATTATACCGGCCAGCTTGCGCAAGGCCTGTGACATCAGCCGGGCTTGAAGGCCGACATGGGCATCTCCCATCTCACCATCAATTTCAGCCTTGGGAACCAAAGCGGCAACCGAGTCAACGACAATGACGTCAACCGCACCGCTTCTGACCAGCGCTTCAGTAATTTCAAGCGCTTGCTCACCTGTATCGGGCTGGGAAACAATCAGGTTGTCGATATCAACGCCCAGCTTTTCCGCATAAACTGGATCCAATGCATGCTCAGCGTCGATAAAGGCTGCTGTGCCACCGGCTTTCTGAGCTTCCGCGACGATGTGCAGAGCGACAGTCGTCTTACCGGATGATTCCGGCCCGAAAATCTCCACAACCCGACCTCTCGGCACACCGCCAACACCTAGCGCGATGTCCAGGGATAGGGCGCCCGTTGGGATGGCTGAAACCTGCATTGTGGTCTTCTCCCCAAGCTTCATGACAGCGCCTTTGCCAAATTGCTTTTCAATTTGTCCCAGGGCTGCGTCCAATGCTCGCGAGCGGTCGGTTGACACCTTCGCTTTTGAATCATTCTTGGAATTGGCGGTGGATTTGCTTGCTCGTGCCATATGAACCTCCGTAAATAGAACAATCGTTCTGTTCTTCAATCATTATAGATTTCTTCATTGATCAAGTCAACAGGATATTCCTGACAAAAATGCTCAAATGCTTCAATGCGCGTTATACAACCCGAACTTAGAAGCCAGTTGCTGGATTTTTTCCAGGACCTGACGAGCTTCATGTAAGCCCATTGCCAATGATAAGCCGATAAATGCGGCAAAGCCAGTCAGCGATCGCAAAGCCAGCCACAGCAGCTGGACAATCTTTTCATTCGGATGGACCGGCAGCGCTGACAACCCTACCACAACCGCAATCAAGGCTATGGCGGCAACCAACAGTCTTGCGGCATATGGCCAGATCCGCCTTGGAGCGGCTTCTGGCATCGTTTTCTTGTACAAGGTGTATAGCACCATCATGCTGACCAGGCTGGTTATGGTGTAGGCCAGTGACAGGTTCGAGATGTCACCGGGGCGGAACTGCTGGAGCCCCAGGTTGAGTACATAGTTCAGTCCCATTGTCAGAATGCCGTTGCCAAGCGCTATAATCGTCATTTTCCGGGCGTAGAAGGCCTGATTTGTCATGAATACAACCGTCTGCGCGACCATCGCCAGACAATACCAGCCTAGTAGAGATCCTGCCAGCGCGACCAGATCTTCACTATAGCTGCTGCCCCATTTGAAAATGGCGCGTATCACATCGTTTTTCATCACCAAAAACAGTGCTGAAAACGGCACAATCATAAACAGGGCGCTGCGGATGCTTCGGGTATAGAGTTTTCTGGCCAGATTATGTTTCTTCACGGCAAAATAACTGGACAGACTTGGCAGCATAACACTGCCAATGGCAATCGCAAAAATACCGTACGGCAGCTGCCAGGTGGTCGATGCGTTGCGCAAAGCGGTCATCTGGGCGTCTTCTCCCGCAAACCGTGTCAGGATAATCATGTTCAGCTGCACGATGGATCCGGAAATCAAGGTGGGTATGGCAAGCTTGAGCAATCGAATGAAACCCTGATCTTTAAAATCAAAAGAAAATACATAGTTCGAGAATTCTCTTCTGGCCAGAAAAAACTGAAGCAAGAAAAACAAGCTGGCCGCCAGCATGACACCGGCGGCTACACGAATCGGTCCTGCGGCCGATGAACTGCCGAGAAGAACCATCGCGATGATCACGCAGATATTGTAGAACGCCGGTCCGAACGCAGTCGATCTGAATTTTTGATAAGCATTGAGAATGCCAATGCTCATGGCTGCCATCATCATGAAAAAGACCTGCGGGAACAGCGCCTGCGATACCGATATGGCCAAATCGACCACGGCTGGATCCTTGGTGGGATTATAAAGCGGGATCAGGACAGGTGCCAGCAGTTCACCGATTAGGATAGCTAGAATAACGGCCAGACTAAATATGTTGATAAAGATACTGACACTGCGCCAGCCGTCTTTGGTCTCGCGCCGTTGGATCGCAGCGGCCAAAGTTGGCGTAATCGCAGCCTGGATTGCGCCACCGATCAACAGCTGGTAAAAGAGATCGGGAATCTGGAAGCCCAGAAAATAGGCGTCAGACAGGACCGTATTTCCGCCGAACACATAGATGACAAGGATTTCACGGAGTTGACCGGTCACTTTGCTTAGAAGCAATCCGACCATCATCAGCAAAGCAGCCAATGACATATTGGTCTGCCTGCCAGTTGTCGTCACCTTGGCACCATGGACTGATTTTGGCTCATCACCAGCCACTTATACGAGCTCCCTTCTCAGCATATCCAGCGCATACAGCATGGCAACGCGCCTGATTCTGGCCCGGTTTCCCTTGCGAAAAATCATTTTCGCCTCACACCTGTTTGGACCAGCGACCGCAATCCAGACCGTCCCGACAGGCTTTTCGTCTGTTCCACCGGTCGGACCCGCAATCCCCGTAACTGCAATTGCATAGTCCGTCTTCATGACGTCACGACATCCTGTCGCCATTGCTTTTACGCAGTTTTCACTGACCGCGCCATCCTGCAGAAGAATCCTCTCGTCAACTGACAACATCTGCTTCTTGATGTCGTTGTCATAGGCAACGATACCTCCTTTGAACACTGTCGATATGCCCGGGACATCGGTCAGCGCACTGGCTATCAGCCCGCCGGTGCAGGATTCCGCCAGGCTTAGCGTCCTATTTTGCTCAATTAAAAGGTCTTTAATGACTTCAGGCAATTTTCTCGGGCCGACTTCATAGATATACTCACCGACCCTGTTGTAGACCTCCTTTAAGAGATCCTGGGTCAGATCGGGTTCGTCATCGCGTTCGACACGCTGTGTGATCCTGAACATGACTTCCCCTTCAGACGCATAGGGCGCCAAAGTGGGATTCTCCTGTTGATCGATCAGGTCCATCAGCCGGGTTTCTGCTGCAGACTCGCCAATACCGATCAGACGAACGAACAGATGGCGAAGCTTCTGGCTGGATCGTTCGAGCAAATAGGGCTTGACCGATTCGTTGAACATCGGTCGGAGTTCAGATGGCGGACCGGGCAGTAAAACGATTGTCTTCGCCATAGCGCCATTCTCAATATTCTCGATGATCGCTCCCGGCGCCGTGCCGTTATAGTTGGGCAGGACAATCGATCCGGTCGGCATCATGGCCTGCTTCCAGTTATTCTGAGTAACCCTGTTTCGATGCATGGCTGTGAAATAGCCTTCGATGGCCTGTTTGCTGGGTTCGTGCAAAACCAGGCTGCGACCGGCGAACTGGGCTGTAGTTGCCATGGTCAGATCGTCTCGCGTCGGGCCAAGTCCGCCTGTCAGAATGATTAAATCAGAACGATCGGCTGCGATTTTCAAGGCTTGAACCAGACGGCTCGGATTATCCCCGACGACGGTCTGGAAGTAGGAATTGATGCCGATCAGGTTCAATTCATTCGCTAGAAAAGCCGCATTTGTATTGACAATCTGTCCGAGCAGCAGCTCGGTGCCAACACATAAAATCTCAGCTGAACTGATTTTGTTCATGCAAGGTGTTCTCCTCTTCATTTTCTGAATCCGGGGGTACATCGTTCCATTCAGCCAGGTTGAGATTGTCAAGGCGCCGGCGGATACGACTAGCCTTGCGGCCTGAGTCTTCAACCTCATTGAGCGCCTTTGACAGCCGATTTTTAACCTTCTCAAGACTGTCTTCGAATTGATTGAAATCGCGTTGTATTTCGCCCAGGCTTTGCGCGATCAGCAGAGACTTTTGCTCCAGCGCCTGCAGACGGAAGGTCGCTTGCAGGCTGGACAGCAATGCGGTCAGCGACGATGGCCCGGCAATCACAATTCTGTATTTCCGGTAGATTTCCGAGGCCAGATCCGTTTCACGAATAACTTCTGCGAACAAGCTCTCGGTCGGCAAGTATAAAATGCCGAAATCTGTTGTTTTGGGCGGAACAACATACAAGCTGGAAATCTTTCTGGCGTCCTGTCGAACACGAGACAGCAATTCCTTCCTGAACACTTCTGCCGATTCCAAATCGCCGGCATCCTGAGCGGCCAGCAGCCTCGACAGGTAATCCAATGGGAATTTGGCGTCAATCGGCAGCAATACCGAGTCGTTGGCGTCCTGACCGCCTGGCATGCGAATTGCAAACTCGACCGTCTCCTGTTTATCGGGTTTGATCCTGACATTTTTCAGGTACAAGCCAGCTGGCAAGGCATCTGCCAGAAGTCTTTCCAACGACAGTTCCCCAATGATTCCTCTAGTTTTGACATTGCCCAGGATCTGCTTGAGTTGACGAACTTCAGCTGTGACATTCTGCATTTCAAGCAGACTGCCGGAAACCTTACCCAGGCTCTCGGCAACCGACCGTCTGACCGATTCCATCTGCTGCCCGCTGCCCTGTCCGTATTGCTGAAGCTGGGTCATGAACAGTGAATTGATTTCTCGCTGTTCACGATTAGATTCCAAAACCCGGCTGGCCAGATTATTCTGCATGAACTCCAGCTGACGGGTAAACTCAAGCCCCAGTCTTGAGACTTCATCATGAAGAATTCGGTCCGCTGATTTTGAGGTTTTTCGCTGGGCAGACAAGCGCCAGACAATAATAACCAAAATCAGAATAGCTGCAACGAGCACCGCCAGCAGGATGGTCAAAGGATCCGACAAGTCTGCCGCCAGACCGATCGGCATCAAACTGCCAACGGGATTGTTGACAAGCAGGCCAGTCAAATCATGTTCTCCTGCCGCTTGAAGGCGATCAGGGTGTTTTGCATCAGCATCGCGATGGTCATCGGACCGACACCGCCTGGAACCGGCGTGATCGCCGAGGCGATCGGGCTGGCGGCATCAAAATCGACATCGCCGACAACTTTGCCTTCCGACGTCCGGCTGATGCCGACATCAATGACAACGGCGCCCGGTTTGACATAATCCGCTGTAACCATTTTAGCCCGACCGACGGCCGCGATTAAGATATCAGCCTGCCTGCAGACCCCTTCAAGATCCTCTGTTTTCGAATGCGCCATGGTAACAGTCGCGTTCTCCTTGAGCATCAATTGGGCAACCGGCTTGCCGACCATGTTGCTGCGGCCGATCACCACACAGCGCTTCCCGGCCAGAGGTACGTCATAAGCTTTTAACATGGCCATGACGCCGGCAGGCGTACATGAGACCAGACAATCATGTCCCTGCGTCAACAGGCCGGCATTCAATGGGTGCAGGCCATCAACATCTTTTTCAGGCGCAATCGCCTTGATGAAGGCGAACTCATTCCGCTGGCCGGGTAAGGGCAGCTGGCACAAGATGCCGTTGACATGTCGGTCCCCGTTCAGCGTTTGAATCAGGTCAAGCAGTTCCTCAGATGATACATCCGCCGGCAGGTTATAGCCGAATGACCGGATGCCGATCTCTTCACAAGCCTTCTTCTTATTGTTGACATAAATGCTGGAGGCAGGGTCCTCACCGACCTGAATGACTGCCAGGCCGGGTTGTTTTCCGCTTTCGGCCTTTATTTTTGAGATCTCTATGGCCAGTTGGCCGCGAATTTTCTTGGCGAGTTCTTTGCCTTTGATGATGGTTGCCATCTCCTTTTGCCTCCCTATTGCTATTGCTGCGATCCTTATTAGATGGATCGGATTGTTTTGGGTAACGTTTGCCCGGAACCAGTTTATCGGGACCGTATCCGATCAGATCCGTCCTGTCGGCGCGTCGCAGAGCTTCCAGAACCTTGTCGCGGTTTTCCGGCTTACCAAACTGAAGAAGCGCCCGTTGCAGGTATTTCTCTCGCTGATCTGGCACATGGATCGGATTTAGAGTCAGCGGATCCAGTCCAGTATAATACATAACGGTTGAAACCGTACCGGGTGTCGGGTAAAAATCTTGAACTTGTTCCGGCATAACGCGGTTGGCTTTGATTTCCAGCGCAAGCTCAATGGCATCATCTAGCGTGCAGCCCGGATGGCCTGAAATCAAGTATGGAACCAGGAACTGTTTTTTGCCCAAGCGCTGATTGATTTGCAGATACCGCTTTTTGAACGCGCGATAAATTTGGGGTTCGGGCTTGCCCATTGCTAAAAGCGCATTTTGGCTGACATGCTCCGGAGCGACTTTCAACTGACCGCTGATATGATGCTCGCACAATTCATTGAAAAAGCTGTCGTCAGGATCCATCATCAGATAGTCGAAGCGAAGACCGGATCGGACAAAAACCTTTTTAACGCCGGGCAGTTCGCGAATCGCTCTCAGGATGTCCAGATAGTCGCTCTGGTCCACTTCCAGTGACGGACAAGGCTCTGGGAAAAGGCATTGCCGGTTCTTGCAGACACCGCCTTCACGCTGCCGACTGCATGCCGGCTTATAGAAGTTGGCCGTCGGACCGCCGACATCATGGATATAGCCTTTAAAATCGGGCATTCGGGTGATCAGTTCGGCCTCTCTTAAAATTGATGCCTTGCTCCTGCCCTGGACAATGCGACCCTGGTGAAAGGTAATGGCACAGAAATGGCAGCCGCCAAAACAGCCCCGGTGGCTGTTGATGCTGAACCGGACTTCTTCAATAGACGGTACGCCACCCTGCCCGGCATAAACCGGATGGGGTGATCGTTCGAACGGCAGATCATAAATTCGATCCAGCTCATTTGTGGTCATTGGCCGTACCGGCGGATTCTGGATCAGGTAACGGCCGCTATGGCGCTGAATCAGTGTTTTGCCATGGGCCGGATCCTGCTCCCTGTACTGGTATCGGAAAGCAATGGCGTAGGCCAGTTTGCTTCGGGCAGTTTCCTCAAAAGACGGCAACATGACGGTTGTATCGTTTTCCGGCAGAATCGATCCTATCAATCGGCTTTCCGCCAGATCCCCAGTATCTAATTCAAATTCAGGATATTGGTCGGCAAACGCCCTGATTTTCGCTGGCATCTGCTCGGGCTTCAGAAGCACACAGGTGCCAGAGATGGAATTGATTTTAGCGATCGAAACGCCTTTGGCCAGCAAAGATGCGATCTCCAGCAGCACGAGCTCTCCCATGCCATAGACGAGAAGATCGGCCTGGCTGTCCTGCAGGATCGAACGCCTGACTTTATTGGACCAGTAATCATAATGCGCAAAACGGCGAAGGCTCGCTTCAACGCCGCCGATGATCAGCGGGATATCACCCATCTGCTCCCGGACAAGATTGCAGTATCGAATGGTGGCACGGTCCGGTCGATGACCGACCGTGCCGCCAGGGGAATATCGATCTTTGGAACGCGGCTTACGACTGGCGGTGTAGTTATCGACCATGGAATCGACAACACCTGACGATACCAGAACGCCCAGCCTTGGCAACCCCATGACTTGGAGGCTTTTAGGATCGTCAAGTGATGGTTGCGCGACAATGCCGACTCGATAGCCTTCTGCTTCAAGCAGCCGGGACAAAAGCGCGACGCCAAAGCTTGGATGATCGACATAGGCATCACCGCTGACAAACAGGAAATCCAGTTGATCCCATCCTCGCGCTGACAAGTCGGTTTGATTCATGGGCAGATGCGCCATGTCAGTTTTCCTCCTTGGCTTTCAGTTCGAGGTATTGCGCTTGGCTAATCAGAAGTTTACGCGGTTTGCTGCCTTCAAACGGGCCGACAAATCCCTGCTCATGGAGGGCGTCAATCAATCGGGCGGCTCGCGGATAACCCAGTTTCATTCGCCGCTGGAGCAGTGACACTGAGGCATATCCGGTTTCCACGATAACTTCCAGCGCCTGTGGCAGCAATTCATCCTCACTATCCTCAGTACTGGTTTTGCCGTTGATCGGCGTCGCGGTCATAATGGCATCCGTGATTTTCTGGTCGTAATCAGCCGCATGCTGTGATTTGATGTGACGAAGTACTCGCTCGACTTCAGCGTCGGTTACAAAGGCGCCCTGACCACGAACGGGCTTGGAAGCACTTTGCGGATAATATAGCATATCGCCTTTGCCCAGCAGTTTCTCAGCGCCGCCCATATCGAGGATGGTTCTGGAGTCAACCTGCGAAGCGACAGCGAACGCAATCCTGGACGGGATGTTGGCTTTGATGACGCCGGTAATGACATCCACCGACGGCCGCTGGGTCGCAATGATCAAGTGAATGCCGGCCGCTCGGGCCATGGCAGTCAGGCGGGCAATGGCATCCTCAACTTCATTGGGGGCCGTCGCCATCAGATCAGACAGTTCATCAATGACAAACAGGATCAGCGGTAGCTTCTCAAACTCCTCATCGCCCATTTCAGCAGACGAGCGTGCGGCGTCATTGTATGAATTGATGTCTCGAACAGATTTTTCGGCAAAAAGCCCATAACGCCGGGTCATCTCGTTAACGGCCCACAATAAGGTGTTGGCGGCCTTCTTGGGATCAGTCACGACAGGCGCCAGCAGATGCGGGATGCCGTTGTAGACATTGAGTTCAACCACTTTGGGATCGATCATCATCATCTTGACATCATTCGGATTGGAGCGATACAGAATGCTCATCAGAATTGAGTTGATACAAACCGACTTGCCTGATCCTGTCGCGCCGGCAATCAACAGGTGCGGCATTTTGGCGATATCGCAGAGCATGGGATTGCCCTGGATATCACGCCCCACCGCGGCCGCCAGAGGAGATCGGCTGCTTTTGAATTCAGACGATTCAATAATTCCCCTAAGCAGAACCGGTGAGGTTTCTTTGTTGGGAATTTCAATGCCGATTGCAGCCTTGCCGGGTATCGGCGCTTCAATCCGAACACCCATCGCAGCCAGGTTCAGCGCGATGTCATCCGCCAGGCCGACGATTCTGGAAACTTTCACGCCGGGACCAGGGCTTAGTTCAAATCGGGTGATGGTTGGCCCATGTGTCACATGGACAACGGATGCCTTGATCCCGAAGCTCTCCAGGGTCTTTTCCAGTTTCTGGCCGAGCGCTTGGATCGATGATCGCTGGATGCCACGATTATGCTGCACTCGATCTTCGCGCAGCAAATGAATCGGTGGCAGCTTGTATGGAATATCCATGGCAAGCTGGCTCCCGCTGCCCTCGTCACTTGTCTTGAACAAAACAGGAGCGTCTGTGCCTTCGGTCCGATCCAACCAGCCAGTGCGATCGGAATCAGTCTGCGCCGCTTTATCCGATACATCGTCTGTCTGCGGTTTTTCAATACGATGGACACCCGCTGGGAGCTTGAGATCTGGAAGTTCTTCAGCTGCGGGCTCAGCCGGAGCCTCGTTTTGGATCTCAGCATGATCCTTGTCAATTTTCATGTCGTAAGGAGACCGCTGAACCGTTCCAGTGAATGCTGCAGTCGGACCATCTGCTCCCTGCTGTTCCTCGGAAAGAAATTCTGGCACCGATAATTCTTCCTGGGATAATGTTGGGAATTTTTCCTGGCGCGGTCCGAACAGTTTTTTCAAGGTGGCACGAAGCGAATATTTCACAGGCTCCGCGTCTTCATCGTCGGATGATGATTCAGGTGATTGAACACGCTCATTACCGCCTACTTTTTCGAGATCGAGATCATAGCTTTGGCGGTCAGCCAGTTCAGCCGCACGGGCTTGTCGAATGTTTACAACGCTGGTCCGAACAGCCTGGTCGACATGCTTGCCGGTTTTGTGAATCACATTGGCTGTTTTATTGACCGCGCGGCTCAACGAAACATTGAGCAACAAGACAAGCTGGGCCAGCAGGAAAGCTGCGATCAGGATGTAGCTTCCAATTTCGCCCGCGATAGAAGACATCGCCTGGGCGATCATCCCACCAATCAGGCCACCGCTCCAGATATCGTCGCTCTGACCAATGACAGACGGCTCAAGTCCCCCCTGCCATAGTATCTTCATAGCAGCCATGGCTTGTGGCTGTCCATCACTGCCAGCAGACAGCTGGCGGATCAGCGACTGGTCGATCGCTATGGCATGAACCAAGGTAGCCGCCCCGACTAAAAACAACAAGACATAGGTAAATCGTCTGCGAGTTATCCGGACTTGCTTCTCCAGAAAATAGTCGATGGCCATATACAGTAAAATGGCCGGAAATACAAATGCCGCGGTTCCGATCAAGCCGCGTCCCAAATGAAGCAAGGCCGATCCCAGCCAGCCTGTTGTCTGTTCAGGCAGATAATAGGCTGCTGCCAGGATCAGCGCGGCCATCAGGTAGATAATGCCGTTGATTTCGCGTTTATGATTGACACGCCTGCGGCTCATGGTTGATCGGCCTCCTCGTGACACTTGTCCTTCTGAAGTCTGCGATAGACTGCCAGCAGGGCAATTTGTGTTTTGGCGTCCTTGATCTCACCGCGATCAACCATATCCAGCAGCTCACACAGCGGATAACGGTGACAGGTCAGATGCTCGCCTTCATCAAGGTTGGCTTGACCCTGTTCAAGCGCTGTAGCCAGATAGACGGTCAGAATCTCGCTGCAATAACCGGGCGTCGGATAGACTGTGGCCAGCCATTCTATTTTTTCAGCGCGCAGCCCGGTTTCCTCAATCAGTTCTCGTCTGGCGCATTCCAGGGGGTCTTCATTGACTTCCAGTTTCCCGGCCGGCACTTCCAGCAGCATTCTGTCAAAGGGCTTTCGGAATTGACGGACAAGATAGACATGTTCGTGCGCATCCATTGCGATCACACAGGCGCCGCCGTTGTGGCGCACGATTTCCCGGCGCGCGAACTGGCCGTCATGAAGCTGGACGGTCTGTTCTTCAACTTGAAAAACCCGTCCTTGATAGATCGTTTTTTGATGAACTGTCTTTTCGCTGAACAATCCCGGTTTCCTTTCCGCTGGTCTGGCTGCCGACAGGCAGCGGTCTTCAAGCATTGCCGGCTTTCAATTTCTTAATTTCATCAACCGCCAGCTTATCGCAGCGATTATTATAGTCGTTATCAGCATGACCTTTGACCTTGACCCAGGTCACCTGATGTGAATCCTTGGCTTTGAGCAATGCCTGCCATAGATCCGGATTGCTGACCGGATCGCCAGCTGAATTTTTCCAGCCATTGCGCTGCCAGTTGGCTATCCATCCCTGGTTGAACGCAGACACCAGATAGGCACTGTCGCTGTAAAGCTTGACACTGCAGGGCCTTTTCAGCCTTTTCAGCGCTTCCAGCGCCGCAGTCAGCTCCATTCGATTGTTTGTCGTCGACGGATCGCTGCCGGATATCTCTTTTTCAACACCCTGAGCTATCAGAATGGCAGCCCAACCGCCGGGGCCAGGATTGCCGGAGCAGGCCCCATCCGTGTATATCTCCACTTGCGCCATGTTTAACTTTCCTTCTGCATCTCTCGTGCCTTGTTGGCTGACGCACGAACCGCATTGATCAGACAGGCTCGAAGTCCGCCTTCCTCTAGTACCTTGACCGCTTCGATGGTTGTCCCCGCCGGAGAGCAAACCTGGTCCTTGAGTACCCCGGGATGCAAACCGGTTTCAAGGACCAGTTCAGCAGAGCCTTTAAGTGTCATAGCCGCCATTTCAAGGGCCTTGTCTCTGGGTAACCCTTCGAGCACCCCGCCGTCAGCCAAGGCTTCAATCATCAGCATGACATAAGCCGGTCCGCTGCCGGACAAGCCGACAACAGCATCAATCAATTTCTCGGGCACCGTCAAAGCCATGCCGCAGCTTTTCAGCAATTCTTCGATCTGTGCCTGCTGTTTTGAACTCGCCTGATCATAGCAAACCGCGCTGACGCCGCTACCGACAAGCGCCGGCGTATTGGGCATGACCCGAGCCAGCGCGGGCTGTTCACCGGCCATGCTGCGCAGTTGGGCCAGGGTGATGCCGGCTGCAATCGACATCACCAGCGATTGGTCTGTCAGGGCGCCTGCCACGCCCGTCATGGCATCAGCAAAATATTGCGGTTTGACAGCCATCAGAACGATGTCTGCCCCCGCTGCTGCTTCATGTGCTGTGCTGCAGACAGTCGCGCCGGTCAGATCCGCCAGTTTGGCTGCCTTATTCTGATCAATATCATATAATCTGATTGACGATCCAGATAAGAGATTCGCTTTCAAAAATCCGCGAATCAACGCGGATCCCATGTTGCCTGTACCAATCAGTGCCAGTACCATATTCCCCTCCAATAATCACAAAGATGCCGATCAATAATCCAGCACCCGATATACATACAAATCATATCATTCAAGCAAATGACATGCAAACATTTGGTTGACATCACAATACCCTGATGATATTATTGTTTTCGCGACTTAGGGGAGTGGCTCAACGGTAGAGCAACGGTCTCCAAAACCGTCGGTTGCAGGTTCGATCCCTGTCTCCCCTGCCAGTCAAAAAAGGAGTTGTTTTAGGAATTCTTCCTGAGACAACTCCTTTTCATTGTTTCCCAATGTCATCATTGCACGCTATTTCAATTCAAGCGGTATCAAGTCAGCAATTCCAGCTCCGCCGGCTGTGCCGGGGTAAACTGCCAGGTCATCCGAACAGGATGATCCGCTGATGGCTGTGCTGCCGGTCCAAACAGGAGCAGAAGCGGCGTCTTGATATCAGCTGTGGATCCTGTCTTCCCCGGCCAGATCCCTTGTCGGATGACTGGCTTAATTGAAAAGCCGAAGGGCAGGCCGGACGTCACGACCAGTCCGCTGCTGTCCGGTGTCGCCAGGCACAGCTGGCTCGTGTCAGTAAAAAGCCCTGGCTGATCGTCTAACAGACACCCGCCACGATTGTCGTCTCGCATCATGAGTGAATAGACACCGCGTCTGAGACTGTCATTGAGGTTGTAAAAACCACAATTCGGTCCGCAGCCAAACCAGCTAACCTGATCGTAATCATTGTTCAGATTGAGTATCAGCCCGCTGGCTGGAATCGGCGGCAGATTCTGATCGAGCTTGCGAAGGCTGGTAAACAAACTGAGTGAACCATTGGCCGAAACGTTGTAGCGGATAATTCGCTCAAAAGCTGCAGGTCGCCCTTGAGGCGCCAGCAGCACCAGCATTTCAATTGCTGCCTCCTGTCCATCGCAGCCGTCCTGCACGGACAGGACTTGCGGAATCAGGCGATCATAGCCTGCCTCGAGCCAGTCGGGAACCAGTTGGCGGTCAAAGAGGTCAGGCTGACGCCAAAGCGTCGCGTTGAGCCCTGAACGGCCCGTGTGCGCATCCGACTGGCTGGCCAGAATCAGTTCATGATCGCCCATCCGCCAGCTCTCCAGAGAGCCGTTGAGGCGATTGAAAACCATCCAGAATCGACTGCCCGAGACAATCAACTGGTGTCGGTCGGCTTCCAGCCGTAAACGGCCTTGCGATTTCGTCGGAAAGTTTTCCGGTTGTCGTGCTGCGTCTGCCAGGATGAATTCCGTGAAAAAAGCACTTTGCCCGCAATCCGCCCACATTTCAGATTTCGCATAGCTGATCTCAAAACGCAAACGGTATTCAACCGCATCATCCTGAACCAAACGATCCAGACTCAGTTCAATCATCTGACGCTCACCCGGCTTGATTGGATGATTGGCCAGATCGCCAGCCATCATGACACGTCCGTTTTTCAAAACCATCCAATCGATCAGATAACGGGATGACGTCAGATAATTCATGTTGTTTTGAATTGAGAAGATCCCGTTGTTCAGATCCACGGCTGTAATTTCAAGCGGTTTGAAGAGTTGCTCGAGTTCCCTGGACAACAGTTCATCCAGATCGCTGGTTGTTGTCGCAAACCAGTCGCAGTCAGCACTGCCGCAATCAATATTGTTCAGGAAAGACAAGATATCCGGTGTATCCATCAGGTGATGCGGCCGTGTCGCATCCAGCGTCCTGAGATGGCGGCACAACAGATTGGCAATTGCAGTGTTTTGCCGAAAAAGACCGGCTGACCACATCAATACACTGGGATGGTTGTTGTCTCGTCTGACCAGGCGCGTCAAACGGTGCTGCGATGCTTTCATCCAGCAATCATCCAGATCAAAAGCATGCGCGACAGTCGGATGGCACAATGCCAGCGGCGCTTCGTCTATGACATAGATCCCAAACAAGTCGCAAAGCTCAAGAAAAATGGGGTCGACCGGAACATCCTTGAAATACAACGTATTCAAATGGCTCTTCTTCATCAATTTCAACGTCTTGACCATATTGTGCAAATGTTTGCTATTAACCACTGAATCAGCCTGCGCCGGCCAAACCAGCCCCCGAATTTGAATCGGACGATCGTTGACCAAAACCCGCCCTTGTTCCAAGCGAATTTCCCTGAATCCAACAGTTTGATGAACACAGCAGATCTCCTGGCCGCCTCGTTCCTCAACAGAGACATACAGGTCATAAAGCGACGGCATTTCATCTGACCAGGGTGAAACATCTTCCAGAAGAACCGATGTCTTCAAGCGGCCAACAGCTTGAGCAGGTGGCCCAAACGCATCAACGCCATCCGATCCGAGCTCAATATAATGTTCACTGAAATGACAGCTGTCGTTTCCGGCTAACAAACAGATCTTGAGCTTGGGACTTTCAGTGGATATTCGATAAGACAGCACGGATATATCCAGATCCAGTTTCCAGCATCCATCCGGCTGGCGCTGCGTTTGGTATTGTACATCTTGGATGCTGATCGTCGGCACCGCTTCCAGCCAGATGTCTCGAATGAGGCCGGGCAGCAAATCCTGGGACTGATCCTCAAGATAACTGGCGGTCGATGTCGCGTAGATCAGAAGAAAAATTTCATTGTCCGCATCATGGAGGCTGTTGGTAATTTCAAACTCCGCCGGCAATCCCGTTCCTTCGCAATAACCGGCCAGCCGGCTGTTGACATAGACATGGCAGGCTGATCGAATCCCCTGCAGCACGATCTTCTTCTTGGTACTGCCCCAGCCTAAAGGCAGCCTGCAGGTTCGGCGCAGAACCAGCACCGGCTGCATAGGCGGGATATGCGGCGGTGTAATCGGGAAGCTCTTGCAGCCTTCCTTTGGCATTTGTATCGGCAGTTTTGCTGGCTCAAACCCCGACCGAAAGGACAGGATGCTTTCCGGTAACTGCAGGATATTCGCGTAAAAACGACTTTCCCAGCCATCGGAAAGCATCATGACATAGGGCGAAAGGTATCGCCTGTTATTGGACAAGGCATGCTGACATGTCGCCTGCTCCGGGTATAGAACCATATTAGCATGAGACGGCAAGCCATGAGACGCCATCAGCTCTGGATTGTTCCAATCCGGAAGGGGTCCTCGTCCTGGATAAACACCGGTTTTCATGATTAAGTCCTGCCTTTGAGGTGATATTCATAGCCTATCAAAATCATTTGCACTGTTCAAGTAAATATGACTTGACACATCTGTTTCATACACTTAAAATTGGAGAGGTCCTTCGGGGTGTAGCTCAGTCGGCTAGAGTACTTGCTTGGGGTGCAAGAGGTCGCACGTTCAAGTCGTGTCACTCCGACCAGACATCGGAGACAGCAGGTTTCATGACCTGCTGTCTCTTTATTCATATAATCGGTTCGTTGCGAGAAAAATTCTAAACAGCACTTTCCTAAAAGCGGCCGCTTCATAACTGAAGCGGCCGCTTTACTCAGATAAATTTGCAAACTTGAATGCTAGAAATCACGCTTGTTTTTGAAATGACGGGACTGATCATTGTCATTGCTGTCAGTTCTCGGGCGTCTGTCCTGACGGGGCGGACGACTGGTGTTCTGGCCTCTGCTATCACGACGGTCTTCACGGCGCGGACGGTTGTCCTGGCTGCGTTTCTTCTCGTCATAGTTGGCTGGTTTTTCCAATAAGTCGCGCATGGTCAGGTTGATGCGGCCCTGTGCGTCTATTTCATCAACCTTGACCTGGACCTCGTCGCCTTCATGCACAACGTCTTCAACGCGTTCTACGCGATCCCAGGACATCTTGGAGATGTGAACCAAGCCTTCCTTGCCGGGCAGGAACTCAACAAAGGCACCAAAGTTCATCAATCGGGTCACCGTGCCGGTAAAGACCTGGCCGGGCTCCGGATCGTTGGCAATACCATGGATCATGGCAAGCGCCTTGTCTGCTGCTTCAGCAATGGGTGAAGCGACAAACACGCGGCCGTCATCCTCAATGTCGATCTCGACACCAGTCTCTTCAATAATGCGGTTGATCACCTTGCCGCCGGAACCGATGACTTCACGGATCTTGTCAACCGGAATAACGGTCTGGATGATTTTCGGCGCATATTTCGAGAGCTCTTTTCTCGGTTCGGCAATACACGGGATCATAACGTCGTTGAGGATCTGCAGGCGGCCCTTTTTGGTCATCGCGAATGCGTCACGGATAATGTCGTAGGTCAGTCCGTCAACCTTGATGTCCACCTGAATCGATGTGATGCCGTCGACAGTACCGGCAACTTTGAAGTCCATGTCGCCGAAAAAGTCTTCGATGCCCTGGATATCCATGAAGACCATGTAGTCGTCTGGATTTTCCTCGTTAACGATCAGGCCGGAAGAAATACCGGCAACCGGCTTCTTGATCGGAACACCGGCGTCCATCAGAGCCAGCGTACTGGCACAGACCGAACCCTGTGAAGTCGAACCATTGGACATCAGAATTTCCGATACGCAGCGGATCGCATACGGGAATTCGTCTTCGCTGGGCAGTACAGGAATCAGCGAACGCTCTGCCAGTGCGCCATGACCGATTTCACGACGTCCGGTAAACCTGGATGAGCGAGCGTCACCGACGCTGTAGCCCGGGAAGTTATAGTGATGGATATAGCGCTTCTGGTCTTCGTTATCCAAACCGTCCAAAATTTGAACCTTGGACAGCGGCGCCAGCGTGCAGGTCGTCAGAACCTGTGTCTGACCACGCTGGAAAAGGCCGGTGCCGTGAACACGGGGCAGGATGCCTGTATCTGCAGACAACGCCCGGATTTCATCAAGAGCGCGGCCGTCAACACGGCGCTTTTCTTTTGCCAGATATTCCCGAATAACTTTCTTCTGGAGCTTGTAGATGGCTTCGCCAACATACCCGACCCATTCTTCATTCATTTCGGTGATGCGCTCAGTCACTTCGGCTTGCAGCTTAGCGACTTTTTCATCGCGAACACTCTTGTCCTCTGCCAATACGGCTTCACGCATGCCCTCGTAAGCGATATCCTTGACCGCCGCGAAAACCTCTTCTGGCACTTCAATCGAGGTGTAGCTGAATTTCGGCTGGCCGACTTCAGCGACGATTTTCTTGATAAAGCGGCAGACGTCCTGAATAACTTTGTGTCCTTCGATGATTGACTCCAGCATCAGCTCGTCAGAGACTTCATTGGCACCGGCTTCGATCATGCAGACCTTTTCCTCGGTGCCTGACAGCGTTACCTGCATATCGCTTTGGCCGCGCTGTTCTTCATTGGGATTGATAACAGGCTTACCATCAACCAGACCAATGTGAACGCCCGCAATCGGACCGTTCCAGGGAATTGATGATATCGCCACGGCGATCGAAGATCCGATCATGGCTGCGACTTCAGGCGAGCAGTCCTGGTCTACTGAAAGAACCAGGTTGCTGATGACAACGTCGTTTCTCAAGTCCTTGGGGAACAGCGGGCGCATCGGGCGGTCAATGACCCTGGATGTCAAGATAGCCTTTTCAGTCGGGCGGCCCTCGCGTTTGATAAAGCCGCCTGGGAATTTGCCGACACTATACATCTTCTCTTCGTAGTCAACGCTCAGCGGGAAGTAATCGATTCCCGGTCTGGGCGTCGCCGAAGCGGTTGCGGTGGACATGATGACCGTCTCACCGTAGCGCACCAGGCATGACCCGGTCGCAAATTGTGCCAGCTTGCCCGTCTCGATGATCAGGGGCCTGCCGGCCAGTTCCATTTGAAATTTCTTTTCCATAGTTGTACCTCCGTTGATTTGGCATTCGCCTTCATCAGCGGTACGGTAGCCTGTAGGGTCCGGGGCCGTCTCGTGTTCAGCCGCGCAACCTACCTTCTACAGTCCGCAGATAAAGGCTTTTGAGAAAAAATTGGTGAGCGAAAGACGCTCACCAATCCACTCATTTACTTTCTGATATTCAGTTTTCCGATGATCGCACGGTATCTTTCGATATCAATTTTGGTCAGATAGTCGAGCAGTCCGCGCCGCTGACCAACCATCATCAGCAGTCCACGCCGGGAGTGATGGTCACCTTTGTGTAACTTGAGATGTTCAGTCAAATGGTTGATTCGTTCCGTCAGGATGGCGATTTGTACTTCTGGTGAGCCGGTATCGCCTTCGTGAAGTCCATAAGTTGAAATGAGTTCTGCTTTGCGTGCTTTGTCCATATTGTCCTCCTAATGTTTGGCCAGTGTCAAAGTAGATGGTCGGACTGTCCACAAACTTCGAGCATGGCAAATTACATGAAATGATACCATAATTGGGTCAGTCTGTCAAAATACGAATTCTTGGCCCTGATCGCGGATGATCACCTCGTTTTGATCGGGTGATCCGGCCTTTTCGGTATATCCCACCTGACGGGCATCCAAGTTGAATGCCGCGCAACGGTCAATGATCGGCTGCACGACCGACTCATCGCAATAGATCTCAAGCCGATGTCCCATGTTGAATACCTGGTACATCTCCGCCGTATCGATTTCACCGGACTCGAAGATGGCTTTGAAGATCGGCGGTGTTGGAAACAGGTTGTCTTTGACATATCGGATACCGGATCCAAAATCACGGCACTTGACCTGACCGCCGCCGGTGCAGTGGATTATACCGCTGATCTGCTGCCTGAAGGACGGCAGAATCTCACGAATGACCGGCAGGTAGGTCCGTGTTGGTGACAAAATCGCTTCACCGACCGTGAGACTCGATCCTGGCAAAGCGTCTTCCAGATGATAGGAACCGCAATACACCTTGCTCTCATCGAGCGTATCTGAGAACGACTCTGGATATTTGCTGTAATAATCATGGTGCAGCAGCAAATGGCGAGCACCGGTCAAGCCGTTGGAGCCGATGCCGGAATTCTCACAGTCCTCATAAGCCGTTTGTCCAAAAGATGCCAGCCCGACAATGGCCTGTCCCGGCTTGATGCCGGATGTCTGAACAACATCGCTTCGTCTGAGACGGGCGACTACGGTTGAATCACAGATAACGGTTCGGACCAGATCGCCGACATCGGCGGTTTCGCCGCCTGTCATTTCAATATCGATGCCATGGCTTCTCAGCTTCTCGATGATGCTGTCATAACCGTCGATGATCGCTGAAAGGCACTGTGCATCAACACGGTGCGCGTTGCGGCCGATGGTGTTGGATACCTTGAGTCGGTCAACTGCGCCGATGCAGAGCAGATCGTCTGTGTTCATGACCAGGGAATCCTGGGAGATGCCCTTGAACCACTCGGATTGTCCGGTCTCCTTGTACATCAGGTAAGCAACCGAGGATTTGGTGCCGGCGCCATCCGCATGAACCGCGCTGCACCATTCAGGGTCATTGGCCAAATCCGGTATGATTTTGCAAAATGATCCCGGGAAAACACCCGCAGACTGTTTGGAAACAGCCTTCTTGACATCATCCTTGGTTGGTGAAACCCCCCGTGAGAGATATGATTCTGCTTTCATCTCGATCCTCCAGTATCGCAGGTCTTCTTTTAAATGCTTTCTGAGTAAACCTGTAAGCCGGGTCCTGTATTTGACAACCATCTGTCTAGACCAACTGTTGCCAGTTGGTTCAAGCCACCTCCCCGGGACTTGCGGGCCGCAATAATGTCCCTCCACGGTGTTGCTCCAGGCGGGGTTTACAGAGCCAGCCCGTCTCCGGACTGCTGGTGAGCTCTTACCTCACCTTTCCACCCTTGCCGCCGAAACCGGCGGCGGTCTATTTCTGTTGCACTATCCTTAAAGTCGCCTTCACCGGGAGTTACCCGGCGCCTTTGCCCTATGGAGCCCGGACTTTCCTCATCCGAGACTTTTCAGTCTTCGTCCGCGGTCGTCTGGTTTACTCAGAAAGCCACTCTATTATAATCCAAGCCATCCATGACGGCAAACGAAATTTGCGGCAGCATTTTCGAGAGCTTTTCAGCCAGCGGTAAAAGCACCACCCGCTCCGTGACATCATGGCCGGCGTCAATAACGGAAATGCCCCGCGCCGCCAGCATCAGCCCAACATGGTGCTTGATCTCGCCGGTGATCACGCATTGCAGGTTCATCGTCATCAGCGAATCGATTTCATCGGCTGAGAAAGACCCCGGGAAGATGCCAACCCGTTCAACTTCATGATTCATATCGGTATTCAATCGACAGCCGGAACTGCCCAGCTTTTCTGTGACAAAACGTCGAAGTTCGGACAGCGCCATGGGTCTTGGCAGCAATCCGGCACGGGCATACATGCCGATGCTCTGACGGTCTTCAGCGGCCAGTTCCAATGCATCGCACAGCGAATCGGCTACGCCGCCGGGTGCCGCGTCGAGATTGGTATGCGCTGAAGCCAGACAGATGCCTGACCGGATCAGACAAATCGCGACCTCCTGTTCGCAGATGTCTTCACGGATCGACTGGATCGGCTCAAAAAACAACGGGTGGTGCGTGATCAGCATCTGGCAGTTTTGACTGGCTGCCTGGCTGGCGGCTTCATACGTCGCATCAAGCGCAAGCAAAACCTTTTGCACAGTTTGGTCAGGGTGTCCGATCGACAGGCCAATGCTGTCCCACTCGGCTGCCAGTTCCGGGGGTGCCAGTGTCTCCAGTGCCTGCATGACATCGGATGCCTTGATTATCTTTTCGTGCTTTGACATGTTCGTCCTCCTGTCGGTTCTACTGTTCGATCTGTTGGATCATCTGCTCGACGGCTGAAAGGGTATCCGCTAATGTCGGGTCTCCTCGAAGCTGCTTTTTAAGCCGTCTGTACAACTCATCCAAGTACTTCGGGAAGCCATCCGGTCGGTTTTTGAGGATTGCCGGACCAATGACCTGTTCAAGTTTTGAAATCGGGTGCGGCTGACCATCGTATGCAACAACCATAATAATATATGCATGGCGCTTTTCAACAGCCAAAGCTTCTTTGTCAATCCGATAGCCATGCACCGACAGCCACTGCCTCAGTTCAGGCACCGACTTTTGCGGCTGGAGGACGATCGCTCCCGCCCGGCAGGGCCGGGACTCGAGAATACTGATCATTTCAAAGCCGCCCATGCCGGATATCACCACAACATCCCCGTGATCTGGCCGCAAACTGCCAAACCCGTCCGAAAGTCGGGTCTCAATCAGGTTCTGGACACCGAATGCCCGGATGTTTTTTTGAGCAGCCAAAAGCGGTCCCTGGCGAATGTCCATCGCCAAAGCCGTCTGGCATTTGCCATCCAGCACCAGTGATATCGGCAACAAGGCATGATCGGTCCCGATATCGATCACACGGGCTGTATCAGGTACGCAGGCTGCGACCGTTTCAAGTCTTGGGGATAAACTGGGTTTTAGCTTAGTCGATGGCATCACGAATCCTCTTGCAGTATCCACTTTGTCTCATTTTTCTCAAAGCTTTGGCTTCAATCTGACGAATCCGTTCACGGGTCACTTTGAACTGCTTGCCGACTTCTTCCAGCGTATGCGGATTGCCGTCATCCAGTCCAAAACGCAGTCGGATGACAGCTTCTTCTCTCGGCGGCAGAATATGGACCAGATCTTGCAACTGCTCTTTGAGCAGGATGTATTCTGTCTCGGCTTCAGGGGATTCGGCGTCGGTGTCCTGGATGAAATCACCCAGCGAACTGTCCTCCTCTTCACCCACCGGTTTATCAATGGAAATCATTTCGTGGCTGGCCTGACGAATCTGGCGGATCCTGTCAACCGACAAGTCCGAAAGCTGGGCCAGTTCTTCTTCGCTCAATTCCCGTCCCAGTTCCTGCTGAAGCCGCCGCTGCATACGGACCAGCCTGTTGATATTCTCAACCATATGAACCGGTACGCGAATCATTCGGCTCTGGTCGGCAATGGCCCGGGTGATAGCCTGCCGAATCCACCAGGTCGCGTAAGTGCTGAACTTGAACCCTTTGCTCTCGTCGAATTTTTCGACAGCGCGCATCAGGCCAAGGTTGCCCTCCTGGATCAGGTCCAGAAACGGTAGCCCCTTGCCGCTGTAATGTTTGGCGATGCTGACCACCAGCCTCAGATTGGATTCGCAGAGTTTTTTCCGGGCGGCCTCGTCGCCGGCCCGGATGCGTATGGCGAGATCTTTTTCCTCATCTGCGGTCAGCAGCGGATAATGGCCGATTTCACGCAGATAGAGCCGGATTGAATCTTCAAAGGTGACGTCTTGGGCCTTGGATTTCGCCGATTTCTCGTTGGAATCCGGTCTTGTTGATTGAGCAGGATCATTTTTTGTCGCTGTCTTTGACTCATTTCCCAGCAGCTTGATTTCGTCATCGGCCAGGCCATCCAGAAGGGTCTTTTGCTGCTTCCGGGTCAGGCCGTGCTCATTTGCAAACTTGTTGAAGTCCGCAGCTGTCAGATTGCCGCCTTGGTTAGCGGTCAAGCGTTTGATTTCGGAAAATACTTTTTCCAGTTGCTCTTGCAAGGCTATCACTCCCTTCGAGTTGAAAGCTTTGCTGCCGGCAAATCAGGTCAAAGATAGATCAATCCAGATAATCCTTGAGCTTCTTGCTTCTGCTCGGATGGCGCATCTTACGCAAAGCTTTCGCTTCGATCTGACGAATGCGCTCACGCGTGACATTGAATTCCTTACCGACTTCCTCCAGTGTTCTGGTTCTGCCGTCATCGAGGCCGAACCGCAGACGAAGCACCTTTTCTTCGCGCGGTGTCAGTCCCTTGAGCACTTCCAGGAGCTGTTCCTTAAGCAATGTGAATGCAGCTTGGTCGGCGGGCGATGGGGCGTCATCGTCAGGGATAAAGTCACCCAGATGACTGTCTTCCTCCTCGCCGATGGGTTTTTCCAGTGAGACAGGTTCCTGACTGATTTTCATGATTTCACGGACTTTTTCAACGGTCATGCCCATTTCCTGGGCAAGTTCTTCGGCTTCAGGCTCGCGGCCGAGTTCCTGGATCAGCTGGCGCTGGATGCGGATCAGCTTGTTGATGGTTTCGACCATATGAACAGGAATGCGGATGGTCCGGGCCTGGTCGGCAATCGCACGCGTGATGGCCTGGCGAATCCACCAGGTCGCGTAGGTGCTGAATTTATAGCCTTTGGTGTAATCGAACTTGTCGACGGCTTTGATCAGTCCAAGGTTGCCTTCCTGGATCAGGTCCAAAAACTGCATGCCGCGGCCGACATAGCGTTTGGCGATACTGACAACAAGTCGGAGATTGGCTTCACAGAGGCAGTTTTTGGCATCCTCATCGCCTTCACCCATGGCCTTGGCCAGCTCTTTCTCCTCGTCACCCGTCAGCAGGGGCACTTTGCCGATTTCTTTGAGGTACATTCTGACCGGATCATCGACACCCACGCCTTCAACTCCGGTGATTTCCTTCTTTTTAGCGACCGTCTTGGATTTCTTGGGCTTTTTTTTCACAACATCGCTGTCGTCGTCAGAATCATCGTCGTCAGCATCCGAGTCAACACTATCAAGATCTAAATCATCATCGCTGTCGATGTCATCGTTGTCATCCGGTATGACCTTGATCTTCTTGGTTTCAAGTGATTCAAGGATTGAATCAGCGTGCTCAAGATCGATGTCAGATGCCTCAATGGCACTCATAACATCCTTGTAGGATATTTCATTCTTGCTCGCCTTGGCTTTAGCTTCCAATTGTGTGAGCAGTTCTTCCGATAGCTTGTTCGTCATGCGTACTAGTTCCTCCTAAATATTATCGACACCAGATTTCATATCAATCAATCGTCTCGTCATCTGACGCAGTTCTTCTTTCAAGGGTGTGGTGTTGACATCCGTCTTCGCTTCAATTTGGCATTTCAGGCTGTTGCATTGCTGGCGAAGCCGGATGATCCGCTGGCGTTTCAGTTGTTCCGCCGCAGCCTTGCCCAATTCCTGTCTGCCGAAGGTTTCTTCCAATCTCATCATGGCACGGGCCAACAGGTCGTGAAGCGGTCTGCCATGAACGGATATGCCTTGCCCGGCATCAATCAGTGATGCGGAATCCAATCGGCGGTCTTGGGCCATCGGCAGAATCTTTTTCGCCAAATCCTGCATGACGCCTTCCGAAAAGTCATCCACTGTTGGCTTGTCAGCCAATTGGTCCCAGATGTCGTCGTCGGTTGCCAACAGGCATATAAGGTATAGTTCCTCGCGGCTGGCCGATGCCTCCTGATTAGGTTCACTGTCTGCAGGCTCACGGACCTTGAGCGTCTGCCTCAGCCGATCCTTCTGTCGGTCGCCTTGAGGATTCTGGCGCCGCCGCTCAATCTCTCGCAGCACGGTTTCTGTTCCTGCGCCAAGCTGCTCAGACAGCTTGGCTGCATAAAGCTCCCGGACAATCGCGTTGTCCTGTTTGGCCAGAATATTGCAGGCTTCATCCTGGTAAGCCAGGATGTCCAGCTTGTCGCCCGGCGAATGCTGCCTGCGGCTTGAGAACAGCTTGTAATCAATCAGCGGCAAGGCCTTCTCGACCAGGGCATGAAACCGTTCCGGACCGTTTTTTCGGATATAGTCATCAGGATCCTTGCCTTCGGGAATTTGCAGCACACTGACCTTGAGTCCCTTGTCGACGCAGATGTCCAGACTGCGCAGGGCTGCTGCCTGTCCGGCTGCATCGGCGTCATAGGCAATAACAACGGTTTCGGTATATTTCCTGAGCAGATGCGCCTGCTGTTCGGTCAGCGCGGTGCCCAGAGATGCGACCACATTGTCGATGCCGGCCTGATACAGGCTGATAGCATCCATATAACCTTCAACAATGAGTATCGTCTTCTGCTTGCTGTGTTTGGCTAGATTCAGGCCAAACAGGTGCCGACCCTTGGTGTAGACCGGGGATTCCGGTGAGTTGATGTACTTGGGCATGCTGTCGTCCAGGACACGACCGCCAAATGCGACAACCCTGCCCATGACGTCCATGATCGGAAACATCAGGCGGTTTCGAAACAGGTCGTAGGGCTTCCCGGTTTTGCCCTTTTTAAACAGGCCGGATCGCATCAGCAGATCTTCAGAAAACCCTTGGCCGCGCAAAGCATCATACAAATTATTCCAGCTGTCCAGGGCAAAACCCATACCAAACCGCTTGACAGTTGACCCCTGCAATCCTCTTTTCTGCAGGTATGCCAGGGCATGTTTGCCGCCTTCACCGGTCAGATTGAGGTAAAAGTGCTTGGCCGCTTCAAGATTGATGGCCAGCATCTGCTTGTTCAGCTCGGCTTTCTGACGGTACTGACCGTCATCCGATTCGGGTATGGCAACCCCGGCTTGATCGGCCAGTTTCCTGATGGCTTCAGGATAGCTGCATTTTTCAATGTCCATGATGAAGTGGATCACATCACCGCCCTTGTTGCAGCCAAAACAGTAATAAATCTGCTTGGACGGTGATACACTGAATGACGGCGTGTCTTCTGAATGGAAAGGACACAGACCAAAATAGTTGCTGCCGCTCTTCTTGTCCAAACGGACATACTGCTCGACCGTGGCAACAATTTCACTTCTGGCTTTGACTTCCTCGATGACATTTTCTGGTATCAGGCTGGCGATAAGGTTCCCTCATTTCGGTGAATTGGCTACAGACATATCAAAGATGCCCCTAGTTATTATATTCGATAAAATATTCCGAAAACCTTTTAAAATGCGTGAAATTATGATCTCAATAAAACTTCCTGTTCAAGATACTCATGGGCCAGGCGTACATAATGCATGGCATGGTCGCGATTCGATTCAACCACCTTGTCTTCGAGTTCTTTCTTCATAACCGCGGGATTCCCGGCGAAAAGGGTTTTTGGCGGCACCTGCGTACCGACCCGGACCACCGAACCGGCTGCGATGATTGCACCTTGTCCGATTTTCGCGCCGTCCAGAACGACGGCGCCCATGCCGATCAGGACGTCATCTTCGATTTCACAGGCGTGAACGACCGCACTGTGGCCAATGGTGACGCCATTGCCGATTTTGACATGGTCATGGACACAGGCATTATCCTGAATGCTGGTATTGGAGCCGACGCTGATCGGACCGTCGTCCCCCCGCAGGACCGTGCCGAACCAAATGGATGAGCCGGTGCCGATCTTAACCATACCGACCACGGCGGCAGTTGGCGCGATATAGACGTTGGAATCAATTTTGGGGTGGTGCTTCAAGTATGGTCTGATCATTTTGCCGCTCCTTTGGCTAATCTTTTTTTCGCCTGCAGCCACAAAGCGCATTCAAGCCGCTTCTTCTGCAAAGCACAGCCGATTTCATAAAGTCCGTTGACGCTGCCGCTGGCGTAGAAGGCATTGGCCGCGCAGCCGCCACCGCAATAGTATTTCGCCCAGCAGTCGCGGCAGGCTGGCTTGTCCGGTACCAGCAGTGATTTGAACTGCTCGGTCAGCGCGGCATCCATCGCTCCCGGTGGTTGGCTGACATGACCCATCTTGAAGGCTTCATTGCCGACAAACTGGTGGCATGGATAGATGTCGCCTTCCGGCGTGACGGCGCAGTACTCCAGACCGACCCCGCAGCCTTTGAGCCGCTTGAAGGCACAGGGTCCTCCGTCCAGGTCGATCATAAAGTGGAAAAAATTAAACGATTCTTTGGTGCCCTCCAGCTCAAACATGCGGGCAGCCAGTTTTTCGTATTCTCGTTCCAATCCGGCTACATCCTGCTGACGGATCTCATAGCCAGCGCCTTGCGGCGCAACAACCGGCTCAATTGAAACCTGCGGTGCCAGCGAACCTAAATGGAGGACATCGTTCGAAAAATCAAGGTTTTTCCGAGTGTATGTGCCGCGCAGGTAGTATTCCTGACTGCCTCGCGCAGCAACAAACGACTGGATATGACGGGCTACCCTGTCGTAAGACCCCTTGCCGCCGGCATCCGGGCGCATGTCGTTGTGAACGTCGGGCCGGCCGTCAATGCTCAGAACGCAGTTCTTGAAATGCTCGTTTATGAATTTGGTTTTCTCGTCATCGAGCAGCATAGCATTGGTTGTGATGGTCAGCCGGATTTCCTTGCCGGTATCCTTGGCACGCTGCTCGCAGTAGTGCGTCAGTTCGACAACCACCGGCCAGTTCATCAGCGGTTCGCCACCAAAAAAATCGATGTCTAAATTGTGCCGCGGTCCCGATGCTTCAATCAGGAAATCGATCGCCTGGCGGCCGGTTGCTGCATCCAGCATGGTGCGGCGGCCGGTTCCGAAGTCGCCGGTGCCCGCGAAACAATATTTGCATCTCAGGTTGCAGTCATGGCACAGGTGAAGGCACATGGATTTGATTCTAGGCTGATCTGGGTAAAGCTGTTCAAGGCTGACTTCAACCTCAGGCGCAAACAGCAGGCCTTGCTGGATGGCTTGTTCGATTTCAGCCGTACAATCGAGCGCGTCCGGTCCAAGTTGATCTTCAAGCCCTCGCAATGTTTGCAAATCCGGTTTTTGCCCGTCGGTTTGCTGCCAGGCTGTCAGAACCCGATAAGCCACCTTGTCGACGAAGTGGACCACGCCGCTTTCGACATCATAGGCTAAATAGTCGTTGTTTATCTCAAATAAGTGGATCAAATGAATGCCTCCGCACACTCAAAAATAGTGACAAGCACAGCCGGCTAGCCACTATTTTTTGAAAAACTGTTGTAGATTTCTCAGGCAGTCCGGCTCAGCGATTAATGTTTTCGCAGGGCTGGTTTGCCACAGTGCAGCTTGTTTTACAAGCAGACTGACAGGATGTCTGGCATTCGCCACAGGCCTTGGCAGACGCAGCGGGCAGCTTGCAGGCGCCGTTGATTGCAGTCATATGTGACATGGTTTTACCTCCCGAATGATTTCAAATTTGGTCAATCAAGCGGATCAGCCGTCCGAAACAGGTTTTTGGACTGTATTGATTGCGCTCTTCTTAAAGGTCACCAGGGTGTTGGCAACGCTGGTGGAAATGGTGATCTCGTCATCTTTGATGTTGACAATCTTGCCGACAACACCACCGATGGTCACAACAGTATCGCCGACGACCGATGACTCAATCTGTTCCTTGAGTTTCTTTTCTTTCTTCTTCTGCGGACGAATCAGCAAAAGGTACATCAGGCCGAACATCAGGGCCAGCGGTACAACCAGTCCCAAGATGGAACTTAAATCAGTGCCTGTACCTGTGTCGGACGCCGCAATCAGGACGCTATGGAAATTGATCATTGGATTGATCCTCCTTGAATTATAGATCTAATTAACTGGATTTCCTTAAACAAAATCATGAACAATCATAGCATTAAAGGACCTTGTTTCGCAAGGGCAATTTCCCTATTGTTCATGAATTTTGAATGAACAGGATGCGTCAGGATTGCCATATTTCAAGGTATTCATCCCTGAAAGCCAGTAAACGGTCCTGCCTGATTGCCTCTCGAACCTGTTCCATCAGATGAAGCAGGAAATGAATGTTATGCCAGGAAGCCAGGCGAAGACCAAACATTTCACCGGCTTTGATCAGGTGGCGGATGTACGCTCTCGAATAATTTTTGCAAACATAGCAGTCGCATTTTTCATCGATCGGGTTGTAATCCCGGGCAAATTTGGCGTCACGGACGATCATGCGGCCGTGGGTCGTCAGAACCGTCCCGTTTCTGCCGATGCGGGTCGGCAGGACGCAGTCGAACATGTCGATGCCGCGCACTGAACCTTCAATCAGGTAGTCTGGTGTACCAACGCCCATCAGGTAGCGGGGCCGGTCGGATGGCATCAGAGGCACCGTCTCCTCCAGCATTTCGTAAAGCAGATGAGCCGGTTCGCCAACCGAGAGTCCGCCGAGGGCGTAACCTGGCAGATCGTACTGGGTGATTTCCCGGGCACTTTGCTTTCTCAAATCGGCATAGGTTCCGCCCTGGATGATGCCAAACAGCGCCTGGGTGTCTGGTTTTTGATGTGACTTGATACAGCGTTCAAGCCAGCGCGTCGTTCTTTCCAGGGAGTGTTTTGTGTAATCGTGCTCGGCCGGCCAGGGCGTGCACTCGTCAAAGGCCATGATGATGTCTGCTCCCAGGTCGTTCTGGATCTGCATCGCTTTCTCGGCAGTCAGAACATGTCGTGAACCATCTATATGTGACTTGAACTGGACGCCTTCTTCGGTAATATGGCGCATGTCGCTCAGACTGAACACTTGAAAGCCGCCGCTGTCCGTCAGGATGGCTTTATCCCAATTCATAAACTTGTGCAGCCCTCCGGCATCGCGGACGATATCTTCGCCGGGACGCATCCAGAGATGGTAGGTATTAGACAAAAGGATACCGGCGCCCATGGACGCGATCTCGTCCGGTGACATGCCCTTGACGGTAGCCTGGGTGCCGACCGGCATAAAGGCCGGTGTTTGAAACGACCCGTGCGGCGTATGCAATGTGCCGAAACGGGCGCCGGACTGCTTGCAGACATGATGGACTTCATGCCAGACGGGGAATCTGCTTTGAGGGCCTTCAGTTTGGTTCATGGTGTTCGGTCTCCTGTTTTTCAATCAGCATGGCGTCACCAAAGCTGAAAAAGCGATATTCATGATCAATGGCCGCCTTGTAGGCCGAAAGGATACGCTCGCGGCCAGCCAATGCCGACACCAGCATGATCAGTGTTGATTCTGGCAGATGAAAATTGGTCACCAGGACATCGACAAGCTTGAACCGGTAACCCGGATAGATGAAGATATCCGTCCAGCCCGAGGATGGTCCCAGCCGTCCCTGCTCATCTGCAACAGTCTCCAGGACACGGCAGCTGGTTGTTCCGACAGCGACAACTCGTCCGCCAGATTCACGGCTCGCGTTGATCTTATCCGCTGATTCGCCCGACAGTTCATAATATTCAGCATGCATCGGGTGTTCCAGAATGTTGTCGTGCTTGACCGGCCGGAAGGTCCCAAGACCGACATGCAGGGTCAGTTCAGCAATGGCGACGCCGCGCGCGCGAATGCTGTCAAGCAGATCATTGGTAAAATGAAGCCCGGCTGTTGGAGCTGCCGCGGATCCGATCCGGCTGGCGTATACGGTCTGGTATCTTGACGGATCATCCAACTGTTCATGGATATAAGGCGGCAGCGGCATGCTGCCAGCCTGATCGAGGATTTCCTCCCAGATGCCTGAAAATTCAAAACGGACGATTCGGTTGCCGCTTTCAGGCAGGATGTCCAGAACCCTGGCAGTCAGTCGGTCGGGTATAAACTCAATCACGTGGCCTGGTTTGACACGTCGACCCGGTCGGACCATCACTTCCCAGTCCGTATCTGTTTTGCGGTGGAGCAGCATGAATTCAACGGCAGTCCGGCTGTCCTGGCGGGCGCCGAGCAGTCTGGCTGGCAATACCTTGCTGTTGTTAATGACCAGACAGTCTCCCGCCTGAAGGTACTCAGGCAGATCCGAAAATTGTCGGTGGATCGGCCGATTCTGGCCCGACGGCAATACCAAAAGACGCGAATCATCGCGTTTTTGCAAGGGGTGCTGGGCGATCAGGCGCTCCGGCAGATCATAGTCGAAATCACTTTTACGAATCATGGCATTTTATTATATCCGTGTTTGACTAAAAAGTATAGTGAATGCTATGATTAACTGACTCAATACGACCGAAAATCCAATATAATTCTTAGGAGGGATAACATGAAGAAGCCCATTTTCAAGGGGGCTGCAGTCGCTCTCGTTACACCGTTCAACGACAAGGGTGTCGATTTCGAGAAGCTATCAGAACTATGCGAATTCCAGATCAAAAATGGCACTGACGCGATTTTGGTCTGTGGAACAACCGGCGAGGCGTCAACCATGCCGGATGATGAACATATGGACACCATCAAATGTGTCATCGACACCGTCAGCAAACGCGTTCCGGTTATCGCCGGCGTCGGCAGCAATGATACGCTGCATGCCGTCAAATTGAGTGAGAAAGCCGCCAGGCTTGGCTCGGATGCCCTGCTGCATGTAACGCCTTACTACAACAAGGCATCGCAGGAAGGCCTGTACCGCCATTTCAAGGCGGTTGCCGAGGCTACCGATCTGCCGGTCATGCTCTACAACGTCCCCTCGAGGACTTGCTGCAACATCGACCCTGAAACAACAGCACGGCTATCCGAGATTGAGACTGTTAACAGCATCAAGGAATGCCGGATTGACCAGGCTGCCGATGTGGCGAACCTTTGCGGCGACAACATCAATCTCTATACCGGCGAAGACGGCATGATCCTGCCGATGCTCTCTTTCGGTGGACAGGGTGTCGTATCCGTTCTGGCCAACGTCGTACCAAACCTCACGCATCGCATGACGGCCGCGTACTTTGAAGGCAATGTTCAGGAAGCAACCGCTTTGCAGATCAAACTGACACCGCTGATCCATGCCTTGTTCTGTGATGTCAATCCGATTCCGGTCAAGGCCGCCCTCAATCTGATGGGCATGGCTGTCGGCTCCTGCAGACTGCCGCTGTGCGATACATCGCCGGCCAATCTGGAGCAGATCAGGAAAGCGCTGGCTGACCTGGATCTTTTAGCCTGACTTCACCGAGAATCGAAAGGAGTTTTTACAAGTGCCAATTAAAATCTTCCTCAGCGGCTGCAATGGCCGAATGGGGCAAGTCATCCTCGATATCGCCAACGCGTCCGACGATCTTGAGATCGTCGCGGGTTCGGATATCAACACCAAAAACGAACGCCCCTTTCCTGTCTTTGCCAACGCAGCAGACTGCAACGTAACGTTTGACGTGCTGGTCGACTTTTCCAATCCCGCAGCATTGTCGGCTGTGTTCAGCCTGATCCGAAAACAGAAAAAACCAGCTGTCATCTGCACAACCGGCCTTTCCGATGAACAGACCAAGGAAATGAACAATCTGGCAACCGTTGCACCGATCTTCAAGTCGGCCAACATGTCGCTGGGCATCAACATGCTGATCAGTTTGGCGCGGCAAGCATCACAACTGCTCTATCCCGAGTTCGACATTGAGATTCTGGATGCGCACCACAACCAGAAAGTCGACGCGCCTTCAGGAACCGCTCTAATGATCGCTGATGAGATCAATGAAGAACTGGATCATCAGATGAAAAAGGTCTTTGACCGTTCGCAGGTTCGCCAGAAACGCGAGAAAAATGAAATCGGCGTCCATGCGATCCGCGGCGGCAGCATTGTCGGTGAGCATACTGTTTACTTCGCCGGCCAGGATGAAGTCTTGACGATTCACCATTCGGCTGGATCCCGATCGGTCTTCGCACGCGGTGCCCTGGCTGCCGCACGCTTCATGGCCGGCAAATCCCCGGGCTATTACAACATGAACGATCTGATCAAGGGCTGATTCCCCTTCACCAAATTTCCACTAAAAAGGATGCACGCTTTAACCCGTGCATCCTTTTAAATTTTGGCTTTGCCAGGAAGTGGTTCAATCTACGCTCGGCAAAAACCTCATGGCTAGCAGATTCTAAACGGTTGAGTGCGCCAGGGCCGACAAGACCAGTGACAGATACTTCTCCTCCGAGGACGATCCACGGGAAGTCAGAACGATGGGGGCCTTGGCTCCGACAATGATGCCGGCCATTTTGGCCTTGGCCGAGTATACCAGGCACTTGCCGAGGATATTGCCGGTCGTGATATTGGGGACCACCAGCAGGTCGGCATCCTCAACGACCGGACTTTCAAAACCCTTAATTGAAGCGGATTCCCGGCTCATGACCAGATCATAGGAGATTGGACCTTCCAGAATGCAATGTTTAATCTCGCCGTTCTGGTTCATTTCCTTGAGCTTGGCAGCATCGACGGTTTCCGGCATTTTCGGATTAACCTTCTCAATCGCGGCCAGCACACCGACCTTGGGATTTTCATAGCCCATGGCAACCATCATGTCGACAGCATTCTGAATGATCATCTTTTTCTCGTCCAGCGTCGGGTACAGCATCATGCCGCCGTCGGTTACGGCCAGCAACTTGGGATAAGACGCCATCTCATGGAAAACCAGCATCGACATGATCCCGCCCTTGCCGATGCCGGTTTCCTTGTTGACAACGGCTTTGAGCATCACTGAGGTATCCAGCTTCCCCTTCATCAGGATATCCGCTTTATCTTCGCGGATCATGTCAACAGACAGTTGAGCCGCATCTGAATCGGTGTCGGCCTGGATGATTTCCACCCCTTCGGGGGATTCGTTCATGCCTTTGATGATTGTTTTGATCTTCTCGGCATCACCGATTAAAATCGGTTTGACAATTCGATTGTTGCGGGCACGGAACACCGCTTCAAGCGTATGCTCGTCATGAGCCGCTGCGACAACAACTTTCGCGGTCACCGGGTTCTTCTGAATTTTGCCGATGAGTTCATCATAGTTCTTATAAGCCATGGTCCTCTGGATCCTCCTCGTTCAATTGTAGCTCTCGACCGACATTCACTGTCGAAGTTTTGTCACCTTGTTGCAAACACGGCTAGGCAGTTTTCCCGCCATCACATCTTCAGTATCCTTGATCACCCATTGCAGCATGCGGGTGAAGGCTTCGGAAGTCGTCCCGGCCAAATGCGGCGTCAGAATAAGCCGGTCTTTGGCAGATTCGGACAGGGTCATGAAGGGGTGATCCGCTTTGGGCGGTTCAGGTGATATGGTGTCGACCGCCAAGACCTTGATGGCACCGTTTTCAAGTGCCGACGCCATGGCAGCCTGGTCGATCAGTTCACCACGTGACGTATTGATCAGAATCGCGGATTTTTGAATCAGACCGATCGTTTGTTCATTGATCATGTTCAGAGTATCCGGCAAAACCGGGACATGCAGACTGATGACATCACACTGCTGGAGCAAGTCCTCCAGTGAAACGAAATTCAAGTTCAGTTCCCGCTCCTGCTCCGGTTTAAGACGAAAAACATCGTAGTAGCTGATCTTGCAGCCGAAAACCCCCAGCAGTCGTGCGACTTCCCGCCCGATAGCGCCGCCGCCGACCAGTCCGACATGCTGGCTGCCGAGTTCGTGGACGCCTTCGGAGCGCAGCTGTCCCTGGATCTCCTCGTAATTTTCAGCCGTGATCTTGCTGTTGGCATAGACAACCTGCTTGAGGGCCGCCAGCATCAAGGCAACGGTATGTTCGGCAACCGATGTATTGTTGACCGCTCGATTATTGCAGACCGGCAGTCCAATGTCAGCGGCCGCATCAACCGCCACCTTGTCAAATCCGACACCTTCCGTATGGATCATCCTGAGGCTCGGAGAGTTCCTGACCACAGCTTCACTGACCTTATGCATTGAACCGACCAGCAGGACATCCGCATCCTGGCAGGCTTTGATCAATGCCTCGTCTGTGCAGGGATAGTCAATAAAAGCTTTATCCCATTCAGCGGGCAAATCGACCTTGAACGTATCAAATCTTGACTGGGGGACTGTACTGACAAATTTAACCATGCTTATTCCTCCTGGTAGATGCGGGCTTTTTCTTCGTTTCTCAGAACACGGAGTGTTCCCAGCGCCAAAGACGCCATTTCATTCTCACCCGGCAGCACTGTAACCGGCGCGATGAATTTTACACGTTCCTCGATCCAGTTCGTTATCCGCTTTAAATAGGCAATACCGCCAGTCAGGACGATACCGTCCACTTTCCCGTATACGGCAACAGACAACTTGGCGATATTCTTGGCAATATTATACGCCATAGCTTTCATGATCAGTTTGGCATTCTCGTTGCCGTCCTGGATCATGGCTTCAATGTCCCGCGTATCCGATGTGCCGAAATACGCCATCAGGCCGCCCTGACGCTGAACTTTTTTCATCATAGCCCGGTAGTCATATTCACCGGATGTCGCCATCTTGATCACCTGGAACCCGGGCAGGCCACCTGCACGCTCTGGCGAGAATGGGCCCTCATCATCCGAAATCATATCGATGATCCGGCCCTGGCTGTGAATGCTCAAGGTGATACCGCCGCCCAAGTGGGCAACCAGGATGTTCATTTCGTTGTATGGTTTGCCTTGCTCGTCAGCAAACTTGATCGCCGCCGCACGCATGTTCAGGTTGTGGCCCATGCCGACCCTTCTCATTTCCTTGAGGCCGGTGATGTGCGCAATCTCGTCCATCTCGTCAACCGTTACGGGGTCATAGATGTAGGCTGGAATACCCAGCGGGTGGGCAATTGAAAAAGCCAGGACAGCTCCGAGGTTTGAGGCGTGTTCATTGACCGGACGGTCGCGCAGCGTATCCAGCATAGTCTGGTTGACTTCATACGCACCGGACTTGACCGGCGGCAGCAGACCGCCACGGCCGACCACGGCGCTTAAGGTGTTGATGTCGGTGCCCTGTTGCCTGACGGTATCCAGCACCAGCTGTTCACGCATCTTGTATTGATCATAGATCGCCGGGAATACTTTGAGCTCGTCGGCACTGTGACTGACACTTTCGCTCCAGACCTGGTTTTCATCCTGATAAAAAGCAATCTTGGTTGACGTTGAACCTGGATTGATCGCCAGAATGTTATAGGACATATGGTTGTTCCTCCTCAATTATTAAAACAATAGAACAGCGGTCACGCCTGGCGTCACGCAAGTGCGAGCCAGCCAGGCGCCGCCGATTCAATTATTGTGATAGGAATTTCCTATCCCGGAGCTTTAAGCCTTGACGGCGCTGTTTTTATAAAAATCATAGCCGGTCTTGAAGGCTTTTTGGTTGATCGCCTTGGCTTTGGCCGGAACCATATTGCCGACCAGTTCAACCCAGTCCAGACCGTCCAGACCAAGGAAAGCAACCAGTGATCCGAGCAGGACAATGTTCTGGGCACGTGCATTGCCAAGCTCGGCTGCGGTTTGAGCGGCGTTCATGACCAGAACATGCTCAACCGATGCCTTGAGTTTGCCCAAAATGTCATCCGGATACTCGACGCTGCCGATCATGACCGGCAGCGAGTAGATTTCATAGTCATCGACAACAACTGTTCCGTCTTTTTTGAGGAAAGGCAAACCCCGCAGTGCTTCAGATTTTTCAAAAGCCACTATGATGTCCGCTTCACCCTGGCCGATGACTGGCGAATAGACTTTTTCACCATAGCGGATCTGGGTCGTAACCGAACCGCCGCGCTGCGACATGCCATGGATCTCACTCATCTTGACATCGTAGCCCAGCTGCATCAGGCCGGCCGACAGAATTTTGGACGTCAGAATCGTTCCCTGGCCGCCAACACCAATCAATAAAATATTCTTGTTCATGATTATTCACCCACCTTTGAAATTGCATCAAATTTGCAGACCTGCATGCAGAGCCCGCAAGCTGTGCAGGCATTGGTATCGACAATGGAGATGACGCCGTCCTTGTTGGCAATGGCCGGACAGGCGATCTTGAGACAGGCTTTGCACTTTTTGCATTTGTCCTGGTCGATTTCGCAGTATTTGCCGACGAATGTCTTGGCAACTTCCTTGATCAGGGCGCAGGGATATTTTGTGATAATGACAAAGGGGCCCTTCGCTTTGATCCCGGCATCAACGGCTTCGTCCATTTCAGCAACATTCAGGGGATCAACAACGCGCAGGCGGTCATCGCCAATGCCCATCGAGCGGACTATGCTTTCAATATTCAGCGTTTGAGCAGGTTCGCCATTCAAGGATTTGGCTGTACCGGGATTATCCTGATGGCCGGTCATGGCCGTGATGCTGTTGTCAAGAATGCATAGTGTCACATTGGCATTACCATGGATGACATCCGCCAGGCCGGTCATGCCGGAGTGGAAGAACGTCGAATCGCCGAGCATGCCGAAGACCTTTCGGGTATCCCCGGTTTTTTCCAGCGCGGCTGACAAGCCGATCGGAATCGTGAACCCGCCGCCCATGTCGATTGAGATGTCGAAGCCCTTGAACGGATCATTGATGCCCAGAGCATAACAGCCGATGTCGCCGACCGGCACAACTTCCTTGCGGCGTTTCCTGATCGAATTGAAGTAGCCGCGGTGCGGACAGCCCGCGCAAAGAACCGGCGGACGCATCGGCGCTTCAACATCGACCTTGTTGATCTCGGGAGCATCTTCACCGGTCAGAGCCCGGCGGATCAGCGAGGTGTTGAACTCGCCGGTCAGCGGCAGCTTGTCCTTGCCGGTACAGTTGTAGCCCAAGGCACGTACCTTGGTTTCGAGATAAGGTTCGTTTTCTTCGATAACATAAATCGTTTCAACGCTGTCACAGAAGTCTTGGATCAGCTTGGCTGGCAGCGGAAAGGTCAGGCCCAGCTTCAAATACGAGACGCTGTCGCCGAAGATCTCACGCGCATACAGATAAGAGATACCGGAAGTCACGATGCCGATTTTGCTGTCAGTTCCTTTTTCAATCCGGTTCAAGGGGGATGTATTGGCGTATGCTTCAAGCTCTACCAGCGTCTTCTCTCGTTCAACATGGCGGGCTCTGGCAATAGCCGGCAGCGTTGCGTATTTCCAAGGTTTGGCCTCATACAGCTTAACTGGCACCTCCTGGCGGTCGCTGAGCTGAACCACGCTCTTGGAATGGCAGACTCTCGTGGTCATTCTGAACAGGACCGGGATGTCAAACTTTTCGCTGATCTCAAAAGACGCCTTCATATAGTCAATACATTCCTGGCTGTCAGACGCTTCAACCAGAGCCAGCTTGGCGTGCTGCGCGTAATATCGATTGTCCTGTTCGGTTGAAGAACTGTGATTACCCGGATCATCGGCAGAAACAATAACCATACCGGCTTCGGTACCGGTCATGCCGAGACCAAACATCGGGTCAGCTGCAACATTAACGCCAACATGTTTCATGGCGACCAATGTGCGCATACCGCCATATGCAGCACCGGCTCCGACTTCCATTGCTGTTTTTTCGTTGGCTGTCCATCTGCAATTGATATCGTCAGCGTAGAAAGCGCCTATATTTTCTAGAATCTCAGTACTGGGTGTTCCCGGGTATGCGGCAGCAAAATGACAAGACGCTTCATACGCGCCCCGGGCAACTGCCTCGTTACCAGTCATGATTTTGGTTTCCATTCTTGATCCTACCTTTCTTGTTTCATATCATTACCTTATTCACCAAACCTATGTAACTGGTCTGACCAGTTATGGCAATTATACAAGAACATCAGATAATGGTCAATCAAGAATATTTAGAATTTCAGTCGGGGGTTTAGCTGTTTCGTCAAGATTAAATATTGTTGGTTACGGCTTCCGATTCCATGAAGTGCTTGAATCGATTCAGGTGAACGGACATGATCTCCTGAGCTTTGTCGGCATCCTGCCGCACAATGGCATCCATCAATGATTTATGGCTGGCGATTACGTCCTTGCGGTGCGCTTCCCTTTCGCGGGCTGTCAACTCGGTGAATGACTGGGCGATCACGTTGGAGATCAAGCCGGAAATGACCCTGTGGACAATGTTCGACATTTCATTTTTGCCGGCCTTGACAACAGCCAGGTGAAAATCGACATCGCACTGGAAAAACTGATCCCAGTTGTCCTTGCTGTTTTCGGACAATGCAATAATTCGGCGCATTTCCTGTATATCTTCTTCTGTTCGGCGCTCCGTTGCCCAAATGACATTGGCTGATTCGTTAACAATTCGAAACTCGTAAAGATCCAGATGACTGATATTTCGCTGCATCAGCATGCCTTGCAAAGGCTGTTCGACATTCTGCGAAGATATGGCTTTGACGATCGAACCGCCGCTGCCGGGAATGGTCATGATGAGGCCGGAGCGCTCAAGCATGCGCAAAGCTTCCCGAATAGTCGGACGGGAGCGCTGAAAAATATCGATTAGCACGCGTTCAGATGGCAGGCGGTCGTTCGGTTTGAGTTCGCCGCTCAAGATCTTATCCCTGATCTGCTCAAAGATGGCTTCAGACATTCTTTTACTGGCTACAGGCTTGAATCCAAAGGTATTCGACTTGTTGCTTTCAGGCATTTCATTATCCTCTTGGCCGGTTTGTTTTTGATGCTGTTGTGAGTCAATCCTATGTTGAGTATATTTTAGGAAATCTGCTGCGTCAATTCTCGCCTTGAAATTGAAATCGTTTTTACAGTCAAGATTGTACAAAAAGGGGGGGCTCACCCCCCCCCCAATGAATCAGATCAACTCAGGGTGTCAATCAAACGTCGGTGTCTTCTTCATCCTCAGCATTCCAATCGACTGCCTGCTTTTTTTCTTCATCTTGTGCCTTGATCCGCTGAATCATGTACTTGTCGATCCCGCGGTAGACAAAAAAGTTGACGAGCAGCAAGTTGACGCTGAACATGAGAAACAGGTAATAGAACAGACCGATCAGGATCGACAGGCCGCTGCCGATCAAAAACAGGGCAATCGGCAGAACAAAGGTCAGCGCCAGGCAGATAATCAGGATCAGGACATTAAGCGGCAGCCGAAAAAAGCTGAACAACAGGCTGTTCTTGTACAGATGCTTGAGCGGCAGCTTGAAGGTGATCATCATCGGGTACAGATACATCTGGATGATCATCCAGAAAACAAATGCGATGACGATCAAGGTCATCAGGATGGTTCGCAAAATACCAAATTCCAATGTGTTGAAGCAAAAAGCGAAGTCGAAGACCAGCAACGCTGTGACCACCAGGCTGATGAACATGGATCCCAGCGACTGTTTGAAGTTGACTGCAAACTGCTCCTTGAAATCCATCCAGATAAACGCGTGTTCTTCCCGTGCATAGTTACGCAGGACATAAGTAAAGCCGGCGTGAACCGGTCCCAGCACCACCAGAGACAACCCCATCAGGGTCATGCCGAAAATCAGGTAGATGATCACCAGCTGAGAGGCAGCATAGGATTCAATCGCAATACCCTCTGCCGGCTCAAACCCTGTCGCGGCAATCAGGTTGGCCAGGGTGTCCACGGTCACACCGGGGAACATCCAGTTGATGAGCAGCGTACTGACAAATATCGCGACGAAAATCACCGGCAGACTGAACAGCAGATACATCAAGTTGATTTGGATAATTTTCCAGAACTTGCGGCCCAGGATGGATAAGAATCCTACAACCGGACCTCTCGGTGGTTCGTCGGGATAGACACCCTTGCCTTCTTTTGTATAATCAAAAAACCCGAATATTCCCGGCATATCGAAACCTCCACAAACCGCATCTGCGGTTACAATTTAATCATGCACATCGCATATTATATGCTATTTACCGATAATTAATCAAATTAGATCTGTCATTTCTGTGAACGAACTGGAAACATGACCGGGAAAGTTCATTCTGGCGTGCCCAGCACCACCTGGTCAATTTCTGCCAGCGCCTGCGCAGCCAGCGCTTGTTGGCGATCCCTCTTGTTGCGGATTTTTTGCTGCAATGGCAGAACCAGCCCGAAATTGGCATTCATGGGTTGGAAATTTTCAAGCTTCGGGTCTGAAACATATCGAGCCATGGCGCCGATCACCGTCCTGGCTGATGGAATCAGGGACAACCGCTGGTTTTCCTCCCACCCTAGATAGGCCAGCGCGGCCTGCCATCCGGCGATCAGTCCGGACGCGGTCGATTCAACATAGCCTTCGACGCCGGTGATCTGACCTGCGAAAAACAGGCCGGGGCGAAGCCGTACGCTGTAGTCAGTGTTGAGCAGTTTCGGTGATGGCAGGAAAGTATTTCGGTGCATGACGCCATAGCGCACAAACTCAGCCGCTTCAAGACCCGGAATCATGGAAAACACGCGTTGTTGTTCACCAAACTTCAGCCGGGTTTGAAAACCGACCAGGTTATACAGGCTGCCGGCACTGTTGTCCTGACGAAGCTGTACACAGGCATAGGGTTCTTGGCCCGTGCGAGGATCGATCAAGCCAACCGGCTTCATCGGGCCGAAACGAATGGTATCTTGTCCGCGCGAAGCCATGGTCTCAATCGGCATACAACCTTCAAAGACAATCTCACGATCGAAGTCTGCAACTTCGGCACGCTCGGCATTGACCAGCGCCTGCCAGAAAGCCTCGTATTCCGACTGGCTCATCGGGCAGTTCAGATAATCCGCTCCGCCCCGGTTATAGCGGGATTGACGAAAGGCAATGTCCGTATTGATGGAGTCCGCCATCACGATTGGGGCGGCGGCATCAAAAAAATGCAGTGTCTCAACACCCAGCTGCTCCCGAATATCCTGGAAAAGCGCGCCGTCCGTCAGCGGTCCGGTCGCCATCACCACCAATGGGGCATCCGGAATCGCGTCCAGCCGCTGATGAAGAATTTCAATCAAAGGATGGTTTGAAAGCTTTCTGGTCACAGCTTCTGAAAAAGCCTCTCGGTCGACCGCCAAAGCGCCGCCGGCGGGAATAGCGGTCTCATCAGCGCAAGCCATAATCAGTGAGCCCATTCTCCTCAGCTCCGCTTTGAGCAGGCCGACAGCATTTTCAATTCGGTCAGCACGAAAGGAATTGCTGCAAACCAATTCAGCAAATCCTGGCGAATGGTGAGCCGGGGTCATCTGATCCGGCTTCATCTCATACAGGACAACCGGCACATTTCGGCGAGCCAGCTGCCAGGCCGCTTCACAGCCGGCCAGGCCGGCACCGACGACAACCACTGGATCCGTTTTTTGCATCATGTCTTGTCCTGATCCTTTGCGGCTTCGGCCTGGTCATCTGTTGATTCAGGCGCTTTGTCTTTGCTTTTTTTCTCGCGCTTCTGATTGGTCGGACAATCGCGATTGCCGCATTTCGGATAGGATCTGCCTCTGAATCGCTTCCAGACCATATAACTCCCGCAGGTATCACAGGCCCGGCCCTCGATCGGCATGTCCCAGCTGATGAACTTGCAATCCGGGTCTTCACCCTTCTTATCGCAGGTATAGAATATTCTGTTGCGATATTTTCTGGACGTTCGGCTCACCAACCCCGAGCCGCACAACGGGCATTTCCCCTTGACCGGCGTCTCGATGTTCTGCGTGTGTTTGCAGTCAGGGTAGTTTGAACAGGCGATGAATTTCCCGTAACGGCCTTCCTTGATCACCAGATCGCCGTCTTTGCAATCCGGGCATTTCTCGCCAGTCGGTACGGGTGCGATCGTAATTTTTTCAATGGTTTCGTTTGCTTTTTCGATCTGTTTATGGAATCCCGGATAGAAGGCCTTCAACAGACTGACCCAGTCCTGTTTGCCGGATTCAACCGTATCCAGATCACCTTCCATTTTCGCTGTAAACTGAACATTGACGATGTTGTCGAAATTCTCCTCCAGCAGTTTGGTGACAACCCGGCCAAGTTCAGTCGGTTTAAGGCTTCTGGTTTCCTTTTCGACATACAGCCGGTCCTGGATGGTCGACAGCGTCGGCGCATAAGTTGAAGGGCGACCGATGCCAAGCTCCTCCATAGCCTTGATCAGGGAAGCTTCGGTGTATCTTGCCGGCGGCTGGGTGAATTTCTGCTCAGGGTCGAGATGATCCAGCAGCAAGGCTTCGCCTTCGTTCAATTCCGGCAGTCGGGCAGCCTTGTCCGATTTCTCATCTTTATCATCCTTGTCTTCATCCTGGTCAACCAGGTTGACGCCATACTGGGCCAGATAGCCCGGAAACTTGATCGTCTCGCCGCTGGTTCTGAAGATGTGGGTGCCTGCGGCGATGTCACAGGTGACAGTGTCGACAATCGCCGGCGCCATCTGACTGGCCATGAACTTGTCCCAGATCAATTTGTAAAGCCGATACTGCTCATGGCTCAGCTTATCCTTGATCTGGTCGGGTTCAATATCGAAGTGTGCCGGACGGATTGCTTCATGCGCGTCCTGCGACGAATTCTTGTTTTTGTAGACACGCACAGTCTTCGGCAGATACTGCTCGCCAAAAACTTTCTGGATATATTCCCTGGCTTCGGTCGTCGCCTCGTTCGAGACCCTGACCGAGTCCGTACGGATATATGTGACCAGAGCGGTTGCGCCCAGCTCGGGCAGTTCCAAGCCTTCATACAGCTGCTGGGCAACGCGCATGGTCCGCCGGGATGTAAACCCGAGATAACGGGCGGCTTCCTGTTGCAGTGTACTGGTGATAAACGGAGCACCCGGTTTTTTCTGACGGCTGCCCTTCTTGACCGTGTGAATCATGTAGTCTTGCTGCTGCAGGGATTTGAGCAGCGCATCGGTCTCATCCTTCGACGTCAGCTTGTTTTTGGACACCTTGCCCTGGGTCAATTCGCCATGGTAGCGCGCCTTGAAAGGCTTGTCCTTCTTGTCTTTTTGCAGAAAAGCTGTCAACAGCCAGTATTCTTCGGGCTTGAACGCTTCAATTTCACGTTCTCGCTCAACGATCATTCTAGTGGCAACCGACTGGACGCGGCCGGCGGATAGTCCCTTCTTGATCTTTTTCCAAAGCAGCGGACTCAGTTCATAACCAACCAGGCGATCCAAAATTCGCCGGGCCTGCTGGGAATGGACCAGGTCCATGTCCAGCTGCCTGGGCTGTTCCATCGCTGCCTGAACCGCTTTTTTCGTGATTTCATTGAATGTAATCCGACAATTATCCGCTTCGTCAATTTTCAGAATCTTGGTCAGATGCCAGGCGATCGCTTCCCCCTCGCGGTCCGGGTCAGTTGCGATATAGACACGTTCAGCGTATGATGCGGCATCCTTGAGCTCGCGAATAACTTTCTCTTTGCCCTTCATGGTAATATACCTGGGCTTGAAATCATTGTCGACATCAACACCGGTGGTTGATGACGGCAGGTCGCGAATATGGCCGACCGAAGCTGCGATCTGGAAATCCTTGCCCAGATAACGGCCGATCGTCTTGGCCTTCGCTGGTGATTCGACTATGACGAGGTTTTTTGTCATGTTATTTTCAATCCTTTATCGTGTTGCTCCCAAATGCAACAAAAAATTTGCGTTGCATAACATTATATACAGCAAAGCACCGGGTCTGTCAAAAAAAGATTATGGATTCTAATGGTTATTGTCGTGAGAAACTGGTCGGATTTCATGCTTCAGCTCAGGGCGGTTGCTGACCGCGGCACTCATTCGAGCAAGCAATCTGCCAGTTTTCAAACGCCAGCCGATCCAGTATGTTCTGCGTGCTCAGCAGGATTCCGGCCCCTTCCTCGATCAGCTGGTTGCAGCCCTGGCTCAAGGGAGAATAGATGCTCCCCGGAACAGCAAATACTTCCCGCCCCTGATCGGCAGCAAAGCCGGCTGTAATCATGGTGCCGCTTTTTCGGGTCGCTTCAATCACAGCGACAATATCCGCCAGGCCGCTGAGCAGACGGTTACGTGCAGGAAAATGTTGTCGCCGCGGCTCGATGCCCGGTGGATACTCGCTGATGACAAGGCCCTGATCGACAATTTGACGCATGAGTCCAGTATGCTGTTTGGGATAAGTCACGTCGGGACCATTGGCGACAACTGCAATGGTCCAGCCGCCGGCATCCAGCGCAGCCTGATGGGCCGTGCCGTCAATACCCAGGGCCAGGCCGCTGATGACGGCAATGCCCTGTCGGACCAGATCGGCTGAAATTTCAGATGCTGCTTTACGGCCATAGCTGGTTGGCATTCTGCTGCCGACAATGCAGACTTTATATTTGACATTCATAATCTCGTGAAAATGCCGCCCCCGATAAAACAGAACAGGCGGGCAGCTGCTGATCTGAAGTAGGTTTTCAGGAAAGCTGCGATCCAGTCTATCGATTGACCGAATGCCCTGAACCCATGACTGCTCCGCAATAGCCGAGGCGCGTTCGACCACGTCCGAATTCAGCCGGTCTGCAAGCTCTGGCCAGTGTCGAAATTCTCCAGACAGACGACGTCCTTCCAGTCCGGCCAGCAGGATCTTGCGGATCAGTCTTGCCGGCAACCTGAAGCGCATGCGCATCAAGCCCAGCAGGATGTGGTTCTCGTGCTGAATGTATTCGATCTTCATTGGATCACCTTAGCATCGTTCGTGGCGACACAAACGAAGTTTCAGTTTGCAAAACATGACAAATTCGAGGCATCGATTTTGTTGATTGCGTCATCTTGGCAGATCTGCCATAATAGGGGGGTTATCGATTTGAAAATGACCGGAGGTATCACTCATGCGACTTGGAATTGTCGGGCTTCCCAATGTCGGAAAAAGCACATTGTTTAACGCCATTACCAAAGCGGGAGCTGCAGTTGCCAACTATCCGTTTTGCACCATTGAACCCAATATTGGAGTTGTCTCAGTACCAGATAAACGGCTGGATGTCCTAAAAGAGATGTACAGCCCTGAAAAATATACGCCAGCCCTGATCGAGTTTGTTGACATCGCAGGCCTCGTCAAAGGCGCGAGCAAAGGTGAGGGTCTGGGCAACAAGTTTTTAGCCAACATCCGCGAAGTTGACGCCATTGTCCATGTTGTCCGATGCTTTGAGGATTCGAATGTCATCCACGTGGACGGCAACCCTGATCCGGCGCGCGATATTGAGACAATAAATCTTGAATTGATCCTATCCGATCTGGAATATATGGAGCGGCGAACTGACAAGACACGCAAAATGCTCAAGGGCGGCGACAAGAAGTTCATGGCCGAGTTGGCAGTCCAGGAAAAGATCCACGATTGCCTGGCCAGCGGCAAGTCCGCCAGAATTCTGTCATTTGAGGAAGACGAGCAGCCTTATCTCAAGGATCTGGCGCTGCTGTCTATAAAGCCGGTCCTTTATGTTGCCAATATATCAGAAGATGAACTGACCGGACCGGAACCCGAGCTGGTCAAACCCGTGCGCGCTATCGCCGAGTCGGAACAATCCGAAGTTGTTCTGATCAGTGCCCGGATTGAAGAAGAAATTTCCGTACTTGACGATGAGGAACGCACCATGTTCCTGGAAGAACTCGGTCTGGATGAATCCGGTTTGGATAAGATCATACACGCAGGATACCACCTGCTCGGCCTGATTTCCTACCTGACAGCGGGCAAACCAGAAGTCAGGGCCTGGACAATCAAGCGGGGCACCAAGGCGCCCGGGGCTGCCGGCAAGATCCACTCGGATTTCGAACGAGGCTTTATCCGGGCGGAAGTCATCTCGTTTGATGACCTCCTGGCCTGCGGTTCAATGGCCGCAGCCAAAGAAAAGGGGCTTGTTCGTTCTGAAGGAAAAGAATATGTTGTGCAGGATGGCGATGTCATTTTGTTCAGGTTCAACGTCTAGTCTTCTTCCTCAACGGGTGCCTCAAGACGAATACCACGCTGGCCAAGTTCTGTTTCCAGGAGCTTGGCCACTTGTTTTTCCAACGCATCCAGATCTGCGTCATTCTCGATGACATGATCCGCCAGATTGGTGTACTCCTCACGGGTCATCTGCATTGCCATTCGACGCCGGGCTTCGGCTTCGGTCATCCCACGTTTTGACAGCCGCTCGATCCGATGCTCGTCGCTGGCCCAGACCACCCAGATCTGGTTGCAGATATCCACAAAACCGTGACGAACCGGAATCGGTACATCCAGCGCGACGGCCTTGACCTTCTTCTTGTCCAGCGCCTCAACCGCTTTGACCATGCTTTCGATGACGTGGCGATGAACAATCGCACTGAGCTCGTCCAGCGCTCGATGATTGGCAAACACTTTTTTAGCCATCTTTTCACGATCCAGCGCACCGTGCTCATCGATGCACTGGCGTCCGAACTTTTCGATGATTTCAGGCATAGCCGATCCGTTGGCGGCAGTCGCCTCGCGGGAAAGTTCATCCGCATCGATGACCTGAAGGCCTTCTTTTCTGCAGATATCAGCAACTGTTGACTTGCCGCATCCAATGCCGCCGGTAATTCCAATTACAAACATCTTGTCAATTCCTACCTATCTATTGATATTATTTACACGCTGCCCAGGTCTTGCCGCGATGAACCTCGGCGACCAGCGGGACCTTCAGGCTCATGGCCTGCTCCATCGCCTCCTGCAGGATACTGGCAGCCTGATTTGCCTCCTCAAGCGTTGATTCAATAATCAGTTCATCGTGCACCTGCAAAGTCAGCGCTGCCGAGAGTTTGGCCGCTTTCAGCCGGCGATCCGTCTCGACCATGGCGATCTTGATCAGGTCTGCGGCCGTACCCTGGATCGGGGTATTCATTGCAGCGCGCTCGCCAAACTGGCGTAGATTGCGGTTCGGAGACTTCAGTTCCGTGATATATCGTCGGCGTCCGACCATGGTTTCGATAAAACCTTGCTTGTGTGCAATCTCGATCAGGTGATCCAGGTACTGCCTGACCCGTGGGTACTGCTGGTCGTACTCCTTGATATAATGATGAGCCAGCTTGATCGAAACACCCAGATCCCTGGCCAGCCCATAATCGCTGATGCCATAGACAATGCTGAAATTCATGGTTTTGGCGATGGCCCGCATATCCGGTGTAATCTGGGCAGGCGGCTTGCCGAAGATCCGGCAGGCCGTATTGGTATGAATGTCTTCCTGCTCAACAAAAGCCTTGATCATGGCTTCATCTTCAGACAGGTGTGCCAGAAGCCGCAGTTCGATCTGCGAGTAGTCAGCGTTGACCAGGATATGGCCCGGCGCCGCGATAAAGGCCTCCCGGATCCGCTGGCCGGCTTCCATTCGAATGGGAATGTTCTGCAGGTTCGGATCTGAACTGCTCAGTCGACCTGTTGCCGTCAGGGTCTGGTTGAATGTTGTATGCACCCGGCCGTCTTCCGGATCAATGACCTTTTTCAGACCATCAACAAAGGTTGACTTGAGTTTCGCAATCTGGCGGTATTCAATGATCTCCGTGATGATCGGATGATCGTCATGCAGCCGCTCCAGCTCCTTTGAATCTGTTGAATAGGATCCGCTGGAGCTTTTTTTGCCGCTTGCGAGCCCGAGTTGCTGGTAAAGCACTTCAGACAACTGCTTAGGAGAGTTGATATTGAACGCTTGTCCTGCCTTGCTGTGAATGCCGTCTTCTAGTTCAGACAGTCGCTTGTCCATTTCACCGGCCAGCAGATCCAGTTTGGACTCATCAACCAGGACACCTTTCATCTCCATCGCTGCCAGAATCCCGGCAAGCGGCATTTCAATGTCATAGGCCAGCGATTCGATCTTGCGTTCGGATATCAAAGCCTGCTGCTTGCCGGCAATTTCGAATGTGGCGGCAATATCCCGGGCGGCCGACTCTGAAGATGGCTGATCATCAAAAAGTGACAGATTCTGTTCGCCGGGTTCGGAACCGGAGACATCCGTTAGGATTTTGCCCGTAACCTGCTGGTAGATCCGCGCCAGATCAAACCGGCTGTCACTCTGGTTGAGCAAATATGCCGCAATGACAATATCATGGATCTTACAGGCCGGCGGTTTGACACCCAGGCGGCGCAGGGTCGCCTTGTAGTCCATCCAGGCGACGACCGTTTCAGTCGCGTTCAGAATATCAAGAGCCTGAGGCAGATCATCCGGTTGCAGATGATGAATTTTAGTCGGTTCTGCCATGTAAAACAACTGTTTTTTCTCATCAATCAGGACTGCAGGCATCCTTACAGAATTAGATAGCATGCTTTCGAAGCTGTCTAGGCTTCCTGTTGTCAGGACGTATTGTTCTGCTATTGGGTCTGGCATGGCTTTGTCTGAAAGACCCAGGCGTTCGATCAAGCGCTGCAGGCCCAGTTGGCTCAAGGTTTCGGTCAAAGCCGTTTCATCCGGCTGCTGCAGAACAAGATCCTCGACTGTCCGATCAACCGGAACAGCTTTGCAGATGGTCGCAAGTTCTCTGGAAAGGTACGCCATGTCGCGGCTCTCCTCCAGCTTCTTGCGCATTGCGGGTTTCAGATCGTCCAGATGCCGGTAGATGTTGTCGAGCGTATCATAGGACTTGAGCAAAATTGTCGCGCCCTTCTCCCCGATCCCCTTGACCCCGGGAATATTATCTGACGGATCACCCATGATCGCCTTGAGGTCGACAAACTGTTCCGGACCGATTTCAAATCGCTCACGAATCGATTGGGGATCGTAGCGTTCCGTATCGGATTTGCCGCTTCGGGTCACCGGTTGAATGATTGTGACGGATTGATCAGCCAGTTGGAAGCTGTCTTTGTCGCCGCTGACAATCAGGACCTTGTAGCCTGCCTCACTGCCCAGTCGAGCCAGGGTGCCGAGGATATCATCTGCCTCGTACCCAGGTTTTTCAAGCCGGGCGATGCCCATATGATCCAGGATATCCTTTAGAATGGGCATCTGGACGGCCAGGTCATCCGGCATGGGTTTTCGGGTTGCCTTGTAGTCATCAAACTGCTGATGCCGAAACGTGGGTTCCTTACGGTCAAAGGCAGCCGCAACATGTGTCGGTTTGATTTCTTCGATGTATTTGAGGTACATGTTGAGAAACGCAAAGACAGCGCCAGTCGGGGTACCATCCGGCGCTGTTAAGTGATGTCGGCCCAACAGGCCGTAGTATGCTCGGTTAATCAGGCTGTTGCCGTCAAGCAGGAGTAAAGTTTTGTCTGCCAAGTCGTCACGCTCCAATCAGAATCAAGATCCACAAGTCCGAATCCGAATCGGCTAAAATGCCCAGGTTATTCAGCCCTTCATCCAGTCCGCTGATCACCTCATCCAGATTTTCACTTTTGATTATCTCAATCCCGACAGGGTTTTCGCAAGTGTTTATCGACAATTCAATCTCATTTAGGATTGAATCCGCCAATTGAAGATCAAACGAAGCCAGAATATAGCCTGATGCATCATCCGAGGCCAAGAGAATTGTCCTGGCCTTCGACAGGTCTTCAGCCAGATTATCAGCCGATTCCGGACAGGCTTTGATCAGCAGATTCATCAGGTCAGGTGACTGCTGAGGTGTCTTCAGATCTGATTCAGGCAATGAAACGATCGCCCAACCGCCCAGTCCATCTGCCGACAATGCTGCGTTTGTACTGGATTCCATATCGGCTGCGGTGGTCTGTCGAACAGCCATGGTGGTTTCGCCGCTCAAAAAGCTTTCAGAGACCCTGTCAGCCTGCAGCAGCGGAAAAAGCTGCCAAATACCGACCGCCAGCAGCGCTGCAGCTGCAACAGCAGCGGCAAGTCCGAGCGGCTTGGCCAGGCCCCTGCCCGCTCGTTTCGCCGGTTCCGCCGCAATCGAAGCCAGGACACGACGCGTCAGATGTTCCGGTATCTCAGGATCCGTATTGATTGGCAGGATCTTGGTTGCTTTATAATGGCGCAGCAAGCTTTGCTGTTGTTCTACGGCATGTTGAAGCCGTTTGCTGACAGACAGCTTTTGTTCAAATGCCAGGCGATCACGGTCTGACAGTTGACGGTCAAGGTAGTCGGGAATTTGTTTCAGATAAGGCTTTAACAATAGATTCATCAAACCGCACCTCCTTTTCAATCGCTTTTCTCGTTTGTTAGACGCAAACTGCTGGCATCTTGTTCCCGCTTCCGGATATTTTTTGCCAACTGGTTTCTGGCTCTGGACAGCCTGGACTTGACCGTGCCTTCCTTGAGGCCGAGCAGCCCGGATATTTCCTCGTAGGTGTATCCCAGCAAATCGCGCATGACGATAATTTCACGAAGAGACGGCTTGAGCGCGGCAATTTCCTGTCGGATAAAAGTGGCAAACTGGCGCTGCTCGACCACTTCGTCGGGCAGCGGTTTGTCATCGGCAAACTGGACAGTAATCTGTCCATTTTCCGTTTCCAGATTGTCATCCAGTGAATAGGTTCGCGTATGGTTTCGGCGTCTTAGGTTATCATGACAGCAGTTCATCGCGATCCGATAAATCCAGGTAAACAGCGATGATCCGCCTCGAAAGCTGCCAATATTCCGATAAACCTTGATCCAGGCATCCTGGACACAATCTTCAGCATCCTGAACGTTGCCGAGAAAGCCCAGACAAGCACCGAAAAGCCGCGGTGAATAGCGATCGACCAATTCGGCAAAAGCCGCCGGGTCTCCTTGGCAGATTTGGCTGACCAGTGTTTTATCCTGCTTTGGATTCAAGCGAGCCTCCTGTCAGATGATAAGTTTGTCAGTTACAGCCAGACGATGGTCTTGATTCTGCGGGCTAGCGGGACAATTGCCAGACCCAGGACAACGCCAGCTATGCCCTGCAGCATGTTGGCCGGTACCGAGCCGAGCGCGGCGGCATAGCCGTAGATCAAGGTTTCATACAAAAAGTAACCGCTCACCATGACCAGTTCACAAGCGATGAACAGCAATGCCAGATTGTACCAGCGAAGGCCGGGGCGCTTTTTTAAAATGCCGCCGGCCAAAAGACCCATGGCACCCTTGATGATGAATGTCCCAGGGATATAGAGCGGGAATACCACCAGATCCGCCAACGCAGACCCCAGCGCCGCGCAGATTGCCGCGTAAGGGCCTATGATCGCGGATATGCCGAATATGACGCCGTCACCGAGGTTGAAATAACCCATGCCGTTGGGAATCGGAATGGTTATCGCGTAGGTCGCCAGCATAACAACAGCAGACAGCATGCCAATGTAAGCGATTTTTAAAATTTTGTCCTTCATGAGATGGTCTCCTTGAGAATGATCAATTCTATTTCAACCAAGGCATCCTTAGGCAGTGCGCTGACCTGCACGACGGAGCGGGCAGGCGTGTGTGTACCAACCCAGTCGGCATATAGCCGGTTGAAGTCGGCATAGCCGCCCAGATCAGTCAAAAAGACCGTTGTCTTGACGACCTGGCTGACCGTGCATCCAACTTCGGTCAGTATGGCATCCAGGTTTTTGAAGACCTGGATGGTCTGACTGACCAGGTCGGTTCCGGCTAATTCACCCGTGTGGGGTGAAATCGGGATCTGTCCGGACAGGAATATCATGTTTCCGGCTTCGATTGCCTGGGCATAGGCACCTATGGGCAAAGGGGCCTGGTCGGTTTCGTAGATGTGGTGCATGACCTCAGTCTCCTTTTTCGGATCGTATCGTTTGGCTGGCTAATTCATAACAAATTCGGTTTCAGATTGCTTGACAGCGCCTGATTTTGACGCTTCACCGTCAACCGGCTGGCGATGGCTGAAAGCTGTGGCGATCATCAGCTTGATCCGGTTCAGCTGATTGACCTCGCTGGCTCCTGGATCATAGTCGATCGGGACTATATTAGATTCGGGATACTGCCGCCTTAGCTCCTTGATCATGCCTTTGCCGGTGACATGGTTGGGCAGACAGGCAAACGGCTGGGCGCAGATGATATTGGGCACCCCGCTCTTGATCAACTCAATCATCTCGGCTGTCAGGAACCAGCCTTCGCCGCTGTCATTGCCCAGCGACAGAACTTTCTTGGCCAAATTGCTCAAATGCGATATTTTCTCGGGCGCCATGAACTTACCCTTTTTGCGCTTGATCGCCGCGACCATCGGCTTGCGGTAACGCTCGATGACCTGGACAGCCACGCTAGCCAGCACGGCGGATTTCCTGCCAGTTCCCAGATGTCGGTGTTTCCAACCCGCGTTATGGAAGGAATACAGGAAAAAGTCGACCAGGCCCGGCATCACAGCCTCGCAGCCTTCGGACTCGATAACGTCCACAGCGTGGTTATTGGCATCCGGATGGAACTTAACCAGAATCTCGCCGACGAGGCCGACCCTTGGTCTTCTGGGGCCGGATTTCAGTTTCAATTGATCGAAATCTTCAACGATTCGATTGATCAGCTGCTTGTAGGTCATCCGGCCATAAGGACCAGATTGCTTCGATAAGTAAGCTTTGCAGGCTTCGTTGCATTTCTCGTAAAGGTCGTGGCTGCTGCCCGGCTTGAGCTCATACGGTCTGCACCTGAGCAACAGGGTCTGCAGCAGATCGCCAAGAACCAGCGCTCGAATGGCCTTGTCCAGCAGCGGCATCGACAGCTTGAAGCCTGGATTGCTCTCAATCCCAGTTGCGCTCAGCGCAACAACCGGAACCTGTCCAAACCCCGCTTCTCTCAAGGCTTTGCGCAAAAACGCGACATAATTGGTCGCGCGGCAGCCGCCGCCCGTCTGTGATATGAAGACAGATGAATTGTCAGGGTCATAACCGCCGCTGATAAAGGCATTGACCAACTGCCCGACCACGATGATTGATGGATAACAGGCATCGTTGTTGACAAATTTGAGGCCGGTTTCGATATCATCGCCGGAGGCTTTTTCCAGTACATGGGTGTCATAGCCCATCTGCCGCAACGCACTCTCGACCAGTTTGAAATGGATCGGTGACATCTGTGGCGCCAAAACGGTGTGCCGTTTTTTCATCGCCTTGGTGAATGGGATTCGGTTCAGGGTATAGGGTTTAGGTTCGTCCTTGACCTCATGACGCAGACGTTCCTGCATGGCGACTTTCAAAGACCTGATCCGGATTCTGGCCGCGCCGAGGTTGCTGACCTCATCGATCTTCAGAACGGTAAAGATTTTGTTTTTCGCTTCGAGGATCTCCTGCACCTGGTCAGTGGTGACAGCGTCCAGGCCGCAGCCGAACGAGTTGAGCTGAACCAGCTCAAGGTTATCCTCCTCAGCGACAAAAGCGGCCGCTTCATACAGTCTTGAATGGTAGGCCCACTGGTCGACGACCCGGATCGGCCGCTTTAGTTTCCCGGGTTCTGCGACACTGTCCTCGGTCAGAACAGCCAGGCCAAGCGAAACAATCATTTCCGAGATGCCGTGATTGACTTCCGGATCCAGGTGGTAGGGTCGTCCGGCCAGGACGATGCCCTTCTGACCGGTCTTGTTCAGATACGCTAGCGTTTCCTGCCCCTTTCGCCGGATATCCGCCTTGACGGCCTCGTGCTCGGCAAAGCCTTTCTCGACGGCAGCTCTCGCTTCCTGGATTGAAACACCGAAAGCCTTGAATTCCTCCGCGATCCTCGATGGCAGCTTGTCCTTGTGTCCCAGTGAGAAAAACGGATTGATAAACTGAACCTGCTGTTCGGACAGTTGTTCGACATTATTGCGAATGACTTCCGGATAAGACACGACAATCGGGCAGTTATAATGGTTGTTCGCGCCAGGGCTCTCCTTCTGCTCATAGGAAATATCCGGGTAAAAGATTGTGCGGATGCCCTTGTTGATCAGGTCGATAACATGCCCATGGGCCAGCTTCGCCGGATAGCAGACGCTCTCCGAGGGAATGGAGTCCATGCCCCTCTCGAACATCTTGTGGTCGGATCGTCCGGACAGGACAACCCGAAATCCCAGTTCGCTCAACACCGTAAACCAAAACGGGTAATTCTCATACTGGTTCAAAACCCTGGGAACACCGATCGTACCGCGGGTAGCTGCATCCTCTGACAGCGGTTTGTAGGCGAATAGGCGCTTGTACTTGTAATCGAAAAGATTGGGAACCGTTTCAGCCTTCTTCTGATGACCGGCTCCCCGTTCGCAGCGATTGCCGGATATAAACCGATCGCCGTTGCTGAAATGCGAGATGGTCAGTTGACACTGGTTTGTGCAAAGCTTACAGTGCGTCCGCTCGGTTTCAACCTTGAATGATTCAAGGTCAATCGCGCTCATCAGCGACGAAGACTGACCGGTGTAGCGTTCTTTGGCCAGCAGAGCCGCGCCAAATGCACCCATCAGGCCGGCGATGCCGGGACGAATGACTTCCCTGCCCGCAATCAGCTCAAAGCTTCTCAAGACTGCGTCATTAAGGAACGTACCGCCCTGGACAACAACCTTGTCGCCCATTTCGGCCGGGTCCTTGATCTTGATGACCTTATATAGGGCGTTGCGGACAACCGAATAGGACAAACCGGCGGAAATGTCACCGATGGTGGCGCCTTCCTTCTGAGCCTGCTTGACCCGCGAGTTCATGAAAACTGTGCAGCGTGTACCCAGATCAACCGGATTATCAGCTTCGAGTGCTTCCAGCGAGAAGCTGTGCGCGTCCATCTTCAGGTTCTCGGCAAACGTCTGAATAAAGGATCCGCAGCCGGACGAACAGGCTTCATTGATCATGATGGAGTCAATGATCCCGTTTTTTATCTTCAGGCATTTCATATCCTGTCCGCCGATATCAATGATGAAATCGACGCCCGGACAGAAAAATTCGGCGGACTTGAAGTGCGCCATGGTTTCAATTTCACCTTCATCGATGCCCAGTGCAGCCTTAATCAGGTTTTCGCCGTATCCTGTGACGCAGGTTCTGGCAATGCGGGCGCCGGTTGGCAGTTCGTCGTAAAGTTCCTTGAGAATGGTGACAGCGCTGCTGATTGGATTGCCCTTGTTGCTGGCATAGTAAGTGTAGATCAATTCGCCTTCGCTGTTGACCAGGGTGGCTTTGGTTGTCGTGCTGCCGGCGTCAATCCCCAGAAAACAGTCGCCGGTCTGTTCATCAATGTTCTTGATTTCAATTGTATTTTCGGCATGTCGACGCTGGAAGGCCGCACGGTCCTCTTCATCGGTGAACAGTGAGCGGATACGGGCGATATCCAGTTCCATCTTGCGCGAGGTTGAAAACCGGTCATGGACATCTGCCAAAGGGATGGGCGCCTGGGGCGACAGCAGGGCTGCGCCGATGGCGACATAGAGCTGGGCCAGTTCCGGTGTCTTAAAGGATTCAACCTGTGCCTCAAGCGTTCTTTCAAACGCCTTGCGAAGCTCAGGCAGGAAATGCAAAGGGCCGCCCAAAAACACAACGTTGCCCTTGATTGGTCGTCCACAAGCCAGGCCTGCGATTGTCTGGTTGACAACCGCCTGCAACACGGATGCGGCCAAATCTTCTTTCGCAGCGCCTTCGTTGATCAGGGGCTGCAAGTCGCTCTTGGCAAAAACGCCACAGCGGGAAGCGATCGGGTATAGCGAATGGTATTCAGACGCCATCTGGTTCAGTCCGCCGGCGTCGGTTTGCAGCAGGGATGCCATCTGGTCGATAAACGCGCCGGTGCCGCCGGCACAAGTACCATTCATACGCTGCTCGGGCACAGGTTTCATGTAAGTTATTTTGGCATCTTCCCCACCCAGCTCGATGATGACATCCGTTTCCGGTTCATATTGCCGAATGGCTTCAGATTCAGCGATCACTTCCTGGACAAACGGCAGATCAAGCCAGCGTGATACGCTGACCCCGCCCGATCCGGTCACGCTGATCTGAACTTGCGCATCCGGATACTGTGAAACAGCATCCTCAAAAATCTTGGCCAGCTCACCGCTGATATCCGAATGATGTCGGCGATACTGCTGGTAACAAACCTGATTTTCCTGGATCATGATCAACTTGATTGTCGTTGACCCGATATCCAAACCCATTTTATAGAGATTATTCATTCAACCTATTCCTTTGTAAAATGATCGACCCTTATTTTATCATGAAAACAGCATTTTTTCCCAATGCGTTGATTAAATAACCATGAACAGACCGTCAACAGCAAAAAACCCCAGGCAGAAATAGCTCCGCCTGGGGTTCTTCTATACTGCAAAGATAAAATCAGTTTTTGCCGAACAGATTCATTCTGAACAGCATCGCCTCATCCTCAGGATCTTCACATTCGATCTTGGCTTCAACCAGACGACCACCCTCGATAATGTTGATGATGCCGGCCAGCTGGCTTAGCTTGCTCTTGAGGTTGTAGCGGTCATTCTCGTTGGTGACCAGGTAGACATTGCCTTTGCACTCGTCCAGTGCGGCGATGAACGCCTTGACGTCAATGTCGTGCATATTGAATGATTTAGCCATTTTAGATTCCTCCCCTTACCTTGACAAGGTTTATGATGTTTGAGTTCTCATTCATTTTCTTATTACAATTATAACTGAAATCATCGACTTGGCAATAAAAAATCCCATGGATCAGTCGACTTCTTCAATCCCGCCAAACTCATAGCCTTCTTCGGCAATAGCGGCAGCTGCAGCAGATTCCTGGAAAACATCCGGGTCAATACTGGCTTTCGCGCTGGCGCTTTGCAGATCGACCTTGACCTTGTCAACACCGGGAACTCCCTTCAAAGCGTTCTCGACAGCCCTGACGCAATGCTCACAGCTCATTTTGCCAACCTGTATCAATACGTTTTTCATGCAGCCCGCCTCCTTTCTTTTTCGAATTCATGGTTATTATACTGGATATATCGATTTTCATCCGTAACCTAGTGAACAGAAAATTTACGCGCACTATGAAGTTGCCAAGCAGAACTTGAACAGATCCAACCTGACCGTTCTTCAACCTCCAGATCGCGAAATGAGTCACAACTTTCTAACCGTTCACGTCGATGTCACCGATCTGCAGACTGGCCAGCTGATCCGCTGCAAGATCTGGAAAAACCGGTCCATAGCGCTCAACCAACTGCTTACATTGCAAAACCGCCTGATACTGAACATTATCCTAATTCAGATAGCTTCTATACACTATATCCCGTCCTAAGCACCAAACTCATGTACACAACGACATTGAGTAAAACAGGCAAAACATGCTATCTGGTATGAAATTCTCACATCAAAAAAAGAGAGTCTATCGAAACCGATAGACTCGTCTCTGGAGCCGCTGGTGAGAATTGAACTCACGACCTATTCATTACGAGTGAATTGCTCTACCCCTGAGCCACAGCGGCAAGTCGCGAACATTATAATAGCAATGGCCAGCGGCTTTGTCAATTCCTATTCCGGTTATTCTTGAGAGGGGCAGATGTTATCGCTAGAACCGAATAATTCCCGAGGTTATCGCAATTATTCAATCTCTCTAGCGATTCATGAAAAAATATCTTTTAGACAGCTTCATTTTTCTCTGAATTGTCACAAGGACTTGAGGCCATTATTGAACACTTTGACATCAGGAGGACGCCGGAGATGAACAAGGTATATCAGGTCAACAGACGATTGGGCAGACTAATTAAATTCAGCATTATTGTCGTGATTCTAACGGTCTTGTTTCTGGTAGGCTACCTTCTCCGGGTCGACCGTTTCGGCCTGGCACAGGTCGACTACGTCGACTGCATCTACTTCAATCAGCAGCTGTATTACAGCGGTATCAATCCGATGGAACGTACTGAAATCGGCGCGGAATTCGTTACTGAAGAAATTGGCACCATCCGTTTCAAACTGTCCGGAAATGTTCACAGCACGTATTATTGTCTCAGAAACGGTGATGCGACGTTTCTGGATCCCGGAACAGAACTATTCACGGTCGAATCGGATCCTGACGCGATCGCTGTTGCCATTGACGGAAAGTTCTACCTTTACCAGCTTAAATCATCATAAATCTAATATATTATTGAGATCTCTGGCCAGTGATACAGCCTCATGAAGAATCTTTTCTTCGTCCAGCGTGACCAGTTCGTTTTTATTCATTAGCCAGCTGCCGTTGACCATGAGTGATTCTACCCGAGCGGCATCCGTACTGTAAACCAGCGCTGCGATCGGGTCGCCCAGCGGTGTCATGGCCGGATGATCGCAGTCGATGACCTGCAGGTCCGCTGCGCTGCCTTGCTCAATCCGTCCGGACTGTTTAAAGCCCAACCCGGCCATACCTTGCTGCGTCGCCATATTGAAGATGGTCCCGGCGGGCAAGACGGTCGCGTCCCGGCTCGTTCCTTTGGCCAAAAACGATGCCAGCCGCATCTCTTTGTAGAGATCCAGGTTGTTGTTGCTGGCCGGGCCATCGGTTCCCAGTCCTACACGGATGCCGGCTTTTAGCATCTTGTCCACTTCGGCGATACCGCTGCCCAGCTTGAGGTTGCTGGACGGATTGTGGGCAACGACAATATTCGGGTTTTTCAACACGTTTCGTTCCGAATCGTCCAGAAAAACACAATGGGCTGCCAGCGTCGGTGTCTTGAAGAATCCGAAATTCTGGAGAACCTGGGCGGGTCGTCCATTATATTTTTTCTGACAATCGTCAATCTCCTTTTGGGTTTCAGCGATATGGACCTGAACGGCACAATCTGAAGATGCTGCCATCTGGGCCAGTTCCCTATACAAGCCTTCTTCATACAAATAAACTGAATGGACCAGCATTGAGACCTGCAGAAGGCCGTCCTTGCCGTGATACGCGGCCAGGTGGTGATCCAGGTCATCCGGATCGATCACAATCTTTCCGTCCGGGCCTGGTTTTTTGGCATCACAGCACAAGTTCAGGCGAAACCCCGCGTCCAGGGACGCTTGTGCGACTGATTCGCTGAAATAATACATATCCGCAGACGCCCCGATACCACCGCGGATCATTTCCGCGATGCCAAGCTGCGTGCCGACATAGACGTTTTTCTCATTGAGCCGGGTTTCCCTGGGGAAGATAACGTCAAACAGCCAGCTGTGCAGATTGAGATCATCCGCCTGGTTGCGCATCAGCGTCATGGCCAGATGGCTGTGTGTGTTAGCCATCGCCGGTGCCAGCATCTTGGACTTGCCGTTATAGGTTTCATAGGACTGGTCGGCAAAAACAGCTCGGGCAGCTTCAGCGGATGGACCAGCATAGGCAATGACCCCATCCTTGACTGAGACGTAAGATTCAGGCATTGACACCACAGTGCCGTCTGACAATGGTGTGACCACCCGGATGTTCTGAAAACAAGTATTAATCTGCTTCATGCTCTATATCCTTCCCAGATGTCTACAGATCCCAGCTTTGAATATAACGGGTCTGCTCGTCTGTCAAGGTTTCTGTCTGCTTATCGAGGTGTACAAGAAGAGTTGCGGCAACTTCATCGTCGATCTCAGCTGGCAGATCGTATACACCCGGCGCCATTTGCTGGCCGTTGCCGGCCATATATGCCGCGCTTTTGGCCTGCAGGGCAAAACTCATGTCCATGATTTCCGCAGGATGTCCGTCGCCGGCTGCAAGATTGACCAGCCGGCCCTGGGCCAGGACCTGCACCTGTCGGCCGTTCTTCAGGTTATAGCCGGTAATGTTCTTGCGAAGCTCACGCATATCGCTGGCATAAGCTTTAAGTTCAGGCAGGTTGATCTCCACGTCAAAATGACCGGCGTTGCAAAGGATTGCGCCATTTTTGAGGAGCGGATAATGCTTGGCACTCAGAATATCCTTGCAGCCCGTAACAGTCACAAAGATATCGCCGACTGGTGCGGCCTGCTCCATCGTCATGACATCATAGCCTTCCATCAGGGCTTCGCAGGCCTTAACCGGGTCGATCTCCGTCACAATTACGCGGGCACCCAGCGAATCGGCGCGCATCGCCACACCTTTGCCGCACATGCCGAAGCCCGCGACAACCACCGTCTTGCCTGCAATCAGCAGATTGGTTGTGCTCATGATCGCTGCCCAGACCGACTGGCCGGTGCCGTAGCGGTTATCAAACAGATGCTTGCAGCGGGCGTCATTGACAGCGATCACCGGATATTTGAGTTGCTTGTTGTCTGATAGTATTTTCAGTCGCACGACACCCGTCGTAGTCTCCTCACTGCCGCCGATCAGGTTTGCTGCCAGATCGCTGCACTCGGTGTGCAGGAGCTGGGCGAAATCGCCCCCGTCGTCGATCACGATATGCGGCTTGAATTGAAGAGCCTGCTTCAGATGGCTGATATAGGTCTTCTCATCAACACCATAGCGGCAGAAAACCTTCATGCCGTCTTGGGCCAGTGCTGCGGCCACATCGTCCTGGGTGGACAGCGGATTGCAGCCAGTCAGGGCGACATCGGCACCGCCGGCAGCCAGGGTTTTGGCCAGGCAGGCGGTCTTGGCCTCGACATGAACGCTGACAGCGATTTTCAAGCCCTTGAATGGCTGTTCATGTTCGAACTGTCTGTAGATCCGGCTCAAGACCGGCATATGTGCAAAAGCCCATTCAATTTTCTGCTGGCCCTGTGGCGCCAGACTGATATCCGCGACATCGTAATTTGAATGCATGGTTTTCTCCTCTAAATATTCAAGGTTATAGTCGATCTAAAATCCCGCTGATCAATCGGACTGTGTTTTGAGCTGACTTTTTGCCGGTTTCCAACACTTCCTGGTGGCTCAGCGGCTGCTTGGATATGCCGGCCGCATGATTGGTGATCAGGGATATTGCCAGAGCTTTCATACCGCCGTGCGATGCTGCAAGCACTTCGGGAACTGTCGACATGCCGACAGCATCCGCGCCCAGGCGCTCCAGCGCCCGAATCTCAGCCGGTGTCTCAAACTGAGGACCGCGGCAATACGCATAGATGCCTTCATGCAGCTGAATGTCCAGTTCCCTGGCACACAAGAGAGCTATTTCAGCAAGCGATGGGTCATAGACGCTGGACTGGTCCGGAAATCTTGGTCCAAGGTCATCCAGGTTCGGGCCTCTGAGCACGGAGGGCGCCCACAGGCCGATATGGTCACGAATCAGCATCAAGGACCCCGGGGAGAGATCCCGATTGATGCCGCCCGCGGCATTGGTGAGGACAGCTGTCTTAACGCCCAGCCGGCACATCGTTCGCATCGGCAATGCGATGTCGTTCATGTCCAGCCCCTCATAGTCGTGAAATCTTCCGCTCTGAAGTGCGACCTGCCGTTGGCCAAGTCTTCCGAACAGCCATTCGCCGCGGTGGCCCGCGACCGTTGTCCGGGGGAATCCCGGCAGCTGGTCGTACGGGACGACAACAGGATTTTCGAGCTGGTCGGCGATCGACCCCAATCCGGATCCCAGGACGATAACCACGTCCGGTGTATTCCCGATCGACTGGCGAATGGCATCTGCCGCCCGGTCGATTCGTTCAAGTTCAGACCTGGCGTCGGTTGTCTTGTTCATCATGGCAATTCTCCATTATTCCATCTATTCAGGCATTTTTTCCGCAGCAGTTTTTGTATTTTTTGCCGCTGCCGCACGGACAAGGCTCATTGCGGCCGACTTTCTGTGCGTCGCGTCTGACCGGTGTCTTCTCCTGTGTACTGGGCGCCTGAGCAGCCGGTGTCTGCGCACGCTGGCCATCTGCTTCGAAAGTCCCCAGCGAGCTGTGCCGCTCTGACAAGTTGCGGGCAACCGATTCACGCTGCATGTCCTGACCACTTCTGAAGCGGGCGCGCATCATCATGCGAACCGAATCTTCGCGAATGGCCGATGTCATGGCGTCAAACATTTCGAAGCCTTCCCGCCGGTATTCAACAACCGGGTCATGCTGGGCGTATCCGCGCATGCCGATGCTGTCTCTCAGATCGTCCATCAGGTCGATATGTTCCATCCACTTGCTGTCGACCGTTCTCAGCAGAATCATGCGCTCAGCTTCACGCATCAGGTCTTCAGACCCGATTTCGTCTTTTCGGTTTTCATATCGTTCGAGGGCATCCTCGATGAGCTTTTCAGTCAGCTCCTCGGGGTCGAGGTTGATCGTCTTGGCCTTGTCGAGCTCCTCGACAGACCGCAATTCCCCGAATAGATCGAATATCCTGGCCTTGATCGCCGCGATATCCCAATCCCTGGAATCCGGCAACTCAGCACAAAAGTCCAGCATGACGTCGCGCATCAGCTGCTTGATCATCTTCTGATAATGCTGGTGGAGGTCTTCGCCTTCCAGCACCTGGCGCCGTTGGCCGTATATGATTTCGCGCTGCTTGTTCATGACATCATCATATTCGAGAACATGTTTGCGGATGGTGAAGTTTCGTCCTTCAACCTTTTTCTGTGCGTTTTCGATCGCGTTCGACAACAGCTTGTGCTGGATTTCCATGTCCTCTTCTACGCCCAGCGCGCCGAAGACATTGGTCATCCGCTCGCCGCCGAACAGACGCATCAGGTCATCATCCAATCCCAGGTAGAATTTGCTTCGTCCGGGGTCTCCCTGACGGCCGGAGCGGCCTCTGAGCTGATTGTCGATACGTCTCGATTCATGGCGTTCGGTTCCCACAATGAACAGGCCGCCGCTTTCGATGACCTGTTCGCGTTCACTGGCAATCTGTGACTTGAAGTGCTCGGACAGCTTGGCATACTGCTGCCGTGCGTCAAGAATCAACCGGTCATCTGTTTCATTCAAGGTGGTTGAAGCTTCGATCAGTTCCTCGTCCATGCCCTGCTTGCGCATCTCCTGCTTGGCCATGAATTCAGGATTGCCGCCGAGCAGGATATCGGTGCCGCGACCGGCCATATTGGTGGCAATCGTCACCGCGCCCAGCCTGCCGGCCTGTGCGACAATTTCAGCCTCACGTTCGTGCTGCTTGGCATTCAGGACATTGTGCGGGATGCCACTGCGCTTGAACAGGCTGGACAGCAATTCGGACTTTTCAACTGAAATGGTGCCAATCAGGACCGGCTGTCCATTTTCGTAGGCTTCCCTCACTTCTTCAAGCAGCGACTTGTATTTGCCGGCCTGGGTCTTGTAAACTGAGTCAGGCTCATCAATTCGAATCATGGGTCTGTTGGTGGGTATGGATATGACATCCAGGTTGTAGATCGCCCTGAATTCATTTTCCTCGGTCAGCGCGGTGCCGGTCATGCCCGACAGCTTGTTGTACATCCGGAAAAAGTTCTGGAATGTAATGGTCGCCAGCGTTTTGTTTTCATTCTCGATCTTGCAGCCTTCTTTAGCTTCAATCGCCTGGTGCAGTCCGTTGCTGTAACGGCGGCCGACCATCAGGCGGCCGGTGAAATCGTCAACGATGATGACCTGGCCGTCCTTGACCACGTAGTTCTGGTCACGATGCATAATGCCGTTGGCCCGAAGCGCATTGTTGATATGGTGGTTGAGCTGGTAGTTTTCCTGGTCGGCAAGGTTTTCGACCTGGAAGTGCTCCTCCGCCTTTTTGATACCCCGCGAAGTCAGAACCGCTGTGCTGGCCTTCTCATCGATGATATAGTCGGCATCTTCCTGGATCTCGTCGAAATCCATCTTGTCGTCGGTTTCTGTTACCTTCACGACCCTGAGGCGTCGAACAAACCGGTCCGCCTTGACATACAGGTCAGATGACTCGTCACCGGACCCCGAGATGATCAGCGGGGTTCTGGCTTCGTCGATCAGGATGGAGTCAACTTCGTCAACAATGGCAAAATTGAGTTTGCGCTGCACCATCAGGCGCTTGTAGGTCACCATGTTGTCCCTGAGATAGTCAAACCCGAACTCGTTGTTCGTGCCGTAAGTCACGTCAGCCGAATAAGCTTCCCGCCGCTTTTCCGAATCAAGACCGTGGACAATCAGGCCAACAGTCAGTCCCAGATAGCGATAGACCTTGCCCATCCATTCACTGTCACGTGATGCCAGGTAATCGTTAACCGTGATCACGTGAACGCCTTGCCCGGTCAGGGCGTTGAGGTAAACCGGCAATGTCGCGACCAGGGTCTTGCCTTCACCGGTTTTCATTTCGGCGATTCGGCCCTGATGCAGGACCACACCGCCAACCAGCTGCACACGGTAGTGATAAAGGCCGATCACCCGTCGGGAAGCTTCCCGGACGGTGGCGAAGGCTTCCGGCAAGATGTCATCCAGGCTTTCGCCGGATTCAAGTCGTGCCCTGAACTTGTCGGTCTGCTGCTTGAGCTGTGTTTCAGACATTTTGGCATAGACATCGGCCAGACCATCAATCTGGTCAACAATCGGTGTAATTCTCTTGATCTCGTTATCGGAGTGAGATCCGAAGATCTTCTCAATTATTCCCATTCGTATTTCCTTTCATGATCAACCGTGATCCGACGGTTCAATCGGTCAGCTTGCCCATTTCTTCAAGCCGGTCTAGAACAGCCTTATACCCATCGGCGCCGTAAGCCAGCGCTCGATTGACCCGACTGATCGTCGCCGTACTGATGCCGGTCTGGTCACAGATCTCAGAATATGTCCGCCCCTGCCGGAGCATCACTGCGACGTGAAGACGCTGGGCCAGCGACTTAATCTCAGCGACCGTGCAGATATCTTCAAAGAAGGCATAGCATTCAGCTGAATTCTCCAACGACAGAATTGCCGAAAAAAGAAGGTCGGTTGCCGAATCTTTCAGTTTTTCATTCATGCCTTAATTCCTTTCAACATAATCGCCGGATAATGGCCTGCCCAGACGCTAGGCGATGGGTTTTAGACCACAGGTAAAATGATAACGCAACAACCTTCAAGATACAAGCTGAAAACCGGCTGTCGCTAGTTGCCAGATCAGCTGTCCTGTTGGCTGTAGCGTGTGCTTTCGCCATAGGGATGGACTTCCATTACGATCCCAACGTTGAACGCATGCTGCTGCAGTTGGGTCAGAACCGGCTGCAAGCGTTCCTGATCGTAGTTTTCCGGGATGATCAGCAGCAGTTTCCTCGCCAGGATATCGCCGGGAGCAATTTCGATGTTCGTCTTGTCTCGAACATATCTCGTACCGCTGAAACTGGCAAGGTCTGTGATCAGGCTGTTCACGCGCTCCCGGACAGCGCCATTATCAGCATAACTGGGGGCGGTCAGGTCCATGCTCTTGATCGAAACGGCTGTACCGCCTGCAAAGGCGGCAATCACCGGGAAGTCAAAGGGCAGATTGCCACCGAAGGCCGACCGAATCATCCTGCCGCGGGTAAAATTGTCTAACAGCCAAACTTCACCGGCATAAGTCTTGTCATCGTCGCGAACTGATCCTGACCAGATCGGCACAACTGATTTGATCGACTGCGGCATCTCACCAAAGGGTGTCTTAAAAACGTAGGACATGCTTAGCCACAAGCTATTGTGATCGACATCCCAGTCCAAATACAAGCAGTAATCTCCCGTCAGCCGCCGCCAGCTTGACAAGCCATCATCCGCCAGATCAAGCCACTGCTCGAAACGTTCGCAAATCAAGGGAGACAACATCACGGAACTGGCCATATCCAATGCCAGATCCTTAACCGCATCTGCGATCAAGTCGTCCCCCAGCAGCCCTGCCAGACCGTCATCCATTGATTGAGCAGCGTCTTCCAGGTCACGACCTGTTTCACAGCTTTGATACAGATCGCAAAGACACAGGATCAGGGACAGCTCGCTGGCTGTCCGATCCAGTGCACCCTTGATCCGTATACTGGATTCAGCCGCGACAATTCGAAGGACAACCGATAAAATCAACAGCATGACCACGGGCATCACCAGTGCAGCTTCCAGACAGATGCCGCCGGCTTTCCTGTTCCTGGAATAGCGCTTCACTGATAACCGCCCTGCCACTCGACCACCCTGCCACTGAAATCAAACGACATTTTAATCTCAGTATAGGCCTGATAACCTATGATTTGTTCCAGCCGAGTCCCCATGCGTTCAGCCAGGCGATCCTCCGGCAACATCAGCATCAGCACTCTGAGATAATCCTGGTAATACAGCTTTGGATTGACGGCCACATCGTCCGGCCAAAATCGAACAGCCCGCCCTTGACCAAGTTTGTTCATATCGTCCAGTCCACAGCCCATGGCTTTGGCAGCGGCGATCACATAAGTCAGGGTTTCAGGTTCGAGCACCACCGTTCCGCCGCTGATCAGGGCAATCGCCGCACTGCAGGCAGCCGCGGCCGCCCGGATAGTCTCCATCTGCTGCTGGTCGCTTAAAATCGAGCCCAGGTGTACCAGGGTTCTGCAGGCCGTTATAAAGGCCTTGACGGCCGTCTGAGCGGCCTGCTCGGATTGAAAGCCCGTAATGATCTTCTCGAGTTCGAGCTTCCGGCTGTCCTTCATGTTCAAAAACGGTTTGCCGCCAAGATCTTTGAGGGTGAGCGTGCCGGAGTCCGATCGCCATGAATCGACTCCTGACCGGAAAGTCCCGATCGCATATTCGATCAGGCACAGTTTCCGGTAGACCGCACCGGTTTCCATATCCAGCAGCACATCCAGGTTTTCAGCAAATCCCGACAGGCTGTCCGGTTGCAGAAAATCCAGCTCATCAAATAATTCCGCATAAGCATCACCGTCCGGATCGACTTCCTCCCGGTAAGCCTGATAGGCTTTTTGCGCTTCAACAGCCAGTTCCTCTTCAAGACCGTTGTCAACGGCACCGAACAGTTCCTGTGCGGAGGACTTGAGACAGTTTTTTTGGGTTTCGGAAACTAGTGTTTGGATCTGAGAGCCAAGCTCCAGCTGGCCGACCGATTGGTCAACCTGGTCCAGGCGAAGCCTGACCTGGTTGAAATACGTTGCCGGCAACAGGCCTTTCATATATCTCGTAACAGCGCCCACCAGGACATTTGCCTCGGTCACAGGCTGTTGGCTGAGGACAGCAAGCCCCTGGCCGGCCAGATTGTTTGTCATTCGGTCAAAGACAGCGGTATTGACCGAATCGGTCCGAAAGGCAAACAATCCATACTCGCGATAGCTCTGGTCATATCGTGCCAGAATCGTCTGGGTCTGGGCCTCCATAGCCCGTACAACCTGATGTTCGAGCCTTCGGCTGTCTGCAGCCCGTATCCAGACCGAAACAAGAATCAGGCTCGCTCCCAAAACCAGGCAGAAAAATAAGGCCATGCTGCCCTGCCTCGATTTGGGTTTCACGGCTGATTATCCTTTACGGCAGGCTGGCCAACCTGCAACTGCAGCAATTCCAAGTTCTGACCCAGACAACGACTGATTTCCAGCACTTTTTGCGGGGAGCATGCCAGAGCCTGGCCAGTGTCATGGGATGAACTGATTGAGCAGGTCTCGTACAGGGCATCAGATTGGCTGCTCCAGCAAACCGCCTTGATTTCCAGCACGGCTGCCACTCGGGTCTGCAAATAGGCGATCGGCGCAGCATTCATCATGCCGAGCCAGCCGCTGATCGCCAGCGGTACAGCCAGTGCCGCTTCCAGTGAAAAAGCCATCGGACCACCTCCTGCCAACAGCATAGGCCAATAGGCCTGCTGTCTGACCGGAGATGATCCGACAAAAGAATCAAATATGCAGACGAACGTGTTTTCTAGTGGGCCAGCACCTTGGACAAGAAGTTCTGGGTCCTTGCGTTCTGCGGGTTGTCGAACAGCTGATCCGGTGGAGCCTGTTCGAGAATCCTGCCTTCGTCCATGAACATGACGCGGCTGCCGACCTGGCGGGCAAAACCCATTTCGTGCGTCACGACAATCATGGTCATGCCTTCATCGGCCAGTTCCTTCATAACGTCCAGGACCTCTCCGATCATTTCAGGATCCAGTGCCGATGTCGGCTCGTCGAACAGCATGATCTTGGGATTCATCGCCAGCGCCCGGGCAATCGCAATCCGCTGCTTCTGACCACCCGACAGACGGATGGGATGCTCCTTGGCTTTTTCTTCAAGGCCGACTCGCTTAAGTAGTTTGAATGCTTTTTCCTTGGCCTCGGCCGGCGTCATCAGCTTGAGCGTGACTGGCGCCAAGGTGATGTTCTCGAGAACCGTCAGATGGGGGAATAGATTGAAATGCTGGAAGACCATCCCCATTTTCTGACGGACGACATTGATGTCGCAATCCGGATCGGTCACGACCTGTCCGTCCACCGTGATTTTGCCTTCTGTTGGGACATCCAGCAGGTTCAGGCATCTCAAAAAGGTGCTCTTGCCGCTGCCGGACGGACCGATGACGACAATCCGCTCACCCAGCTTGATCTGGGTTGTTATATCCGTCAAGACAGTTTTGTCGCCAAAACGCTTGACGAGCTTCTCAACGCTTATCACTTTGACGAAGCCTCCTCTCAAGCCGTTTCATCAGACTGGTCATCAGCAGAACGATCACCAGGTAGATCAGTGCGACCATCAACAGCGGCAACAGGGCATCGAATGTTCTGGATCGAATGACATCACCCATCTTGGCCAGGTCTGCGACCGCGATATAGCCGGCAACTGCCGTTTCCTTGAGCAGCGTGATCAATTCGTTGAACAGCGCTGGCAGAACATTCTTGACCGCTTGGGGCAAAATGATCTTACGCATGGTGACACTGTAGCCCAGTCCCAGCGACCTGCCGGCTTCAAGCTGGCCTTGGTCGACCGCAAGCACACCGGCTCGCATGATCTCGGCAACATAGGCGCCGCTGTTAATGCCGAAGGCAATTGCGGCAGCGATGATCTTGCTGACGTTGATCGAACCGAAGATCACAAAATAGATGATCAGGAGCTGAACGACAACCGGTGTTCCGCGGATGACCGTCAGGTAGATATCCGCGATTCGGGTAACAACGGGAATTCGCCGCCCATTATAATCCAGGACTTTGATCATGGCAATGACAATGCCGATGGCAAACCCAAGCAGCGCGGCCAGAATGGTAATCATAAGGGTTGTGCCCAAGCCATCCAGCAGCCAGGTCCAGCGGTTGTCCTTGATAAAATCAGCGATGAAATTGGTTTTGATCTGTTCTAGAAATCCGATGTTGAGGCCGATTCTGTCCTGAAAAGCTACCAGCAGACAGAAAATCACGGCCAGGGCAGCAAAAACACTACCGCCCAGGCGATCATAGAACTGCTTGGACTTTCGGGTTCCCAAACCGGTCTGCACCTTTTTATTCACTGAGGGAGCTCTTGCGAAGCAGGACAATATTAGTTGCATCGACATACGGATCGGTGAAATCAACATTGTTCTTGCGGTCTTCGCTGATGGTCATACCTGCGGCAATCGCATCGAGCTTGCCGGTGGTCAGCGCGGTGATCAGGCCGTCAAACGCCATGTTTTCAACCACGAGTTCCATATCCAGCTTCTTGGCGACCCGAGCCATGATGTCGATATCCGTACCAATGACAACATCGCCATTCATGTACTCATACGGCGGGAAGCCGGCCTCGGTGCCAACGACCAGGCTGCCGTTGGCGCCGCCGGTGTTGAAATCAGGCGCTTCGCCGTTCTGGTCGGCATGCGCTTCGAGCGAAGCGGCCAGTGATCCGTCAGCTTTCATTTCCGCGATGACTGCGTTGACTGCCGTCTGCAAATCACTGTCGCCTTTTTGAACGGCAACAGCGTACTGTTCGGGTTCAAAGCCTACGTCCAGCGTAGTCAGGTCTTCATTGTCCTTGAGAAATGTGCTGGCGGTATCCACGTCCATGATGACACAATCGACCTTCTTCTGCTTCAAGGCTGAAACAACATCAACATAGAGGTTATAGCGCTCAACCGTTTTGGCGCTGACCTCTTCGGATGCCAGAATATCGCCGGTTGTACCGGTCTGGACACCAATCACTTTGCCGTCAAGATCTTCAAGGCTGCCAATTTTGACTTCCGCCCCGTTTGAGCAGGCTGAAAGCGATGCAACCAGCGATACCATCAGAACCAGTGCGAGTAAGAAGGAAAACTTTTTCATGCGAACACACTCCATTCACTTCAGCCGGATACCATTGACCCGACTATTTTGTTTGATATCAATGTTTATACATCAAATTGGCTGATTATTCAATCATCGTGCTATTCGCGCAGCGAAGCGCCGTAAACATGCTTGAGTTTTTTGAGTATCCGTTTAACAGCAGGCTGGATGTCTTCTTCCTTGAGCGTGCGCTCCAGCGACCTGAAGACCAGGCTATAGGCGACGGACTTCATGTTTTTCGGCACCTGCGGGCCCTGGTAGACATCAAACACCTCGATGGTTTCCAGAATCGGTCCGGCAGCTTCCTGCATGGTCTTGAGAAGATCTGCCGACAAAACGTTTGAGTCAACCAGAATTGCCAAGTCACGCATGACAGCAGGATAGCGCGGCAGGGCCTTGAATAGTCGGTCCTCATGGATATTGTCCACAATCTTGTCTAGTTCCAGATCCAGCAGAACAGTCTGCGCTGAGCACTCAAAATCGCCGGCGACATCCGGATGTATCCGGCCGATCTGTCCGATGATCTCTCCATCGATGACAAGGCTGGCGGCCTGGCCGGGATGGAGGTATGGGCAGTCGGTTAGCGGCAGATACTCGACTGACCTGACAGCCAGATGGCGGAACAGTTCATCACACTCCCCTTTCAGGGCAAAGAAGGCGCCGCCACCCTGATCTGTCGCTGTATCGTCATAGCAGAAAGCTGCCAGGTGCCGGATTTCTGTCGGCAGATCGGTCAGCGGCAGGGATTTGGCTTGGTAAACATAGCCGATTTCAAAGACTTTTGCCACATCGACGGATCGCTTCCAGTTGATGGCAGCGACGTTAAGCAGGCTTGGGATCATGGATGTGCGCATGACCGAGAAGTCCTCACCGAGCGGGTTTTGTATCACCACAGCACGCCGCAGGTCGTGGTCAGGCTCAAGATTCATCTTGTCCATCTGCCTGGGGCTCTCAAACGAGTAAGTACAGGCTTCATAATACCCTTGCGCGGTCATTTTGTCCTTGATCTTCTCAATGGTCTTCTGGTGCCTGGAGCGGCCGCCGAGGGTCGTCTGGGCGTTGGAAAGCAGACTGGGCTTGATCCGGTTATAGCCGTAGAACCTGGCCGCCTCTTCCGCCAGATCGGCCTCGGATTCGAGATCCGGACGATAGGTCGGAACCCGGGCGGACAGCATCTGCCCTTCACCGATGATTCCAAGGCCGATTTTTTCCAGTGTCTCCAGCATCCAGTCTCGTGCGATCTGTGTGCCCAGGAAAGCGTTGATCGCATCCGGACTAAAAGTGATCGTCCGGGTTTCAGGTTTGACCGGCCAGCTGTCGATCATGCCCTGGCAGACATCGCCGGCCCCCAGCAACTCGACCAGTTCACAGGCTCTTTCGATCGCACGACCGGCATTGGTCGAATCCAGCCCCTTGTCAAAACGCGAGGATGATTCGGTCCGAAGTCCGACTTTCTTGGCGGTTTGCCGAACCGACTGGGCGTTGAACGTTGCGGCTTCGAACAGGATGGTTTGTGTTGTCGGCTTGATTTCGGTATTTTCAGCGCCCATGACGCCAGCCAGGGCCACCGCGCGATCACTGTCGGCAATCACCAGCATGGTCTCATCCAGTTTGCGCTCGGTATCATCCAATGTCTTGATGACTTCGCCTTCACCGGCTCGGCGAATGTTGATTTCCCGTCCGGCCAGATCGTTGAGATCAAAGGCATGCATCGGCTGTCCGAGTTCAAGCATGACATAGTTCGTAATATCGACAATGTTGTTGATCGGACGGACACCCGCACATCTCAGACGTCGCCGCATCCACTCCGGGGACGGTTCGATCTTGACATGCTCAACTATTCTGGCGCAATAGCGGTTACACAGTTCCGGCGCCATGTTGTTGACTGTCGACAGGCTTTCAGTGGTACGGCTTGAATCAGCGCGGACCGTTGCAGCAACTGGGTTGAACGGCATATCGAAGGTCACCGCCGCTTCACGTGCGAGGCCTTCCACCGAGAAACAGTCCACACGATTAGATGTGACCTCGAAATCAATCACCTGGTCATCCAGGTGCAGCGTTTCGAGAATATTCTGACCCAGCGGCGTATCGTCTGGTAGGATCAGGATGCCGTTGGCATCCGCTCCCGGCCAGTCGGCTTCGGTCAGATCCAGCTCGTCAATGCTGCACATCATACCTTCGGACAGTTGTCCACGCAGTTTGCCGGTCTTGATCTTCAACCCACCCGGCAGACTGGCACCATTGCATGCGATCGGCACAACGTGGCCGACTTGGACATTGCTGGCGCCGGTGACAATCTGCAGCGTCTCGCCACCGATGTCGACTTTGCAGATGATCAGCTTGTCCGCATCTGGGTGTTCGCTGATTTCAGTGATCCTGCCAGTGACAACCTGCTGGATGTCCTTGCCATAGACTTCACAGCTTTCGACCTTGGTGCCGCTCATGGTCATGCCGTCACAAAACTGCTTTTCGTCAACCAGTATTGGTGTCAGGGCATTTAGCCATTCAATGGAAACTTTCATTTATCGGACCTCCCGTGGCCGTATCGCTCCGCAATCGTTCAGACTAGCTGAACTGGCGAAGGAAACGGATGTCATTTTCAAAGAAACTGCGGATATCATCAATGCCGTAACGGCCCATGGCTGTGCGTTCAACCCCAATGCCAAAGGCAAATCCGCTGTAGATTTTCGGATCGATGCCGCAATTTTCAAGCACTTCCGGGTGAACCATACCGGCGCCCAGGACTTCAATCCAGCCCTCGCCCTTGCAGGTTCTGCAGCCTTCGCCGCAGCAGCTCCAGCAGGAGATGTCGACTTCACAGCTGGGTTCGGTAAACGGAAAATGATGCGGTCTGAGGCGGATGCTCGTGCTGTCACCGAACAGCTTTTTGGCAAACAGCTGCAACGATCCGACCAAATCGCCCATGGTTACGCCGCGATCGACCACCAAGCCTTCAATCTGGTGGAAAATCGGCGAATGCGTGGCATCCAGCGTATCCGAACGGTAGACCTTGCCCGGACAGACAATCTTGATCGGCGGCTTCTGCTGCTGCATGACCCGGATCTGCACCGGTGAAGTCTGCGTTCTCAGCAGAATCGACGGCGTGATGTAGAACGTATCCTGGGTGTCCCTGGCCGGATGATCCTCCGGCAAACGCAGCATTTCGAAATTATACTGGTCCAGCTCGATTTCCGGACCTTCGGCGATGGTATAGCCCAAACCCATGAAAATCTCGCAGATCTCGTCGATCACCTGGGTCAGTGGATGGCGGCTGCCGACCGACGACGGTTTGCCAGGCAGTGTCACATCCACGGTCTCCCGACTCAGCGCCTGGTTCTTTTCCAACTGCCGGATTCTATCTACTGCAGCCTTGAGCATAGACTCGATGCTGCCGCGAACCTTGTTGGCCTGCTGTCCGACAATCGGCCGTTCCTGAGCGGACAAGGCACCCATACCGCGCAGGATCGCTGTCAGCTCGCCTTTTTTGCCCAAATAACGAACGCGAAGGTCTTCGGCCTGCTGCGAATTCTCGATCCGCGCGACATCGTCCTTGAAGGCCTCGTGTAAATGGTTTAATTTCTGACTGAGATCACTCATTTTTACCACTCCAATTTCTATTTGCAATGAACAGGTTGCTGCCTGAAAAAATAAAAAACTCCCATCCCGAAACGGGACGGAAGTCAAATCCGCGGTACCACCCGATTTCCGCAGCCAACAGCTGCGGCACTCATAAGGCTGATGACGAAGCCACCCGTCATATCCTAATCAATACCTCAACGATACTTTTCAGACATGCCGCTCCGGAGTGAACTTCACCGTGTTGTCGGATCCGGGTGGACTTTCAGCCAAATGGCCCTCCCTCTCTGACGGTCGACAACAAGCTACTCTCTCCATCATCGCGTTGTTTTGATATAATAGCATCTGTAACACAAACTGTAAAGTCATCCCGCCAGGGCTATTATCAACAAGGAGAATAGTTTTAAAATGAAATTGTTGAGACGACTCACCCGATTAACACTGGTTCTGATCATCCTGTCATGGACCCTGACCGGGTGTCTTCAGGAGACTGTCCCCGAACAGACCCAGGGCCCCGGCGCGCTGGATTCCAACAGCGATTGCGGCGGCAATGTCTATTACCAGAACTTCGTTGACCTGATCGACGGCCAGATTATATTTTCAAACAGCGCCGGCGAGTTGAACATCGCACAGCCAGACGGTTCCGATCAAGCGACACTGCTTGATATAGCCGGCACAAACTTCGCCTTTGACGGCCAGACATTATTCTTTACGCAGGGCAGCAGCAGCGGTGAATTGATGAAAATCAATCTGGATGGGACCAATGGTGTCCGAATCGGTTTTACCGCTTTGAAAAACCTGGTTGTTCTCGATCAGACACTATATGCGATTGAAGCTGAACAAAGCACGGCCATCTCGCTGAAACAGGACGGCACCGGACGCCGGGTGATCGTCGAGACACCGGCTGCATCCATGCTGATCCATGCTGGTAAAATCCTGATCATCGGTGTTAGCGACGACAGCGGACTGGTGCGATACGATCCAGTGAGCGGTAAAAGCGAGTTGCTGCTCTCCCAGCGCATCTCCAGTCCGAACGTTTGCGGTGACTGGCTGTATTATGCAAATCCCAATGATTCAAATCGGCTATATGCCTGGTCATTTGAAACCGGCATCAGCACCAAAATCAGCTCGTTCGGAATTGACAAGCCGTTTATCGTCAGCGAAGGCATAATTTATTTCATTGATTCAACCGACAACAGCCGATTGTACAGTCATCCGCTTGAGCAGGCTCAAACGATCAATCTGACCGACAGCCGGATGGTGATCGACGATGCTGTGGGTAACTATGTCGTCTGCGAAGATTTTATTTATTATCAACGGCCGGAAGACAAGCGAATTTACCGAGTTGATACTGACGGATCAGCCCCGATTCGCATCAACTGATCAGATTGCCATGCCATTGAGGTAGGGGTTGGTCTGACATTCGCGTTTCAGCGTTGTCGAAGGACCATGTCCAGGAAAGATTTCGATATCGGCACCTTGAAGATCTTCATCCAGCTGGCCGAAAAACGCCAAGGTCTTTTGCATATCACTGGCGCTGCCGCCAAGGTCAATCCGGCCAATCGAACCGGCAAAAAGCGTATCGCCGGTAAACAGCGCCGTGGGTACTGACTGGTCATAGAGCAAGAAGCATACGCCGCCGGGTGTATGGCCCGGCGTATGGATGACCTTGATCGATGTCTGGTCGTCCAGTTCGAGCATCTGGCCGTCCGACAGCAGTCCGTCCGGCGGCATCAACTGTGTTGAGCGCTGCATCATGACCGACAGATTCAGGTTGGGCTCGGTCAGGCAGTCTGCATCCATCGGGTGGATCATCAGCATGGCGTCCTGATCCTTCCGGTACAGATCTGCATGGCTGATATGGTCAAAATGGCCGTGGGTTGCCAGCAGCAATTTAATGGGTTTCAAGCCGACCGGCAAATAACGTTCATCGACGCAAGGGTCGATCATGCAGGTTGAATCCGGCAGCATGATCAGGTGGCAATTGGCATCAAAATAACCGTTTGGCAGTGTGCTGATCTTAAACAAATCTAGTCCTCCATATCTGTATCAAGGGGTTTCCAACATAAATGTCACGGGACCGTCATTGATCAGGTCGACTTTCATATCGGCGGCAAACGTACCGGTCTGGACTTCAAGGCCCATCCCCGAGACCCGTTCACAGAACAAGTCATACATCGGCTCTGCATGCTGCGGATCAGCAGCCTGGTCGAACCCTGGACGATTGCCCCGCCGGCAGTCGCCATACAATGTAAATTGGGAAATAATCAGAACCTGACCGCCAATGTCTTTGACGCTCAGGTTCATTTTGCCATGCTCATCCGGAAAAATCCGAAGTCTTGCGATCTTGCCGGCCAGCCATTGTGTATCCTCTGGGGTGTCGCTCTCTGTGATACCGAGTAAAACCAGAATCCCTCGGTCTATCGATGCAGTCCGCTTCCCGTCAATCGTGACGCCGGCCTGGCTGACCCTTTGAACCAGTGCCCGCATCGTCAGCGGACAAGTTCGCGCCAGTCAAGGTCGCCGCGGTCGATCGCCAGGACCAGCACTTCGGCTGTCGCGATGTTGGTGGCAATCGGGATGCTGTTCGTATCGCAGGCTCGCATCAGCGAGTTGGGCACGTCATAGCTTTCGTTCATGGGGTCACGCAAATAGATGACCGCGTCAATCTCGTTATACATGGCACGAGATGCAAGCTGGTCGATGCTGCCCGATATTTCAGTGGGCAAGGAGACAATGTCCAAGCCGGTTGCTTCGCGAATCAGGCGCGATGATGAAAAAAGTGAATATGTCGTATGCCTCTCCATGATATGACTGTAGGCTATACAAAAATTGACCAGCAATTCATTCTTGCGTTTATCTGCCAAAAGCACGATGTTCACGCGGATACCCCCTGCCTATGTTAAAATCCATTCAATCGGTTTGTTGTCTTGCTTCCCATCTATTTTATACGTCTTGACTGGAAGTGACAATAGCCAGCTGGCAATTGTTCGTCGAAAATGCCAATGACAACCTATTCCGCCAGCCTGTCTTCGAGCCCTGGCAGACGCGCGAAGTCTTCGGCTGGCACTTCATCAAGCCCAAAATATGCGGTCAGCAGATCCTTGGCAATCCCAATGGTATTCGATCCCCAGGCTCCTTTTTCAATAATCTGCGCAATGGCGACCTGCGGGTTGTCAGCTGGCGCATAGCAGATAAACAAGCCGTTAGACGAAGATCGGTCCTCAAATCCCGTTTCCGCCGTTCCGGTCTTGGCTGCAACCGTGATCGGGAAATCCCTGAAATACCTGTAAGCAGTTCCTTCAGAAGAATTCGCCGCGGCTATCATGCCATCGCGGACCGCTTCCAGTGTTGAGTCGGCCATGCCGATCGGAACAGGTTCGTAATCATAATCCGCAATCAGAACGCCGTCGGCCGAAGTGATCTGGTCGATCACATGCGGCGTGACCTGGTTGCCGGTCGCCAGCGCGGCGGTATAGACCGCCAGCTGAATAATCGTAAAACTGTTGTCAAACTGTCCGATCGCAGACTGGCAGGTGTCCGCCGGAAACCAGATCTGGTCTTCCGGGTTATTGCGCAGCAATACCTTGGTCTCTCGGCTGGCGCGGAAGCCTTTGACTTCACCGGGCAAATCAATGCCGGTGTATTCACCCAGTCCCAGATTTTCAGCCCACAGGCTGATCTGGTTGATGGTCGTCCTGTAGCCGAGGTTATAAAAATACATGTTGCAAGATGTCGCGATCGCCCGCGTCAGGCTCAGATTGCCATGGCCGTATGACGGATATTCCAGACAGTACCAGAGCCAGTCGCCGATCTCCTCATGTCCGACGCAGCGAATGGTGTTACTGGTTGGCGTAATGACGCCGGATTCCAGCGCCGCGACCGAAGTCGCCGGCTTGAATGTCGATCCAGGAGCATATATTTCCTGAATCGCGCGATTGACCATCGGCTTGGTGACGTTGTTGGTCAGATAGTCTGCGACCCGTTCGGCAGCTGTCTCGTCATCCGCGCGCAGAATGAAGTCATTCGGGTCATAGTCCGGATAGCTGGCCATAGCCAGAATATCACCGGTCCTGACATCGATCATGACAACCGCGCCGGCATCGGCATCACCCCTGTTCTTGTTGTTCGGACTGGAGCGAATCTGTTCAATGACCGATTGCAGCGAGTTGACTGCGACTGACTGCAAGGACATATCCAGGGTTAGTTTAACGTTGCTGCCGGGCACAGGATCCTTGCCGAAGGATTCAGAATAGTATGAACCTTCTTCCCCGGCTACCGTCCAGGTGTTATAAGGCTTGATCCCTGTCTGACCTGAGAGATAGCGTTCTGCCGTAAATTCGACACCGGCCTGGCCGACAATCGCGTCTAGTGAGTATCCCTGAAGGCGTAATGTATCATACTGGCTGGAGCTGATGGCTCCGACATAACCCAGCACATGGCTGACATCTGCCGCCAGATCCGAATAGGCTCGCTCGTAGTCCACGCTGGTCAGAACGCCGGGAAACCGGTAGTTTTGCTCATTGAGCAGCGCAATCAGTTCGTCGCTGGCTTCCCTGGCAATTTCAATCGGCGTACCGTTTCGAAAGGTCCAGCCGTTGATCATGATCTCATAGCGCAGCTGCATGATCCTGTAGGCATCCTCTGCGCTGTAGCGCTGGCCGTCTGCCTGCGGATCCTCGATTTCAAAGACGCTGTAAAGCAGATAGTCATAAAATGCCTGGGGATCGTATTTGACCTTGCGGTCATCGAATTTTGATTCGAAGCTGTCATTGTCTTCCAGATTCCAGAAATTGGGGTGGGTCTGCCAATCGACGATAATCGAGATAGCCTTGGCAAATTCCGGCACGCCGCAATCGATGTCCTCACCTGTCTCTGGGTCGCAGTTTTCGTGGTTGAGCCGGAAATAATCCGGCAAGGTTGTCTCGAGTTCGAGACCATCCGCCTCCAGCACCTGAATCAGATCCAGCAGCATGGCGTTCAAATCAATCACGTCCAGTCCCGCATAGGACAGTTCCACGGTATTGACCATGACCGAATAGGCCAGCGGCAGCCCGGCTGCGTCCAGAATATCGCCTCGCGGCGCGGATAGTGTCTGTTGCCGTGATACGCCGGTGGTTTCACTGACGCCGGACCGGTCATCCGAACTCAGTTGCAGGGCGGCCGTGTTGTAGAGAATCATCGAACCGGCCATAACAAAAACCAGTGCGAGCAGCGCATAGCGGTTGCGAAGCAATTGAAACAGACGCTTGGGCAGACTCTGCCGATCCTGGTCCAGCTGTTGATCAGGACGGTTCTGGTCGAAAGTATAGTACGCCTGAGGTTTCATTCGACCTGCCATACGCTGCCTCCAAGAATAGTCTGTTCCGGATCATCCATCCGGCTGCCGCGACGATAGGGACCCAGATATCTGAGCAGGAAAATCAGGAGGACACTGGTGATCAGGTTGGCTGCCAGCATGCCCGGTAGCTTGTCAATCGAATCAAGCAAAAGATCGGTCAGGTTGTAGGCCACACCACTCAACATCGGAAAGAGAAAAGTTGATCCGGTCAGGACAACCTGATACAAGACCGTGATGATCAAAATCTGGACGAGCCCCATCGGCAGGCTGCGATTAAACTGACGCTTGAACAGCACGGACGCGATCAGCGCCGCGTACATCAGCAAAAGCATGCCGAGTCCCAGCGACCGGCCTGCCAGAGCATCCCGGATGAAACCAGCTGAAAGGCCGACCAGAATGCCATCTTCAAGTCCGAACATATAACCGCAAAGCACAGCCAGCACTAAGGTCAGATCGGGTTTTGCGCCCAGTACGGACAGACTGTCCGGCCACATGGCCTGTGCGAGACCCAGCACAATGACGTAGACTGCATAGACCAGGACGGCACGCTTTTGCTTTTTGTTGACCGGCATCAGGAAATCCCCTTCATGACGAATACCGTCGCCAGGGTTTCCAGGTCTGCAGCCGGTTGAAGATAGGCTTGCCGACCGGTTTGGAGGTCGTTGTCAATCACGTCAACGACCGTCCCGATGGTGATGCCAGCCGGAAAAAGCCCCCCTGAACCGCTGGTGACAACCGCGTCGCCGACTTTCAAGTCGGTATCCGACGGGATCTGGTCGATCAGGCAAAGGCCCTGCTGCTTGAGATCCAGATCGCCGCGAACCCTGAAAATCGGGCTGGAGATCTTGTCCGTTCTCGCACTGACTGCGAAACCTTCGTGCAGCAACGGCAGAACTTTGGCGGATGTCAGATCCTGTGACAGCACCCGGCCGACTAAATGCGATGCGGCATCAACGACAGCATAAGATTCGGTCTCGCTGACGAGAATGCCGTCAGTAAACCCGACATCGATTCGGAAGGTATCAAACCAGTACCCGATTTCCCGTGTCATGATCCGACTACCCAGTATTTCATATTCTTCGAATCTGTCTTTGAGACCGAAAGCAGCTTTCAAGTTTTCATATTGACGGCCGGCTTCTTCCAACTGGGCGATTTGGCTGCGCAGCAGTGCGTTTTCTTCAGCCAACTTGTCATTTTCATCCTGGATGGCCGAGCCCTCCGAAATCGAACGGAACAAATCACCCGTCCAGTCGACAACTGACGTGACAGCGGTTTGAACCGGCCGGAGGACTGCAGTAACCGGACTGGATAAAAAGCCCAGCGGACTGCCTGGAACCGATGATAGCAGGATTGTCGCAAGAAGGAGCAAGGTTATGAAAATAATTGAGAACACGCGATTTTTGAATAATTTTGGCAAACCGACCACACTCCTACCCGCTCATTATCGAGTCAATCATATCGCAACTGAATCCTGATTTCAAATGAATCCGCCCTGCTTGAAACTGATTGAGCCTTTCGACGCCAAAATGATATGGTCCATGACCTCAATGCCAATCATCTCGCCGGCTTTGACCAGGCGGTGGGTGGTCTCCAAATCTTCGCGGCTGGGCTCGCTGTCTCCGCTGGGATGGTTGTGCGCCAGGATCAGGGACGACGCATTGGCCTTGACGGCATCGCGGAACAGGTCACGCGGTGCCAGGATGGTCGCCGCCAGGCCGCCCTGGGATAATTTGACGACACGGATCACCCGATTCCTGACATCCAGGAGAATGGCACGCATCTCTTCTCGCGGCAGGGATGCCATGTCTCCTTCCATCAACCGGATCGCGTCATCCGGTTTGCGAATCTGATAGACCTTATGACCGCCCAGTGCTCTCGTCATGCGCATACCCAGCTCGGCGGCTGCCTTGATCTGAGCTGCCTTGACCTTGCCGATGCCGGCATGCCGGGTCAATTCCTCCAGGCTGAGATCCGGAATCTGTCCGATATCGCCGCGCAGGGGATCATCTGCCAGCAGCTGCTGGCAGAGCTCAAGCGCCGTATGCCGGCTGGTGCCGCTGCGAATGATCACAGCCATCAGTTCGGCGTCGCTTAAAACCTCAACGCCACGCGAAACCAGCTTTTCGACCGGTTGGTCTCCAACTGGCAGCCGGTTCATGGTCAACCGGCCTGTTGGGTTTGACATCTTGTCTCCTTCCCGGGGATTGTCAGAACCAGGGCAGGATTTGACTTGATGGTATTTGATCTGAAATCTCATCCGAAATCTGCTGTATCATGCGCAGCAGCTTATTGACCGGCAATCCCATCACGTTGTAGTAACATCCGTTGATTCTCGAAACCAGCGCCGATCCCAAGCCTTGAATGCCATAGGCACCCGCCTTGTCCAGCGGCTCTTCTGACGCCACATACCAGTTGATCTGTTTTGAATCCAGTAGGCTAAACTCAACATCGGTCACCTCGTCATCCAGCAGTCTGACACGGCTTGAGCCAGTAGCCAGTTCCAGGCAAACGCCGGTGATGACCTGATGGCGCTGGCCAGAAAGAATCTCCAGCATACGCCTGGCATTCTCCGGACCTTCCGGCTTACCCAGCACATGGTCGCCCATCGATACCAAGGTATCGGCTGTCAGGGCAAGGTATCGCTTCGGCAGGTCATACTGATCATGCAAGGCGTCCATCTTAATCCGTGCCAGTTCACGCGACAGGACTTCAACCGACAGATCGCCCTGCCGCATCAGTGTGCTTTCATCGACATCGGGAACCCTGACCTGGATTTGTTCCTGGCTAAAAAAGCGGCTGACCAATTCAAGGCGACGCGGGGATCCAGATCCCAGAATCAGGGGCAGGTGATCAGAATTCCGCATTGCCGGTCGTCCTCGGAAAGGGTATCACATCCCGGATATTGGAAACACCGGTCAAGTACATGATCAGGCGCTCAAAACCCAGACCAAAACCGGCATGCCTGGTGGATCCGAACTTTCGAAGATCCAGGTACCACCAGTAATCCTTGGGATCAAGCCCGAGTTCGTTCATTCTGTTCAGCAGCTTGTCATGGTCGTCTTCTCGCTGACTGCCGCCGATGATTTCGCCGACGCCCGGAACCAGACAGTCCATCGCGGCGACAGTCCTTCCGTCGGGATCCATTTTCATATAAAAGGCCTTGATCTCCTTCGGATAATGGGTGACAAACACCGGCTTTTTGCAAATCTGTTCCGTCAGATAGCGCTCATGTTCAGTCTGGAGGTCACAGCCCCATGCTACCGGATATTCGAAATGCTGGCCGGATTGCTTGAGCCGGTCAATCGCTTCAGTATAAGTCATGCGCGCGAAATCGCTGGAAGACACATGCAAAAGCCGGTCAAGCAGACCCTTGTCGACGAACTTGTTGAAGAATGCCATCTCCTCCGGACAGTGTTCCAGGACCGTCCTAATGATGGCTTTAATCATGTCCTCGGCCAACGCCATGTCGTCATTCAGGTCGGCAAAAGCGATCTCCGGCTCGATCATCCAGAATTCCGCCGCATGCTTGACCGTGTTGGACTTTTCAGCCCTGAATGTCGGGCCGAAGGTGTAGATGTTCTTGAATGCCATGGCGAATGTTTCGCCGCTGAGCTGGCCGCTGACCGTCAGGCTGGTCCGCTTGCCGAAAAAATCCTGGGCATAGTCGATCCGGCCGTCATCTGTCCTGGCGGGCCGATCCATATCCATCGTCGTGACATTGAACATCTGGCCTGCGCCCTCGGCATCGCTGCCTGTAATGATCGGGGTGTGGACATAAACGAAGTTCCGGTCGTGGAAAAATCGGTGGATGGCAAAGGATGCCACCGACCGAACTCGAAAAACCGCCGATAGCAGGTTGGTCCTGGGTCGCAGGTGGGCGATGGTCCTCAAAAATTCCGGACTGTGCCGTTTGGGCTGCAATGGGTAGTCCTGAGGGCTTTGGCCTTCGATTTCAATCAAACGGGCCTTCATCTCAATCGGCTGGCTTGATCCTGGCGACTCAACAATCTGGCCGGTAGCGACAATCGCGGCGCCGCTGCCCAATTTTGAGATCTGCCCGTAGTTATCCAGCGCTTCTCGCTCAGCAACAATCTGCAGATTGCCGAAGAATGATCCGTCATTGAGATTGATAAATGCGAACTGCTTCTGATCGCGAAGCGTCCTGATCCAGCCGGCGACAGTTACTTCCTGGCCGGTGAAATCTTCAGGGCAGCGATACAGCTGCTTGACGGATACAGTCGAGGTCATGCGCTCAGGCTCCTTTGCCGCAGCAGTTTTTGTACTTTTTGCCGCTGCCGCAGGGGCAAAGGTCGTTGCGGCCGATCTTCTCGCGCCGGATGATTTTGGATGTCTTGAACGCCCGGGTCATCTGCTGCCGCGTTTCGGCAGGAAAAACATGGTCCCAGGATTCAAGGTTATAGAGCCAGTCCGCCTTGACTTCATGCATTTGCCAGTAAAGGCGCTTGAAGTCGACTTCAAGCTCGATTGGTGTGTCATCTTCGACCTTGTCCAAATCGATTGTGGTTTCAAGGCTCGAGTTGATTCCGTCCAAAAACCCGATGAATATCGCCATCTGGTCGCCGAACCCAAGATCTTGAGCCAAATCGGAAGCCGTGCCGGTCAGTTTTGACTGGCCGGATTCGAGAATCTTGTCATAGGCCGCTGTTTCAAGTTCATAGTATTGCCGGATCTGCTCCTCAGCTTCCGGTTCTTGGCCGCCGCCATTGAGGATATCTTGCCACTGACTGTAGTAACTCATCTTTCAAGTCTCCATTCCGATTTGTTGATCAGGCCGAAAGCCGCTTGGCAATCGCCTTGAGGAAGTCCTCGGTATTGACAACGTCATATTTCTCGAGCATAACCAGGGCTTTCAGATCGCCGGTAATCGTTCCGGATTCAATGGTCGCCAGGGATTCGGCTTCAAGTTTTTCGGCGAAAGCAACCAGTTCTGGCAGTTCATCGAGCTCACCGCGCTTTTTCAGCGCGCCGGCCCAGGCAAAAATCGTCGCCATGGGATTGGTCGACGTTTTCTCACCTTTCAAATAGCGATAGTAGTGACGGGTGACCGTGCCGTGCGCCGCCTCATACTCGTATTTGCCGTCGGGAGATACCAACACGGAGGTCATCATAGCCAGGCTGCCGTTGGCCGATGCGACCATGTCTGACATGACATCGCCATCGTAGTTCTTGCAGGCCCAGAGATAGCCGCCCTCGGACCGCATGACGCGCGCGACGGCATCGTCAATCAGGGTGTAGAAATACTCGATGCCGGCCTCAGCGAATTTCGTTTCGAACTCAGATTCGAAAATCTCGGCAAAAACATCCTTGAAGCGATGATCGTATGTTTTGGAAATGGTATCCTTGGTGGCAAACCACAAATCCTGCTGGATATCCAGGGCATAGTTGAAGCAGGACCTGGCAAAGCTGGCAATCGACTCGTCGATGTTATGCATCCCCAAAAGAACGCCCGGTCCGGTAAATTCGTGGATGATCTTGGTCTCGGTCGTGCCATCCGGACGGGTGATCAGCAATTCGGCGCGGCAAGGACCGTCGATCAGCATTTCCGAATCGCGATAGACATCGCCATAGGCATGACGGGCAATCGTGATCGGGCGGGTCCAGTTCTTAACCAGCGGCTTGATGCAGTCAACCATGATCGGCGCACGAAAGACCGTACCGTCCAGAATCGCCCGGATGGTGCCATTCGGGCTTTTCCACATTTTCTTCAGTTTATACTCGTCGACACGCTGGGCATTGGGCGTGATGGTTGCACACTTGACGGCAACGCCAAGTTCACGCGTGCGCCAGGCGGCATCCAGCGTAATCTTGTCATCGGTCTCGTCTCGTGTTTCCAAGCCAAGGTCGAAGTATTCGGTTTTCAAATCAACAAATGGATGGATGAGGATATCCTTGATCTGTTTCCAGATGATCCTGGTCATCTCATCGCCGTCCATCTCAACGATCGGGGTCTTCATCGCAATTTTCTTCATGTTCGCTCCTCCATATATCTGTAAAACAATGACATGCTCATGCTTTCTAAACAGCCGTTACATTATAGTGAATTGATTACTGGCTAGTCAATGCCGGACTGTCAGCGGGCAGCGGGTCGAACCGTGTCGGCTTTGGCTGTCTCGGATGCGAAAATCAGCAAGAGTTCGAGCGCCATCCGGTCGCCAAGCTGTCCGGTCTTGACCAGCATATCCGATTCAAAGCACCGCTGGTAGAGGCGCTCAAGCACACCGAGATTGAACCGCCGGGCCTGTTTGGCCAGCCGTTGACCGACAAAAGGCATCACCTTGAGGGTTTTCGTAATCTGATCCGGCCGGCCGAGTTCCGCCGCGCAGATCAGCTGCCGGATGTGTCGGGTCAGCATGAATGAGATCAGCTGGACTGGCTGTTTCTGGCCAATCAGGGTATCGACCAGTTGCAGCGCCTTGTCGGTCTGCCCGTCCGACAGCGCATCAGTCAAGTTGAAAATATTGCCGCGCAGGTCTGGCAGGGAGATTTCAGCGATCAGTGCCGGATCGACCGTTTTGGTCTGGGTATAATCCAGATAGAGAAATAGCTTCTGGAGCTCCAGCCAGATCACCTGCATGCTCATGTCGCAGCGGTCGACCAGGCTGTCAGCGGCGGCCGGCTCAATTTCAGCACCGCGGCGCCGGCCCTCAGCCAGGATCCACTGCTGTAGCGTCCTGGGCTGCTGGCGGCCGATTTCGGCCAGCACGCCCCGCTCCTCAACCAGCTTGACCAGCTTCTTCATCCGCCGGTCCACCTTCTCTTCGCAGATCACGAGGCAGGCAGAATCCGGTATCTTTTCGATCAGCTTGACCAAGTCGTCCTGCTGCGTGTCGGATTTGGTCTTGGCGCCGTCATCTCCGACGCCGGATCGGGTCAGATAGCCCGGCTTCTTGACAATCACCAGTTTGCGTTTGGATAAAAAGGGCGGTGTCATGACCTCGGCGCTGACGCGTCCAAGATCACTGGCACCAGCTTGATCGATCAAGACACGATCGAGCGATTCGGACCCCGGATCAATCAGTGCCTCGGTCAGACCCGTCACCAGCTTGCGGATCAGAAAATCCTCTTCGCCGTAAAAGACATACAGGCTGCTGATCTTTCCGTCGCGGATCTGTCCCCTGATCTGATTGTAATCCGGCATCTTCCGACTGTTCTCTGATTTGGCCATAATACCCCCGCATGCTTTCAATGAATCGTGGTTTTAAGGCGCCATTCACCCTGATCGATTTCAAGGTGAAGCGCGCCGTGGTGATCTGTTCGATAAACGTCGCAGCCATAAACCGCCAGCCGCTGGATTGTTTGCGCGGCCGGATGACCGAAACTGTTCGGTCCGACGCTGATCAGTGCAACAACAGGCTCAACTGCTTCCAGTAGTCTTGTGCTGGTCGTCAGCCCTGATCCGTGATGCGCAACCTTGAGCAGGTCAGCTGCAGGCCAGCTCTCATCGGCCAGCAGTTGTTCTTCAACCCGGTTTGTGCAGTCAGCGGTCAGCAAAAGTCTGGTGCCGGCCAATTCCGCCAGCATGATCATGGAATAGTCGTTGATATCCTGACGATAATCGCCATCATCTACAACGGCTGTTTCGATCCATGAAATCAATCCATGCTTTCCCAGAGCTATTGTATCATTTCCGCCAGCTTCTGACACCTTAATCCCTTCGCTTTTTGCAGTTTCCAGCAGCGACGCAGTCAAATCTTGATCGTCGGGCAGAAAGTCTTCATCTTCAACCTCGGCTTTCGAAAGAACAAGTTTACGAACGCGGCCATAAGTCATCAGTTCGATGATGCCGCCGGCATGATCGAGGTGGCCGTGGGTCACCACGGCCAGGTCAATCCTGGAAATGCCCAATTCAGCCATGGCCGGGATTAAAACCCGGGCGGCACTGCCTGTCGTGCCGCCGTCGATTAGAACCGTCTGTCCGGTTCTGGACTGGATCAGGATCGCATCCCCCTGACCGACATCGAACATCCAGACGTCAAACAGCGGTTGCGATAAAAAAGTGACAAACAGGATCACCAGATAGCCGGCAACGACGCCCCAGCGACATCGGCAAACTTGTCGTGCTACCCTGCCAGGCAGCCCCTGAAGTTTATTGGTACGAATCAGAATACCCGCAACAACCGTTAGCCAGACCGGCCAGATCGCCAGATTGATCGCCGGACCACGGAGGCTGCCTAGGGTTACTTCTGACGCGAACTGCGACAAGTCAATCATCAGATCGAGCAACATGGCCAGCGGCCGGAACAGGACGTGCAGTAAGCCGTCCGCCCAAGGGGCCGAAAGACTATCCAGGATCAAGGCCAGCGGTGATATGCAGAAAGCCGACAGGTCGCTGGCCATGGCAATCTGGGACATGATCGGATTGGCGATCAGGATCACCGCCGAGACGTCCCGCAGGATCATAGTTGTCAAGGGCAGTAAAATCAGTTGGATGCAGGCTGTCGATATGACCTGTTCGATGATGACGCGAGATAGACGATGACTTGCTTTTCTTTTTCGGACGGACGGCCTGACCATCAGAACAATGCCCAGCGTGGCACCGAACGACAGCCAAAACCCAAGGTTCAGTGCCGCATATGGATCCAGCACAAGGATGACCAACGCAGCCGCAGACAGTGCACTGAGTGGATCACTGGCTCGCTGCAGCATCTTGCCGGCCAAGACACAGCCATTCATCAGGATGGCTCTGGAGACCGAAACCGGCCAGCCGCAAAGCGTGCCGAATCCCAGCAGCAAGATCAGCATCATAACCAGTCGTTTGCGTCGGCTAACCGGAATTTTTTGCAAAATCTGACTCAAAAGGCTCATCAACCAGGCGACATGCGCGCCGGACACCGCCAGCAGATGAGACAGCCCGGACAATCTGAAACATGTTTTGACAGTCGAATCAAGACCTGACTGATCCCCCAGCAGCAACCCCGACAGGACGCCGGCCTGCTGCCCGGAGAGATGTTTCGCATAGATTGCATTCAACTGCTTTCTCGCACAAAGACCCATAACTCGCGGATCCAGTACCCTGGCGCGACGCTTGATCTCAATCTGGCCGCCATCGGCATAAGCCTTGAGTCCTATGCCAAGTCCAGCCAGCCAGCGTTTCTCGTCAAATCCACCGGGATTGGTCGCGCGATCCGGACTGTTCAGGAATAAACGAGCTGCAATACGGTCTCCCGGCCTTAGCTCAGGTACACCCTGTCCCAGATAGAGCATGACTTTGAGATGATTCTTACAGGCTAAAACAGCTCGACTTGGCCGACCGTCTTTCAACACCACTTGATCTACGACACCCGTCAACTGAGCCTTGGTTCCTGACATGTGTTCAGCGGTGCTTCTGGCCGGCAGGATCACAGCTATAGACTGGATAACGGTTGCCAGGAAAACCAGTAAGATCGCTCGCGCCAGCCAGCCGGGCTTGACGGCAAAGCAACGGATAAAGAGCAAGCTGGCCGCGAAAGCTGATAGTCCGGCGGCCCGAGCCGGCAAACACAAGACCAGCAAGCGGCCCAGCAGCACGCAAGCGGCCAGGCCTGTCAACGGACGCCTGATCAAGACATCTAGCTGAAATGCGTGAACCGCCTGAATAGTTTTTCGGGTTTTTGACTGAAAACAGTCTGGTCTGACGACCCATCGCTCCATGCCCTGGCTCCATCCATTCAAGATGGAACCATCTTAACGCTCTAACAGTCGGCTGGACGGCCTGGGTTTGCGGCAAAATTTGTCAGACCGACTTGGCAGTGTCCTGCAGGTGCGCCGCGATGCTGTCGCGGAGCTGTTGGACAGTCGATTTGTCCATGGACGATACCACCATGATTTTGCCAAGGTCTGATATTGACAATTCTCTGGCCAATTCCTTTTTTCGAATCATCTGCTTGGATCGGCTGAGTTTGTCGGCCTTGGTCAGCACAATCCGGTTTTCAATACCGGCCTCCCTGAGCCAGTCCAGCATCATCAGGTCGTGCTTGTTCGGTTTGTGGCGAATGTCCAGCAGCAGCAAAATCATGGATATCGGGCGGTCACTGGTCAGGTAGCTGTCGGCCAGCGATGCAAAGGCCTCCTTTTCATGGCGCGGAGCCCGTGCGTAGCCGTATCCGGGCAGGTCAGTCAGCAATAGCCGTCCGTCCACATCGAAATAGATAATCAGCCGGGTCTTGCCCGGTGTCATGCTGGTCCTGGCCAGTTTTCGATTATCGGCCAGAATATTGATCAGGGTCGACTTGCCGACATTGGATCGGCCTGAAAAAACGATTTCAGGCTTGGTTGGCGGCGGGCATTGTTTGAGGTTGGCTGCAACGCCGATGAACGATGTTTTTCTGAAATCAATGGGCATGGGAACCTTCTTTCTGGTTATCTATCCAGTGTTTTCTTGCAATCCTACAATTTTTACCATGAATTAATCATATCATTTGTCTATTTATCAGTAATCCGTTTGTTTCTTATCCAGTCCAAATTCGCTATAATGGTCATGTAATGCAAACGATGGACGAACGGGGGAACATTGAATGCCGGCTCAACGCCATCATGATAACAAGAACTATTATATCTATAATCAGTACGGAGACAATACCATGGAGCCGATTGGACCAATCGGCATCATCGCCCATAACCTGTCCAAAGACTTTGCTGATTCAGTCAATTACTTTCTCCGCAACAGGCGGTCAATCTATCTTTCAAGACATCCTGAACTATCCCAGAACCCGGGATTTATGCGGGTCGACTACCGGATTCCGGTCAGTACGCCGCGCTATTCCTCGGGCGAGGGCAAAGCGGTCATCACTCAAACCGTTCGCGGTCACGACCTGTTCATCATCACTGATGTTCTGAATTATGAAAGCACCTATGAGCGTTACGGGGATGAAGTCACCATGAGTCCGGATGACCATTTTCAGGATCTCGTCCGATTGATCCTTGCAGCCAACGGCACAGCCAGAAGAATCAACCTGATTATGCCCTATCTCTATGAAGGTCGTCAGTATCATCGACAGGCCCGCGAATCGCTTGACTGTTCAGCGATGCTCAAGCACCTGTTCAATCTTGGCATCAAGAGCATTTTGACTTTCGATGCCCATGATCCCCGAATCGCCAATTCTGTGCCCACCAAGAACATCGAAAACCTGACCTCGTCGTATCAGATCATTGAATCCATGATCCACGCGATACCCGATCTGCGTCTGGATCGCGAGCACTTCATGGTGGTCTGCCCGGATGAAACCGGCGTGAGCCGGGCCATGTACTACGCCTCCATGCTGGAGGTGCCGCTGGGAATATTCTACCGCCAGCGGGACTACCACCAGACGATACACGGCCGCAACCCGATCGTCGGACTTGAGTTTCTGGGCGAGGATGTCAACGGGCTCGATATCCTGATCGTCGATGACATGATCGTTTCCGGCACCAGCATCCTGCGTGTCGCCAAAGACCTGAAATCCCGCGGCGCCAAGCGAATTTTCTGTGCAGCGACCTTTGCCCAGTTCACGTCCGGCCTGGACGAGGTCAATGAAGCCTATGAAAAAGGCATCATTGACCGGGTCTTTTCCACTAATCTGATCTACCGGCGGCCCGAACTGCTCAATGCCCCCTGGTTTATCGAAGTCAGCATGTCGCGCTTCATCGCCCTGCTGATCGACGCGATCAACCATGACGCGTCATTGTCCAAGCTGATTAACCCGACCAACAAGATCCAGAAACTGCTTGAATACTACAAGCGACGCAACCAATAATACTAATCTTATTTTGCACCTGGCCAGCGCCAAGGAGGAGTTCAATGATTCAGCCCCGCAAAACGGATGACAAGAACTATTACATTTATAACCAATATGGCGACAACCTCATGTCCCCGGTCGGACCGGTCGGCATCATCCCCTTGATCGGCAGCGCCGATTTTTCAGCGATGGTCAATCAATATCTGTGCCGCCGCAGAACCGAGTATCAGGAAATCAAGCCTGAAATCAGCACGCTCTATCCGGGATTTATCCGTGACGACTACCGGATCAATGTCAGCAACAACAGATTCTCCTCCGGTGAAGGCAAGGCGGTCATCATTGACACAACCCGCGGCCATGACATCTACATCATCACCGACGTTGTCAACTTCTCCTGCACCTATCAGTATTTCAGTCAAACCAACCACATGAGCCCGGATGATCACTACCAGGATCTCAAGCGCATCATTCTGGCTAACGGCGACCGGTCGCGGCGCATCAATGTTATCATGCCGTATCTTTACGAAGGGCGCCAGCATAAGCGCAACACCCGTGAATCGCTGGACTGCGCCTACATGCTGGAAGAACTCTACAGCCTCGGTGTTGAAAACATCATCACGTTTGACGCCCACGATGACCGGGTTGTCAACGCAATCCCCACCGGCGGTTTTGAAAGCATCCCTTCAGCCTACCAGATCATCAAGGCCATGATTAGAACCATTCCCGACCTCAATATCTCGGACGGCAAGCTCATGGTTGTCAGCCCGGATGAAGGCGGCATTACCCGCGCCATGTACTATGCGTCCATGCTGGGCGTTCCCCTGGGTACGTTCTATAAGCGCCGCGACTATACGCAGCTGATCAATGGCAGAAATCCGATTGTTGCCCATGAATTCCTGGGCGACAATGTTGAAGGCCTGGATATCCTGGTTGTCGACGACATGATATCATCCGGCGACTCAATGCTCGACCTGGCGCGAGAACTCAAGGAGCGCAAAGCCAATCGGATCTTTGCCGCAGTCACCTTCGGTCTGTTCACCGACGGCTTGGATCATTTCCAGAAAGCTTACGAAGAAGGCATTATCGACAAAGTGTATGCTACCAATCTGATCTATCGAACGCCCGAATTGCTGGCCGCCCCCTGGTTCTGTGATGTTAACATGGCCAAATTCGTCGCCCTGCTGATCGACGCGATCAATCATGACGCATCGCTGTCCAGGCTGATGGATCCAACCGAGAAGATCAAGACACTGCTGGACAACTATCGCAACGAATCGGCCAACCAGCGCTAGTTTTTTTTCAAGGCAAACCGCAGCCAGAAAAATGCTGCAATCACGAACACCTCAATTCCGGCCAGCCGAAAAAACAGGTCAAACTGGTTGTTGCTGATCAGCATGTTTGCTGCGATCAACGCGACGGCGAACAATCCGGTCAACAGCACCCGACCCCAGAACGATATAAAGACCAGCTCAATCAGGGCCGACAAACTCGATTTCCGTTTGCGGCGTTTACGGGTGGATGTCCTGGAAGTTGTTTTGCTTTTTGTCGTTCGAGTTGCCATAAGGGATTACCCACCTTTCATCTTCTACAGTATAACGGCAAGTCACAAGCGACTCAAGCCGTTGTATCCTGTGATATACTCGTTGGATAAGGAGACCTGTCATGCCCCTTGATGGAATTACGGCCAAGTTCCTGGCCGATGAACTCAATTGCAGTCTTTCAGATGCCCGACTGGATAAAATTTTCCAGCCGGATCGTTTCGACATTATTCTGCAGTTTCGAAAAGACGGTCAAAACCTTCGCCTGATTCTCTCAGCCAACCCGTCTTCTCCCCGCGTTCACCTAACCGAAGAAACCCGGTCCAACCCCAGTCATCCGCCGATGTTCTGCATGCTGCTGCGCAAACATCTGAGCGGCGCCAGGCTGCTTGAGGTCACATCTCCCGGTTACGAACGCATTTTCAAGTTTCATTTTTCCACAACCAACGAACTCGGTGACCAACTGGACAAAACCCTGATCGCTGAAATCATGGGCCGGCACAGCAATATCATGCTGTTGAACGCCGATGGACGAATCCATGATGCCATCTCGCATATCGACCAATCCTTGAGCCGGGTCCGGGAAATCATGCCGGCCCGCCCCTATGTCGAACCGCCTGCGCAAGACAAATATGCACCAGAACAGGCACTGGCCATTTTGGAGCAAGAACGGCCGCTTATTGGCGAGGAATCAGCCCCAAAAAAGCTAGACAAAGCGATGCTGGAAACTCTGCAGGGTTTTTCGCCGCTGCTTTGCCAGGCGGTTGTTGTGCGCTCAGGCCTTGACGACCGTTTGAAGGTGATGCAGCTGGATGATCAGCAAATGAAAGCTTTTCACCAGGCCATCCAACGCACCCTTCAAGACATCTTGCAAAGCAATGTCCTGCCCACGGTTTATTTCACGTCGCCTGGGGATAAAATCCCATCGGATTTTCATGCCTTGTCGCTGCCGGTCTATGCACAAAGCCGGTCGCTTGACAGCATATCGGCCACCATGAACCTGTATTACCTGGAGCGCACCCGGCAGAACAGCCTGAGTCAAAAGAAGCAGACACTGCAAAAGGCTTTGGAACGAGAAATTAGAAACGCCCGGAAGAAACTGCTGATTCATCAGAAAGATCAGCTCGATGGTGAAAAAGCTGATCAGTACAAACGCTATGGCGAACTGCTGCTGGCGAATATGACCCGCGATCTCAGTAATCTTGATCAGATCAGCGTGATCGACTATTACGATGAAGCCTGCGGATCAGTCGATATCCCGCTGCTACCCGAACTGTCGCTATCTCAAAATGCCCAGCGCTTTTTCAAGCTTTACAACAAAGCCAGAACCCGAAGCGAAAACGGACGACGTTTCGCCGATCAGGATCAGCAGGATATTGACTGGCTGATGAGCCTTTCAACCGGGCTGGCGGCAGCGGAAAGCCTTGAAGACCTGTCCGCCATTCAACAGGAAATCCGCGCCGAAAAAATAGCATCAAAGCAGGATCGCGACAAAAGAGGCTCACCAGACAATTCAATCCCCCATGCTGACCGGATTAACCCGGGACTTGCAGGCAGCCGACAGCGACGGATCCGGCGGCTGACCGCCACCGGCAAAGCGAAGCGGCGCAAGGGCCAAAGCAAACCTGAGCCCCTTTTGCCGCGCAAATATACCAGTTCAGACGGATTTGAAATCCTGGTCGGTCGCAACAACCTTCAAAATGATCAGCTGACGCTGCGATCAGCCCAGAAAGACGATCTCTGGCTGCATGTCCAGAAGACGCCTGGCACGCATGTCATCGTACGCGCCAACCACCAGGCGATTCCAGACAAGACGCTGGAAGAAGCGGCCCAGATCGCAGCCTGGTTTTCCAAAGCTGCGATGGCAGAACAATCCGGTGCCCGGCATGAAGACCTGTCTGCCAAGGTCGCTGTCGACTACTGTCCGGTCGGACACGTCAAAAAGCCGGCCGGCGCTCGGCCAGGCATGGTCATCTATGAGCATTACCAGACCATTATGGTTGTTCCGAAAGATCCTGGTGCTCCTGCTTAATTCTGGCTTTGAAATTGGATTTTTCGAGTGAAATCAGGCAACCGCAATATTTCTGACGGTATAGCCCGTCTTCTCTGGCCATCCGCTGTCCCTCTCGAAAGCCGGGTCGGAAATCTCTGGCGAGAAATTCTACGCCAAATTGCCGACCTGCTTCCTGGCCAGCCGCAATGATCGCCTCATGATCCTGATATGGGCTGACCAACAAAGTCGTTGTAAAACTCGAAAGGTCGAGCTCTTTGGTTTTTTTCGCCGCAGCTGTCATTCGCACCCTGTAACACATATCACAGCGACTCCCGGCTTCAGACGAATAATTTGTCCAGGGATCCGGATCACAAAGCGGATCGGAAATGCACGGCAGCTGCTTGGTTGTCGCAACCCGTTCAAGATTTTCCAACCGGCGTTGATTCTCCACAGCCGGATGGATATTCGGGTTGTAAAAATAGATGACCGGCAGAATATTTTCAGCAAGCATCTGCTGTAACGGCCATTCCAGACAGGGACCGCAACAAGCATGGATCAGGACGTTTGCATCCGCTATTTTCTCCTGAAACAAGATCTGTTCCATGTTCAATAGACAACCTCTTCATCTGACAGCACCGAGGTTTCCAAATCCAGTGAAACCTGCCGTTCTTCTGAATCACCGTCTCGCAGGACGTGGCCAAGCCCCTTCAGTTTCTTGTCATAGTTTCGGGGCTGCTCAAGGCCCAGGTGTTCCCATCCCAGCTTGGTCAGCACCCTGCCGCGCGGCGTCTTGGCCAAAAAGCCGATCTGCATCAGGTAGGGTTCGTAAACATCCTCGATTGTCACTGAATCTTCATTGGTGCAGGCAGCCAGCGTATCCAATCCGACCGGGCCGCCACTGAACATCTCGGCCATGCTGGCCATCATGCGACGATCGGTTGCGTCCAAACCCTTTTCATCAATTTCCAGAGCCAGCAGACCCATTTCGGCAATCGACCGGTCAATGACGCCATTGCCTCGGACCTGAGCGAAATCACGCATCCGCTTGAGCAGTCGAATCGCGATTCGCGGCGTGCCGCGGCAACGCCCGGAAATCACTTCAATGCCGTCCGCATCCAGCCCGATGTTGAGGATGACGGCATCGCGCTGGATGATCTGACTGATCTCTTCCGGCGAATAGATTTCAAGACGGTTGATCATGCCGAAGCGGTCACGTAACGGTGCGGTCAGCAGACCCGCCCGCGTCGTCGCGCCGATCAGGGTGAATTTGGGCAGGTCCAGCCGGATCGAGCGCGCGCTCGGCCCCTTGCCGATCATGATGTCCAGCGCATAGTCTTCCATAGCCGGATACAGAATCTCCTCGACACTTCGGTTCAGCCTGTGAATTTCGTCGATAAACAATACATCCCGGTCCGTCAGATTGGTCAGGATGGCCGCCAGATCACCGGGTTTTTCAATGGCAGGTCCAGTCGTGATGCGCAGATTGACACCCAGCTCATTGGCAATGATGCCGGCCAGCGTAGTTTTGCCCAGCCCGGGCGGCCCATACAGCAAGACATGATCCAGTGCTTCGTCGCGCTGTCTCGCAGCCTCAATGAAGACCTTAAGATTGTCCTTGACCTTTACCTGGCCAAAGTACTCTGCCCACTGCGTCGGTCTTAAACCGACCTCATCGACGTCTTCCGTGCTGCGTTCGCGGCCGACCAGCCGGTCTTTTTCTTCATAGTCGTCAAAATACATTCAAATCCTCCGACTCGCTTAGAAAAGCTTTCTTAAAGCCAGCTTGACTGTGTCTTCAAGGCTTTGACCCGATTTCAAAACAGCGCCGACAGCCTCAGCTGATTGCGTGCTGGTATAGCCAAGCACCATCAGGGCATTGATCGCCTCGACCTGGATTGACGAGGATTCGCTGACAGGCAGATCGCCCTGTTCCGCAGCCTGAGGCAGTTCGGAACCCTTGAGTTTGTCCTTGAGTTCAAGGACCAGCCGTTCAGCACCCTTTCGGCCGATGCCGCGGATCTGTGTCAGCGACTTGATGTCGCTGGTCATGACGGCCAGGGCAAAGCGATTGGGCGGCATGGCACCGACTATGGCGCTGGCGACTTTGGGGCCGATGCCGCTGACACCCAGGAGCAGGTCAAACAACCGAAGCTCCTCAGTTGTTGGAAAGCCGTACAAGCTCATGACATCTTCACGAACATACAGGTGCGTATGAATCATAGCCGATTCGCCCCGCGCTCCGAAGCGCTCGATCAATTCTGGTGCGGCCAGAATTTTGTATCCGATGCCCTGATTCTCAATCACAAGGCTGTCAATTTGCCGGGAGACAATCTGTCCCTTGATGTACTCATACATAACTACTGGTATCCTCCCCGCGCCAGGGCATTAGCATTGTGACCGCTGTGCGCATGACAAATCGCGACCGCCAATGCATCCGCAGCATCATCCGGTTTTGGGATTTTATCCAGATTCAGCAAAACCTTGACCATCTGCTGAACCTGCATCTTCTGGGCACGGCCGTAACCGGTAACAGCCAGCTTGACCTGCATCGGCGTATACTCATAGACCGGCAAACCGGCTCTTGCCCCGCTGACCAGGGCAACTCCGCGACCTTGAGCGGCTCCCATGGCCGTTGTGGTGTTTCGACTGAAAAACAGCTCTTCAACCGCCATAACCGCCGGACAGTGCTGGCTGATCAGCAGTTCCAGTTCTTGGGATATACTCAACAGCCGCTTTTCAAAAGGCATCGCGGGTTTGGTGGATATCGTCCCGTATGCCAGGCACTTGAAGCGGTTTCTCTGGTAGTCGACAACGCCGTATCCCGTAATGGCGTATCCTGGATCAATGCCTAATACAATCAAACTGCAAACCTTCAATTCAACAAATATGGTGAAACAAACAATCGTTCTACTTATGATAGCATAAGCCCTTACCGGAGATCAATTGATCAGGCAAATTGATTCAGATCGTATGACAAACCGACTGGTACAGGTCACAGCTCAACTGGATATTCGAGAGGATCAGCAGCATCCTGACTGTGCAGTCCTTTTGTCTGGTTGCAATCGATTTCCAACTATCCGATAGTGGCAGCTGAGGATCCTTAATCGCGTTCGGTCCGAGATCCCACAGCCCGTTCTGGCCAAGCTGCTCCCACAGCCACTCGCCGGCTTTGAGCAGATAAGGCGAAGATGCCGAAAAGCGGTTGAGAATTTCAATTGACTGAACATATCTGAGCGTCTCCCTGGATTCAAACACAAGCGGATGGTAGCGCATGGAACGAATGCTGACCGGGAAAATGCCCCTGGCGTATTCAAACAAGTATTGCATCATCTTCTTCTCAAGCTCAAAAGGCAGGTGATCGGCCAGTAAGACCAATTGATATATTGAAAACTTCAATTGCCGCCACTCGGCTGGCCACATATGATCATGTCCATCGAAAAAGTCAATCGTTGGTTCGGTCTGGCCATTGAGCATTTCAGGCAGATTTCCGAAATTTTTCTCAACGACCCGTTTCCAAATCTCGCGTAGCTCGGCTATGTCCGGATGCTGGCTGCCCAGTTCAGACAGAAGCGCAGACAGCACCAGGCGAGATGCCCATGGCCATCGATCGGTCGGCTGTTCTTTTCGGGTTTTAAGCGCATCCAGCTGGTTCTCCAGATAATGCCGCAGCGCTGTCATCATCGGGTGATCATTGGCGAGGCCCAGCGACTGTGCACGGTAAAGCGCCATTTCATTGGCACCGCCACTCAATTTGTCATGGTCAATGATCAAGTTGAAGCGACCGAAGCTGCCATCGTCCTTTTGCTTGCCCAGCAAGCTTCGGATTTGAACAGAATGATCCAACGCTTCCTGATGAACTCTCAGCACCTCGGGATCATCCCCAGGCATACCCAGTACCCTGGTCATCAAGAGTTGGCGGGGCACCGGATCCAATTGATCCGCAATCAATCGATTGGCTAGGTTCGCGACACGGTCTGGCATAGGCTCACACTCCTTGGCATAATTATAGCAAAGATGATCAGCCTAAAGCTTAAACAAACGTTACAGGAATCAAAAAGATCTCCCATCTCTGGAAGATCTTGGGTCTATCAATCATGCAAGTTCATGACGCACAGGTCATTTCATCACGATTCTCCTGCTCCATGTCGGCCGAGGCTTTTAACCCGGCTGGTAATTCATAATGCAACGTATGGACTGAACAGCTAGAACGCTTTTGCCCAACCAGCATAAACCCGTAAGCATCAGACTCACGCCTGGCTTGGAAGGATCGATCAACCGACTGCGCCAGATGTTGTTTTGAACGCCTGGGCATCGGTTGTCCGGGTATCGGTTCGCGAAGCATGGCCAGCTTCCTGCAGGCCTCCTGCTCGGCTTTTCGATAACTGTTCAGCATTTGAGCTGAAGCGGCTGCGATTAAGATCAGGGCTATGATTAAAAACAGGTTGGCTGCTGGCATATTGATTGTCCTCCGCAATAAAACATTTGTTCTGTTTCAAGAATAACAGACACCTCTGATCCAGTCAACAGCAAATCGAACAATCGTTTGTTATGATTATGTTACAAAGAAAAACGCCGCTGTTGCGGCGTTTTAAGGTCATAGAATGATTATATGGTGTGGATTATGCTACACATCTGAGGCATCAAACGACAATGTCAATGTGCCAAGGTGTGTCTCGATCTGGCGGTATTGGACGCCAGCATGATCCATCATTTTCTTGGAAGCCTTGACGCTGTCCGTTTCCGCATATTTGTCTGACAGAAAGACAACATCCTTGATGCCGGACTGAATGATGGCCTTGCAGCATTCATTGCAGGGAAACAAAGGCGTATAGATCGAGCAGCCCGTCAATTTGACGCCGATATTATTCAGGATGGCGTTCAACTCAGCGTGGCAGACATAAGGATACTTGGTTTGCAACAGATCGCCTTCCCTGTCCCATGGGAAGTCATCATCACTGCAGCCGATAGGCATACCGTTATAGCCGACTGAAACAATCTTGTGGTCTGAGCTGACGATGCAGGCGCCGACCTGTGTGCTGGGATCCTTGCTGCGTTTGGCCGATAATAGCGCAATGCCCATGAAGTATTCATCCCAACTGATGTATCCTGAACGTTTGTTTGTCATATCTGGATCCTCCATTGCTTTTGAGAAAGCATAGCACATTCCAAAAAACGGTTCAATCGACTGGCTTGTCAAACATCGAATCCACGCAGCAAATCCTCGATGGTGTCTCGACGGCGGATCAGCACAGGTTTGCCGCGGCTGTTGATCAGAACCTCAGCCGGGCGCATGCGGTTGTTATAGTTGGAGCTCATGGCATAGCCATAGGCGCCAGCATCCAGGACGGCAATTGAATCGCCGATCTGGATAGCCGGCAGTTCTCTGTCTTTGGCGACGATGTCCCCGCTCTCGCAGATATTGCCGACAACAGTAACCGGTTCAGCCGTGTCATCGTCCAGCAGCTTGCCGTTCCGATAGACCTGAAGATCATGCCAGGATTCATACATGACAGGACGGGCGAGTATATTGAAGCCGATATCGGTACCGGCATACTGATTGCCATTGTTGGTCTTGGTCGCGTGAACAGTGCCGAGCAGTGTGCCGCACTCCCCCACCACATAACGGCCCGGTTCGCTCTTGAAGACGACATCTCTGCCGTAATCCCTGACGAAATCCTGGACCAGCCGGGTCAGACCTTGCCGCAGTTGGTCAAGGTTCAATCGTTCCTGGCCATCCAGCTTGTGATACGGTATGCCGAATCCGCCGCCGAAATCAATCAGTTCAAGATCTGAAAAACCCCTGGCGACTTCAAGAAAATTCTCGGCCGCTTGCAAATACGGTGCCGCTTCCATGAACAAGGATCCGATATGCTGGTTGACGCCAACAATTGTCAGTTGGTACTTGCGCGCAATCGCCTTGGCTTCATCCAGATGGTCAATAGAAATGCCAAATTTGGTCTTCTTGCCGCCGGTCACGACTTTTTCGTGATGCCCGGCACCGACGCCCGGATTGATGCGGATGGCTACCTTGCTGCCAGGCCCGACCTGTCCCATCAGCTCCAACTGGGCGAGTGAATCGAGGCTGGTCAGAACGTTATGCTCCAGCGCAAACTTCAATTCCTCAGCGGAAACATTGTTGGGCACGAAAAAAATCTTGTCTGGGCTAAAGCCTGCCTTTTCCAGGAAAATGATTTCGCCAGGCGACATCGCGTCGGCATACATGCCCTCTTCGCCGGCTATTTTAAGCAGGTTCAAATTGGAGTTGGCTTTAATGGAATAATTTGCCGTAAAGTTCGGATAATCCACAATCGATTGCATTTCCCGGCAGCGCGCTCTCAAAATGTCCTCATTATAGACATAAAGCGGCGAGCCGAACTGCTTGAGCAGCTCTGTGGGGTTGCTTTGGCCGAAAAAAGCCGGGTTTGTGGGCTCCATCTGGGTCGTCATGTGTTGGTCCTCCTTTGGCTCAGACATCAACTGGCTTGGATATCCAGCTTGATCAGGCTGATTTCATTAATCATTGATTCCTTAACAAGACTGACTACAGCCTTGTGTTGCGTATATAAACAGGATGACTCGTGCTCACGAGCGGTCAAATCGCCAGTCAGCACCTTGCTTGAGTCTGCGATCATTCGAATCTGGCCGGGTTTTTTATCAGCCAGATAGACGGTAGCACCCGGCAGGTCAACCGGCGCTGACGTGATCAGGACGACTTTTTTCCCTTGCCGGATCAAGGCCGACAAATCCGGCAGGATCATCTGCAGTTCGGCCGATGCGAGTGACAGGTAGATGCGCTGTTCAGTCTGGCTGATCAGATTCCTGATCTTGTCCAGGATATGAACTTTGCCGCGAATCGTCAGAAAGGGTTCGACCATTTCACTTTGAGCCGGCATATCCGTTTGAATTTCATCCAGGATCCGCTCGAAGTGGCGTCGGTTGTTGTCACAAAATTCCTGAACCGGAAGGGCGGCATAGCGCGTCGCTTCGCCGTCGATGCTCATGGCGGCGCCTTTGCTGACCAGACCGGCCAGCGCAAGATAGGCATTGGATCTGGAGATGCCAGACTGCTTGGAGGCTTCATAGCCCGTCATTAGCCCTTCGCTCGAGAGCAGGATATACAGTTGTGCCTCATGCCGGGTGAGTCCGGTAGCACAAAGATTTTCCAAAACCGACAACTCATCGCCTCCTTGTAGTGATCCTGTTTAGTAACACTATTGTATATATTTTAGTTAATATCATTCGTTTTGTCAATCAAAAAGGCAATGCCGCCATGGTGGGCGGCATTGCCTTTTTGATGAATAACCAAAGATTGCCTAGACAATCTCACTCTTCCACAAGCCGTGGAGGTTGCAGTATTCGTAAATCTCGACAGGGCCTTCAGCAATCACGAATTCAGCGGCGGGTTCGTCTCCTGGCTTCAGCGCAGCACGTTGAATCTTATTGCCTTGTACCACGCTCACCCACTGGATCAGATGCTCTTCTGTCATCGGGTGCGGGACGCTGCCGACAGCGACATGGAGCTTGCTGCCATTGCGTGTGCCGACCGGAACATGTTTCTCCTGGGCAGCATCAACGGTGTTGGGCTCCAGTAATTTCATCGGCTGGCCGCAGCAAACTAGTTCGCCGCCGCCGTCGTTGACGAGTTCGACCAGATTTCCGCATTCACTGCAACGATAGTATGAAACTTTCAACATAAGAGAACCTCCTTGTTTTTGAACATGTTTTTTTGTCTATAAAACCATGATATCACCAAAAACCGCAGTCAACTGTGACATATGTTCCCATTATGGTGCATTTCCTGACTACCCTTCAGACCCGTCATTCTCGGTTCCATCTGGTTCAGCACCTTGTTTTGGCAGTTCATCCTGAATTGGTGTTTCCTCAGGCGGTCGCTCGAGGGTGATCTCGCGAACGTCCGGACGCTTTCCGCCCTTTTTCTTCTTGCTGCCGGGCATCAGGATAATGATCAGAATCAGCAGGGCTCCTGCGCTGATCGCGACGCCGGCCAAAAACCATGGCGGCAGATAGCTGAGCCGGATCTGGTGCGTACCGGCGGATACCGGAAAACCAACCAAAGCCTTGTCGATTGCCAGTGTGTCAACCTTCTGTCCGTCGACCGTGACGGTCCAGCCCTTGTCGTATGGGATGGTCATCATGACGATACTGTCTTTACGAGCGGTCACCAAGCCCTCAATGGTACGGTCCGTGATCTTGCTGACCGTGACCTGCTGCTGGCCAATCGCCTGAACAGCGTCTTCAAACACATCCATATCCAAAGCAAAGGCATAGAGCTGGAACATGCCGGACGTATCGGCACTCGATGAATAGAATACGTTCAGCTCAATTGGCGTGCCGGCTTCGACATAACCGACTTCAACCAGCGTGGAGCGCCGGGCATTGAAATCAATCCGGGTTTCTCCGACCATGACGTATCCCCGGCTGGGCTTGTTGGGCGCGGTCTGGAAATACAGGTAGACATGCCGGTCTTCATCGTTGTCAATGCTGACAACCGTCGAAGATTCCTGACCGGTATTGGTCCGCTTGAAGCTGTAATAATGGGTGGATGAATTGGTCACGGTCATGTTGTCTTCCTGCAAGACCTCTCGACCCAGTTCATAGAAGACATCCGACTCGCTGCCGGTCAGAGCATTGACCAGGGTATTCTGGGCTTCGAAGGGATTGCCGACCTCACTGTACCAGTCCAGCAGATCATTGGTGCCGGCGTAGCCGACAGACAGGGCATAGGGATTCTCATAGACTTCGATGTTGTCTGTGCTGATAATCTTTTCTCGAAGCGTGTCATTGGTGTTTCCGGAGCGCCGGATCAGGTATTTAATGCCGAATAGCGCGTCATTGAGAATGGTTGAACTCTCATATTTGTAGCTGTTGATGGAGTTAGAGTGATACCCCATATTTTCGAAGAACGAGACAGGTTTCATCGCCATGGTCGACGCAAAGATTGACAGACCATTATAACCGTACATGAATCCGTCGTTGATGGTCTTGGGCGGTATGGATTCCATGCGGAAAAAGACATCGCCGTCATCCGACAAATCGGCAACAGCATCGCGGATATCCTCGACTTCCTGTCCGGCCAGGTATCCTTCCCGGGTCGAATAGTACTCCGTGGTGTCGATCCGGTGAACAGTCAGGATCGTGTTCAGCGTCAACTCCGCAATGACGACAATCATCAGGGCGATCGCAAGATCCGCCTTGCGGATTTTGCGGAATCGATCGATGGTCAGCACGATCGCGTACAGTGCAATAAAGATAATGGTTACATAAAGCGTCTGGATTTCCATCGGTTCATCATTGAGTTTCTGGGCGAGAAGCACCAGCCCGACGCCGCTCAAGGCGATTGTACCGATCTGTTTGCCGGAAAACTCATGGATGCGCCTGAGTGCTGGGTAGGCCAGCGTCAGAATCAGGAAAATATAGACGAATGAATTGCGGTAGGGCAGCTGATTGGGGAAGTGGAAACCGTGCCATATGAAATTGAGGACATTGATGTTGAAGCTCAGGATCATGACCAGGATCAGCGCGAGGTTCATGACTTTCTGTTTTAACGGGATCGACCTGGCTAGAAAATAAATCGGAATCAACAGCATAGCCAGGACGCCGGCATACATGTTCGGCATGCCGCTGCGGATGGTTGGCGACACCAGCATGAAATGCTGCCCGATATAATCGAAAAGGTCAAAATAATGGGTGATTGATCTCGGGAACGAGTCATCGGCCGCCGAAGTCAGTTGCAGCGAGAAATAGGTCGGCAGGGACAAAACGGCTGACAATGCCGCACCCAATACCGAATAGGCGATGAACCGGCCGATCGCCTTGAGAATCTGCATGCCCTGCCGGATCTTCAGGCTGGAGATCATGACAACCGGGAAATACAGGATGGTGAACAGTACGATGAAAAAAGCGATGTAATAATTGCTGTACAGGATATAGGCTACGCTAAGACAGTAGAGCAGCCACCTGCCCTCCTTGACCAGCCGGTTAAGGCCGAGCATCAGCAACGGGAGCATGAAGAGGCCGTCAAGCCACATGATGTCCCAGGAATAAGCCAGTGCATAGGCGGACAGCGCATAGAACATGGAGACGGCGACCATCTGCAGGTTCTCTTTTTTGTACATGCCGCGCAGATAAACAAAGAAAAAGGCACTGCACAGGCCGATCTTGATTAGCGTCAGCGTCAGGACCGCCTCGGTCAGCCAGGACGCCGGAAAGAGCACCAGAATTATATTGAGCGGACTGGCCAGATAATAGGCGTACAGCGCCCAGAAATTCGTCCCCAGTCCGCCTGCCCAGGTGTACAGGAGGCTGCCCCCGGTTGACAGCTTGCGCTGGAGTTCGGCCAGAAATGGCGCGTATTGGTGATAGAGGTCAATTGTCAGGATGTCCCGATTGCCGATTGGAAACACGCCTCTGATCAGATAGCTGATCAGAAGGATCGCCGCTGGCAGGACAAAAGCCATGATGGCCAGACGATTTTTTTGAATACGCTGCTCGATCTGCTCTTTGAGTTTTGGTTTGCTGCTTGGCATGCGTCTTCTCCTTTTGGGATGAATGGGTTATTGATCAGAATCGGCCAGAAGGCTTTCAGGCGAGTTCAGGTGTCAGTAAAATCAGTGCAACCAGCACGACCGGCTGCTCGTTGTCATTGCGAATGGCATGGCCCTGTCCTGAGACGGTTACAGCGACATCACCGGCTCTCAACGGACGCTCTGTCCTGTCAGGCCCTTCGGTGACAACCGCCTCGCCCGACAGGAGATAGAAGATTTCCTCTTCACCCACATGGTCATGGAATCCGATCGAACAGCCCTTGTTCAGAGTAATTTTTGCACAGAGCCGTGCCTGTCCGTTATAGTCGCCGGGCTCCAGCAGGTGAACGATCTCAACTTGTCCGCCGCCGCCGCGCATGTGTTCACGGATTTCCGTTTTCAGATCCTGAGCTCTTTTAATCACAATTACCTCTCCTTTTTCAAGCCACATTCGTCATCGGTTAACAATTGCAGCATTATGATTAATTGTATAGCATAGTTACGCCCGCAGTGCCAGACAAAGCATTCAGGTTTCAAGCCTGAGTACAATATCGTCGGCCAGCGCCTCGCCTTGTTCAGCAAATCCTGCCGGTTTTGAACAAATTGCCTTGCTGAAGACTGCCGGTTTGCCAACCAGCGCTGCTGCTTGTTCAAAGGCTTTCTCATAGGTGTTCTTCGGATCACTACAGGTCATGATCTGGGCATACTGGCCGAGCTCAGATCCGACCTCGGTTAAATAGCTTCGCAGCGGACTGTCAAGCGACCCGGCCCAAACAGGACCCATCACCAGAACAAGCTCATAATCATCCAGGTTCACAGGCGGATCCAGCGGCCGGATTTTGATGACCTTCTCGGTCACGCTTTCAAATCCTGAACGAATGAAGGCAAAAAGCCCCTTTCGCGGTCTTAGATCTTCGATCAGGCGAAGGTCGGCTTTGAGTCGGCCGGCAATGATCCTTGCCAGTTTTTCGGTGTTTCCCGATCGCGAGTAGCAGACAATCAAGATCATGTCAGGTCCCCCTTTGTTGATAGAGCATTTCGGCTCCATAGGAGCTGCGTACCAGCGGCGCGCTGGCGACAGCTCTAAAGCCGATTGACTCGGCCAGTGCTCGGTACCGTTCAAATGTTCGAGGTTCAATATATTCCTCGACCGGGATATGCCGGTTGGAAGGCGCCAGATACTGGCCAATCGTTAACATGGTGCAGTGATGCCTGTGTAGGTCCTCCAGCACCCCGCGGACTTCGGTTTCAGTCTCCCCGAGTCCGACCATCAGTCCGGACTTGATTGTAATGTCCGGATCCATTAGATGCGCCCGTTTCAATAATTCAAGCGATCGGTTATAGATCGCCATCGGGCGGACCGTTGGATAAAGACGCGGAACTGTTTCAATATTATGATTTAAAATATCCGGCTTCTGGTCGACAACCGTTTTCAGCGCGGCTTCGTCCCCTTGAAAATCAGGGATCAGAACTTCCACCACCGGCTTGTTGTCGCCAGCTAGGTCACGGATGGCCTTGATCACTGCCGCAAAGTGCGCCGCCCCGCCGTCGGGCAGGTCGTCACGGGTGACTGATGTCACCACGACATGCTTTAGTCCTAACGTCTTGACGGCTCTTGCCAAGTGTTCAGGTTCGTCCGGATCCAGCGGTGTAGGCCTGCCCTTTTCCACCTGACAGAAGGTACAGTTGCGGCTGCAGATGGTGCCCATGATCAGGAAGGCTGCAGACGAGTGGCCGAAGCATTCTCCCCGGTTGGGGCAGCCAGCTTCCTGACAAACGGTATGAAGCTTGAGCTCGTTCGCCAGCTTTTCAGTGGCGATTGCCGTTTCGCCTTTCATCGGCACAGCCTTGAGCCAGGCAGGTTTTCTAGCTGGAAGCTTGGGTTTCGGATCCTTCTTGCCAGTCATATCTGATCTCCTTCAACCATCTCAAACAGATGGTCTTTCGATATTTCATCAGCGGATCTGTCCAGGCTTTTTGCCAGGCAGGATCTCAACTGTTCGGTAGCTAATTCAAAGTCAATGGTTCGGCCGACCTCCCTTTCCAACGAGGTAACCCCCTTGGACAGGCCGCATGGATTAATCCAGTCGAAGTGTTTCAGGTTCGTGTTGATGTTATAGGCCAGGCCATGCATGCTGACACCATGCCGGACAGCAATGCCGAATGCTGCAATTTTCGCGTCATTGACCCAGACGCCGGTCATCTTGCCGCTCTTGGCTTCGGAGCATATACCGTAAAATCTGCTGAGCATGTCCATCACGGCATCTTCCAGGGCTGCGACAAAACGCCGGATACCGCCATCGAACGTCAAAATCTTGACGATCGGATAAGCCACCAGCTGTCCTGGTCCGTGATACGTCACATCTCCGCCACGATTGATTTCAAAAATTTCGACGCCCTGTTCGGCCAGTGCCTTTTCGTCCAGATAGATGTTGCTGTACTGACCGCGAACCCCTAGGGTCAGGACCGGCGGATGCTCCAAAAGCAGCACGGTGTCCGGGATTTTGTCTTGCTGGCGCAGCCAGACCAATTTATCCTGGAGGTCTAAGGCCTCCTGGTAGCCGATTCGGCCGAGATTGCAAAACTGAATGCTTGTCATGTTGGACGTCCTTTCTGTCCAATAAGTTCCCGGTCCCGCCGAAGCAATTTTTGACCATAAACGTCCATCGCAATGGCACCTGCCGGCGCCAGCAGGACAATCGATAAGACGCAGACTGACAGGATGATCGGTCCGCTGGCCAGGCCCGCCGTCAGCGGCAGCGCGCCCAGCACCGCCTGCAAGGAAGCCTTAGGCGTGTTGGCCAGTCCGGAAAACAGGCGATCGCTCGCAGACAGCGGTGTTTTCAACGTGCTGACTGCCACACCTAACCATCTCATCAGAAGGGCTGCGGCAATGACAAGCAGCGCACCCGGACCGTTGCTTGCGACCTGGCAGACATCCACCATCGCACCGACCAGCACAAACAACACCATTTCAGCACCAATCCAGACTTTGGCGAATTTGCCGGACAGTCTTCTAGCCAAAACATCCATCCGGGCGTTGATGATCGAAGCCAGGGCGACTACAGCCAGCAAGCTGGAAAACGGCAGGATACCGGCAAGCAGCTCTTCCAGACCGACAACAAAAAAAGCGATCCCCAAGATAATCACGGCCTTGACCGTATCACGCATCTGGATTTTTCGAAAGGTCAAACAGGCCAGCAAGCCGATGCCTGCGCCGGCTAGCACGCCGGTCAGAACTGCTATCGGGATATCCAGAACACTGCCCAGTCCGATTTCGCCGCCGGCAGAGATTGTCAGCAGAACTGAAAAGATTGTGACAACAACGACATTGTCCACGGTCGCGCCGGCCATGACCATCTGCAGCAGCTGCTTGCGCTTTGCATCGGCGCTTTCCATCAAGCGAAGGATACCGGGAATCACGACAGCCGGCGATACTGCCGCCAGTGCGCAGCCCAGCAAGGCGGAATCCATCAGCGAAAACCCGAAAACCAGCGGACCGGTCACCAGAGCAATGGCAATTTCCAGGACTGCCGGTACAAATCCCAGCAGGATTGCCGGCCGACCAACTCGCTTGAGATCTCGAATATCGATCGCAAGACCGGCCCGAATCAGAATGACCACCAGGGCGATCTTTCTCAGCACAGCCGATCCATCCAGCAGGTCCGGCGAAATCAAGTCAAGCACGAAAGGACCCAGCAAAAGGCCTGCCAGCAGAAAGCCCAGCAATCCGGGCAGTTTCAAGCGGGTCATGATGCCTCGGAAGGCAAACCCCAGCAGGATAATGATAGCCAGTGAAACAAACATGCCAAACCTCTAAGTCAACTCAAAATACGGCCAGGAACAACAACCCGCCGGTTAATATCTTATCACAAGGCAGGCTTTGATTGTCACGCGAAATCGATTCAGCCAAAAGAAAAGGCCCTGACTGCCATTCAGTCAGGGCCGTCTTATCCGAAATGGTTTCAGCTGATCAGTTTGATCGCTCCAATAACCGGGAACGGCGTATTGGTTCCTTTGTTTGCGGCAATAATACCCAAAACGACCAGAACAATGTACGCAGCCCAACAGAGCAACGGGATGATAATGGTGAAAGCCAGGATAGCTGAAACAATCTGCAGGACGACGCCGGCAATCAGGAGCAGCAGAGCCTGATTGGCATGAAATTTCCCATACTCGTTCTTATAGTCCTCAGCCACGAGTGGCAGGAAGAACAGAATAGGAATGATGTACATGAGAATTGCGATCGGTTTGCCTTTTTGTACCTGTACTGAATCAAACATAGAAACTCTCCTTACGGTTTATTTGGTTTTCATTATATTACTAATACTATGGCATGACAACAGATGACAACCAAATTTCGGCTTTGCAATAAAAATGGATTTCACAGATTATCTGTTGATAACTATCGAGGTGCCTCGATTTGTATTATAATCCAGTTATACAATCGCGTCCCAACAGGAGACTTCGTATACCATGTTAACAGACTATCGGCACGAAACATCCTTTTCAAGTCTTGATGCCGGGGTTGCGGCAGCGCTGGCTTATGCATCTGTCGCCATTCTGGCCTGGATCCCCTATCTGACCTATGGCGCCTGGGCATTGCCGCTGCTGCTTTGGCTGCTGGAAAAAAACAGCCGATTTATTTTGATTCATGCCGCTCAAGCCTTCAGCTGCGGCATTGGGTTTCTAGTGATTCAATTGGCCAGACTTGCCGCCGGCGGGATGGTCAGGTGGTTGTCGGGTCCGGTCGAGTCGATCCAGCAGCAATATGCCATCACCGCGGCAATCGGATGGATCCAGCTGGCGCAGGGATTGCTGATGGCAAGCCTGACGATTCTGCTGATTGTCTTGATTATCCAAGCGCTTCGCTACCAAACCATCGAACTGATCATAATCCAAAGGCCTGCCATTCGGCTGGCCAATCTCCGGTTATTAAGATAAAATACATGCACTGGTCAACAGACTGCAAGGAGGCCCCCATGAGCAACAAAGACATTGTCATCAAGTTCACTGAAGAGGTATTCAACAACAAGCAACTGGATCTGATTCCCCAGTACATGCGGGAAGACTATATCCAGCACAACCCCACTGTCGCCCAAGGCCGAGACGGCTTCATCGAGTTCGCCAAAAAATTCACCGGCGGCTTTGACAACATGCACCTTCATATCAAGCACATCTACGAAGACGGCGATGTCGTCATCAGCCACAACCATGCTGTACTGGAACCCGGTGTCAACGAAGCGCTCGTCTTCGACGTCTACCGTTTGAAGGACGGCAAGCTCGCTGAGCATTGGGACTGCATCCAGAAACTGACGCCTGAGCAGATCAGGCAACCTGAGAAGCTGTTCTGATCAAAAAGAATCACACACGCGGGCAGATCGTCCAACCCTTCAACTGGCGCATCAAAGGACAGCAGGCTGCCGATCAGAGATCGGCAGCCTGCTGTTTTCACTTTCGGACGGATCGGATGACTATTCGTTGACTTGTTCGTCGTCTTCTTCATCGTCTTCAATGTCTGTCTGCTTGGCATCCTTGCCGTTTGCTTTTCCCTGGTTGACTTTTTCGAACGGTTTTCCCTCCCCGTCTTCATCATCTTCATCGCCGTTTTTGTCTTCGTCTTCGTCTTCGTCTTCCTCTTCATCGTCATCTTCCGGCTCTTGTGCCAGATTATCGAGGAGACCTTCCAGCTCATCTGGCTCGTCTTCAGCCATTTCGTCCGCTTCCTGCTCGATGAAGCGTGCCAGGACATCTTCCGGCAGATCCATGGCGGCAACAGCCGCATAGAAGTTCTGCTTGGCCGTCCGGATAGCCGCCTTCATCGCGACGATCGCCGCACGGCGCTGTGCCAGCATGTTCTGGCGGATAGAATCGGCCTGCTCTTTGTAGCCGTCCTTGTCCTGGTGACGATACTGGACCTTCAGTTCGGTCAGGCTCTGCCGGGTTTCCTGCTTGATCACGGCAAAAGCCTGATGAAATGCGTTATTCGCCGCTTTCATTTCTGCATGGAATGCATCCAGTGCCGGCCCGATAATCTCAAGCTGCTCGGGTGTCAGGCCTTCGAGATCCTCGTCCAGTTCCGCGGTCTTGTTGTATTCCTTGAAGATGGCTTTGGCGTCTTCGAACATGCCCAGAAGCTCTCCGATTTTGAGATTGCCATATTCTTCGATCACAGCATCCAGTGTCATTTCCTGGCTTTTGGCGATCGCCTTGTACAACATGTACCGACCAACTGTCAGATCAGCGTCTGCGGCCTCTTGAGCAAAAGCTGCGGATACATATGCCGTGTTGACCTTGCAGTCGGCACCCTGGGCCTCAAGCGCCTGCTCGGCGCTGTCCTTGAGCGATTCGATGGTCTCTTCGCTGACCTGGCCGTCATTAGATACGGTCACAATCAACTGGGGATCAAGTTCCTCATCTCCGAGGTAGCCGCCTTGAGCAAGTTCAGCGATGATCGCCTCAACGGCTGCTTCCGGAGTCAGACCAATGACAGACGCCGCCAGAATAATCAGTTCCGCCTCGTCATTGAACGCGGCACAAGTCGTCACGAGGCCTTCAACAACCGTCAGCTGTATGCTCGGATTGACATCAATCGACATCGTATAACTCTCAGTAACCGGTGCGGCACTGACGGTATCTGCGGTCTTCAAATCAGTTTGGGCTGTTGGCGGCACGGTTGGATCAGGCGCTAAGCCACCTGCTCCCGCACAGCCGGCAATCAACAGGGACAGAGCTGTCAGCATGCTGACAGCGATTAGAAACCGCCTTTTATTCAGGGCAGTCCTTCCCGCGTTTCGGATGAGTAATTTTGAAATCATGGCAATAAAAAACCTCCTTCTTCGGTAGCTGGCGACCATGCATAACGTTTAGGCCCTATAGCTTTGCGTCACAGCCTTTCGGCTACTTTGCCGTTTCGGTGGAGAACCACACGAAAGTTTAGTAATATGATATTATTCTAGCTAAACATTAGAGTTAAGTCAAACAAAATGCGTAAGGTGAATGAACTGATGGACCATTCAGATCGACCCAGACCATACCGCGGATACCCGCCCATGAAGCTGCGGCAGATCGCCTGGACCCTGAGCGTCTTGCTGCTGGCCATGACCCTGGTCGGCCTGTTCATTCTGCTGCTGATCGATCGGCGTGTTACCTTTCTCGGCAACCGCTATCAGGATACGGCCGGTCATGGCCCGTATGACTGCATTCTGGTGCCGGGCGCACCCTACAATCCGGACGGGACGCCAGGCGATATGCTGAAGGATCGCCTGGACGAAGCGGTCCAGATCTGGCAGGCAAACCCTTCGCTTCCGATCCTGATCTCCGGTGACAGCGGTACTCCAGCCTATGACGAGCTGTCCGTCATGAAATCGTACCTGATCTGTGAAGGGGTTCCGACTAAGCAGATTATAGAGGACCCGGCAGGTTTTGACACCTACCAAACGGTGATCCGGGCCAGTCAGGTTTTCGGCATGAGAAGCGTTATCGTTACAACACAGCAATTTCACCTGGTCAGGACAGCCTATATCGCTCATAAGACCGGGCTTGCCGTTCGCTGTGTATCAAGCGACCATCGGCAGTATGCCTTCCGCCGCTACCACCGCTTTCGGGAAATTGTGGCCAGAAGCAAAGCTGCCGCAGAATGCCTGTTCAAGCCGGCACCGCTGGTATGCAGCCGGCATATGCCTGAGCATCAATCGATTCAGAACCCATAAATATTTAACCGGCGAATTGTTGCCGACAGTGATTGAGTCGTGTTTTCATCCCGGTTTGACCCTCAAAAAAGCCCTGGTCACATTGCAAGCCCCGAATAGACGCAGGAGATCCCTGGTGGGATCTCCTGCGTTCAAATGCTAATCTGTTGATCCATTGGTGCTGTAGTTGTCTTAATAGACAAAGCGTCGTATGGTGACAATCGGCAGCCAGCTTGAGTAGGCATTGGATTCTATAACGCCGCCGGCTGATGTGGATGAATGAATATACTTGCCATTGCCGACATAGATTCCGACATGGTCGGTTATGCCATCGTTGCGCGACCAGTCAAAGCACATGACATCGCCGATCTCAATGTCCGACAGGCTGACCGCAACGCCGTACTTGGCCTGGTCATAGGAAATTCTGGGAATTCTCATGCCGAGCACAGTCTTGTAGACGTAGGATGTGAAACCCGAGCAGTCAAGACCAACCGACGGGTCCATGCTGGCATAAACATATGGGGTTCCGAGCAAATCGTAGGACAGGTCAACAATCGCTTGCTTCTGCGCCGCGCTCAATCCGGATTCTGGTGCTGGATCAGGCTCGGGCGCCGGCGTCGCGGTTGGCTTGGGTGTGGGTTCGGCTGTCGGTTGGGGCGTCGGTGCTGCAGTCGGTTTGGGGGTTGGTGTAGCAGTCGGTTTGGGTGTCGGTTCAGCGGTCGGCTTTGGAGTCGGCGTCGCTGTAGGCTTGGGGGTCGGTGTCGGTGTCGGTACAGCAACGAAGCTTTCGCTGATCAGGGGGGTGTAGACATAGCAGATCTGTCCGCTTTTGAGCTGAATCTGCGACCAGTTGAGGCCATAACCTAATCTCAAGACTGTGTCGCCTTGGCTAAGTGTCGCAACGACCTTGGCGGCAGTACTCGGTGCTTCGCGGCAATTGGTCGCGTTGCGCCGGACATAGAAGGTTGTCTGATCCGCTGTGAAATCTTCAACAGGCATCCCTTCCTGAATGATACCGGCGTTGTCGGTTACGACAGGATAGGGCGTCGGCGTCGGCGTGGCCTCAGGTGTCGGTGTGGCTTCAGGTGTCGGCGTTACGGTTGGCTCGGGCGTCGGCGTCGGGTCAAGGTCCATACTGCCTCGACTTAACAGCTCCTGTTCTTCTATCAGTGTGATAATTTCTTCAACACGTGCCTTTTCAGCCAGCATGCCGACCGACTGCCCGCTCAGCAGCATCGCCTGGCTGGCCTCAGTCTGCTGCATGACCAGAATATTTCCGTCATTTGCCGAAGCAGCAATAATGCCTGTTCCTGCAATCAGCAGCAGCAGAATCATGGAGAGAAATACCATCAGGAATACGCTTCTCTTTTTTTTCTTCATTTTGTGGTGCACCCTTTCCTGCTTTTTTGCAACGGGCGGACAACAAAAAATGCTGTCCGTTGCCGATCAGGCAGGGACAGCATCCAAATACGCTGCTCCCTTTCGGCAACTGGCTGCCATGCTTTCTTGCAAAAGCGAAGGCCCTCTAGCTTTGCGTCACCGGATTTCTCCGGGTTTGCCTTGTCGCGGGACATTGATACAATATTATCCTGTTATTTGATTATGCGGCTTTGTCAAGCATTTGTCAAGATTTGTCATGATCGTTTAATGCAAATGACTTGAATCTGACGGATCAGCGATTGTTGATCACGTTGACACGGATGACGCCCTGGATGCATTTCAGCTTGTCAACGGTTTTTTGCGGGCATTTTTGCGTAATCTCAAAAACCGAGTAGGCATATTCCTTTTTGCTCCGGCTGGACAGATTTTCAATGTTGATGTTTTCATTGGACAGCGCGGTTGAAATCTGAGCCAGAATATTGGGGATGTTCTCGTGAATGATGCAGATGCTCTCAACGCCGCCCTTGGGATTGGATACATCCGGGAAGTTGACACTGTTCTTGATATTGCCGTTTTCCAGGTAATCCACCACTTCATCGACAGCCATAATCGCGCAGTTGTCTTCGCTTTCGGGGGTTGAAGCGCCGAGATGCGGAATCGCGATAACGTTTTTCATCTGCAGGACTTCTTCGTTCGGGAAGTCAGTCAGGTAGCAAGCCACCTTACCGCTTTCCAACGCTTCAGCCATGGCTTGGTTGTTGACCAGATCACCCCTCGACAGATTGATGATGCGCACGCCATCTTTCATGGACTTGAGCGAATCGGCATTGATGAAGTCCCGCGTCTCCGGGGTCGATGGCATATGCAGAGCCAGATAATCGCAAAACTCGAAAATCTCGTTGATCTCCGAAGCCCGAATCACGCTTTTAGACAGCAGCCAGGCGCGTTCTACTGTAATATACGGGTCATAACCGTAGACATGCATGCCCAGTTCAGCAGCCGTATTGGCAACCATGGTGCCGACGGCACCCAGTCCCAGCACACCCAGTCGCTTACCAAATAATTCGGGGCCGGCATAGCGGCTTTTGTTCTTTTCAACGGTTTTGGCTACCTGGCCATTCAGTTCGAGGTTCTTCACCCAATTGATGCCACCCACAATGTTGCGGGAAGACAGCAGCAGCGATGCCACAGCCAACTCCTTGACGGCATTGGCATTGGCGCCGGGTGTGTTGAAAACGACGATGCCCTCTTGGGAACAGCGGTCAATCGGAATGTTGTTGACGCCGGCTCCGGCGCGGCTGATCGCCTTGAGGGTCGGCGGAAATTCCATATCCAGCATGTTAGCTGAGCGAACAAGAATGGCATCCGGGTTTTCCAGATCGTCACCCACCTCGTACTTTTCAGGATCGAGGCTTTCCATGCCGATTCTCGCAATTTTATTCAGTGTTCTGATTTTATACATTATTTGAACTCCTTCATGAACTTGATCAATGCGTCCACGCCCGCTTCCGGCATGGCGTTATAGATCGACGCCCGCATGCCGCCGACACTGCGGTGCCCCTTGAGGTTGACCAGACCAGCCTGGTCGGCTTGCTGACAGAACCGGGCGTCCATAGCCTTGTCGCCGGTGACAAACGTCACGTTCATGATCGAACGGTCAGAAGGTCTGGCCGTCGCCTTGAACAGCGGCAGCTGCTCAATCGCGTCATACAGTCGCTGGGCTTTGGCCTGGTTGATGCGGGCCATGGCCTCCAAGCCGCCGATTTCATCCCGGACCCATTCCATCACCAGCTTGGCGATATAGATAGCATAGGTGGGCGGGGTGTTGAACATGCTGTCATTGTCAGCAGCGACTTTGTAGCTGAGCATCACCGGCGTCATGGGATTTTCACGGCCGATCAGATCTTCGCGGACAATCACGATGGTCAGGCCGGCAGGGCCCATATTCTTCTGCGCCCCGGCATACAGCAGTCCGAATCTGGAAATGTCGAGCGGCTCGGACATGATGCAGGACGAGATATCCGCGACCAGCGGCACATCGCCGGTATCCGGTATCTCGGAAAACCGCGTGCCAAAAATCGTATTGTTATAACAGATGTGTACATAGTCGGCATCCTGACGAACATCCTGAGCGCCAAAAGACGGGATGTGGGTGAAGCCGTCCGTCTCGCTGGTCGCCATGACACGGACATCGCCAAAGCGGCAGGCTTCCTGGTAGGCCTTTTTGGAGAACTGTCCGCTAATGACATAATCAGCTTTGCCTGATCCAGTCATCAGATTCAGGGGGACGGCCGAAAACTGGTTGCTGGCGCCGCCTTGCACAAACAGAACCTTGTAATTGTCCGGAATCTGAAGCGTCTGTCTGAGCAGAGATTCCGCTTCCTGGATGATCGCTTCATACACCGGCGATCGATGGCTCATTTCCATCACCGACTGGCCGCTGCCGTGATAATCAGTCATTTCGGCTGCTGCAGTCTCCAGAACTTTGAGCGGCAACGTGGATGGGCCTGCGGAAAAATTATAAACTCTGCTCATTTTGGACCCTCTTTCCTCTAGGTTTCTCGATTGAAAATTGACCTTATGATTCTAATGGATTGATCAACGCTTGTCAAAGGTCAGCAAACACTGCGCCGGACAGATTGACTGCAAGACGAGCCCCTGATCAGTTAATTGCATGTCAGCTCTCGTAATCTGACAACACCGCGGCTGTCGCCTTCTCAGAATCTTGTTCAGATTGACGGGCCAGCCATTTTCGGTAAGCAGCAAAGACAAAGGCTGCCGACATGAGCAGCGACGCAACATCCGAAGCCGGCTGGGCGTAGATGATGCCGTTCATGCCATACAGCGCATTGAGGATGAACAGCAACGGGATGAAGACCAGGCCTTGTCTGGCCATGGATAGAATCAGGGACGGGACGGCTTTGCCCATTGCCTGAAGCGTAAAGGTAAAAACAAACATGATGCCCAAGAACGGCGCGGTCAGCAGCAAGGCCCGGAGGATGCTCACGCCGAACCGGACAACATCAGGGTGATCGATAAAGACCGAGATAATCGATTCAGTCCCCAGATAGTAGACAACGGTCATGACAACACCCAGCACAAGCGTCGCCATCAGCGAGAATCGCATGAGGGACTTGAATCGCGGGTGATCGTTGGCACCGTATGAGTATCCCATCAGCGGCTGGATGCCCTGGGCGACGCCAATCTGCAGCAGGGCGATGATCATGCTCGCCCTGAGCGCCACCCCCATTGCTGCAACCTGGACATCGCCATAACCCACGAGAAAATTGTTGAGAATGACATTGGCCAGACTCATCAAGACATTGTTGAGCGCCGCGGTGATGCCGATCGACAGGACAGCACCAATCATGGCCAGATCGAAGCTGAGATCTTTCGGCGATATCGACAGCTTGGATCGCCCTTTCAGAAAATAAACCAGAAAGAATACACTCCCGGCAATATTGCCGATGACCGTCGCGATCGCCGCACCAACAACCCCCATATCCATCCAGAGGATGAAAATCGGATCAAGGATGATGTTGACAACAGTTCCGATCAGCATACCGGCCATGGCGGCCGTCGGCTTGCCCTCGGCTCGAACGATATTGGTGAAGGCCTGGGAAAAAATGACAAACGGTGCGCTGGCGGCAATATAGACCAGATACCCTCGAGAATATTCAATCGTATCGGGGCTTGTCCCAATCAGCTTCAGGATCTGGGGCATCAATCCCCAAAACAGGAACATCATCACGATACCCATCAGAATCGATGAATAGAAGCAAAAGGATGACACCTTTTTGGCATAATCGCCTCGTTTCTCACCAAATGCCCTGGAGATAACGGATGTGCCGCCGACACCGATCAGGATGCCGAACGCCATGAACAGCAAAAAGACTGGCGTTGTCAGTGTAACCGCCGCAACCTGCAGTTCATCACCGGTCTGTCCCACGAAAAAAGCGTCGGCAATGTTATACAGAAAAACGACCAGCATGCCGATCATGGCCGGCAAAGAGTTTTTGATAACAGCCTGAGGTACAGGCATGTTTTCGAACATCTCAATTTGTTTTTGATCCATCTTTATTTCCTGTTTCCCTTTCGAATGATCTTCGGTGTCAATCGGCTATCGTAAAAGGCTGAATATTGTCAGAAACCTTTTTCAGCAAACGCTTGAACTGGACCACTTCACAGTCATCCAGTCCCTGGAGCAGTGCGACTTCCATCTCATCAAAAAAGATTCTCATGTTTTGGATAGATTTTTCAGCTTTGACTGTCAGGTTGACCAGGCGAACCCGGCCATCAGCATCATCGGTACTGATCCGAACCAGATCTTTGTCCTCCATGCGCTTGAGCAGGCCGATTACAGTCGGATGCGAAACCGAAAAATAGCGTTCAATATCTTTCTGGGACGTTTTCTGATCTCGATGCTCGATCAGATAGACCAGCAATTTGCCTTGGGCAAATGTCAGATCGTCTTTCTTTAGAGCTCTGTTGGCGTGCTTATCCATTGTATCGCTGATACGCTTGATCAAAAATCCGGCGTCCTGGTTGATCGACATGCCTTATCCTCACCTTTATTTATGTAGCATGTTACATTATAGGTTTTGGACATTTACCATGTCAATTGATTTTTTCAACAAAAAGCACCCGCCTTGCCGCGGGTGCTTTTTTCGAGAGGCGGGAGTGACTGCTGGTACTCCCAATTCATACGAAAGGATGATTTAGACTGGATCCTTCGTCAGTTGCGATGCAACTTGCGCATCTGGCACTATTTTAGCCCAAACCGAAAACCGCATCTGTAACAGTGTTACAGAATCAGCCAAGGTGATGGCCTGACATCACCGATCGATGTCCGGAATCACCGGCCAGGCTCTTCAGAATATCGACTTGTTCAGTCTTGCCGAGAACAATCATAGCATCGTTGATTTTCAGAATAACATCCGGACCGGGATTGAAAATCATTTCTCCGGATTGGCCAGTCAGCAGCGACAGGATGATCAGGCCGGTCTTATCCGGAATCCTGGCTTCTTTCAGGGATTTCCCGATCAGGGCCGATCCCTCGCAGATCATGACATCCTCAAGATCCAGAGCGACATCGCCAATGTGTGTAATCATGTCGAGAAAGGAGATAACCGATGGCCTGAGCATCAGCGCAGCCATCCTGTTGCCGCCAATCTCACTGGGAGAAATCGTGCGGTCTGCACCGGCTCTGGCCAGTTTGGCATGGGCGTGCTCTTCATTGGCTCGGGCGATGATATAGATTTTGCTGTTCAGGTATCGGGCAGACAAAACCGTGAAGACATTGTCGGTGTCCGTCGGCAGGGAACTGACCAGCCCGCTGGCTTTGAGAATACCCGCTTCCAGCAGGGCGTCTTCATCCTTGGCGTCGGCCCGGATCGCCATGACGCCCCGTTTGTTCAGTTCGGTGACTCGATCATCATCTGAATCGATGACAATAAAGCTGACCTTGCTTTTTTCAAACTGGCGGATCACATGATCTCCAGTCTCACCGGCGCCGCAGAGGATATAATGGTTCTCCAGCGTTTTCATCTTGCTTCGCAGCCTCCTTCTGGTAACAATTTCCTGAAGGCTTCCCTCCAGCAAAAACGACGCAGCGCTTGTGAACAAGTAGCCGACAAAAGTCAGTCCGACAAAAATAATGATCACCGAAAACAACTTGGCTTCAGGCGTCATCGCAGCAACTTCCTGGAAGCCGACAGTCGAAATGGTGATCACGGTCATATATAGGGCATCGATGAAACCGATGCCCAGCAGATAGCCGTACCCGATCACGCCAATGACCATGATCAGGATGAAAGCGGTAATAATGACTAGCAGGCGCCGCTTGTCTTTCATTCGCAACCTCGTTGATTGGCAGTTCGACAGCCGATATTTGCTTTCAGCTTAACGTCTTTTTGCGATTTTGACAACTCTCAGGAGACGGTGCCCCGTTCCAGGTCGAGGGAAATAATTGATCCGGTTTTAAGAATATTGACCGCATTGTCGCAGGCGTAGATGACCGGCTTGTCCAAAGCCAGGCCAACCGTCATTGTGTGCCCGGACGGATCCGGATCCTCAACGATAATCGCCAGAGCCTTTTTCATGACCGGCAGCAGGCTGTTGTCAGTCTTCTGCGCAACCAGAATAAATTCGCCCTGGATATCCATCTGGTCGATTTCGTCACCGGGCTTGATGACCAGTGCCTCGCCGCAGACAACGCCCTGGCCGTTGGCCTTGCCCTGAGCCAATAGATGTCCGATGGTCTGAACCTTGAGGATATTGGTTGTCCCGCTGACGCCAATCGGGGAACCACCGGTAATGACGACGATATCCCCATTGCTGACAGCTCCGGATTCAATCGCTTTTTCAATACCGAGTTCGAAGGTGTCCTCGGTTGTTTCCACCTGATCGACCAGATAGGGATGTACGCCCCAGGACATGGACAATTGGCGGTGTGAGCGCTCACAGGTCGTTGTCGCGATAATCGGACAGGCCGGCCTGAAACGCGAGATCAGCCGGGCGGTCCGGCCGCTGATCGTCACCGCGACTATGGCGCCGGCTTTAAGATCCATGGCGGTCGTGCAGGTTGCGTGGCTGATGGCGTTGGCCACGCTGGTCACCATTTCATACTTGGCGGTGTTGAACCGTTCCCAAAAATCGATGGTCTTCTCGGTTTGTCGGGCAATATTGTCCATCATGACCAGGCTTTCGATCGGATACTTGCCGGCAGCTGTCTCACCCGACAGCATAATCGCGGATGTACCGTCCAAAATGGCATTGGCGACATCACTAACCTCAGCACGCGTCGGCCGCGGGTTGCGAATCATCGAATCCAGCATCTGAGTGGCGGTGATGCAGGGTTTCCCGACACTGTAGCATTTTTTGATCAGTGATTTCTGAACTGATGGCACTTCCTCGACGGGAATCTCGACGCCCAGATCGCCGCGAGCGACCATGATGCCGTCGGCGACCTTGAGGATCTCGTCAAAGTTGTTGACGCCTTCCCTGTTCTCGATTTTCGCGATGAGGTGAATATCATTGACTTTCTGCTTTTCCAGAATTTTTCGGATTTCCAGAATGTCGGCAGCCTTGCGGACAAAAGATACGGCAATGAAATCAAAGTCGTTGTCGATTGCAAACTGGATGTCTTCAACATCCTTATCCGTCAATGCAGGCAGATTGGTGACCGTATCCGGCAAATTGATGCTTTTTCGGTTTGACACGGGACCGCCGTTGACCACGCGGCAGACGACCTGCTGACCATCGATATTTGTAACTTCCAATTCAACCAGGCCGTCATCAATCAGAATTTTCGAACCGATGCTGACGTCTTTATACAATGTTTTATAGCTGACGCTGATCAGCTTGTCACTGCCCGGCTGATCACTCGAAACCAGGGTCACTGATTGATTGGTCAACAGCTCGATTTTGCCATTTTCAAAATCGCCGGTTCGGATTTCCGGCCCTTTCGTATCCAGCAGCAAAGCAATCGGCAATGCCAGTTCCTGACGCACCATCTTGAACTGGTCCAATCGCTTTTGGTGCTCCTCGTGGTCTCCATGAGAGAAATTCATGCGGGCGACATTCATCCCGCGCAGCATGAGCTGACGGAGAATCGCGTCATCTTCAACAGCAGGTCCTATGGTGCAGACAATCTTGGTTTTTCTCACAGTCATCCATCTCCTCTGCTTGCTATTCTTTATCATTATAGCAGTCAATTCAGTATTCTATGTTGGCTTTCTATTCCAGACGACAGTATATATGCAAATAGCCCGGGCGTGAAGCATCGATTTGTAAACTTGGCAATTTATGGTATTATGATCAAATTTGCCTCGTTTTTCACCAATGGATTGGTGATTTTTCAAGAACACTTTTGCGTTTTCGACTTGTATGGTTATAATGGGAATCAGATTAATTAAGAAATAGGTGTTGAGTTTTGAACAAGATCAGACCATGCGCTATCGCGTCCGGGATCGCCCTGCTGCTGGCATTGAGCCTGGCCGCCTGTACTGTCGCACCCGTCGGTGTGCAGCAGGATATGACAACGGGGCAAGAAACAACCCGGACATTGGCAGCCACGACACCTGCCGAATCGTCTGTCGTAGTCGAAACTCATACCCCTTCGACGACAATCGCCGAAACAACCGCAAATTTGTCACCGACAACCACGCCTTCGCCAACACCAGAACCAACAGCGCCAACCACAACTGAAGTCAACGTGGACAGCCTGCACGACCAGGCGCTGGTGATTGACACCCATAATGACACCGTTTTGAAAATCGTCGATGATAACAGCTGGCTGCCCGAGATCAACCTGGCGCAGTCGACCAGTTTCGCGGTCGACCTGCCCAAGCTGCAAGCCGGCGGAATCGATATCGCGACGTTTGCCGCCTACACCAAAGGTTATATGTCTGACGGACAGCAGAATTTTGCCAGAGCCAACAGCCGGCTGCTGGCCCTGATCAATGCCGTGCTCTGGCTGGTTCGCCAGAACCCCGCTTCAACCTTGATAGTTCTGGAGCCTTCCGACCTGTCCCTAGCCTCATCCGATGGTCAAATCGGCATCATCGCCAGCATTGAGGGTGCCTATTCCTTTGCGGATGACAACGCGCTCGAACTGCTCCGCCAGTACCGCGACCTGGGCATCCGTATGCTGGCGCCGGTTTGGAACAACGCGAATGCCCTGGGCGTCGGGACGATGGAAGTCTATCGGGATGGCACCCGGGCATCCGGCGGCTTGACGGCAACCGGGCGGGCGGTCATCCAGGAGATGAACCGGATCGGTCTGGTCGTCGATGTCTCACACATGAACGATGAAACCTTCTGGGATACGCTGAAACTGACAACCTCGCCCGTCATCGCCAGCCATTCATCCGCCTATAGGCTTTGCGCCAATGCCAGAAATCTCAAGGATGACCAGATCCAGGCTGTCGCCGATAACGGCGGCGTCATTCAGGCGGTCTTCTACCGCTCATTCCTGTCGCTGGATCCTGATTCGGTCACGGTTAGCACCCTGGTTGACCATATCGACTACCTGGTGCAGAAAGCCGGTATTGACCATGTCGGCCTGGGATCCGACTTTGACGGGGCCAGCATGCCAGCCGGCCTGAAAAAGGCGTCGGACTACAAGGTGATCACCCGTGAGCTGAAACGCCGCGGCTACAGTGACGCCGCGATCGTGAAGATCCTGGGCGGCAATACCGCCAGACTGTTGTCAGCTGTTTGGCAAAATGGCCAGTCCACGACTTCTTCAAACCTTCAAATCTCAACCGATTTGGCGATGGGAGCATCCATTTCCGATCGAACGCCGCAATTCATCGCAAAAGCCGCCCTGGCGGACGGCGTCGAATTGGATACCGAAAGTCTCAAGGTCATCATCGACGGCAAGGTCTTCCAACCGACCTATGACCCGAATTCCGGTGACATATCCTATACAGTGGCGTCTGACTTAAGCGAGAAATTCCATGTGGTCACTTTCATGGGGTCAGCCACCCATGGCACCATGGTTCGGACCACCCGCATCTTTTATATCAGCTGATATATCAGCTGATGTGTTTGGCTGATGTGTTTGTTTGTTATCCGGTCGAACTAGGCTATCCAGCGCCTGTTCAGGACTGATCTCGCCATTCAGGATACGATCGTACAACTGATTCAGCTGTGTTTCGTTCAATGTCGCCTGTAACCCCTTCAATCCGAAAAAACTTCTGACAGTTGTGATTGGTTTTCAAACGACAAAACCCTGACAACAAAATCGTACACCGTTTAGTCTTCACCAAACTTGAATTTTGTTAGCTCCGCTGCATGCTATCTGTCTTGTACCAGACATTCATGCTCTCGATCTGTCCGGATATCTGCGTATTGTTGCGCAGCCTCCCGCCGAACCGGTAGCCCGCCCGAGCGAAAGTGATGTTCATGCCCGGGCTGATTGCTCGGGCGATCGTGTAAAGCGTGCGAATGCCTTTGGCAAAGGTCTGCTCCTCCATTTTTGTCAGGAGCAGACTGGCCAGTGCCTTCCCCCGCCAGTCCGGCAAGGTCGCGAAATCGGTCATTTCAGCATTTTTGTCGTCGTAATCGATTTCCGCCGAAGACAGCGCGATGATCCGTCCATCCTGGATCACACAATAATAGTCAATATGGCTGGCCATGGTTTCCTGAAGATAGGCCGCGTTCTGGATGGGAAACGGGTAGGACGGGAAAACCGTCTGGTAAACCTTGGCCATTTCATCCGCATCCGACGGCTGGCAAAGGCGTATGTTGTATGCGCTGTTATCCTGGGCGCCTTTCGAAAGGCTTTGATCACAGCGGGATCTGGCCAGAGACAAAATCTCATCGTACTGCCGGCTCAGCGGTTCGCTGGATCGATCGGGCGAGTGATACCGGCAGACCATGAACAGGTCATCTTCCCCCTGGTAGAAATTTTGCACAAAAGCTTCCAACTGGTAGCCTTCATGCAAAAACTCAGGCAGCTCAGCCAGCGAGACCTTGGCGAATATCTTGGCGTATCCTTGCTGCTGTGCCAGGGTGTCGAGTTTTTGCAAAAGCTTGTCAGCGCTCAGGCTGCCCTTGTTCATCAGGTATATCCGGTCGCTTTGGGTGCCATGCTGGATGACCGCGCCCTGACCGATCGTTTCGATGCAATCTTGTTTGTCCGGCATTCAATCACTTCTCCTGCCATGACGGTCATTGTCTTCAGGAACCAGTGAAATGGTCTTATCCTGATCAGATAAGAGTTTTTCAACGCCAATCAGATCGCGTTCAACCGCATCTTCCAGCGCCAGGTCAAGGTCGCAGCTTTCGCAGTTGCGATCGCAGAAGGTCGGTTCATAAGAGTCCGGTTCCTTGTAGGTCGTGATCACGCCTTCATAATTCCTGAGCACAACCTTGTTGGTTGACCAGGAAATCAGGTAATTGGGCATGACGGGAATTTTGCCGCCGCCGCCCGGGGCGTCAATAACATAGGTCGGCACGCAGAATCCGCTGGTGTGTCCGATCAGGCTTTCCAGGATCTCAATGCCCTTGCCGACCGGTGTCCTGAAGTGGCTCAGACCTTCTGACAGATCGCACTGGTAGAGATAGTACGGTCGAACCCGGTTAGACACCAGCTTATGAACCAGCGAGCGCATGATTCTCGGACAATCATTGACACCCGACAGCAGAACCGACTGATTACCCAGCGGGATACCGCCATCAGCCAGTTTGCGAACAGCCAGCCGGGACGACTTCGACAGTTCTCTCGGATGGTTGAAGTGGGTGTTGATCCAGATGGGGTGATGCCGTTTAAGCATTTCAACCAGATTGTCGGTGATGCGCTGCGGCAGGACAACCGGTGTTCGGGTGCCGATTCTGATCACTTCAATATGCTCGATCTTGTTGAGCTCGGTTAATATTTTATCCAGATACTCATCGGACAGCAGAAACGGGTCACCGCCGGACAGCAGGACATCCCGGATCTGCGGGGTGTTGCGAATGTAGTCGATCCCCTGCTGGATCTGATCCATTTCCGGGATTGTGTCTTTGTCGCCCACCCGACGTTTTCGGGTGCAATGACGGCAATACATCGAACAGGTATTGCTGACCAAAAGCAGTGCTCGATCCGGATAACGGTGTGTGATCCCCGGGACCGGGCTATCCGCGTCCTCATGCAGCGGATCTGCCATATCTGTTTTCTGGATATCCAGTTCATGAATGTTGGGAAAGCTCTGTTTGAAGATCGGATCGTTTTCGATATCGTCGGTGTCGATCAGGGACAGGTAATACGGCGTGATCGACATGGGAAATTTAGCGGCAATCCGCTCAAACTGGGTTCGTATATTATCGGGCATCTTGATTCTCAGCAAGAGTTCAGCCTGCTCCAGCGTTGTGATGCTGTGACGCAGCTGCCACTTCCAGTCCCGCCAGTCATCTGCACTGGCGCCTTTGAATTCTTTTAGAATGGTTTTTTGCTTGTCGTTGAGCATTGTTCTTCCTTTCGCTACAGATCATTCAGATGTTCAAATCCAGGATGACTCTCCTGCTCTTCAGGCTCCATCAGGCGGACAATGCTTTCAAGCGATTGGGCAACCTGCAGCTGATGTGCTTGATCCAGCTTGTGTAAGCCGTTGGCTAATCGATCCTGCAGCAATGAGGGTGATTTCTCAACAACCTGCTTGCCTTGAGGAGTTGCCTCAAGGAAGATCACGCGTCTGTCACGCGCAGACCTGCAGCGTTTAAGCAGCCCCTTGGCCTCAAGACGGTCAACAATGCCAGTAACTGTACTGGCACTCAGGTCGACTCTTGTCCTTAACTGAGAAAGCGTTAATGTCTGCTGATCGACAACGGTACGCAAGCAGATATACTGAGCTGTCGTCAGCCCGTATTTCACACGAAGGTGATAGGAGTGGATATCTGCAGCCCGAATGATTTTTCGCACTGAGGCGAGTATCCGGTCATCCAGGGCAATTAACGCGTCTGAGTTCATCCTGGTTCTCTTTTCTTGATGATCTATTATTTCGTATTCGAAATATTCTATTATGAATTATATGGGTTTCAAGCTTTTTTGTCAACTGCATTATTTACATATGCCCGTTACAGCGTTACTATTAATTGAGAAAACGATATTAGAAAGCGAGGTTTTACGACATGGAAAAAACAGATGTACTGGTCATCGGCGGCAGTGCGACAGGCTTGGTTGCGGCACTGACAGCCAAATCGAACAATCCCGGCAAATCAGTTACCGTGATCCGCAAGGAAAAGAAAGTCATGATCCCCTGCGGCATCCCCTACATCTTCAGCACGGTCGAAAACAGCGAGAACAACATCCTGCCGGATGCCGGCTTGCTCAAGCTGGGCGTCAATATCGTTGTCGACGAAGTCGAACATGTTGATACCGAAACCAAAGTCTGCTCAACCAAGGCAGGCCAGCAGTTCAAGTACGATAAGCTGATTCTGGGAACCGGCTCCGTGCCGGTCGTCCCCGCTTGGCTGGAAGGCGCCACACTCGGCAATGTCTTTACGATTCCCAAGGTTAAGGAATATCTGGACGACATCCATCACAAGCTAAACGCTCTCAGCAAGGTTATCGTGGTCGGTGCCGGCTTCATCGGCGTAGAAGTCTCGGATGAGTTGAACAAGGCCGGCAAGGATGTCACGCTGGTCGAGATCCTGCCGAGGGTTCTTGGCGCGACCTTTGACGAAGAGTTCAGCTCGGAAGCCGAAGACTTGCTGACATCAAGAGGCATCAAGGTCAAAGCCGGCTGCGGCATCCAGAAAATCCATGGTTCGGACAAAGTCAGCCAGGTCGAACTCAGCAATGGTGAGGTGCTGGACGCCGATGCGGTGATTCTATCGCTGGGCTACGAGCCCAATACGAAACTGGCAAAAGAAATGGGACTGGAACTGAACAAGTTCGGTTTTATCCGCGCCGACCAATACCGTCGGACCAGCATCCAGGATATCTACGCGGCCGGCGACTGCGCCGAGAAAGTCGATTTCGCGACCGGCAAGCTGAGCAGAATCATGCTCGCGTCAACCGCTTGCACCGAAGCAAGAACAGCGGGCCTCAACCTATATGAACTGAACACCTTCAGCGCGTTCCGCGGCACTGTCGGCATTTATTCGACCTGTATCGGTGACACCGCGTTCGGCGTTGCCGGCCTGATCGAAAGCCATGCGGACAAGGAAGGCTTCAAATATGTCACCGGTACGTTCACCGGCGTCGACCGCCATCCCGGCAAAATCCATGATGCGCACAAGGAAAGCGTCAAGCTGATTGTATCCAGACAATCCGGTGTTATTCTCGGCGGCGAGGTCCTGGGCGGTAAGGGTGCCGGCGAACTGGTCAATGTCATCGGGCTGGCAATTCAGAGCCACATGACCATCAACGACCTGCTGATGATGCAAATCGGAACACAACCCCTGCTTACGGCATCACCGGCGGGATTCCCGCTGATCAAGGCTGCTGAGGCTGTTGCCAAGGCCTTGAAAGTCAATTGATCCATTCCTATCCCTTTTCAAGCGGAAAGCGGGGTTTCGGCCAAGACCGACTCCCCGCTTTCCGTTTGAAGTGGAACCGATTATCCAGATCGACCATCATGGATTCAAGGCTACCGCGTCAACCCGACTGCATGCTGACATCTCCGATCTCGGAATCTCCAGCAGGATGAACCAATAGGCCATGTCGGTCGTTCCGATATCCGGAATCTGACGTTCAACGACAATTCTCATCACACCTTGCTGACACTCAACAGATTCGACTTCATGTGTGACAGATCCGCTGCCTTCAACAATATAGATCGCAACTAAAACGTTGGCGACGAAAAAGTCATCGCTATACAGTTCTGCTTTGTCGGCAAAGGACGGCCCGTTATAGGCCGCTTCAAAATCGAATATATCCTGGCCGGCTTCAATAAAATCCGATATATCGGATTTATTTTCAAAACGCATTGCCGGCAGGTGCAGCTCCCTGCTGATTACAAATGTCTCGGCGTTATCGCAGTAATCCGCCAGAAAACCCAGACTGGCTTCGGCGAGCTGGTGCGTCCGGACCCTGCTGATTGGAAACCCTGAAACGGTCGTTGGCTGGGCGATCAGGCGGATGTCAACCGCAGTCACCTGCACCGGATAACTTTCGGCAATCTCCGGTAGAATAGTGATATCCACCGTCTGACCGGGTTCCGGCGCAAATTGCAGTTCCAGCTGGTCTGAAAAGCGGACCTGTGCCTGGTCGAAGCCGACGTCATCGCTGGTTGTCACCAGAATCGACTGGTCCTGTACGGACTCGACAGAAGCTTCGAACTTGATGTTCTGCTCAGTCTTGCCAGCGCAGCCAGCCAATGCCATCCAGCAAAGAACAACCGCGAAAAACAAACTACACAGTCGTTTCATACCATTTCCCTCCTCCTGATCTTTTGAATTTTAGACGGGTGTTTAACTGATCAAGTTCCCCGCCTGGGTGCTATAATGAAAGCATTAAGACATATCTATTATAACCATTGAAGAGAATGATTTGGAGAAAGCAAAACGCTTAGAACCTGATGGAAGCCTCGGCCGTTGTGTATGAATCTCTCCCACTTCAATCGTATTAAGCGATAAGTGGAAGAGGTTCATTCCTTCTCTTCGTCTGCAATTTGCAGATTGGCTAATTTGACCGAAATCAATAAAATCTTTAGCGGTCGAGCACATTACCGGCTTTCAATAGCCTTGACAGGCCAACAGTGCCGGGGTTTCGCAGCGTGTAACCGTTGATTGGCGTTTTGTCAACATAGATGTAGTTGTCGCCGATGTAAAGATAAGCGGATGTCCCCAGGCCGCCGAACAGGATGAAGCCCTGGTCCTGCAGCCAGATTGCCCGTTCATCTGATCCGGTGATGAACGCCCCGTTCGGGTAGTTGATCATGGCGACCGGTCCGGTCAGTTTGCCGACCTGGTCCAGCCATTTTTGCGTATCTTCCTGCAGGCGATCCAGTGACTGGCTCCTGGCATTGATATAACCGTAGGTTGACGAGGCGAATTGCCAACCGGTCTGGCTGAGCCGGTCGATAATCTGCTGGACATCTGTACGGTTTTGTTCAATCTGGTCTGAAGTCAGCTCAATCGGTGCAAAACCATTCTGAGCCAAGGCCTGGTTACGGTCATCCAGCTGATCTCGGTCCGTCACCTTGCCGAAAACACATTCATAGCCGGTCAGCGAGATTGTCCCCTTGGCACCGTCAAGCGAGAAATCCGGATGATCAGATACGAACTGATCCAAAAGTCCGATCGCTTCCGCTGACCGGTCGATAGTCATGTTCGAGTCCTGGGCTTGGTAGATGCCGGCGACTTCGCCGCCTTCGTCCAGGACCAAATCCCAGCAGTTGCCGGTCAAACGACGGGTGGCATAATAGTTAAGCCCTTCTAGCACCAGAACGAGCGGTTTTTTCCCTTCCGGCAGTTCCAATGCGGCCAGGGTGCGGTTTTCGGTGTAGACCCGGCTTGAATCAATGAGGATATAGTCGTTTCGGTAAAGCTCTTGCAAAAGATTAGAAAACTCGGTGGTGGTCAGCATGGTGTCATCGGCAGCGGCTGCATAGGCGTCGTTGTCAAATGCCAGGTCGGGTCGGACGATCAGGGGCTTGATCGAAATCAATTCAATCGGACCGGTATAGCTGACAAAGACCTCCGGCAGGTGCTGAGCACAGGTTTCAAGCCGAGATGTGACCGCTTTGTCTTCCGGGTAGACCTCAGCCATCCGGTTCAGCGCATTGCGAGCAGACAGAAACCGCCCGCCATCCATCAGGGCAGAAGCTTCATCCATCAGCGGCTGGTACATGGCCGCCTGCAATGCAGATCTCAAAGCCAGCGCTTCATCATGGACAAAACCGTCATACTGGGCGTCGTCCAGCAAACGGGTATAATCGTCCCAGCTGTCCCAGTAGTTTTCTTGCTCGAAAGCCTGGATTGCCGCCATGACGGTCGGCTGGGCCTGTGTCATCTGGTCAAACTGGTCGGGCAGGCTACCAATGACCGTGTTGACATTGTCCAGCCGAACCACCTGGTCAAACGCGGCTGTAACAACCTCAATCGTCTGCTGCCCCTGGAGATAGCCCCTGCAGAGGCCACGCAGATAGGTGATCAGATGGACGGCTGTTGTTTCAGCCATGTCCTCAATGAAAGCCAAGTCATCTGAAGTCAGATCGGCTAGTTCTGATAAACCGCTTTCAATAAGGTTCAGCCGGTCTTCGATTAAGCGATCCATTTCGACCAGCGCCTGTTCGAAGTCGTCCTGGTTACGGTCCAGCCAGCTATCCGACAAAGCATGTTCCTGCGTCTCGCGATAGATCGACAGGGCTGTGTCGTAATCCTGATCTGCCAGGGCGGTCTCAAAGCGTTCCAGCACCTGGTCGACCTGGTTGCGACCGCTCAAAATGATGACCGCAGTCACGATCGAGGCGATCAAGGCCAGTGCCAGCAGGACAGTCAGGATCTTGCGCAGCAATAGGCTGCCCGGCTGCTCATCGATAATGTAGGTGCCTTTGCGTCCCATTTACAGCCCCGTCAGTTCAAGCTGCCGATTGGTCAGGGTGTCATCCTTCAGATAAGTGCCAACAGCCGGGATGGTTCGTTTGCGGTAGTAGCGGGTGTCTTCAAAGCCCGCGTCCTCAAGATGGATGAAGTGGACGACCCTGCTGCCTTTTTTCGACGACATAACCGACACGCCCTGCGTCGAGCGCGTTGCCTTCATGGCGACCAGTTCGGAATTGAAGATCAAGGCCTTGTTGATGTTCGAGATCATGACGAAATCCTTATCTTCGGTCAGGAAATGCAAGGCAACCAACGGCGATTTCGTACTATAGGCATTGACCAGTTTCTTACGGTTGGTCTTGGTTTCATAGGACTTGACCGGAACCTTGGCGGCCTTGCCATTCTCAAATCCATACAGCATGCTGCCCTCGTAGTTATCCGTCAAGTGAATGTAGACAATCTGTTCGTCATCGTCCATATCCAGAAGATTCGGTGTGTATTCGCCCAGATCCGACGGCTTGTGATCCGGAATGTCAAAACACTTCAGCTTGTAGACCACGCCGCGGTTCGAGAACAGCAGGAGGTGGGACTTATTGTGTCCTTCAAGGTCCTGAACGATCTCATCGTCATCCTTGGTCTTGAGGTCGCCGGCGCTGCGCAGTGAAGTCAGGGCCAGTTTTTTGAGGTAGCCATGGTCGGTCAGGAATATTTTTAATTTGAAGTCTTCAATCAGCTGATGATCCGTCAGCTCGTCTACTTCATCGACATGGATCAGCTTTGTCTGCCGGGGTTTGCCGAACTTCTTGCCGATGGCCTGAAGCTGACTGACGATCAGGGTGTCAATCCGCTCACGGTTTTCCAGCGTGGCCTGCAAATCAGCGATTTCCCCGGTCAGGTTTTCAATATCCGCGATCCGCTGCAGAATGTATTGGCGGTTAAGCTGACGCAGGCGGATCTCCGCAACGTATTCAGCCTGTTCGACATCAATTCCAAAGCCCTGCATCAGGTTGGGGATGACCTCGGCTTCCTGTTCGGTCTCACGGACGATGCGGATGGCCTTGTCAATATCAAGCAGGATTTTCTCCAGGCCCTGCAGCAGGTGCAGGCGGTTTTGCTTTTTCTCCAGGTCAAAGGCAATCTCGCGATGGACGCAGGATCGTCGCCAGTTCAGCCATTCGCCGAGAATCGATTTAACACCCATAACTCGGGGCGTGCCGTTGACCAGAATGTTGAAATTGCATGGGAAGGTTGCCTGCAGCGCTGTGAAGCGGAACAGCTTTTGCATCAGGGCTTCAGGATCTGCCGAGCGCTTGTACTCAACGGCCAGACTCAATCCGTCCAGGTCAGTCTCATCACGGACATCGTTAATATCCTTGATCCGTCCGGCCTTGACCAGACCGGTTATATCGTCAATGATCGCTTCAACGGTTGTCGTATACGGGATGGATTTGATTTCGATCAGGCTGTTCTTCTTGTCGATCTGGTAGGTGGCGCGCAGTTTGATCGAACCGCGGCCGGTTTTATAGATATGAGCCATATCCTTGGGGCTGTAAATGATTTCCGCACCGGTCGAGAAGTCCGGCGCCGGCATGATATCCAAAACATCGCAGCCCGGGTCCTTGATGTAGGCAATGGTCGCGTTACAGACTTCCTGAAGGTTGAATGAGCAGATATTGCTGGCCATACCGACTGCGATGCCCTGGTTCGAATTGACCAGCACAGCCGGGAATGCCGTCGGCAGCAACATAGGCTCGGTCATGGTGCCGTCATAGTTGTCGATGAAATCGACGCTGTTGCGATCCAGCCCGCCAAACACCTCGTTACATATCTTGTCCAGCCGGACCTCTGTATATCGGGACGCGGCGTAATGCATGTCACGGGAATACTGTCGGCCAAAGTTGCCCTTGGAGTCGATATACGGATGCAGCATGGCAGCATTGCCGCGTGTCAGGCGAACCAGCGTTTCGTAGATCGCCTGGTCGCCGTGCGGATTTAGCTTCATGGTCTGGCCGACAACATTGGCGGACTTGGTGCGGCTGCCGTTGAGCAGCCCCATTTTATACATGGTGTAGAGCAGTTTGCGGTGTGATGGCTTAAATCCGTCAATTTCAGGAATGGCTCTTGAAACAATCACGCTCATGGCATAGGGCATGTAATTGGTCTCAAGCGTCTGGGTAATGGGCTGCTGGCTGAGTTTGCCAGCCGACGTATCATTGGTCATGACTGCCTCCGTGGTTGAAAGTTACTTGTATTTACCCGATATCCAGCATATCCAGGTAGATGTGGCCGTTTTGCTCGATATGGCTCTTGCGGCCGGCCAGGTTGTCTCCGAGCAGCATGTCGAAAACCAGGGCGGTTTCTGTGACATCATCTGGCATGACCTGAATCAGGCGCCGAGTCTCAGGGTTCATAGTTGTCAGCCACATCATCTCAGGTTCGTTTTCGCCCAGGCCCTTGGAACGCTGGATACTGCATTTGTCGGCGCCCAGTTGGGCCAACAGCGCGCTTTTTTCTTTTTCGTTGTAGGCAAAATGCGTATTCTCTTCACGTTTGATCCGCTGTGTGATTTCGAAAAGCGGTGATTCCGCGATGAAAATCTTGCCTCGCTCGATCAGGGTCGGCGTCAGGCGGTATAGCATCGCCAGGATCAATGTCCTGATCTGGAACCCGTCGACATCGGCATCGGTACAGATGATGACCTTGTCCCAGCGGAGTCCGTCGAAATTGAACGCTGATAGATCCTTGTTGTGTTTGGTCTGGATTTCAACGCCGCAACCCAATACCTTGATTAGGTCGACGATAATATCATTCTTGAAGATCGCCTCATAGTCGGCCTTGAGACAATTGAGAATCTTGCCGCGGACTGGAATGATCGCCTGAAATTCGGCGTCGCGGCCCATCTTGCAGGAGCCCAGCGCCGAGTCGCCCTCGACGATATAAAGCTCCCGGCGGGTGGTATCCTTGGTCCTGCAGTCAACGAACTTCTTGACGCGATTGACCATGTCCACACTGCCCATCAGCTTTCGGCGGATATTGAGGCGCTGCTTCTCGGCATTTTCGCGGCTTCGCTTGTTGATCAGGATCTGCTCGACCACGCGGTCGCCTTCCTGCTTGTTCTCGATAAACCAGACCTCCAATTGGGTTTTGAGCAGGTCAGTGATCATTTCCTGGATGTATTTGTTGTTGATCGCCTTTTTGGTCTGGTTTTCATAACTGGTCTCGGTCGAAAAGGAATTGGTGACCAGGATCAGGCTGTCCTGGACATCCGTGAAGGTGATTTTAGACTCGTTGCCCTTGTACTTTTCACGGCCCTTGATCTGGCGGTCGATCTCATAGACAAAGGCGTTTTTGACAGCCTTGTCGGGCGATCCGCCGTACTCAAGCCAACTGGAGTTGTGGTAATACTCGATCTGGTTGACCTCATTGTTGAAACAGAACGCGACAGAAGCCTTGACCTTGTAGTCCACTTTATCCTTACGGTCGCGACCTTGCCCGGAACCGGTAAACAAGACGGGTGTGCTGATGCCGTTCTCGTTATCAATTTCGCGCACATACCCCAGAATACCCTCCGGGTAGAGGAATGTAAAAGTCTCCTGGCTTTCCTCGTCATGCAGCTCAAAGGTGATGCCGGCGTTGACAACCGCCTGCCTTTTCAGCGTCGCCTTGAAATAATCCAGCGGGATCTTGATTTCTGTAAAAACCTCATCATCCGGCAGCCAGCGCTGGATGGTACCGGTCTGCTTTTTTCGGACCGGCTCCTTTGTCAGACCGCCGATATTGTCGCCTTTTTCAAAATGCAGGCTGTGTTTGTAGCCGTCACGATAGACTTCGACGTCAAAGTACCGCGATGCGTACTGGGTCGCACAGGCTCCCAGGCCATTGAGCCCGAGACTGAATTCGTATAAATCTCCGGTGTTATTGTTGTACTTGCCGCCGGCGTAGAGTTCGCAATAGACCAGTTCCCAGTTATAGCGGTTCTCTTTCGAGTTGAAATCCAGCGGAATGCCGCGGCCGGTGTCTCGAATCTCGATTGATGCATCCTTGAACCGGGTGACTTCAATCTTGTCGCCAAACCCTTCCCTCGCCTCGTCAATGGAGTTGGACAGAATTTCAAAAAACGAATGCTGGCAGCCTTCGAGGTCGTCGGACCCGAAGATAACCCCCGGTCTCAGGCGAACGCGGTCGGCGCCCTTCAGTGCGGATATGCTCTCATTGTCGTAAGCTTTGCTTTTCGCCATGCATACAGCTCCCGGTCATACTAAATTTGATGATATAATCAACAGGATTGTGATTATAACATCCCTTTCATTATAATTGAAAGAAACAGTTGCGCAAATAGGCAAACACGGAGGCAAGCCATGAATTTGATTGATATTCACTGTCACACGATTCCGGAAGGTTTTCTGGACAAAATGGTCGATCTTGCCGAAGGCTGCACGGAGCCGGCGATTGTCCGCAAAGACGGGACAACGTACAAGGTCTATGACAACGGCGGGTTTTCACTGCCGATGAATGAGGAGCTGTTCAGCCCCAAAGTCATCCTGGAACGCATGGATTCGACCGGCGTCGACCTTTCGCTGATCAGCGGGTCGCCGGACCCTGGCTTCCTGCCGGCAAATCGTCAACCTGAGGCCTGCAGGCTGCTGAACGACTGCATCGCCGAAATCGTCCGGGACTATCCGGGTCGTTTTCGGGGCATCGGCGTACTGCCCTGGGCTGTACCGGAAGCATCCGTCCAGGAAGCCGCCAGGATCAAGGCGCTGGGGTTTGTCAGCGTGATCATGTTCAGCCACCACGGCAAGCTGCTGGTGGATGATCCGGTTATGAACAGCAGTTTCCAGGCCTGTTCCGACCTGGACCTGCCGATTTCACTGCATCCGGATATCCCGCTTTGGTTCCGCGACGTCAACCGATACAACATGGTCAGCAATGTTTCGCTGGTCATGGACACCAGCTTATCGATGCTCCGGCTGATCTATTCCGGCGTGTTTGAGCGTTTTCCGTACCTGCAGGTCATCATGCCGCATGCCGGCGGCGTTCTGCCCTATCTTGACGGCCGCCTGTCCTATACACCGCCGGATTTCAGGCGTTTTGTGCCGAAGGATCAAAAAAAGCCGCCGGACATCCTGAGATCTGGAAACATCTGGTTTGACGTATCCAACCCATCGATTCCCGTCCTGAAGATGGCTCGTGAGTATCTGGGACCTGAACGGATGATGTTTGGCTCTGACTACCCGTTTGTCGAGCAGGATTATCTTCAGGGGCTGCTTCGGCAGGCCGGCTATACGCCCGATGAACTGGACGGCATTTTCCACAGGAATGCCGAGAAGCTGTTTGGACAGTTGTCGTAGCGCCCAGTATGAATAACAAGCAACGAGGTTCTGTTACAGCTGTTTCAGAACCTCGTTTTTTCTATTTTGACAAAACAATCTCAAAGACACTGTTTATTTGAGCAACTTAACAGTTCCAAAAATCAATTGTTTCAGGTCTGTCAGACAAAAAAAAGCGACTGCCTGCCTGATGCAGTCAGTCGCTTTTTTCTGGCGAGCCTAGCAGGACTCGAACCTGCGACCCACAGCTTAGAAGGCTGTTGCTCTATCCAACTGAGCTATAGACCCAATTTGTCCGGCACCATTATAACCCAGCCGGCTGGTGGTGGCAATAAAATGGCGGCACCAGGCCGCCAGAATATTAATGGAGCGGGTGATGGGAATCGAACCCACGCAATCAGCTTGGAAGGCTGAGGTTCTACCATTGAACTACACCCGCACGTCTTTGCGCCTTGTGATTTTACCGCACTGTTATTATTTTGTCCAGTCATTTTGACAATTTCTTCGAGCGTGATATGATATTGAAATCAAACAAGCTGGAGGACCAATATGAAAAAAGCCAGCGCTTTGCTCAACCATCACTTATTGCTGTCCGACGGCGCGATGGGGACCTACTACCGGCAGCTGGCCGGAGCGGGCGCTTTGGCTTGCGAAGCGGCCAATACCGGCAATCCTGACCTGATTCGTCAGATCCACCGGGAATACATCGCTGCCGGCTCCCGCCTGATCCGGACCAATACATTTGCCACAGCTGCGCTGTTCGGCGATCAGGATCCTTCGGCCTTGATCGACAACATCCGGGCCGGCTATCGGCTGGCACAAGAGTGTGCCGGGGATCTGGCCTGGGTCGCGGCCGACATCGGTCCGGTCTACAATCTTGATCCCGAACCGGCTGCCTCAGCCTCCCGCCTGGCCGTCCAGACCTTCCTGGATGAGGGCGCAGACCTTTTCATCTTTGAAACATTCGCTGACCCGGACGACTTTCTCCAGTTGTCGCACTGGATCAAGCAGCAAAACCCCGAAGCGGTTATCATCGCCTCTTTGTCAATTTCAGCTGATGGCTATACGCAAAAGGGCTTGCCGCTGTCGTTGCTTACCGAAACGTTGGAAAATGATCCGGCTGTGGATATCTGGGGCATCAACTGCGGCATTGGGCCGACACATTTGAAAAAACTGCTGGAACGCATGGATTTTACCGGCAAGCCGATGACCCTGATGCCAAACAGCGGTTATCCAAGACGCGAGAACCAGCGCCTGATGTTCGACTCGGATCCAGCCTATTTCGCACAGTTGACTGCATCACTGGTCAATGCCAGGACCCGGATCATCGGCGGCTGCTGCGGCACGACTCCGGACCATATCCGCGCCCTGTCTGATCAACTTAAGCAGCCTGGCCTGACGAAAGCCACCAAACGGCAAGCAATGCCGGCAAAGCAGCCTGACCGCTACGCCATTCGCGGTGCTAGCCTGGCCGAAAAAATCGACCGCGGCAAATTCGTCCTGCTTTGTGAACTGGATCCGCCGGCTGACAGCCGGATGGACAAGATCATCGGCGCCGCCAAGCAACTGCAGCTGGCAGATTTTGACGCCATTACGGTTGCCGACTCGCCGCTGGCCCGGGTGCGCATGGATCCGGTCGGCTGCGCGTCCCGCCTGATGCGGGAAACCGGGCTGCCGGTACTGCCGCACCTGTGCTGCCGCGACCGCAATGTCAACGCGATCAGATCGCTGATTCTGTCCGCCCATGCCGACGGCATCCGCCAGATTCTGGCCGTGACCGGTGACGCGATTCCTGAATCCGACCGCGGCTTCGTTCAGTCCGTCTTCAACCTCAATAGCCAAACGCTGCTCAAACAGATCTCGCAAATGAACCAGGACCTATTCAAGGACGACCCGCTGCTGGCCGCTGCCGCACTGGATCCCGGCGTAGCCAACCCGCAAGCTGAACTGGCCCGCGTCCTGCGCAAGCAGGAACAGGGCGCGCGGATTATCCTGACCCAGCCGGTCTATGATTTGACCGGCATCGACCTGATCCGGGCCGTCCGCAGCCATGGTCTCAAGGTCATGGTCGGCCTGATGCCGCTGGTCAGTTATAGAAATGCCCGCTATATGAGCCAGGAAGTTCCCGGCATCAATATCCCGCAGCAGACACTCGAACAGTTCAACCCGGAACAAAGCCGTGAAGATGCTGTGGAGACTGGCATTCGCCTCACGGTTGAGACTGCCCGCCTACTGCGTCAGGATGCCGATGGTTTCTACCTCATCGCGCCATTCAACCGCGCCGATATCATTGTGCGCATCCGCGAGCGGCTCGTCGCAGAAAATATAATCTGAAGATTTCGGAGGACAACGATATGATTCTAATCGCAGAAAACCTCAACAGCTCCATACCCAAAATCTGCCAGGCGATCGAACAGCGAGACGGGGACGCCATCCGCAGCATCGCCGAAAAGCTCGACCAGAGCAAGGCGGCCTATCTTGATGTCAACGCGGGTACGTTCCATGAAGATGAATCCGGCAAACTGACCTGGCTGATCGACCAAGTTGTCGGCTCGACAAAGAAGCCGCTGGTTGTCGACTCGCCCAATCCACAGGTCCTGGCGGATGCCATCGATCATCTGGAACTGATCGGCTGGCAGCCTGCGCTGGCATCAGAGCACCAGCCCAGACTCCTGCTGAATTCAATCACGCTGGAGCAAAACCGGCTCGAACCGGTGCTGGCCTTGGCCCACCGTGCTTCGTGCGGTGTTATCGCCCTGCTGATGGATACGGACAGCATGCCGGAAGGCGTCGAGCAACGGCTTGACATTGCCAGCAGGCTCTACGACAAGCTGACCGGGGCAGGCATCCTGCCGCAGCATATTTTCTTTGATCCGATGGTCCGCCCTGTCGCCACCGACGACCAGGCCGGTCTGGAAGCTTTGACCGTGATTCAAAAGCTCAGGCAAAACTGGCCGCAAGCCCATGTCACGGTTGGCCTGAGCAATATCTCGTTTGGCCTGCCGGCCCGGCGGCACTTGAACCGAGCCTTTCTGCTCCAGGGCATGGCCATGGGACTGGACAGCGCGATTCTCAATCCACTGGACGAAGAATTGATGAGTCTTCACCAGGCCGGATCGACCTTGACCGGGCAGGACGAATACTGCATGGATTACCTGACTTGTTTCCGCCCTAAATCAAACTGATTCAAACAACAGTCAATTTTCAAACCCTATAGGCCTTCCAGCCATGGCTTTCGTTTTGAAAGCCATGTTTTATAGGTCTCATACGTGCGATTGACAATGAGCTCAGCCGGGAAATCAATGGACTCAAGCAGTGCCATGGCTCGCGAGACCTCCCCGACGTGCCGGGACAAGTGGGCGTCACTGTTGATGGTGATCCTGACCCCTGCCCGCATGCAGGCCAGGGCGATGTCGCGGCAGGGTTGTTCGTGGCATTTGTCTTTTAAAGTATGGCTGTTAATCTCAACAGCGGTGTCCTGTTCACGACAGGCAGCCATTACCCGGTCAATGTCGTAAGGGAAATTGCCGCGGCCGGAGTGGCCTAAGATGTCGACTAGGGGATTTTCAACGACCTTGATCCAGGCTCGGGTATGCTCCTCGATACCGGCGGGCCGGAGTGTCACCCCATGGTAGCTGGCGATACAGACATCCAGCGTTTTGAGTATGTCAGCGGGCACATCCAGCCTGCCGTCATAATCAATGATGTTGGCTTCGACACCGCGCAGAATGCGGATGCCGTCGATTTGCCGGGGCAGCATCGGCAGGTTGAAAAAATAGATCAGCCGGGCTGCGCCTTCCATGGCCGGGCCATGGTCGGTCGATGCAAAGCCTGTGAGCCCTTTGGCTTTGCAGGCTGCGACATATTCCTCGATGGTTGAAAAAGCGTGTCCGCTCATGACGGTGTGGGTATGGGAATCGAATTCGATGGTCATTGAAGCTGAGATTTCCTTTCAAAACAAATATCTAGATTTTAGTTTATCCGGTCGGCGAGATCTGTTCAACGTAGCTGAAATAGACATAGCCGATCTCGTCGTTTTCGGTTTTAACCTTGACCCAGTTGTCCGCGGCCTCTTCCAGCTGCCAGAGCCGATCGCCGTTGGTCAGGGTCAGAATCAGGTCGGCATCGCGGCTAGGCTCGGTGCGCAGGTTCAACTGACGGGCTGAAACGACCAGTTGCGGCGGCACGGGAGTGGGCGACGGCGTGTTTGTCGGCGTTGCGGTGGCCTGCGGTCGTGTTGTCTGGGCGCTGGCCGAAGATTCGGTCGTTTCCAGCGGTGCAGCCTGGGTCCCGATCAGGCGGGTCAGCACCACAGCAGCGATGATCAGCAGCACCCCTGCTGCCACAATGTACTTGAAGGGCCGAGTTCTGACCAAAAAACCCATCAGTGATTTAGGCGGGTCATCCTCGTCCGGCTCATCCCCGCCGTCCAGACTGACCGATTCGCTGTGCAGCTGCCGCGTTTCCTGATGGCGCTTGGGCCCGAACAGGCTCGTCAGCCATGCGCCGATACCGGCGCTTTCAGACTGTGCGGCACCTTGCGGAACATAGTCCGGCTCAAGATTTTGAACCTGGATGGCCAGCCAGGTGACTTCTTCAGAATATCCGCGAAGCCGAGCGGTTTTCAGCAGCGAGCGGACTTTGGCCGGCTGCTGTTCAAGACCGCCCAGAATCCGGCTGGCCTCGCCTTTCTCAAACCGCTCCAACACAACCGGCGGCAGGACAAACAGCTGGTCGAGCGCGTCGAGCTGCAATGCGTAGTAGTCACGCGGATTGTCTTCATCCCGATCGGCAGCAGGCGGCCGTTCACCGGCAGCAGCCGGCTTCAACCGTCTCATCTCCCCTTGCCTCAACAGGTAAAGATCCAGGGTTCTCGGCAGCCAGGCCTGCATCAACTGGTCATCGATCAGAAGCATCCAGTCCGGGAACAGATTGTATTGGATCAGCAGGTGGTTCAATTCATGATTTTTGCGACGGGAAACAATAGCCAGAAATTCATGCCAGGCAGAGACCTCCTGACGGTGCCGTACCATGGAAGCGGCGGATCCGATATCGCCGTCACGGACAGCCACGACCATTTGTTTCGGTCGGCTGGACGTCTGGACATGCGCATTCTGCGGAGTCGGCGCATGCAGCCCCAGATGGGTGCCGTTCACCAGGTAACTGGTTGACTGGGCATTTTCTTCATTGATGTTGAGCGTGATCGCCAGACGAAGCACTTGCGACTGTCCTCCCGGTTAGCTTGCCATTTTGTGCAAATGAATCCCACGCCTATTGTAGCGTAAACACGCTCTGATTGCACTTAAAATAGGGTAAAACCGCTCGATATTCACCCCTGCATGATAAAATAACGCTAAGAGCAAAAACCAGACGGAGGTAACCCCATGGACAAGTCAGCGCTTATTGACGCGATCCGCCAGAATATCGGCCATGTCCTGATCGGCAAGCCAGAGCAGGTCGACCTGATGCTGCTGGCGCTTTTGGCCAAAGGTCATGTCCTGGTCGAGGACGTGCCCGGTGTCGGCAAAACCACACTGGCTGCAGCTTTTGCCAAATCCCTGGATCTGGATTTCCAGCGTATCCAGTTTACGCCGGATGTCCTGCCATCCGATATTACCGGCTACAGTACGCTGGCGATCGACAGCGGCATACAGACTTTTCACCCCGGGCCGGTCATGACCCACATTGTGCTCGCGGACGAGATTAACCGCTGCAGCCCTAAGACCCAGTCCAGTCTGCTTGAGGTCATGGAGGAGCGACAGGTCACCGTCGATGGTAAAACCCATCCGGTTCCGGAGCCTTTCATGGTTCTTGCGACCCAAAACCCGATCGAGTTCGCCGGCACTTATCCGCTGCCCGAATCCCAGATGGACCGTTTTCTGCTCCAGATCAATCTCGGTTATCCGGATCAGAAAGAGGAAGTCCATATCCTGAGTCACCATTTGAAGCCGGTTCGGGTCGAGCAGCTGTCGGCGGTTGCCAGCCGGAAAGACATTGAAGCGCTGCAGCAGGAAACGGATGACATCAATGTGCTGGGACCCGTGCTGGAATACATCGCTAAAATTGCCCAAAAGACCCGCGAGCACGAAGCGATCGCGCTGGGCATGAGCCCTAGGGCCAGCATCGCCCTGATGCGCGCCGCGCGTGCCCGTGCCTGCATGCTTGGCCGCTCATTTGTTTTGCCGGATGATGTCCGCCATCTGGCTGTTCCGTGCCTGCTGCACCGTCTTGTATTCCGGTCCGATTCATTGCGCCAGGACCTGGACAATCGCCAGATTCTGCTGGAGCTGATCCACAAAGTCCCGGTGCCGGCTGTGTCATGAACGCGATGCGCAATGGGTTTTTGATTCTGGTTGCCCTGTTTCTGCTGGCCGGACTGGCGACTGGCGGCCGGGTCTGGTATCTGCTGCTGGCCATGTCCTTGCTGCTGACGTTGGCGTCACTGCTGATCTCGGCGTTTGCCGCATGGGCGTTTGCCTATACCCAGCAGCTGTCCAAGACCCGGGTGACCCGGGGCGAGCGGGTGGAATACCATCTGACCCTGCACAATGAAAACGCTTTGCCGTATCCCCTGATGATCATCCGGCTGAACACCCCCGACCCGGAGAAGAACCGATCCCTTTCACTGAACTTGGAAGCCCACGCTGCCCAAAGCTTCAACGAAATCTTCAACTGCCCGCATCGCGGCCGCTATGATATCGGCATGACCGTCATCGAGTTCTCTGATCCGTTCGGTTTGTTCAGCGTGCCGTTCAACATGCGAAACCTGCCCTATTTCAAAATCCAGGACCTGCTGGTTCTGCCCAGGATCACCAAACTGCCCCGCACGGACCTGCAGAGTCTGGCCGGCAAACTGCAGCGCAGCGGCCGCAGCCTGGCCACAGAAGATGCTTCGGAACCCTTCTCCGAAATCCGTGAATTCAAAAAGGGGGACAAGCTCAAACGCATACACTGGCCCGCGTCCATTCGCCAGCGACGCCTGATGACCCGGCAGTACGATCGGTTTGATGAGCCGGAGGTGTCAGTTCTGCTGGACCTCAGCTCGATCGACGATCGGCCAGACCGAAGGCTGGATGACATTGACCGGATTTGCGAGGCGGCCGCATCACTATCCGCCCTGATCCTTGGCGGCGGACAGACCCTTCGGATCATCGGCAGCGCCAGCCCGAGACCTTCCATCCAGGCCCGCTCGCCGGCGGATCTGTCAAAGCTTTTGCGCTGGCTGGCCGAGATCAGCTTTTCCGGCAGCGAGCTGGTTAGCCGCCTACTGTCTGAACAGCTCCGGCAGCCGGACAGGCACCTGGTGATCATGCTGATTCTTCAGCAAAAGGACCCGGATCTGCTCCAGGTCCTCGGCCAGGTCAGGAACAAGATGATTGAAATACTGCCGGTCCTGACCGGGCCAGTCCTAGAAGATGCGGCGTATATTGCCAGGATACAGCGGTCTGGGCTCCGGGTCTGGACTTACAGGGGTGACGAGGTGACCGGCTGATGAAACACGGCAATATCCCTGTGGGCGACCTTGCGGCCGCCGCCTTTCTGACCGCCGGGTTTTCCGAGTCGCTGTTCGTGCTGCTGGGTTTCGATCCCAAGGCCCATCTGACCCTGCTGTTCGCCGTTCCGGCGATCTTGCTGTTGTGGGGTTTCGGACGGCGCTGGTGGCTGTCGCCGGTGCTGGTTTTGCTGCCCGCCCTGGCGGTTGGCATCCTGCTGGAATGGCTGGGCAAATTGGCGGATGTTCTATCCACCGTCCGTCAATTTTTCACCTGGAGCCAGACCTGGCTCCAGATCGGTCAGGTCGCGCCTGAAACCGACACCTGGCCGATCTTGCTCAAACTGATCCTGATGCTGCCGATCGCGCTGCTGTTCTTGATCTTGCTCAGCAAAACCAAACGGCTTGTCGTATTGCTTCTGCTCATCTTGGCGTTTTTCATCCCTGTCCTGATCGCAGCACCCAATGCCGAGACCGGTCTGCTGCTGGCGCTTTGCGGCCTGATTACCCAGATGCCCAAGGCGTTTGTCAACAAACTGTCAAAAAGGTCCGGCCAGGAACTCCCAGGGCAGACAACACTGCAGATGATTGCCGCGGCTGCGGCCTTATTCTGCCTGCTGCTAACTCTGGCCGTGATTCCGTCCAGCACGTCCGGCTGGCGCTGGACCGGGCTGCACAACCAGCTAACTGATTTAGGCGACCTGGTCCAGCAGGAAGTCTGGCCGGGCCGGACATACCAGCCGTTTACGCTGGGCAGCTACAATTTCAGACCCGCCGGTGCAAGACTCGGCGGAGCGGTCTTGCTGCAAACCGGCAACGTTCTTGAAGTGGAGTCAGCATCAGGCGGCCTGCTCAAAGGCTCCAGCTACATGAACTATTCCGGCAGCAACTGGCTTTCCGGAAATTCCTACCAGTATCGTCTGGACAGCGCCCTCTGGCGGTCCTTGCGTCAGGAGGTGTTCGGCAGCGACCTGCCGGCAATCAAGGCCTTCAGAAAACAATATGCCATTCAACGCGCTTTACTGGTCCGTCATCAGCAGAGCGGACTGTCCACCCTGTTTTCCAAAGGCCGGACACTCTCGGTTGAACCGCAGCGATACCTGGATGAACAGCCCTATTTCTCTTCCTCTGGCGACTTGTTCATTTTTGGTCAAATTCGGATCGGTGCAACCTATTGGGTCGAAACCATTGAACTGGATACAAACGCCGAGGGGTTCGACCAGGCGCTGCTGGACATTGAAGCTGCAGCAGCCGCGCAAAGCGACCCTAGCTGGACCCTGGTCTCAAACCAGTATCTCCAGTTGCCGGAATCTCTGCCGGAGAAGGTCTGGGAGACAGCTGAAGCGGCGGTTCTAGCCGCCGACAGCCCCTATGGCAAAGCGCTGAACCTGCAAAGCCATTTTCAAAATGGTTATATCTATACGCTGACACCGGACGATTATTCGGCCAGTGATGATTTTGTCGCGTCATTTCTTGAAACCAAATCCGGCTACTGCGTGCATTTTGCTTCGGCTATGGTGGTCATGGCCCGAAAGCTGGACATCCCGGCCAGGTATGTCGAAGGCTTTATTCTAGTACCAGAAGATAGTGATTCGCCAACATCCAACACCTATCGGGCGACCGGCAGATCGGCACATGCCTGGGCTGAACTCTATTTTGAAGGCATCGGCTGGATCGCTTTTGACCCGACGCCGGGCAATTCCATTCTCGATCCTGCCGATCCCACACCAACCCCGGGTCCGTCAACCAGCCTGACGCCAACGCCACCGGTTCAGATCGAGCCGACACCCGTGCCGGACAAACCGGCCGACAAAAATGCCGGAACACCCGCGGTCGTCTACTGGCTGCCGGCGCTGCTGGCCGTGCTGGCGATCGGCTGGAAACTTTTACCGGCCTTGCTGATCCGACGCCATGAACGGCTGTTTGACAGATCCTGGGTAAAACGCCAGCGGCAAGGCACACCGGAACTGCTGGATTTCTATTACAGTGACTGCCTGCGTCAGCTGGCCTGCCTGGAAATCCGGCCCGATCTTGGCGAAACCCTGAGCGAATTCTCCGACCGGGTTGAGCGATACCTGAAACTTGACGGGATTGATGCCAACCAGGCCTTCTGGCCGGTGATTGCCTGGCGCTACGGCCGGATACGGCCGACAATGGATGACATCGACAGGATCGCGAGATTCCACAACCGGCTAGAAGACCGGGTTCGTGACCGTTTGAGATTCTGGGCATACCTGTTCCGGCGTGTCATAGGTTTCGACAGGTCGAAAGATTCATGACGGAGAATAACCCGTGCAGCTGCTCAAATGAATCGTCTATCGTCAGCTTGATATTCAAGCGTCTATTTTTCAGCACTGAGATGTTCACAACAGCTTGCCTTTCAGCAGAATTCGGCTGTCGCAATTTGCAGCAACTGCGGTGATCTGGCTGTCATCCTCTAATTCCACCCGTTGGTTTTCCCGCTGCTATGGTATATAATCAACCTGCAAACGCATTTTAATGATACGCGAACTCATACGAGTCTTGCTCAAGGAGTCAAAATGGCCAAAAAAGACGTTCTCGACCGCTGGACCACTCAAAAATCCGAAGAACTTTACGGCATCAACAGCTGGGGCGCCGGATACTTTTCAGTTTCCGACAAAGGTGAAGTGACGGTCAATCCGTTTGCCAATAATCCGGCAGCCGATATCAGCCTGATGGACATCATTTCCGGGATTCGGGACCGTGGCATGGAAATGCCGGTTTTGCTAAGGTTTGAAAACCTGCTGGATTCCCAGATTTCTTTCCTCAACAATTCTTTCGCCGACGCGATCAAGAGCCTGAATTACAAAGGGGCGTACCGCGGCGTCTATCCAATCAAGGTCAACCAGCAGCAGCAGGTACTCGAAGAGGTCATGCGCTTCGGCCAGCGCTATCACCATGGTTTGGAAGTCGGCAGCAAGGCTGAGTTGATCGCCGCTTTGTCTGTCATGAACGACCGCGAAGCCTGCCTGATCTGCAACGGCTATAAAGACGAGGAGTTCGTTGACCTGTGCCTGTTCGCTGTCAAGCTGGGCTTGAAATGCTTCTTCGTCATTGAGATCCCCAGTGAACTCAATACGGTGCTCAGCGCGCCAAAGCGCTGGGCATCAAGCCCAACATCGGTGTCCGTATCAAGCTGTCGGCCAAGGCGGGCGGCCACTGGACCGAGTCCGGCGGCGACCAGAGCATTTTCGGTCTCAACGTCTCACAGGTCATCAACATCATCGATGAACTGCGCAAAGTCGATATGCTGGACTGCCTGAAGCTTTTACATTACCACCTGGGCTCCCAGATCCCGAATATCCGCGATATCCGCTCAGCCGTGCTGGAGGCCACCCGGGTCTATGCCGAGCTGGTCCGGGAAGGTGCGCCCATGGGTTATCTGGATCTGGGCGGCGGCCTGGCGGTCGACTACGACGGTTCCTCGACCAACTACATCAACAGCCGCAACTACACGGTCCCGGAGTACTGCCTGGATATCGTCGAAGCGGTCATGTCCATTCTGGATCCGAGCGATATCCCCCACCCGACCCTGATCACGGAGTCCGGCCGAACAACGGTCGCCTATTACTCCGTACTGGTCACCAATGTTTTGGATGTCGAAAAACTCGAAACCTACGTCCTGCCGGAATCGCTGGATGAAAACACGCCCGAACCGATCCGCTACCTGTTTGAAGCCCATCGCACTCTGAACCTTAAAAACATCCAGGAATGCTATAATGACGCGATCTACTACCGCGACGAGATTCGCGAAATGTTCAAGCACGGCCGGCTCAGCTTGCGCCAGCGCTCGTTATCCGAAAAGATCTTCTGGAACATCATCAGCAAGGTTGCGCTCGAGCAGGCCAAGCTCAAGCATCCGATCCCGGATCTGCAAGAGCTGGACAGTGCGCTGGCAGCAACCTACTACTGCAATTTCTCGGTCTTCCAGTCGATTCCCGACAGCTGGGCGATCGACCACCTCTTCCCGATCATGCCGATCCACAGGCTTAAAGAAGAACCCGTCGAAAAAGCGATCATCGCCGACATCACCTGTGACTGCGACGGCAAGATCGATCATTTCATTGACATCCATGACGTCAGGAAGACCCTGCCGCTGCATACCATGCAAAATGGCGACGACTACTACCTCGGCATTTTCCTGGTCGGCGCCTATCAGGAAACCCTGGGCGACCTGCATAACCTGTTCGGCGACACTAATGTCGTCAGCGTCCAGATCAACAGTGACGGCAGTTTCTTCCTGGCTCGCGAACTGCACGGCGACACAGTCTCGGATGTCCTGTCCTATGTTGAATACGACCCCAAGCGTATGCTGGGCCGTTTTCGCGGCATGGCCGAGGACGCCGTGCACAACGGCTATATCAACGCGACCGAACGCAAAGCGATCATGGAGGCGTATGAAGCCGGTCTTCGCGGCTATACCTACTACGAACGATAATTCGACTGCTCCACTCAAAGAAAAAGCCGGCCTTGGCCGGCTTTTTTTGTAGCCTTGGCTACATCTGTTCGCCCGGTTAATTGTTATACTGAACTTATAAAATGAACAATTCGAAGGGAGATATAACCATGGCAATCCTCAAAAATATCGAAAATCAGAAAATACTCAACCTGTCTGACCTCGTCTCAGTTGCACCCGGTCAGGTGGTCAGCAAAACATTGGTTCAGAACAAGGCTGTCAGCATCACGCTGTTCGCCTTTGCCCAAGGCGAGGAAATCAGCTCGCACGCCTCCGACGGAGATGCGCTGGTTACGGTCTTTTCCGGATCGGGCCGGTTCACGGTAGACGGCACGGACTTTATCCTCAAGGCCGGTGACTCGCTGGTCATGCCGGCCGGACTGCCGCATGCCATCCAGGCTGAAGAGGACTTCAAGTGGATGCTGCAGGTTGTGTTCTGATTCCGATCAGGCTCTGCCACCCTACTTTTGCTTGTCAGGCCGTCGGATAATCTGGATTACCACCAACGCAATAAGGGCTGCGGCGATGATGCCCAGCAGAACATACAGCAATACGCGGCCAGAACCATTGTCAGTCGGTTGGTCATCAAGGCCGGTTGACGTCTCGGTTTGGGTTTCATCCATCGCTGCCGTGGTCGGCGAATCCTGACGCTGGCTTGTATTCAGGGAAGTCTCTTGACTTTCAACGGACTGGGTCGGCCAGGCGGCTGTCGTTGTCGTTGTCGTTGGAGTCGATGATTCAGTTGCAGCAGTTGATGTGGCTTCTGGTGTTGGCGTCAGGGACGGCGAAGGAGTCGGCGTTTTTGTTGGCGTCGGTTTCGGTGTTGCAGTCGGCGCCGGCTGAGTCTCAAAACCTAACCCCGCATATTGATGGCTGTCTCCGTCAAAACCGGTGACATAATGGATGAGATTATAGTGCGTACCGGGTTCAAGTCCGATTATATTGCCCGCCACTGTTGCGCTATATGAAAAATTACTAGCAAAGATTTTTCCAAAAACCGGTAGCGGGTTGCCATCCTCATAGACTTTGATCCCTGTATTGGCCAATGTGCTGCCGTTCGGATTGATATGGGCTGAATAATCTGCTGAAGCAACTGCGGCGTTGCTGACGATCTGGTTAGTCAGAGATGGCAGTGCGTTGGTGCTCACATTTCGGATTGTGGATTTCATTGGGTCCACGCCATTATCGAATGTAATTTCAACCCATCCCCGATAAGGCTTGTTGCTGCCCAGGCCCGAGTAGGTGGCTGTAAACGAATCATATGAGCCCTCTGCTACAACAATTTTTTTATCCAGCACATATCCTGTGGGTGTTGATGGGACATTGGTCAGGTGAACCGTCACTTGAGCGATATGCGAGTCCATGACATCTGAACTGATTTCCCCATAAAACGAAATGGCGCTGAACGAGACATCAATCGTCACAAAGGTATCTATGGTCGGTTCTGAAAATGCCATGACTGAAGAATATTTCAATGGGAAAAGAACCAGCATGAGAACCAACATACTCATCAGGTAACATCGGAAGTATTTTCGCTTCATTCCATCTTCCCTCCTGTTGATTTTATTCAATATACCGGGATGCTGAAAAGACGCAACTGCTAGGCGGGTTTCCTCAAAACTTGGTCAATAACCCGCGCGATTAGAGCTACGGCGATCGCGCCAAGCAAAATACAAGGCTTTGATAACCGCATTTTAGATCATCGCACAAATTTGTCAAGTTACTGATGACTTCTAATCTTGATATAAATATATTGTTTCTTCATTCGGCTTTTTTGTGAATATTATACACTATGTAGTTCTTTCACCCATTATTGTCGGTTAATTTGCACTATCTATTTAGCATTTTCAGGTCATGGTATTTGATTATTGACATTTGCAGATCTATAATTGAGTTATATAGATATTCGAAAGGAGCACGTATCATGGGAAAGTTTGTGGTCAAAAAAACAAATACCGGCTTCAAATTCAGTCTGCAAGCAAACAACGGAGAGGAAATCGCATCATCTGAAGTGTATTCCAGCGAAAACGCATGTCTCAAAGGCATTGACAGTGTTTCGAAAAACGCACCTGTCGCCAATCTCGAAGACCAGACTCAGGACCCTGTCAGCTCAGCTGTAAACCCAAAATTCGAACTGTATATGGATAAGGCAAATGAATTCCGTTTTCGGCTCAAAGCTAGGAATGGTGAAATTATTGCATCCTCCGAAGGCTATAAATCCAAAGCCTCTTGTCAAAACGGTATTGAAAGCGTTAAAAAGAATGTAGTAGATGCAAAAGTTGAAAGATTGAATGGGTGATTTAAGATGGATATCAAGGGGAAAATTGAAGAAATTGTACAAAAAATCAAGTCTGACGATAATTTTGCGGATGAATTCAAGAAAAATCCAACCAAGGCCATTGAATCAATCATCGGCATTGACTTGCCTGATGACCAAATTAATGCCGTGATCGACGGGGTCAAAGCTAAAATCTCGACTGACGGGATTGGCGGTGCTTTTGATTCTGTAAAAAAGCTATTTTAATTCCTATATAAGACGTAGTCCAAGGGGTTTTAAAGTGAATCACGGCCCATTGGTATATTTTTAGCTCAAGCTCATAACCCGCATATAAAAGCCCCAAGAATCAGCGTTCTTGAGGCTTTTATATTGGTGATCCACCAGGGGCTCGAACCCTGGACCCCTTGATTAAAAGTCAAGTGCTCTACCAACTGAGCTAGTGGATCGTATGGCTGGGGTGGCAGGATTTGAACCTACGCATGCGGGAGTCAAAGTCCCGTGCCTTACCGCTTGGCGACACCCCAGTGTGGTTGTGCCATATGGGGATATCGTACAGCTGGAGCATCCCCAAACATTTTTTTGGGGTGGGATATGGGAATCGAACCCACGACCTCCAGAGCCACAATCTGGCACTCTAACCAACTGAGCTAATCCCACCGAGGTCTCCAGCATTAGCTGGCACGAAGTGAATTATACGGTTAGACCGTTGGCTTGTCAAGCACAAATTCAGACAGCCTTCGCTATATTTTTCACAAAAATATTGAAGCATCCTGTTTGCAACTGTCACATTTGATTCCTTGATAAAATTTTGAAGTATTGCCGAACAGGCAATGATGGTGCAACACGTTCAGTTATTACTGAGTCAGTATACCCCTTTTCAGTGCCGCTGTTCATGTATATACTACAATTAGATGAAGGTGGTGTTCAAATGACAAATCCTGACCCGGTCAACGGTCTGCCGCTGATCGGCCAAAAGGTGCGGCTGACGGCGCTGCATGAAACAGACCTTGATACTTTGCAGCCGTTTTTCGAAGACATGGCAGCCCTGACCTACTATATCCCGACAACAGCTAAACCGCTTAACGGCCCTCAGGTTAAAAAGATGCTGGCCGAATGGCACGACGGGGTTTCGAGTTTCCTGTTCGCGATCCGATCCGGTGACCAATTGGTTGGCCTGATCAATCTGGATGGCCTGGACTGGCCGAACAGCCATGCTGAAATCGGCATCGCGTTGACTGAACCGGATGCCCGCGGCAAGCACTTTGCGTCCGAAGCGATCGCCCTGATGTGCCGCTATGCTTTCAATGAATTGGGGCTTCACCGAATCTGGGCACGGGTAATCGAGGACAACTCGCCGTCCATCAAGCTGTTTGAGTCGCTTGGCTTCGTTGCAGAGGGCCGGATGAAGGATCACGTTCTAAGGCACGGAAAATACCGCGATATGCTTGTTTTTGGCCGGCTGTCGCCCTGATCTTTAATCTTGCCTGGCCGGCAATTCAATGGTAAAATATGTTCGCTATGCATATCGCTAATTTGCAAACTACAGGAGGAATTCATATGAGTAAATTGATTGGCAACGTGATGTTCGGTCAATCTGGCGGCCCAACTTCGGTCATCAACTCCAGCGCGGCTGGTGTTTTCACCGAAGCACTGCGCCAGACCGGTGTGATTGAAAAGGTTTATGGGGCTGCCCACGGCATCGTCGGCATCCTCAACGAGGATTTCTACGATATCGGCCAGGAAGACCCGGCCGAGCTCGAGCTTCTGAAAACCACCCCGTCTTCCGCACTGGGGTCCTGCCGCTATAAGCTGGCCAAACCCGATGTTGACGATACCGATTACAAGCGCATCCTTGAAGTCTTTAAAAAATATAACATCCGCTATTTCTTCTATAACGGCGGCAACGATTCCATGGACACCTGCAACAAGATTTCCAAATTCATGCAGAAATCCGGTTACGAGTGCCGCGTCATGGGTGTCCCCAAGACCATCGACAATGACCTGTACGGCACCGACCACTGCCCCGGATTCTCGTCAGCCGCCAAGTACATCGCGACCACCTGCATGGAAGTCTCGCTCGATGCCCGCGTTTACGACACCGGCATGATCACGGTCATTGAGATCATGGGCCGCAACGCCGGCTGGCTGGCAGCTTCATCCGTCCTGGCTTCAGCCAAGGGGATGGGACCGAACCTGATCTACCTGCCGGAAGTCGATTTTGACCTCGACCAGATGCTGGTGGATGTCAAGAAGATCTATAACCGTGACAAAAAGGTCATCATCGCCGTTTCCGAAGGCGTCAAGACCAAAGACGGCAAATATATCCCCGAACTGGTGGGCGAAGTCTCGGTTGACGCTTTCGGCCACAAGCAGATGGGCGGCACCGCTTCAGTACTCGCCGACTACCTCAAGAAGGAAATCGGCTGCAAGGTCCGCGGCATCGAGCTCTCGCTTATGCAGCGCTGCGCCGCGCATATCGCTTCGGCATCCGATGTCGAGGAAGCTTTCCTGTCCGGCCAGACTGCCGTACGCTGTGCGGTGGACGGCATGACCGACTTCATGGTCGGCTTCCAGCGTCCGGAATCCGGCGAATACAAATGTGAAATCAAGCTGATCCCACTGGATGAAGTTGCCAACACTGAGAAAACAGTGCCCAGGGAATGGATCAACGACGAAGGAAACTTCGTCAAGCAGCCGTTCATCGACTACTGTATGCCGCTGATCAAGGGCGAGTCCAAGATCGCTTTCGAAGACAGCCTGCCGCGTTTCGCCAAACTGAAGAAAGTTCAGGCCGGCCAAAAATAACCCGCCTGGAAACTGATCCGTAAAAAACAGGAGCGGCCGATGGCCGCTCCTGTTTTTATATTTTTCAAGTCACTATTTCTTCGACCGCGGATTCCGCTTGTGCTTAGGTTTCGCAGCCGGCTTAGCTTTGCTCGCGCCCTGTGTGCCTTTTTTGGGCATCCGGCGCGCCATCGCAGCCTTGGATGCCACCGAGTAGCCAAAAAACCCGAGCAGGCCGTTCTGGCCGGTGTCAAGGCCATAATACTTGCCATGGCTGAACGCAACCAGATTGGCTCGATCCAAATGCAGTTCATCTTTTGAATCGAACAGGTCTTTTGCTGCCTGCACCGCGACAATTTCACCGATGAAGCAGTCATGGGATCCCAGTTCAAGCAGCTGTCTGACCTTGCAGCTGATCGTCAGCGGACTCTCGGCCACGGCCGGTGCTATGTTTAGGCCTTCAGCCGGAACGGCAGTCAGCTGGCACTCGGCAAACTTGTCCAGATCGCGGCCGGATTTGACACCGCAGAAATCAGTCGCTCTGAGCAAGTCGCGGGAGACCAGGTTTATCACGAACTCTCCGGTCTGGGCAACCATCTGGTGGGAGAATCTCGACTTGCGGATGGAGATGGATACCATCGGCGGGTCAGAATTGACCGTGCCAGCCCAGGCCAGGGTGATCAGGTTGTCCTTGTCAAACTCGGTTCCGGATTGGCCGTGGCAGGAAACCAGCACCACGGGCAATGGTGCCAGCAGCGTTGTCGGCTTCATGCTCCTTTTATCACGAGGTTTAATCATTTTAATTCTCCCCTTTTCTCAATAGCCCATGATCTCATGATCTAGAAGATACTCCTTGATATCCAGTCCGCCGGAAAACCCAACCAGCTTGCCGCCCTTGCCGATCACCCGATGGCACGGCAGGATCAAGGGCAGCGGATTGGCTGCACAGGCTGATCCGACAGCCCGGGAAAGGCGTTTGGCCGCGCTCTGGTCGGGCTGGGTCAGCTGGAAGGCGAGATCTTCATAAGTCCAGGTGGTCCCATAGGGTATGCGGTCCAGTGTCTTCCAGACGCTCTTTTGAAAATCCGAACCGATCTCAATCGACACAGGCAAATCAAACACTTCACGCTTGCCGGCAAAATAAGCGGACACCTGGCTGGCCGCTTCCAGAACAATTTGCGGTGTACTATCCAGGGCCGTATAGTCTTTGCTTTTCATGTCAAACTTGATTTTGCCACTGTCGTCCAGCAGGCCGGCAAGTTCAGCGCATTCAAAAAAGAAGGACTGGTCAGCCGTCTCCCCATGCCGCAGAAATCTGCTGGCAAACAAACCATTATTTCGGCCGGCAATCGCAAAAAGACCTAATCTGAACGGAACAAATGCCACGCCGGCCAATGACTGTTCAGGTCGAAGCAGCGCCAAGGCGATCAGATCCAGGTGCCGGCCGCTCGATTGATCCAAAAAACCGTTTCTCAAACTGCCTTCCCGTTTGAACCCGAGCCTGTTAAGAACTTCCAGGTAATGCTGCTGGTCTTGCGGCACCAGCATCTCAACACGATACAGGTTGTGTTCCCAGAAGAGCTTGTCAACCAGGGCCAGAATAACCGCTTCCAATGATATCGAATCGGATACTGCAACATGCATGGCTGCCCGCCGATCCTGGAGGTCGCTGAGCGAATAGCCGGTAATGGCCAGCGGCAAGTCGGCATCAGCCGAACCGTAGGCCAGCCAGGACTGGTGACGGCAGTCCTTGAGCAGCTGGCGGATCTCATCACGGAAAAGCGAAGTCGATCGATCCGTAGGCAGGAGCAAGCCTGCCTTTTTCACAAGACTTGCATCCGAAACCCTGAGCGGTTCAAAACGGATGGATTGTTCAGGTTGCATCAAGGCTGTGTCACCTCCTCAAGCAGCTGATTTGAAATACGCGTCATTTGCGCCAGCACATCGGGTAGACGCTCTCCAAAATTTTCACTGGCCCACTGGGACGCCAAAAGGTCATTTGCGGACCATAGCGCGTCATCCCAGCTACCGACAACTTGCTGCGGCGAGAACAGGCCGGTGCTCATTTTGCCTTTGCTCTCGGCCAGCCACTGCCAGTCCTGCTGGTTAAACGTCAAATGCTGCCAGACCATGGCATCCGTCAGCATCGGAACCTGACCGTCGAAGGTCTGGTAACGGCTGAGCATGAGTAATGCATCCGCATCCAGGGCTAAGAAGGCTGCAAATTGGGCTGCAAGATCCGGCGAGTCGGATGCTGCTGCAACAGCCAGAACACCTGCTGTCATGGCCAGGCGACTGTCCTGCTGAGGCAGCGGCAACGTCCGGATTGTCAAGCCGGCCGCTTTATAATCCGTAAGCCGGGTAGAGTCATCCAGCCACATCAGGACTCTCCCCTGGCTTCTGATGCCGGTCAAGGACGGTACCAAAGCTATTTGCGAAGCATCCAGATGCAGCGGCGTATAGCCCTGCAGCACCAGCGGGCTCAGCCATTCAACCGCCAGCAGGCAAGCTGGCTGAGTAAAATCAAATGCAGATCCGGTCCAGAACGGCCAGCTGGACATCGTCGATAAATCAAGTGACAGCGGCTCAAGGAAAGCAGTCGGCTCATCCAGGACAAAAACCGCCTGGTTTAATTGGTCAGTCAGCGCCTGTTCATCTTCGGCCAGCTCGACCAGAAGGCCGGATCCGGCACCCAATCCCTGTGCCTCGATCGCCTGCCCGGCAGCTTCGGAAAAGTTAATAAAATCTTCCCATGTCCAGGTTTCGCTGGGCAACTCCAGTCCCAACTGTGCCAACAGGGTCTGATTGAGATAAACGGCCTGGGTCGACAGCATATAGGGCAGGGCCAGCAGCTGTCCGCCCGTTTGACAGTTCTCGAGCGCGGGGACAACAATCTGTCCGGGCTGCAGCAGCGAATTGCCGTAAAGCGCCTGGCTCAAGTCATAACATTGGTCGATACCGAGTGATCCGGCCACGGATTTTGTATAGAGGATGTCCGGCAGACTATCGGCTGCGCGCCAGATCGAAACCTGATCGCGTGTGACGCCGGTTGTCGGCGAAACCTGGAACAGCTCCAGACTCATGGATTGATCCCCCTGGTCAAACTGTTTTAAGTCGTCCAGTTGAACATCCAGCCCGATATACTGGCCCGCAACCTGGGTCAAAAGGTCGGATTCCTTGGCGAGGTAGAGCAAGCGCATGGCTTCCAGCGCTTGCGCATCCAGCGGTAAAGCCACTGTGATCTGATTCGTTACGGGCTGTGATTCAGTGGTTTGTGTCGTCGTTTCTTGAGTTGCCGATCCCGTCTCGCCGGTTGTGACCAACGACGGATAGGTATTGTCAGCATCCATCGAGCAGGCTGAAAGCAGCAGCAGGGCTGCCAACAAGACTGGCAGGAAAGAGCTGGCCCTAATCTTCATGGTCCATGCCGGGCAGATCCCTGACCTGGTCATGTCGGTAGGTGCAATAGGTGTAGGTCAGCGAGACCAGGCCTTCGTGGTCAATGACTTCTGCCTCGCTCGTTTGGTGAGTCGTTTCATCTTCAAGAACCCAGTCCGGCGAAGCATCAAGGTTCGGGAAAAAACAATCTGCCCTGGTGCTGTAGTCGATCTTGGTGACATGCGCCCTTTCGCAATAAGGCAGCAGCTGGCGGTAAATGCTTTCACCGCCAATAACGTAGACATCACCGGTTCCGGTCGATCTTAAGAGCTTGAACAGCGCCTGCAGATCATGGCAGACAATCGCGTCACCCTGCGCGACCTCGAAATCTGGGTTACGGGTCAGGATGATATTGGTGCGGTTTTTAAGCGGACGTCCGCCGGGAAAAGTCTGCTGGGTTTTTCGACCCAGAACAACCGTCTTGCCGACGGTCATGTCGCGAAACCGCAAATGGTCTTCTCGGATGCGGAACAAAAGCCGGTCGTTGCGGCCGATTCCCCAGTTGCTGTCTACTGCTACGATCAGGTCCATCCTATGTTGCTCCTTATATCGCGACCGGGATGCCGGTAACTTTATCGCCGTGCTGGTAATTCTGCAGACTGATGGCATCCAGATCAAAATCATAGAAGTTTTTGACCGATGAATCAATCACCAGCTGCGGAGCGGGAAAAGTCGGACGATTCAACAGGTCTTGGACTATCGGGATATGCCGGTCATAAATATGCGCATCCGCAATCACATGAACCAGTTCACCCGGAACCAGGCCGGAAACCTGCGCGAACAGATACATCAGCACAGCATACTGTGTGACATTCCATCCGTTAGCTACCAGCATGTCCTGGGACCTCTGGTTCAGGATGCCGTTAAGCTTATTGCCGGTGACATTGAACGTCATGCTGTAGGCGCATGGATAAAGCTGCATCTCATGAAGATCCGCATGGTTGAAGATATTGGTCAGGATCCTCCGGCTGGACGGGTTGTGCTTGAGATCATAGAGCACGCGGTCGACCTGGTCGAACTCGCCCTCCGGATACTGGTGCTTCAACCCCAGCTGGTACCCATAGGCCTTGCCGATGGTGCCGTTCTCGTCAGCCCAGCTGTCCCAGATATGACTTTTCAAGTCAGTGATCCGGTTAGACTTTCTCTGCCAGATCCAGAGCAGTTCATCCACCGCAGCTCTGAAATTGATCGGACGAAGGGTCAGAATCGGAAATTCCCGGCCAAGGTCGTATCGGTTGACCAGTCCGAATGTCTTAATTGTGTATGCCGACGTGCCGTCTTGCCAGTGCGGACGCACCTTCTCCCCGGTCTGGTCATGGCCGTTGTCCAGAATATCCCGGCAGCTCGCTTTGAAAACATCATCTGCATGACTCATAAAACATCCACCTCACTCAAAATCATTCCATTTTAGTATACCGAATATACGACTGGAGTGAAAGCGGCGTCGGCTCTTTTTTGACAAAGATCGGCCGGTCAGCAACTTGCCGCCGACAGAGCATTCTGTTTTGCATAGAGGTGGCATGCGGTTCTTAATGGTTTGTTATGAATGGGAAATATCTGAACACGAAAAAGCAAAAGCCCTGAAACTTAATAGTCTCAGAGCTTTCCATATGTTGACTTGCACTTACTGGTTTTCAAAAGGCTAAAACCAACAATGATCATACCCAGTCTGCTATCCAGCCGGGGCATTTCAACACTCTACAAATCATTTGGAAACACTTCACAATCTTCAAAATATCTAATCATTTGAATTAAGTGTTTCCCCTTTAATCCAGTCTCATCTTTTTCTAATTTTCTTTTTCCGAATTCCCAAAACCCATTTCGTTGATAGAAATCAATCAGCTTAGGTTCATCCTCACATTCTAAATAGGCAAATTTCCCGCCGCCAATAATATATTGCGCTGTTCTGACCGTTCTCAATGCAAGTTCTAGCAATTCATCCCCAGAAATTAACTTATTGTAATTCAAATAATAGTTTTTGCCAATTTGGCCAATTAAAGGAACAACGATACTATATTCTTCTAACTCTCTGTCGTACGATCCATAATGATTAAATTTTGATCGTAACCTGCTGTTAGGCACGGCTTTTTTCTTTAATTTTATCCATTTTGTTGCCAATGCATAATAACCACATAAAATAAGTTCTTGTTTAAAAGAGGTGTAAACAAGATGAGTTTGAGCTAAGCCGCTCTTCGCAAAATGGTATGATTTTTCTTTCAAAAAACTTTCTACATCTTTATTGTATGAGCACTCATATAATTCAAGGTCAGATAATATCTGACCTTCAGCTTCTTTACCATGTATATCAATTAGGTTGATAATGTTATAAGGCATTATTTGTTGCTGGAAAACAGTTTGTCAATCTGGTTGGCTTTTACGTAATTAACAGTTTTTCTTATTGTTACCTTTTTCCCCTTCTTTTGATGGGCGTATTCTAGCGCATTAATAAACTTTGTAGCACTCGCCTTATCTCGAATAACAATATTCTTTAAAATGCTTTTCGTAGCCATCTAAATCACGACCTATCTACCTTTGATAATAATCCTGTCAACTCACAGATGATTAATTACACTCACAATATAGCAAGTTTCTACACGCTGTGTCAATAATCACATCAAATGGCAGTTTAAAGTATTTCTATGTTTTAGTCAGAATTTGCATCCACAATCCGTTATGCTCTGAAAAGCCATTAATTCAAGCTGTTTCGGTGGTCTGAATGCATAGCGCATAATCGGTGATAGCTGCTTGCCTGCTCTACACTTCGGTCGGACATACAGCAGGTCCATTTGGCATTTTTAGATTCTCGGCTGTGATCCATCTACCATTCTAAATATGCTCCCGCAACTGGTTGATTGCTTCCAGTCCTTGATCAAACCAGTAACAAGTTTGCTGATTAAGCGGCTGTATAAATATGGCTGGACAAGTTTCTCGCTCAACTGCTATCGGCATTGTGGTGTTCATCGTACTAGATATGGATGCCATCCCAATTGTTGCGGATATACTTCACAAACTCCTCTCCTGTATTTTCACACATCCCTTCAGTTGACGATTGCCTCGATCAGATATGCTATGTTTTGTAACTCGATTATATAATTATAGTCCTATCTGATTATTTCAGGCGCTCGTCATTCATCTTTAGATCTTGAAGTAGCAAACGATTTTGCCCATTCGGTACGGTCGTAATTTCCGCCTTGAGGCTGACGCTCATCTCCGGCAGCTTTGATTCCAGCAAAGGTGAGTCTGATCAGCGAAGCTCATTGAGTTTTTTTCATTGCAATCGTGCTCTCCATTGCCTGCAAACCCAAAGTCAAGCCAAAATGCAGCGTGGCGGCGGAAATCATAAGAAAATCCAGAGAGGCTTGTACACATCGCTCTCCACCGGGAGATGATTGAATGCTGTGTCCTAAGCATTGACGCAAGCTGCGCCTGCGTTAGACCTTGGGCTGTCCGTGCTTGTGAGATCCGATTAATCAGGTCTTGACGTCACAGCTTTATCATCTCCTCATAATTAGGCAATGTTATGTTTTCTTCCCGTAAAGTCTTCCTTTGGTATCAATTCTTTATCCATAATCTAAGGGAAGTAAACGAATACGGTTTAATAAAAGATGAATTGGATTGGTATTCGTTTTTATAGGGAAGGAAGCTGTTGCCGCTCGTTTTGGATATTCTCGCATTTTTAAGCGACAGTTCATCAGCATGAAATGCTAAAGCTCTTTTATGATTCTCTACCTATATATCAGTGGATTTATAGTTTCGTACTTGTTAGTGCTCATCAAACGCTAAAGCCTATAAAAGCAAAAGCCCTGAAACTTAATAGTCTCAGAGCTTTCCACTGGTCGGAGTGAGAGGACTTGAACCTCCGGCCTCTTGGTCCCGAACCAAGCGCTCTACCACCTGAGCCACACCCCGTCAGCCTTGCTTATTTTACTGATTTGAACAACAGGTGTCAAGCAAATTCCGATCTGATGGACGGAAAAGTTTGTTCAAACCACGATTAACCGCCATTTCTTCTCAACACTTCAGCCGTTCGCTATAGTAAAGCCTGTGGCAATCATAAAATCCTGACCTCACATCGGACACAACATGAATCTACTACGGATTGAATACTTTATGACGGCTGCCAGCATCTGAACTTCTCTTTTGCTGACAAGGCGCTGTTCATATCAAAGTCGGCTCTGAGCCGTTAGATCTCGCGACTGAAAGCCGATATCGGGCTGGAGCTGTTTGACCGCTCAAAAAAGGCTATTCAACTGACCGACGCTGGTAAAATGCTGATCGCCCGAATGCGATACACCACCCATAACATTTAGTCATGGCTCAACAGAAAGCTCACCCTCCCATCTCTGCGCTATAGTATACTAGAAGTTATGAATGCATGAACAAACCGATGGTTACCCCGCGAGGAGATTGATATGAACCAACCCAATGTCATCCTGATGCTGGTCGACGACCTGGGCTACGGCGACCTGTCCTGCCTTAATCACGCGTCAAAGATCAAAACGCCCAACATTGATGCTCTGGCTGACCGGGGCATTGTTTTTCGCGATGCCCATGCGACATCGGCACTGTGCACGCCATCCCGCTATGGTCTGCTGAGCGGTCGCTACAACTGGCGATCCAAACTCAAGAGCCTCGTGCTGCCCGGCGGCGATTCACCCCTGATCGAACCGGATCGGATGACGATCGCCGACCTGTTCAAGCAACAGGGGTACACCACTGCCTGCGTCGGCAAATGGCACCTCGGGCTGGGCTGGGCGCGAAGACCGATGGAAGGCGATCTGCCGGGATCAGATGACGAACTCGACCTGATCAAGCAGGATCCGGTCATGGCCAGATTCAGGCTGGACGGGATGGATATCGATTTTGACCAAAAGCTCACGACATCCCCACTGGACTATGGCTTTGACTATTTTTACGGCACAGCGGCGTCATTAGACCAGCCGCCCTACGCCATCATCGAGAACGACCGGGTGCTGGACAAGCCGGATCATGTCTCGGGCGTCTTCCCGCTTGACCGCAACGGTCCGACCCAGCAGACCGAATGGCAGCGCGGCCCACACGCCCAAAGCTTTGTCCATGAGGACATCGTACCGGATATGAACCGCAAGGTGCTCGACCTGATCGACCAGAACAAAGACAAGCCGTTCTTCATCTATTACCCAACCCATGCGGTTCATGGCCCGCTGCTGCCGCCGCATGGGTTTGACGGCAAGAGCGGGCTCAACCGCTATGCTGACATGGTGCTCTATGTCGACCACATGGTCGGCGAGATCACCCAGTCGCTCAAGGACAAGGCGATCTGGGACAACACCATCTTCATCTTCCTGAGCGACAACGGCTGCGCCGGCGTGGCCGATTACCCGCTCCTGACGTCCAGAGGTCACAATCCCAGCTATATTTTCCGCGGCAAAAAATCCGATATTTACGAAGGCGGACACCGCATACCGGCCATCTTCTCATGGCCCGGACAATATAGCGACCGTTCAAACTGCGATCAGACCGTTTGCCTGTCGGATCTGTTCCGAACGTTCGCCGACTTGTTCGACCAAGAATTGGCAGATGACACCGCCGAAGACTCGTTTTCACTTAAGCCGCTGCTGGACGGCCGGGACCAGCCAGTTCGCGAGAGCATCGTCCATTCCAGCGGCAATGGCAGTTTCTCTATCCGCAGCAAAAACTGGAAGCTGGAATTCTGCCCGGACGGCGGCGGCATGGAATCTCGACACGAGTCAAGCAATGTTTTGCAAGATGCTATTGCGTACCAGCTCTACAATCTTGAAGAGGATATCAGCGAGCAGACAAATCTGTTTGGCCTTCATCCTGATGTTGAGGAGCACCTTAAAGCAGAATTGATCCGGATCATCGAACAGGGGCGCAGCACACCCGGCAAGCCGCAGGCCAATACGCCGGTTGACAGCTGGCCGCAATACGATGCGCTGAAGCAGTAAAGGAACTACAGCGCTTGACCAAACCCAGTGTTTTTCCAACAGGGGGCACCATCTACTATGGTCCAGACAGGGCCTGGAGCGGCTACAAGCTGTTCCCATCGCAATATGGCGCATATACTGCCGTTTCGGACCCGACTGCAGCGCCGGCAAGCTGGCGGATCTCGGTCTGCTCATTTTAATTTAAATTCAAGAGCGTCCATTCACAAAAGCCGGATCCGCTGCTGCGGATCCGGCTTTGAGTATGGCTTGAATTAGTTTTCAACTGTTTTGGAAACGGCAGAAATCAATTGACCTTGTCATCCACTTCCCTTTGCAGTTTGGCCAACAGGTCACCCACCGGCATGGCGCCCAGTTCACCATCGCGCCGCGAGCGGACGGCCACGGTGCCGGATTCGATTTCCTTGTCGCCCAGCACCAGCATGTACTGCAGCCGGTCCATGCGGGCTTCACGGATCTTTTTGCCAATTTTCTCGTCACGGCCGTCAACCTCGACGCGGAATCCCAACAGCCGCATCTTGTCGGCCAGCGCCCTGGCTTCATCCAGGTGCTTTTCGGATATCGGCAAAATGCGGGCCTGTTCCGGCGCCATCCAGAGCGGCAGCGCGCCGGCGTACTTCTCGATCAACAAGGCCAGTGTGCGCTCATAGCAGCCGATTGACGTCCTGTGAATGATGAACGGATGCTTTTTGGAGCCGTCGCGGTCGATGTATTCCATCTCAAAGCGCTCAGCCAGCTGGAAATCGAGCTGAATGGTGATCAGGGTGTCTTCCTTGCCGAAGACGTTGCGGATCTGGATGTCCAGCTTGGGGCCGTAGAAGGCTGCCTCGCCGTCGCCGACGGTATAGTCCATGTCGGTATGGTCGAGAATGTTCTGCATGGCCGTCTGGGCACTGTCCCATTGCTCAGCGGAGCCGATAAACTTCTCGGTGTTGTTGGGATCCCATTTCGAGAAGCGGTAGCTGACGTCCTCAGCCAGACCCAGTGTGGTGAGCATAAACTGGGCCAGTTCGAGGCTGGCTTTGAATTCCTGCTCCAGCTGCTCTGGCAGACAGACAATATGGCCTTCAGAAATCGTGAACTGGCGAACACGGATCAGGCCGTGCATCTCGCCGGACGACTCGTTTCTGAACAGCGTCGAGGTCTCGCCGTAGCGAATCGGCAGGTCGCGGTAGCTTCGGGTCTTGGTTAGATAAGCCTGGAACTGGAACGGACAGGTCATGGGCCTTAGAGCAAGAACCTCTTCCTCACCGTCTTTGTCCGGATCACCCAGGATGAACATACCGTCCCGGTAATGGTCCCAGTGGCCGGATATTTTATACAGGTCGGACTTGGCCATAAACGGTGTCTTGGTGATCTGGTAGCCGCGGCGGGCTTCCTCGTCCTCGACGAAGCGCTGCAGAATCTGCAGAACCTTAGCGCCCTTGGGGAGCATGATCGGCAGTCCCTGGCCGATATAATCGACCGTGGTGAACAAACCCAATTCACGGCCCAGCTTATTATGGTCGCGCTTCCGGGCTTCTTCCTGAGCCGCCAGAAATTGCTTAAGCTCTTTTTTATCCGTGAAGCTGGTGCCATAGATGCGCTGCAGCATCCGGTTTTTCTCGCTGCCTTTCCAATAGGCGCCGGCCAGCTGGGTCAGCTTGAAGGCACGAACCTGGGCAGTGTTTTCCAGGTGGGGTCCTGCGCACAGGTCGATGAAGTCGCCCTGCTGGTAAAACGAAATCTCGGCACCTTCCGGCAGATCGTCGATCAGTTCAACCTTGTAGGTTTCACCGCGGTCGGCCATCAGCTTTTTGGCCTCTTCGCGGCCCATGACCTTGCGCTCGATCGGCAGATGCTCCTTGATTATGCGCTGCATCTCCTCCTCAATCGCGGTCAGATCGCTCTCGGTAAAGGATTTTTCGCGGTCAAAGTCGTAGTAAAAACCATTTTCAATGGCCGGTCCAATGGCAAGAAGCGTTTCCGGAAAAAGACGTTTGACGGCATGCGCCAGTATGTGCGACGTGGTATGCCGGAACGTGTTTCTGTACTCGGCATCATTGAAATCAGACATGACAATCCCCCGTTTCATTCTCAATGTTCTATTCATGATAAACCATCGGGCGTGCAAAGGCAATCAGCTGACCGGATTCGGTCAGACGGCATTCAAAACGCTTTGAAAAAATGTTCAAATAGCTATTGACATCTGCCCATTACAGTTTTATGATTAGTACATGGCTAAAAACAATAGTGAACATTGAAAGGGAGTTGGTCGATTTGAGAAACATCCAATTCAAGAAAGGCGTTCTGGAACTGTGTGTTCTGGCCCTGCTGATTAGCGGTGACCGATACGGCTATGAGCTGGCCAGCACACTGTCAGAAAAAATCGAGATCGCCGACGGCACGATCTACCCCATTCTCCGCAAACTGGCCAAAGACGGTCAGTTGAGCACCTATCTCCAGGAGTCCACCGGCGGTCCACCCAGAAAATACTACTCAATCACACCTCAGGGCCACCAGTTCTACACCGACCTGGCAAGAGAATGGACGAATTTTGTATCCTATGTCGAACAGATTACGGGGGGAATCGAATCATGAACAAACAAGCATTTATCAGCACACTGCGATCTTCTCTGCCGCAGTTGTCGCCAGAGGAGCTCGATGACATCACCAACGATTTCGAAGAGCATTTTGCCGATGCGATGGCAGCCGGCAAAAGCGAACAGGAAATTTGTGAAGAGCTCGGCGATCCCAGGGAGATCGCCAGGCAGTATCGCGAAGGCTTGCTGACCAGCCCATCCAATGTGCTCTACCCGCAGCCGGTCCAGCAGCCTGAAGCAAGCACGAAGCCCAAAGCCACGCTTAACGGTGCTGCGCTGGCCACGGTCATTATTATGAATCTCCTTCTTGGCCTGCCCATCTGGATCAGCCTGTATGCCACATTGTTTGGGTTCTGGGTCGGTGCCGGCAGTATCGGTGTCGCGGCGATCGTCATGTTCTCCGTCGCCGTTCTGCAAGCCGGAGCAATCGGCTTGACGCTGGCCTTGTTTGGCCTGTCGCTGCTGTCGCTGACGGTTCTGCTGATCATCCTTATGGTCTATCTGACCAAATGGCTCAGCCTTGGACTCGTGCACTATGTCCGCTGGAACAAGCGGCTCGTTATGGGAGGTCAACTTGCATGAAAAACAAAGCATTACTCATCGTCATTGTCGCTGCCTTGATTGTGTTTGTGGGCAGTTTGACGGCCGGCATCATTGTGGCGGTCAACCTGGTCGGTGATACGAATTTCGAAAACATCGACCAATTCGGCAGCAGACTGGAAGAGATCATTGAGAACAACAAACTCCCGCGCTGGATTGCAGGAAGGTTTGAGGACTACATCATTGATGAGCAATTCGAAGCGCCGCTCGACGGTATCGAGACCATACGCATCGTCGGCGTGTCCGAACCGCTACTGATCGAGTCCACGCAAGCCGGCGTTGTCGAAGGCAGCCTGGTTGGCGAATACAGATCGATCGCCGGCGAAATCCAGTACATCCACGAAAAACAGGGAGCGACTCTGCTGATCAAGGTGGACTATCCAAAATTCGGATCGGTGCATTCTGACCTCAAGCAGACGGTACGAATCCCCGCCGCATTCGATGGCAACGTCAGCATCGTCGAAGTCTCTGCGGACTGCACGTTCCAGGGCGCCGACAGCCTGAGCTGGAGCAGCCTGGCGGTCAAAACGGTATCAGGCAGCATCCGGCTGGGACAATCCGTGGCTGGGACAATCAATGCCGATACGGTCTCCGGCAGCATCCGAATCAGCCAATGCCGGTCCGATGTCAGCGGCAAGACCGTATCGGGCGATATCGATATTACGTTTGAAACCATCATGTCTGCCAACCTGAATACGGTTTCCGGCGACATAACACTGCTGATGCCGGCCGATTCAGCCTGTGAAATCCGCTTCAAGTCGGTTTCCGGCGATTTTGAAAACCCGGGTCTTCCGATTGAAATATCAAGCGAAGGCAGCAACCGCTGGACTGGCCTGCTCAACGGCGGCGGCGCAATCATTGACGCCGATTCGGTGTCCGGCGACCTGACCGTGACTACCCCGTAACTCGGATCAGGTCGCGGATGGCGTTGAAACGGCTCTCTTTGATGCCCGGGACTTTCATCAGGTCCTCGATGCATTGAAAAGGGCCGTTTTCATTGCGGTAATCCAGGATGGCTTTGGCCGTCACCGGCCCGATCCCGGGCAGCTGTTCGAGTTCGGCCTGATCAGCCCGGTTCAGGTCGGTCAAGCCGTTTTCACCGCCGTTTCCGGACAGGTCGGTGCTGTCCGGGTTTTGCTTGGCCTCTTCAATGGTCGGAATCCGGATCAGGCCGTTTTGCTCAAGCCGCATCGCCAGGTTGATCTGGTCTGCCGCAGCCGTGTCTTCAAGGCCGCCAGCCTGCTCGATCAGTTCATACAGATAACACCCTGGTTCGACCCGGTAGATTCCCGGGTGCTTGACTGCGCCGACCAGGTAGATGGGAATGCTATTATCGCTGGATTCTGTTGGATTCGAATGCTCTGCTGGATGCTGCTCAAGGTCATCGGACTCAACGACCAGCTCGGGCTGGTCGTCCCGGAAAACGGTCTGACTTAGAATCGTGGCCGCCACCACAATACCCGCCACGATCAGGATCCGCTTCATTGTCCGTTTCGGCTTCTTGTGCTTGATCGTCATGCTCCAAGGCTATCAAAAAAGAAGACCCCTTCACAGGTCTTCCTTTCGACAAAAGCGACAGGAATTAGCTTATATCCTGCTTTGGCGCCATAATTTCTCAATGCTGTAGAATCTTCGCTCTTCATCATGGAAGATGTGAACGACAATATCGCCGTAATCCATTAATACCCAGCGGCCGCCGGCATGGCCTTCAATATGTCCCGGTACGATGCCGTGCTTGTCCTTCATCTCAAATTCGACTTCATCTGCCAGTGATTTGACATGCGTGGTCGATGTACCGGTCGCGATCACAAACGCGTCTGCCAATATGGTCTTGCCCTCAATATCGATGGTTTCAACATCGCGGGCTTTCTTGTCATTTAAAATCTCTTCAATCCAATGCGTAGTCTGGTCTGCGGTCAATGGGTCGCCTCCTCTCGTTAAACGAGCTTGATCTTTGTTCAGTAATAATTTGTTCTTGTGCCAATTATAACATGTTCGATGCATCATCTGCAGGTCATCAGCCTGGCCTGCAATCAATTTCGTCGCTGGCGCTTTGCGTATAGGGGTGCGTATCCAGGTTTTCCCGCTTCAGAAAAGCGCCAATCTCATCAATGGTCACGCGCAGCGCGGCATCAAGGTCGTCTTCAACCAGATCGCGAATCTGCTCAAGATGGTCATACGTTCTGGCCGGCTCCACCTTGTCCGCGATAAAGATGATCTTGTCGAGCGCTGTCATGCCGGCGCAACCGGTTGTGTGATAGTGGATCGCCCGGAGAACAGCCGGATCGGTTATGCCAAACCGGGTTTTAGCAAGCCAGGCACCAGCGGGGCCATGCCCCAGTTCACTGCCCAGAAGCGATGGATCGCCGGCAAGCTTTGCGTATTCATTGATCTTTTCGATCGGCAAATCCTTGGCGCAATCATGCAGCAGCGACGCGATCGCAGCCTGCTCGACATCGATTTTGTGCCGGAGCGCCAGATGGATGGCATAAACCATGACATTGAGTGAATGCAGCAATCGCTTGCGTTTGAGATACGGCCATACTGCCCGCTCATAGTCGGCGAGCTTTTGCCAGGTCTCATGACTGACCTGTTCCAGATCGGACTGGCGCGTGTAGAGGCCGTGTCGCTGGATGGTTTCGCTGACCGGACCGGGCAGCCACTGGTTGCAGCGTTTGCCCTGACTGATCGCTTCGCGAATCTGGGAGCTGGATACAGCCACTTGCGGCGCGTCGAAAAACGAGATGCGGGCCCCATATCGTTCACGACAGTCCTGGGCTAATGCAATCGTCTCCTCAGTCTGGTAGCCCGGGCGCTGGGACAGCAGCAATGTGCATTCGCTCATGATCTGTTCGGGCTTGTACCAGTTGGCAATATCTCTCAAGACATCGGCGCCGTAGATCAGAAACAGATCGTCTGCCTGGCCCGATCGGGCCTTGATGTCGCGGATGGTGCGGATGGTATAGGAAGGCCCGTCACGAAGAATTTCCAGATTGGAGACATCGGCCGCCGGCCAATCTTCGAAAACACGGCAGGCCATCTCATAGCGATAGCCTGCCATTTGGATGACTTGACCCGTTTTATGAGGCGGCTGACCGGACACCATGACGACCAGACGATCGATCATCTTGCTGTTCAGCGCGGCACGAGCCAGCGCAACATGCCCGATATGCAGCGGATCAAATGTTCCGCCTAATAGACCGACACGCGTCATGTTCGACCAATGTCCTCTCTAAAATGCATATCCTTGAACCTGATTTTTGCCGCTTCCAAATAAGCTTTGTCAATCGCCTCGTCCAGCGTCCGGGCAGTTGCGGTCACGCCCAGCACCCGACCGCCGCTGGTGACGATCGCGCCGTCTTCACGCAAGGCCGTCCCGGCATGGAAGACCGTCGTGTCAGCAGATACCTGGTCAAGGCCAAAAATCTCATAACCTTTTTGATAGCTTTGCGGATAACCACCGGATGCCAGCACCAGGCAGCAAGCAGACTGGTCAGTCCATGCGATGTCCAGCTGATCCAGCTGTTCATCCAGCACGGCGTCTATGATTGCCATCAGGTCGGTTTCAAGCAGCGGCAAAATGGCCTGGGCTTCCGGGTCGCCGAAGCGTGCGTTGTATTCAACGACTCGCGGACCTTTATCGGTCAGCATCAGGCCAAAGTAGATGACCCCTTTGAAAGGTCGGCCTTCCTTTTTCATGGCGTCAATCGTCGGCTGAAAAATCGTGTCCTGCATCTGCTGCCAGTCGGCCGCTGTGAGGCTGGCGCCGGGCACAACCGCACCCATACCGCCGGTGTTGAGACCCTTGTCCCCATCCAGCGCGCGCTTGTGGTCGCGGGATGACACCATCGGCTTAACCGTTTTGCCGTCGGTAAAGGCCAGCACGGTCAATTCGGGACCGGTCATGAATTCCTCAATGACAACCGTCCGCCCGGCCTCGCCGAAGGCCTGATCTTCCATCATGCCGCGCACGGCCTGCCTGGCCTGTTCAAGCGTTTCGGCGATGATCACGCCCTTGCCCAGCGCCAGGCCGTCGGCCTTGATGACGATCGGCATGTCACAGGACTCCAGATACGCCAACGCCGGGGCGATTTCACTGAATACGGCATAGTCGGCGGTGGGAATCCGGTAGCGATTCATCAGGTCCTTGGAAAAGGATTTGCTGGCTTCGATGATGGCCGCAGCCTGGGTCGGTCCGAAGGCCCGAATGCCGTGTGCAACCAGGAGATCCACCAGGCCGAGGGCCAGGGGATCATCCGGTGCGACAAAAACCAGGTCGATCGCTTCGTTTTTGGCAAAATCTGCGATCGCCTCCAGGTCGGTGGCCTGGACGGGAATATTTTGGCAGAAGGCGGCGGTGCCGCCGTTGCCGGGCGCACAGTAGATCTGGTTTACACGTGGACTTTGGGCAAGTTTCCAGGCGATGGCGTGTTCTCGGCCGCCGCCGCCGACGATCAGGACTTTCATGATAACAATCGATATCCTTTCTGAGTTAATGACGGAAGTGACGCATGCCGGTGAAGATCATGGCCATGTTGTTCTTGTCGCAGGCTTCGATCGACTCCTGGTCGCGGATGGATCCGCCCGGCTGGATGATCGCGGCTACACCGCCTTCAGCGCCGGCTTCCACACAGTCCGAGAATGGGAAGAACGCATCGGATCCCATGATCGAACCCCTGGCCTTGTCGCCGGCCCGGTCAAGGGCGATACGCAGCGCGGTGATGCGGTTGGGCTGACCCGGACCGATGCCCACGGTCTGCTTGTTTTTAACCAGCACAATGGCGTTGGATTTGACATGCTTGACAACCTTCATCGCGAATTCAAGATCTTCGTCCATCGAAGCGTCGGGCAAGGTTTTGGTCACGACCTTGAGATCGTCTTTGTTGAAAACCGCCATGTCCTGGTCCTGGACCAGCAGGCCGCCATAGACTTGCTTGAGGAACTTGGAGCCTGGTGCCATCGGGCTGGCACAACCCGGCAGGCGAAGAATTCTCAGGTTCTTGCGCTCCTGAAGGTGCGCCAGCGCGTCTGGTTCGTAGTCCGGCGCGACCATCACCTCGATGAAAACGCCTTTGGTTGCCTGCGCAACCGCCAGCGTGACCGGTCGGTTCATCACGACAATGCCGCCGAAAATCGAAACTGAGTCGGCTTCGTAGGCTTTCTGCCAGGCTTCCAGCAGATTGTCGGAACTGCCGACGCCGCACGGGTTGGCATGCTTGACGGCAACCACGGTCGGTTCGGAGAATTCGCGAAGCAGCGACAGTGCCGCGTCGGTGTCAGCGATATTGTTGTAGGACAATGCCTTGCCGCCGAGCTGTTCGGCCTGGGCAAGCGATCCTTCGACCGGCAGAGCTTCGGAGTAAAACGTTGCGCTCTGGTGGGGATTTTCGCCGTAGCGCAAGCCCATCTTTTGCTCGTAGGTCACGGTCAGCTTTTGCGGAAGCGCCGGCGTTTCGGCCTGAGACAGGAAGTAGTCCGCGATCAGGGCATCGTAGGCCGCGGTGTGCTCGAAGACCTTGCTGGCCAGGGCAAACCTGGTGGCCGGAGCTGTATCGCCAGATGCCCTGATTTCGCTCAGGACCTGTTCATAATCGGCCGGGTCCACCAGCACGGTGACATCCTGGTGGTTCTTGGCCGCGGCACGCAGCATGCTGGGGCCGCCGATGTCAATATTTTCAATGCATTCCTCACGGCTGACGGAGTCTTTCATGACCGTCTGCTTGAACGGGTACAGGTTGATGATGATCAGGTCGATCGGCGAGATGCCGAGTTCGGCGATCTTGGCCATGTGCTCGCGGTTGCCGCGGATCGCCAGGATGCCGCCGTGGATCATCGGGTGCAGGGTCTTGACGCGGCCGTCCAGGCACTCCGGAAATCCGGTGACATCCGATACGCCGATAACCGGCACGCCGGCTTCGGCAATCGCCCGGGCCGTCCCGCCAGTCGAGATAATCTCTATTCCCTGCTCGTGCAGATCTTTTGCCAGCCCGGCCAGGCCGGTTTTGTCTGAAACACTGATCAGTGCTCTCTTGATCATGATGGATCCTCCTTGATAAATGTCTTGCGGCCATCAATTCTAACTCGGCCTTCTGAAAACAATTGAATAGCCTGTGGCAGGATTACCTGCTCAGCCATTTTCATAATGCGTTGCTGCAGGCTTTCCGGTGTGTCGTCCTGTTTAATCGCAACCGCTTTCTGCAGCACAATCGGTCCCTGGTCGTAGTGTTCGTCCACCACATGGACGCTCGCGCCGGATATCTTGACGCCATAGGCCAGGGCGGCTTCGTGCGGTCGGATGCCATACATACCGGGCCCGCTGAAAGCCGGAATCAGTGACGGATGGACATTGATGATCCGGTTTTTATAGGTGCTGACCAGTCCGGGGCCCAGCAAGCTCAAAAAACCGGCCAGCACGATCAGGTCCGGCTGCCAGGGGCTGATCGCTTCCAGCATCGCCTGATCATAGCCATGGATATCCGCAAAGGATTTGCGGCTGACTACTTTGCAGGCTATCCCGGCCTGTTCGGCACGGGTCTGAGCCCGGGTGTTCTCCCGCGACGCAATCACCCCGCAGATTCTGACAGCGGGCAGCTGGCCGTCTGCGATCCGATCCATGACCGCCTGCAGATTGGTGCCGCCGCCAGAGACTAAGACAACGATCCGAAAGGGGGTTCGCCCCGATTCAGCCGAGGGCATCCAGTTTTTCCTCCAGACGCTTCTGGCGGGCTGCGACCGACTCCGTCATTTTGACCTTGTGCTGATCAAGCTTTTCTCTGACCGCATCATCGGCAATCGCGATCATTTCGGCGGCCAGAATCGCAGCGTTGGCAGCGCCGTCAATCGCGACAGTCGCGACCGGGATGCCGGTCGGCATCTGTACAATCGCCAGCAGGGCATCCTGGCCGGCCAGCGCACCGCTGTTGATCGGAACGCCGATCACCGGCAGCGTGGTGCAGGCGGCCAGTACACCGGGCAGATGGGCAGCCAGGCCGGCAGCTGCTATTATGACGCCAAACCCGTTGTCCGCGGCGCCTTTAGCCAGCGCGACAGCCTGGTCGGGAGACCGGTGTGCCGAACAGATTCTGGCTTCATAATCCAGTCCGAAATCCTTGAGTGTCTTCAAGCATTTTTCCATGACCGGAAAATCCGAATCAGAGCCCATCACAACTAAAACTTTCTTTTGCATCCTCTAGTACCTCCAACAAGTCGGGCAGGTCTTGCAGCCCGGCCAATAATTATCGCTATCAAAATAGTATCAATCCCATGAAATGAAGTCAATCAGCCACCGGACCGGGCCACAGCGTCCAGCGCCGGGCGGCATGATTCATTCAGTATCGGCAGTAGCGGTCCGGTATGGATGATTTGCATTCACCAGCATTTTGACCACGGCCTTAACCGAGTAATGAGATGTGCCATAGCAGCAGACAATGGTTTTTGTGCCGTCGTTGAATCCCGATCAGGCAAACCGGTTGACAAACGATTTATCTCGTCCTATTTTTCAATTTTCTGACCGGACAGATAGGCATTGATCAAGCCATCGAGATCGCCGTTCATGACACGATCGACATCCACGACTTCGAATCCGGTCCGGTGATCTTTAACCATGGTATATGGACAGAAAACATAGGAGCGGATCTGGCTGCCCCAGGCGATTTCCAGCTGGTCGCCCTTGAGGTCTTCGATCCGATCCATATGGGCCGCCATCGCCAGGGTGAACAGCTTAGCCTTGAGCATGCCCATGGCGGTTTCCCGATTCTGGATCTGTGAGCGTTCAGACTGGCAGGAGACGACTACGCCGGTCGGCAGGTGTGTGATGCGGATCGCGGATTCGGTCTTGTTAACGTGCTGCCCGCCCGCGCCGGACGCCCGGTAGGTATCCACCCGGAGATCTTCGGAGCGTATGTCGATCTTGATCGAGTCATCGATCTCCGGCATGACTTCCAGCGAGGCAAACGACGTGTGCCGGCGGCCGGACGAATCGAACGGCGATATCCGGACCAGGCGGTGGACGCCCATCTCGGACTTGAGGTAGCCGTATGCATTCTCCCCGCTCACCTTGAAGGATACGCTTTTCAGGCCTGCTTCCTCACCGTCCAGGATATCCAGGATCTTGACTTCGAATTCATGTTCCTCAGCCCAGCGTGTATACATGCGAAACAACATCTCGTTCCAGTCCTGGGCTTCGGTGCCGCCAGCGCCGGCGTGCAACGATAAGATAGCATTGTTTTTGTCGTATTCGCCGGTAAACAAGGTTTCCAGCCGCAGCTTCTCATAGTCCGCGAGCAACTGCTCGAGACCCTCGCCGATTTCCTCGGCGATGTCCTTGTCTTCCGCTTCAGCCCCGAGTTCGCAAAGCACCTGCAGATCCTCATAGGCGGTGATCATCGTGTTGTAGCGGTCAATCTTCTTCTGCATCTGCTTCATCCGGGTCTGGACCTGCTGGGCGCGCGGGGCGTTGTCCCAAAAGCCCGGTTCCTGGGCTCTGGCTTCCAGTTCGGCGATTTCATCGCTGAGGCGGTCAATCGCCAGCGCATCCCTGAGCTTGGAGAATTTCTCGTCAAGCGAGCCAAGCTGCTGTTTGTATTGGTCAAATTCAATCATGACTATTTTCTCCGTAAGACAAAGGCTTGCAGCCGGCGCATGGCTTCACGGATGTTGTCCATGGAAGCCGCGTAGCTGATTCGAACATAACCTTCACCGCATTCGCCGAACGCGTTGCCTGGCACGATCGCGACCTTTTCCTCTTGGAGGAATTCCTCGCAGAACGCCGTGGAGTTCAACCCGGTCACCCGGATATCCGGGAACACATAGAAAGCGCCAAGGGGTTCAAAACAGCCAAGGCCGGCATCCCGACAGGCCTGGACCACATAGCGGCGGCGACGATTGTATTCTTCGCGCATGACCGCGATATAGCTTTCCGAGTTTTTCAGGGCTTCGACAGCCGCGTCCTGGGCAGTGGTCGGCGAGCTCATGATCGCGTACTGGTGGATCTTGTTCATGGCGCCGATCAGTTCTGCCGGGCCGCAGGCGAAGCCGATCCGCCAGCCGGTCATGGCAAAGGCCTTGGAAAAGCCGTTGACGACAACCGTTCGTTCCTGCATGCCGTCAGCCTGGGCGATCGAGAAATGGTCAGCCGGCTCATAGGTCAGTTCGGCATAGAGTTCATCGGACAGCACCAGCACGTCATGTCGGCGAATCACTTCAGCCAATTTGAGCACGTCGTCCTTTTCAAGAATGGCACCGGTCGGATTATTGGGGAACCCCAGCATGATCAGCTTGGTCCTAGGGCTGATCGCCGCTTCGAGTTCTGCCGGTGTCAGCCTAAATCCATTGCCCGCCTTCAGCGGGATTGAAACCGGCACGCCGCCAGCCAGCAGGACGCTGGCCCGGTAGGCGACAAAGCAGGGTTCGGGAATCACCACCTCGTCACCGGGGTTGATCACCGCACGGACCAGAAGATCGATCGCTTCACTGCCGCCGACCGTGATGACGACATCCGTCGCCGGTTTGTACGCCAGCTGGAAGCGGCGCAGCATGTAGTCGCTGACCGATTCCCGAAGCTCAATGAACCCCTGGTTCGGGGAGTAGTGGGTATTGCCTTCTTCCAATGAAAAAATGCCTGCCTCGCGAATCGGCCACGGGGTCACAAAGTCCGGTTCACCGATGGACAGCGAAATGACCTGGCCTTTGAGTTCATTGGCCATGTCGAAAAAACGCCGGATTGCCGAGGGGGGAATCGACTGGGTTGTGTCAGACAGTTTCTTGGACAGATTCATAGAATAACCGCCTCTCGGTGATCCTCTTCATGCAGGGCAAACTCGGTGCCGTTCATCTTGTATTTCTTGAGGATGAAGTGCGTGCGGGTAGAAATCACGGAATCGAGCGGCGCGATCTTCTCGGATACGAACATGGCGACATCCTTGAGTGACTTGTCTTCCAGGATGACCATCAGGTCGAAGCCGCCGGACATCAGATAACAGGACTGGACCTGCGGGTATCTGTAGATGCGCTGCGCGATGTGGTCGAAACCCTGGTCGCGCTGCGGCGTCACCCGAACCTCGATCAGTGCGGTAACCGGCGCGGCTGCGGTCCGCTCCCAGTTGACAAGGGCGCCGTACCCTAAAATAACATTGTTCTTCTCAAGTGTGGCGATTGTTTTTTCAACTTCCTCCACCGGACGGCCAACCATCACGGCGATCTCCGAGGCGGTCAATTTGGCATTTCTTTCCAGCAGTGTGAGAATTTCTTCTTTGCGTCCCATATAGACGTACCCTCCCTTGTTTGGGTTGATGTGGCAAAAACCAGGCTGATGGAACCAGCCCGGTTTCAGACAAAACTTGCGGCGTCTCTCAAAGTCGGGCGACGCCGGATTTTCTGGCTGCCTCAGCTACCGCCTTGGCAACGGCCGGTCCGACACGCTCGTCAAAAGGCGTCGGGATGATGTAATCCGGGCCGAGCTCGTCGGCCGAGACCAGGTCGGCGATGGCGTAGGCCGCGGCCAGCTTCATGTCATCGTTGATGTCGCTGGCCCGGACATCCAAAGCGCCGCGGAAGACGCCGGGGAAAGCCAGGACGTTGTTGATCTGGTTGGCAAAGTCCGAACGGCCGGTTGCGACAACAGCAGCGCCGGCTGACTTAGCCAGATCGGGCATGATTTCCGGCACCGGGTTGGCACAGGCGAAGATGACCGGATTGTGGGCCATGCGGCTGACCATGGCTTCGGTCAGCGAACCGGGCGCGGAGACGCCGATGAAGACATCAGCGCCGGCAATAACATCGCCAAGGCCGCCTTTTTTCATCTTGCGGTTGGTCATCCGGGCTATTTCGGTCTTGGCGTCATTGAGGTTGTCACGGCCTTCGTAGATCGCGCCGGATCTGTCGCACAGAACGACGTCGCTGAGGCCGCAGGCAATCAGCAGTTTGACGATGGCGGTGGCTGCAGCGCCCGCGCCGTTGATAACAATACTGGTGTCCCGGAGCGCTTTGCCGACGATTCTCAACGCGTTGACCATGCCGGCCAGGGTGACAATCGCCGTCCCGTGCTGGTCATCGTGGAAGATCGGGATATCGCAGACGGCTTTGAGCCGCTTTTCAATTTCAAAACAGCGCGGTGCCGAAATGTCTTCAAGGTTGACGCCGCCAAAGCTGCCAGCCATCAGTCTGACCGTGTTGACAATCTCATCCACATCCTTGGACCGGATGCACAGCGGGAACGCATCGACATCGGCAAATGACTTGAACAGGACGCATTTCCCTTCCATAACCGGCATGGCAGCCTCCGGCCCGATATCGCCGAGTCCGAGCACGGCGGTGCCGTCGGTGACAACGGCCACCATGTTCCAGCGGCGGGTATAGGTGTAGGACAGGTCAACATCTTTAGCGATTTCCAGGCAGGGCTGGGCAACACCGGGGGTGTAAGCCAGCGACAGATCCTCTTTCGTCTTGACGGGGGTGCGGGCACAAACCTCGATTTTCCCCTGCCATTCGACATGCTTGTCGATGGCTTGCTGCTTGATATCTGACATGACGGCTGATCCTCCTCGAAAAGCGCGTTGTAAAAGCGCATTATATTTATATTATATATAGATGGTCAACTGTTAGTTTTAGATGGTATCACAGATTGATCTTTCATGACAACAACATTATACAGAATTCCCATCATGCGCCCCTGCATGAAAGACAGTAAGACCGCGAAGAATCCGCCGACTAAGGCATATGCCGTATCATTGAGCGGCACAAAGAACAGGACCAGGTTTTGCGGCAGCGAAACCAGAATCTGCAGCAGAACTACTTCCAGGAAGATGGTCATCTTGTAGCCCCGGGTCTCGGCTGTGCTCTTGGCCATGGCCGCGCCCAGGCTGAGCCGGTTGACGGACAGGTTGAGCGGCGTAAAGTACAGCATCATCAGGAAGATGATCAGCGGGATGAAAAATAAACAGGCTGAAACGGCGGCCGGAATGATCATCAGGACGATCGCCAGCGCAAGCCGCGGCAGCGCGTAAAGTGATCCGGCAAGCGCCTGCCGGAAGCGCTTGCCGGATCTTTGCAGAATAAAATAGGTTGCGTAAAGCAGGCTCGAAAAACCGTTCAACAATGAAACCAGCAGCATCAAGCCCAGATAAATCCAGTTCCCCTGGCTCACCACGTCGAAAATTGTCAGAGAGCTCGTCCCGGACAAGAGGGTGTCCAAATAGGCGGCATAAGCCGAAAAATCACTGTCCGCGAATGGCAGGAAAGTGATGCAGATATTGACCGCGTAAAGCAAGACGAACCAGATCTGGATCGTTCGTTCAGGCTTCAGCCTGTAAAACTTGAGCGACTGAAGAATGATCAGAAGGTTCATCGTCTGCTCCCTGGATCCCGATTTCAGGCTGGGGCCTTTTCGTTATCCTCAGTTGCGCCGATGGTCAGGTCCTCACAAACCTTGCCGTTGATGATGTGCTCAGCCACGACACGCTTGGCCTTCTGCTCATCCATCTTGACATAGGCGATGCGGTCGCCGTTTTCTTCAATGACTTCAATAATCGGTTCCAGTCTGCAAACGCCGATGCAGCCGGTGATGCTGACCGAAACATCCTGGATGCCTCTGACGCGGAGTTCTTCAACAATCGAGTTCATGACAGGTCTTGCTCCGGCGGCAATGCCGCAGGTTGCCATGCCGACAACAATCTTGCGCTTGCCTTCCGAGCGGCCAGCGAGGTCTTGTCGAGCCTTGTCACGAATCGCTTCAAGTTCAGCCATTGATTTCATGTAGGATACCTCCAAATATTTCATGCTGCATTTCTTGCACGCAGCTTTTGATCCAATTCAGGACATCCGGCGAATCCAGGGGAATCTCCTCCAGTGTCTGCCGCAAGTCCAGGGTCTTCAGGCAATCTTTCCGGTCACCGGCCGACAGGCCGAGGCTCAAATCAACGGACGGATCGGTCATCACCAGCGCGATCAGGGTCTGACCCAGGTCACCCAGCGGCAAGCGGTCGATGTTGGAAAGCTCGAAACTGACCCACAGCTGTGTTCCGCTGCCCGGTTCAGATTCAATTTTAAAGTCGCCGCCGGCGATGTCGCACAATTCCCGCAGCAACGGCAGGCCTAGCCCGACCGAGCGCGTCTTGCGTGTGGTGACAAAAGGATCCGTCACCTGCTCAAGCAATTCCGGGGACATGCCGCATCCGTCATCAGCGACAATGATTCTTAGCATGTCCTGCCCGGCGTCCGCTTCAATCTGGATCTCGAGATGCCGCGCGCCCGCCCGGATTGAGTTCTGGGCGATATCAAGAAGATGGAGTGACAAGTCTCGCATAGTCAGTCACCAATCCTTGTTTCGCTCCAGCAATTATATCATGTAACAGGAGGGTGCCGCAATGAAAAGATAATCTGCCCGGCGAGGCTGCTGTCATCTTGTCCGGGAAGCAGTTTCAGCGGCCACCCTGAAACGGCAAGATCGGTTAGCCGATGGGCATCCGAGCCGCGGATCAGTCGGCGGCCGTCAATCTCCGGATGATGGCTCAACAGGTCAGATTCGTCTGTTTTGGGCGCAAGTTCCAGCGTCTGCCCCGGGTAGTCCGGCGGCAGTTGGCCGAGCACGGTCAGGATGCCGCCGGATTCGCGGCTGATGTGGGCTGCAACAACCACGCCGTCTTCAGCTTCGACCAGCTCGAAGACGGACTTCAGGTCGATCCGGGCGGCCTGCAGCAACAAGCGGGGTTCTACGCCGAGACAGTGGTCCTGAGCATCGTAATAGATTTGCCGGCCGAAAATATCCGGCCGGTTTTGCCGGTCTGGCAGCACGTCTTTGATCCGCTCCTCAACTTTCCGGGCGGATTCCAGTCTCTCGAATAGGCAGATCAGGTGAATGTCCTCTGCGGTTTCAATTTCCAGGCCGGGCAGCACGACAGGACCGCCTTGGGCAGCGGCTGCAGTCATCACCGCTTCGCAGTTGCCGCAGGTCTGGTGATCCGTAATCGCGATCGCGTCAAGACCGCAGAGCCTGGCCATTCTGACAATGTTGAGCGGCGTCATGTCATCGCTGGCACACGGAGACAGCGCCGTATGGACATGGAAATCAGCCTGGATGGTCATGGTCAGATCGTCCCGAGCAGGTTGGCAAGCCGTGCCGAAGCCTGCCAGGTCGTCAGGGATGTAGTCAGCACGACAATCGACTTGTCCCGAGCGCGCTCGAGGACTTCCGGCGCCATGTCGACGTCTTCGGTCAGCAGGACACAGGCGCATTCTGACAGGGCTGCAACAGCTATGACGTTGGCACTGTTCTGGATGGTCAGCCAGACATCCGTCTGTTCGATCTTGGAAATAACCCAGCTGAGCATGTCGCAGGCATAGCCGCCCTCGACTGAGATATCTTTCGTGGCATCGCCGCACAGCAGGCTGGCCGGCAGCTGCTCGATCAGGTCATGGACGGTCATGGTGTCTTTTTGCCCTCCGTTTTGGATTCATGGTCGTGTTTCATTTTATCGCGCTGCAGGATCAGGCAGTCATCCAGCGTCGCCTGACCCTTGACAATATCCTCAGCCAGCGCCTCGCAATCCGGCGAACCACAGGCTCCGCAATCCAGCCCCGGCAGCTGCTCGATCAAATGCTTCATATCATCGTACATGGTCATGGCTCGGATGATGTCTTCATCCAGCGACAAGGCATGGTTGGGGACAACCGGTTCGGGCCAGGACCCGATGCTGATCTTGTCCAGACGGCTCTGGATGCGGCGGCGGACCGCCGGCGGCAGGTGCTCAGCCGCCAAGACATAGCTGCGCTGACGGGACTTGCCGGCAAAGCGGTTGGCAACCGTCAGCGTGCCGCCGATGCAGCCGCCCAGGCATGAATTGGTTTCAATGAAGTCAATGCCCTGCAGCTGCTCGTTCTCGATTTCCTCCAGGATGGCCATCACCTCGTGAATGCCGTCAACAGCCAGGAAGCGGTCGGTCTCCAGCGCCAGCGCCTCGCCGCCGCTCGATCCCCAGCGGATACCGTCGGCACCAGACTGGAGATGTTCCTGACTCTGTTCGTCCTTGTCCTTGCGGGTCCTGTCCAGGTGGCCCAGAATCAGCGGGTAGACATCCGCCATGGCGACCACGCCGGTCACCGAGCTTTTGGCCCGCCCGAGCGGATGCATGACCGAGGTTTTCTTGGCCGGGCACGGACTGATGAAAAAGATGCCGATCTGGTTGCGGTCCAAACCGGTTTTCGCTTGTGTTTCCTTCAGCGCCAGATCGGCCACGACATCCATCGGCGAGTCAAACGGCACCAGGTGGGGAATCAGGTTGGGGTATTTCATCTGGATCAGGCGGACGACCACCGGACAGGCTGACGAAATCATCGGCCGGGGATGACTGGATGTCGGGTCATGCAGCAGTTCGCGTGTTTTTTTCGAAATGATCTCAGCGCCCATCGAGACTTCGTAGACATTGTCGAAACCGATTTGGGTCAGGGCATTGAGAATGCGTTCACGGTTCGCCGGCTGACCAAACTGGGTGTACAGAGAGGGTGCAGCCAGGGCGATGTTATAGCGAAAGTCCTTGAGCTGGTCCAGCGAATCCATTTCGGCGCTCTTGGCATGGTGCGGACAGGCGCGGATGCACTCGCCGCAGTCGATGCAGCGGGTGTCGTCAATTTGCGCCTTGCCGTCCCGGACACGGATGGCTTCGGTCGGACACTTCTTAATGCAGTTGGTACAGCCCATGCAGCGATCGCGATCGAGCTTGACTGAGTGAAATCTGGACATTGATGCCTCCATTGACAGTTCGTTAAAAGTTGATGCGGATGCCGAGCGCTGTTCCCTGCCCGGGAACGGTCTCGATGTCGAGCCGGTCGGCATTCCGCTTGATATTGGGCAGGCCCATACCGGCCCCGAAGCCCATCTGCCGCGCAAAATCCGAGGCGGTTGACCAGCCGGCCTGCATGGCCAGGTCGACATCCTCAATGCCGGGTCCATGGTCGATGACCCGGATCATGATATGGTCCGGGAAGATCTCGACTTCGGCTTCGCCGCCGTCAGCGTGGATCAGGGTGTTGATCTCGGCTTCGTACATGGCGATGGCCGCGCGCTTGATGACTTTGGGGTCAATCCCCAGGCGTGTCAGCGCTTTTTTCGCACCGCTGGACGCCTCGCCGGCATGGATGAAATCGTCGTTCTGGATGGTAAACTTCAACTTGACGGTTTCCAGGGGTCACTCCCCCTTCCCGCGGATTCCCGCTTCATAGAGTAATCCGCAGGCGGTAAACATCGGCAGGTCGGTTCCAAGAATGCAGATATCCTTGTCCAAAGCCAGCTCGATCATCTGTTCATTGGGCTGCTTGCCCCGGACAAACACGACAACCTTGACATCCATCATCTCGGCTGTCCGAATGGTCTGCGTGTTGACCAGGCCGGTCAGCATCATCTCATTTTTGAAACAGGCAAACGCCATGACATCGCTCATGAGATCAGCGCCGCAGGCAACCTGGATTTCCATCTCCATATCCCCTGCCGGCGCAAAAACTTGTGCGTTCAGAATCGAAACGCATTCGCGAAGCTTCATAATTATCTCCTTGCTTTTTTATGCTAATTGCATCAAATTGATGCATTTTATGTTCACATACTTGTTAGATTATAACATGTATGCTATCATCTACACAACGGATTTAGCTAGTTCAGACAGTCGCACCAAACTGAATAGAAGGTTCATGCCTCCTAGAAAAGTCAAGGTCAGTCCTGTCACCTTAATCCGAAATTTTAGGAGGTACTGAGAATGCCGGACAAAATGATCATTTGCAAAGATTGCGGAGCCGAATTCGCCTTCACCGAGGGCGAACAGGAATTCTACAAGGAAAAAGGGTTTGAGAACGATCCTGTCCGTTGCCCTGACTGCCGTAGAGCCCGCAAGCAGCAAAGACGTCAGCAGCAAGGTGGTTACGACGATCGTTATTGATTGCATCCGCCAGCAAGCTCAGGACGTTCCGGTTATGCCGGAACGTCTTTTTTATTCCATCGGAAGGAGCCATGCCCAATGAACATCAGGGAATTCAAACTCGATCCCAATCTGCTTTATATCATCCCATCCGGGCAGCACAGCCCCAAAAATGTTGCCGAGCTTTTAGGCAAGCACCCCGAAGTGCGGTATGTGTCCCTGGTCGGTGTTGATCTTTCCGGCCATGACACGGACGAAAAAATTCCGGTCAGCCTGTTTCTGGCTAATATCGAGAGCTTCCTTTCCGGCGGAGTACAAACCGATGGTTCTTCGGTTGTGCTGACCGACATCGCCACCTTGAATGACGCCAAAGTCGACCTGATCGCCGATCTGGATGCGACCTGGTTTGTTGATTATAACTTTGACCGCAGGGACGATGCAACCCAAAAACCGATTGGAACCTTGCGAATTCCCGCTTTTTTACAGCACAACGGCAAGCTGGTCTGTTCCCGCTCGCTGCTGATGCGGGCTCAGGAGAACTTCGACCGCGAAATCAAGGCGATGCTACGTCAGTACCCTGAACTGGGTCGTGACCACCAGCTCAAGGAAAATGCGATTGCCAAAGCCTGGGTCAACCTGGCGACCGAGCTGGAATTCTGGGTCAGAACCCCGCAGGGCCAATACGATCGCGAACAGCTGTCGGTCTCGCAGGGGCTCAAGGAGCAGTATTGGAAACGGACCAAAGGCGTCGTCCGAACCGCCCTCGAGCATGCGATCGACCTGTTGGAGCTTTATGGCCTCAACCCCGAGATGGGACACAAGGAGGTCGGCGGGGTCCAGGCCAAGCTGTCCGGCGGCGGCCAGCTCGACCAGATCATGGAGCAGCTGGAGATCGACTGGCGCTATTCGACCGCCCTGCAGGCTGCCGACAACGAGATGTTCGCCAGGATCTTCATCAAGGAAGTCTTCCGCCAGCACGGTTTGGAGGCATCCTTCCTGGCCAAACCGATCGACGGGGTGGCCGGTTCCGGCGAGCACTGCCATATCAGCGCGTTCGCGCGGCTTGGCAACGACGAATTAGTCAACCTCTTCTCGCCGCCTGATCAGAATCAAGCCTTTCTCAGCCGGTTTGGCTGGGGCGCCCTAATGGGCATCATGAAGCACTATAACGTCATCAGCCCGTTCATTACTGCCTCCAATGACGCCTTCCGCCGGCTCAAGCCGGGATTCGAAGCGCCGACGCATACAACCGCCTCGCTGGGGCTGGACAAGCGCGAACCATCCCGCAACCGCACAGTCCTGCTCGGTCTGGTCCGTGAAAACAGCCAGCCGCTGGCCACTCGCTTTGAACTGCGCTCACCGAATCCGCACACCAATACCTTCATCTCGGTGGCCGCCGTCACCCAGTGCATGCTGGACGGCATCCGCTATGTCGGCAAGGCCGGACACAATCCGGATGAACTGGAAAAGGCCTTTTCAAAACAAGCCGGCGAGGACGCCGACTATCTGGAAAAGGATCTGCAGTATCGTTGTGAACAGGATGTGTTTGAAGATTTTTCCGGCGAAGAGCGCGACCGCTTGTTCAGCAAGCCGCCCGCCAATGTCTATGAAACCCTGCGCATTCTGCTGCATGAAAATGACGGCCTGACCCTGCTCTGCCAGGGGGATGTCTTCAGCGAAACGATTCTATCCTCGTATTCCAAGGCCATGCTGACCGAATGGGAAATGGAGCTGCGCGATCGGATCCTGCCGGAGAGCCTCAGCCGGGTCCGCGCCTGCCAGCCGGTCCACCAGCCGTCGGATTATGACAATGGTCTGTGGCATGAAATCGATGTCCTTCGCCAGGAGCTGGCCAAGGACACCCAGGATCGTGTCTGTCTGTTCAATGAGATACGGCAGGCTATGGATGCCAGCAACCTGAAGCTCGCGGCTCAACTCCAGCAGGAAATGGAATCAGATCTGCATCGTCTGGAAGTCCTTTACGCGCGATACGCTGCCAACCAGCTCAACTGAGCTGGGGCAGCTCGAGCAGCATCTCCATTTCCATCGCGGGCAGGGGCCGGCAGAAATAGAAGCCCTGTACCCCGTCACACTGATGCTCACGGAACCAGGAGTAGGTTTCCTGGCTCTCGATGCCTTCTGCGACGACCTCCAGTCCAAGGATATGGGCCAGGTTCAGCAGGGCTTCAAGCAGCGCCTCGCCGCTTGGATTATTGAAAAAGACCTTAGTCATGATCTGATCGATTTTAAGAATCTTGAACGGGATGCCGCTGATCTTCTGCAGCGAGCTGAACCCTTCCGAAAAGTCATCCAGATTCAAGGATACGCCCAGATCCCGCAGCGCCCTGAGGTTGTTGGCGATTTGCGGGTTTTCGTCCTTGAGGCTGCTCTCGGTCACTTCGACAGCCAGGTAGCTGGCCGGCAGTGAACTCAGGCTCAACGCCCGGCGGACGCTTTTGACCAGATCCTTGTCAATCAATTGACTGTAGCTGAGATTGACGGACACCGTCAGGTCCTCGAAGCGTTCCAGCAGGCCATGGTCTAGCCATATTTTCATCTGCAGACAGGCGTTTCGCAGCGCCCAGTCGCTAAACTCACTGCACAGGCCGATCCGTTCAGCTACCGAGAAAAAGTCACCCGCCGGTACGACATTTCCACCGTCCGGCTTCCAGCGCAGCAGCGCCTCGACACTGATGATCCGGCAGCGGTCACTGTCAACAACCGGCTGGTAAAACAGCTCCAGGTTGTTCTGCTCCAGCGCCCGGCGGAGGCCGTCTTCCATTTCGCTTTGCCGGGCGGCTTGCTCGCGCATCGACTCATTGAAGAAAGCTGACTGGTTTCGACCAGCTGTTTTAGCCATGTACATCGCGATGTCCGCGTTATGCAGCAGGGTGTCCGCCTTTTCGGCGTCTTCCGGATACATGCAGATGCCGATGCTGCCGGATACACGGACCTGTCGACCATCAATCTCACACGATTCGGCGATGGTTTCCAGCAGACGCTCAGCCGCGGTTTTGGCTGCCGTACTGTCTGAAACGTGCTGCATCAGGAGAGCGAATTCATCGCCGGACAGGCGCGACAGCGTGTCCGAATCACGCAGGCTGGCGAGCATTTTGCCGGAGACGATTTTAAGCAGTTCATCACCGGCTTCATGGCCCAAGGTGTCATTGACGTTTTTAAAATGGTCGAGATCAATCATCATGACCGCCATCAGCTCGTCGCGGCGCCGGGCATCGCGAATCGCCCAGCGCAGGCGGTCATTGAACAGCAGGCGGTTGGGCAGGCCGGTCAGTTGGTCATAATAGGCCAGCTGGCTCAGCACCTTGTTGCTGCGGGCATGTCCCTGCAGGTCAAAAAGCGTGACCATCAGGAGCGACTTGTCGTCCGGCACCGGCATGATCACCAGCCGCAGCGGCAGTGATTGGCCGCTGGCCAGATTCAAGGTCAGGTCGACAGTCTGTGACGGTTCGCCTTGATGGACAACCTGAAGCGCGTCCATCAGGTCGCTTTGCTGCTCTTTGGTGACATATCCGGGGAGATCCGGCTTGGAGCGCATCGCCGGATCGATCATCAGCAGATCCGCGGCGCTGGTATTGAAATCGACAACCAGTCCGTCCCGGTTGACCAGGAGGCTGGCAATCGGCGATTTCGCGAAAAGCTGTCGGAAGCAGGCTTCCGACTGGTCGTGCAGGCCCGGCGCCTGGCTTGATGGATCAGGCATGGCAGTCATTCCAGCACCCCTTTGTCGACAACGTCATACTGGCCAGATCAAATAGCTGATTTACAGTTCATTCAATGACCAATGCTGTAAAATGATTATATCACAAATTTAACAAAACGTGCGCAATTCTACCACCGCTAATCTTAGCGAAGGTGGTGAGATGGATAGCACAATGCAACGCTTGAGCGTTGTCTTTGTAGCCAATGGACAGAACCGACCCACAAGATGTGTTGCTTGTGGATCCTGAAATATTGACTCATATGTCTTTGCCAAACAAGCTGGTGGCAAAGCCACCAGCTTGCTTGAGACATGTTTCAGTGGATATATGAAACTCCGCCTTCAATCGCATAAAGCGATCAGTGGGAGAGGTTCATCCTGCTACTGAAGGTATTTACAGAATCCGGATCCGGCTGAGCACCTGTTCGCCGAGCTCGGCGACCACCTGTGCCAGCGCCTGCTCAGTCAAGTTGCCGGCGCCTCCGACGATCAGGGCCTGCTCACCTTCGCGGGCAGATTCAAGCCAGTCAGCGCCATATTGTACGCACAGCCTGTTGACCTGTTCCGGGTCGGCTGACTTCTTAAGTCGAATCAGGGCCTTGACCAGGCAATCGGCGTGACGGCTGACGATATCCCGACCGTTACGCTTCCAGGGCATCAGGTGCGGGACTTTGCCGATGTGCATGGCGCACTCGATGACGTCCGCCACCACCGCGCTGGCGGTCGGCAGCTTGCCGGCGCCGCGTCCGTAGAACATGGCTTCGCCCAGGGCGTTGCCTTCCACCATGATCGCGTTGTAGACATCGTCCGCGACCGCGACCGGATGGCTGCCGGGCAGCAGCATCGGTGCGACGATCAGGTCAGCCGCACCGTCTTCGCGGCGGCGAAATGCGCCAACCAGCTTAATTTTGCTGCCGAGTCGAACCGCGTAATCCATATCGGCGGTGGTAATCTGGGAAATCCCTTCGGTATAGATCGCTTCGCTGTCAACAAATTCCCCATATGTGATGCTGGCGAGAATAGCGATTTTGCGGGCAGCGTCATGGCCTTCGATGTCCGCAGTCGGATCCTGCTCGGCGTAGCCGAGGGCTTGCGCTTCAGCAAGGGCGCCGGCGAAGTCTATGCCGTCCTTCTCCATTTTGGTCAAAATGAAGTTTGTCGTGCCGTTGAGAATACCGGTGATTCGAGTCACCACGTTGGCTGACAGACATTTGTTGAGCGGCCGGATGATCGGAATGCCGCCGCCTACGCTGGCTTCAAACATGTACGCCACGCCTGTTTCCTGCGCCAGGGCCATCAGCTCCGGACCGTGGGTGGCGACCAGCTCCTTGTTTGAGGTCACCACGTGCTTGCCATTCGCCAGCGCTCTTTTGGTCATTTCATAGGCAAAAGTCGCGCCGCCAATCGTTTCGACGACAACCGATATCTCGGGATCTGAAAAAATCTCATCCGCATTGGATGTCACACGCGAAGCAAAGGGGTCATCCGGAAACTGTCGGATATCAAGAATCTTCTTGATGTTAATCGTCTCACCCGCCCGGCCGGCAATCATGTCCTGATTCATGCGGCAGACTTCGGCAACGCCGGATCCAACTGTTCCGTAACCTAGAATAGCAATATTAATCATGGGTATTCCTCCAAATATATTTCAAATTCAGTCCCTGGCCAGGATCTTGTAAGACCTGACGCCGGGAATCCGGGTCAATTCATCCAGCAGGACGTCCAGATCGACGGTCATGCGGTCGGTTTCGATCGAGATCGACACATCCGCCAGCCCGTTGATCGGGATGTTCTGGTTGATGGTCAGCACATTGGCCTTGACCCTGGCCATGCAGTTGATGATGCCGGACAGGATGCCGGGAAAATTCTCAACCGCGAAAATCAGCGTCACCGGCCGTCCAAGTGATGATTCGAAAAACGGCATGACGGCATCCTTGTACTTGTAGTAGGCGCTTCTCGACAGCCCGACTTTACGGACCGCATCGTTGACGGAATCCGCCTTGCCGGTCGACAGCAGGCGCTTGACAGCCATGACCTTGTTGAAAACCTCTGGCAGCATATCCGATTTAACCAGAAAAAACTCACTGTCGGCCATGTTGGGCTCCTCTCTAACTGTCCATGACAAGAAAACATTCGTCCGTAGTGGATACTATAACACGGGCTATTCAAGCTGGTCAAGCAGAAAATCAACCGAAAAATCAGATTGTTTGAAGGATATTTTCATAGCACTTGCCGGATGAGGACCGGGCCGGGTCGCGCAGCTGCCCGGATTGGCCAGGGTAACCGGTCTGTTGTGCAGATCCAGGGTCCAGATGCCCTGCTCATGCGTATGGCCGAACAAGACCAGTTCGGCGTTGAAAGGAGTTTGTGCCGCATAGGCTGCCAGCTGGCCCAAACCGAGCTTGACATGCTGGGCATGCCCATGGACCGCCATCACCCGGACGCCGCAGATATCCAGCAGCAGGTATCTGGGCAGCAGGCCCCTCGGTCCGTCGCAATTGCCGGCGACCGCGATCAAAGGCATGGGCATGTCTTTTGCCAGTTGATCGAGATCCTGATCATGGTCGCCGAGATGAATGGCCAGATCGGCATCGGGATGCTGTCGGCAAAACCGTCGCATCGGGGATGCCTGGCGGTGACTGTCGGAAAAGACCAGCACACAGGCTTTTTCCAGCTCAGCCAGGTGGCGGCGCAGCTGTTCTGACAAAAACAGAGCGCCCATTTTATCGGATCCGGCCGTCATGTGCCAGCCGAAGGGCCTGGGCAGCCAGCCGCAACGCTTTGCCGCGATGGCTGATCTCATGCTTCTCATCGCCGGACAGTTCAGCAGTTGTCTTGCCGCGACCCGGCAAATAGAAAATCGGGTCATAGCCGAATCCGTTTGTGCCGCGCATCTCGGTCGCGATTTTGCCGCGGCATTCACCGCGGAAGGTCTCTTCCCTGCCGTCGGGATGAATCAGCGCCATGACGCAGATGAACGCGGCATCCCACGCTTCGGGCGGCCAGGGCGAGAGCATCTCGTGCAGCTTTTTGATTTTCTCCGGATAGCCGGCGTCCTCCCCGGCGAAGCGGGCAGAGTATATGCCGGGCTGCCCGTCCAGGACATCCACGGCCAAGCCTGAATCATCGGCCAGCACGAAGCCCCCGGTCAGCCGGTGGACAGCCCTGGCCTTGATCAGGGCATTCTCCTCGAATGTCGAACCGTCCTCAACGATATCGCCGGTGAAGCCAGCCTCGCGCATGGTCAGGAAGGTTATGTCCGGATCCGGAAGGATCTGCTGAATTTCCTGCACTTTGTCCGGGTTGCCGGTTGCCAATATTACGTTCATCTGATCGATCCTCCATTTTGAGCAAACAGGGTTTGCCGGATTTCAAACTAGCCGGGTCCAGGCCTGAGGGTATAGATTTTTAAACAAGCCGCCCGCCATCGCCTTGCACCAGCCCAGCGGCCAGGCCAGGTCCCCATGCCGGACGACAACCGCGGCATACCGGCCGGACGGCACGTCACTTGACGGTGCCGACAGCGTGTCGCCGCGCAGGCAGCCGCGGACCAGATCACTTTGCGCCTCGCCGGACAGCGTGAATTTCAGGTCGTCGGCTTTCAGGCTGTAGAGCCAAGCCTGGGACGGCTCAAACTTCGTCCGCTTGTCGCGCAGTGTCCTCGCCCTGCCCAGGTAAAGGCCGGTCTTGACCAGCCTCAGCTTGTCAGGCACCACAAAGTCTTCCGGCAGCAGATGGCAGTTTCCCCGGGCATAGCGCCGGCGTTTCCGAAGCGCCGGCGAGTCGAGTCGCGACCAGGCGTTGAGCGTCAAAGCCTTGTCGCAAAAATCATCGAAAGCCTGCCAGGCCGCTTTCGCTTCCGGTGTATCCTGATCCTGCCAGGTTTTAGCCACCGATTCAATCTGGCCATCCGCCTTGGTCAGTTTCGCGCAGAAATGACCGTCACCGCGGGCCAGATGCGGCCAGATACGGGCCGTCTTGTCCAGTCCCGGGCGGACAGCCAGGCCGCGTGAGACGCCCGGAGCCGGATCAATCGGTTCGATTTTCGCATCCGGACAGCGGTCCAGAAAGCCGGCGATCATTGCCTCGTTTTCGCTGACCGAAAAGGTACAGGTTGAATAAACCAGGGTGCCGCCCGGTCGAAGCATGATCCAGGCCGCATCCAGGATGTCCCTTTGCATCACGGTGCAGGGCTCGCTGCCATAAGCTTGCCAGCTGGCTGCGGCCTGGCTGTCGCGGCGGAACATGCCGGAACCCGAACAGGGCGCGTCAACCAGGATGCGGTCAAAATAGCCGGGGTACGCCGCGGCCAGCCGTTGTGGCGGTTCGTTGGTGATGACGGCGTTGGTGCAGCCGATCCGCTCCAGGTTGTGCAGCAGGGCGCGAGCGCGGTCAGCGGATATTTCATTGGCGATCAGCAAACCCTCGCCGCCCAGGTCCGACGCGATCCGGCAGCTCTTGCCGCCGGGCGCGGCGCAAAGGTCAAGGATGCGTTCGCCGGGTTTTGTCCCCAGCACTTCGGCCGGCAGCATAGCGCTGGCTTCCTGAATGTAATATAAGCCGGCCGAGTGCCAGACCTGTCGGCCGGGCTGGCTGGCAGCCGGAACATAGAATCCGTCGCTGGACCAGCTCACCGGTTCGGGCTGCCCGCCCAAGACCGGGTCAGACAGCAGTACCGACAGATCGTCGGGCCGGATTTTCAGCGGGTTGGCGCGCAGTGCCAGACTGGGTTCGAGATCGAAAGAGTCCATAAAAGCCGGCCATTCGTCCAGCCGGTCAAAACGCTCAAACAGCGCTCGCATTTCTGCTTCAAAGGCTTCGGGCAACTGTGTCATAGGTCAAGGTAGTTGCTGGCTGCGTAAGCCACGGTCTTGATCGTCGACGGCGCGAACGGCGATGCCAGACCGGATAGCTCCAGCAGTTCGCTGAAGGTGTGGCGGCCGCCCAGGCTGCACAGGTGGTCGTAGCGCCGAAAGGCTTCCGCGCGATCGCGCTGGCTCAAGCGCCAGATATCCAGTGCGGTCAGCTGTGCCAGCACGTAGTCGATATAATAGAATGGCGAGGTGAAGATATGCTCTTTCATCTGCCAGGCGCCGCCGCGCTCGAAATAGGGCGCATCGTCGTAATCGAGATCCGGCTGGTATTTTTTCTCCAGGCGACGCCAGGTCTGGTGGCGTTCCTTCGCCGTCATGTCCGGGTGATCCGCGACGACATGCATGAACTCGTCAACCAGGCAGCCGTATGGAATGAACAACAATGACTGAGTCATGTGCATCAGCCGGACATCCTCGGCCATCTCGCCGAAGAAGCGCTCCATTTCCGGATAGGCCAGGTACTCCATCGCAGTGGAATGGATCTCGCAGGCATCCAGCGAGGGAGATGTGTATTCGATCAGGGTCGGACTCTCAAGGCTTTTCAAGCTGGCATAGGCATGCCCGGCTTCGTGCAGCAGCGTCATAACGTCGCCGGCGGTGCCTGTTCCGTTCATCAGGATAAATGGCAGTCCGGCGTTGAGGATCGTCTGGCAATAGCCGCCCGGCGCCTTGTCGGGACGGGCTTCCAGATCAATATAGCCGCCGTCGACAAGTTTCTTGAAGGAGGACGGTTCAGTGCCGCACACGGCGCTCAGGCAATCCGACATAACCCGGGGCAAAATGCTGTCCGTCACAATCGGTTTGGGATTTCCGTTGGGAAACAGACACGGCAGGTCAAAGTGATACAGCTTGTCCAGGCTCAGCCGGCGGCGCTGCAGGCGTCGAATCTCCTGAGTCAGCGGAACGATATAGCGCAAAACGGATTCGCGCAGTGCTTCAATATCCTCGCGCGAATAGTCGAAGCGCTCCATGCGCTTGTAGCCGATCGGGGTAAAGGACGCAAAGCCCATCTTGCCAGCCATGCGATGACGGACCTGGACGAGCAAGTCAAACAGATCGTCCAGATTCTCGCCATGGTTGGCATACCAGTTGGACAGCTGCCGGTGGGCGCGGATCCTGGTCAACCGATCCTGCGACTCGAGCAGCGGACCCAATTCAGACAGGGCGTACTGCCGGTCTTCAAAAACAATCTTGGCCTCGGATATGATCTGCAAGTAGACGGAGGACAGGTGGTTTTCCTCTGCCAGGTCTTCAACGACAGCCGACTGGACAATATCCTTAATGTTCTCGGCCTTTCGGAACAGCAGCTCGCCCACACGTCCGACCAGGCTCTCATGATGTCTGGACGCCAGCAGAGTCTGGTAGAAGCCGCGCAGCAGCAGCTCAATCCGGGCATCCGCCTGGTCATAATAATCCTGCTCGGCGCTGTAGAATTTGTCGCTTGTCTTGCGGTCATGTCGGATTCTGGCTACAGATGACTGTGTGCGGTAAATGCGCAAGGCAGACTGCATATCCATCAACGCATGCTCAGCCTGGTCGGTTGAAACAGCGATGCGAAGCTTCAATCGGGCTTTGCGCATTTCGTTGGCGACAAATTCGTAGTCGACGCGCTGGTATTCGATCTGGTCGAACGGTTGTCCCCTCATCGCTACATCCGCTCGACAACCTGGATACCGACCAGGTCCAGCCCGCTCCTGATGGCCTGGCAGACGGCCTGCAGCAGGGCCAAACGGGCCAGCCGGACGTTTTCGTCCGGGGTGCCCAGAATCGGCTCGGTGTTATAGTACTTATTGAATGTCCTGGCCAGCAGTGTCACCTGGCGCAGAAGGATGGAGGGCTCATTGGCCGCGGCCGCACGCCGGAGGGCATCGGCAAAGCCGTCGAGCAGCTTGGCAATCGCGAATTCCTCGTCGCCATCCAGCAGACCAAGATTGGCGTAGGCCGCGTCAAGGTTGATGCCCTGATCAGCGGCTTTGCGCAGAATGCTCCTGGCCCGGGCATAGGTGTACTGGACATAAGGCGCGGAATCGCCGTCGAAGTCCAGCATCTCCTCCCAGGAAAAGACAATGTCGCGTTCCCGGCCGTTTCTAAGGAAAGTGTAGACCACAGCGCCCAAACCGATCTTCTCCGCCACTTGTGCCATTTCCTGCTCATCCATATCGGTCTGGCGGATCGTCTGGTTCTCGCGGATGATCTCCAGGGTTTTGTCGCAGCTCTCTCTCAGAAGGTCGGCCAGCAAAATGACATCGCCGCTGCGGGTCGACAGTTTGCGGTCAGGGAACTTGACCAGGCCGAAGCCCACATGCTCGCAGTCTTTTGCCTGGTCAATGCCGGCTTTTTCCAGCACGGCGAAAACCTGCTTGAAGTGCAGCGCCTGTGGATTGCCGACAACATAGATATTTTTATAAAAGTCATACGTCTTGATCCGGTACAGCACCGCCGCAATGTCGCGCGAGGCATAGATGGTCGTGCCATCCGACTTGAGGATGATGCAGGGCGGCAGACCCTTGTCCTCCAGCTTGACGACCTGCGCGCCTTCGCTTTCTTCCAGCAGACCCTTGTCCTTGAGCAAGTCGATCACCGCTGGGATCTGGTCGGAGTAGAAGCTCTCGCCGTTGTAGTTGTCAAATGAGACGCCCAGCCGCTCGTAGACGACCGAGAATTCCGCCAGGCTCAGATCGCGGAAGCGCTGCCAGAGGACTTTCTCTTCAGCCTCGCCGGCTTCCAGTCGGCGAAAAGCATCGCGGGCTTGATTCTCAAGGTCCTTGTCCTGTTCGGCTTCATGATGGAATTTGACATAGATGCGTAAAAGCTCCTGGATCGGGTGCTCTTTCAATGCCGCCTCATCGCCCCATTTGCGGAAAGCAACGATCAGCTTGCCAAATTGGGTGCCGTAGTCGCCCAGATGGTTCATCCGAACCACGTTGTAGCCCAGACGGTCGTAGATCCGATAGAGTGCATGGCCCAAAATGGTTGTAAACGCATGGCCGACGTGAAATGGCTTGGCGATATTGGGTGATGAATATTCAACAATGACCGTCTTGCCGAAGCCTTCGTCAGATCGGCCCAGGTGATCACCGGCCTGCAGCGTATCAGATATCGCGCCGGCGATAAAGCTCTTCCGGTCAACAAAAAAATTGAGGTATCCGCTGACCACCTCGACCCTGACGGAACTGTCTAGCGAAGCCTCAGCCTCAGAAGCCAGATCCGCCGCAATTTTCGGCGGCGCCTGGCGCAGTGTCTTGGCCAGCCGGAAGCATGGAAAAGCGAAATCGCCCATCTCGGGCTGCGGCGGTGTTTCGATCAAACGATCAATCCGATCTTGTTCCAAGCCGGTCCGATCCGCCAGCCATTTCGCAATTGCCGCCCGATAATCCATGTTTCGTCCTCCCAGTTTGCAAGTACAAATGATGTACTTTCATGATATCATAGTGTATAAAGAATAGATGAAACACATCCTTTTGTCTAGGAGGAACAGCCATGAAATGCTCCCGCTGCGGAACAGATAATCCAGAGGGCAAAAACGTCTGCGAAAAATGCGGCAATTTCCTTTATTCCAACCGTCCGAAAAACCGACGTGCTCTGACCCGCAAGGAAAAGTCGGAACGCCGCAAGAAAATCTTCGTCAACAGCTCTAAAGGCTGTTTATTTTCGGCCCTCATTTTTATCGGGGTCATGATCGTCCTGGCGGCCATCTCGTATGTCCTAATCGCCTATATCCTGCCGGATGACATGATCAGCCAGATCGATCCCAACTATTCTATCTCTGAAACCGTCACGGAAACATCGCCCTGACGCCACAGGCAAACAGAAAGGAAGGCAATATGACTGAAACATCAATTGCCAGCACAACCGATTTCAGACTCGCGGTTCTAATCGACGCCGACAACGTCTCTCATCAGAACATTCGCGGCATGATGGAGGAGATCGCCCGCTATGGCAATCCGACCATCAAACGCATCTACGGCGACTGGACCCGCCCCAATCTCGGCGGCTGGAAACCGATCCTGCTCGACTATGCTATTTCCCCGATCCAGCAGTTCGGCTATACCGTCGGCAAGAACGCTACGGATGCAGCCCTGATCATCGACGCCATGGACATCCTCTATGCCGAGGATGTCGACGGCTTCTGCCTCGTCTCCAGCGATTCGGACTTTACCCGGCTGGCCACCCGGCTCAGGGAAGCCGGCAAGCTTGTCTACGGCATCGGCGAGCAGAAGACACCCAATGCCTTCATCGCCGCCTGCGATAAGTTTATCTACCTGGAAATCCTGGATGAGGCCGGCCACGATGACACCGACGCATCTTCCCATCCAGTCGACTCCAGACAGTCCGGCAAGCAGGATCGGCAGGCGAAAAAGGCCAAGACCGTCAAGAAAATCGGTCCGGAAACCATCAAGCTGATCAGCTCGACCATCCGCGACCTCGCAGATGACAACGGCTGGGCCTTCATGGGTGCCATCGGCAGCCTTTTGGTCAAAAAGCAGCCGTCCTTCGATTCGAGAAACTTCGGCTTTGAGAAGCTGACCCAGATGATCAAGTCGATCGACCGGTTCGAAATCGATGTCAGAGATTCCGGCCATGCCCAGACCAAGCACATCTACGTCCGAATCAAGAAGTAGGCCGTTCATCCGAACTCTGAAAGACCGTGTGATCAGTTTATCACGCGGTCTTTTTTTACACTGAAAACGCAGGACACCGTATAAATATTCGACAGATCGAATAATCAGACTTCTATTTGAATCGCGGCAGCAGCATCCCTGCCCGCCGCTGATAGTCGGCATAATCGGGTTTGTTCTGCATCTGACGTTTCTCCATCATGGGCACCGAGATCAGGGCAAACATGCAGGTCATGGCCAAAGGGCCAACGACAGCCAGCCACAGCCGGGATGCCTGGGACATCATCAGGATAAAAACGCCCCACCACATCAGGATTTCGCCCAGATAGTTGGGGTGGCGTATATGCCGCCACAGGCCCTCTCGGTTAACCTGACCTTTGTTCAGGGGATTTTGACGAAACTGCCTCATCTGCCGATCTGCAGTAGCCTGCAACAGCACAGCCGCCAGGCAGACCCCAATACCCGCAAATGACAATAGCGTTAAGCGGGTAAAATGCCGGATAAAGAAAAATCCGGGAATCAAGGCCAGATAGACCATGACCGTCGGGAAAAAGTGGATGCCGAAAAAATTGACCAGCGGCCAGGCAAAGCCAGACTTGGATCGGAGCATATCGTATCGCCAGTCTTGCATCGTCCAGGCCATAAAGGTCTGGCTCCAGTTCCAGGTCAGGCGCAGTCCCCAAAGCGCGACCAGCGCCAGCAGGATAACCGCACCCGTGTTCCAGCCGCCTAACAGGGGGACGGTCAGCGGCAGGATCAGGATCGGCGCGACGCTCCAGTATGGATCGTAGACCGATGCGTTGCCGAGCAGCAGGCTGAACGCGAAGATCACGGCTGTCGCAGCAGCGTCTGCCGTGAAAAAGCGGACCAGAAGCTCGTGGTCCGGAAAGAGCCGGAAAGCCAGCAGGCCAACCCAGAGGGCCAGCGCGTATATGGGCACAAGTACGGCAAAACCGATTGTCCTGGAATCATAGATCTTTTTCAGCATAGACGTCTCTCCCCGCTCATTGTGTTGACACATCTCATCTGCGTTTTCTGGATTTCTACGGATTTGAATAGATTTATATCTAATTATGTATTAATCAACGCAAAATGAAAAGAGCTGCTCCATTTCAAAGCAGCTCTTTTCATTTTGAGTCTAATGGTCGAGGTGAAGGGACTCGAACCCCCGACATCCTGCTCCCAAAGCAGGCGCGCTAGCCAACTGCGCTACACCTCGTAAACGCAAGATATATCTTATCGTGACCTGACGGGTTTGTCAAAATGTTTTTTGATGGATTTGGGCAGGCTTTCAGGTGCTTTTGATGTTTGTGTGGTATCAATGTAGCTGTCAGTTGTCTTGAAATGCCTAATAGCATTGTTTATAATGAATTAACATTCATTAATTTCGCTCAATTAACAGTCAGCTGCTTATCATTGACCATCATCTCGAGTATGACTGAAAGGAAACAAAGCAAACGATGACAAGCCAGCCTAAATCATGGATTCGCCAATTGTCCATTATACTGACCGGACAGGTCTTTTCATTGATGGGCTCCGGCATTGTTCAATTCTCAATCATCTGGTGGCTGAGTCGCGAGACCGGGTCCGCTGTTGTTTTGTCATTGGCCACGATCATGGGCATCGTTCCCATGATCGTTATCTCGCCGATTGCCGGCGTCATGGCCGACAAGTTCAGCCGCAAGACCGTCATGATGCTGTCCGATGCTTTTGTCGCGGTTGTCACGCTGGTTTTCATTGTACTCCTGTCGTTCGGCTCGCCGGCGACCGAGACGGTTCTGATCCTGCTCTTCCTGAGAGCCGTGGGTTCATCGTTCCACCAGCCCGCCTTTGAAGCCGCCATGCCGATGATCACGCCGAAGGACCATATGGTCCGGGTCGCCGCGATCATTCAGATGCTGCGTTCCGGCATCCGCCTGGTTGCGCCGATGATCGGCGCCCTGATGATTGTCGCGCTGCCGCTGCAGGACATCCTGCTGGTCGATGTCTTCACCGCCCTGATCGCGGTCCTCTCTCTGGCCCTGATCAAGCTGCCGGATCTGCATAGCGTGAAACAGCAGCGCTCAACCGTCAAGGGCTATCTCCAGGATCTTAAGTCAGGCTTCATGTATGTCTACCATTGGCGTGGCCTGATGATCCTGATCCTGATCTTCAGCTTCACCAATTTTCTCCTGACACCCATGCTGACCCTGATGCCGCTGATCGTCTCATCTCATTTCAACGGCGGCGCGGTTGAATTCGGCTTTATCGAGATGGCCCTGGCCCTGGGCATCCTGTTCGGCAATCTCTCGCTATCGCTCTGGGGCGGACCCAAGCGCAAGATTGTCATCGTCAATGCCGCCCAGGTTTTCAGCGGCATCATGATCGCCGCGTTTGTCATGGTGCCATCCAACCTCATCTTCTATGCCCTGATCGTGATCATCCTGATCGGCATCTCATCCGCCTACATCAACTCTCCGGTTATGGCGATCATCCAGACCTGTGTCGACAAGCGGATGCTAGGCCGTGTCATGTCCATCGGCCAGAGTCTGTCGGCGATCGCGATGCCGATCAGCCTGGCAATCGCGGGACCGCTGGCTGAATCTGTCGGTCTTTTAACCATGGTCTGGGTACCGGGCCTGATCAGCATGCTTCTGGGTGTCGCCAGCTTCTTCATTCCATCCATCATGAAAATCGAAGACCACGGCCTGCTCGCGACAGCAGACTCCGAGACAGCTTCTGACGCCATATCGGCAGCCGATCCCGATCCAGCTGAATAGTTGGCTGATTGATTGGTATATTTCCCTTGTTGAATCTTAAGTGAATAAAGCCAAATCGGTCAGCATCAGAATAACCGGCATGGTCAAGATTGAAAACAGCGTGGATAAGGCGATCATCCGTGTCGATGTCGCAACGTCCTGCTTATAGCGTGTCGCGAACAACGTCGCTGCCGCGGCTGTCGGCGCCATAGCCGGGATCAGGCAGGACATGAGCAGCGTCCGGTCGATCGGAAATTGGCTTAAGATGAGCAGCATAATACCCGGTACAATGATCAGGCGCAGGAAAGAGCCGGCAAATACGGTCTTGTCCCTGAACATGCTGAGCAGCGGGATCGCTGCCAACTGGGCGCCGATAATCATCATCGCGACCGGCGTGTTCATGCCGGCGATGTGCCCGATGACCAACTGCAAGATGCCCGGCAGCTTGATCTGCAGCAGGTAGAGCGGCAGCGCGATCAGCAGGGTAATCGTTCCGGGGTTGATCAGGGCGCGCTTGAAATTGATGTCAGCGCGGTTTCCGGTCAGCAGCAGAACGCCATAGGTCCAGGTGCCGATGTTGAAAACCGCCACATACATCGATCCGAACAGGACGCCGGTGCTGCCGAGCAAGGCATAGAGGAGCGGCAGGCACATGAATCCACAGTTGGAAAAAACCACTGAGAATTGAAGAACCTTGCTCTTGGATAATTCAACTTTCCTGAACGCGAATTTGGCAATGACGGCACCAATGACATGCGTTGCAACCGCGCTGATCGCAGCAAAAAGAATGCCGCTGAGCAGCGTCAGATCCAGGTTGCTCTGAAAGGCCGAAAGGATCATGCAAGGGTTAATGATCACCAGCAAAATGGTGTTGATCTGAGCCAGACTCATCTCGTTGATGAGCCGGAGCTTTCGGATCAGAAATCCGACCCCGATCAAAATAAACAGGGTCAGGACCTGGGTTGCTACGATGGCGGCATTGTCCAGCATGTTGTTTCCTCGCTTGTGCTTGAAATAATCATTCAGTTCAGAATGCCACGATCATTGGAAATACGCAAGTTCGTCTTTGAAACCGCAGGTCAAACTGGTATCATAAAAGTACATCGAAAGATACTCGTTATGAACGGAGGATACCCTTAAATGGAGAATGAGAACATTAGAAGCTTTGAATTGTTCGATCTGGAGCAGACCCTGGCTGCCGACCTATTGCGTGAAGCGACCTGGCCTTGGGACGCCCTGCCCCTGATCCGCCAGTTTATTCTGGATATCGGACCGACACTGCCCGCCAGCGAATACCGCCAGCTGGCCGATGACATCTGGGTTGCCAAAAACGCTGACATTGCTGAAACAGCCTGCATCCACGGCCCCCTGATCGTTGGTCTCGAGAGCGAGATCCGCCACGGCGCCTTCATCCGCGGCAGCGTCATCGTCGGCAACCACTGTGTCGTTGGCAATTCAACCGAACTCAAAAACTCCATCCTGTTTAATAACGTCCAGGTTCCCCACTATAACTACATCGGCGATTCCATCCTCGGCTGCAAGGCCCATCTCGGCGCCGGCGCGATCACATCCAATGTCAAGGGCGACCGCAGCCTGGTCACGCTTCGGATGGGTGACGAGAAACTGGACACCGGCCTTAAAAAGTTCGGCGCCATGATCGGCGACCATGTCGAGATCGGCTGCAACACCGTCCTCAACCCCGGATCCGTGATCGGCCGCAACACCCTGGTTTATCCCCTCACCCTCATCCGCGGCTACATTCCCGGCAACAGCATTGTCAAGCAAAACGGTGTGGTCATTCATAAATCTGAATAAGACATTGCCATCTCCATATCAAACAAGCCAGCACTGCCCGTGCTGGCTTGCTTTTTTTTATTAAATGACCTTCTATTGCTGTTCCTGCGGAAACGTCTTCAGAATAAATCGCTCGGCTTGACGGATCATCTCCGGCAAGACTGATAAGTCTATGTCGGACAGCTTGTTGACATAGACGCAGCTCTTGCCGGCAGTCGCCTTGCCCAGCCGGTCCAGAAAGGCCTTGAGGTCCGGCTCTTCCATGTACAGATGCAGTGTGATCCGGGTTTTGGTCACGGCAAAGCCGGTCAGAAACATCTCGCCGCCGTGCCCGCTCTTGTAGCGGTAGCGGTAGCTGCCGAACCCGATCAGCTTGTCGCCCCAAACCACAGGCTTTCGGCCGGTCGTCTCACTGAAGATATCCAGCAGCCGCCTGGCGTCCAGCTGTTTCTGATCATGCCCGATCTTGCGGATCACCTGCTCGACATCAGTATCTGTGGGGCGCGTTTTCAGGTCGTACATGCATCTCACCTCCAGTGGTTGTTGTCAATACTGTACCACCTGATCCGATGCTTTTGCATAACACCTGTTACACCCAATAACAAGCTGTCAGCTTTGAGGGTCTTCAGGCTTGCTGTCATTTTTCGCATCCAGACGCTCGATGATCCGGCCCAGCCCATACACCATACACCCCAATGCAAAGATGACCGGGAAATTGAACAACCAGTGGGTCGGATTGGGTACAACACCGCCTAGAAAACTATACAGGCAAATGCCGACACCTAGGACTTTCATCGCATTGTTCATGGTTTACCGCCTTGAGTAACTGCTGCTGCCAAGTTAATTCGAAAAATTGTCATGTCTCGTTAAGCGACATTATAGTCGGTTTTTTCTCCCCTGTCAAACCATTTGACATCTCGTTTGATCTGCGGATTTGAGACCAACTGAAGCTTTTGAATGCCAGGTCAGACCAACGAAAAAACAGCCTGCCGGATGGCAGGCTGTTAATCGATTATCTGTGTTTGATTTTAGATCAGAAATTGTCGCAGAGCAGTTCGAAGTAAGCCTTGGGATGCTGGCAGGCCGGGCACAGGTCAGGTGCCGATAGGCCTTCGTGGATATAGCCACAATTGCCGCAGATCCACTGGGTCTTTTCCGGCTTGCTGAAGACTTGATCGGTCTTGATATTCTCGGCCAGCTTCACATAGCGCGATTCATGATGGCTTTCAACCTTGGCGATCATGCGAAAGCTTGTGGCAACATCGTGGAAGCCTTCCTGTTCAGCGGTGTCGGCAAAACTCTTGTACAGATCCGACCACTCTTCGCGCTCGCCCTGGGCAGCCGCAATCAGGTTGTCATAGGTGGTGCCGTAAGCAACCGGATAAGTCGCGGTGATGTCAACCGGGACGGCCTGGGCTGTGCCGCCAAGACCGGCGTTGAGGTGCTTGTAGAACACCTTCGCGTGTTCCTTTTCATTGTCAGCGGTCTCGATAAAGATCTTTTCAATCTGCTTGTAGCCTTCTTTTTTGGCGATTGAAGCAAAATAGGAGTAGCGGTTTCGGGCCTGTGATTCGCCGGCGAATGCCTTCATGAGATTGGTCAGGGTCTGGGTTCCTTTTAAACTGGACATTGTTGCCTCCTTTTATCCCGTTTGCCGGGATTGATAATCGATGTCTCCAGCGGTTTAACTGTCAAATCCATTATAGCGTATAATTCGGTTAAAATCTTGAAGATGGATCAACAAAATCATCCGCATGAAAAAGCGACCAGGGGGCAATGGAATCTGGCTTGGCGGCAAATTCCAGCCGCGCTTTGCTGACCGGATGATCAAACCCCAAGCCGGCTGCGAACAAGGCGAGATCCGGGTCTTGGCCCTTGGCTTTGCCGTAGCGGCGGTCGCCCACCAGCGGCAGTCCACGAGAGGCAAACTGCACCCGGATCTGGTGCGCCCTGCCGGTTAGCAGGCGGACGGCCACCAGCGTACAGTTCGGGTGATCCAGTCTTTGGATCACCCGATAATCCAAAACAGCCGGCTTGCCGAGCGGCGCCTTGACGACGCTGACCATCCGGGTCTGGCTGTTTTTGTCCAGATGGTCTTCCAACCGGCCGCCGTCGTCCCGGGGATGACCCTGAAGCACTGCCAGGTAGGCCTTGTCGACTTTGCGCGTCCTGACCTGTTCTGACAGCCGGGCTGCAGCCTTGGAGGTCCTGGCGAATACCATCAGGCCGCCGACTGGCTGATCCAGACGGTGGACAAGCCCGAGAAAGACATTGCCGGGCTTGTTGTAGCGCACCTTGATGTCCGCCTTCAAGAGGGTCAGCATGTCCGGCGTATCGCTGCCGTCAGCTTGCGAGAGGATCCCCGGGCGCTTGATCGCGACCAGAACCTGGTTGTCCTCAAAGACGATCTCGGGAACCGTCATGGCTGCCATCTGCCGGAGCAGCCGCAGGGCAGCACAATGTCGCGGGCGGTTGCCGGAATGCCCAGTTCGTAAGCTTCGGTTGTTCCGCCGCGCCTGGACTTGATGACCAGATTCAGGATGTCCTGAATCACGGTCGGTGCCAGGCCGGTGGTGTAGGAGTTGATCAGGAAGAAAAGCGGCTGGTCTTCAAGCAGCAGGCTGGCCTTCTCAACCAGGCCATACAGGGCGTCCTCCAGCTTCCAGAGTTCGCCGGACGGGCCCCGGCCGTAGGACGGCGGATCCATGATGATACCGTCATACTTTCGGCCCCGCCGCGCCTCGCGCTCGACAAACTTGGCCGCATCGTCCGTGAAGAAGCGGATATAGTTGTCTTGGATACCGCTCAGCGTCATGTTCTGCCTGGCTTTGGCGTTCATGCCCTTGGACGCGTCGAGGTGAACCACTTCACCGGCGCCGGCCGCCGAGCAGGCCACCGTGGCGCCGCCGGTATAGGCAAAGAGATTCAATATTTTAGGGCTATTGCCGACTTTGACAGCCCCCTTGATCGATTGCGCGAAAAAGTCCCAGTTCGGCGCCTGTTCCGGAAACAGGCCGGTGTGCTTAAAGCCGGTGGGCTCAATACCGAATGTCAGCTTGCCGGCATCGCCCGTGTAGCTGATCGTCCAGGACTCCGGAACATTTGTAAACTTCTGCCAGCGGCCGCCGCCCTTGCTGGATCTGAGATAGCGCGCGCTGGGCTTGGGCCAGCGGTCATGCGGCCAGATGGCCTGCGGGTCCGGACGCTGCAGGATAATATCGCCCCAGCGTTCGAGTTTTTCGCCGTCTCCGGCGTCAATTAGTTCGTAGTCCTGCCAGTTATCGCTAAGCAGCATGATTAACAGTCCCTCTAGTTCTAAAGATTAGCCGGCCAGGCCGGCTGTTTTGCAACAATTATAGCATGATCGCAAACCCGCTTGCCAAGGTGTCATTCGCCTTTGGAATCTGCTGGCAGATCCAGTGACAAGATCGGGTTATGATTGTTCCAGTTTGATCGGAGGCACTTCGGTAATATTGATCGTAGCCGACCCGAGTTCAACCTGGCCGTTGCTGGCGTCAATGCCGTTCAGGATCCGGGTGAATATTTCGGTCCGGATGGTTCGCCTCAGCTTGTAATTCACGACATAACGCAGCGTGAACTCCACCCAGTTATCCGTGATCTCGATCGAGACCATGGTGTGCAGTGTCGCGTTCTCGATGCTGTACTTCCTCACCATGTCATTCCAGCGCGCCTGTGAACGGTCGGCATAGTCGGCTGTCACGTCATCGGCCGCCCGCTTGATGATGCTCCGTGCGAGATCGTAGTCGCTGCCGAACTTGACTGGAATCCTGATTTCATCCCACAGGAACGGAAAGTCCGCTGAATAATTGAAAACCGGCGCCTTGAAAACAAAGCTGTTGGCAACCCGGACGATTCGGCCATTGTATAAATCGCCGTTCACCCATTCACCCAGCTCCATGACAGTGGTCCGTAAAACCCCCTGGTCGATGACGTCCCCCTTGATACCGCCGAGCTGCACACGGTCCCCCGTCCTGTAGAACCCGCCGACGATGATCGCGATCCAGCCGGCAAAGCTGATGATCACTTCTTGCAGCGCGAACGCGATGCCGGCGCCGGCCACACCGAGCGCAACGGTGATGCCGCTCAACTGGTCACTGTAGACGATCAGGATCAGAATCACAGCCATCAGATAACCGAAAAAATTGATGATTTTCTTGGTCTTGTACCAGTTATCCGCCTTGATCCGCTTGCCGATGATTTTCTTGATGATCGAAACGAAAATCAGGACTAGAATCAATCCTGCCAAGACGAACAGGATGTTGGTTATTGTCTGATTGGATAAGATGTCTCGAATAATTTCTTGCATGCAGGCCATCCTCAGTTCTTTGCGAATCGATTCTATGACGATCACATCGTACGGTCAAAACCCTTAAGGGCAGATGACCTATTGTCAACAGTATAATATGGCAGCTGGCCCGGGGTCAAAGAATCGACGGATCCGCTCAGCTGCCCTGGACTGGAATTCAAAGCTTTATGAACGAAGCGCTTCCGTTTGCCTTAAGAATATGAACAATCTTGACAAGACTCAATCCGCTCCCCATTTTAAGGTATAATAGTGGCATAAAATGCATTTTCAGCAAGGCAGGTGTCTTAACTTGGCAAACCAACCGCATATTCTGATCTGCGACGACGATCCGGTCGTCCATGAATCCTTAGGCTTATACCTCTCTGCGGAACGCTATACGCACAGTTCCGCCTTTGACGGCGAACAGGCGCTGGCCAAGGTCGAGGAGGATCATCCCGACCTGGTTATCCTCGACCTTATGATGCCCAAGCTGTCCGGCACCGAGGTCTGCCGGGAAATCCGCAAGACAAGCCAGGTCCCGATCATCATGCTGACCGCCAAGGGCGAGGAGATCGACCGCGTGCTGGGCCTCGAGCTCGGTGCCGACGACTATATCGTCAAGCCATTCAGCCCGCGCGAGGTGATCGCGCGCATCAAGGCGGTGCTGCGCCGAATCAGCGACCGGCCGGCCGAAACCTCGGGTGTTCTGCATTACGGCAAGCTGGAGATCAATCTCGACAACTACCAGGTCCGCGTCGATGGACAATCTATCGCCTGCACGCCCAAGGAAGTCGAGATCCTGCATCTGCTGGCCTCTCATCCCGGCCAGGTTATGGACCGCGAGCAGATCCTGTCCAAGGTCTGGGGCTACGACTATTTCGGCGACACCCGGACGGTGGATACCCACATCAAGCGAATCCGCCAGAAAATTGCACACAATGACGCGACCTGGGGCCTGATCACCGTTTACGGTGTCGGCTACAAGTTCGAGGTTACGCGTTGAACATGAAAAAAAGCATCTATTTCCGTCGCGTGCTGTTCATGCTCCTGCTCGCTCTGCTGCTCTGGGCCGCGCTGACCGGCCTGATCTACTCCACCATCTCCCGGCCGATCTTCATCAGCATCAAGGCCGAGGAACAGCAGCCCAAGGCCGAAGTCATCGCCCAGCTGTCAGCCAACAACTACTTCACCTCCAACCTGTACTTCCAGAGCCTGATGACATCCTCGCAGGATCTTTTTGACGCCTATATCTTCGTGGTCGACGGCCTGACCGCCAGTATTCGCAACTCGTCGCTGCCGCCCGAAGAGACGGCATCCGGCAATGTCATCGGCCAGCGTATTTCTGAAAATCTTGACCAGATCCTGACCGGCGATTTCACTTCGCTGTGGTTCACCGAGCGGCTTGAGCTGTCGACTGGCATGTCGGACTGCCTGTTTTTAGGCGTCCCGATCACGGTCCAGTTCGGTGAACGTGACACGGTGGTCGGCGCCGTGTTCTTCGTCACCCCCCTCAACGAGCTGAACGCCGGCCTTAAGTCGATGAACTTGGCCTTGGTCTTCTCCTCCCTGATGGTCTTTCTCCTGATGCTCTATCCGGTCTATCGGGTCACCGCCCGCCTGATCCGGCCGCTCAGGCAGACGCGGGATGTCGCCCTGGCCATGGCCGAGGGCAACTTCGATGTCCGGGCAGACACACGCCAGCCCGGCGAGATCGGCGAGTTGGCCTCGACCATGAATGATTTGGCCGGCAAACTGTCTGAAAGCATTTCCGACCTGACGCTGGAGCGCAACCGCTTACGACAGATTCTGGAGGGTATGGGCGAAGGCCTGCTGGCCACTGACAGGGATGGCAGAATATCCCGCATCAATCCGGTGCTCCAGGACCTGCTCAGCTTGGACAAGCCGCTGGAGAGCGGCTCCAGCCTGGATGATCTTAACGTCCAGCCTCAGCTAGCTGAAGCTTACCAGCAGGCCATGATTGACAAAATCGATGTCAACGTTACGATCGACCAGAACAAGCGGATCATCCGCGGCCAGATCGCTCCGCTTTTGGACAGCCAGCATACCGTGGTCGGTGCTGTCGGCCTGTTCCGCGACGTTACCGCAGCCGAACGCCTCGAGCAGACCCGGCGCGATTATGTCGCCAATGTCTCGCACGAGCTGCGGACGCCGCTGACCGCGATCCGCGCACTGGTCGAACCGCTGCGTGACGGTATGGTCCGCTCGGAGGACGACCGGAGCCGCTACTATGACATCCTGCTCAAGGAGATTGTCCGGCTCTCGCGCCTGATCAACGACATGCTGGAGCTGTCGCGCCTGCAGTCGGGTACCCTGGTCATGGACCAGGGGCCGTTCGATCTCGAACCGCTGCTTTTGGATCTGAGTGACCGGATCAGCCTGTCCGCCGAGGACGCTGACCTGACACTTGACCTGCCGCAGGACCTGTCGGATTGCCCGACCGTCTACGGCAATCGCGACCGGGTCGAGCAGGTGCTGGTCATCCTGGTCGACAATGCGATCAAGTACACGCCGGCGGGCGGCACAGTATCGCTGGGCGTCGATTGGAATGACGAGCAGGTCCGGGTATTTGTCTCGGACACCGGCATCGGCATCGCTCAGGAAGACATCGATTCGGTCTTTGACCGTTTCTACAAGGCCGACAAGGCCCACCAGCAGCCCGGCACCGGTCTCGGATTGTCCATTGCCCGCGAGATCATGCAGGTGATGGGACAGCGCATCACCGTGACCAGCGAGCCCGGGCAAGGCTCGGTCTTCACCTTCACGCTGGCTCGGGCAGACCAGGTGAAGCAGGAAAAACAATGATTGGATCAAGGGGTTGGAAATAAACATGGCAACAGATAATCCGGGGACCCGTATCAATAAATACATGGCGTCGAGCGGCTTTTGCAGCCGACGCGAAGCTGACCAGATCATTGCCGACGGCCGTGTCACCATTAACGGCGAAATCGCTGAAGCCGGCGCGCGTGTGCAGGACGGCCAGATCGTCAGGGTCGATGACCAGCCCATCCTCCAGGATGAGGACTATGTCTACATCGCGCTCAACAAGCCGGCCGGCATCACCTCAACCACGGATACAAGGCGGACGGACAACATCGTCGACTTCGTCGGCCATGACAAGCGCATCTTCCCGATCGGACGGCTCGACCGCGACTCCGAAGGCCTGATCCTGCTGACGTCCGACGGCAGCATCGTCAATAAGATCCTGAGAGCGTCCAACCACCATGAAAAGGAATACATCGTCACCGTCGACCGGCCGATCGACGACAAGTTCATCCATGACATGTCGTCCGGCGTCCCGATCCTGAACACCGTAACCCGGCCCTGCAGGATTAAACCAGAAAAGTCCCCGCGCATGTTCAGGATTGTCCTGACGCAGGGACTTAATCGGCAAATTCGCCGGATGTGTGAAGTTTTCGGCTACACTGTGACCCGGCTGGTCCGCGTCAGAATCATGAACATCACGCTGGGCAGTCTCAAGCCGGGACAGTGGCGGGATCTGACATTCAAGGAACTCAAGCAGCTCAAGTCGCTTCTGCGGGAGTCATCCGAGCAGCCGGACGCGGACTAATCTTCAAAAACCGGGTAATCGCCAGAGAAACAGGCGTCGCAGTAATGGCCGCGCGGCTGGCCGAGCATCTCTCCCAAAGTCTTTATATCCAGATAGCCCAGTGAATCCGCACCAATCAACTCGCGAATGCCGTCGATCGAGTTCTGGCGGGCTGCCAGCTGCTCGGTGGACGGAATATCCGTGCCGAAATAGCACGGATGCATAAACGGCGGCGCGCTGATCCGCACATGCACTTCCCTGGCGCCGGCAATCTTGAGCAGGTTGACGATACGGGCGGAGGTTGTGCCGCGGACGATCGAGTCATCGACCATGACCACGCGCTTGCCTTCGACGCTGGCCCGGATCGGGTTGAGCTTGATCCGCACAGCAGTCTCGCGCTGGCTCTGGGTCGGCTGGATGAAGGTCCGGCCGATGTAGCTGTTCTTGACGAAGCCCATGTCATATGGGATGCCGGATTCCTGGGAATAGCCGATCGCGGCATCGATACCGGAGTCCGGCACGCCGCAGACCAGATCCGCTTCAACCGGATGCTGGCGGGCCAGCATCCGGCCGGCAGCCAGTCGTGCCTGGTGAACGGAAATGCCGTCAATCACGCTGTCCGGCCGGGCAAAATAGATGTATTCGAAAATGCATTTGCGATTCAAGCCTTTGCACTGGGTGGTCAGCGAACGCATGCCGTGCCGGCTGACGACGACAATCTCGCCGGGCTCGACATCCCGGACGAAGTCCGCGCCGATAGCGTCGAGCGCACAGGACTCTGATGCGAACACCGTCGCCTCGCCCAGCTTGCCGATGCACAGCGGTCGGAAGCCCAGCGGATCGCGCACCGCGATCAGCTTACCGCGGCTCATGACCAGCAGGCTGTAGGATCCTTGCAGCTTGGGCATAATCCTGGCAACCGCCTCTTCAACCGTATCCGTCTCCGCGCGGCTTTTAGCCACCAGATAGGCGATGGTCTCGGAATCAATCGTGGTCTGGAAGATCGCGCCCTGGTCCTCGAGATCCCTGCGCAGCTTCGCGGTATTGGACAGGTTGCCGTTATGGGCAATGGCCAGACGGCCCTTGCTGTATCGTGTCACCAGCGGCTGGGCATTCTCGCGAACGCTCTGGCCGGTTGTCGAGTAGCGGACATGGCCGAGGGCCGCCTTGCCGTCCAGCTTGTCGAAGTCCCGGTCGCTGAAGACATCGTTGACCAGTCCCATATCCTTGCGGACACTGATTTCGCCTTTGAGGTTAGCCGCGATACCGCAGCTTTCCTGTCCCCTGTGCTGCAGGGCATACAGACCATAGTAAACATGACGGGCGGCCTGAGTTCCCTCAGGGCCGAAAATACCAAACACACCGCATTCTTCGTGTAGCAAATGGAGCCTCCCAAAAAAGTTGACGACCGGTCAAGTGCAGATGACCGGTCTTTGGATCAAAAGGAATCAACAAAAAAAGTATAGGGTTTGTTGCCACAAGTGTCAATCCGTCAGGATCAACAAGAATTGGCAAATGACCCAAAACAGCATCAGCAAATATTTCGTTGGCGAGCCAAGACAGATAGACCTTTTCATCTCGAACACATCGTTTTTGAACAATGCGTTGCGGATCTCAATTGATAACAGCCACGTATTCATTTTGAATATCCATTCTTGGTGAAAAGAAACCTTTGATCAGCAGAGGATTTCGAATACACAATTGGATATGATTCTTTGTTTTCAACGCTGAATTGTCAAACAGCTCTGGACCTTCAAAAAAAGCGCCTCGCACTGAATCATATTGAATAAGGCCTTTCTTTTCTAGATAATAATGAAGAAATTCAAGAACTGCGCAATCTAAATTTCTATAGACCCGATCGCTCGTTTTCCCACTGTTCTGGGGAATCTCAGTACTCGTTCGTTTACATCGTTGAACGAATAACGGATACACTTCTCGGACGAGCTTAATTGAAGCCATATCAGTCAAGTCCAGGCAGGATCCTAAGTCAATCATTGCGCCAATCACAGCAGGTTTCTCAATTTTACCACGTTTAAGTTGCTCAATCGCGAAATCATATGCTCTTTATGGGTTATTCTCCCAGAAATAAATACCATGACCCAGCCAGTCATAACTATTTTCACTGGCTTCTAAACAATCATGGTGATACAACACTTTTTCGAAAGTTCTTTGATCACAACCGTGAAAGGCTGTAATCCAGGTAGGATAACTCTTATACACGCTCGATAATCACCTGTAATGGATCGTTAGTTGGCCATTTTCATCTACGATTCCTGCTTCAAACAATGACTTTCTGGCTTCAGCAGGACTTTGTTCCACTTGAATATCTTGATGGATCATTTCAATCAATTCATGAATAGTCTGATTGGTTAATGTCTTATCCTTGAATACGTTTTCCGATGCTGTACCCATATCGAAACGCCTCCTTTTCAACCCTGTCAGTAACCTTGCGTTTGCAAAACTAATATAACATTATTAATCATCTTATCAAACATCGGCCCAATGAAGCAAATCCAATGCAACTTGATTTTATCCCAACTCAGAGATCACCAAGTTTATAACCGTCATACATTTCACAACAATTGGCGGATCTTCTGGCAGGTTTAACCGTTACAAAAGTCCTGCCAGGATAGACCGAAACAGTTCCTTGCTCTGCTGGACATCTGATGCTGTACAGGCATCGCTTGAGTAGCGGGCCTTCTCATAAAGCGCTATAAAGGCTAAAAAGGATTCGTCTTCTCCCCGGTCTGCTGCTCGGGCCAGCGCCAGCGGCGACAGATTGCCGGTTTGAATGCCTTTTCGGCTCAGCACCTGAACCAACTGGCGGTACAGCCGCCGAATTCGCAGGTCCGGCAATCGGCTGAAACGACTCGCCAGCCGGGTGCGACCGCTTCTGACGCGCTCCCGGATCTGCTCACCGATTTCCGGCATAATGCTGGATCTGAGATCCTTGCCGCCTGGCTGCATCTCATAGAACTTTCGGTAAATCGAATAAAGTGCATAGGCCAGCAGCAGCAACAATGTGACTGCGACAGCCAGATATAGGACATAGGTCAGGACCTGCCAGATCATGGCCAGCCATTCGGGGCCGTCCTGACTGGGCAGCATGCCGCCTCCGGCATCCTGGGTCTGGCTGGGTTCGGTTTCGGTCGACTCGGGCGTCTCGTCCTGACGAAACAGTGAGAACAGCGCCTTGAGCGCGGCAGCCAGTCCGGCCAAGAGCATTTGCCCCAGCCAGGGGATGGCTTGCTGGAGTCCGAGCATGGGCGATACGGTCAGGATTATGGTCAGCAATGCTAGGAAGGCGATGAAGAGTATCGTGTTGGTTCTGCGAATCGCGGCAACCGGCTGGGTTGGCTGGTCTTCAAAGAATGCCAGGCGCTTTTGCAGCGAGATGGTATGGCGCCGGGTCAGCCAGAGCAGCAGGTAGGCGATTGCCAGATAGAACAGCCAGACCAGCAGCGCATCCAGCGACTGCCAGGCAGCCAGCAGATTGTCGATCAGCAGCAGGGCGACTGCCGCGATCAGGTTGCCGGTCTGAGGTTCGGCCATCGTATCGGGTTGTCTAGTCAGGCGATGGATCAGGGTGCGGATCACGAGAAAGGCAAGGCAGACGATCAGAATAACCTTCGGCCAGATGCCGATCGGCAGAATGAGCCCCGCACTGACCGGCAGCAGGAGCGTGAGCAAAAACAGCCAGAGCTTTTTTGCCAGGTCGCGGATGACCCAGAGGTAGGCGATCGCCAGCGCTTCGGCGATGACCAGAACCACAGTCTCATTGGGCACCAGCAGCACGGCGGGCAGATAGGCGGTCGCCAGAAAAAGAATCGCGAACTGGATTTCGGCCATCAGGGACAGCAGTGAAAAGCTGTGTCTAGTCATTGACATCCGCCTCCCAGATAAAGACCGGCTGATCGGTTTCGGGCACGCGAATGGTATGCCCCTTGATCTGCGGGACGATCCAGATGCCGCTAAAGCCTCTGGACAGCAGGTTGTGCCAGCTGTCCACCATCTGGTCGTTGCAGTTCAGGGAGACCATGAGCAAGACGGGTTCGTTGAAGCCAGGCGGCGGCATGCTGTCCAGGATGTCGGCGAAACGTTCTGGTTTTTGCTTCAGATCAATCCGGCCCAGCTGCTCCTGGATGCGCTGGACATGCTGGCGCGACTGGCCGGCCGGCACATCCGCCCGGTCACAGGTCAGGGTGTCACGGCCGTTGGAGATCAGGCTCAGGGCGATGCTGTCGTCCCCGGCCATGTCGGCTGCGGTAGCAACAATCCGGATCGCTTCCTCGGTTAAGAACTCGTCGAAGAATGTGAAGTCCGGCTCCACGTTCAGCAACAGCCGAATCTCCCGGGTCGTCGTATATTCGTGGACGTTGACCCGAATCTGCCCGGTTCGGGCCGTGGCCTTCCAGTTGATCGTCTTCAGGTTGTCAAACGGCTGGTACTCGCGGATGGTTCGAAACTCGAACGGGTCAGCCAGCAGGCTGTGCTGCGTAATCGCTGACCCGACCAGCTGACGGTAGGGTATCTCCAGGTCGTGCCGGGGCAGCAGGCGGGGTGTGACCGTAATATTGGACTGGCTGGTGAAATGTCCGATCAGCCGCTTTTGCATCAGCAGGTCGGAGCTGATGACATCAATGCTCTTGATCCGGTAGAATCCCCGGCGATCCAGCCGAATGTCCAGCCGGCGCCGGATCTTCTGGTACATGCTGATCGAGAACAGGTCTTCCCGGTAGTAGTCGTCTGAGACCTTGGCGTGCAGCTTGTCCGGAAACAGCAGGTGCCGGGAAACCTGAAACTTGACGGTCAGCCAGGGCAGCGGCAGCAGCTTTTTGCTGGTGATGGTCTCCTCGAGCTGGCACATCTGGCCCTCAACGCCGGTGGTCTGCGAAAAATGCAGCCGGACGTCAAGGCCGGTGAGCCAGAACCGACGGTAGATCCGGCTCTGCAGCCCGATGATGATCAGGACCAGCAGTAGAATAACGACCAGGATCATTGATCGTCCCGAACCTGGAAATCTTCGGTTGGAATTGGAGTCTCCTGCAATATCCGCAAGATGACGGTCTCAGCTGACCGGGTCCGGCTGGATACCGATCCTCTGAGGATCAGGCGGTGGGCTAAAACCGGGACAGCCAGATCCTGGATGTCCTCTGGCACGACATAGACGCGGCCTCTAAGCGCCGCCAGCGATCTGGCGCCGCGCATCAGGGCGATCGATCCTCTGGGGCTGATCCCGAGCGAGACCGACGCGTCGTCCCGGGTCGCTTGGATCAATCGGAGGATGTAGTCCATCAGGTCGGGGTGGATATAGACAGACTGGACAGCCTGACGGGCTTCTATCACCTGATCAGTTCCAGAAACGGATTCGATTGCGTTGATCGGCTGCTCGCCCAGGTGGCGCTTGAGGATGCTCAGGCCCTCGTCATGGTCCGGATAGCCCATCGGCAGTTGCAGGAAGAAACGGTCGAGCTGGGCTTCCGGCAGCGGATAGGTGCCCTGGGTTTCGACCGGGTTCTGGGTTGCGATGACAAAAAACGGATCGTCCAGCACATGGGTTTCGCCGTCAATCGAGACCTGACGCTCTTCCATGCTCTCCAAAAGACTGGATTGGGTACGCGGTGTCGCACGGTTGATTTCGTCAGCCAGAAGAATATTGGTAAAGACCGGTCCGGGTCGAAAGACAAACTCGCCGCTTTGCTGCTGGTAGTAGTGGATGCCGGTCAGGTCGGACGGCAAAAGGTCTGGCGTGAACTGGATACGCCGGAACTTGGCGTCGATTGACTTGGCCAGCGCACGCGCCAGCATGGTCTTGCCGGTGCCGGGAACATCTTCCAAAAGGACATGCCCCCCCGACAGCAGGGCGGTTAGCGCGAGCTCGATCTGCCGGCTCTTGCCGACAATAACCCGCCCGATGTTTTCTTCAATCGACTTGGACAGCTGCTGGACTTGTGAAATGGAAAATGACATGGCGTCTGGCCTCCTTGAACGTCTCTGCTGAATATTTTAACGTATGTCTAGATTAATTGAAATTGACAGGGGCTTGAAATTTAGGTCATTTAGTTATGCAATATCCCCATTTGGCATCACTGCAATGTGCAGATCATGGCCAGATCTTATATCATACTATATTTATATGATTTTCGTATCCCAGCATACGGCACGCAAGGCTCGAATCGCATACAATAGATTTGTAATGCAACCTTCGGATACCCAATTGAAAGCGAGGGTCCACAGATGAACCAGACCAGGAAAAAACACTCGTCCATACGACTGCTGGCGCTGTCTGCAGTCCTATCCGTCCTGCTTGTGCTGGCGGCCTGTATGCCCGCCCTGCCCGATACGGGGACCACGACAGCCCCAAGCGAACCGGATCCGACTTACGCTGCCAGCTCGCGTGAAATCTTTTTGGCCGGCGGGTGCTTTTGGGGCGTCGAAGCGTATATGGCCAGGATTGACGGCGTCATTGACGCTATTTCCGGCTATGCCAACGGCGAGACGGAAAACCCCAGTTATGAGGACGTCTCATTCGGCGATTCCGGCCATGCCGAAACTGTTAAGGTTGTCTATGATCCGGCCAGAATAACGCTCGAAGAGCTGCTGATCTACTATTTTAAAATCATTGACCCGACCAGCCTCAACCGCCAGGGCAATGACGTCGGGGTCCAGTACCGGACCGGCATCTACTATACCGACGAAGTCGACCAGCCGGTTGCCGAAGCACGCCTTGCGGCTTTGCAGAAACAATTCAGTGAAACGATCCAGGTGGAACTCGAACCGCTGGAGCACTTCTATGCTGCTGAATACTACCACCAGGATTACCTGGCCAACAACCCGAACGGTTATTGCCACATCAACCTAGCCCTGGCGTATGACCCAGTTATCCGTCAAAGCGACTATCCCAAGCCATCTGACGACAAGATCAGGGAGCAGCTGACTGACCTGCAGTACGCGGTCACCCAGCTCGATGCGACCGAACCGCCGTATGACAACAGCTACAACAGCCAATTTGAAGCCGGCATCTATGTTGACATCGTGACCGGCGAACCGCTGTTCTCATCGCGTGATAAATTCCATTCCGGAACAGGTTGGCCCAGCTTTTCCAGGCCAATCGTGGATTATGTCGTCCGTGAGTTTGAAGACACCAGTTTGGGCCAGACCCGCGTCGAGGTCCGCTCCAGAAGCGGCGACTCGCATCTGGGCCATGTTTTTGAAGACGGCCCGATCGAGTTCGGCGGGCTAAGGTATTGCATCAACTCGGCTGCGCTTAGATTCGTCCCGGTGGACGATATGGAGGCTGAAGGTTATGGCGACCTGGTTGATTTAGTCGATTATTGATGGCAAACCATGTGAACTCAAACCGGATGTTCTGGCGTAAAGGCCGGAATATCCGGTTATGCATGATGGTTGACTCGTTTTAAGGCTATTGCTCAGTCGAAACATTGCGCTCAATCGGCACTTTCAGGATGACCGTCTGTAACATGTCGCAAGTGTGAACAATTTATGAACGCCCCTGCAATCCAGTCTTATCAGCACAATTTAGATGATTTGAGATATCTGTTCTTCATCATTTTGTAACATTTCTTCAACAAAAGAGGATTATAATAAAGATACAGAGAAGCCGGTCGCATAGGCTTCCAGTCAATCGGTGGGCGGTGTCCACGATAAAGAATCACCAAATGCATCTTATGCGTAGCATAAAAGGACTTGTATCCGACGAATCACTCGGCCGCCCGGCATAGCCGGAGGATATGCGAAAGGAGTCTGCTACAGGAACATTTGGCAAACTTAGATGAACCAACATACAATCGAATAAGTTTTGATTTTCATTCTTGTGCTACCAGAGCACAAGCAAAAACTGGAAGATGGACTTTATAGCGACCGGTTTTTCGACTTAAATGAAAGCCAGAATTCCCTTTGGAATTCAGCAGTAAACACCGCATAGAAGGCGGACGTCCCAAGGTGATGTCCGCTTTTGCTTATGGATTGACTGGCCGATTTATACGATTCAACAGGCATCTTAAGACAATGTCAAGTCTATCGATGACCACCAATCAGCTGCTTCAGTGCTATGAAATATTGATCGAAAAGCGGATTGGAAATGTCCTCAGACTCGATGAGCCGCTCGTTTAGACGAAGCGCAGCTTTTTGCCGCTGTGAATAGGCCGGCCAACTGGGTAATCCATTGCCGTTTGGATCACCTTGCTTGGCAAAATTCGTCCAATAGTCAGTCATGTTCTGTGACAGGTTATAATGACGTCCGTCAAAGCGTCGCCAGCACCTTTGCAGGACACCAAATACATACCACAACTCAGCCGAGTGATACGCTTCACCGTCCGGAACAAATGGTACGATGTTATGGCCTGGAATAAAGGTGTCAAAATAGTAGACGAAAACAGGCTGGTGGTTATTGCTAGCCTGACCCTCCGCAACTGCGATATCACCGAATCTTGCGCCGGCCTGTATAATTGCCCGGGCAATATCACCGCCTTGATCAGATATTGGATATTGACTGAGAAAATCGCTTGATTGACTGCCAAGTCTGGATTCAAGCGCATGCTCCAGCAGCTCCTGGCCTTTGAGATCGGGCTGCGGGAACAAGCTGTTGTCGCCCGTGACACTGCCAACGACGACTGGTATGTTTTTAGCCAGCCCAAGTGCGAAGGCCCGGTCAGGCGCCTCTGGCAGGGCAGCATGGCCCAGCAGATACCGAGGCATCGGACCGGCGCCGTTATCCTGAGCATAATGCAAGGCACGGAAAGCCTCCTGACCGGTCATATCACGCAAAGCCTGGACAGTTATCCCCAGAATCTCACAAGCTTTGACTCCCCATGCCTCACCTTCCGCAAGCGAGGCTACCGGCCAGCCTCCGCCGACGGCAAAACTGCCGCTTTGAATGATAGCTTTGGCAAATAACCCTTCGCTTAAAGGCGATATGAGATGAGATATGACTGAAATCCCGCCAGCCGATTGTCCAAAGATCGTCACGTTTGCCGGATCGCCGCCAAAATTGGCAATATTGCGCTGAACCCATTTCAGGGCGGCTATCTGGTCGAGCAGCCACAAATTGCCGGAACCATGATGCCCGCTTTCACGGGACAGGTCAGGATGCGCGAACCAGCCCAAAACATCAACGCGATAGTTGATCGTGACCAGAACGACGCCGCGCCTTGCGATCGCTTCGCCATCGAATTCCATTTCATGGCCATAACCAGAGCCCAAGCCCCCGCCATGAATCCAAACCATTACAGGGAGCTTATCGTTGACCGATTCGGCAGGTGTCCAGATATTCAGGCAAAGGGAGTTTTCGCTTTGCGAGTACTGGTACGGGTAGAACTCCTTGATAAAAAAATCGGCAAATGGCGTACCGGATTCGTGGACCGGTTGAAAGCAAATATCCGAGAAGGTATCACAAACCCGCTCGCCATCCCAGCTTTCAGCCAGCATCGGCGGCGCAAATCGATTGGCGCCGGACGTCTGGCAGGCATAGGGGATGCCTCGAAAAACTGTATAGGATGGATTGGCGCATAAAGCGCCCCGAACCTTTCCCGTTTCAACCCGTGTTTGAACGATAGCCATTTTACAGCCTCCAGTCAATTGAACTGCTGTATGATTAATTGATACCAGAATATCAGAATAAAGGACGCTTCGCCACAAAGATTGTTGTTGCACATCCGAGATATTTTATGGATAATTTAGATAACGGCAAATCACGAGGTTTATCAAAGATGCTTGAATCTGATCATAATAATTTTTTACCGGAACTCTACGTTACGATGGGCATGATCCAGGAAACCATGACCCGCTACTACCTTCAGACGGGTCACAAACTGGATTTTTTAGCTGCTGTCAAAGAACTGATCAACCACAAGCGTTTTCTGCCCGACAAGCCCGTCCTGAACGAGCCATTCGAAAACTGGAGTCATATTTCAGACGATGAATTTGCGAGCCTGCTGTCGCAGCTCCCGATCAACCTTGGCTACTTCACCAATAATTTATTTGAAAATGACATTCTATTCTCAGAAGGTTTTCCAGCCGATATGGATGTTACGACGCTGGTCAACCTTTGCCATACCAGTGAAATGCCGCATGTCAATGACTATTTCGAGTTAATGTATGTTTTTCGTGGGTTCTGCCGACTGAAAATCGACAAGAATCTGAACTTTATGCAAGGCGAGATCTGCATCCTGCCGCCACAACTCAAACATGCAATCATCGTTGATGATCCTTCATCGGTCATTTTAAGCATTGCAATCCGCAGAAGCACTTTCGAAAGTGTCTTCAAGGAGATGCTCATGCAAAAATCCTTGTTGGCCAGCTATTTCCGAATGCAATTGTTTCGTGAGGGATGCACAAATCACATCCGGCTGGCCACATCAAACTCGAGCGGGATCAAGTTTATTTTCAAGAATCTTGTCATTGACTCATATATAAAGGGCATTCAATCAAATCTTCGCTGCATCAGCTGGATGAATTTGCTTTTTACCGAAATTCTTCGTGGCAAAGACGGGGTTGTGAAAAATTTCACGGATGATTCAAGTGATGATATTTTGCAAATTCTCCAATACATACAACAACATTACAGAACAATCACGCTCAAGGCCTTGGCGGAGCGCTTCCATTATCAGCCAACACATTTGAGCTTATTGATCAAGAAGTCAACCGGATCCAGATATATTGACTTGGTGACCCGGCTTAAAATGACAGACAGCGTCAATTATCTGAAGAATACGGACATTGCAATCGATCGGATAGCCGAGCTGGTCGGATACAACTCAACGGATCACTTTTCTGCCACATTTAAAAAGCAGCATGGCGCTTCACCGAGCAACTATCGGAAGCTGATCCAGGCTGACCGAAGAGCTTGAGGCAAACAATTGCCGTGTCGCTGATCAATGACATACGCGCCCAAAGAGGCTTCAAGAACAACCGCGCCATGCGGCAGATCCTTGAAGCCCCTTCCTCCGGAGGCTAATCCGAAGAGCATTTTTTAGATCCAGGGAATATTGTCCTGGTAATTACTGTGCTTCCAGATAGGCATCGACCTGAGCCTGCACTGATTCGATGATGGTCTGCATGCCGGCATCATCAAGCGCTGACAGGAACTTGGGTAAGGTCGTTTCCGGGTCGCTCGAACCGGCATTGAGTCCGGGTGAATACTGTGTGATAACATTGATGACTGCAGTATACTCATTCGTAAATTCTGTGGTGTCAACAGCAAAGCCCAGCAGCGGAGAGGCTTTGGCGTTCTGATTGATTTCGACGGTCTGTTCGCGCAAATCTGCCGGGTCGGGCGGTACGACTTTGGCAATGAATCCATTGCCAAACAGGAACGGAGCTGCAATGAAGTAACGGGCACTTTCAGGTGTAATGCCTTCGGGCAATGAGATCGTGCCGTCGGCGTTGTTGACATAGTGCTCCCCTTCGATGCCGTAATTCAGAAGGTTCACGATCTCTCCATTGGTGTAGGTCAGATTTAAAAACTTGATAGCGGCGACTTCATCTGAGCAGGATACCGGCAGCGCCCAGACAAATTTTTGCATGATGCCGGTGTTGACAACTGCATCGGCAACCTTGACGCTGATCATCTCATGGTTAGTCTGGCTGTTAATATAATTCTCATGCCCCAGTTCGCCGTCGCTGACGCCGCCAAGTGCGCCGTTGGCCTTGATCACGAGTCCGCCCATTTCAACCTGTGTAGCAGCATCCTTGGAAATATAATCCTTAAGATACCAGTCGCGAGCCTTTTCGGTAATCGCTTTGTATTCATCTGAAGCGTACATGTTGATAACATCCGAGTTATCCTGGCCAACAATTGCACCATACGCCCAGGTGTCGCTGCCGAAAAATTCACTGACGATTTGCTCTGAAAAGTTGTCGAAGTTGATCAGCCGGGCATTTGAGTTAACAACCTGGCCCCAGCTGTTGCCGGTAGAGCACAGAACCGGAATATCACTATTCTCACTTAAGGCCTTGACCACGACTTCAAGGTCATCCATATTTTCAACGGCCTTGAAATTCTCCAGCATGCCGGTTTCTTCCAGCATATCCTTGCGCAAGTCAAAGTATGTTTCTGTCACCTTGTCAAACAGGTTCGGGAATCCATACATTCTGCCATTGATATACGCGCCGGAGAGGAAACCAGGATTTAGCGCATTAAATTCATCGATGGTGTCTTGTGCATACTCCGGCGCAAGATCTGTGATATCGATCAGCTGGTTCTGTGCAACCATCGAAGCATAGATGGTCGGTCCGCCTGGCAGAGTTTCAACAAGGTCCATCTCCTCGCCGCCAGTTATCATCAGGGGGACCTGACTGCTGTAGTTGGCGACAGAGATAGGGTAAAGCGCCACTTTAACATTAATTGTCCCAATGGAAATCTCATTGATGGCATCATTGACTTTTTCGAGGTCAACCGGTTCGCCGGCCATCAGTGGAAAAACATACACGATCTCTGCCGGTGGACCGGCCGTTGTGGGTTCTTGTGTGCCAGTGCCGGGTTCGCTGCCAGACTGGGAAGCGGTTGTCGCTGGCGTACTACAACCAGCTGCAACCAACAGCAGCATGGCCAGGACAAGAATAAAAACAAGTGTCTTTTTCATCATCAAACCTCCAAGTGAATACATTGCTTCGGCTTTTGTTCGTTATTTGCAAAACGTTTAGTGCTGCAAACGATGGCCACACCAAACACGATTGCCAAAATGAATCAGTCAATGGTCAGATAAATTAATCTAATTGAAAGTCTATCAGGTTGCTTTTCAAGCATACAAGATTATTTTTATTGATAACCCGAGATATTTTATGCCAAATAGGTTCACATTTTTCAACCGGCAATATCCGCTGTCAGCGCTCTCATCTCCCGGAGTGAATCCGCGACCGGCTTGCTGGGCTTGTATTCGAGTCCGACGAACTGATCGTAATTTGCCTCGGCGACCTTTTGCAGCACGAAGCGGTAATCCAGCTCGCCCGGTGCCAGCTCTTGTCGTCCCGGAACGCCCGCTGCATGCAGATGAGCGATCTTGTCCAGATTGGCAAGGATTGTTTCAGTGACATTGCCGTCCATGACCTGCTGGTGGTAGATGTCATACAACAACTTGACAGCCGGGCTGTCTACCGCGTCAATGACCGCGAAGGCCTGGTCGGCATGAGCCAGAATGCTGTTAGGATGATCGACTCGGTTGTTCAGCGGCTCCAGAGCCAGGGTGATGCCTTCGCTTTCAGCGATTTTGCCGGCTTCGCGCAGAACGCTGATGCCATTCTCCATGGATCCTTCCGGATTGGTCGGCGGGCCGCCGCCGCCCATATTGACGATGATCGTCGGGCATTTGATCATTTTTGCTTTGGCGACATCGGCTTTGAAATCTTTGAGAAATTCGCTATGATCGGCAGCGTCGGTCAGATCGCTGAACGGCCCCACACAGGCAACGCAGGACATGTCCAGCCGTTTTGCCTCAGCGGCTATCGCCGGCAAGTCCTTGTTTTTGGCACCAATGCCGTGTGGATGATCGCCCAGCGTCCACATTTCATAGTGGTTGAAGCCGGCAGACTTGATGACTTCGAGGGCTGAGATGAAATCCTGTTGAAAAAACAGGATATCGACACAAACGGACATTTTCATATGATTGATCCTCCTGAGACTGATTTGTTTGATGATTAACTGGTGATCTTGACAACCTGACCCGTTTCACTGGACTTGAATATGCTCTCAATGATCTGAACCACGGCAATCCCTTCAGCAGCCTTGATCAGGGGTTCTCGGTCGCCTAGCAGGGCCTCGATCCAGTTGTCGATCTCGACGCCGGGGGCGTTGCGGTCATTGATCTCAAATTGTCCGACAAGAGCCGCCATCGGCGGCATGATCTCCGGTTCCATAACAGCCATTTTGCCATTGTAAATTTTGTTGACACGGACATTGCCGTCCTTGCCCTGCATGTCGACACCGGCCTTGGTACCGACCAGGAGCGTCTGATTGGCGTATCCAAGCATGTTAATCAGCCAGGCGGCCTCCAGATAGATGACCGCGCCGCCTGCCATGGTGATCATGGCAAACCCTGTATCTTCAACATCGCTGTTCTCGTGATCCCAGACCCCCCAGGGGTTGCCGTCAACCTCATGCCGCATCTTGTCCATAACCTTGCCATAGACCGAAACGGGCTTGAAGTTGTCCATCAGGTACATGGTCAGGTCAAGCGAGTGGGGCGCTCCGTCAAACAGGATGCCGCCGCCATTCTTGTCTTTGCTCATGTAGTCGCCCCAAGTGGGAACGCCGCGTCGTCTGGCATCCAGGGCTTTGGCATAGTAGATGTCGCCCATTTCGCCGCTTTCAACCAGTTGTTTCATGTACTGGACCGATGAGAAGAAACGGCGCTGGTGGCCAATGGTCAGGCGTTTGCCGACCTTTCTGGCCGTCTCGACCATATCGATCGCGTCTTCCGAACGGGTCGCCAGCGGCTTTTCACAGTGAACATGCTTACCGTTATTGAGCGCGGCCATGGTCATGTCATAATGCAGTGCATTGGGTGTACAGACGTGGACAACGTCAATTTCCGGATCCGAACAAAGGTCACGGTAGTCCTGGTACTTTTTTATGCTGGTCAGACCATATCGCTTTTCAACGACGTCCATCTTAGTCAAAACGATATCGCAGATCGCGACCAGTTCAGCATCGGCGTGCTTGATCAGGCTGTCAATATGCTTGCCCGTTCCGATCCAGCCGCAGCCGATTACGCCAAATTTCAATCGAGCCATAATTTTCCTCCGATTAGTCAAAATGAGTTGTTCAGGTTCGCTTTAAGCTGTTTGTCAGGTGAAGAATACCGTCTCGCCGTTCCGCGCAGATTGATAGATACCTTCGATGATCCGCGTAACGACTGCCGCCTCTTCGGCACGAACGGCAGGCGTGCCATCAGTTCTGACCGCGTCAATCCAGCGTCGCAGCTCATAATCGTTGTTGTCATATCTTGGGCTGCCGGGCATGCTGCCCATACTCGGCTCCGTCACAGCTTTCTTGCCGTTGAGAATCTGGTGCAGACGAACGCCGGTGCCGAAATCTCCCACCATATCAGCCCCTGCCTGGGTGCCGGCCAAAGCGACCTGCATGCCGGGTGACTGCTGCTCCATGTTGATGACCCAGGCGGTTTCCACATAGATGACCGCACCGTTCTTCATGGTGATCAGGGCAAAAGCGCTGTCCTCGACATCGAAATTGTCCGGATCCCAGGGGCCAAGGTCATTGCCCGCCGTATCGTGCTTCATGCGGTCTGTAATGACGCCACGCACGCTGGCGGGTTCGTAATTGCCGGTCAGGTACATCGGCAGATCGATTGAATGCGGTCCGCCGTCCATCAGCATGCCGCCGCCGTTGAGCGCTTTGCTGGTGTAGACGCCATAAGCTGGCAGACGCCGTCCGCGCAGCTGCGAAGATTTCAAATAATAGATATCACCAAAATAGCCCTCTGCAGCCAGGTCGCGGATGTACAGGCACTGGGGGCTGAAGCGCCATTGCAGGCCGACAGTCAGCTGCTTGCCCGCCATTTTCTGGGCTTGGAGCATCTGTTGTGTTTCCTCGTAAGTACAGGCCATCGGCTTTTCACAATGGACATGCTTGCCATGGTCAAAAGCGCACAGCGTCATCGGGCAATGAAGCGGATTGGGTGTACAGATGTGAACAATATCGATCGCAGGGTCGGCGCACAGATCGTGATAGTCCGTATAGACTTTGGCACTCAGACCCCATCGGGTATTGGCCTGTTCACAACGCTTTGGCTCTATATCGCAAAGCGCGACGATTTCAACATCCGGGTACTTGACCAATGTAGCAATGTGTTTACCGTTGGCAATCGTTCCGATACCGATAATACCCACTTTAAGTTTGTCCATAACAACCTCCAGTTCACTGCATCAGCAAATTTTCAATTCGCTTGGATAATTTCATTGTAGCGGGATTCAGACCCCTCGTAATTGACCATCCGACCTAAACTTTTCTTTTGTTATTTATCCACAATGGACTATAATAGATTAGAGGGGTGATGAGTATGTACGTGACATCTGCCATGTTAGCAGACAAGTTGGATATTGATCCTCAGACAAGCTTATTAAAGCCTGATTCACTGGGTCGGTTTCAGTCCATCCGCTATTTTCCGCCGAGTAATAATCGGTTGGATAAGGAGGCTGCCTATGTCATGGATGACAATCAGTTATCCATGTTGGAATATATTAATCCGAACGCCCTAATCATCTGCCCTGGCAAAGTCCGTGAAGACCCAGGCTGTTCACTGCTGGTGACCCGCACTGATTTTGAAGCAACATATTTTGCCGCTGCCGAAGCCTTCGAAGCCTTCAATGATCTTGAAAATGATCTCAGGGACAGTATTCTGGCCGGAGAGGGACTGGACAGTTTGCTGGCAATCTGCGCCCGGTTTTTCAAAAACCGGGTGCAGGTGCTGGATCAGGCGTTCAACGTTGTTGCCGGATTCAATCCGGTTGTTGACCCAATCAGCTCAGAAGTGCTGGATTACCAGCGAGATGTGTCTACATTTTCGCCCAGTACGCTGGACGAGATGTCGAAAAACAACCTGCTGCTGGAAACCTATGCCTTCAAGACAGCACAGTTTCATCAATCCTCGCTCTTCCGGCACCGTTCGATCATCTCAAACCTTTTCCATGACGACCAATATCTAGGCAAACTCCTGATTATTGAAAGCGAATCTAGTCTGGGCCAGGGCGCTATTGATGTCGCTAACCAAATTGTTCCATTCATCAGTCACCTGATGCAAAAGCGATCTTCAGAACTCGATGTCACATTGCACTCAACTGAGCACTTCATGTCGGAGATTTTAAAAGGCAATATCAGCGATGCTGCTTTCATCACAGCACAAATCGCCAGCCTGGGCTGGCAGATGAATGACTGGTTTTCGATTCTGGCGATCGATATCAACGCTTCGAGCCTGATTGATTTCTACACCCAGATCATTCGGCAACACTTGACTGGTTCAGTGGTTTTTCCAGCGTCAAGCGGTCTGGCGGCCGTTGTCCGGCTCAATCCGGAAAATCCAGCTGAAACAATAAAGCAAATCCTGCAAATCCTTGAAGAAACCCACTTGCAAAGCGGTATGAGCGAGCCTTTCAATGATTTTCGACTGTCAAGTGATCATTTCATACAAGCTTGTAGCGCGCAAAGCGCGGCAGCCAGGATGCAATCACCCGGCCGGCTGCATCAATACCAGGACCATGCGATCGACCACCTGTTTCTGGTCGTGGCCCGGGCAGAGCAGCATCGGGCGTTTATACATCCGGCGATCCGGACGATTGTTCAATATGACGAGGCAAACAACACAGAATACCTGGCCACCCTGAAAACTTATCTGACCAGCGATTTCAATCAGGTGCTGACGGCAAAACGACTGCATATTCATCGAAAAACGCTGCAATACAGGCTGGAACGCCTGACACAGATAGCACAGGTCTACCTCGATGATTCAAATGAACAAATCCGGCTGGCGCTGTCGATTAAGTTTTTCGAAAATGAAAAAGCGGATAACCCCAAACTGTTCCTGGACTAGCAGCCGTGCCGGGCATTTATCCACGGACACCATCACTTGTAACCGTCAACGGTTTAGATTTTGTTTTAGCGTCCAGTCATCCGATCAGGTTGAAGGCTCTGTCGCTATTGTATATTGAGTTTCGCGATAAAATAAAAAGGACACCCCCAAAGAGATGTCCTCAAAATTGAATCTTAGGCAAGGTCTATCCGTCAGGTACCAGCCGCATCGGCGGACCCTGGGCTGAATACTGGATATCTGACAGCGCTTCAAGATCTTCGGTGTCATGGGTGACCAGCACCACCACGCGTTCACGCGCGGTCTGCCGGATCAGGTCGAAGAGACGGTGCTTCAAGTCGTCGTCAAGGCCGGTAAACGGCTCGTCCAGCAGCAGGAGACTGCTCACCTTAGACAGTGCCCTGGCCAGGGCGACGCGGCGTTTCATGCCGCCTGAGAGCTCGGCGGGGTAATAGCCGGCAAACCCGGCCAGCCCGACTTTTTCCAGCCATTGCCGGGCCATTTCAATGGAGCCGGACACAACAGCGACATTGTCCAGGGCGCAAAGCCAAGGCAGCAGACGGTCTTCCTGGAAGACCATGCTGACACCTCTTTGCCCAAGGCCGTCTACCCGTCCGTCATCCGGTGCGTCCAGGCCGGCCAGGAGCCGAAGCAGCGTGGTCTTGCCGCAGCCGGACGGTCCGGAAATGCCGACGATGCCCGAGTCCGGCAGTTCAAGCGACAGGCGCTGGATGACCGGGGCCTGGTTGAAGGTCTTCGAAACATGATCCAGCCGGATGCTCATGGTCTGCCCCCACCTTTCTCCAGGCCGGTCCGGCCATGCTGGCGGAAGTACCCCTGTGTACGGCCGAGCGTCCAGAGCAGGACCTTCTCCAGCACGAGCGAGACGATAATGATCACGATTGTGTAGGCGATCAGATCGGCGGTTTCCAGATAGATCTTGGCCTTGTACAGTTCGCCGCCCAGCGACAGCTCCGGACTGGACAGGACTTCGGCGGCGACGCCGGCTTTCCAGCCCAGGCCCAGCGCCGTGGTGACGGCAGCGACGAAGAACGGCAGAATCTGCGGGATGTAGATCAGGCGGATCACCTGCCCGTTGGAAAAACCGAACAGATGCGCCATTTCCAGCAACTGCGGATCGGTTTTGCGGATGCCCTCGGTGACATTGGCCCAGACAATCGGCATCACCATCAGGAAGACGATGAAGACGACCACCCGGTTGTTGGTCATCCAGACCAGGGCGAGGATAATAAACGAGGCTACCGGGGTGGCGCGGATCGCGCGGATCGCCGGTTCAAACAAAACGGACAGCAGCCGGACGCTGACAGTCAAAACCGCCAGCAGCGATCCGGCTGCGACGCCCAGGATAAATCCGATCAGAATACGGACCAGCGACAATCCAGTGGTCTGCCAAAAGGACAGCTTGAGGACCAATTGACCGAGCCGGGACAGCACCTGGACAGGCGATGCCAGTAAAAAGTCGCTGCCAACCAGCAGGTAGGCTATCTGCCAGATAGCTACCCAGAACACCAGAGCCAGTAGAAATGACCAGCCTGGCCGGCGGGATTGATCCTTGAGTTGCTTCACGTTGCCTGCCTCTTCCCTTTACGGCATGAAATAGAACATGTCATCGGGCAGCTCGCCGCCGACCGACGCCGGATTGGCTTCATAGAGGACATCAAGGAAGGACGAGAGAATGCTTTTCATCTCCATGCCCTCGATCATGACCATATGGCTGTTGGGGATCGCGGCGGCCGCCAGCGCGGCATCCGGCAGGATCTCGTACTGGGCGATCAGGTCGCCGGCAGCTTCCGGATTGTCATTGACAAAGTTGACCGACTCCATGTATTCGCCCAGAAACATCACGATCTCTCCGATGTGATTTTCAGCATAGGCCTTGTTGACGACCAGGCAGCCCATGGCCAGCTGGCTGTCGGATCCGGCTGCGGTCTGGATTGCTTCCCATTCAGCGGTCAGGTCCAGCGCCAGGCGCATGTCCGCGTTTTTGCTCAGTACAGTGGTGACGAACGGCTCAGGCAGCATGACGATGTCAGCCTGTCCGGAAACCGCCAGGGTGGCCAGTTCCGAATGCTCGGTCTTGTATTCGATGGTCACCGAATCCGCGATACCGGCATCCGCCAGCAGCTGATTCAGCGCATATTCCGGTACAGCGCCCTGACCGGTGGCCAGGATGGTCTTGCCGGCCAGGTCCTGGATCGAATCAATGGCATTGCCGTTTTCCAGGATGTAGAGGACACCCAGCGTGTTGAGGGCGATCACCTGCAGGCTGCCGCCGGTCTTGTTGTAGAGGACCGAAGCCAGATTGGTCGGCAGAGCCGCGATATCCACCTGGCCGCTGGAGATCATGGCGACCATGTCATCCGGGCTGCCGGTGATATTGAATTCGTAATCCAGCATCGTGTTGCCCTGATCGAAGCTGTCCATCAGGCCGACCAGGCCCATGCCGGTCGGTCCCTTGAGGGCGCCGATGCGAACAAGTGCCTTCTCAACCGGTTCGGTTTCGGTCGATGTTGCGGTTGTGGTGGTTTCGGTTACGGTTGTGGTCGATGTGGTGGTCGGACCGGCGCAGGCGGCCAGCGCGGCCATCAGGGCCAGGACCAGGATTACAGCAATCAGTTTTTGGCTTGGGAGCTTCATGTCAATACCATCCTTTTATACACGGGATTCATGCGTTATTACTCTAAAAAGATATTTCAACCGGGTCGCCTTGTCAAATGCATAGGTTACCAAAATATTATTTCAAGGCATTTTTCAAAACGTCCAGATTTTCCAGCATCCGGGTCTCATAGAGCGCCGGGTCCAGACTGCCGGTGACCACGGGGTCGAGTGTGTAGATCCTGGCACCGGTTTCCCGGGCGATGGCTTCGGCCACCTCAGGCGAATACTGGGGTTCGGCAAACAGCGCTGTAATTGACAAATCGCGGATCAGGTCAATTGTTTCGGCCAGTTCAGACGCCGACGGTTCGCTGCCCGGCTCGCGCTCAATCACCGCGGCGATGCGCAGGCCGTATTCTTCCGCCAGATAGGGAAAGGCTTCATGGAAGGTGATGATGTCCCGAATCCGGATGTCCGCCAGCTCTAGGCTATAGGCCTGGTGAATCACCTCCAGCCGTTCGCAGTAGGCCGTTTCGTTGGCCGCGATGCTTTCGGCCAGGTCTGGAAAGGCCTGCTGCAGCCCCGCGCTGATATTTTGGACCTGCTGGATCGCCCGCGGAACGGACAGCCATACATGTGGATTTTCAGATCCGTCATCATTCAGAATCCGGTTGATGCCCGATGAGGCTTCCACCATCTGGAGATCGCCGGATCTGGCCGCGATATCTTCGAGAAAGCTTTCCATGCCCGCCCCGTTATAGATGAACAGATTGGATCCGTCCAGCGTGACCAGATCGGACGGCAGCAGCTGGTAGTCGTGGAGGCAGCCGACTTCCGGCGCCGCCATGTTCTCGATCCGAACGCCGTCGATGCCGTCGAGCAGATTGGCTGTAAAGATATACATCGGCAGAAACGATGTGACAATGACCTTGTCGTCCGACACCGACTGTTCCGTCACAGGCGGCGCCTGGCAGCCGGGCAGTGTGAAGGTCCATGAGCCGACCAGGACAAGGGTGAGCAGAACGGCTAGAAATCTAGATTGGAATCGCTTCATATCAGCCTCCTAAACAGATGTCAATCACCTGTTTTATTGCAAATGACTTGCATTAAGTATATTAAACCGCTGCTCACCTTGTCAAACCCGGTCGGCTGTCCGATAATAAAAGCAGCAAGGGACAAGGAGGCACCATGGCAACTCGGCAAACCCGGCAAAAAAAGCAGATCCTGCAGGTGATCACCCAAAAGGACAAGGCGCTGTCGGCTGACCAGATCCTGAATCTGGCTAAGAAAGACCTGCCCACCCTGGCCCTGACTACGGTGTACCGCAATTTAGATCAGCTGGTCGCGCAGGGCACCATCTCGCGCCTGATCTACCCGGACGGCATCACCCGCTACCAGATCATATCCGCCAACCATGGCCATGAGCTGATCTGCCTGGGCTGCGGCGAGACCATCGATGTCAACCAGTGCCCGATCAGCAGTCTAACGCGCCAGATCGAGGATGACACCGGATTCGACATCGTCTCGCACCAGATGACCCTTTATGGCTATTGCCAATCCTGCAAGCGCAGGAACTGATGGGTCAGATCGCATTTTTCCGAATCGAAAGCTAAGCCAGGCTTTCAGCTGACGAATCGACAGATGATCTGATTTGAGATTGTTCTTGTCTTCATGATATGATTGCAGTATAAACGCACCCTGACAACTTGGACACACATCTCAAGGAGCTATGATCATGTCAGATGAGAATATCAGCAGAGATGACTCGCCCCGTTTAACAGCAACATCCGATCTGAAACTGCATCGCCAGGCATTCTGGCGGGCCAGCCGAATCACACTGATTTATGCACTGGCCGGCATTGCCTGGATCCTGCTGTCCGATCTCTTTTTCGGATCATTCGCCGACGCTTCTGATCTGGTGGCCATCGGGATCATCAAGGGATCGGCCTATGTGCTGGCGTCGTCACTTCTGATTCTCGGCCTGGTCTACTCCGGTTTTTACAAGGTTATCAAGGCCCATCGCAGTATCCAGAATGTCAACCGGCAGCTGAAGGCCGAGCGCAACCTTGCCCATAGCTACTTCGACAATGCCAGAATGATCACCGTAATCCTGGACAAGGACCTGACGGTCAGTCAGATCAACCGCGAAGGACTTAGGCTGCTGGGTATGAACAAACGCGATGTTCTGGGCCAAGACTGGGTTGCCTCATTTGTGCCGCCTGAGGAACAGGCGGCAATCCGGCAGGGGCTGGCCGAAGCTCTTTCCAGCGGCGATCTGAATGATTTTGCAAACCATGACAATACCATCCTGACCGCAAGCGGCGACGTGCGCCATATCGCCTGGCAGAACGCCCTGATCCTGGATGATCACGGTGACATCTCCCGGATTCTGTCAACCGGGCTCGACCGGACGGGTTTTATCCAGGCCCAGTCCGCGCTGGTCGAGAGCGAGCGCAGCAAGTCAGTTTTCATCGACAACCTGCCCGGCATCGCCTTTCGCTGCCGAAACGACAAAAACTGGACCATGGAATTCATATCTGACGGCTGTATTGAACTGACCGGCTACCAACCAGAAGATATTATACTCAACCGGATCGTTTCCTATAATGACCTGATCGCCGCAAAATTCAGGGATCAGGTCTGGCAGGACTGGCAGCTGGCCGTTGACCGCAAAGCCCGTTTTCGCGGAGAGTATCAGCTTGTCCATCGGGACAAAACAGCGCGCTGGGTCATGGAAACCGGCCAGCCGATTTTTGGCGAAGACGGCCAGGTCCAGGCCCTGGAAGGCATCGTGATCGATATTGATGATGCGAAAAAGCGCAATGACCAGATCCTGTACATGAACGACCATGATGACCTGACCGGCCTATTCAACCGACGATATTACGAAAAGGCTAAAGCAAACCTGGACACCCCGGACCATCTTCCTCTGTCCATCGTCCTGGCAGATATCAACGGCACCCGGCTGGTCAACGATGCCTTCGGCCACGCTGCAGGCGATCGGCTGATCCGCTCGGCAGGCAGCATCATCCGTTCCTGTCTGCCGAAAGACACGCTGCTGGCTCGAATCGGCGGTGACGAATTCGCGATCCTGCTGCCGAACAGCAGCCAGGAGACAATCGAACTGCTGATTTCTTGCATCCACCAGGCCTGCAGATCGTCGAATCTGGCATCGGATACCGGACCCGGTGAATTGAGTCTGTCCTTCGGCTATGCCACCCGTCAGGACATGGACAGCCGCCAGGATGACGTGGAAAAGGAAGCTGAGGACATCATGTACAGGCATAAGCTGCTCAACCAGGAAAGCTACCACAATGCCATCATCTCATCGGTCATGGCGACAATGCTGGCACGCAGCCAGGAAACCGAGGAACACGCGATGCGACTGGCCGTCATGTGTAGACAAATTGGCGAGACGCTTAAGCTGCCGCAGAAGAGCATGGATGAACTCCAGTTGCTGGCGATGCTTCACGACATCGGAAAGATCGGGGTGGATGACAGCATTCTCAACAAGCCCGGAAAACTGGATGACCAGGAATGGGCGGTCATGAAGACGCACCCGGAAATCGGCTACCGGATCGCGATGTCGACCAGCAGCCTGGCTTCAGTTGCGCCGTATATCCTCCACCACCATGAGCGCTGGGATGGCCGGGGCTACCCGAATGGTATCACCTGTGAACAGATCCCCTTGCTGTCCAGGATCCTGGCCGTCACCGACGCCTACGATGCGATGACACACTGCCGCGCCTACCGGCAGGCAATGTCCCATGAACTGGCAATCGAAGAGATACGGCAAAATGCTGGCAGCCAGTTTGATCCGGGCATTGTTGATGTCTTCCTGAATCTGGATTTATCCGACCTGATGGTTTGAATTTCAACCCAAAAGAAAGACCCCCGCCGACAATCGGCGGGGTCTTTCTTTTGGGCTTTGTTATCTTGCTGTCAATTAATAGCTATAGTAGTCAAAGTCGGCAAAAGCCGAGAAAATCGAGCCGAACGCAATCGAGAACAAAATGCTCAGGACAACTCCGATCGCGGCGAGAATCAGCATCGCGCGGCACAGGTTCTTGCGGTTGAGGTTGGCGTTTGCGCCAAAACCCCAAACGAACAGCATGATGATATTGACGATCGGGATCGCCAGCACGATCAGGGTGCCGAGGAAGCCGCCTACGCTAAGCGGGGCTGACAGGTTCGCCGGTGCTGCAGGCGCCTGGTACTGGGGCTGGGGCGGCTGCTGGTAGACCGGTGCCGGCGGCGGTGCGACGGGCTGCTGAGGAGCTGACTGCTGGCCGCCATTGGATTCCAGCATATTGGATCCGCAGTTTTCACAGAACTTGGAGCCATCGGGATTGGACTTGCCACAGTTTGACAGAACATATTGGAATACCTCCATTAATTTGAATTTTTCGAAGTGAAAATTACTGGGGACGCGGTTTGCCGCAGCCGATGCAGAATTTACCTTCGTTGTCGCGGCCGCAATCACAGTGCCAGCTGTTGGATTGAGGCTGGGCCGGTGTTTCCTGAACGGGTTCAGCCGGCGCTTCGGCAGTTTCTTCGGTTTTCGGCGCCTCTTCAGTTTTCGGCGCTTCAGGCTGCACAGCCGGTGCAGGCGCTGGAGCAGGAGCAGGCGGCGGTGCGACAGGCGGCTGCTGGTAGACCGGCTGGGGCGGTACATAGGGAGCTGCCGGCTGCTGGGGTGCCGGCTGGGTCTTGGGTTTGACCTTGCCCATGGTGGCATCAGCCAGACGTGACAGGAACGGAAGGCCCGCTTCACGGCCACTGATCAGGCGAATCACGGCATAGGCGACAACCAGTGCCAGCGCGACCCTCAAGAGCCAGGTCACGACATTCTCGAAGCCGTAGAAGAAGCTGGTACGCGGGAATATCCAGTTCATGAGATCCGTGAACCTGCCGAGCAGGAACAGGAGTATCACATAGCCCAGCTTCAGGTACAAGGCTTCAAAGGTCTGCTTCGACAGCCAGTCGCTCTTTTCAATCAGCAACGCAAAGGCAAGGACCAGAACCAGGACCTCGATACCTGCGAACATGCTCAAAGCAAAGGCGAGAATGGCGACGGCAGAAAGGTTTAATCCAAAGTTTCCTTTTGTCATCTTAATCCTCCATCAATCTTTCGTCTTTTCGGGTTTTGTATTCTTGGATATAGTAATTTGACAAAATCAGATTATCATAATGCTGGAGTCAAATCAAACCCATTCCGGTAATTTTTGACAAAACATGACTTTAATTTAATCGGATGACGCAACTTTCTCCCAGCAGGTTTCAAGATCAGGCAGTTTCAGCCTTGCCTGCAAGTCATATTGGTGTGATGAAACTGCAGAAACTGTAATGAGCATCCCACTGGTGTCGATCAGCTGATAAACGATATTGCACACATGATGTTGGCCAGCCTGATGTTGCTACGTTCAATGGCTTTCGAGCCAGGGTGAAACTGCCCTTTCCAGTAACGTTTGATCTATTCGACCAGATCGAAAGCCACACAAATTGTCAGAGCATCTTTCCATTATCGGGAAGGTCCGTGAGCCAGAGCCAGCGGTGTGCGTTAGCATCTCGCCTTATGATCGCCTGCAATAGAGCTTGGTCGGGGAATCATAGGGCTGCGCCAGGTAGCGGATGCCGGGCAGACGGTCTTTCTGGCGGATGCTATATTTGGGATTGTACCCGAACAAGTTGATATACTCGGTCACATCCGGATTCTCTTCGCACATTTTCTCGAATACTTTGAAAGTCGCCAGGACATCATCGATTGCCCTGTGCGAATTTTGAACGTCTTGCTCAAGGCCATACGCCGTGATCGCGTCGGACAGCTTGTGCGGGTAGGGTTTCCGATCCTTCATGATCGACAGCGTATCAATCGCGTCTACCCGGCTCCAGTCGAAAAGTTGTCCTTCCTGTTTGAACATCGCCTGCAGAAAATGCAGGTCGAAATTGGCGTTGTGCGCGATCAGCAGCGTCCGGTCGCCGGAAAAGATCAGGCTAGACAGGCTGTCGACAATGTGTCTTCTGGGCAGACCCTCAGCTGTCAGCATATCATTGGTGATTTGTGTGATGGCGGTGATCTTTTTCGGAACGGGTTTTCCGATATTGATCAGCCAGTCATACGAACGGACCTGGTCCGGCGCTTGAAGCTGCAGGCAGGCCAGCTCGATCACGTCACAGGTCAGATAGTCGAAACCTGTCGTCTCGACATCCAGCACGACGATGCTGGGGTAGCGCAACAGCAACTGTTCTAAGATTTTCATATCGCTCACCTCGTATCTTGTTTTTGCATCCAGGCAATCACAGCCTAGCGGGATCGTCTGATATTGGATGCCTTGAATCCATTTGTTTATCCGGCTTTCCCTTTACTCGAATAACCGTTATTGTTATTCTATTAATTATAAAGAATAATACTCGCCGCATCAAAGCAGAATCAGAAAAGGCAGGGCTAAATGATGAGTATGGGTTTTCGAAAAATAGTTTTCTATCTTCTGATCGCACTTGCGGTCGTCCTTTTATATTTTGCCATCACCGAAATCGGCCAATCCATCCAGGATCACCAACTGAAAAAACAAGAAATGCATGATGATGTTCTCAGTTTTTTAACCGAGGACGATGTGCCACTGGCGTCCAAGTCGGAATAGCCGGGTCTGTTTCCCTGATGCTCCACCAATCAGGATAATATCCGATAAGGCCTAGGAACTGGACTGGAAAGATTTATTTCCAGTCTCATTTCGCAACTTTTCGGAAAGTGTTTCTTCCGATCACTTGCCACAGCAATGCTTGTACTTTTTGCCGCTGCCGCAGGGACAGGGATCATTGCGGCCGACCTTGACGGAGACGATGGGCTTGTCAGTCGGAAAACGCAGGATTTTCGATCCGGACTGCTCGTTTTGTTCAATCGGCTTATAACCGTTCAGGCTCCAGCGCCGGGTATTGTTGTGCACATCGGCGATCAGCTTGACGATCTGCCCCAACTCCGCATCCCGGTCGACCCTGATCCCGCATTCGATCAGGTGGCTGAAGATAGCCGATGGCGGCAGATCGGACTGGATCATGTCATGGACGTCATCCAGGATTTCCCAGACTTCGTCCTCGTCGAAATACTGCAACAAAAAATCAGCTAGTGCGCTGATTTGCGCGGTTTCCTCATAATAGTCAGAATCGATATAATGATAAAGTTCGTCAACTGTCGGTATATAGCGCGGCTTGCCGCGCTGAGCCAGGTAGATCTCTTCGAAGTCTGCCGGATCCTCGGGTGAAAAGGCGCTGCTGACGAGACAGTCGTTCCAGCTAAAGAAATCCTGTGAGAAATTGGCTTGGGGATTCAGGACGTCTTCGGCAATATTGATGTCGATCGTCTCGCTGCTCAGTCGGTTGTACAAATCGACGAAATCCACCAGACGGATCACACCATAAAGATTGACTGCAGCCAGGGCATAATCCAAGATCTTGTCATGGCGGTGCTTGCGGGTTATAAAGTCCGGGGTGTCCAGTTTTTTGAACACCGCCTTGATTTCGTCCGGCACAACCAGCCAGAACCGCCCGTCATGGTAGAACAGCTGGATCAGGGCCTGCTGCTGCAGGTTAAGATACTGGACCGGCAGCGGTCGTTCGACCAACAGGCTCTGGGTTCTGGCCGCCATCAGGAATCTGCGCCAGGCGTCGCGCGTCGAGGTCATGAGAATATCGCCCAGTTGAAGCGATTTTTTGTAGTCTTGCAGGATGACAGCGATAAGATCAGCCTTCTTCAGCCTGGCGGTTTTGCCAATTTTCAACAGTCTGGCAATATGACGCAATTGGGCCACGGTCCTGAAGCCGAGAAAGGCTGCCAGATCATGAACCGGCAGGCAATGCTGGGCAAAGTCGCGGTTGATTTCGTATAGGGTTTCGCAAAGCTCCCGCTCCATTTCGGCGTTTTGCTGCTCAAGCAGCTTTTTGGCGGCCTGGGTTTTGGCATCCGGCTGCCAGCCGGTCGCTTCAAGCTCAAGCGGCGTCAGACCATTGTCCTGCCAGGTCCTGGTGTTATCGATCAGGCTGTTCAGAATCTGCACCGCTTCGAGTTTGATGTCCAATCTCAGCAAGTTGGCGCCATAGCGGCTTAATTCGGACAACAGGTGCTCCAGGTCAACTTTAATGCCGGCATTTCCCTGGATGTCCTCCGCGACTTCATAGGCGCGTTTCTCATCGTCCGGCGAGATCTGCCGCCGGACAAAGTCCAGCAAGGCCTTGAAGGCATCGGTCTGTTCAAAGTAGAAATCCTGCGCGAACAAGAGCAGCATGGCCTTGGGCGGGATATAGCGCGGTTTGCCGGCCTGCTGTGCCAGTAACTCGTCGAACTCATCGAATTCTAACACGGCTTCATGCACGAAGCAGTCGTCTTCCACCTCGATATGCGCCTTGTCCAGCGCGGCAGGCGGTTGATCCAGCAGGGCCTGAACCCTGGCGTCTGAAACCTTGTCTTCATTCTGACTGTTGTAGATCTCGAGGACCACGTCCTTGCGGCAGATGCCGTAGAGATTGGTCAGCGCGATGATTGTTCGGGTCAGCAAGTTATCCGTCATACTCATTTTATCCTCTAAGCCTTCATGTATTGTTCCGACAGCTTCCTACTCGAAACTGGCCATACCGTCCAGGAAGCCATTGACGATCGCCAGGTCAGATACCTGCTCCAACCCGATCTGGGTTTTTTGGCAGAAATCTTTCAGAATCGAGAACATCGCTTCGCTTTGAATTTCGATCTTTTCGGGGCGTCCGTGATTGAGACAGATCGCGATCATCGCGTTGATCACCTGCTCGGCATCTTCAGATACGTCCGGATAAACCTCGTATTGGAGCACCATCTCCTCCGCCTTGTCCGCGACCAGCAGCAGCCGGGGGAAATACGGCCGCTCGCTTTTGTCTTCCTGGACCGGCTGGGGCATATAGTCGACATCCAGCTGCAGGATCACCCCGTTTTGTCGTTTGGCGTTTTGAACATCTTTCATAAACGACTCATCCGGCATGATGAGCGGACGGTATCCGACTCTTGTCTCATGCAGTTCATATGGCTCACTGTGCCATGTCAACCCGTCCTTGGATGGCCGGCTTTCCAGCAGGATGGAGCGGGCGCTGTCGAAATCCACCGTCAGCTGGCCCGTGCGGATGCGCTTAGCCGCAGCGGTGATCTGGACCAGGGCAGTCGTCAGCAGTTCACACTCATCGGCTGTCACGTACCAGGGGTAGTATCCCGGTTCGTAGCGCCGGAACATCGGCCAGGCGTTTCGGCCGCGGTAGGACAGCCCCAGATCCTTGATCTGCCGGTAATCGGGAAGCGTCAGCAATTCCCGGTCTTCAAACGAGCACATGATACAGTCCTGCTCATGGAGGATGGCGCGTCCCTGTGTGCCGTGCAGGATGTTGTAGAATCCGCACAGGCCGCTATCGCCCAGGTAGACGCCAAGAGCGAAATGCTCGCCGCCATTGCCCATGATCGAGCAGTGGTGGATCTCCCCGCTTTGCGGGTCCCTGATCGCGATCAGATCGGCGTCATAGAAGTCGTTCCACAGCCGGGCCTGGCTGAAGGCATCAGCGGCTGTGTAAAGGGCTTCAAGCTGGGGACGGGTCGGATTATTATCACGTTTCATTGGATGGTCTCCTGTCCGGATCAATTGATCTCTAATTTCGCATCAACACAAGGTTCGATATGGCGCCAGCTAAGATGCCTTATTGGCCGGAAGCGCTAACAACCTGGCGGTGCAGGCTATCGCCCGACCGGCTGATCGTCTGTTATTTCAGACAGTCCGGATCATGCTCACAAAAAACAATCGCGGTCAGTCGCTTCTGGATCTTGACCGGGTCATATTTCTGATAGCCCTGAGATCTCGCCCAGGTCTTCATCGAGCGGTGCTCCGGATGGCTGGGGTCCCGGTATGCTTTCAGGAAGTCGTAGAATCCGCCCAGTCCACCAGCATCTTCCGGCGGTGCGTCCTCCGCCCCGTCCAGCAGCGACGGATAGCCGAACGGATAGTTTTCGACCGCCCGGTCAAGCTTGATCTCAAACTGCCAGCCATCTCCGAAATCATACATGTATTCAATCGGCTTGCCGCTTTTCAGGAAGCGGTCAACCGACAATTTGGCGGGGCGCCAGAACTCCCTGGACAGCCCTTCCTGGCGGCGTTTTTCAAAATCTTGAAATTCTGGCGGGATATCTTCCAGCCGTTTCTCATACACATCCCGGTTTGCCATGAAGTCCTTGTGGTCAAGCATCATTTCCTCATTGTCTGTCACGACAATGTTGGCGTCAGGCAGCTCAAAATTATACAGGTGGTACAGGCCGTTGGGAACCCCGCTCTTGAAGTTGGTTGCGTTCTGAATGACGTCGTGAAGGTCCTTGAAGGTCAATCCGGCCGGTATCACGACCTGCCGCCAGACAAGCGGCTCTGACCCGGTCAGTTCAATCCGGATAATATAAGCTTTCATGGATAGCTGCCCTCCTTCAATGGGTCACTGACAGTATTTTATCATATGGGACGCCCCAACGGTTACGCCAGAAAAAACCGGCAGCAAAGCTTGTTGGCCAGCCGCACAGCCGACTGGCCTGTGTCGCTGGTTTGACTGGATGGATGGACACAGGCAGCGTAAGCGTCATTGAACAAAACACTGATAAACTTTCAAATACCCTCCCCCAAAACAGCCAATCGTCACCTGCTAATTTATGAGTTGCTCACTCAATCACATTGTATTCGATAACAGTATCGCGCCCGTCAAAGTAAACCAGGTCTCCTTCTGGCAGATGCCATATGGCTTGGATGGTTTTGGGCTGCATCATCCCGTCGACCTCTCGGTAGTCTTTGTAAATTGCCGACCATTTGACTCGTTGAGCTTGACCGTTTGTATCGATATAAAATCGGTCATCGGTTGTAAAAGCCGTTACGTATCCACTGCTGTCGAAAGCAAAAAGACCACTCACAGACAGATCATCATATGAAAGGGTTCCCTTCACTTGGTCTTCATCGGCAGTTTCCCATTCTATCAAGTCCGTTAATGCAAAGCTGGGCACAAGCAGCGATTCAGCCAAGCAATTGACAAGACTGGATCGATTCATCTCATCTCCTGTCTGATCAAAGAGCACGATGCTTTTGCCAAGCATCCCTTTCATTGAACCGACACCGTTTTGGTAGGAATCAAGGCCCTCAAAAGGTATCCCGTATAAGCTTGTGTCAATTAGTGCAATCCTCTCCGGTTTGTCACCGGCGTTCAATTGAATGCATTCAATTTTAAGCGCTTTGTCGTTCAGAACAAAATCCACGTCATGATGACTGATTTTCATATTGAGCATTTTGGGCTTGCCGATATACCCGCAGCTGACAAAATATTGCTGCAGCACAGCAGGCAGTCCAGCAATATCCTCCGTCGTAAAAACCTGGCCGGAAGGCTTCTGTTCTGAGATCAGGCTGTCTTTTCGCTGCAAAAAGTCAGACTTCAGCGGCGAAAATGGAATTGAAAACCAAACAACCATGCCTAAAACAATAAACACTATAATCCCGATTGCCCAATACATAATTTTCTTGCCTTTCTTCATCTAAACAAACACACTCCTGTTTTATCGCAGCCGCTCAGATCTATCCTACACAGTCGTTAAGAATTGACTGAATCATCATCTGGAGGCACTTTTTTCTAAAATCGCTGCAATCGCTCCCGCGCCGACCGGAAACGAAACCAAGTACATGCCCAAGAGGATTAATCCTGGCGCATCATTTGCATCCGCCGCCAGGAAGATAATCGGCATTGCGCAAAAAAAATACAGCACGCTGAACACAATCGCACTGATCCGGATTGCTTTAAGTCTTTGAGCCAAAAGCTGACCATCCCGATCAATGCCGTTCAACAAGAGCCAAAACTGAAGCAGTGCATAGAAAAAACAAAGGGCCGCCGCATATAAGCCCATGATGATCGGATATTGCAAAAAAGAATAGTCCGGAAAGTTCTTGGCTATGGCCGTACCAAAGGCAGGCAGCGCGAACACGCTCACAACTAAGCCTGCGCCAGCGGATAGGATGATGAGTATACGCAGAATTATTGATGGAATTCTATTCATGTTCATTGAGTCTCTTTAATAAAAAAGTACGAACTGACATAGACTTGTCTTGCCTACGCCGCATCTGTCTTAATGATTCAGCACTTTTTAGATTTCACCATCTAAACAAACAGCAACATCGTTAATAATAAGCTGTTGCAAGATATAAAATGAATATGTTGATCGATCAGATTGATCAGACTGCTTCCTGGACCTTGCTTTTGCGCCAATAGTCCCGGAACAGGACTACGAAGATGCCCAGCATCAGGCCAAGGACCAGCGCGATCGCGAGGTTCATGACTTTGTTCGGACCGGTCGCGACCGTCGGCACGGCCGCTTCGGATGAAACGATGATGCTGATCTTGCCGAGGTCCGACGCGGCGGTCAGGGCGGCTTCCTTGTATTTTTCCTGGTAGGCGTCATAGGCCTGCTTGGCGATTTCATAGTCGCGGTTCAGGGCATTGTACTTGTATTCCTCTTCGGTCAGCAGCGTCTGCGTCGCGGTCAGCTGGGTCTCCAGGTCTGACAGGGCGTTCTCGATGGCCGCCATCTGGCTGGCGTTTTCAACCAGGCGGGTCTGGATCCGGCTGATCTCGACGGTCAGCAGGGCTTGGGACAGGTTGTTGGATCCAAGCTGGATCTCGAGCTGTCCGTAAGCGGTGCTGTCCGGGTCGATGACAACCGAGAAATCATCTGGATTGATCGAGCCGGACGTACCGGATGCCGCCAGCAGGGTCTTCAGGGCGGCCGCGTCGGCGTCGATCTGGGTTTGCAGGGACTGCAGGGTGGCTTCATATGAAATGGTCTGGCTGACCAGGTTGGCGACCTGGCCCTTGAGGACATCGATGTTCTGGTTATCCTGCCAGTACGCTGCCAGCGCGGCGGCGGCCTGGTTAAGGTTTTGCTCTTCGAGGTCCAGCTGGTTTGAGATCAGGTCCAGCGACTGCCGGCTTTGTGCCTGGGTGTAGCGGGTGACAAATTCGATGAAGCTCTGGCCCAGCGTGTTCGCGATATCTGCCGCCAGCTGCGGATCGTTTTCGGTGACCTGGATGCTGATCAGGTTGGTGTCATCAATGTTGGCCACGCTGATCGATTTGGCCAGGCTGCTGGCGCTGATATAGTCGCCGTTGTCGTTTTCGATATCCAGCTTGCGGATGACATCGTCCAGAACTTCGGGCGACAGGATCTGCTCCAGATAGGTCGCGATCGTAATCTCCGGAAGCGATGTCAGGTAGTCGACGATCGCGCTGTCCGCGGTTTCGAGATTCACGGCGCTGATGCTGATCGGGTTGGTCAGCAGAACCGATTTGGCTTCATAGGTCTTCGGCAGGAAGAAGAAGCTGACGATCGTCGAGATCAAGATGGCGGCCACCGTGATGACGGCGATCAGGACCTTGCCGTTGAGAATGGCTTCGATCAGTTCGCGAAGGCTGATCTCATCGGTTTCGGTCAATCGGTTCTGTTCATTCTCCATACCCAGATTCCCTCAACTTTTAGCGTAGTACATCCATTCTATGGATATTCTCATCGCCCTGTCAAGCTATGTCATGGAATTGCAATCATCCGTTCATCTCGCCGTAGATCAGCTGGTGCAACAGATCACGATTCAAATCGAGGTCGATCGCCAGGACGCTGCGGCCATCCTTGTTGGCGTACGCCCAGGTCTGGTCAAACGGCATCCGCGCCGTCCCCATGTCCTGGAGTCCCTGGTCCAGGGTGCGGATGGCCATGTCCAGGATATCGTCGTAGCCGATGTTGGTCCGGGTGTTGTCGATCAGGTCGGACAGGATGCCGACATCGTAACCGGATCTTAGCTGTTCAAACATGGCGAGCAGAACCTGGCGCTGCCGCAGCGTACGGGAGAAGTCGCCGTCGCCGACCTTGCGGTTGCGGCTGTGGACAAGCGTCTGCTTGCCGTCCAGGTGCTTGACACCGGCAGATGAGGTCAAGGGGTTGTCCGGGCTGGACTTGTTGATATAGGCGATCTCAGCGGCCGTCAGGCGGATGTCAATGCCACCCAGGTCGTCGACTATCTCGATCAGCTGCTCGAAGCGAACAATCGCGTAGCCCTGGATGTCCAGGTCGAAGACGTTGTTGACCGTGTTGATCAGCAGGCCGACCCCGCCATACGCGTAGGCGGCGTTCAGCCGGTTCCAGTCGTGCCCTTCAATCGGCACCCATGAATCGCGCATCAGGGAGATGAGCTTGACGGCCTGGGTCGTCCGGTTGTAGGACGCGATCATCATCGTGTCGGAGCGCCCGATCGTCTCGCCCGGCCGGGCATCGTAGCCGACCAGCATGATGTTGACAATATTCGGATCAATCGGCTCTACCTTGTAGATCGGCACAATCGTCGGCTCGTCAACAATCTCGATATAATCAATATCAATGTCTGTCGGCGTTTCAGCCAGGGTCTCAAGGGTTGTCTCGGTCGGGGAAATCGTCAGTTCGGTGGACGGCGCCGTGACGATCGGGACGGCGCCCTGGTGGATGGTGCTGGCCTTGTAGGCGACCAGCCCGATCACCACCGCGATGGCCACCAGGATGATCAGGTAAGGGACACGGCTGCGGCGTCTGGTTTTGCTCATAAGGTGTTGTCTCCTTCAGGGTGAAAATTCAAAAATCAGAATACAAATAATCAGGGATTCAAGACTTGCAGCTGGTTTTGTCCGCACAGCCGCCGGGCGGTCTCAAGTCCCCAGCGGGACCAGATCAGGCGAAAGGCACCACTCAGGCGCGACGGCCTCAGGTCCAGGCTATGCGCGTCGGAGGCGACAAAGGATACAAGGTCTTGTGCGAGCAGGTCGCGCAAAAACTTACGGCGCTGGTAACCCGACATAAACGGCAGGTCGATCCTGCGGTCGAGCTCGAGCACCGAATCGGCGTTGACCTGCAAAAGCACCCGTCCCTGCTCAGCCCAGTCCGCCAGGGTGTCAAACGCATGATCGAGACCGGACAGGGAGCGCTCGACATGCGCCAGCACCGGCTGCAGTCCCAAGGCCTGCAGTTCGTAGAGCTGGGTGTTGAGCTGGCTCAGGGTTTCCGGATAAACGCGGGTGACCTCGATCAGGATCAGGTTGGACGATCCCAGGCAAAAGCGTTGCGGGCCTAAGCGGTCGATCAGCTCGAGAATGCCCGAAGTCAGTTCAATTTCCAGCCCGGGGACCAGTTGGAGGTCAAGATTGTGCGCTCGCACGGCCTGCTGCAACTCAGCCAGGCGGTGATCCCGCCGATCCAGATAAGCCAGGGCTGTCTTGGTATCGCGGGTTATCCGCCGATTAAAATGCGGCGTACAGACCACCGTATCCACACCCTGCTCGGCCATACTCGTGGCCAGACCAATCGCTTCCATAAGATCTGCCGGGCCATCGTCCAGGTCTGGCAGCAGGTGGCAGTGCAGGTCGATCAGTTCACTGGATTCAGTCGTCATAGCGGTCAAGCAGTGAGACCTGACTCTCCGGCTTGCGGACAACGGGACGCCGCTGAGACGTCCGGCCCCTTGTCTCTTGGTGTTCCTGGGTGTAATAGTACTGCTGGTAGTAGTACCCGTCGGTTTCGCTTTCGACACCGTTGAAGATAAAGCCCAAAACCCGGGCCTGGACATGTTCCAGGTGGTCCACGGCGTGCTTGACGAGGCGTTTGTCCGCCACGCCCGAACGGGCGACGAACAGGGAGCCGTCGACCTTGGTCGCCACGATCGCGGCGTCCGTGATGATGCCGGCCGGCGGACAGTCGATAAAGACCATGTCGTACAGCCCCTTGGCTTCCTCGATCAGGGCGGTCATCGCTTCTGACATCAGCAGCTCGGCCGGATTGGGCGGGATCGGACCCGCCGTCAGGATGGACAGGTTGGGATAGGCCGTCGCGTGAATATTGTCGGACAGCGTTTCATCCCCCAGCAGGGTGCTGGTCAGGCCGCGGCGGTTGCTGATGCCGAACGAGCGGTGGATGCTGGGGCGGCGCAGATCGGCGTCGATGATCAGGACGGACCGGCCGATCTGGGCGAACGAAAGCGCAAGGTTGATCAGGACCATCGACTTGCCTTCGCCCTGGGTCGAACTGGTGATGTTGACCGCGCGCAACTTGTTGTCGATGGACGAGAATTCGATATTGGTCCGGATCGTCTTGAAGAACTCCATCACGGATGAATTGGGATCGATCCGGGAAGCTGGTTCGCTGACCACCCGGGTTCTGGAAACCTTTTTACTCATGACCTTCTCCTCCCCCGTGGTGCAGCCACCGAATCATGCAGCGGCACAAAGCCCAGCATCTTGTAGCCGGTCAGCTCCTCGATGTCAGATGGCTGGCGGACCGTGTTGTCCAGCATCTCAACTAGAAGCGCCAACCCGATACCGATCATGAGGCCGAGCACGATTGAAATTGCCAGCGTCGTCTTCGTATTCGGAGCAGACGGCGACTCCGGCACGACCGCCGGATCGATGATCTTGACCGTTCCCGCGTTCATGGTCTCAACAACGACCTCGGAAAAAACAGAGGCTACCGTGTTGGCGATGCGGGCAGCCATGGCCGCGCTGTTGTCTTTGGCTGTAATCGTGATGTGCCGGGTGTTGTTCTTGGTTGCGACCGTGATCCGGGAAGCCAGGGACGCAGCGTGTTCGGCGTCCAGGCCCAGCTCGTCGGCAACCTCGTTGGTCACCAGCCGGCTCTTGATCAGGACCTGGTAGTCCTCAACAAGCTGTGAGAAATACAGGAGGTCCGAATAGTTCTGGCTATTCGATGCATCCACCGACGATTCATTGTTCTGCCAGATATATAGCAGGACATCCGACTGGTAGACCGGCTGGGCGAAAAAGAACAGGTATCCGCTGGCCAGCACCAGACTGATGATCGGGACAATGATGATCAGCCAGATTCGTCGCTTGAGGCTGAACAGTAATTTCTTCAGGTCAATTGTGTTTTCTTCCATTGATTTACTCCATGATGAATTGAATTATATCTGCCTTTGTTTATTATATGTTATTTAGACGACCGGTCAAGTGATGGTCAAATAGACAGCAGCATGCGGCCATAGGCGAGTGAAAACACAAGGCATCGCCGTCAGGCTAGGCAGAACCCCAAGCCTTATCAAGCAGGATTTGTGCTATTCAATCGGCAAGATAGCTGGCAGCATTGATACAAGACCTGAGTCTGATCAGCAGCGATCCGACTGAGCAGCTGTCCTCAAATCAGATTGATCACTCAATACGAGTCTGGCTGACCAGCTTGGCCAGGTCTGCGGCGACCAAATCGATCGGGCGGTTATCGATGAAGACCTTATTAGTGATCTTCTTGAAGACCTTTCTCATATACATGATGTCCTGATGAATGTCCTTGAAGTAGTAGTCTTGGTACTCGGTCTTATAGTCTTCGTTTTTATCCGAGAACACCAGGCGGTCGAAGATATGCTGCTCCGTGTCCTGCAGCTCGATGCCCAGGACATGTTCCATATCCAACAGGCGATTGATATGCCGTGCGTAAAAGATCGGGCTGACGGCTATGACCACGTTGTTCTTGATATTCTGATTCACCAGATCCTTCAATATCTCGCCTTTGATTTTGGATCTTTCATAAGCCAACGGGTTTTCCCGCTTGAAGTCTTCCAGCGTCGTCACAAATTTCGAGCGCAGCTCATCATCCAGATCGATGAAGCGATACCCTAATAATGCCGCGAGCTGTTGACCGACGGAGCTTTTGCCGACATTGGACACACCAAATATCAATATGATCATCTTATTTCCCTTTCTAGTCAGGACTGTTGATCGAGGATCAGTCTGGCACCCAGAAGATCTTTCCAACAGCATACCATAGCCTGATCGATAACGATATCCAGACCGTTAGACCAAAGCCGTTAACAGCAACAGATCAGCTTACCCGGATCGCCCAGGCCCCCGATACGGATCACGCAAGATCTCGAAGTTGACATGGTCGATCTTGTCCCATTGGGTCTTCTGCCATTTGACGCTCTTCAAGATGTCATTGATCCTGACCGGATCATAGAGCCAAAAATTCATCCGTTCGGCAAATTCCACAGCCTTCCGATGTCCGATACTTAAATCGTCCAGGTACCGCATCAGGAAGGTCCTGAATCCATCCGGTCCCCCGACATCTTCCGGCGGTGCCTCGCCAGCGCCTGCCAGCAGCGTCGGATACCCGAAATGGTAGTCATCCACAATCCGCTCCAGCCGAACCGACAGCTTCCAGTCATCCCCGAAATCATAGGTGTACTTGAGCTGCCGATACTTTTCCAAAAACGCATCAATCTTGATGCGTGACGGATTTCTAACCGTCCAGGCCTGTCCAGCCGGCAGCAACGCATCATCATCTGCCGAGTCATTGGTAACCAGCAATTTCTCGTCAGGCAGTTCAAACGCATACAGGTGCTTGTCCTGTCCAAAAACACTGTCGAAATTATTAACCAGTTGAATCGTCTCATGCAGCCGTCGAAAAGTCGCCCCATAGGGCAGCACAACCTGCCGCCAGACAGTAGGCTGTAGGTCGTCGAATTCGATGTGAACGATATAGGCTTTCATGAAGTGCTCCTTTCTAAAATAAACATAGAGCTTGAAAAAAGGATTTGTGAATCAGGTTTCAATTGACAAGGCTTTATCTGATAAACTGAAACTCAAGCATCACCAATTGAGGAGTCGTCACAATGAATACGCAAGAATTGATCTCCAATAATCCTAAGCTTCAGGACCTGATGGATCTGATCCGGGACGGCCGGATCAAATCAATTAGCGAAACGGCCTATCTGTATATCTTCAAGTTTTCCGAAGTCTCGCCTATACTGCAGTTGTGCCAGCTGTTCGGGGTCGGCCGGACCAGCTATTATGACTGGCTGAAGCAAAGGCACAAACCGGATCCTGACCTGGCAGTTCGTGACCAGATCTTGAAGATCCGGCTAGAAGAGCACCAACCGACTCTCGGATACCGAAAGATCACGGCCATCCTCAAGCGAAAGCAGATTCAGATCAATCACAAGAAGGTCTATCGGATCATGAAGAAATACGGTTTGCTCTCCACATCACTGCATTCCAAAAAAATGAGCGTCTTGTATAAGGGCGTTAAACCCTACAGGAACCTGGTCAACCAAAATTTCAATACATTTGAACAGCCAGACCAGTGCTGGTGCATCGACATAACCAAACTGGATTCAGATCAAGGCAGCAGGCAGTACTTATGTGCGATCATCGACCTCTTTGATCGATCGATTGTCAGTTATAAAATCTATGCCACACAAACAGTCCGACTCGTCAGGGAGACGATTGAAAGCGCTTTAAGACAAGTCAAGCCTGAAATCCCGCCATCCATTATTCTACACAGTGACCAAGGCAATGTTTTCAAGTCAAGTGTTCTAAAGCGCTTTCTGAATAACACGCCCATCACCCAATCCATGAGCAAGAAAGCGACACCTGTTGACAATGCCGTCATCGAATCATTTTTTGCTAACCTCAAAAAAGAGTGCATCTATATTTCAGATCTGGAAACCAACGAAGATGTTATCCTGGCCGTCATTGATTACATTCATTATTACAACCACTTAAGACCTCACAGCTTCAACAAGTGCTCGCCACTAGAAAAAAGAAGCCAGGCATCTTAGCTCGTTAGCGATCACTGATCTAGCGACATATTGCCAATCCAACCAGTTACGATAGGCAGCATTTTCATTTTAGAGGTACTTGCTGTGTTTTTATAGTCATTTTTTATATTATGACTATAGTTTTAGTAGGATATGTTGATTGATCTATCGCAAATATTTCGATTTCAGCCCCCATTGGCCGAACAGTTCATGATCCACTTTTTGTTGGTTTCAGTTCGTCTACCTTAGAAACAGCTCTTACAGCGGGGCTTCAAGTGGGAGATTTCGTGGTTTTTCTGGCTGTTCGGTTTTTGGGGGTTAGACCCACTGGTCTCAGGCAGAACCAGCAGGTATTTCAGGTCCATTTGCCAAAGATCGTTGCGGTTTGTCCGCTGGAAGCGTCTGGCAGCCCCTGCACCGGAGCTATGGTACATGCTTAACTGCCGCGATCCGTAGCCTCGCTTCATAAGGTGGTCCTGAAGTGTCGACCGTTTAATCTGACCGGGATCAACCAGGCCTTCCATCTCTAGGATGTTAATAATCTGGCGAATGCTCCTGGTCGGAACTTCTCGTCTGAGGATGACGGCTTCGTCGACGATCCGCTCGGTCACTGAACTGTTGGTATTGCCCGGCCTGCTCTTGGGCACCAGCCCCTGGTAGCCGTCGTGCTGGTACAAAAACAGCCAGCGTCGCAGCGTTCGCTCCGAGATGCCTTCCTGCTCGCTGATTTGCCTGAGCAGCAAGGCGCGCTTGCCAGGGTCCACTTCTCCATACAGCAGTGGACTAAGAATTTCGATACGCTTTGTCGCCACATCGTCGCCCTTTTGCGGTTTTCCCATGAGATCTTCCTCCATTTCGGCTTTTCATCCGACTATAGAGGATTAAAAGTGTATGGGTAACGCCCGTTCGGGTGGTAGGACCAAAACCCACTGTTGACGGTGGCTCTGACCAAATCAGCAAGCTTTGGTTCTTGCTTAGGGGACGCAAAACCATACAGGACACACCAGTTCCATACACCAGCCAGCTGCGCCTTGATCGCCTTGTACCAGCGCCTGATCTTACCGATAGTCCGCTCGTCGTTCGGAACCTGAACTGGTCCGCCGGCGATGACCGTTTCCACAACCTTTGCTTCATAGCGCTTGTAGGGCACCAGCACATCCGGCAGTTCCAGATGCAGTTTCAGACAATTCTGGCAACGCAGACGTCTCAGCCGGTACACGGTCGTCTCGCCTTCAATGCCGGTCGCTTTCCGGTCACGACGATCGTACGGCTTGAGCAGCTTTTGACAGTGTGGACAGGCGATGGTTTCCGTCCCCGTGATTACAAACGATTTTGACTATCCCATTTTCTCTGGAAACGTGATACAATAACCATGTTTTTATTTTTGAAGACCTCGGGATGCTCCAACGTCAATTGGAGCTAGTCAACCCGGGGCCTTTTTCTTTCCTCCCGAATTATTCTTCGGTCATTATATCCGGCAGGTTTTGGACAGGCAAGTCCGGTAGCTTCTAGACACTATATCCCGGCCTAAGCATCTGTCCCCCTCATCTTTCTCAACTCATCCATTGATACAATATTCTGTAAACTCATCTTCTTAAAAAAAACGGACATCTCTGCTACTAAAAATGCCCGTTCTGTTTCACTGCCTATCTCGGTGTCTAACTAATCAACCAGAATCACTACCGATCTGAAAAGTTACTATCACAGCACATCCAGGTGTCAAAGTAATCAAGGTTATCTGGGATGTTTACCATCACTGCTTATCCTGGTGTCAGGTTAATTATGTTTATCTCGAATATCATCGTCACTGCTGATCTTGACACCAGCCTATTTGCCTATCTGTATATTCTGTATAGCTGCTCATCTCTCCATCACCCTAATCAACTAATGTTACCTCTAAGCTTCATATAAGATTCCCAAAATTTACTTACGTGGATGAAAAGTTTCTTGGGGAGTTTTGGGGGATTAGGTGAAGTGAGATCAAGTCTTATCTATTAATCTCTGCTAAACAAATCTCTTGTGTAGACCTTGTCCACAACATCTCGAATCTCATCAGATAATCTGTTTGCTACGATTACATCAGAGATTTTCTTGAACTCATCAAAGTCCTTAATTACTCTTGAGTGGTAGAACTCATCTTCATGAAGAGCCGGTTCAAATACTATAACTTCAATACCTTTGGCTTTAATTCTCTTCATGACTCCCTGGATTGCAGATTGACGGAAGTTATCAGAATCCATCTTCATGGTAAGTCTGTATATTCCTACAATTTTAGGCCGTCTCTTAACTATCATATCAGCGACATGATCTTTTCTGGTTCTATTAGCATCCACTATTGCCCCGATTATGTTATTTGGTACATCCTGGTAATTAGCCAGTAACTGCTTTGTATCCTTAGGCAAGCAATATCCACCATAGCCAAATGAAGGATTGTTATAATGAGAGCCTATACGGGGATCAAGGCCTACACCCTCGATGATTTGTTTTGTATCCAGTCCTCTAACTTCGGCATATGAGTCAAGCTCGTTAAAATAAGCCACTCTAAGTGCAAGGTAAGTATTAGCAAATAACTTGATGGCTTCGGCTTCAGTCGCATCTGTATATAGAATTGGAATATCCTTCTTAATTGCTCCTTGAGCTAGAAGTTCAGCAAATACCTTAGCTCTTTCAGATTGCTCACCTACAACAATTCTAGATGGGTAGAGGTTATCATATAGTGCTTTTCCTTCTCTCAAGAATTCAGGAGAGAAGATCACATTTTCGGTATCAAATTTCTCTTTGATTGACTCTGTGTATCCAACAGGCACTGTAGACTTAATGACCATTACAGCATCTGGATTTATCGATAACACATTTGCAATTACAGCTTCTACCGTTCTTGTATTGAAATAGTTCTTCTCAGGATCATAGTTCGTTGGTGTAGAAATAATGACATATTCAGCATCTTTGAATGCTTCAAAGTTATCAGTTGTTGCAGTTAGATTAAGATCCTTAGTTGCTAAATACTCTTCAATCTCCGGATCTGCTATTGGTGATTGTTTGTTATTAATCATGTCCACTTTTTCTTTGATGATATCCAATGCGATGACCTCATTGTGTTGCGCTAAAAGTATGGCATTGGACAGACCAACGTAGCCTGTTCCCGCGATAGTAATTTTCATGGATTCTTACCCCCTTGTTTATGTAAGGCCACAAAGACCCAATAGTTTGTATTTGAATATGGCTTTCATTATCATTTGACTCATTTCTTTACTTTTCTACGCTATAGTATTCTTCATACCATTCAACAAACTTCTGAAGTCCGTCCTCAATACTAGTAGATGGTTTGAAGTTAATATCTCTCTCCAAGTCACTCACATCAGCGTAGGTTCTAAGAACATCCCCGGGTTGCATGTCCATGTAAATTTTCTCAGCTTCTTTACCAAGAGCAGATTCTAATGCCTTGATAAATCTCATGAGCTGAACCGGGTTGTTATTACCGATGTTGTAGATTTTATAAGGCGCAAAGCTTGTACTTAAATCGTCTTTACTTTCATCCCAGTCTTTATTGGCAGTAGGTGCTTTTTCAATCAGCTTCACGATGCCTTCTACAATATCATCAATATATGTGAAGTCTCTTTCCATCTTTCCGTGGTTAAAGACTTTGATAGACTTTCCAGCTAAGATGTCTTTTGTAAATGAGAAGTAAGCCATATCTGGTCTTCCGTAGGGTCCATAGACCGTGAAAAATCTAAGGCCAGTTGTTGGTATGCCATAAAGATGACTATAAGTGTGGGCCATTAACTCATTAGACTTCTTCGTAGCAGCATAAAGGGATACCGGATGATCTACATTATGATTCGTAGAGAATGGTGCTACCTTATTACCACCATAGACAGAGCTAGAAGAAGCATAAAGTAGATGTTCTACTGGGTAGTTTCTACAAGCCTCCAAGATATTCATAAATCCAGTAAGGTTTGAATCCACATACGCATAGGGATTCTCAATGGAGTACCGCACTCCTGCTTGAGCCGCTAAATTTATGACGTGAGTAGGCTGGTAAGTTTCGAAGATATGATCTACTGTAGCCTTGTCTTTTAAGTCTACTTTATGAAAGTTGAAGTTATTATACTTACCAAGGATTTCAAGCCTGGATTGTTTTAGGCTTGGGTCATAATAGTCGTTCAAGTTATCAATTCCTATTATTTGATAGGATTTATCTAGTAATTTCTTTGAAAGGTGAAAGCCGATAAATCCGGCTGCACCTGTAATTAGTATTTTCATGCTTAATCACCCCTGCTATTTAATCAGATTAATTAATGTTTTGAAGAATATCATTTATTATATAATAAAATTTTAAAAAACTCACTTTCACTAAAACCCGAATATTCTATTGGCCAACTCTCTTCCTAAAATTTTTCTAGTTAGTATTATTGTCAGAATGCTTAATGTAACTGTAATAATAACTTGAAATAGTTGAAATAAGGGTAGGACATTATTTAATATAGTAAAGCCAGATAAAATATGATCTGCAACCGGAATATATACCATATGGACAAAATATATTCCAAATGAATTATCCCCTAAGTATCTCATTAGGCTGAAGCTTTTTTTAATGTAAAATTTCTTGTATGTAACTAATAAATTTATAACTGCAAATGTATAAATAAATGAAGATACCTTAATCTGGCTTGCGGCAAATCCTATAGAGAAACCTTTGTTTTTTATAGTATAACTTTCAAGTATACTAAAGCCCAACGCTATCACAAAGAATATTAAGGAATGCATTCTATTATTCGATATTTTTTGTGGATACCCTTTAATCTTCACCAATAACCCAGTATAGTAAAATATCAGCCAGGCTGGAAATAACATTTGATAGAACAAAAACTGTGTTCCAAATCTAGCAGTATACCAATATACAGATATTAAATATATAGGTGTAGTGCATAACATAAGGATAATACTTTTTTTGGTTTTTATTGTATTAATCAAATACGGTGATAGTATTGTCAATTGTATCAAAACTACGATGAAATAAAGTTGTGGTGCCTGCATACCTAAAAGTAATTTGATAAAATCCTTAAATATGTTGATATCCTTTGTTACAAATAATATCTTAATAAAGCTGTATACTGCGGACCATGTTAAGAATGGAATTAACAATCGTCTTACCCTTATTTTCACATAAGAGTTATCACTCGTTACATTCTCAACTTTTGTAAAATACCCGGATAAATAAATAAATATTGCTACCGGAAAATTAATTGATGATCTTAATAGAAGCCAATAATCAAAGTTCCATGACAATTCACTACTCTCGTAACTGATTCCTGTTTTTGAATGAATCAACACTACTAAAACTATTAATAACCCTCTTATAAATTGATAATAATCAATTCTATTTTTTGTCACCATATTCTCACCTTAAAGTTTTTTTGACTTTCGAATTAATTTATTAACAATTTTTTTCGCAGAGCCAATAAAACCGTTCCTTTGAATATTCATAAATTTGTATAAAACATTGTATTTTTGAGAGAGTTTTTCCATCTCCACAATAAAGTAGTTTATATCATCCTTCTCCACAGCTTTTTTATAAATTACATGACTATTTGTTGAAATTTCTTCTCTAAGATCTTGTACCTTTCGTCTTAGAAATGGAATGCTATTAGAACCTTCAATTCTTTTCTTTGGGCGCCATTCATTAGCTTTATCTTTCTTGTATAATCTATAAGCAAGTTCATCGTGTGTATGTCTATAATGAGCGGCTTGAGATTTAAAAATTGTTTCTTTGTCTACAATGTCTAACTTCAATTTGTCGGTTTGTATTCCTTCTTTAATTAATTCATCAATGAGTGGATCTCTTACTATTATTACATTATTTCCTTTACTGTCTTTCATATAATCAGGTAGCCACGCATCACCTAACGTAATATCAGCTGTTTCATTCATAACATCATCAGTAAAATCAGAAGCTTTCGTTTTAAAAAAACCTTGTCCCCAATTATGACCTATTAATTCTTTTGTTGGCTTTATAATAGAAACAATTTCCCCATTAATAGAACCCGTCATCTCAACTCCATAATTATTAGCTGATTTATCTAAAATCTTTTTCCGAAAGTTAATACTCTTTAGATTGCCTGGTTTAATACCAACTTGCCATGCAAAAAAATCAGCAAATCCACTACTTTTTTGATGCCCACAAATCAAACCAACTGTAAATTTTATTCTTTCTTTAATAATTTCATCCTTTTCAGCTAATAATCGAATCGCCATAATGAAACTAGGTATCCCAACAATAGCATATCGACCGGGTACTTCTTTCACAGTTTTCATAACTTTCGAAAACTCAACAGGGTAATATTTTGTTCTAGCACCATCTCTAATTTCATCAATCGACCTTGAAATATCATATTGAAACAATATCGGGCTATTTTTATCTGGATTTTCTTTCACATGTATAACACCATCAATCAAATCTTTTTCAAATAATTCCTTGAAAATCCAAGTTCCCATTCCACCCGAACTGCCATTTTCCCTATAATTTCCCTCAGATGCGTATCCAACATATAATGACTTGAAAAATCCAATTCTCTTGTCAAATTGTATTCCATCCACATTAGCAAAAATATTTTTTGTTATTTTTGATTCATCAACATCTTTATTTAAGTTAGGACACACATATTCTACCAACGGACTAAGTTCATAATCCTCATCTAGCAAAACTTTTTCTTCATATATGCCATATTCATTAAGTTCCATCTTTATATTATCTTCTACAACTGCACAAGAACCACTAGCTTCGCTAAATTTTTTCTTTTTATTAAATTCGGCTACCTTCATTTCGTCACCCCTCATTTATCTAATTATTCTATCTAAAAGTTTTTTAATTGGATTTCCCAGTAAATCTTTCTCATATTGATTCATTCCTATTAACCACATTGAGATACTAAATATAATTACATAAATTGTTCCAGACACTAAAAATAAATTGATATTATTCAAATCAAAGTACTTATTCATTACTATACCTGCTACTCCAGGGATAATTAAAGCTGGAATAAAATTTAATATCTGTTTCCAGAAAAACTTCATATCCAAACCAACTTTTACATGATTATACCAATTCATAATTAAGCCATTACCGATGATAAGTGACGCTGCCGTACCAATAGCTGCCCCAATACCACCGTAAACTTTTGCTAATGGAATAGTTAAACCTAAATTCCCAAGAGCAATAAAAAAATATACCCATGATCTGAACTGATGCATATTTTTTGCCCGTTGTATTTCAATTCCAATATTCTGTATAAGTGGAATAGTAACAGGAATAATTAGTAATAATACTATTGGATAAGAACCATCGTAATTATCACCTGCCCACATATTAATAAAAGGACTCCCAAAAAAAATCAGTCCACTTGAAATTAAAGAAAGTATGATAAACTGTACCCTACCAATTCTAGTAAACAATTTTGTTAATTCATCATTGTTATTAGACGCCACTAGTCTATGTACTCTCGGAATAAATACACTTGAAATTACAGTGGCGATTGATAGGTAATACGTATTGAGTTGTGCTGCCAAACCGTAGACAGCAACTGAAATCGTGCCATGAAATCTTCCTAAAATAAACTTATCCACGTTCCAGTTAATCTGATCAATCAACAAATTTATAAAAATAAATGACGAAAACACAGTCATCTCTCTCATTAACTTGAGATCAAAATCCCTGAAAGAAAATTTCATTTTAAGTTTATTAATACAAAATACTGCATTGATTATCTCAATGGTAATATTCAAAAGTGTAGTAGCGATAACCATGCCCACTGATCCGTACCCTAAGATTAAAAGAGGTAATACAACAAACGGATTAGCTACCGTTTTAATCATCAGAACTAATTTCTGATAGACAAATTTTTCATTTGCTGTAATATGCGAAGAAAAGACTATATTCGGAAATGAAATAGCTAGGTTTATCACTAAAATCATCATTAAGATTTTCGCTCTTGATAATTCAACATTTGTCAACTCTGACCCAAAAATGACCTCAGTATTCATTGCTAATGCTGTTCCTGCAATTACCGCTATCAATCCTATAACAGAAAAAATGATTAAAAACATACCATTTAAGGTAGCAATTTTTTCTCTGTCATCTTGAACTTTGTATCTCGAATAATAGCGCATATAAGCACTCCCAAATCCAAAGTTCAAAACACCTAAATACGCTACAACAGATGCTACTAAATTATAAAGACCATATTCACTTTGTCCCAACAACCTCAGCATTATTGGAGTATAAACTATGGAAACCAGATAACCCAGTCCCATCGATATATATGATAAGGCAGCACCTGCCTTTACCTGATTTAACTTTGAACTATTTCTCACTATTATTCACCTTTTTTCAATTGTGATTATCATAATTTATTCTGCTAATTGTCTTTTAAAGCATTCTCTAAAAAAGCCATTGAGACTTTTTTTTGTTCATGAATCAAATTATCTACTCTATTATAATCGGGTGTCTTATACAAGGAATTTTTCATATCAACATCTTCAATAGTGCTGACAATAAAATCCTCTATATCATATCTTTTACCTAGATCAATAAATCTTGTTGATCTTAATGTCTCAGCATAATATGCTATAAACGGTTTATGAAACTTAAGTGAGAACAAAGTTCCATGAAAGGAATCAGTCATTATGAAAGTTGCTTTTCTAAATAATTCTAACCATTCAATAGGATCAAGATCATATAATACTTTATCTGCATAATTAGGTATATTGAATTTCATTGTTGGTATTACTATGGAATATACTTTTAAATCTCCATACTTTTCTTTAATTTTATTTATAAGTCTCTTGTTTGATCCGTCTATTTCTTTACCTAATGCGTATACTAAGATGAATTTTTCATCTAAATTAAATCTTTGTTTTCTTTTATTTTCTAATTCAGAAAAATCCAAAAGCAAAGTTGGATCACAAACAACAGGAGCATAATTTCCGATTAAATTTTTAACGAATAAATTAGAATGATCATTTCGAACAGATATCTTATGGAACTCTTGCAGAGCCTTTGATAAATGATCCACATGACTGTTATTAACCTCAGAAATTGTTGAATCAGCAGCATAACTGATTTTTTTGCCCTTGAATGACTCTCCAAAGTCAAGAAAGTAGTTTCTTTGTTTGCGCCTTCCAGGATTCCAGACTTGATCGCTCCCTACTATTATGGATTCATATTTACATAGAATAGAATTAATTGTATTTTCGTTAACTTCCTCGCTCAAGTTCATATAAGATTCTCGAAATTCATTAAATTTCTCAGTAATTTTCTTATTATACTTCGCTTTGATTGCAATTCTTCTAATTAAAGTTGCTGGCATTAAATCGGCCTTTTCTGATTTAAATACATTTTTTCTGATTCCTGTTGAATGTAAAATACTCTGCTTTTTAGCGCTTAAAGGGATATAGTTGATTATTTCAACTTCATATCCTTTAGAGTCTAAAAAACTTTGTAGAGCATAACATTGAAGAACACCGCCAAAATTATTTGAATAATGAAATGTCAAAATTCCTATTTTCTTCATTTGAACCTCCCTAACTTCAATTATCATTTAGTATTGACCAATTACATCTACATTCCGTTAACTCTTTATACAAAGCAATTAAATGATACAAAGGATTAAAAATCGTAATTACTAATGGCACTTTTATACCAACCGAAGAACTCACCTGAATCGAAATTATTACAACAGATAATACAATAATGAGATCAATTTAAAATACTATTACTATTAAGAGTATAAATCTCTCTTATTTTCCGCATAACGCTATCCATATCATATTGATTTTTTATAAAATCATAAGTTTTGTTTTCTCTTTCATATAGACAATTGTATTTCAAAACTTCGTCTGCCCACTTATTAAGATCGTCATTTAATGATAATCTAGAATTTAATGAAGTAACATCAACTTCTTTTGGTATTATGTCAGATATTACGCATCTTAACCCCGCAACTTGCGCTTCTAATATTGCTATTCCTAGTCCTTCATACTTTGAAGGGAATAGTAATAAGTCCATAGCTTGTAGTAATTCATTTGCATCTTCACGTGTTCCTAAAAATATTACATCATTGTATATTTCAAGATTTTTGGCATATTTAATAAGTTTCCTTTTATCAGGTCCATCACCTACTAAAATCAACTTTGAATCTGAGTAATTTTGTTTTACTCTGTTAAACACATCTAATACAAATGTTTGATTCTTTACATCACTTAATCTACCTATGTGACCAAGTACAAAGCTTTTATCAAGCCTAAGCTGGTTCCTTACTTTATTTCTAATTGAAATATCAAAATTAAATTTCTCTAAATCAATACCATTATTGATGACTTGTCCATTTTGTCCAAAAAACTTAGCTCCAAACAAGTAATTTCCAGCGCTTACACTGCATGCCAGAAAAATATTTGAGTATTTTTTTAAATAAAATTTCATTGCAACGTTATATACTTTCTTTTTTAGTGATACCTTTAAATTATCCCTAGCACTATGTGAATGAGCAATCCTTGTTGCCACCTTTTCTTCATATGCTGCTTTCATAACTAAGCCACTGATAAACAGAGGATGAGAATGAACAACATCATACGGCCCTTCTTTTCTTAATATATTACGTATGTTTTTATAGAAATCAATTAATCCCTTTCTTGGATGAGGTATTCTTAATACTCTTCCCCCTAAATATTCAACCTGATATTCTAAATCTCCCTTTTCATCTCCAAAAACTAAGTAATCGAATTCAAACTCATCTTTATCTATATATTTGTAATAATTTATAGCGACTTTCTCTACTCCGCCCATCCGTAGTGAGCCAGTCACTTGTAATATTTTTCTTTTTATTATCACACTTACATCTCCTAATCTTTGCATATTAAGTAAAAAAACATTATTTGTTGAATCTAAGTTAAAAAATAAGAATACTTAAATATAGAGTAACTTTTCCATTAAAAATCCCATTGAATAATAATAGGAATTATATTTAATTCTAAACATCTAATAGGAAAATTAGAATTATTATCATTGTAGCAATATTAACAATATTAACTTATTATGCTAATTCCAGAAAAGAGTATAAGGTAAAATGTTGGATCCGTTTAGTTTAATTGAATTTAAATAATATACAGTTAATACTATTAAGAATACTATTAGATAAATGCTTCGCAAAATTTTACTTCCTATTTTATTCATCTTTATGGGGGTTTTGCTGATGTTTTTTATTACATTAGGAATGTATAAAACTAAAAATATCATAAAATACATGTTCAACCTTGTGAACAGATATGAAAATGAACTAATCATTTGAATAATCGCTGAAACAAAAATGATATTTGTCAACACAATATTTTCAAGATCTTTATGTTTAAAGGGATTGTATGATATCATACCCCAAGCCAGTATAAGCAGTGTCATAACGGCTAGTCCACCTATCTGACCCGTACTTGAATACCTATCTAACATAATGCTAGAAGCTTCATCATAATAAACCACTGTTAATAATTCGCCAATTTGTAGCCTGAATATATATATTGAAGCCAACAGAGTTACTAAAAATATTGAATGTATTTTTTTCCATTTAATCCTTGAGATAAAATACATAGGGAAAAAAAACAATGCTGAAGTGTGGAAAGAAGCTGCTATGAGACAAGTAATTGAAAATTCCTTAAAATTCTTACTCAAAATATATTGGTATGAAAAAAGCACTACAATTATTGCTATTATTTGCCTAATTCCAGTAAATGAAAAATCATAGTATCCTAGTGTAATAAACAGAAAATAACTCAAAAAATAATTCCTAGAGTGTTTACTTATTACTCTTGCAAATAAAAAAAACACAAATGCCGCAACTATAAGTAACCAATAATTGAAATTCAAAGTAAATATTTGGAATATTTTTTGGCTAATCTTATAACCAAATTCTATATCAATACTTAAAAAATCACTCAATGAATTAGCATTACTGATTTCATTAAATCGTTTATAATATCTAATAGTGTCTGTTCCAACACTTACACTTCTTAATCCATTAAAAACAACTAATGATAAAGTTGCAACAACTAGAAAAAATCTATTCGCATACTTTGATCTTATAAGACCAAAAAATGAAATCGCATATACAATTATTAAGTTGATTTCCAAAACATTCATATTGTAGTCTCACCTTTATCTTTTATATTTGTTAGAAAGTCTAATTTTTACGATCTTAAGCACGTAATATACAAAATCCACTGTTGTAGGTATGCTTTTAACTGATGAAAAAAAGTGAGATTTTCCATTTTCATTATCCTCAAGGTTGTAGTAGTGATAAGATAGCACTATATGTTTATTTGTGAAAAAGCTTCTATTATTACATGCAATTTCAGAGTATTTTTCCAACAGTTTTGAATAACCTTTTATTTTCTTACTTGAGCTATTTGATATCCTTTCGCCACTATATATATAATATTTTTGTAGAGGCTCAGATATATAGTAAACATCACCTAATTCTGCGATTCTAATCCATAAATCATAGTCCTGTGCCGCTGGCATGTTTATATCAAACTTTCCGGATTTAATAAAAGCTTCTCTTCTAATTAATGGGGCAGAAGCTCCTCCAATAATATTCTTCTTTAAAATATCATTTAAGTTTAAAATACTTTTTTTCCCTACTCTAAGTTCCTTCTTTATTTCTTGTTCTTGATTGTTTAAAGTAATACTTTCAAACCCAACTGTAACCATTGGAAATTTTGTTTTATTTAGTATATCAACCTGCTTTTCAATCTTTTCTTTAGACCACAGATCATCATCATCTAAAAAAGCAACATAATCTCCCTTTGAAACCTCAAATCCCAAATTTCTTGCATAACATGCTCCGCGATTTATTCCTTCAGCTATATAAGTGATCTGATCTCCATACTCATTTATATTTGTACTAACCTCTTGAAACAACTTATTTTCTTTTGGTGTATCGTTTGTGACTATAATTTCAATTTTTTTATATGTTTGTTCTCTCACGCTTTCAATCGCTCTTTTAACAATTTCATAATTTCTATTATAGGTTGTGATTATAACTGATACGAGCAATTCCTCACCTTCTTTCACTCAATTGATTTTTTTGCATTTTACTTCTCTATGATTAGTCACTATTGTGTCATTTTCAAAATTACCTTTAATAACTGTACCCGCTCCTATCACACAATTATCTCCAATTACTGTTCCTCTTAAAATAACAACATTAGCACCTACCCAAACGTTATTACCTATAGACACTGGGGAACTTAAATATTTTAAATTTTTCAATCCATTCTGTGTTCTGAAATCGTGGTCATGATCATAAATTAGTACATTGGGTCCGAATTGAACATTTTCACCAATTTTTATTTCATCGTGGCTAACTACCATACACCCATGATTAAATGAGGTTCCTTGTCCAATATCCAATTTAGCACCATCTCTAACTTTCAACTTCACTCCGCTTCTAGCTTTAACAATTTTTGATAATTTCAATTGTGAATTCTTACCTAAGTCAATCTGTGTTAAAGGTGAAAATATGCTATATATTGTGAAAGTAAAACCTTTAAAATGAAAAATTTTAATTGTTGAAAATTTGATTAGTGAGTATGTTAAGCATATAAAAGCTCTAATATATTTTTTCATTTCACACCTCAGTCATCTAATTAGTTTTATTTATTTCATCAATATATGCATCCACAACAATCTGTCTATCAAATTCAGCTTCAACCTTAGCTCTCCCTGCTAAGCCCATCTGCCTTTTTTCTTCAATACTTAATTTCAAAAAACTTTCCACTTTTTCAATTAAATCATTACTATCCTTCTGTTTGATCATGAATCCGTTAATTCCTTGATCAACAACTTCTCTACACCCGCTTCTGTCTGTAGTAATAATTGGTCTTCCACTTGCAGCACTTTCAAGTAGTACATTTGATAACCCCTCAGGATAGTATGTTGGATGAATCGTACAGTGGGCTTTCATTAATATATCTCTAATATCTCTAATCATTCCATGATAAGTGAGAATATTTTTGTTTTGCAAATCACTTAGAATATCTTCATAGGCTTCTTCGCAAAATCCACACACATGAAATTTGGTATTTGGATACTTCTTAGTGATGTATTCTGCTGCCTCTATGTACTGATCAATGCCTTTTTCTTTCATAATTCTTGAAATAAAAACAAACTCTGTTGTATCTTCAGGTGGATAGTCTAATACTTGATAATGATCCAAATTAACACCCGAACCAGGCACTAATCTATGCTTATTAACTACGATATTGTTGTCTCTGAAAAACTTCATGTTTTCTGTATTCTGAAAAAACACTCTTTGAATATTTGAGAAAGCTAATTTGTACAGAATAATAGTAATTTGCTGCATGAGGCTTTTTTTCTCAACAGCTGTCCCTAACCCGGTTATGTTGGCAATATAAGGGATTCCATATTTTTTAGCAGCTAAACCACCATAAATATTGGGTTTAATTGTATAAGTCAAAACAACATCAGGTTTTATATCTCTCATAATTTTCTTATAATAACTCATAAGTTTAAGCTCATTGAGAGGGTTTGTACCATGACGTTCAATTTTTGCTTCAATATACTTACATCCCATTTCAACTAAATCATCAATCCTCTCACCATAAGGTGAAGAAATAACAACTTGGTTTCCATCGGATAATAGTCTCCCAACTAACTCTTTTCTAAAATTGTAAATTACCACATCATGGTTCACCAAAATTAGAACCTTCTTTGCCATATTTAATCCCTACTCTCCGTCAACTCAATAGATTCTCTAAAATCTCTTATTCGGTAATTCGCCTTATCATAGTCACTCATGGACTTCTCATAAACCAAATTGCCGAATACCTTATTCACAATTCCAATACTAAACATCAACCTCAACACAGGATTAAATACCTCCGTCATCATTATCTTCTTCCCATGAACTTCTGCTATCGTCTTTACCAATTCACTGGTCTTCACATACTCTTTGTTCTGCGGGAAATAAAGCCCTGTCTCTTCATGATCAATCATTACCTTAATGAACTCACAAAGATTATCTATATGAAGCATGCTGCGCTCATTATCGATGTTAGGAAATATCGGTATCTTCTTAGCCATGTTTGCCAACCTAGGATAGTTCCCTTTAGATCCTTTTCCATATATCATTGGTGGTCTTAGCACCACAATCATGAACTCATCAGTTTCTAAATGCTTAATACCTTCCTCAGCCTGTAGCTTACTATTTCCATAAAAGTTACTTGGCGTAGGAACTGTATTTCTATCTATAACTCGCTTGCTACTGCTGCTGTCACCATAAACAATAATGCTGCTCATAAAAATGAACTGCTTTACACCTTCTGCCTTGGCCTTCTCAGCAGTTTCAATCGTTAGATCTCTATTTACCTTATAGTAGAGGTCTTCCATCTTTGGATCAGATGAAACGTGTGCTATCCCAGCCACATGAAACACGACATCATATGAACCGAAGTCTTTCTCTTTCCATGATCCATCTTTCATATCAACCGTATCTACTTTATATTTATCAGGTTCTCTCTTGAGCCAATTCTCAAGAGATGTACCTATGTAACTTTTTTTTCCGGTAATTAGAACTCGCTTCATCGTTTCACCTCTTATAAGTTGGAATGACTCGAACCTTTTTTCTCTTCTTTATCTTTAGTCATCTTTGCAATAACTCCAGTTCCACCTTCGATGACACCTTTGCTCTTAAGAACAGCTGTAAAAGTCCCTATGAAACATATAAGGTCAAACCAAAGACTTCTTTTTTTAACGTATTCCCCATCCAACCTAGACTTTTCTTCTATAGGCAATTCGTCCCTACCATTAATCTGCGCCCAGCCTGTAAGCCCAACCGGCACGTCATTAGCATGATACTTGTCTCTTTCTTCAATCAGGTCATACTGATTCCAAAGCGCAGGTCTTGGACCAATGATACTCATCTCACCCTTAAAGATATTGATGATTTGAGGTAGCTCGTCCAGAGATGTTTTACGTAGGAATTTACCTACCTTCGTAATCCACTGATCCGGATTCTCTAATAAATGTGTTGGCGTGTCCTTAGGCGTATCAATTCTCATGGTTCTAAACTTCAATATATGAAAATGACTCTTATGAATCCCAACTCTTTTCTGTTTAAAGAGAACAGGTCCAGGGGAGTCAATCTTGATTGCTATAATGAGTACTAAAAAAACAGGAGATAGAATGATAAGTCCGAGTGTTGAAAGTATGATATCTATTAATCTTTTGATTTTTAAGTAAACCATGATAGTTCCTCCTGCTTTGTTTATGTATGTTTGAGGTGTATAGAACACCTTATTTTTTGATCTATATGTAGTGATTTGATTGATTTCAAGCACTATATATTGCATAATTCTATGTTTTGATTGGATGAGACTACGTGTAATGCTACTGTAACATTCACCCTGATATATCAACCTCTAAAACCCTTGCTACCACTGCCTTACAGCCTCTTTATCCTTTCACCATACTCACGTCGATTGGGTCTTAAATACATAAAAGTTTGTGTTTTTATCGACCACCATCTACCACCATCTTCTGAAACCCTTGATTTTACTGACTTTCAGCGGTGGTCGATGATTTTCTATCTACCACTTTTTTGAAAAATGCCTATGCAGCATATTGTATGCGAACTCTCGTTCTATACTATATCTTGTTATCTTTTCACCATACTCACGTCGAATCGGCGTTAAATACATAAAAAGTTTGGCGAATTCTTAATTACAAATTACAAAATCTCTGAAAGCCTTGATTTTACTGGCCTTAAGCCTGTAATTATCTTTTCGAGTTAATTACAAATTACAGTTTTTCGTTTCTACATATTGTGTTCCGAATTTTTAAACCTACTATATATAGTTATTCTAAGAGCATACTCACGTCGCGCCCGATTATGGTGAAAGGATGTGTTTTATGCAACATATGGTAGTCAAATATTTTTGAGCCACAATATATTGTGTTTTCATTCTTTCAAGATACTCACGTCGTCTAATCCACTCAAACACAAAACTACCAGATCCTCTCTCATGCATCTTCAATGATCACAATACTTCGGTTGAAGATTTTATAGCACGACTACCCTTGTCTATAACCGAACCAAATTCTTACAAATACGGAACTCCCTCAACTTCAGACTCACCTACAGATTCTTCAGTATGGATACTGCAGACAACGCTATTGTCAACGAATGAATACAACCCGCCAGTCGGACAGCAGTCACCATATTGTTCAACAAATTGATTAAACAGGCTGTCTGAATGATCAGCCCCCGTTAGGGCAAGCTCCGCACCATACAACTTTTCAATCTGTATGCTGTTGATTTCACACACTCGCTGTCTGCTCGATTTTACGAACCCTGAAATAGCTAAACTAATAATACTTGCTAGAATTCCGAGAATCGCAATAACTGCGATAAGCTCAATTAACGTAAAACCTCGACGTCCATTCATTATCATCTAATCCCAACCTACCTTGTTTGTTCGTTGTTTATGCTATTTTGCAAGTTTTCATCTTGCTGACTTTCTTACCGTCGTACTTTAGTCCTATATCAGTCAAATTCGTTCATCGCATCAATCGATTCACTTTGCTCAAGTGCCTCACCACTGTGTCTAACCCAGAAACAGTGACAGTCTGTGCCTATCGCACAAACTTGCAATAGGTGTGCTACGCTCAAAATATCACCGCTAACTTCACGCCTTACCCTCCAACAAGCAATACCCAATCCCCCAAACTCACCCGTCATCTTTCTTGAAACCCAGACAGGGCCTGGCCAACCGAGCAGAATAGCTGCTCGGTTGGCCAGGCCCTGTCTGTATCCCACCCCTCCTCTTTGCGCACGCAGGCGTCAGATCAGAAGGTTAGGAGCTGTGTCTTTTAGTTACCCAGTAGGCTGTGCATCGGGATGCTGGTAGCCTGCTGTCGGCTTTTGGTCAAGTAGTCATCCGGCAGGTAGAGGATGACGGCATTGTCCTTGTGTTCGAGGTTATCTTGCTTGAGTGCCTCGTCCGGGCGGATCATGACAATCGGCGTATTGAGATTTTCCTGTCTGCAGGTCTCAAGTGCGCCCTGTAACAGGTCTGCCAGTTCCCCTTCGGGTTCAACCAGGTAGACGATCTTGTTGGACTTGCTATATTTCCGGATCTGATCGGCGATCTGGTTCTCGGTCTGTTGGATCATTTTGTAGTGGTGGCGGATGTAGCGGATGGTCTTGGCCGCCTTTTCGGCGATGCCCATGGGGGTTAGCATGTAGATGACCCGGTTGGCCGGAATGGACTCCATCTTAATGAGGCCTTCTCTTGCCATCTTTTTGAGGAGAATATTGACCGAACCCAAAGAGAGGCCGGTCCGTTTGGCCAGCTCGCGCTGCGAGATGTCCTGGTTGGCCTCGATTTCGGTCAGGATGATCAGATCCTTGTCCTGTTCGGTGGGTTGGTCGGGTGTCATGTTTTCACCTCTGGGTTGTGTTGTTCTGTCGTGTTCAATTTTTGAACACTGTTGTTATTCTACCCCTTTTTGCTTTGGGCTCGCAAGCCTTGTTGTGTAATGTTTACATTTGGGGGATGGTGCTTGTTATTTGTCTTTGGAACGGGTCGGCCTGTTTGGGGTCTGAGAGGTATTCCGCCCCGATGGATATGGTGCGTTTTTGGCTGTCGAAGTCGAATTCGACCCAGATGCGTCGCTTGTGCCTGTCCATCTTCTTGATCCTGCCCTGGAAGTCCATGAGCGGGCCGTCGATGACCTTCACGTGCTCCCCGATGGCCAGGATCCTGGACGGCTGGATCTGTCCCTGGTGGCGGAGGAGCCACATGGCATAGTCGGCGTCCGGCCCTATGAGGGTCCTGACGCCTCTTTCGTACTCCAGTAGTCTGTAGGTATGGTTGGTCTTGTGTCTGAGGTCGTGGGGGACCTCATCGTCCGTGTAGAGGAAGATGTAGCCCGGGAGCAAGGTCTTGGGTCGGTTTCGCCATTGTCCTTTGAGCTTTTCCGGCAGCACCTTGGTCGGGGCGATCGCCTGGAGTTGGGTGTATTCCTCGTTGATCCGATCGGCGATGGCCTGCTCCTGACCGGTGCGGCAAAAGAGGCAGAAGGATTTTTGAGGGGTTGTCGTCATGAGATTTCCGCCAGGATCTTGTTGGACTTTTTGGTGACCGGCTTCATGGTGATCTGCGGCTTGGCCTGGTGTTCTAAAATCCAGATGGTGATCCGGTCGAACTCCGGGTTCATCCAGCCGATCAGGGACTGGAGTTCTTCGAGCTCAGTGATCAGTTTGGTCGGATCGTACCCCGGCTTGATCTTGAAGATTTTCTCGTTTTCCGTTCTGGTCATGTCTTCTTTGTCGTAGAACAGCTCTTCGTACATCTTCTCGCCGGGTCTGAGGCCTGTGAACTCGATCTTGACGTCGCGGTCCACTTCCAGGCCGGACAGGAGGATCAGGGCCTTGGCCAGATCCAGGATCTTGACGGGCTCGCCCATGTCGAGAACATACGTATGGCTGTCGTCTCTGTCCTGGGCTTTGTACGAGCCGGCCTTGATCACCAGCCTGGAGGCTTCCGGAATGGTCATGAAGAATCTTGTGATGTCCGGATGGGTGACTGTAATTTTCCGGTCGCGGCGGATCTGCTCCTTGAAGATCGGGATCACCGAGCCGTTGGAGCCCAGGACATTGCCGAAACGCACGGCCGTGTACTGGGTGTGCGGATGGACCCGGTTCATAGTCTGGATCACCATCTCGGCGATACGCTTGGTCGCGCCCATCTTGTTGGTCGGGTTGACCGCCTTGTCGGTTGAGATCAGGACGAAGCGCTCACACTTGAACTTGCCGGCCGCGTCCGCGACGTTGTAGGTGCCGCCGATGTTGTTCTTGACCGCCTCGCCCGGGCTGTCCTCCATCAGGGGGACGTGCTTGTGCGCGGCGGCGTGGAACACGATGTCCGGCTTGTGCTGCGCGAAGACTTCATCCAGGCGATGCGTGTCGCGCACCGACCCGATCAGGATCTTAAGATCCAGACCATCCTTGTGGCTGGCCAGCAGCTCGTGCTGAAGCGAAAAGGCGTTGTTCTCGTAGATATCGAAGATGATCAGCCGCTTCGGCCCGGCCTTGGCGATCTGGCGGCAGAGCTCGGATCCGATCGATCCGCCGCCGCCGGTAACCAGCACGACCTTGTCCTTGAGGTATACGGTATGGCCCTCGTCGTCGAACTCGATCTCCTGGCGGCCCAGCAGGTCTTCAATCGCGACGTCCTTGATCATGTCGAGGCTGATCTTGCCGTCGATCAGGTCCTGGATGCCCGGCATGATCTTGAGCTTGACATTGATCAAGCGGCACATCTCGGTGTAGTCGATGATCACATTGTGCTCGGCGTTGGGGATCGCCATGATCACTTCCTGGATGCTGTACTTGTCGACCGCCTCATAGAGGTGTCTGCGGTCGCCGATGACCGGCACGTTCATGACGGAGCAGTCGAGCTTTTCGCGGTCGTCGTCGATGATCGCGACCGGCAGGTAGCCGGATCTCGTCTCGCGCATCTCGCGGATGATCTTGCTGGCCGTGCGCGACGCCCCGATGATCAAAACCCTTGTCAGATTCTCCTTCGCGCGGCGGTTGTGAAATCTCGCCCTGAAGCGATGATACGCCTTGGCAAGGTGATACAGCTCATAGTTGAAGATAATCCGGTAGGCGACGCGGAGCGCGGTCATCAGGATGAAGCTGGTCATCCAGAAGACGACATAGTAGCCGTGCCGCGGCGGATTGGGGAACAGCAAGCCGATCAGGTAGTAGAATGTGGTCTGCAGCAGCGTGCCGGCAGCCAGGTAGATGTACTGGAGAATGGTGGCAAACCGCCAGAGCTGGCGGTACAGCCCGATAAACTCGAAGATGATCAGGCCGCAGATCGCGGAGGGGAAGATAATCTGGAGAAAGACCTCGCCCAGCCGGGGCCACTTGACATCGCCGTAGGCGAGCCAGAACGAGACAACAATTGAAAAAAGCAGAATCAGAAAATCAAAGATCGGCAACAGCCTTCTTGAAATCGGAATCCTGCGGTTTTGACCTAAATGCTTCAACGGTGACACTTCCTATCCTTTGATGACAAGCATATCAAAATTGAGTTTTCCCTGGATTTGGGATTGCCAGCCTTGCCATCCTTTATCAAGGCCCGACTAAACCCTATTCAGACCCCATTGTATGACTCAATTACTTTGATTGTCAATTGATTGACTAAATTTGTAGTCAAACTGCAAAGTATCCCATGTCTTTTTAACCAGAATATTACTGTTTACCAATCCAGTTTTCCTTGTGTCTCCCGTTTTTCCGCCCTGTTTGACAACCGCCCTACCCGCCGACCTTGCGGGCTCTCACCTGCTCGCGAAACACGAAGCGCACCAGGTCATCCTGGTCGCCGCGGGAGATTTCGGTGAACTGGATCGCGATGTGGGAGCGCCTGGGCTGCTCGTTCAGGACTTCCTTTCGGACAATATGTCCCTTGGCCCGGATCACGCGGTCGGATCTTAACGGAATTTCAATATCCAAAAGTTTGCAGTCCAGCCGCTTCATGTCTGTGACAAACGATGCGCCGCCGCCTGAGATGTCGCGGGTCATGCCGGAAAAGGCCGGGATATCTTCCTCCGGCTGCTGCGCCGCGTCCCGGTCCGTATCTTTTGCCTCGTGAAACCTGAATGACATGGCCAGGCTGACCGGCAGCCGAAACCAGTCTCTTCGCTGCTGGCGGACCGGCTCACCCTGGATGGCGATTCTGTAGCATCGCACCTTGTCGATGACGATCTGCTCTTCGATCTCGCCGTCCAGCGTCCAGCAGCACTGATTGGGCTCGGTGAAAGCCATCCGGAATCGCTGACCGAGCGGCCAGGTGACCAGATTGGCGCCGCGGCTCGGGATCGCGATGCTCATCGTCTGGTTCTGCCCGCCCTCGATCACCTGGCTGACCAAGGTCGCTGCCGGTTGGGGCTCATGCTCCGACAGCTCGGTCAGCGGCCAGATCTCGAGGCGTGTGCCGATTGAGATGTCTTGCTGCTTCATCGTTTCTTCCTCTTGCGGACGGTCTGCTCCAAGAGCGGCTGAGTTTTCAACAGCCGCTGGATCTTTGGCTCAGACAGCGGCCTGTGGAAGAAATACCCCTGCACGTTGTTGCAGCCGACCTTCTTCAGGTAGTCATACTGCTCTTTGGTCTCCACGCCTTCGGCGACGACATCCAGCTCCAGGATATGAGCCAGCGTGACAATGGTGCCGGTGATCGCGGTTTCGACCGATTCGAGCTTCATGTCGCGGATGAAGGTGCGGTCGATCTTCAGGCGGTCGAGCTGGAAGTTCTTGAGGTAGGTCAATGAGGAATAGCCGGAGCCGAAATCGTCCAGCGCGATGCGGATGCCCAGGCTCCGGATCTTGGCAAACAGCTCGCGCACAATGTCGGAGGACTCCAGAAACAGGCTCTCAGTGATCTCCAGCTCCAGAAGCTCCGGCGGCAGGCCGGTCTTGGCCAGGGTTCTTCTCAGGTTGGGGAAGAAATGCGGATCGCGGATCTGGTCGGTCGAGATGTTGACGGCAATCGGCACGACCGGGATGCCCTGGGCAATCCAGTTGATCTGCTGCAGGCAAGCCGTCTCCAGGACAAATGCCCCGATCGGGATCATCAGGCCGCAACTTTCCGCCAGCGGGATGAAATCCGCCGGCGAGACCAGGCCGTGCTCCGGATCGTTCCAGCGGATCAGGGCCTCGATGCCGGAGATCTGCTGCGTGAGCGTATCCAGCTGCGGCTGGTAGACCAGGTAGAACTCGCGCTGGTCGATCGCGCGGCGCAGCCGCTTCTCGAGATCGGCTCTCCGAATCTGGTCGACCTTGAGGATCGGGTTGAAGTAGCACCAGTGGCCGGTGCCGTGCTCCTTGGCCTTCTTCAAGGCGATCATGGCGTTGTTCTGCACGTCGTCCGTATTGTCCGAGTCATCCGGGTAGATCGCGATGCCGGCCGAGGCCTGGATGGTGACCTGTTGGCCCTGCTCGTCGATCGATGACTTCAGGCAGTTCATGATGTTCTGCATGATCTGCTCAAGATCGGTCCGGTTGTCGAGGTTCTTGATCAGCAGCATGAATTCATCGCCGCCGACCCGGAAGACCGCGGTATCGACCGGGAGTTCGGCCAGCAGAACATCGCCGATCTGCCTGAGGATCCCGTCGCCGAAGCCGTAGCCGTACTGCTCGTTGAAGGTCTTGAAGTTATCGAGGTCGAGGTGGATCAGCGCCAGGTGCTTGCCGTTGCGCTGTACCGACTCCATGAACGCCTGGAGCTTGTACTCGAGCATGGCCCGGTTGGGCAGGCCAGTCAGGGGGTCGCGGTAGGTCTTCTCGCGGAGCCGGTTCTTGTAGCGCTTCTCCTCGTCGATGTCGGTCACGGTCAGGACGATCAGCTCATGGCCCAGCCAGTCCGGCAGGATCTGGCGGACACAGGTCCGGACCCAGCGGATGTCGCCTGAGCCGGTGATCAGACGGTGCTCGACAAGCCGCGGCTCCTCCTCGCCGGTCTGGATGTCGCGCAGGGCATCCTGGACCTTGGCCTTGTCGGCGTAATAGACATTGTCGCCGAAGTCGCCGGGGGACGCGATCTCGCTTGGCAAAAACCCCAGGACATCCCGGATGCTGCCGCTGCAGGCCAGGTGCCTGGACACATCCCGCTTCGACCAGCAGAAGACGACATCCCGGGCATGCAAAAGGACATCCTCCAGAATTTTAGCCAGGCTCTGCTGATTGATTTCGGGCTGCATCGTCATGTTCAATACCCCATCGTTGTTGTTTTTCTGGTTTGGCGCCTTATTCCCGGATCGAGGCCAGGATCGGCTCGTGGATCCGCCCGATCGGCAGAACCTCGCAGGCCGCGCCCAGCCGGATCGCCTGGGCCGGCATACCGAAGACCACGCTCGTGGCCTCGTCCTGGCAGATCGTCAGCGCATTGCCCCGCTTCAAGTTCAAAAGGCCTTCCGCGCCGTCCTTGCCCATCCCGGTCAGCAGGATGCCGATCGTACCGGAGGCCACCTGGCCCAGTTCGAGAATTGAATCAAACAGGACGTTGACCGATGGGCAGTGACCGGAGACCTTGTCGCCCTCGAGGCACGAGATCGTCAACTGCCCGCGCTTCCGGATAACGGTCATATGCAGACCGCCGGGCGCGATATACACCGTCCCCGGCTGGACCGGCTGGCCGTCCTGCGCCTCGACCACCTGCTGCGGGCAGGTTTGGTCCAGGCGTTCGGCGAACAGTTTAGTAAACACCGGCGGCATGTGCTGGACAACGACCACCGGCGGGATGTCGGCCGGCAGGGCCTTGAGCAGCGCCGCGACCGCCTCGGTGCCGCCGGTCGAGGCACCGATGGCGATCAGGCGGCAGGCGCCGCGGGTATGGCTGGTGGATGCGGACCTGGGGCGCTCGGTTTCCTGTCCGGTCTTCAGTCTCGCGCTGGCTGCGATTTTCAGCTTGATCGACAGCTCGCGGATCAATCGCTCGATGCCGTTCTCGCTGCCGATCCCCGGCTTGGTGACGAAATCCACCGCGCCGGCGGCCATCGCGTCGAATACATTGGCGCTGACGGCCGAGACAACAACGATCGGGATCGGGTGCTGCGGCATCAGCCGCCGGGTGAACTCGATCCCGTTCATCTTCGGCATCTCGACATCCAGCGACAAGACATCCGGATCAAGCTGTTCGATCTTGTCCCGGGCATCGAACGGATCCGACGCCGTTCCGACCACCTCGAACATCGGGTCCTCCCGGAGTCCTTTGGCGATCGTCTCGCGAAACAGCATCGAGTCATCCACAACCAGGACCTTGATTCGGCGTTTATTCATGCGGGTCTATACCTCAAATCATTTGAAATCAGCGGCAGGGCTTCTGGTAGACGGCCGGCTGGACATAACAGTAGTCCGTTTCCTCGCGGCCGATCGATTCGGCGTGCCCGATCATCAGGTAGCCGCCGGGCTCGGTCAGGTTATACAGCCGCCGGACCAGCTCGCGCTTGGTCGGCTTGTCGAAATAGATCATGACATTTCGGCAAAAGATCAGGTGGAACCGACCTTTCAGCGGATAACGGTCCTGGATCAGGTTCAAAGACCGAAAGACGACGTCTTCCCGGATTTTCGGCACCAGCTCGATCTCGCCGGTCCCGAGGTCCCGGATGTAGCGCTGCTGCCAGCTCTCCGGCAGCATCTCCCTGGCCTGCGCCGGATACCGGCCCTGGCGCGCCTTGTCCAGCACCTTCCGGGAGATGTCGGTCGCCAGGATCCGGGTGTCCCACAACGCCTTCTGCGTGCCGAAATAGTCATGCAGCACCATCGCCAGCGTATAGGGCTCCTCGCCGGACGAGCAGCCGGCGCTCCAGGTCCGGATCTCCTTGTTTTTAGCCGAGCGGACCAGCTGCGGCAGGATCTGGCGCTTGAGCAGATCGAAATGGGCCGCCTCGCGTAAAAAGAACGTGTGGTTGGTGGTCAGGCGGTTGACCAGTTCCGTCAGGCGCTGGCCGGATGTGTCGGACAGCACGTGGCTGATGTAGGCGCCATAGTCTTTGAAGCCCTGTTCATCCACGTGGCCGCCCAACCGCCCTTCGATCAGGTTGCGTTTTTTCTGAAGGTTGATCCCGAACGTCTGGTGCATATACCCCACCAGGGTCTCGAAATCCTTGTCGCTGATACTGATCATCCGGTTCGTCACCTGCTTCTTGTGCTCAGAATTTGTCGAATTCGTCGTCGGTCAGATTAATCTTTGGCCGAACAGCCGCCAGGATGGGTTGTTGTCCGGCATCAGGTGATTGGTCAGCGGGCGGGTCCATTTTTTCCACTTCCAGCCCAGGCTCAGGATCGTCTTCATAGGAGTTGTCCTCGTCGAATGTCTCTTTCTTGATTCGCTTGGATTGTTCTTTGAGCTTGAACTGCTCGATCATGGCTTTGAGGATATCCGCCTGGCCGGTCAGCTCCTCGCTGGCCGCGGCGCTCTGCTCCGCGGTCGCCGAGTTGGACTGTGTCACCTTGGAGACCTGGTCGACGCCCTCGTTGATCTCGCCGATCGCGCTCGCCTGCTCGTCCGACGATTCGGCGATCTGGCTGATCAGCTCGGTCGACTTGGCGATCTCGACCAGGATGTTATCGAGCGAGGTAGCGGTCTCGTTGGCCAGCTTGGTACCCAGCTCGACCTTTTTGATCGAGCCCTCGATCAGGCCAGTGGTCTCGTTGGCCGCGCTGGCGGATCTGGCCGCCAGGGTCCGGACCTCTTCTGCGACCACTGCGAAGCCCTTGCCGTGCTGGCCTGCCCGGGCGGCTTCAACCGCAGCGTTCAGGGCCAGGATATTGGTCTGGAAGGCGATGTCGTCGATGACCTTGATGATCTTCGAGATATTCTTGGACGAGACATTGATCTCATCCATCGCCTCGAGCATATCCTTCATCTGCTGGTTGGACGATTTCGCGCTGTTCTGTGTCTTGGACGCCAGTTCGTTAGCCTCGTTGGCGCTCAGGGCGTTCTGCCGGGTCATGTCCGCGACGTCGCTGATCGAGGCGGTCAGCTGCTCGATCGAGCCGGCCTGTTCGGTCGCGCCGCTGGCCAGGGCCTGGCTGCCGTCCGACACCTGGCGGGCACCGGCGAACACCTGCTCGGCGGATGTCGCCAGGCGGTAAAGGACCTTGTTGAAGGTGTCGATGATCAGGTTCAGGGATGTCTTGATCGGCGCGAAGTCGCCGGGGTAGTCGTTTTGGATCTCCTGCTGGAAGTCGGAATTGGCCATGTTGGTCAGCACGCTGGAGATCTCATCGACATAGGACGAGAGCGATTCCAGGGCGGCATTGAAGGGCTGCTTGATGAATGTATCATGATCGCCCTTGTAGTCGCCGGTGATGCGGATCTTGAGGTTGCCTTCCGCCATTTTCGTCATGACCATGGAGGCTTCGGAAACCGGTGCCGAAATCTCGTCGAGGATCGAGTTGACGCCCTTGCCGAGACGCTGCCAGTCCCCCTGCAGGCCGGCGACGTCGATGCGGGTCTGCATATCGCCCTGGGCGACGGCGTCAACCATGCCGATCGTCTTCTTGAGCAGATCGTCGATGGTCTCGACCGTGGTCTTCAGCGCCGGTGTGATCTCATCCAGGTCGTCGTAGACTTCGAGTTGGATGTCGATGTCGCCTCTGGATATCTTGTTCATGGCGGCGATGATGACATTTTGCAGGTAGTCGGCCAGGCGGTCGAGGTTTTCGGCCATTTGGCCGATCTCGTTCGTGCGGCCCAGGTTGAGACGGCTATTGAGGCGCCCCTTGGTCATTTCCTCCAGCATCTCCAGGCTCTTCTTGATCGGTTTTCCGATCATTCTCGAGATCAGGATGCCGATCAGGATCGAGAGGATAATGGCTGCGAGAACGGTGCCAGCCATGACTATTCCGAGGAGTATCCCGAGGTCCTGGCTTTCGGCCGAACGCAGGGCCGCTTGCGCCTTGATGCCGGTGATCAGGGTTTCAATGTTCTCGGTATTGCGGGCGCTGATCGGCTCGAGGGTGCTGGTGATCTTCATCAGGGCCTGGGTGTCGACATTGTTTCGGGCCATGCCGGAAATGTTGGTCAAAGCATCGTCATAGGCAGCCATGTCAGCCTTGTAGGCATCCAGCGATTCTCTGATCAGAGGATCCGCGATCATGTCGTCCATCTCGCGGACGACAATCTGCAGTTCGGCCTGGTTCTGGTCGATCTCGGTCAGCAGCTCGTTGATCTGCTCCTTGGCGTCGACCAGCACCGCGTCCCGGATCTTGACTTCGGTCGATAAAAACAAGTGCATGATCTCGCTAGCCTTGTCAACCGACAGAGTCGACTCCTCGTACAGAGCCTTGTTGGCACCGTTGAGGTTCGAGATGGCATAGATGCCGATCCCGCCGGTCAGGCCGGCGATCAGGGCTACGATGATGAAGCTTGCGATCAGCTGGGTGCCGATCTTTCTGTTTTGAAACCATTTCATGTCCAGAGTCCTCCTCCTGTTGTTGTGGCGTCCCTGCGCACAGGAATTTGTTGTCAGGCGATTGCTTCGATGATATCTGATTCTTCGTCACTCAAGATCTTGTTGCAGTCCAAAAGCAGCTTGACGTCATCTTCGACCTTGCCGATGCCCTTGATGTAGCGGTTGTGAAAGCCCGTTTTGGAATCCGGCGGCAGCACGATGTTCTCGTCCGGGATGTCGATGACCTCGGCGACATTGTCGACGATCAGGCCGACCGACAGCTCTTCGATGTCCACCACCACGATGCAGGTGCGGTCATCGTAGGGCACCGCTTCCTTCCTGAACTTCAGGCGGATGTCGATCACCGGGATGATCTTGCCCCGCAGGTTGATGATGCCCTTGACATAGCGCGGCACCTCCGGCACGGCCGTGATCGGCTGGATGCCGATAATCTCGGTCACATAGCTGATCTCGATGCCGTAGCACTCCTCGCCGATGGCAAAGGTCAGAAATTTGCCCTTCTGGGTGTCTTCGCCGCCGATCTCTTCGTCGTAAACCTTCTGTGTCATAGTCTCGTTCCTCCTAGTGGTTCTCAGTCAAATCACGGATATCGAGTATCAGGCTGATGGATCCATCCCCGAGGATGGTGCATCCGGCCAGGCTTTTGGCTTTCTTGATATAGGCCGGCAGCGGCTTGACCACGACCTGCTGCTCGCCCAGAAGCTCGTCCGCGAACAGGCACAGCGCACGGTCCGAATCCTCGACCACGACGATGATGCCGTCAGTCAGGCTTTCGACCTTGGGCTCGAGGTTGAAATGCTGGTGCAGCCGGCTGATCGAGAAGCATTCGCCCCGGATCATCATCATCTCGTGGCCTTCGGTGTCATGGATGACCTGCTCCGGCTTGGCGCGGAAGGTCTCGCGGATGGTGGTGGTCGGAATGATGAAGCTGGTCTGTCCGACCTTGACATGCATGCCCTGCAGGATCGCCAGGGTCAGCGGGATGCGAATCGAGATGGTAGTGCCCTGTCCGGCCTGGCTGTCCAGGCTGATCTGGCCGCCGACCTGCTCGATGTTCTCCCGGACCACGTCCATGCCGACGCCGCGGCCGGAAAACTCCGAGACCTCCTCCTTGGTCGAGAATCCGGGCAGCAAGATGAAACTGTAGATCTCCTTGTCGGTATAGTCCTCGGCCGGCTTCTTGAGCAGGTTCTGGCGCCGCGCCTTGTCCAGGATCTTGTCACGGTCCAGGCCCTTGCCGTCATCCCGGATCGTGATCCAGACATCGCCGCCGGAATTTTTGGCTTCCAGGCGGACAGTCCCCTTATCCGGCTTGCCGGCCTTGCGCCGCGCTTCGGGCGTTTCGATCCCGTGGTCGAGGCTGTTGCGGATCAGGTGCATCAGCGGATCCGACAGCCGGTCGATGATGCTCTTGTCGATTTCGGTCTCTTCGCCGGCCGTCACCAGCTCGACTGACTTGCCGAGCTTCCGGTTCATATCCCGGATGATGCGCTGCATCTTGGAGAAGGTCGGCGCGACCGGGACCATGCGGATCGACATGGCGATATCCTGCAGTTCATCGGTCAGCTTGCCCAGCTGCCGGGCGGACTTGGCGAACTGGTCCAGCTCCAGACCGTCCAGGTCAGGGCTGCGCGTCACCATCGCCTCGGCGATGACCAGCTCGCCGACCAGGTCCATCAGCTGGTCGAGCTTGGTGATGTTGATCGAGATGATGCTCTGCGGCCTGCCGCTTGTGACCGGCGCGGCTGTTGAGACAACTGTTTCGGGCTGCGTTGTTGGGGGCACGCCCTTTTGCTGGCCCGGCGGTTCATCGGCCGGACGGGTCATTGCTGGTTCATCCTGTTCGAATTCCAAGCGTTCGAGAAACAGCGTCTGGTCCAAAAGCGCATAGAGGACTTCCGGGTCCTCTTCCGAACAGAAGGTCAGGCTGAAGCCGGTTTCCCGGATCTGGCCGGAACTGTTCTCATTGACATCGATGTCCGCCGGTTCATAGCTCAGCTCGCAGACATGGGGCTTCAGGTTGTGCACCACGGTGAACGCCCGCATGTTTTCCATCTGGCAGCCGTCCTCGAAGAACATGCGCGCCCGGAAGCGTGCCGCGTCCGTATTCTGCTCAGGCGGGCAGGCCTTGTGCGGGCTGGCTTCCTGAGGCGCGGATACCGGCTGCGCGGGCTGGGAAACTTTGTCCGTGGCCGGCTTGGCGCTGGCATAGTGCGCCAGCAGCACCTTAAGCCGTTCAGCCAGCTCACCCGGCAGGGCCCCCGGCTGGCCACCGTCTTCGATGACGACGATCTCGCCCTTGATGAAGTCCGATACCTGGAGCACGGCGTCAGCCAGCTCGGAGATGTCCGACAGTGGCTTGGCGGCCTGGCGGATGACGGCGAAGATATCCTCGGCCGCATGGGTCAGGCTGGCGATCGAATCATACATCATCATGGCGGCTGCGCCCTTGATGGTGTGCATGATCCGGAAAACCTCGTTCACCGATTCGGTCGATAAGAGGTTGATCTTCTCGCTTTCGATCAGGATGTCCTCGAGCTGCTCCAAGAGCTGCTGGGTCTCGAAAATGAACATCTCCAGCATGGGCTCGCGGCTCACTGTTTTCTTGTCGGCCATGTCTTTATCTCCTCATCTGCCCTAGAGCTTGGCGAGCGCGGCGACGACGGTCTCTTCCTTGAAGGGCTTGACAATGAAGCCCTTGGCGCCCGACATGACTGCTTCCTTGACCATGCCCTGCTGACCCATCGCTGTCATCATGATGACCGTCGCCCGGCCGTCAATCTGCATGATCGCCTTCAGGGCCGAAAGCCCGTCCATCTCCGGCATGGTGATATCCATAGTGACAATATCCGGATTGAGCTCGTGATACTTGCTGACCGCCACCTGGCCGTTTTCGGCTTCACCGACGACCGAGAAGCCGTTTTTCTCCAGCATGTTCTTAATCGTGACCCTCATGAAGGCCGCATCGTCGACCACCAATACTGTTTTCATGTCTCAATCTCCTTAGCGTTTTTGTTATTCGCGAATATCCAGATGGCGTGCCGGATCGGTATAGGGCTCGTAGCCCTTGACCTTCTGGAAGCGCCGGACCATCTGCAGGTTTTTCCGATACGATTCGAGCAGCGCCTCCGCCCTGGCGCGCAGCTGGCGGTCTGTTTCTGCCAGTTCCCCGAGCAGCTGCAGGCTGTCCCGGGAGAAGCACTCGCCCTGGGCGCGCCTGGCGTCGATCAGGTCCATCTGGGCCTGGCGCTCGGCGATCAGCCCGGTCAATCCGGCGATGTCCTCGCCGTCGACGGCCAGCATCGCCTGCTCGGTCAGGGCCTGAAGTTTTTTCAGATCCTCATCCATCGCTTTGGGTTCAGCCGCCGACCGCGACAGACTGTTCCTTGCGGCAGATCTGCACCGCTTCGGCCCAGGTCTCGCGCAGCCCCGCGATCAGTTCGTAGATCGATTCGATCAGCTGGCAGTCCTTCTTGATGTTGGCCTGGATCAGCTCGTGGTTGAAGTAGTCGTACAGGTCCAGCAGCTCGTTCGAGATCTCGTAGCTAAAATCCAGCCCCTGGATCAGCTCGCAGATGATGTCCTGGGCACGGATCAGCGCCTGGCTGGCCTGCTCCGGGTTCTTCGGATGGCCCTCATCGTCGGCCAGGGCGGCGATCGCGATTCTCAGCTGCTTCAGGGCGCCGTCGTAGAGCATGACGACCAGGTCGCCGGGGCCGGCGGTCAGGATGCTCTGTTCACGGTATTTGGCGTAGCCGTTTCCAAGATTCATGGGGTCTGTCTCCTTTGCCAAAATATTCTTTACAGGAACTGGCTGGACAGCCAGCTGCTTTGCGAATTCAAGGTCGCGATCGCGGATTCCATCGCGGCGTATTTCTTGTACAGGGCGTCTTCCTTGTCGTACATCCGCTCGGTCAGATCGGATATCCGGTTGGCCACCCGGCTGATCTCCTGTTCGGCCGTCGCCCGGGAATAGATGCCGGTATAGTCTGACAGCACATCGCCCAGCCGGGCCAGGTGCCCCATCTCGTCGTAGGTGTCGGTGTCGGATGTCTGGATGAACAGGTTCATCACCTGGTCCGGGTTATCCGTCAGCCTGGCGCGAAGCTGGGTCTCATCCAGCATGATCTTGGCGCCATCGTAATAGGAGATGGTCTTGATCCCGATATCGTTGAGGGACAGCCCGGTGCCGGACACCGTGTCATAGAGCATGCGGCGCATGCCGGTCAAAAGGTTCTGGATGTTTCGGTCATTTTGCAGCGTGCCCAGCTTGGCCCGCATCTCCCAGGATGAGATCTCATCCTCGCTCATCGCTTCCTTTTCGGCCAGCGTCAGCGGATAGAAGTCGCTGTCCGCCTCTTCGGCAATCGCGGTCTGGAGGATGGCGACCAAGTCATTGTATTCGGACACAAAACCCTGGATCCGGTCAACGACTGTGTCCAGGTCGCGCTCGACCGCGAAGTCGATCGGGTCGGCCGAGGCTGCCTTGAGGGTATACGTCAGGCCGTCGATCGTGAAGGTGTTGTCGGACTTGGTGACGGCGTAGCCGTCAATTGACAAAACGGCATCCTGGCCGTTTGCAAAGTCGCCGGTCTCGATCCCGAAGGCCGAGCCGGTGCCGAAGGCGTTGCCAGTGATGTTGGTGATATTGACAGACGAGCCGGACCCCTTATCGGTTGAACGGATGGTCAGCTTGTCGGATAATTCGCTGTAAATGACCCTGACGCCCGCGTCGCTCGCGTTGATCTCGCTTTGCATGTCGGCCAGGGTATCGGTGTTGTTGAAGGTGAAGGTGGAGCCGTTGATTGAAAATGAGATTTCGTCGGATTCTGCACCGCCGAAAACCAGCGGAGTGGATAAAGCCAGGTCCTGAAGCGCCGCGGATTTGTCCAGACCGGATCCGGTGGACAGGGCTGTGCTTTCAGCGGCCGACGCGGTGGCGATCCGGGTGATCGAGTCAATGGTATGGCTTTGCGCCTCGGCGTTGGCGCCGGCGCTGATCTCGACAGATCGGGTGTCCGAGTCCAGGGTTACCTTGTAGGTGTTGAATGCGGTGGACGAATACAGGTTCTGGTCCGACAGCACGCTCATGGTGGTGTTGCGAAACGACTTGATCGCGTCATTGACGGCGGTCTTGGCCTCCATCTCCCATTCCATCCGGACCTTCTGGCGGAAAACACGGTCGACCTTCATCTGTTCAACCTGGATCAGGCTGGAAACAATCGAATCTGTATCGAGTCCGGTCGCAATGCCGGTGATGCGGAGCATATCTGAACTCATGGCTTCGGGTCCCCTTTCAGCAGGATCTTGATCTTGGATTGGGCAAACTTGAAGCAAGCAGTCCGGTTTTTTGGGAAGAGCCGGCATGACCGGCTCTTCCCGCGCCCGATTGGCTGATTAAACCAAGAATGCTGATGAAATTTAGCGGAGCAGCTGGAGAACGGACTGAGGTGCGTTGTTGGCCTGCGCCAGCATGGAGGTCGCGGCCTGGACCAGGATGTTGTTCTTGGTGTACTCGCTCATTTCCTTGGCCATGTCGACGTCACGGATCCGTGATTCGGCAGCCTGCAGGTTTTCAGCGGATGTGCTGAGGTTGTTGATCTTGTGCTCAAGACGGTTCTGGATAGCACCGAGCTTGGCGCGCTGGGTGGAAACGGTGTTGATGGCCGTGTCGACCGTGCCCAGGGCGGTAACCGCGTTGTCGCGGGTGCCGATGTCGGCGCCGTTGACGGACAGGCCAGCCGCGCTCATGTCGTCGATCGTGATGCTCAGTTCTTCGCCGGCGTTAGCGCCGGTCTGGATGGTACCCGAACCGGTGGCTTCCATGGCGATGATCGTGGTGTCAAGCGACGCGCCGGTGAAGGAGTCGTTGGTCTTGATCGAAATGCCGAACTCAGAGACGTTGATTGTACCAACGCCGTCATAGTCGGTGGCTGTGCCGAGGTCAACCGAGGTCGTGCCGTCCGAAACAGACAGTTCGCCGGCCGCAACCGCGAAGGTGTAGGATGTGCTGGCAGCACCGCCCGCGTCAACCGACGCGACACCGGTCACGGCGAAGACGGTTGAAGCCGTGCTGTCGGTATCGACCTGGACGCCGAAGCTGCCGTCCAAAAGGTTCATGTTGTTGAATTTGGTCGAGCTTGAGATGTCGGTCAGCTCAGTCTTGAGCTGTTCGAACTCCTGGCTCAGCGCTGAACGGTCAACGTTCTGGTTGGTATCGGTTGAAGACTGGACGGCCAGTTCGCGCATGCGCTGCAGGATGGCGTGGGTTTCGGACAGGGCGCCTTCAGCGGTCTGGACCAGTGAGATAGCGTCCTGGGAGTTTCTGGCAGCCATGGTCAGGCCGCGGATCTGGGAGCGCATTTTCTCGGAAATGGCCAGGCCGGCGGCGTCGTCGCCTGCACGGTTGATGCGGTAGCCGGATGACAGTTTTTCAACTGACTTGGCTGTGTTGTTGTTGTTGACGGTGAGCTGGCGCTGTGTGTTCAGGGCCATCAGGTTGTTGTTGATACGCATGGAATGTTTCCTCCTTGAAATGTGTTGTTCGGGCATCCGTGCCCTTGATTGAAGAATCACTGCCGGCTTGCCATGAGGTCTCGGGCGCCCTTGACCGCAAGCAAATCTTTGATGTCCTTCAATAAAGGTTTACGTGAATACCCTAGAAACCTTTAGGGAAAATTTCAAGGATTCGGAAAATTGTTGATGGTCTGGGATTGATTGAAAACCTCCGGAAAATCCGAAGGTTTCAAGAAAAGGCAAGTGTTCTATTCAGCTAATCACATTCAGCGCTAATTTGATTGCCAGTCTATTGCAGGTCATTCAGTTCTATAGATATTCAGCATGGGTTGAGCAATCTTTTCCAATACATCGGTGCTATTGTTAATCGAGAACAAATCTTCAACAATCACATCCATCTTGAACGAACAGTAATTGTCTTCGTATACTGAGCCACTCTCCAAATTAATGAACTTATCTGCACGATAGGCGAATTCAAAAGCCAGCTTCTCGAACTTATTCTCATTCTGCTTCGAATGAATATCTGATAGCATTCCAAAATACACCTTGGGTTGATCGATGTCCTTTTGAAAGAGTTGAATATATGTAAAAAGTATTTTCAGATCCTCGTGAAGGGACGTGACCGAGTTTCTTATGTTGTTTTTCGCGCCAAAAAACACCGCCATGTTTTTTTTAAGCCACTGTTCAACAAGAACTGGATCGAGACCATTGGATTTTTTGGCAGTCACAGCATAGCCGGATGGCTTGAGAATCTTAAACTGCTCAGGTTCGAGCGCTAAAAGCCCTTCGATTTCCTTAATTAGATATGAGACCTCAAAATTAAGTTTCTCGATGAATTCGAAAGCGTTCTGGGTCTGTTTGGCTAAGTCTTGGGTCATGGCAAGTCAACCTCTCTTTCTCCGTTAGCAGTCTTTCTGACCAGTTGATCAATATCTGGCCATTAATCAGAATCTCAAGACTCTTCCTGCATAAAAAACAACTCCTGATCAATGGCAGCTAATCGATACGCTGGCAATACATTTTTGAAGCCAACAAATCCACCTCGATAAACCGCAGTTGTATATTCGAAAAATATTTTTTCAGCAGAACGATATGGAAATGACAGACGATCGAATGAATTAAACCCTCGTAGGTTTTTCCGTTCAAGAAGGGCTAATAAGTCTTCAGCAAAAAGTCTGTCTGGAACACAGCTTTCCTGCTCGAGTACAACTTGCAGAATAGTGGAGACATTCTGCCAGTTTGTCCAGAAAAAGCATGGTTCGGTCAGCAAGAATGGCACTTGCTTGAATTTTTGTTGTTTAAAGCATGCGTCTGCAGTTATTGTCAAGAGGATGAATTCTTTACCAAGGCTGGAAGCCGCCTTCTTCCCTTCGCGGTATTCTCTAGCCAGTTGATGAGACATGTCATCTTCCCCTGATCCGAAACCTGCATTTTTCTTTGCTTCGATTAATATATAGTATTGATCTGAAATCAAAACGACATCGGGTTCTGTTCCATCCGGATAGGTTGGCCAGAATTGAAACTCAACTTGACTTAAATCTTCATTTCCCAATTTCAATTCAACACGCTGCAAAAACTGTTTAAGATAGGTTTTGCGATCAGCATATTTTAGAAAACCAAAGACATTGGACGTCAGAATGTCTTCAGACTCCTCGTGATTCGGATTAGATTTTGCTGATTCTCGATGGAGTAATCCTCGAGATAGTTTTCCGTGCAATTCCGCTAATAACATCAACCATCACCAAAAACACTTTAATAGTCATGTTTTACTTGTCCATTCCTCTGAATAGACGCCTATTCACTTCAAGTCTGATTCTAATTGTCTGTGCAGCCTCCAATTTGATATCCAATGATCTACTCATTTACTCTATACTCATCTAATCTAATCGTAGACATAATCCAAGACAAGTCAAATATCTGGTCTTTGGGTTTTAATCGCTACTCATTAGGTTTGATGCAATTCCATTGAAAAAATCAGCTTTCCAGACATCGAGTTCTCCGGAATTGTTAATGAATGGCAAAACATCTTGCTTGGCCTGGTCGTAGTCAATATTTTCAAAACGCTCCTGCAACAATCTTTTAACGTCTTCGATCGAAAATTCCTCTGGATCAGTAACCAACCCTGACTGCTGTAGCCGGGCAGCGAGATGCCTGAGATTGACAGCTGTCTCTCTTGAAAGATAAAACACAAAATCATAAAGGTCCCTGCCCTTGACGCGACGTTTCCATGACCGGCAAATGACTGCGTGGATTTTGCCCGCGAAGAGTGACGGCATATCGTAGAGGCAAGTTTCATAAGGAACGGGAAGCGTTTTATACTGGGTTTCAAAGCTTGCAAAATCCGGTGGATTGATATCGACTTCAAGCTTGATTTTTATCAGTTCACCCGGTCCAATCGGTCTTTTTCTTTTTTCGTCAGCATAGAACATCAGCATGTGCTCTTTCGTGTTCCCTTTAAGAAAGGCTGACTTGATATCCGAATCAACAGATTTATTTTTAACCTCTGCCCGGAAATTGAGACCGTATGATCTAATCTCTTTTTCCAACGCTGGCAGAAATACAGATAATTCAAATAAAGGGTCGGGATGCTTGAGCGAAAAATCCAAATCCTCAGAGAACCTGTTTAAACCATGAAATAATCTGAGTGCCGTCCCCCCGTAAAAAGCAGCTTTCTTAAAAAAACCAGCTCGGCTTAATCCGCAGAGGACAATTTCCTGAACAACCTCTTTGAGGCTGTTTTCATGATCAATAGATTCTTTTCTCTGAAGTTGTTTGAGCATCTGCTCAAGAATTTGATCCATTTTTGATCCCCCTTGAAATATAGGCCTGTAAAAGCTTATGATTCTTCGTTTGAAACCTGGCTGCAAGATCAAGAAGATCAGGAAAATTCAACTCGAAAAACATATCCTGGTCAATTCTCAGGTCTTCGAACAAGAGTTGCTCCAACTCAGTCCTATTGCTGAGCGGCGCGATTTTATACAAATGATCGCAGACTGCTTTCTCTGCAGACGCGATCTGAAAGCTATATCCGTTTTCAGAATAAAGATCGACACCGTATGGATAAGCTTGACTGGGTATGTCTCGGTAAGTAAACATGCCAAATGGTGTTTGAAATTGCTTGGCTCTTCTCTTTTCAAAAGTTGCGGATGTGAAGGTGCGTACAGCTTCCGGTATCAGCGAGTGGAATGAGAGTGCAAACTCAAAGGATAGATAAGAAGGACCATAGATCACAGAAGCAAGATAATATCCAGGGATATCCGGATTCGTTTCGTAAACACCCCGGACTATCGGAATTAAATCGCCGTGATCCACAAGTCGTCTGATCTTCGCTGTTGGATTGGCATAATCTTTTAGCTCATTGAGCAAAATTGCTGTCGTCTTTATCATATTTTCTCCACCTAAATCAATATTACTGCTTTTTCTGGAGAAATCCAAGCATTTTTTCATTTATCATCTTCACCACCCTGCTAAACTGCTCTAAGATCATACGATTTAATGGTCTGAACAGCTTGGGAAATTAGAGCGTGGTATATCTAAGCGACGAGATTCACACGCGCTTTGAGTTTATCCAGTAATACAAGCAATGCTTCATCTTATTTTCTCCACTTAAACCATATTTTGTGCTTTTTCTGGAGAATATAGGGCATTTGAATTTGCGAACCGTTTTAGGGACAGCATGCTTTTTACAGCAAATCGGCCTATGGCCTTAATGTCACATAGAAGACATAGCCTTTTCGGCTTGGAATTAAATTTTTCAAGCTTTCAAATCTTAGCATTAGGCTTTCACCATTGTCTTGAATCGAATCCTGAATAAGAAAATAAAATCTGCCGCTTACGATTTCACCGCCGTCGACCATGATCAGGTTATAGTTTCGAAGATCATTGCCCATGGTCAGGTGATTCCACGGCTCTATAGCCAAAGGATCTTCGTAGTAACGCGTTAATAATTCCATTTTTTCCTGGTAATACACAATCTCATTGGTCTGTTCATCACTTGGAACGATCGAGAAACCAGGCGTATTGGCAAAGCTGTCTTGACCTTTTCCGGTGTTTTTGAGCGTTGCCTCCAGCACAAGATAGATTTGTCCTTCCGCTGCCGTATAGGAATGGTACAAAACCTTGTCCCAAGTTCCTTTGTCTTCAATTGAACTTGTGAAGTAGTAATTCTTGATTGAAAATTGCCAGTTGTTCAGTTCTAATTCGTCGCCTATTTCATGCAGCGCGCAAACCTGGATCTTTGCCTCTTTTACTGCTGTATTGAAGGAAGAGTCGGTTACTTCCAAGGAGATCGTATAGACCCCTGGAACATTGAAATCAAAGTTTGTTTCGATCTTGACCTGATCAGAGATATCCCCGTCGCAGTTATCATTGGCATGCACCCGATCAGCTATATTTATAACTTCACCGACCATGATTTCATAATGAACGTCAAACGAATAGAAAAGCGCATATTTCAAACCCCATACCTTTACTTACAGCATACATTCGCTCTGAACAATATTCAAATTGGCCAGTTCTTTGCGCTATGCCAACCTCTATACAGCTGTTGAATAATTATCAAGCTTGTAAAGAATACAGTGGCAAGACATTCTTTGCTTTCAGCAAGTCGTTTTGTATGCAATATACGGCAAATCGAATCAGCCCCGATGTTTCACACACGACGCCTGCCTGGTCTATGTTCGGCAAATTCGTGCGTATTCCTGTTGAACACTTGCAGGTCAAAGCGCTCTCCAAAGCTCAATTTCTGGTGCTGATGGAATACGCCAAAATGCGGCACGGCGCTTTAATAGCATATGTTCAATAGCGGTGCCTGCTCCTGCGCCATGGATGACTTCAGCAACACCAGCCCGGACAAGTAAGTCCTGAGCGACTAGGCACGCTTTCTGAAAAAGCACTTCAGGTGATTCGCTTCGTCTTAGTCGATGATAAAACTAATACGGGCAGCCAGAATGTCACCGACATAATAAACGCACTTAGTTTTGACGGAGAAAATTTCCTAGGGAAAAGACGTTAAAAAGATACCCTGTTGGCTACCTGATATGTCCTATTATCCCGCTGCCGGTCGCTTTCCGGTCACAACAGACGTACAGCTTGAGCTCTGCATTTCCATTGCCGGAAATCCTGTAGTTTCATTTCCGAAAACTCTGCATTAGGCTACGAAATATTCTGTACATTTGATTGCAGTTGGAGCTAGTCAACCTGGTGGCTTTTAGTCTCCAACTGGCAGGATTGTTAACTTCCACATTTTCTGATTGCTATTCTGCCATAAACAGCTTCTAGACACTTAATCCCGACCTAGGCGCCTATGTCAACGCCGGGTTTAATTGTTAGATTAATATGATTCAAAACCGCTTTGTGGCCATAGCTTTTACTAACGTTTTTTAATTCAATCATTTTTATCCCCTCCTGCTTCGAAGTATTAAATGCTGTTAGCATATAAAATAGAAGGTAATATATATGTATTCTCACAGGCTTTGTTATAACTGTATATTCCTTCCTCGGTTATCAGCGAATTGACAAATGCTTTCTGTTGATTTATTTCATATTAATTATTTAAAAAGTTTATTTAAGATGAGCCAAGAAGTCGTTGCACCGATAAAATTAAGTAATAAATCATCAATATCTATAATCCTGTGACTGTCTTTTGTTATGAAAATCAATATTAACTGAAATATTTCAGCGAATAATGATATCGATATGATTATCAGAGTATTTAGATATTTCCTTTCAGGGAAACGTAATAACAAGAAAAGAGATAAAGGTACGAAAACAAACAAATTACCTATAATGTAAATGAGGCTAGTTAAACTCAAACCACTGTTAGTGGTGGTTACAAGTGATTTGTAAGTGTTTACAAATGGCATTAAATTGAAATGGATATCTTTAAGTTCAACGCAGTTGCTATTATAATAAATTTCAAGGGGAAAATACAGCGAATTAATCACGAGAAAACAATACAATATAAATGCCAAATCTATAATGACAAAGCTTTTAGATTTATTTTTGAGCAAAAATATTCTGATGAAAAAGTAAATCACTAATGCTAAAAATAATGGTACTACTAGAAATTCCGAATCAAAACCTATCACAACTACCTCCGCGAGAAATCTCAAGGCGAGAGTCATATTAATCTCTCGCCTTAAGAAATGTCAAAATCAAATTATTAATTTTAGTTGCTCCACATGTCAACATCATCAGATAGGATTTGCTCCTGCATACCATTCCATAATCCTTTTAGAAAACGAAAACGATATGTGCCATTTCCATCCATTGTCCAACTCCCCGAGACAGTAGTATAACCGCTGTTTGTAACGGTTCTAACTACAGAGGATCCGACCTGGAAGTATATTCCCAGAAATCCCTTTTTGAAGCATCCAACCCTTAAAGTATCACTAGTTGTATTGAAGACAGTGTTTAGATAAGTGTTTCTGCAAGCGATATTAATTGTCGAACCAGAATAATATCGTGCAGAGCCATCAAGTTGCGAAGAAACATTTAGTGTGGAAGAATATGATTCTGCATACACTGCTGATCCAAGCATTAGTAAAACTGAGGCAATGATAATAAAGGACAATGCTCTTTGCTGCTTTGTGTTCATCTCAAACTCCTTCAAAATAATAACTGAAATGATTCTCGATTATATATAATGACATAAAGTCTTATTTTTTTGGCCTTGATGTTATTGAACAATAGTTGCGCCCAGATAATTTATAAAGGCTCTACTCCCAAAGTCGTTGAAATGGCAAAATGGTTCTGGATGGAAAAGTATGGACCTTATTGATAAGATGACAAAAATGATTGCAGGATCATTAGGATTAGAAGAGCTATGGTACATCGTGGGTGCTGAGTTTGATGACAAGGAATTGACCCTGCACATTCACGTTGGGATCCGAAAAGCGGCGGCAATAGCCTGCCCGAACTGTGGTGGTCAGACAAGCCGAAACGGCGATGAGCCACAAGAGCGTGTCTGGCGTCATGGTGATGTAATGTTCTACCCGTGTCTGGTCCATTGCCGTCGACCGAAAGTTTTGTGTCCTCATTAACACTTTTGCACCAGAACCCTATTGCGAAGCTAAGCCCCTTGATTTTCTTCTCATTTTTTATGGCTATGCCGTTTGATCAAGACATAAATAACTTGCGATATGCTCAAACCGAACAGGGCAGCTGCGCATTCGAATGATTGATGCAAAGGAATGAAGACACTTGCGAATCGAGCATAAATGACCAAATATAAAAAGGGTGCCACCGTGAAAAAGAATGCAACCAGCGCCAAGATAGATATAGGCAGCACTTGGTCAGGCTTGGCCAACAGGATGCTTGTAAAAGATCCGATCAAAATGTCGATGCCAATAATTGAAAGAAGCTGAATATGAATCCCCTCTTGAACACCCAATGAGAAGCTTGCCCGTGCGATGATCAGTAAGACGATTGCCACAAGAGCTATCCCCTGACTCAACAGCCTAACACTTCGATTGCAGAACAGTTTTTCAGTATCCATTTTTCTCACCTGCTATTTTTTCGGTACCATCGTTATATTTTTTTCATATTAGTCCATTTCGGTATTGCTGACAGTTAAGTTGATAGCCGCTAGTTTTTGTAAGGACTTTATAATTCTTTCAATAGGCACCACCACCTTCTTTGCAGCACAAAGCAACTGATCCTGTCGATCATTATGATGATTGGATGTCAATTATCAGGCATAATATCCGAGTCATAAAACAATGAACTAAAATCAATTTATAACATTTTCATTATAAACGATATTGTTTCGTTTCGCAACTTTTTTTTATGAATTCCTTTATATCTTGCCCTTTTGACCTCAGTCATCAAGGTATCTTGACTTGTTCTGGCTTGCTTATTGGTTTGGAGCAGAGACCGCTCACCCCATGAACTTTCTCGTTTGCAGCAGGTCCGGATCTTTTGTGGCCAACGCTCACCAGATATCGCAGAAAGCGAATATTACCATGGGTGCCGCGCCAAGAAACAGGGTATCAATGCGGTCTTTAAGACTGAATTGACTTAACAATAAATCAGGGGCAAGACATTGCTGTCCTGTCCCCTTTTATAAAATGCATTGACTTATACTGGATTTCGGATTGAATCAGGTCAAAACTCGCTCAGCCCTTGCTCTTGATCGCATCCAGCAGGTTGGGGCCGGCGGAAATTGCCTCGAGGTTGACATCGCGGACTTCGGCCAGAAGTTCCGCTCTCAGGATCTTGGTTGCCTGGGGGGCATCGATGCCGATTTTAACCCGGTCACCGTCGATGTCCAGAACGGTGACCTTGATATCGTCGCCAAGAACGACGGCCTCATTGCTTCGCCTGGTCAGGATCAGCATGATCTTTCTCCCCCTGCATGATTTGGCAGACCGATTCAAATATCGGCTGCCGGATCTCGTAGTCGCTGCCTTCGGTCAGCACCTGCCGGCCGAAATTCTTTGTAATGTTGATCAGCACCGGTGCCGCGAGGTTGGCGGTCATTTTGGCGACCTCGCGCGGGATGACCGAAACGGCCAGGACCAGAAGGTCCTCTTCCCGGTCCAGTTCCAGACCCTTGAAGACCTGGTCGTCGATTTCCGGCGAATAGTCCGCCAGGATATCGAACGGGCTGATCAAGGGCAGCGAGACGTCCTCGTCCACTGCCTGCAGCCACAGAAACGGCCGGGTCTGGTCCAGAATCAGGAGGATGAACCGCTTCAGGTGCTCGAAGCCGGGCAATCCGTCCTGGAACATGATGATCTTCTCTTCGCTGATGTCCAGCTCGCCGAACGTTTTTGTCATGATCTGCATTACTTTGATCTCCTAAACAATAATAAATGTTTCTTAGCGCAACAGCAAGTCCTTTAGGATAAGAATTGTGTCAGATTGGGCATAATCACCCGCGAACCGATGGACAGGGCTGATTCATAGACGGTTTCGGCCAGCTTCATCCGGGTGATGATCTCGGCGGTGTCGATGTCCTCGATCGATGACTGGAGGCTCTCATAATTGAACTGGTCCACCGCGTAGCGTTCAGACAGCCGCTCCAGCCGGTTTTGCCGGCCGCCGACGTCCGCCAGGGTGGACAGCACCCGTTCCTGGGCCTTTAGCATCTTCTCGGCAAAGTCAGCCAGGTCATCCGATGTCGAGTCGGCTTCCAGGGCCTGGATCATATCGTCGATGGTCTTGAAGAAATTGTCGTCGCCGGCGCCGGTCAGGTCGACGCCGGTCAGGCTGACCTTGATCCGGGTCCCCTTACCGGTATCGAAAGCCGTCTCCTGGTTCTGGAAGGCCGCGACCTGGGCAGGGCTGGCCAGCGAGAGGTCGACGCCCTGGTAGAGGACGCTGCCGCCGGCCTGGGTGAACGGGGCGGTTTTAGTGTTGAATCCGCCGAAGACATACTTGTCGCCGATCCGGGTATTGCCGAGCTCGATCATATAGTCGCGGATCTGCTTCACTTCGGTCGCGATCGCGAGCTTGTCGGTCTTGCTCATCGAGCCGCCGCCGGCCTGAAGTGCCAATTCGTATACGGATACAAGACTTGAATTGAGATCGGTCAGCGCGGTTTCGCTCTGGGTCAGCCAGGACGACGCGTCGTCAATATTGCGGCTGTACTGGGACAGGCGCGACAGGTTGGACCGGACGGTCAGCGAATTGATCACGCCGACCGGATCGTCAGACGGCCGGTTGATGCGCTTGTTGGTGGACAGTTGCTCCTGGTATTCGGCAATCTGTTCCATGTTGCGGTTCAGGCCGTCGAGATATGCCTGGGCCATCATGTTTTCTGTGATGCGCATGCGGTTTGCTCCTCCTTGGCGGCTTTTGGCTTATCGGCCGACAACGCCGGTCCGGTTGACCAGGACGTCCAGCATCTCGTCAATGGTCGAAATGACCCGGGCGGCTGCGTTGTAGCTGTGCTGGTACTTGATCAGGTTGGCGGTCTCCTCGTCCATCGAGACACCGGAGATTTGGTCGCGCTGGGCGTCGATCGCCCGCAGCAGCGTCTTCTCGTTGGCCGCGGTGTTGTTGGCCTGGCGGCACTCGACCGCGATGGTCGAGACCAGGCCGTTCAAAAAGCCCGAGTAACTCTCGATATCCGGGATGCTGGTCGAGTCGAACAGCCCGGCCAGCTTCAGGGCCTGGCGGTTGTTACCGAGCTGGGAGACCTCCGTGATCTGCTGGTCGGACGCTGCGATCAGGTTGGTGTCGCCCTTGATCTGGGCGCTGACCTGGATGGTTCCGGCTGTGACAGGACCTCCATCGGCTGAAACAAAGAAGTCCAGCCCGGTCTGCGAGGCGGTGCCCGTCCCGCTGTCGGGCAGCGTCCAGCCAGTCGAATGAATCGCGTTGAAGGTGTCGGCCAGGCTGCGGGCGAGCCGATCCAGCTGGTTTTTCAGATAGACGATGCCGGCATCGTCGGCCGTGTCGCCGTCTCTTAGGTCGAGCGTCGCCTTGAGGCTGCCGCTGGTTATGGCAAACGGGGTCGCATTGTCAGCCCAGACCAGTTCGTTCAGGTTGGCTCCGGCCGGATCCAGCGGATTCGGCCGCGTCGGGCTGGCCAGGACCGCTCGAGTTTCCTGGTGGTCGATTAGGATCTGTCCGCCGACGAAGACCTGGAGTTCCCCCTGGCTGTTTTCATGGGCAGAAAAGTCAATCCGCTCGGCCAGCTGGTCGAGCAGCAGGCCCCGCTGGTCGCGGAGGTCGTTGGCCTTGTTGCCGGACAGTTCATACATCGCGATCTGGGTGTTCAAGTCCGCGATTGATCTGGCCTGCGTATTGATCTCGGCGACCATGTTTCCTGCCGAGGTATCCTGGTTGAGCTGAATCTCATCAAGCTGGGCGGTGTAATGGGCAAAGGTCTCGACCAGGCTGATCGCGTTTTGCAGCATGTTGGTGCGGTTTTCCGCCGCCGACGGGTTCTTGGTCAGTTCCTGCACGCTTTGCGAGAACTGGTCGAACGCCTCGCCCAGGCCGGTGCCGGTCAGCTCGTTGAACAGCGACTCGATATAGCCCAGGCTCTCGGAACGGGTGTTCCACGCGCTGGCCAGCGAGGCTTCCTGGCGATACTGGGTATCCAGAAACGGGTTGCGGATCTGGTCGATCGACACGATCTCGACGCCCAGTCCGACCGCGGCATAGCCGGGGTTGGAAAAATGCGACAGGCCGGCCGCCGGATCAATCCCCTGGGTGACCAGGCGCTGCCGGGTGTAGCCCTCGGTGTTGGCGTTGGAAATGTTATGGCTGGTCAGTTCAATCGCCTTCTGGCTGACGACCAGGCCCTTGCGGGCGGTTTCCAATCCTGCGAAATTGCTCATGGCACCCTCACATCACTTCGTCGACCAGATTCAGCCGCTGCAGGCGGCGCGTCTGCTGGCTGCCGTCCTTGTCATAGGAGCTGGAACGCTGGGTTTGGGTCACTTCATTGATCACGGCCTGGACATAGTCGAGGTGAATGGTCAAAAGCCGGCTATTGACCTGGTTGATCTCGGAAATCTCGTCCAGCGTCTGGCGGAAATCCGTCTGCAGCCGATCGATCTGACCGCGCTGCTCGTCGTCCAGGTCCGGCCAGTTGGCCAGCGTCAGCTGGTCGACGTCGACTTCACAGCGGACGGCGACACCCTGGGTGATCTCGCGGCGCAGGCGTTCCAGTTCAGTAATATGCACCAAAAGCGCTTCCTCGGACGCGACCACCTGGTCCATCGTCGTGATGTCGCCCTTGACGATCGCGTCTTTCTTCTGTTTCGCCAGATCCAGCAGGCCATCATAGACGGCCTTCTGGCGGCCGACCAGGTCTAAGAGCTGTGTCAGGTCAGCGTTCATTGTTCGATCCTCCAAACTGGTTGAGCATCCGGTCTGCGAGCTGTTCGAGGTCGACCTTGTACGCGCCGGATGCGATCTTGTTCATCACGGCATGGACTCGGGTTTCGGACTCGTCGGCATCCGAGTTTCTGGCCAGGCTGACCAGGCTGGCATGGAGCCTTGCCTGATCCGACAGCTCAATCTTGTCTTCAGTGTCGATTCGAGCCAGACCCGGCTCTTCATGCCGGACGGTCTTCTCGTAGCGCTTGATCGCGGCAGCTGAGATATTTGGATTAATTTTCATGCTTGATCACTCCTTGCACTTCCAATCCCGCGCTTACCGCCGGATGTTGTTTTCAATCTGCCGCATCTCGTCGGCTGTGCTGATCGCACGGCTCAAAAAGGCATAGGCCCTCTGGGCGGCGATCAGGTCGGTCATCTCTTCAGTCAGGTCGGTGTTGGACCGCTCCAGCCACCCCTGGCGGACATCCCCGGCGCCGGCCTCGGCCGCGCCGGACTGGACCGTCTGGGCAAACACGCCGTCACCCAGTGCTTCAAGCCCCTGCGGGTTGGCGAAGGTATAGATGCCGAGCGCGCCCAGCGCCTCGCCGTCCAGCGACAGGTTGCCGAAGCTGTCCACTTCGATCTCGTCCAGCGCTTTGGCTGACGCGATGCGACCGCCCTCGCGGTCAAGCACGGGCCGGCCGTCGGCGGTGACCAGGACGTTGCTGCCGCCTTGCGGCTGGCTCTGAAACGCGCCGGACCGGGTATAGACCGTCTGGCCGTCCTCACCGGACAGGGCAAAGAAGCCTGCTTGGGTCAGGGCGAAGTCGAGACTGCGCGAGGTCTCCTCCAGCTGGCCTGTGCCGAAGTCGTGCTGGACAGACTGCGCCAGTACGCCGTGTCCGAGCTGCAGGTTCTCATCCTGGCCGCTCAGCGGCTTGGACGGATCGAGCATGGCCCGGTAGACCGCGTCGGAAAAATTTACTCGGCTTCGCTTGTAGCCGGCCGTATTGACATTGGCAATGTTGCTGGCCAGCGTATCAATGCTCTGCTGCTGCGCCCTGAGGCCGGCAGCTGCGGTGTAAAGTGACTGGTTGGACATCGCTTGGGCCTCCTTACAGCTTGCCGATCTCGTTGACGGCCTGTCCCAGACGCTCATCCATGGTCTTGAGGACACGTTGGTTGATCTCGTAGTTTCGCGTAATGCTCATCATGTCGACGACTTGTTCCGTCAGATCGACATTGGATTGTTCCAGATAACCCTGGCTGACAGTCACCTCGGTGCCCGCTATGGTGCCGGCTCCGGTGTTCTGCCAAAGGCCGCTGCCGGTCTTCTGCAGGGCGCTGTTGTCGTCAAACGCCGTGATTCTCAGGGCGTCAACGCCGTCCTGGTGCACCACCAGGCCATTGGCGCTGACCGAGAATGGCTCGGACCCGACCTGGATCGGACCGTTTTCGCCCAGCACGGCCTGGCCGTCCTGGGTGGTCAGGAAGCCATCCGCTGAGACGGTGAAGCTGCCGGCCCGTGTGTAGCGCTCGCCTGCCGGCGTCGCGATCGTGAAAAAGCCGTCGCCGGTCAGGGCCAGGTCGGTTTGGATCCCGGTTGCCTTGTGGGCGCCCTGGCCGAACAGCGTTGCGACCTCGTCGATGTGGACGCCGCCGGCGATCGAGCCGATGGTCTGTCCACCGGGCTGTCCTGAATCCCCCAGCCGGGAGATCAGCTGTTCTTCAAAGGAGCGGGTCAGCAGCGTATCCTGCTTGTACCCGATGGTCTGGGCATTGGCCAGGTTGTTGGTGACCGTGTCCATCCGGCTCTGCTGGCTTTGCATGCCGGTTGCTGCTGTATAGAGACCTCTGATCATCTTGTCCTCCATATCTCTTCATGTTCTATCAACGGACAGAACGGTGAATAACTTTAATCTTTTGTGTTATTATTTCAGGTTACCGACGGCAGTCGCGTCATTCGTCCGATCCGGCTTCTGAGCTTGAGCAGCGCGGCGGAGTGGATCTGCGAGATTCTCGACTCGGTCAGGCCCACCACGGTGCCGATCTCCTTCAAGGTCAGTTCGTCATAGTAGTAGAGGTTGAGGATCAGCTGCTCCCGGCCGGACAGGCTGGACAATTCATCCAACAGGATCTGCAGCATTTCCCGGTTTTCCACCTGACGGTCGAACGGGGCATCCGAGTCAACCAGGCTGGTCTCGGCGCCGGGCGAGTTCAGCAGCTCGTCTAGATGGAGAATGGACAGGAAATGGGCATCGCCCATCACCTGCTGGAGCTCCTCAACCGTCATCTCCATGTACTCGGCCACTTCCAGGTCGGACGCTTCGCGGCCCTTGGCCTGGGCAATCTCGTCGTAGGCTGATTCGACCCGGCGGATTCTGGTCCGCACATGGACCGGCGCCCAGTCCTGGTGGCGCATATAGTCGATGATCTCGCCGCGGATCCTGATCTGGGCGTAGGTCTCGAACTTGGCGCCCTTAACCGGATCGAAGCGTTCGATCGCGTCCATCAGGCCTAGAACGCCGCAGCTGATCAAATCCTCCTGGTCATGGTAGGGACGGCTCGCGGGAAACAGCCGGCTGACGACACGCCGGACCAGGCCGATATACTGCATCAGCAGGTCATTTCGCGCCTCCGCGTCACGATCCTTGAACCAGGTCTGCCACAGCTTCGCGAGCCGGGCTTGTTCAGCGTCCTGACCGGTCTGAGGGCTTTTACCCATTTTTGCTTGCTGTTGTTCCAACTTCATTGCCTGCCTTTCTGTCAGCTGCCGATGCTGACCATATTCTGGGCACATATCTCGATGTCTGACTCAATCTCGTTATAGGACAGGACCACCAGGTCCGGGATCAGTTGCTGGCTCATTTTCTTGAAGTGCGGCCGGATATGCGGCGAGCACATGATAATCGGACTTTTGCCCACCGCCAGGATCTGCTCCACTTCCCGTTTCAGGCTCTGCAGCACCTGCTGGATCTGATCCGGACTGATTGCTACAAACGAACCCTGTTCGGATTGGCGAATGCGCTCGGCGATCAGCTGTTCGAGCGCCGGGTCCAGCGTGATCACGTCGACCCGGCCACCGTCGGTGTGGCGGCGGGTGATCGAGCGGCGCAGCCGCTGACGGACCAGTTCGACCAGCTGATCGGGGTGCTTGACCTGGCTGTTGTCCGCCATGGTCTCGACGATGGTGCCGATGTCGCGGATCGATATCGATTCTTTGAGCAGACCGGCCAGCACTTTCTGCAGGTCACCGAGTGAGAACACCTGCGGGAAGATCTCCTCGACCAGCGCCGGCTGGGTCTTTTTCAGGTGGTCAACAAGGCTTTGCACCTGCTGGCGGTCCAACAGCTCATGGCCATGGCGCTTGATGACCTCGGACAGGTGGGTGGCGATCACGGACGGCGGATCGATGATCGTGTAGCCATGCAGTTCCGCCTGTTCCCGGTCGCTCTTCTTGATCCACAGCGCCGGCAGCCCGAAGGACGGGTCGGTGGTCGGCGTGCCCTGGATCGGATGCTCGTCGAGTTCGGCGTGCAGGGCCATCAGGCCGTCCGGCACCACATCGCCGCGCGCAACTTCCTCGCCGCGGATCTTCATCCGGTATTCACCGTTTTTGAGCGCGACGTTGTCGCGCAGCCGAATGCCGGGGATGATCAGGCCCTGCTCGATCGCCGACTGGCGGCGGATCATGGTGATGCGCTCGGACAGCTCGCCGCCCTGCGAGGCGTCCGCCAACCCGACCAGGCCGTATCCGAATTCCAGCTCGACCGGATCGATCTGCAGAAGGTCGGTGACATTTTCGGGTTTTTTACGGGCCTGGGTTTCGCTGGTGACTTGCTGAATCTGGCCGGCCGCCTTTTTCTGCTTGCGCAGCATCAGGCCCAGGACCATCAGGACTGCGGACAGCAGGACAATCGGCACCTTGGGCAGGCCGGGGATCATGCCGAGGAGGAAGATCATGGCGGCGGCCAGGATCATGATCACCGGCTGGGCCGAGAACTGGTCGGTGATGTCGCGGCCGAGGTTGTTCTCGGACGCAGCGCGGGTGACGATGATGCCGGTGGCGGTGGAGACCAAAAGGGCCGGCAGCTGGCTGACCAGGCCGTCACCGACGGTGGCCAGGGTGTACTGGGAAACCACCTCATCGATGGCCATGCCGGATGACAGCACGCCGATCGCGATGCCGCCGAGCATATTGATCACGGTGATCAGGATGCCGACGATCGCGTCGCCCTTGACGAATTTGCTGGCGCCGTCCATCGAGCCGTAGAAATCAGCTTCACGCTGGATTTTCTGACGGCGCTGGCGGGCCTGCTGCTCATTGATCAGGCCGGCGTTCAGGTCGGCGTCGATCGCCATCTGCTTGCCGGGCATGGCGTCAAGCGTAAAGCGGGCCGCGACTTCGGCGACGCGCTCCGCGCCCTTGGTGATAACGATGAACTGGATCACGATGATGATCGCGTAGATGATGACACCCACCGTGATGTTGCTGCCGATGACGAAGCTGCCGAAGGTCCGGATGACGGCACCGGCTTCGCCGGAGTTTCCAAGGATCAGGCGAGTCGAAGAGATGTTGAGCGCCAGCCGAAACAGCGTCATGATCAAAAGCAGTGACGGAAAGACCGAAAAATCCAGGGTCTCCTTGGTAAACAAGGCCATCATCAGGACCATGACCGACAGCGTGACCGAGACGATCAGCATGAAGTCGAGAATGACCGGCGACAGCGGGACGATGATCAGCAGGATAATGACGAAGATCGCGACCGCGATCAGAAAATCGGTCACCTTCATGCGCGCGCACCTCCCTTGAGTTTGAAGACATAGGCCAGAACTTCAGCCACGGCCCCATAGAGATCGGCCGGGATCTGGCTGCCGACCTTGCACATTTTGTGCAGCGACTGGGCCAGCGGCTTGTTCTCGACGATGGCGACACGGTTGTCGCGGGCGATCTCCTTGATCCGCTGGGCAACCAGGTTTTTGCCCTTGGCCACCACGACCGGCGCCGCGGAACGGTCAGGGTCATATCGGAGCGCGATCGCGTAATGGGTCGGGTTGGTTACGACGACATCGGCCAGCGGAATATCGGCCATCATGCGCTGGCTGGCCAGCAGCCGCTGGATCGAGCGAATCCTGCTCTTGTTCTGCGGATTGCCCTCGGTCGTCTTGTATTCATCCTTGACCTCCTGCTTGGTCATGCGCATATCCTTGTTGTGCTTGTACCACTGGTAGAGGTAGTCGAATACCGCGATCACCAGAAAGACCACGCCCAGCTGGAGCGCCAGGGCCTGACAGAGGTCCAGCACCATGGTGGCCGCGATGTCGATCCGGTAGGACACCAGGCTGGCGATGTCGCGCGTGTCATGCCAGAACTGCTGGTAGACCGAGAGCACGACCACGCCGATCTTGGCGACGGATTTGAGCATCTCGACAACGCTGCGGCTGGAGAACATCCGCTTGGCGCCGGCGACCGGGCTGATGCGTTCGGCCTTGACAGCCAGCGCCTTGCCGGTCAGCAGAAATCCGGTCTGGACGATGTTGACCAGAGCGCCCATGAAGACAACAAAGGCAAACAGCGGCGCGATGATCAAAAGCGCCTCGCCCATCACCTCGCCGTAATAGCCGGACGTGGCCTGGATGGTCAGCGGCTCGGCGGTCAGCACGCGGCCGGAGAGGGCGGATCGGACCATGCCCTGCAGGCCCCGGGCGATGACCGGGCCGGCCAGCCGGAAGAATGCGAACAGGCTGAGCAGCTGGAGGGCAACCGCGAGGTCGCGGCTTTTGAGGACATTGCCCTTCTCGCGCTGCTCGCGCTGCTTTTTGGGTGTCGCCTTCTCGGTTTTTTCGCCGGACTGGCTCATGCCGCACCTCCCATCTGGCTGATCCAACGGCCTGACGCGGCGTAGATCTCATTGAAGACCTTGTCGCAGAATATGACATAGACCGGCTGGAGCATGGTGAGTACGAACAGGCCGACCAGCACCTTGAGGGGAATGCCGACCATATAGGCGTTGAGCTGGGGAATGGCGCGCATCAGCAGGCCCATGCCGGTCTCGGTCAGCAGTGCCGCGCCGATCAGGGGCAGCATCAGGCTGACAGCCAGGCCAAAGGCCAGCGTAAACTGCTGGGCGCCTAAAAGCGCCAGATCGGGTGAAAGCGTGACCTGTCCGACCGGCGCCAGATCGACCGACGCGGCCAGGATCCGGATCAGGCGGAGGTGGCCGTTGTTGAGCAGGAAATATAGCAGCATCATCAGGTTGAGAAAAACGCCGCTGACCGCGGCATTGGTGTTCATGCCCGGATCAAAGACGCCGCCGATACCCAGGCCCATTTCAACGTCAATGATCTGACCGGCGATCAGGGTGGCCGAAAAGAACATCGCGGCGACAAAGCCCAGCGACAGGCCGACCGCCAGTTCGCCCAGCACCGGCAGGACATATCCGAGGAGATGATCGTCGAATTGGACGCCGGTCGGCACGGTTGCGGTGCCCAGGATCAGGGTCAGCAGAACCGAAAAGCCAATCTTCAGCATGGCCGGGATGTTTTTGCGGCCGAAAATTGGCGACATGATGAACAGCCCGCTCATGCGCACAAACAGCAGCAGGTAGTATGGCAGTTGGCTATTGATCTGTCCGATCAGCTGCTCCATGTCGTTTGTCCTTTTCTCCTATTGAATCATGGTCTGCATGCCGGCAAACAGGCGGTTGGTAAACTCAACCAGCCTCGTCAGCATCCAGGAGCCGAACACCAGGATCGCCAGCAGGATGCCGACAATCTTGGGGATGAAGACCATGGTCTGTTCGTTGATTTGGGTCATGGCCTGGAAAATCGAAACCAGAAGGCCGATAATCAGTCCGGTCAGCAGGACCGGGGCCGCGACTTCCATCACCGTATAGATGGCATCTTTGCCGATTTGCATCACATCTGCCTGGCTCATGGCGCATCCTCCTTCAAGCGAAACTGTTGAACAATGTCTTGATGATCAGACCCCAGCCGTCGACCAGAACGAACAGCAGGATCTTGAACGGCAGCGAGATCACGGTCGGCGGCAGCATCATCATGCCCATCGACATCAGGGTCGAGGCGACGATCATGTCGATGATCAGGAACGGGACAAAGATGAAGAACCCGATCTGGAATGAGCGCTTGAGCTCGCTGGTGACAAAGGCCGGGATTAACACCTTGCTGGGCACGTCCTGGACGGTGGGCACCTGGTCGATCCCGGCCATATCCATGAACATGCTCAGGTCGTCAGTGTAGGTCTGCTCAAGCATGAAGCCGCGAAGCGGCTGCATCGCCAGCTCGATGGCCTCGTCCTGTTCAATCTGTTCGTTGACATAAGGATCGTAGGCGACTGCCTTGATCTCGCCGATGATCGGGGCCATGAAGAACAGGTTCAGGATCAGGGCCAGACCAATCAGGATCTGGTTGGGCGGCATCTGCTGCAGACCCAGCGCGTTCCGGACAAACGAGAGTACGATGATGATCCGCGTAAAGCCGGTCATCATGATCAGGATAGACGGGACCAGGGCCAGAACGGTCAGCAGCAACAGCAGCTGGACGCTCTGGGAGCGCTCGTCCGGCAGATCGATCAGGGATGCTGATGCGCTGGCGCCGAATAAGAACGGCATCAAGCCGATGGCCAGCATCATGCCCAGGGCCTTGATGCTTCGCCTGGGTTTAGGATTCGTTTCCATCGTGCACCATTGCCCTTTCCAGCTGCGTCTTCATGTCGGACGACTCAAGATCGACCGGCTGGCTGAAACTGATCTGGTGGCCGGTAATGCCGACCATATAATGCCGGTCTCCGACCTTGACCAGCGCGATCTGGCGGTCACGGCCCAGCCCCAGGCGCTCCACGACCTTCATCCTGGCACTTGAGCTTGTGCCCAGGCGGCGGCCGAGATACTTGGTCGCCAGCCAGGACAGGACAAAAATGCCCGCCATGACAACCACCAGTAGAATAATCTGTCCTAAATCTGGTCCCATGCTCTTCTCCTCGTCATGCTCCGGCGGCTATCTGGCCAGGCGGATGCGCTTGCCGGCGGACAGGACCTCGGTGATCCGGATGCCGAAATTCTCGTCAACCACGATGACTTCGCCCTTGGCCACGGCCTTGCCGTTGGCCACGACATCGACCGGCTCGCCGGCCAGCTTGTCCAGCGCGATGACCGAGCCGACGTTGATGTCCATGATCTCCTTGATGGTTTTGCGGCACTGGCCGAGCTCGACCGTAATCAGGAGCGGCACGTCCAGGATCAGGTCAATCGAGTTCTCAACAATCGCCTGGCTGGCACCCGGCTCGTCAAAACTGGGCAGCGAGATCGGCCGGGCGTTGACGGACTGAGCCGGCTGGGGCGCGGGTCCGGCCGGAGCCGGTTTTTCTTCCGGTTTTTTGGCCGGCGGTTCGGGCACGCCGACCAGCTCGCCCACCAGCGACTTGCTGAACGCGAGCGGCATCAGCTGCATGATCCGGCTGTCGAGCAGGCCTTCGATCTCCATCTTGAAGCTGATGTTGACCAGCTCGTTGCCGTCGTCCGGGAATACAGCCTGGAGCTGCTCGTCCGACAATCGGACCACATTGGTGACCGGCGGCGTGATGTTGACCATGCGGTTGAACATCTCGGCCATCGAGGTCGACATGCCGCCCATCATCTGGTTCATCGCTTCGCTGATCGCGCTGATATGCAGTTCGGACAATTCCGCTTCAAGGTCTGGCTGGCCGTCGCCGCCCATCATGATATCGGTCATGATCTTGACGTCATCGAGCTTGAGGATGAAGAGATTGTGGCCGGAAAAGCCCTCGGAGTAGCCGACATTGACAATCAGGTAGGGCATCTGGTGGCTGTCCACCAGCTCCTGCATCGTCGTCAATGTGACCTCGGGCGTGGTGATTCTCACCTTGCGGCCAAGGATGGTATTGAGGGCAGTCGCGGCCGACCCCATGCTGATGTTGCCGATTTCACCCAGCGTATCGATTTCCGGGCCGCTCAGGCTCTGGCCGGCGGCCGTTTGGGCCAGCATGGCATCAATGTCTTGTTGTGAAAGCATGTCACTCATGGTCTGCTTCCTCCTTGCTGTTGATTCCGGTGACTTTGACGGCATACCGGCTGCCGCGGGTCCCGAGGGATCCTTCCAGTCTTGCGATATTGCCGATCTTGATCACCAGCGGATCCTGGTAATGGCTGTCCAGGTGGATGACATCCCCGATTTGCAGATTGACCAGTTCGCTGACCGAAATGGTCGCTTCGGACAGGACAGCCTGGATCGGGATCGATGTCTGGCTGATCATGGACAGGATGTTTCTTGAATTGCCCGAATCGTTTTTGGGCTCGCTGCGGCCGCTGACCAGAAGCCTGGTGTTGAGGGTTTTGGTCAGCGGTTCAAAGGACAGCTGGGGCAGGCAGAAGTTCACAAGCGCCTCGGTCTCGCCGATACAAACCGAAATCGTGATGATGACGATGGTCTCATTCGGCGGTACGATCTGCGTGAACTGGAGGCTCGTTTCCATGTTCTCCAGCACGGCTTCGACCTTGGCGACCTTCTCCCAGGCTTCAGGCAGCAGCGGCAGCAGCTGTTTGATCACCTTTTCCAGGATGACCAGATCGATCTCGGTAAACAGGCGGCGGTAGCTGGACGGCTTGCCGGGGCCGCCGAGCAGGCAGTCGAGGATGGCGTAGGCGATTTCCGGCGAGATCTGGAACAGGGTCGATCCTTCCAGCGGTGCCATGCCAAGAATGGCCAGGATGCTGGACTGGGGCGCGGAGTTGGTGAACTCCTGGAAGGTCTGCTCCTCCAGCGTGACCAGTTCAGCCTCACAGAAAACCCCCAGCGTGCCGGTTAGAAAAGTCCCCAGCAGGCGCGAAAAATTCTCATAGATGATCCCAAGTGTCTTGATCTGGTCGCGCGGGATCTTGTTCGCTGTTTTGAAGTCGTAGCGCTTGATTCTGGGGCCTTCGGCCACCGTTTCCGGCGGCTCGACAAAACGACCCTCGCTGAGGTCAGAAAGCAGCTGGTCGATTTCATTTTGTGACAGTATTTCCGCCATCTTCGTGCCTTTCTCGTGTCTTTTACTGAATAACGAATTCATTGAAATAGATTTCCTGAAAGACATCCGTTTCAAACTCGGCGTTCAGCTTGCCGACGATTGCCTCACTGAGCAAAGCTTCGATGCCGTCGCGCTTGATCTCATCCCGCGTCATCGAGCGCAGGATGAAAATAATGTCATTGCGGATGATGTGGTTGTTCTCCTCCAGCTGCGCGATCCAGCTGTCGTCGGAGACCAGGATGACCACATCGGTCTTCAGCAGCGAGTCGCTGGACTTGACATCCGTAATGAACGAATCGCCCGGATCGTAGTTCAGAGCGAACGGGTCCTTCGGCTTCGTCAGCTGTACGATCGAGAAAAACCCGATGCCGACAATCGCGATCGCGATGACAATGATTAAGAGAACTTTCTTCACGTTGGCTACCTTCACCTTTTCTCAGTAGATCTTGAATTTACCGCTTCATATTGACCAGTTCTTCCAGAATCTCATCGGACGTGGTGATGACCCTGGAATTGGCCTGGAAACCGCGCTGCGTGACGATCATGTCGGTGAATTCCTTGGCCAGGTCGACGTTGGACATTTCCAGCGAGCTCGGACTCAGCGTCGCGACACCCTCGTTGCCCGGGAATCCGAATTCCGGTGTGCCGGTGTTGAGGTTGGACGCATACAGGCTGTTGCCGTATTTTTCAAGCGCGTTCTGGTTGTTGAAATTGGCCAGCGCAATCTTGGCGATCACCTGCTTGGCCTGGGTAGCGAGGTTGATGCCGACCACTTCACCGCTTGACGAGATTGAAACGTCGTAGAAGTTGTCGCTGATCGTGATTCGCTCGAGTACGGCAGGCGGCGCGTCCGGCACCGTGACCGTCGCGGGGTCGACACCGTCCGGCAGGCACCAGCCCAGCACATAAAGGCCGTCCGACGTCACCAGGCTGTTGTTGGAGTCGGTCGAGAAATTGCCGGCCCGTGTGTAGTACTCCTGGGTATTGTCGGTGACGGCAAAGAAGCCGTCACCGTCGATCGAGATATCCAGTGGAGCGCCGGTATACTCGGTCGCGCCGCGGGTGTGCATGATGTCGACCGTGCCGAGCGAGACGCCCAGGCCGACCTGCTTGGGATTGGTGCCGCCGAGGCCGCCGGTCGTACTGGGGGCGGACGCGGGCGCCAGCGTCTGGCTGTAGATGTCCTGGAACGTGACGCGGCTGGACTTGAAGCCGACCGTATTGACGTTGGAGATGTTGTTGCCGATGACATCCATCTTGGTCTGGTGGTTCTTGAGCCCGGACACGCCGGAATAAAGTGATCTGAGCATGGGTCTTTCCTCCTTAAAGTGTTCTGCCGTTCGGTGTTTCGGTCTGAGTCGGCTGATAGACTATAATGTTCTCGTTATAGGGAATGGTCTCGCCATCGATCTGCAGGCAGGGCGCGCCGTCGATGATCAGGGCGGCTTCAACCTGGCCGAAAACCGCTCTTGACTGGCCGTCACTTGTGGCCACCTGGGCGCAGACGTGCTTGCCGACCAGGCTGCTGGCCTGGCTGAAAGCCATGCCGGTGTCCAGGTTCTGCAATTCCTCCAGCATGCTGAACTGAGCCATCTGGGCGATGAAATCCTTGTCCTCCAAGGGACTTAAGGGGTCCTGGTTGGAAAGCTGGGCGACCAGGATCTTCATGAATTCGTCCTTGCCAAGATCCGAGCCGATGTTCCGGCTGGGGCTTGTGCCAGACGCTGGCGTGATGCTGGTGATTTGTGAAATGTCCATATGTCTCCTTTCAGACCACGGTGTTGATCCTGCCAGTGACCGGCAGGCCGGTTCCCGGATCTGTCTCGCTAGAGATGGGCCGGGCTGCTTCGCGGATATCGTCAAGTTCCGGCAGGTCACGGTCGGGCTGCTGGCCGGACTTGTCGTCGAAACTGCTTTGAAAATCGGCAGCTGCCGATTCGTCAGAGCGGATCTGCAGCGTATCCACCTTGATGCCGCGTGTCTCGAGCGCCGTCTGCAGCTGACCCAGGTGGGCCGACAGCATCTCCCGGGTCTGCTCCTTGTCCGTGAGGATGCTGGCCTCGAGCTGGCCGCCGCTGCGGCTGACCTGGATTTCCAGTTCGCCGAAATGGTCCGGCTTGAGCCGGATGCGAATGGACTGGCGCTCAGCCGTCAAATCAAACTCGGCCTGCTCGACCACCTGGCCGACCAGCTGCTCGCCGCTGATCGGTTCAGCGTCCAGAACCGGGTTGGATTTTGTCGCGACGCCCTGGGCTAGCGGAACGGCCGGCTGCTGCGCCGGTGTGATCTGGCGATCCAGCATCATCTGGAAGTCTGCCTGGCTTTTATCCGGCAGGTCTTCCGAACGGGTCATGATCTTGTCCAAACCTTTGCCCTGGACCCTGGTCATCTCGGCCCGGCCCGGGTCTGTCAACTGTGCAAGGCCTGGGACAGCGCCCTGGCTTTTGTCGGCATCACCGTTTTTCAGGCCAGTTTGAATCGCCGCCTCGAGCTTTTGAGCGTCATCTGCTGCTGGCATCCGGGGCGGTGTCGATTGGACTGGCTGGGTGTCCTGAGCGAACAAAACCGTGTCAATTTGCATTTTATTCGGTTGATCGAATTGTTTTTGAGCTGCCTCAAACCCCGCTGGTTGTTCGGTCTCGCCTGCAAAAGCCTGGTTTATCGCCAGCTCGCCCGTCTGGCCACCCGAGGTGTCGGCAGCATCAAATCTCTCGCCGCATTCAATCTCGACCGAGATGTTGACCGGGGTCTGCATCTGAGCTGCCAGCAGCTCGATTGCCAGGTCCATCTGTTCCTGACTCGGCGGGTCGCCAGCTTCAGCAGACGGCCATTTAGGGGTCTTTTGGCTAGCGCCCAGCAGGGCGGCAAAACAACTGGCCAGCGCCGGGTCTGAAGCGTCTTTGGCCAATGCCTGCATCAGCTGGCCGGGCTGTACGGCCGGCAGTCCCGGGATAATCGAACCGCTGTTCATTCTGCGCCCTCCTCGCCGTCATCGGCTGCTGTCGGGGCAAAAACACCGGTCGCCATCAGGGTGATCAGGTCTGAGGCCTGCTGCGACTCCATTTCAGCCAGGATCAAGGCAAGCTTGCTGTCCTGCATGTTTTTCAGGATGATCGAGGTCTGGGCCATGTCCTCGCCTTCGGTCAGGATTGCCGCGGCAACGTCGGGTTCCATGGCTTCGTAGAGCGAGACGATGCTGTCCAGTTCAGCTTTCTGCTCGCTCAGTGCCAGCGAGACTGCCTCGACCTCTTGAATCCGTTCCATCAGTTCCGCCTGCTGTTCGATGAGCGCGGTCCGGTCCTGCTCGAGTTTGATCCGGTCGCTTTTCAATACCTGCTGTCCGGCGCTGAGCTCGCTGAAGGATTCATCCAGCGCGGCCAGTTCTTGTTCCAGATAATCGAAGGTCTTCTCATCCAGCCGAATCGTCTGGATCGCTGTCAGCTGTAAGTCGTTGATGTTCATATAAAATGCCGCGCCAATGCCCACCAGCAGCATCAGGATCAGGAAGATGCCCAGCACGAACCCGGCCGCGAAGCCTTTGCCGGACCTGGGGTTGGGCTGCCTGATCTTTTTGTTTCGGGCTTTTTTAGGGACGATCGAACCGTCGTCCGACAGTTTCTTGTCCAGTTCAAGATCCATTTCCATCGTGCTCGGGTCTCCTTTCATATTACGCGGCCAGGTGCGGCTGGCTTGTGGCGAAACGATACGAAATCGCCGATTTCGAGTTCAGACTCGCGGGCGGTTTCCTTGAGATAGGATTCAAACTGTTCATTTTCCAGCGTTTCCAGCCCCTTGAGGTCACTCATCAGGGCGACCAGCCGCTGGCGGCAGGCTTCCTTTTCGGCCTCGATCTTGTCGATCTCGGCAATGGTGATATCGCGCAGCTCGCTCAGGCGGTCAAAGCTGATCGAAAACTGACGAACCGCCGCCGCGCCCAGACCCTTGGCCATGTCGGCCTGCCACTGGTTTGTCAAGCTGGCTTTGGCGTCTTCGAGCGCCAGCAGTTCACGCTGTTGGATCTCCAGCCGGGACTCGATCTGGGCCAGGTCACGCTTCAGTTCCTTTTCCTGGGTCAGCTTGGCTTTTTGCAATGACTTCAGGCGAAACTCAAATTTTCTCATGCTTCTCCTCCACTAATGACGCGCAATTTGCGCACGGACTCTTCAAGCGTCTCAAAGTCGTCGACAGGTTGGCGTAAAAATCCGTTGATCACGGGGTTGAGTTCAACCGCCTTGTCGATTTCCGGATTGGCGCCTTTCTTGTAGGCGCCGATATTGATCAGGTCCTGCGCTTCGCGGTAGACGCTGATCTGGCTTTTGACAAACCCGGCGCTGGCCAGATGCTCAGGGCTTGCGATATCCGGCATGACGCGGCTGACGGATGCCAGGACGTCAATGGCCGGAAAATGACCGCGGTGCGCCAGATTCCGGGAGAGGACGATATGACCGTCCAGAATTCCGCGGACGGTGTCCGCGACCGGCTCGTTCATGTCGTCACCCTCGACCAGCACCGTATACAGGCCGGTGATCGAACCGCACTCGCCGTTGCCGCTGCGTTCAAGCAGCCGCGGCAGCACGTTGAAAACCGATGGGGTGTAGCCCCTGGAGACCGGGGGTTCGCCGATGGACATGCCGATCTCACGCTGAGCCATGGCAAACCGGGTCAGTGAATCCATCAGCAGCAGGACATTTTTGCCCTGGTCGCGGAAAGACTCGGCGATCGCCGTGCCCATCATGGCGGATTTCTGGCGGACAATCGCCGGCTGGTCGGATGTGGCGACCACCAGCACCGACTTGGCCAGGCCTTCGGCTTTCAAGTCCTTCTCGACGAATTCGCGAACTTCCCGGCCACGCTCGCCGACCAGGGTGATAACAATGATGTCGGCCTTGGCCTGGCGCGCAATCATGCCCATCAGGGTGGACTTGCCGACACCGCTGCCGGCAAATATTCCGATGCGCTGTCCCTGGCCACAGGTCAGCAGGCCGTCGATGGCCCGAACCCCCAGGTCCAGCGGCCGGCTGATGCGCTGGCGCGACAGCGGGTCCGGCGGCACGTTGTCGGCACTGACGAATTGGCTGTTGCCCAGCGGGCCGAGCGAATCCATCGGTCGGCCCAGACCGTCCAGTATCCTGCCGCGCAGCTGTTCGCCGACCGGTGCCATCAGGGAGTGGCCGAGTGCCACCACCTTGGAGCCCGGACCGATACCGACGAGCTTGCCGAACGGCATCAGCAGAATCGCATGATCCCGGAAGCCGACAACTTCAGCGTCGACCGCCGAAGCTCCCTGGTGTGAATAGATGCGGCAGATGTCTCCGATCCGGGATGCGGGACCGGCGGATTCGATTGTGGTTCCAATCAGCTGGGTCACTTCGCCCTGGTAGACGACGGTGTCGATCTGACGCAGCCGCTCGATATGGCCACTGGCGCTCAGGCGGCTCATGCCGGGCCTCCGGTCTGGTCCAGCAGGGCGTCGCGGATCTTGCCCAGCCGGGTACTGACACCGGCATCCACGCTGCCGGCCGTCGATTCAATCACCAGGTCATATGGATTCAGGCTGTCATCGGCTACCAGCTCGACGCGCGTTGTCTGACTGTCCGCGTAGCTGCTGGACACCAGGGTGCGCCAGTAGTCGTTCCGGCTGGATCTCATAACAAGCCGGTCGTCCTGCTGGAATCTGGTCATCGCTTCATCGACGACTCCCAAAAAGGCCGAGTCGCTGCGGTCCAGCTCAATGCCGATGACTTTCTCGGCAATTGCCAGGCCCAGGTCCAGCAGATCGCCCTCGAGTTCGCCGATGATCCCGGCAAGCCGTTTTTCCAGCTCGTCAATGGCCTGATCGACACGATTCTTGAGTTTGAACTCGGCAGCCTGCATTTCCTGTCGGCCGCTCGCCAAACCTTCCTGGCGGCCCTGATCCTCAGCGCGCTGCCGGATTGCGATGGATTCGGCCACAGCCTGGTCGACCAGGCGCTGCGCTTTGGTCCGGGCTTCGTCAAGCACAGCTTCGGTTTGCTGCTCAATGTATAGGTTCTGCCGGTTGCCATCGGCCGCCAGGCCGGGACAGGCCGGGCGGGCGGTATTGAACGTGATGGAACCAGATTTATGCACCTTAGCCAATGAGCTGTTCCTCCTGGCCGCGGGAAATGATGACTTCCCCGGCTTCTTCGAGTTTGCGGATGGTTCCGACAATGCGTTGCTGGGCTTCTTCGACGTCGCGGATGCGGACGGGGCCCTTGAGCTCCATTTCTTCCCTGATCATTTCGCTCATGCGCTTGGACAGATTCTCGAAAATATAGTCCGCTACGGTCTCCTTGACACCCTTGAGGGCCATAACCAGATCGTCGTTGGACACGTCCTTGAGGACGCGCTGGATCGAAATGCGGTTGAGTTTGACGATATCCTCAAACAGGAACATCTTGCTCCGGATCTCGTCGACCAGGTTCTCGTCACGCTGGCCAAGGCTTTCCAGGATATATTTTTCCGTGCCGCGATCGATCGCGTTGAGGATGTCGACCGTGGTGGAAATGCCGCCGATTCGGGTAGAATCCGACAAGCCGAGGCTGGACAACTTCTTTTCCAGAATGCGTTCGACTTCCTTGATGTGTTCCGGCGAAGTCTTGCCCATGGTCGCGATTTTGGCTACGACCTCGGTCTGGATGTCCTGCGACAGCGCGCTGAGAATGGAAGCGGAATGCCTCGAGTCCAGATAGGACAGGACCAGCGCGATGGTCTGAGGCTGTTCGTGCTGGATGACATTCAACAGCTGCGTCGCGTCCATTTTACGGGCAAAGTCGAACGGCCGGACCTGCAGCGATGATGTCAGCTTGCTGATCAGGTCGAAGGCGCGCTGCTGCCCGATCGCCTTGTTGAGGATTTCACGGGCATAGTCGATGCCGCCCTCCAGGATATAGTTTTGAGCCAGGTAGGCTTCTGAAAATTCCTTGATCACTTCGGACTGGGATTGGTTGTCGACCCGCCGCATATTGGCGATTTCCAGGGTCAGCTGCTCGATTTCATCGTCCGTCAGCTGCTGGAAGATCTTAGCCGAACAGTCTTTACCCAAAGCGATGAGCAAAATCGCGGCTTTCTGGCGAGGTGTAATTGTCGCAATCTCATAGGCCATGGCGCTCACCTCGCATCCTCATTAAGCCAGCCGCGCAGGATAGACGTCGCGACTTCAGGGTTCCGATCGAAATACGATTCAATTTTCTTGCGCTGGATCTCATTGGCGTTGTTGATCAGCGCGGCTGCGATATCGTCGTCTTCGAGCGCTGACTGGCCATCCGCGGACTGACTGGCCTGCTCGTATGCCGCGGCCAGCTCGCTGCGCGACCGTCCGCTCATGGCAGACGGCTGGTCCGGCACGGTCGCCAGCCGGGATTCGCGGCTCTGGCGGGCCAGCTTCACGATCACGGCCAGCAGGATGAAGGCCAGCAGCATCGCCGCGCCGAGCAGGATGAAGAAACGCGTCTGTTCCCATTGCTGGGCCCTGGCATTGGTTTCCTGATAGGCTGCCCAGGTCTCATCGACGCCGGCAGCGCCCAGGAACGGCAGGCTGTCGACCGTGATGTAGTCTTCGGATACCCCGATAGCCGTCGCAACCAGCTTTTTGACGTTGGCGGCATAGGCTGCGGCGTTTTCATCTGTCGAGTCCAGAATAACCGACACGGTCAGGCCATTGATGGTGCCTTTGGCGCGAACCAGCGTTTCCTTGATCGTATTGATTTCGTACGAGATGCTCTCGGACGTCTTTTCATAGTCGCTCTGGTCGGTGCCGGTGGCTTCATAGGTCGTTACCGACCCGCCATTGCTGTCCGAACCGGCAGACTGCGGTGATCCTGACGTACCGGACGAGGACTCCTTGAGCTTGTCAATGCTGGAAATGATGCCCTCGGTATTGCCGGCGGCCGGCTCGAAAGAGATGGACTCCACGGTTGAGTCGTCGAAATTCAGGTCGACGCTGACTTCGGCCAGCACCTTGCCGCTGCCGAAAACCGGCTGGAGCAGCGCCAGGACCTGATTCTTGAGCTTGCCTTCAATCTCGCTCTGCAAACTCAGCTGGTCGGTGCTGCTCATCTGCCCGCCCGAGCGCTTGCTGTTCAGGACGTTCATGTTGCTGTCAATGATCGAGATGTTATCAGCCGTCAGGCCGGGCACGCTTTTTTCAACCAGCGATTCGATCGCCAGGACATTTTCAGCGGACAGCTGGGTGCCGACCTTGAGCGAGAGCAGGATCGCGGCAGACGCGTCCTGGCGCTGGTCCTCGATGACGAAGTTGCTTTTTTCGGGTATGTTGAGCGAGACGCTGGCATCCAGCACGCTGTCGAATGTTTCGATCGCGGCCTGCAGGTCCTGCTGCAGCTGGTAGCGGCGATACACCTGTTTGTCTTCATCCGTGATGCCAAAGCCGGTGCTCTGCTCCAGGATGTCCAGGTTGCTTGAGTTTTTCGGGTAGCCGGACGCCGCCAGATCCATCCGGACGGCATCGACCTGGTCGGCCGCGACCAAGATGGTGTCCGCGCCTTCCGCCTTGGCGTCAATGCCGGACTTGTCCAGCTGCTGCAGGATCTCGCCGGCATCCGGGGCAGACAAGTTGGTATACAGCACAGCGTAATGCGGCGTGTTGATCATGACGGTCAGGCCCAAAGCCAGAACCAGCCCGGTCACGCCAAGAATCAGGATCAGGCGGCGTTTGGCCTGATCAAACTGTTTCCAGCCGTCCAGAATCTTCCGGATGGCTGTTCCGACTATTCCCATTTGGTCCAGTAAGCCGTTGCTGCTCAATGTTGTGTGCTCCATTATCGTTGTGCGCCAGATCCGTCCCGGCTGGCAGCGGCGTCAGGTTCAGTGCATCGGTCTGGTTAGATCTGCATCCGCATCATGTCGTTGTAGGCGTCCAGCACCTTGTTGCGAACCTGCATGGTCAGCTGCAAAGCGATATCCGCCTTTTCGGCGGCCAGGACGACATTGTGGATGTTGCCGGAATCGCCGGTCAGCAGCTGGAGGCTTTCCGTATACGCCTGTTGCTCAGCGCTCGAAACCTGTGAGAGGGCATTGTTCAGTGTCTCGGTGAAGGCTTCGCCGCCGCCGGCGTCCCGGGTTTTGCCAATGCTGTCCAGTTGGTTCAGGCTGCCAGTCGCACTCAGCGCCGGATTGATGGTGGTCATAGGTCTTCGTCCTCCTTGAGTTTTCGATTATCGGCCGATCTCGAGAGCCTTGACGGCCATCCGCTTGGCGGCGTTCATGACAGTCAGGTTGGCTTCGTAAGACCGGGACGCCGAGATCAGGTCGACGTATTCCGTCGTGATGTCGACATTGGGCATCTCGACGTACCCTTGCTCGTCGGCATCCGGGTGATCCGGGTTGTAGACCAGTTCGCCAGTTGTCGGGTCTTCGGCGATCTTTCGCACTTCGACGCCGCCCCGGGCTTTGTCCATCAGGTCGGCGAAATCGGCCTGTTTCTCGCCCAGTACGACCGTTTTGCGCTGGTAGGCTGTTCCGTCGCCGGTTCTTGTCGTATCGACGTTGGCGATGTTTTCGGCAATGACGTCCAGCCTCAGACTTTGGGCGGTCAGGCCGGATCCGCTGATGTTCATTGAGTTGAAAAATCCCATGGCGTTTTACCTCACGCAAAATTCACCGGTCATCGCGAAGCACCTGGCTGATCCGGCCGAGCTCCTTGGAGACGGCGTAGGTCAGTGCTTCGTAGGTGACCTGGTTCTTGGCCAGTTCAGTCATCTGCTGATCAATGTCGACATTGTTGCCGTCCAGACGGATTTCGCTTGCGGGCTCGCTGGAGACATCAAAATCCAAATCCGCCGCAGCTGCAGCCACGGCGTGCGATTGGACAGACGGCAGGCGAAATGAGTCATCGCTATTCTCCAGCCATGACTTGTAGGTTTGGGTTTTTGCAGTATTTGATGAATTGACGCCATCGACAGCGATAGCGTTTTGAAAAACCTGGGCGAAATCGACAGATTTCGCCTGGTAGCCGACCGTGTCGGCATTAGCGATATTACTGGCGATGGCCTCTCCGTTGAGTGAAACGGCATCCAGGCCACGCTCCAAGGTTTGGACTGGGTTTAAAAGTCGCTCCAGCATTTGTCATCCTCCCGGCAGACAGCCCTGCGGCATCCTGCGTATAGGCGATGACATCCCTGTCGTTCGATGTTGCATCCATGCGGTCAGGTCAAAAAGACAAACTTAAATAAGATCACAACATCAATCCTTGACGAGCGATTCGAAGTTTGGTGATGGCTTCTCAGAAGGGTTAAAACAAAACAGCGGCCGATTCTCGTCAGCCGCTGTACTCAAAACAAAGAAAGATCTAACTCTCTTGTCCGGTAACTGGCTGCCATGGACTTCATGTCTTTAGGCCCGTAGTTTTGCGTCGCAAGCTTTCACTTGTTCTGCCCTTGTCGGAACATTCACATTTTTTTGACATTGATGATTGTAATAGCTCAAGCACTCGTTGTCAATACATTCTATGTAATTCAAATGTTTTTGTTTTGTTAACTGTATTTTTCAATTAATATTTGTGCAGTCTGTATAGCATTGTTGCATTTAAGAACGCTCAAAGGGCGATTTGACAAGATACCTTGTTCACAAAAAGATTTGCCAGATCCGGATCAAACTGGCTGCCAGCATTCTCCCGAACTTCTGATATCGCATATTTAAGCGACCGCGCGCGGCGCCAGGGCCGGTCGCTGGTCATCGCCTCAACAGCGTCCGCGATCGAAAGGATTCGGGTCACCAGCGGGATCTCGTCGCCGGCCAACCCCCTGGGATAGCCCTTGCCGTCCCAGCGTTCATGGTGGCCGAGCACGATATCCGCCAGACTGTTGTGGGTTTCTGTACCGCTGAGAATTCTGTAGCCGAGCTCAGGGTGGCGATGAATTTCATCCCACTCCGAGATGTTCAGAGAGGCTGGCTTGTTCAGGATTTCACCCGGTATCGCGATTTTGCCCAGGTCGTGCAGCAGGCCGATCAGCTTCAAGTCTTCGGGTTTCAAGTCATTCCGATCGAGATTTTCGGCCATCAGGCGGCAGATCTCACCGGTCCGGGTCATATGGCGCTGTTCGATCCGGTCCTGCTGGAGCGTCGCGATAATATTGTCAAGCAGCGCCTGTCTGGTCTGGCGGCTCTCGCAGAGCTTGTTGCGGTACATTGTGTCTTCAGCTTTTTTGCGCACACTGTCGATGCGTTCATTGAAGTCGGTTCGGGTAGCCGCACCGATCGAGATCGAAAGCGGCAGCGGGCCAACCCGTAGCGACTGCATCCCGTTTTGGATCCTGGACACAACGCTCGCGGCTTGCTCTTCGCCGGTCTGCGGCAGAATAATCTCAAACTCGTCACCGCCGACCCGGGCGATGATGTCATCCGCCCGGCAGTGATCAGTCATCAGGTTGGCGGCGGTCTTCAGGAGGTCGTCGCCGAAGCCGTGGCCGAAAATGTCATTGGCCAGCTTCAAAGCGTTGACATCCATGACAAGGATGCTCATGGGCAGGTTCCTCGGCGTATCCAGCCGCTTCAATGTATCGTCGAAATAGTGGCGGTTGTACAGCCCGGTCAACTGATCGTGGTAGCTCATGTATTCAATCTGGGCCAGGTGCTTCTTGTCGTCCGTGATATCACGGACTGAGCCGACCAGATGGCTGACAGCGCCGCCCTGAACAACCGGTGTCAGGGTAATCTGCCAGTAACGGACCTCGTCGCCTGCGAAGATTTCCTGCTCGAACGAGACCGGCTTCTTGGCGTGGGTGCAGTAGTCATACATGCTAACCTGATGCCTGCAGGTTTCCGGGTCGAAGACATCCGCCGGGGTGAGGCCGTCCAGGTTTTGAACAGTGATGCCTTGAAGATTCTGCAAGGCCTGGTTGCTGTTGAGATAGACATAATTGCCCTCGCCGCGGACCCGGATCAGGCAAAGGCCATCCTGCGTACCGTTGTAGACCAGCTCGAACTGGCTGAGCAGCCGGCTGACTTCCGTTTCGGCGCGCTGACGGGTCATCATCAGGCTGGTCTGGCGGGTTAACAGGCGGATCATGGGTTCATTTTCAAGCGGCTTGCCGTCGGCCATAAACATGACAAAAGTACCGATCATTTCATGGTCGTTGTGGATACGCGACACGGCGATCTGTCCCAGGCCCAAGGTCTCTGAAATGCTGCTGCTGTCTTCCGGCGACAGGCTGTCGCTGGCAAAATCCCTGAGATGATCGAAAACCGTGATCTGTGAGGTGTAGCGCTGCTGCTCCATGTCAGCCGGATAGCGCAGATTCATGCCGATGATGGAATCACGGCCGAGCAGGCCGGCCATCTGCCTGAGTTTTTCCGGCGCGCCGGAAGCGGCTTTGACGTAGAACGCACGGCGGCCGGCGTCGATCAGGTGCAGCGCGGCAATGCTGGCGCCCGACAGGTCGCGGATCAGATCGACCAGGCGCGGGTAGTCAAACGATGTGTTGGCGCTCAGAATAAATTCCTCCGCCGATAGAATCAGTTTCTCCAGCATGCGTTTTTCCGTAACCTGACGAGTCTCGTCCGAAAACCAGACGGCGAAGGTGTCCTGGCCAGTGGAAATGACCTGAATGTCAAAATGCAGATCGAGCGCTTCGGAATACTGACGGATGCGCTGCAACTGATGCGTTTTGGCGGCCTTGCCGTAAAAGCCGATCCAATCAAAGGAATCGTTCGTGACAGTCGGCATAACCTGCCTGAGCGTCTGACCGATGATTTCCTCCGATTGGACTTTCAGCGTTTTCTCAAAAGCCGGATTGACATAGTCGAACCGGTAGTCGTCCGGATTGCCGGACGCGTCGTAGAGCACACTGTGCAACGCGAAGCAGACCGGGGACTGGTGAATAATGTTCAACGAGTCACCCATCTTATCGGGGGTCGGCGATTCTTGTGTTCCGCTCAAGTTATCGTGTTCGTTCATATCATTCTCCGCACGTCAGATCAGTCAGATTAGCAGTTTGATGAAATATATTATAACTTTAAATGCTTAAAATGACCATAGGCATCCGCGATGTGGCTGAATGCGACAGAATAGGCATCTAAGCTCGACGAGATTGATCGGAGACGATCGGGCTTTCTTTTTCGCAGCCGTCGGGCTGGGCGGCAAAATTGTCGTCCAGCCGGTCCTTTCGGTAGATGCTGGATGGCATCATCGCCTTAAGCGTCTGGGCGATGATCCGGATATCGAGCAGGAATGAGTAGTTTCGGATGTAAAGCATGTCGAAGCGCAGCTTGTCCTCGGGATTGGTGTCATAGCGGCCGTAGATCTGGGCCATGCCGGTCAGGCCGGATTTGACTTTGAGGCGCTGGGTGAATCCCGGCACCGTATCCTCGATCTTGATGATCAGGCCCGGCCGTTCCGGCCGGGGGCCGACCACCGACATGTCGCCGATCAGGATGTTGATGAACTGCGGCATCTCGTCCAGCCGGGTGGATCTGAGCCATTTGCCGACTCGCGTCAGACGCGGGTCGTCCTGGCTGGACAGGTGTGCACCGTAGCGCTCTTCGGCGTCCTGGACCATGGTCCTGAATTTCAAGACCTTGTAGATCCTGCCGTCCAAAGTGGCGCGCTGCTGGCTGAAGATCGCCGGGCCGGGCGAATCGATCCTGATCAAAATGGCGGTCAGCAGCAGCAGCGGCAAAGTGACGAGCAGCACGACCAGCGAGAACAGGATATCGAAGATCCGCTTGATCAGGCGCTGCTGAAAGGTCAGGCCAAGACTGACCAGCATGAAGGTCGGCATGTCATAGAACTGCCGAACCTTGAACCGGGTCAGCATCAGGTCGGAAAAGTGCGGGACAACAAAAATGGTCTTGTCCCGGTCGGCGCAGTAGAGCATCACGGCCGATTTGGTCTTCTCGTCCAGCTGCGGCGATAGCATGACTTCGGTGCTCTTGTCGATCAGCGAAAACAGCGTCTCCGGATCCTTGTCCAGGGTATAGCCGATATAGTCCATGTGCAGGCTCTTGAATTCATAACAAGCCTTGCGGAACAGCAGGTCGGCTTCAGTCCGGGTTGTCGCGATGATCAGCAGCTTGCCGCGGTTATACAGCGACTTGCTGACTTTCAGACACAGGCTGGACCAGAAAAAGGACAGGACGATCATGACAAAGCCAGCGATCACCAGCACATAGCGCGACAGCAAAAACCAGCGGAAGAAAAAGGCGATGGTCGATGTCGACAGGATCGTTAGAAAACTGAAAATGATCGAACTGGACAGGACATCCGAATAGGTTCGGCGGAAAAACTGCGTCATGCCCAGAAAGTCGATGTAGACAACCGCCAGTACCATCAGCAGCGGGATCGTCGACAAATAATCCTGATAGCTCAGCTCAAACTCAAGCGGCCGGCTGGCGGCGACGATGGCGAAGCTGATGATGATCGACAAATTGACCACCGCGAGTTCACCCAGCAGGTAGACGACCTTGAACAGATGCGTCAGCAGATTAGTCCTTCGACCGTTTTTTCTTTGTCTATTCATCTTATCACACTATCGTTGGAGCCTTTCCATCAGAACATGCCGCGACGGTTGAGCCACCAGATTGTAAAGCCCGTGGCAACCACGGTCAGTCCGGCGGTCAGGATAAACGGCCAGGGCGCCGACACAAACGCTGCCTGGTTGAACGGGAACGCGATATTCTGGCCGAAAAAACTGGTGATGACATTAGGAACTGCCAGAACAATCGTCATGGCAGCCATGAATTTCATGACCACGTTGAGGTTGTTGGATATGATCGAGGCATAGGCGTCCATGGTGCCGTTGATGATCGAAGCGTAGATGTTGGCCATCTCCAGCGCCTGGCGGTACTCGATCAGGACATCATCCAAAAATTCCTCATCTTCTTCATATTGACGCAGATACTTGGCCCGCATCAGTTTTTCCAGTACGGATTCATTGGATTTGAGCGAGGTCGAGAAATAGATCAGCGATTTGCCCAGTTCCATCAGCTTGAACAATTCCTTGTTGCTGACCGACTTGCTCAACTGGATCTCCGCCGCGTCAATCGTCTTGTCCATGTAGCGCAACAGCTTCAGGTAGTCCTTGGCCCCCGCGAACATGATCTGGAAAGTAAATCGCGTCCGATAACCGGTCAGAAAATCGCGAACGCGGTTGTTCCTGAACTGGTCGAGCACGCTGACCTCTCTGAGCGAGACGGTCACCAGGCATTTGGCCGCGATAATAATGCCGACCGGCATGGTTTCATACTTGGTGTTGATCTCTTCGCGGCGGACGTAGGGGAAGTCAGCCAGGATGAGGATATGTCCGCTGTCGTCATCAATATCGATACGCGGTCGCTCTTCTTCATCCAGCGGGTAGCGAAGGAATTCACCGGGCAGGTTCAAGGCATCCTGAACCGTCCGAAGTTCTTCTTCGGTCGGTGCACAGAGGTTGATCCAGGCATCGGGCGCAATGGCATCCAGACGTTTGAGATCGGTCACCGTCCGTCCATTGATTTCCCTGCTGCTGGAGTGGAAAATTTCAAGCATGCCCTTTTCCTCCTTTTCCCATCATATCAAACTTAGTGGGTGTCTGCACATGCAAAAGCCCGCAGGGGCCTTTGCCCGGCGAGCTCGAAACAGACGGATACGGCTTCGGCAAAAGGTCTTGTCAGCCAGTATCCTAACCCTTCCTGATCGAGCTTTGGCACTGAGTGACTAGGTCCGGTCCTTGACCTGACCAGCTGCATTAGGTTAAGCCTTAATCCGGCAAAACCTGTTGACCCATTGGCGTCTCTCGACGTTTCCGGGCAGCAGCGTCTGTTCACACAGAAGCCTCACCTAACAAACGGGCGCTGCCGATCTAATTCGGCAGCAAGTAGATTATAGTCTTTCGCCAAACGGCTTGTCAATCGGATCGCGGCAATCTCTAGAGATGGCCGGATCCGCCGGTTGATCCGAAGCCGCCGCCCCTGTTCGTCCCGATCAGTTCCGGCTGGTCGCACAGCTTGTACTCAGCCTGCAGGCAGCGAGCGAACACCATCTGGGCAACACGGTCGCCGGACCGGATGTAGAGCGTGCCGTACGGATTGTCGTGCCGGTCAATGTAGATGGTTTCGCCGGCCAGTTCCGGCGCGGAGTCGATCAACTGTTTGGCTTCTTGATCCCGGCCGTCGAGGCACAGGAAATCAGCCAGGGACATCCGCCGGTAGTTGTCGTCCAGGTCTTTCAAAATGTCGTGATCCGCCGCGACCCGGTCGACCAGCGAGGCGGACGAGAATGTGTTGTGCAGGATGACGCCCAGCTCAGATCGATAGTCGCTGTCGATCGTTCCAGGCGCATTGGGCAGTCGAAGCGAGGTTTTGAGCGACAGACCGGACCGGGGCCGGATCTGGGCTTCAACCCCGGGCGGAATGGCCAGGGTCAGGTCGAGTCCGAGTACGGTTTTCTGGCCGGGTCTGAGTATGATGTCCCGGGGTGCTATCAAGTCGCAGCCGGCCGAGCCATCGGTGGCATATACTGGTATGCGCCCCTGTTCGCCGACTTTAATCCAAACCGTTGTCGAATTGCTCTGTTCCATGCTTCAATCTCCCATCGTCTGATCCATCAGGTCGGTCATATCGGTTTTCTTAAGCCAGCTGCCCAGGCGCTCGACGACCTGGCCCGCTGTTTTTAAAAAAGCTGTATTGGCCTGTTCGGCCGCACCTCTGCTCCGGGCTGAGATCAGGCGCCGAACGTCGGCGACCAGGGCGCGCCGCTCTTCGGGTGTCTCGTCATTGAATGCCAGACGGGCGATCCGGCCTGACCCATTGGAGCCGGACGCCAACTCGACCAGCGCCTGACTGCGTGCCAGGTGAAAGTGACTGAGAACCTCACCAAAGCAGGCCGCCGGATGGACAATGAGCGGAAAGGCCTGGTTTTGCCGGTCAGTTAAGGTCTGCTGCACGGCCAAATCGGGCAACATCGGGTCCGGGACATCCGGATGACAGAGCTTGCAGCCGGGTTGGTTCTGTCCGATCGGGCAAAACGCGCTGGTCATCACCCGCAGCCGGCCATAGACCTGCCATTCAACTGGCAGGGCCTTTGCAGCACCTGACTCGGCCAGCGAGATGACCAGGTCATCATCCAGTTCCGGCGACAGGCAGGCCGACTCGACCGTTTGACGGGCATAGTAGGCCAGTGCGGCCTGGTTCAATACATTGGCACCGCTGTCGACCCGCTTGACCGGGACGAATGGACCATCACCCGCCAGGCCGCAATGGCCGGAGACGACGCCATCGAATCCCCAGGCTGTCAGCCGGCTTAAGTTTTGCCGGACCAGTCTGGCGGGTTTGCCGACCGCCGCCGCCGGCAGCCAGGCCAGAATTTGACAGGTTGGTTCGGCCTGGCGCAAAGCCAAGACCAGCTCAGGGCCGTTTTGCTCATCAAGACTGACAATCGGAACCATGTAGATATCCGCCTGGCAGGCCAGGCTGTCAAACGGCCCGGCCAGGCGGTGGTAGAAAACACAAACCTGACGTTTGGGATCTTCGACCGGCTTCAATGCAAGCCGGTCAATGGCCGGCTGGAATCGGCCGGTCCAGCCAGGCGGCAATGATCGCCTTGACTGTTCGGTGATGTGCCCGCCCAGAGCCGCCAGCAACTGGCGGCGGCCGTTGTTGATCTCGGATATTTTTGCTTTGATCGGCGTTTCAAGAATCACTTGCTCAACCCGAAACGGGGTGTTGCCGGATTTTTTCAACTGCTTTGATACACGTTCGGGATCCAGCTCCGAACCGATAGCGTCCGAGAGATCAATACGGGTCTGTATCTCGTCATCAGCCAGGCCTTTGTCCGTCACACCCGCTTTGAGCGTGAGGCGATTCTCCTCCTGTCTGGCAAAAATGACGATCCCGGTCTTGCCAAGATCTGCGTCCAGTGCTTGTTTTTCTAGTTGGCTTGAATTCATCAGGTAGACCGGGTCATCAAGCTTGAAGCTGTCCAGGATATCCGGATGGAAGCCCTTGATCACCAGGACGCGGCCGCGTTGCTCAATCGTTCCGATCGGGCAGCTGTTTTTCTCCTGGCGGCCGGATGCGTCGCGGACGCTGAGGACGTCACCGCGCGACGGCAGGCTGTCCAGCGGGAAGGTCGGATCCATCACCACATGCAACTCACCGAGCCGTGATAAGGTTTTACCCACCATGCCCAGCAGGACACCATGGCTGCCGGCATAGGGGCCTGACAAAAACGGCTCCTTCAGGTTGCCGGCCAGATAGCGGTCGGTCAGGCTGCCGCCGCGGTTGAATGCCAGCAGCAGCGTCTGCCTAGAGGACTCACGCAACCTGTCATCCGGCACTTGATCCGCATCCAAGGCAGTGCGGTAAACACCGGTCACTTGTCCGACATAGGCCGGGCTTCGCATTCGGCCCTCGATCTTGAGCGAAGCGACACCCGCTTGCGCCAAATCCGAAAGATGGTCAATCAGTGCCTGGTCGCGCGGACTGAGCCAGGGGTATGGGCCGCGGCCGGTCTTGGCAGACAGCAGCCAGGGCAGACGGCAGGGTCCGGCGCATTCGCCGCGATTGCCGCTTCTTCCGCCGATCGCGGTGCTCAGCAGGCATTGACCGGAAAAGGACATGCACAGCGCGCCATGGACGAAAACCTCGGTTTCGAGTCCCAGCAGCCCGGCCGCCTGTGACAGGTCGCGAATTTCCTGCAGTGAAAGTTCACGGGGCAGCACGACCCGGCGAATGCCGATTTTGGCCGCCGCCTCGAAATCCGCGGGTTCGGTCAGGGTCATCTGCGTACTGGCGTGAAGCACCAGATCTGGCAGTTCATGATGCAAAACGCTGGCCAGACCGATATCCTGGACGATGACCGCATCGATCCCGGCTTCGTAGGCTGCACCAGCCAGAGCCACGGCTTCATCCATTTCCCGGTCCGTGATCAGCGTATTGAGCGTCAGGTAGAGTCGGACAGACCGCAGGTGAGCTAAGTCAACCGCTTCCGCCAGCTGGTCGACGGTCAGGTTTTCAGCCTGGCGGCGGGCATTGAACGCACCGACGCCAAGATAGCAGGCGTCAGCGCCGTTGCCAATGCCGGCTTTGAGCGCGTCAAAACTGCCGGCCGGGGCCAGCAGCTCAGGACATGGCGGGACGGTTTTGGCCGATCTACTGGTCATGGCTGTCTTCCCGAACCGGCTTCGGCCAGCCGCTACCGTCCAGGTAGTCATCCAGGTTGGTCTGCTTGAAGTCGCCATCTTGCGTTTCAGGCTCTGATGCTTCAGTGTCGGACCGCCCGGTTAATGCCTCTTCGGCAACTGTTTCGGCGGCGACCGCGTCCTCCAGAAGCGTCTCATAGTCGCGGCACAATGCCTGCAAGCGGAGAATTTCCTTTTTCATATCCCAATTCTGGGCTCTAATCTGGGACAACTCGGCGTCCAGCGTTTTGACCTGATTTTCAATTTCAAGCCTGTTGTCATCGAAGGTCTTTTCCTTCTGGCGGGTCTGGGTCAGCTCATCCAGCGCGTTGACCAGAGCCAGCACAGTCGACATGTTGTGGCTGAGCTGGGGGCTGTTCTGCATGACCCGATGGATCATCGCGTCCGCCTGAGCGGCAATCTGACGCATGTATTTTTCATCCTGTGCCGAAACAAGCTGGTAGTTCATACCGCCGATCCGGACATTGATTTTTTTGACTTCTCCTGGCATATCCAGCACCTCACAAGTCTGTTGACAACAGTATAATTCAGTTGACTGCGGCAGGCAACCTGCCGCAAGCCTACAAACAATGAAGCCGCCCTTGGCGCGCGGCGTCTGAGCGGCTAGTCTGTGGCGGTCAGATCCAGAAACATCTGGTAAAACTGCTCGGCGGCAATTCTTTCCGGACGAACATCCAGCGCCAGTCCCGCCGACCGGATGATATCCGGGATTCGGGACAAGCGTTCTGGCGAAAAACCGGAAATCTTCAAACTGTTGACCAGGGTTCGCCGCCGCTGGGAAAAACAGGCTTCGACGAATTCGGCAAACGGCTGCCATTGGCCGGGGGCAATGCGGGTGTCGCGGACCAGCCGGATAACGCATGAATCGACATTCGGCCGGGGGATGAAGGATCCAGACTTAACGATAAACGCTCTGGACAGAGTCCCGAAGCTCGAGCATAGGACAGCCAGCGGTCCGTACTGGCGGCTGCCGGGTTTGGCCAGGACACGTTCGGCAGCTTCCCGCTGGATCATGACGACCATTCGGTCCAATCCCGGAATGTCGGTCAGCGCCTTGATCATCAATGGCGTCGTGATGTAGTAGGGCAAATTAGCGACAACCTTGACCGGGCCCGGATGGTTTCGGGTCAGGTCGGAAAAACTCATCTTCAGGGCATCGCCTTCGATAATCTGAACCTGGTTGAACGATTCGGTCACATGGCGCAGCGCGGGGATGACTCGCCGGTCGATCTCCAGCGCCAGCACGCATCCGGCCTGCCCGGCCAATGCCCGGGTCAGACCGCCGATGCCGGGTCCGATCTCAAGAATAAGGTCCCCCGGCAAAACATCCGCAGCTTTCAGAATCTGGTCAACGACTCGGTCGTCAACCAGAAAATTCTGGCCAAGCGACCGGATCGGCCGGATATCAAACTGGTTCAGCAACGCTGTCGTTTCCTGTCTGTTCATGGATCAAGGCACGTCCAGAATGTAGACGCGTGAGTACATCTTGCCGAAGGTGACCGTACCGTCGATGGTCTCGCCCGGATCATATCCTGCGTCGATCATGTCCGGGTTGTTGATCGCCCCGTGGACGTCACCGACCACGCCCAGACCATAGCCTTCAACGAAGATGATCGTCCCCAGGGGCAGGACGGTTCCGACATATTTGCCATCAATCTTGACGCCGTAGGTCGCAACCACGCCGCGCTGGGCGGGAACGCCGCTAAAGGTCGGATGGTTGATTGCCGGGGTGTGGCAACCGGCGAACTGGCAGACCTGAAGGCCATCGTACATGGTGATCGTGCGCTTCTTCATCGAGTCATAGTCAAAGGTCACGCCGTCGACGGTGATGGTGCCGTCGCCATTGTCGACAAAAGCGTTGTAACTGGTGTCGCCGTGCGGATCCAGATAGCCGCTGATTTTGCTCAGGCTTGAAAGTACATTTGATTTTGCCGTATTCCAATTCAGTTTGGTATAGGCGATTCTAGGCATAATGCCTTTGTGGATGACTTCCTGAACCGGCTCTTCGGTCACCTCGGATCCGGTCTTAACCGCATTGACCAGCACGCCGTTTTCATAAGTTCGTTCATAATAGATCGCTCGGGTACCGTTAACACCTTCTACCCGGACATTGGTTGTCCCGATATACATGGAGCGGTCGTCGACAGTGATCGAGCTGTACGAAATGGTCTCGTATTCAGTGACTAAAACCTTCTCGACTTCGATAAAATTCAGGGCGAGGCGGGGATCAGCACTGTTCTCCAGATAGCTGTCACCGGTAAGATCCAGACTGGAAAAACCAGACCTGGACAACAAGTCGTCCATGTCCGTGAAGTCAACCGGGGTATCCAGGGCAAAGCCACCCCAATTCAGCGTGACGTTCTCCATGCGGGTCAGTGTTACAGCATAAGTCTGACCCGGATCCAGCGGCAGGCTGTCGTCAAGGCTCAGCAGGTCGTGCTCGCCAACGGCGATGCCCGCTTCATCCAAGGCCTCAATCAGGGTCTTCTGGTATGTGATATGCTCCCGGGTACCCGCGTCCGATGTAACAGACACCCGCGCTGGGTACTTGTCCATGCTGGCGGACAAAGCCACCTGGTGATCTGGAATGATCGCGGCCGCGACAGCCAGCGCCAGAATCAGCAGCAGGCCCGCAGGTCTGATCTTAAACACTCTCATTTCAATCCCTCATCTGCTTTGCTTCCGATCCGAATTTTTCGTCCATAAGGGTATAATCAAACGCCACACGATTCTAAAAGTTCTAGTGGACTATTTATGTATATTATATATAATATGGGAACGAAAATCCCCATGTCAAAATCAGACAAATTATAGGTCTTTTTGAAATCCGTGTCAAACTTGGGTTGGCACACCACTTTTGAGTTTCAATGCCATATTCGGTGACAGATATATTCGAGGCAAAGCGAAACAGAGGGTATAACGTCTAGTTGAATATTCCTTATTCAGATATTTCCACCATAAACTGTTCTATTAATTTATAAACATTGGAATATGGATTCATGTTTTTGATCGTTGAATATATCCCTTCTCCATGCTTCGAGTACTTTTCTTCAATTCTCCTTGCATGCTGTATTGCTTGATCAACATCCCCGTTCGATATTATTTTTCGAATAATCCCTTTATTGTTTTTCTTTTTGCCATATGTGTATGTCTCTATTGTTAGATACTCCTCGAGCTTCCTATAGATTTTAGGTTTGCTCAAACATTCAGAAATGTTTTCATAATGCATGATCAGCCATGTCTCAAAGACGTAATTCGAAACCAGCAGTTCAAATTCATGATCACTTTTTTTTGAATCATTAATAACTGACTGGATATCTTTGGGGGCATCACAATCGAAAACCAGGTATTTCTTATAAAGAGAATACTTCCGATTATGATCACTATTTAACATAAATTTTTCAGCATATTTAAGTACTCGTCGGGCATTACCACCAGCAAGCTCCAGTTCAACAACGATATTTGTAAATTTATCTGCTTTTTCACTGACTATCCCTGCAAAATAGTTCATGTAATTATACTCAGTCGAGCCTTCACAAAAAATTAATATCTGTCCAATATTCTGTTTCTTGATCTCTTTCAGTCTTTGCGGCGGCAATACTGTTCTAGGCACATCAATCTCCCTTGTCAAACTCAGAATGTTGAAAAATCGGTATTGCTCCATATTTCCCTTGCAGGTAATCCTTATTGAACGTAGCATCTTCTCGAACCTTTAAATCTGATAATGCATATAAAGTAGATTCACCTCTTTTATTCTTATCGACAAACACAACCTCATCTCGGCGGAACTGCTTGTTATTAAGCAAAGAAACATCATGCGTTGTAAACAATAACTGTGCATTATTGTTGTTTTTATCTTGAAACAAGTCAACAATAAACTTCGTTAGTAGCGGATGTAGCCTGGCAGACAATTCATCAACGATAAAAACGCCACCTTTCTCTATCATTTCATATACCCCTTGTATATATGACAAAAACCGTAATGTTCCGGACGACTCTTGTTTTAGGTCAAAATATTTTCTGCCGGTTACGTTACCCTTTTCATCATAAACTTCGTGTATCATTTTAGGCACCTTATCTTCTTTTTCTTCTCCTGTTTTTTTATTCGTCATGATTTCTTCTTGCAAATCGATTCCGACTATACCAATATCAGCGACTCTTAAGTACTCTTCGATTTTCATTCTAAAGTAATCATCATATTCTAATCTCTTTAGAATCGTGCAAGACCCCGCCATTTGCTTGATTGACGATTCAAAATTTATCTCTAAAAATACATTAAAATCATCAGCGAAGAAATCAATGAAATCCGACAAAACATTTCGTTTGGCATCATCATCCAGAAAATAGTCTAATACAGAAATATATAATCGTTCTTGAGGAAGCTTTTTATAACTGCTCAGTAATTTTGAATATTTATTTCCATACGTTAGAGATAAATCATTTCGGTCATAAACTTTCTTGTCGTTTATGTAATACCATTCATTAAGCACTTTTTCTTGTGTACACTCAAATCCATACTGAATTTGATTATTATTCTTGATAAAGATTATTTCAAACTCAGATGTATCATCTAAGTGACTGGACAACAAGAACTTCTCGCATCCATACTTTATGTCTTCAACTTCATCAATATTCCGATTCTCTTTCCTGCTTAAAAACTGAGAGAAAATATAGCTTTCAAAGAAAAACATCGCAGATATAAAATTCGATTTGCCGGATGCATTGGCACCATAAAGTACATTTGTTTTTAATAGATTCAACTTATCATTTAGATTGATAACATGAGAGGGGTGTTGAACATACGAGGTAGCCCTCATATCGAGTATCACTTCATCTTTAAAAGAAGTATAGTTTCTCGCTTTGAACATTACTAGCATTTAATCATCTCCTAGTCATTCATACTAATTAAAGTATAAGCGTCTATGATGAAATATGCAATGTATTTACGGTATTATCGTAAATACATTATTATTTGATCCGCTATTCTGGTTTTTCGAATATTTTCTTCGATATTTCCCAACTCCATTCAGGGCGACAGTTCATTTATCAAGAGCAATGCCCAGAGTTTACATCAAGTGCGGGATTTCTTAGCAGACAACGTTCAATCAAATTCTGTGATTGTTTATTCATGGTGTAACTGTTGATTAAAACAGCGAATCTTACGGCAATAGAATTGTGAAGTCTTCCGCAGTCTCATATGACTAAACGTTTATTAGCCGAACATATAATTGCCCTTCTCATAGCATACAAAAGCCACCGTCTGTCCAAAACCAGCTTCTCATGTCAATGGTTCTTTTGGGACTGCTGATTGTATAGCCTCCGCTTCAGGAATGTCGGCGTCTTTATATTCGGCGCAATAGCGATGTAATCTTTACATTCCCACCGTGTATATGCTGAACTCTGTACATCCATTTTCGTGGTTAAGCCATCTGATCCTTGGGTGTACGAGGAAGCGCACTTGTTGTACCCAGGAGGTTTTCATTTTCAGGCATAACTTCTTATAGTCCTCCCCCTGCTAGCAAGAGGTCCATTGTTTCGCACTCGTCGGTGCACCCACCAGGATTAAGCCTAAAAACAGCCTGCAGAGCTGCAGGCTGTTCTCGTTGAATATCTCGATGATTGAAGCGGCTGAACAGAGTCAGTCGGTTATGATTGGATTATCGCTCGACGTATTGCCAATAATGCCCGCCATAGTAGGCGTACGTTTCAGCCCAGCTAAACTCCGACATCGCAAAGTACATGACATTCGACGGCAGATTCCGCTTGCCGTTGATGGCATCATAGCAGGCTTGGTAGACATTGTCGTCGATATGCTTATAGTTTTTGGCCGACCAGACTGTGAACTGCCCTTTTTGAGAGATGACGCCCTCGATTGTATTCGGGAAGTCCGGACTGTCCACTCGGTTCATAATGACCGATGCGACCGACAGATAGTTCTCGTAACTGGGGTAATCACAGTTCTCCAGAGACACAACCCGCAAAAACTCTCGGTCAGGCTCAAGCGCCGTGACCGCTTCAGCGGCTGTTTCTTGGGTTGTTTTGTCGACGTTCGACTCATCCCCGACGGTTGGAGATGTGCCCTCTGAAGCATCCGGGTTTTTTTCACCAGACCTTGACAGCAGTTCATCCATGCTTTCCAACTCGACAAGCGTATCCGGCGCGAATTCACCCAGCAGGGCATTTTGCGCTCCCAAGCGGGTCAGGGTCACATCATAGGTCTGTCCCGGCTCCAGCGCGGTGTCGCCCGGCAGGCTCAACCGTTCAAAATCACCGAGCGAAAAGCCGGCTTCAGTCAGCGCTTCAGCCAATGTCGGCTGGTCGGTGCTAAGTTCGGTCTGGCCGTTGTCTGTTGTGACAATGACCGTCGACGGGTATTCTTCCATGTTGGCGGCAAGCGCCAGCTGCTGATCTGGAATTCTGGCAACCGAGATGGCCAGCACAAGAATCAGCACCAGGCCCGCAAGCCTGATTGCAAACTTTTTCATCTTAATCCCTCATTTGATTTTTTATTTCAGATACGTGAAATTCGTCTAAAAGGTGCTTAGTCAATCAACACCGACTATATTTTATGGATCATTTATATATAATGTGAGGTGCCAAATGCCTCATCTCAAAACCCAGGTGGATTATAGGGCTTTTTCAATTTCGAGTCAAATCAAGGGTGAAATCTCACTGTTTTCCCTTGTCATTTCACAATATGGCGCTGATCATAGCGAAATTTGTTTTGTGCAGTCTGATCAGTCGCTTTGGCCACTTTATATAGTTTTAACAATCTAAACAACTATTTATTGTACACAACCAATAAACTTTGCTGCAAAACGGACCAAAACACATTCTGGAATCTTTCAAGCGCACTTGACACATGAATACACAAAAACCCTTTGTGGATGCCATGGCATCTATGATACAATTCGGTATAGATTAAAGAGCCTATCCAAGCATGCCCGAAAATGCATCATCAGGAGGACCAGGCCGGATGACCAAACCCAGTCGCAGTACGCCAGACAATAAAATTCTGCCCGACAAGGTCCGCCAAACCGGAACCTGGCTTGATCGACGCTTCGGCATGAACCGCTTCCTGCGGCGTTTTCTGTTTTTTATCCTGATCCTGATCCTGCTGTCTGTCAGCCTGGCCGGTTACGCCGCCCGTTACCCTTTGAGTTTTTCCATTCCTTCACCGGTCCTCACATTCGAACGTTCAGGTGACGTTCAATATATTGTTCAGCTCAAATCCAATGAATTCACCGATGAGAGAATCGCCGGTATGGACCAGGTCTATCTGCACGATTTCACCCACGCCATCCGCGCCGATTTTTCATATGCCTACCAGGGCAGTCACAGTGCCATCGTCGACTACAATTACAAGATTGATGCGATAATCAACGTCTATGACCTAGAAGACCCCGGTACACTGCTGCTCTCGCGAACCATCAACCTGGTGCCCCAAACCGTCCGGCGCTTGGAATCAGACCGCGTCCTGATCGCTGACAGCGTCATGATCAACCTCGAGGAATACGAGTCGCTGGCCAAAGATTTCTTTTCCGTATCCGACCAGGAAGCTCTCTTTGATCTCGATGTCACCATGGATATTGAAATCAAACCCTACCTGACCGGCGGCTGGCATGTCATCCAGGATCAGCTGGCTTTGAACATTCCGCTGGTCCAGGAAAAGTTCGAACTGACCCGAACATCGACCCAGTCCCAGCCCTCCCGGGTTTTCCAGCCGGTTGTCTACCAGCTGGTGCTGGCCCAAATACCCTGGCTGGTCTATCCGATCATGGCCGGGATCGCCTTGCTGCTCATCATCCTGCTCAGTCTGACAACCCGCAGCATCCGGAAAGGCAAGTTCTGGCCCAAGCTGCGAAAGATGCTGAAAATGGCTTCAGGCCAGGTTATGGTCATTGGCGACAAAGCCTGGGAACCGGAGTGGTGCATCACGGTCACGGAATTCAAATCACTGCTCAAGACAGCCAGAAAGCTCAAACACCCCATTTTCTGCTATGTCGACCGCCAGGAACCGGCTGCCTATTTCTACATCTATTACGGCGAGAATAATTACTGCTATACATTTACCGATCCAAATTCTCTGCCGGCAACAGCTGACGCCGACCTGGATCTGCCGGCGCCGTTTGAGCGCGCGGCCAATCCGTTGAACGTATTTGAACCGGTCGAGCCCGAACCGGCAACTGAGGAGCCAGTTGATCAACCCGCTCCCCAGAACCCTCCGCCGGTCGATGAGCGTATTCCCCTATTGCCGGAAACGGATGATCTGGACGATATCCTGCCGCCTTCCGACGACAACGGGGACATCCGCAATCTATTCTAGCATTCAGTCTGTCACCTGGCCGATCGTAATATCATAGACACTACCGGTTAGATCAACGCCCGGGATCGTCACGCTGACGGTTTCGTTTATCTTTGAGCGCTCCCGTGCCCAAAGCTCAAATGACAAGGCATCGCTTTCGCGGCCATTTTGCCAGTTCATCGTCTGGTGACCGGTTGGTACAATCATGCTGGCCTCATAATGTGTTTGACCGACTTTGGCGAAGATCACCCGTTCGCTGCCAGCCAGGCTATAGCGAATGCTCCTGGGCGGTCGATTGAAGTCAACCGTGATCAGCAGCTTCTCCAACCCGAGGAATCGCAGCGGGTCTAGCGGCACGACCTGGCCGCGCAGCGTGGTCTGTCCGGCAAAATATCCGATTGCGCCCTTCAGGCTGACCGTGGCTGAAAACGGCGGAATCGGATCCTCCAGGTGAACCACCACGGATTCCTCTACGGACTGGATCTGAATATCGCCCAGCTGCGTGACCAGCCAGGCGTTGCCGTCCAGCGTCACCGTCTTGTCCTCACCGGGTGCGATCTCGGTACGGCTGACACGCCGGGACAGGGTGATCGACCAGGGACCGGGTCTGGATCCCTTGGCCCAGTCACTGTCATTCCCCGCACCGCAGCTGTGAATATCCGACCAGCCGGCCAGGCCTTCGAATTTTTCGATCCAGCCGCTGATGGTGTACTGGATATCGACCCAGTCACTGTCCCGGTCCAGAATGATCCGGCCTTGTGAATCGGTCTCGTTGGCAACCTGGATATCAGCCATTAGAATCGCACCGCCGGCGCTGCAGCCGTTGAACGTGGCATAGCGGACATTGCCGGGCCGACCCGGCAGGTCGTGGGTCGTGTAGAGCGAAAAGCCCATTTGCCATGACGGCGGTGTGAGCACAATCGTTTTTTGTTCGGACAGGCCAAGGGCTGAAAAGGTCATCTTGCCGTAAGACTTGCCTGAATAGGTCAGCGCGGATCGCTTAATCCAGCTCTTCTGCCTTGAACTCAGCCTCGCCCAGGAGATTTGGGCCGCGGTCCCCAGGTTGTGCTCCACCCACTGCCAGGGTGACGAATGGGTTTTTCCGTCCGGCGAGTCGTCCGGAAAAAGCGAGTTTGTGACCGAGATTTCGTCATAGGAGAACCCTAAAGACGCATACTGGCCGGATTTCACGTCATAGCGGTTGCGCAAAACCTGCCTCGGCGTGCCGTAGACCAAGAGACGGTAGTCGCGCCAGGTTTCAAAATTTGCGACATACCCCCGATACCTGCTGGTCACGGGTTTGCCGGTCGCTTTCAGCCAGGCTTCATAGCTGCGTTGGCTGTCGGGCGGCTGCGGCAGTCCGTCGCTGCCGGGAAAAGGCAAGGCGGACAGCGATATGCCCCACGAACCTGCCAGAAGGATAATCAGAATCAATGCGGACAGGCGTTTAGCTGTTTTGAGTTTTCTGATCCGCAGCTCGTTTAAATTCGACCGTGCTGATGATTGACGCTTCATAGGTCACCTCCAGTGTTCCAAAAACCTTTGAGCGAGTGATTGTCTGTTGTGAATTTTGGGATTGCCTTTCCCGAAACTCCTCGCGGTAGCAGTCCAGGATAAATGCCGGAATACCGGGATCATAATGATCGTCGAGGACCCGCTTGAGGGACAGTTCAAGCAGTTTGACCACCGCTGGCTGTGTCCAGTCCCCTGACGACGCTGCTTCGTTTCGTTTGTGCTCGAGAAAAAGCCGGTCGATGCAAAGCACGGGGCTTCCCCGGTTCATGAAGCACCAGTTGAAAAAGCAATTGAACGCTTTGGCTTTGGACTCGTCCTGGGCGACAATGAGAAAGATGTCCTCCGCCTGCTCGTCCGGCTGGACAACCCAGACCGAAAAACCCGTTTCGTCACAGGCCTGGTCCAGCTCCGACTCCAGTGCCTGGATATCCGGCAAGGGCAGCACACCCGCTGCCTGGCCATTTTTCAACTCAGTTGGCTGTTGCGCGCGGTCGATCCCGGCCGCTTGCGCGACTGGGCGGCTGGCCGGCTGGCAAGCCGGCAGGTCGGGATCACGGCATCCGGACTGGCTGGTCAACAGCAGGACCATGATCAGGATAACCGCAGTCTGACGGACGTTCGAATTGGCTGTCATCATAAAAAATCACCCCGGCTTTAGCTTACTGCCAAAGACCGGGGTGTTGTTTTAGGAAGTGCCGACAAAGCGGTTAAAAGGTCAGGAGAAGTAGGCGACGCCCGCTTCAAATATTCTCTGGTCCTTGTCACCATGGATGTTTTTGGCCAATCCCGATGCCTGGCGCTCCGAATGCCCCATTTTGCCGAGGATGCGGCCGTCCGGGCTGGTGATACCCTCGATCGCCGCGACTGACGCGTTGGGATTGAATGCGGTGTCGTAGGTCGGCTGTCCGGTCAGGTCGACATAGCGGGTGGCAATCTGGTCATTTTGGATCAGCTGCGCCAGCCAGGCGTCATTGGCGACGAATCGACCTTCGCCATGGGAGACCGGAATCTGGTGCAGATCGCCTGTCTGGGTTTGCATCATCCACGGAGAACGGTTGGATGTCACCTGAGTCGTGACATAGCATGAGACATGGCGGCCGATGCGGTTAAAGGTCAGTGTCGGGCTTTGGGCATCCAGATCCCGAATGTCGCCGTAAGGCAGCAGCCCGAGCTTGATCAGGGCCTGGAAGCCGTTGCAGATGCCCAGCATCAGGCCATCGCGCTGTCCAAGCAGCTGGCGGGTAGCTTCGGCAACCGCCGGATTTCGGAATGCCGCGGTAATAAACTTGCCGGAGCCTTCCGGTTCATCACCACCCGAAAATCCGCCCGGCAGCATGATGATCTGGGATTTCCCGATGCGCTTGACCATCTCATCCATGGTCTGCCGGATGTCACTCGGCGTCAGATTTCTGACCACCAGAATGTCCGGATCGGCACCGGCCCTGGCAAACGCCCGGGCCGTATCCCATTCACAGTTGGTCCCGGGGAAAACCGGGATGAAGACTCTCGGCCTTGCAATTTTCGGACCGACTCGATGCGCCGCAGCCGGCATCTTGCTGGGTTTCGCGACAGACGGCATCTTCAGATCCGGATCTGCCTGGGATGGGAAAACCGGTTCCAGTTTGCTGCGCCAGCTGGCCAAAGCAGCGGGCAGGGCTAAAACAGAATGGCCGGATTTAAAGTTTGGCTGCTCGCTCGTCTGACCAAGCAGTGTTGCACCGGCGCGGATCAATTGCTCCGCAGCATCGGTGTCTGTCGGCGCGAGCAGGAGATCCGCGATCCGGGGCTGGAACAAGATGGCCTGCGCGCCCGGGTCGAATTTGAATCCCAACTGGTTACCGAAGCACATCTGGGCGATCTGGACCGCCGCGCCGGCTTGCTTGACCGTTGAGGCTGCGGCCACTTTTTTGTCCGAAGCCAGACGATGAACCAGTTCAAGGTTTGCCATAAACGGCTTGGGGTCAGGCAGGCCTGCTGCGTCCTGCGGAACAGGCAGCAGGTAAACGCTGCGTCCGGGCTTGTCCAGGCTGGCCGAGACGACCTGACCGGCCCGGGTGACGGCAACCGCGAAAGAAACCAGCGTCGGGGGAACATTCAGATCGTTGAAGGATCCGGACATTGAATCCTTGCCGCCGATCGCAGGTGTTCCGAAGTCGATCTGGGCCTGGTAGGCCCCCAGCAGCGCGGCCAACGGCTTACCCCACTTCTCCTCGCTCGTCAACCGTTCAAAATACTCCTGGAAAGTCAGCCTGGCCTTGCTGGCATCGCCGCCGAGCGCGGCAATTTTGGCCAGGGACTGGGCTACGGCGTAATAGGCGCCGTGATAAGGGCTCCAGGACGATAGGTCGGGGTCATAGCCAAAGGTCATGAGGGTAGTCGCGTCGGTTGTGTCGGTCGTGCCCGGCTCGGTCGGAATCAGGCAGGCCATGCCGTCTTCCGGCGTCAGCTGGTGTTTGCCGCCGAACGGCATCAGGATTGTGCCGGCTCCAATGGTCGCGTCGAAGCGCTCGACCAGGCCTTTTCTTGAACAGCTCTGAAGACTCGACAGGCCCTTTTTGAGATTGTCTGAAAACTCGGCTTTGCTGTTATAATCCATGGTTGACCAGGCTTCGCCATCACCGGCTGCGGTCAGGCGTATGCTGGTCTGCTGCGGTGCGCCGTTGCTGTCAATGAAAGATCTGGCCAGGTCAACGATCACCTTGCCGCGCCAGGTCATGACCAGGCGCGGATCAGCCGTGACGGTCGCGACCGGCACAGCTTCCAGGTTCTCCCCGGCAGCCTTGGCAATGAAGCGGTCGGCATCCTTCGCGTCAATCACCACCGCCATGCGCTCCTGCGATTCGGAAATCGCGAGTTCAGTCCCATCAAGGCCTTCATACTTTTTCGGAACCTTGTCCAGATCGATCAACAGGCCGTCAGCCAATTCACCGATGGCAACCGAGACGCCGCCGGCACCGAAATCATTGCAGCGCTTGATCATCAGGGCCACTTCGCGGTCCCGGAACATGCGCTGGATCTTGCGTTCGGTTGGCGGATTGCCCTTTTGGACTTCAGATCCGCACTGGATGATCGACTGTTCGTCATGTGCCTTGGAGGATCCGGTCGCACCGCCGCAGCCATCGCGGCCGGTCCGGCCGCCCAGCAGGATGACCAGGTCGCCGGGCTGCGGCACCTCGCGCTTGACCTGACTGGCGGGAGCTGCGCCGATAACAGCGCCGATCTCCATGCGTTTGGCGATATAGCCCGGGTGGTAGATTTCCTCGACCTGGCCGGTGGCCAGCCCGATCTGGTTGCCGTATGAACTGTAGCCTGCGGCGGCCGTGGTGGTGATTTTATACTGCGACAGTTTGCCGGGCAGCGTTTCACTGATCGGCACCGTCGGATCACCGCTCCCGGTCACGCGCATCGCCTGGTAGACATAGGACCTGCCGGACAGCGGATCGCGGATCGCGCCGCCAAGACAGGTCGCGGCGCCGCCGAAAGGCTCGATTTCGGTCGGGTGGTTGTGGGTTTCATTCTTGAACATGACCAGATAATCTTGCGGCTGGCCGTTGACGGGAATGGTGACCTTGATGCTGCAGGCATTGATTTCCTCCGAGACATCCAGGTCGTCCAGTTTGCCTTGCTGACGCAGCGCTTTCATAGCCAGGGTGGCGATATCCATCAGGCAGGCCGGCTTGCTGTCCAGCCGGTCGCCATGGATCATTCGGCGATGATCCAGATAGGTCTGCCAGGATTTTCGGATGGTGCGGCCGACCAGACTCTGGTCATCAATTTCAACGTTGTCGATCCGAGTCAAAAAGGTCGTATGACGGCAGTGGTCGGACCAATAGGTGTCCAGAACCCGCAGCTCGGTCCAGCTGGGGTCTCTGCCCTCCTGCCTGAACCAGTCCCGGATAAACTGGAGATCTGCCAGCGACATAGCGAAACCTGCGGTTTTAAGCAGCGCCGCCAGCGCCGGGTCGTCCATCTGGATCAAGCCGTCGGCCAATTGAATATCCTGCGGCTCATCCAGCACATCCTCCAGCGAGTCCGGCTTGGTCATTCCGGCTTCCCGGTTTTCAACCGGGTTGATCAGCCAGTCCTTGATCTTGTCGACCGCCGTATCATCCAGATCTCCGGTCAGGGCGTAGACACGGGCCGTCTTGACCAGCGGACGCTCTTCACAGGTCAGGATCTGGATGCACTGGGCAGCCGAATCAGCGCGCTGGTCATACTGGCCCGGCAGCGCCTCAACGGCGAATACTTCATCCGGTGCGCCAAAATCGGTCTGCTCGTCAAAGATATCATCGACCGGCGGCTCGGAAAAAACCCGCGTCCTGGCCTGAGCGTACTGCTCATCGGTCAAGCCGGAACAGTCATAACGGTTGTAGATGCGGACGCTTTGGAGGCCGGGCAGATCGAGGTTGTCCCGAAGATCGTGCAAAAGGCCGGCGGCTTCGATGTCGAAGCCGGGCTTTTTGACCGCATAGATTCTTCTGACCTTGTTTTTCGGGTTCATATCGCCACCATCTTTCTGATCGATCCTAATCGATGTTTTCAGCCAATTCCGTCAACAGGTCGGCGCTGCGCTTGAGGAATGCGGCCATGTCGTCCGCGGACAGTGAGCCATGGCTGAGCCGGGCCAGATCATAAATCTGCAGCGCCAGCTTGTTGACCTCATCCGCACGGCCGGGAATTTCTGACAAGGCCTGCAGGCGCTGGGCCAGAGCCTGGTCCTGGTTGACCACCAGGGTCTGCTGGAGCTCGAACATGCTCTCAATGTCCAGGCCTTCGGCGCCGCCCTGCATCTGCTCGAACTGCTTGCGCATCTCCTGCATGCGGCGGGATTCCTCAGACTCCTGGATCATAGCCGGCAGCGCGGACTCGCCGAGACTCTGAACCTTGACTTCAAGCTTATCCATGCCCAGCGCGTCCTTGAACAGCTTGCCGATCGCTTCAGCCCGCTCTTCATCACTCTCACCGTCACCCAATTCGGCATCGACCCGCTTGAACTTGCGGCCCTGGTTCTTGAATTCCATGAAGGACATGAAATGGTTGTCCAGCTCATGGTTCATCTCCAGCACGATCTGGCCCTTGGCCTTGGCGATGTTGACGTAGGCAACCTGCTGTTTGGAATCGGTGGTGTACAGCATGGTCTCATCCAGTTCGGACAGCACCTTATACTCGCCGCTGACCGTCTTGAACAGCGCGATATCCTTGACCTTGTCGTAGAACTTCTCTTCGCGCAGCATGCCGTACTTGACAAACACGCCGATGTCCTGCCAATAGCGGTTGTACGCCTCCCGGTCATCCTTGAATAGCTTGGTCAGCTTGTCTGCGACCTTGCGGATGATATGGCCGGACAGCTTGCCGACATACTCGTCATTCTGCAAAAAGCTTCTGGAGACGTTCAGCGGCAGGTCGGGGCAGTCAATTGCGCCTTTGAGCAGGAACAGGAATTCGGGGATGATCTCCTTGACATTGTCGGCGACAAAGACCTGGTTGTAGAAGATCTTGATTCGCCCTTCCAGATTCTCGTAGACATTGTCGGTCTTGGGGAAATAGAGAATGCCCTTGAGGTTGAATGGATAATCCATGTTGAGGTGAATCCAGAACAGCGGCTCCTTGAAGTCATGGAAGGTCTTGCGGTAAAAGTCCTTGTATTCCTCATCTGTGCAGTCACTGGGCTTTTTTAGCCACAGCGGCTGGGTGTCGTTGATCGGCTTGGCTTCGATCTTTTCGGTACCCTCGCTCGGCTCGTCCGCTTCGTCGCTTTTCTCTTCGTCCTGTTGTTTCTCGGCTTCCTTTTCAGCTGCCTTCTCGGCTTCCACGTCTGTAAAGTAAATCGGGAAAGCCATGTAGCCGCAGTACTTGTCCAGGATCTCGCGCAGCTTGGCTCCGGTCAGGAAGCCCTTGCCTTCGTCAGACAGCGTAATCGTGATCAGGGTGCCGCGGGTGTCCTTGTCCGACGGTCCCATGGTGTAGGCCATGCCGTCTTCGCTTTCCCAGCTGGCGGCTTCGGCGCCGTCCTGGTAGGACAATGTGTCAATGCGAACTTTATCCGCGACCATGAAGGCGGAATAGAAGCCCAGGCCGAAATGACCGATGATATCCGCGCTCTCCCCGCCTTTTTCCTTATACTTCTCAACGAAATCCATCACGCCGGAGTAGGCGATCTGATTGATATACTGCTTGATTTCGTCCGGCGTCATGCCGATGCCGTTGTCCTCAATGGACAATGTGCCGGCGGCCTTGTCGAAGGTCACCCGGATCCAGGGGGTATCGCCTGCCGGCCGGTCATATTCGCCCAGCTCGGACATGCGTTTAAGCTTCGCGTTGGCATCCGCTGCATTGGACACCAGTTCCCGCAGGAAGATGTCGCGATCCGAATAAAGCCATTTCCGGATAATCGGAAAAATGTTTTCTGTGCTGACGGATACATTGCCAGTTTCTGTTTTCATGTCAATTCCTCCACATATAATATCTTTGATTTCAAGCGGCTTTGATCACCGCTAGAGTTGACCTATTGGATTTTCCGCGCGGCTACATAGCGCTTGACCGCCTCGTTGTAGGCCGCGTTGATCGCGATCAGCAAGCTGTTCTCGGCCGAGTCGAGCTGGACATCCTCGATTGTGCGGATCGGCAGGATATCGAACGGCGAACTCGATAGAAAAGCCGCGTCACAGCCGCCGGACCGGATGTCCTCAAGCGTCAGCAAACCGGTTTTGAGCTGTCCGCCCGCCTGGTCGATGGCTTCCAGGACATGGCGGCGAGTTACGCCTTTGAGTATCCTGTCATCGCCCGCCGAGAGGACGGTGCTGCCCTGGATGAAAAACAGGTTGGATCTTGACCCTTCAGTTAAATAACCCTGGCGGTCTGCCAGCAGCAGCTCATAGCAGCGGCCGAACGGGCCGGATTGGGCAAACCGGGCGGCGACTGCCGCCTTGTAGTCCGAACGGATGCTCTTGATGTTGGGATTTTCGCGCTCCCAGTCAAGTATGCCGGTAACAACGCCCCGGCTGAACAGTTCAGGACTCGGGTAGGCAGATTCGGTCAAATGAATCACTGCCCGGTTCTCCAGCAGAACAAGGCGCAGGTTGGCTGCGGCGATGCCGTTGGCTCGAACCAGTTCCAGACAGTCCGCATAAAGGCCTCGGGGAATCTCGACCGGGGGGCGGACCGACAGGCAGAGCCGATCGTAATGCTCCTCCCAAAACAGCGGAACCTTGTCAACCAGTCGGATGACCTCGTAGTACATCGTCCGGTCGCACGGCTCAAGCAAAATCCGGGCTGCAGGGTCGCCAACGGGCAGCAGATTGCCATTGTCCATGACAAACCGGCCGGTCAGGGTATCAATTATCGGGTATGCCAACGCCTCAACCTCCCACAATCAAAAGTACTGAAGTATTATATCATGAACACCTGTTCCTGACACCTTCACTGGCAGCTTTGCCAAGATTCATCTAAACTACATATTTATTCACCATCTTCACAAATTCATATTCAGCAGATTAACCAATCAGCCGCTGCCTGAACCAAGCAAACCAGACGCAGCAGACACGTTGTCAAACAGGGTCGAGATCGGCTATTCTGTAAACTAATTATGTATAATATGCAAAGAATATGGTCAATTTGACATTTTGACAAACCGTGCGCCGCAAGGGTATAATGATTTGCAATCCAAACGGTTAGCCACCTTTCGGCGACGAACGGATCGCCTGAATATTATTTATTATTATGCAATTTATTGCATAAAAAGAAGGACGGAGGTCTTTGTTATGGCAAAAGAGAAAATCCTGCTCGCTTATTCCGGCGGCCTGGACACCTCGATCATCATCCCCTGGCTGCTCGAGAACTACGATTGCGAAGTTGTCGCGATGGCGGGTGAGGTCGGCATTGGAATCGACCACAAGGCGCTGCGCGACAAGGCATTGAAATGCGGTGCGATCGACTGCTTCATTGAAGACATCAGCGAAGAATTCATCACGGACTTTATCTATCCGACGCTCAAAGCCGGCGCGGTGTATGAAGGCAAGTACCTTCTGGGGACATCCTTTGCCCGCCCGATCATCGCCAAGCGCATGGTCGACATCGCCCGCCGCGAAGGCTGTACCGCGATCGCCCACGGCTGCACCGGCAAGGGCAACGACCAGGTTCGCTTTGAACTGACCTTCAAGGCCCTGGCGCCCGACCTCAAGATCATCGCGCCCTGGCGCATTTGGGATATCCGTTCCAGAGACGAAGAGATCGATTACGCCAACGCGCGGGGTATTCCGGTTCCCGTCACCAAGGAAAACAACTATTCGATGGACATGAACCTCTGGCACCTCAGCCACGAAGGCATGGATCTCGAAGATCCGGCCAATGAGCCGCAATACGACAACATCCTTGAGCTCATGGTCTCCCCTGAAAAGGCACCGGACAAGCCGACCTACGTTGAAATCGAATTTGAAGCCGGCATCCCGGTCAAGGTTAACGGTGAAGCACTTGCACCGGTTGAGATGCTCAAAAAGCTCAATGCGGTTGCAGGCGAAAACGGCGTCGGCATCGCCGACATGGTCGAAAACCGCCTGGTCGGCATGAAGTCGAGAGGCGTGTATGAGACGCCGGGCGGCACACTGCTGTATGCGGCGCATCGCGAACTCGAGCTGCTGTGCCTGGATCGCGACACCATGCACTACAAGGACTTGGTCTCCCAGCGGTTTGCTGAACTGGTCTACAACGGCCAGTGGTTTCACCCGCTGCGCGAAGCCGTTTCAGCCTTCGTGGACGAAACCCAGAAGACGATCACCGGCAAGGTCCGCCTGAAACTCTACAAAGGCAACTGTCTGCCGGCCGGCACCACCTCCCCGTACACACTGTATGAGGAAGAATTGTCCACCTTCGGTGAAGATGAAGTCTATGACCAGAAGGACGCCGGTGGATTCATCAACTGCTTCGGCCTGCCGATGAAAGTCGTCGCTCAGATGAAGCAGCGCAACGGCCTGCTCGACAAGCCAAACACCTGAAAAACCAAGGAGCACGAAGACGATGTCAAAAAAACTCTGGGACGGCAGATTCTCCAAAGGCACTGACGACAAAGTCAATGCCTACAACTCGTCGATCGCGTTCGACGCCCGGATGTACCGCCAGGACATCCGCGGTTCGCTGGCGCATGCGGCCATGCTGGCCCGCTGCGGCCTGATCAGCGAAAGCGATGCCCGGGCTATCCGCGACGGCCTGATCGGCATCCTGGAGGATATCGAAAGTGAGCAGCTCGCCTTCGATCCCGCCGCGGAGGACATCCACATGTTCATTGAGACCGAGTTGACGCAACGGATCGGCGACGCGGGCAAGCGCCTGCACACCGGCCGCAGCCGGAACGACCAGGTTGCCCTGGATCTTCGGCTCTACCTGAAGGATGCGGCTGATGAAATCAAAAAGGAAATCCTGATGCTCTACAGGACCCTGCTCGACTTGGCCCAGCAGCATCTGGAAACCACCATGCCCGGCTACACGCATCTGCAGCGGGCCCAGCCGATCACGTTCGGGCATCACCTGATGGCCTACGTCGAGATGATCGCCCGGGATATCGACCGCCTGGACGACTGCACCCGGCGCATGGATGTCATGCCGCTCGGCTCCGGCGCTCTGGCCGGCACCACCTATCCGTTGGATCGGAGCATGGTCGCCCAAGAGCTTGGATTCTCCGCGATAACGCAAAACAGCCTGGACGGCGTATCCGACCGTGACTTCGCGATCGAACTGGCCAGTGTACTGTCCATCTTCATGATGCATATTTCCCGCCTGAGCGAGGAAGTCATCCTCTGGTCCAGCCAGGAATTCGCATTCGTCGAGCTGGATGACGCCTACTCAACCGGATCAAGCATCATGCCGCAGAAGAAAAACCCGGATGTCGCGGAACTGTCGCGCGGTAAAGCCGGGCGGGTCTTCGGATCCCTGATGACCCTGCTGACCGTGATGAAGGGCCTGCCGCTGGCCTACAACAAGGACATGCAGGAAGACAAGGAAGCGATCTTCGACGCGATCGACACCGTGCTGGTCTGCCTGCCGGCCCTGACCGGCATGATCGGGACAATGAACGTCAGGCAGGACAAGATGGCCGAAGCTGCCGCTGGCGGCTTCACCAACGCCACCGATCTGGCTGATTATCTGGTCATGAAGGGACTGCCGTTTCGCTCAGCCCATGAAGTGTCCGGCAAATTGGTCGGCTACTGCATCGGCAAGGGCGTGGCGCTGGAAGACCTTGAGCTTTCAGAACTCAAACAGTTTTCCGGCCTGATCGAGCAGGATATCTATGAGGCGATCAGCATCAAGGCCTGCGTTGAACGCCGGAAAATCCCCGGCGCGCCCGCACCCGAAGCAGTCCAGGCAGCCATCGACCATGCCAGGAAGCGGTTTAGCTGAAGTCGATCGGGCGAGCAAGACCTTTTAGTCAAGATCAATGGATCCCCCGGCCACTCATCGGCCGGGGGATCTTGAGCATAAGTCAGCAACAAGAGATTCGATTCAGCCCCCCTAACCCCAAGCGTAAAGCGCTCGCATCACACAGGGCAAGATGATGTTTTGCGGTATAATGAATCTGAACGGGGGTTTTGGATGATGCGCAAAAAGGATCAATACCGCTCAGTTCTGATCATCATCGCCGTGCTTGTCTGCTGTGCGCTGATGCTCTTGTCTTATCCGGCAGTATCCAACTGGCTGCTGGCAACGGTTCAGGATGAGCAGCTTTCAACTTTGGAGAAGCAGACGCTGCTCGATCATCTCTCGGAGCCCTACAAGGCCGCCTATGACATGGCGTCCGACCGGCAGAAGATTCAGCTTGAAGCCATTGCGGAAGAAGAGGGCTACGACTTTGAATGCCCGAAAAGGGTGCTGGAGATTATGCATGTGCTGTCCGGAACCGAACCCAGGCTGACGCTGTTTCAGGCCCAGGCGATCTGCCGGGAGGCAAAGATCCAGAAAAGTGATCGGATTACTTACGACATCGAGCAGATCAAGGAGGCTTTCAATGAGATTGCCGGCGCGCCGGATCGGGTCGGCGGCAGCGGATTTACTCACATTATTTATTACCTGAACGATGCCAAAACCCAATCCATCGGCATCTCGTTTTTCACAGTCGCCTATGTCGACAGGACCCGCAAAGAACAAATTGTTCTCACGCAATCATGATTAATCGCTTAAGCGGCAGGTCATGGCTTGAATCGCCTGTCGAATGAACCAATCTGTCGTCAAACATTCAAAAGGGAGCGGTTCTAAAAACCGCTCCCCTAATCATGATTGTGTAATAGGCAGATTCAGGCAGATAGCCTTCTTCTGAACGCTAACGGACCAGCAGCATCCGCCGTTTGTTGGAAGTGCCGGACATGAAGCCGGAGTTGCCAAGGCCGGAGCCGTCAAACTCCTGTTCGAGGTCGTTGTTGTAGTTGCAGACCCAGCCGAATGCCATGTCCACTTCGTGGTATCCCTGTTTGAGGCCGCCGGGCTTTTTGACCTTGACGGTCATCAGGTCGTTGACCTGCCAGTAGATGTCCATGCGGTCAAACAGTTCCTCACGGGTGTAATCATAGCCATAGATGTTGTAGATAATGCCGTCCCGGTCGAAGTCTTCGCCGTCAACGGTGACATTGCCCAGGCGGATCTGGGACAGCCAAAGACCCTTGTAGTAGCGCGAGGCAAAACAGAACTCGAAGCCGTCGACATTGCCGTCGGCATCGTATGTATTGTGAAATCCGCGAAGCTGAATTCTTTCTTGTTCAATCATGTCGATCCCTCCCTTTCTGATCAATATCCCAGTATGCGGTTCATCATGACATGCTGACGCCGCAACTGGTCGCTGAGAAATTCGAATTCATCCCGTCTGGGTCCTTCATACTCGGAAACCAAAAAGCCGCTCCAGCCCTGGTCGAGCATGGTTTCCAGGATCTCGTCGTACGGGATGGTTTTCTCCTCGAAGTTTTCATCGATGTAATTGAATTTCGCATGGCAGGTGTACGTATACGGCAGCAGCGGGATCATTTCCCGGGGCTTGCTGCATTGGCTGTAGTCATCTCGGTAGCCCCATTGTCCCGGCTTGACGCCCGGCGGATTCGCGTTTTGGAAGGTACCGAAATCGATGTTGAAGCCGAAATGCTCGGTTTTTGTCTTTTCAATGAATTCCAGATATTCATAGATGTGCGGCGTTGTGACGGCTGTCGGCAGGTGGATTTCCGAGCACATGCGCACATTGTACTTTTCGGCGTAGGGCAGCGCACGCTCGATGTAGCTTTGCCATCCCGGTTCGGGGTCGCACATGCCGTTGATGCAGGTGATCTTGGTTCTCAAGGTTGTAAATCCCAGCATGTTGGCCAACTTGAAATCGCGGATCAGCTGGTCCAGAACGTCATCGTCGCTCATCTTCGGACCCCTGTGCAGGTGGGTTTCCGACCAATGCCCCATCTCGCCGGGAACCAGGTTGTATTTTTCGCACAGGCGCCAGTACTTGTCAAGCCACGCCAGCGACGGATTCGGATAGTTCTCGACATGGCTGGTCAGCAACTCGAAGGTTGTCGACCCCGTGTCGTAGATGTCCTTGAAGCAGTCCTCCAGGGTCATGCTGACACCCAGCAGCTGGCTGTAGCTGTAAACGGACACGCCGCGTCGGGGTTTGCCTCTTGTTTTCTCATGCATTGATGATCCCTCCAATCTGGTTGTTACTCATAGTCTTTATTGTACGTTTCCAATGATTGATCAACAATTTGAATCGTTTGCAATATCTATAAACTTTTGTTATCAATTGAAATATTTCATGATTGGATCGACTGGATATACCCGAGAAACTTTTTCGCTGCCGCCGACATCGGCCGTTTGTTGCTGTAGGCCAGAACCAGCCGGATTTCAACGACAGGTTCCAGATCCAGCACAACCGTTGTTGGATTGCTGTTCATCTGGGCCGGACGTTTCAGCATAATCGCGATCCCCTCCCCGATCGCCGCCAGGTCGATCAGCTGCTCCCCCTTGCAGATCACGGTGTTCAGTACAATTCCAGCGGCTTTGAGCATTTGAGACAATGCGCTGTCCCGGGCTTGATCCATGCTGATCGATAAAATCGTTTCTCCTGCTAAAGCGGACACATGCACCGCTGGCTTCCGGGCCAGTGGATGGTTCTTGTGAACAACAGCGGCCAACTTATCGATTGTGAAATCTGTCATCGCCAAATCATAATCAGACTCAAGAATCGCGTCTGCCCGGACCAGCAGGAAATCAAGCGTGGTGCCCAGCAGGGCAAGCTGCGTCTTGTCGTTCACGGTCTCATCGTAGGTCAGGTTGACATCCGGGTTTCGGGATCTGAAATCGGCCATGATGTCCGCGATGTTATAAGGGGACATCAATCCCGCGAAAGCAATGGAAACATCCTTGTCGGCATTTTTCCTGGCCTTGGCCAGCGCCGAAAGGTACTGGTCCTGCACCGAAACCAACTGTCTGGCATACGGCAGCAGAAGCTGGCCGTAGCGCGAAAGCTCGACATGTCTCGAGGTCCGGTTGAAGAGCAGAACTCCGAGTTCTTTTTCCATCGCCTTGATGTGCCCAGATAGCGATGGCTGGGAAATGTATAGATTTTCGGCTGCTTCAGAAAAGTTTTTGGTTTCGGCAACCGCAATGAAATCCCGAATGTATCTCAAATCCATTGGACGTCCCTTCTTAGCAACCGAAGAATTGCCGCGTCGCTTCAATTGGTTAAACCCAGTATAGGTTATCCTGAAAGAGGCAACAAGCCTTCGACACCGTACCGCTTCTCAGAATCTGAAAAACGTTTGCCATTCTTAGCCAAACTGCACTATAATACCGCTTGAGGTGATCTGTATGGATTTAACACTGAACATGATCGCTGAAAGCCTGAATGATCGGGTCATCAGCGTCCACAACGCCAAGCATGCGCAAACCGCTTATGATAAGGCCTTATTCCTGCTTGAGGATGAAGATCGCCTGGATCCCGGCCAGGTATATATCGTTGACGGCGATCGTTTGGGCAGTTTGCACATCCCTGACGCAAGCTGCCTGATCATCTGCACCCGGACGGTTTATGAACATGTACCCTGCCCGATCATCATCTGTGACGGCAGTGTCAATGAAGTCTATAAAGCCGTCACCAAGGTGTTCACCCGGCATATGGAGCTGGAGCAGTCAATCCAGGCAGCACTGCTCGAAAGCCGCGATCTGAACAGGATCATTGAGCCCATTTCCAGGTTTCTGAACAATCCGATCCAAGTTTATGCACCGCTTTTCAACATCGTCGCCGGTATCACGCCGGACTACGACACCGACGGCGTTTTCCGAGGTCTCAAGCCGCACAGGGCGCCCATGCCGCCGGAATATGTTCGCGGCATCGTTCAGGGGTATGACGTCGAGGAGTCGCTCAAGTCCCCAAACCCGCAGATCATCCAGTATCCCGGATTTGACTGCGCCTGTATGCAGATCAACCTTGTGGACGGCCAGCATTTCATCGGCCGGCTGGTCCTGATTGAGCTGTATGAGTCTTTCACGCCGGCAGCATCCGATGTCATGAATGCTGTCGCCAAATTTATCCGCCATTATCTGATCCATACCCAGCCGGACAGCGACCAGAGCATCCTCTCCGATGAGCACGCCATTTCCGAAATCCTCAGCGGCAAGATCATCGACAATCGCTATATCGCTTCCTTGCTGTCAGCCATCTCATGGCCGGTCAAGGATTCATTCGGCATCCTCTTTTTCCAGTTGCCGACCCGTGATCTTCCGACCAACGACCTGGCAAGCTACCATGTGGCTGCGCTTCGCAAACTGTTGCCGAACTCGATTGTCCTGGCCATGGACGGTGGCGTGGTCAGTGTTTTCCGATCCAAGGCATTCTCACCGAAAGACCTTGAATCAATGCTCAACCCCTACCTTTTGTCCTCGGGAATCAAAGCCGGCCTTGGCGAGCAGTTCCTCGATTTCAGTTCAGCCAGGTCATGCTACCTGCAAGCCCAGGCGGCTGTCCATACCGGAGCTGCCCTGGATAACCAGCGCTGTTTTTTTTACTATCAGGAATTCGCGCTGGAGCATTTCGTCATCACCGCGAATTCGACAGAATTCGGAATGGCTTTCATTCACCCGACCATTTCACAGATCGAGGAGCACGACATCCAGAACCAGACCAGCCTTCTGATAACACTGCAGGTCTTTCTCGAAGCCCAGGGCAATCAGGTGGAAGCGGCGCAAAGACTGCATATCCACCGCAATTCTCTGAAATACCGGCTTCAGCGGATTCGCGAAATCACCGGCATCGATCTCAGAGACAGTAATCTTCACCTCAGACTGTTCATGTCCATTCTGCTACGTCAGCATCTTGCCGGCCGGATCAGGGACGGTCAATAAACCGCGCTCGAATCCAGGCCCCCTAAACAAGCATCACCCATAAACGGATCCGTTGATATTGCAATGGCATAGACATCAGTATGAATAGACTAGATGAACAGCATATAAAAAGCTTGCAAGAAAGGATTTATCCATGAACAGCGTTTTTGCTTTCGATCCGAACGACTATTCTCTGGTCTATGAAACAATCGGTGATCTGTCACTTGTCTACAGAGCCTATACCCAGGTCCTGATGATCAGGCATCCCGTCGATTCAATGTATCAGGTCATGAATATCTTTGTCCCAGAAGCATACTATGAGGGACAGCAGATCGGTCGGTACGACGCCCAAACGGCGCCGGTCCTGCTTCCGATCACGGTCGGCGGCTACATGCCAGGCAAGCCTGGCATCCCAGAGATCTGTCCATTCCAGCAAACGCCCAACGCTATCGCGGTCGCGCTGAGCAAAGGCTATGTCGTCGCAGCTCCCGGTACCAGGGGGCGGACGCTCAAAGACACCGAGGGACGCTTCACTGGCAAGGCGCCGGCCTGCATCATCGACCTCAAAGCCGCGGTGCGCGGCTTGCGTGAGCTTGGCGACCAGGTGCCGGGCAACAAGTCCCGGATCATCTCCAACGGAACCAGTGCCGGCGGCGCTTTGTCGGCACTGCTCGGATCGACCGGTGATCATCCGGACTACATGTCATATCTCGAAAAAGCAGGAGCAGCCCAAACCAGTGATACGGTTTTCGCGTCCTCCTGCTACTGTCCGATCACAGACCTTGAACACGCCGACATGGCTTATGAGTGGCTGTGGAACGGTGAAACGGCGTACCATCGGATGCGGTTTGAAATGATCAACGGCAAACCGAACCTGGAGCCGGACGACGGCATCATGTCAGCCGATCAAATCAATCTGTCTGCCCAGTTGAAAACGCAGTTCCCTGACTACCTGAACAGCCTGGGGCTGCGAGGAACCGATGGGACCTATCTGACCTTGGAGCCGAATGGCAACGGCCCTTTTCGCGATATGCTCAAAAGCCACCTAGTCGCGTCTGCCAATGAAGCGATCGGTCGGGGACAGAACCTGGATGGTATCAGCTGGCTGGTGTTCGACCAGAGCCGGGCCGTCAATTTAGACTGGCCTGGTTATATCCGGGACACGACCCGCAAGAAGCCGGCGCCGGCCTTCGATGATATTGATCTCAAATCGCCGGAAAACGACCTATTCGGTAGCGAGAGAACTGCCGCCAGACACTTCACAGCGTTCAGTCAGTCAAACAGCACGGCCGGCGGTGAATTGGCAGGAAAAGCTCTTGTCAAACTGCTCAACCCATTCAAATATATCAACTCCAGCCAGTCGGTCTTGGCCAAAAACTGGCGCATCCGCCACGGATCAATCGATCGGGATACGTCGCTGGCAGTTCCGACCATATTGGCAACGCTGCTGCAAAATGCCGGCCTGGCTGTCGACTATAGGTTGCCCTGGGGCCTTGGCCACGGCGGTGATTATGATCTTGAGGAGTTGTTTGCCTGGATAGATGCCAGATGCGACTGACCTATTGAGAAGACCGGGCAGTTGCTGCCCGGTCCTTCATCTTGTAGCCTATTTCAGAAAATCATCTTCACTGTCAAGCTTGTAAGCCTTCTCCTGCCATTTTCGAACCTCGTCGTCCAATCCGAGCATTCTGTACAGCGTGACCTTGCCGTGACAGGCATCGGCACTGTTGGGATCAATCTGCAGCACCTGGTCGTAACAGGACTGGGCTTCGTCGAACATGAACATCTGGGTCAATGTGTTGCCCTTGCCGACCAAAGCCGACAAATGGTCAGGCACCTGGTCAAGGACCTGCTCAAACAGATCCAGTGCCTGATCGAACTCGCTTCTGAAAAACAAGATTACGCCCTTGTTGCAGACTGCATCCAGGTAGTCCGGGGCTTCGGCCAGGGCCTGGTCAACGAGTTCCAGCGCCTGCTCCTCGTCACCCTGAAGGTGGACAAAATAGGCGTACTCGTTGAGTGCGAACGGATTGTCCGGTTCAAGGCGAATCGCGGTTCTGAGGAGTTTTTCGGCCTGTTCGTCATCGTTTTTGCGCAGCGCGATCATGCCCATGATGACATAGGCATTGGCATAGGTCCGATCCTGCTCGATGCACTGGCTGCAGACTTTTTCACAGTCGTCGATATAGCCGGCGGAGAACAGGACGTCCGCCATTTCGTAATACAGGTCGGGATCATCGGGATAGACACGCTTCAATCTATTAAAGCTCTCCAGTGCCGCGAAATCACGGCCCAGCATGGACTGGCACTTCCCCTGCCCGCGCAGTGCGTCGTAGCGATCAGGCTCGGTTTTCAAGACACTTTCAAAATCCGCCAGCGCTTTCTCATACTGGCCAACCTGCATCTGGACAAAAGCTCTGGCCATCAGGCTGTTGGGATTGTCCGGCGCCAGCTCGACTGCCTTGCGGGCGTCAGCCATAGCCGGCCTGAAAAGGCCCATCATGAAATAGGAGTTGGATCTGAGGCAAAAGCCGGTGAAGTCTTGCGGGTATTTGTCGATCAGGCGGTTGCAGACCGTTATGCAGGATCGGGTCTCCCCGATCAACTTGAGGATCCTGGCCTTAATCAGCAAGAGTTCATAGTTGTCCGGACGATGGGCAAGTGCGTCATCCAGGTGTTGGACAGCTTCCTGGAAGCGCATCTCAGCTTCCAGGGCCAGCGCGGCTTCCAGCGCGTGCTCCGTACCGGTGCCCAATGCCGTGTTGTCCTGGCAGGTCAGCTTCCAATCACTGACCGTTTGCAGGACTTTGTCGGCACTGCGGGTCATCCTTGCTTTGGCAAAGCGAAGCAGGTAATCCAGATGAATCAGCACCAGCTCGCTGATTCCGTTTTTGGTGGCTTGCGATCGTGCCTGGTGATACTGGTCCATGATCGCATCCGGCCAGCTTCCCAGCATGGTGATCAGGTAGCAGCGCAAAACCGGCAGGTAATGTGCGGCCATCTGCCAGTCCAGCATCAGCAGGCTTTTCGCTGCAGCGGACTTGAATAGCCCGGGTTTGGCGGGCATCCGGAATTGTTCAATCTGCTTGAAGGCCTTGCCCAGATCGCCGCTTTCAGCTTCCATCCAGATTTCCAGCAAGCGGCCGGACAAAAAACCATACTGATCCAGTTCGGCTTGGTCCAGCAGTTTTTGTGCTTCATCAAAGTCGCCATGGAAGAGCTGCAGCGAAGCGTGAAGCATTCGATCAAATGAATAGGCCTGGGATCCGGGTTTGGCATCGCAGGGTTCAAGTTCAAGTTCGCCGTCCAGAAGTGCCTGGAAATCAGCGTTGCTTGCCATAAATAAATTCCTTTTGCCCATTGTCTTCATGCTTCGCTCAGTTCCTCATGCTATGGATTGGCGCCGGTATGCGACCGCCGCGGTTGATAAAAGCGGCGGATGACGCCGGATTGACAGCCATGACCGGCGCCGAACCCAACAGGCCGCCGTAATGGACCATGTCACCGACATGCTTGCCGGGAACCGGGATGATCCGAACCGCCGTGGTTTTGTTGTTGAAGGTGCCAATGGCCATTTCGTCGGCGATAATCGCGGATATCGTGCTGGCCGGCGTATCGCCGGGGATGGCGACCATGTCGATCCCGACCGAGCAGACGCTGGTCATCGCTTCCAGTTTCTCCAGGCTGAGCCTTGATGCCTGAACCGCGGCGATCATGCCTTCATCTTCGCTGACTGGAATAAAGGCGCCAGACAGGCCGCCGACAAATGACGACGCCATGGTGCCGCCTTTCTTGACCGCATCATTCAGCATGGCCAGCGCCGCCGTGGTGCCCCAGGCGCCGCAGGTTTCCAGTCCGAATTCTTCAAGGATTCTGGCGATCGAGTCGCCCACGACCGGTGTTGGCGCCAGCGACAAGTCTATGATGCCGAAAGGCACATCCAACCGTTTGGACGCTTCACGGGCGACCAGCTGGCCGACGCGGGTAATCTTGAACGCGGCTTTTTTGACTGTTTCTGCAACAATGCCGAGATCCTGGCCGCGGACCGACTCCAGCGCGGTTTTGACCACGCCTGGTCCGCTGACGCCAACGTTAATCACGCATTCCGGTTCGCCCGGTCCTAAAAAGGCGCCGGCCATGAAGGGGTTGTCTTCCGGCGCGTTGGCGAAAACAACCAGCTTGCAGCAGCCCCAGGCATCGCGTTCGGCTGTCAGCTCGGCAGTTCTGATAATGATCTCGCCCATTTCAGCTACAGCGTCCATATTGATGCCGGTCCGGCTGGTCGCCAGGTTGACCGATGAACAGACCAGTTCGGTCGTGGCCAGCGTTTCCGGGATCGCCTTGATCAGGCGGCGGTCGCTTTCGGTATAGCCCTTGTGCACCAGCGCGGAAAACCCGCCGATGAAGTCGACGCCGACTTCGGCCGCCGCTTTGTCCATCGCCCGGGCATAGACTGTGTAGTCCGGATTGTCACCGGAAGCCGCGATCAGGGAAATCGGTGTGACCGATACGCGCTTGTTGATGATCGGAATCCCGTATTCGCGGCTGATATCCTCGCCGACGCTGACCAGGTTTTCGGCTTTTCGGCAGATCTTGTCATAGATCCTTTGGGCTGCCTGATCACTGCTGGCAGCCGCGCAATCAAACAGGCTGATGCCCATGGTGATGGTGCGGACATCCAGGTGCTGCTCCTGGAACATGCGGATGGTTTCGAGTATTTCAAAATCGCTGTACATCATGGGTCTGGCCTCAAATCCGATGCATGGCATCAAAGATATCCGAATGCTGCACCCGGATGGAAACACCCAGTTTTTGGCCCAATTGCTCCAGCTGCTCGGCCAGTGCCTTGATATCACCGCTCATCTGGTCGAGCTCGACCAGCATGATCATGGTAAAGACATCCTCAAGAATGGTTTGGGAGATGTCCTTGATATTGACCTGGAGGTCGGCCAGCAGGTTGGAAACGCCGGCAATGATGCCGATCCGGTCTCGGCCGACGACGGTGATGACGGCAGTGTTCTTGGCTTTATCGCTCATAGTAGCCTTCCTTCATTTAACAATGGAATCGGATATACCGTTCAAATCATTTTAACGCTCATCGGTCCAGATGAAAACCCTCAATTGCACCAAGGATCAGCGGTCAGATCTCGATGGTCGTCAGCACTTCGGCCAAATCGGCATCCGCCAGGACGCTGCGAGCTTCCGCCAGGACTTCTCCGGGGTCGATCAAGGGCAGCAAGTGGGTCAGCAGCAGCTTTTTAACCTGGCAGGATTTGGCGATGGTTGCGCATTCGCTTGCCGTCATATGCATCATTTTCGGGCGGCGCAAACGCTCGATCGATCCGGCGTCCATCAGAGCCAGGTCGGCGTCCTGCAGTAGCGGCGTCAGGTTCGCGCAGGGTATGGTATCCGCGGTATAGGCCAGTTTCCTGCCCTCGTGCTCGATTGACAGGCCATAGGCTTCAACCGGGTGCTCCATCCGATAGAATCTGAGTCTGGCGCCAAAGAGAGATTGTTCGCCCTGCGTGCTGATCTGACCGATCACCAGACTGCCGGCGTCTTCCAGCGTGTCGGCAATCTGTTCCGGCGTCGTCGGTGCGAGCACCGGAATCGGCGGCAGGTCGCTGTTTTGCTGACGCGTCAGATTGATCGCGTATTTCAGCACCTGCATATCGGATATATGGTCATAATGAAGATGGGTCAGAATAATCGCGGACAGCTTCTCCAACGGGACAAACTTAAACAGGTTGGTCAGCACACCGCTGCCGCAGTCGATCAAGACGTTGTGCCCGTCAATTTCCACGAGATACCCTGATGTCGGCTTGCCAGCGGCTGGAAATCCGCCGGAATTGCCCAGAATGGTCAGCTTCATAATCAATCACTCCTGTCTGAACAAAGGTTTGGTCAGATCTATTTTACCATACTTGCCAGACAGGTCATCAGGATTCACAAGCCCTGTAGCCTTCAGGGATCAGCAGATAATCAACCGCCTGATCGGTTTTTTCCACAGGCAGCAACTGGTCGAGGATCTGGAAGCCATAGCAGACGCCGACCAGGATCGGCCTGGCATCGACGCCTGCCAGCAGCCGGTCGTAAAACGCCCCGCCCCACCCTAGGCGGTTGCCCTGGCGGTCGAAGGCCAGGCCGGGCATCAGCAGGGCATCCAGTTTCGGTAGATTCGCCGGGCATGCAGATGCCGGCGGTTCGGGTATGCCGAACCGGCCGGTCTTCAGGAAGGCCTGCTCCGTCAAGCGGTTCGGCAGCCGGGCGAAGCGCAGGCAGCCGTTGTCGGCGTCATCGACGACCGCAGGATAATAGATGTCAACACTTCGGCGGTCGAGTTTGGCGATCGCCAGTGATAAATCGGCTTCGTTGCGAATGGCCGCGTAGCTGCCCAGATGAATCCTGCCATACGGCAGTTGACCGACGGACCGCAAATGCACCAGAAGCTGCGGCAGCATTTCGGCCAGGCCGTCTGCCGCCTGACGGACCTGCGCCTGGCTGAGAGCCAGACGGTGCTCGCGCATCCGCTCGCGTATCTGCTCCTTGGACAATGCCGAATAGCAGTCTGCCTGGCCGGTCATTTAAATCATCTGCTCCGGAAAGATCATGGCATCAATGTATCGGTCAGCGAACCGTTTGTCGCCGGATAACTCAAAATATTTCACTTGTGAAACAATATCCTGGGTCATTTCGAAACAGGTTCGGGACTGCAGGCACAAAATGGCGCCCATTGCCGATGTGTTGCCGATCGCACGGGTCTTGGCCTGCATGGCCTTGGGCAGCAGCCCGATCGTGAAAGCATGCTCAACATCGATGTTGTTGCCGAACCCGCCTGCGAGAAAAACGTGTTCAACGCTTTGGGCGTCCAGACCGGCTTCATCCAGCAGCAGGTCGATCCCGGCTGCGATCGCGGCCTTGGCGTTCTGCAGTTCACGGATGTCCTTTTGGGTCAGCACAATCGGCTCACCTGACGCGCTGGCCTTGGCTGGCGCGATCTGGACAGCTGGCTGGCCATCGATCTCGATAATCCTGTCCGCCAGTGCCGGTGGCAGGCTGGCCGGGTCATCCTCGATCCGCCCGGTCTCATCAATCAAACCGCATTCGAGAAAAGATGAAACTGCCGCAACCAGGCCGGATCCGCAGATGCCGCGGACAGGTTCCGGTCCGTTGCCGGATCGCGTGATCTGGGTGTAAGTCAGATCACGGCCGTCCCAGCCGATCTCGTCAATCGCACCGTGCACGCCGCCGATGCCGCAACGGATATTGGCGCCTTCGAAAGCCGGACCGGCTGCCGTTGAGCAGGCGAATGCGCCGTTGGGGCCGACCGCGACCATTTCACCGTTGGTGCCGATATCCAGCAGCAGGCATCCGCCTAGGCCGGGTTCCAGCAATCCGGTGGCCAGAATACCGGCGGTGATGTCCGCGCCGACATAGGCCGATATGGCCGGCAACAACTGGCAGCAGGCATCCGGCGCCAGATCCAGTCCGATCTCTGAAGCGCTGATGGTCAGCGCCCGGCAGCTGGCCGGGATGAAAGGCGCTTTGGTGATAGCCGCCGACTCGAGACCCAGCATGAGGTGAAGCATGGTGGTATTGCCGGTCAGAACGACATGCAGGATATCCAGCAGCCGATCTTTGCAGCCGGTCTGCAAAACCAGTGTTTTGGCCAGGTCGACGATGGCAGCCAGAATCGCCTGCCGGACTTCCCTGGCCTTCGCTTCGGATTGCGAGGCCTGCTCAATCCGGCTGATCACATCAGCGCCGTAGCGGCTCTGGGGATTGAGTATCGAGGCCGACCCCAGCCGGTCGCCAGTCCCCAGATCGACCAGATAGGCCGCCAGGGTGGTTGTCCCGATATCCACCGCCAGCCCAAGCGGGTCCGGCTGGTCAGACGGTATAAATCGCAGGACTTCGCCGTTTTGGCCGGATCGTCCGGCACGGGCGACGAATGTCGGTGAAAACCCGCACCGCCTAAGCTGACCAGGCAATTTAGCGAGCAGTCTCAAGGGGACTTCAAGGCCGCTGTCTTCAAGAAACCGCAGATCATCCGGACGCTGGTCGGCAAGCGATGGCTGCCGGAGGTTCGTCGTACCTTTGTAAATCAAGGGTTCAAATGGCTTTTCGGGCAGCAATCCGTCTGTTTCGATCACAGCCGCCGCATGATCGGGCAGCCGAACAACAGGCGGCTGGGCCACGGATTCCAGATTGTCCGGGGACAAGATGAACTGGCAGGCCAACACCTGTCCCAGGCCGTCGATCTCGACCAGACACTTGCCGCAGGTGCCTTTGCCGCCGCAGGGCGCGGGCACCCTATAGCCATCGCGGCTCAAGACGTCCAGAAGGATTTCTCCTGGCGTGTACTCGATAAGATTCTGATCTCCATTTCCGACAACGCTTAGCTGCATGAATAGACCTCCTAGGTTCTAATAAACCCCATTATCCCATGAATTTTCCATTTTAGAATAGCACGAATTTTTGAGAAATTGTGAATATTTAATGGAAAGCGGAACATATGTGCTGTCCCAAGCGGCCAACTTGCGCTAAAATGGTATGAGACCGAAAAAAGCGATATGCTCTGACAGGATTGATCAAAATGGATAACAACAAACCAACAAGCGAAGCGCCGAAAAAAGTCAATCAGAAAAAACCGGCACGCCGCAAGCGCGGTGTCTTGTTTGTGACCTTGAACCTGGTTATTGTCGCCCTGATTCTAGCCGGCGTCTACCTGATCTTCGAACCCATGTATGTTCACTGGCAGCAAGACCGGGCTTCTGATGAGCTGATGGATGCGTTTGAAAATGGTGACGGAACGATCGTCGTCGATATCAATGACTACATGCTGCCGGGCGAAGAACCCGAGATTGTTGAAACAACCGAAGAGACAACAACAATAACAACAACCGGGGCTCCGACCACCGTCGAAACAACTCAAGAGACGACCACCACGACTACAACAGCACCTAAACAGGAGGTCGTGATCCAGGCGATCGGCCGGATCAAGATCCCGTCAATCAACGTGGATATGCCGATTTCCGAAGGCGCAACCAACACGACGCTGCGCGTCGCGATCGGGCACTGGATCTGGAGCGTCGATCCGGGTCAAGACGGCCTGGCCATCTACCTCGGCCACCGGATGTACACCTATGGCCGGCATTTCAATAGGCTGGGCGAAATGGTCGTCGGCAACAAGATCATCATTGAGACCAAGGATACACGCTACACCTACGAGGTCGACCGGATCGACGTCGTGGAACCGGACGAGCTGACGTATGAATTCCAGGCGCCGGTCGAGGGCAAGCGGATCATGCTGGTGACCTGTACACCGATCCGCGTTGCCTCGCACCGACTGCTGGTTAAAGGCGTCTTGATCAAGACCGAATCCCTGAAGTAAACGGATCAGATTGCATCGAGCAGATTGGCCATTTCAATCGCAGTGACCGCAGCGTCATAGCCTTTGTTGCCGGCCTTGGTGCCGGCTCGCTCAATTGCCTGCTCGATGCTTTCGGTCGTCAGGACACCGAACACGACAGGTACGCCGGTCTCAAGTGAGACATTAGCAATGCCTTTGGAGACCTCGCCGGCTACAAAGTCAAAATGCGGCGTGGACCCGCGGATCACCGCGCCCAGACAGATCACCCCGCTGTACTGGCCGGACCTGGCCAGACGCTGGGCGACAAGCGGCATTTCAAAAGCCCCCGGCACCCAGGCGATTGACAGGTCGTCTTCCGAAGCGCCATGACGCTTCAGGCCATCCAAAGCCCCCTCGATCAGGCGATCGGTAATGAACGAATTGAACCGTCCGGCGACGATAGCGAATTTCTTGTTCTGGCAAATCAGGTTTCCTTCATACTTTTTCATCGATAATCTCCTCATGCATCATGTTATTCCAGACCGTCCAGCAGATGGCCCATCCGGTCCTTTTTGGTCTTCAGGTAGAACGTGTTCTCAAGCTGCTCCGGCACCTGGATCGGCACCCGGTCAACCACATCCAGGCCGAAAGCGCTCAGGCCGACAATCTTCTGGGGATTATTGGTCATCAGCCGGATTTCCCGCAGACCCAGATCGTAGAGGATCTGTGCGCCGATACCATAGTCCCTCAAGTCAGCGTCAAACCCGAGCATCTCATTGGCTGCCACCGTGTCAACGCCCTGGTCCTGCAGCTCGTAGGCACGGATCTTATTGACCAGACCGATGCCCCGGCCTTCCTGACGCATGTAGAGCAACACACCGCAGCCGGCTTCGCTGATCTGGGCCAGCGCCGCTTCAAGCTGCTCACCGCAATCACAACGCAGCGAGTGGAAAACGTCGCCGGTCAGGCATTCCGAATGGACACGAACCAGCACCGGCTCGCCGGCGGTCTGGATGTCCCCGCACACCAGCGCGACATGGTGCTCGCCCGTGGAGCTGCTTTCATAAGCGGCAATCTCAAACCGGCCATACCGCGTCGGCATTTCGGCTCTGGCGGCCAGCTTGACCTGGCGTTCTACCTGTCGCCGATACTCAACCAGGGCCTGCACCGTCACGATTTTCAGATGATGCGTCTTGGCAAAATTCTGCAGCTGCGGCAGCCGGGCCATGGTGCCGTCTTCGTTCATGATCTCGCAGATCGCACCGGCCGGCCGGCACCCGGCCATTCGGGCCAGATCAACCGCGGCTTCGGTATGGCCGACCCGCGTCAGCACGCCGCCTTCGCGCGCGACCAGCGGAAAGACATGGCCCGGTCGGCAGAACGATTCCCGGGTCACCAGAGAATCGGACAGTGCCCGGATCGTCTGCGACCGCTCATGGGCCGATATGCCGGTTGTCGTGTTCTTATGGTCAACCGTCACGGTGAAGGCCGTCTTCATGCTCTCGGTATTTTCCTCGACCATAAGATCAAGACCAAGTTCTTCAGCCCGCTCGCGTGTAATCGGCGCACAGATCATGCCTCGGCCATAGGTCGCCATGAAATTGATCACGTCCGGCGTAGCCAGTTCAGCGGCGGCGACCAGATCGCCTTCATTCTCGCGGTCCTCGTCATCAACGACAATGATCATTCGACCTTGGCGAATCTCTTCGATTGCTTCCTGTATTGAACCAAATTTCAAAATGGCTCCTCCTTTTGTGTTTTGCTATGCAAATCCATTCTTTTCTAAAAAGTCAAGCGACAAGTCCTTGCCGCCCTGACGCGTCGACAAGAGTCGTTCAATATATTTAGCGATCTCGTCGCACTCGATATTGACCCAATCGCCGGTTTTCTTGCTGCCCAACGTCGTCACATCCGCCGAATGCGGAATCAGGGAGACCGAAAAGCGCGCTTCAGTCAGGTCGGCCACGGTCAGGCTGACGCCTTCCACGGCAACTGATCCCTTGCGGATGATGTAGCGCCCAAGCTGCTTGGAAACAGCAATGTCCAGCCAGATCGCTTCGGCTTCGCGGCGCCGGCTGACGATTCGGCCGACACCGTCGATGTGGCCGGTCACCAGATGGCCGCCCAAACGGTCGCCCAGGCGCATCGCCCGTTCCAGGTTGACCGGACTGCCGGTTCCAACCTGGTCCAGCGATGTCATGCGCAGCGTCTCCGGCATAATATCGGCTGCAAATGAGCCCGGGCCGATGTCAACGGCTGTCAGGCAGACGCCGCTGACCGCGACGCTGTCACCTGTTTCAAGACCCTCCAGAATACGCCGGCAGCCCACCTCGATGCGGCAGGATGCACTGGCGCGGCGGATCCGGCGGACGACTCCGATTTCTTCGACAAGTCCGGTAAACACTTCAGATCACCCCTTCAACCAGCAGATCCTCATCCAGCTGTGTCACCTGGATGTCCCTCAGCTGAATGGCCTGTGCCATGCGCCCGAAGCCGCGGCCTTCGACCGGTGTCGGGGCATTTGCGCCGCCGATGATCTTGGGCGCGATGAAGACCATGACCTTGTTGATCAGGTTTGACTCCAGCATGGCCGCTGTCAGGCTGCCGCCGCCCTCGACCAGAACACTGTCTATTTCAAGCTCGTAAAGCTTATGGATCAGGGCAAAGAGATCGACCCGGCCATCCGGACCATCCAGCTTCTCGATCCGAATCCCCCTGGCCAGATAGGCCGCCTCACGCTCGGGGTCCAGTCGCGTGGTGGTCGCCAGCATTGCTTGGCCATCTGGCTCATAGACCAGGCTGCCCGGATCCGTCCGGCCCTGGCTGTCCACGACAACCCTAAGCGGGTTGGTTCCGGCCAACTGGTCAATGCGGACGTTGAGCCTGGGATTGTCATTGAGAACCGTCTGGCTGCCGACCAGGACGGCTGCCATTCGGGATCTCAGGCGATGCACCAGCTGTCTGGATATTTGTCCGGATACCCATTTGGAGTCGCCGGTGTAAGCTGCGATTTTACCGTCCAGAGTCATGGCTGACTTCATGACCACCCAGGGCTTATGGCAGGTGATGTAGTGGATGAAGATCTCGTTTTGCTTTCTTGCCTGATCTTCCAAAAGCCCGCATGTCACCGGGATGCCGGCATCCCGAAGCATCTGAATACCTCGGCCGGAAACCTTCGGGTTGGGGTCAGACATCGCAATATGAACCTTGGCAATCCCCTGCTCGATGATCGCTTCGGCGCATGGCGGTGTCCGCCCGGTATGCGAACAAGGCTCAAGGCTGACATAGAGGGTCGATCCCCTGACCAGATCCCCTGCCGCTCGAATAGCTTCGATTTCAGCATGGGGTTGTCCCAGCGCCCGGTGCCAGCCCTCGCCGACAATGCGGTCGTCCCTGACCAGCACAGCGCCGACCAGCGGGTTGGGGTTGGTCATCCCCCAGCCCTTCTGAGCCAGTTCCAGCGCGCGCTTCATCAATTGTTCATGTGTGTGCATTCGAGTCCCCTCGGTTTTTTCTTTCAGGGACATGGATAAAAAAAGTCCCCGAACAATCGTTCAGGGACAATCAAAGTTAACAGATCAGGCATGCCATGCCTTATTCTTCTCCCATCCAGACTTTACTGTCGGCTCTGGAATCAAACCAGATCAGCCTTTCGGCTCGCGGGCTATACCGCCGGTAAGGAATTTCACCTATCCCTGAAGAACGATTCAATTTTCGTTGTTATTCTACAAGCTCAGCACGATCTTGTCAACGGGTTGGTGCCAATTGACCACCTAAAAGAACTCACCGGCAGAAATGCATTCAAACTCCTGTCTCGTAATGCCGATCAGCGGCACGACCATGGCTTCCTCAAGCTGGCGCAGCGAGGAGAAGCCGACCACCGGGAAGGTCAGGACCTGCTGGTGCAGCAGCCAGGCCAGAACAATCTGGCTGGGCTTTCGCTCCTTACGGTGTGCAATCTCGCAGATGACCTGGGCTCGCTTGAGATTGATCTCATTTTCATACTGAACACGCATCGGTTTGGATACCCGGTCAATCTCAGGCGGTTCGAAAGTGCCTTTGCGGCAGTGCAGCAGCTTGCTGTAAAAGCCCTGGCCCATGGAGCCATAGGCCATAACCGGAAAGTCATAGCGATTCAGGATCTCGAAAACATCCTGGTCAACCGCCGCCATGGTTGGATCCGGCGATGCTTCTGAATTGAAGCGAGCCAGACTCCACCGGTTCTGGAGCATGGCCAGGCCGCAATCGTCCTGCTGTCTGGACCATTCAATCGCCTGGCGAAGGCGATCCGCTCGCCAATTGGAAATGCCGTACCAGCGGATCAGGCCGGCCGATCGAAACGACTCCAATGGCTCCAGCAGTTTTTCAACCGGTTGAGACAAATCGTCTCGGTGCAGAAAATACAGGTCGATCAGATCACGTCCCAGCGCGGCCCGTGACTGATCAAGGTCCTGCATCAGGCTGGCATGATCCAGTCTCGGCCTGGTCAGATCATCCAGTCGCGGGTGACCGCCCTTGGTCGCGATCAGGACATCGTCAGGCTGGTCTCGGCAGGCCAGCCATTTGCCGACAACCTGCTCGCTCTGGTTGGTGCCGTCTGTCCACTGGCCATATATATTCGCCGTATCGAATAAATTGCCGCCCATTTCGACAAATCGATCCATCTGGGCAAAGGCTCGCTTTTCAAATTCAGGTGAAAACTGTGAGGTCCCCAGCGTGATGTGAGCGGCCCAAAGGTCGGTATTGGGTATCAGGAATCGTCGCATGCTTGTGTGCCTTCCTCAGAAAAATGACAGGGGGACCGCGTAAAGCGATCCCCCCCTAATCATTGAGTCAATGTGCGGATGTCAATCAAAATGATTGATCAGGCCTTGCCGTCGCAGCCGAGAACGTCCTTGATCTTGTGGCCAACCATTTCCTTGATTGCGGTACGGGCTGGGCCGAGATACTGGCGGGGATCGAAGTGGCCGGGATTCTCGTTGAAGTACTTGCGGATCGTGCCGGTCATGGCCAGACGCAGGTCCGAGTCGATGTTGATCTTGCAGACGGCCTGACGGGCAGCCTGGCGCAGCATGTCTTCCGGAACACCGATGGCATCCGGCATGTTGCCGCCGTTATCGTTGATCATCTTGACAAACGCCGGAATGACCGAGCTCGCGCCATGCAGCACGATCGGGAACCCGGGCAGTTTCTTTTCGATTTCCTCAAGGATATCGAAGCGCAGCTGCGGGTTCTGGCCGGGCTTGAACTTGTACGCGCCGTGGCTGGTGCCGATGGCAATGGCCAGCGAATCGCAGCCGGTACGGTTGACAAAGTCGAAAACCTGTTCAGGATCCGTATAGGAGGCATCTTCGGCCGATACGTTGACCGCATCCTCGATGCCGGCGAGACGGCCCAGTTCGGCTTCGACAACGACGCCTTTGTCATGGGCATACTCAACGACCTTCTTGGTCAATTTGACATTCTCTTCATAGCCGTGATGGGAGCCGTCGATCATGACCGAAGTGAAACCACCGTCAATGCAGCTTTTGCACAGTTCAAACGAGTCACCATGGTCGAGGTGCAGGGCGATCGGAAGATCGGTCTCCTGAAGGGCTGCTTCAACCAGCTTGACCAGGTAGGTGTGGTTGGCGTATTTTCTGGCGCCTGCGGAAACCTGCAGGATCAGCGGAGCGTTCAGGTCCTTGGCAGCTTCAGTGATGCCCTGGATGATCTCCATGTTGTTGACGTTGAAAGCGCCGATGGCGTATTGGCCTTCGTAAGCTTTCTTGAACATTTCCGTGGTTGTGACGAGTGGCATAATGGTCATCTCCTTTTATTTTTGATCTGGCTGACTGTTCATGGCCGGCCATGTGGCCATTCGATATTCTGGTTTTTGTCATACACATCTATTCTATGAAATATTTGCACAGCGGTCAATAAAAAAGATTATTTAACGCGCTCTGCTTTTTCCAAAAGTTCAAGACGCTCGCAGGCGCTCCGGTGCATCTCGCGATAGCGAACCAGCTTGTCGCGTTCAGTCTGGATGACCTTTTCCGGCGCCTTGCTGACGAAGCTTGAGTTGTCCAGCTTCTTGCCGACACGGGCAATTTCCTGATCGAGCTGGTCGCGTTCTTTTTGCAGGCGTTCGATCTCTTTGCCGATATCGATCAGGTCAGACAGCGGCATATAAACCTCGCCGCCTTCGAACAGTGCAGTCACCGCGGTCAGCGGAATGCCGGCCTTGTCCGGCTGGGTGTTGAGGCTGGAGATGCCGGCCAGACGCTGCAGGAAGGCTTCACCGTCCTCAAAGCGACGACGGACCGACGCATCCTGCGAAACAACGATCAGGCTGGCTTTTTGCGACGGCGGAACGCCCAGGTCCTTGCGTACACTGCGGATGCTGCGGATGGCATCCATGAGAGTCGCCATCGCGGATTCTTCTTCCGGGAAAGCCAGCTCCGCCTCGGGCTGCGGCCAGTCGGCGACCATGATGCTCTCGTCATCCTGGATCAGGTGGCTGTAGAGCGCTTCGGTCACAAACGGCATGAAGGGGTGGAGCAGCCGGAGCGATTCGCCCAGCACCTTGTTCAGCACGAACTGCGCAACCTTGCGGCCGCGACTGCCGGTCTGTCCCAGGCGGGGTTTGCAGATCTCGATCGTCCAGTCGCAGAAGGATTCCCACAGGAAGGTGTAGATCTTGTGCAGGGCAACGCCGGTCTCATATTTGTCCAGGTTCTGCGGCACCTCGGCCTTCAGGGTCTGCAGGCGCGACAGGATCCACTTGTCCTCCAAGGCGAAGTCATCCGCTGTGATGTCAGAAAAATCCATCTCGTCGTCGAAGTTCATCAGGACGAAGCGGGTCGCGTTCCAGATCTTGTTGATGAAGTTCCTGCCCGCTTCGATTTTATCGGTCTGGAAACGCTGGTCGCTGCCGGGCGCCGTTCCGGTCACCAAAGCATAGCGCAGCGCATCCGCGCCGTATTCGTCGATGATATCCAGCGGGTCAATGCCGTTGCCCAGTGACTTGGACATTTTGCGGCCATCGGTGTCCCTGACGATGCCGTGGATGAACACCGTGTGGAACGGCACCTGTCCGGTATGCTCGAGACCTGAGAAGATCATGCGGGCAACCCAGAAGAAGATGATATCGTAGGCTGTCACCAGAACACTGGTTGGATAGAAGTACTTGAAATCCTCGGTTTCATCCGGCCAGCCCAGCGTTGAAAACGGCCAGAGCGCGGACGAAAACCAGGTGTCCAGCGTATCCTCGTCCTGGACCAGGTTCGAGTTCTGGCATTTAGAACAGCCCGCTGGCGCCTCCCGGCTGACGATGACTTCACCGCAGTCCTGGCAGTACCAGGCGGGAATCCTGTGGCCCCACCACAGCTGGCGGGAGATGCACCAGTCGCGAATGTTTTCCATCCAGTTGAAATAGATCTTGTCAAACCGCTCCGGCACAAAGCGGGTCTCGCCCTGCCGGACCGCGTCGATGGCCGGCGCGGCCAGCGGCTCCATCCGGACAAACCACTGGAAGGACACCCGCGGCTCAATGGTCGTGGAACAGCGATAGCAGGTACCGACATTATGGTTATGCGGCTCGGTCTTGATCAGATAGCCCTGCCCTTCCAGGTCCCTGACCATGGTTTTTCTGGCCTCAAAGCGGTCTAGCCCGGCATATTGGCCGCCGTTTTCGTTGATCCGGGCATTGTCGGTCATGACGTTGAGGATTTCCAGACCATGGCGCAGGCCGACCTCAAAGTCGTTGGGGTCGTGGGCCGGCGTGATTTTGACCACACCGGTTCCAAATTCGCGGTCAACGTAAGTATCGGCAACAATCGGAATATCACGGCCGACCAGCGGCAGTTTGACGGTCTTGCCGACCAGATGGCTGTAGCGTTCATCCTCCGGATGTACAGCCACTGCGGTGTCGCCCAACAGGGTCTCCGGCCGGGTGGTGGCCAGATCCAGATAACCGGATCCGTCCGTCAGGGGGTATCGGATATGCCAGAATGAACCGTTGCGCTCTTCATATTCAACCTCGGCATCCGAGATGGTCGTCAGGCAGTGCGGGCACCAGTTGATGATCCGCTCGCCGCGGTAGATGAGATCCTTCTCATACAGGCGGACAAAGACTTCCTGGACCGCGGCCGACAGGTTGTCATCCATCGTGAAGCTTTCGCGGGTCCAGTCGCAGGAAGCACCGAGCCGCTTGAGCTGCTCGATGATCCGGCCGCCGTAGACACGCTTCCATTCCCAGGCGCGCTCCAGGAAGCCGTCGCGGCCGATATCGTCCTTCGTGATGCCCTCTTCCTTCATCGCCGCCACAATCCGCGCTTCAGTCGCGATCGAAGCATGATCCGTACCGGGCAGCCACAGCGCGGCGTAGCCCTGCATGCGCTTGAAGCGGATCAGGATATCCTGCAGGGTGTTGTCCAGGGCATGACCCATATGGAGCTGACCGGTGATGTTCGGCGGCGGGATCATGATGGTGTAGGATTCCTTGTCCGGGTCGATTTCAGGGGTGAAGTACCCCTTCTCAATCCAGCGGCTGTAGATTTCGCTTTCAGCCTTCTGAGGCTCAAAAGCCTTGTCGATATGATCAATGCGTGCCATGTTTTTCCTCCGTTTCAGGTCAATTAACAGATGATCCGATGATCCGATGATCCGATTATCCAAATACGATCAGGATCAGGATGAAACCGGGCGCTGAAAGGATCAGCCCCTTGATCTTGACATCGAGGATGGCTGAGTCCAGTTTGCGCTGGGCCTGTTCCTCCTCCGAAAGAACCGCCATGATCTTGTCATCCAGCTTCTTCTTGTCGGCGAGGCCGTAATGCCTGACGATCTTCGGCGCCAGATAGACAACGATCAGGCCGATACCGGCAAAAACAAACCCCAGAATGGTCAGAACCAGTCTCAATGTTGAATCCATGTGTCTTCCCTTCCTTCCAAATAAAAAACCTCTCGTCCACAACTGGACGAAAGGCCTTGGCTTTCCGTGGTACCACCAGTCTTTCCGCCCGAAGGCGGACACTCGAGTGCACCTTCGCGGTGCCGACGTCTTGCTCCAGGACGACCTTCCACAACCTCGTTCCGAGGGGTCTTCCAGCTTAAAACCCCACTCTCTGACGGCCGGTTGGCGTGTACTCCTTCCCTTCACAGCAAGAAAGATGGCTCTATCTTACAATGATGTCAGCGAAAATGCAAGATCGAAGACAAAACCATGTTGTCTGCGATCCTGTTTGGTAATATTTTCAAATCCAGTATAATGGTGTTAAAAGACGAAAAGCGAGGTTACAGCATGCCAAACAAGATTTTTCTGGCGATTCGCAGCAAGCTCTATTTCATCCCCGCAGCTTACAGTCTGGTCTTCGCGATCCTGGCCTTGGCCTTTTATCTGCTCGACCACGCAGCAGGTCTCCAGCTGGCGATTCTCCTGCCGGACTTCCTCCTGTCCTCACGTGAGGTCGGCGCCGCAATCATCACCACCACGGTCGGCAGCCTGCTGACCATGCTGACCATTACGTTCTCGATCATGATGGTCGTCCTGACAATATATGGCAACCAGCTGTCCCCGAATTCATTGCAGGACTTTCTGGAAAAGCGGGTGACTCTGAGGATTCTCGGTTATTTCATCGGCGCGCTCGTGTTTTCGATCATCTCTGTATTCACCGTCAAGTCCGAGCAATACAGCAATCCGGTGCTGTCACCCTTGGCCTGCATTATCCTGCTGGTCATCGCCGTGGTTCTTTTCGCCTATTTTATTCATTTCATCGCCAAGTCGATCCAGGTGACGATCTATATCCAGACGCTGGTCAACGAGACCGCCGACCGAATCGACAAGACCTACAAGGCAGTCGATTCGGACCCGGCCATCCAGCATGGCAGTCTGGACGAGGTTCAGAAAATCCTGGACAGCGAATCCATAGTCATCGAGGCCGACAAATCTGGTTTCGTCCAGCATTATGACGAGAAGAAGCTCTTTGCCCTGGCCAAGGAGCACCATCTGGTCGTCAACTGCGTCAACATGCTGGGGCAGCACGTGCTGGAAGGCGAGCCGCTGCTTAAAATTTACAAAGGCGAAAAGCTGGAGCAGATGGCCGGCCTCGACGATTTGAAGAAGCAGATGCTGGATCTGGTCCTGATCGGTGACGAAACCAATTTGTATGAGGATATCGGGGCGGGTTCGAGAAAGCTTGTCGAAATTGCGGTTAAAGCCCTGTCCCCCGGGCATCAATAATCCGAGCACAGCTAAATTCAGCATTGAGCAGATCGGTTTTCTACTTCAGAAGGTTGCGCGCGGCCAGGAAGCCAAATTCTACATCGACTCGAACGAGCACGTCCACCTGATCGTCCAGGGCCTGACCTTTGATCGTCTGCTGTTCTACCACTTTTACCAGATCAAGCACTACGGTGGCGCTGACCTGATGATCCTGGACGCGATCATCGGCGCCCTGATCACCATTGCAACTGATGCCGGCAGCCCGGTCTTGGATCAGGTCTGGAGCTTTGGCGAATACCTGTTTTCAGATATTGAGCTCAGTCAGTATCCCGCTTTGGAAAAAAGCTATCTGCGTGAGCGTTTCTTCCAGCTATCCCGGGCCTGCGGGCGCAGGGTCAGCCTGACGGACATCCTTAAGATGGAATAGAGGACAGAAATGATGAGAGAAATCATCTTGTACATCGCAATCAGCCTGGATGGCTATCTTGCCAGACCGGACGGCTCTGTCGACTTCCTGACCGAGTCCGGAGAGCCGACGGACTCAGACCATGGCTACGCAGAAATGCTGAAAACGGTCGATACAGTACTTATGGGGCGGACAACCTATCATCAGATCCGGGACGAGCTGTCACCAGAACGCTGGATCTACGAAGGCATGCACTGCTATGTAGCATCCCATCACGATGCAGGCCGGACCGGTCATGTCGAATATATCTCGGGAGATATGACTGAGTTTGTCGATAAGCTTAGACTTCAGAACGGCCAAAACATCTGGCTGGTCGGTGGTGCCGGCCTGGTCAGCCAGTTTCTTGATTATGACCTGATCGACCGTTATATCATCACCGTGATCCCGATCATTCTCGGCGATGGCATCCCGCTGTTTTCGGCCGTCAGTCGGTCCATCCGGCTCAAGCTTGCTGACACTGCAGATGCTGGCGGTCTGGTGACGCTGACCTATATCAGACAAAGGACATAATCGGGTGTCGGGGCAGGTCATATCAATGATAAAATAGAGGTAGTTGCTACAGACTCAGAACCAAGCCTTGGAGGTGCAAGATGCCCCGAAGAATACTGATTGTCGGCGGGTCGCTCAGCGGCGCCGCCGCTGCCGCAAGAATTCGCACCCTGGATAGCCAGGCTGAAATCATCCTGTTTGAAAAAGGCACCACGATAACCTATGCCGGCACCGCCTGGCCGGGAATGCTTGCCGATGATGCTTTAAACCCTCGTGACTCGCACAGCTTGACGGCCGAGCAATTCCAGCGCCAATACCGTGTCGATGTCAGAACCAACAGCGAAGTCACGCGGATCCACCGCCTTCGCCGCCTGGTCGACGTACGCCCGGCTTCCGACATTGCCGGCAAGCAGTACCGGGAAAAATATGACTACCTGGTGCTGGCCACCGGCTGCGTGCCCGAGCTGCCCAAAAGCCTCATGCATCTCAAGGACGGCGTCTTTACGATCAAAAGCCCGGCAGATGCCCTCCAGATCCGAGCCTGGATGACTCGGCCGGATATCAGCCAGGCTGTCATCCTGGGCGGGACCGTCACTGGGCTTGAGACTGCTGTCGCCCTTTCTTCCCGCGGGCTGGGGGTCACGGTTGTTGAATCATCCAACCACGTGATCGAGCGCCTCGATCCTGACCAGGCCCGAATCGTGGAAAACCAGTTGACCCAGAAAGGCATTCAGCTGAAGCTGAGCCGGCAGATCTTGCGTGTCCACCGTGACGAAGGGCGCTTCAAAATCCAGTATGACAACCAGACCACCCAGGAAGCCGACCTGATCATTGCCGCGGTTTCGATGAAGCCCAATAACGATTTGGCCCTGAAGACCGGTCTCAAAACCGGATTTGCCGGTACAGTTCAGGTCAACAGCGGCGGCCAGACATCTGACCGGCGAATTTTCGCGGTCGGCGCCCTGACCGCCGCCGTCAACAAACTGAACGGACAGCCGATCTGGCTGTCCTCTATCGCGGCGGTCACCCGCCAGGCTCGGCAGACCGCGGACTACATCTGCGGCCGGCATACGCCACCGCAGCCTCGGCAAGTCAACAACGTGATGCATTTCTTCACACCGGGATTGGAAGCCGGCAGCATCGGAGCCACGGAAAACGACCTGGTCGCGATGAAAACGCCCTACAACCGGACCTATACCATCCAGCCAGGCGATGACTCGCAGCCATTTCTGGCCGCCAAGCTGATCTGGTCACCACAAAGCCGCCAGATTTTGGGCGCCCAGCTGGTTAGCGGACAAATGGCATCTGACAAGATCGCGCTGCTGGCGATGGCGGTGCAGCTCCAGCTGCCGATCGATGAGCTCAGTCGGCTGGAGATGCCGCATGACATCTATCGTCCCGGCCGCCGCAACTGGCTGGTCAGCGCCGGCCAGCTGGCGATCAACCAGCTGGAAAAGCTGGTCACTGAATTTTCAATTTATGAACTGGCCGGCCCTGGACACCACTCATGTGACCCTGATCGATGTCCGGCCCAAGGCAGAGTTTCTTCAAGGATCAATTGCCGGCGCGATCAGTCTGCCGCTCCCTGATCTGATTCAGGACCTGCAGGAAGGCCGCCAGAATTTCGCCCCCGACAAACCGGTTTATCTTTACTCCAACACCGGCCGCCAGGCCTATCTGGCTGCCAGACAGATTCAGATGAGCGGCAAAAAGGACGTCAAGGTGCTGGCCGGCGGATACTGGCTGTACAGCCAGGCCGTGCGCAGAAGTTAGCATCCCGGGTCTCAGATCAGGTTAACCTGGGGCGAGTATCTAGGTTTTGCCTACTCAGCTTCAGTATTTTCGCAGGTACTTGGTTAATTTCCCAGTCGTGAACCCTGTTTTGGCGTACGCATCCCACTCTTTGTATTTAGCTTCGATTAAAGCTTGTAAAGCAGTGATCGCCAATCGCCTGTCTGACCAGTTCATCCGCTTCCATGGCCTGCAGCGCGGCATACAGGTCACGCGGCAGATAATCCAGGGACAGCGAAGCAAGCTGTCTCGGGTCAATCATGCTGACGTCCTGTTCAAAACGGCGTCGGTGGCTGCAGGTTCTGACGAACGCCTTCCAGTCCCGCCTTGATTGAAATCGCAAACGCCAGATACGGATTAGCCACCGGATCAGGGCTTCTGTACTCAACACGAGTTGCCAGGCCCCGGCGCGCGGGAATCCTTGATCAGCTGTGCTGCGATTGACTGATGACCAGGCGATATGAGTTGGCGCCTCATACCCCGGTTTGAGACGCTTGTAGCTGTTGATGATCGGATTCGTGATGGCGGTCATGCCCTTGGCATGCTTGAGCAGGCCGGCTATGTAGGATCGCGCGACGTCGCTGAGCTGATTGTCCTGATCCGGATCAAAGAAAATGTTCTGTCCATCCTTGAATAGGGATTGGTTGAAATGCATCGCGGAACCATTTTCGCCAGCAAAGGGTTTCGGCATGAACGTGGCATACAGACCATGCTGTTTGGCGATGTTTTTGACAACATCACGGAAAGTCACCCATTGATCGGCTGTTTGAGCGCTTCGTCGTATTTAAAATCGATTTCGTGCTGTCCGGGAGCGACCTCATGATGCGAGGCCTCGATCCGAAAGCCCATCTGCTTCATGGTCAGAACAATGTCCCGCCGGGCATCCTCGCCGTAGTCAACGGGCGCCAGGTCGAAATACCCCCGCCTTGTCGTGAATGTCGAATGTCGGATTGCCTTTGTCATCGGTATGGAACAGGAAGAATTCACCTTCGGGGCCCATGTTGACCGTGTAGCCCATGTCCGACGCCTCTTTTAAAACACGCTTGAGGTTGTTGCGCGGGACAGCCTTCAAATGGCGTGCCGTCAGGATTATGCACATCGCAGATCATGCGGGCTACGCCTTTTTCGGTCGGTCGCCAGGGCATCACCCTGAAAAGTATCGGGATCCGGCATCAGGCACTGGTCAGATTCATTGATCTGGGCAAACCCGTCAATGGATGAACCATCGAACATCAGGTTGCCGTCAATCGCATCCGGCAGCTCATCCGGCGTGATGTTGACACTTTTCAGGACACCGAAAATGTCGATGAACTGCAGTCGGATAAATTCGATGTCGTTTTTCCTGATTTTGCTCATCAGCCTGTCGACATCGTTTTTCTTTTGGTTGCTGGTCTTGTTTGGTGTTTGGATAAAATCGCCTCCGTTTGGTTTTTGCATCATTTTTTTCTTGTTTTTATCGAACTTCAACTGATGCGAATCCAATCATAAGCATAGCACACTATAGCTGATCAGTCTAATTGGCGAATCAAATCATATTGATTTCAATGAGCAATAGACAACCAAAAAAAACACACACAGATATTTTCAGCCTGATTGGTTGAAATCTCACCCTGTATTCAATATAGTTTTATTACAAACTCTCACCCCGAAAGATCGCCAGCATCGACCAGGGATTCAGACCGCTTGTGCAGCGCGAGACTGAGCGATAGAAAAGAGATATGAAATCGGATGCTTGAAATTGACCTGACACCATCGGATGGCGCAGTCTAGTGTTTTCTCAAGACCAGTTGTATATTGTCCAGATAAACCGACCCGGATCCCTTGGCGTCCTCAATCGTGAAGATGACGCGCCGGATGGCGGTCAGGTCAATGCTGTCATTAGAATCCGAAATCTTACGTCATCTGCTGCCAGCGAAGTGTCGGGATCAGGGTCTGTTTCGGGGATACAATTTGGGGGGCAAGATCCTTCGATCCGGTCACAAGTTCGAGGCTGATCGCCTTGAAGTGACGATCGGGATTGAAGACATCAATGGTCAATTGGGAAAACATGGAGAAGTCAAGCGGCGGGAACTGGCAGTCGTAGTCAATCACCGGCTCGAGGCCGAACCGGTCCTGTCCGGGTATCTTGTATTTGAACAGCAGCGATCCATCGCCCTCGCTCTTGTTGTGTCTTCTCGACCTGCAAGTCGCCCGTCGCAGTCGACCAGCCGCCAGGCAGGATGCCATCCGGACTTGTCCGGCTCTTCAAATCGGGGCCAGCACCAGATCCGGGTCTCTTCACAGTGCATCACTCTTGGGGCGCCCAGTAGCGGGATGGGACGGCGTCGGAACGGAACGGGACGACCGGCAGGCGGTCCCTGGAGATCAGGTTGGCATGGTGGTTGAAATCCGAATAGGCATAGGTGACAGCTTCCGGCTGCTTGATCTGGTCGTGCCAGACCAGAACCTTGAGCCCATACAGCAGTTTAGCCTGGGCTTCAATAAACACCCGGTCTGGTCCGCAGATGGCAAACCCCTTGACCCGGTCGGCTTCGCCGATCAGCTTCAGTCCTTCGCCGATATTGTCGAAGCTGAGCATCAGCTTGTCGCCGACATTTTCGATTTTATTGCATTTCCGGCGCCGAGGCCGGTGCCTTGGCTTTGTACATCAGACCCATCGCGACGGTTTTCAAGCGCTCGCCGACCGGTCGTTTGCCGGTCGGATGCAAAGGGCTCTTCCATTCCGCAATGTTGTTCTCATAATCCAGCGGCAGGTCATAGACCGTGACAATGCCCGCGGGATTCTTGAGATCATGCCGGACCTTGCAGAGCATTTCGTTGAATTCGGCCAGTTGTTCGAAGCGGTGATGGCCATGCAGCTGCGGTTTGGGCAGCACCATGATCAACCCAAGCCCCCTGGGGTCGGCCGGCCGGAAAAATCTGGCGCCAGTCATCGACCAGGTTCTTAAACGCAAGCCGATAATATTCCGGATACTGGTAGTCGCTCTCGCCGTTGTACCAGACGATGCGCGCGCACCGAATCCGTTCAGCGGAGCGACCTTGCTGTTGAACAGGGCGGCCGCTGCTGGGCGCACCAGGTTTTATCCTTGTTTATGTTCCAGTCCTGTTCGCTGCGCAGGCAACCAAGCTGCTCGATGTGCTCGCGAATCGCCAGCTTGGCATCAACTGATGTGCGGTTGAGCCAGGAATGGATATGCGTGTCGCGCAGTGCGGTTTCAATGACCGCAACCGGGATTTTGAGTTTCAAATGCAGTTCACGGGCGAAATGAAACGCGATCGCCGAAACTTCGCTTAATTCACCCGGATTGTCGCCCTGGACCCACCGGGCTCCGGCCAGATCCTTGTGCGGCGTGAAATGGTAGATTGACCGCTTGTTGGCCAGGCCATCGGGGTTTTGCACCAGAACGCGTAAAGCGGGGTGCTTCGCCAGTTTTTCGAGTTGTTTCGGATCAATGGTAGCGGACAGCGGCAGCTGCATGTTGGCCTGTCCGGCTGTCACCCAAACCTCACCGACCAGGATATCCGCCATGACCTTGGGACTGTTTGCCGCAGCTGACGGTCACGGTCAGCGGGTCGAAGGAAGCGTCAAGCGGGGGTAATTCACAACTGAAAAACCCCGTCTCCGGCACTGGTGACCCGTACAGCGAAAATCTCGCCATAGGTCTTATCTGCCGGTGAAACGGGTCTGTTGTCGAAGGGTTTTCGTTGAATTTTGACGGCGATCTCGGAATTCGGACAAGCTCTCCCCGACAGCAGCGTTTTGATGTTCTGCTGCAGTATCATACCTGATTTGAAAAATGATGGTAGCCAGAGCCGTTCCGCCATATGTGCTCCTCATCTTCATCGGCTGTCCAGATCATAAACAATGTTTCAAATTGAATCAACGTCAAACAGGTTTGATTATAGCAAGCCACATCGAAAAGTACAATCGACATACGGAATAATCATCAAATTCCTTCAATTATTTTAGAGATCTAGTCATTTCAAGAAATCCGAGAGCTGTCAGGCCATACAATTTTATTCGAGCCCGGTCTCTGGACGTGGCATCGCGAAAGTGCTCGAGCAGCGCCTCCCGGTCCTCGTTCTGGTCCATATTGAGAAAATCGATCAGGATGGCGCCATAGGTTTTGCGAAGCCTCAATTGGCGTGCAATCTCTTCGGCGGCTTCCAGATTGGTCAGGCGCCGCATCGTTCTGGCGTCTTTTCCCCTGGATGATTTGCCGCTGTTGACGTCCACCACCATGAGTGCTTCAGTCGCATCGAAAACCAGATGGGCGCCGCTTTTCAGCCAAACCCGGCGACTGGCAATTTCTTCATCCAGATCCGATAGGCCGAGAACTGCGGCCAAACCATACCCGGCATCCGGAACATGCAGCTTCAGGCTGGACAAGTCAATCGGCGACAGTTGTGAGACGAGTTCGTAGACATCAGCATAAAGCGGTTGGCCCTCAACTTGGATCCGGTCCAGTCCGAAGCCGGTCCAGGCTGTCAAAGCCGTGATGAGCGGATCAGACAAAGCCAGAAGGCGCCGCGGCACCGGACCGATGCTGCTCTGGTCCAACACTTGCTGCCAAGCGTTTTCCAGGCGTCTCAGATCCTGTTCGAACAGCTGGTCTGCCCGCGTATCATCCAGTAGCTTCAACCGGCTGCGGCGTTTGGGCGGCTTGTCGGGCGAGAAGACCGCGAACGGGCCCGGCAGCACAATATGGGAGGACACCTTCAGGCCCTTCCCCGGGTCGGTCAGGCGCTTGACCTGGACAACCAGCGTCTGGCCGGCCTTGATGCTGGCCGGCGCATCGCCCAGCTCGAGCATAGCGTCCTGGCTGTCGCCGATTGCTACGAAAGCCGCGTGCAGCCGAGGTTCGACTCGGGATACGAGACCGAGCAAGATATCCTTTTCGCCGATGGTCTGGCAATCTGGCTCGTCGAGAACTTCTGCCGCCCGGCCGTTTTCAAGCAGAACACAGCGGATCCGACCGTCCCTGGGGTAGATCGCCAGCTCAGTCTTCATGGTCCAGCGGTATGGGACTGATCAGCCGTTCAAGCTGGTCGGGGTCTTCAATCAGCAGGCTGATCCGGGTCATGACCGTATCGGCGGCGGCCATCTCATTCAGGCCGCCCTGGTTGACCAAGGCCTGGATATAGAGGTCCGGCCGAAGATTCTCGCGGCTGCCCGCCTTGACACGGATGACCAGGGTGTTGTCATCTTGAATGTCGCAAGACAGGAGCAACGGCCGGATATCCGTTTCCACCATTCGTTTCTTGCTGTTCTTCCTGACCACCCAGGGTATATCCGCCGGCAGCGCGGCCAACTGCCGTGCAGCGTCGGCCAGATGCTCGCCGTCCAGACGGTACTCGGCAGCCCGGATCTGGCTCATCAGGCTTTTGCCGCCCTTTTCAACCGGCCGGGCTGCCAGGATCGACAGCCCTTCCGGCAGGCTCCGGTTGATTTTTTCAACCAGATCGGCCTTTGGCATGTCACGCTCGAGTGTCATGTCAAAGTAGTCATCCATCGTGTTGAGCCCGGTCCCGATCGGCAGGGCAAACGACAGCTGCGGTCGCGGGTTGAAGCCCTTGGAGTAAGCCACCGGGATGCCCGCCCGCCGGATCGAGCGTTCAAAGGTCCGCATCAGGTCGAGATGGGCCAGCCAGCTGGCCGGGTCATATCGGCAGAATCGCAGCCGAATAACCTTCTGCTGTGATGCATCAGGCGTTTGGTTTTCGGTCAACGCAGATCCCTCCCTTGTATACCTGGGCGCCGCAGGCGCCGCAGTATTCGTGGCATTGCGGGGTGGTTTCGTCTGCCAGCGCCTTGTTGTATTCCCGACGCAGGTAGTCTTTTTGAACGCCGACATCCATGTGGTCCCAGGGGAAGACTTCCTCTTCAGCGCGCTCTCGCGAGGCATAGAACGCCGGATCCAGGCCGGCTTCGGTCATCTGTTCCAGCCAGCGCTGCAGATTGAAATGCTCATCCCAGGCATCGAAGGTCGAACCCTGGCGGAAAGCTTCGAGGATCACGCTGCCCAGCCGGCGATCGCCGCGGGCGAAAACGGCTTCCAGATAGGAAGAATCGGCGTCATGCCACTGGTACTTGATCCGACGGCTCTTGAGCTGGTTTCGCAAGCGGTCAACCCTGGCCAGCAGCGCCTCTCGCGTCGCCTGGGGCGACCACTGGAAGGGCGTGAACGGCTTGGGAATGAACAGCGCGGTCGAGATGACCAGTTCGAGCTTTCGCGGCCGCTGGTCCTTGGGCAATTCATTGTAGAGCCGTTCAATTTTTCTCGCCAGTTCGGCGATGCCGTCGACATCTGCGTCAGTCTCGGTCGGCAGGCCCAGCATGAAATAGAGTTTGGCACCGTTCCAGCCGCCCTTGAAAGCCAGTTCCATGGCCGTCAGCAGGTCTTGTTCGGTCACATTCTTGTTGATCACGTCGCGCAGGCGCTGGGTGCCGGCCTCCGGCGCAAAAGTCAGACCGCTCTTGCGGGTTCTGGATACCTTGCGCATCAGGTCAAGCGAGAAGGAGTCCAGCCTGAGCGACGGCAGCGACAAGCTGGTGTGATTGGGTTCCAGCGCGCACAGCAGGTTGTTTGTCAGGTTTTCCAGATCGCCGTAGTCGCTGGTCGACAGCGACAGCAATCCCAGTTCGTCATAACCGGTGCCGGCTTCCATGGCCTTGGCCTGGCTGACCAGCACCTCGGCGCTTTTTTCACGGACGGGGCGGTAGATCATGCCGGCCTGGCAAAATCTGCAGCCTCTGGGACAGCCGCGCAGGACTTCAAGAAACATCCGGTCATGGACGATCTCGGTGTTAGGCACCAGTCCCTCGGTCGGAAAGCTGGCCTGGTCGAGATCCATAACCACGCGCTTTCTGATCGTCTTGGGCACACCGGGCCGATTGGGACGAATCGATTCAACCGTACCATCGTCTTTGTAAGCGACATCGTAGAAGGCCGGGACATAGACGCCCTCAATCCCACTCGCCAGCTCTAGGAATTTCACCCGGTCGCGTTTTACCAGATCCCGGTTATGGGCATAAAGGTCCAGCAGTTCTCCAGTGACCTCCTCGCCTTCGCCGATAATCACCAGATCAAAAAAGTCGGCCATGGGTTCAATGTTGAAGACCACCGGTCCGCCAGCCAGGACGATCGGGTCGCCTTCCTGGCGATCGGCGGATTTTAGCGGGATGGAGCCCAGGTCAAGCATATTCAATACATTGGTATAGCACAGCTCGTACTGCAGGGTGAAGCCAACCAGGTCGAATTCGTTCAGCGGCGTTTTCGACTCGATCGAAAACAGTGGCAGTCCCAGCTCGCGCATCTTTCGCTCCATATCGGTCCAAGGTGAAAAGACACGCTCACACCAGGCATCCTCGCGCTTGTTGACCAGATCATAGAGGATGCGCAGAGCGACATTGGACATGCCGATCTCATAGATATCCGGGAAACAGAAAGCAAAACGGGTCAAGGCACCGTCAGCTGGCGGTGCCTTGTGAATGCTGCCCCATTCCCCGCCCGTGTACCGTGCAGGCTTTTCAACCTGCATCAGGACGTGACGCGGTATCGTGATGTGGGTCATATTTTACGACTCTCCGTTTGCCAGGCGGGCTTCCAGATCGGCTTTCCGATCTTCAAAGCCAGGTTTGCCCAACAGGGCGAACATGTTCTTTTTGTAATCTTCAACCCCCGGCTGGTTGAACGGGTTGACAGCCAGCAGATAGCCGCTGATCGCGCAGGCCTTCTCGAAGAAGTAAACCAGCTGGCCGAAGGCGCCAGCCGACATCTCGTCAATGCTGACCTCGAGGTTGGGCACGCCGCCGTCGATGTGGGCCAGGATGGTGCCGTCGCAGGCCTTGGTGTTGACGGTCTGCATATCCATGCCGGACAGGAAGTTGAGGCCGTCCAGGTTGGCCGGGTCCTCGGGGATGATGACTTCCTTGGTCGCCTTGTCCACACGGATAACCGTCTCAAAGAGGCTTCTGCGGCCATCCTGGATATACTGGCCCATCGAATGCAGGTCGGCGGAATTGTTGACGCCGGCCGGGAAAATGCCGCGGCCGTCCTTGCCTTCGCTCTCGCCGTAGAGCTGCTTCCACCACTCGGTAAAGAAGCTCATGCCGGGTTCGTAGTTGACCATGATCTCGATCCCGTAGCCTTTGCGCAGCAGCACGTTGCGGCAGGCGGCATAGGCATAGCAGGGGTTTTGGTCCAGATCGGGCTTGCGGTAAGCCTGCATGGCCTTGCGGGCGCCGCGCATCATGTCGCGGATATCGATGCCAGCCGCGGCGATCGGCAGCAGGCCGACAGCGGTCAGGACCGAGAATCGGCCGCCGACATCATCCGGAACGACAAAGGTCTCGTAGCCTTCTTCATCCGCCAGCTGCTTAAGCGCACCGCGGGCTTTGTCGGTGGTGACATAGATGCGTTCGCGGGCGCCGTCCTTGCCGTACTTGTTCTCCATCCAGGTCTTGAAGATCCTGAAAGCGACAGCCGGCTCGGTGGTTGTTCCCGACTTGGAAATGACATTGACCGAGACATCCTTGTTTTCAATTAATTCGAAAAGGTCGGCCAGATAGGTCGAGCTGATCGAATTGCCGGCAAAGATAACCAGCGGAAACTTGCGTTGGCGCTTGGTCAGTGAGCTGTTGAATGAATGGGTCAGCATCTCGATTGCCGCGCGAGCGCCGAGGTAGGAGCCGCCGATGCCGATGACGACCAGAATCTCGGATGATTTCTTGATCCGGGTGGCCGCCTGGCGAATGCGGGCAAACTCTTCGCGATCATACTGACGCGGCAGTTCCAGCCAGCCCAGGTAGTCGCTGCCGGCACCGGTTTTCTGGGTCAGGGTCTTGTGCGCGGCCTTGAGCTGGGGCATCAGGTTTTCGAGTTCACTGTCCTTTATAAAGGATTTTGCATTTTTGTAGTCAAAACTAATCATATCTAAACCTCCAAAAAGTCGATCGATTCAGTATAAATCATGACTGCCCGCCTTGTCCAGCATCACAGGGCGCTGGCCGGACAGATCCAGGCAGACCAGTGTTTGTCCCGCTCGAAGCTTGCCGGATGCAAGAAAGTGGTCGAGATCCAGGGCCAGCTGATCGACGCGCAATCTGCCGCAGCCGGGGTGGCGCCGTTTGAACTGCTCGCGGGCCTGTCTCAGAAGCTCGCGGTTTGAAGGGTCAGTACCGTTCTCATGGAAAGACAGGAAATCTGGCTGGTCTTTTTGCCCGCTCAACTGGTAGTCCAGCCTCAGCAGATCGACAAACGCCGTCCACAGATCCTGGTTTTGGCCAATTCGGCTCAGGGTCCGGGCATACTCAAAGAGCAATCGGCAGCGGTCCGCCGGCTTGATCGGGCGATCCAGCCAGCCGCCCGCCTGGGCAAATTTTGCCAGGCCGGATATAAAGACCCAAGGTCGCACGGTTTGGTTCATGAGATAACCGAAAGCCCGGGCGATGAAGCCAGGGTTCAAGTAGAAATCAATCATCTTCTCAACAGCTTTGAGATGGCAGAGCTCGGAGAATGTCACGGCATCCGAGCGCAAAATCTCATACGGCGGGTCATCTGCCCAGGCAAAACCCAGTTTTCTGGCCGTCTCATGCATCGGACTGCCCGGCAGCACCTTCAAAAAGCCGAGCTGGAACTGTTGCGGCCGAAGCTTCAAGATATAGTCGACCGACTCGGAAAACATCGCCAGCGTCTCGCCGGGCAGGCCTGCGATCAGGTCGAGATGGAGATGGACACTGCCGGCCCGGCGAAGCTTTTGGACCTGTCTGGCCAGCCGGTCTATGTCGGTCTTGCGGCAAATAGCGGCCAGAACTTCCGGATGGATGGTCTGGACGCCGATTTCCAGTTGAATCAGGCCGGGCGGCGCCTGGCTGAGCAGGTCGATGGACGCGTCATCCAGCAGGTCGCCGGCCACCTCGAAATGGAAATTGGTTGCCGGGTCACTGCCCGCACGGTCAATCAGGTACGCCCAGATCTTTTTGGCCCGTGAGGGGTCGCAGTTGAAGGTGCGGTCAACCAGCTTGACCTGGCGCAGGCCGGCCTCGAGAAACTGATCGAGATGGGCAAAGACCTGTTCGAGCGGCCGGTATCGTACCGTACGGTCCAGTGCTGACATGCAGTAGCTGCAGGAAAAGGGGCAGCCACGCGACGTTTCATAGTAGATCATGCGGCCGACCAGTTCTTTTTCCAGTTCAGCCGATGTGTAGGCCAGCGGCCAGTCATCGCCGGGCAGGAGGGGGCCAACCGGATTCTCAATGACCTGGCCGGCCTCGTCTCGCCAAACCAGGCCGGGGATGTCAGACCGGTCGATCCCGGGGTCGTCCAACCCGTTCAGCAAATCTGCAAATGCCATTTCACCTTCGCCGCGGACGATCAGGTCGACCGACAAATTGTCGGTCATATGCTGTCTGGCTTTCGCGCCGGCTTCCGGCCCGCCCCACAGGATCAGGGCGTCCGGCAGGATTTTTTTCAAGCTGCGGCTCAGGTGCGAAACCAGTTGGATATTCCAGATGTAGCAGGAAAAGGCATAGACGGCGCCCTGGCGGCTGAATAGTTTCTGCAGGATGGCCGATGGCTGATCATTAATCGAAAAAGCCAAAAGGATCAGCTCACGTTTAGTGTACCCCTTGCCGGCCGCAAAGGCCCGAAGCGAGCGCAAGGCAAGGCAGGTATGGGAATAGCGGGCGTTCAGCGCGCACAGGACAACGGGGCCGGACAAATTCATGCCGGATCACCCTTGGTTTTGTCCCTGGTTTTGCGCGGCAGCGGTTTTCTGGGCAGACAGCGAAGTTGCCCGGCTTCATTGGCGATGATCAGGACATCCTCGCCGCGACGGATAATCTGGTCGCTGACAGCTTCGGCGACATAATCTTCGCCGTCGTCATTCTGGTAGTATATCTGACCAGGCCGGTCGGGCCGGATGGTATGGGTTACCACCGCCGCCTTGCCGATCAGGTCAAGATCCGTGCTGGCGACATGGTGCCGCGCAAGGCGCTTGAGGATACGTTCAGCAATGATGGCTCCGATCAGCAGCACGCCAAGAATGATCATCGAATGTCCGATGATCTGAAAGATCTGGGTTAACTCCGTCACGCTGAAGGGCATGCTGTCGCCTCCGGGATTGATGTCGTTGGCCGTGTATTAATTTGACCATAGAACCGTCGTGAAATCAAGCGTTTGCTCAGCGCTGCCGCGCGGCTACTCGCCTCGCATCCCAATCGCCAGCTTTGGCGATTGTCCAATCTCGAGACACAGCCTGACCGATTCGCCGATCGCGTTGTCCAGGTCATCTTCCGTCACTCCCAGTTCCAGGCAAGCTGCTTCGCGCCCGATAAAGGCCTGGTCACACATGATCTCGTGGAGTCTTGCCAGGTCGAGACCGCCTTCAATGCCGCGCCGGAGCTGGTCTCTTTTCAGGCGCTTCCCGTTCATGGCGAACAGCCAGTCCGGAATCGTAATGATCGGCCGTTCCAGACCCAGGTGGCGGTGGAAGATCTCTAGCATCTCCCGCCAGTTCAGGTTGAACCAGCCGATCGGATAGCTTCTGGCGCCTCGGGTTGTTTCCAGCGCGCCGGCAATGCACTGGCCAGCCTGGCGAAGCGTGATCATCGCCGTGCCGCCGCGCGGATAGAAGGTTGCCAGCGGCATTTTGCGGATCGTATCGACCAGAAACATCCAGACCGGTCTGCGGCCGGGCTGGGCGCCGAATATATAAGGCAGTTCAAGGACGCTGACATCCAGACCCTGATCGGCAAACGACAGCGCCAAAGCTTCCTGGTCAGCCCGGCTTCGGATATACGGGTGACGGGCGGCCAGTAGCCTGGCTGGCCAGATTCGGTTGAAATGGACAAAGTAGGATCCGAGCACGGCCACATGCCGGATGCCGGCTTCAATCGCCAGCGGCAGCAAGCGCTCCAGCGGCAGGATGTTATAGCGGTAGAACATGTCATAGGCATTACTGTCGCTTTCCAGCCGTTCGTCGACGCCCGCGGCGAACACCAAACCCTCAAAACCGCAGATCCGCTCCAGAATCTGTTCATCGGTCATCGCCAGCAGGTTGCCAAAGGTCAAGTCAAGGCCGGGCGGCAGCACAAACTGCTGCGGGCTGGGCGGCAGGGCCAGTCCGCTGACTTTGTGGCCTCGCGCAAGCAATTCCCTTGCGGCGGCTGATCCCAGAAGTCCTGTCGCGCCGATGATGAAAACCTTCATCTTACACCCCCTGGATTGTACCCAAGGCGGCTTTCGCCTCAGCTAGGTCAGAATATCGTCCAGAAACCGAGCGTTCAGCACATCGATCCGGCCGCGCCCGATTGCAACGGCGCCATGGCTCTTGAACTCGCCCAGCAGACGTGAGACGACCTCACGTACCGTACCAAGCTCCACCGCGATCGTTTCGTGCGTGGTCCGGATGGTCTGTTCACCGCGCCGGCTCTGGTCCAGCAGCCAGCCGGCCAGACGACGGTCAGTCCGGTCAAAGGCAACGGCTTCCAAAGTCTCCATGGTCTCGGTCAGGTGCTCATAAAGCGTAATCACCAGGTAGTCCTTCCAGGCCGGATGGTTGTCCAGCACATCGTGGTAGACGGTCTGCGGCAGCATGAACAAACTGGCCGCCTCTTCAACCTGGGCCTGGGCCGGAAAATCCTCGCCCTTCAACCGGCAGGCGATTGAAATCAGGCAGGTCTCGCCGGGACCGGTTCGAAAAAGGGTCATCTCCCGGCCGTTCTCCGAGAGTTTGAAAACCCGCAGCTGACCGGACAGGACCAGCGGAATGTATTGGCACTGCTGGTTTTGCGAGACCAGCATCTGGCCCTTGGGCAGATCGACAATCTGTCCGGCGTCGAAGACGATCTGTCTCGACTGGGCCGGCATGGTCGAGAGGACCGGAAAAAGTTTCATCAGCGTCTTGGCTTGGTCGTCACGGATCATAGAAGACAATCCTTCCTGTTTAAATATAGGTCAATTCATTATACCATGGGGGATTGTTAGGAAACCATCAGCTGTGTGCATGCGATTCGAAACGCATTAATATGTCAGAATAATCGAGGGTTGGCTGGTGAATGATCAATCATAATTATTCTTCGCTGTCAGCCCTTCAATATCCGATAAGATTAATTCCAGAAAACATCTCGTCCAGATCAACACGCCAGATGGAACACATCCGACGATTGACCCGTTAGGTTTATCATTCAGTGACTTGGCTGATTGATATGAACAGTTTTTTGCCATGAATGCTTTGTCTCGAGCCGATATTATTTCTTTAGCTGAGCAAATCGGTATAGCTCCAGGCATTGTTGTGGGCAGACTGCAAAATGATAACGATCTAACATATGACCGACTGAACAATTTGAAAGAGCAATATCAGCTGGCAGCCTGAGTCTTGATGAAACACAAACGAACTATCGACACGAGTTGACATCCTTGACAGCTCAGGATTTCCAGCTGATGCCCAGGGTTCAGAATGTCTATGATTGAACGCCAAATTGCGGTAAAATAGAGCACGATACAAAAAAGCCATCACGGGAAGGGGTCGTATGAAGCCTACAAGCCGGAGAAAAGCCGCCGTGGCACGGCGTGCCATATTATGCCTAGCCGCGTTTGTCCTGGCGACTGCACTGTCTGCCTGCGACTGGATACCCGAGGACGCGAGCCCCACGCTGCCGGGACTTGAGAGTGAAATCACGACCGAGCCGGATGCCAGCGTCATTGCCGAAAGCACCTTGTGGATCAACGAGGTCTCGACCAGCAATGTCTCAACGCTAACCGCCTTTGACTCGAGCACACCGGACTGGATCGAGCTGCATAACGCAGGCCCTGAGACAATCAGCCTCGAAGGTTATTCCCTGTCGGACAACCTCAAAAAGCCCGGCAAGCTGGTCCTGCCGGATATTTCGATTTCGGCCGGCGGCTACCTGGTTATTTTCGCCTCCGGACGCGAAGGGGTCGACGCCAATGGCTCGATCCACGCGCCATTCCGGCTTGACAGCGACGGCGACGATGTCGTGCTGACTTCGCCGGCCGGCCAGATCATCTCCTACCTCGAGATTCCCAAACTGCCGGCAGATGTCTCCTACGGCCTTGCCCCAGCAGAAGCCAGCCAGACCGGACAACGCTTGTTTTTCGGCGACGCGACGCCCGGCGAGGCCAACAGTCCTGACGGCAAGCCGACAGCAGAAAAAGCTATTGTCGAATCGAAGGCTGACCTGGTTATCAACGAATATATGACCGCGAACAAGTCGATCCGCGATCTTGACGGCGATCTGCCGGACTGGATCGAAATTCGCAACATGGGATCTGAAGCGATCAACCTGAAGGGGTTTTCCTTGTCCGACAATGCCGACAACCTGGATAAATGGATCTTCCCGGACATCGATCTGGAGCCGGGCGGGTTCCTGCTGATCTGGCTGTCCGGCAAGGACATCACGTCCGGCGATGAGCTCCATGCCGATTTCGGCCTGGGCAGCGATGATACGCTGATCCTCATCAGCGACCCGTCCGGACGCCTGGTCAGCCAGCAGTTCATCGAAGATCTGCCGGACAACATCTCCCGCGGCCGGTCGCCGGACGTGCCGGGTCAATGGCTCTACTTCCCGCTGCCGACGCCTGGTGAGGACAACACGACCCAGGGCTTTGCAGAAATTGCCGGCGCGATGACGCTGGACAACCGCGGGCTCTGGATCAATGAGGTTCTCGCGGTGGATGCTGTGGTAACGACCCGCGGCAAAACCTCCGAACCGGACTGGATCGAGCTGCGCAACGGCACTGACGAAGCGATCAGCCTGGCAGGATACGGCCTAAGTGATCGTGCGGATGATCCCTATCGGATGGTCCTGTCCGACCTGACCATCCAACCCGGCCAGTACCTCGTGATCCAGCCGTCAGGTTTCGGCATCTCCCCGGCAGATGAAACCCTCTATCTCACGAATGCCGACGGCCGGCTGGTGGACTGGTTTGACGCCGGCACCCTGCGCAACGCGGTCAGCAGCGGTCGGGGCAGCGCCGATGAGGCGGCCGACACCCGCTATTTTTATACTTCACCGACACCCGGCAAGGCCAATGCCGCCCAGGCTGCCACAGCCATCGCCGCGGATCCGGTCATTTCCGTGATCTCACCGGCAGATGACACCCTGATCCGGTCGATCTACTTTGCCGGTGAAGTGCTGGTCCAGATGACATCCGTCCAACCGGGAGCCGTGCTCCGCTACACGCTGGACGGGAGCGAGCCCGACAGTTCGTCACAGCTCTACAGCGAGCCGCTGGCCATCGATTCGTCCAGCGCCATCCGCTGCAAGGCCTTTGTCGAGGGCGAGCTGGCCAGCAATACGACCTGCCGAACCATCCTCGCTGAAATCCCGCATGACCTGCCGGTGGTCGCGATCGCGATCCGGCCGGCTGATTTCACCGGCTCCTTTGGCGTCTGGTCGGATTACACCCGGGACCATGAGGCTCCCTGCCAGGTCAGCTTTTACGAGACCGACGGCACGCTGGGCACGGTCTTCAACGCCGGACTGGCCTTGCACGGGTCGTTTTCCCGTAAAGAAGCCCAGAAATCGATGGAACTCAATCTCCGCGAGTTCTACGGCGACAGCCAGGTCATCTACCCGTTCTTTCCGGACAACGAGGTTTCAACCTTCAAGCGCCTGATCCTTCGCACATCCGGTCAGGACTGGCGCTACTCCAAGCTACGCGATGCCTTCATGTCCGAAGTCATCGAGGACGATCTGGAAACCGACACCATGGACTGGCGCCCCTGCGTGGTCTATGTCAACGGTGAATACTACGGCCTTTACGCCGTCCGCGAGAACATTGACGAATACTACATGGCCGCCCATTTCGGCACCGATCCGGACAACACCGACATCATCAAGGGCAACAACATCCTACTCGAAGGCAGCCGGGACGCCTGGCATGCCTTTCTCGGCTATGTCAGAACGCACAGCATGACTGACCCGGAATCTTATGATTATGTGCTGTCCCAGATGGATGAGCTCAGTTTCATGGACTGGATCATCGCCGAGTCCTTTTTCAGTAACCTGGATTCCGGCAACAAGAAATTCTGGCGCGAAAATACCGAAGGCCAGGAATGGCGCTGGGCATTTTTCGACCTCGACTGGGGCATGTTCCCCACGACGTATACGAGGAACAGTCTGAAATACGACCTGCTGGATCCGGATGGGCACGGCGCCTACAACATTTTTGACACGACCCTGCAGGTCAAACTGCTGCAAAACCCCGAGTTCAAGACAATGTTCATCGAGCGCTACGCCGAGCTGATCAACACGGTGTTCCAAACCGACCGCATGCTGACGATCCTGGATGACATGACCTTGCAGATCAGCAGCGAGATACCCAGGCAGGTCGAGCGCTGGGGCAAGCCAAACTCGGTCGCCTTCTGGGAGGATCAGGTGGCGAAGCTTCGCCGGATCACCAGCGAGAAGCGCGAGCGCATGATCGTGAACCTTCAGCAGACGTTCAACTTGTCTTCCGACCGGATGGCCGAGCTGTTCCCGGAGGATTTCTGATATGAACTGGCGGCATGAACTCAAATTCGTCATTGACGAATCGACCTTTCAGCGGCTCTACTTCACGCTCCGGCCGATTCTGCACGGCGACCGTCATGCCCTGAACGGCGCGGACAGTCCCTTTTCGGGGTATCTGATCCGCAGCCTCTACTTCGACGACCATGCCCGGACCGGTGTGTTCGACAAGCTGGCCGGCGTCGACCCCAGACACAAATACCGGATCCGCATCTATAACGACAACGATTCGGTCATCCACCTGGAAAAGAAGATCAAGCGCGGGCAGATGACCCGCAAGGTCGCCTGCCGTCTGGATCGCCCGCTGGTCGACAGCATCCTCGACGGCCAGCCGGAAGCCATTCTCGATTTTGCCGATAACCTGTCAGGACTGGCGACCGCTCGTGCCCGGCAGAGCGCCCGGGATTTGCTGCTGCAATTCTATGCGGATATCCGTATCCGGCTCCTCAGACCGTTGCTGCTGGTGGATTATGAGCGCACGCCGTTTGTCTGGCCGGACGGCAACGTCCGCATCACCTTCGATCGGCATTTGACCACCGGCATTTACCGTCAGGATCTCTGGGATCCGGACGGCGCCATGATCCCGGTCCTGGATGCGGGACAGCTGGTGATGGAAGTCAAATACGACCGGTTTCTGCCGGATTTCATCCAGCAGATCCTCAAGCTTGACGGCGCGCATCCGCTCGCGGTCAGCAAATATGTACAATGTGCCGGAACCTGCCGGCAACAGCCCTGGGAAGACCAGCTATAGAATCGGAGGACAAGTCTCATGAAAGAAACCCTGCTCAAGCTGTTTGAAGTCAACGTCAATGCGCCGCTGTCAATTGAGCGCATCCTGACGACCCTGGCCATTGCTCTGGCCATGGGCTTCGTGATCCTGTTCATCTACCGTATTACCTACCAGGGGGTCCTGTTCAACAAGAGCTTCGGCACGGCCCTGGTGATGGTCGCGCTGGTCACATCGATGGTGATCATGCCGATTAGCTCCAACATCGTGCTCTCACTGGGCATGGTGGGCGCCTTGTCGATCGTACGCTTCAGAACAGCGCTCAAGGATCCGGTGGACATTGTCTTCATGTTCTGGGCGATCGCGGTCGGCCTGACCGCGGGCGGCGGGTTCTACAAGCTGTCGATCGTCGGCTGTCTGGTGATCGCGGCGATCATGGTCCTGATCACGGCCGTGACGACCAGAGGCCGGCGCAAGCCCTATCTGGTCATCATCCGCTATGGCGAACCGTTTTCCGGCAGCCTGGAGCGCTATCTGCCCAAATTCAGCCTGAAAAGCAAGACGGTGACCGCCAAAGGGGTCGAACTGGTGATTGAGATCAATCTCAAGACAAAGGACACATCATTCCTTGACAAGCTGCAGCAACTCGACGGCATCCAGTCAGCCTCGATTGTCCGCTACAGCGGGGATTACAACTAAAGCAATAATTAAAGGGCCCACAGCGGCTCGGCACTGGTGGATACCGCCAGGGCGCCGGCCGCCAGAGCCTTGTAGATTTCATCCCGGTTTTGTATGAGGCCGCCTGCGATCAGCGGGCGGCAAAAGCTTTGATTGGCCAGGGTGATCAGCCGTTCCGAGACACCCGGCAGAATCTCAACCAGGTCAGGCTGGCATGCCTCGATATTGCGCAGGCCGTTTGCCACCGCGGTCGAATCCAGCATGAAGATCCGCTGAATACTGAGAAGGTCCAGACCGCGTGCCCACTTGATGCAGGCCGGCTTAGTCGATATGATGCCGCTAGGTTTGAGGACGTCGGCCACGAAGCGCATGCCCTGCTGATCCGGCCGCAGGCCATCGATCAGATCGACGTGCAAAAAGACGATCAGGCCGAGTGATTTGAGTGCCTGGACATCATCGGCCAGGCTGTTGATCGAGCCGGACAGCAGAAAAACAACCTTGGTTTTTTGCGCCAGCGCAGCATTTAGCTGCCCGGCATCGCGAACCGCGGCAATCACAGGGTTCTGGGCCAGGATGTCGAGAAGGTTTTGCTGGTTCAATGGTCTCACCTGCCTTTGTCCCCATTATGCCCGAAGATCAGGTTCAAGGACAAGGCTTATCGTCAGCGGGCAGTGCACGGGTCGCGACAATATCGACGCCGGTGCCGAGAATGTCTTCGGCTATGACATCGCCGATCGCGACGGGCAGTTCGACCTTGAGTTTACGTATGACCTTGATGCAGTCTGCGATCAGGGGCTTGGGAATCGCCTGCCGCGTCTTGACCGACAGCGGGACGCGACTGCCTTCGACAGCGACCAGACTCGTCACCATGCGTCTGGGGTCCATCAGCTCGTCTCGGGCGTACTGTTCGCCTCGCTTGCAGGCATAGCCGTCGATGGCCGCGATCCGATCCTTGTCCATTGTCACCTGCAGATTGCAGCCCATCGGGCAGCCAATGCAGACCAGATGCTTTGTTTCATTCATGCGCCGTCACCTCCACGCCAAGCTCCAGCGTCCGGCAGCCGGCCGGCAGCAGTTCAGAATTCAGATCGACAGAGGCCATTTCGCCAGGCGCCATAACCAGCTTGGAAAATTTTGCCAGGCTCTGGCCGTCCGCCTTGACGGTGACACTGGACCTGCGGAAGACCGCCGTTGTTCGGAACTGGAGACGGATCTTGCCGGCCGGCAGCGGCCGGGACAGGATCTGGGGCACAACACCCCGGATGCCCGGTCCGTCCTGTACCCGGATCCGATCGCCAGCGGCCTCAACACCGGCCAAGAAGCGGACAGCTGCCCGTCCGGCAAGATCCGCCTCACGGGAGACCTCATCAACCAGATCATGGACATGCAGGACATTGCCGCAGGCAAAAACACCCGGCACGCTGGTCGCCAGGTTCTGGTCAACGATGGCGCCGCGGGTGACACCGGACAGTTCGACGCCGGATTGTCTTGACAGTTCATTTTCCGGGATCAGGCCGACCGACAAAAGCAACGTGTCACATTCAATGCGGCGTTCTGTACCGGGTATCGGTTTTAGCGTTTCGGAATCCACTTGCGCGATCACCACGGCGCTGACACGCTCTCGGCCTTCAATATCGATCACGGTGTGGCTCAGCAGCAACGGGATGTCAAAGTCATCCAGACACTGAACGACATTGCGCGCCAGGCCGCTGGAATAGGGCATGATCTCGACGCAGGCGATCACTTCGGCGCCTTCGAATGTCAGTCGCCTGGCCATGATCAGGCCGATGTCGCCTGAGCCGAGAATGACAATCTTCTTGCCGGGCATGTAACCTTCCAGGTTGGACAGGCGCTGCGCCGTACCGGTGGTCATGACGCCGCTCGGACGGGTCCCGGGTGTGCCCAGCGCGCCTCTCGGCCGCTCCCGGCAGCCCATTGCCAGGATGACAGCCCTGGCTGAAAACTTCTGCAGCCCATGCTGCCGGCTGACAGCCGTCACAATCCGTTCCGGCGACAGTGACAGCACCATGGTCCGGCACTGAAAAGGAATGCCCCGCTCGAGCACGGCCTGATAATCCCGGTCGGCGTATTCCGGGCCGGTCAGCTCTTCCTCGAAACGGTGGAGGCCAAATCCATTGTGGATGCACTGCGGCAAAATGCCGCCCAGGCGTTCATCGCGTTCCAGAATCAGGATATTGCGGCAGCCTTCATCCCAGGCGGACAGGGCCGCGGCCATGCCGGCAGGACCGCCGCCGATGATCAACAAGTCGATTTCAACGGGTTCAGGCTTCATGCAAATCACCGCCTTCCAGGCTCATATCCTGGCTGATGCGCCCGGTCAGTATTTTCGAAGCACCGCCGAACTTGGTCAGGTCGAGCGGCGAGACAGCCAGTTCCTCAGCCAGGATATCCAGAACGCGCGGTGTGCAGAATCCGCCCTGGCAGCGACCCATACCGGCTCGGGTACGCCGCTTGACGCCGTCCAGCGTGGTGGCGCCGACCGGGCGGCGGATGGCCTGCCGGATCTCGGCTTCAGTGATCTGTTCACAGCGGCAGATAACCTGGCCGTATGACGGATTTTCGTCGATGGCCGTCGCGCGCGCCGCGTCGGTCATCTCGCGAAAGATCCCGATCGGCGGCAGCGGCGGCAGAAAATCGGATTTGGGTCGTGCTGAAAGTTTTTGGGCAACCAGACCGGCCAGTTCGATGCCGATCGCAGGCGCCGCGGTCAGACCAGGAGACTCAATGCCGGCGGCATTGAAAAAGCCCGGCACATCCGCGGCTTCACCCAGAATGAAATCATTGCGGTCGCAATGCGCGCGGACACCAGCAAATTGCGTGATCGCGGCATCAGTCGGCGGTTCGGGCCAGGTCAGCCGGGCGACCTCAAGAATTTGATTCAACCCGCGGGCGGTCGTCCGGGTGTCGTCCGGGTCTTCGATCTCCTCGGCAGTCGGGCCAAGGATGACCGTCCCTTCAACGGTGGGTGTGACCAGAACGCCTTTGCCCATGGCTGTCGGAAGCTGGAAGATTGTCGCCGAAAAGGCGCCGCCATAAGTCTTGTCGATCATCCAGTATTCGCCGCGGCGCGGTAGAATCTTGAATGGATCATCGGACAGCTGGTTGTTGATGGCATCGGACTCGACGCCGGCCGCGTTGACCAGTGTTCTGGCATTGAACAGGCCTTGGCCCGTCGACAGCAAGAAGGTTCCGTCAGGGTTTCGCCTGACCGCTTGCACCCGGGTGTCCAGATGAAACCGCACGCCGTTGATCGCGGCGTGTTCGGCCAGCGCGATGGTCAGTTCATAGGGAGAGCAGATGCCGCCGGTTTCTGCCAGCAGGGCGCCGGCAGCGCCTGGGTTGATGCCGGGCTCTAGCCGCAGCAGTTCGTCCCGGCTGATCAGGGATAATCCCTCGACGCCGTTTTCCCGCCCGCGTTCCAGCAAAGCCCTGAGGTCTGGCAGGTCGGCTTCATCGAACGCGACCACCAGTGAGGTGTTGTTTTTGTAGGAGACGTGCAGGTCGCGGCACCAGCCGGCAAACAAACGGTTGCCCAGCACATTGGTCCGGGCCTTGTTGGTGCCGGGTTTGGCATCGTATCCGGCGTGGACGATCGCACTGTTGGCCTTGGTTGTGCCTTCGGCCACATCCGTGTGCTGGTCGATGACCGCGATCGACAGGTCGCTGCGTGCCAGTTCCCTGGCAATCGCGCAACCCGTGATGCCAGCCCCGATAATGATGGTGTCATAGATCATGGCTTAGATCCTTTCCATAAAAAAATTCAGCTGATCGTTTCAACCCAAAGCCGCCTGTCAGACGGTTTTGGCTCTCTTTTCTCAGCCGAACCTTTACAGTTAAAAGATCCTATGCGGTTATACCAATATTCTAGTCGATCGGGCCGCAGTTTTCAAGCTCGGTGTCACACAGATAGCGCTCATGAATCTCATCGATCAGTCGGCAAGTCAAAACCTTGTGCTCGCCGATCGCAAAAACAGGCTGGATTCCGATGACACTGTTGGTCACGAAAACGCCCTCGGCGTCCAGCAGATCCTGGACCACATACTGTCCGGTTTCCACCGCCACCGTCCTGATGACCCATTGTCGGACAATGCCGTCCAGCAGGCCGCAGGTCAGATCCGGCGTGTGGATCCGGCCGTCGCGGACAAAGAAGATATTGGCACGGCATGTTTCGGAAATTTTTGAATCGCGATCAACATAGAGCGCATCGTCATAACCGTGACTGCTGGCCTCTTCCCTGGCCAGCAGGTGTTCCAGATAGTTCAGGCTCTTGGTCTGACGCAGCAGCGGATTTTGACTCAGCAGATCCATCGTCGGCCAGATGTAGTAGTTCTGGCTGGGCTCGGGCGGCAGATCCCTTGTTTGAAACAGGATGTTTTCAGGCGTGACGGCGACTTTCAGGACACAATCGCGTATCCCGAGGCGTTCGACATCCTTCAGCAATCTGTCCGGGTCGACCGGCGGCCGGATCTTGAGTCGGTCCAGTCCCGCGTTCAGGCGCTGGATGTGCTCGTTCCAGAATATGGGCCACTGATGGACCCGGATGGTTTCAAAGACGCCGCGGCCGAACCAGAAGCCCTGATCAAACAGGCGAGGATCTTCAATTTTTTCGCCATTGGCCCAGATCATGCAAGTCACCCCTCTTCAATCAACTGCCGGAAAGCCTCGGCTTTGAGCAGCATTTCCTCATACTCTGCCCGCGGGTCGGATTCCCAGGTAATGCCGCCGCCGGCGCCGTAGAACAGTCTCGAACCGGTTTTGAAAGCCGTCCGGATCAAAATCGAGAAATCCGTCTGGCCATCAAAAGAAAAGTATCCCAGGCATCCAGTATACAGCGAGCGGGCAGAAGTTTCCAACCGGTCGAGAATTTGCATGGCCGAAGCCTTGGGCGCGCCGCTGATCGAGCCGCCCGGGAAGCAGGCCAGCAGCGCCGATACCGGCGATATGCCCGCTTCAAGATCGCCCTCGACGGTGGAACTGAGATGATAGACCTGCGGGTAGGTCTCCAGCGTAAAATGCGCGCTGACCCGAACAGATTCCGGCCTGCAGACCCGGCTCAGATCGTTGCGCTCGAGATCCGTGATCATCAAAAGCTCCGCCCGGTCCTTGTCGCTGGCAATCAGCTCTCGCATAAAGGCTTCATCCTGCACCATATCGCGGCTTCTCGCCCGGGTACCCTTGATCGGGCGGGTCACGAGATGCCCGTCTCTGTCGATCGACAGGAGGCGCTCCGGCGAGCTGGACAGAATTTCCAGATCGCCCTGTCGAACAAACGCGGCAAAGGGCGCCGGGTTGATGCGGCGCAGGCGGTCATATAAGCTGTGGGCCGGCTGTTCGCTCGAGCTTTCAAACACGTGTGTCAGGTTGGCGATATAGACGTCGCCCTGACGGATATGTTCGCGGATTGTTTCGACCCTCGCCATGTAGTCAGCGGCAGCCGGGATCTGGAGGCCTGCTTTCGGCGCGGACCTGAGCGCCTGGCCTGTCTGGTTATCGGGTACTTGCTCAAGTCGGCTCAAGATCTGATCGCGCCGCACGTCAGGTCGATTCAGTCGGCCGGTCAGCAGCAAGCGATTTTGGCCGGTGACCGAGTCGAAAACCAGGTAGGTGTCATAAAAGTCGAAGCTGATCCACGGGCAGTCCGGTCCGGCCAAGTTAAGCGCTCGGTCCGGTGTTTCCAGGCGGTTTAGGCTAAATCCGGCATCATAGGCGATTGATCCGATCGCGCCGCCGGTGATCGGCAGACCGTCAAGGGGTTCGTTTCGATTGTCGGCCAGCAGGCGCTCGAGAACGGCCCAGGCATCGTCGGCAACCGCTATGCCGTTGACCTGGCAGTGGCCTGGCCAGGCGCGAAAGGTCAGCCAGGGATCCAGTCCGATGATCGAATAACGGCTCAGGCTGCCATAGCCCGGATGGCTGTCGAGAAAGGCGATGGCCTCGTCCCGGGCAAAGCAAGACCAGGCCCTGTTCGGGGTCAAACCCCGGGGCAGGTCGAATACAACCGGCTTCATGACTTGCCGCCTGACTTTGATGAAGCGCGGCAAAACTCGACAAAATTCCGAATCATATCAAGGCCGCACTCGGTCAGGGCGGCTTCAGGATGGAACTGGACGCCTTCCAGCAGACCGCTGTCATCTCGGATGCCCATGACCAGACCGTCTTGAGTTTCACACGTGACCTTGAGCTGATCCGGCAGGCTTGACCGGTCGACAACCAGCGAATGATAGCGTGTGACCGTCAAGGGATTATCAAGGTTTCTGAAAATGCCGGCCCCGTCATGATTGACCGACGCCAGGCGGCCGTGCATCGGGCTTGGCGCGAGCATCACTCGGGCCCCCATCGCTTCGGCAATCGCCTGATGGCCCAGGCAGACGCCCAGGATCGGGATGCGACCGCCAAAGGTCCGGACAAGGTCGAGAAGACGGCCGGCATCTGCCGGCTTGCCAGGGCCCGGCGAGAGGATGATGCCATCAAAACCGGCGGATTCAATGGCTGTAAAATCCAGGTCGTCATTGCGGCATATCCTGACAGTCGCCTGGCTAAGACGCAGATAGCGAACCAGGTTATGGAAAAACGAATCATGGTTGTCGACCATCAGGAACTGCATGTTTGTTTAAGCCTCGTTTCATGCTATCGGGTTTGTTTTTTAGCATTCTATCACAATTGACGAAAACAGTTTAAGTATCGAAACGGAAATGATATACTTGTTGATAATTATTCAAAATAAGTTACAGGAGTAAAGGGATTATTCAGATGGACTTGAATTCGTTTCAGATCATCGATATCAACCTGATTGCAATTATTGTTCTGACCATTATCCTGTTCGCTTCGTCGGGATTTCGTGAAAAACGCATGGTCCAGTACAAAATTTTTGACATGCTGGTCATCTTGGGGATCGTACTGAACGCCCTGGAGATTCTCGGCTGGATTTTTGACGCCCGGGTTGGAGCCGACGGCGATCTGGCTAGGGTCTTAAACATTATTTCCAACACGCTTCTGTATTGCTTCGTTCCCCTGCCCGGCGCTGTCTGGCTGCTCTATACGCAGCACCAGATTTTTCACAGCGTCGACCTGATGAGAAAAACCATTTTTACAATGATCCCCCTGCTGACCCTCAACGCCTTCATCTCCGCACTCTCGATCAGCACCGGCTGGTTTTTCTCTGTTGACCAAAACAACTTGTACAGCCGCGGCCCCTATTTCGCCATCCATGTGATCATCGCTTATGGTTTCCTGGCCGCGGCCATACTGCTCGTTCTCGCCAACCGGAAATATCTGACCGCCCATAACTTCAGGGCACTGCTGCTTTACGGTCTGCCGCTGGTCGTCGGCAGCGCGCTCCAGGTCGCTTTCTACGGCGTCAATTTCAACTGGCCGTTCATGGCCCTGTCCGTCCTGATTATTTTCGTTCATATCCAGATCAGGGGCGAATACACGGACAGCCTGACCGGAACTTACAACCGCAATCATTTTGAACGGATCCTGGACATCCGGGTCAACCGGTTTGACGCCGATGACCGTTTCGCCCTGATCCTGGCGGATATCGACAACCTGCATGAGTTGAACCAGCGTTTGGGCTGGGAGTCCGGCGATGAGGCGCTGCAAATCACAGCAGACAGGCTGCGGCAGAGCTTGCGCAAGGAGGATCTGATCGCCCGGGTCGGTGATGATGAATTCTATATGTTGATCGAACTGACGGATGACAAGGCGCTGGCCAAAACCATCGAACGCCTGTATGAATCATTCGATCAGCAGCCGACGCAGCAGGACAGCCGGATCAATGTCAGCATCTGCGGCAAGATTTATGATCGCTCAAGCGGCAAGTCCGCCAAGACCTTTCTGACCGAGTTGGACAGCCTGATTGAAACTGAGAAGCAGGGACGCTTGAAATCAAGCTAAACGGCTTGTCCATCTGCCAAATCTGTCATCGCTGCAAGGGCTCCCATTGAGAACAATGGGAGCCCTTGCTTCATTTCACACGGTTCACCCGGACTTCACGCAGATATCCAGATTGACTGCTTATTCCGCTTCGACTGGGTTTTGCAGGCAGCCAATGCCTTCAATGCAGACCTCAACCACATCGCCGGCCTTCATCGGGCCGATGCCGGAGGGGGTCCCAGTCGTCACGACGTCTCCTGGCAGTAAAGTGATGGTCTGGCTGATCAATGACACCAGCTCCGTGACCGTCCAGATCTGCTGGCTGGTAGAAGACTGCTGGACAACCTTGCCGTTGAGCCGGGTTTGGATCTGAAGGTTTTGCGGATCGACCTCATCGGTCAGAACCGGGCCGATCGGCGCAAAACCGTCGGCGCTTTTAGCTCTGGACCATTGTCCGTCGGCCTGCTGGATATCTCTGGCCGTCACGTCATTGAGGCAGGTATAGCCGGCAATGTACTCAGGCGCCTGCTCGGGTGTGATCCGGCTGGCCGGCTTGCCGATAACCAGGGCCAGCTCACCTTCATAATCGATCCGCTTGGATATCGAGGCCGGCAAAAGCCTGATCGGACTGCCGGGATGGTTGACCGAGGTCGGCGGCATGATAAACAAGATCGGACTTTGCGGCACCTGGCTGGAACTGTCCAATTCCTTGATGTGGTCATGGTAGTTCTTGCCGATGGCGACAATCTTGGTCGGCTCACAGGGCGCCAGCAGCTTGACATCCTGGATCAAAACCGCATGGCCGCAGGGCTGGCCGTCCAGATAAGGCGCTGAGGTCAGCGGTTGAATGAACTGGTCATCCCGTAAAAGACCCCAACGGGCCTGGTTGCTGTCCAGATATCGAACCGCTCGCATAGCTGTACCCTCCTGGTTCAGTTTTCCGGCAGATCGCTGCCGACGATGCAGGCCGGGTTTTCGGGATCGGCCGCGCGCCCCTGCAGGTAGTCATCGATCGCCTGAGCGGCCTTCTTGCCGGCGCCCATCGCCAGGATGACCGTCGCGGCGCCAGTGACGGCGTCACCGCCGGCATATACACCGTTCTTGCTGGTGGCCATGGTCTCTTCCTCGACCACGATGCCGCCCCATTTCTGGGTGTCCAGATCTGGGGTCGTCGCCTTGATCAGGGGGTTCGGACCCTGCCCGATCGCGATGATCACGGTTTCGACATCCAGATGGAAATTGGAGCCTGGGATTTCTTCCGGACGTCTCCTGCCGGAAGCATCCGGCTGGCCCAGCTGCATGCGGACCAGATCGATACCCTTAACCCAGCCGTCTTCGGTGCCGACGATCTCAGTCGGGTTGGTCAGGACGTTGAAGATGATGCCTTCTTCCTTGGCGTGGTGGACTTCCTCCAGCCGGGCTGGCATCTCTTCTTCCGACCGGCGGTAGACAATATACACAGTCTCCGCGCCCAAACGCTTGGCCGAACGGGCGGCATCCATCGCGACGTTGCCGCCACCGACCACCGCGACGTTTTTACCGACCCTGACCGGTGTATCGCTGTCCGGGAACTTGTAAGCCTTCATCAGATTGATGCGGGTCAAAAACTCATTGGCCGAATACACGCCGTTGTAGTTCTCGCCCGGAATTTTCATAAAGCTTGGCAGGCCGGCGCCAGAACCGATGAAAATCGCCTCGAAGCCCTCTGCCAGAAGTTCGTCCAGCGACAGCACCTTGCCAATGACCATATTGGTCCGGATCTCCACGCCCAGTTTTCGCAGGTTGTCAATCTCTTCCTGGACCAGCGCCTTGGGCAGCCGGAACTCCGGGATGCCGTACATCAGGACGCCGCCGGGCACGTGGAAGGCTTCAAAGATTGTGGCCTGGTAGCCGCGCTTGGCCAGATCGCCGGCACAGGACAGGCCGGCCGGGCCGGAGCCGATCACGGCAACCTTGCGATGGCTGCCGTCAGGCTTTTTCGTCTTGACCTTATTGTTCTGCATCGCCCAGTCGGCGACAAAACGTTCCAAACGGCCTATCCCGACAGGTTCGCCTTTCTTGCCGCGGACACAAAGCTGCTCGCACTGGCTCTCCTGCGGGCACACACGACCGCAGATCGCCGGCAGGCTGTTGGTCGAGGTGATGATCTCATAGGCTGCTTCGAAGTCGCCGGCGGCGACACGCTCAATGAATTCCGGTATCCGGACATTAACCGGGCAGCCGGAAACGCAGGGCTTGTGCTTGCACTGCAGGCATCGCTGTGCCTCCTCAATCGCCATCGCCTCGGTGTAGCCCTGGGCGACCTCCAGAAAATTCTTGTTGCGAACCTGCGGTTCCTGCTCCGGCATCGCGACCTTTTTGGGGGACATATTAGGCATCTTGGTGCTCCTCTCCGGTCAGGCGGCAAAGGTGAGCCTCCAGGGTCTGTTTTTCATCGTGCTTGTACATCTGCTGGCGGCGCATCGCTTCGTCAAAATCCACCAGGTGGCCGTCAAAGTCAGGACCGTCGACACAGGCGAACTTGGTTTCGCCGCCGACCGTGACCCGGCAGCCGCCGCACATGCCGGTGCCGTCGATCATGACCGGGTTCATGCTGACGATGGTTTTGATCCCGAACTGCTCGGTCAGCTTGCAGACAAACTTCATCATGATCAAAGGCCCGATCGCGATCACCAGGTCATACTGGTTGCCGTCCTCAATCAATTGCTTCAACTGGTCGGTGACGAAGCCCTTGTGGCCGTTCGACCCATCATCGGTCACGAGGAATAGCCGGCTGGACGCCGCTTTCATTTCCTTTTCCAGGATGATCAGGTCCTTGTTCCGAAAGCCCGCAACGATGTCGACATCTGCGCCCAGCTGGTGCAGCTTCTTGGCCTGCGGATAAGCGATCGCCGAGCCCAGGCCGCCGCCGATCACGCAAACCTTCTTGTACCCGTCCAGGTGCGATGCGGTGCCCAGCGGCCCGACAAAGTCCAACAGGCTGTCGCCTTGACTCAACTCACTGATCATTTTTGTGGTCTTGCCGACAACCTGGTAGATGATGGTCACCGTACCCTGATCACGGTCAAAGTCCGCAATCGTCAGGGGTATGCGCTCGCCGTCCTCATGGACGCGCAGGATGATGAACTGCCCCGGTTCGGCCTTTTTGGCCACTGCCGGCGCCTCGATCTCCATCAGAATGACTTGTGGATTCAATACGCTCTTTTTGACTATCTTATACAAGGTTTTCCTCCTGGCAGTTGCTGATTCCCACTTGAACTGTATAGGATATGTTCAGGACATGCAAGGAATCAACATTATTATGCAGTGTTTCAAGCCTTCAAGGCAAGGCTGAAATATCATTTGTTATTATAGGGTTTATCCATCCAAATTCAAGGTATCGAGCCCTATCAACTAAGATCAGGCAACGATTGGCTATGAAACCCCTTTAATAAACAACATTTGACCAACAAAATCAAGTGCTCAAGTCACACAAGAAGTGGTCTTAAAAAATCCGCGGCCTGCTTCAGTCCATCATCGACTGACAGTCTGCTGTCTTCATGCTCAATGCTGATGGCGCCGTCGAATCCGGTCTGCTTCAGAGCGTCGATCATAGCTTGCCAGACGGCAATGCCGTGGCCTTGCCCAACCGTCCGGAAGGTCCAGGGACGGGATTCATTGAAGGTCTGGCTGAAATCAAGAACGCCCTGCTCACGGATATTGCCGGCGTCAATCCAGGTATCCTTGGCATGGACATGGCTGATGGACGACCCTAAAACCCTGATAGCCGCGACCGGGTCAATGCCCTGCCAGAAAAGGTGGCTGGGATCGAAATTGGTGCAGATCGCATCGCCTGTAACCTCCCGCAGCCTGATCAAAGTCTGCGGATTGTAAACGCAAAATCCCGGATGCATTTCGATCGCGATCCGGATGCCATGTTCTCGGGCAAATCCGGCAGATCGCTGCCAGTAGGGCAGTACGACATCATGCCACTGGTAGTCCAGAACCGCGCTGAAATCTTCCGGCCAGGGATAGGTCACCCAATTCGGGGCCTGCCCGCCGCGGCCATCTCCCGGACAGCCCGAGAACGTGATCACCTGGTCCACCCCCAACTGTTCAGCCAGCAGAACGGCTGCTTCAAATTCCCGATGATAGCGGTCTGCAAGCTCTGCTTGAGGATGTACGGGATTGCCATGGCAGGACAAGGCGCTGATCATGATCCCGGACCGCTCGATTGCGGTTCGAAAAACGGCCAGCCTTTCTGGGTTGTCAAGCAGTTCGATGGCCGAAGCATGGGCGGTGGCGGAATAGCCGCCGCAGCCAACCTCAACCGTGTCGACGCCCAACTCAGATAATTTTGCCAGTGTTTGGTCGATCGGCAGGTCACGGTAGATCGCGGAAAAAACGCCGAGTTTCATAGAGCCCTCCAGAATTGACAGTTCAAGCCTTCCTATACAGTATATAACAGATCTGCTGCCTGTATGAAAGCAGACAAGCACCGGCTGCCGGCACCCACAACGCCCGTTCCGTTCTGCATCGGATGAAAAAAGGGTTTGTAACGGTGGATACAGCTCATTTTTTCGATTATGCGACAATTAAACCATAGTCTTCGCAACCGATTATTGAAAAGAAAGAGGGATCTGACCATGAACGAAAAACTCCAGCAAGCTTTCAGCGAACAAATCAACAAAGAATACTATTCCGCTTTCCTCTATCTCGCCATGTCCAACTGGCTGAATGAAAACGGTTATGGCGGCCTGGCCAACTGGAACTATGTCCAGTACCAGGAAGAGCTGGCTCATGCCCAGAACCTGTTCCACTATATGCAGTACCGGGACGTTGCGACCAAATTTTTCACAATCGCCGAACCTGACAGCGCCTGGCAGAGCCCGCTGGATGTCTTCGAACATATCCTGGCTCATGAAAAAACCGTTACTGAGTCGATCAACAACCTGTCGTCACTGGCCTTGTCGACCAGCGACCATGCTGCCTACATCTTCCTGCAATGGTATGTTTCCGAGCAGGTGGAAGAGGAAAACAGCGCCAACGACGTCATCAGCAGGCTCAAGATCGCCGGCGACAATGGCGCAGCTCTGCTTGAAATGGATACCACGCTGGGCGCACGCGTATTCAACGCACCGGTTGTGCCGGGCATACCCGCCAACTAGCATCCGAAAAGCCGTCTCAGAAGCTGTCCGACCCGGGCAGCTTTTTTTACAGTATTTTCTTGCGATAATCCTGTTAAAAACAGACATGTTTTGCCAATGAAAGCGTTTTTGGCAAAATAATATCGACTGATCGCCCAATCCGTGGTAATTTATTCTTGATGCTTAGTGAGCAAATAATTGACGAGGTGATCACTTATGAACCAGAAACTAGATGATTTGGCTGTCAGTGCCGTTCGCATTCTGTCCATTGAAGGAGTCCAGAAAGCAAACTCCGGTCATCCGGGCAAACCGCTTGACGCGGCTCCGATGGCTTACGAACTCTGGGCCAACCACATGAAACATAATCCGTCTGATCCGACCTGGATCAACCGTGACCGTTTTATCTTGAGCGCCGGGCATGCATCCATGCTGCTTTATTCGCTGCTGCACCTTTTTGGCTACGGCCTGTCCATGGACGAGCTTAAGTCCTTCCGCCAATGGGGCAGCCAAACACCCGGTCATCCTGAGTTTGGTGAAACGCCAGGCGTTGAAATGACCACCGGTCCCCTGGGTCAGGGTTTGGCTTCCGCCGTCGGTATTGCTATGGCCGAAGCGCATCTGGCCCAGCGCTTCAACAAAGAAGGCTTCCCGGTCATTGACCATTACACCTACGCCCTGGCTGGCGACGGCTGCATGATGGAAGGTGTAACATCCGAAGCATCCTCTCTGGCCGGAACATTAGGCCTCGGGAAGCTGATCGTCTTCTACGACGACAATGAAATCTCAATCGAAGGCGATACCGACCTCTCGTTCACCGAAGATGTCGGCAAGCGCTATGAAGCGTATGGCTGGCAGGTCATCCATGTCGCAGACGGCAATGACCGCAAGGCAATCGCCGCCGCGATCGTCGAAGCGAAGGCTGACAGTAAAAAGCCTGCCCTGATCGTTGTCCAGAACCAGATTGCCTACGGCTCACCGCTCGTCGGTCTGGCCAAGACCCACGGCGAACCGCTCGGCGAAGAAAACATCGCTAAAACCAAGGCATTCTTCAACTGGCCCGGCAAGGAAGCCTTCGACGTACCGGCTGAGTTGACCGAGTACATGGCTGCCAAGCAAGGTGACTTCCAGACAATGCAAGATGACTGGTGCGAACTGTATGGCCGGTACGAGCGTGCCTTCCCGGAAGAAGCCGAAACCCTGAAGGCCTGCCTCGCCATGGCCGTGCCCGATCTGGAAAGCGATGATGAGTTCTGGGCGTTTGAGGGCAGTCAGGCTACGCGAGCGACCTCTGGCACAATCCTCAACCGTCTGGCGGCCAGAATTCCCAATCTGGTTGGCGGCAGCGCCGACCTGGGTCCGTCAACCAAGACCTACCTTAAGGACAAGGGTTTCATGGAAAAAGGCGACCTATCCGGCGCCAACATCCACTATGGTGTGCGTGAATTCGGCATGGCTGCGGTTGCCAACGGCCTAGCGCTGCACGGGGGTCTGCGCAGTTTCTGCGCCACCTTCTTTGTCTTTACCGATTATCTGCGGCCGGCCATGCGCCTGTCCGCCTTAATGAAACTGCCGGTGATCTACGTCATGACCCATGACAGCATCGGCGTTGGCGAAGACGGTCCGACCCATGAACCAGTCGAGCACCTGGCTTCACTCAGAGCTATGCCCGGCCTGACAGTTTTCCGCCCGGCGGATGGCAAGGAGACCGCCGCCGGCTACCTGCTGGCTCTGAAACGCAGCGCGCCGACCTGCATGGTCTTGTCCCGCCAGAATCTGCCGACATTGGACGGCAGCGGCAAACAGGCCCTTAAAGGCGGCTACATTGTGAAAGATACCGACCAGCCTGCCGCCATTCTGATCGCGACTGGCTCAGAAGTCAGCCTGGCGATCGAGTCGGCCAAAGCGCTCGATGCCCAAGGCATCATGACCCGTGTCGTCTCGATGCCCAGCACCGAGATCTTTGAAGAGCAGTCTGCTGAGTACAAGGCATCCGTCCTGCCAGCTGATATCAAGGTCCGGGTCGCCATCGAAGCCGGCGCGACGCAATCCTGGTACAAGTATGTCGGCAGTGAAGGCCAGGTCATTGGCCTGGATCGCTTCGGTGCCTCCGCGCCCGGCAACACCCTGTTCGAACAATTCGGATTCACCGTCGACAATGTTGTCGGCCAGGTTACCCGCCTCGTCTGATCATCCCGGGTTTGAAGGCGGTGCTGGTTTGAAGCCAGCACCGCCTTTTTTGATTTTCAAGCCGTAAAAAAGCTGATTTTGCACACATTTTGGGCAAGATGTCAGAAAGCATCTAGAAAAGCAAAATGAAATTTCATATTTTAGACCTTGCATTTTTCCCAAATAATGATATCCTAATTTGTAGGTAAATCCCGGCAACAATGGTGTTTCGGATCTATTTGATCTGCGCACCTTTTTTATTGTCGAATATTGTTCCATTATAGAAAGGGGTACCCGCAAATGAACGAAGTCTGTGAATCAACCACCAACCTCAGTGATGTGTTTGGCTGCAACGTCTTTAATGACGGTGTCATGCGCCAGAGACTGCCGAAGCAGATTTACAAATCGCTGCATCAAACCATCGAGGAAGGCACACCGCTCGATCCTCAGGTCGCTGAAGTTGTCGCTGCCGCGATGAAGGACTGGGCTGTTGAGAAAGGCGCGACGCACTTCACCCATTGGTTCCAGCCAATGACCGGCATCACCGCTGAAAAGCACGATTCTTTTATTTCGCCAACTTCCGATGGCAAGATCATCATGGAGTTCTCCGGCAAGGAATTGATCATGGGTGAACCGGATGCGTCGTCATTCCCGTCCGGCGGCCTGCGCGCCACCTTTGAAGCCCGTGGCTACACCGCCTGGGACTTCACCTCTCCGGCGTTCGTCAAGGACAAGAGCCTTTATATCCCGACCGCTTTCTGCTCCTATACCGGCGAAGCATTGGACAAGAAAACACCCCTGCTGCGCTCGATGGACGCTTTGAGCAAACAGGCTGTCCGTGTCCTCAATCTGATGGGCAAGGACACCGTCAAGCGTGTCACCACCACGGTTGGCCCTGAGCAGGAATACTTCCTGGTCGACAAGAAGATGTATGACCTGCGAAAAGACCTGATTCTGACTGGCCGCACCCTGTTCGGTGCTATGCCGCCCAAGGGCCAGGATCTTGAAGATCAATACTTCGGCCAGCTCAAGGACCGGGTTGCCGACTACATGGCCGATCTCGACAAAGAGCTCTGGAAACTCGGCGTTTCCGCCAAAACAAAGCATAACGAAGTCGCGCCGGCTCAGCATGAGCTCGCACCGATCTTCTCATCCACCAATATCGCGACAGACCACAACCAGCTGACCATGGAGACCATGCAGAAGGTCGCCCTGCGTCACGGCCTGGTCTGCCTGCTGCACGAAAAACCGTTCGCCGGCGTCAACGGCTCAGGCAAGCACAATAACTGGTCGATGGGCACAGACGATGGCCAGAACCTGTTGGATCCGGGCCACACGCCGCATGAGAACCAGCAGTTCCTGCTCTTCCTGTGCGCGACCATCAAGGCAGTCGACGATTATGCCGATCTGCTGCGCATGTCCGCCGCCAGCCCCGGCAACGACCACCGTCTCGGTGCAAATGAAGCACCGCCGGCGATCATCTCAATCTTCCTCGGCGAGCAGCTGACCGATATTCTCGAACAGCTCGAAACCGGCAAGGCGACCCACAGCAAACTGGCCGGCCTGATGAAGCTGGGCACCGCCAGCCTGCCTGAACTGCCCAAGGACACCACCGATCGCAACCGGACATCCCCGTTTGCCTTCACCGGCAACAAGTTCGAGTTCCGCATGGTCGGTTCCTCGCAGTCCATCGCCCAGGTCAACTATGTCCTGAACACCATCGTGGCCGAATCGCTGCGCCAGTTCGCTGACCGCATGGAAAAAGCCGACGACGTCAACGAGGAAATCGTCAAGATCATCGGTGAAGTCGTCAAGGAAAACAAGAAGATCATCTTCAACGGCAACAACTACTCCGACGAGTGGGTTGAAGAAGCCCAGAAGCGCGGCCTGCCGAACATCGTCAGCATGGTCGACGCCATCGCGACAATCGTGTCGGACAAAAACATCAAGGTTATGGATTCACACGGCGTCCTCAGCGGTGTTGAAATGCACTCGCGTGCCGAAATCCAATATGACATCTACATCAAGACCATCAACATCGAAGCCCTGACCATGATCGAAATGGCCAAGCGCCAGATCCTGCCGGCTGCGATCAGCTTTAAAGCCGAACTGGCCGGATCGGTCGCGGCTGTTGAAGGCATTGACGGCGACGCCAGTGTCGAGAAGGCACTGTTCGGCCAAGTCAGCAGCACGCTCTCATCCTTCAGCGCTAACCTGGCCAAGCTGGAAGCCGCTGTCGTCAAAGCCGCAGCCATCGGGGAAATCGCCGATCAGGCTGCTTCCTACCGCGATGATGTCTTCACCGCCATGAACACCCTGCGTGTCGATGGCGACGCACTGGAAGACATGATGGACCAGGACTACTGGCCGCTGCCGTCCTACAGCGATATGATTTTCAACGTCTGATCCCTGTAACAATCGATCGTAACCGATCACAAAAGGCTGCTTCATTTCGAGGCAGCCTTTTGTGATCCCAAGTCTAAATTCTGAACAGTTTCCCCAATCTGTAAATTCATATTCAATTCATAATATGGTATTATAGTCTTCTTCTATGAATATCTGATTCGGAGGATTACCATGCTCAAGATCATCAAGTATCTCAAGCCCTACCTCGTCTCGATCCTGCTGATATTCGCCCTGCTTTTTGTGCAGGCCATGACCGATCTCCAATTGCCGACCTACATGTCGGAAATCATTAATGTCGGCATTCAGCAAAATGGCATCGAAGACGCGACTCCGGAGGTGATCCGGCAAAGCCAGCTCGACAAGCTCAAGCTCCTGATGTCGGATGACGGGCAGGCCGCGGTTGAAGAGATTTATACAGTTGTCGAACCATCTGACGAAAGCCAGGCCGATTATCTGGCCTTAGTTGAACAATATCCCCTGCTTGAATCTGAATCGCTGGCCGTCCTGTCCGTGGACCGCAACAAGATTCCCGAAGCGGCCAAATCCGCATTGACTCAGGCGATGGCCGTCTCGGCTGCGCTGCTCAGCGGCAACTATGTCGACACCGCTTTCATCCCGGAAGGTATGGATTTCTTCGATATGCTGGCCATGATGGAGGATACCCAGCGCCAGTTGATGCTGGAGCAGATCGACCAGCGGCTTGGCGGCCTGACCGACAGCATTCTGAATCAGCTGGCCGTGACCGCTGTCAAAGCCGAGTATGACGTGATTGGGGTCGAGATTCCTGCGATCCAGAATAGCTTCATGTTCAGGACCGGCGGCCTGATGCTCCTGATCGCCCTGCTGGGCGCAGCCTGCTCGATCCTGGTCGGCCTGCTCGGCTCCAGGGTCGCCGCGGGATATGCCCGGGATCTGCGGCGCCGAGTCTTCACTCGGGTTGAGAATTTCTCCAATGCCGAATTTGATACGTTTTCGACTGCCTCGCTGATCACACGTAGCACCAATGATATCCAGCAGATCCAGATGACGCTGGTCCTCATCCTTCGAATCATGTTCTACGCACCTATCCTGGGCGTCGGCGGCATCCTCAAAGTCGTCGACAGCAATTCCAGCATGACCTGGATCATCGCGATTGCCGTTGCTGCGATGATGACCCTAATTCTAACCTTGTTCATTATCGCAACACCACGGTTCAAGATCATCCAGAAACTGGTTGACCGGCTGAACCTGGTCACCCGGGAGATCCTGTCCGGCCTGATGGTCATCCGCGCGTTCAACACGCAGGACCGCCAGGGCGAAAAATTCGACAGAGCCAATACCGACATTACCCGCAACAACCTGTTTGTCAGCCGGGTCATGGCCGTGATGATGCCTTCAATGATGCTGATCATGAACGGCGTTTCGATCCTGATCATCTGGGTTGGCTCGCACCAGGTCGATATGGGTTCCATGCAAGTCGGCGACGTCATGGCCTTTATCCAGTACACGATGCAGATCATCATGGCCTTCCTGATGACATCCATGGTCTTTATTATGCTGCCCAGAGCCAGCGTTTCCGCCAACCGTGTCGCTGAAGTGCTGGCCGTCCGGCCGACCATTCTCGACCCGAAATCTCCGCTGGAGTTTCCCGGTCGCGCCGCCGGCAAAATCGAATTCAGAGATGTCTCGTTCAAATACCCTGGCGCTGACGACCCGGTGCTGTGCAACATCTCCTTCACCGCACAGCCCGGCCAGACCACGGCTTTTATCGGCAGCACCGGCTGCGGCAAGTCGACCCTGGTCAACCTGATCCCCAGGTTTCACGAGGTATCTGAGGGACAGGTCCTGGTTGACGACATCGATATCCGTGATGTCCGTCAGAAGGATTTACGGCAGCGCATCGGTTATGTTTCACAGAAGGGCACACTCTTCTCCGGTGATATCGACAGCAACATCCGCTACGGCAAACCGGATGCCGGAGACGAAGAAATCCGAGAAGCGGCGGCAACCGCCCAGGCAGCCGAATTCATCGATGCCAGCGAGGACGGCTACCAGACGCCGATCGCCCAGGGCGGCACCAATGTATCGGGCGGCCAGAAGCAACGCCTCTCAATCGCCAGGGCGCTGGTCCGCAAGGCTCCCATCTACATATTCGACGACACGTTCTCCGCATTGGATTTCAAGACGGATGCCGCACTGCGCAAAGCGCTCAGCCAGCAGACCGATGCATCCACGGTCCTGATTGTCGCCCAGCGTATCGGGACGATTCTGAACGCCGACCAGATCGTGGTGCTGGACGAAGGCCGGATCGTCGGTATCGGCAAACACGCCGACCTGCTGAAATCCTGCCCCGTCTATCTTGAAATCGCATCATCGCAGCTGTCTGAGGAGGAACTGGCCATATGAGCAAAAACGAGAAAATCAAAGCCGGCGGCATCAAGGCGCCTGAGCCGACCCAGCAACAAGCGAAACAGCCGCCCAGGCGCATGGGACCTGGCGGCGGACCGATGCACGGCATGATGCCGGGTGAAAAGCCGAGCGACTTCAAGGGAACCTTCAGAAAACTGATCAAGTATATGCGCGAGTTCAGGCTGGCCATGCTGATCGTCCTGATCTTCTCAATCGGCAGCACGGTCTTTGCAATTATTGGACCCAAGATCCTGGGACGCGCGACTACGCGCCTTTTTGAAGGCGTGATCTCCAAATTCTCGGATTCGGCAGCCGGCATCGATTTTGCCTACATCGGCAACATCCTGATCTGGCTGCTGGTCCTGTACCTTGTCAGCGCGCTGTTCAACTACATCCAGGGCTTTATCATGGCGGGCGTTGCGACCCGGGTCAGCTATAATTTCCGGCGCGACATCGTGGCCAAGATCAACCGGATGCCATTAAAGCACTTCGACAACCAGTCGCACGGCGACGTCTTGTCCCGCGTCACCAATGACGTTGACATGCTCAACAACACGCTGAATCAGAGCCTGCCGCAGCTTGTCATGTCCTTTACGACCATCGTCGGCGTTCTGATCATGATGTTCTCGATCAGCTGGATGATGACGCTGGTTGCCGTGCTCATGCTGCCGGTTTCAATGGGCCTGATCATTACGGTGGTCAAACGGTCGCAGAAGTTCTTTGGCCGCCAGCAGAAGACGCTGGGTGAGGTCAACGGACACATTGAGGAGATGTATGGCGGCCATTTGATCATGAAAGCCTACAGCGGTGAGGAAGATTCGATCAACCGCTTCAACAGCATGAACGAAGAGCTCCACGACTCTGCCTGGAAATCGCAGTTCTTCTCCGGCATGATGATGCCGATGATGATGTTCATCGGCAACCTCGGCTATGTCCTGATCTGCATTCTCGGCGGCTGGCTGGCGATCCAGAAAGCCATCACCGTCGGCGATATCCAGGCCTTCATCCAATATGTGCGCATGTTCACCCAGCCGGTCAGCCAGCTGGCGACTGTCGCCAACGTCCTGCAATCAACCCTGGCCGCGGCCGAACGCGCTTTCAACTTTCTTGAAGAGGAGGAAGAAGTCGCCGAGTCCGACAACCCCGTTTCTCCGGATGGCATACAGGGCCATGTCGAATTCGACCATGTCCGCTTCGGCTATGCACCGGACAAGATCATCATCAAGGATTTTTCAGCCGATATCAAACCAGGGCAGAAAATCGCGATTGTCGGTCCGACAGGCGCCGGCAAAACCACCATGGTCAAGCTGCTGATGCGTTTCTATGACGTCAACAGCGGCTCAATCCGCGTGGATGGCGAGGATATCCGGGATTTCGCGAGAAAAGACCTGAGATCAATTTTCGGTATGGTTTTACAAGACACCTGGCTGTTCAATGGAACCATCCGCGACAATATCGCCTATGGCAGGCCGGACGCGACCGAAGCGGAAATCCAGGAAGCTGCCAAGGCGGCCTATGCCGATCATTTCATCCACACCCAGCCCCATGGCTATGACCTGATGCTGAACGAGGAAGGCACCAATATCTCCCAGGGTCAGAAGCAGCTCCTGACCATTGCCAGGGCCTTCCTGGTCGATCCCAAAATCCTGATCCTGGACGAAGCGACCAGCTCGGTCGACACCCGTACCGAAATCATTATCCAGAAAGCTATGGCGCGGCTGATGAAAGACCGGACCAGCTTCATTATCGCCCACCGTCTGTCAACGATCCGCGATGCGGACATGATCCTGGTCATGCGCGACGGCGACATCGTCGAACAGGGCACGCACCAGCAGCTGCTTGCGGACGAAGGGTTCTACGCCAACCTATATAACAGCCAGTTTGAAACCGATCTGTCAGCTTGATTCGCGCTTGCCGCGGTCGATAGCAATCGGGCCGGTGCGGACGATCTCGACAATGCCGAACTGACGCATCAGGTCGAGCATCGCCTGGATCTTGACCTGGCCGCCGGTGGCGGCCACGGTCATGGACTCGGCAGCCACATCGACTATCCTGGCCCTGAAGACATTGACCATGTTGATGATGTCGGTTTTCTTGTCATCTTCAGCGCGGACCATGATCAGGGCCAGTTCCATCATGACCGATTCATCATCGTCGATTCGCCGCACCTTGATCAAGTCGGTCATGCGCTGCATCTTTGAGATCACCTGGTCGACGGCATCTTGTTTGCCGTCGACAACAATGGTCATTCGGGAGACGCCGGGCTTTTCAGTGCCGCCAACCGTCAGGCTCTCGATATTGCAGTCCTGCTCGCCAAACAGCTGGCTGACATGCCAGAGTACCCCGGCCTTGTCTTCCACCCAGACCGATAATATTGTCTTGGTTGTTTTCGTCATGATCTAATCCCCTTCCCGTCTTCATCCGGCAGGCCAGCCATGGCCAGTGCCAGCAGCATGGAATAATACTTGGCTTCAGAGCTTTCTGCGCGCGAGGTGACAACCAGCGGCGCCTTCGCGCCGGTGATGATGCCGCAGGACCTGGCCTGGCCTAAAAAGATCAGGGCCTTGACCAGAATATTACCGGCTTCGATGTCCGGCGCCAGCAAAATGTCGGCATCGCCCGCCACTTCACTGATAATCTGTTTGTGCTCGGCCGCAACTCGGTTGATCGCATTGTCCATCGCCAGCGGTCCGTCGATCTCGCAGTCCGGAATCTGACCGCGCTGCGCCATTTTGGACAGCGCGGCGGCATCCAGCGTACTCGGCATCGCCGGATTGACGGTTTCAACGGCAGTCAGGGCTGCGACCTTGGGGCGGTCGATGCCGAACAGGCGGGTGAGTTTCAACGCATTCTTGATGATTTCAACCTTCTGCCGGAGATCCGGGGCGATGTTGATGCCGCCGTCCGTGACAAACAGCAGCTTGTCATAATGGCCAATCTCATAGACACCGATATGGCTCATCAGCCGGCCGGTGCGAAGACCCCGGTCCCGCTCGAGTACGGCTTTCAGCAGATCAGATGTCTGGATCTGGCCTTTCATCAAGACGTCAGCCTCGTCGCTGCCGACCAGGCTGGCCGCGATTTCGGCGCAGCGCAGCGTATCCAACTCCTTGATGATGGCCATGCCGGAAATGTCCAGTGCCATCTCGTCGGCCAAGGCCAGGATTTTCTCCTTGTCGCCGATCAGGACCGGCAAGCCATAGCCTTTCGCATGGACTGCTGCGACCGACTGCAGCACATAGCTCTCATGAGCGGCAGCGACCGCGATCCGGCCAGGCTTGAGTCCTGAGATTAAGCCTTCAATCTGATCGAGTCTTTTGATCATGTTGTATCCCTCCCGATCCAATCATCATGCGTCCGGACTGATCTCGACGATGACGATATCCAATACAATCTGGTAACTAAAGTGAACGGAATATCCGGCTGCGTGCTGCTGCAGAGCCTGCCTGACCAGATCCTCAAGTTCAGCGCTGTCCGGCAGGTCAGAACTGTCATCCAGGATCTCAAGCCGGTTTATTTCAGGGGTGGCATAATCAATCGCAGCCACGAAATCATTCAATCGTCCGATCAGCTGGGCCCGGTCGTTGACAACGAGATTTTGTTCTCGGTAATACGCGGCCCAGTCTTGAGGACAGGCGGCAAACTGGCTTTCATCCCAGGTATGGGTCTGGCTTATCACGGCATCGGATCGCAGAAAATAGGCATGCTGGACCGGGGCGGCACTGCCGCCATCCGGCGTCGGGTCATCGAAGGTGACATCCACATGGTAGGGCTTGCCGTCCAGCCAGACCAGGTTCCAGGCATGTCCGGTGCCATCCGCCTCGCCGGTGATCATTTCTATGTCAAACCCAAGACGTTGGCCGATCAAGGCAAAGGATTGGGCGTAGCCCTGACACAGCGTAATCTTCTCAACCAGGGCGCTGTAAGCCTGGTTGCGATCCTGATCCATGGTCTCGTCATAGCGGATCAGGCGCACCAGCTTGTCGTGAATTAATTGCAGCTGGCGCCAGGGTACCGAGGTTTCGGCGGCGATCTCCTGAGCCAGAGTGTCTGCCGCAAGTTCAACTTCGTCGATCAGATCCTGGAGCGCCGGTTCAGCCAAGCCTGCGAAAATCGGCCAGAGTACCGGTTCGATGATCAAACCCGCCAGCACATTGTCCTGGCCATCCAGGGAATATCCGACATTAATCGAGCCGCTCAGGTAAAAGTATTCAGCATGTGTACGGTAAACATCCTGGTATATTGCGAAAACCTGATCAATGGTCTTTTGCACGTCGCTTTCCGGAATGCTGTAGTCGCGAACCACAGTATCCAGAATGATCGTGCGCATATTGCTGGCAAGCCCTGTCAGAATAATCCACCGAACTTCCTTGATGAATGTTTCACCAGAAGCTGCAGTTGTTTGCAACGTAGCTGGCTCTGTAGCCGGCGAAGAGACAGTCGTAGCCTTCGTCTGAGTTTGGGTCTGGGTTTGGGTCTGCGTCCGGTCGGAAAACTCGACATCGACAATGGTATCATGGGTCTCGAGTGAAAACGGCAGGCAGGCGCTGTTCATAGCAATCAGCCAAACAAGCGCAAGGGTCAGGCTCAAACCTCGCAGGAGGACTTGCCTTGTCTGCTGGTATTTTGATCGGTTCTTGTCTGTCATACATATGCCCCTCCGTTTTCCCCATTATCGCATAACCCGGCACAATCTGTCTTCAAGTCTTTGGGATTTTATCCGATATAGAGAGTATGGGAATCAACAAATTTCTGAGTTGAGTCCAGGGAGGGCTGCGGCATGTATCAGTTGAAAAACAGCAATGAGGAATTGATCGCGGATATCACGCGGGATCTGATGGCGGAAACCGAGATGTGCCAATGCGACAAATGTCGGCTGGATGTCATGGCGCTGGCTCTCAACAGCCTGCCGCCGTCCTACGTCGTAACCTACGCCGGTGGCCTTTTCGCCAACATCGATGCCACGAACGTTCAGATGCAGGCAGACGCCATGTCAGCCGTTCTCAAGGCGATCGCAGTGGTCAGCCGGTCGCCGCATCACGATCTCTAGCCAATGGGTTGTCTGAAGACTGCCCTGTACTGCCGGCGGCCGTCAACCAGGCGGCTTTCCATCAGGCTGACGGCACCAACCTGTATCTTGAGATCCGGCGGTTTCCAGGCAGATAGTCTGTCCGGATCGATTTGAACATTGCGGCCGATTGTGATGTGGGCCGAAAATTCCCGCGATTCATGCCGGAGATGGTGATCGGACAACAGGCTGGATAATTGTCCGGCCAGCTGGTCCAGATCGGCTGACGGCAAAAGGCCGATCCACAGGATATCGTTTTTCCGACCGAAGGTTCCGGCCGGTCCCACAACCAGCGAGAACGGCGCAACAAATTCTGCGCTTTGCTTGAGAATCAGCCGGAGTACATCCAGCTGATCGTCCGGCATGTCGCCGAGAAACTGCAATGTCAGATGAAGGTTGTCCGAGCGAACCCATCGTCCTTGATCGGCCAGGTCAGCCAGTTGCCGTAATGCCTGATGCAGGCTGTCCCGCACGAGCCGGGAAAACTCGATGGCAAAAAATAATCGTCGCATGAAACGTATTCGGACTAAAACAGCCGGCCCGGCGGGCTGCTGTCTTCCTGTTCAGGCTTTTGGAGATTGAGGATGTCCTGGAATATATCGTCTTCTTCATCTTCAGGCCGAATCAGATCCAGTTCTGCCAATAGGGTCTTGGCCCGTGTGAGGTAATCGGGACCGGTGCGGTCGAGAGCAGCCTTCAGGCCTTGGTCATTGAAGATCAGCAGCCGGTCCGCCAGCGTCATGGCGGTCAGCGGGTCGGAAACCGACATGATCACCGTGCCATGGAGGCGGCTAACCTGGTCGTTGATGAGTTTGATGACGACCCGCCGATCTTCTTCGCCTAGATCATCAAAAGGCTCTTCCAGCAGCATCAGACGGGCGTTCTGCATCAGGGCCCTGGCCAGCACGACCAGTTGCCGTTCGCGATTGGTCAGCAGGCTCGAGTCACGGTTGATCAGGCGCTCAATGCCCATGAGTGACAGGATCTGGCGTGCTTTCTGGCGGTCCGACTCATCCGGCACTTCCAACGGCTTGAGACGCGGCTCGCAGCCTTGCATCACAAAATCAAAAACCGTATAGGCGAATTTCGGGTGCTGGTGCCGCGGTACAAAACAGACCCGGCTCAACAGGCTTCTCCGGTTGATTCGAGCGATCGGAAGACCCCACAGTTCAATATCGCCAGCCGGGATTTCCTGAATGCCGGCGATCATGCGCATCAGCGCGTCGATGCATTTGGGGTCAGCACCAAGCATGATGACAATCTGCCGGGTCTTCAAATCAAGGTCCAGCTTTTGACAGACAATCGCACCGTTATGCTCGGCAGAAAGATCAATCAGTTTCACGCTGTTGTTCTCGTCAGCCATCGATGATCACCTCCGAAAGAAATAAACACTGTAATGAGATATTTTTAATCTTAGCACCGATACGGATACAATTCAATTGTGCGCCTATCTCCAAGCTGGTTTGACAGATCGGACCTGCGGTCGATATGATGGTATCAGCATTCAGGAAAGGATCGAAATCCATGGCGCTAAGCATTGAAAAACCGGAGCTTCTGCTGATCACCGACCGGCTGCGCAGCCAGTCAGCTTTCGGTTGCGATCAGACCTGGTACGCCAGCGCCTGGCAGCGCCAGGCCGGCTGTGGACCTTGCACGGCTGCCACCATCCTCTTTTATCTGGCCCGAAGCCGCGCCTTTCTGGATCACCTCTACACGCCGGGATCCCAGATCAAGGAAGACTTCCAGCATTTCATGAACGATATCTGGCAATACGTGACACCGGGTACCCTGGGCGTCAACGAGGCTTCCATTCTGGCGGACGGCGTTGTCGATTATGCCCGCGACCATGGCATTCAACTGACAGCCCATGTTATGACGGTGCCGCGCCGCAAGATCCGGCACGAAGGCTACCCGGTATTTGATCGCTTCATTCGCGAGGGTCTGCGCCAGGACTGCCCGGTCGCGTTTCTCAATCTGTCCAACGGCGGGCTCAAAAACCTTGACAGCTGGCATTGGGTAACAATAACCGAGCTGTCCGGTTCGGACAGCTCGGTCGGTCAGGCAACTATTTCTGACAGCGGTTACAGGAAGGTCATTGACCTGTCTGCCTGGTATGATGCCTCCCGCTGGGGAGGCGGCGCTGTCTGGTTTGACGTCGCATCGGTCAGTCAGTCTGGTTCAGGATCTTTGCCAGCGGCGAATTCGGACCGAGGATAATTGTCTTTTCGCCAGCCAGCGACTTTTCAAGCGCTTCCAGTTCACGGAAGAAAACATAGAAATCAGCCTTGGCCGGGTCATTGTAGACTTCGGACAGGATCTTCATGTACTCTTCTTCACCTTCACCGATCAGCTTGTTGGCATCGGCTCTGGCCTGAGCGACGATGATGCTGACTTCCTTGTCGGTTTCATTGCGGATCTTGGCCGCCTCATATTCACCGTCTGCCTTGTAGGCCGCAGCCATCTGGGAACGCTCTGAAATCATGCGGGCGTGAACAGCATTGGTGTTGTCTTCCGGCAGGTCGAAGCGCTTGATCTCGACGGCTTCGATTTCAACGCCGTAAAGGGTCAGGCTTTCCGCGATCTGCTCGGAGATCCGGTTGTTCAGCGATGTCCTGGAGTCTTCGCCTTCAGTAATGATCTCGCTTTGCTGCATCTGGCTCATAGTGTTCTTGATCACACTGTAGGTGCTGGCGTCAATACGCTTCTCCATTTCCGCAATATTGCCGACGGTGCGGATGAATGTTTTGACGTCGGTAATCTGCCATAGCGAGTAGCTGTCGACAATCATCGCCTTCTTGTCCGCGGTCAGGACCTCGGATGAGCTGACGTTGTAGATCATCTGCTTCTTGGTCAGACGATTGACGTCCTGAATGAACGGTGTCTTGACATACAGCCCGGCTTCCGTCCGAATCTCGATGATCGCGCCAAACTGTGTGATGTAGGCATACTCGCCTTCGGTGACGATGTAGAGTGATGAAGATAGCAGGATAATCGCCAGCAGGACGATCACGCCGGCAATGACCAGGGATCTGCCCTTGGGCTTGTTCTGCTTTTTGGATTTGCTGGTGTTTGTAGTGGTCTGTTCCATCTTATTCCCCTCCCTTTCAACCTATGGTGCCGGCTGCGGCTTCAGCAGGCGTCAATTCTTCGAGGGGCAGGAGTTTATCAATGCCGCTGCCATCGTCGATATAGACCCTGACATCCGGGAGAATGGTCTCCAGGACCTCCAGGTACATGCGTGCACGGGTGATTTCAGGGAAGTTGACATATTCGTTGTACATCGCCAGGAAACGATTGGTTTCACCGGTTGCCTCATTGATGCGCGACTGTTTCTGGGCTTCGGCGGCACGAATGATCTTGTCAGCTTCGGCGTTGGCGGCCGGGAGCTGCCCGTTTCTGTACTCAGTCGCCTGGTTCAGCGCCGTTTCCTTTTCCTGCTTGGCGGTTTCAACATCACGGAAAGCCTTGGCGACTTCTTCTGTCGGCGGTTCCGAATCATTGACCTTGACGTCGATGACCATCAGGCCGATATCGTTCTCAGCCAGCTTTTCCTTGAGCATTTCCTCGACATCCGACTGGATCTCGATCTTGCCGGTTGTCAGGACATCGTCGATGCTCTTGGTGCCGACCACCGAGCGGACTGTGCTTTGCAGCATGTTCTTCAGGATCGAGTTCGGATTATTAGTTGTATACAGGTATTTGACCGGATCACTGATTTTCCACTCAACGAAGAAATCGATGTTGACGATATTCAAGTCGTTGGTGATCATCATGCTCTCTTCCGGAATGCTGTAGTAGTTTCCGGAGCGGTCGCTGTAATAGCCCAGTTCGATTTTCTGGGTCTGGTTGACCGGCAATGTCGTTGCCTGCTGGATCGGCCAGGGCAGCTTGAACTGCAGGCCGGCTTGGACTGTCTTGGTGTATTTCCCGAATGTAGTGATGACCGCCTGATCTCTTTCAGCGACAGAGAACACGCTGCTGCTGATGATAATGATCAGCAGGATAATCACGACAATCACACTGACCAGACGGATCAGACGAACGGTATCCAGATTCATGAAAAACCCTCCTTATATTGGCTTGTACGGGCAAGATATTCTGCTTTCCGGGCACTGTATAACGTGTTATACTGATGAACAGCTTGCAGAGCGAAGTTAAACATTCTAAGTCTATCGGAGGGGCCCATGAAAGTCAAACCCGGCAACAAATTTTTCATGTTTGGTTGCATGTACATATTTCTCGTCACCGGCGCCATTGTCCTGATGACCAGTTCGATCCTGACCTACCTGATGGAGCACTACAGCCTGCGATACGACCAGGGCGGTCTGCTGCTGAGTTTTTTAGCGGCCGGCAGTGTCCTGTCCAATTATCTGAGCGGTCCGATTTCAAATAAGATCGGCCGAAAACTCACCATGACCCTGTCAGCCGTCTTTTACCTGGTCGGCTATGCCGGACTGACACTGATGCCGCCGCTCTGGGCGCTGCAGGCGCTGCTCTTTTTGACCGGTTTGGGCTGGGGCGCGTTCAATAACCTGGTCAACTTCCTGGTTGCCCTGGTATCCGGGGGCAGCAGCGGCAAAATATTGCTGACGCACTCCAGTTATTCTTTTGGAGCCTTCCTGGCCCCGCTGCTGGTCGGCCTGTTCCTGAGCTTTGGCTTGTCCTGGCAGCTGCCGACCGGCATATTGGCCGTGATGTCATTTCTCCTGATCGGCGTCATTCTCCTGATGCCGATTCCGGAGATCCACCAAAACAAGGCGCATCAAAAGCGGCCGGCCAATCTCAAATTTCTGAAAAACTGGAAATTCTATCTCTACATGTCTCTGCTGTTCGTTTATGTGGGGACGGAAACCGGCTTCAACTCTTTCCTGGTCAGCTACCTTAAAGACGCCCGCGGCTACCTGGATACGGACGCCCAGTTCCTGCTGTCCGCGTTCTGGGTCTGTTTCATTATCGGCAGGCTGGCCGTCGCAGTTTTATCCAAAAAGCTCAATAAGCAAACCTTTCTATTAATGGAAGGTCTTTTCGCCCTGATCGGAGCCATTGTCCTGATCGGCACAGGCATACCGATCATCCTGTCCGTGTCCGTAGTGGTTATCGGTCTTGCCCTGGCATCCTTTTATGGCATGGTGCTGGCCAACGCCAGCGGCCTGCTGATCGAATCCAGCGTGGTCAGCGGCCTGATGATGTCTCTGGGCGGCCTGGGCGCGACAATCGTCCCCTACCTGATCGGGGTATTTTCGAACACCGGCGGCATCCTGGTCGGCATGACGTTTCTGGCCGGTGTCACCGCGCTGCTCTTCGTTTTGGGGCTGGTCAACATCCTGTTTGCAAGGCCTGAAAAAGAACCTGGAAATCTTTGAAAAATTGATGTTTGACAACAGTCAACATCAGTGATACTATAGCTAGGCGCCTTGAAGAGAGCCTGCTCGTGTGGCGAAACAGGCAGACGCAACGGACTTAAAATCCGTCGGAGTAAAATCCGTGCCGGTTCAAGTCCGGCCACGAGCACCAAAAGTGCACAACACGTGAGCGTCAAGGAGAAAAGTTATACCGCGGAGTGGAGCAGTTGGTAGCTTGTCGGGCTCATAACCCGAAGGTCGGAGGTTCGAATCCTCCCTCCGCAACCAAAGTCCCTGAGACTCCGGTTTCAGGGACTTCTTATTCTCAACAGGGAATGACACAAAGTTTGTTTGATGTTTTTAAGATGCCTGTCAACACACAGGGAGGACAGTCATCGACAAGCAATCAACCGTCGCATCGGCCAAAGTTCAAGTATGTTCTCCCCTGCGAACATCTGAAAACATCAAACTGGGCTTAGAAGAAATAAGCCCAACTAAGGAGAAAAACATTATGTCAGACAAGAATCTAAACTGCAAAGACTGCGGTACCAGCTTCGTCTTCACTGAAAGCGAACAGGATTTCTACCGTGAAAAAGGCTTCACCAACGAGCCGACCCGCTGCCCGGATTGCCGTGCCGCCAGAAAAAGATCTCGTGGTGACCAGGGCGGACAGCGTAGAAGCGACCGCGTCATGTACGATGCGATTTGCGCTGAATGCGGTAAAGAGACCCAGGTTCCTTTCCAGCCGAGCGGTGACCGTCCGGTCTACTGCCGCGACTGCTTTCAGGGCCGCCGCTAAAGACACCGTGCGTTAACTGCAGGAGGGGGAGCGTTCAACTCCCCCTCTCTACCACAAAGAAATAATGCCCTGAAACCCATTGTTTCAGGGCATTCATTTTAGAGACAACCACCTGATACATTTAGATTTTTAAAATCAGTAAGGAGCTACACTTGGCAAAAGTCATCGTACACAATCCGGAATCTCTCGAACAGGCCCTGAGCAAATTCAAGAAGCAGGTCTCAAAAGACGGCATCCTGAAAGAATACAGAGTGCGTTCGCGCTTTGAAAACAATCGCGAGCGCAGCATCCGCAAGAGCGCCGCCGCCAGAAAAAGAAAAAGGAAATAAGGTTTCACCCCAAACCTGGTGAAGCTATATAAAGCAGGGCCTCTCGCAATCATTGAGAGAGACCCTGTTTATTTTGCGTACAAGAACGCCGTTTGTTATTGGTCTTTTTGTCGCTGTCAACTAACATGCCATAAAAGGCTGTGCTCATGAAAACCAGAGCAGCAAATCTCAATGTGATCTGACCGTTTTGAAGCATCTTGTTGTATGGTCTGTGGTCTTTCCTGATCAATGGCGCTTCGATATCCTTACCCGCTGGCAGTCCTGCTATCTAAGGTGTCGATTAGCATTGTCAGAGACTTCTCAGCGTCTGTTTGCCTGATCTTATCGAAAAAACCGGCCAGATACATCCCTTCCCGCTCACCTGTTTCGACAATCAGTGTATCTGGCAGCATTACCATGTCGGTGCCGATATCTTTTTCTTTCTCGCAGTTGTCATAACCTGTCTGGAGATTGCCGTTCAGGTCATCTTGCGGCAGAATCTGCAGCCAAGCGACTTTCAAGCTGTTCATGCCCACGCTTTCTTAATCAATCTGCCGGCCAAGGGCGATTGTCCGACCGAAAAATCATCTCCTGGTGCTTCGTGACAATCGCGGAAACGATCATGTCGATGGCATAGATATCGATCAGGGATGCCGATCCCGAATAATTGAGGACATAATCCATAGAGTCATTGGCTGCATAGCTGCTGGAATTGCTGATCACCAAGGTGCGGGCGCCTTTTGCCTTGGCGATTTTGGCCAGTTCCCGGACATGTCCGGAAGCCGGAACCTCCGGCTTGATCAAAATGGCCAGCGACTGGCCGTCCAACAAGTCCATACCGGTCATCTGGTCGTGCAGTTCGGTATATAACGCCACCTCGTGCCCGTCGAGCAGCAGATCGAGCTCTAGTCTGGAAATCTGGGAAGTTACCGCGGATACAAAAAAGGCTATCTTCTTTTTGCTGCGAATGTCCGTAACGACCCGGCTGAGCAACTCCCGGTCCAGGTTTTGCTCAAGCTCATCGGCCAGCCGGGCAATGAACCGCAGCAAATCAGTGACAGTATCCTGCTTTGTGTTTGATTCCAGCGGTCGGTAGGCGTGCAAAAAACGATAGTTGTCAAGCGACCAGCTCAGGTCGGCCTTGAACGCTGAGTAGGACTTGTATCCCAGCTTGGTTGCCAGTCGACGCAAGGTCGATGGGGCCGAAAAACAGATTTTTGCCATCTCGTATGAGCTGGCATTCGGCAAGGCTTGGATATTTCTCAGCACATTGATAGCGATCTGGCGATAAATGTCGTTGGCAGAACTGTTGTTATAGAAACTGATCAGGCGTGTCAGCGCATCCATAGCAGTACCTTTCACTGAACATAATATGCTCATTCTAGCATACGGATTTTCCAGGTTCAATTGACACCCAAGCCACGGACTGAACGATTGAGCACAGATCGTGCTCAATCGTTTCGATTCAGACAAGGCTGTATGTGCCGGTTGACGATATAATTGACTTATGGAAATCGATCCAAATCGTCTGCTCAACCGGAGGAACATTCAATGTACGACAAACACATTCTAACCGAACGCGACTGCCGCAGCATCTGGGACCAGGGTCGCAAAGTCGGCTATTGCGTCAACATCCGGATTAACTACTATCGCGGTCTGCCGCTAAGCTGTATCGACAGCATCGCACTGGACGTTGACGGCGAATCAGTTGATCCAAAACAGATGACGATCCAGACCGGGGACCGGGAATACCCCTACACCGATATCCTTAAGGACTTCTTCCCGACAGATGTCTACTGGCAGTTTGGTGACGATCTTCGGATTGTCGTCAACAAGGACGGCGGGATCGAACAGGGACGGCACCGGGTCAAGCTGACCCTGGGAACACGCAGGTCTTATACACCGACTATGGTTTCAGTTTGTGAAAAAACATTAACATTTGCTTGAGATTCGGGAGGATTTTACATTGAAAACTCAACATGACATCAAGCTGGGGGTTTCGCTCTACAGCTATCAGGACAATTATTACTTCAAGCGCTATGACCTGGAAGGCTGCATCGCGGCCGCGGCCGGCGCTGGGGCTGAGGGCATTGAGGTTTTCCCGGAAATGATGATGCCCGAATGGCCATACATTTCAGATCGCTTCGTCGATCACTGGCACGGCTTAATGACCCGTTACGGCGTCAACCCGGTCTGTCTGGATCATTTCGCCGACCGGCACATGTGGAAGAACAAATACCTGTCAGACGATGAATTGTATGAACGCAGCGTGCTGTATATCAAGACGGCAGCTCGGCTGGGCTGTTCGCACATCCGCCTGATGCATGACGCGATCATGGGCGATGCCATGCGGCGCATGGGTCTTGATTATCATCTAGCGACGTTGCCCATTGTTGAGAAACTGCTGCCGGTCGCTGCCGAGCACAATGTTATATTAGCGATGGAGTGCCACTCGCCGACATCAATCGATGCGGCCTGTCAGCTCCCCTATCTGGAATCCGCCGAACGAATGGGCTATCAGGACTTCATCGGCTTGCAGTCTGATTTCGGCTGCTACGAATATTGTCTCAGCGAGGCTGATCTCGGTCAGGCTGTGCGCAGCGGCGCCAATGAGAAAATCATGCGCCACCTTCGGGATAGCGAGCGCAACGCATATTTGGCCGGCCGTCGCTCAGACAAGGAGAAGCTTCGGGCGGAGCTTGTGCAAATGGGTGCGACGGAGCTTGACCTCAAGTTTTGTGCCCGCCAGCTGGCCTCCGACAAGCCGGACTCTTATCAGACACTGAAGGAATATGCCTCGAAGCTGGTTTACATCCATGCCAAATTCTACGATATCGATCAAGACGGCCAGGTGGACAACATTGACTACCCTGAACTGTTTAAAGCTCTGAAAGATGGCGGTTATCATGGATATGTCTGTTCAGAATTCGAAGGCAACAGACGGATGAATGACGCCGGCTGGGTCGACGAGATCGAACTGGTGCGCAAACAGCACGTCCTGATGCGCCAATGCCTTGATGCAAAGGAAGATTAAGATGATCACACCAAGAGAAAACGCCCTGCTGGCCATTCATCACCAAAAGCCATACTGGACCCCCTGTTTTCTGGAGGCCTACGATCCGGTAGGAACCTCCCTGATCAGGGATCAGGGAGAGCGCGGCAAAGGCGGCCGGGATCTTTTCGGCAGCAACTGGCTGGTGACCCGTGATACCGGGTTCATGACCATCCATGATCCCAATGAGCATATCCTGGAAGATATCGAATCCTGGCGTGACATCATCCGATTCCCGGATCTGGATCAAATGAACTGGGCAGGCTCGGCTAGCCAGGACACAGCTCACCTTGACCGGGTCAATAAACTGACGGTATTCATTTCATTGACGGGCTGCTTCAATCGGCTTGAAGCCCTGATGGGGACTTGTGAGGCCCTGATCGCGATGGTTGACAACCCGGCTGAGGTCAATCATTTTTTCACAGCTTATACCGACTTCATGGTCAGGATCATCGACAAAGCCGTTGAACACTACCAGCCGGATATCATTGTCTATGGCGACGATGTCGCGTCGTCAAACGGTCTCTTCTTTTCTCCGGATCTTTATCGTGAAATAATCTGGCCGCACGAGAAAAAGCTTCACCGGCATGCGGTCTCCAAAGGCGTCATCGCGGAACACCATGTCTGCGGCAAGGTTGATGCAATTATTCCAGACATCATCGCGACCGGCGCCAGTGTCTGGCAGACCGCCCAGTCGATGAATGACCTGGTCGGCATCAATCGGCAATACGGCGACAAGCTGTGCATCCATGGCGGATGGGATTCCTACGGCCGCGCCGCTCAAGTCGACGCGACCGAGGCAGAAATCCGGGCCGAGGTTCGCCGCTGCATTGATACGTATGGGCAAAACGGAAACTACATGCTCTTCCCTGTAATCTTTGGCGACCCTGACGATCCGCGAACTGAAAAACGAAAGCAGTGGTGCCAGGATGAATGCCGGCATTACCAAGCACGCGCTTAGCCGCTTTGCCGGCTTCGCTTCGATCACGCACCAAAAAGCAGCCCCGTGCCGGATGGTCTCCGGCCGGGGCTGTTCATAATGTGTACTGATCAGGTCAGGATACCGGGCAGCTGTCTGTATCCCAGCACTTGCGCTCAATATCCACTTCCCGGCAACGATTGCCAGACGAGCTGTCGTCAACGGAAAGATCCGAGACGTTCAAGCCCAGGTTGAAAAGTTTGTCAAACAGGCCGCCTTGTCCCAGGTCTGCTGATCCGGACGGGTTGCCATAGCGGCAAGCCTGCTGCTCAACTTCACGTTTATTGGTTTTAGCTTTCATAAGATCACCTCTTGATCACATATCATATATATCATATATACATTATATGCTTTTGAGGTTTCAGAAATAAATCCATTCTGTGAAGATCCTATTAACCTTAATTGTCTCTCGTCGCCTTCAGTTAATACAACAGCCCGTCCTTGTCCAGCTTGTCCTCCCTGCCTGCTCCGAAAGCAACGCCCAGCGATATGCCAACGCCGATTCCGATCGCCATAAAAGAGACATTGACCGCGGCCATCAGCGCCGTTCCGATACCCGCGCCGAGGGCTATGCCGATGGACAGATACAGTGAGGTATAATATCCTTTGGCAACAAGCCCATGCTTCGTCCGGACCATCTCCGTCAGCTCGTTCAGGCTGTCCCGGTAGGCTTTCAGCCGGCTCCGGTCGCCTTGAACAACCGCCTTCAGCACCTGGGTCAAATCGGAGATCTGGCTAAAGACCTGCTCATCCTTGATCTCTTTGTCGTTCAGCTTTTGAATCAGGCGCAGGAGGACCGGTAATCGAAGCTTCTCGGCTGTTTTCTTGTCCAGACTCGATGCCAGATCCTGGATCGGTTGTGACTCATACATCGCTTTTTCCTCTCCTGTCTAGTAAAATTCTAACGATGAAAACCGTCCGTTTGATAATCCCGTTTATACCATCAATTTCATCAACATCTATACCGGCAAGGCGGGTCTGATTGACTAAACAGCGCTTTGGCTTTGCTTGATCCTGATCGCTTTCAAGTCATTGCTGACCGCGAGGATGACATGCAAGACCAATGCAATGACGAAGGAATTTGTATAATACGCGACCAGACAGAGCACGATCCCCAGAAAGAAGGCGCCGAAGGCCTCCTGTCGGCCCTTGAAGATGTGGATCAGGCTGTAGACGGTGCTGTTGATCGCAATTGCGGGAACCAGACCAAAGGCGGCAAGGCAGCTGAAAAACAGCAGCCCGCGCAGCATAAACTCATAGCCGAGAAGATAAAGGCTCCAGGTCAGCGCGTTCAGCAGATGGTCTTTGATCGTCCAATCGGACAATTTAACCTGTGGATAGATGGATTGGTCAATTCGCTTGCCGCTGCGCAGGCTGCACGCCAGCGCGAAGATCGCGATTGATCCCAGTGAGACCAGCAGCGCATGCTCGCCTCGCGGCAGGCTCAGGCCGTACTGGGCAGGCGGTGATGCATAGACCAGAACCGATAAACCCCATGGGACAACGCCGAGCAGGCAAAACCCCAGCAGGCGCGGCAGGTAGATACCGTAGACTTTGCGCCGGTGTGTATCGCCCAGACGGCCGGCCAGCTTCTGGACCAGTCGGCTGTCGCGGGAAAAGAAATAGGTCAGATATCCCATGGTGAAAATGAACAAAGTCAGGGAATCGTCACGTAGAATGTCATTCATGGCGTCTGTCATATCAGCCTCCCGCTCAGATGTCCCGGTATTTTCGGACGGCATGCTTCTTGAGAATCTTGTTCGACAGACCCGGCAGGAACTGAACCATCAGCTTCGTCCAACGGCCCAGGCAGGTCAGGACAAGCGAGTCGCGCCGCTTGACCAGGCATTTCAAAATCGACCGAGCCACATCGGACTGGGTGGCGTGGTTCGCCTTGCGGGCGATATCCACCAGCTGGCCATCCCCGGTGAAGACCTTCTTGCCGCTGTCGTTTTGCGTAAAGCCCACATACACGATACCAATGTGCACGCCGTATTGATTAAGTTCGCAGCGAAGCGCATCGGAAAATCCGGTCAGCGCCATCTTGGCTGTGCTGTACGGCGCAATACCCGGCAGACCTTTCAGTCCGGACAGGCTGGAGACGAACAAAATGCTGCCTTTGGCCCGGATGATCTGTTCAAGCGCGCACTTGCTCATGTTGACCGCACCCATCAGGTTGATGTCCACAATCTTGCGAAACAGCTCGAGCGATGTATCCTGAAACAGGCCGCGCATGCTCATGCCGGCATTGTTGACCAAAATATCCAGCCGGCCAAACTGTTCGGTCACCGACCGGATAATCCGGTCACAGTCCTGCGGGTCCGTTACATCGCCCGTGTAATAGACGGCCTTTTGGCCGCTGGCTTCAATCGCCCTCACAGTGTCCTGCAAAGGAACCTCGCTTCGGCCGGTGATGACAACCGTATTGCCGAAAGACGCCAGCAATTTGGCCGTCTCCCGGCCGATCCCCTTGCCGCCGCCGGTGATGAGGATGATCTTGTTTTGGAGTCTCATGCTTTCCTCCTCTGCCAGTATCCATTGGCCTCAAACCAATCGACTGTGCGCCGGACGGCTGTTTCAATGTCAGTTTGGGTAAGGTCCAGCTCCCGGATGGCCTTCGCGGCGGAAAAGTAATGGCCGTCCAGCGACATCCTGGCCATGTCGACAGACAGCATCGGCGGTTTGCGCAGCAGACGGCCCAACGCCTGCGCCAGGCCGGCAAACGCCATGAGCAGGGGCGCGGGAAGGCTTTGCTGGGGCGCATGGACGCCCGCGGTGTCGGCAATGATCCGGAAGAATTCAGCATAGCTGAGGTTGGTGCCGCCTGTAATATAGCATTCGCCGATCCGACCCTTGTCCAGCGCATTGACCGTGGCGGCTGCGACATCCCCGACATAGGTCACGCACCGTCCACCGCGCGAGCAAAACGGCAGGCGCTCCTGAAGTACTGCCAGCACCATCGCCCCGGATCCGGGCTTTGAGTCGTACTCCCCGATCATGAACGACGGGTTGATGATGACCACCGGCAGCTGATCGTCCCGGCAGGCCTGGAGCAGAAAGTCCTGGGCTGCCTTTTTGGAATCCATATAATCCATGCCATATTTCGCGAAATTATAGGGTGTCAGCTCATCCCCCGGCGATGCTTTTGAGCCGTAGCCAAACGAGTTGGCGGTACCGACATGGATGAACTTCTGGACATCCGATGCCAGTACGGCGTCGCTCAAGATTTTGACGGCGTTGTAGTTGATCTGCCAGCTGGCCTCGTTTCTACTCGGCCAGACATCGGTTACCGCAGCCGTGTTGATCACATAATCGCAGCCAGCCAAGGCGTCTTCGACATCCTTGCTGTTCAAGATATCCCCCAAGAACGGCTCATAATCCAGCCCTTCAATCGTCGCGTGATCGCGATGCGCTTGCAGGAACGCACGAACACAATAATCCTGATCCAGCAGGCGCCTCAGTATATGTGACCCTAAAAACCCATCTGCCCCGATCAGCAGGACCTTCATCCTCGCACCTCCATGGTCCAGATTAATCCGACAAGATCCGTTTGCACTTACCCCTTGAAATATCGGTGATACAGTTCGATTAGCGAGCGCTTTTTGACCAGCAGCTGCCAGAGCAGGAAAATGATCAGGGCATAGGCCAAAAGATTGACGACGGTTATCACACCGGTGATCAGTATTTCAAAAACCATGGGGTTCTCCTGTCTCCTTTTATCTGTCATTCAACGAAGCAGGTCCTGGCACAGATCTGACGACCAAAGCTTATTGAATCGCTAATGTCTCAATTGATTATAGCTCAACTTCATGACAATCGACAAATTCATCCGGGAAGACAAATGCCACAGCAGATATTATTCATTTCGAATGACCAAAAATCGCGAGAGATGGCACTCACCGCTTCTGTCTTGAGGCTAGAGCAGCTAGACCCTGGCCAGCGGCGTGGCTAGGCCATCGAGCAGGACTCCTGCGGGAAGGACCTGTTGAAAGCATGGATCGTCGCAGCCGGGATGGCGACATAGAGCAGAAGATCCGCGATGCCTTTTCGGGTCTGCCGGTTGATGATGTAAAACTTCTGGCAGGCAAATCCGACTGCGATCAGCAGCAAGAGGACCAGAACCTGATTCAAGACGTTAGTAATATCCATAGAATGCTGTAACTTGAGCCGCGACAGTTGTTCCGCCGACAACTGGGGAAACCAGCAAAACTAGACTTGCGAAACAGACCGGCCGCACATGCACAGACGGTTTTATGCACAATCCTTCAGTTATTCTTCGAGCACCGATCTGAGCATCGCGTGGTGGCGTCTGACCGCTTCTTTTTCCTCGAGGGCATCGAGCGAGTCGTGTCCGCCGAACAGCAGCGAATAGAATGGCCCTTCATATTCGCTGGAGAGATAGCCGTCATAACCATGGTCCCTGAGCAGCCGGACAACCCGTTCGGTGTCCACGCTGGGGTCGGTGTAGCCGCCTGAGCCGTTGTCAACCATGTTATAGAACTTGGCGTGTACATGCACGATCAACGGCAGGACATCGACGATCCACTGCGGGTTGTCGTAGATGTTGCGGATCCTGAAGATCGAGAGCTCCAGATCCGTGGCGCCTTTTGCCCTTGCATCTTCCTCCAGCGCCAGAATGTCTTCGCTGATGTCCATCAGTGAATTGACACTTTTCGCGCCATCGCTGGAACGGATGCGTTCAAGCTGAATTTTCGAATAGCAGTCGACAATATAGTCGACGATCTCGCGGCGCGCGCCCTGGTTGATCAGGTTGTTGGTGAAGATCAGGGGCGGCTGCTTGCAGAAAATGCCGAAGTCCGGAATAAATCCGGCAAATTTTGTACCGGTCCGGGCGATCATCTCCTGCCACTTCCGCGCCCAGTCCGATTTCATTGACAGCGGGGCATGGATTTCCAGCCCGAGTTTGACGCCGTAGTGCTCGGCCATGGGGATCATTTTTTCCAGCACATCAAATGGCGTGGTACTCAAGACCCGAATGCTGCCGAATCCAAGTTTTTGGGCAATCAGCAGATAGTTTTCCGAAAGGTCAAGCTGCTCCTGACAGGTCAGGGTGCGGTTTTTGTATAAATTGAAATCGTCAAAATGATCGAGGCAGGTCGGTGCCATCCGGTATTTTTCCATCCATTCGAACCAGGTCTCGACGAAGCCCGGGTCCAGTCGCATGAAATTGTCGCCGGGCAGCATTTGTTCCGGAATCAGCTCAAAGCCCGTCCCGCCGATGCTCGAAAGATGCGCGATGCAGTCTTCCAGGGTCATTTGACCCAGATAATAAGACAGCTGCCAGCTGTATGATGATGCGCCAAGTTTAATCGCCATAGCCTTACTCTCCTGTCACGGTCTTCTGGAGAATATCCAGATCAGCGAAGCCGCCGGCCAAGCCCTGGATCGGCAAATAGCTGATCCGCAGCTTGGCATATGCCTCGACATGGTGGCTGCCTGGCGCAAGACCGCCGGGCTTGTTGACCCGGACCACTGCTTTTTCGCCGTAAAGCCAGCGGTGCCGGACCACGGTTGGCATCTCGGCGATCGAGAATATGCCGTCGCGCACCTCAAACAGGAGGTCGGCGCCGGTGTAGCTCACACCGTCAACCTTAATCAGGATGTCTTCGACCATTGAGAGCGGCACGCCCCGGTAATAGGGGATTCTCATCCGGACGTTGAACCCTACAGCTTTGCCGTCAGCCATCCGGTTCTCAAACCCGTCTTCACACAGAACATATTTCATCAAATGCATGGGGCGTTCCCCCTCTTGTGGTGTTGTTATGCAATGATTCAGAACTTGATCCTTCTACCCTACTTGCCATACTTGCGAAGCAGATCGACATGGGTTTTGGCAATCGTCCGGCTGTCGAGATAGCCCATCAGCCAGCCCTCGTACTCCGAGACCACATAACCGCTGAAGTCATTGTCCTTGAGGGCGCCCAGCAGTTCCCGGTACGGGGTGCCGGGCTCTTCACCGTTCTCGTCAAACATGTGCGCCTTGCCATGACAGTAGACCGCGTAGGGCAGGATATCAATAAAGCTCTGGATATCGTTTTTGGAGTACTCGGTAGGCAGCCCCATCGTCTGCCAGCAGGAAAAGTCCGGCAGGAGCTTGACATGCGGTGAATCGATCTGCCGGATCAGTTCATTGAAAAATGCCGGAGGGTACGGCGCGTGAACCTCAATCGCCCAGATCACGCCCAGCTTAGCCAAAAGCGGTACGCAGGGCTCAATGACCCGCAACAGGTCATCTTTGGATTCTGCGCTGTAGATCGGGCGGCAGATTTTGGCGCCCAGCTGGCTGGCCATCACGATATGCTTTTGGGCCTCATAAATCAGTTCGTCCGTGGTCAGATGCCGGTCCGAGCGGACCATATCGGCCAGATAAGTGCTGAAGCAGGAGACTTCCAGCCCCTTGGATTCAATCAATTCCCGAAAGGATAAAAGATCCGCCGGAGACGGATTCGGCCAACCTGCCAGATGCTGGTCGCCGATGACTTCAACCCCGTCACAGCCGATCTCAGCCGCGTGTTCAATAGCCTGGCGAACCGTCATCTTCCGGGCATGGAGGTCGGCGCCATAAGTATAAAGGCTGATTCCGATTTTCATGTTATTCGACCTCCAGTCTATGATTCAGGACGTATTGGGCCAGATTGTCCTTGAGCCCGTAATTGATCGTTGTCCTCATGTCCAGAACGAGCTTGAGGTCAACACAGGATCCTGGTGCAAGCTCACGAACGACGCCAGCCTTGATTTCAACCCGGGCGATCTCGGCAAACCCCCACCAGAGTTCATGAAACGTCCTGGCAACGTCAATCGGGACAATCTGGTCTCGGATGACCAGGGCCAGGTCGCATGTTCCAACCGGCTGGTCGTCGATCTCGATCCTCAGACTCTCGATCGTCGAGACAGGTTGCGCGACGTACCAGGGATTGGCAAATTCAAACTGATAGCTCAGCAAATTGTCGTGTCCGTCCAGGACGCGAACCAGCTTGTCCGACGGGAAGCAGTCCCGCTGGGCCAGGGCTGTGATAATGTTGATCAGGGACGGCATCTCGGCTTGTTTTTCCTCAGTGTTCTTGCGGCGCATCTCGCTCAGCGATTCTTCTGACATAAGCAAAAACCCCCTATTGACAAACAGGCGAATGATCGATGTTTTCATCATACGCCCGTAATCGAAAAAGTGTCAAACGATCGCAGAGACAGATCGCTCTAGATGAGCAGCTAACACAAAATCATGAAGGGTCCGATGACAACAATCAGGCTGTAAAATGTTCCGATCAGGTAGTACTCGGCAAATGATTTCTCGTCGGCAATCTTCTTGTATCGAGCGATTGATTTACCGGTCAGGACCAGGCCAATCGCGGTGTACTGACCAAGCAGCATCAGCAGCGCGATCAGAAGGCGCTCCATATTGCCAATAACCGCACCGGCGCGTCTGTCCTGTTCGGCTTTCGCTAAATCGTCTTCAGGCTTGAGCTGGCCGAACAGATTTCGGAAAGTCACATTGGCCGGTTTGAAAATCAATAGAAACAACAGGATCAAGCGGACAACTGTGGTCATTGACCAATCGTAGCGCATCAGAAAGTTCGCGAACAGCGGTCTGACCTGCAAAGTGTCAAACAACACGGCAGCTAGCAAGACTAGACTGGCAACATGGAGGATCTGGTCTCCGGCATACATGAATTTGCCTGGGTTGATGCCTTTCAGCTTTGTGCTTTTTAGAATGAAAAGCTTCCCGGTATCAATGATCAGGTGAAACCCGGCGAACCCCAGGCTCAACAGCAACACCGCCAAGGTTGGCTGGAAAACCAGAAAAACCAGGGCAGCGATGGCATAGTATAGGCCATGCAACAGAACATAGCGGTATTGGTTGGTCTTTTTCAATGACAGGCCTTTGCTTTGGCAATAGAAATCCCCCACTAAATGGGCTGCGAATAGAATAATGAAGACGTCTGTCATGGTGTCATACTCCTCCATAGCTCTTGAAGCGCTGTGTTGATTGACTCCCTGGTTTTCAGATAATAGATATACCCGGAAGCCGCCAGACGACGGTTGGCTGCCGATGGATCAATACCGATGCGTTCAGCTGCCTCGTTTTGCGTTAGATCCTGCAGCATCACCAGTTCAATTATCTCACGTTGTTTATCTGACCATCCGGATGCCAGGTAATAGCATACGGCGAGCGATGAGTTGATGATCTGAAGCCAGGCATCCTGCTGGTTTTGACTGAGTATGCAGACGTCTGATTGAACCTGCTGGTATCGGTGCCTGGCCTTCTTAAGCTGCTCGATCGCGTCACGCGCAGCATAATACGCCGGACCATCCGATCCCAATGCAGACATTTCGTGTACCTCGGTGTACATTTCACCAAGGCCAACACCAAATCGAACAGCATGCGGATACAGCTGAAATTTAATTCGCTCAACGATATCCATCACGACATCCGGCCGAACCAGAAGCCCCTGAAACTCATCGCCCAGCGTGATCTGAAAGGGTGACTTGATTTCATCGGCATACGACGCATTGATTTGAACTAACACCTGATTCAACTTGATTTGAAGCTCATGTCGTCTTTCAATGCTTCTGGATGCCTTGATATCACCGATAATGGCACAATACATATAGACGCCTCCGAGATAATTATAGGTCAGCGACGATCACCTTGTCAATTTTATTGCTATTTTAAATGCAATATATATATTGTTGCACTCTATAGTTCAATTTATTATATATTGCACTTATATATGCACCATATCGAATAATATCAGCCGCCCGCCATCTCGTGCTCATACAATTCAAGCCACTCATCGGCACTCGCCCAGGTCTTGTCCAGTCCGCTGTCGATGCCGGTGATGTCCGCCAAGGCCTGGGCCATGATGTACTTATCCAGTCCAAACTCATTCGATTCACGCAGGATATCGATCAGGATGACCGCGGTGCTCTGACCACCTGAGACCAGTTGATCATACAGCGCCTGGTGCGCTTCAATATAGTCGTAGGGGTTGCTGCTGAGCAACAGGTCCGGATGGTCCGGATCATACTGGATGATGCCGTTGACGAGGTCCAGCAGCCGCTGACGCTGAGGTTCCAGACCTGTCGGCCGGCTCTGGTCATACTGCCGTTTCAGTCTCGCGTAGCTGAAATCGCCGCTGGATACCTCATATCGCTTGCCAGAGCCATTGATCAGGAAGATGCCTTGTTCGTCGACCATAAAACTGGCGACCTGTTCGCCTTTGTCTGACAAAGTCACGATCAGCGCATGCTCGGCATCCAGCTGGCTGTCGGTCTCGTCAAACGCCAGCGCGTTCAGCTCTTCGACCAGCTGGTCGATCGAAACCTGGTCGGCGCCGACCATGGCATAGCTGGATACAACATAACCGATGGTCAGGTCATCGGCGTGGTCGATTGCGAATTTCAAAATCTCAGGAGAGCGGGGCTGCTGCGCGCAGCCAGCTAGAAACAGGGTACAGATCAGGGTTAACATCAGGATACGCTTCATAGCCAAACCTCCGGCATGTGTCATTTCTAATCGGACTGGAGTTAACAAAACGTGTGAAATTCTCCCACCTCTAAGCCTAGCGAAGGTGGTGAGATGGATAGCACGAGGTTCATTCCCATTATAATCCAAACAGTCAACAGATGAATCGGTTTGACTTCGACTTGTCCATTGATCCGGCCATGTAATGAATGGCTTGACGCAAATTGAACATAAATTGATGTTGATCCAACATCACAGCCTGACCGAAAACAGCACTTGCTCTCCACTTAATTGATATCGTGAAGGCAGGTGCTGTTCTTCAATCCATGATCGATTGCGTGGCATACTGGTTCAACTTATTCTTTGGTCCAGATGGTGCCATCCTTTTGCGTGAAGCTGCCGACGCAGACCATGATGAAGTCGACGAGCCAGCCGATGCCAAAGCAGCCGCCAGTTAACAGCCACAGGACACCAGTGCCGATTTTACCGGCCATGAAGCGGTGTACGCCCAGACCGCCCAGGAAAAATGTGATCAGGATTGCTGCAACTTTGTCCATACTGTCCTCCCAAAATTCATTCATATAGTTGTTAATATAGTTCAATAGATATGATATCGATTCAGTCACGAGCTGTCAATATTGGTTTTGTATTGACCATTTCCCTTCAATTCGCGCAATGGCTCCGGGTTTTACTGCTCCGGCCAAAGGCACCGGCCTGCCCAGCCATTTCAAGCCAACAGGTTCAGTATCAATTCCACGTGTTCGTGTTATAATTGAATTGTGTAGAGCAGGTTGTGCAATCATGTTTTTTGAATGGGAAATGTCCTATGAAGCACAAGAGCACAACACGTTTCAAAACAACCGCTGTCTTGATTCTGGCAATCATCTTTGCCGCTGTTTGCGCCTATCCAATTCAAGGAACTTCTGCCGTAGCCAGTTACACATTGTCTGGTCGTGTTTATGCGGGCGAAGTCGGCGATGAAAGCCAGCCGCTGGCGGGTGTCAGCGTTTCGGTTTTCGGAGCCCATAACCCGTATCCGGACAGCGGATCCCTGATCGGCAGCACGACAACTAATTCCAGCGGCTGGTTTGGTCTCGAGGTCACAACCCTATATGACTATTACCGGATTGCTGAGACTGATCCAACCGGTTATGAATCGGTCGGCGCGACCACTGTCGATGGCATCGTCAGAAACCCGAACTGGATTGAGTATCAAGCCCCGATTGACAGCCTGGTCAAAACAGGCAACAAGTTCTGGGATCGGGACCCTTCTGCAACAACAGCTTCGGATCTGCCGGATCTGATCATTTCTGGCATCGGGTATGATTTGACTGCCGATATCATCAGCTTCACAGTCAAAAATGCCGGTCAGGAATCAGCCGCAGCCGGGTTTTCTGTTCAGTACATCTACATCCAAAATGGCAACGCGCAATCTTTCATGCATACTGTTCCGACTACACTGGCACCTGGCCAGCAGTATTCAGGTGAATTTGATGTCGGCAGCCAGGGCATCGATCTAGTCTGCAACATGACAATCCGGGTGTGTGCCGATACGAGTGATTTAGATGAGGATGACAACATCATCCAGGAGTCCAACGAAAGCAACAATTGCCTGCAGGTCGTCACAACCTGCGCGAGCGAGACCGATCCATCGCCGCCGGCTGAAACAACCACAGGATATGAGGAAGAAGTCTGGTGCTGCGCCAACGGCCAGGTCGATTTCGTTCCCATCTCCGAGTGCGAACAGCGCGGCGGCGCCATGTTCGACACCGAGCAGCAGGCCATCGAAGCCTGTGAACAGATGCCCGAAGAAGAAGTCTGGTGCTGCGCCAACGGCCAGGTCGATTTCGTTCCCATTTCCGAATGTGAGCAGCGCGGCGGCGCCATGTTCGACACCGAGCAGCAGGCCATCGAAGCCTGTGAACAGGCGCCCGAAGATGAAGTCTGGTGCTGCGCCAACGGCCAGGTCGATTTCGTTCCCATTTCCGAATGCGAACAGCGCGGCGGCGCCATGTTCGACACCGAGCAGCAGGCCATCGAAGCCTGTGAGGCCGCTCAATCCGATTTCACTCCGACTCAGGGAAGCACAACAATAGTCGATTCTAACGATGGTGCCGGCACCAGCCGATGGCTGCCCGGCCTTCTGGCGGGCATCGGGCTGCTTGTCCTGGCAGGCCTGATCGTTTGGTTTTGGCTGAAAGGGCGCAGAAAGCACGCCAACAGCCAGCAAGACCGGTGAATGATCGCCCCGCTATGCCACAGGTTTGGTGATCGCCCGGATCATCCCGATACCGGCCAGGATACCCCATGCGCTTCGAAAAATTCCAAGTTGCATGATGTCAAACCAAAATCCCATTCCGGTGATACGACTCATTACTTCATAAGGAATGAATAATACTGCTGCCAGCAGTAAAGAGATAACCAGCAGCAAAATATTGATCCGAAAGCCTTTGATGAACCCTGCGATGATCCGCCTCAATTCAACTAGCCAGCCGATTAGAATCATCCCGACCGAAAGAATAGCGCGATAGATGTCAAAGGCGGGAAATTCCAAGCGATTGGCAGCAATCAGAAAATCCAGGTAAAACTGGCGCAGAAAATACATGATCAACGCGATGCCGATCGCCGAAAGGATTGTCGGAATGTGTCTTTTCAAGGTTTTCATAAGTCCTCCTGTCTGTTGTCTGTCTTGGGGTGTTTCTTCATTTTTCGCCCGCTCAACCCAGCCTTGATCCACAAAACGAGGAAAATGCCAAACAGCACGGCTGCGATATCTGTAATTTCGGTGAGGTTCATCAATGACCGTGATATAAATACGAGCGGAAACCAGTAGATGGCACACGGCAGCAGGGTGAGCAGCAGCAAGACAACCGTCATGAAGGCCGCAACGATCTTGAATCGCGGCGGTCTGAGCAATAAACCGGCAGCAAGGCCTGCCAAGACAGCCAGAGCGGTTTCGAGCAGGTAGTATTCCAATCGTCTGTGGACTACGGTTTTCAAGATTTCCTGGATTTCAAGTCTGGCCCAGACATTGATCACCAGGGCTGCCAGCACAGCCAGCAGACCTGTTATTTGCATCACGATCCTGCCCAATGGGGTTGATGTCTTCATAGACGCCTCCTGTTGCCTGTTTCGCAAGGATCAATTCCCAGCCGTCTCCAAAATCCTTGTTCATCCAGCAGTTCAATGACTTGGCCTTGCTCGATATAGCGCTCGGCCTTTTGAATTTTGTTCGTCTTATGCCCCTGCCAGTATCGAGCGTACTCGTCCGGACCGATCACCAGGATATTCGTCTTGCGTGAAACCGTATCCTGGTTGATCGCGCCACGGTTGGCCGCAAGTTTTGCCGCGCCCGACCGCGAGGCAAAATCCAACGCGCCGGTCATGCAGATATGCTGTCCATGAAGTGGCGATTGTTCATCCAGCGCATCCAAAGCATCCGCAAACACCTGCGACGGTCGGATCCGATCTGCCCGGTATCCGGATCGCTCGATGGCAAAGCTAGCTTTGGACTTTGCAGCCTTCGGGCAGTCCTGACCAAACTGATCTCTGAGCAGGGCAATATCTCCGCTCGGATCAAAGTCGGCTGCCAGGCGCTGCAGCAGCATGCCGCAGGCCAGCGCATCGGATCCGGCATCGTGATGCACGAGCGGGATCGAATAGAGCCGGCAAAGACTCGACAGTTTGTGTGTCATGCCAGGATGGATGTTTCTTGAGATCTTCAGCGTGCAGACAAACGGCAGGAGATCGACCGGATACCCTTGGGTTTCACACCAGCTCCTGATGCAGCTGGCTTCAAACGACGCGTTGTGCGCAACCAGAAAATCCGGAGCGAAACGGCTAAGCAGTTCAAAGTGCCGCTCGAATCCGGGCAAGCCGTCTGTGTCCTGGCTGGAAATGCCGTGAATCTGGACATTGCGGTCATCATAGTCGTTGGGATAAGGTTTGCACAGAAAGGAAGCCGTATCCAGCAGCTGATGGTCCTCGAACAGCGCATAGCCAAACGCGCAGATGCTGGAGCGCCTGGCATTGGCGGTTTCAAAATCGATCGCCAGATATCTCATCTGATCCACCGGCTTCCGATCGTGATTAAGACGCCAAGTGAAGGCCAATCAATTTGTCTTGAAGGCTTGCTTACATGGGGCTGGTTGTTGTCGCCATTGTTCAATAAATGTGATGTCATGCTATGCTGTCCTTATAAAAACAATGTGTCCTGTGATGCCAATATATTGTTATCATACACTAAATATTGCCCGAATAAAAACAGTTCCGGTTCAAGTAGCAGCGCAAGGTCCGAATGGCTCGTCAGCCGATAAGTTGAGGATATAATCGTGTGATCTTTACATGATCAGAAGGCTGTGGTAATATTTTGAATCAATATCTGATCTACAAGCCACTGGTCATCTTGCCTCAAAAACCGATATAATAGATTCAGAAAACAAGTCTTTTCAAGGCATCGGGGGATATAGAATGAGAATTGAAATCATGGACACGACTTTGCGCGATGGCGAACAGACACCTGGCGTCGCCTTTTCACCCAGTGAGAAATTCAATATTGCCAGAATCCTTTTAGAGGACGTGAAGGTTGACCGCATTGAAATCGCATCAGCGAGGGTTTCCAAGGGCGAGCTGGAAGCCGTCGCCAAGCTGGCAGCCTGGTGCAAGGAAAAGGGCTACCTGGACCGCTTGGAGGTTCTGGGTTTCGTTGACGGCACCAAGACCATTGACTGGCTGCAAAAGACTCAGTGCCGGGTCCTCAACCTGTTATGCAAGGGCTCGTATGAGCATGTCCGAACACAGCTGCGCAAGACGCCGGCTGAGCACATCGCTGATATCCGCCAGGTCATTGATCTGGCCGCAAGCCACGGCATCCAGGTCAATGTCTATCTCGAGGTCTGGTCCAGCGGCATGCGCCAGTCACCAGAATATGTCTTCAATTTCATTGAACAGCTCCAGAATGCTCCAATCAAGCGCTTCATGCTGCCGGATACGCTGGGCATCCTGAACCCGAAAGAGACCTATGACTACATCAGCCAGATCACGAGCCGGTTCCCTGATCTGCACTTCGACTTCCATCCGCACAATGACTACGGACTCGCACTGGCCAATTGCATGTCCGCGATCCACGCGGGCGCCAGGGGCCTTCATACAACCGTCAACAGCCTGGGCGAGCGAACCGGCAATGTTGCGCTGTCCAGCGTGATCGGCCTGATCAACGACCACATGAAGGACTATGAGATATCAGCCCAGGAGAGCAACATCTACAAGATCGCCCGCCTGGTCGAAGCATTCTCCGGCATCCGCATCCCGCCCAATATGCCGATCATCGGCGAAAATGTCTTCACCCAGACCAGCGGCATCCATGCGGACGGCGACAACAAAGGTAACCTCTACTTCAATGACCTGATCCCCGAACGCTTCGGCCGCAACCGTCAATATGCCCTAGGCAAGTCCTCCGGCAAGGCCAGCGTGCTCAAAAACCTGCAGGAGCTCGGCATTGAGCTCAATCCGGAGGATCTGGCCAAGGTCACCGAGTGGATTGTTGAGATGGGCGATAAAAAGGAAACCATCACCCAGGACGAACTGCCGTTCATTATTGCCGAGGTCATCGGCAGCAAACCGGTTCAGGAACGGATCAAGATTGAAAACTACTATATGTGCCATGCCCTGAACCTGAGCCCGATCGCAACCTTGAGCATCAACATCGACGGCCAGGTCTATGAAGAAACCTCGACCGGTGACGGCCAGTACGACGCCTTCATGAAAGCGCTCAACAAAATATTCGACCGACTGAATATTCAGCTCCCCGCCCTGATTGATTATGTGGTCACCATCCCACCCGGCGGCCAGACCAGTGCGCTGGTCGAGACGGTCATTACCTGGAAGCTGGATCGCGAATTCAAGACCAAGGGACTGGACAGCGACCAGGCGGCATCGGCGATCAAGGCAACCATCCGCATGCTCAACCTGCTGGATTTACCGATATAGAAGATTGAATCCTGAGCACTGTTGAACCCAGACAACCAGGCACCGAATGGATCTTTGACGCATCCAAGTATCGATCAGGCACAGGCGCAACTGGTATGCGCTTCAAATTCGAGCGCCCGGATGACACCTGGCAGCTTACCGAGTCCTGCATGCGCTGGATCGGCTAGAAATCATCACGCTCTCCTGGAAAAATCATCTGGAAATGCACTGCACATTTTATGACTCCTGATCGCTCTGATCCTATTGAGATCCTGCCAGGCTATGAGCGCGGAACCTGAAGATCCGACGTCAAGGAGCCGGATGGCACGGTCATTTGTGACAGCACCCATATCCTGCAAGCAGAATCCCAGCTTGCACCTTACGACAACAAGCCGGTGCTCATGATCAGCTTTGACGCCGACGGCCGAAGAAAGTTCAACCAAGCGACTGCCCGCCTGATCGGCCAGTCCATCTCTGTCTATCTGGACGACGAGAAATTGTGGGAGGGTGGCGACATGTCTGAAGTGGACAAAAACCAGGTCGTCATCCATGAGCTGGCAGATTCCGAAGGGCTGGCCGCGATAATCAACGCGAACCTAATTCCGTTTGAACTGGCTGAAGCGTTTTCAGCCGATTAGCTCAAGGCAGCTTAATCCTGGAACAGGCCATGGTCATTTCGGCTAAAAGCCTGACATCCTGCCTGGAATTGACGTGCCAGCAGCCTGAAACACAAGGTCTTGGGTCAACCTTTTCATGGCGTTGTTTGCTCCGGGTCTGCCGACTGGTTTGATTTTTCTCGATTACCGATTGCTTATTTCGTATCATGGTACCACCCCGTTTGATTTGTTGTGCCGATGGTCAGTTCGGTGTCTTTTTTGGACAGCCTGATCGTAGCACAACAAATATCAGAAAAACCGGGGCGTTCGTTTAGTGGTCAATATGCTCTTGTGAGTGGTCGAATATGAAGGGTTACCGGTCAGGCTGCTCCAATCCGGCTCATTCAAACGATATGCTGGACAAGATGCCCAGAATATCAGACTGGTGCTGCTCAAAGTGATCCTCAGTGATCCGGATAACCACCGCATGGTCTATATGGTCGTTGAACGCGATGTAGATGGCGTACTCGCCATCAAATCTTTGGTAGGCCATTTGGGCACGGTTCAGATCGTTAATCTGCACGTCATATCGCGGATAGGATAGCCAGCCGATGGCTTTGCTTTGCAACTTGACAACCGAAATGAATTCATGGCCGGGTTCAGATCCTTCCAGGAACAGTTCGAGACCCCACATCAGGCTGGCCTCGTGGGAGGATGTTGCTGGAATGTATGGCAGTATTTCGCACTGCCAGCTTTGAGGATACCTGACCGATATCCCGGCTTCGTCGGATGACGCTTCTTGCCAGGTGTCAGTGGATAGGGTTTTTGCCGACTCGAACAGGCCGCAGTCACCCCAGCCATCCAATTCTATCTCTTCACGGCTGTGATCGCCAGTCTGGCTGCCCGGGCTTGTTGAAGTCGTCTGTTCAAGGATCGGATCTGAGTAACAGCCGGTCAAGACCAAGCCAATTGTCAGAACAATGGCGATAAAAACGGTTCTTCTCCATTTAGTCTTCAGCATGCATTGTCTCCTTGTGCTATTCAGTGCTGTCGATGCAAATCTTATGATATTATGATTTCTTGTGGTTATTGCTGAATCTTCTGCTGCCGGCTGTCAATCGCTACATTCAACAGCCCGATTGACAGCCACAATCCTGCGATCGTGGCAAAAGTTGAATAGCCGCCAATCAGATAGGCGGTGAAAAAACCAACGGCTGCGGAAAAGTTCAGCATAGCTGTAACTCGTCTGAGATGTCTCATGTTCATGTCTGCTCCAAAGATGCGATTGCTTTCAGTTGTTCATGGACCCATTTCCGGACTGATGAAGACGACATTGTCGTTGATCATCAGAAAATTATAGCGGTCTGACGGGTCATAGCCCTGGATTTTATTGATCAGGTCCTGGGGATCATCATAACGCTTGAATTCAAAAACCAGGCCCATGGTCGAACGAACCTGATCCGCTATCGGATAACCCTCTTCTTCTTCGTCAAGCGTGATTTCCCAGCCCCAGCCCGGCCGGTGGCGGATGATGTCAAATTCATAATAGCGTCGTCCATCGATAGTGCCTTTGCTGACGGAATTGATGTTGGCGGAAAAGATCTCCACAGTGTTTGAACGGTCCGCCATCTGTTCAATAATCGCCTCGATCGAATAGGTAGTATTGACATCCATGCCCTGGCGGATTTGATCTTCCAAACTGGTGATGGTTTCGGCCATGCCGTCAATTTCAGCCTCTAGCCGCGAAATTTCCGCCTTGAGCGCAGCTTCAACAGCTTCACGGCTCTCGCTTGAATCAATTGCGCCGGTCGGTGTACAAGCTGAAACTGAGATAGCGATCGCCAGGATGAGGATGATTATTCGGATTTTGTTGAAGGTCGGGTGTGAAAAAATTGAGCTTGGTCGTCTCATGCTGTCATCTCCTTATAATCTGTCGCTAATGCATTGTTATGGCAGAGATCTTAGGCCTATTTTACCATAGGTTAGCGAATCGCGTGATTGTTTTGTAGCGCTTTCACTCAGGTGTGCCCGTCAGCCAAACCCAGTTCCTGGCGCTTGAGAATCACCGGGCCTTCGCGCATGATGTTGGCAATGAAGGCGATCTGCTGGGTTTCCAGGCTGGAGTCGTCTTCCAGCGCGCAGTGCAGCAGCGCCAGAATGGATGCGACCATGCATTCGAGAATGAATTTGCGGTTTTTGTCCTGAGGCATGTTGTCATAGTCCATCATCTCGTCAACTTCGCGTCGCAGACGCTCGCGCAGCCGGTATTCGAAGCCGTGGTCGCCATACTGTCCGAGGATCGCGCGCAGGAAGGCAGCGTGTTTAAGGCAGTACTCGAACCAGCGTGTACAGCTCAAATACGGCGATTGAACCTCGCTGCCCGCCTTACGGGTATCTCTGTAATCAAAATAGGGCAAAAGATCTTGTTCAAAGCGTCGCTCAACGGATTGGATCAGGGCGTCGATATTGTCGTAATGCAAATAGAAAGTGCTTCTCGACACCCCAGCCTGACTGCAGATAGCCTTGACGGATATCGCTGACAGGTCCCGGTCTTGCAGGAGATTAATCAGGGCGGCTTCAATCGCTTGACGGCTGGCCGCCGATCTCGCGTTGTTGGGTTGGTTGACCATGGATAGCACCCTCCTCGAAGCTTGCTTGTTTGAATCCTCTTCTCCAGGATTATACCTGAATTCGGTTGTGAAATCATCATTATTCGGACACCATGACCGACTCGTGTCCTAGAAGTCTGATATATAAGATGTTATTCTTTAAAAGACTGTCTGAAATCAAATAAACGAGGTGAAGATATGGCAGAACGCAAAGTGATAACCAAGAAAATCAAATACGGCGACGAGGAACTCGACGTCCTGATGCTCCAGATGATGCATCCAAAGTCCCAGGAGGAACTGGATGCCATGTCCCCCGAGGACCGTGAGAGCTGCAAGTTCATGTCCCCTTTGAACCAGCGGACCTACAGCCCGGAAGACGGCATTGTCTGTGACCAGGATGTTGCGGTCAAGATGCGTGACGGTATCACCATCTACGCGGACATCTACCGCCCGGAAGGCGAAACCAACCTGCCGGTCATCGTCTCGTGGAGCTTCTATGGCAAGCGCCCGTTCGATGCCCAGAGCGAGTGGAAGATCATGGGCGTTCCGTCTTCGACCGTGTCCAACATGGCCAAGTTCGAATCCGCCGACCCCGGCTACTGGTGCCGCAAAGGCTATGCAGTCGCCAATGTCGACCCGCGCGGTATCGGCCATTCCGAAGGCGACTTCATCCAGTTCGGCACACAGGACGGTCGTGACGGCTATGACTTCATTGAGTGGATCGCCGAGCAGGACTGGTGCAACGGCCGCGTCGGCTTGTCCGGCAACAGCTGCGTCGCCATGACCCAGTGGCGCATCGCGGCCGAACAGCCGCCGCATCTGGAATGCATCGCGCCCTGGGAAGGCACGTCCGATATGTACCGTGAAAGCCTGATGGAAGGCGGCATCCCCGCGACCAGCTTCGTCAAGATGGTGCTTCGGGACGCGACCGGCTATAACTATGTCGACTCAACGCCGTTGAATGCCGAGAAGTACCCGTTTATCAACAACACCTACTGGCAGGACAAGATTCCCAATTTTAAAAAGATCAAGCTGCCGGTCTATGCCACGGCCTGCTGGAATCACTTCCACCTGCGCGGCTCGATCAACGCGTTCCGCAAAATCCGCTCGCCCAAGAAATGGCTCCGGGCGCATCGCGAATTTGAGTGGCCGGATGCTTACTGCAACAAGTATCTCTCCGACCTCGAACTCTTCTTCGATCGTTACCTCAAGCTGGAGCGCAACGGCTGGGAGCTCACACCCAAGGTCCGCCTTGAAATCCAGGATGCGTTTGACTGCGACTACCAGACTGACCGGTCTGAAACGTCTTTCCCGCTCAAGCGTACCGAGTATCGCAAACTATATCTGGACGCGGCAAACCAGGCTATGCAGGACGCGCCGGTCGCCGCCGAAAGCAAGATCAGCTACGATGCCGAGACCGAAGAGGTGACCTTCGACTACAAGTTTGAAGAAGAGACCGAAATCACCGGCTTCCTCAAGCTCCGCCTTTGGGTCGAGGCTGACGGTCACGATGACATGGATATGTTCATCAATGTTCAGAAGCTCAGCACCACCGGTGACTGGCTGCCGATCACGGTTCTGGGCGAGCCGCATCCCGGCGCCTGGGGCAAGATGCGCGTGTCGCGCCGTAAACTGGACGAGAAACTGTCGACCGACTTCCAGCCGGTTCAGGCTCATGTTGTCGATGAAAAGCTGTCACCGGGTCAAATTGTTCCAGTGGATATCGAGATCTGGCCGACCAGCCGCATCTGGCACAAGGGTCAGCAGATCCGCGTCCAGGTCGCCGGCCGCTATATCCGCGAAAACTGGTTTGAGCCCCTGTTCTGGGACACCGACAACCATGGCCGCCATATCATCCACACCGGCGGACAGTACGACGCCTTCCTACAGATTCCGGTCATCCCGCCGAAATACGCAGACGGCGACTACATCTACCGCTAAGGCAAGCATGAAATGAATCAAATCAGCAAAGATCAATGTCTTTAATCGAAAACGGGCAGCAGCTGCTGCCCGTTTTTTTTAGCGGCGACACGCGCCTTGTCATCGATCGCGCCAAGAATTCCCGATTGGATCGAATCAGGCCAACAGCGTCTCAAGATAGTCGCGGACCTCGAGCAGCGTGGAACATGTTCTGGTCGCAAGTTTGAGGATCTGGGCTGCCGGTTGCTTGAGATCAGGCACTGCGACGGGCAACATGCCGGCCCTGGATGCGGCCAGGATACCATGCTCCGAATCTTCCAGCACCAGGCAGCCGGCAGGGTCAACGCCAATTTGCTCAGCAGCCTTGAGAAAAATGTCCGGTTCAGGCTTGCCGCGCGCGACCTCGCCGCCGCAGACAATCGCGCCGAAATAATGGCCAATGCCAGCCATGTCCAAATAGCCCTGTGTCTTGTCGCGATCGGATGAGGTGGCCAGCGCCCGGGGAATCGAATGTCGTTTTAGAAAATCAAGCAAGTCGAGCAGACCGTCTTTGACCGGCAGGCCGTGGTCCTGGATAAATGCGCCGGCGATCTCATAGCGCAGGCTGCGGATGGCGTCAAACGGATAGTCCGGGCCGAAATGATTTAGATAGTAGCGTCGGGTATCGTCCAGATTCAAGCCGACCGTCCCGACAACCAAGTCTTCGGCCAGGTCGTAGCCCATCACCTTGCCGGCCTGGATATCGGCCATCAGGGCGATGCGTTCGGTGTCGAACATCAGGCCGTCCATATCGAAAATAACCGCTGAGATCGGGCGTTGCTTTGTCATGGGGGTTCCTCCAGTTTCTGCTTCAGGCAGAACGCTTACCGGGTGGATTATACCATTTGGAGCGTCAAGTACGCCAATTTTATTCCAACCAGAGCCTGATGCCGGCGAGCTATGGTAAAATGGTGTCACAAACAATGAATCGAGGGACTGCTATGAAGACTTGGCCCGTGCGTTCAAAACTCAAGATTTTCGCCCTGCTCCTGATCCTGCTGGCCGTTCTGCTGCCGGCCACGGCTTCAGCGGCCAGTGATCCGGCCAACACGGTCATGGTAATCCCGATTGACGGTGAAATCACGCCGGCCATGGCAGCCTTCCTCGAAGACAAGATCGACGAGGCCAATGACTCGGGGATGCTTGGCATCATCATCGACATCAAGACGTTCGGCGGTCGTGTCGACGCGGCGGTTGAGATGCGCGACGCGATCCTCTCATCCGAAGTGCCGGTCGTTGTCTATATCCAGAGCCGCGCCATTTCGGCCGGCGCCCTGATCTCCATCGCAGCGGATACGATCGCGATGGCGCCGGGCAGCCACCTGGGAGCCGCCAAGCCCAACCCGTCGGATTCAAAGACGGTCGCCTATGTCAGCGGCGAGTTCCGGACAACCGCTGAACGGACTGGCCGTGATCCTCAAATCGCGGCAGCGATGGTCGACGAATCCCTGGCAATCGAAGGGCTGGTCGGCGAGGGCGAGATCCTGGATATGACCGCGGAAGAGGCCAGCCAGGTGGGCTATGCCGACTTGCTGGTGAACAGCCGCAATGATCTTTTAACCAAACTAGGCTGGCAAAATGCAGTCTTGGTCGAAGATGAACCGGATTTCCGTCTGCGAATCGCTCAGTTCCTGACCAGCACCGAAGTCGCCGCCCTGCTGCTCGCGATCGGGACCCTGGCCTTTGTCGTCGAGTTTTTCACCGAAGGATTTGGCGGCGCCGGCATCGTCGGCATCGTCTTCTTCGTGCTGTACTTCTCCGGCGGTTTCATCGCCGGCTACACCAACCTCTGGTCAATCGTGATCTTCATCGCCGGCGCCGTGCTGATTGTGGTCGAATTGATCGTCCCCGGGTTCGGGGTGTTCGGCATTGCCGGCGCGCTGGCCATGATGGTCGGCATTGTGCTGGCGGCGCCCAGCCTGAGCCAGGGTATCCTCTACCTCCTGATCGCCATTGTCGTTGCCGTTGTTGCCGTTCCGCTCTTCATCAAGTTTTTCGGCCACAGCAGATTTGTTCGTCGCCTCGTCCTCGAGCAGGCGGAAACGAGCGAAGCCGGATACGTCAATCTTCCCGAAAGCAAGAAAAATCTGTTGGGTCAGCTCGGTGTCGCCTATACCGATTTGCGGCCAGCCGGGGCAGTCAGAATCGATGGCCGCCGGATTGATGTCATCGCGGCCGGCGAGTTCATTGACCAAGGGACACCCGTCAAGGTCATTCATGTTGAAGGGGCCAAGGTCATTGTGGAGCCGGTGGATGAGTAGCCTAGCAGCCTGGATTAGATCGTTGGAGGCGTCCCGATGAAACATGAATGGCGAAAACACGAACGGGACATCTACCTGCCCGGGGTCCAGCCGCAAATGCTGAAACTTCCCCCTTTCAATTTCTTCACCATCCAGGGCCGGGGCAATCCCAACGGCCCACAGTTCCCGAAGGTCATCGAGGCACTGTATGCCATATCCTACACCGTCAGAATGTCCGCTAAGGCCGGCCTGGCGCCGGACGGCTATTTTGACTATACGGTCTACCCGCTGGAAGGGATCTGGGATCTCAGCGAAGCGGGCAGGCAAAAGGACGGCGGCACGCTCGACAAGGACGACCTGGTCTTCGAGCTGATGATCCGACAGCCTGAATTCGTAACGCCGGACTTTGCCGCTGAGATGCTGGCCAGGGCCCAACGCAAAAAGCCCAGCGAGCTGCTGGACCAGGTCAGGTTCAAAACACTGACGGAGGGGTTATGTGTCCAGATGCTGCACCTGGGCAGCTACGACCGGGAGCCTGAAAGCTTTCAGCTCATGGCCGATTATTGCCGGCAGAACCAGCTGGTTCGAAAAAGCCGACGGCACCGTGAAATCTACCTGACCGATGCTAGAAAAACAGCACCGGGCAAGCTCAAGACCGTTCTGCGCATCCAAGTCGGCGATTAATCCTTCGCTTCAAAATCCCGGTAGAGCATACTCGGCTGGATACCGGTGTTGTTCTGGTATTTGCCGCTGCTGTATTGCTCGTATTCGCCCTGCAGGGTATGGTAATAGATCTGGCAGATCTCGACACCGGCATAGACCCGGACCGGCTCAATGCAGTGGATCTCCAGCGTCCAGTAGCCGGCAAAGCCGACATCCCCGAAACCAGCTGTGACATGAATATAGAGACCGAGCCGTCCGATCGAGGAGCGCCCTTCCAGCATGGGAACAAAATCCCGGGTCGACGTGAATTCGAGGGTCCTGCCCAAGTAGAGCTTTCCGGGCTGTAAGACAAGCCCGTCCTCCGGTATGGTCAGGGGTTTCGTCCTGTTCGGCTTTTTCATGTCCAGGATGTCTTCATCGTAGACTAAAAGGTCATGGTGCAGCCTCAGATTGTAGCTGTTCGGGTTGATCTGCTTGGGATCGTACGGTTCAATGACAATCTTGTCGCCCTGGTGCCTGGCGATCTCCAGTCCGGATAGAATCATGCGGCCACATCCTCTCTTCGATGGGATTTATGTCATTTTACCAGTCCTGACCGGCTATTCCAAGTGTCCAAGGCGGTTCATTTCGGATGACATCCCGGGTGATCTTCCGCACAGGATTAGTTGAACAGTCAACTATTATACTGTATAATCGAGCCAATAAAATTATCTGCTGAAATTATTGGGGGCAAACTGAATGGAGCAAATCGGACAGCTGAACGCCGCGATCTACCGAAATATCGTCGGCTTGATCAATCACAGATTGCGGGATCTGCCGATCCGATCAGGCAACCATATTTTTCTCTGGGTGATCTGGCAGCAGGAAGGCATCACCCAGAAGGAAATCTGCGAGATGCTGCATATGGAGAAATCAACCACAGCCAAAGCGATCCGGCATCTGATCGATCTGGGCTATGTCAGCAAGAAGCGGGACGAATCGGACAAGCGTTTCACCCGGCTGTATCTCACCAGGGCCGGACGACAGGCCGCGCCGCTGGTTGAACAAGTGGTTCTCGACATCCGAAAGGCTCTGGTTCGCGGGCTGACAGCTGAGCAGACCCGGCAGGCGTTTGAACTGATGAACAAAATGTTCAGCAATATTCAACAGGAAAAGCAACGGACAGGCGCGCTGGAATTTGCCAGCCGGGACGGTGAATAAGATGGGGAAAGCCGCGCTCTGGACCAAAGAATTTGTCAGCATCAGTATCATCAACCTGGTGCTGGCTTTTGGCTTCTCAATGATGATACCGACCCTGCCGACCTTCATCAAGGACATCGGCGGCAACGATTCTCACATCGGCTGGGTCACCGTCGTGTTCACGATCGCGTCGCTCCTGATCCGGCCGTTCTCCGGGCTTGCGATTGATCGGTTCGGGCGTAAATGGATCCTGTTCGCCGGCCTGCTGGTCATGGCCGCGTCGACTGCGATCACGAGTTTGGCCGCGTTCATCGCCATGCTCCTTTTCTTCCGAATCATCAACGGATTCGGATTCGGCCTGGCTTCAACCGGCAGCTCGACACTGGCTACAGACATTATCCCCAAAAGCCGCTTTGGCGAGGGCATGGGCTATTTTGCCCTGACCAACAGCATCGGCATGGCGTTCGCCCCGATGATCGGCCTGGCCCTGATGTCCGCCCTGGGCTTCAGGTGGATGACAATCGGTGCCGCCGCCCTGATGGTGCTCTCGTTTTTTCTGGCTACCCGGATCAAGTTCAAGAAAAATACCAACGCACTTGGTCGGCGAGCCGGTTTTGCCCCGTATGATATCAGCGCGGCAAGACCTGCGATCATCGTCTTTTTTGTCTGTGCCGTATTTGGCGCGGTACTGAGCTTCATTACGCTCTATGCCGCCTCAGTCAATGTCGGCAACATCGGATTGTTTTTCACCTTTAACGCCGGCGCGCTGCTGCTGACCCGAACCCTGATCGGCCGCCTGATCGACAGATTCGGCTTCAAAACAGTCATTTTACCCGGATTCGTCCTGGTCATCATTGCCTTGTTCCTGCTATCCGGCGCAGTCGCGCTGCCGATGTTTCTAATCAGCGGCGCCCTGCTCGGCATCGGTTTCGGCATGACCCAGACCAGCCTGCAGACCATGGCCGTGATCAACGCGCCGTACGAGCGGCGCGGGGCTGCCAACGCAACCTTTTTCACCGGCCTAGACGGCGGCATCGGCTTCGGCTCCCTGGCCGCGGGCTATATGGCCCAGGCCTGGGGCTATTCGACCATGGTCCTGTCTCTGATCATCTTTGTCATTATCGGTCTGGCTTTGTACCTTCTGCTGGCCTGGAAATTCACGGTCAGCACTGACGGTCATCAGCCTGATGCCATAAAAACCAAGGCTATCGAAAACATTGAATCGCAGGAAGGACCGGTATCAAGAACATGATCCGACCCCAAACGCCCTTGTGGACCAAAAGCTTCATCGGTATCGCCCTGATCAACGTCCTGCTGTTCCTGGGCTGGCAGATGCAGTTGTCCAGCCTGCCCATTTTCCTCCGCGAATTAAGTGGTTCCGATACCATCGTCGGTGTCAGCACCGCCTTGTCCACCGTTGCCGCCCTGCTGGCTCGGCCACTGGCCGGCTACAAACTGGATCACGCAGGACGACGCGGCGTCCTGCTGGTCGGCATCGTCATCATCTCCAGCCTGACTGCCCTCTACAGCTACTTCCCGTTTGTCGCCGTCATTCTGGCTATTCGATTCCTACACGGCTTCGGCTGGGGAACATCGACCACATCCAGCAACACGATCGCGACCGACGTCATTCCCAAGCGCCGTTTCGGCGAGGGCATGGGCTACTTCACCCTGTCCCAGAGCCTGTCGCTGGCGCTCTCTCCGGTCATCGGGCTGACCATCATGGACGCACTGGGCTACCGGGCGATGACATTCACAGCCTTCGGATTGTTGCTGGTCGCCCTCATCGCTGCCATCATCATTCGCTTCCCCCAAGTCGAAAAGTCAACCAGCAACCGCTTTGCCCCCTATGAGCGCTCCGCTGTCCGGCCGACCATTGTCATGGTTTTTGTCGGCATCGTCATCGGGTCGGTTTTCAGTTTCGCGGCACTCTACGGGCGAAGCGTAGGCATCGACAACGTCGCGCTGTTTTTCACCTGCTACGCCATCGCCCTGTTCGTGGTACGGCCGCTGATCGGCCGGATCATTGACCGCCTGGGGTTCAATGCGACCGTCTTCCCCGGATTTATCCTGATGGTCGCTTCCGTGATCGTGCTCTCCCGCTCGACTTCGCTGCCCGTGTTCCTGGTCGCCGCCGTACTCCAGGGCATGGCCTACGGCACTGTTCAGACCAGTCTCCAGACCATGGCCGTCGTCAACGCGCCGGCCAGCCGCCGGGGCGCGGCAAACGCGACATTTTTCACCGGCTTTGACGCGGGCATCGGCATCGGCGGCCTCTCAGCAGGCATCATCGCCACCTGGCTCGGATACAGCAAGATGTATTTTGTCATGATCACACCGCTGCTATTCGGTGCGGTGATCTATTATGTTCTGGCGAGGAACATCAGGAAAATTCCGGATGACACTGAAGAAGAAAGCGTCGCCGGGAACGCCTTATAGCAAGCGGCTGAGAACAAGCAACAGTAATGAGCGATTAGATGAAGAGCTTTAGCAAAAAGGAAATCATAACTAATAAATTCTAAGGAGTTCTCCACCGACCCTTTCTCATGCCCCGATGCCGGGTTGCAAAAATTACTGTCAAATCCATAATGGCACTGCAGGCGCCGGAAGTTATCAGTGATTTCACGGTCTCCCTGCGCCTTAATTGCCTTGACTGCAGTCGACATATTATCAAACCGGATAACCGTCGGTACATATCCAATGTGCTCAAAGATATTCTTCAGGCCCTGCGCCAGCCATTCGAAGTTCTCACCTTTGAAGAGCTGAGTGAATTTTGCATCCGAATGTGGCAACGTCAGCGCCAGGTGGCTGCCTTCGTAATAGCTGCCCTTTTCATAGAAGTAGGTGGTGCCAAAGTCCACCTGTGCTTCGCCCGCCGGATGCAGCAGCGGCAGTGATGCCTGCTTTTGCTGACCCAGCTCAAGCCTTAGATCCGCTACCAGATCACGAATCGCGCGGTCCGAAACATCGAAAGGCTTATTGTCAGCCGCGGCCTGCTTCTTCAGCCGTCTGTAAACGCACATGGCACTGTGTCGCTGCTTGCGCGGTGCCGTTTCGTCTGCCATGAGCCACTCCCAAACCTGGTCTCGGTACTGGTCCGTCTTGCTCCGGCGTTTGCGCTTGACGGGCTGGGGCAAGCTGAAATCCTCCTGCTCGACATACTTTGCTACCGTTTCACGGGCATGCCCGGTCGTCCTGGAAATTTCCCGTTTGCTTTTCCCTTTCTCGAAATACTCATACCTGATATGATAGATATGCTCCATTGTCAACATCTCCGATCTTCCTTTCAGTTTTTAGGCTAACTAAAAGGATACATGATTCGGGGGCGCGGCAGTGGAGTTTTTATTCTCCATCTGGCAGATTTCTTAACTTCCACAGTGGCTGGTTTCTATTCTGCCAGAAACAGACCGCTCGACAAACCAAAAGCTTGGCGGTCTGTGACCAGTATTTCGAGTTCTGCAAAACCAACAAGAACCGCTGTACCGGCAAACTTCGTGAAGCGATGCAATACAGTTTAAACGAAGAGAAAAAACTGCGCGTTTACCTGAACGACCCTGCTTGCGAGATAGATAACAATCGGGCGGAACGCTCAGTGAAACTATTTGTACTTGGTCGCAAGGCATGGCTATTCTCGAATACGCAGCGCGGTGCGCGCTCGAGCGCCATGCTTAATAGCCTGATTGTCACGGCCAAAGAGAACAAGCTCAAAATCTATGATTACCTGGTGTATCTGTTGCAGCGGCTGCCTGTCGGCGGATTTGCAAACACAGAGGATTGGGACGCTCTGATGCCCTGGTCGAGCAGCCTGCCGGTTGAGCTCAGGGTCAAAAAATAATTTCAAGATGTGATTCTTTGACGCTTACGTAAAAACTGGCTGTTCGCGGGATCTCCGAAAGGCGCCAACGCCAGCGCATGCGTTTATTCTCTTGTTGAAACGGCCCAGGCCAATGGTCTGGATCCGTTCAAATACCTGCAGTTCCTATTGATGCTTATACCTGGAAGTAATTTCCGGACAAACCCGGATATGATGAAAAGCTTGATGACTTGGAGCGCTTTTATGAAGGAACGATGTCGCTAATCGATTTCATCTGTTCCGGCTTGTTAAGGCGTCGTTCTTCGGACGCTTACTAGCTATCATGAATAATGTGCAAAATAGGCATATTCAAAACATCTAAACTAGATTTCTATTAATATTCAGAAATCTAGTTATATTACATTTTCAACTAAATACACTCCATCATAATCTCCGATATATAAATTTCCACCTACAAGACAGGTATAGTTGCTCTTTTTGAAAATTTCATATGATAGATTACCTGAATCTAAATCTAAAATGAGTATTCGTTTATTTGTAGCAATAACTATGTATCGATTACCATGAATTTTGCAATTAGCAATATATTCACTGCGTTCTAGATTGAAGTTATAATTAACTTGATTATCAATTTTACCTGTGAATATATTTATAATGCTCATGTCTTGCCTTAAGATGAATTTGTTAGCAAATAGAACTAGCGATTTGTTATTGATAAAATTCTGAAATGAATTTATGATCTTCATACTCTGAGTATTAAAATCACACTCAATTATTTCATCAATAATAGTTGGGAAACCATCAATTTTTTCACCTGCCCCGGAGTTCCGAAAGTATAATCTGTTTAAATTTTCATCATATCCTAAGTTACGAATTACCCTTGAACTCAAAACATGTGCAAACTCTTCAACTTCGCATCTTTCAATATCAATTTTATAAATCTTCGCTTTTTGAAATGTTTCTTGTTTTAATACGTCAAAGCAGTACTTCCTCCTCTGAGACATGATGAATTGAACGTCTTGGGCACTTTTTTCTATTCCTCCAATAACTATCTCATTTAAACAATCGCTGTTTTCAACATTATATAACCTGTATTGGCCTAATGTGTTTTTAACCATTAGATGATTTTCATTGATAAATTCTGAGTAATTATTATACCTAAAGCCTTTAATCCTGCAAACTTGAACATTATCTTTAAGACGATAAATGCTAATATCATCTCCAATTACAGACAAATATTTATCGTTTGCATTTATTGAAAAGCATGATTTATTTGTAATTACTTTCATTAAAGCTGTTTCCTCCTTTTTCTCAATCAAATACCAAGAAGTCCATTTTACCAGGCCATCTGTTTCCAGTATACGCTCTGAACTCAATTTCGGCAGCTAACGATGCAAGAGTCATAATAACACCGTCCAAATCACCTTCATATGGACTCAATCTAATATTAACGTAATCATAATAACCCTTTGTATGCATAATCCTATGGAACGTTCTTGGTACAGGAACCAGATTTAAAGGATTTGTTTTGGGATCTATATTGACACTTTCAAGCACTAGCCTTGCAGGTACAGCATATGGAGATTTTTGCGCAACGATATGATGAATGTCATTGCCCTGTTTCATCTCACTAACAATATCAATTTCCGCTTCCTTCGCTTTCGCATCATCATTTTCTACAGCAGCAGGTTTGTCAATAGTTAAGGTTTGTGAGTAAGTATTAACACCTTCGTATACACAATAACCTAATAAAGCAAGCGCACCAACGCCCATAGCTATGTCTGCAAATGGTGCCCCTCCATCTGCCCAGCAACCTTCTTTCAGTGATAAAAATTTATCCTTTTGATTGCTAATTGAAATACCAATTTGCTGAATTGCCCCTTGAATTTGTGACATTAAATCAGAACCAAAAATTCCTTCGGCAGAATGACCTGTAGGATCTATCATATTAACCGGATTGTTCCCGCAATAAGCATATAAGTGCTGTGTCCAAGGATCATACGCATTACCTGAATACGTATCCTGAGATAGGAATCGTCCTGTAGTGGGGTTATAGAACCTCGCATTCATGTATTGTAGCCCTGACGAAATATCACTAACCGAACCCGTGAATGTAACTTCGTTAAGGAAGCTAGATGAACCAGTTAATTCCTGATTACCGAACTCATCATATGAGTATCCAGTTGTCAACGTGCCATCGGGAGCAATTATTGATGTAGTGCTGCCTCGACAATCATAATTGTAGAAGTAAAAATCACCTTCAAACGGATCATCCGGATTCTGTGCATCAAATCTTAATGAAGCAACAATATTCCCACCAAGATCAAGAATATTCTCAGTCAAAAGATGATTATCGATATTTGTCGTGAACAACAACGCACTGCCACTGTAATAGTATTTTGTTGTATAGCCGTCTTCGAGTCGTTTAACCCTTTGTCCAGCAGCGTTATATGTGTTTGTTGTGCTGACAACATCATATGTCACATTACCAAGTTCATCTGCCTCAGGTGTGGTTATCTCAAGATCACTCAACCGGTTCATAAGATTATAATCAAAACTTGTTTCCCGGTCATAAGTAGTTGTTGTTTCTCCAACCGTCACCGATAAGTAACCTACCAGTACTTCTTCAACTTGATTGCCAAGATCATCAAAGGAATAGCTGAGGTAATCACTGCTATTCTTAGTGACAGTTTCCAACTGATTGAACTGATTATAGGTGTACTCGAACAGATCCGTCTCATCGTCCATAGACTCACGGTTGCCAACACTGTCGTAAGTATAGCTGGTTGTTTGACTACCTACTGTTGCGGTTTCAAGTCGTCCAATCTCATCATAATCAAATGACTTAATGACCGTCTGCGCTGAATCGTAATTGGTATAGATTGTTTCATCTGTAATATACCCGCGCTTATCATAACTCAGAATGTATTCTTCTTTCTTGACTTGAGTAGCAGCATGATCAGTATATGTGATCTTGGAAGTCATTCCGGCATTGTTCAGTTCGTAGACTAGCTCAATATACTCTGTCCCGTCATTTTCGAAATTACGGTAATTCTTAATAGAGTCAAGATCTCCATTGGTTTTATAACTATACTCACGAACCAATTCTGGTGTTTCTGTGCCAAGGGCAAGCGTAATTTCCCATATTCTACCAAATGTGTCATAGACATATCCCAGTTTCCTCTGAGTATCGTCTTTGGCATAGCTAATTTGAGTCACACGGTCAGAAGCATCATAATCGTAATCGACAATTAGTCCACCATTATTGAGATCACCTTCAGTAATCGTATCCGTTCTGCCCTTACTGTCATAGGTATATGCTGTTGATACTTCGTCTGAATCGTGATAGACACTGCTTAATAGCAATTGTCCGTTGTCGTTATACTCATAATAAACATAGTCGTCACTATCATTTTCGATACTTTCGCTCGACTCATAGTAATCGATACGTTTAAGCTGGCAAAGGTTAGTGTAGGTGTATTTTTCTTTTGTACCATCGTTTCTTGTAACTAGATAGATTTGGCCATTATCGTAGTATTCGTATCCTGTCTGTATTGTAATGCTATCGCCAGCATCGCCAATGTTGTAATCAAAAAGCTTTCTGCCTAAAGCATCAAACCAGGCTTCGTTGACATGGCCATTTGCATCTGTTACACGATTTTTAATGTACCCGCCATCTTCAATGTCATACGCATAGCTGGTAATCAAATCTTCCTCGTCTTGAGTTCCAACATTAATCGTTTGGCTAACACTATCCAGCCTTGAGTCCAAGTCATAAGAATAAGTGGTTGTGTAGCCTTCACCATTGGTCGTACTCGAGTTATTCCCCATCATGTCATATGTGAAGACGGACTGGATGTTCTCCCCGGTCGGATCAACAATGCTTTGAGTTGTTTGATTAAGCTCGTTGTAATGCGCTTCGGATACTCTGCCAGCATTATCGGTTACCTTGGTACAGTTGCCGATCAAATCATATTCATAGTGCGCGGTAACGATTTCACCGGTTCCGTTCGATATTGCCGTCTTGACCAATCGGCCAGCGATGTCATAATACTCGATATTCTGAACGCCACCGACTTCTGCAGTCCTGATAACTTTATCAGCATCTTCACCGTTGGATCCATATCCAGTATTAGTATTATCGTCGCAATTCCATTTTAAGTATTCGATCGAGCTAATAGTGTCATCAGGATATATTATATGCTCCAAACGGTTTAGTTCATCATATTGGAACTCAGTTTCATATCCCATTCGATCAACACTAAACCTGACATTGCCAACCAGGTCATAAGAAGCCGTTTCATATTTATCGTCATCGTCATCAGAAACTACCTTAACCGTTCTGCCTAGACGATCATAATATGTCTTGGTTTGAATGCCTAATGCATCTGTTGCAATAACACGTTGGAAAAATCCATCTTCATTATAATCATAGGCGTAAGAGACAGACGTATATTCATAACTGCTCCCAATATATGCATCGACTTGCTCCACTTGGCCTTTGCTGTTGTAAATATAGTGTGTTTTGCCATCAAAATCGTTGATCACCCAGGTCAGATACCCTGGGTCACCATTAACTGTTTCATAAACATTTGTGGTCGTTTTGCCTTCTGGGTCAGTTGCTGTTAGCAAATTACCAGTAGCTGTATCATAGGTATACGTTGTCGTTCTAGTTGTCTCACCTGATTTGGAAACACTCATGCTGAGAGGCTTATTAAAGCTATTGTAATTGCTATATGTCGTCACCGTCCCATCAGCTGCAGTTATTGTCTCCAAATTTCCATCAACATAGCTCATGGCTGTCGAGACAGTCTCAGGTGTACTTCCGCCATCAACATAATTCAGATAACTAGCACTTGTTACTTGTAAATCGTTGTTGTAACTGTAATTAATGGTGTGTCCCATTGGATTTGTCGTGCTCGTTACCTGACCGTTCGAGTCAAATATGTAACTAACACTGGTGTCATATTTGCTCGTGATGCTTGTGTTATTGGACAAATAATCGAAATCATAAGTATTTGCATCTTCGCATGCATCAGTTATGATATCAATGCGATCATTTGCATCGTAAGAAATACCTGTTGAGTTACCTTCAGGATCCGTTATTGTCAGAAGCTCTCCAGTTTGAGGATCGTAACTAAATACCTCTTCATACTCAACGCTGTTTTCTATAACTGTATAAGCTCTAGTCAGTTTGTTAAAATCATCATCGTATTCGTATGTATAAGAAATAGTAACAGGATTAATAGCTGTATCTTCAGTCCAGGTGATACTCTTTAGCATGTCTGGATGATAGTTGATGTAAGAATAGTCCGGATCTGTAATTTGAACAATTTGCTGATTTTCGTTAACAACATAGTAATCCAGTTCAACTATATCGCCAACAGTATTCTCCACTGTCTTAAGGTTGCCTCGGTTATCATAGTCGAAAGATAAGGTATTTCCATTATTGTCGGAAAAGCCATCAAGACGCATTGACTGGTCGTCAAAGTGATATACAATATTGTCCTTTCTTCGGATCTGATATTCACCGAGCGTCGTATCGTGAGTCAATACCATTAAAGTGCCTTTTGCACTTTGATATGTACCATCCAAGTTTTTAGCAAAAATATGGAAGCTGCCATCACCGTCTTTGAGAATCATGCCGGTTTCATCGCCGTTTACGTCATACGCTCTCATCAATCTCGTATTCAAGCTGAAGTCCCAGCCATTGCCCATGGGAGTCGTTGTGTCCGCCAGGCTGTTGTAGGTTCTGCGCATTACGACAGCTAAAAACGGATCAGGCAGCACCATATCAGTTGTTATGTAAGATAAGTTGCCATTTGAAACATTAACATACCCAGTTCCGCTGCCTGTATTGAAGCCAGAGTAGCTCCAATAATCCTGAAGCCCTAGGCGCTTATTCATTTCGCCTTCAGAAACTATGGTAGCATTGTCTTCATTTGACGGCAGGCTTTCTCGTTCATGTCCATTAATTACTTTAACAGCTGTCACTTTATAGAAAAATTCTTGACCGTAATTGAGGTTATAGTCACTCCAACTATTAGCTGCCAGATTCTCGGCGACCCGATTCTCTTCAGATGGTTCAAAATGTGGTGTGGTACTCCGATAAACATTATATGTGACATCGTCAGTATCACTTTCTTCCCATCTTAATAAAGTCATATAGTTAGCATTTGTCAAAGCAGATAAATTCCAAGGTTCATCAACCAGCTTAATCAGATGCGGTTCACCGGCAATCTTTTCTTTGATAACCAGTTTCCAAGAGTTGAGTAGCGGCGTATACAACCCGTCACCAGATAATATCGCTTCAATAACAATCTGGCTGCCGGGATTTGTTATCTCAATCCAATCTTCATTATTATTTGCCAGTCCAGGTTCAATAGTTTGCCCATTTTCGCCTTCGGATTTTCCATTCGTATAAATCTTATAAACAATGTCAGTTCCTGGGTTTATCGTTTCGTCTACTTCAAGGCATACTGAAATAACATCATTCGAGGAATAGCGAACTGTGCTTTGTATTGTTCCTTCAGCTGCAAATGCAGAACCCACTCCATATGCGAGCCTAATGCGTTCAGCCTGTTTGTCATGCTCAGTTGAGACAAGGTTGGTTATGCCTCGCGCATTCAATGGAAAGGTGTTATCGATTAAAACTGCATTGGCGTAAGTTGTATAGCGAACATTAATGGACCATGAATTGATTGTTGGTGATGAATTCTGACTAGTTGATTTATAAACAATTGCTCTCAGCTTAACGCTATCACCGATTGGATTTGTTGTGAAATATTTTCTGTTATTTGTGTCGACTGTAAATCCACCATCTGTTGAAACAGGCGTTATATTGCTCCAAGTATTACCATTATCAACAGAGACTTTGTATTCAATGCTTCCATCGCTAGGTATATTTTGATCAACAATTAGATCGATGTAACTGATATCTCCGGCAAATTCTTCGTTTGTACTTTCAAAACTACCACTGGCATAATAGTTGACGCCATCCCATTTATCTAGAACAATTTGGCTGCTTGCTTGATTTACATTAATTAGGGATTCGATCTTGGACTGGTCATTAAAAGTATCTGTTATCTCCAAAGCTTCCATCGTTCCAGTGCTGTATAGCTCATTTCCAGATGAATCTTCTGTTTGGACATAAATGAAAGCAATGCTTCCTTCTGGATATGTCCATCCATTATCATAATCGGCTGCATTGAACGTAAAGCCTTCCCCGGCTGATGTTTCTTCATCATGTAGCTGATTACTTACATATAATTTCCCTGGGAGTAATCCGGATATTCCACCGTCTTCAGCCCTTTGATATGTCACATCAGTTTCAGGAGAACTGATCGCATACTGATCGATATTATTTATATCTGGTTGGTAGCCATCGATCCCATCAACTTCTGGCTGATCGATTTGTAAGGCAGCATTAACTTCAACACTACCGCTGGCTTTCAGCAAGATTAAGTATGTACTTCTAGCATTTTTACTTGGGACAGCTGAATCTTTTGCTGTTAGCCTTAATGTGTAATAATTGTTTTCAGTTAAATTACTTGTGTCCCACTCATAAATGACCTGATCATTAACGAGTGAAGTACCGCTGGCCAAGACAGGCGTATTAAATGTTGAGGCAGGATTGCCAAGTCCATAGTCTAACGCCCAGTCACTGAAACCGCTGCCGGTGCCGTTTGTGATCGTTGCTTTGATGTAAATGATACCTTCTGGAGACAGATCACTAACTTCTAAGGAAACTTCCGGAGCATCTGTGTCCTTGTAGTAGGTCGCACTTGCTGAAGCGCCGACATTTGAAGAACTATCTACACCACGAATAGATATGGTGTGGGCACCCTCACTAAGAGATGCGCCGCTTAAAGTGAATGCGCCATTCGTGTACGTAGTGCTTCCTGTGGGAGTCCAAGCACCGCTGTCTATTTTGTACTGAACATTGTTTAAGTGATTGCCTTCATCAATAATCCCAGACCAAGCAACAAGCGGGGATGTATCATTAGTCCATCCGCTGGGGGTAATAGAAACACTTGTTGGTGCGTCTGGTCCTGTTTTATCTGGCGAATAATACTCATCAGAATACTTGTAAGTGCTACTATAATTCCCGTGTGCATCTTTTGTACGAATACGGAATCTATATGTTGTGTTATCAGCACAATTTGTATATGTCTTAATTGAAGTTGGAGCTAAAACATTGCTAGGAGAATATGCGCCGCCATTAATACTTATTCCAACTTCATATAAGTAAAGACCTGATGCCCCTGCACTTGGTAAATCTGTAACATCTGACCAGTCTACAGTAATTGTTCCGGTTTCTCCGCTAAACGATCCGATCGCAGTAAACGTGGTCGGCAAAGGAGGTTTAACATGGTCGTCGACGGTTTTCGTTGCACAATATGGTGAGTAGCTGCTTAAATGATCATATTGGTTAGCGACTCTGATCCGGATATTATAAGTCCCTGGATATATGTTAGTTAATTGGATTGATGTTGTAGCACTTGTAGTTTCACCAAGCAATGTTGATCCATTATAAACATGGTAATGGTTAGCATTAGTGATTGGACTCCAACTAACATTCAATATTCCACTGCCATTTGAGGCATAACTTACTGATACAGAAGGTGCAGTGGTCGGAGCATAGGTATAACTAACGGTGAAATATGGTTTTGTTGAACCGTCCGAGGATACAAAGCGTCTATATCTTCTGCTTGTTGTGCTTTCATATCTATCTTTGAGAATAAAGCCGTAATTGGGATAGGTGTTTTTATACCATTCAGAGACTAATTTAGTTAAGTTGTATGTATACCAACCTGCATGATTGACAATATTGTAACTGTATAAATATGAATCAAAATTAGCGTCATCATGCCATGTAATCCCAGTAGAAGTCCAGCTTTCAGTAACTCTGTGCAAATCGATATATGACGTTGATGTGTAGCCGGTGTCTTCATAGGCATGATAAGAAGCTGAAATAACAGAACCAGTAATGTTATTCAGAATATGTTGAACATACGATCTTGTCAACTGAGTTGAAGTTGGCATTCCCAACCGTAGATAAACATTATTGTAGTAATTATAATATTCACCACCGGAATTGATATATGTATCATATTGATCAGATGATGAACTGCGTGTAAAGGACGGATCAATCGTCACGGATAGACTGTGCTTTCATCTTCCAGGAATGCTGTATCGGCAGTAACTGTCAGGATGTACTCGCCGTCCTTTTTGCCGTCGGCGATTGAATATGTGACTGCTTCGCTGAAGTGTTCGCCTTCCAGCTTTTCTTCACCGGTATAGGCGTCATACATGTACATCTCCGGGAATGAACCGGCGATCTCGTCAGTGCAGGTGTATTTCAAGAGAATACTGCCGTCATGATGAAGTTCAGGCTCTACGCCTTCGAGCTGCAGCAAAAACTGGAATTCATTCAGTCCAGTATATTCACTGATGATGATTTCTTCTTTCAGGCCGGTATCGGTCGCGGAATAGACCAGCTCTACAGTGTCGTCGAATCCGCTGCTGTATTTAACTGACTTTGTGACTTCTTGGACCTCTCCATCAATAATCGCTTTAGCTTTATCGGCTTCCTTTTCAAATTTGACTTCGTTTTTGATATTATCCAATGTTGCAGATTCAGCTACCGCATCATATTTGCTTTTGTCATCTTTAGAGGTATCTTTGAGCTGGATTGGCTTGATCTCAATCGAATAATCCTGATCCTCAAGCAGAACAGGTACATCCGATGCCATGTTCTCAGGAAAATAGACACTAAAGATATTGGTTTTATTCTGGTATTGATAACCTTCGCCGAGCTTATCGCTACTGACTTCAACTAGCTGGCTATCAATCTCCTGCCACTTGCCAGCACTATCCTTATAGCGAACAGGTGTCTGGAACATATAGGACGATCTCGATCCATCCGGATTCTGGAAGATCGTTGTATACTCGTCACATTCTTCCTCAACCTTGACCGGTTTGCCTGTATTGATCGCCTGTTCTAGATAGGGATCTGTTTCAGACAAAAAAATAACATCAGCCGATTGATCAGCTAATGTTTCGTCAGTCGTTAGACCTGCAACAATGGGATATCCATAAATACCCAGCACCATCGCGAAGATGATCGTCCATGTTGAAAATAACTTGAAGAACACTTTTTTCTTGAAATGCAACATAAGATAAACTCCCGTCAAATCTAAACAAATGCAATACGCGTCTTCACTTCTAGCAGTCCAGTGTCTCTCAATATACAATTGTCACAATATTAACACGTCACCCCCCCCAGATGTCTACACATAATTTAATTATTATTGTTATGTCTTGTATTCGGAAGTCAATATTCGTATATTTAATCCATTTATTGCCATTTATTGACATTTTTTTATTTACTGTAAGTTTCACAATATCGCCTTAACATTATATTTGCATTTACGTTGCCAGATTTCAGGGCATTATAAATCTGAACGTTTGTCATTTTGGCGACAGTCAGTTTACCCAATTAGAATCTGTCCTGGACTTTGCGCCAGAATTTCACCCGCTTTATTGATATTGTCCGCAGTACTAAGACTGCGCTATACTTGAAAGAAATCAGATTACCTATCACGAAGGAGAATGCGACATGAAATTCAATGGATACCATCACATCGGACTGGCATCAGCGGATGTCGACAAAAGTTTGAAATTCTACACCAAAGGCCTGGGTGGCAAAGTCACTTTCAGCTTCCCGATGGGAGACACCGGTAAAGAAATCTATCTTGTTGATTTGGGCGGCAATTCGGTGGTTGAGATCATCCCGATCGGCAACGGCGAAACCGAATCCAACCCAAACTGGGTGCATATCGCGCTGGATACGGATAACGCTCGCGAGGCCTTCCAGTCGGCCGTCGAAGCTGGCGCAGCTGTCCGCAGCGAGCCGCAGGACATGATGCTGGGAACCATGGCAGTCTGCAACGCGTTTGTTTTCGGTCCGGATGGTGAAGTGATCGAGTTTTTCGAGGTCAAATCGTAATTTTTGTATCTGCATTGATTCGATATAGAATGAGGGCAAGGTCTTGCCTGTAGCAAGACCTTGCCCTGTATTGTCTCTTATGAAAAGGAATCTGTACGCGATTGACCCAAACGCTGCACTCAGGCTGATCGAGGCCCTTCTTCGAAAATTTCAATCAGGTTATTGCTGTTGTCATGGATGAAAAAACCATAGGTGTTGTTAACCTGGGCCACAAACACCACCTCAACACCCATAGCTTCCATTTCAGCCTTGGCTGCAGGTCCATCCTCCACACCGAATGACAAATGCTTGTTACCGTGTGTCATGATGTCTGAATTGGGCATTTTGCGCTCTTCCGGCAATGGCTTTGCGCCCTGGACCTGGAAGATCTCCAGCATGCAGCCCGGTCCCTTCATGTGGCCAATCCTGGCTCCGATGGCTGGGATTTCATCTTCATAGTCCATTTCAAAACCCAGGATACGCTGATACCAGCTAACTGTCTCATTGAGATCGGGGACGCTGATTGCGAAATGATTGATGCCATTAATTTGAATGGGCATAGCTGTCCTCCCTGTTGACTGATCTTTCATGTGATCGCTGATTTGTGATTTTCATCATTCATCTTAACGGTTGCACCCGAACAATTCAACTGGGCTGTGACCAGGCTGATCAGGCCTGGTTCTCCAACGCCAGCTTGAACTGTGTTTCGTACAGCTGGTTGTAGAGTCCGCCATTGTTGACCAGGTCGCGGTGGCGGCCGGCCTCGATAACCCTGCCGTCACGGACAACCATGATCGAGTCCGCAGCCATAATGGTTGACAGACGATGCGCGATGATGATGCTGGTGCGTCCGCGGATCAGGGGATCGATCGCTTCCTGGATCAGGTTTTCCGAAATCGAATCCAGCGATGACGTCGCTTCATCGAAAATCAGAATCGGCGGATCCTTGAGGATGACCCTGGCGATTGATACGCGCTGCTTCTCACCGCCCGACAATTTAAGGCCGCGGTTGCCGACCACTGTGTCATAGCCGTCAGGCTGGGCTAGTATGAAGTCATGGAGATTGGCCTTTCGGCAGGCTTCGATAAGATCATCATCTGTTGCCTCGGGATTGGCGTACATCAGGTTTTCGCGGATGGTGCCGTTAAAGAGGTAGGTGTCCTGGGTGACCATGCCGATACTTTGCCGAAGCACAGCCAGGTCAATTTCCCGAATGTCCGTGCCGTCCAGCGTGATTTTACCGCCGGTCACGTCATACAGGCGCGGAATCAGGTTGATGATCGAGCTCTTGCCGGCGCCGGACGGCCCCACGATAGCCAGGGAGTGGCCGGATTTGACCTCAAAGCTGATATCCCTGAGAAGCGCCTTTTTCGGATCATAGTCGAACTGGACATGCTCGAAGGCCAGGTCGCCTGATATCCTGTCCGGCACCAGCGGCTGTTCGGCGTTTTTAATTTCCGTCGGCAGATCGAGGTACTCGAAAATTCGCGTGAACAGCGCCATGGAACGGACGATGTCCACCTGGATGCTCATCAGGGCGTTGACCGGCCGGTACATCCTGTCCAGCAGCGCCACCATGACAATGATGTCGCCGATGGTGAGTGCCGAACCGTAGCGAATCATTAATAGGCCGCCCACCAGGTAGATCAGCATTGGGCCGGTGCTGGCGAAAATGCTCAGCGCAGCCCTGAACCAGCGACCGGCCAGGGACTCCCTGATATTGATCTGAACCATCCGGGCGTTGGATTTCTCGTATCGATTGAACTCGCGCTGTTCGTTGTTGAACAGCTTGACCAGAAGCTGGCCGCTGACACTCAGCGTCTCGTTCAGGATGTCGTTGATCTTGTCATTTTGCTCCTGAGACTGGCGAGTCAGCATCCAGCGCGTCTTGCCCACCCGCTTGGTCGGAATGCTGAACAGGGGCACGATCGCCAGCGCGACCAGCGCCAGAATCCAGTTGACCCTGAACATGGCGATCAGGGCGACCGTCAGGGTGATGACATTGCGGATGATGCTGGAGTAGGTGTTGGCAAACGTCGACTGGATACCCGATATGTCCGAGGTCATCCGGGTGATAATGTCGCCCTGCCGGTTGTTGGTGAAAAAGCGGTGCGACATGGTCTGGATGTGGGTAAACATCTTGTTTCGGATGTCATACGAGATATGCTGGGCGATCCAGCTGTTGAGGTAGTTTTCCAAAATGCTGATCAGGTTGGATAAAACGATAACGCCCAGCGCGATCAGGATCAGGTTGACCAGCAGCGAGAGGTTCTGGCCGCCGATCGCCTCGTCGATGATTCGGCCGGTCAGAATCGCCGGCAGCAGTCCAAAAACGGCTGCCAGGGCAATGGCCGCCAGCACCAGGATAATCTGTTTCCAATAGGGCGCCAGATAGGATGTAATGCGTCGGATCAGCTTGAGCGTGATCTTGGGTTTGTTGGCTTTTTCCTCGTCGGTCAAAAATCCCCGGTTAGGTCTAGGCATGTTCGGACCTCCCTTCACCGCTTGCTGGATGCTGACGCCTGTGGCGGCCGCGTCCGCCGGGTCTGCGGCGATCCGGCAGACGATCCAGCCGCTCGGCCCAATTTGCGGCCAGCTTGTCTAGAAGGTCGGTCAATTGTGTCTTTTCATCATCATTGAGCACCGTCAAGAGCTCAGAGACCGATTGACGGTATTGCGCCTGCATTTTGTCAAGTTCCTGAAGACCTTCGTCGGTGATGCGGATTTCGACCAGGCGACGATCGGTTTCGCACTTTACGCGGCTGACCAAGCCAGCCTGTTCGATTTTTCCAAGCAATTCACTGGCCGATCCGGACTGGATGCGCATGGATTCCATCAGGTCTTTCTGCGTCATGGTCCCGTGTGCCTTCAGCCGCTCCAGGACATGGCGCTGGCTGCCTCGTTGTTCAGTGTTGTGATGCAGGAAGCGTCCGCAGAATCGAATCTGCCGGATCAGTCGATCCTCGGCTGACAGGGGTTGAGCCGAAAATCGAGCGGGGTGTTCACGGTGGTTATCAGGTTTTATTTTCATAGCATTTCCTCCTTGATCAAGACTTGTTTTCAGCTACAAGATAGCATGCTGAAAAGTTATTGTCAAGGTACCTAGCCATTAGTTGCCTAACTTATTGTGGAAGCTTTCCCGAATTTATACCCGACACCTTCAGATTTGCGGCTGTATATAATTCGCTAAACCGAATTTTTTCATAACTTCAGACAGCCCGTCCAGAATCTCCGGGCGGGGAAAACCGGCGCTGTCCAACTCGTCATCACTGAGCCGGTTCAGCGTCTGGTAGAAATCGACCGCCAGCTCAAGCTGTTCGGGTGTCGGATGGATCCAGCTGCGCGAAGAGCAGATCCTCTGCGCGGCCCAACTCGCCCTGGGCGAGCAGGAACATGATCCGGTTATAGAGCTCGTCCGTCTGGGTTGGCTGCATCTCATCCTGGATCTCGTAGACAATTGCCTCTTGATGAAAAAGTACCCGGGCGATGAATTGGACCATCATTTCAATCTGGCGGAAAAACCATTCCTGCTGCTGGTACATGGCAATCTCATTTGATTGTTCCGAACCTGGCTTAACCTCCAAATACATGGGCATTGGACAATAAACAGAATTTGACTGATAATCAAGTTAAGAAGGTCCACACGTTCTTCCTGAAATCGAGGCAGTCAAATGGCAATCTCTCAATTGAAAAAACAATACAGCATGTCGGACGCCTACCGCGCACTTGTCCTGATGCCTCGAGCCCTGAGGGCACTGATTCAGAACCGGAAAAAGCAGCAGATCAGTCCGCAATTCGTCGAGCGCTTGATGCTAGCGGTTACCGAGGTCAATGGCTGTGCGATCTGCTCCTATGCCCACACCGGCAGAGCCTTAAGCGAAGGGCTGAGCAACGCCGAAATCCAGAGCTTTTTAAGCGGCAGCGACCAGTATGTCGTGCCCCACGAAGCCCGGGCGATTCTGTTTGCCCAGCACTACGCCGACCAGAGCGGCCGACCCTCTAGGAAGGCCCTGCAGAATCTGGTCGAGGCATATGGTGCTGATCAGGCGCGAGCCATCCTCGGAGCCATCCAGGTCATTATGGTCGGCAATGTGATGGGCATTCCCTTCAGCGCACTGGGATCCAGGATCAAAGGCCGTCCTTACAATAACAGTTCACTGCATTGGGAAGTTCTGGTCAGCCTGTCCTGGCTGATTCTCCTGCCGATCGCCTTCGCCCATGGCGCACTGCGGGCGCTGTTTGGAAAGCCCAACAGCTTCTGCCTGCCTGATCCCGACTCCTGAACCTGAATAACGGGTGATCTAAACGGCCTTTTCCAAGACGGCAACAAACTCCTGTCGGCCTGATCCAAAACCGGGAATATCCCGGGCCGAGCAGGATATGACCTGCCAGCCCTGCCGGGAGAACTCATTCAGGGCGTCTTCCAGCGGCTGAGGATTGAATTCGCCGAAACGCCGGTTCTTCTCAACCGAGATCAACTCGACTTTGTACTGCTTCATTTGAACCACCTTCCTGGATGTCGACTAATTGCTTCACTCCCCATTATACGCCTATCGGCCTGGGCGGCAATTTGACAATATCTTCGCCACCGTGTATATTGTGTATGTCTACTATACACAATTTGATTTGAGGTGCACTGTCATGGCCATTCTTGAAGTTGAACAACTGAACAAGCACTACCCCGGATTCCACTTGAAGGATGTGTCCTTCACACTGGACGAAGGCTATATCTGCGGGTTTATCGGCGCCAACGGCGCCGGCAAGACAACCACGCTCAAGTCCATCTTGAACCTGGTCCACGCCGATAGCGGTCGCGTCAGCATCTTGGGGCTGGACTTCAAGGACCATGAGATGGCGCTGAAGCAGCAGGTCGGTTCGATGTTCGGCGGCGTGGACTACTATGCCAAAAGCAAAATTTCCAAAATCACGGACGTCGTCAGGCGCTTCTATGAAAACTGGGATGAAGACATCTACCGCCAGTATATGCGCCGCTTCAACCTGGACGATACCAAGCGGCCATCCGACCTGTCGCACGGCATGCGCGTCAAGTATTCGCTGGCTCTCGCCCTGTCGCACCAGGCCAGGCTGTTCATTCTCGATGAGCCGACCAGCGGCCTGGACCCGGTCGCCCGGGACGATCTGCTCGAACTGTTCCAGGAACTTATCGAAGACGGCGACAAGAGCATTCTCTTCTCCACACACATCACCAGCGACCTGGACAAATGCGCCGATTTCATCACCTTCATCAAGGACGGTCAGATTATCGAAAGCCAGGCTAAGGATGACCTGACCGCAGCCTACCGCCTGATCAAGGGCACCGCCGACCAGCTTGGCAGCATCGAGTCCCGGGCAATCGCGACCAAAACCAACGCCTTCGGTTTCACCGGGTTGATCCGAACCAGTGATCTGAAGCCCGAGGACGCTGTTCTGGCTGAAGCGCCGACTTTGGAAGAGATCATGATCTACTACGCCAGAATCAAAAATGGGGAGGCCTGACATGAAAGAGCTGCTGTACAAGGAATTCAAACTGGCGATCCACCCGCTGTACTACATCGTGCCGCTGCTGGGCGCCCTGGTGCTGATTCCGGAATGGATCTATTTTCTGGCCCTGATGTACTTTTTCTTCATCACGGTCCCCAATGTTTTTTCGAACGCGAAAGCCCAGAACGATATCGGGTTTTCGGTCCTGATGCCGGTCAGAAAGCGGGATGTCGTCAAGGCCAGGATCCTGGCCATGACCATCCTCGAGCTGGTGCAGATTATTGTGACCGCGGCGTTCTGCGCCATCAACCTCTCGCTGTTTGAGCATCAGAATTTCCTGCTCGACGCGAATGCGGCCTTTATCGGGTTCTGCTTTGTGATGTACGCCATCTTCAACATCGCATTCTTCCCGATGTTCTACAAGACAGCCTATAAAATCGGGCTGCCGGTAATTGTCGGGATGACCGCCTCGGTTGTCTTCGCCGTAGCTGTCGAAGCCGCGTTGCTGCTGATCCCCGCCGGCCGGATTCTAGACAGCCGGCAGATCAATATCGAGCAGATCGTCGTGCTGCTTTTAGGAATGATCATCTTCGGGCTGGTAACCTATCTGGCTTACCGGATTTCCGCCAGGCGCTTTGAGCGCATTGACCTATGATCGACATCGTCATCCGGGCCTCGTCCGACAAGCCGATCTACCGCCAGATCTTCGAACAGATCAGGCTGCAGATTCTCAAAGGTTCCCTGGCAGCCGGACAGGCGTTGCCGCCGATTCGAACGGTTGCCAGGGAACTGCATATCAGCGTGATCACCATCAAGAAGGCCTGGGAAGAGCTGGAGCGTTCCGGCTTGATTGTCACCATGGTTGGCCGCGGCTGCTTTGTCGCGGATCTGACTTCGAACAGTCTTCTAGACAAGCGCAACACCATGGTCGAAGAAAAAATCAAACAAGATGTCGACTACTATAAGAGCATGGGTCTGACGCTTGATGAGCTGATCGAGTCGGTGTCCAGGGCCTATAAGGCATAGCGGCGACATGCTTCAGCGACGTCGCCGGTCTTTCTCGATGGCGCCTTTCCAGTCCGCTCCGACCCTGTAACTGGAACGATACTCCCTGACAGCTTCATTGACGGCATTATATTGGGCCCCAACGCCCATGTCGTCAGCCATGCAGTCGACGGCGCTGTCTTCGGCAATGCCCATCTGCGATGCCGCCTGAACGGCGTCGATATTGGCGCCCAGAAACAGGAATGTCCAGCCCTCAATCTCCTGCTGGTGCCGAACCATTTCCCGAACCTGGTCCAGCCCGAACGCCCGGCTCGCGTTTTCATAGCCATCGGTTATGATGACAAACAGCACCCGCCCCAGTGCGTTGCGTCCAAGCTTTCGGATCCGGTTGATCGTCATGCCCATGGCATCCAAAAGAGCGGTCGTTCCCCTGACAAAATAAGTTGCCCGGGTGATGGGTTTGACTGTCTGGATGTCTTGCCGGTCATGCACGATTTCGATCCGGTCGTCAAACAGAACCGTCGTTACATGCGCCTTGCCAGGCAATTCCTTCTGCTCGGCCAGCACGGTGTTGAAGCCATGGATGGTTTCGGCTTCAAGGCCGGCCATTGAACCGCTGCGGTCGAGGATGAAAATGATTTCGGTTGATTGATTGTTCATAACAGGTCGCCTCCTGGTCTTGATGCCTTCAGCATACCGCTGCAGGATGGCAACCGGGTCGCCTGCCAGGCGACATTCAGCCGATCAGGACGCTTTCTGAGCCCGTTAAGACCCGGATCGATCGGTTCTTGCCGGACGGATCAGAAGCATCAGATCGGTCTAATCATCAACAAGAGACAGTTCTTGCGATTGCCACATGCGACTAAAGATAAACAGGACTAGCATCTTGCAACCGCTTCCATCATAGATCGTCCAAAACCTTCCAGATTGTTATCAGTGTCGGCAGAATCAGTCCGTATCGAGAGCGTTTGTATTTGCTCTTGGTTATCGATAGGTTGGCTCAACCGGTTTATTGATGCTCAAATGGTTGTTTCGCAGTAAAACTCGACACACTATATTATATTATAAATTTACTTACTATTTTTGTCTTTTGTTAATTTATGATATTTTAATCCAATATGCCCCCAAATAGCGACGTGCCTCATAACCCCAATTCTTATCCGTCCAACGCAGCACAACTACGCACCTTTGTTGACTTAAAGCTACATTCTTACCCGGTTCAACAAATGACTTGTTTAAAGGGGCAATGCGGCTTCTTGTATGTCACCTTATTATCTGTTAAGATATATTTATTAATTATCTATATTGATTATATATCTATATTAATTTTTTGATCAACATGAGGCAAGGACAGACACAGTGCATGTATTCGACAAAACCAACGATCCAATCTTTTCAAAGATAACAACGTCGTAGAATTGCATAGATCTTCGCTTAAGAATCCTGTCCCAAAAGCAATGAGCCGGCTTTTCGAGCAACTGGATCAGGCGCTCAAGGATGGAGAGGTAAAATGAAAAAGATCATTGAATGTCAATCGATCAGCAAATATTTTGGTCAAGAGCCCTGCTTGAACCGTGCATTGTTTGAAGTTTCATTTTCAATTGACCAAGGAGAAAGTGTTGCTATCACCGGGCCTTCTGGTTGTGGCAAAACCACATTGTTAAATGTTCTAAGCTTGCTGATCAGACCAGATTCAGGTTCGTTCTTTTATGATGATATCGATATGATCAGGAGCAGCGAACGTCAGCAATCTGATTTTAGAAACCGCGAAATCGGCTTTGTTGTCCAAGATTTTGCGCTAATCGAAAATGAATCTGCACTCGAAAATGTTCAACTTCCTCTTCTATATACAAAAGAGCGGTTATCCAGGTCACAGAAAAGAAAATTGGCGCTGGAATCTCTAAATCGAGTTGATATGCATGCTCAGAGCAGACAACCAGTTCACACATTGTCCGGCGGGCAACGCCAGAGAGTAGCCATCGCTCGGGCTTTAATCAATAACCCCAGCATAATTTTAGCTGATGAGCCAACAGGTGCATTGGATACGCAAAACCAAGAACAGGTTATGCGGTTGCTCATGAATTTAGTACATGAGGGCAAGACACTGATTATGGCAACGCATAATCTAGATTTGGCTGCCCGGTGTTCAAGGGTTATAAAAATTCTAGATGGACAAATAATTGAATCATCTCATGCAGGTAGAATTGATATGCACAGGGAGGATATTCTATGAGAAAGATACTCAGATCAGTTGTGGCAGCAGTATGTTTGACATCTGTTTTCCTAATCATGACTATGGCAGTTTTTGCATCCGGCCCCAATTATGCATCCTCAACGGAGGGACCGTGGCCAGGCTTATATTACAACGGGTCTATACAATGCCGTGCTTCATATTATGATTCTTATTGGGGCGGCCATGTTGCATATGGGTCAATGTGGTACACAAATACACAAAACAATGGTCCTTTTTCGACTATGACAGCCTATGGACCAACAGACACATATACATACATCAGAACCCAGCGGGTGTGGGACCTTTTAGACCCATTTGCGCCTGTAGCAACGTTTCACTACATGTTTGAAACATTCTAATTATTGTCAAGACCCGGTATATGAACATCTATCTGCATGGGATGAGACAAAATTTGCCAAGGAGAGATTATGAATCGTCAATTTGTCACGATGCTCTTTCATGCCGCTTGTATCTTCTGTCTCCTGGCTGCATTCAGTCAAGCTTGTTTCTTGTTATACAGCAGGGATGATACCCGAGGGTTGGCTTCCCCGGCAGCCATGATAACAACAACCAAAACACCCGCTAATTCTGCTGATGGTTTTGATCCAAATGAAGGTGTAAAACTATTTGATCTTATTCGAATTTATGCGACCAATTCTTCTGATGGGGTACTATTCCAGCCCGAAAACACAAATGGCAGGCACACTTGGTTATATGTTGCGGGCGACCCCATATCTATGGAGTCTTTGAAATTTAAAGCTGGTCGGTTTTTTGGTTTTGACGAAATGAATCGTGATCACAAGGTGCTGGTTACATTTGCAGATTCCTGGATTGATCTATATTTTTATCAAGAGAACCAAAAAATGTTCGTCGCAGGAGACGAATATGAGATTGTCGGCGTTCTTGAACAAGATGCTGCACTGCAAAGAAACGGCTATGATGCCATAGCGCCTTTATGTACAACTCAAACATTGATTGGTAAATGGATTATTTCTTCCACTGATATGGATTTATCAGACAGGCTTGTGGACGCTTTACGCAACTTGGGTTTATCCGTTGTGATGTCTCCGGTTCAAGCAGACGGATTCAATCAAGCCAGTGCAAAGGTTTTACTGTCCGATAAATTTTTTCTGATCATATCACTGGGGCTTATCGTTTCATTAGCGACCTTGTCTTTCAACTACATTCAGCATCTTAACAGCGAAAAAAAGTGGAATCATATTCGCTACAGGGTCGGTGCCAGAAAGCGAACACATTACTGCATTGCCATTCGGCGACAATTTTTTCCAAGTGTCATGGGCGCACTGCTAGGCAGTCTATTGCAGCTGCTTTTCTGGATTATTGTTTTTAATTCTTCAAGAGCCATGATGAGAATTGTTTTGTTCTACCCAATCATAATTGTCGGCACTATCATAATTTGGATGGCTCTATTCACGTTACTGTATTTCCGCTCGGATTTCATCAGCAAAAGCGAGGCAGATTCATGAAATCAGCATTATTATTAGCATGGAGCGACATGAAAAGGCGTTTGATTGCGTCTGCCATGATGATGATACAGTTTTATATTATCGGGATGCTTTTAATTTGGATAACGGCTTCTGTGCCTTATTTATTGCAGTCAGGATACTCTTCATATCAAGAAGAATTATATCAAGATACCGTTGTGTTTATTGACGCCAATGTTGATCGTACTGCAGCATTATCTCAAAACGCCATCAGGATGATCAGTGAAATATGCGATGATCAAAAAACCGGCTATGCAGTTTTCGATGTGGATTCTAATTGGACATTGATCGTTGGCGATCCTTTTGTTGCAGGCCAGATAAAAGTCGAAAATCAAGCAGATATTGTTCAAAACTCGCCCTATATCCTGGTTGGTTGCCGGATAGACGCATCGAATTCAATCAGTCTTCCCCGGCCGGAAATAGTCGATCAGACGATTGATGCCGGTCTGATCTCCGCTCAACCTGACTCGAATTTAATCGTGAGTGGAAAAATGAATCAAGGGTCATATTACATCGATGAATCCGGGTATCATTCACTAGATGATCGAATTGTTCTTTGTATGTCTTATGAAATGTATAACAGTTTAAGCGGGCATCATGACATCTTCTTAAACGGCTTGCAATTGAATTCGCTAAATAATGCTCAGGTATCAGTTTTAACAAACACGTTCTTGAGAGAACAAGGGATTAATTGGTTTCGTCCGCTTCAAATCAATGAATACCAAAAAAATAAACAGTCAGAAGTTTGGAGCAGCTTGTATTTTATATTTTTTGTAGCCATATTCTTGATCTTGATTATTAGCGGCATGACGCTCTATTTTATTCAACTGATCAAGACGAACCATCGAGAATATGCAATCCATCGAATTTGCGGAGCAAGTTTGAATGACGTCAAACGACGCATGTTGTTTTTGATCGTATATATCTTATCCCCTCCAACTGTATTTTTAACATTGTTTGTCTTCATGCTGCATTCAGGTGGAGATCCGCAAGCCCCTCCGCTTCTATATGTTCCAGTTTTCGCTGTTTTAACCGTTGTCGCTGTCTATGTCTTGCCGGCAAGGCAAATTGAACGCCAGGATATCGCAGGCTTTATACGACTCGACTAACAGATCCGTTAGACTATCTATTCACAATAGATCGCCTGCCAGGCGACATTCAGCCGATCAGGACGCTTTCTCCGAAGGCGAACAGGGCTTGGTTGATTTCAAAAATATCGTATTTTTTCTGGCGGATGAAATAGTCGATGATGATATCCGACTTGCTGCTGGGCGACAAGGCGTAGCCGGCACGGGCGAGCAGATCAATCATCTCCGGGCGTTTAAGCCCCAGGGCGATACCCAGCGCCAGCGCCGTGGGCTTGCTGACCCGGTAGTCCTTGTTGCTCCGGATTTTAGAGAACAATCTGCGGTCGATGTTCGCCCGTTTATAGACAGTGCTGTCTTCCAGACCCTTTTCATCGATCCATTTAAGCAGCAATTCTGAGAAGGTCTCGGCTGGCTGGGTCAGCTTCAGGGGCAAAGACTCTTCTGCTATCCTGATATCTTCTATTGACCAGGCGGCACTCACGTCTCGGACATCCAAAGGTACCTGGCCGGAGCGAACGACTCGATTCAGGTCAACATAGTGGTCATCAATATAGGACTGGATGTCGTCTGCCAGGCTGCCGGCCAGCTCAAATGCCGAACGGTCGAAGACGACCAGGCTGACCATCAGGTCATGTGTCTTCAGGAAAGATCGGATAGCGCTGACCGCCACCTGCAGCGCCTGATCCTTGGGATAGCCGTAAATGCCGGATGAAATCAGGGGAAAGGCGATGGATTCGAATCCGCTGTCGGCTGCCAGTTCCAGAGATGACCAGTAGCAGCGCCTGAGCAGGTTTTCTTCATCCCGCATCCCGCCCTGCCAGACCGGTCCGACCGTATGAATGATGACCTTGGCGGTCAGGTCAAAACCGGGCGTCAGGACAGCGTCTCCAGTCTCGCAGAATCCGATGGCATCACAGGCTGCCTGGAGCTTTTTGGCATCGGCTGCCCTGAAGATGGCGCCGCAGACGCCGCCGCCTTGCTTGAGCCGGTTGTTGGCGGCGTTGACGATACAGTCGGTCTCCAGTCGGGTGATGTCGTCTCGGATAATTGAAAAGGGCATGGGGTCCAACTCCTTCGCGATGTGAAAAACTGAGGCTTAAGTTACAAAACCGGGTTATATGTCATGCTATAATATTAAAAACAAATTGATCAAATAGCAATGCCCGATCACCCAATAGGAGAGGAGACACTTCAATGCGCAACTTTAGATCTGTTCTGATTCTACTCGCCCTGGTCCTAGCCGCCATGATGGTCCTGCCGCTTTCAGGCTGCGCCGGACAGTCCGATAACAAGCTGGTCGTCGGCATGGAGCTGGCCTACCCGCCGTTTGAAACCACGGATGAACAAAACAATCCAACCGGCATCAGCGTTGACTTCGCCAAGGCGCTGGGTGAAGAACTCGGCCGCGAAGTCGTCATCGAGAATATCGCCTGGACGGGTTTGATCCCTTCGCTCGAATCCGGCAAAATCGACCTGATCATTTCGTCCATGACCATCACGGAAGACCGCAAATTGCAGATCGACTTCTCAGATCCTTACGCCATGAGCAACCTGGCGCTGCTGATCAACGCCGATTCAGACGTTGAGACCTATGACGACCTGGCTATGGACGGCAAGGTGCTGGCGGTCAAGAAAGGCTCGACCGGCCACGTCTATGCCCAAAACAATCTGCCCGAGTCCAACTTCAGGGTCTTTGACAAGGAAAGTGCCTGCGTACTCGAAGTTGTCCAGGGCAAAGCGGATGCCTTCACCTATGACCAGCTGACCATCTACAAAAACTGGCAGCAGTACCCGGACGAGACCCGGGCTAACCTGGTTCCCTACCAGGATGCTCCGGAATACTGGGGCGTCGGCATCAAAAAGGGGAATGACGAGCTTGTCAGCCAGGTCAATGCCTTTATTGAAAAATTCCGCGAAGACGGGGGATTCGACCAACTGGCCGAAACCTACCTGACTGAACAGAAAAAGGTGTTTTCCGAATTGGACATCCCGTTCTTCTTTGACGTCAAGGCTGAATGAGCCATGGTCAAGAAGGCCTTATCCTTTGTTCTCGCCATAGCCTTCGTCTCCAGTTTTTTCCTGTTCGCGTTCATGCAGTTGAATCGCAACTGGCGCTGGGAGGTGCTTTGGCAGTATCGCCAGAAATTCATCGTCGGCTTTGTCGTCACGCTGCTGATCAGTGCCGTTGCACTGGTCGGCAGCTTGATTCTGGGCATCCTGGCTGCGCTGGGACGTCGGTCAAGGACGCATTTCTTCAAATATCTGGCCGGCATTTATATTGAAATCATCCGCGGAACGCCATTGCTGGTCCAGATCCTGATCCTGTTCTACGTCATCGCGAATGCATTCGGCCTGAATAACCGTTACATCATGGGCGCCCTGATCATGTCGATCTTTGCTGGCTCCTACATGGCTGAAATCATTCGGGGCGGTCTGGAAAGCATCCCGTCATCACAGCTTGAAACCGCCCGATCACTGTGTTTTTCAACTGGCCAGACCTACCGGTATGTAATCGTCCCGCAGCTTGGCCGCATCATCCTGCCGCCGTTGACCGGCCAGTTCGCCTCACTGGTCAAGGACTCCTCCCTGTTGTCGATCATTGCGGTTAATGAATTTACCAAGAATATCACGGAAGCGGATGCCCTGAATTTTGCGACTTATGAAAATTATCTTTTGCTGGCAGCCGGCTACCTGATCATCACGCTGCCGGTCTCCTACATTACCAAACGGATGGAACGGAAAATGAGCTATGCAAATTGACATCAAAAATTTGACCAAAACCTATGGCCAGCTCCGGGCGCTGGACAATCTCAGCCTCAAGCTGGACGCTGTCAGCTCACTGGCGATCATCGGCCCGTCGGGCGGCGGCAAAACCACCCTGTTGCGTGTTCTGGGCGGTCTGGAGCAGCCGGATGGCGGCAGCATCACCCTCAACGGTCGCGCGATCGAGTTTTCCGAGCAGAAACTGGTCACACACAGGAAGCGAATTGCCTTTGTCTTCCAGTCCTACAACCTGTTCCCCCACCTGGACGCGCTGACCAACATCACGCTGCCCATGGTCAAGACCCGCGGCCGTGATCCGCTGGAGGCGCAGGATGAGGCCATCGCAATCCTTGAGCGGTTCGGCATGGCGGAGCACCGCCACAAGCACCCGAACCAGTTGTCGGGCGGCCAGCAGCAGCGTGTCGCGATCGCCCGTGCCCTGGCTCTGAAGCCAGAGCTTTTGCTGTTCGATGAACCGACGTCCGCGCTGGATCCTGAAATCACGGCAGACATCCTCGAGCTGATCAACGGCCTGCGCGCCGAAAACCGCGACCTGATCCTGGTCACGCACGAGATCGGGTTTGCCCGCCACGCCTGCGACTATGTCGCTTTTGTCCAAGACGGACAAATCCAGACGCATGGCCCGAGCGACACCATCTATTCCAACCCGGGCTCAGAAGAATTTGAACGGTTCATCAGCCGGATCATCGGCTGGAAAGTCTAGTCTTCAGCAATATCCAGCTTCCGCCGGATGAATTCGTCAACATCAACGATTTTCTCATAGGCCATCCGGATCGGATCTCCCAGGCAATCTGGCCCGAGGTCAATCAGGCCGCAATAGGCAAATCCTTCCCGAACCAATAGGCGCTGCATCGGCAGATTGCCGCGATGCGTGTCCGCCCGAAGCGAGCGGATCGACAGAACGCCAGCCTGCCTGGCGGCATCCTGCATCATTCTTTTGGCAACACCTGAACCGACCGCCTGGTCTGACACCGCCAGGCGGTGAATCACCAGATACTCGGAGTCTTCTGTCAGCCAGCCGGTCCCATCCACCTGGTCGTACCCTGTCTCGGGGGACCGGGACAGGACATAGAAGCCGGCGATGCCCGACTCGGATCTGGCCAGCCGGCAGCGCCGCAGGCGGATATCTTCGGCCAAGGTGTCGGCATCCGGGTAGCCGTTCTGCCACTGGTCGATGCCCAGGCATCCCAGCCGGATCCTGGCCTGCTCCAGGATGACCTTCAAATCGTTTAAGTTTTCAAAATCAGCTCTCTTGATCTCCATGTAGCCATTCTAACACAGTCAATACATAAAGATAATATGTTACTCTTATCCTATCCCTATTATAGATTTCCATTTTCAGATTCTAAAACTATTTCCCAGTTTAAGAGAGCGGCAATCTGCCTCAAGCCTTAGCGCACAGCGTGAGTTGGACTATAATATAGTTGTTAATCGTTTTTGATTTTCAATCATTAAAAGACAGGAGTGATTCGATGTACGAAGCCCATATTTTAACGGATGTCGGCTGCCGCAGCGTCTGGGAAGACGGACGCAAGACCGGTTTTGCCGTTAATCTGAAGATCAACTACTACCGCGGACTGCCGCTGTGCTGTGTCGACGAGATCGAGCTTACAGTCGACGGCGAGAAGATCGACTCGGCTGACATGCTGGTTCAGCACCGGGGACGGGAATACCCTTATCTGGATATTCTCAAAGATGATTTCCCGACAGATTTCTATTGGGTGTTCGGCGAAATGCTGAGAGTGGTTGTCGCCCGCGACGGCGGCATCCCGCAAGGCCGGCACAAGGTCGCCGTCAAACTGGCAACCCGCCGTTCCTACACGCCGACCATGGTCGCCAACTGCGAGAAAACGCTGACATTCGCTTAAAGGCATGTCGAAATGAGGTGAAACGATGAAGACAGATCACGATATCAAGCTGGGAGTATCCCTCTACAGCTATCAGGACAACTACTACTTCCAGAAGCACGACCTCGAAGGCTGCCTGGCGGCAGCGGCTGGCACCGGTTCGGAAGGTTTTGAGATCTTCCCGGATGCCATGACCCCCGAATGGCCGTACATCTCGGATCAATTTGTAGACACATTCAACGGGCTCAAGCAGCGCTATGCGCTGGACTGTGTCTGCGTTGACCATTTCTCGGATACCCGGATGTGGAAAAACAAGAACCTGACCGACGACGACCTCTACGAGCGGGGTGTCATGTACATCAAGGCAGCGGCCAAACTGGGCGCGCCGGCGATCCGCCTGCTGCACGAAGAGCATCTCGGTTCGGTCAATTTCTTCAAACGCGACTATCACCTGACCACGGCCAAGATCGCCGAGCGCATGCTACCGGTGTGCGCGGAATATAATGTCAAGATGGCGCTCGAGTGCCACTCGCCGACCACGATTGACGATCCTTGCCACGAACCGTACCTCGAAGCGGCGGAACGCCTGGGACTGCCCTTCGTCGGCCTGCAGGCTGACTTCAGCAGCTATGAGTACTGCATGAGCACCGCGGATGTCGGCATGTACTCCCGCCAGGGCGGCACGCGCGCGATCCTGGAATTTGTGCGTGAAGCCCAACGCGAAGCCTATTTCGCCGGCAAACCCTTCGTGTACGCCGAAATTGAAAGCAAGGTTGAGGCAATGAACCCCAACGATGTCGACCGCAAGGCCCTCAATTTCCTGGCCAGACACGGCGGACCTGCATCCTACGACGTGCTCAAAGACTACGCTTCCCGCCTGATCTATGTCCATGGCAAGTTCTACGACATCGACGAGAACGGTCAGGTCGACAACATGGACTACCCGAAGATCATGAAGGCACTTCAGGATGGCGGCTACAAGGGCTTTATCTGCAGCGAGTTTGAAGGCAACCGCCGCATGAACGATGCCGGCTGGTGCGATGAGATCGAGTATGTCCGAAAACACCATATCCTGATGCGCGACTGCCTCGGTTACGAGCAGATCGACTGACAGGCACAAAAACCAATCAAAATTATTTTCGATTGACAGCAAGAAGCCGCCTCATTCGAGGCGGCTTCTTGCTGTTCTTGCACGTCTAAGATGTCTGTCAAGGCGTAAATTTGGCCGGAGCTCCTGACGATAAATCCAGTTGTCTGCCCGCTGTCCTACCGGGTGTCAATCCGAGATGTCAATCGCTGATCAACGCAGATGTCAGTTCCTGTCGATTGTCCAGATGCTCTGCCTCGGGCCACGTTAAGGATTTCCCGGCCAATTTACCAACCTTTTTTCCCGCAGCCAATTGATGTCTGATTCTGCAGGAGGATGGCGCCCGGCTTGACTGCCGTTACTATATAAACGAATTCAAAGCAGGTTTTGTTACACTTTAAAGCGTAATTTTTGTTCATTCGCCATATTGCACAGATAAACCCGTCCTCTTCTGGTTGCTTTAGACAAAGGCGGCCACCGGTATCCGGCGAGCCGCCCTAGCCAAACTGTCATGACCTTTTGCACATGGCCCTCTCAACTAATATGGTGTGTTTAGTGGTAGATCACGCTGGAGTAGTCGTAGACATGATCATAGCTGGTCCCGATGTAGGCATAATATGATCCCTTAACCCGATAGTAGTAGCCGCTGCTAACCAGGCTGTTCTCTGTCATGGAGCCGTAATCATCGTAAAAGGTCTGGTTCCAGCTGGCGATGTTGGTCCAGGTTCCGCCGATGTACTTCTGCAGATAGAGATAAATGGTAACCCGGGTTGTTTGACCCCTAACGCCCTCAAGGTATCCCTGAACCGTTGTGAAGCCATAGGCATCAATGCTTATGTAAGTATCGTAGTCTTCATAGTAGATCGAATCAATACCGATACCGCCGCCCGGATCCTCCTCGCCGCTGACCATTTCCTGGATACTGGCTTCCTCTGCTGCAAAGACCGTGGTGTTAACCGGGACTGCCAGCACCAGCAGAATCGCCAGGATTAAAACAAATGATTTCAGATGAGTTCGCATATAAACCTCCGTTCAAATAATGGCACGTGCAAAGTGCTGTTATTAATAGAACGAAAGAAAGGTCAATTTTGTTACACCTTTTCGAAAAATTACTAATAATTATTGTATTGAGCAGATCTGACCATCTCCAGCAGATCAGATCTGGCAAGATCCTCACTCGCACAAATGGCAAACACGACCATGTCACCCAGCAAGCAACCCGTTCATTGTTATCGGGTATGATGTAAACGCCCAGTCCGGCACAGCCATTGATGTCAACCTGCTCAAACCTGCGCTCATCCCGACTGATCAGCTAACTTGAATCTCTCCGCTTGATATGTGCAGGGTCTGGCCATCCGCTTTTCAAAGCGTGCGGAATAGGTCTGCTCCTTCGCAAGTTATTACTCACCCGCCAGATCCCGGATCAGCTGTCCAGATACAGGGCAGCCTGGACGTCCAGATAGAGGCTTTCAGTCCTGCTCAAAGCTGACCTCCCCTGTTATCATGTGGCTCGCAAACTGCTTTCTCGCCCGATGCAGCCGCAGTCTGGCGTTACCTGCGGATATCCCCAGGATGTCCGCGATCTCCTTGTCATTGCAATCGTAGCCGATGCTCAAGGCCAAGATCTCGGCATAGGACGGATGGAGTCTGGCGAAGATCTCCCGGACTTCCTCATCCGTCTCCTGGTTTTCGGCGTTGACAGCCGGATTGGACCCCTCGTCGACCAGCAGCCATTCCAGGTCGTGGATGCTGGTTTCTGCCATCTTTTTCTGCTTTCGATAGCAGTCAATCGCAATGTTCCTGACGATTAGCACGATAAAAGACCTGGTTTTATGACTCTTGGGGTCCAAAATTTTATCCAAATGGTCCAAAATCTTCAAAAAGGCGTCGTGGACACAGTCTTCTGCCAGCATCTGGTCATGAAGAATCCGGTTGGCGACCAGCAGCATGGTGTGCCGGTGCTGCTCGTAGAGCTGTTCAAACAGGTTCTTGTCCTGTTCATTGTCGATCAGCGACAGATACAGTGCCAGCACGGGTGTGATCCACTCCTTTCTTTGTTTTTTATCGGAGGGCCGTGATAGCCATTCTACTCATCCAATCCTTCGATCGAATTCGCGATTTTAAGCATCTCGGCTTTCGACAGGCCTTCACCCGAGTACAAAGAATACAGATACAGGTCATCCGGCCAATACATCGTCGAGTTATCAAAGAGCCACATGTACGAGTAGAATCCAGCATAGCCGTTGACTTCAATGCCTTCTTCGCGGCGATAGTCATGGCTGATTGTAGGGCTCGCATTTCCAAGATATGTTTTGCGCAACCCGATACTGCTGCCCGCATTGTTTTCATAGCGAACACTAAACTCAAAAGGTGTCAGTTCTCTTTCAACCTCCACATAGCCTTCCGGTATGTAGGATGGGAGTTCTAGCGCAGCCATCGCCATGGCTTCTGCTCGATCGATCTTGATGTTATTGATAAACGCTTCCCTGACGATCAGATTATAGGTATCCGGATAATCCGCGTTAATCTCCAGGTCAAACACCTTGATCGAATGCGAGCTCAGCGCGTAGCCGACCATGGCGATGACCAGTCCCATCAGGATCGCCGCGACAAGCAAGCGGCGGCGGATCGTTCTGCGCCGCTTCCAGTCGCCGAAGGATACGGTCTGCGCTTTGGCGTCGTACTTGCCCAATAACCCCCTGGACATGTGCAGGAGCCTGGCCATCCGCTTTTCAAAGCGCGCGGAAAAGGTCTGCTGCTTCGCGAGGTCATCCTCGCTGGGCAGATCCCGGATCAGGCTGTCCAGATACAGGTCAACCTGGGTTTGCAAATAGATGTCTTCAGTCCGGCTCAAAGCTGATCCCTCCTTGTTGTCATGTGGCTCGCGAACTGCTTTCTCGCCCGATGCAGCCGCAGTCTGGCATTGCCTGCGGATATCCCCAGGATATCCGCGATCTCTTTGTCATTGCAATCATAGCCGATGCTCAAGGCCAAGATCTCGGCATAGGACGGATGAAGTCTGGCGAAGATCTCCCGGACTACCTCATCCGTCTCCTGGTTTTCGGCGTCGACAGCCGGATTGGACCCCTCGTCGACCAGCAGCCATTCCAGGTCGTGGATGCTGGTTTCTGCCATCTTTTTTTGCTTTCGATAGCAGTCAATCGCAATGTTCCTTACTATTAGAACGATAAAAGACCTGGTTTTGTTACACTTGGGGTCCGAAATTTTTTCCAAATGGTCCAAAATCTTCAAAAAGGCGTCGTGAACACAGTCTTCTGCCAGCATCTGGTCATGAAGAATCCGGTTGGCGACCAGCAGCATGGTGTGCCGGTGCTGCTCGTAGAGCTGTTCAAACAGGTTCTTGTCCTGTTCATTGTCGATGAGCGACAGATACAGTGCCAGCACGGGTGTGATCCACTCCTTTTCAAAATCTTGATTTGATGTCCATTATAGCAGATCAAAAGGGGTATCCCGGACGGTTGAACAAACCGCCGGGATACCCAAAAAAGACATGTGTAGCTATGGATCCGGATCAGAATCGGTTAATACCTGGCACCGGCTTTGGCCCGTGATGCTTCCAACCGGAATCGGCCGATCTTGGCCTTGAGGAGATCGGCCTGGCCTGACAGTTCCTCGCTGGCCGCCGCGCCTTCTTCCGCGGTCGCTGAGTTAGCCGTGACGACTTTGGACAGCTGGTCAATCCCTTTGTTGATCTCAATGATGCTGTCCGCCTGTTCGTTGGACGACTGGGCGATTTTCCCGACCAGTTCGACTTCGCGGCGGACCAGTTCGGCGATCTGTTCGAGCGCCGCGGCTGTTTCGTCAGCGATTCGAGTGCCGGCCTCAACCTTGTCGATTGAGCTTTCAATCATCGTCTTGGTCTCGCTGGCGGCTCCAGCGCAGCGGGCGGCCAGACTGCGGACTTCCTCCGCGACAACCGCGAATCCTTTGCCGTGCACACCGGCTCTTGCTGCTTCAACCGCGGCATTCAGCGCCAGGATGTTGGTCTGGAAGGCGATATCGTCAATCACCTTGATAATTTTAGCGATATTTTCAGACGCATCGTTTATATCTGTCATGGCCGATTGCATACCGCTCATTTGTTCATTGCCGTGATGGGCTGCTTCCCGGGCCTTCAATGAGAATACATTGGCTTCGCTGGCGTTGGTCGCGTTTTCCCGGGTCTGATCAGCAATCTGCCGGATTGAATCCGTCAGCTGTTCGATCGAGCCGGCCTGCTCGGTTGATCCTTGGGCGATAGCCTGACTGCCATCGGAAACCTGAATCGTCCCGGCGGCGACTTCCTGGGCGGCCTGGGCGATGTCCGAGACCATCTCGCGCAAATCTTCGACGATTGTATTGATCGACCGCTTCAGTGCCGCGAAATCCCCCAGATACTCCCGTTCGACAGTCCGGGTCAAATCACCGCTGCTGATGCTGCCCAGTGTGCTGGATACTTCTTCAACATAACCGGCAATTGCGTCGACGCTGGTCTTCAGGTCGCTGCTGATTTGCGAAAAGAGCTCATACAGATCCCTCGTATCTTCGTCACTGGGACGGATCTCCAGCTCACAGCTCAGATTGCCGTCTGCCAGTTCGCGAAGGCTATGCTGCAGCAAGGCGACCTGTTCGTTCTGGTATTGGTTGCGCTTGCCAGCCAGTTTTTGTGCTTTTTCCTGTTCTGCCAGTTGCTGCTCGGACAGTTTTCTGGCTTCACTGGCGGTCTTGAAAGCCTGCCGAACAGCGCCGTCCAGGACCGCGGTCAAACGTCCGACTTCGTCCTTGGTCAGCAGCTTCTCATCCACCGTATAATCGGTGTTTCCCTGGGCGATCGCCGTGCTGAGATCGGCAGCATGCCCGATGCCCTTTCGAATCGCACGGATAACGATGAATGACAGCACCGCAAGGAGCAGCAAAATGCCGGTAAAAATTCCTGACATCAGGATAACGTTCTGCAAGATCCCGGCAGAGATCTCTTGTGACCGCGCCTCGGCGTAGCTTTCCAGCACCTGGGTCATCTCATCGATATTGTTTCGTGCCGCATCGAAAGCTGCCAGATAGTCCTCATCGCCAACAGTCGTGCCCGGCTGGCTGCTCAGAGCTTTCCATTGCTCGAAACTGGCAAAAAATGAAGATCCAAGCTCTTCCATGGAGAGTCCGCTGAGCTCATGGACAGATTGCCTGTAGAGTTTGTCATTCGCCTTGATATTGTCCAGCGCCAGCCCGATACGCTCCTCCACCTGTGCTGCATTGTCCAGATAGTCCTGTTCATTCTGGTTCTGGTCAGCGACCAGCGCCTGATAAAAATCACGGTCGGCGTTCAGGATGTAGGCGGTGCTGACATAGGCCTCGTGGTAGAGCACGTCATTGAGCTCCTCATCCAGACCGGTCATCTCCCAGGCATAGAAGATCGTCGACAGGATCAGGGCAATAAACAGGGGGATGACAAGAATCAAGAGTTTCAAAGATATTTTTAGGTTTCCAAGCAAGCTCATATTTTTTCTCCTTTTTTGATCTTCCACCCGGGATGCTCCGGTATGGCTTCTGTTCAGTCATCTATACGATGATTTTAGAGTTTGCTTTAACATTAATTTGCAAGGATTTGACAAACCCATCTATTATAGTTACTATAGTAGTATAGATGCGTTTATAGTATAGCTTCTTTTATAGAGAGGCCATTGGGAAGGAACCGCCTATGCGTGATCAATACAAAAAAGGTGTGGTTGAACTGTGTGTCCTGAGCTTTTTGAATCGGCATGACTCGTACGGGTATGACATATCAGATTACCTGTCGCAGCACATGGATATATCGGAAGGCGCAGTCTACCCGATCCTTCGGAAACTTAAAGATGAAGGCCGGGTCACGACCTACCTGTCCGAAAGCTCCGGCGGACCGCCACGGAAGTACTATGCCATCACCAGACTCGGCCGCGAGGGCTTTGCTGCGGCCAAAACGGAATGGCTCGAATTCACGCAGGCAATCAGCAACATTCTGGAGGATGAATGAGATGGATCAGAAGACTTTTCTGGATGCACTGGAACAAAGACTGGTCAGCATGAACGTGCGTGCTGTCGATGAGATCATTGAAGATTACCAGGATCACTTTCGCGGCAAGCTGGCGGACGGCTATACGGAAGCAGAAATCGCCGCGCGACTGGGTGATCCGCTGGATCTTGCCGCACAATATGAAGCGCAGCCGGGAAATCCGGCAGGCCGTGACCATACTCGGCTGTGGAAGTTTTGCGGGCTCGTCCTTCTGGACATACTCGCAGGTCTGATGCTGCTCACATTCTGGATCTGGATTATCGCACTGGGTCTGATAACCGTCGGGCTGCTGGTCCTGGCTGTCGCGGTCGCTGCCAATGCCGGCATCTCAGCAGTCATCCCTTTCATTCCGACTGCCGGCGCCCTGCTGCTTGCCCTCTCGCTGGCAGCTCTGTCCGTCCTGGCGGGATTCGGCACCCTCTACAGCTGCAAATTATCCGTTTCAGCCACCCGTAGCTACCGGCGTTTCCACCAGCGGGTCCTGACGCGCAAGGGACAGCCCAAACCCCCCAGCCGCTCAGCAGCCCCGGTCTCCTCACCCCGCTTCAGGCGGATCACGAGACGGATCATCGGCATCACCAGTTTTATATTCGGCATCAGTTTCATGGCTGGCTTTGCGGTTTTGGCCCTGTCGGCGAAAAGCTGGGAGTTCTGGCATGTCTGGGGATGGTTCGTGTGATGCGGGCTATCATCGTCACCGGAGCAACCTCCGGCATCGGGTTTGAGATCTGCCGCCAGCTGGCTGCCCTCGGCTATCTTGTGCTGGGTATCGGCAGCCAACCAGAATCCTGCCAACGAGCCAAAGACAACCTGGCATCAGAAAACCTGCCGGTCCAGCCGGTCTTCCTGGCGGCGGATCTGGTTCAGCAGCACGAGGTTTTACGGGTTTCTTCGGAGCTGTCCGACCTGCTGGATCAATCCGGCTGCGGCCTGCATGCCCTGATCAGCAACGCGGGCTGCGTCAGAAGCTGGTATGCCACCAGCGACGAAGGCTACGAGCACCAGTTCGCCTTGAACCATCTGGCCGGCTTTCTGCTCACACATCAGCTGCTGCCCCGCCTGTCAGCATCCGGCGGCCGCGTGCTCCTGACCGGCAGCGGTTCGCACCAGGGCGCGCGCATCAACTGGGACGATGTCATGTTCAGCCGGCGGTACTACCCGCTTCAGGCCTACAAACAAAGCAAGCTGTGCAACCTCTTGTTCGCACTGGAATTCAATAACCGCTACCATTCGACCGGACTGGGGGCCTGTGTGGTCGACCCAGGCCTGGTCAAAACCGACATCGGCAACAAGCAAACCGGCTTTCTGGTCGACACAGTCTGGCGGCTACGCAAGCATCTGGGGCAAGACCCTGCCGTTCCTGCCAAGACTTATATCGATCTCTGCAACCATACCTTGATCCCCTCTGAACTCTACTGGCACAACTCGACGCCCAGACCATACAGCCGTGCTGTACGAGCGGACATAGCTCAACAGCTGTTTGAAATGAGTGAAATGCTATGCGGCATACGTTATCCAGCCACAACAGCATAAACGTTTTGATCACCGGCGCCACAGGCGGTCTGGGCCGGGCAATGGCGATCGAGTGCGCCCGTCGCGGCTGGTCGCTGTATCTGACGGATCTCAACCAGACCCGTCTTGATATTTTCGCTGAAGGCCTCAGGCGGCGTTTCGGCCAAAAAGTCATGACACAAGCCTGTGATCTGTCCTGCGACGAGGACACCTGCCGACTGGTGCAGGCCATTGATGACGGGGACTTTCATCTCAACATGCTGCTTAACGTGGCCGGTCTGGATCACGAAGGCGGTTTTCTGGATATCGATCGCCAGAAAATTCTGTCCATCGTCTCGGTCGATGTGCTGGCGACATTGCGCCTGACCCATGCCCTGCTCAGCCGGCATCGCCGGCCTGAACCGTTCTATCTGTTGTTTGTTTCCAGCCTGGCATCGTTTTACCCGATGCCCCTGAAGGCAACCTACGCGGCATCCAAACGCTTCCTGTTGGATCTGTCGATCGCGCTGTCCAGTGAACTCGAACCCCAAGGCATCCAGGTCATGGCGCTGTGCCCGGCCGGGCTGGCCACCACGCCCCAGGCGATCCAGGGCATTCTAGCCCAGGGCCTGGCCGGCGACCTGACAACCTCGCCGCTGGAGAGCATGGTGCGAAAAACAATCGACCGTCTGCTGGCCGGACACCGGCTCTACATTCCCGGAACACTGAACAAAGGTCTGAAGCTGTTCGGCTCTCTGTTGCCGGCGCAACTGGTCTCCGCCCTGATCTTCCGGCGCTGGAACAAAGCCCAGCGGCAATGGCTTGGCAACCCATCTGAACAATTTGATTCAACCGGGCGGACTCTGATTTCTTAGAAGATGCTGTACCAGATCGCGCCGGCAACGCCGGCGGCGGCGGTTAGCAAGATCGGGTTGATTTTCAGCCGGATATTCAAAAAAGCGGTTATCAGGAAGATCGCGACCAGGAAAAACGACACCGTTCCCAGCGGATCGCTGAACAGATCCAGGGGTACGCGCCCCGCGATCAGCAGGACCCGGCCCGCGATCATCATCGAGGCCGCAGCGATCAGCCCGACAGCGGCAGGCTTGATGCCGCCTAGAAGACTGTTCATGATATGGTTTTGCTGATAGCGGCTAATGAAGTGCATCACCAGCCAGACGATGGCAAAGCCTGGCGCGATGATGCCAAGGGTCGCAGCAGCCGATCCGGCAAAGCCGGCATGCAGATAGCCGACATAGGTCGCGGCGTTGATCGCGATCGGGCCGGGAATGATCATGTCCAGGGCATTCAGGTCGGCAAACTGTTCCATCGAAACCGAGAAATTCTCGGATTCGGCCATGATCATGGAGATCATCGAATAGCCGCCGCCAAAACCGACGACGCCGATCTTGAAAAACGCGTAGAAGAGTTTCAGGCATTCGATCAGCAAGCTCATCCGGACACCTGCTTCCCGCCCAGCAGCCGAAACCAGACAAACCCGGCGATGCCCGCGCCGATCAGGACCAGCGGGCTGGAGACATTGAGGATCAGGACCAGGACAAAGGATGCCAGCATGACGACAATTGAAAAAACGCTCTTGATGTTATGGCGGCCCAGCGAAAAGGCGGCCGAGAGAATCAAGGCGGAGGAAGCTGCACGAATGCCGTTAAACGCCCCGGCCACAGGCCCCTGCATGGGTACGAACTGCAGGAGGATGGTCGCCAGCAGCATCAGGAGAAAGGCGGAAAACGACGCGCCCAGCGCGGCGGCCAGCATGCCCGGAATACCCGCGGAGCGCTTGCCGATGAAGTAGGCGCAGTTAATCGCGATGACACCTGGCAAAGATTGCGCCAAGGTGGCGTACTCCAAAAAATCCGAACGCTCCATCAGCTTGTATTTTTCAACGACATCCTTCTCGATAACCGGCAACATGGCCAGGCCGCCGGCAAATGTAAACGTGCCGGCTTTCCAGAAGATGATGAACAGTTCCCATAAAGTTTTCAATTGAACTTGACGCATGACGCCCTTCTTTCAGATTGTCGGCTTGCCAATCCCAACCATTATGCCTTCCGGCCAGCGGGTTTGTAAAGTCGCATCATCTGTTCGGGATCTATTCGCCAATGATCTTGCACAGCACGCGTTTGTCCCTCAATCCGTCGAACTCGCCATAGAAGATCTGCTCCCAGGGCCCGAAGTCCAGCATGCCGCCGGTCACCGCGACGACGACCTCGCGGCCCATGATCGTGCGTTTCAAATGGGCATCCGCGTTGTCCTCGAAGCCATTGTGATCATACTGGCTGTAGGGCTTCTCCGGTGCCAGCTTTTCCAGCCAGCGCTCGAAATCACGATGCAGACCGCTCTCGTCATCGTTGATGAAGATGCTGGAGGTGATGTGCATCGAGTTGACGAGCACCAGGCCCTCCTTGATGCCGCTCTCCTCAAGGCATCCCGCGATGGTGGGCGTGATGTTGACAAAGCCGCGGCGCTTGGGGATTCTGAAGGTCAGGACTTTACGATAGCTTTTCATGTTGCTCTCCTTCTATTGTGAATTGAAAACGGCAAGAACAGGATAACCCAGATGACCAGCAGCAGGGCGATCATGACAAACTGGTATCCGGGGTTGCCCAAGGCATCCGCCAGGCCAGTGACACCCAGGCCGCCGGGTACGCCGTTGAGGTACATGAAATTCGCCCCGATCAGGCTATTCAGGGACAGGGCGAGCGCTGCGAACGGCAAAAGGATGAGAAAGATTTTGGGCAGTTGGCGGATATCTGGCACAAGGCGCCGGCTGGTCACCCACAACAGCGGCATCAGGACCAGCAGGATATGGGACAGGATAAAGAGCAGATAGAAGAAATGCACCAGCGGATAGCGGGCCGGGCCCGGCATGGCGAACACGGCCAGGCCGGCCGGCAGGCCGCAGGCATAACCAAAGGCCATCAGAAGGGTCTTCTGGCTGAATACGGCAGCGATGATCATGATTGCAGAGACTGAACACAGCTGCAGCGGCAAATTCTCATCCAGCTTGTAGCGGCCAATAATCAGCGCCCAAAGCCAACGCAGGATATAGCTCATCGCGAGTGCGATCGCCAGGATTCTGTCCAGCCTCAGTTGACCGGCAGGTTTCAGCTTTAAATAAACCACAACAATCAGGACAATCAGCAAAAGCCCGCTCCCGATCCAAAGCAGGTGCGGTGGGGAAAACTGCCGAACTGCAAGGTCTGGCGGCAGATCGGTGTAATATAGAAAGAAATTTCCAAACAAAATCGGCATCCTTTCCGCGATTGAGTCTTGCGAAAACCAAACCGCTGCTTCAATTATCTCATGGGCTTTGGTTTTGACAAGCCTTGCGGCTGATCTTGAGAAATGGCGGGCTGGATTTTAATCTTGAATAAATATTACTCGTTATGTTATAGTATTACCGTCAATATTTCTTGTGACGTATCCAATCACAAACTGAAAGAAGAGAGGCGAATCATGAAAGTACTTGGATTGAATTTCGGACGAGTCAAGCAGCAATGTGAGAGTTACTTGTCCAAGGCGCTCGAAGGTGCTGAGAAATCCGGCGCCGAGATCGAACTGGTCGAAATGAACACAAAGACCATCAACCGCTGCCTGGGCTGTGGCGCATGCTCCCGCGGCGTCAAGGAGGGCAAGCAGTCCAAATGCATAATCGATGACGATTTTCAGCCCATCATGGAGAAAATCCTGGACGCCGACGCCATCATCGTCGCGGCGCCGGTCTATGTCCTGGCTCCGCCAGGAATGTTCAAGGATTTCGTCGACCGCATGGGTCCCGCCCATGACAAGGTCGTTCTCTGGCACAACAATGAGGAACGCCTGAAAAACGGCGTCGAGCCGATTGATCCCAGAGCCCTGTCGCAAAAATACGTCGCCTACATCTCGGTCGGGGGCGCCAGGATTCAGCACTGGGTTTCCTTCGGTCTGCCGAACATGCAGCTATTCGGATTCCCGATGCAGATGAAGGTCGTTGACCAACTCGATGTCTATGGCGCGTACGGTTTGAAGCCCCGCTGCGACATGCTCATGGAACGGGCTGACCGGATCGGCAAAGAAGTCGTCGAGGCGGTCGGCAAGGATCCTGCATCGCTGACCTGGCCGTCCGAACCGGGAACCTGCCCGGTCTGTCATGGTGACCACCTGACTGTCACCGGCAACAAAACCGAGGTTGAATGCCCGATTTGCGGCATCAAGGGCAATCTGTCCATCCAGGACGGGTCCATCCAGGTTTCATTCAGTCCTGAGCAACAGATGCATTCGCGTCTGCTCTGGGGCGGTCTGGAAGATCATTACAGAGAATTGCATCTCGGTCAGTAACCGACTTGAATTCAAATTAAGGAGTGAGCAGATCAATGAAAATATTAGGCCTCAATTTCGGTCGTGTCAAAGGCAGCTGCCGCAGATACATGGATCTGGCCCTGGAAGCCGCCAAGGCTGACGGCGCCGAGACCGAACTCATTAATACCGTCAATCTCAAGATCAACCGCTGCCTGGGCTGCGGGATGTGTTCCAGAAACAGCCGCGAGAAAGGCAAACAGATCGAGTGCATCGTCAAGGACGATTACGAGACTGTCCGCCAGGCCATTCTCGATGCTGATGCCATTATCGTGGCTGCACCGGTTTATGTCCTCGCGCCGACCGGTCAGCTCAAAAACCTGCTGGACCGGCTGGGCCCGGCCCACGACCGCGCAGCCGTGACCAAAGAATACTTCAAGCGCGTCGACCCGGTTCCGGATCCGAACAATCCGTCCCAACTGGTTCAGCGCGACCAGTGCGGCATTGTCGAACCGCTGGACCAGCGCGTCCTCAAGAAGTGGCATGTCGCCTATATCTCCGTCGGCGGCGCACGCGATCACCACTGGGTGTCACTCGGTCTGGCTCAGATGAAATTCTTCGGCTTCCCGCTCAACATGAACATGGTGGATGTACTCGATGTCCATGGCGCGCATCGTGACAAGCAGCGCGCGGCCATGTTCGAATCCCGCGCTGAAAAGCTTGGCCACAATGTCGCGTCCGTCCTGGGCAAGCACCCGCGTGAAGTCCTGTACATGGGCGACGATCCCGGGATCTGCCCGGTCTGCCACGATCGCCTGATCACAGTCAGATGCGGTACCACCGTGGAGTGTCCGATTTGCGGCATCACCGGCGAACTGTCCATCGAGAACGATGAAATCAAGGTCGCCTTCCCGCTGCATGAGCAGGACCGATCTCGTTTGGAGTTCGGCGGACTTCTGGAGCACACCAATTTTGGCAATCTGGTCATGGCTCGGCCACCGAAGCCGGACAACCAATAGCCCATTAGCTGTATCGCTTCGGTTTTACAACTGTTCTAAAATCTTAAAGCAAAGCGGACCTGCCGGCTGGCAGGTCCGCTTTGTTGATGATGATAAAGTAAACTCGCCGGTGACGGTTGCCTCACCGGCGTCGCGACTTCATCAGTCGTCCAGGGTCACTTCCTGGGCGGTATCGATCAGTGCAGAAGGGGCGATCATCTTCGGCCGGTCACAGCGGGAGGTCATTGAATAGGTTTCGCCGGTTTTGCAGCTCTCAAGGATACCATGTATGATCTCGATCGCGTGGTAGCCGAGATCACTGTGCATTCTCGGACGCCGGTTGTTTCTCAGGGCATAGGCCAGGTCTGCCAGGCCAATGCCACGGCAGTTGTCCAGATAGCCATGAAGGATCGGCAGGCTGTGTTCGCTGGGCATGGCCCGGACAACCGGACCTCGCTGTGGAATAGCTGGCGCCGGCGGCCCGAACATGCTGACAGGCTTAGAACTGATCCGCTTGAGAATCAGGTCGCCGCTGTAGAAATTCGGATGGTAAAGCGCCATCGTGGCGTCTGTGCCCTGCAGGGCGAATGAATCATAGCCGTTGGAGTCGGATGAGAAAAGGATGGTGCCAAACACGCCGTTTTCGAACTCCAGCGTACCGGCGATTGATGTCGTCGTCTCGACCTTGAACACTTCCCCATACCTCGGGTGGTGCGGATTGGTAAAGGGCCGCTCAGGGTTGAGGGTGCCGCCGAAGCCAGACACGCGCTTGACCGAACCAAACAGATTGATCAGGTTGTGGATATAGTATCCGCCCAGATCAAACGGAACGCCGCCCGCCGGATGCAGCGGAAAGAAGAAATGGTCGGGATCGACGTCGAAATGCGGCGTATTCGGCTGGTAGCTGATGGTGCAGACGGCGTTGAAGCTGACCGGCTGACCGATGAAGCCGTCGTCGACATACTTCCGGCAGGTCTGCCAGCCGCCACCGAGAAAGGTGTCCGGCGCCGTGCAGAGGTACAATCCCTTCTCCCGGGCCAGGTCTATCAGTTCAGACGCCTCGGCCAGGGTGCCGGTCATCATCTTCTCGACACAGACATGCTTCCCGGCCGCGAGTGCCGCCCGAGTCACGTCGAAATGCGCCTGAGGGAACGTCAGGTTCATGACGATCTCGATTTCGGGATCGTTTAGAATTTCATCGTTGGTCATCTGGCGGATGTTGAATTCCTCCGCACGGGCTTTTGAACGTTCCGGAATCAGATCCGAACAGCCCACAAGGTCGATGATGCTGAACCTGGATGTCAGGTTTTTGATATAGATGTGGCTGATCGATCCGCAGCCGATGACCGCAGCCTTGACTTTCTTTTTCAGCGCCATGAATATACCTCCTCAAAATTTTGATGTAATCGATTTCTCTGTTCTTTTCCAAGGTAGCCCACAGCACCTGAAAAGTCAATAGAGATCGTGCCTTCAGCGCTTTTCGGCAATTGAAAAAGATTTCGTCAATTGGAAACTATTTTATCCTAAACTTCCTGCGGTTTTAATCGTAGATAGAATTGAAAGAATATCTAGCTGGAAAAATATGAACGCAAAAGAAATTGGAGTTGTAGACATGTCGAATATCCTGATTGCCAGACAGCCTGTTTTTGACAGCAAGCTGAACGTTTTCGGTTATGAAATCAGTTGTTGCGGTCAACAGCCAGACGAGGGCAGCAGACCCGAATCCGAGATCACCTCCACCGCCTTGCTCAACACCTTCCTGACCATCGGACTGGATAACCTGACGCACGATAAGCCCGCCTTCATCCCGTTTAACCGGGGTTTTATCAATGAAGAGATCCCCGATCTATTCCCCAGCAATTATCTGGTCGTCGACATCCGTCAGGATCTGAACATTGACCTGGAACTTATCGGCCGCTGCCAGGCGCTGAAAGACCAAGGCTATGTCATTGCGCTGGACAGCCGGCTGCTGAACGGACCGTCAGCCGATCTGCTGGGCAGCGCCAGCCTGATCCGGCTCGATGCACAGAAAATCGGGTTGCCGGGCATCCGGCTGGTAGCTCAGCAGTATCTAAAACCCGGCATTCGCCTGCTGGCGGAAAACATCTACGACCAGGAAACCTTTGAATTTGCCAAAAAATCCGGCTGCACGCTGTTCCAGGGTCCTTATTTCGGCAAACCGGCGATCCGGGAAGGTCAATCGCCAGAGTCCCTGAACACCAGTCATTTTGACCTGTTGGGCGCCGTTGGCAACTCCCATATGGATTTTGGTGAGATCTCCAAGATGATCCTGCAGGATATGACCCTGACCTATTATCTGTTGCGTCTGGTCAATGCCCCTGCCTTCGGCCTGACCAACCGTGTGACCTCGATCCGCCAGGCCCTGGCGATATTGGGTGAAAAGGAAATTCGAAAATGGGTAGCCCTGATCATGCTCAGCATCGTCTGTAAGGATAAGCCAGACGAACTCATTCGATCCTCGCTGCTCCGGGCCAGACTGGCTGAACAGATCGCCTATGCCGCAGGACTTGAGGGCAATCTTGAAAACTATTTTCTGGCTGGCCTATTCTCCAAACTCGATGTCATCATCGGCAAGTCGTTTGATGAGATCAGCTCGGAGATCTTTCTGCCCGCGCCGGTTCGCCGATATCTGCTGGGCCAGGCTGATGACAAGATATCTCCCCTGATGGAGCTGGTCGAAGCCTACGACCTGGGCGACTGGCAGCAAGTGGTCATCAACGCCCAAAAAACGGGCGTCAGCCAGGAGATCCTGGTTGACGCCTATAAATGCACCCTCAAATGGATCTATGACCTCCAGGTGACGTGATGCCTAGACCAAGATGTCGCGGACATTGATATCCGGCTTACCGCTGTGAAGTTTGTCTGCCGGATCTTCAGTCTCAGTATAATAGAGCTTTTGAGGAATGGTCATGTCAATCAATATCTAAAACGGATAATCCAGGCATCGGGGATCTGCTTGATCGTCAGGTCCAAGCCCAGGTTGATCCAGCTTGAGCAGCGATCCAATACAACCCGGTCGCTGGAGACAACCTGCCGCCTGCCGGCCAGCTCGGCATCCGGATTGTTGAGCAGCAGCACATCCACAGGTGTTTTGCAGAATTCTGCCTGCTTCAGAATCAGCTGCCGGAGCCGGCCGGAGTTTGAAACCGGGCGGTCCAGCAGAAAAATGATCTGGCTGGCTGCGGTTTGCACAAGCGTCTGAAGCATCATGTTGACAGCCGGTTCGGTTTTGTCGATGATCCGGTAAGACCCGCGCAATGCGGCCAAGTCCCGGATCACTTGGTCGTCGCCTACAAGCAGCAGACTGCCGGACAAGGCGGTCTCGAGCGTGATAATCTGGTTGAAGCCGTCGATCAGGATAGGCGATGGTGAAATATCTCGTAGATCGATTCGGCGCTGCCGGCGCGCGAGGCAGTCCCTGCCCGAGATGGATGATCTCATGAGGGCTGTGCGCTGACGCAGGGAGAACTGGTAGTGGTTGCCGACCAGGGTGAGTGCAGGCTTCATGGCATAGCCGTGATCCAGCAGGAAGACCAGATCCCGGTGGCCCTTGTTCAACCGCTCAAGGTTGGCGCCGGAAAAACTCAAATGATCGTTTGGCTGGTATCCTCGCCGGGTTGTTCTGGTCATGCTGATCTCACCTTTCACCGATTGGTTTGTTCTGTTTTCATCATAGCACGCCGACGACTTCGGCGAAAAGATTGCCTTTTTCAATCTGATCGATTAAAATGTTTGAGTATTTGATCAAGGAGATGGACACCATGCTTTACGAAACTGAAAGTGATGTCAAAATGGTTCTTGGGCTCAACGCCTGGCGAAACCTGTTAAACGATAAGATAACCAGATTTGCAGATATGATGCCGGAAATGAAGACCAGCCTGATGCTTGGCATTGTCAGCCAGCTGCCGCAATTCTGGCATAGTGCCCGAGAGATTCTGAAAGAGCTGATTGTCTTGTCGGATGCCCCTGACGCCAAGCTGGACAACCAGCCGCTGATTTCGGCACGTTTTTTTCTTGACCGTGACCTCGATGAGCCCGAAAGCCAGGACAACGGTCATGCTGTACACCTGGAAGCAGTCACGACAGCCGCTGTCCAGCTGATTCCCGCGTTGAATGACAATCAGGAAGGCCGACATCTTGCGGAGCGTATCATCGCTGAGAAATCAGCGAGCACGCGGATTAAGCTGATTGCTCTGCTAGTCTATTTAGGCAACACATTGCCTCAAACCCCCTCCGCCAAGCCAGTTTGAGCGATTATATACGGCTTTCTGAAATGTTGCGATTTGTTTACAGCCGAGTAACAGTTTTGATTCGTTTAACCTTGACATGGTTATACCGTGCTGTTAAAATGAAATCAGGCTCCAGGGAATACCAACACGTATCATCTTGCCGGAGCACCGCCATATCGAGAGGTATGGAAAGTGAAAGGCAGTTGAAAGTCGCTTTGGTGATGACTAGATTGCTAATCAGACAAGTGAATGAAGACTGGATTGTCGAACCAAACTGAAGAAATTCAATTGGCAAGACGAAAAAGAGCTAAGTTCATCGGTTTGGTTAAAGGTTCACTGTAAAGGGTGTGAAACGAGAAAGATATCGATCGAGGATTCGCTGGAGCTCTTTTTTTAGTTCTTCCAGCTTCAATTTTTAATCAATTTCAATTCAAAATATTTGACAACAGCTCCCTTTTCTGGTATATTGATAATACGCTCCAGGGAATACCAACAACGTATCACCTCAACAGCGTACCGCCGGATCGAAAGATTTGGAACGTGAAAAGCAATTGAAAATCAAGTTATTGATCACTAGATTGCAAGTCAAACAAATCAATAAAGACTTGGAACAACCTGAGGGGTAAAATCCAAAAGTTGGAAAGAGAAACCGAGTTGGTTGGTTTGATTCAAGAATTTCACACAAAGGGTACATGAAGAGAGTTGATGACGATCAAGGGTTCGCTGGAGCTCTTTTTTTATGGGCTACTTCTCCCCGCCTTCAACTTCGGCAATATACGGCAGGTTCCGACCGCTCTCTTGAATATCCATACCATACCCGATCAGACGGGTTTTGCTGATTTCGAAACCGCGGTAAGCAATCGGGACATTGATCATGATCTGGTCTGGGTTGACCAGCAGCGTACAGACGCTGATGCTGGCCGGCAGATGGGCGCGGAGACTCTGGACCAGATAGGCGGTCGTCAGCCCGGTGCGGATAATGTCCTCGATCACCAGGACATGCTTGCCGTTGATATCCAATTCAATATCTTTGGTGATCCGAACGATGCCGGTCTCGTTCGTTGTGTTGGGAATCGTCCCGATATTCATGAAATCCAATTGTACCGGCATCGAGATGGCCCGCGAAAGATCTGCCAGAAAATAGAGGGATCCTTTGAGCACGCCCACCAGGATCAGGTCCTTGCCGGCGAAATCCTGATCGATCAGGCGGCCGATATCTCTGATTTTGTCCTGAATCGTCTCACTGGAGAACACGACTTTGCCGGCTTTGATCTTGTCCATACGTCTAGTCCCTTCCTGCCAGGTTGAAGCGTTCTACCAGGGATTGAAAATCTTTCTTGTAGACAATCCGGATGTTGGTTCCCGGATAAAGCGCCTGGATCTTTTTAACTTTGCGGTTCTTCTCGGTGACATAACGCTGGTTCATGGTTGTCAACTCAATGTATGTATCGAACTGAGGCAGATAGAAGTCCGGACTGAACGCCAGCGTGACATTGCCTTCAGCATCCCACTCGATCGGAAAGGTCTTGGGTTCATACGTCCACTCAATATGGTACATGTCCAGAATCTTGGCAAACTCAATTTCTGACGGGTTCTTGAAGGAACGCTCCTCAATATTCATGACCGCTTCAGTGTCTGCTGTTTCTGCTTCAAGCTGCTCCTGAACCTCTTTGGCCCGAACCATCGCCAGCACAGCATTCACACAATCATCCACGCCCAGCTGGGCCGTATTGAAGACAAGGTCATAGAGTGTCGTCTCGGTCAGATCGGTCTGGAAAAGCGTCGAAACAAAACGCTTATGCTTGCGGTCCGCTGTTGCCAGAACTTTCCGCGCATTGCCCTCGCCAAGGCTGTACTGCTTGCGGATGCGCGCGAGCCGGATATCTTCCGGCGCAACAATTCTCAGATGAATGGCGTTTTCGCTGTCAGCAAAAATAACCTGTGAGCCGAAACCGACTAGAACAACATTTTGCTGTTGGCTGAATACCTTGAGTGACTTGATGATGAAATCAAGGTAAGTCCCCTGCTTGCCGCAGGGGTTCAGATAGTATTTGGCGCTCTCGGTCAGCATATGGCGCTCATGGTCGTTGGTGACGTCCTGCAGGAACAATTCAAGCAGGCTTTTCCGGTTGATCAGTTTCCATCCCAGGCGTTGTGCAAGGGCTTGTGCAATATCGTCGCCTAAGCTGCCCATTTGACGTGAAATAGTCAGGATTGTCAAGTAACTGCCCCCTTCAGAGAGATCAGATAGAACACTATACTATTATTGTATCGGTTGTATCTGATCAAAACAAGCCAAACGGCAGTCAAGAATGGTTTTTGCCAGATTGAATGCAAAACCTGAGATTATCGGTTTCGGTCAGCCGGTTGATCTGTTATCCTATACCAGAGTGTTTATTGTCAACCACAGGTGTCAGGAGGGAACCCGTAACATGGAAAGGTCGGATTTGTCGTATGAAACAGTTCAAGTTGGGCAGGCCACGCGCAGGCAGCTGACTCAGGAATCCTATGCCCAGGAGTTGCGGCGGCTGCAGATCGAGTTGGTCAAACTGCAGGAATGGGTCCGTTTCAAAGGCCTGAAGATCGTTGTCATTGTTGAAGGACGCGACACCGCCGGCCGGGGCGGTATGATCCAGACCATCTCTGAATTTCTGAATCCCCGGATCTGCCGCGTCGAAGCGCTGGACAAGCCGACAGAGAAAGAGCGGACCCAGTGGTATTTCCAGCGTTACGTCGCTAAGCTGCCTGCCGGCGGTGAAATGATCCTGTTCGATCGCAGCTGGTACAACCGTGCGGGCGTCGAACGCGTAATGGGCTATTGCAGTGATGAAGAATCCCAGGAATTTCTGATTTCCTGTCCCGAATTCGAAAAGATGCTGATCCGTTCCGGCATCATCCTGATCAAGTACTGGCTCTCGGTGTCGGATGAGGAACAGGAACGGCGGTTCCAGGCCCGAATCGGCGACCCGACTGAAATCTGGAAGCTCAGCCCCATGGATCTCGAAAGCCGGTCACGCTGGATTGAATACTCCAAAGCCAAGGATGAGATGTTTGCCTATACGGATATCAAGGAATCACCGTGGCACGTGCTGGACGCCGACATCAAGGAGCATGCCCGTCTGAATTGCATCAGCCACCTGCTGTCCCAAATTCCTTATGAGGATTTGACCCCCAGCAACATCGTCCTGCCCCCGCGCCAGATTGAAAACGGCTATGTCCGGCCGCCGATCACCGATCAGCATTTTGTACCTGATTTATACGGTGATCTAAACAACTAGCATGCTGTCCTGGACAGGACCAAGGCTCCTTTGTTGCCGTCATTTTGATTCATCGACAAAGCCCCGCACCGGCATACCGGCGCGGGGCATTGTCTGAGGTTAGAAATGGCTGATCGCCAGGATGGGTTGATTAAGCCATCGGAATATCGTACTCGGCATAGTCGACCGCTGCGCCGCCTTCAACGATGATTTTGACCGCGCTGTCGGCATACTCGCTATAATCAATCAGGCCTTCGGCAACATCGATCTCGCCGAGTCGGTTGCCGTCAGCGTCCAGCGCATAGACGGTGACCTGGAACATTCCGGGTTCGGAACTGATCGGGAAGGTCATGCCGGGTTCCGGCACGTCCGTACAGTAGAGGGTGTAATCCTCGCGGGCTTCAAAGAAGATGCCGCTGCCGATAACATATTCGGTATAGTCCGAAGACGCCGCGTTTTCAACAACGATCGTCACAGCCTGATCGGCATACTCGCTGTAGTCGATGAGGCCTTCGGCGACGTCGATATCTCCAAGCTTGTTGCCGTCAGCATCCAAGGCGTAAACCGTGACCTGGAACATACCCGGTTCGCTGCTGATCGGGAAGGTCATACCGGGTTCTGGTACGTCTGTGCAGTATATGGTATTGTTTTCGCGAAGCTCGAAAAACACACCGGTACCCATGACTTTTTCGACATCGGATTCGGTTGTTTCCGGTTCGGTTGCTTCGGTTTCCATCGCAGTGGTTTCAGGTGTAGCCTCGGTGGTGGCTTGGGTTGTCTGAGCGGTGGTTGCCTCAGTGGTCGTGGTTGCTGTTGTGCAACCCGCCATCGATAGCAAGAACAACGCCATGATGAGCGTAACGAGTACAGTTTTTTTCATTTTCATCCTCCTGGTCTTGATTGAGTTCCCTCTTGTTTTTGAGTTTCACGCGTCTTCGTTCGATTGTCCGATTGGATCAGACCCCCTCCCGTCTGCTGTTCACTCGGTGCGGTACCAAACAACAAAAGATATTCGCATGCTCCGATAACAATACAGATCCGCAACCTTTAGAGCAGAGAAACACCTGACATTCAAAGTGTGCGAACCTACGTCATGTTGCACGAACAAGCATTGTCATTTGTCGTTTGTTTTGTACACTATATCATCTGTCTGTGGTCAGAAAAATGTTATTTTTCGTGATTTATCCGTCATTTTTTGTCATTCAGTCCAATTGCTTTATGTCTGACCAGATATCTTGTTGACAACAAGTTAACTATTGTTTTTACATATGCTCATAACACAATCTGAAAACAAGCAGCTCATTTGATTTAAATTCGGTGCTATTTTCTCTCCTTTTGAATAATTGCATCGATAAAGAGACAAACTAAATGGCTTGCAACCTTTCACAAAGTTTTTTATAACACGCCTCGCAATCTAACCGGCTATATTTTCAGCTCTTTTTAGCACTGCAGCACAATCCAATGTGATGCGCATTCGCTTTTTTTGAAAGCTCCGTTGAAAAATGCCCTGCCGCCTTACGGCGGCAGGGCATTAAGATCGACAAAAAAGGTAGTCGGATCGATTGGTTTATTCAGTGATCAACCAATGCATTTCTGAACGAGGATCCAGAAGAGCTTTGAAACTGATGATCGAAGGACAGCCGGCTCTCATACGGAGACCAAATAATATTCATTTTTTCGACCGCCTCTGCTTCATTCATCAGACAGCAGGTCCGCAGGCGTGGCACCCAGAACTTCGGCGATATTGAACAGGCGTTCGACTGGCATATTCTTATCGCCGCGTTCATAGCCGTCGATCTGCTGGAGCGAGGCGTTCACACGCTCGGCCAGTTCATACTGGCTGATGCCTTTGTCATTTCTCAGCTGTCTGATCTTTTCACCGCTGGCCGCGTTGATCCAGACGTGTTCCATTGATTCGGTCATAGGATGATGCACCTCCCCGTTTGTGCTCAGGTTTCACTAATCGATGCGTCTTGCTGTTGTTTTACCACCTTGTATTTTCGGAAGAAGACGATCGTAAACACCATGGCCAGGACCTGGCATAGGGCGGCTCCGGCAAACATCAGGCTGTAGCTCTTACCACTCAAGTCTAATACAATCCCCCAGATACTCGCGCCAACGCCGATCCCTATATCCAAAAAGAGCATGAATGTGGCACTGGCCGCTCCATGTCGATGATGCGGTGTGTCCTTGACCGCCAGAGCACTGAAGACCGGCAGCGTCATACCCAGTGCCGATCCGAAAAGCGCTGCCGGGATCAGGAACGCCCAGCTTGATCCAACAACGTCAAACAAGAGAAAGGCTGCGGTTCCCATAACCAGGCTGGGTATGATAATCGGCAGAGGCCCGCGGCGGTCAAAAACCTTGTTGGTCAGCAACCGACTGACAAGCATGAAGACCGCCTCAACTAGATAGAAATAGGAAATCAGCCCGATACCCTGCTCTTTGGCATATAGCGGCAGGAACGAAATTAGACAGGCGGTCGAAAAGCAGAACAGCATGAAAATAAAAGCAGCCGGCAGAGATTTTCTCTCAAACACTTTCCAAATACCCCGGTATGAGCTGGTCAGGGCTTTAGACACCGATTCTTCTTCAACATCCTGATGTGCTTCTGTCGACCGCATTTTCCGCTTTTCGTAGGTGCTGAAAATCGAAAAGGCCAGTGCCAAAAGCAGTATTACGGCACAGATACCGTAGAGCAACTTGAACTGGCCCTGATTGGCCAATGGCAGTCCGATGAGCGGACCGATTGCCATGGCAACCGCCATACCCATGGTATAGAAGCCCAAGCCTTCACCCAAACGCTGCTTCGGTACGATATCCGCCGCGGCGGCAGCTGAAGCAGTATTGACGGATGAGAATCCCAGGCCCTGAACGGTTCTGAAGATCAGCAGAGCCGGCAGGATGGAAATCATGCCGAAAGCGAAAACGCTCAGGGCGAAAATAATCGAGCCGATAACCATGAACAGCCGGCGGCTGAGCCGGTCTGACAGATTGCCGCTGATCAGACGGGTCGCGCCGGCCGAGATGGCAAACAACGTAGCCATCGTGCCGCTGAAGGTCGTGCTCCCGCCAAGGCTGTCAGCATACAGCGTCATGGTCGCGTTCAATACCTGCATCGCGAAAGCGGTGGTCAGCGAAATGAGGATGATCAGGACGAAGTCGCGGTTCCAGAGCTTGACTTGTTGTGGTTTAATCATGGCATGTCCTCTACTTGTATAACTCATTATAGAAAATTAGTTTACCACATTTTGCAGGAATTGTCCGGTCCGGATCTGAAAACAGTTTCTGTGATATAGCCTTCGATTCAAACGTCTGGTCACGCTAAACCTTGCGAGAATTGGGGCCGGGCTTTCTGTAAATCAGGATACACAAGACCAGTGACAGCAGCATGAACGCAGCCGCTCCCATGAACATCAGGCTGTAGTTTTTGCTCGACAAGTCCAGCATGATGCCCCAGAGAGTGCCGCCCAGACCAACACCGACATCGACGAACAGCATGAATGTCGCGCTGGCGGTCCCCCGGCGCCGAACCGGCGCGTCCTTGATCGCCAAGGCGTTGTAGACCGGCAGGCTGATGCCCAGGCTGGCGCCGATCAGGGCGGCTGGAATCAGGAAGAGCGCCTCGCTTTTCAAAACCAGCAGCAGGAGGCAGGACAAGACGCCCAGCGCGAGTCCCGGCAGCAGGACCGGCAGCGCGCCTTTGCGGTCAAACGTTTTGCTGGTGGCAAATCGGATCAGAAACATGGCCGCAGCTTCAACCAGGAAGAATGTGGATATTGACCCGATCCCCTCGTCCCGGGCGTAGAGCGGCAAAAACGTCATGATGCAGGATAACGCGACGCAAAACAGCATGAACAGCAGCGAGGCTGGCAGAGCCTTCTTTTCAATGAAGCGCCAGATGCCGCGGACCGGCTGCTCGACAGCTATCTCATGCTGGCTGTCAGCAAGGCCTGTTCCATCCTTTGGTTCTTGCAGAACCCGCTTCTTCTCATACGTTGTCAGCAGGGACAACACAAAGCTGGCCGCCATAATACAGGCCGTGACAATATACAGCTGTGAAAACTGGCCCTGTTGCGCAAAAGCCAGGCCGATCATCGGCCCGGCAGCCATACTGACGGCGGTGCCCAGGCTGTAGAATCCCAGGCCCTCGCCCATTCTGGATTTTGGCACGACATCGATGACGGCAGCGCCGGACGCCGTGCTGACCGAGGCAAAACCCAATCCCTGCAGCGTCCTGGTCAGCAAAAGCACCGGCAAAATGGCAATCGCGCCAAAGCCGAAGATGCTTGCCGCGAAAACAACGGATCCTGCTGCCATGAACATCCGCCGGCCATAAAGGTCGGACAGGTTGCCGCTCAGCAGGCGCGTCAGCCCGGCGGTCAATGCAAACAATGTCGCCATCGCGCCGATAAACGATGTGCTGGCGCCCAGACTGGCGGCATACAGCGCGATGGTCGCATTCAGGATCTGCATGGCGATTGCTGTCGCCAGGCCGATCAGCAGGACGAGTATAAAATATCTGTTCCAAAGCCGATTTGGATGACCCATGGTTTTTCTACTCCCGATAATACGAAAATCACATCTTTCAAGTTTAGCACAGGAAACTGTTAAGCACACGAGGCAATCTTGCCATGCTTCGGTCCGGAAAGCCTTTGATTGTCGGGCATCTTGCCATATGCTATGATAGAGGTGCTGTAAATTTTAAAAAGGATTGAAATATATATGCCATCTAAGACAACTTTCTTATCTATGAATCTATCGCCCGAGACAATTCAGGCCATCGACAAAATGGGGTTTACCGACCCGACATCCGTCCAGGATCAGACGATTCCAGCCATGCTTGACTGGCAGGACATCATTGCCAAGGCGCCGACCGGTACCGGCAAGACCTGTGCTTTTGGCATCCCGATCATCGAGCATATTGAACCGGGCGACCAGGGCATCCAGGCCCTGATCCTCAGCCCGACGCGCGAACTGGCCTTGCAGATCAGCGATGATCTCAGGGACTTGGCGGCTTTCCGCCCGGATATCCGGATCGCGACCATCTACGGCGGCCAGCGCATCGACCGCCAGCTTGATCAGCTCAAGAAAAAGCCGCAGATCATTGTTGCTACGCCGGGCCGTCTGGCAGATCACCTGCGCCGACGCAGCATTCATCTGGGCGAGGTTCATACGGTTGTCCTGGACGAAGCGGATCGCATGCTGGATATGGGCTTTGTCCGCGATGTCCGAGGCATTCTCGACCAGATGCCGCAGGTTGCCCAGATGGCCATGTTCTCAGCCACCATGTCCCGCTCGGTCATGGACATCGCCTGGATCTATACACGCGAGCCGGTTGAGGTTTCGGTTGTTGAAGACTATGAGAACAAACCGCAGATCACCCAGCACAGCGTCCGGGTCAACGGCAATGCCCGGATCCGCGTCATCCGCAAGCTGATCCAGGACAACGGCTTTGACAAGGTCATTGTCTTCTGCAACACCAAACGGATGGTCCAGATCGTGACCCGCCAGTTGAACGGCGTCGGTATCAAGACGGACTGCATCCATGGCGATATTCGCCAGAGCGCCCGTGAAAAGGTTCTTCACAGCTTTCGCAAAGGCAGCCTGCAGGTGCTTGTCGCGACCGATGTCGCGTCCCGCGGACTGGACATCGATGGTGTCGACGCGATCTTCAATTATGAAATCCCGCTGGAGAACGAACACTATGTCCACCGGATCGGGCGTACCGGACGAGCCGGCAAAACCGGCATGGCCTACACCTTCACCACAATCATCACCCAGCCTCAGCTGGACGAGATCGTTCGCTATACCAAGTCAGACCTGATTGAACTGAACATGGAAGACGAATCACACCGCTGATCAGGCTGTGTTTTTCTTTGGTTTGACATTGCGGTAGATCACGATGCTGACCAACATGGCCAGGATCAGGCAAAGCGCCGATCCGCCGAACATCAGGTCATAATTTCGATCGGTCAGATCAAGCAGGACGCCCCAGATTCCACCGCCGACGCCAACCCCGACATCGACGAACAAATAAAATGTCGCACTGGCCGCACCGCGCCGCTGCGGCGATGCGCTCTGGATCGCCAGGGCATTAAACACCGGCAGGTTGATGCCCAGTGAAATGCCGAACAGCGCGGCCGACAGCCAAAACAGCCAGCCGCCGGCCGACAGGATGATCAGCACAAAGGACGAGGCGCCGATGATCATGCTGGGAATAATGACGGGCAGCGGCCCCAATCGATCAAAAAGCCGGCCTGCCAGCATTCTCGACAGGAATATCATCACGGCTTCAACAATATAGAAAATCGAAACATTGCCGATCTGGCTCTCTTTGGCAAACAGCGGGAGAAATGAGATCAGACTGGCCATGGCGATGGCAAACAGGCAATAGGCGAATGACGTCGGCAGAGATCGCTTTTCGAAAATCTTCCAGATGACAGCGCGAATACCCTGGTGTTTTTCAAGATCATCGGCAACATCCGCCGCGATCGCGCTGTGATGCATCTTGTTTTTCTTCTCATAGGTCACCAGCATGGCGATCACGAGGCAGGCCAGCAGAATCATCGCCGTGACCAGATAGAGCAGCTTGAATTTGCCCACCCCGGCCAGCTCAAGGCCGAGGACCGGTCCCAAAGCCATGGCCAGGCCCATGCCCATGCCATAATAGCCCATGCCCTCACCCATCCGGCTGGGTGGGATAACATCGGCCGCGGCAGCTCCGGAAGCTGTACTGACAGAACCAAACCCGATGCCCTGGATAATCCTTGAAGCCAGCAGGACCGGTATAATGGTCAACGTGCCAAAGGCAAAGAGGCTGGCCGCAAATATCGCCGAACCAATGACCATGAACAGTTTACGGCCAAACCGGTCGGACAGATTGCCGGCAAGCGGCCGGATCGCGGCGGCTGTCAAGGCGAATAACGTTACCATCAGGCCGGTTATTACGGTCGAGACCTGCAGATTGTCACCATACAGCGACAAGGATGCATTCATGACATACACCGTTGTAAATGTCAAGAAATTGATCAGGCTGACCAGAATGAAGTCCTTGGTCCAAAGCCGGGCGGATACGGTTTTGCTCATGGGTTTACCTCATGTCATTAAATTGCGGATCTGGTCAATTTTAGCATAGAACCCGGCAATTTCCCATATCTGCTCAGCAAACCTATTCCCTGTTTGCGAAAATGAGCCGCTGGCATTTAACTGTCTGCGGCCAGGTTTGACTATATGTCATTGTGTCGGATCGTCCAGAATCCCGAGGAAAAGCGGAATAGAAGTTTCCAGATCGACAATCGCGAACAGGAACGGCCGATCCAGCTTCAGTTCAGGACGCGTCAGAGCTTGCCGCGATCCGGCGATCGTGACCGAAGTCACGGCCGCGGCTTCGGAGCCCCTCTCGTCGACGATGATCACGGTCTTTTGCGATATTCCAGTAACAGCAAGGCCTTGCTGCCTGCTAATCTTCGAAAAATCTGCCGAATCCGAAAAAGCCGAACTCATGCCCAGAGCTTCCAGCGCAGGCTTCAGCGGTGATGTGCTTTCAATCTCAAACCTGGGCACTGCAAGAAAGCCTTCGCTCTCATATCGCGTGGCCAGCAACGCTGTAAATTGCTCAGGTGTCATTGACTCGGCCAGGTCACGCGGCGACATTCCCGCTTCCGGCAGCATGAGGACCATTGCGAACCGGCCATCTGAATAGGGCAAGATGACCCCGTCGCATGCGTTGTTGCCGATCCAGGTCATGCGAGCAGTCAGGTGCATCATCGGGGCGGAAACCCATCCATCAGGCGACAAGAACCCTTCATCAATCGTCTGTTTGGGATCGAACTGGCGTTGCCAATCCCCTTTGAAATAAATGGCGTTGAGCAGGTACATGACATCGCCCGGGTTAATGTTTTCAATGACACGGTCGATCAGGCCATGGGTCGCTTCCTTGACCCAACGGTTGATTTCGTCTAGGGTCTCGACTTTGGAAAAGTCAAGCTGGCGGGCCGCGGCACCGTAGAAATCGGCATTGGCCTTGAGAAAAGCTGGCTCAACTTCGAACCCGTCACGAATCCAGATCGAGTTTTCGATTGCAATATCGATTTCCTCATTCTGACCAGTCCGGATCATCCAGTTTCGGATATTCAGATTGATGTCTTCCACAGTCAGATTATCCGCCATCAGGGTCTGGACGATCGCTGTTCGGGTATCGCCTGCTGTACCGTTCAGGAGCATGCCCAGCGCAAAATAGACAGATGGCGCCGAGAGTGCGAAGTTACCCTGCTCGCTCATGGCCGCCTTGAACAATGCCCATGAAAAATCCTGAATCGATCGGGAAAATTCATCGCTTAGCCCATCTGCCGTTTCAGGCCATGCGGCCGCCTCGACCTGCTTCATCAGGTCTCCTTGAACAGATGCCGCGCAGCCGGCCTGGAAGGCCAGCAGCGCGGCGATGGTGACAATGATTATGATTTTTTTCATCTGATTTTACCTCGTGAAGTCATTCGATGAAGATGTCTCTCAGATCAGTTGACCGGATTTCATTTACGCAGTTGGATCGTCCAGAATTCCCAAAAACAGCGGCACGCCGGTTTCCAGGTCAACAATGCCATAGACAAACGGCCGGTCGAAGACCAGGGATTGGTCCGGCATCGGCATCGCAGATTCCAGGATTTCGACCACGGTCACAGCCGCGGCTTCGGTACCTTCCTCATCCACCCGGATAAAGGTCTTGTGGATGACATCGCCGATGAACAGGCCCTTGTCGCCGCTTGCAGTCATTCTGGACAGGTCGGCGCCGCCGCCAAAGGCAACGCCCATGCCCAGCGCGGTCAAGGCATCTTTGAGGCTGTTCTCATACTCGGTTTCGAATTTGGGCAGTGAGACCAGGCCGTTCTGCGTGGATGACGAGGCCAAAAGTGCTGTGAATGACTCAGCCGTCATGCCCCCAGCCAGATCACGGGCGCTCATCGCATCATCCGGCAGCAGGGCGACCATGGCAAAGCGTCCGCCTTTGTACGGCAGGATGACGCCGCTGGCGCTGTCATTTTCTACGAATTGCCAGTCAGCCAAGCGATTCATGAATTTTGTGATGACCTGGCCGTCTGGTGTCTGGAACGCATTGTCCCGGGTTTCTTGCCCGTCGAACGGATCCTGCCAGTCGGCCAGGAAGTAAATGGCGTTGATCAGGAACATGACGGTCGAGGGATCGATCTCGTCGATGACTTCCTCGATCTTGCCCTCTGTCTTGTCATTGATCCATCCATTGATCGTATCAGCCGCCGATGGCTGGGAAAAATCCAGCTGCCGGGCCGCGGCCGCGAAAAAGTCGGCATTGACCTGCAAAAACGCGGGCGCGACAGGATAGCCCTCGCGAATCCAGATTGAATTGGCAATCTTCAAATCAAAATCCTCGTAATGGCTGTTGTTGATGATCCAGTTTCGGCTGCCCTGGTTGATTTGATCGTCCGTCAAACCCTGGGCCATCAGCGCGCTTTTCATCGCGGTCAGGGTGTCGGTGTCCGCGCCGTTCAAGGTCATGGCCAATGCCAGATAAACCGAGGATGGCGAGATCAGGACGTTGCCGTCATCCCCCATTGTTTCCTGCATCAGTTTCCAGGCAAAAGCCTGCATGGATTGCGTATAGTCGGCATCGGGCTGGTCAGCCGCTGTCGGCCAGCCCGCGGCTTCAACGTCTTTCATCAGGTTGCTGTCCGCTTCGGCTGCGCAGCCGGATAAGCCTGCCAACAGGGAAATGGCCAGCAAAACGGCCAGTGCTTTTATTTTCACTTGGAATCGCTCCTTTCTGACTGGGATGAACCAATCATGGATCCGCCCTGGTTATGACGGATCCTCGAGAATACCTATAAACAACGGTGAATCGGTGTGCGTATCCATGATACAAAAGACAAACGGCCGGTCAAAGACGATGGATCGGTTGATCTCCGGCGCTGATGTCAAGCGGATATCGACCACCGTTACAGCCGACGCTTCGGTGCCCTCTTCGTCCACGCGGATAAACGTCTTGTGCAAAACATCCCCGATGAAAAGGTTTTTGGCGCGCTCTTCATTCATCAGGGACAGGTCTGCCTGTCCGCCGAAGGCAACGCCCATGCCCATGGCGCTCAGCGCGGGTTTGAGGCTGGTCTTGAACGCCAGTTCAAATTTGGGCAGCATGACTTGTCCCGGCTCAGTCGTTTGGGATGCCATGAGCTCTGAGAAGGTCCCGGCAGACAGCTGTGTGACCAGGTCGCGCGCGGTCATTGCCGGATCTGGGAGCAAAGCGACCAGAGCGAATCGTTCGCCGGCATACGGCAGGACTAAACCGTCACACAGCGCATCATTAATCCAGGTCAGGTCACCCGTTCGCTTCATGAATTCAACCGTCTTATCACCCTTGGGCGTCTGGAAAATGTTGTCAGCCGTATCTTCAGCCGAAAACTTCGTCTCCCAATCGGCCAGGAAATAGATGGCGTTGATCAGAAACATGACGGACGCGGGATCAATCTCGTCGATGATTTCCGCAATGGTGTCTTCAGTCTGGTCCTTGACCCAGCCGTTAATCGCGTCGATCGCGCTGGGCAGGGCAAAATCAAGCTGTCGGGCAGCAGCAGCGTAATGGTCGGCGTTGACCTGCAGAAAATCGGGATCGACGTTGTAGCCGTCCCTGATCCAGATTGAATTGGCGATCGTCAGGTCGAAATCGTTTTCGTTGTCGAGGTTAATCATCCAGTTTCGACTGCCCCGGTTGATTGCCTCAACCGTCAGACCATCGGCTGACAGAGCAGAAAGCATCGCGTCACGCGTCTCATGGTTCGCGCCGTTCAAGGTCATGGCCAGCGCCAGATAGACGGACGGCGGGGAGACCAGGACATTGCCTTGGCTACCCATGGATTCTAGGAGCAATCGCCAGGCAAAATCGTTTGTCGACGCGGTATAGGCCGGATCTGGTTCATCCGCGGTTTGCGGCCAGCCTTCGGCCTGAACGTCCTTCATCAGGTCGCTGCCGACAACTGCGGCGCAGCCCGCTTGGGCCAGTAATAACGCCATTGTCAGCAAAGCGACCAGCATGAGTTTAATCTTCATGTGAATCCCTCCCAGAAATTTAATATCTGTTGACATGTCTTTGACGATGATTCGGATCAGATTGTTCCCATATCAATGATTTTCGTTTGAGGTCCGATCTGCTAAAATATAGTTAAAGGGAAGGAGCGAATGGTTATGGAATATCTCGTGGCCGCCAAAATTTCAGACCTGCAGCCGAATACAATGCTCAAGGTTCATCTGAACGGCAAGGATGTCCTGCTCGTCAACTGCGAAGGCGCCTTCTACGCTTTAAACAATCGCTGCCCGCACATGGGCGGATCCTTAGCCAACGGCAAGCTTGAAGGACATACGGTAACCTGTCCTCGGCATGGCACGCAAATTGACGTTCGGAACGGTTCGGTTCTTTCGAACGCACGGATTCTATTCATTTCAATGAACGTCGATGACGCGGAGATCTTTCCTATCCGCATCGAAGGCGACAATATTCTGGTTGGATTCTGACCGGTATTACTCGACAGTGACGCTCTTGGCCAGATTTCTCGGTTTGTCGACGTCCAAACCCTTGTAGACCGACATGTAATAGGCAAAAAGCTGTGTCGGCGTGACCGCCAGCAGTGATGAAAAAAGCGGATCCGTATCCGGGATTGAAAAGACCATGTCACAAACCGATTCAGCCTTTTTACAGGCCGGTGAAACAATGCCCAGGATGACCGCTCCGCGCGCCTTGACTTCACGGATATTGCTGATCATCTTTTCGACCAGCTGAGGCTGCGTCAACGGGCAGACCACCAGCGTTCCTTCCTCAATCAGGGCGATGGTGCCATGTTTGAGTTCGCCGCCGGCATACGCTTCCGAATGGATATACGATATCTCTTTGAGTTTGAGCGACGCTTCCATCGCCAGGGCATAGTCGATGCCGCGGCCGATGAAGAAAATATTCTTGGCATTGAAGTGGTCTGCTACAAAGCGCTGGATGTCATCCTTGACCGCCAGCGTCGCTTCCAGTTGTTTCGGCAGCGCAATCAATCGCTTGACCAACTCGGCTGACCGCCCGCTGTCTAGCTGTCCCTTGACTTGGGCCAGCTTGATCGCGATCAGGTATATGGCTGCAAGCTGCGTGTTGTAGGCTTTGGTTGACGCAACGGCGATTTCAGGTCCGGCCATGGTGTAGAAGACAGCATCGGCTTCACGCGCGATCGAACTGCCGACCACATTGACCACGGCCAGGATATGGCCGCCCAGACGTTTGGCTTCGCGCATGGCAGCCAGCGTATCCAGGGTCTCTCCGGATTGGCTGATGATGATCACCAGGGTCTTGCTGTCGACCAGGGGGTCGCGGTACCGAAACTCTGACGCGACATCCACTTCAACAGGCATTCTGGCGGTTTTCTCTATCAGGTACTTGCCGACCATCCCGGCGTGAAACGCCGTGCCGCAGGCGACAATGCGAATTTTATCAATCTCCTGGATCCAGGGTTGATTCCAGTCGATTTCATCCATGCGGACGGCATTGCCGCGGATATGCGGCATCAGGGTATTTCTGACAGCTTGCGGCTCTTCATGAATCTCTTTCATCATGAAGTGCTCATAACCGCCCTTCTCGGCAGCTTCAGAGTCCCAGTCGACCATCAGGATATCCCGGCTGACCGGCTGACCCAGGGCGTCATAGAGGTCGGCCTTGCCGGCGTCGATCGCAGCGACTTCCCGGTCTTCCATGATCAGGATACGGCGGGTGTATGGCAATATGGCCGGAATATCCGACGCGATGAAATTGCAGCCGTCACCCAGGCCGATGATCAGCGGGCTGTCCTTGCGGGCGGCAATGAAATGGTCCGGACAGTCCGCGCAGAGCACGCCCAGCGCATATGATCCTTCAATTTCAGCCAAGGTCATTCGGACAGCTGACAGCAGATCGCCCGGGGCGTCTTCGAGGTAATGGCGTTCAACCAGGTGGGCAATGACTTCGGTATCGGTTTCGGAATGGAAGGTGACGCCTTGTTCAACCAGGAACTGACGGAGTTCCAGATAGTTTTCGATAATGCCGTTATGGACCACGGCAATCCGGCCGGAAGCGGAAAGATGCGGATGTGAGTTTTCATCACTGGGCGCGCCGTGAGTCGCCCATCTCGTATGACCGATGCCGGCCTGGGTAATGCCGCCTTCACGATCCGACAGCAATCCCTGGCGCTCAAGTTCGTCAGCGAGGATCTTGAGGCGGCCCTTGCGCTTGGTGACCGTGACACGGTCGCCGTGAATATAGGCGACACCGGCCGAATCGTAGCCCCTGTATTCCAATCTGGACAACCCTGCCAAAAGAATGGGCAGCGCGTTCTCATGACCAATATATCCGACTATTCCACACATATGCTCTCTCTCTTTCGCAATCAGGCGCCGTAGCGGCTGACAATCAATTCCGTCAGTTGATCGGCCATTTGCTCGATCTGGTCGAGATGCTCACCTTCAATCATGACGCGGATGATCGGTTCGGTGCCGGACGCGCGGACCAGTACGCGGCCCCGGTCCTTGAGCTTGGCCTCCAGCTGCTCGACAGCTGCGAGAATATCCTTGTCCTGCATTGCCTTGCTCTTTTTGTTGTTGGGCACCTTGGCGCTTTTCAGCACCTGCGGCAGCACCGTCATGATTGTTCTGGCCTTGCTCAGGCGATCCGAGTTGGCACATAAAGCTCTCAGCAGGCGAAGGGCGCTGAGCATCCCGTCGCCGGTGGTCGATTCATCCAGCAGGATAATGTGACCGGACTGTTCGCCGCCGATATTGTACCCGTCCTTGAGCATTTCCTCCAGGACATATCGGTCGCCGACCTTGGTCTTGATCAGGCGGATGCCTGCGGCCTTGGCCATCAGGTCCAGGCCCAGATTGCTCATAACCGTGACCACCAGGGTATCCTGGCGCAGCTGGCCGAGCCGCTTCATATCGCTGGCAATCAAGGCCAGGATGACATCGCCGTCAACCGGCTCGCCGAATTCATCGACAGCCAGCATGCGGTCGGCATCACCATCGAAGGCGATGCCAAGATCGCACGCTTCGCTGCGAACCAGCTGGCAGAGCGGTTCGAGGTCGGTCGATCCGCAGCCGCTGTTGATATTGATGCCGTCAGGCACTACGCCGATCGCGACGACCTCCGCGCCGAGATCTGAAAAAAGGGCCGGCGCGATATGGGCGGCTGCACCATGGGCACAATCCAGCCCGATTTTGAGGCCGGACAGGTCGACACTCATGCGGCGCTTCAGATGCTCAACATATTCATGCGAAGCATTATCGACCACGATTCTGCGGCCCACGCTGCCGCCGACCGGACGGTCGGTCATCTCGGCATCGTAAGACTTGACCAGATCCTCAATTTTGTCCTCTGTGTCGTCCGGCAGCTTGTACCCGCTGGAACTGAAAAACTTAATGCCGTTGAATTCAAAAGAATTATGCGAGGCGGAGATCACAACACCAGCGTCGCACTTGTATTTCTTCGTCAGATAGGAAACGCCTGGTGTCGGAATCGTACCGCAGACCATGGCATCGGCACCGGCTGAACAGATACCGGCAACCAGCGCGGCCTCCAGCATCGCACAGGATATCCTCGTGTCTTCGCCAACCAGGATCACCGGTTTGTGGCTGCATTCGCCGGCCAGCACGATCGCGCCGGCAAATCCCAGGCGAAAAGCCAGATCCGGTGTCAGCTCGCGGTTCGCGACGCCTCGGACGCCGTCAGTTCCAAATAATCTCGTCATGTTGAATCTCCTCGATGAATGATAGTGCTCATTATATCACTCGCACCAGGGCGCAATGTTGCAGCCAGTGCGAAGTTTATGCAACAGCAGTATTTCTCGAATATTACAGAAATGTTACAAAGCGATTTACGCCTCAGGTTGCCGGACCGATGCCTCGATTCCGACCTGAGCCGGACTGATCCGTGTTGGCTCAAGATAGTTCGGTCCGGTGGTGTCAATTTCAACCTCGATCCAGTTCTGGCCATCCTGACTGATTCTGGACAGATCAACATATGCAATGACGTCAGCGGCAGTCAGTTCATCAATCGTTTTCTGCCGACCTTGCAGCGTGACCTGGATCGAAGTATTCGGCAAGTCGAATTCGAAGCCGCTTTGCTGGGCTGTCGTCAGATTGGTAAATTCAAGGTCGACAACAAACGACCTCGTGTCGACCGGATTGACGGTTACCTGAACGTAGAGCCATAAGCCGATCGCAATCGCCAGTGACGCGATCATCAGGAGCACTCGCTGCCGCGTTGTCATGCGGTTCTGTCCGGAAGCAGGGCGCCGCGATTTGCGGAAAATGGTTCCCAGTGAACTGAGGCGTCCAGCCTGGCGGGTTGTACCCAGCAATTTATGCAGCAGCGTCCGAAGCGCGTCCGGATTGTCCAGCGTATACAACCGCCCCTCAATCGCGACGCTGATGCTGCCGCGCTCTTCCGATACAACAACCGCAATCGCATCACCCATCTCGCTGGCCCCGATCGCTGCCCGGTGCCGGGTGCCGTGGTCTTTGCGCAAGTGATAGTTGTCTGACAGGGGCACATGGATCCTGGCGGCCGTCACACGGCCGTCGCGGATCAGCACGGCACCGTCATGCAGCGGAGAGCCCTTGAAAAAAATCTGGGTTAAAACCGTCGAGGAAACCGCGGCATCCAGTGCGATCACGTTTTCCTGTTCGACCAGTTCGCCCAGCCGGGATTGCCGTTCCAGGATGATCAGGGCACCGGTTCTGGTCTCAATCATTTTTTCACAGGCCCTGACAATGGATTCGATCAGGTTGTGAACCGAGCCGGAACTGCTGACTGATCCATCCTGTGTAATGGCGGATGAGAGGACATTGAAGCTATTGCGGCCAAAGGTTTCCAGCGCCCGGCGCAGTTCAGGCTGGAAAATGACGACAAAGGCGATGGCTAGAACGGAAATCGTGTTGTTGAATAAAAAGCCGACGGTCGTCAGGCCGAGAAGGCTGCACAGAATTGCGAAGGCGACAATCAGGAGAACGCCTTTAAGCAATTGCCAGGCCCTTGAATCTCGAAGGATCTTGAGCACATAATAGATGACCAGTGCTGTCGTTAAAATATCCAGGACGGCAACGACAATATCCCATGGGCCGCCAAAAAAGAGCAGTCCGCTCTCCAAATCGTTAAACATGTTGGAAAAGAACTGTCCCAGGTCATTCAGAATATCTGCGCTCGATAGAACCACGTGCAATCCCCCTGCGGTTTGATGATGATTTAGAAATGATACCCCTCAATGACGCCCCGTTCAAGCCGATCGATATCTGAAAGCCAGATCACCCGGCCGCTGACCCGGATCAGGCCGTCGCGTTCCATGCTGATCAGTTCGCGCGAGAACGAGGGCCGAGGCATCGCCAGCAGCCTGGAAACGACTTCCTTGGAAACCGGCAGCTCGACAGCCTGGGTTGAAACCGTCTGGCGTACCTGTTTGGGCGTCTCCCCTTCTTTCTCGAGCTGGTCGCGCAAAAGATCCAACAGATAGCTGGAGATCTTCTGCCTCAGGCTTTTCTGAGACAGCAAGGTAATCCGCCTGTTTTGGGACATGATCCGGTCGGACAGGATCGACAGGAAGTTTTGCATGATTTCCGGATTCTGGTACAGCAGCGTCATCAGCAGCTCGCGTGAGATGAAGATGATTTTTGAATTGGTTACCGCTTCAATCGTGACCGGATAAGTCTTTTTGCTGCCGAAGATCAGATGCTCGCCGAAGATGTCCCCTTCACCCAAAAGCTCCAGTGTGGCGAAATCGCCTGAACTGGAATATTTCTGCAGCGCCAGCTGACCGTCGATCACCATGCCGATGCCGGTGCACAGGTCGCCTTCATTGGCAATAACCTCGCCTTTCCAGACCAGGCGAATGCTTGTTTTGCTGCAGTATTCATGAAACAGGTCATGGTTTAAACCGGCGAAAAGGGATGTGCCGGACAGGGTATCACAGATCTTCTTCATCGCTGTCTCTTTCTGATTGAACTGAGTTCGGTCCGCGGATTGTTCGCTTGCTGATAATACATATAAAGATTATACCTTATATGCAGATCAGCAGTCCAGACAAAACGGGGCAAAGATCGCATCAGCCAGCGGATTGCTCGAATTCTTCTTCAGTCTGCTCAGCGGCGGCCCGCATGACAGCTTTGGCCAACTGGTCTGCGCAGGATGTCGGTCGCCCGCCGCAGGGAATGCCCGCGCACTTCTCGGCGATCTCGTCGGCACTCCAGCCGTCAACCAGCTTCGGAATCGCGAGCAAATTCCCCGGGCAGCCACCCTGATAAACGATATTGGATACGGTTCTGCCCTTGATATCGAAGCTGATCTCACGGGCGCAGGTCCCTTTGGTCTTATATGAATAGCGCATAGGCTTCTCCTTGATTCTTCAGTCGGGTCGGTCGAAAAAACCATTGTCTATCATACCGTGAACAGGATATCAAATCAATGCGTCAAATCAATAGACTTTGTCTGCTAAAATGTAATTATGGTTAACAAAATCAGACAAAGTACAGACAGGATTATTTTCCTGGTTGATATGAACGCTTTTTTCATCTCCTGCGAGATGTCTCGCAACCCTGCGCTCAAAAACCGGCCGGCCGCCGTCGCCGGCAACCCGGCTACCCGAACGGGTATCATCCTCGCCGCCAGCTACGAGGCCCGGGCATTCGGCGTCCGGACAGCCATGACCGTCCATCAGGCCAGAACCGCCTGCCCGGAGCTGGTCCTCGTTCCGCCTGATCACGCATTTTATGAGCAGCGCTCAGCCCAGGTCATGAAATTGCTGTCATCGTTCACGCCGCTGCTTGAACAAAGTAGCATCGATGAAGCCTACCTGGATATGACCGGCTGCGAAGGGCTTTTCGGCTCGCCGTCAACCGCCGCCGGTAAAATCATGACTTCGATCAATGACAAACTCGATCTCTGGTGTTCCATCGGCATATCCGACTGCAAGTTCCTGGCCAAGATGGCCGCGGACCTTAAAAAGCCACACGGCATCACCGAACTCTGGCCGAAGGATATCGCAACCCGCCTCTGGCCGCTGCCGGCCGGACAGATGTACGGCGTCGGCCGCAAGACAGCCGAACGGCTGAGCCGGATTGGCATTCGGACGATCGGCGATCTGGCCAGGGCGCCGGTTGCCGTCCTGACTGACCTGGCCGGAAAAAGCGGACAGGTTATCCACCGCCATGCCAACGGGATCGATCCGGATCCCGTGATATTCCAGGCAGACAACCTCAAATCGATCGGACGCTCGACAACACTGCCGCAGGACCTGCAAGACCCGGATCAGGCCAAACCGATTCTGCTCTCGCTGGCTGACCGGATCGGCCGAACGGCACGACAGCACGGCCGGTTTGGCCGCACTGTCCAGATCACCTTGAAGCTCAGCGATTTCAGGGTGCTGACCCGACAGGTCCAAATTGAACCCACAGCAGCTACACCGGTCATCTACCAGACCGGTATGCAGCTTTTACGCCAGCACTGGCCGGATTCGACGGGCGTCCGCCTGATCGGCATCAGCCTGACAGGATTCGACCCGGACGAAGACCGGCAGCTGTCCATGTTCGATCAGCAGATGTCACCCGGCAGCGACCGGCAGCACAGGCTGGACAAGACCCTCGATCAACTGCGCGACAAGTTGGGTGACAATATGGTCAAGCGCGCCCAGCAGCTCAAAAAAGACAAGGATGAGAATTTGCCATCCTGAAAGGAGCCTGCCATGGCCAAGCGTGCCATCTTGCCGGGAGCGGGCCGGAGAATCCACAGCATCGATGCCTACCGCGGACTTGCGATCCTGCTGATGGTGCTCGGCAATTTTGCCGCACCGCTCCACTGGGTTCCCGATTGGCTCAAGCACGCCCCGGACCCGGGCCTGACCATTGCCGATGTGGTCGCGCCGGCCTTCGTCTTTTCGATTGCACTGACAGCCGGCTTATCCTGGAAACGCCGCAGACAGACCGTGGGCACTCGCCAAGCTGCCGCGCATATGGCCCTGCGCTGCCTCAGCCTGATTGGTATCGGGGCGATTATCACGGCCGGCCAGGCCATGGTACCAGACCCCGACAAGATCCTGTCCTGGGGTGTTCTGCAGGCGCTCGGCGCGGCCGGCCTGATCCTGCTTCCCGCTTTGCTGCTGCCGCCCTGGCTGAGACTTGCCGCAGGACTTGGGCTGCTGACTGTCTACCAGCTGGTCCTGGACCGCTTCTATCTTGCGATCGTACTCAAATCTGCTCACAATGGGCTGTTCGGATCTTTGTCCTGGGCCGCGTTCCTGCTGATCGCAAGCGGTCTGGCCGATCATATCCACCAAACCGAGACAGCCCGCAATAAAAACCTGCTGCTGATATTATTGGGATCAAGCGCCCTGGCCGCCGGACTGGTTCTAGGGCAATGGATTCCGATTTCCAAGCTCCGGGCGTCCGCCAGCTATATGCTCGTTTGCCTGGGCATCTGCCTGCTGACATTCCTGGTATTCCAACTACTCTTCACCCGATGGCCGGATCTGGCCGGCTGGATGCGGCGGGTCGGACGAAATCCCCTGCTGCTGTATCTCGTACACCTGATCGGACTGGGGCTTTTGCGCCTGCCCGCTGACGACCGCTGGACAAGTGGCGCCGACATCTGGTTGAGCCTGGTCCAGGGTAGCCTGTTGCTGGCAGCAATCCTCTTGCTGTCTGTTCTGTTTGAACGAAAAGGGATCATGATCCGCCTTTGAAATACATATTCAGATATATTTTTCTGTGATATAATCAGTTCGTTTAACCAGACTTTTTGAAACGAGGCACTCACCTTGAGCGAAAAAACACTGATCAACGATCTGACCACCGGCCCTGTCTCCCGACTGCTGATCCGGTTTTCGCTGCCCCTGATGCTGTCCAGCTTGCTGCAAACGGTTTACCACATCATCGACCTGATCGTCGTCGGCCAGTTTGTCGGACCGGCGGGTCTGGCCGCCGTCTCAATCGGCGGGGATATCCAGGGGCTGATCACCTTTGCCGTCATCGGCTTTACCGGTGCCTCCCAGGTCATTATCGGGCAGTTCGTCGGCGCTGGTGACAAGCGATCCGTGTCCCACACCATCGGCACCACGTTCAGCCTGGTGGCCATCGCTTCAGTTATCTTCACGACGCTGTCGATCCTGCTGGCCGGCTGGGCGCTTGACCTGGTCAACACGCCTGCGGAAGCATACAACTACACCTGGCAGTACTCGGTGACCTGCTTTGCCGGCTTTATCTTCATCTTCGGCTACAACACTGTCAGCGCGATCCTGCGCGGCATGGGCGATTCCAAGCACCCATTCATTTTCATCACCATTGCCATGATCGCCAACCTGATCCTGGACCTCGTATTCGTCGCCGGACTGGGCTGGGCGGCATTCGGCGCCGCATTGGCTACAGTGCTTGCCCAGGCTTTGAGCTTTATCTGGTCAATCATCTTCCTGTATCGCAAGCGCGATGCTTTCGGTTTTGATTTCAAGCTAAAAAGCTTCCGGATCGAGCCTGACATCTTCAAGCGCATCATGCAGCTTGGCCTGCCGATGTCGATGCAAAATGCCGCCGTATCCTTTTCAATGCTGTTCGTCAACTCTTTCATCAATGCCTATGGCGTTATCCCGGCCGCAGTCACCGGCATCGGCAACAAGCTCGGCAGCATCGCCAATGTCATCACCGGCGCGCTGAGCATCGCCTGCTCATCCATGGTCGCACAGAACATCGGCGCCAGGAAATATGACCGGGTCCCCCGCATCCTCTACGTTGCCACAGCTATCGGGCTCGGGTTCTGCACGCTGCTATCCGCCCTGATGCTCATCTTCCCACGCGCGATCTTCGGCATCTTCAACTCCGACCCGGCCGTACTTGCCCTGGCCATGACCTACATCCCCATCGCAATCCTGATGTTTTACGGCGCTGCGCTGCGCGGCCCCTGGATGGGCCTGACCAACGGTCTGGGCTTCCCCAGGCTCACGTTGTTTATCGGCCTGATGGACGGCATTGTCGCCCGCATCGGCCTGGCGCTTCTGCTGGGGCTCGCCCTGTCGATGGGCATCCAGGGCTTTTGGTACGGCAACGCCCTGGCAGGGTACGTGCCGTTCCTGATTGGATTCGGCTACTTCCTGTCAGGGCGCTGGAAGACGCATCGCCTGATTATCAGCTAGTCTGCTGATTGAATCCGATGCCGGCGAATGGCTCGCTTGATCAGCCAAACCAAAGGGATGGCCAGGATGATCAGGATCAGCACCAGCGAGTTGGGAATCAGCTGGACATCGGCGTCATACAGCCAGACAGCCCAAGGTGTCTCGAGATCCGCCAGCGGTTTCAAAACCACTTCCATGAACCCGATGAACAGACCTACGGTTACCGGCGGCACAGCGACAAATGCCACGCTGCCCAATATCGGCCGGTCTGCCCGCTGCCCGGCCTGATACAGCCACAAGGTCAGCGGGATGGTCAGAAAAGCGATAACCGCATACAGGATGATCGTCGTCAACTCCATCCTGGCCTGGAAATAGGTGGCATAGCCTTCATTGTCCCTGAGGTATTCATAACCCTGTACAAACAACAGATAGCCGGCAAAGTACTGAATGCCGGACAGCTCGAGCAGCCAGAAGCTGCGCTTGGAGCCGTAGGCCGCGATAATCCGGTCGGCGAATTCATTCACATCGTCACCGATGACCTGCTGCGGCACTCGTCCGTCCGAACTGGCCTGGGCGAACAGGTCAACCAGTTCATCATCCAGCTGGCGCCGGGCCAGGTATCCCAGATTTGATGACGCGACCTGAATCATCACAAGTTCCAGCACGTCCTGAAACTCGGGCTTGAGCAGAACCAGCTTCTTCTTGCGCAAGGCTCTTGCCACCAGCGCCAGCGCGACAGCAGCCAGTGCCAGGGCGACAATAATGCCGGCGACAGCCAAAGCAGGTCCCGCATTGCCGTTGGGTTGATTGATCACAGCCAGGATATAGAGCCCGACTGTCGCGATCAGGATAACGGTCAGAATGACAACACTGACCACCAGAATCGTTGATCTGGATTTCATATGGATCGACTCCCTTCTCCGACAAAATGGTCAACGGTGTCCCGGATGCTGTTCCAGGACTGTGAAAATGCGTTCAGATAGTCCCTGCCCGAATCGGACAAGGAAAAGTATTTGCGTTTGGGTCCCAAAGGTGAAGCCTTGGTGGTCGACCGGATCAGGCCTTTCTTCTCCAGACGGATCAGGATCGGGTAGATGGTTCCCTCATTGACGCCGGAAAAACCGCCTTTGACCAGGTCTTCACAAATTTTGTAACCATAGGTTTCCTCTTGCTGGATCAACTTCAGGATGCAGCCTTCGAGAAGCCCCTTGAGTATCTGCGCCTGTTGCATATCGATCACCTCACTACCTTGTATAGTCAAGTAGTACATTTACAGTATAGACCCACTACTTTGTATTGTCAAGTAGTGACCGATCAGATATTCCGCAAACCCGAAAGCACATTTTTTCTTTGAAGTCACCCGGGAATATCGCTATAATAATGTCAACTTAGATCAAAATCGAACGGAGGATCCGAGCGTTGTCAGATCATTCAGGCAAGATATTTGAGGCCATCTTCGAACACTCGCCAGTCGGCCTAGTCCTGGTCAACTTCGATACGTCTCTGCGTGACGTCAACAGCTACATGTTTACCGCTTTCGAAATGCAGCCGGAAGACATACAGGGTAAAATGTTCGGCAACATTTTCCATTGCGCCCTGGCCGAGGCCAACGCGGCAATCTGCGGAACCCTGGACAATTGCCGCCATTGCCAGCTGAGGGGCGCGATCGAACAGGCTCTGCAGACCGGCCAGGCCATTCCGGATGCGATGGTCGAGCACGAGTTTATCGTCAGGGGACAAAAGCAAGTCAAGTGGTTCAAGGTCAGTTCAGCCCGCGTCGATACCGATGAAGACATTTTCGCGGTCGTCTCTTTTGTAGACATCACCCTCCAGAAAAACTACGAAAAGCTCCTCAATTACCAATTGTCTCTGGACTTGCCAACCGGCTCTTCCAACAAGCACGCCTTGTTTGAAGCCCTGGAAGCGCTGGGCGCCGGACAGGATGATTTTTCAATTGCCATGATTGATTTCGATGATTTCAAAATCGTCAATGACACCCGCGGCCACGTGGTCGGCGACAAGGTCCTCAAACTGTTCAGCCAGATTGCAATCGCCCTGACCCGCCGTCATGATATGGTCAGCCGCTACGGCGGCGAGGAATTCACGCTGGTGTTTCCCCAGTCCACTCCAACGCAGATCATGCCGGTCATCCAGCGCATCGCCGCGACGTTTTGCCAGCGCTGTTTGGACGATCTCGGTTTCGAAGTTACCTTCAGCGCCGGTCTGGCCGGTTTCACCGCCAAGGAGGCGGCCGGCCTTTATCCTGATGAGATGATCGCAATCGCGGACCGCAGGCTTTACAAGTCCAAAGCGGACGGCAAGAACCGATTGACCTCAGCCAGTCAAAGCATCCTTTTCGAACCGGTTCATTGAATCGGATGTTCTTGTCAAAAACCACACCCGCAGCCCGCATTTTGCGAGTCAACAGGTGTGGTTTTGTGGTCTCTAGTGTGTTCGGGCCCTGCGGCAAACCTACCGTGTCGCGCCGATCACGATCAGGACAATTCCCGCGACACCGATGATGCCTGACATCACCAGCGCCAGCGTAATGGCTGTTTTATCCGTTGTCTTTTTGCCCATTTTCATCCGGATCAGCTTGATGAGCCCGGGTGACTTCTTCAGCGCAAGGCCTCCGACAATCAGGGTATAGAGAATGCATGCCAAACCTCCGAGTGCGTATCCGTTCATCCTTGTACTCCTTTCACTTTGGGTATGATGATGCGGCGCTTTGGCCGCTGGCAACCCTGTTGTTTACTGCTCGAGTCCTCTGCGGATCCTGGGCGCCGTGTACGCGAACACAGCAGCGGCGATCACCAGGACGATACCGCCGTAGAGCAGCAGATCGAGCCAGGTCATATCCCCGTTGAGGATGGCGATATTGCCGCGATAGACCCAGTAGAAGGGCGACCAGTAAAGAATCCACTGCCAGCCTGCGGACAGGAATTCATACCCGGCCACGGATGCCGCCAGCGGAAACATGATCATCTTGGTCGACGCCACGGCGGTCATGACATCGTCGCTCTTCAAGCCTTCCAGGAAGCCGATCATGATGCTGGTCATTGAGGCAACCAGCACAAATATAACCAGATGCCCGAAATTGACATTGGCGGCAACGCCCATGATCAGGACCATTGCGACCGATCCGATCAGCGACATCAGAATGCCGATCAGGCTTTTGCCGAAGATCCAGGCCGAGCGCGAGATCGGTGCCACATTGATCGCGCTGATCGTGTTATCCATCTTCTCATCGACGATGTTCAGGGAGATCAGCATGCCGGCCAGCACCGTCATCAGCAGAATGCCCATGTTCGCCCACAGCATCTTGACCGGCGGGGTCTTGACGCCAAAGCTGTTGATCTCGGCAGTTGAATCATCGACCGTGCGGCCGTACTCAAAAAATGTTTTAAGCAGCTGGGTAAATTCGACCACTTCGTCGGACTCGTTGCCCTGGGTCAGTATATATGATTCATCCCCCTGGCCGACAATGCCGACAACTGCGTCACGCCGCAGAACCCGCTGCTCAACCGCTTCATAATCGTCAAACAACTCAACTCGGGCGTAGTCGCCCAGGTAGCTGGCCATCTCAGGGTTTTCGCCGTCGATCAGTGCCAGATTGACCGTGGTGTCTTCAATACCCGGCGCGAAGAAGTTGACAGCGATAGCCAGGATAATCGGGATAAAGATCATGAAAAGTGACATGAAGTCACGGACGCTGACCTTGAGGTCCCGGCCGAAAATCAATAATGTTTTTCTGAACATAATGCCCTCCTATACCGACAGCGTCCGCTTGAAGCGGACATTGGCCCAGGCAAACAGCAGCACGCTGACGACAAGGTACCCCAGGGCGATCAGCAGGACAAAGCCTGGATCTCCCCGGACGAAGATCTCCTTAAAGCCAAAGACGATGTAATAGCTCGGAATGAACTTGAGCCAGAGCGGGTTCCAGCTGGGCGTGAAGTAAGCCAGCGCCGGCAGCATCATGCCGATCATCAGCAGGTACATCACGCCGAAAGACTTGACCATGTCGTCATAATAGCCGGCAACGACCAGACCCAGCCCTGACGCGAACAGGCCGGTCGGGATCAGGAAAGCAAGCATCAGCAGGTAGTTGATCCGGGCGCCCATCAGCGGCACGATCATGATCAGGGAAGTCGACAGCATGGTGACGGTCAGCACCATGACCTTGCTCAGGAGGTACTTCCAGACTGGCGACGGCGTCACCGCATAGGCCTTGATGACGCCTTCCTTCTTATCGAGGAAGATGTAGGCCGCGATGATAAAAAACCCCATCAGAGATCCATTGAACGTCAGGAAGACCGGCAGCAGATTTTCGCGGTCGGTCAGCTCAACGAAGCCGCCGGACAGGCTCTGAACCGTCTGGTTCTGTGCCTCGTCGAACAGCTCTAAGTCATCGGGGCCATGCAGGATCCTGAGCAGCCGCTGTAAACGTTCGGTCTCATTGCCCTGAATGTAATAGGTGTAGTGCATTTCAAAATCGTCCGCGTCCATGGCAATCGCGGCGCCGATCTTGTGCCGGTCTTCAGCAAGCGCTGCCATCGCGTCTTCGGATTCCATGATGTAGATTTTCTCTTCCGCGGTTTCGTAAAGCAATGCCGAATAGGACGCCTGGCCGGCCTTGAGTTCAACAGCTTCCGGCTGGCCGTCCAGATCATCTAGCGCGTCAACATAACGCTCCTCGATTGCGGTCTGCGGGAAGTCCAGATATAAAAATTCCACACTTTTGGATACAAACTGCTCCGGCACGACAAAGACCAGAACAAACAGCAGGATGAACGCCATCAGGATTTCAATATAAAAGTAGAAGCCCCTTGACGCGATCACCAGTTCCTTGACAAAGCTGGACCATAGTTTCACGTCAGACCAGCTCCCTTCCCGTGACCTTGATGAAGATCTCTTCAAGCGTCGCCTCCTTGGTGTGCATGGTCCGGATATCCTTTTGCGCGATCACGTCCTGCAGCCGCTTCTTGTCAGCGTCTTCGATGATGGAGAATGTCTCGCTTTGCAGTTGGCTGTCCTCGCCGTACTCGACTTCAACCATCTGCTCGCCATACTGCAGCTTGAGGTTTTTCGGGCTGTCAATCAGCTTGATCTCGCCGTCGACGATAAACGCCACCCGGTCACACAGCTCGTCTGCGATATACATGTTGTGGGTGGTCAGGAAGATGGTGACGCCCTTCTTGTTCTCCTCCTTGATGATGCCCTTGATAATGGACGATATCGCCGGATCAAGCCCGGTTGTCGGTTCATCCAGAAACCAGAGTTCCGGGTTGTTGAGCATCGACCGGGCAAAAGTCAAGCGGTGCTTCATGCCCTTGGAGAAATCCCCGGCCCGGATATTGCCTTTGCCGTCCAGTCCGACGATTTCCAGGAGTTCATCCGGATCGCGGGTCGGCACGTCAAACAGCTTGGCGAAAAACTTCAGGTTCTCCTGCGCGGTCATCTTGCTGTAGACGTTGGACTGCTCGAAGGACATACCGATTCGGTTGAACATCGAACGTTTGATTGACTTAACGTCATAGCCCGCGACCGACACCTGCCCCTTCTGGAGCTGCAGCAGACCGGTCAGGATACCCTGGGTTGTCGACTTACCGGCTCCGGACGGCCCGAGAAAGCCAAAAACTTCTCCCTTGGGGATTTCAAAGCTGGCATCCTTGACGGCGTAGTTCTCATCCTTGTCGTATGAATGGTACAGGTGTTCAACGGTAATCATGGGCACGCTCCTCTCATTTTCAAATCCGACAGGCTTCAACCTGTCAGGCATAAAACGTCTTTTTCAGAATATCCATGTAATGATCGAGTCCGGCCACAGCCTGGGCGAAATCCAGCTTGCCGTCATTGCCCAACAGCAGCAATTGCTCTTCACCGAATTTTTCCAGCGACCAGCGAACAATGTTGACAGATTCCCGGATGGTCTCCGGATCACGGAATTTGGAATAGTCGATATTGCGCGAAAAGACATCCTCATTGACCTTTTGAAAATCAAATCCGTATCCTTTGTACAATTCAACGATATCATCGATATTACCAGCCCGCTTATAGGTCAGGGTTTTCATCATGAAGTCGAACATGTGCGGATAGGTCTTGCTGACCTCCATTTTGATCAAGGCGATCTGCCGAATGCGTTCAATCAGGTCGCTCTCACGCCAGTCAATCCGATTGACTATCGCATCAAAGAGCTTTTGGATGACAAACCCGATGAGCTTCTCGTACAGAACCTGCTTGTTCTCGAAATAGTGAAACAACAGCCCTTTTGAGACACCGGCGTTCTTGACAATGCTGTTGGTCGAAGCCTTGTCATACGGATAGGCAGCGAATTCCTCAATCGCCGCGTTGATAATCCTGTCACGCTTATCGGGATCCATTCCGGTAAAAATATCGTCCATTCAATCCCCTCTCCCAAAAATCCAAAATTCTATTGACCAGATTGGTCAATATCATTATAACCAAATTGACCAGACTGGTCAATACTGTTTTGTGCACCAATCAGCGCTGCAAAAAGCCCGGTCTGGCAGACCGGGCTTTTAAGGATTTTGATCGGGCGGTATCAGTCGTCAGCGGCGAGGCGAGCCATCATCTCATGATGCCTTCTGACCTCTTCGATCTCATTGGGCAGGTTATCAAAGCCGGCATCCTGCTGATGGCGTTGGCCCTCGTACTCGGAATTGATGTAGCCGTCGAATCCGCCCTGCTTCAGGTACTTGAAGGCCGATTCGTAATCGATCGATTTGTCCTCGTACTGACCGGTTTTGCCGGGGATTTCGGTCATCTGGTAAAACTTGCCATGGATGCTGACAATATAAGGAATGATCTCCAGCAGGTCTTTGGGCTGGGCGGATGATTCCGATAGCGCCAGCTGGTGCATCGCCATCGGGTTGATGCCGTGCCCGGGATACTGCTCGTTGATTTTGGCCAGGATCTCCTCATTATCCAGCGCGCGGTTTTCGACGATAAAGTCGACAACCTCCGGCGCCTTGGCATTGCGTTTGAAGTAGTCAATCGCGACCTGCGGCGGCGAATGCTGGAAGATACCCATGTCCGGCACCAGTCCGACATGTTTGGTTCCGGTCCGATCAACGAAATCCATCAGTTCTTCGGCCATTTTCGGGTCGAGAATAAAAGGATCGTTCCACTTCTTGTCCTTGATGCGCTTGATCGGCAGCGGTGCATGGATCTCCTTGCCGATCCTGACATTGTACTTCTCGGCGGTCGGCAGCGCCATTTCAATCGCTTCGATCGGAACCATGCACAGGCAGCGGACATTTTCGAAACCCATCCTGGCGGCGATCTGAATGTCGTTTTTCAAGCGTTCTGCGGCTTCAGCATGTGTCATGACATGGTCGCGGAACTGGTGGACGTCCAGATAGATGTCCATTGTTACAGCCTTCATGCCATAGCGTGCCATGGTGTTATTCCAGTCAAAAATAAACTGGTCGGACGGGAACGGATAGTCGCGAATGACCGCCTCGTCGATAATCTCGATGCCATCGGTCTTCAGATGGTCATGCACTTCACGGATCTGGTCCTTCCAGCTCATCTGCTTGAAAAACTGGGCTTGCTGATAGCTGTAGAGTGATACCCCTCGTTTTATGGGCATATTCTGTCTCCTCTCATTACACCTGGAGTTCAAGCTCGAACTCGCATACTCTTGCCGTCTTGCCGAAGCCGCCCTGTCCTGGAACCGGCGGATTCTTGACCCATTCCTCATCATGCGGCATATAGCCGTACTGGGCCAAAACGGACTGCTGCAGGCCGATCACATGCTTGCCGGGACCGAGACCGCCAGGCTTCATGACATGCACATAGCCTTCGTCGTCATAGTTCCAGTGCTCCCAGACGCAAGTCTTGATTTCGTCGAACGCGCGCGGCGCCCTGCCGTTGATTTCAAACTTCTGCACATCCTTCGGGTACTCGACGCCATCGCACTTGATGTAGTAGCCATTGTGCAGCGAGAGGAAACAACCCCGGTAGTCAGCAATTCTGACCGCGAATTTGAATCCAATCACCTTGTTGTCTTCAATGATGTTCTCAAGGCTGTCTTCCCGAATTAAATATTGGTCAAACATTTGATTCCCCCTTTGATCTTGATTCGGAAATTCTATATAACTGATTATACCTTAACATCAACTCATTTCCGATCTCTTTTCAACATTTTTCATCAATTTTCATGAACAGAAAACATTACCAATGGTTTTCAACGAATTTCCAAGGCACCCGGACCGAATGCAAGCGAGTCGCAAAACCGGACCCGGCATAGGCCGGATCCGGTTTTGGGGAAATCCAATATAATCAGTTTGAATGGCTGCACGTGGATTACAAGGCGTCTTCGCCCTCTTCACCCGTACGGATCCGGGTAACTTCCTCAACCGGATAGACAAAAATCTTGCCGTCGCCGATCTCGCCGGTCTGGGCGCATTTGACAATGGCCTTTTTAATCGGCCCGACATCCTCGTCCTTGACAACCAGCTCAACCATGACCTTGGGGATCAGATCCATCTGGAACTTCTCGCCACGCCAAACCTGAGTGATGCCCTTCTGCTTGCCATTGCCGACGATATCGGTGATCATGATACCTTTGTATCCTGCGACCTGACTGATGCAGTCACGCACCTCCGCCAGCTTTTCCGGTCTGATAATAGCCTTGATATGTTTCATGAATTATTCCTCCTCACCTGGTCGCTGCCCAGCTTATTCATCTTCAGTATCGATTTTCTTGGATGAAATGGCAACATAGGACTGACGATGAATCGTAAATTCAGGGTACGCCACGTTACCATGTTCACCGATATCCAGGCCGTCGATTTCTTCCTGAAGCTTGACCCGGATGCCAATGGTCTTCTTGAGCACGACCCAGACGATGATCGCTGAAGCGAAGACGAATCCGGCAACACTGATCACACCCAGCGCCTGAGCGCCCAGCAGGGCAAATCCGCCGCCGAAGAACAGGCCGTTTCCGGTCGCAATGCCGGTGATGGAGTCCTGGGCAAACAGGCCGACGGCCAGTGTGCCGAAGACGCCGTTGGTCAGGTGAACCGACAGGGCGCCAACCGGGTCATCAATCTTCATGCGGTCGAAGAAGACAACAGAAAGGACAACCAGGATGCCGGCGATGGCGCCAATCGCGATGGAGCTGCCAACGCTGACGAAGGCGCAGCCGGCAGTAATCGCAACCAGTCCGGCCAGCAGGCCGTTGATGCTCATGCCAAGGTCCGGTTTGCCCAGTAGCAGCGTCGCTGTAATCGTCGAAGTCAGGATCGCGGTAACGCCAGCGGTATTGGTCGTGACAACGATATGGGCGATCGAATTTGGATCAGCGGCCATGGTCGAACCGGGGTTGAAGCCGAACCAGCCCAGCCAAAGCACAAAGGCGCCGATGGTGGCCAATGGCAAGCTGTGACCGGGAATCGCGTTGACCTTGCCCTTTTTGCTGTACTTGCCGAAGCGAGGGCCGAGGATCAGGATGCCCGCCAAGGCCGCCCAGCCACCGACCGAGTGAACGACGGTTGAACCGGCAAAGTCCCAGAAGCCGAGGCTGGCCAGGAAGCCGCCGCCCCAGATCCAATGCCCGACGATCGGGTAGACCAGCAGGGTCAGAACAAATGAGAACAGGATGAAGGCGATGTACTTGACGCGCTCAGCGACAGCACCCGATACGATGGTCGCCGCGGTACCGCAGAAGACCAGTTGGAAGAAGAACTTCGCCCAGACCGGTACGCCCGCCCAGGATATGGCCGAGTAAACGCCTTCATAGGCTTCGCCGGTCATCGGGGAATTGTCGGCGCCGCCGACAAAGAACAAGCCTTTGAGGCCGATGAAACCGTTGCCGTCGCCGAACATGATGCCCCAGCCGAGCAGCAGAAAGCCCAGTGATGCGACTGCGAAGACAATGAAATTTTTGGACAGGATATTGACAGTGTTCTTCGAGCGGGCAAAACCGCTTTCGACCAGGCCAAAGCCCAGGTTCATGAAGAAGACCAGCATCGCTGCCACAAGCACCCAGATGGTATCCAATACAAATTGTGTGTCCATGATTTACCTCCAATATCATCTTGAACAGTGACAAAAAGCGTCCAAACAGCCTCCTTAAAGCTGCTTGAACGCCTTTGTTCAAACAAAAAACGCCCAGGCAAAAACCCGGACGCCATCGTCCACCCATTTCCGAAATCGAAAGGGTTGATTAATGTATAGCATGAATCAAATCATTTTGCAAGTGCCATTTGCAAATATTGCATATCATTCGTCAGATTAACAAACGCCCACCGCTGATAATCGACTGGATTTGTCATGTCGCCAATGAAACCAATTCTACCTCGACCAACAAACGTCTGCGAACGCTATGTTTCAGGACGAATAACCACACCCATTCTACCTACCGCATGCCCAATGCCGGTTATTTACCAGATTTGAGACAATGACCAGTCAAAACCTAATTCTTGCACTGTATCACCAGCATTACTCAGCCAACAGCTTTTCAAGCTGCGGCCAGTTCTCAACCGCGGCGTTGGGCTGGTGCTCTCCCGGCGTGCTCCGGCCAGTGTGGATTTGTTGCAGCAGCAAGGCCTTGAGTACGGCAACCTTGTCCGGAAACCGGTCAGCCAGGTTTCTGATTTCGCCTGTGTCGGAGGATACGTTGAAGAGCTGGTATGGATGTTCGCTGGGATTGTTCTCGGCAGCCTGGTCTTTACCCATCCCGGCGGCCCCCCGACACAGCGCCAGTTTCCAGTCACCCTGCTGAATCGCGAAACTGCCGTCTGCCGATGAATAGATCAAACTGTCGCGCACCGGGCGGTGGCTGCCCAGCCAGAGCTGCAGGTTTGAAACGGAGTCCTCTGCGGCATCGTCCGGCAGCCCGATGTCCAGCAGTTCAGCCAGCGTTCTGAAAAAATCGGCATGGCTGACGGTTTGACGGCAGACATCCCCGGCCTTGATCTTCCTCGGATAGGATACGATGGTCGGAACCCGGTGCCCGCCATCATAGATTTCAGATTTTCTGCCCCGGTAGATTGAACTGGGATTGTGCCCCAGATCCATCAGGGCCGGAAAGTCGACAATGCCCGAACAGCCATTGTCACTGGTGAAAATAAAGACGGTATCGTTCAAAAGACCGTGTTCACACAGTTTGTCCGTAATTTGACGAACCATATCGTCAACCATCAGGACGATATCCCCGTAGATGCCAATGCCCGACTTCCCTTCAAATTCCGGAGTCGGCAGCAGCGGGCCATGCACTGCCGGTGTGGGGAAGTATATGAAGAAAGGATCCTGATCATACTCGCCGATCAAATCGAGGACCTTGGCTGTCATGTCCGGCAAGACCCGGGTGTGGTCAAAACCTTCTGCGATCGGGCCGAGCTGCCAGAGCTGAGGCTCGGTCGCACCCACCCGGTCAAGCCGGGACACGCCGCTCAGGGCATTCGGCTGTGCCAGGACATGGTCATTCTCAAGATAAACGTAGGGCGGCTGATCCAGCGAGGCTGCCAGGCCGTAGAAGTCATCAAAGCCATACTGGTTAGGCCCCCAGCCGTATGGTTGCGAAAAATCGATATCGATGGCGTCGCAGTTCAGATTGTCGGCCGCCTCACCATTGAATTCATCCCCGGTCAGTTCGGGCCGTCTAGCCCATTCAAGGCCCAGGTGCCACTTGCCGACACAGGCGGTTTTGTAACCCTTTTGCTTGAACAGATGCCCCAGGGTCAGCCGGTCCTGCTCGATCAGTGGATCGGCACCGCCCCCCAGCACCATCGATTTCAAGCTCGAACGCCAATTGTAGCGGCCGGTCAGGACGCTGTAGCGCGAGGGCGTGCACAACGCGGATGTTGTGTGCGAATCCGTGAACCGCATGCCCCGGTAAGCCAGAGCATCAATATCCGGCGTGCTTATTTTTGACTTCTCATTGAAACAAGAGACATCTCCGATTCCCAAATCATCAACCAGCATTAAAATGACATTCGGTTTGCGCATGGTGTCACTCCCCTTCGTCTGCGTGAGATGGATGGATGCTTCTTTCACCTTTATTTTACCACCGATCCAGACTCGAGTGCCACCAGGATCGGGATAGCCAATTCGGGTGGGGCGATGTACAATACTTCTATGAGTGAGAAACTGACAACCGGGTCGATCCGCAAGCACCTGATCCGAATGGCCGTGCCAACCAGCATCGGCTTTTTCTTCAACACGATGTTTAACGTTGTTGACACGTTCTATGCCGGCCGGCTGGGAACATCTGCCCTGGCCGGAATGTCGGCGTCATTCTCGATATTCTTCATCCTGACCGCAATCATGGCCGGCACCGGCACCGGGTTGACCGCGCTGCTGTCCAACGCGATCGGCAAGGCGGATGGAGAAAACGAGTCCGCCAGCTGCTATTCGTCCAACGGCATCATCCTGGTGTTGTTTCTGGGCGTTGTCCTGACCATCGCCGGCACAATCTTCGCCCCCGGCCTGCTGCTGCTGCTGGGAGCCCGTGACGAAGCGTTTGCGGCCGGTGCTCAATATGTCCGAACGATCTATGCGGGATCGGTTTTCTTCGGCATCAATGCCGTGCTCAATGCCTTCCTGACCGCGCGCGGCGAGACACGTCCCTATCGCAATTTCCTGATCATCGGTTTTCTGGCCAACCTGGTACTCGACCCGCTCCTGATTTTCGGCTGGTTTGGCCTGCCCAGGCTGGGGACGGCCGGTGTTGCGCTGGCTACCGTCATCATCCAGTTTATCGGCTGCATCTTCCTGTCCTGGCAGGTCCGGCGCAAAACGTCCATCCGCCTGAAAGACCTCGGCATCCGACATTTCTCGGTCAGCTGCCAAGGTGAGATTCTCGGCCAGGGCATCCCCGCATCCATCAACATGCTGACCATCGCCGTCGGTATCTTTGTGATCAACCTCTTCATCTACCGCTATGGCAGCGACGCCAGCATCGCGGGTTACGGCGCCGCCGTCCGCATCGAGCAGCTGGCTCTGCTGCCGGCGATCGGGCTCAATGCCGCGACACTGGCGATCATCGGTCAGAATTTCGGTGCCGGCCAGCTGAAGCGCGTACGCGATACCGTTGCAGCAGCCATTAAAATCGGACTTCTGGTCATGTCCGTCGGCATGGTCCTGATCTTTCCCTTCGCGCCGTTTCTGGTCGGATTGTTCAATGACAACCAGGCTGTCGTTTCCGAAGGCACACGCTATCTTCGCATCGATATCGTCGCCTTCAACGGCTACATCCTGATCAATGTCTGCCTATCGGCCCTGCAAGGCCTCAAAAAGCCTCAATACGCCATCTTCATCGGGATCTACCGCCAGCTCGTGATGCCCCTGATCCTGTTCACTTTCCTTGGAACAACCCTGGGACTGGGCCTGCTGGGCATCTGGTGGGGCATCGTGATCACGGTCTGGACCGGTGCGCTGGCCATGTTTGTCCTGCTTATTCGAACATTTAAAAAAATGAACATCCCGCCGCTGATCATCCGAAAGCATGCCGGCGGCAAAAAAAGCGACAGCTGAACCAGCTGCCGCGTCTTGTCTTTCAAACTGAATTGTTCAATCCTGTCCCGGATCCTGCTCATCAGGCTTGTTGTCCGGCTTCTTGTCGTCGGTAAACATGCCGGCAATGATGGCTGTAATTGGAATAATCATGAAGACCAGCCAGCCGGGATGCCAGAGGTTGAAGACAAATCCCATAATCATGTAGGCAATGGTGGCGAGAATGGCAACCATACCGGTGATCAGCCCGCCAATGTCCTTATCGCCGGACAGGAGACCGGACAGGATTGCTGTGACCGGTATCAGCAGGAAGACCAGCCAGGCGACATGCCAGGCATTGGTCAGAAATCCAATCAGCAGAAAAGCTGTTGCGGCCAGAACCGCGACGAGTCCAACGAGTGAGTCAGCCTGTTTTTTGGTCAACATTTTTTACCCCTCCTATTTTTCTTGACAGTTTCTCGCTTGCAAACAATTGAATTATAGCTTCCAGCCTGTCTGCAGGCAATGGATTGAATCAGTGGGTTATCCTGGCGTATAGACATCACCGTACGCTGGTGTTGAATCAAGAATATGTTTCGCGTAGGGGCACTTGGCCTGAATCGTCAGGCCGTTCGTCCGCGCATGATCAACCGCGGCCCGGACCAGTTCGGCGCCCATCCCCTGCCCCTGCAAACGGCGTTGAACAGCCGTATGCACCAGCACCATCTCGTCCTCACCGCGCAGTTCAAAATCCAACCAGGCATCCGGTTTTTCCCGATCTCCTATATAGAAGCGATGCTGGTACAAGTTGACCGGCTGCTTCACTGATCTGACTTCCGCTGGCCGACCGACAGCTGGTCCAGCAGCGCCTGGAGCGCAGAAAGGTTCCGGCTGCGCCGGACTAGCGGCTGCGGGTTGTCCAATACAGGATGCAGGTCGTGGAACGTCGGTTTGGACACATTGTAGAAAATGCCCAACGGCAATTTGTCACCCATCACCCTGCCCTGTCGCATTGCGTCATCCAGGTTGGTCGGGTCATGATCGGCTGGCAAGTCGAAAACCTGCTCGCGGTCTCGCTGGAGCGTGTTGATCTTGTTGAAGCTGACACAGGGCTGGATGATGTCCAGCAAGGCATATCCGCGATACTGAATGGCCGTCTTCATCAGGTCAGTCAGTTGCTCGGGGTTACCGGTAAAGCCGCGGGCCACAAATCCGGCACCCAGCGCCAGTGCTAGCAGGACAGGGTTCAACGGCTCATTAAGGCTGCCGAACACCTGAACCGGCGTGATATGACCCCGGGTCGATGTCGGGGAAGCCTGGCCTTTGGTCAGGCCGTAGATCTGGTTGTCATGGACAAAATGGGCAAGGTTGATATTCCGGCGGACATTATGCAGGAAATGGTTGCCGCCTTCGCCAAACGAGTCGCCATCGCCGGTTGAAACGATCACGGTCAGGCGGTCGTTGGCCATCTTGGCTGCGGCCGCGACTGGCAGCGCACGGCCGTGCAATCCACAGAACCCGTTGGTCTCGATATACTGCGGGATTTTCGCCGCCTGCCCAATACCGGCAACCATCAGGACCTCGTGCGGGTCAAGACCCAGCTGGGTCAATGCCTTCTTTAGGCAGTTCAGGATCACGAAGTTGCCGCAGCCCGGACACCAGGCTGTTTCAAAAGTCTTAAATGGATCCGAGTTGGCTGGATGTGTCATGTGCCTACCTCCTCAAGGACGCGCCCGGCAATCTCCCGGCCGCTCATCTGCCGGCCGTCATAGCGAAGAATGGAATTTGCCATCCCGATGCCGGTCTCTTCACGGATCAGACCGGCCAGCTGGCCGGTCGCATTCTGCTCGACGTTAACCAGCCTGGGCTTTTTAGCCTGTCCGGCCAGTGCCGTCAGCCGCGTTGTGGGCAGCGGATAGACATCTCCAAAGATCAGGGCGGCAAAGCGCTGGCCGTCCTGCTCGCCAAGCCGGTCGACCGCATCTTTAAGCGGACCCGACATCGAGCCCCAGCCGACCAGGCAGACGTCAGCGTCTTCAGGGCCATAGAGCCATGGCTCCTCCAGTTCAGCCGAGATCGAATCCAGCTTGCGCAGCCGCTTGTTTGTCATGGTCACCCTGACCTCGGCAGATTCCGTAATCCGTCCGCATTCGTCATGCTCGTCGCTGTCCGCGAGCACCAGATGCTCAGGGTGTCCCGGCAGAATTCTTGGCGATACGCCGTTCTCACTGTCTCGGTAGCGGCAATACGGCGTCGGGATTTGCACATCTGGCGGATCAGGAATACCGTCACCGGTAAGATCCGGCGTGTCGATCACCGAGGTGGCATCGCCCAGATACTGATCGGAGAGCAGAATGACCGGCACCTGATAACGCTCCGCCAGCACAAAGGCCCGGCGAGTCTGGTAGAAGGCGTCTAAGTGGTCTCGAACGGCAATGACAATTCGTGGGAATTCGCCTTGTGACGCGGAAATGACAAATTTCAGGTCAGCCTGCTCCGTTCTGGTCGGCAATCCTGTTGCCGGACCCGGGCGCTGGACATTGGCAATGACGACCGGCGTCTCGGTGATGCCGGCCAGCCCCAGTGCTTCAACCATCAGGGAGAAACCGCCGCCGGACGTTCCGGTCATGGCTCGGGCGCCGGCAAACGATGCACCGATCGCCATGTTCAACGCGGCAATTTCATCTTCAGCCTGTTCAACCACCAGGTCACAGGACTGGCTGCAGCCGGCCAGGTGAACCATGATGGCAGTCGATGGCGACATCGGATAGGCGCAGTAGAAGTTCAAGCCGCCGGCAACGGCACCCAATGCCATAGTCTGGCTGCCGGAGACCAGCATCCTTTTGCCCGGGCGGGCAATCGGTTGGTCAAACTGTTGGCTGACTGCGTCAATGCCGGCCTGGACAGCCTGAACATTAATCGAAACAGCTGATTGCCCCAGCAGAGCCTCGAATATCTCACCGGCTGATCGGGGATCCATGCCGAATAGTCCCAGCAAGGCACCGACTGCGACGCTGCCAGCTGTCTTGGGATTGCCCAAATCTTTTGCCGTTTTCGTCAAAGGGATTTTTATCAGCCGCGGGTCGTCAAACTCGATCTTGTCGTCACAAAGCATAAACCCTTGCGCCGAAATCTGCTCTGCATGGCGCTCGAGCGTTTCTTTGTTCATGGCGACCAGTCCGTCAAGCTTCGTATCATGGCTGTTGATGGCCTGATCCCCAAAGCGGACAAGGTTGAAATTATGGCCGCCCCGGATTCTCGACATCAGATCCTTGACAGACAGGACCTGACAGCCGGCGTGCAGCAAAAAGTTTTCAAAGGCTGTACAAGCCGTATCGATGCCCTGTCCAGCCGCGCCTCCAAACAGAATGTTGTAAATCATATGGACGCCTCCCGTCAATGTGCAGTGAGTAGGACAATTCCATTATCGCATACCTGGTCAGATCTAAAAAGCGGCTGGTCAACATCGCCAAAATATTCAGTGTATCGAACTTGATTTCCAAAACAGTATTTGCCTACAAAATGCCAGCCCCGCGGCAGCCGCGCCTTTTTCGTCTTGAGTAACCTGTGTATCCGCATCGACCAATGATTCATGCCATAATATTGACATCAACTTGAAAGGTGTGTCGGCATATGACCATTTACGATTTTGAAATCAAGGACAACCACGGCAATAAAGTTTCCATGGAAAGCTTCAAAGGCCAAGTGGTTCTGATCGTCAACACAGCATCCAAATGCGGCTTCACACCGCAACTGGGACCCTTGCAGAAGCTCTACGAAGACTATCGGGAAAAGGGATTTGTCATCCTGGCTTTTCCGTCGAACCAGTTTGCCGGCCAGGAACCGGAAAGTGACGCTCAGATTGAGTCCTTCTACCAGAACACATACCAGGTATCATTCCCGATCATGGCCAAGGCCGATGTCAACGGCAAGTCGGCTCTGCCGCTCTATGATTTTCTGCGCAGGCAGAAAGGTGGTATCTTCGGCCGCAAGATCCGCTGGAATTTCACCAAGTTCCTGATCGGCCGAGACGGCCGTGTGACCAAGCGCTATGCCCCATCCAGAGAGCCGGATCAGCTGCGCCAGGATATCGAAATGCTGCTGATGGAGTAATCCGTCTATGCCAAACAGGCTTGTTCCGCTCAAAAAGCGGCAACCATGATCAATGGCTGTCGCTTTTTTTGTCGGAGATTAACATATTCATATCATTTCTACAGTTATTATATGATATATTGATTGAAGCATCGAAAGACAACAAGCCAGCCATGGTGCCTGGCACTGTATTTTAAGAGGTCTGTTTTGAAAAAGCGAACACCTTTTGCCCTCATCGGGCTTGTTCTGGTCATCATTATGCTGATGATAGTTGTGATTCTGGGCGCGCAGGGTTTCCGGCCGGCAACCGGCCAAACCACCGGCAGCGGTGAGGTTAGCGAATCGTCTGTCGATCCATCGCTATCCGAGAGCGTGCAATCAACAACACAGGCAGAACCTTCTGAGTCCAGCTTAACTTCATCCCTCCCAACGCCAACACCGGTGCCAACTGCGACACCGACGCCAACCCGAGCACCGACTGCGACACCGACGCCAACCCGAGCCCCGACCAAAGCCCCGACGGCAACACCCAAGCCCACCCTGGCACCAACCGCCACGCCGAGCCCGAGCCCTATTCCGACTCCGGTTGATACCACAGCATCAGCAAGTACCGGCAAAGACTAGCCTGGGGGATTGCTCAGGCGTTCGATTCGAGAAGGGTTTCAGACAGCCGGTTCATTCGCTGCTGAATTTACTGGACCAGCCGTGTGCTTACGGGTGAAAATCCGGCGATCAAAAATCACCAGGACCATTGCCAGCAAGAGCTGCAGGCCAAAGAACACCCAGCGGCCCAGATTCGTATCCCAGTAGACGATCAAAGCGCTTGCCAGATTGGTGCTCCAATGGTGCAGAATCATGGCAGACAGGGCGTATTTTGTGTGGGCGAATATCCAACCGTAAATGACCGACCCGACCAGCGTGACCAGTACAAACTGCCAAAATGGCATGACTGACTGGACTGTGCCGTCCATGAAATGCAGTGGCAGATGCCACAGGCCATGCAGCAGCCCCAAAATCAGGGTGGCAGCCAGCAGACTCGTCTTCTCCATAAGCCTTGGCAGGGCAAATCCACGCCAACCGAATTCTTCAAGCGGGCCGCCGGCAAAGAACAGGACGATGATAAACAGTGGCCAGAGCATCGGTGTTTCAGTCAGTTGGAAAACCTGATTTTCTATCGCCAGCTTAATAACATATGATGTGATGACCAGGACAGCTGGCAGACCAACGATGGCTATTAGCCAGATTTTGTTGAATCTGAAACGGACAGCGCTTATGAACAGCCGACGAATGCCCGTTTTCCCTTCAGTCAAACCGAGCAAAATCAGCGACGCGATCATCGGTCCGAGCAGGGCAAATTGACTTATAAGCAGCAATATATCCGGCATAGCAACGCCAGCGGTCTGCAGGACAGACGGAATCCAAAGCAGCCAGGAGATGCCAAAGGCCAAACAGAAATAAACGATAATCGATCGTGTCTTATTCATGATACACCTTGTTTCGATCTAAAGCTTCCGTGAACAGCTCTGCAAGTTCAGGGTAGAAAACAGATGCAGGCCTGCCAGTCAATAGGCAAGCCTGCACCAGCTGCTCGATTGTTGTTCGTCAGGCTACTGCTCGATTTCATACCCGGCATCGACCCAGGCACTGTAATTGCCTTCCAGTCTGTAGACCCGGCTAAAGCCGGCATCGACCATTTTCTGCGCGCCGAGAATTGATGCGCTGTCGGTATGGCAGTAAACCAGATAGGGTTTGTCCTGATCCAACATCGAGAGCGCTTCATCCAGGCTGCCGTCGCCGACATAGTAGTTGACCGCACCGGGCAGATGCCCATTGTCATAAACCGGTGATACGTCGATGATCACCAGGTCGGGTTCATTGGCGATCAGGTCCTGGGCTTCCATCGGAGTGACATCGATATAGCTGGCCGGGGCTTCCGATTCCGAAGATGAAGAGCCGGCTGTCATGGCAGCAGACGTCGTCGTGCTGGTCTCGACTGTGGAGGTTGTTGTCGTCGTTGCGGCTGTACAACCGGCGATGGCCAGGATCAGGGCTAAAATCAACAGGAGAATCGCTAACTGCTTCATATGAATCATCCTTTCCTTGCCGAATGGCTTTAAATGGCTGTAAAACGATTGGTCATACAAAAGCATATCATATCGATAGGAAATCATTGGTAACATTGGGGACGTCGCATATTGGAAAACACTACCTGAAAATCTTCTTGTACGCTGAAAGCAAAAAATCCAATAACGGCAGTTCCGGCTCCGCTGCATCGTAAGCCGGATAGGGTGTAGTCCACCGGCTGGCGTGATGATTCGCCTGCATGCTTTTAAGCTTGAGCTGTTCGTGCTGCAGCCGCTCAATCTTCTTGGAGCGGGCTTTCTGCAGGCCACCGCCCTGAATGAAGTCAACGATCTTCTGCAGCTCGCGATAGTCAAACCAGGTGCCGTGGTCGGCGCACCAGTCAACAATAACACCAGATATTCCGACAAAATTCTTGCGCTGCATCAGGCCGGCGCATTCCGGACAGGCGATGTACATCCGGCCGGATTCCTTTTCCGGCCGGACATCGACTGTACGGGTCGGGAAAGGGTAAACCAGGACCTTTTCCTGCGCTTCCTTTTCATGGCAAATCGTCTGGAAGGTGTGTTTATCCAGCCAGATGCCGCCACAAGACAGGCACTCACTGATTCGGGTATTATCCAGATCGACCGGCGTCAGTGTCTGATCACAACGAGGGCATATGCGCGCTTTATCGGGTTGCGCGTTGGTTCGGCTGACCTTGTGACCGCACGCCGGACAAAACTTCATGCCCTTGAAAACCGGTCCAAAACACGATGAACAAGCTGTCAGCGAAAGAACTGACCGGCAATAGTCGCAACGCACGCGATCCAATGCCGCCGGCGCACCGCAGTTCGGGCAATGCAGGGATTTCTTTTGAACCTGATCAGCCATTTGTTACTCCTTATCTTGTTTCATTCTAATCAATCGGATATCGAACCGCAACAACTGGCTGTGCTGACAGTAACATAGATTACAATTATATTTCTCATTATATGTTTTAATAGTAAAGTACAATTCTGAGCACAACTGTTTTTGAAATATCACCCAAGGAGGAATAGCCATGCCAACAAAATATCTGGTTTTGGGTTTCGGCGACCAAGTCATTTGTTCGGACAGCCTTCGGCTGGTGCGGCACAATGACAAGCTGCAAAGCCTCAAGCTCGACATTCGCTTCAACTACTACCGGGGTCTTCACCTGTCCAACATTACAACGTTTGAACTCAAGCTGGACGGCAACGTGGTGCCCAACAGTAACATCATCTTCAAGCTGCGTGACAAGGAATTCGCGATTGACGAACTCAAAGACATGTATACGGAATTTTGGGGTGTCAAGGACCGGGCAACGCTGGAATGCTTCATCGGGCCGGTTGCTGAGGGCAATCACGATGTCGACCTGACCTTGCGCTTCAGGTCGCCGTACATGCAGTTCGCCCCCGGGGTTTACGCGACCATCGACAGTTCGGCTCGCAAGGAAATGTCCTTACGGACAATTGAAGGAAAGTGAGGGCAGATCCATGAACAACCAACTAGATTTTGGTGTTTCGCTATATTCATTTACACAGCAATGGTACGAACGCCCAGGTTTCGGATTTGCCGATATGTTCGAAATCTTGAAAAAAATCGGCATCTCGCAATATGAGATTGTCGGCGGCCAGAGCTTTGACCAGTATCCGGTGCCGCGCAAGGAGACGATCCGCGAACTTCGGGACCTGAACGAACGCTATGGCATGACGCCTTTTTCCTACGGCGGCGGTGTCGACTTCGGCAAGATGACAGGACGGGACATGTCGCCGGGAGAGATCTTCCGGGAAGCCCTGAACGACCTGAGGGTCGCGCAAATGCTCGGCGCCAAACACCTGCGCGCCGCCAAGATACCCCTGGAGTTTTTGCCGCAGTTCGCCGAAATGGCTGAGCGATACGACATCCGGTGCGGCTTCGAAATCCATGCGCCATCCAAACCGGGTGATCGAGATGTCCAGGAGCTGGGCGAAGCCATGGACAAAATCGGCTCGCCGTATCTTGGCTTTGTGCCTGATTTCGGCATCTTCATCGAACGGGCCAGTCCGACCTTGCTTGATTACTACCGCCGGCGCGGCGCGCATGACGCGGTCATTGACTATGCAGTCAAAAACCGGCACAGCGGCAAGACCGAGGATGAAGTCTGGGCAAACGTCAACAAAATGGGCTACACCGAGGAGCCTGATCACATCGCGGTCAGCGAATTGTTCGGCCACCAGTCGTTCGGTCCGGCCGATTTCGATGGCTTCAAGACCGTGCTGCCGCAGACGCTGTACTTCCACGGCAAGTTCTACCATGTCGATGACAACCTGGTCGAGACAGCGATCAATTACGACAAGCTGATCGAAATGGTCATCGCGTCTGGTTTTGCCGGCACCATGATGACCGAATACGAAGGCCATGCCTTCCTGCTGGACGATGCCGAAGAGCAGGTATCCCGGCATATCGCCATGCAAAAGCGAATCCTGGCTAAATTGTAATTCAACAGCATAGCGTTTGCTGACTAAGAGGGGTTTTCAAAGACCCCTCTTTTCGCGCAGTCATCTTTGCCTATTTGATCAAACCCGACTTGATATCCAGGATCGGGGTGTTGTCGATCATGTCGCCGCCGGATACCCTGATCCGGTTGCCATCGACCGATTGGACCGTAACCTGGGTTAGCCCGATCGGGTTGGGCCGGTGCGGCGAATGCGTCGAAAAGATGCCGGTTAGCGGGCCTGACCCCCTGAGCGGGCTGATCAGCCGATAGTCTTTTGATTCATGCAGATGAAAGAAGACCAGCAGATCCTGCCCGGCCTGCATGCCGAACAATCCATCAATCAATTGCTCATCCAAGACCAACTCCATCTCTGCACCCTGTCGGTTGTCGCTCCATTTCGGTACTTCCTGCGGCGTCTGGTACGGTGAGTCAACATACCCGATCGGACGGTAAATGATTTCCATGGCATCCTCCAATTTAGTCAAATCAATTCATCAAGTGATTTGCTGCCCTACGGCTCTCGTCCCAAAAACCAGACGTTATACTGCCTGGCACTATGTTATCTGTATCTTATGTTCAAGAAGAATTTTTCAACTGCGGAAAACTTGTTCATCACAGCGTCAGATAGGTGAATGCGATCGGCGCGCGATCCAGCCGTCTGACTTTTTTCATTCGCTTCTTGATCGACAGGTTTTTAAAGACAGCCAGGTTGAACGCTTCCCAGAGAAATACCCAGCCGCCGATCGAAAAGCCTTCAACCAGCGTATTGCTCCAAATCGAAGCGGTAATGCTCTCATTGAGCGTATAGGAGATCAGGATGAGGGCGATGGCCGTGATGACGTACTGGATGGATTTTCTGAAGATCTGCATTCGCTCTTTCTTCAGCAACAACAGTACAAAACCATAGTAGGCGGTGATGCCGGATCTGACTTTGGCCTCCTGGTCCTGGCTCTGGCTGACTGCCGGCAGATCAATGTTGATTCTCAGCGGGTATTTCAAGGGAATGTCGTCAGAGCAATCATCCAGGTAGGCGACAAAGTCCGAATCGAGGTCTCGCCGGCGAAGCGGCGACGGATCAAGGTCGTTGAACAGATCGCTGTACTGGTGTACGCCAACCCGGATAACATAAGCGCCGGATTGTTCATCTTGATCATAGAGTCTGGAAATCAAATCATTACTTTTCACTGTGTAATCCAATTCATCGGCCGACTTTCATCCTTGTTGGCCGATTACCCTTTCACAACCATTATAGCCGGATCAACGAATTTAGGTATATCCGGATGATCAATATCAATTTTGAAATTATGGTCCAAGCTGTAACTTGTGTATTTGACGCTTGATCGAAGTCAACATAAAATGAGGACAATCGTAACTAAAGCCATTGACCTCACAGCTAAAGGAGTGGAAAAGATGTTTGACTGGCTCTTGAATTTTTCACCTGTCACCCAAGCCCTGTTCGGCACCCTGTTCACGTATTTTGTCACGGCTCTGGGAGCCGCCCTTGTTTTTTTCTTCAAAACCATCAAGAAGTCGGTTCTCAACAGCATGCTCGGTTTCGCCGCCGGCGTCATGATCGCCGCCAGCTTCTGGTCACTGCTCGCACCCGCAATCGACTTAGCTGAAAACCTGGGGCAAACCGCCTGGCTGACAGCCGCTTTGGGGTTCTTGGCCGGCGGCGCCTTTTTATGGCTGGTCGACCAGCTCCTACCCCACCTTCATCTTGGGCTCGAGAAGAACCAGGCTGAAGGCATCAAGACCAGCTGGCAGCGCAGTGTCCTGCTGGTTCTGGCCATTACGCTGCACAACTTCCCGGAAGGTCTGGCGGTCGGTGTCGCTTTCGGCGCTGTTGCCGCGGATATGCCGTCAGCTTCACTGGCCGGTGCGGTGGCACTGGCCATTGGCATTGGCTTGCAGAACTTCCCGGAAGGCGCCGCGGTTTCAATACCGCTTCGGCGTGAAGGGCTGAGCCGCACCAAGGCGTTTTTGGCCGGCCAGTCGTCCGGCATTGTCGAGCCGATTGCTGGCGTGATCGGCGCGGTGGCCGTGATCTCAATGCAGAGCATTCTGCCGTTTGCCCTGGCATTTGCGGCCGGCGCCATGATCTACGTCGTGGTTGAGGAGCTGATCCCTGAAGCCCAACGCAAGGATCTCAACGAAAGCGGCAGGGCAACCGACCTGTCGACAATCGGCGCGATGGTCGGTTTTGCCGTCATGATGATCCTCGATGTGTCGCTGGGTTGAGGGTTGTCCCCAAAACAAAATCTGTTTCAGGCCGCAGCATGCATCATGCGATGCTACTCCTTTTGACCAGCGATTGCCAAGTGACTGTCCCGACGGCTGGTACGGGGACCTGTTTTCATGATACGCCGATAGGGGTCAACCGTCTAGATTTCTTGCGTTTTTTCGACCTTGGCCGACTTGGCTGCTTTGCCCAGCCAGCGGTATCTCGAGGCAAGTTTGCCATACCAGGCAGCGCCCTGAACCTGGAGAATAAAAGCCAGGGTGATGACCAGTGCGGTTTCCGGGCCGAAAGCAGCCACGGCAATGCCGAGGGCGATCGACAGGTTGCGCATCACGGTGCCATAGACCAGGGCAAAACCGTCAGATGCCTTCAGGGTCAATCTTGAAACAACGGTACTCAAGACAAAATTGAACAGGTAGAATACGACCAGAATCAACGCGACCTGCAGCAGTACACCGGGATTGGAGATGATGCTCTTGGCCTTCATCGCAATGCTGGAAAAGATCAGGATCATCAGAAACCAGACGCTGGCGGCCGGAAATAATGGCTTGAAGCGCGTTTTAAACTGCTCCATTGTGACTTTTCTCATGATCAGTTTGAATGTGACCAGGCCTGCGATCATCGGCAGGACGACGACCAGCAGAATAGTGACGAAGGTCTGGGCAATATTGACCGTAACCAGTTGGCCGACGAAGAAATATAAATACCACGGCGCCAGCAGAGCACCCAAAACCAGGCTGATCGCCGTGATCTTGATCGCCGCGGCGACATTGCCCTTGCTGAGCATGGTCCAGGAGATCGTCATGCCGGATGTCGGAAACAGCGAGATCATGACCAGTCCAATCAACATGTTGGGGTTGTTCTGCAGAAATGCCGTACCCAGGGCAAACGCGGCAGCTGGAATGACAACGAAATTCAAGGCCAGCGACAAGACCAGCGGCTTCATATGCGACAGGTCAACCGCTTCCCGGATCTTGAATCCGATCATGGTTGGATAGATCATCAGGAAGGTCAGGACCAGGATATAGTCCTTCATGAATGACAGGTCCGCGACAAGCCCGGTCAGAAAGCCCAGGATCAGGACAACGGGGATCGCCACCACCAGGTTCTTGGACGGATAGATGAATAGTTTTCTCATGGCAAAGCACACTCCGAATTTCTAAATTAATACCATCATATGCCGATCATCGAATCCGGTCTGTATGAATGTTACACAATCCGATCACCCGGTTCTGGATGCATCGGCGCTTGATTTGGACTATACTGGTAATATTGACCCTGTTTGCACGGAGGCGAGTTTTGAGCGACAAAAACCCGAAAGCTTCAGTCGAAAAACAAATTTACAGCATGCTGAATGATTTATGCGTACAATACAACGTTATGACACATGAAGCCGCGGCGACAATCACGGCCTGCGCCGGCATCAACGCGGCTTTCGGCGATGCCGAACATTGCAAAAACCTGTTTCTGGCCAACCGCCGGCAAACCCGCTTTTTTCTGCTGATGATGGCCGGGCATAAAAAATTCAGGACCGCTGAAGTCTCGAAGCAGATCGGCCAGGCCCGTCTCAGTTTCGGCAGCGATGATGATCTGGCCAGGCTGCTCCATATCCGGCCGGGGGCCGTCAGTCCGCTGGGGCTGCTTTTTGACCAGAACCATGAAGTTGATCTCCTGATCGACCAGGATTTGCTGAACAAGCCTTTCATCCTGGTCCATCCCGGCGTCAACACCGCGACGATCAGGATCAGCATGGACGATTTCAAGCAGAAGATCCTGAACGGAACCGACCGGAAGTGGCAGACAGTACGTCTGTCCTAGGCATCAAATTGTGATCGGAGAATAAGATGGCAACACAATACTTTCTCATGAGCATGCAGCATGACCAGGAAAAGCCTGAGGATTTTGGGCTGGCTTCAACCGACCTGCCGGATCTCTACAAACTGTCGAAGGACGGTTCGCGCTGGGTCAGCCGCAAACTTTTCGACTTCGGCTGGGGTGAGGAAAACGGCTTTTGCCGAATCCCCGTGCCTGGATTTGACGATTTGATTCAAATTGCGCTTGAATCGGACGACTGGCAGAACAAATACGGTGCAGCGGCTATCCTGCTCAAGGACTATCCGGAACAGCTGCTGGCCAAATGCGAGACACTGCTCAGATCCTCCGACACAGCCAAGCCGTATGCAGGCTTTTTCAAAGACCTTCAGCTCAACAAGCCGATCAACCGAAGTGAGATTTTAGGCAAGAGCTTGACCCAGGTGATGGCAGACTACGCCCATTGGAAAAAACTTGCTGAGCGGATCAATGAATTGATCGGCTGATCATCTCGTCAGTCGTTTGACCAGCCAGGCGAAAAGATGTTTTTTTGCGACTCGATTTGGATTATACTGGTTGATGCAAATTCAAATGTTTTGGAGGATCAGACGATGGAGCAATTTCCAAATGCCACGATCATCAAGAAGGCCAACAGTTATTTCGGCGGACTGGTGACCAGCCGGACTGTCATTCTCGACGGCGGTGAGAAAAAGACGCTGGGCATCATGATGCCGGGCCGCTACGAATTTGGTACCGAGCTTCGTGAAGTCATGGAGATCCTGGATGGCATTTTAGACGTCAAACTGCCGGATCAGGATCGGTTCATCACGAAAATCGGCGGCGAAACTTTCGAAGTACCGGCCAATTCCAAGTTCGAAGTTGTCGTCAAACAAGTCACGGATTACTGCTGCTCATACCTTCCGGAATAGCCAGATCAGTTGTCCGACTCGCCCCACCTGCTGTCATCCATTCGCTTGCGTGGTAGAATAAGACCAGGAAGACAAACAGCTTTGCCAAATTGAAGGTGGACGGCTCGTGACCAAGGATCAGCCAAAAAATTCATTTTTGATCAAGATTTCCCGCAACGGACCGTATCGGGTATCTGGCCCGGTTCCCCTGCGCAAAGTCCGGATCATCCCCAAGCGCCGCAACCTGGTCTATGATCAGGTGATGGAATATCCCCTGGAGTCCAGCACAGCCTTGTGCCGCTGCGGAAAGACCGGCAGCGCACCGTTCTGCGACGGATCTCACGAGGCTTTTGCATTTGACGGCACCGAAACGGCCTCGATGGCACCCTTTGCCATCCGGGCGGAAAAGCTGGAAGGGCAAACCCTCGACCTGCTCGATGACCGCCGATGCGCTTACGCGAGATTTTGCTACCGCAAATCGGGCGATGCCTGGGAACTGACCGTTCAGTCGGGCGACCCCGATCTGCGCCGGGAAGCCATCCAAGCCGCCAGCGACTGTCCTTCCGGCCGTCTGGTCGCGGTCGAAAAAGACGGTCAGTTGATCGAACCCGATCTGGAACCGTCAATCGAAGTCCTGGAAGATGTCCTTAAGGCTGTCAGCGGCCCCTTGTTTGTCAAAGGCGGCATCCCGATCGAGTCTGCTTGCGGCAAGCGCTATGAAATCCAGAACAGGGTCACGCTCTGCCGCTGCGGCCAGTCCGGCAACATGCCGTTTTGCGATCGCTCACATTACCTCAAGACATTCAAAGCCACCGAGAAGCAGCCCAGATAATTCAGTCGGGAGGTCATCGATATGCCCGAAAAATTCAAACTCTCAACCGAAAAAGCCCAGCCGACGCTGGCCATCCACACGGTTGCCACGGCCAAGGACCTGCCCGGCATCATGGGCGGCTTGTTCCAGAAGGTCTACCAGTATCTGCTCAGCCTGGGCGAAGCACCCTATCCAGCTGCGTTTGCCTGCTACCACAACATGGATCCGAGCTGTTTCGAGGTCGATATCGGATTTCTGGTCACAAAGCCCCTGCCGGCAAGCCGGGAGATCTTCGCGTCCGAGATCCCGGCCGGACTCCAGGCATCCTGCCTGCACCAGGGCCCATACAGCGAAATGGAGCGCGTCTATACTGGCCTGATGCGCTGGATAGCCGACCAGGATCTCCAAGTCGCAGGACCCGTGTTCGAGCTTTATCTAAACGATTTGAACCAGGTTTCGGAACAGGATCTGCTGACCAAAATCATTGTGCCGGTTCATAACTGAAGCGCCGAGAAAGACGGATAATATATTAGCTATTAATTGACTAATTTAGCTTTTTAGGATATTATATTAGCTATGATAGAATATATTTTCAACTATAGAATGCCCCATGAGATCAGCCGTGAAATCGCAGATCGGCTTCGGCTAAGGCGCAAAGAGCTCAAACTTTCACAGCAAGCGTTAAGCCAAAAGTCATCAGTCAGTCTGGGTTCTCTGAAGCGGTTTGAGCAGACAGGTGAGATTTCGCTTTCGTCTTTACTTAAACTGGCAGCTGTCATGGACTGCCTGGAAGAATTTGACCAGTTGTTCTCAAAAAGAAAGTTCCAGTCCATTCAGGAGATAATTGATGAACAATCTTAAATTACTCAATGTCTATTGCGCTGATGAGGAAGTTGGTACTTTGGCAACAACAAATGATCATGTTGTTGCTTTTGAATATGATGACCGGTGGCTCTTAAACGGCTTTTCAATCAGTCCGTTCAGCCTGCCTTTGAAGAAGCAGGTTTTTGTCCCCAAATATGATCCATTCGATGGTGTTTTTGGTGTATTTGCAGATAGCCTGCCGGACGACTGGGGTAAGCTGATTGTCGATCGCATCCTCATTCGTGAAGGTCTCAATCCACGTACAGTCAATAGCCTGAATCGCCTGGCAATTGTTGGGGCTTGCGGTATGGGCGCCTTGTCCTATCGACCTGCACACGATCTTGTGATAAATCATGTGCATGACAACTTTGATCTAATCGCTACCAAATGCAGGCAGTTGATTGAAAATCATCAGTCTGAAGATCTTGATGAGCTATTTGTCTTGGGTGGTTCTTCTGGCGGTGCACGCCCAAAAGCACTCGTTCGAATCGACGGCGAAGACTGGATCGTTAAATTCCCGTCTTCATATGATCCTGTGAACATCGGTGAGCTGGAATTCAAGTATTCCCAATGTGCTAAATCATGTGGTGTCGATATGGCAACGACAAAGCTGCTCCCATCCCGCCAGTGCTCCGGATATTTCGGGACCCGCCGGTTTGATCGTAAAATGTTGCCTGACAACACACTAAGTAAGATGCATGTTGTTTCTGCTGGCGGAATCCTTGAGACATCTCACCGTATTCCCAATCTGGATTACACGGACTTAATGAAACTGACTTATATGCTGACTAAAGATTATCGTGAGGTTGAAAAGCTCTTCAGATTAATGTGTTTCAATGTCTTTTCTCATAATCGGGATGATCATTCAAAGAATTTTTCATACTGTTATGATCGTTCCCTGAAGCTTTGGAAATTGTCTCCTGCTTATGATTTGACTTATAGCAGCTCACTAGGCGGCGAACACGCAACCAGCGTTTTCGGCAACGGTAAAGCCCCCGGGGTTGCAGATATCGTTGAAGTTGCAAAAAGCGTTGATATGGATCACAGGAAAGCCAGAAGAATCGCAATTTCCATTCAGGAAAAAGTTCACGCAGAACTAGGTCCGCTGATCAGGTCCATGACTTGACTCGATGCGGTCCAAATCACACATTTTTTATTGGAGGTCCCTATGACTGATCTGACACCATCTAAAGTCTGGTTCATCGACATGAGAACAACATTCGGCGACGGTCTTCAGAAAAAGCTGTCCCGCCTGATCAAAGCCGCCGGCATGGCGGATATCGATTTTGACCACAAGTTCACAGCGATCAAGATCCATTTTGGCGAACGCGGCAATCTCGCGTTCCTAAGGCCCAATTTCGCCAGGACCGTCGCGGATGAGATCAAGGCGCTCGGCGGCCTGCCTTTTCTGACTGACTGCAACACCTTGTATCCCGGCAGCCGGAAGCATGCGCTGGAACATCTGGAAACCGCTGCTGAAAACGGATTTTCGCTCCTGACCTGCGGTTGCAGCGTCATCATTGGCGACGGCATCAAGGGACTGGACGAAACGCTGGTTCCGATTGACGGCGAGTATGTCAGCCAGGCCAAAATCGGTACGGCGATCATGGATGCGGATATCGTGGTCTCCCTGAATCATTTCAAAGGCCATGAAGCTACCGGGTTTGGCGGCGCGATGAAGAACATCGGCATGGGCTGCGGATCGCGCGCCGGGAAAATGGAGCAGCATGCCGCCGGCAAGCCCCAGGCTAATCAAGCGGCGTGCATCGGCTGCGGCAAATGCCTGGCAAGTTGTGCCCATGGAGCCATTACAATCACCAACCGAAAGGCCACTGTCGATCACGACCGGTGTGTGGGCTGCGGCCGCTGCATCGGTGCCTGTCCGACGGATGCCATGCAGCCGGGATCGAGTTCGACGAATCGGGAGCTTTGCTGCAAAATGGCGGAATATGCTTATGCTGTCCTTCGCGACCGGCCGCATTTTCATATCAGCATCGTCATGGATGTCTCCCCCAACTGCGACTGCCATGACGAAAACGACACACCGATCGTACCGGATGTCGGTATGTTCGCGTCATTCGACCCGGTCGCCCTGGACCAAGCCTGTGCCGACGCGGTCAACAGCCAGCCGGTGATCTCAAAAAGCGCCCTCGGCGATTCCCAGCATTCAGCTGACGGGGACCACTTCGCCATGGTTCACCCCGACACGAACTGGAAAGACTGCCTGGAACACGCCGAAAAAATGGGAATCGGCCAGCAAAGCTATGAACTGATCCGGCTCTCCTGATCTACCATAACATTCAACCAGACAATGATGGTCGTTTCCATAGATTATTCGCATCACTTGTGATACAATCCTTCTGATATGCACGCGAAAGGAATCGACTGACTTGAATAAACCAACCAGCATCTGGTCCTTTAACTTCATCGCCATCTTCATTACCAACGCCGTGATGTTCTTCGGGCAGTTCATGGTCGGCAACCTGCTGCCCAAATACATGCATGAAGTCGGCATCGCCAGCACGGTGATCGGGGTCATCATGAGCATGTTCTCGATCACGGCTCTGGGCACCCGGCCGATCACCGGCCCCCTGATCGACGGCATGAACAAGAAAACCCTCTACATCTCGATGCTGGCTCTGCTGATGGCTGCGTCGTTCGGCTATGCCATCGCTGCAGATTCCGTTCCACTGCTGATTGCGTTCCGCCTGGTTCACGGTTTCAGCATGGGCTGCAGTTCGGCCCTCGCGCTGGCACTGATCACGGATACCCTGCCCTCGGAGAAACTGGCCTCTGGACTTGGCGTCTACGGTATGAGCACCATCCTGCCCATGGCCTTCGGCCCCGGCGTGGGACTGGCGGTCGCAGACCGATTCGGTTACCCGACAGCCTTTGCGATTTCAGCCGGACTGGTGGTCATTTCGATCGCGGTTTCCAGCCGCCTGAAAATCGCGCACGATGCCAGTCGGAAGATTGTTTTCAAGCCCGGCAACATCATCGCCAGAAGGGCTGTGATCCCGGCCTCCTTCACCCTGCTGCTCAGCTTGAGCCGGGCCGGCATGCAGACCTTTCTGATCATCTATATTGCGGATATCCGGGAGATTGCCGGCATTTCCGTCTATTTCATGATCACCGCCGGCGTCCTGCTGGTCTCCCGACCGCTCTACGGCAAGATCGCTGACAAATTTGGGATCCACATCGCCCTGATCCCGTCCTTCTTCTTCTTCGCGGCGACACTGGTCCTGTTGGCTTTCTGCACACAAACCTGGCAGCTCTACCTGATCGGCGTGATCAACGCACTGGGCATCGGACCGTCCTTCAGCTCCCTCCAGGCCTTGACCATGAAAGTGGTCATGCCCAACCGGCGGGGTGCTGCCAGTACAACAAGCTTCGCCGGACTGGATGTCGGCGACCTTTTGGGGCCGACCCTGGCCGGTGTCGTGGTCGAAGCCGTCAGCTACCAGGCGATGTTCCTCGTGTCAGCCGTTCCGCTGATCGCCTGTATTGTCTTTTTCTACTTGTGGGTCAAAAAACACCACGGCATTCCGGAGCCGGGCGGCTAACGGCAGATTGCTGTAGCTGTCTCATATTTGCCGATCACTTGGGCGTGCAGATATACCAGGCGGCCCGAACATCGACATCAATCACCTCGACTTTGGAAAAACACTCGCTCAGCTCGGTCACACAGTTTTTCATTTCCTTTTCCGCCTGCCGGATAAAATTGAAGTAATCTCCTCGTTCCAGCCACTCGACCAGGGAAATCAAGGGTGAACGGTTCCGGTTGTAGTCATGGATAATCACCCGCTTCCTGGATACGCGGCCCATCTCACGGAACATCCGCTTGCGTTCGTCAGGGATAAGGCCATGCGCGACATAGGATGCGATCGAACAGTCAAACGACTTGTCTTCAAACGGCAGACTTGCCAGGACATTGCCTTTGAGCAGCCTGACCGGCCGGTCTTTATTTCTGGCTTTGGCGACCGCCAGCATCTTGTCGGCCGGTTCGATGCCGGTCACGTCCAGACCAAGATCGTCAAGGACGGAGCACAAGGCCCCGGTCCCGCAGCCAACATCCAGAATGCTGGTAAAATCGGTCAAGTCCAGTCTGCCGGCTGAGTCCCGGATGATCTTGGCGAAGCGCTGCCGCTGCCGGTTGAAAAAGAGGCCGTATACCGGCGATATCGTATTGAACAAGCCTTCACTGCCCTGTTTGCTCAAGCCAATCAACTCCTTTGGCATCTTCAGATGTCTGTTCTTCGTATCTTTTCGCCTTCCTGCTCGATCATCAGGCCGGCTGTTCGCTGTGTTCGATCAGCTAAATCCGGGAACGGCGCCGTCGGCAGCCGTTGGTACCAGAGCGCAACCGAACTGTAGTCATCGCTGCGGTCAAAGTAGCACGAGTCATCCGTCGTCTGAAGGCCTGCCGCGCGATACTTTTGGAAGTCTTTGCCGAAATGTCCGCTGGCTGAAGGGGTCTTGCCGTAACCGATCTGCTGACAGGTCACCCGAAGCGACTGCTCAAAATAGATCGGGTCGCAGGTATGGAAGCGATACAGGGAATAGAGGCCGAGATCGTGGTCGCAGAGGATACACCCGTGATGGGGGTAGCTGCCGGTCTCAAGGCCCCAGGCAAATCCGATGTAATCTTCCGTGCCCGTGCCGCAGATCGTGGGCCAGGACTCACCGTCCAGATAGAATTTCACCTCGCCCTCTCCCCACCAGCTGTCCTTGTACAGGCTGCGGACACCAAGAACTGTGCCCAGGTAGATGCCCTGGCCTGAAACGCCGTCCAGGATGGTGTAGTCCTGGTGAATCGGGCAGGGGTTTTCACGTCGGAACTGGGCATGGAAATACGCCGTATCCTGGTCCAGGCTGTCGCCCAGCGTGAAATCGATCTGGTAGAAGAACATGGGGACTTCGGTTTCGCCGTCGTTTTCGATCGTGATGCGCGCATGACCGCGAAAGGGCATGGCGATCCAGCAGTTCATCCCCTTGCCGTTCTGGACGCTCAGCATATCACTGTTCAAATCGCGGCGCCGCGCGTGCGGCTGGCCGAAAAAGTCGCCGATTGGCGCTTCGACACTGGGAATGCTCTGCCCGTCCCAGTACATTCTTAGAATCAGGTTTCTCGGAAACAGCAGGTCGCTGGGCGGAAAAGTGCACCAGATATGACGGATGACGCCGGGGCCGTCCGTATCCAGCAGCTCAATGGTCTGTCCGGGTTTAAATCGTTCAATGCAGGGGGACCCCTTGCGGCCGTTGCCGACCAGCCCGCCCGCGCTTTTCTCTCCGCTGGGGTTTTCAGCGTTGGCGGCTCGGCTTTGCAGGTGTTTTAACTGATACAGCATAACAGATCTCCTCCAAAATTGAGTCTTCAGATCCATCATACCATGAACCCTGCTGGCAGCTGGCCGTTTTGATCAGCTTCAGGCTGTCGGGTTTTTGCCCCTGATTGATTCGTAGCCGGCAATGATGTCAAACAGGTCGTTGTCGATTTCCCTTTGCCTCAAACCGTGGTACTCGCCCTGCAGCTGTCCCATCAGGTCGTCAATATTCTGGTCCGCCCGCTGCATCGCCGCCAGGCGGCTGGCATTCTCGCTGGCCAGGGACAACGCACAGGCGCGGTAGAGGGTTACGAATAAAAACTCCCGAATCAGGGCGCTGGTTGTCGACAAGCCCGGGCCAACAATTTGCGGCAGGGCGATGGTCGGCCAATCCCTTTTCAGCCACTGGCCGACCAGTCGGTCGTCAAAGGGCAGAATCTGCTGGATGACTGGCTCATAGGACGTGCCAAAGGTCGGCTGGTTGTAGATGACATGGAGTTCCGCCGATGAGGCCGGATTCTGCTCGGCACCGGATTCAGCGAGGATCGCTCCGATCAGCGGGACGATGGCTGAAACAGAATGGGGCACGGCCAGAACTTTTGAAACCTGAATGTCCAGGCTGGCCAGCCGATTGCCCACCCGGTCGCCCACGGCCTGGATGCGGATCGAGCCCTTCAGGGTCCTGATCTGATCTCGGGCAAAAACCGCCGCGATGTCGTTGAACTGGCCAACCAGACCGTGATCCGAACCAAAAACCAGATAGGTCGACTGTCGCTTGGCGCTCTTCGTCCCCTGGCCGACCAGGGGGATGACCGGACCCATGGCGCGAAAGCATGCCCCCAGACCGGTTTCAATCACCTCAGCATAGGCGTTCAGGGCTTCCACCGCCTGCTCGAACTGGCTGATGTTGGACAGCGCCAGCGCTTTCATCGAACGGACGATGCCATGCAGGTCGGAAGCACTGGATATTTTTCGCAACAGCGACTGCGTCGTACCGCTCATAATCGCTCATGCCTGTCTTGTTCAGCCATATAGTCATCAAGGGTTTCTTGAGTCATTTCCAGCAAGGTTTTGCGATCCTCTTCACTCAGCGGTTCGTCGGCGGACAATCGCTGGCGCAGTGCCGGCTCCAAGGCGCCTGCCAGCTCGCGAAGCGCTTTCTGCGCCATGGGCATTTGTTCCAGCGGCACGTGCTGGAACTGGTGACCCTGTAGCGCAATCAGAATCAGGATCTGCTCGTCAAACGGTACCGTTTCCGTATCCGATTGTTTGAGACAGGCCTGAATTCTGCGTCCGTGCTCGATGACCCGCATCGAATCCTCGTCCAGACGGGCACCGAAGCGAATAAAGGACTCCAGCTCCTCATATTGGGTATAAGACAGCTTAAGGTCGCTGACGACCGCCCGATAAGCTGCTTTCTGTGCCTTGCCCCCGACCCTCGACACCGACTTGCCGATGTCGATCGCGGGCAGCACGCCCAGTTCAAACAGATTGGGAGACAGGTAAATCTGGCCGTCGGTGATCGAGATCAGATTAGTCGGGATATACGCTGAAATATTCTGCTCTTCGGTCTCGATAATCGGCAGGGCGGTCAGAGAACCGCCGCCGAGTTCGTCTTTGAGGTGCGTTGAGCGCTCAAGAAGCCGCGAGTGAATGTAGAAAATATCGCCCGGGAACGCTTCGCGGCCAGGCGGTCTGCGCATCAGCAGCGCAAGCTCGCGATAGGCGCGGGCATGTTGAGTCAGATCGTCGTAGACGATCAGGACATCGCGGCCTTCCTCCATAAAATACTCAGCGATGGTGGACGCCGCATAGGGCGCGATATAGGACAAGCCGGCCGGTTCATTGCCCTCGGCAACAACGACAACGGTGTAGGCCATGGCACCGCCGGTCCTGAGCATGTCGATAACTTTGGCAACGGCTGATGCCCGCTGGCCGATAGCGCAGTAGACGCAAATCATATCCTGCTCAGTCTGGTTGAGTATAGTGTCGATGGCAATCGTGGTCTTGCCGGTCTTGCGGTCGCCGATGATCAGTTCACGCTGGCCGCGGCCAATCGGGATCATGGCGTCAATGGCCTTGATTCCGGTCTGCAGCGGCTGCGTGACTGGAGAGCGGTCGGTTATGGCAGCTGATGCGCGCTCGATCGGCAGCCGGCTCATCGCACGCAGATGGCCTTTGCCGTCCAGCGGCCTGCCTAAAGGATCAATCACACGGCCGATCAGATTGAAGCCGACCGGGACATCCATGACACGACCCAGACGCTCAACGCGTTCACCGACGTTGAGGGTGGTATGGTCACCGAGCAGAATCGCGATAACTTCCTCATGATCCAGATCGAAAGCAATGCCATAGTCATTGCTTTTGAACTTGACCAGTTCCTCCAGACCGATACCGTCCAGGCCATAAATCCGAACAAAACCAGACATGACGGACTTGATCCGCCCAGTCTCCAGCGGCTCGAGCTTGTGATCATATTGTTCTGCCTCATGCCTGAGCGTATCCAGAAAGTCGCTATAGATTGTTTTCAGGTTATCCGCAGCGATAGGAAATCACCTCCCCTTTTCCTCAACAGCCGGCACATTGGCCAGCGGCTCCAGGCTCTTTTCAAGTGATGTCAGATAGTCATCCAGATTCCAGGCGATCCGGTAACTGCCCCAGGTCACCGAGATGCCGCAGACCAGCTTGGGATCCGACTCGAAGCGGATTCGCTCCTGGTCGGACAGCTTTTGGGCCAGCACGTCCCGGATTTGCTGCTGGCGATCCTCATCCAGCGAACTGGAAGATGCAACCAGAATCTGTTCTGACGATCCGGCCGGCGGCCGCATGGACTTGAAATCCTTTTCGTCCAGGCTGCCGAGACGGTCAATAAAGACGTCGATCATGCGCGATTCCAGATCTTCACCGGACAAATCCTTGAGCGCCTTGCCGGAAACTTCTACAACAGCCTGGGCCATTTTCTGCCTGAAGGACTGTTCGAATTCCCGCGCCTCGCGTTGCAGAACAGCCTCCTGGCGGGATTTGAGCGATTCGGTCGTCTGCTTGACATCGTCCAGCAAGCGCTGGCGCTCCTGCTCGATTTGAGCTTTCATCTCAAGGGTTCGCTCAACCTGATTACGGTCAAAGTCCTCATTCTTCTGCCGGTATTCGTCACCCAGTATTTCGGCCTCCTGACGGGATTTGGCCGCCTGAGCCATTTCGTCCGCTATGCGTTTCTCACGCTTGTCGATCGCACGTAGAATAGGCTGGTATAAAAACCGCTTGAGCAGCCAGACCAGAATCAGAAAATTAACGATTTGTGCGACAACCGTAAACCAATCGATTAACATCGCTGATCACCCCGCCGCCTGGGCCAGAAAATAATTCCAGAACGGGTTGACGAACAGCAGGATCAGGGTGACCACCAGGCAATAGATGGCTGTCGATTCCACCATGGCCAGGCCGACGAACAAGGTTCTCGTGATCGTTGACGAAGCATCCGGCTGCTGCGCCAGGGCACTGAGGGCCGTTGAGACAGCCCGCCCTTCGCCGATGGCCGGGCCGACCGAGCCAATGGCGATGGTTACGCCGGCCATGAGAATGGAAATGAAGGCAACTGTTGTTTGACTATCCATGTGCGTCCTCCTTTGCTTGATGACATGAATGCCTATTGCTGCTGACCCGATTGCTTAAGCCGTTTCTTGCGGGTCTGTTCATGGGCCTGGGCTGCGGCCGCGATGTAAACCGCGGTCAGAATTGAGAAGATGTAAGCTTGAACCATGCCGGTGATCAGGCCGAGCGCGCTCAGCAGGATCGGAATAAACAGCGGCACGATTGAGACGAGAATCGCCAGAATCATGACGCCGCTCATCATGTTGCCGAACAGACGCACGGCCAGCGCCAGCGTCCGAGAAAATTCGCCAATCAGGTTGAACGGCAGCATGATCGGCGTCGGCTTGACATAGGCCTTGAGATAGTCCAGTATGCCGATCTCGCGGATACCGTAGACCGGGACGGCGATGAACACGCAAAGTGCGAGCGCCGTGGTCGTTGACAGCGAGCCGGTCGGCGGCACATACCCCGGAACAATCGTCAGCAAAGCCGACACGGCGATGAAAATAAACAATGTTCCTAAAAAGGGCAGGTAGAGCAAGGTGTTCGACAGTCCGACCGCCCGGATCTGAGACTGGATCTGCAGAACGATGATCTCAAGCAGGTTTTGCCATCTTGACCGATGCTCAGTCCGGTCGAAGCGGCGGGTCACCAGCCAGGCCAGCAGCGTCAGCCCCAGCATGATCGCCCAGGTCGTCACCAGGGTCTGGTTGATGCGAATAAAACCGTATTCCCAGTAGATGGTCTGGTCAGGCGTCAGGTTCATGTGATTCACCACCTTGAGCTTCTCTTTTACCTTGGCTATTGGGTCCGGGCAAAGATTTTTTAACCCAGCGGGTCATCAGCAGACGGGCCAGGATAAACCCGGACACAGCCAGCAGCAGCCGCGGCCACGTCCGGCCGGAAACGAAATACAGTCCGGCCAGAACCACGGCGGAGCGAACCACCAGGCTCAGGGCAAACCAAAGCCCTGTAAACTTCTTACCCAGCGCCTTGTTGACGGTCAACCAAAGTCCTGCGTAAAAGAATACGCCTAAACCAATGCCTCCAAGCCAGGCAGCTAAAGCCAGCAGCCAGTCATTCATCCTGCTCCTCCTTGTCTGTGTCGCTGTCCTCAGTTTCTTCGTCTTCCTCGTCTTTTCGGATCTCTCGCGCTTCCTTGTTCAGCCAATACCAGACGTTGAGGCAACCAATCGCCAGGCCGGCAACCATCAGCATCAGGGTCCAGGCATAGCGACTTTCGGTTGTACTGTCAATCCAGATTCCCACCAACAGCCCGATCAGTGTCGGCAGGATGATCGACCAGCCGACAAGCCCCATCATGCCCAGTCCGAACCAGGTTTTCTGACCGGCGAGCCGTTTGGCCTTGAGCTTTCTGGTCGACTTGGAGCCGATCTTCCTGGCCATATCAGATTGGCGGTCTGGTTTTTTGGGTTGATCAGTCATAACGCACCTCATGGTACAAACGCACAAAATCGTCCTCAATCTTGGCCAGAATGCCCTTGACGTTTTCCTCGGATTCACTGAGCTGACTGAACTCTGTTTCGACCAACTCGCGCATTTTAGCCAGATCATCACCGATCACAGCCGATCGGACCGAGACGGTCACATCCAGTCCGGCTTTGACCAGAACGCCTTCCTCCAGGGCAATATAGCGTTCAGCATGGTCCGCGCATTCGAACACCAGGATACCGGTCACCAAAGGGCAGACCATATCCAGCCGGTGCGACAACAGACCATACGTGCCATAGGGCGATTCGGCGATAATTCTCACGATATCAGATCCCTGATACAGAACTCGGTCCGGTACGTTCACCGTCAGCTTCATCGTTTCAGCTTGATCGGCCATCAATGATCCTCTCCCTTCGTTTTGCTACCCGTCGAGGGCGTCAATGTCGCCCAGGTCTGGAGCAGTTTCTTCCGCTGCATCCTTTTGAGCCATATCGACTTTGTCAAAGGCTTCGTCGATTTCTCCGATCATGTACAAGGCACTTTCCGGGAAGTTGTCGAAGTCATCATTCAGAATGCGTTCACAACCGTCCAACGCGTCTTCCAGCGAAACATAGCGGCCCTTGATGCCGGAGAAGTGTTCGGTCGTGAAAAAAGGCTGGGTGAAATACCGCTCCAGCCGACGGGCACGTCCAACAAGAGACCGATCCTCCGGCGACAGCTGCTCAAGGCCGAGCATGGAGATGATGTCCTTGAGATTGTCATAACGCGCCAGCGTCTGGCGAATCGCCTGGGCCAGCTTGTAATGACGCTCTCCGACAATACCGGGCGTTGCCATCTTGGAACTCGACTGCAGAGGGTCGATGGCCGGATACAGGCCTTCGCTGGCACGCTTGCGAGACAGGACAATGGTTGCTGACAAATGAGAAAAAGTATGAACGGCTGCCGGATCTGTAAAATCGTCGGCCGGCACATAAACCGCCTGGATCGAAGTGATGGCACCGGAATCCGTGTTGGCGATCCGCTCCTGCAGGCGGGCCAGATCGGTTGCCAGGGTCGGCTGGTAACCCAGCCGTGAAGGCATCTGGCCCAAAAGGCTGGACACCTCGGAGCCGGCTTGAATGAAGCGAAAGATGTTGTCAATCAGTAAAAGGACATCCCGATGCTCTTCGTCACGGAAATACTCGGCCATGGTCAGCGCGGTGTGTCCTACCCTGAAGCGGCAGCCGGGCAGCTCATTCATCTGGCCGAACACCATGACCATGTTGTCGAGCACGCCGGCTTCCTTCATCTCCCGGTATAACTCTTCACCTTCCCGGCAGCGTTCACCGATACCGCAGAAAATGCTGACACCGGTTTGGTGACTGATCATGTTGTGGATGATCTCAGTCAACAGGACCGTCTTGCCGACGCCGGCACCGCCAAACAAGCCGGTTTTGCCGCCCCGTTCGAGTGGCGTCAGAACGTCGATGATCTTGATGCCGGTTTCAAAAATCTCAGTTGAGGCGGTTCGCCGAATCAAAGATGGCGGAGCCTGAATGACCGGTCGGTAATGGACATTTTCAAGATCACCCAGGTTATCGATCGTCTGGCCGAAAACATTGAACATACGCGACAGGATCGAACTGTCCACCGGCGCGCGCAACGGCTGGTTCGTATTCAAAACGGCCTGGCCTCGAACCAGCCCCTGGGTAGGGGTCATGGCAATCCCGCGGACACGCCTGTTGTCAAGCTGCACCTGGACTTCAATCCAGATAGGATTGATCTCATCGGTTTGCAAAAGGGTATTGATGGCAGGCAGAGCCTCGTCGAACTCAACGTCAACAACACTGCCATGGACGGCAATGACACGGCCCTTCAACTTTGGATCGGATAAGTGTTCCATAGCTCTCCCCCTTTGGAATCTGCAAAGAACGGCTTATCTGTTGATCACTTCTGACCTAATATTATTATATCACAGGACGTTTCCCAGTCGTCAAACGGCAGATTGAATTGACAGGTTCCGGCATCCGGCATAAGATTGAATTGTAATCATTACAATATGTCCGGATTAAACAGTCCGCTTTCGAGGTTTTAGATATGCCCTATGATCGGCAGACAGTGAGAAAAATCCTTTTACAGCATCAGATCAGGCCGTCCAGACAGCGCCTCGATATTTTCGAATTCATGCTCCATCACCAGTTTCATCCCACCGCCGACCTGATCTACCAGGCGCTGGTTAAAGATTATCCCAGCCTCTCTAAAACCACAATCTACAATACATTAAAAACCTTTCTCCAAGCCGGCATCATCCGGGATATCACGATTGACGGCGATGAAACACGTTTCGATGTCGTCACCGAAAACCACGGGCATTTCAAGTGTGAACACTGCGGGACGATCTTCAACTTCCGTTTTGACATTGACCTGACGAATATCCATGACTTGGATACCTTTGATGTCCGGGACAAGCAGGTCTATTTCAAGGGTACCTGTCCTGAATGTCTGAAAAAAACGCAGGACAGGTGATACAGCCATGAAAAAGATCTTATTGGTCTGTTGCGGATCGCTGACCCTGGCACTGGGGGTCATTGGCATTTTTATCCCAGTTCTGCCGACAACACCATTTTTGCTGCTGGCCTCCTTTTGCTACCTCAAAAGTTCGAAACGCCTGTATGCCTGGCTGATGAACCACAAGGTGCTGGGGGAATACATCGATAACTATCTGACGCACAAGGCTATTCGGAAAGACGCCAAAATCGTGACGATGATTCTCCTCTGGCTCTCGCTCGGACTGACCATCATCCTCTCCGCCAGCATCCATCTCAAGTTGGCGCTAGCCGTCGTGGGCATCGGCGTCAGCATTCATATCCTGAAGCTCAAAACCATCCGAAAGGATTCGTCTCAAGATTAGAGACGGCAGCTTCTAGAACCAATCCAAAGGACGCGTCTGAATTTTCATCTGCGATAATGCTGCTGTTCGTCCTGGATCTGTCAATTCCCTGACCCAATAGAAGCAATCGGACTGTAGCTGGCTTCGCTCCTGAATCGAGCGAAGCCGGTTTATCCAGCGGCTGGGGAATTTCAAAATCGTGGAATTTTTTCCAACCCCAAAGAGAGGATCTGCCAACCCCGGTGTTATAATGGTTTTTAAGTAACAAGTTATATTTCTAACCTTCATCCAACAGTCATCTGTCCCCAAAATCCAATTGGATCAGTCAGATTTTGAAAGGAGCACAGACATGGGAGAGCAACCACAGGAAAGATCAGGTTATATCACACCGACCAGAGAACTGGAAAGACGCTGGTCGCTTGTTCGCGGAGCGATGGACCGCCAAGGCATCGATTGTCTGGTCATTCAGAACGAACTGGGCGCCATGGGTGGTTATGTCCGCTATTTTACCGATTCGGTCGCCAACCCCTACCGGACAACGGTCCTGTTCCCGGCCAAAGAAGACATGTTCATGATCGACCACGGTTCACCTGCCAGCAACGTCTACCCGCCATTCTTCAAGCCGCGCGGCCTTCAGGGGAATGTACTGTCGCCGTATGTCCAGACTTTTAATTTTGCCCAGGACTACGCTGCCAGGGCTGCTGTCGACTTCATCCGTGATCATGGCTTCAAAACATTGGGCTGGGTCGCCATGACGAATATCGACGCCGCTTTCTACCGATATCTGACTGAAAACCTGCCAGATTGCGAGTTTGTCGACGCGTCAGACCTTGTCGACCGGATCAAAGCTGTCAAGGGTCCTGATGAAATCGAGTCTATTCGGCAGACAATCGAGCTGCATGACCGGATCATCGGTCTGGTGCCCGAGTTCGCTCGGCCGGGGCGATATGAATTTGAAATCCGCAGCGACCTGATCAAGGCCAGCCTTGATCTGAAATCCGAGGAGCAGAACATCATGGTCGGACGGCATCCGCGGCGATCCGCGATGTTCCCGCCCAATGTCCAAACCCAGAAACTCCAGTCGGGCGATGTCCTGACTTGTCTGGTGGAGATCAGCGGCCAGGAAGGGATATTTGCCGAGGTCGGCAGGATCTTTTGCCTGGGCGAGCCGCCCAAGGCATTGCTGAAGGCCTATGAAACGTCAGTGGAAGCCCAGCGGCTGATTGCCAGCCAGATGAAGCCCGGCGCCGATCCTGTTCAGATCTACGAAGCAGCCAACGCCTTCCTGGTCAGTCGGGGATACAATCGTGAGGAACGGATAGTCGCACACGGCCAGGGGTATGACATGGTTGAACGGCCGGCCGTCGCACCGGGTGAGACGATGGTGCTTGAGGAGAATATGCTGATCGCGATCCATTGCGGTGCACACAATGCCAACGGCGGCGCAAGCAGTACGGACAATTACCTGATCACGGCGGACGGCGCCAATCTTTTAACCCAAACGCCCCAGAAAATCATCGTCATCTGAATCCCCGGCGGAGGTGCCTATGAAAGTTAATCAAATTGCCATCCTCGACCGGTTCGATGTGTTCGGTGAAAAACTGGCCGGTCGCATCCGGCAGATGCTGCCCGGATGCCAGGTCTATACGGCTCTAAACATTGAGCAGCTCAAAGCTCAGACCCGGGACATTGATGTCCTGATCTGCTGGCCGTTCATCGATGACGATGTCGAATCATTTTGTCGGAACGCGCCAAGCTTGAAATGGGTCCATGCTTTTACAGCCGGGGTTGACGGCATCGTCCAATCCGGTTTGAGAGACATGGATATCCAGATCACGGCGACCAAGGGTATTCACGGGCCGCCGATTTCGGATCATGTCATCGCCTTCATTTTCGCGTTTCTGAGGAGCCTGCCGGCGCTGCTGGATTACCAGCGCGAAAAAGTCTGGTACCGCAGCCACGAGCATCCTGAAGCGCCGAATCTCGCGAGTGAAGAATCCTTCAACAAGACCGTCGGCGTGATTGGGCTGGGGTCGATCGGCACCTGCATCGCCCAAAAGTGCTCAGCCCTCGGCATGCGTGTCCTGGGCATCAAGCGAACGCCAGTCGAGAGCCCATGGGTTGAATCCTGCTTCGGGCCCGATCAACTGGAGCAGGTGCTGGCAGTATCTGATTTTGTGGTGATCGCAGCCCCGCTGACTGGCGAGACGGCGGGAATGTTCGGCCAAGAACAGTTGGCAAAAATGAAGCCGTCAGCCTACCTGATCAATATTTCCAGAGGCGGCATCGTCAACGATGCCGCCCTGATCGCAGCGCTTCGCGAGCGTCGGATTGCCGGCGCGGCGCTGGATACGGTCGAGCATGAACCGTTGGATACAAACAGTCCGCTTTGGTCCATGGAAAACGTCATCATCACGCCTCATATTTCGGCCAATTCGGACTACAACAAGAACGTTCGCAGCTACGAGGCAATTCTGGACAATGTTCGACGGTTCGCCGAAGACAGGCCGCTGCTGCATATCGTGGACAAGGAACTGGGGTACTGATCAATCTGATCCGCGGTGATCATTCAAGAGAGGACTTGCCCGACGATCTCGCAGATTACGGCGAGTCTGTTGTTTCATCCTGCGTCTGTTGGAGTCTTGTCATCAGGTATGACCCGCTGATTTTGGCCTAATGCAGGTCTGGCGGGGGCGGCGGCAGAACAGTCTGGTCTCGGTTCAGGTCATCGATGGCTTTCAGGTCTTCAGCAGCCAATTCAAAATCGAAAATGTCCGCATTTTCAGCGATCCGGCGGGCATGCGTGGATTTGGGGATGACGATGACACCGTTGTGCAAATCCCAGCGCAGGATAACCTGGGCAATGGTCTTCTTGTATCGAGCCGCGATCGCGGCCAATTCGGGAATCTCATGGAACCGGCCGCGCATCAGGGGGCAATAGGCTTCCACCTGAATGCCCTTGCTGCGGCAATCATCCAGAAGCCCTTTTTGCGTGTTCCAGGGCTGCAGTTCGACCTGGTTGACAGCGGGCACAATGCCGGTCGCCTCGATCAGTTCGTCGATCTGCCCGGCTGAAAAGTTGCTGACCCCGATCGCACGAACCTTGCCATCGTTCATCAGTTTGACCAGCGCTCGCCAAGCCTCGACGATAAAGCCTTTCTGTGGCCAGTGAATCAGGTAAAGGTCAAGGGTATCCAGACCAAGCCTGTCCAGGGTGCTTTCACAAGCCTGAAGACAAGCATCAAATCCTTGCGTCTGCGGTTCATTCCAAAGCTTACTGGTGATAAACAGCTCCTGCCGGTCCAAGCCGGATGCCCGGATCGCCTGGCCGACGCCTGCTTCATTGCCATAAATAGCTGCGGTGTCAATGCTCCGATACCCGGATTCAAATGCAGCATTGATCGCGTATGACAGATCCGCAAAATCCTCAATCATGAAGACACCCAGACCGAGCCACGGCATTTCTACACCGTTGTTGAGCCTGACTTTATCCTGGATGCTGTTTGGTCGGTGTTTCACGATACTTCCTCCTGTTGAATGCTGTCTCAAGACGACGGTTCATTAACCGGCGGCGGGCCGAGAATGCTCCGATCCTGGTCGAGCGCGTTGATCGCTTCAAGTTCCGTAGGACTGAGCTCAAAATCAAAGATATCGGCGTTCTCCCGGATCCGCTCGGCATGTGACGACTTGGGAATGACGGCAACGCCGGTCTGCAAGTCCCAGCGTAGAATGATCTGCGCCATCGTTTTATCGTGGCGGGCGGCGATTGCCGCGAGTTCGGATAATTCATGGAACCGGCCGCGCATCAGGGGGCTGTACGCTTCCACCTGAACACCCTTTGATCTGCAGTAATCGATCAGCGGCTGCTGTCGTCTCCAGGGATGACGCTCGATCTGGTTGACCGCTGGCAGAATGCCGGTTGCTTCGGCCAGTTCATCAATCTGAGCCGGCGAGAAATTGCTGACTCCGATCGCTCGGATCCGGCCATCCTGCAAAAGCTTGATCAGGGCCTTCCAGGCGGTCACGCTGTATCCGTTTTGCGGCCAATGGATCAGGTAAAGGTCGAGATAATCCATACCCAGTCGTTCCAGACTGTCTTCAAAAGCCTGCATCGAGGCGTCGTAGCCTTCTTTCTGGTGGTCGTTCCAGAGTTTGCTGGTGATGAAAATTGAGTCGCGGCCAATACCAAGACGCCGGATCGCCTGGCCGACCCCCTGCTCGTTTTCGTAGACAGACGCGGTGTCGATCCGGCGATAGCCCGCCTTGAAGGCGGCTTCAATTGCACCGGTCAGCGTGGCCGGCTGATCGATCTTGTAGACACCCAGGCCCAGCCAGGGCATTTCAACACCATTGTACAATTTGGTTGTCTCATGAATACTTTTTGGCGCATAATGCATATTCAGCCCTCCGTTTATCGAATTTGAACAAAGAACCTGCGGCGCCTGGGCGGATCAAATTCACAGAAGTATATCCCCTGCCAGGTCCCCAGCAGCAGCTGGCCGTCTTGAATGATCAATGTTTCACTCGCGCCAATGCAGCTGGCTTTGAGATGGGCGGCTGAATTGCCCTCCGCATGGCGAAATTCCGGACGGTCCGGAAAAGCCTTGTCCAGCCCTAGAAGCATATCGGTGACAACGTCCGGATCCGCGTTTTCATTGATTGTGATCCCGGCTGTCGTATGTGTACAGAAAACAGTCGCCGTTCCGTCGTTGATACCGCTTTGGTCGACAGCCTCCCGTACTTTTGATGTGATGTTGTAGAAGCGGCTTTCCGGCGCACTCAGTGCAAATTCATAGAGCATATCGGCTACCTTCAGGCATCAGCAAGATTTATAATATACTACCATTATACATGAGGATCTTCAAAAAAGGTCATGCTCTCTGACTTGAAGGCTTGGCGGTATGACGCTATAATGGATTTGTAATCATTACAAATTTATCCCGATCACTTTTTCGCCACCCAATACCCGAACGGATTCATACCCTTGACCGACGCGCATTACGAATACGGCCCTCAATGCTCTTCAGGATTCAACCTGACAAACCCAAATTCATCAAGACAGGCAAGGAGGCTTAATGATGGCTCAAGAAGCAAAATGTCCCGTGACCGGACACACGCGCAGTGCAGTCGCTGGCGGCGGAACAACCAACCAGGACTGGTGGCCTAATCAGCTCAATCTGAAAATCCTTCACCAGCATTCCAATCGGGCCAATCCGATGGACAAGACATTCGACTATGCCCAGGCATTCAAAACACTCGATCTGGCCGAGGTCAAACAGGACCTCTATGACCTTATGACCGATTCCCAGGACTGGTGGCCGGCGGATTACGGACACTACGGCCCCCTGTTCATCCGCATGGCCTGGCACAGCGCCGGAACCTATCGGATGGGTGACGGACGCGGCGGCGCGAATTCCGGCTCCCAGCGTCTGGCGCCGCTCAACAGCTGGCCAGATAACGTCAACCTCGACAAAGCCCGGCGTCTGTTGTGGCCGATCAAGCAAAAATACGGCACCAAGCTCTCCTGGGCTGATCTCATGATCCTGGCCGGCAACTGTGCGCTGGAATCGATGGGGGTCAAAACATTCGGCTTCGCCGGCGGCAGGGTCGATGTCTATGAACCTGAGGACGACATCTATTGGGGCTCTGAAGGCGAATGGCTGGACGATAAGCGCTATGCCGGCGACCGCGACCTGGAAGATCCGCTAGCCGCTGTCCAGATGGGTCTGATCTACGTCAACCCGGAAGGCCCCAACGGGAATCCGGATCCAGTCGCGTCCGGCCATGATGTCCGCGAGACCTTCGCCCGCATGGCGATGAACGACGAGGAGACCGTTGCGCTGGTCGCTGGCGGTCACACGTTCGGCAAATGCCACGGCGCAGGCCCGGCGACCCATGTCGGCCCGGAGCCCGAAGCTGCACCGATTGAGCAGATGGGACTGGGCTGGAAGAGCACCTACAAGAGCGGCAAGGGCGATGATACGATCGGCAGCGGCATTGAAGGTGCCTGGAAGGCTAAGCCGACCCAGTTCGACATGGGCTATCTCAAGACCCTGTTCAAGTACGAGTGGGAACTGGTCAAGAGCCCGGCCGGCGCCAACCAGTGGCTGGCCATTGATGTCGATGACGAAGACATGGTCGTCGCCGCCCATGATCCGTCGAAAAAGCTCCGGCCGATGATGACCACGGCGGACCTATCGCTGCGCTACGATCCGAACTACGAACCGATCGCCCGGCGCTATCTGGCCAATCCCGAGGAATTCGCGGATGCATTTGCCCGGGCCTGGTACAAGCTAACACATCGCGATATGGGACCCAAGGTCCGTTATCTGGGACCGGAAGTGCCCGAAGAAGACCTGATCTGGCAGGACCCGATTCCCGCTGTCGACCATGACCTGGTCGAGCCCGAAGACATCGAGAACCTCAAGGTCAAAATTATGGATGCCGGCCTGACCGTCTCCCAACTGGTATCAACCGCTTGGGCCAGCGCTTCGACTTTCCGCGGCTCGGATATGCGCGGCGGCGCGAACGGTGCGAGAATCCGATTGCTGCCGCAAAAGGACTGGGCGGTTAACCAGCCCGAACAGCTGGCCAAAGTGCTCAAGGCCCTGGAGACCATCCAAAAAGACTTCAACCAGTCACAGAAGGGCTCAAAACGGGTTTCGCTGGCCGACCTGATCATCCTTGGCGGCTGCGTCGGAATTGAGCAGTCCGCCCAAAAGGCCGGCAAGAAGATCCAGGTGCCCTTCGCACCCGGGCGTATGGACGCCAGCCAGGAGCAGACCGACGTATCCGCTTTTGCAGTGCTTGAACCGGTCGCGGATGGCTTCAGAAACTACTTGAAGCGTCAGTTCACCATTCCGGCGGAAAAATTGCTGGTCGACCGCGCCCAGCTGTTGAATCTTTCAGCTCCTGAGATGACCGTCCTGATCGGTGGCATGAGAATGCTCGGTGCCAATGTCGGCAACACCCGACATGGGGTGTTCACCGACCGGCCGGAAACGCTGAGCAATGACTTTTTTGTCAACCTGCTGGATATGAACACAGTCTGGGTTCCGACAGACCAGGACGAAGACCTTTACGAAGGCAAGGACCGGAAGACCGGCAAGTCCAAATGGACCGGCACCCGGGTCGACCTCATCTTCGGATCGAATTCTCAACTGCGCGCCATCGCCGAAGTCTACGCGGCTAGCGATGCCCAGGACAAATTCTTATCAGATTTTATCGCGGCATGGAATAAGGTGATGAACGCCGACCGGTTTGACCTGACTTGAGTGCAAATTGTCAAGCGATCGAATCTGCCTACTGATTCCATTATGAAAACCTCGAGAGTTAAATACTCTCGAGGTTTTCTAGGATAGTCAAATAGTAGCTGCATAAATGACATCTAAACGAGTACATTAGCAATTCATGCCGATTCTATGCTGAAAATATTTTGGGGCTCGCAATACTATCTATTAAATTGCCAGCATTCGCAAGTTGCACTACACGAGAGCCACTTGACTTCAAGATGTTCATTGCAATCTTGAAATCATGGTCAGCATGGTCATTATCATCGTATAAGAAAACTGTTTCGATTTCCGGCTTCATTTCTTGAGCAATTTGCACCCATGCTCTTATCGATGTGATCATTCTGCTAATGTTTTTTTCATCAAAACAGAAGCTTTTCAATCCGTAAATCTTGTTTTCACTCTTGATTGTAAAGTCATAATTAATCTTTTCGTTATAAATGCCTTCAACATATGAAGATTCTGTTTCTATTTTATTATAGTCAATAATCCGTCTTAAATGCCTTTTCATCTCTTGATCAGAATGGCGTTTATCTTTAGGGAAGTCATATCTCAAATAAAATTTTTTTGTGCCTTCAATAAATTGTTCAACCGGTTCGTCAATTTCAAGTTTATTGACTGATGAGAATCGAAATTCATTTGCAAAATTGTACATCAGCTCAACCCAGTCTTTTTTGTAATTAGACAAATTTGACTCGAAACGTTGTTCGATTCCTTTAAAAAGCAGTTTTACAAATTCAATATCCAATTCATCATCAAAAGCAGATAAACGACTCCACTTCTTTGTGTGTTCAAAGATAGTCAAATTATTTTCTGGTAAATGAAACAGAATGCCTACATTTATTCTCTCACCTACAGCAATCGACGGGCTATATGACAGCACTGAGTATTCAATTGTTCTCATCTTAATCACCCATCCTTCCAAACGACATAATTGCGTCACACATCTCTTTTTTATACTCTATTCTGAGTCTCAAAAACTCCTCTAGAACACAACAATTTTCTTTAGGAATTAACAATTCCGAAGGCGTACTATAGATAATATCACGAATTGTCTGGATATCAAATAGCGACAATTTCTCATTTGCTAATTCCTGAACATTAAATAGTTCACGAGGATACTGCTCAATAATTTTGGAATACGAGTTATAATTACTCTTCATAATAGTATGATCTGAGGAAACTTCTTTTGACATAATGTCGGTCAAATCATATTTAGTCCATTCTTGAGTATCCGAAAAAACATGTGAATGATCGATAATGAATAATCGCTTGTTATTGAAATCAATTAGGATATTACCCTCATTTCTATCCGCATTGTATATCCAGTGATCAAATAAAATAATTGTTGAAATCGCTTCAATGTTGTTTATTGTTTTAACGAAAGTTGGCATGATCACATTGGATTTACTAATATAAGTCGAACAAAAACATATTCCATAGTTGTTCGAGTCAAATTCGATATCAAATGAAGTATTGCCATCTATCATTCCCCAAAATGCATCCGGAATTGGTAAACTCAACTTCTTTGCAAAACAAAATGAAACCCATTCGTTAAATAGTATTAGGTTGCCTTCACAATTGTTAAAAGTCTTAAGCACTACATGCCGTCCATCATCTGTGATAGCCAGACAAGGAGCAGTGCATCCAACTTTAAGTGTTTCTAATATTTTGCTGATATGAACAAGTTCCATTGTTCTTCCTCAATCAAACTCCTATGCTTTTGTATTTAATGATTAATTTTACTCTAATACACGCGCATTTTCAATCGTTCTAATCAAATACTCAAGACGTTGATACATGCTGTTTTGGGGACATCGAAGCATAATTGAGAAACTGAGTTCTCGCTACATTAAATTTAAGGCAGCTGCTTATAATAACGGAGTTGCGCTTGATGAAGCTTGATTTTTTTCAGTTCTCTGACGGAGTCAATATATCTTCGATGAATGATCTACTGTTTGATAATTCATGAATTGCTCATGTAGGATTCACCTGCTCGTCCGGCTTCCTGACGAATTTCAGTCGGTGTTTTATTGAAGTGCTGTCGAAACAATCGCCGGAAGCCTTTGGTGTTGGAATAGCCATGCTGCTCCAGCAAATGACAAATCGGGCAGTCTGTCAGAATCAAATCCTGGTAGATGTGTGACAGGCGAATATCGTTCAGGTAGGCCAGATAGGTCATGCCCATATGCTTTTTGAAGAAACGGCAGAAATATTCAGGCTGCAGGCCGATCTCGTTGGATATCTCCGGGATGGTGATCGGCTCGCGGTAATGATTCTGGGAGTACTCGAAGACCTTTTCCAAACGCTTCAGATTCTTGCTCTGAATGGATAATTTACTGTCGCCGGCCCTGACTTTGAAATCCTGGTTCATTATGTGTAGAAGTTCAAAAAGACGGGCGGTGAACAAGAGTTGCGAATCCTTGTCAGCTGATTCACGGAGCCGCTTCATCTCCATCAGGCGGATTCGGATAAGATCGAGGCTGTCGGCTTGCTGTTCGTCCGCTCTTGCACTATTGATACTGAAAAAATGGTCGTCGACATCCGGAATATACTTTTTCAAAAACGGGTATGGAATCTGGAGCAATATCGCCTGGTTGCCGACCGTACATTTTGTTTGGTGCAGTGTCTTCGAATTGACCAGCACAATGTCTCCAGATCCCAGATTGAAATCCTGTCCGCTGACTGAAACCGCAAGTTGTCCGGACAGCAGAAAGATCAGCTCGATGTCCAAGTGCCAGTGCAGCGGCACAAAGCTGCCGGGATCATGGGTCAGAATAAATGAAACATCCTCGTTTCCATGGATGTGAATTCGTTCATGTGAAGCCTGTGAACCAATCAATCTATCCATAATCGACCTCTTTCAATACGACGATAATACCAGTAAACTCGACTATATATCAACACCAATAACATGAGAAGATAATATTGACCCTTACCAAGGATAATATTGCACCTTTTGGCCACAGACCTTTGGCAGTACAATAATGTTGCAGTGATAAAAGCTATCGATTCAAACGGGAGGATCATCAAATGGATATTTCGCATATTGCCAGTGACCAGCACAATTGCTGGGTTCAACAGGAAATTGTCAGCCGGGGAACATCTTCGGATACGCTGGAGCTGACCGGTGAGAAAAAACAGAAAGTGCTGGGATTTGGCGGTTGCTTCAATGAAATGGGCTGGGAAGCGCTGGCTATGGCTGGCGATAAGGATCGCGAAGCCTTTCTGGACGAATTATTCTTGCCGCAAAACGCCAATTTCAACTTCGGCCGGATCCCGATCGGCGCCAATGACTTTAGCCTGGAATGGTACAGCTGCGATGAAGTCGACGGCGACTATGACCTCAAGCATTTCAATATTGACCGGGACAAGGTCTATACAATCCCCTTCATCCGCGAAGCTCAAAAAAGGCAAGCAAAGATCTCTCTGTTCGCATCACCCTGGAGTCCTCCGACCTGGATGAAAACCAAGAAGGCCTACAACTTCGGGCGCCTGCGTATGGAAAAAGAAGTGCTGGACGCATATGCCAACTACTTCGTCAAATTCGTTCAGGCGTATGCGGAACAAGACATTCCAGTCACCCAGGTTCATGTTCAGAATGAACCGATGGCGGACCAGAAGTTCCCGTCCTGCCTTTGGTCAGGAGAAGACATGCTGGTCTTCATCCGTGACCATCTGGGTCCAGCCTTTCAAAAATCAGGTTTGCCGACCGAGCTATGGCTGGGCACGATCAACGGCCCGTTCATGGATTTCATGATCGGGCACGCCACCGGCCTATCTTGGTTCTATGACCAGTTTGCAAATACCGTTCTGTCCGACAAGACAGCCAAAAACTACCTGTCTGGCGTCGGCGTCCAATGGGGCGGCAAACATATCATCGAACAGGTCGAGTCAGGTCACCCGGACATGCGGATCATGCAGACCGAAAGCGAATGCGGCGACGGGCAAAACAGCTGGGAGCACATGGAATACATCTACACCCAAATGTGGTATTACTTCCGTCATGGCGCCGAGCGCTACACGTACTGGAACATGGCGCTGCCGACTGGCGAGAGTTCAACCTGGGGCTGGTCGCAGAATTCACTGTGCACGGTCGATCCCGCAACCGGTAGACTGGCGCTGCAGCCTGAGTTCTATCTCATGAAGCACCTGTCCCATTTTGTCCAAGCAGGCGCGCAGGTTCTGTGCACCAAAGGTTGCTGGTCGACGGGATCGATGGCATTTGAAAACCCGGACGGATCGATTGTTCTGACCGTCTCCAGCAACATGAACAAGGATCGCCAGATGACCTTTATCCATGACGGACAGACGTTCAGTGCCGAGATCAAGGCTCACAGTCTGCATACTTTTCAAATATCAAAGTAGCGAGTTGATCTGTTCAGATGGTCAAGGCGCGGATGCCACAAGCAGCATCCGCGCCTCCTTTCTAGCTGTCTAACCTTGCTTGCATCGGAGTTACCAAGCCCTATAATACATCACCAACAGCCACCTCAAGATCTTTGAAAACGAAAGACCTTGCGATCTCATTTTGTTGAAACATCCGGCTGTTGACGATATCTTTGTCGGCAAACTCATAGATCGTGATGCTGGCGTTGAATGGATTGACAATCCAGTACTCGCGAATACCGGTGGACAGGTAAAGGTCGAGCTTCTTGACCATGTCTTTTCGCCGCGTGCTCTCCGAGAGAATTTCCACGACCAGCTTCGGGACACCCATGTAGTAGCCTCGCTCATTGATTTTCTGCTCCAGATCGCAGATGACCACCAGGTCCGGCTGGACGATGTTGATATCAACCGCGTGCCGCTTGAGCGTGATGTCGAATGGGGCCAGCATCGGCTTGCAGGCCGTCTTTCGGAAACAGGTTGAAAAAGTGTAGTAGAGTTCGCCTAGCGCCTGTTGGTGGACAACCTTCGGCGATGCCAGCAGGTAAATCTCGCCGTCGATATACTCGAATCGATCGACACTGTTTTCGGTCAGATCCAAAAACACCTCGTATGTCGCTTTGTGCGGATAATAGTCAGTTTCCGCCCGCTCGCGCAGAGACAGCACCTGTTCAGGTTTTGCCGGGTATTCGATGTAAGCAGAAAGCCTTGCGACTTTCTGCCCGGATCTGACCACGACAACATCCTCGATCATCGCTACGCGCAGGTACTTGCCCAGTTTATGCTTCAGTTCACTTGCATGGACCAGCATTGGTTTGACCTCCCAAAGTACTCAATGGTTGACCCATTGACGTCATGTCTCGGCAGAAAATGTCCGGTTGTCACAGCACGGCATCGACAACCACCCCAAGATCTTTGAAAACGAAGGACCTTGCGATCTCATTTTGTTGAAACATCCGGCTGTTGACGATATCTTTGTCGGCAAACTCATAGATCGTGATGCTGGCGTTGAATGGATTGACAATCCAGTACTCGCGAATACCGGTGGACAGGTAAAGGTCGAGCTTCTTGACCATGTCTTTTCGCCGCGTGCTCTCCGAGAGAATTTCCACGACCAGCTTCGGGACACCCATGTAGTAGCCTCGCTCATTGATTTTCTGCTCCAGATCGCAGATGACCACCAGGTCCGGCTGGACGATGTTGATATCGTCCGCGTGCCGCGTGAGCGTGATGTCGAATGGGGCATACATTGGCCGGCAGTCCTTTTCGCGAAAGTAAGTCGCGAAAACAAACTGCAGTTCACTTGAAGCAAGCTGGTGGACAACCTTCGGCGATGCCAGCAGGTAAATCTCGCCGTCGATATACTCGAATCGATCGACACTGTTTTCGATCAGATCCAAAAACGCCTCGTATGTCGCTTTGTGCGGATAATAGTCAGTTTCCGCCCGCTCGCGCAGAGACAGCACCTGTTCAGGTTTTGCCGGGTATTCGACGTAAGCTGAAAGCCTTGCAACTTTCTGCCCGGATCGGACCACGATAACATCCTCGCGCAGCGCTACGCGCAGGTACTTGCCCAGTTTTTTCTTGAGTTCACTTGCATGGACCAGCATGGGTTTGACCTCCTTGGCTAATGGTTTCGTATTGCGACTTTTATTCGACAATCATTATACTCAGGCAGTTTTGCATAGGTCAATTGTCTATAGCCGAAGCGCATCAAAAAACCGGATCCGCTTGTTGGCGTATCCGGCATTTCGAACCCTCATGATTTTGGTGATATTGCTTTTTGGTCTCAGACTTTGATGTTTTCGACAAACTGGATTCGCAGGCCATTTGGATCCAGAACATAGAAGAACCGGATCGCAGGATTGGGCTGGATCGGTCCGGCATGAATCGGAATGCCCTGCTGCTTGACCTGATTCATCATGTCATCCAGAGAATCGACTTCAAAGCCCAGCGAAATGGACGGGCTCATCGGCTCGGGATTTCCCTGGCCTGGATCAATCAGTTCAACCTGGGTCTCGCCGTCTCCGAGAAAGACAATTTCCGAATTCGGGCCGCTGGCGAATCGCCTGGCGATCTGCAGTTTTACGATGTCCTGATAAAACTTCAAGGATGCTTCCATGTTTTTGACCGTAATCGTTGTCCAGCAAAATTTCATTGGTATCCCCTTCCCTTTCTTAGATCTGATCAAATCGGTTTTTTCTCTTTTTCAAGTTTATCACAGGCTTTTACTCTCCAACCCAGTAATTCCGCAAACAGAAATCGTATCTTGAATTATGAAAATACCCGCGCACAAAAGGCCCGCTTCTTTTTGGAAGCAGGCCTTTTGCATTGATCAGGATTATTCTTCTGTCGCTTGATATTATTCGGTGAAGTCGGCTTCCACGAGGGATGTCACAGCGCCGGTTTCTTCGTATTCAGCGATGGTGTCCGCGTTGACGAAAACATTCGATGCGTAGCGGGTATACTTGTCGCTGTAATCGCCGGACATGACGCCTTCGGCGATATCCAGCATATCAGCAATCGTCGCGCCGATGCCGCTGGTGATAACAGTACCGCGCAGGGGAGCTTCATTATTTGCGGAAGCTTTGATCGGGTCAAACAGTTCAGAGCCGCCGTTGATGGTGAAGATGCCCAGCTCGGAGTAGTCGGTCACAGGGGAGCTGACGCCGGTGAAGTAGTTGTTGACACCAAGCGCCGGGGAGGCGTTGACCGTCAGGAACAGCTTGACTTCCGAATTGGTGGTGTAGATGTTTTCAGCAGCTTTGACGCCGGCTTCAACGGTTTCACCATCGACGTCATAGGAGACGACGATTTCGATCTTGTCGTTGTATTCAGCGACGAACTCGCGAATGACTTCTGCCTGGGCTTTGGTGACTTCGGTGTTGTCCATGGTCAGCAGCGCGCAGGGTACGGAACCGGGTTCAGCGTCCGGGAAGGTCTCGTCAACCCATTTGGATGCCAGGTAGACTTGGTCCTTGGCGATGATCGCGTCGTCGGAGAGCATCGCTGCGTCGTAGTTAGCCAGCGTCTGGACGAATGCGACAACCTTGATGCCGGCATCCATCGCCTGCTGGGCAACGGTATCCAGCGGACCCGGTGCGACAGCCCAGATGAAGATAACGTCAACATCCAGAGCGATATAGTTCTCGACTGCAGTGATCTGGGTCTGAGGGTTGAACTCACCGCTGGTGAATTCAGTTTCCCAGCCGGCAGCCTGGAAGCCTTCTTCGAAAGCGCCCTTCAAAGCCTGGAAAAAGTCATTGCTCAGCCCGAGCATGACAAACGCAGCGGTCCTGGGTTCGGAAGCTTCGGTGGTCGTTGTGGTGGTTTCACCTTGACCCGATGTTTCAGAGGTTGTCGATGTTGTTTCAGCCGTACAGCCGACGAATGCCAGCAGCATGACCAGTACCATAATTACACTGATGATTCTTTTCATGTGTTCTTCCTCCTTTTATTAACAATGCATATCATTTATGCACCATTTTCCAAATGTTGTTTGCGCCACTTGTATCAGGCAGCTTTCAGCGTCCGATTGCTCAGGTAGATCGAGACCAGCATGATCACACCCTTGGCGATGTACTGCGGGTAAGTGCCGAGACCAACCAGCTGCATGCCGTTGGACAGGATGCCGAGGACAAAAACGGCAACGATAACCTTCCAGAGCGTACCTTCGCCGCCTTTTAGGGCAACACCGGCCAGAACGCAGGCCGTGATGCCGGTGAAAGTCAGGTCAGGACCCATGGTCGAATCGGCCGAACCGGAGCGAGCCGAAAGCAAAACCGCTGTCACGCCGACCAGGGCGCCGGCGAGCAGATAAGCGACGTACTTGATCTTCCAGACATTGAGACCAGCCAGTCTGGCGGCTTCCGGGTTGTCTCCGACCGCGTACATGTGGCGGCCCAGATAGGTCTTTCTCAGGAAATAGCCGACAACCAGCAACAGCACCAGTGTGATGATCCCGTTAACTGGCAGCCAGCCCCAGAGGCGACCCTGTCCGATGTACATGAATTCCCTGGGCAGGCCGTTGTAGGTTCTGGATTCACTGATCAGGTACGACAGGCCCTGGAAGACAGCCATGCTGCCTAGTGAGATGATCATCGTATGGCTCTTCAGGTAGCGTGACATGACGCCGTTAAACAGCGCGAGCACCATGCAGACGAGGATGCCGACGACGATCGCGAGCCAGATGGGCAGCGCGCCGGTCTTAATCGCCTTGGCGACGACCACGACGACAACCGAGATCTGGTAGCCGATCGAGAGGTCGATGCCGCCGATGATCATCAGGATCAGGACAGCCGCTGACATAACCGCGATGTGGAAGTTCTGAACCAGAATATTGGTCAGGTTCAGCTGGGTGAAGAACTTGTCGGACAGCATCGAGAAGACGAAGACGATGACGATCAAGAGGATCGGCAGCGACAGGTTGGCAAGGGTGGTAGATATCTTGGAGCTTTTCATCCTAATGTTCCTTTCTGGAGTTCAAATCTATAGCTTAATTTGCCGGTTTCAAACAGTGCAAGATGCCATCGGTTGATCGTCTGGACCAGACGCCATCATCATGATGGTCTCTTGCGAGAATTCCGCCTTGGACAAGATACCCATCTGCTGGCCTTCGTGCAGGACAACGATGCGTTCGGACATGCCCAGGAGCTCTTCCATATCGGAAGATACCATCAGGATCGACTTGCCTTGCTTGGCCAGTTCGACCATGATCGAATAGATTTCAAAACGCGCACCAACGTCGATGCCGCGAGTCGGCTCATCGAAGATCAGGATATCCGGCTCGACGGCCAGCATCTTGGCAACGACAACCTTCTGCTGGTTGCCGCCGGACAGGTTGAGAACCAGCTGCTTGAGCGACGGCGTCTTGATGTTGATCGCCTTCTGGTATTTTTCGGCCAGTTCGGCTTCAGCTTTGCTGTCGACCACCAGGCCGCGGCTTAACTGCTTGATGTTGGAGATGGAGATATTCCAAGAGACAGATTTGTCCAAAAAACAGCCCTGCCATTTGCGGTCTTCGGGAATCAGGCCGATTCCGGCTGCAATACCGTCATTCGGTGATGAAAGCATCAGTTCCTCGTTTTTGACCGTAATGCGGCCGGCAGTTCTTGGCGCAGCGCCGAACAGAAGATGCATCAGCTCGGTTCGGCCGGCGCCGACCAGCCCGGCAAATCCCAGAATCTCGCCTTTGTAGAGATCAAAATTGATGTCCTGGACACCGTTGCCGGAGAGGCTTTCGACCTTCATCATAATCTCGTCGCTGGCTGGCTGCTCTTTGGGTGGATAAGTATTGGACAGTTCACGGCCGACCATCAGGCGGATTAAGTCGTTCTTGGTCGTATCGGCAATGTTTTGAGTCGCGACGTAATGACCGTCGCGCATGACCGTGACCCGGTCACAGATCTCAAACAGCTCTTCCAGCCGGTGAGATATGTAGATGATCGTGACGCCTTCAGCTTTCAAGCGCTTGATATTGTCGAATAGCAGTTTCTGCTCCTCGACTGTAATCGCGGCAGTCGGCTCGTCCATGATAATGATCCGAGCCTTTTTAATAACTGCCTTGGCGATTTCGACAATCTGCCGGTTGGCGACAGACAATTCACGGATCAGCGTATCGGGGTGGATATCACAGTTGAAGTCCGACAGGAGTTCAACGGTCTTTTGCCGAAGATCCTTATCTTTGACCTGGATGCCCTGGCCTTTTTCCATCGCCCCCAGAAATATATTGTCCGCGACAGTCAGGGCATCAAACTGCATAAATTCCTGATAGACAACCGCAATACCCTGATCGATGGCCAGTTTCGGCGTCATCGAGGCATGTTCCTGGCCGTCCAGCACAATCTTGCCGGAATCCGGTTTTTCAGCCCCGGAAATGGTCTTGATCAGGGTCGATTTACCCGCGCCGTTCTCACCGACAATCGCATGCACTTCACCCTTTTCAAAAGCAATAGACACATCATCCAACGCGACAACGCCAGGATATGTCTTCTTGATATTCACTAACTCAAGTTCGTTCACGAAAGTCCTCCCTTTGGAAATCCCGTTCAATTCTCAGTATCAACAACGGAAGAATCGCGAAAAACGATCGATACCCATAATTCTTCACGGGACGCACAAACTATTATCTATTTTGGTTGCGGGGCAAAGGGAATACAATGTCCACTCAGGCAAAAATAGAAAGCAGACATTTGTCCACTTTGCACTACGCCCCTGATGCGATTAAACATTTCCACGCCAATGATAGCCTTATAAATTTTAACGTTTGTTTTTGGCCGATTTTGCACAGAATACTGATACATTTTTTTACACTTTGAATTTATTCGATTTTATCATAGAAAGGCAACGGGTAAAATGTCATCCATTTCGCCTTGATCGTCCAGTGCGATAACCATACTGACTAGGCAAACATTATTTTTTAATGTTATATTTTGACCATGTTCAGTCATCCAGATAACCGATTTCGTCTAGGTGTCTGTGAATCAGCCGATCCGCGACAAAGAGCAAAAGTCCGAGCAAGACAAAACCGGCCAGCGCGATCGTCAAGAGACTGATATCACCGAGAAAACCGATTTGCTGAATCTCGAACTGCAAAATTCGGGATTCGATGAATGCTTTGTCACTGCTGCCTAGAATCCGGTTTTGGGCACACCAATCAACGAAAGATCCGCCCTCATAGAACCCCGGGCCGGTGACATAATCATCAAGGTAGCGGCGGATCCTGCTATCCAGCTTAGAGAGAACCCCTTGTGACACCTTGATGCGGGTTTTGTCATCCTTTCCGGACCAGGACCGTTCAACAAGGGTATCCATGGCTTCTACACGGCTGGTGGGCGCTCTGTAGACAATGAAATGGCTGACCTCGGACCGGCTGTCATCCGGATCGTAGTAGACCGGGATCAGGTAATACCGGTAGACTGTTTTGGCCGCGACGCCATAACCTTCATACTCCTCGGCAAACCAGTCGACTGCGATTTCAATTGTGCCGGTGACGATCTGTCCTTCGACCAGGTCTTGTTCCGCAATCTGGTTGAAATCCTCGGATATCTTCATCCTCTCGAAATAGGCCAGCGCGTCGGGTGCGAGGGATGCCACCGCACCCAGTAAAGACAGGATCGTGAAGATGAGCAGAAATATGCCGGTTCTGTTCTTTGTTCTGGACTTTGCATTCTGAGGAGCTGATGTCATGCTGCCACCTTTCTCGAACCCTGTCGTTGCACAGCCAGTAGCGGCTATTCGTTGTCGTGTGTTCCCGTTTCATGCTGTTCGCCCTGCTCTTCGGACTTGATCAGCTGATAGGCTTCAAGCGCGCCGTTCTTGACGGCGTTCTTGATGATGGTGTAGAAAATAAACAGGATGAAAAGACCGAATAAAATGCCCAAGATGATGGATGCCAATATGCCGTTCACAAAGTTGTCCTCCCGAGGTTTTGTACTAAAATTCTACTATGATCGTGGAGCCCTGTCCACAGTCTTAGTCTCTCACAAACTGCGGCCCGGTCAAACTTCGGCATTGCTGTCGCGCGGCCGGTTCGTTATAATAAAAGTCTGAAAATCTTTTTAAGTTAAGTCAGGAATACCTTGGGAACAAAACACCTTTTCCACGCGTCTAATCAGCATCGACACCAAGTTTTGGAGGTGAATCCATTTGGAACTACTGCAAATCGACGGTCTTAAAAAGACCATCGGCAAGAAAAAAATTCTGAACGGCGTATCCTTATCAGTCAATTCAGGGGAAATCGTCGGCTTTCTTGGTCCTAACGGGGCCGGCAAGACCACCACGATCAAGGCGATCCTTGGACTCTTTCGCATCACCGAGGGGCATATCACCATCTGCGGGTATGATGTCGTCAGCGATTTTGAGAACGCGATGCTCAATGTCGGCGGCATTGTAGAAAATCCTGACCTGTACAAACGGCTGACCGGACGCGAGAATCTGGAATACTTCGGCTCGATGTACCAGGGCATCAGCCCGGACACCATCGAACAGGTTGTCAAACTGGTCAAGATGGCTGACCGAATCAATGACAAGGTCAAAACCTACTCGCTGGGCATGTGCCAGCGTGTCGGCATAGCCCAGGCACTGCTGCACAACCCGCGGCTGCTGGTTCTGGATGAGCCAACCAACGGCTTGGATCCCATAGGCATCAAGGAGCTGCGCGACCTGCTCAAGACCCTGGCCAAAGAGGCCGGCGTCGGCGTTTTCATCTCCAGCCACCTATTATCTGAAATGGAGCTGATGTGCGACCGGATCTATATCATCGATAACGGCTCCATGATCGGTGAAAAGTCGATCAACGGGCATGAAACCATCGAAGAGGAAATCTACAACTACACGTTTGTCACCTCCGACAACCCGGCCACACTGGCGTACTTCCAGGAACTCGAAGCCAATTGCTCGCTTGACGGCAAATCCGTCAGCCTGGTTATGATGCGCAGCGAGATCCCCTTGATCGTCAGGACCCTGATTGAACGCGGCATCGATATCTTCGCGGTCAACCAGAAGCAGCGTTCGCTGGAGCAGGATTTCATCTCGATGACATCCGGTTCCAAGAACCAGATTCAGTAGCGCTGATTAGGGAGGTTGCATATTATGATGTTGTTTTTAAAGCAAATCCGGTATGAAATCCGGAATATCCTGAAATCCAAATTCCTCTTGATCACCAGCGCCCTGATCATTCTTTTAGGCGCAGCGGTCCCCATACTCGGACTGCTGTCCAACCGGCAGGGCGGCAATATCGAACCGACGTTCATCGTTGAGGATTTCGAGGCCCGCGACGGCCTCGCGCCGGACATCGACCGCGAGGGCATGGAATCCATCACCGTCAATGGCGTGACCATCTATGCCGACAACCCCTTCTACTGGAATATCCAGAGTCTTCTGAACGAAAAGCAGGCAATGAGTCAAGGCGGCGACTTCAAATTCGAGAACCCCGCCTCGGTTGATCTGATGCTTGAGCTGATCGACCTGGAAATCGACTACTTCCTGATGTTTGCCCAGTCGATCACAACCTACCAGGACTACCGCCAGGAGCTGGCCTGGCAAGGCGTCGAAAGCCTTTATGATAAATTCTTCCTGGGAAACAGCGACAATGACATCAAGGTGCTGGTCGAAGTCGCCCAGTTCCGACGGGGCTATGACGCCGAGATGATTCGCACCAAGTATGTCAACCTGTCGGCTGTTGAGCGGCTGGCCGCCATCGACCGGGCGGACGGGCAGCTTGAGATGCTGGCTGACATTGTTCTGGACAATGACTTCCCGAAATATATCGCGCTGCGCATCGATATGGCCCGCGATGAAATCGTTGACATTGAAGCCAACATCGCCATCCAGGAACAGGCCATTATCGACAACCCGTCCCAGGAAGACAACCTGAGCCAATACATCGAACAGCTCAGAAAACAGATCGACCTGATTGAGACCAATACCATCCCCCTGCTGGAATACCGGCTCGAAAAGAACATCATTCCCGGCCAGGACATCTGGCAGAACCGCGCGATCTCGGATATCGAGAACAGCAGAAACCAGCTGTCCTATATGGTCATCATGACCGAGGAGGAATGGAACAACAGCCGCGGCGGCGGCGGCGGTCCGGTCTTCAAAGAGTTCACTGAATACAGAAGTTATGACAGCTATTACTATCCGAATGGCCAGGATACCTACGAAGAATATGTCGCGTCCATGCAGCGCCAGATTGATGCGCTGAACAAGACGATCATCATCGCCCAAAAATCGCTGGATTCGGGTCAGCCCGACATGCTTTATGTCCCGAACGGGTCCAGATCCAGAACAGCAGCCTATCTGCGCTACTCCATGATCGTCGCGCTGTTCGGCGTACTGCTTGGCGGATGGCTGATCGCCAGCGAATACCAGCAGGGCACAATCCGCCTGCTCATGATCCGGCCCAAGACCCGGACCAAGATCCTGCTGGCCAAGTTCGGCGCCGCGTTGGGCGTCTGGCTGGCCGTCGCGCTGGCCAGCACACTGGTTAACGCGATCTCCAACGGGCTGTGCTACGGCTTTTCGGATTTTGCCTACCCCAACTACACGGCCGGCGGCCAGATCGGCTTTCTGGGCTATTTCATCCCGGCCTTGATGGCCTGTCTGGTTCCCATCCTCTTCACTTTCTGCATTGCCTTCATGCTGTCCGTGATCGTCCGCAACACCGCAGTGGCCATCGCCATCCCGGTCGTGCTGTATATCGCCAGCATCATCGCCATGTCAATTCTGGCCTACCAGTCCAACAGCAGCTGGCTGTTCTGGACACCGATCCCCTTCATGCAGATGGCCGAGCTCTTTATCCGGCAGTCGTCTTTCCAGTACCTGATCCAGAACGGGGCCACCATTTCAATCGGCTACGGCGTTGGCCTGATGCTGGTCTTGTCTGCCGGCTTTGTCCTGACATCGCTTGTCATCTTCAAAAAGCGCGACATCACCAATTAACGACCCGAAAACGACTGGAGGCGTTCAATGGACGACAAGAACTTTATCGATTCATATAAGGACAAACTGACATCCGGCAACCCGGATCAGCAATCCGACCCAGCCGATCGCGAGAAAAAAACGCTGCACTTTGAAGACAAGACGGACTTTGTGCCGACGTCGTCCAGCGGATCTGCTGCGACGGTACGCCGGCGGCCGAAATGGCCGCTGGTCGCCGGCGCGGCTTTCATCGTACTCGCAGCGGCCCTTGTCGTATGGCTATTGACCCGCGGTGTCGCCGTGGTCGACTTAAGCGGCTGGCCCATCAGCGACGCACAGGTCTGGGCAAGCGACAACGGCATCCGTCTGCAGATCAGCGAAAGCTATAACGACGACCTGGCCGAAAACCTGATCATCAGTCAGGAGCCCCAGGCCGGCCAGAGCATTAACAAGGGCGGCTTCCTCAAGGTGGAGGTCTCGCTCGGCCACGATTTATCGGTTACGCTGGACCTGCCCGACCTCCTTGCCATGACCATGGCCGAGGTTGAAAACTGGGCGGCGGACAACTACATGACCAAGGTGCGGATTACGACCGAATACTCGAGCAGTGTGCCATCCGGTCAGGTCATCAGCTTCGAGATCAACGACAACACCGTGGTTGACCAGGTCAAGCGATCGACACCGATCTATGTTATCGTCTCAAAGGGCCCGGAACCGGAGCCGGCCGAGCAGGTCACGCTGCCGGACTTCACCACCATGATGCTGAACCAAGCCCAGCAGTTCGCCGACGACAACGGCCTTGTTCTGACAACTGATGAGCAATATGACGATTTCTCGTCTGCCGGCACCATTCTCTCGCAGAGCATTGCGGCCGGTGATCTGGTGGCTTCGGGTACTGAAATCGTACTGGTCGTCTCCAAAGGCAAGCTTATCCTGGTGCCGAGTTTTGCCGGCTACAGCCGCGAGCAGGCCATGTCGCTGGCGTCCAGTCTGGGAATCAACGCGTCGGTTGTTGAACAATACTCAACACGCAGCGCCGGTTCGCTGGTTAAACAGAGCATCGCGTCAGGCACAGCCTACGAGGCCGGTGACATCCTGACCCTGACTTATTCGCTGGGCAATGAGATCATCCTGGGCAGCTTCGTCGGCCAGACCAAGGGCGACATCCTGGCCTGGGCCAAAACCCTCAACGACCAGGGCGCGTCGATCACGATCAAGGTGACGACGACCGAAAACAACGCCCCCAAAGACACCATCGTCTACCAAAGCAAGACAAACACCTCAATCGGCATCAAAACCTCGATTGACGTCACAGTCTCCCTGGGCAAAAAGGTCTTTGTTCCGGATCTGGTCGCCCCTGCCGGATCAGGCTACGACCTGGCGATGACCAAGACACGGGCAACCGCGGTCTGCGAAGCACTCGGCCTGATTCCGGTCTTTGTCGAATCGGCAGCCGAAAACCGCCTGCCGGGCGAAGTCTGGTCGCAGAGCCTGGCCGCCGGCACCGAAGCCTATGAAGGCAGCACCATCGTTCTCAAATACGACCCGGTCGACAAAACGATCGAAATGCCGGACTTTCGCGGTATGAGCCGGACGGAAATCATCGACGCCGACTGGCTGTACAAACTGGACATCACCTTTGTCGAGCTGGGCTATCCAGTTGAAGGCTACTCCGGCACGGTTTGCGAACAATCCCGAGAGGCCGGCTGGACCGTCGCCTATGGCACGGCTGTCACACTGGGCATCTGCGAACCGGCTCCGACCGAGACCTCCGGAACCGACTAAAGACAAGCCTCAGACGTTCAAAGCCCATGCCGATTCCACTTTGGATTGCATGGGCTTTGTTAAGTTTTCTTGTCGAACTGTCCAAATATATTGTCATGAGGGTGAATATGTCTTAAACTCAAATAATCACCCCCGATGCAGCTTTGCCTGGCAAAGCAATTAAATGAACCGAGGTTACAGGACCCCATGACTCTAAAAAAAATACAAGCTCCGCCGACGCCCCTGTACCGTGCCATTCCAATCATGGTTGCTTTAGTTGTTCTGGTCCTGCTGTTCGGCGGCTGCACCAGCCACCTGCCGATTCAAACCGACTCGCCAAGCGGCCTGACCCCGACTCCAATAGCAACCTCAGCACCCTTACCCACTGCAACGCCGACCGCGACGCCGTCGCCGACGCCACCGCCGCCCAGCGAGGAATATCCGGTCATCGCGCTGACCTTCGACGACGGGCCGTCCAGCCGGGACACCGGCACACTGCTGGATCTTCTAGCAGCAGAAAACGTCAAAGCTACCTTTTTCGTCCTTGGCAACCAGATTGATGCCGGCCGGTCAGAGCTGGTCAAACGCGCCTTTGACGAAGGCCACGAGATCGCAAATCATACTTACTCGCATCTGACGCTGACCGATCTGAACCCCGAGCAGATCACCGAAGAACTGGACCGGTCCAACCAGCTGATTCAGGAAATCACCGGCGTGCTGCCGACCTTAATGCGGCCGCCGCTGGGCGCATTCAACGAAGATGTCCAATCTGTTTGTCAAAATTTGAACCTCGCGATTGTCAGCTGGTCCTGGCAAAGCTGTCCCGAAGACTGGAATCTTCGAGGCCAGCCGGAAGTGATCGCGGAATATGTCATAACACATGCTGCCAACGGCCATATCATTCTGCTGCACGACACCAATGCCAGCACGGTCGAAGCCATGCCCGCCATGATCCAGGGGCTCAAGGACCGTGGCTTTCGCTTCATGACTGTCAGCGAAATGCTGTCCTGGCAGGATGACGGCGCCCCGCTGCCAGGCGAGGTCTATCACTACCTGAGCCAGTAGAGTATGTTTCAATTTTTATTCTTGCTCCGGCTCCGGATCGAAGGCCTCAATCGGGTACCTTGCTCCTGAATTCCAGCAGATCCATTCGTTGTAGCCGGCATCCCGGACCGCCTGGATCTGAGCCCGGATTTCATCCGGTCCATACTCCATGTAATATCCCTTGTGCAGCCAGGATGCCGTGAACGCCTGCAGGTACGGTCGGTTAGCCACCTGGTAGTCCGGGTTCTCTTCAGCGGTTCTTGCTTCCGTGAGGGCTGCGAGCATGACCTCGTATGGAAACAGATCTGGCTTGGTGAACAGGGTGTCGTTGATTTGCTGGCCCTGGCCATTGGATGCGGCGTTGGCATAGTGTGACGGGTAGATCATCGGGCTGACGTTGTCGATGCCAGTCAGACCCAGTGTCGGCCAGTCCTGACCGATGTTCTTGCCGTCATATTGGCTGCTGATGACAATCGCGAAGACATCAGCTCCCACGGGAATGCCCAGGTCATCCTGAATTTTGATTTTGGCAAACTGGAGAAAGCGATTAATCGCCTGGATCCGGCTCGGCACCTGGCCGTCCTCGCCGAAGTAGGGACTTTCGCCGCTGGTCGTCCCACCGGTGGGGAATCGGACATAGTCAAACTGAATTTCATCGACACCCAGCGCGATCGCTTCCTTGGCCAGATCAACATTGTACTGCCAGACATCCATGTTATACGGGCTCAAAAACGCCTTCTTGCTTTCACGGGTGAAGTAAAGCGGATTGCCACGCTCGTCCTGGATGGTCAGATCGGGTCTGGCCTCAGCCAGCAACGGGTCTTTGTAACAGACAATGCGCCCGATCACTAGAACGCCCTCTGCGTGAAATCGTTCAATCACGGAGGTCAGGTTGTACGCCTTGCGGATCACATCATTGTCAACGGCCATTGGCACCTGGGAGTCGTACTTGACGCCATCGGATTCCTTGAGATCGATCACAACCGCGTTGACTTCGGTCTCACGGGCGATTTGAAGGGCTGTATCAATGCGCGCGCCGGCACCCAGATAGATGGCCCTCAGTTCATTGTGCTCAAATTCCACCACTTGCTGCGGTGTGGGCAGCGGCCCAAAGAATGCCTCGACCAGCGGATCGTATGGCATCGCCGGTGTCGGCAAGGGCGTGGGCGTCGGGATCGGGCTCGGTGTCGGCTCAAGCGTAGTCGGTTGAGTTGTCTCAACAGTTTCTGCGTTGCTTGTCCCGCTCGTCGCGCCACCGGTGCCGGCACTGCATCCGGACAGCACGAGGCCGGCCGTGAGCAGCAGGATGGTCAGCACGCGGACGTAGCCGGCAGATTTTCTGGCGGTGTCTTTGGACCTGAAAAGTTTATTCAACATGTCGCGCTCCTCGGGATTGAATTTATCTTGTCTGGCTGAGTCGTTTGTTCCATTGATCTATATATATCACAAAACCTGTCGTTTGAGTATTTCAACTGAATTAAATTGTCGGACAACTTTCAGGTTTACAAGACAATGTTCACAACCCGCTGTTTTACGATATAATTGAGAAAACCTGCATCCGAGTCGGATCTGTTGCCAAAATCTGATCCGCTGCATGTATAATCAATCGCTATTGAATGGGACGAGAGGTATGAGGAATGACCGATATTCATTCAGATCAATTGACCGAAGATTTCAAGCCGGAACCGCTGACCCGCGAAAAAATCCTCGAATTGTGGTCTAAGACCTACAACACCGAGGGCAAGCCGGACTGGTCGCACCTGTTCCCCTACTACCACCCCGACCTGGTCTTCCAGGACTCCATCCAGCGGATCGATGACATCGATAAATTTAAGGCGATGTGCCAGCGGCTGACCGATCGCTGCAAGAGCCTGCGGATGGATATCCAGTCGCTGGCCATCGACCACAACACTGTCCTGATGGACTGGATCATGACCATGTCTTTTAAAAAGTTTCCCGACACGCCGGTATACGGCGCAACCAAGCTGGTACTGCACGAGGATGGCCGGATTATCGAGCAGCGTGACTACTACGACCTGTGGGGTGATATTTTTAACGGTATTCCCTGGTTCAAAAAGATGTATCGGAAATTCATGCACAAAAAGTTCGGATAAGCAAACCTATCATTGATCTCAGATCACAAAACAAAAGATGGCATCTTCAATCATTACTATCCATCTCACCCCCTTCGCTAAGCATAGAGGCTGGGGAGTTTCGCACGTTTTATTAAAGTCGAATCAGTCCGGCTATGCCCGGTCCCACCATCACACATCTTAACCCATATCTCGATCCCCGCCTAAAGTCCGAGATCCTCATCAATCAGGATGATTTCGGACCGCACACCGCTCATTGCCCGCAGATGAATGGCTAGCCCGTTGCAGATGCGGTCCGGGCTTTGACAGTCATAGCACTTGTCGGCCTTGACGGCACACGGTGTCCGGCATCCCAGCCGTCTGGCGTTTTGCGGTGCCGCGACGTTCCTGCACCGCCAGATCGCCTCGTCCAGGGTCGGACGAAGTTTATTGGTGCCGAATACAAAATACACGGCGTCGTGTCCGTACAGCGAGCCGGCCACCCGATTGCCGGCGCCGTCAAGATTGACCAGTTCGCCGGTCTCGGCCGCACCGTTGACCGAGGTGACATAGACATCCGTATTCAGTGTGCGTCGGGCAGTCTCGCGGAACGCATCGTCAGAACATGTACCTGGATCGTTGACCAGATTATGCTGCGAGAGCTTCTCGGCCAGGTTCATGTCCGCCAGTGTCTTCGAGTCGCCGAATCCGACACTGGCGTCCCGGATGGAATCCGCCAGATAACGGGCTGCGTCTTCCCTAGACGAAAAGCAGGACACTTTGTGGCCGCAGCGTTCGAAAGATTTGACTGCCTTGTCATGGTTCATTGATAAGCCTCCATTTAAAATACGCGATTTGAAATTAATGCGTCTGCCGATACTGCTGTGGGGTCATGTTTTCAAACTGCCGGAAAACCCTGCCGAAATAACTGGGACTGTCAAACCCGCACATCTGACTGATTGCCTTAACGGTCAGACTTGGGTGCTGAACCAGGTAAACGCGCGCGCGGGCGATCCGCAGCGACAAGATGAATTCGAAGATGGTCTGCCCCATCTGTCGCTTGAACAGTGTACACAGGTATTCCTTGCGAAGGCCGGCCAACTCGGCCAGCTGTTCAAGCTGGATCGGTTCAGAAAAATGTTCTTCAACAAAGCGGATGACGCCCTGCAGCTTCTCGTTGCGGATTGCCGGCATGCTGGCGCGCAGATAACGGATGCCGACTGACAAATCCAGCAGCAGCGCGTACAAGGCCTTGGAGGCTTCACGGTGCATGTCATCCGGCGCGGTCCGCAAGATCCGGTCCATCTGCTTAATATGCCGGGCTAAGACAGCCGGATTCGTAATGTGGTAAACGCCCGAGCAGGTCAATCCCAAGCCGATTAGAATCGAATCGCAAACTGAACCGCTGAAGGTGACGTAATGTGTTGTCCACCCGGGTTCGGACGCTTTTAACGCGTACGGTGTTTCCTTGAGCATAAGAATCCCGCTGGACTGGCCGGCGACTGACCGACCCTGCTCCAGAGAAACTTCCCCTTCGCCCTGAACGCTTTGGATCCAAGTATGAATCTCAAGTCCCGTCGGTCGCTCGAGCGGCTCCTGCAGATGGTCGATACCAACACCGATCAGTTCAAGCGGCAGTTTTCTGGCAACCAGGGCTTGATCATTTTCCGATTTGTCTGTCGTCTTGAAATCCAATTGGAACCTCCCATTTGCGCCGATATTAATACAGTGCTATGGATATTATTATATTTGGATTTACAGCATCCAGCAACCCTCGGTATGATGGAGTCAAGCTATTCAGAAATTACGAGGTGATTGAGATGAAACAGATCCCGTCCATTTCCAAAATCAACGGCATTGACACACTAATGGTCAACGGCGAGCCCTATCTGGCTCTGGCCGGCGAAGTCCATAACTCCAGTGCCAGCAATTCGGCGTACATGCAGCAGGAAGTCTGGCCGAAACTCGGCGGCCTGAACCTCAATACCCTGATTGTTCCGATCTATTGGGAGCTGATCGAACCCGCAGAAGGCCAGTTCAATTTCGAGCTGGTGGACAGCCTGATCGAACAGGCCAGGGACAATGGCATGCGCCTGATCCTGCTATGGTTCGGATTGTGGAAGAACGCTTCTTCCAGCTATGTTCCGGCATGGGTGAAGCTGGACAGCCAGACTTATTATTACGCCCGAACCGTCAGCGGTCAGCGGCTGGCGGCGATATCACCGCTGTGCCAGGCTGCGGTTGACAAGGACGCCCGGGCGCTCAACCGCGTCATGGCCCACATCCGCTCGATCGACGAGGACCAGAACACGGTCATTATGATCCAGGTTGAAAACGAGATCGGGCTGCTGGGGTCCGACCGGGATTATTCCGAAGCAGCCAATCTCGCTTTTGCCGGAAACATACCGGCTGTCCTGGCTGATGAATACGGCGTATCCGGCACCTGGCAGCAGGCGTTCGGCGAAGACGCCGGCGAGTTTTTCATGGCCTGGCATTTCGCATCGGCCATCGAACAGCTGACCCGGTCAGCTCGCCAGGCCTATGACCTGCCCTACTATGCCAACGCCTGGCTCCGGCAGTACCCCTGGTATGCCGGTTCCTATCCGAGCGGCGGTCCGGTCCGGTCGATGCACCGGGTCTGGAAGCTGGCGGCGCCGTCGCTTTTCACGCTGGCGCCGGATATCTACGTGCCGTATGTCGCCCAGGTCATTGACGAGTATGCCTATGATGGCAACCCGCTGGTCATCCCGGAGGTCCGAAAGGACGCGGTCGCAGCGTCCTATGCCCTTTACGCCTTCGCCAGCGGCAACGCGATCTGCTATTCGCCGTTCGGCATCGAGGACCTGGGTCTGGATCCGGACGCGATTGAAAAGCCACCCGCCCAGCTGATGGCCGCGCTCAACATCGACCCGTCCGCGTTCGACATCGCCGGCAGCAAGGACTACCTGGCCCGATCCTACGCGATCATCGACAGCATCAAGCCACTGCTGATGCAGTATCGCGGCACGCCTCACCTCAAAAGCTTTGTCAAAAAGTCTGAAACGGACTTCGGTGCCTGGCTCTCATTCGAAAACTTTAATCTCAAAGTCGCCTACGCCCCGAAAGAGCCCCGAAAACCGATTGGCGCGGGCATCGTGATCGAAATCGCACCGGATACATTTTACATCATCGGCACAATGTGCCATTTGGAGTTCCTGCCCAAGCCCGGCGTGAACAAAACAGTTGAGATCCTGCGTTTCGAAGAAGGCGAATTCAAGTCCGGACAATGGCAGGCGATGAGAATACTCAATGGCGACGAGAAGATGATGCTTCGACTCAAGGACATGCCAGGCTGCTGCCTGCTCAAGCTTTGCCAATCCTGAGCCAACCCATCCAAAATGCTTTGTGGATTATGACGGTCTTTTCATGAATTCAAACGACCCGGGGCGCGGCGCGTCCGCCGTCTACAACAGTCTGGCCCAGGTCGTCAACAACGAGTTCGGCCGCCAGGTGCTGCCGCTCTAAACCCAAGTTGACCAACAAACACTGCCACCCGGCCGGCGTTTTCGGCCGGGTGGCAGTGTTTATCGTTTCGAATTGTGTATGCAAACGGTCTGCAGAAATAAAAACTGCGGCAATGCCTGGATGAATGTTTTCAAACGCGTGCAGGTTGTGTAAGATAGATTTAGTAATGCGCGGGATGGTCGCGCGAGTGCAGCTTGGACTGATCAATCATTCAAACGGATTATAATGGGATCACCGCCGGCGGTACTGCCAGCGATGAGCACGGCTGCTATACAAGGCACTGTTTTAACGATTTCGATTTGGGGAGGCACACATGGATCAGTGGTATCTACAGCGCAACCAGCAGATGTTCGGACCGTACAGCAGCCAGCAGCTGGCTGCGATGGCAGCTTCCGGCCAGCTCTATGCCGGCGACCGGTTTGCGCCGGCCGGCTCAAGCACCTGGCTTGACCAGGCACAGGCATCCGCCCACTGGCAGGCAGCCCTGCAGCCCAACCAGCCGCCAAAGCCACGCAAGCGCCACGGCTGTCTGGTGACCTTCCTGGTCATTCTGGTTCTTGTCGGCGGCCTGATCACCTGGAAAGCTCTGACCAAAAAGAGTGATAACCTCTCGCTGGGAAAACCCCAGGTCGAAACCTCTGAGACGATCGGGACAAACGGCGGGACACTGACAGTCAGCGATCCTGACAGCCCGATCGACGGCCTCGTGCTCGACGTGCCGGCAGATGCCTATGATGCTAAAACCAGATTTGAGATTTCGACACAGGAAATCACTGGCGATAAATTCGGCAGCCGCTTCACGCCGGTATCGCCCCTGATCACCATCGACAACGGACATGCCTTCGCAGACCAGGCCATGACCCTGACCATTCCGATCGAATCTTCCCCGGGCAAGTTTGTGATGGGCTTCTATTACAACCAGAAAACCGGCGAGCTGGAAGGCCTGCCGTTTTCCGAGATTTCTAACGACCATATCACGGTGCTGACCAACCATTTTTCAGACATCGTTGTCGCCGAGACCGACCTTGAGAACCTGAAGGAAATCAGCGTCGATACCGGATTTCGACCGGGTGTCGACGACTGGCAGTTCGTCAACCGCGGATCCTGGATCGCGCCGGGCGGCCACTGCGCCGGCCAGACCATCTCCATGATGTGGTATTACTCGGAGATCTACCAGGGCAATAGTGAGCGCAGACTCTACGGCCGATTCGACAACAACAGCTACGGTATCGGCACAATCGACTTCTGGCGTGACGATTCCCTGGGCTACCGGTTCGCGTCGGTTATCCAGTCCAAGATCGACTGGGGCTCCAAGACCCGGGAGTGGATCAACAAGAACATCAACACCAACGCGGCCAACACCTACTGTGCCTTCGCCTTCTCGATGATGATGACCGGCGAGCCACAGTACATGTCGATCCGCGGCGACTATACCGATCCAAGCACCGGGACAACCCAGAATGTCGGCCATGCCATCGCCGTCTACCGGGCGGACGGCGGAACGCTTTACGTATCAGATCCAAACTATCCAGGGTCGGCAATTCGCACGGTCCGTTTCGACGGCTCGAATTTTCAACCCTACAACTCCGGACTCAACGCCGAGGCCATCGCCGAGACCGGCGAGATCAGCTTCAACCAGATCTTCTATTGCGCCAAAACCGCCCTGATCGACTACAGTACGGTCGCCGACCAGTACAAGAAAGTCCTGGACGGTACGGTCGGCGACGAAGATGACCTATTCGGCAAGTGCGAGCTTGAGCGGCTGGTCAGGATCGATCCCGTCACTGGCGAAGAAACCTGGGAGCCCTGCCCGCCCGACCTCAAGTTGAGCCTTGAAGACACCGCGAAGGTCGATCCTTCGCTGGCCGGCAAGCTCAGGGTACGGGTCAAAAACCAATACAGCAACATGGTGGTTCAGGCATTTTACGACCTCAACCCGACTCAGGCGGCAACCAACCGGGAGGAAGCCGGATCCGACGGACTTGTCAGCTATACCCTGACACTGGATAAGGGCGTTAACCATTTCGGCTTTTCAATCGATTATAAAAACAATGCTGGCAAGGTCAAGTACAGCGACTTCATGCGGCTGCGCATTCTCTATGACCAGAACACCAGCATGGAATTTTTGGATCAGCCCTACCAGGCAATTGTCGGTCTGGAGACGTCCTTCAAGGCGACCGTCAAGGACGCGCCTTCCGGCATCTACTATCTCTGGGATTTCGGCGACGGCAGCGAGGTCATTCAAACGAAGAAGCCGGTTGCGGACCACGTCTACGATACAGCCGGCAGCCACACGATTTCGCTGAGCATGGTCCGCAGCGAGGACCTGACCGTGATGGCTGAATGCGAGGCTCTGGTCGATGTCGTCAACTTCTATGGCGACTGGCAGCTGAACTACACCATTGAGGAATCCGGTGCGATCGACAGCATAATCAACATGATTGTCAAGGTCCTGGTCGAATGGATCGCCATGATCTTCGACACCGACCCCAGCGGCGACTACACGGTGACACTTGAGGGCACCGTGATCGGGTGCCAGATGGCGGTCAGCGAGCCGGCAACCGAAGGCGGCGATCTGCAGGTGCTGTTCCAGCAGGTGTCGTCCAGCACGGATTTTGTCGAGGTGACCGGTGAAGTCTGGCGCGGCAAAATGGAAATAGACGGCGACAAAGTTGTCATCCGCATCAGCGCTGAAGACCAGACCGCACTGGTCTTCAAAGGCACCTTGCTGCCGTCCGGGCTTGAGGGGTCTTTCGACGCAGGCATCATGTCCGGCAGTTTCAGGGCCTGGCATCGCTAGAAAGGGACAACCCATGTCAAACATCGCTCATAACCTGCAGCAGCTAGCTGGCAAGCTGATGGACCGGCAAGATATCCGGGGTCTGTTCGAACAGACCGTCCAGCAGCTGGACAGCATCGAACCGGACGACGTCTTCGAAGCCATGAACAATCTGTTGCTGCAGGGCCGCGAAGCGGGCGACATTCTGGCAGTCGTTGACAAGGTCATCCACATCATCCATCTCAAGCTGGCTGGAACAGACAGGGATAAACTGCCATCCAATCCGTTTCTGCTCTCTCTCGACGACGAAAACCAGGCACTGCTAAACCGACTCGAAGCCTTCAAGAGCACTGTCAAGGCACAGCAGTCCGAGACGCTGCGGCAGGAAGGGCTAAACCTCCTGCAGACGCTTGATTCGTATCAGGTCCATTTCCAGAAGCTGGAGAACATCCTGTTTCCCGAACTGGAGAAGAAACACCCGCGGTTTGCCGGTCTGTCCATCCTGTGGGCGCTGCATGACGAGATCCGGGAAGAATTGAAAAAGACCAGGCTTTGCCTGAGTGATCCAGACGCCGACCTTGCGGCGATCAACCGCCAGATTGGCAGATTATATTTTCTGTATTTCGGCTTTGTCCAGAAGCAGGACCTGCTGCTCTTCCCGGCCGCGATCCGCTGGCTGAACCGAGATGAATTTCAATCGATGCTCATCCAGTGTTTTGACTATGGCTTCGCCTGGATCGAGCCGCCCGCAAGGCCGCCTGTCCAGCAGGTTCCCACCTTTGCCGATTTGCCTGACCAGTGGACGTTCAGATCGCCAACCGGATCGCTGAGCATTCAACAGCTGACCGAAATATTCAGGCGGCTGCCGGTCGATATCACGGTGGTCGACGAGCAGGACCAGGTTGCTTATTTCTCGGACAATCCCGACCGTATCTTTCCCAGGTCGCCCGCCATCATCGGGCGCAAGGTGCAAAATTGCCATCCGCCCAAAAGCATGCATGCCGTTGAACAGATCCTCAAGCGTTTCAAAGCCGGTGACAAAGACCAGGAATCATTCTGGATTAATCTGCACGGCCAAAAGATCCTGATCCAGTATTTTGCTTTGCGCGATCCATCCGGCCGCTATCTGGGCACGCTGGAAGCCAGCCAGGACATCACGGCTATTTCGCAGCTAAGCGGTGAAAAACGGCTGCTGGATGACCAGCAGCCGTAGTTTTGAATCGGGGATATCGTTGCCCTTCAAGCTTTGCTGTTCAGCACAACCGTTTCTGTATCGCAGCCCGGTGCTGAAACACTGACGCGAATCTTACCGGCTTCTTGCGTTGTCCGGATGACGGCGAAGACTCTGCCGTCATAGGTCGTCCTGACCGTGTCAAAATAATTCTCGGTGGTCATGGGATCTGCGCTGCCGAAGCCCTGCAGAATGCCCGGGCCGTCAACCTGGATCGAAACCTGCAGCGGTTTGGCCATATTGACAACGCCCTGGCTGTCCGTGAGCGAAATCATAAGGCTGGCCATGTCCTGGCTGTCGGCCCTCAGGTCAGTGCGGTCGGCATCCACCTTGAGCCCCAGGTCTTCCCCGGCTGTTGCAAGCAGCATGCGGCCAGTTTCCAAGCCGTCTGAATAACCGACCGCTTCCAGTTTGCCAGGCTTATAGGTTGTCTCAAAGACCGCGGTGAAGTTTTCGTTGTCACCAGCAGTCTTTCGCCCCAGCGATCTGCCGTCCTGGATCAGTTCGACTTCCCTGGCGCTGGCATATACCTCGATCACGGCTGGCTGGCCTTCATAGCCCGGCCAGGTCCAGCTGGACACGGTGTCGGAGCCGCTCCAGGGCGTTTTACTGGCTTGCTGGCCGTGGCGATTGACGCGCTGTACGGCGATATACGGAGCTTGCCTGAGGCCGAATACGATCTCGCGCAGGTAGCTCATCGGGCGGCGGTGTCCCGTGATGTCGATGTCGCCGCAATAGGCCAGGATGGCCGGATATGGCTTGAGCACAGGATTTTTTTCTTCGTCATCGTTGCCGTCGTAGCCAAAGGCGCCGATTCCGGCTTCGCCCAGGTAGTCCCAGCCGGTCCAGGTGAAATCACCGATAACGTGGCTATTATCCATCACCTTGCGCCAGATCAGGCCAATATGCTCCGGGAATGTTTCGGATCCGACCACCACGCGATTCGGCTGTTTCTGGTTTTCGGTGTCATAGCGGCTGACCATGTAGTTGTAGCCGACGATGTCTAGCCCATCTGCGGTTTCTTCCAGGATGCGATCAATCGTCCTGCTGGTGGCGATCCGGCTCTGCTTGTTGAAGAAGTCCATCATGAACTGGTTGATGTCCACACCTTCCTGCGGCCCGGCTGCTTGCTGCGCAACGCTCTCGCCATCCTCCTCGGCCAGTTCCCGGATGATGTCCTGGATATACGGCATGGCGCACATGACGCCATTGATGGCGTTGGTCACATAGCGGGTCGGGTCCAGCGTCCGGACCTTATCCGCCAGCTGGCGGTTCAGGCGGGCGCCCTTGGGGGTGCCCAGTTCCGGTATCTCGTTGCCGATCGAATACATGACCACGCATGGGTGGTTGTAATCCTTGGCGACCATCGACTCGATATCGCGCTCCCACCATTCATCGAAATACAACGCATAGTCAAAATCGGACTTGGTTGCATGCCACATGTCGAAAGCCTCGTCCATGACCAGCATGCCCAGTCGGTCGCAAGCCCGGAGCAGGGCTTTGGACATGGGGTGATGGGCACTGCGGATCGCGTTGAACCCGGCGGCCTTCATAATCTCAACCCGGCGCTCTTCCGCCCGCTCAAGCGTGGCAGCCCCGATGACGCCGTTGTCATGGTGAATACAGGTGCCGCGCAGCTTGACCGATGAGCCGTTGACTCTCAGGCCGCGCTGCGCGTCCAGCTGAAGGGTTCGAACACCAAACGTCTCGGTGGTCTGGTCAATGACCGCACCGCCCTCCTCAATTTCAACCACGCAAGTATAAAGATTCGGCGTATCCGGGTGCCAGAGATCGGGATCCGGGATGGCGATTCGCCGCTTGATCGTGATCGAATCCGAGCCGAACAGGTTGATTCCCGTCTGGTCAGCGGCAACCATCCGGCCGCCACTGTCCTTGATCACGGTTTTCAAGCGCGCTGTCCGGTTTGCATTGCGCGTATTCTCCAGCGCCAGATCAATCGTGATCACAGCATAATCCCGATCGACCGATTCGGTTGAGATCTTCAATCCGTCCAGTGCGACATGCAGGCTGTCTCCCACAACAAAATTGACCGGTCGGTACAGTCCGCTGCCGGAATACCAGCGACTGTTCGGGCTGGCGGCGTTCTGGACGACAACCTTAACCTCATTCTTTACGCCGTACCGGAGATAGTCGTTCGCCATGATGGCAAATCGGCTGTAGCCGTAAGGCCGCTTGCCCGCCAGATCGCCGTTGATGTAGACCATGGCGTTCATGTACACGCCTTCGAATTCCAGGTAGACCACCTGGTCCTGATCAATATTCGATGCATCGAATGTTTTGCTATATGTGTAGGTACCGCCTGGGTAAAAGCCGGTGGATGTGCCATTGGGCGTGTTTCGATCCCGCGGTTCCAGGATCATGGCATCGTGCGGCAGCGTGACCGTCGATTCCTTTTCAGTGTCGCCCCAGGCAGGACCTCCGACAATTTTTTTGAAGTGCCAGTTGTCATTAAACGATTGACGAATCATAGCATGATCTCCTTGATTTGTGATATTTTGAAGTACGCAAAGTTGTACATACATCTTACCACGACGCCCTGGTGCTGTCACGCCTGTCACAATGAAATGATCCAAGTTTTCAGCCAGTCGGATTTCGGACGCGGCCGGAGATACTGTCCGGTTATTTTTAAAAAAACCGGAGCTTCGGGCGGTTACCCAAAGCTCCGGTTGGTTTACTACTATTTCATGCTGCCGGTCGGCAGTTTCATGGGCTTGGACGGGATCAGTCCACCCGGTCGACCTGGCCGGTGCCCGGATCCATGATCAGGCCGAACACCTTGACATCGGCCGGCATCAGCGGATGATCTTTCACCGCCTTGACCGACGCCCGAACGGAATCCTCGACCGAGTCGAAGCCATTGAGCCACTTGTCGAAATCGATGCCGCAGAATTCCAGGAATTCGATTTTGTTCTGACTGACGCCCCGGGCACGCATCTTGTCCATGATCTTTCGATTGTCCAGGCTCTGCATGCCGCAGTCATGGTGGCCGATGACTAGAATTTCTTCAACACCCAGCTCGTAAACAGCCACGATCAGGGAGCGCATCACGCTGCCAAACGGGGATGAAATGACCGCGCCGGCGTTTTTGATCAGCTTGACGTCGCCGTTGCGGATGCCGAGTGAGGCTGGCAGCAGTTCTGTCAGGCGAGTATCCATGCAGGACAGAATAGCCAGCTTCTTGTTGGGCAGCTTGCTGGAGACATAGGGTTCGTATTGTTTGTTTTGGACAAAGTCCCGGTTGAATTCAAGCAGTTCTTCGATCATGGCTAAGGCTCCTTTAATCAGTTTGTGTATCCTGCTGGGCAGCTGCCTTGCGGATCGGACGGATCAGGTAGATGCTGATGGCGGCCTGGCCGATGTAGAGCAGAGATGACAACAGATTGATCTCAACGTTGAGTTGGTTTCAAAACACTTTTCCATTGGAGTCACCATCCTTTTCAAATCAGGTGGTCAGGGCCTGTTTCGATCGATAATAATATAGCATACCGACGGGTGGGCAACAATAAGCGGGCGACAATCAACGGCTTGACTGTCAGAAGTCTTCCAGCAGCTTTCTGCGAATGATCAGGACCGCGGCGACAAACAGCAGCAAGGTCAGCGGCAGGATCAGCCAGACGGACCAGATCCGGGACAGGACAGGTTCCGGCTTGGCGGCCTTGCTGTCAAACGAGATTGTGATCGCCTGCTGATCGTCTGAATCCTGGACAGCACCCTGCAAAACCTGGATGACTTCCTCGGGGCTCCACAATTCGGCCTCCCAGGTCATCTGCTCGATCGGTCGCAACGGCACCGGCAGGATCCACTCGCCATCCGCCATTTGCGCGGCCAGGAAATATTGGATGCCCAGGCGATAAAGCCGAATAGTCTCAACCTCGCCTAACCGCCCGGCCAACGTGATCAGGCGGGTTTCTGCGATTCTGAAACGCTTGGCGAACGCCGCGTTTTGGGATAATTCCACCTGGTCGGCCATGCCGGCATCGGTTATGCGATAGATGGCATGCGCCAGATGATTGCGGCCGCTGTTGGTCAGCAGGCTGTCCAGCGTGGTGAAATAGTGCGTGTCCTGGCTCTCGGCCAGCAGCTGCTCCAGCGTCTTGATGTCTCGTCGGTCAGGGTTTTTAAAAAACACATCCAGCGACAGCTGGTTCACCAAATAGGTTGTCCCCCAGTCGAGGTGATCGACCTTGGACGAATCTTCGATGTACCAGACGGATGGATTGAGCAAGGCATCCGCCTCAATCAGCGTCAGGTCCAGTTCCAGCTTGTCAGCCAACGCTTCCGGCAGCGCCATAGCGGCGCTGCAGACGACCGTTTGCAGCAATCCGAATGTGATCAGAATTGTCAGAACCCCAATGAATCGTCGCATGTTCTCTCCCCTAGGTCTAACGGATGCGTTCAATATGAACACGCTCCAGACAGGTCAATCAGTTGAAATCATTATACCAAATCCGCTGCTAAAGGACCTGATCGCGATCAGTTTCAGTTTGAATCCGAAAAAGAGCTTGATATGCTGCCGTTTTGTCCGTAATAACAAGCGTAGCCGATAGCTGTCATATCGATGGAGGGAACATGCCATGATCTGGCCGAAAGCGTTTGCCAAGCAATATGTCAACGCCAAGGATGAACAGAAAGTCCTGACCTGTGAGAACAAACTCTCGGTCTGAATTTTTCTGCCAACCTTCATCCTGGTCGCGCTGATCAACCTGGTTTTCTTCTCATTCATGATCAATCGATGACTTTGGCATCGAATATTCATCTTTGAGCCGACTAAAGCAGCAGCCGATTGACAGACTCAAGATCAACCGGCAGGTCATTCAGGGACTTGAAGGTTCAAAAAAGGATCAGGCCATCACCCGCAGCATGATCAGCCTGACTCAAAACCTCGGCCTGGGCCTGGTCGCGGAAAGAATCGAGACAAAGGCTCCCGGGGGAATTTCTATTAAGTGAAAACTGCAGAAAAGCTCGAGGTTACCACTGCCGCCCCGCAGTCGTCGAACAAATCGAGAGCTATCTGAAAAAGCGCAGGGTCTTCAGCGCCCGATAGGTGATCCACTTGGATGGTTCGCCTTTCTTCTCGACGGTGACGTTCATTTTGCCGTTGAAGGATTGCTCCAGCTGCCATCGCCCGTCCGGCTGCCGCTTGGATTCAACCACGCAAACCGCCTCCTCAAGCCGCGGGTCGGTTATTTCTAGCTGAGCAAACAACGACAAGAGCTCCAGTACATCCGTCTGGTACATCAGGGGAAACCCAAAACGCCGCCAGCCCGGCTTGGCATCCTTGTCCAGGTCGTGGCTTTGCCTGAACAGGTGGTGGATCAGGAAATACTCGGTTAATTCAGAGATCTTGTCCGTAACCGCCTGGCTGCGCTGTTCGAGCGGAATTTCAGCTAGTCCTTTGAGCGCTTTGGCGACGCCCATATGGCAGCTGTGACGGCTAAAGCAGGCCTTCATGCGCTTATGGACAGATCCCATGGGCGCAACGAAATCGCCGTCATCGGCGCGTTGGACGTCCAGAATCCATTGGATAGCCTTTTGCACCCGCTCGTCATCCAGATAACCCAGCCGGATCAGGGCAAAAACCATGTTGCCGGTCAGGCAGGGAATGGTCAGGCCGGGCAGACCGCCGTTGCCGGCTTTGCTGCTTTGAACTGAAAAAGCACCGGACTTCGGTTCCTGGGCGTATTGGAAGACAAATTCGCAGGCCCTTTGAATATTCGGGTCGGAACCATCCGCGCCTAATTCGGCCAGTAGCAGCAAGGTCCAGATCGTGCCGTGGTATTTATCCAGATAGAATCGCTCCGGATTCGCCCAGGATCCATTGGCGTTCTGACGCAACAGCAGTTTGGGGACCAGGCCGGTTTCCATGATCCGGCGTTTGCTGACCAAAACGGACGGATCGTCAGGCGGCCGATCCAACAGGCCGGTCAGCGTCAGATGGCGAATCGACGGATTCTGGTCCTCCAGAAGCCAGGACTGGATCTTGTCATCCATCCAGATGCACCTGCTTTCAATCGGTCTCACCCATTGATGAGAAAAAGGATGTGTTCAACACGTCATCGAGTGCTTCGTTCAATTCAAGCGTGGGCTTGTCTTTTGCCATATTTTGTATGATCTCTAAGCGTTTGACGGCCTGTTTGACCGTGCCGGACGCGGACCAGATCATCAGGGGAATCGATGTCAGGAGGATCAGGGCGAAGACGATGCGTCCGGTCAGAACCAGCGGATGGGCTTTGCCGGTCTCCAGGTTGCCGATGCGGCCGTGCCGGACCAGCAGATGGCCGCCAACCAGACAGGATGTTCCGAGCAGGATCAGGACGCCGGCCTGGATCAGGATAATCCAGACGATGCCGCTGCTGTATGACAGCACAAAGTCCTGAACAAAAGTCAGGTTCTCTGGTATCGCTTCGGAAAATTTCTGTTCAAGGCTGGCTCTGGCAGAAGCGGTAAACAAAATGATCGAAATGCCCGTGCCCAGGCCGACAAGCAATCCGGGCGTCAGCAAAGCGGCGCCCAGCCAGGTCAGGAAGCTGCTGGGTCTGAATGTCAAGATGCCGATCAGGAGAATCAGGGCCAGGATGATGCCCGAGAGCGTCCAGAAAACAGATTGTCGTATACTCAGGATCAAATCCCGGAGTGCGGTCAGCGGGTGCTGCGCACTGCCGTACTGCGTCTCGAACAAAGCATTGAAGTCGAGTTCGTCTGCCATCTCGGTCAGGCCGGTCAGATCACGGACAATCTCGGTGATTGCGAACGCCAGCAGATCGCTGTCGGATAGATTTTCTGCTTCGGCCTGTCCGGCCTTGAAAACAATCTTTTCGGCTGTCTCCCGTTCAATCTGGGCAGATTCGAAGAAATCGGAAGCCAGCAAGTCGTCAACAGCCTGAGGATTAGGCCTGCCATCAACCAGCAGGCCGCCGGCTGCTGCAGCCTGGTCCAGGATATCGCGCAGGACCTGTTCGGGATCAGAGCCGGCATTGGCTTTGATCTGAACGCTCATGACCTCAAGCAGCAAAGCCTTGAGCGGTCGGATGTCCAGCGTCGGCAGGTTATCTGTTCGTCCGGAAAAATAGGCTAGAAATCCTTGGATCAAATTCGTCAGGCTGCTCGAAAGCCATTGCGGGTCCACCGTCTCACGCAAAGCGGTCTGAACAGACTTGAGCATTTCGACGGTATCAGGCGGCAGATCTTCGAGGTCGCCGCCTTCGGCGATCAGGTCTTTGACAAGGCTGTCAGCCGACTGGTCAATGAAGTCTTCGAGATTGTCTTGAGTCAGATAGCGATCCGCCTGTCGGCCAAAATACCCTGGCGACAAAACAGTCTGGTCCAATGCAAACGCCGTTTGGAATAAAATCAGCATGAGAATCAGCGGTATGACAAGCAACACGAGCAGCAACGTTTTCAAGCCGGATTGGCCGGACATGGCTGGCACCTCCCCGATGGCGGCAAAAAACTGTACTTACCCTTATAGTTTAGCACAGGCCAGCGGTTGGTTGAGCTGACCCGCTGGATCAGGACACGGGGTCTTGTGTTTTGACCTTGAATCTGAAATCCGGTTGCCGGATCGGCTGCTGCGCGGCCTTAACCGCAAGCTCGCACAACGCCTGCTGGCTGTCCAGACGCGTTTTCCCGCGTTTGTCCACCCGCTCATAATGACCGTCCGGCTGCATAATGCGCGCCCGCTCCGTATCCTCAAGCTCAAGCGTCAGCACTTCCATAACCCGCGAACAGATTTCCGGACTTTCCACCGGAAACATCAGTTCAACTCGCCGATCGAGATTTCTCGGCATCAAGTCGGCGCTGGACAAGAAGAGATCCTGCTGTCCGTCATTATGAAAATAATAGATCCTGCTATGCTCCAGAAAGCGGCCGATGATCGAACGCACGGCAATATTTTCGGACAAACCGGGCACGCCGGGCTGCAGGCAGCAGATCCCGCGGACGACAAGGTCGATTTTGACACCAGCCTGGGATGCTTCGTACAGCCGGCCGATGATGGCTTCGTCGACCAGCGCGTTAACCTTGGCGATAATCCTGGCCGGGCGCCCGGCTTTGGCATGCTCCATCTCCAAGCGGATCCGCATGTCAAGCTCATGGCGGAGCCAATAAGGCGCCGGTGTCAGCTTATGCCAGACAGTCGGTGCAGAATAGCCAGACAGCATGTTGAAAAAGGCGGATGCGTCAACACCCAGACTTTCGGAACAAGTCAGGATGCCCATATCGGTATAGAGCCGGGCTGTGAGGTCATTATAGTTCCCTGTGCCAAGATGGAGATATCGGCGAATGCCGTCAGCGTCGCGGCGAACGATCAGGGTGATCTTGCTGTGCGTTTTCAGGCCGACCAGGCCATAGATCACATGGCAGCCGGCTTTTTCCAGCTCTTTCGCCCAGAGGATATTATTCTCCTCGTCGAACCGGGCTTTGAGTTCAACCAGGACCAGCACCTGCTTGCCACTTTCTGCGGCATCGATCAGGCTCTTGATGATCGGTGAATTGCCGCTGACGCGGTATAGCGTCTGTTTGATGGCCAGAACATCCGGGTTCACTGAAGCCGCGCGAATCAATTCTACGACAGGGTCGAAGCTTTCAAACGGATGGTGCAGGAAAATATCCTGCCGGCGAATCGCTTGAAACAAATCGTCCGTTTGCAGAACCGGCACCGGTTGGGGTTCATAGGGTTCATAGCGGTAAGGCTCAAGTTCAGTGACCGTGGCCAGGTCTCCCAGCGCCCTGAAATCCAGCGGCCCGTCGATTTTGTAGATGTCTTGCTGGCTGATCTTCAGGTGCTTGACCAGGCGGCTCAGCATTCTGGAGTCGAAATTCGACTCAACCTCAAGCCGAATGACCTCACCCCATTGGCGGGTACGCAGCTGCTTTTCAATCTCTTTGAGTAGATCAGTCGCGTCTTCTTCATCCAATGTCAGGTCGGCATTGCGCATGATGCGAAAGCATCCGACCGCGCCGATCCTGACGCCGCTGAACAATCGATCGATAAACAGCCGGATCACGTCTTCCAGAAGAATGGCCCGGTAGCCTTCACTGACCGGCAGCCTGACCAACCGGGGCAAGACCAGCGGTACCTGAACGATTGCCATGTCGTTGGTTTTGCCATGCTCTTTGTCGTGCCGGGTAATCTGCACGCTCAGATTGATCGAACGGCTGGCCAAAAGCGGAAACGGGTGACTTGAGTCGACAGCCATCGGGGTTAGGATGGGAAAAATTGTTGACGAAAAATATTTTTCCAGATAAGATCGCTGCTCCTTGTTCAGGTCATCCGGCCCAACCAGCCTGACGCCGGCTTTTTCGAGGGCCGGTACGATCGACCGGTTGTAAGTCGAATACTGTCTGGCCACCATCTGGTGTGTTCGCTCTGCGATAGCAGCCAGTTGGCTGGCGGGCGCCATCCCCGCCGGATCGGGTTTGTCATAGCCTTCAAAGACCAGGCGCTTGAGCGAGGCAACTCGGATCATGAAGAACTCGTCCAGGTTGGTACTGGTGATGACCAAAAACTTGATCCGCTCCAGCAGCGGGTTTTTTCTGTCCCTTGCCTCTTCCAGAACCCGGTCGTTGAACTCCAGCCAGCTCAGTTCCCTGTTGATATAACCGCTGGTGTGCTTGTGATTATTACCTTTGCTTTTTGACATAGTTATCTCCTGATCTGCAGGCTGGGCTGAATGCCGAAAACATCGTGAAAAAAGGCGCACTTGTTTTCGAAAGTCCAGGTCTCCAGGGTAATGTCCTCATCTGTACTGGCCTTGATGACCAGCTCAGCCGCCCTGACAGCGACTTCAAACCCCTTGATTTTCTGGCTGTGGCTGGTGTCCAGGGCATCTGCAAGGCGAAGCAGCGCGGTCATTTTGACAATCTTCAACTGGTCCTTCTTGTCCAGCGTCTCGTACTCGGCCCCTGTCGACACGGTCAGACCGCTGTGCAGACGGGCCGTCCAGGCTACGATCTGCTTTTCGTTTGGCTTGAGACCGATAATCTCGGATGCCATGATAATATTGTAGGACTGCAGGCTGTGGTCGGTGATGCTGACATACTTGCCGCAGTCGTGCAGCAGGGCAGCGGCCTGCAGCAGCAGCCGGCTGCGTTTGGAGAGGCTGTGGATCTTGTCAGTCTGGTCAAACAGCTGCAAAGCCGCCTGCTCGACATAGGCGATGTGTCCCGGATCCGTCTCAAACCGGTCGGACAACTGGCGGCAAACCGACAGGATATCCTGATCCTGGTCATATGACGGATCATAGTGGTACTTTCGGCGGGCGATATCGACCAGCAGCCCGTCGCTGAGCGAACCAGGCGGCAAAAGGATGGTTTTAGCGCCGGTGAAATCCAGCAGTTTGCGGATAATGATCGCCGCGGGCAGCAGCAGTGATGCATGCTCGACTGAAATCACCTTGTCCAGAGCCAGATCAATCGGTCGGGTGGTCAGCAGCTGCTGGTATAGCTTGTTGAATTGCTTGACAGACAATGATGAAACAGTTTCCGGCTTCTGGCCGGCCAGTTTCTTGAACTGGTCCATTTCGCCGCCGGACAGGATCAGGTTCTTATAGGCGATGCCCTTGGGTTCCAGGACATGGTAGTTGTCCAGGTCATTGGAAATGTAGGCTTCCATCAGGCCGGAAAAGTCAGCAGTCCGGCGTTCAAGATCGGCCAGCAGTTCACGGATACGCAGAGAGCCAAGCAGCATGTTCTGGCTGAAGATCATTTCGCCGCGGCTGTAGACCGTCAGCTGAATGCTGCCCGACCCGATCTCTACCAACAGGGATCCTTCTTCGGCCAGCGTCTGAAAATCCGGCATAGCTGCGATCGTCGCGAGGTTGTTGAAGTACCGCTCCTCCGAGTTGCTGAGAATTTCCAGATCGAAGCCGCAGGAACGGCGGATCTGTTCAACAGCCAGCATACTGTTGGCCGCCTCGCGGAAGGCGCTGGTCGCCACGACCCGACTGTTGCCGATCCGGTACGATTTCAATATTTTTTTGAAGTCCGCCAGGATCGACACGCATTCACTCAGAACCGCCTGGCTGATCCGACCGCTCTGGTAAGTGTCCGATCCGATCGCCAGCGTACGGCGAACCTGTTCGAGAATGACAGGTGCTGCCTGCTGGTCGATTTCAGCGATTTTCATCTGAATTTCGTGCGAGCCGACATCTATGGCGGCAAACAGTTTCTTTTTAGCCATCGTTTACCTCCTGTCAGCCGTCCGAGTTGCCAAACGAAATACCTAGGCTCCTGGCGCACCGAACCATCAGGGAATCTGCCGGGACCTGTTTAAGGTTGCCGGCCACATCTTCCAACGGCACGGTAACGACATCATGCTTCTGCCAGCCGACCATGCAACCGTATTGCCCGTCCATGACCAGCTTGGCGGCTGCGGTACCGAAAGCTGTGGCCAAAACCCGGTCGAATGGGCAGGGCTGTCCGCCGCGCTGGAAATGCCCCGGCACGGTGACGCGAACCTCAGCGCCGAACCGATCACCCAGCTCGGCCGCCAGCTTGTAGGCAACCGATGGATAGTTCAGGGACTTACGGAGCGATTTGAATTCCTTTTTAGACAAGGCGGCTTCATCGACAGTCATGGCGCCTTCTGCGATCGCGATAATCGAGAATCGCTTTTTGCCTTTGTGACGCTTTTCCAGGGCATTGGCGACAACCGTCGTATCATAGGGGATTTCAGGGATCAGGATCACGTCCGCGCCGCCGGCGATGCCGGCATGCAGCGTCAGCCAGCCCGCTTTATGCCCCATCAGCTCGATAATGAAGACGCGCCCATGGGACGTTGCCGTGGTGTGGATCGAGTCAATGACCGATGTTGCGATATTGATCGCGCTTTGGAAACCGAACGTCATTTCGGTGCCCGGCAGGTCATTGTCGATCGTCTTGGGCAGCGTGATGACATTGACGCCGTTGTCCATGAGCATCTTGGCGGTCTTGTGCGTGCCGTTACCGCCGAGAATGACCATGCCGTCGATCTTCTGTTTCTTGACGGTTTCCAGCATCCGGTCCAGCTTGGAAGGTCCGTCAGGATCACTCGGGTCAACCGGATCTTTCATCTGCTTGAATGGCCGGCGCGACGTTCCCAGAATAGTGCCGCCAATTGTCAGGATGCCGGAAAAATCAGAAGGCTTCATCACCTGACAGTCATTCTCGATCAAGCCGCGATAGCCATCCAGAAATCCCACCAGTTCAATATCCGGATCAGCCAGGTACAATGCCTTGGCCACACCGCGCAAAGCCGCGTTCAAGCCCTGGCAGTCCCCGCCACTGGTCAACAGTCCAATTCTCGTCATGTCGCTTCCCTCCTTGATCAGGTGATCGGCTAATCTCATTCAGATTGGATGGCCGATTTGATCTGCTCTTCAAACCATGTTTGATCCATGGGCCGCCACTTGGCCTCAAAATCTTGCCGCAGCGCTTGCCGTTCGGCGGCTAAGCGCTCTTTCAGATTGTCTAAACAAGTCTCGTCATCAGTCAGATTCTCCAGCAGCGCTTCGAATCTGAATCGGTCATGCAGGGCGCCCAGGCTGTCCTGAAGATCGCGCAGACGCTCAAGAAAGTTTTGAGCGGAATCATCCAACGCCGGTAAAGCCATCTCCAGGCAATATCGGAGGTTTTTGCCCAATATCCGCAGTTGATGGACAGATTGCTCAAATTCCGGCTGGCTGCCGGGCGTCTTCAGCACCGGTTTCATATCCAGCATGGCAGTTGCCAACTGTTTCATGACGATTGTGGCAGTCTGTCCGGCGTCTTTTGACTCCCGGTCGACTGTGCTGGTAATAATCTTGCTGGCGGTTTTCAACAGTGAACGGGTTGTTTTCGGGTCAAACAACGTCCGGCCAGCTTTTTTCATCGCACGCCCGCGAGCTTTCACGATCTTGTTTTGCAGTTTGCGCCAAGCTTTGCCGACACAGGCCACATTGCTCAACCAAGCCTGCAGCACGTCGAGATCCCGAACCCGGTCACAAGCCTTGCGGATTGGCCGGACTTTTTGGATCATCTTGTCAGGCCAATCGTCTGGCAAATAGCCGGCATATGCCCGGGCGGTGCTTTGACATCGTCTGGCGGCAACCCGGATATCGTGGATTGCATCGACAGTCTGGCCAGTGTCTGCCGTTCTCAAAACCTCGACCCGCGCCCGAATGATAGCCGCCTGTTCTTCCCAGTACAGCCGGGCAGCAGCGTCAAGGGTTATAGCCTGCGAGTCGTCAATCATCTATTGGCCTCCCAGCCGGGCAAGGCGCTTTAAGGCGGCAGGCTGGCAAAACCAGACCAGCTTGGCATCGGCTTTTGCAGCCTGGTCAATCTGCAGGCAAGCCGCGGCACCCTTTTTGTATGGGAGTTCTGTCTGGGCTAAATGACCGGTCCATTCGCTTAAAAACGGTTCATGGCCGACGGCCAGGATCAGGTCGTGATCATCTGTTTTGTTCAGCTCGCGAATCAGTTCAAAGAAATCCCCATTGCCCAGGCAGTCCACCTGACGGATCTCATCGATGTCGTAAATCTTGGCCAGAACTTCGGCAGTCTGGACGGCACGCAGCTTGGGGCTGGTCCAGATCCGAGCCTGTTGGAGACCAGGCATGAGACATCGGAGCGCAGGCAGCGTTTTTTTGAGTTTTCGAATGCCGGCCGGGGTCAGCTTGCGTCCAGCATCCAATTGAGCATCTTCTGTTAGCGGCTCAGCCTTGCCATGACGGATAAAAACCAGATCCACAAAACCACCTCCCGTCAAAAAGCTTGCCGTTCGATTTATATTAGACCTGATTTAATCATATCATTGTTGACCGAATTTGGCAGGATACCCGACCGTTTTAACCTGAATTTTACGTCAGTTCAGCGAAATCTTCGTCAAGTCGGTATAGGTTAGGACGTCTTCTTCGCTGATCGTCACCGGAACCCTGATCATCAGATATCGCTCGTGTTCGACCCAGTAGACTACGCGGGAGACCGAATCTGAATCCTTATTGACGGTGGATGTTTCTGGCAGAATAGAATCTAGCCACTGTGGGAGTTAAGAAAACTGCCAGATGGAGAATAAAAGTCTCCACTGCCGCGCCCCCGAATCATGTATCCTTTTAGTTAGACTAACAACTGATACTCTTTCCTTTTAGGGCTTGAATGATTAGCTGGTCTCAATTTTTTGCATCAGAGCCAAGAGTATCATTAGATATATTTCAGTAAACTGTAAAGACCATTTCCCCCCGAATATCAGATATTTCAATTGACCCGAAATCCCTGCTGTCTGAACTATGATCTCTGTTGTCTCCCAAAACATAGACCTTGTCTGTCGGTATCGTTATATTGTGTATCAATTCGGTCGTGGAAAACTGATATTCATCTGCAATGCGTTCTCCATTTACATAAACAATCCCGTCTGCAATTCTTATGGTTTCTCCAGGCAAGCCTATAATACGTTTTACCATCTCCACTCCATCCGGAGAGTTGAGAACCACGATATCACCGCGAGCAGGAGTATATTCAACTTTGTATATGATAATGAGTTGTCCGTTCTCCAGTGTTGGAGACATCGACTCGCCGGAGATATTAACAAATTCAAAAACAAATATCCTTAGAATAACTGCAAGTATAACGACGAGCAGAAATTTCATCCATAATCTAATATCCTGTTTTCTCTTTGCATTTTTCATTTGTTCTTTCCTTATAATTCATATGTATAGTTATATTTTCAATATTGCTTTTAAATCTTGCGTATACCTGTGAGAGTTATTAGAAACAACACAAATTAAGAGGCTTTCATAATGGCTACAAAGAAGATAGTCAGCATATAATTAGTTTTTCATTTCATCTATCAAAAAGAAATGATAGAAGTGATAATGCAAAAAATAGACAAAGTACAATTCCGGATAGCGAGAGTAAAATGGTCTTTATGGCAGACACCTCAGGCAGATCTTATATTTGTATATTTTTTATGCATAGAGCATTGTATTCTATAGGTAATATTATGGTTGAGCATAACAGGTGAAATTCTTTTTATTCAAACATCGAGATTCTAATCCATATTGTCATTTGCGTATGTATACGCAAACAATTCTGTTACATTTTCGAAAAAGTGACATGGCTTCAATTCATCCACCTATTGTTAACTCTTTAATTTTTCAGCATATAAAAAACTATTGCGTAAATTATGGCCGTAACCAAGCCTGGCCGATTCCCCATCCAAAAAAACCGATAACGAGAGAATTTAATACAACAGGAGCAATCTGTCCGCTCGTTGGCACCTCTCCATTTATCAAATAGATTCGGTTAAAGGCATCAAATTCCCAGCCAATCGTAATCTGGATTCCGACAAAAGCAACTAAAATAATCAAACCAGTACTCACTTTTTTACTTAATGTAACCCCCAAGAATGACACAGCCATTACAGCAAAGCTTTGAGCTAGAGTTAAATAAAAAACCGGAGCAAAATCTATACGCATAATACAAGTTACTGCTTTACATACAACTGCTATTAAAAGTGTATATAGACCAAAAAAACGAAAATGACGTATCAATCCCCAATACAGATATGTTCGGGGATATGAAAAAGCCAATTCTCCCCCTTCTGTATCCAATATACCTTGCATCAGCATCAGCGCTCCATAGCCTCCCATGGACGGTATGAGTAATTCAAGTAACGGAAGTGTCAATATGTTCTGTGTCAAATTTGAATCGAGGGCTTTCTGTATAATATATGTCGTCATAATAAATGCCAATGAAACCAGCGGTAGTATCCAAATATGAATACCCGGTTCTTTAATATCGTATACTAATTCCCGAAAAAAACGTTTCATAATTTTTGATCCCTTTGCATAATATAAGTGTAACTATCTTCAAGATTCGGTTTTACTGTTTTCTCAAACGTTTCATCATCAGTTAAATAGCGCACGCGATATCCTGAATCTTCAGGAGTAAAATTGATTACTTTATGGTTCTTTTCCAGTTCTCTAAATGCCTCATTACTCATAATCTCCTCTCTTACGTTGCGACTAGCTTTCGCTTTAATCTCCAGTGTGTTACCGCTTTCCAGTACCTTGCCAAAATTCATTATTGATACTTTATCGCATAAACTTTCAACATCGTTAACGATATGACTGGAAATAAGTATGATACGTTTTCCATTATCATAGTCACGAATCAGTTTCCGCAAGTTAATCCGTTCCGCAGGGTCTAGTCCTGCAGACGGTTCATCCATAATCAGAAGAGATGGTTCTCCGAGTATGGCCTGAGCGACGCCCAACCGCCGCAGCATGCCTCCTGAGAGTTGACCAACCTTTCGTTTGGCATATTCAGTTAAATTCGCCTGTTTCATTGCTCGTTCAACTTGCTCTTCTTCTTGCGCTTTAGGGATATTCTTGAACAATGCCACGTCTTTCAGAGCTTCTTCCACCCTTAAATACTTATACATACCAAATTGTTGAGGCAAATACCCAATCCTCCCCTTGATAGCCTTGGGTTGCTTCCAGTTTAAAGAGTCACCCCATCTGATTTCTCCCTGGTCGGCATTTAGTATCGTTGCCAAAATGCGCATTAGTGTTGTTTTACCTGCTCCGTTTGGGCCTAAAAGTCCATGAATTCCCGGAGTTATCGTTAAATTTACTTCATTAAGCGCCTGTATTTTTTTATAGGATTTCGATAGGCTGTTAATAACAATATTCATAAATCATTCTCCTTGATGATAGTTATATAGCTGTGTTACTAAATCGCACGCAGTAACCGCCTCTCCCTGCAGCAAACGATGATACAATGCTTTAAAGGGCTCGTCGAAGTTTTCTCCTCCATGCATACGGTCGATTATTTCGTTAATGTGATCTTTCTCATTTTTGGGTACATTTTCTGAGTAACTCTCTTTAAGCCTGTCTATGATAAATTCAAGATCGCTGTCGTCACATCTCGGAGCGCGGATATATGAGCTAAGCCATGCAGAAAATATTACTGTGGATGAATAAGATGCGTCGACGGGGTAACCCACACAGGGGTTCAATACGTAAGGCACCGCTATCTCCGCAGCTACTTCATCTGATACTTTGTATTCTTCCTGGGATGAATACCTCATTCTACTTAATATAGTACCTGAGAGATCGTTATATTGACGGATTTCCCATTCGTCATCCCGGGTATATATTTCCTGTGGTTTAACGAATTCATTTAACATGGGACAGCGCATTTGTATTACTACAATAGATCTAGGGGTTTCAGGTTTTCTTATGGTCTCCATTTTCTCACATAAATCCAGCAATGGATCATAGGCGTCTAGTAGAGCATCCACAGCAAGATAGATGTATTTGTATTGGTTTGCGGGCATATAAATGTCTACATCCCGATAACGGCAGTGAATCATGCCCGAATAAAGTGATACGCCATTGTCAGATGCTCCTCTGTATAAATTATCACCAAATTGATTAAGATTGGTATACAAATTTCCTGGGCCATGATAATTCAACACATATTCCACATTGTCTCCCTGCTGCCAGTCTTCAATTAAGAACGGTCCCAACTCATAATAATAGCTGGACATGTTTGTCGTCTTGATCCCTGGCCATGGCATCCAGGGAAAAGAACAGTTCAATTGCACTGTAGTCTCGTTTGCCGGAAAGCTTGGCAAAATGTAACCGTGGTACCGGAACACAAAGTTAACTTTGTCTCCTGCGTTTTTGATGCCTGAAAAGTGCACGTTGAGTCCATCGTTGTCGCGTTCAAATTCAGTTTTTTTACCGTCTACCCAGACTTCATCAACCACAAGGTCGGAATACAACGTAAATGCCTGTTCGGTCGCATCCGTATCCATAATGGCTTCCATATTAACTTCAACGTTGATCCCCTGTGTAGTACAATAAAGGTCAATATCTGTTTTTTTAAGTGTAATACTTTTTTTCGTGGAAAAATTGATAAGGTTTACTTGCTCTCTCGAAATATATTCGTCATTTTTTCTCCTGATATAATTTTTCGCATCTTCAGGGTTAGCAAACTTCGTAAAAAAAACTGAATACCTTTGGTGAAAAAATGTCATCAGCACTATACTGAAAACAATAACGGAAGCCACCTTTATCCATGCTATTCTCTTTTTTTGACGCGTTGATGCAAAACCCCTTACATTTTCACTTATGAATAAAGCCGTTAAAAGCACCATGATACCTATGCGAACAATCCATCGTGGAAGCTCGATCGGAGGACCTGTCGAAACATTCCCGGGAATATGAAAATTGTTCATGCCCATATTCAACACATTAAATATAAAACCGCCACTTCCAAACCCCAGTGCTTCTGTATAATAAGTCATGTATGTTAACAACGACGACGTAAGAACCCAAACAAGCATAGCAGGCAGATATACGCTTTTGCCTTTGTTCCATTTTGAAATCAAAAGACCCCATATGCCTAAGATCCAACAAGGTAAAAAATACAGCAGCGTTATATAAGCTAAAGACTGTTTTATCCATAAAGAAGGAGCTCCATCTATCGCCATGCGCATATAACATCCCGCCATGATCAGAAACGTAATTAATAAAGCAAAAAAACCAATAGCCAAAACCTGTGCCCATGGAAAGAACTTTGGGCTTTTTGAATATGTGGCAACAATATCGTCCATATTCTCCTGCCGCTGCTCTCTAATCAGCTCGATGCCCATCATCATAAAAGTAAGCGTCAGCATGACCTGGCCATAGACGGTCTCCTGCAAAGCAAGATTTACCTGGCCTCTATATACAAAGAGGTAACAACCCAATGTAAATAGTAATCCAAAGGCAAGAAAAACCATCCAAACTGTTCTTCTAACAAAAGCTTGTATAAATATGCGTGTGGTAATAAAAAGCTTTCTCACGATCGGCTCCTTTTATGATAGCTCCTCTGTGGAAGCGATTCCGAATCGCTTCCACAGAGGTTAAGGTTTTAATCAACCATTATTAAAGGATTACTGATAAGTCCTACAATAACCAGTATGATTACCATATTGAGCACGAGCTTCGGAAAAGTGTGTGCCGGTTTCCTGATTTGGATTAGACCAATATAAGTATGTGTTGCCAGCACCGGGTGCAACCGTTCCAACGTCTCTTAGAACAGCGAAAATTATTCCTTTTGTCCACATCTTACCTTCTAGTTTTTCATATGATTCACCAGTTGCATATATGCTGTCTATCGTTGCATGTACGTCTGCTGTGCTAAGCGTCACCTTTGGCCCTTGCCTATATGACGTAACTCCATAGTCAACATAAGCTGTCGAAGTCGCTGCGTATGCTGTCGTAATTGCAAAGAACATCATTAAAGAACAAATAGCAAAGGCAGTAATCTTTTTTCTTTTCATTTTTAATACTCCTTTTATTATCAGCTACCAGCCGATTGAATAAATCTTGCTATCGAGGTAATATTACTTATAGTCCTTGCGAAACCGGCTACCACTGCTTTGTGGTAGGGTGCTCTACCATTGGTTTTTGCAAGGATTTTTTATACAATCATTAAGCATCACCTCCGCTCCTCCCATCAAGACGCCATCATGACTCAATTAATAATCGCCACCTCTTCACGTGGTGACATCTGACCAGCTTGTTGCTTGTGCAACATGTGCATGATCTCGATGACTGAAATTATGACCGTAGCCGACTCGATATTCTGAAGTCTAAGCTTAGGTTTAAGCACGCGCTTGATCAGTCTATGATCCTGTTCAATAATTTTGAATCTATTATCTCGCATGATGAATTCTCCTAGGTGTTTTTTGCTGCGATAATTACACTATAGATAAATTAATTAGGCTGATTATTTGTTTCAGACAAAAAAACATCAGCCGATTGATCAGCTAATGTTCCGTCAGTCGTTAGACTTGTAACAAGGGGTATCCATAGATACCTATAGCCATCGCGAAGATGACAAGCCTAATTGAAAATGCCTTTAAGAACGTCTTTCCATTGAAGCGAAGCATAGATGGACTCCTTTAATCATAACAGTGTAAAGCGTGGTGCAGTTTGAATTGATGTACTATTAAGATTATCGCGGTCATATTCAATTGCTAAAAATAATATCACATATGAATTTATTATGTCAATTCGTGATATGAATGCAAATCAAATAAGGCATGAGTATATGGCATAGATAAATTAATTAGGCTGGTTATTTACGCCATAACCAAAAAAACATCAGCCGATTGATCAGCTAATTTTCCGTCAGTCGTTAGACTTGCAACAGGGGTTATCCATAGATACCTACAGCCATCGCGAAGATGACAAGCCAAATTGAAATTGCCTTTAAGAACGTCTTTCCATTGAAGCGAAGCATAGATGGACTCCTTTAATCATAACAGTGTAAAGCGTGGTGCAGTTTGAATTGATGTACTATTAAGATTATCGCGGTCATATTCAATTGCTAAAAATAATATCGCATATGAATTTATTGTGTCAAATCGTGATATGAATGCAAATCAAATGCGGCATGAGTATATGGCATTGTAATAAAGTGAATAGGATTCAAATTCCAATCAATATTTGTGACCCACATTCGGCGCCACTAACATACTAATTTCGGAGGAATTATTATCGGTTTACTGCTTGGGTCAGTGAATACAGAAGGATCGAGGCCTAGCGCCTTAAGAAATTGCAGTTGCCGATCCGTCAGCTCAGATTTCAGAAATCGCTGTTTTACGCAATAAGACCTGAATATGGAGCACGCAGCAAGTCATCGCGTAGAATGTAGGCCGTTTGGTCTTGTTTTTGTTGGGGCCAATGACGGTTTCATCATTAACATCAAGATACCGGCGCATGTGGATTTCCATGAGCCTAGTAATCAGCAGCGCAATGACTAGGCTCATACCCAGGGCATCAATACGTGCTGGCGATTTCAGGAAAAGGTCGTTGAGGATGAGTGGATCTTTGAGGAAAGCGAAATCGCTTTCCACGCCATACTGGCCCTTATATGTCCGAAAAACATCCAGGCTATCCAAGCCGTCCTGGCCCGTTTGTGGGGCATTGGTCAATAAGACAAAGCACCCAGTCTGGCTCACGAGATCTTCAACGGCTGCCTTGTTTTCTTCAACAGACCAGATGACGTGAAACTTCTGTACAATTGCTGCGGGCCTGCTTTGAGGCGGCCGACCTGATCGGCGGGCTGCGTAGCACTGGAATGAATGACCACAGCACGGTAGCTCGTTCCGGCAATTGTCACATCTGTCTCATGTGTCTTGTAACGTGCTGCCGACCGTTTGCTAGACGTTGCAACCTCTTGAATAATCTCAGGCTCGCTCCAAGCGTTTATTCAACAGCTTCCAGGATCGCTTCGTCACAGACCTTGAAGTTGGCCGGCAGACGTGAAACGAAGCGGGTTTGGCCTAGCTCCGCCAGATTGTCCTCGGTAACCATCGCCGAGTCGGCGACATAGACAAACGCACCGGGCTCCGAACAAGCGCCTGCATGAGCTTGCCGATACGCTGCAGCATCTTGTTATTCAGCTTCTTTTGCCGTCAACCGTCTGGCTGAAGATCGGAACGAACCGATCAACACAAAGCAGTTCTGTCATAAACTGCTTGAGCTACGGCTGGTGATCCTTACTATGACCGAGCGTAATCTTGGGGCTCACTTCCTCTTCAGCGCAGACATATTCTCCCCAGACGCTGGTTGACGTTGTGTTATAACTGACCGCTGATGTATCCAGTTACAGAAGCCGAACGGCTTGAATCCCCAACTCGGTGATGACCTTTCCTGTGCCATAGGCCTCAAGACTGTCCAGTGATCTGGCCAGTGTTTAGTCACTGAAACACGCCGGGTTAACGTCCTCGCAAGCAGCAGTTCACAATCCTGACTGGCCAGAAAATATTTGACATGGTACAACGGGCTTCGCCCGGTTAGGACATCCAGAACCATCGCTTGTACAGCCATTCCTGGTGACTGCTGCATTTCGGACGGCACCAGCGCATTGACCGTTTGGCCTGATTACAACTAACGTCAATAGGCTGCCGCCATCGGAAAATGACAGTAACTGAATACTTCAACATCCTTAAGTGCGCATAATCCTTGACACTACCCCATAGGATTGCCATCCTGCTCATTCATCTTCATATGCCCCCGCTTTCATGAGTTCAAGATTAATTTGGGTGATCTCCTGAAGAATCCGCTCAATGGCCTGATTATGTTCCAACCCTTTCATCGCCAGATCTTTGTTCGCTATACGAATGTAATGCTGTTTTTGTTTTCCGTTTTCCATAACAGCCAGATGATAGCGAGGTCCGTGCTTTTCACCGCGATGACATTTGCAGTTTTTCCTTGAGCAGACTGCATAGCGCTCGACCCAGGTGCCGTGCAGGACCCCGGCATGCAAAGACAGCTCTTTTGCGAGCTGCTTGCGCCGTTTCTGAAGTTCTTCAATCTTTGCATTTGACATATCCAAAGCATACCACAATATTTTGTGATATACATGCTTGGTGATTGAACATCGATGATTAGGCCGTAAATAATTAGCTCAAATTTAGCTCATCCGGGGTGTTGAATGTGGGGTTAAGCGAAGTCGTTGACCTGAATGCGCTGCACAACGCAGGACATCTTGCGGTTTGAAAACTTGAGGTATTCACTGGGGATGAAAATGTCGTCCAGGTCGGGCAAAGCAGTCGGATACGCCGCCTGGAATGCCTTAATCTGCTCGGCCAAGTCTTCTGCTGAGCGGTATGCCATAGACAGTTCAGACGGCAGATAGGTCGTACAGCCGATGGTCGGTTTGCAGCCGGCCAGGTTTGCCGTGAGCAGTAAGAGAACGATCAGGCAGATCAAAGATTTTTTCACAGTCGTCATTTCAAATGCTTCGTTGTCAGCCAAGATGTGCTGATGCTCCGGCCTGATGGATCGTGTCGGGTTTTGTCTAATGTCAGGTCAATTCCAGGGCTACTGGACAATAACCTTGTCCCGCCCGGCATTTTTGGCACGGTAGAGTGCCTCGTCTGCTTTGGCAATCAAAGCCTGTCCGTTGTCTGCTGATGTTTCAGGATAAGATACGCAGCCAATGCTGATTGTCATGCTGATCTGATAGCTGCCATACTGCATCTGGCTGTCCTTGACCAGATGCCGGATCCTGTCGGCAATGTTAAATGCATCGTCACGGGACGCCCCTGGCAGAATAAGCATAAATTCCTCGCCGCCGTAGCGTACCAGAATATCGCCTTCTCGCATACCTTGCCGGACCCGCCCAGCCAGACTTTTAAGAATCCGGTCGCCAGCCAGATGGCCGTATGTGTCATTGATTTTCTTGAAATGGTCGATATCGACCATCAGGATACCCAAATGGAAGTCCTTGCGAACTGCTCGGGCGTATTCCTCGCTTAAACGTGTCATACCAAAGCGCCGATTATAAACCCCGGTCAGCGGGTCAATCGCCGCAATCTTCTGTAACTGCTCGTGCTCAATCGCGTTATGGAGGGCAATAGCCAGGCTCATGGCGAAGATTGAGAGCTGTTTTTTTGCGTCGACGCTGAACAGGTCGGCTTTCGCTAGAACGATGACAGCTGTTGGAATGTCCTTGAACTTGACCGGTTCGATCAGGACTTCTCTGGGATGAAACTCAGTCAGGGTGCTTTCGACAATAACATCCTCCGGATGGAGAATGTCTAGACGCTGGCCGATGGAAAAGGCCTGAAGAATGTTCGCATTGGTATTCATTGTGTCGGCCCGGCGAAGACCTATTGAAGACAGCAACTTGATTTCGCCTTCCCGCTCAACATAAATCGCACCGGCAGAAGCCTCGGACGACAAGATGATCCGACTCAGCGCCGAACTGGCCAACACCTGCAGATCCAGCTCGCTGGAAAACAGCGAGGTGTAAGACTTGATTTCGCCCAGGGTATTGATGGAATTGGAAAATGACTGCACAAGCTCGTTAAAAGACTGTGAGGCTTGACCGAAATCGTCGTTGGACTCAACCGTAATGAAACATTTATCCGTTGTGCAGTCGCCGATATCGCCGGTTTCAGATATTTTCAGGATGGCGTTTTTAACGTCCCGCATCTTGCTGGTCACGAGCTTCAATTTTCTGCCGACAGTAACCTTGGTGATGAGGATATTGATCCCGCCGACAATCGTGCCGGCCAGAATGCAGCTCACAAAGAACCAGATTGATAGGGCGACCGATGCGGGGGTTCCCAGCAGCATGGCAAAAAACGGGAAAACTACGCCAATGATGACACCGAAGCCGATCATGCGCACAGCCAGGTCAGTAAAAGTGTTTTTCGAAAACCTCATTAATTAATCCTCTGGTCTTGATTTCATACTAATATTCGGATATTTGAGCGAGATTAATGCTATCTTACCAGTTCAAGCCTGCTAACTCAATATTTTGAACAATGTCTCAATACAGACGAAAAGCACCTGTAACATTGGATATCTATGCGATCAAGCCGAAATTTGCTCTGGCTATTCAGGAGTATCGGATCATATTGGGTGGTCTAATCATCCTTGAATGACAGCTGTTTGAGCCGCGGGTGCCTGTTATGGATTGAATAGAACGGTGTTTTGGTGCCAACCCGATCTTTGGGGATCAATCGCCGGAACTTGCCATCGGCTTCGGCTTTCGCCAGAACCTTGTCAAACAGCGCCATACCATGGTCCTGGCCGACCGGGGCGACTTGTTCATAGGGGACAGCCGGATGAATGGCGCCGGTCGGGCAGAGCATTTCACAGTAGGTGCAGCCATGGCAGTCATCGCAGGCATTGCCTTCATTGCCGAATTTTTGCTCGGGATGCGACAAGTCGATGTAGCCCATGGTGCAGTTGTCCATGCAGATCGTGCACTTCGGGTATAGGCATTTTTCCGGATCCCGGACCAGGCGGCCGTGCACATTGTGACAGCCGCCCAGGTGATCGATCGCCGCATTGGCATGGACCGGAAGCATGTCCGGTTCCGGGGCCTGGGGGATCAGGTCGGTCTCGCCGGATTGAATGCGAATCGCCTGGTCGGCCACAGCCTTGCCGAACGCCATGGCCTCATCTAGATCCTGGCTGTCCGGGTGGCCTGCGGTGTAGTAGGGCTCCGGGAAGATCTGGATCGCGCAGTTGCCGTACCAGCCTTTCCAGTCGACCACAGTCAGCCCCTTAAGCTGCAGCCGCGGGATGACCAGCGGGAAATACAATGCCGGCAGCGTGCCGTGGGTGCAGAATGAAAAGGCCATCTTGCCGGGAAGATCCGGCATCTGCTCGACGAACCGGCTCATATTGGGCGTCATCTCATACCAGATCGGCGATCCGAAACCGATCAGGTCATAGTCTTGAAGTTCGTCAAACGTTGCCTGCCTGATATTTTTCAGCACCACCCGATGTCCTGCCTCTCGCTGGCCGTCCCGGATCGCCCTGGCGATTTTCTGGGTGTTGCCGGTCTGTGAATAATATAGAATTAGAATCTCTAGAGATTTTGCCATGATTTCGTCCTCCACTGTGCACTTACACACTCCATTATAAAGCAAGACAGTCCGGGCCAGGCGCTAAATCAACGCGCACGAGATTGTCCAGACTGCACAACAGAATAGGCAAAATCGGCAAAATTGACCGCACCATATTTTCAATCAATTGACCGGGACTGTATAATGGAAGCAGGAGGGTTAGGACGATTACAAGCTTGTAGTCTCAACACATTGGAAAGGGGTCCAAATGAACAGGTCTTTACCGCTGGAATACTTTGACTGGGACAGTTTTCTCGACGAAACCCTGAAAAATCTGCAGACCATCGCGACAGATGATCTGCTGGTGGCTAAGCAGGTTGACGAGGCGGTTTCATTCTACAAATCCGGCTGGCTGAACAAAGATCTGGCTGAAGAACTGGCAACGCCGGACACCCGGCTATTTGTCAGTTTTGCCATTGACAACCTCGACAACGCAGTCGTTCTGGCTGACGGTACAACCATGATCTATTCCGATCCGAATGATATGAGCCTGGATGACGAAGCCGAACTAGAAGATGCCCAGGACCATGCCGAAAAGGATATGATCCATACCCCAAGCGAAGCCGTCGGCTATCTCTTCAAGCGCCGGGGCGAACAGCTCCTGATCACGACCGGCTGGCTGGTTAGACAATCCGATAACTGTCCGGCCATGATCAAGGATCTTGCGAATCATGAGGAGCTCGACCTCTATGGTTATGCCATGGAACGGTACATCGAGCAGTTTATACTGGAAGCATCAACCTGACGATCTTTCACACGTTCACCGATAAAAATTTCTGCCGTAGCGGTCGACTTCATGATAGAAAATGTCGACGGTGCGCTGTTTGGTGAAGATCGCGGTCGGAATATACCCACCGCCCGGGGCCAGCTGGTCAATCACCCGACGGGCTTCGGCACGGATTTCCGCCTCGGATACATCCAGCCGGTCGATGCGCTGGTTGTCGACGCCGCCCATCAGGGTGATGCGGTTGCCATAAGCCTCTTTCAGAGCATTCAAATCGTTGCAGATATTCAGCGGACCGACAGCGTCGATACCGATTTCCACCATATCACCGACCAGCGGCGTGATATAGCCGCAAGAATGGTGCTCGTAGATCATGCCGCGTCGGTGGACATGGGCCACGATCCGCTTGACCTCCGGCTTGATGAATTCGCGCCAGATCTCCGGGCTGAAAAAGAGGTTGGTGTTCATGCCCCAGTCGTCATGCATCAGGATGATATCCGGTCCGGCGATGTCCGCCGCCAGGTCAACGCACTTGATCTTGTAGTCGGCCATGGCCGAAAAGAAGTCCTTGACAGCTTCCGGTTCCTCGTAGAATGCGCACAGGGCGTCTTCCATCCCGATCAGCTGATTGAGCCGTTCAAAAAGGCCGGACAGCATCAGGCACCTGACAGCAACCTGATCGCGGTCGACCCCGTTCATCTGGCCGCCCCAGATGGCTTGCAGCGGCAGGCCTTCGACTGCCGGCATCTCCAGTTCAGCCCGCCAGCTCGCAATGTCACTAACCCGCCGGTATCCTGGCGTCGGCGTATTGCCATCCAGCCCCGGGTTCGGCCCCAGTTGGGTCCAGCGCACGCCGAACATGTCATAGCCTTCAATATCTTCTCCGAAATAGCGGTCACCAGGCATGATGATGCCGCCCAGACTGGATATTTCAACCGGTACAAAGTCCGGCTGCTGCTGACGGTAGGCCGCAAGAATGGCTTGTTTGGGTGTTTGCATAATCAATACCCCTTCATGATCGTTAATCGTTCAAGTCCTCTCTCAATTATAAATTCAGGATGATGCATCGACAATTCGAAATAAATTGTCGACTAGCAAGAAAAACTTGATAATCCCGCCAATTCAGTTATGATAGAAATTGATACACATCATAGATTCACATAAGATAAGGGGCGGTGATTTTGATCGACTACAGGAAGATCGAGTGTTTTCTCAAGGCGGCCGAACGATTGAATTTTTCGCAGGCTGCGCGTGAGCTGTTCATTTCACCGCAGGCTTTGAATCAGCAGATCGCCAAGATGGAGGAAGATCTGGGCACCCGTCTGTTTTCCCGCAGCACCCGGCAGATCAGCCTGACCGAATCCGGACGGATCTGCCAAAGGGAATTGGCCCGGCTCAAGCTCGAATACGACAAAGCGATGCAAACGATCCGTCAAGAGACCCGCCAGGTGGAAAAGTCGGTCAGCATTGGTTTTTTCAACGCCTTGCCCAAAAACGAGATTGTAACGCCCTGGGTCGGCCTGATCCAGTCAACCTGCGGCCAGGATCATGTCGACATGACGTCGGGTAACCTGTCCGCGGTCTGGCGGGATCTGGAAGACGGCGAAATCGACCTGGCCCTCAGCAATTTCGGATCTTACGTTGATCTGTCAGAATACGAGACGGCCATCTTGCTGACAGTTCCAGCCAGAATCGTTGTCTCGCTCAGCCATCCCTGGGCTAAAAGTGACCAGGTGTCTGAAGCTGACTGGGCAGATGCCGACATGGTCAAAATCAAAATCAACAGCCGCCCGCCGCAAAAAGGCAGCTTCTATGATCTGGATATCGCACGCCACGTCCGCTATGTCTCGGACTTTGACGCCATGCTGGCGGTCTTGGAAAGCGGAAAGTACTTCGCGGTTTTTCCGACATCCTTCGGTTACAAAGACCAGGCCAGGTTCCGGTATTTTGACTTGCCAGACAACCACCGCTTCGATTTTCACACCGCCTGCATCTGCAAAACGGACAATCCCAAGCCAATCGTCCATCAGCTGATGGATCAGATTCGAGTTGAGCTGAGCAATCTGACCGCTATCCGATAACCGGAATTCGGCATTGAAAGGAGCGATCACCATGGCCAAAGCTGAATACAGTATCGATCTCAAGGCAGTTGTCGAACCATTGATGTTCAAAATGCCCAAGGTACTGCCCGGCAAGATGTTCGGGTATCCCGCATATTATGTCAACGGCAAGCTGATGGCCTGTATTGTCGGGGACGGGCTGGGACTGAAGGTGCCGGAAAAGCTGGCAGCCGAGCTGATCGAGACGGGCCGGGCTGTCTGTTTCCAGCCGCTGGGCCGGCGACGCATGCGGGAATGGATTGAACTGAAGGTTGAAAATCCTGAAGATATCTTACAGGAAACCGCCCTGTTGGAGACCTCACGCCAATATATTCTATCACTGACCAGGGATTAGTCTTCTAGCTGATGCCTGCATTACGTTTTTGACAATTTCAACGCCGCCGGCGGTATCGCCCTTACAGGTTCTTCAAGGCGAATAGCTTGGCAAAATCCGGCTAACCCCCTTGACAACAAGGGGTGCATAGACTACCGTTTTAACAGACCGGATGGATCCCGAAGGTCATTGTCCGGCTTCAAATCATCGAACGCGAAAATGGAGGCATTCATATGATCGTTGAACCTAGAGTACGCGGCTTTATCTGCATCACGGCACATGCCGAAGGGTGCGCCAGGAATGTTGCCAACCAGATCGAATATGTCAAAAGCAAACCACCGGTAAACGGACCTAAAAAAGTCCTGGTCATCGGGGCTTCGACCGGGTATGGCCTGGCATCCAGAATCAGCGCGGCTTTCGGCTCAGGCGCGGATACGATCGGCATCATCTTCGACAAGCCGGCCAGCGGCAAACGCACAGCTTCCGCCGGCTGGTACAACTCGGCAGCTTTTGAGCAGTTCGCCGCAGACGAGGGGCTTTACGCCAAGACAATCAACGGTGACGCTTTTTCGCCTGAGATCAAGCAGCAGACAATCGACCTGATCAAGCAGGATCTGGGCAAAATTGACATGGTCATCTACAGTCTGGCGGCGCCCCGCCGCACCATGCCGGACGGTACCGTTTATAATTCTGTGCTCAAGACAAAAGACCAGACATACAACAACATCACGATCAATCTCAACGATAATTCTATTTCAGAGGTTTCAATCGAGCCGGCGACTGATGAGGAAGTCGAAGCCACCGTCAAGGTCATGGGCGGCGAAGACTGGCAGGACTGGATTGAAGCATTGGATCAGGCTGGCTGCCTGGCCGATCAGGTCACGACTGTCGCCTACTCGTATATCGGACCCGAGCTGACCCACGCGATCTACCGCAACGGCAGCATCGGTCAGGCCAAGAAGCACCTTTATGACACCGCCGTCAAGATGACAGCCCAGAATCCTAAGGTCAATGCTTATATCTCGGTCAACAAGGCGCTGGTCACGCAGGCCAGCGCGGCGATCCCGGTTGTACCGCTTTACATTTCCCTGCTCTACAAGATCATGAAGGCCAAAGGCCTGCATGAAGGCTGCATCCAGCAGATGTATCGCCTTTTCCATGACAAGCTGTTCATCGATTCGCCAATCGTCGATGATGCCGGCCGAATCAGGCTGGACGACTGGGAAATGAAAGAAGAAGTCCAGTCCGAAGTCGATGAGATCTGGTCCAAGATCAACAACGACAATGTCCAGGATTACTGCGATATCGAGGGCTACTGGGAGGATTTCTACCAAATGTTCGGCTTCAGGCTCGACGGTGTCGATTACAACAAAGATATTGATGTCGATGTTGCCATCCCGAGCATACCCGCGGAATAAAGCCATCTGATCGTATTTGCCTTTTGCTGCAGCAAGCGCCCCGTAAATTCGCGGGGCGCTTGCTGATTTATCGCTTCACGGCCAACTCAGTTTCATCATGTCTATGTGTACGTATCGTGTGACAAATCATAATTTTCAACATCAGCTAACAACATCAATCGAACCTTCCTCGTCATAATCCATCGTATATCTCACGCCGGTTTCAAAGAAAACCGCGGATTCGGCGCCAAGTAAATGCTGCACGAAAGTTTCGCATTCAAGGGACTCAGCTTACATCTGGATAATACGAAACTCAAATCACATATCATCTTTTCATGATATATCAAACGTTCAATTGACCTTTTGAAAAGATTTTATAACCATATCCATGTGAATATATTGATATAATTAATAGCATATGTTATGATTAATTGATCTACATTAATCTATCGGAAGCCATCACACCCGACTTGTTGTCGTTCTGAAGCTGCTTTAGAACGATACACAGCAAAGTCTTGTCAAAAGGAGTGGATGATCTTGGACAGCAACAAACCAGGTTTCATATCTCGGCACAAACTGAAAGCACGCTTGAAAAAGGATGGTGTCCCCTATTGCCCGAAATGTCTTTCAACATTAATCAAAACTGACAAGCCGATCACAGGGACAGGCGTTGTGGTCATGGGGCCGGCGTCCGTCGGTCATATGCCAGCAACACAAAGCTATATCACCGGCTCAGGTTCCGCGCCGCTGCCGCCGATTGATGTGTCGCGCGAGAATATTGTTGCCGGCCAGATCCATGCTGAGTGCAATGCTTGCGGTGCTCAGTTCTGGATTAAGCAGAAGTGATTGTCATGAAAACTAAATCATAAATTTCTCTTTTTGCATGAATCTCTAAAAGGCCGCTCCGGGCTTCCCCGGATCGGCCTTTTCAGTTGGATGGACCCATCTTGACTCTCGCAGTCGCCTGGACATCGCTTTATCGAATCCAGATTTTAATGCGACCGGCATCAACAAAGCCGCCATTTTCATAAATTGGAATGCTGTCAGCGTCTGAGACAGTCACCAGAATGAAGTATTCGCCGTTCTCGGGTTCCTGGATGTGCTGCGCCAGGATTGAGACATACAGTTCGTCACCTTCAACTTTTTTGTCCGGATCGTGAATCGCTCCGAAGAACATACTGTCAGCCGGCCAGTTGTCCCCGCCGGCCACACTATTGTAAAGAACCGCCTCGACGTCAGCATTGATCGAGAAACCCGCTGGAATATCCACCAGTTGGAATCGTCCTCTGGCTTCCAGTTGCTCTGTTTCACCCGGCTCTTCTTCGGGTTCCTGGGTGATCTGGACATTGAAAGCGAATATCGCCTTCCCGTCTTCGGTTTCGCTGGCCGTGTCAATCGCACCGCCGCCAACAGCTTTGACGCCATTGGCGCCGGGAATGTTGATGCAGCCGCTGAGCGCAAGCACCAATAGCCCGATCAGCAGTAGCAACAGGCTTTTTCTTGGTTTCATATGGGTTGCCCCCTTTGTGCAAGGCAGCAAATATGATGATCAGCTTGAGGCAATTGCCTTGACCGATAATTTCATATTGTATGGTCTGTTCTTATTGGACGAGTTTAACGGCTGGGTCCATCCAGCCCCTACTTATATTTTATCATGTCCGGGCAATGAACAGGCCGCCAAAGCATGCTCTGGCGGCCTGTTTTGTTTGTCTCAATCCGTTTGGTTTATGAGTTTGCCGCAGCTTCGACAGCCTCGGGCTTGGTCTGGTTCTTCTTTTTGTTCTGGGTCAGCAGCGATGTGACTACGAGGGCGATAAAGCTCAGCGGCACCGAGAAGATCGCCGGGTTGCTGAACGGGATCGGAGCCTTGACGCCGACCAGGTGGTAGACGCTGTCGAATGTCGTCTGCGACAGCAGGATCATCGCCAGCGACGATACGAGGCCGGTGGCGACACCGGCTACGACGCCGTAACTGGTTGTCCGCTTCCAGAACAACACCATGACGATCGCCGGCAGGTTGGCCGAAGCGGCAACCGCAAAAGCCCAGCCGACTAGAAACGAGACGTTCATGCCGTTGAAGGCGATACCCAGCAATATGGCGATCACGCCGACCACGACTGACGCGATTTTAGCTGTGAAGACTTTCTTGCTGTCGGTCATCTTGACGCCCATGAAGCGATTGATCAGGTCATGGGCTACCGCACCCGACGAAGCAACGATCAGGCCGCTGACGGTGCCCAGCACGGTCGCGAACGCCAGGGCTGAGATGATCGCGAAGATCGTGACACCAAACGACTTGGCTAAGAGCGGTGCCGACATGTTGTCATTGGTCAAGTCGATGACGCCGCTCACCATGGATCCAAGACCAAGGTAGAGCGTGAGGACATAGAACAATCCAATCGCGCCGATCGCGACAATGGTGGATTTGCGGGCCGAGGCCGGATTGGGAACCGTGTAATAGCGGATCAGGATATGCGGCAACGCGGCTGTTCCTAAAAACAGCGCGAGCATCAGCGACAGGAAATCGAGCTTGTTCAGGGGTGTCGCGCCTTTGGCTGAATCCACCTTGTACTTGAGACCGGGTTTGAGTACATCTGCGCCGTCCGTCGGAATCTGGTAGTAAACCGTGGTCTTGCCAATGTCATCCGTGATCACGGTTTTGCCCCAGCGAATCACCGTGCTGTCCTTGATTGTCTCAATGAAACTGACCAGGTTGAGGTTGCCTTCCTTAAAAGCGGTGTCGCTATCGACATCGCTGACATGACCGACCTGGTAAAAGGCGCCGTCTTCTTTGGGCAGGCCGTTGTAAAGTACCTGGCCATCGGTTAGTTCGGCGATATACTGCGTTTCGGTCAGCTCACCGGTCTCATCATTGATCTGCCAGACCGAAACCAGACCATCCTGGCTCAGCCGGGCGAAGTGCAGATCCGCGCTGTCGCGAAAATCCGACAGTATAGTATAGGAGTCGTCTGCCAGCGCAAGCTGACCGTCTTCAACCTGGGTTGCCTGCAATGTGATAAATTCATGATACGGCACGTCGCCGCCCTGGTCTGGAGCTGTTGAGATGCCGCGTGACAGGACCAGGAAGACCAGCACCAGCGAAAAGACGATCAGCAGGCCGCCCTTGAGAAATTGGACATAGGTCGTCGAAGCCATGCCCGCAGTCGTTACGATCAGGGTTACGACAACGCCGACGATCACGACCCCCGCCCAGTTGGGCAGACCCAAGAGCGGTGTGACCAGCGCGCCGGCGCCGACCATCTGCGGAATCAGGTAGAACACTGAAACGATCAGGGTGCTGATCCCGGCCACCAATTGGATGCCTTTGGAGTTGAACTTCTTGTCCAACGCATCGGTGAAGGTGTATTTACCCATGCGCTTCATCGGCTCGGCAATGACAAACAGCGCGACAATCCAGCCGGCCAGGTAACCGATTGAATAGAGGAATCCGTCATAGCCGTAAATGGCAATCATGCCGCAGATGCCTAGGAAAGATGCGGCTGAGAGATAGTCACCGGCAAATGCTACGCCGTTGACCGCCCAGTGAATCTGGCCGCCGGCCGCGAAGTAGCTTTTTGAAGATTTCATTTTACGGGCAAAATGAAAGGATATACCCAAAACCATAGCGATGAAGACTAGAAAGATAATAACCGCCCAGGGTGATGCTATATAGTTCATTTAGTGTTCCTCCTCCTCGTCTTCGTCTTCATCTTCATCTTCATACTCGTCCAGCTCGCATTCTTCCGCGAGGATCTCTTCCGTTGTCCTGTTCATGATCCGCTCCACGCTGGTGCAGACGTGGTTATAGGCAACTGCCAGGAGCATGGCAACGATAATCAGGATAAACCCATAGGCAATGGCGACGTTGATGCCGCCGATGTCGTTGCCCATAAACTCCGGGCTGGTCACATTGACAAACATGAAGCTGGCATAAAGGATGGCATATATCAGAAACAGCCATTTCCCCAACAGTTCCTTGATCGGTGATGACCGGTCTTTTTTCCACTTCGTGGATGGTCCGTGCATAGAACATACCCCTCTCTCTTCGTTGAATTCGAAAAAACCACAATTTCCATTGTATTGCGAATTGCTTTGATAATCAAGATAACTTTTAATGTTTTTTAAGTTTTATTATATGATCGGTGTAATATTACCAATTATTCAAGCCACTATTAGTATCACATGCACAATATCTGGATGGTTTTAGAAAGACAGGCTACCACACTGGCACGCGTCGCAAAAATTTCTCCAAGTAAATCTTGGCAGAATTTTCTTCAATTCGAGAAAATAGTACATTGAGAACGCGTGCAATGGAGCAGGGAATTTTCCAAGCCACTTTTCCTTTTTGCCGGTTGACAGGTCAACCGGGTTGAAAAAAGCACCCAGCCAAAAAACAATGATTTTAGATGCCAAACAAGCAAAAATAAATATTATCAGTTGATCTGGTCAGTGGAACCTTTTGCATATTGAAAGACATAATCATATAATGTGATATTCAAACGTTCGGCAATCATCGGACATTTTGCCTTCAACAGAAAAAACACGGGGCGTGAGCATCCCGCCAACGCTTCATAATTTCCCTGGCCTTTGCTAATCACCAGATCTGCCTGCTCAAACACAGTCATGAACGCTTCGCTGCATTGATCCAGAACTGCGCCTGGCGCGCTGCAACCGGTGCTGACCAGTGTTGTATGTCCATATTGATCCAGACCGGACGCTTGCGCTTCAACCAGGGTTGCGTCATTGATAATCGGCTGGCTGCGAACAGCATAGACAACGTCCTTTTCTGATAGCCAGTTGACCAACACCCGATCGAATACGGTTTCGCCTGCATTATCGCCAATAATCAGGACTTTTCGCGCAGTTTTGAGTTTTTCTTCAAAAACAGCCAGGTCGCAAATCGCAAAGGGCTTTTCCAACTCAGTTTTGAGACTGCCTTGAATGTCAACATCCTTGAAAAGGGCTGAATCGATGATATTGCCGGTTGCACTGATCTTCAGCGCCCAATACAAGCTGTTTTCCCTTGACTTAAGCAGCGCCTCAAGAGCAGGATAGACAATCTTTGCCTCACGGATATCACGAGCCTTGATATTTTGATACGGATCTTGAATACCCGTATGGCGCTTGACCACCTGATGCATAACCTGTACCAGATGCGGTGAGCAGCTGTAATGCTGGTAATCAGATAGAATATCCAGTGCATCAGCTATAATAGCTGTTTGTTTTGCTGTATCTTCAGTTGACAATCTTGAAGCTTCCAGGACCTGCTTCAAAACACAGGGCAGGCAGTCTAAAAATATCTCCACGTTTCATCCTTTCATATATGAATATTCTATTCAAATGCATACCGTTTGAGTCTAAGCATGTTGTTGGCATATGTCAATAACGATTGTTGTATCATCAATCCAGATAACAGACTCATTAATCGATACGGAGCAAGCTTTGATGTCGTACTGGAATTACAATGAGAGATCCCAATCGGTAAAAATAAATATTGTAATTCTGCGCAAACCAGTGAAAAAGTCATATTTGTGAGCAGCACTGGTCGTTTTATCGGTGGTTTGGACTGTTCTGTCAGATCTATAATGAATATGAATCACTCAAATTCAAGAAGTCGGAGGTCTATCATGAAAGAAATACGGATTGGCATTATCGGCACCGGCGTGATTTCTCAGCGCCATATGACCGTCTGGGAGAAGATCCCCGACGTCAAAATCGTCTGCGGCGCGGATATCAGCCGAAAGGTTCTCGACCAATGGGGCGAGAAATACGGCGTCACTGATCTTTATACAGATTTTCGCGACCTGCTGGCACGCGACGATATCGACGCCGTTGATGTCTGCGTCCACAACAACCTGCATGTTCCGATCTCGATCGCAGCGATGAAAGCCGGCAAACACGTCTATTGTGAAAAGCCCATGGCCGGCAGCTACAGAGACGCCAAGCTGCTTTACGACGCCCAGAAGGTCTTCAACAAGAAACTGGCTATCCAGATCAGCTCAATCTTCAACATGCAGAGCCGGGTCGCCCGCGACATGATCGCCCGGGGCGACTTGGGCAGGATCTACCATGCCAGAACCTATGGTTTTCGTCGTCTGGGCCGGCCTGGCGCGGATATCCAGTTCCTCTCACCAGACTTCTTCTCAGCTGAATTTGGCGGCCACGGCCCCCTGTTCGACATGGGCGTCTACCGCATTTCGCAAATGCTGTTTGCCATGGGCATGCCCCAGCTGGACTGTGTTTTCGGCGCAGCCTACCAGGAGATCGAAATCGATGATAAACTGCTGGGCGGCAAGCCCTATGAGGTTGAGGACTTCGGGGTTGGCCTGGCCCGGTTCAAAAACGGCCTGACCATGGATATCGTTGAATCCTGGGCCGTCAACATCGACCAGTTGGGATCCAACTTCATCACCGGCAGCAAAGGCGGCCTGAAATTCGTCAATCTCGATGCCTATGGTGGCCCAATGGCCAACCCGGAGCTGGCAGCCAAGCAGCCGCTCGACCTGGAATTCTACGGAATCGAAAACGGCATGCACATCGATAAAAAACTCAACATCCCCTTCAACCAGCGACTGGATCTCGTGGTCAATCCCCAGAACGCCCTCTTCGATGACAACCAGCGCCACTGGCTGGCTTACCTCAATGATGAGCTGACCGATGAGACCCGCTACGATACGCCCTGGATTGCCCTGCAGACCATGCTGGTTAGCGAAGGCATCTTCCTGTCACAGCAGCTCGGCCGCTCGGTAACAGCAGATGAGATTGACGCCATGTCCGAATCCAACGCCGTCAGGCGCCAGAACACCGACTGGGGCGTGATCGAGTACGACTTTTAAACGCTTGCATTCATTTTGATTGACTCAGCCGGGCCGGAGCAAAGGTTAATCCCTCACGCTCCGGTCCGGTTTTTTCAGCCAACCAGCGAGTCGGGATCACATATCCAGCGTTCCACGAGCTGGCTGCTATCCATCAAGGTTCAGATTATGCTAAGATCTGACTATATACCTGCCACCAACAAAGCGATCAGGAGAAATTTATGAGCACCCTGTCAGAAATCCTTCTAGCGATGACCCGCTATTTTGAAGGTGATCGAAAACGGATCAACCATTTGATCAAGGTCCACAGCTTCGCCAGGATCATCGGGGAACGGGAGGCGCTGGACGATCAACAGCAATTCATACTCGAAGCTGCAGCACTGACCCATGATATCGGGATCAAGGTCAGTGAGAAGAAATATTGCAGTAGCGCCGGCACCTATCAGGAGATCGAAGGACCTTCAGAGGCCAGGTCTCTGCTGCAAAGCTTTGAGCTGGATCAGGCTGTCATCGACCGCGTCTGCTGGCTGATCGCGCATCACCATACCTACGATTCGATTCAGGACTTGGATCATCAGATTCTGGTCGAAGCGGATTTTCTAGTCAACGCTGATGAAGATCAGCTGCCCGTTCAGTCAATAATGAGTCTGAAAAATAGTTTGTTCAGAACAGCAGTTGGCATTGAGTTGTTGACTGATCTTTTCCTCAGATAGGCTGCTTCGCCCAAATCAGCCGCAGTCTGCGCCTTCCCAAGCCTGTTTCAAGAGTTTGACCGCTGCGATAATCTCTGGCTTCTCAAGTGCCGAAAACCCCAGCAACAGCTTTGGATCGCCCCTCATTTTTACAGGATTTGAATAGAAAGACGAAATCCCATAAAGCTTGACGCCGACCTGATCAGCCAGACGGATCAGATCTAATTCGTCGCGTACCGTTCTGGCTTCGACAACCAGATGAAGGCCGGCATTGGCACCAAGAACGCTAACATTCGGCAAGTCGTCGTGAACAGCACCAACCAAGGTCTCACGCTTATCCTTATAGCAGATGCGCATGCGGTTGAGATGCCGCTCAAAATGACCATCCTCAATAAATCTATTCAGTGTTTTCTGAGCCAGGCCGGGAACAGGACAAATGTAAAACCCCAGCCGGTCATGGTAGGTTCGAACCAGATCAGGCGGCAGCACCATATAGCTGATGCGAAGGGATGGCGAGATGGATTTGGAAAACGATCCCAGATAAATGACACGCCCCGCACGGTCTATACCCTGAAGGCTGGGAATCGGCCGCCCGTCGAAACGAAATTCGCTGTCGTAGTCGTCCTCGATAATATAACGGCCAGGCTTTTCATTGGCCCAATTCATCAGTTGGATACGCCGGTTGACCGGCATGATGACCCCCGTCGGAAACTGGTGGGACGGTGTGATACAGGCCACGTCGGCGCCGCTTTTGGCCAGTTGGTCCGGCAGCATGCCGGATTCATCCAGAGCGATCGGCACAAACGCTGCCCTGTTGCTCCTGAAAATCTGGCCGAGCTTTTCATAGCCAGGCGACTCAATCGCAAATACCTTGTCTTTTTCGAAGAGCTGGATTAACAGCAACAGCAGCAATTCCGTTCCTGAACTGATCACGATCTGCTCGGGCTGGCAATAGACTCCCCGGGCCTGTCTCAGATAGTTTGAAATGGTCGATCTCAGATTCGGATCGCCTTGTGGATCTCCAGTCTTGAGGAACTCCGACTCGAATTCAGTGCTGATCTGGCGAGCAATTTTCCGCCAGGTCGAAAACGGGAAACTGGTCTGGTCGACCCCCTGGTATGAGAAGTCATAGGCATACTCCTTTTTGTTATCCACTGCTTTACGGAATTCAAAGGATTGAACATCCAAAGCAACGACACCTTCCAGTCGCCGGACGTAATAACCGCTTTTCGGTCGGGCATCAAGGTATCCTTCAGCAACCAACTGGCTGTATGCAGCCTGAACCGTGTTCAGGCTGCAGTGCAGGTGTGCTGCCAGCTGCCGCTTGGACGGCAGGCGGCTGCCCGCCATCAGGCCACCGCCTGTGATCTCCTGCCGGATATGCTGATACAGCTGTTCGTACATCGGTTCAGGTTTCGTTGCATCCAGTCGGATCGTAATCATTCGAAGCCTCTCAATCTGGTACCATAAAATAAACCATATCTGGCTCTTCTCTTAAGTCCAGTTGCTGTTTATGATTATAGCCACAAACGAGATTAATGCAAGGAAAGGCAAACGATATGGATAACCGATACGAACTGAACAAGAACCTCGCGCAGATGCTCAAGGGCGGCGTTATCATGGACGTCACCAATCCGGAACAGGCTCTAATCGCCGAAGCAGCAGGAGCCTGCGCGGTCATGGCACTGGAGCGCATTCCAGCAGATATCCGCGCGGTCGGCGGCATTTCCAGGATGAGTGATCCCAAGATGATCAAGGGCATCCAACAGGCTGTTTCGATTCCCGTCATGGCCAAGTGCCGGATCGGCCACTTCACCGAAGCCCGTATCCTACAGGCGATCGAGATTGATTACATCGATGAAAGCGAAGTGCTCTCTCCCGCTGATGATATTCACCACATCGACAAGACCGGATTCGATGTTCCCTTTGTCTGTGGCGCCAAGGACCTGGGCGAAGCGCTCAGACGGATCGCCGAGGGCGCGGCCATGATCCGGACAAAAGGTGAGCCGGGCACCGGTGACATCGTACAGGCAGTTCGGCACATGCGCCTCATCCAAAAGCAGATCCGTCAGGTCCAGGCCGCCCGCGACGATGAATTATTCGTCTTGGCCAAAGATCTGCAAGTGCCCTATCCACTGATTCGGGAAGTCCATGATACCGGCAAACTGCCGGTCGTCAACTTCGCGGCCGGCGGCGTTGCGACACCGGCCGATGCCGCCCTCATGATGCAGCTGGGCGCCGAAGGCGTTTTCGTCGGATCCGGTATCTTCAAGTCTGGTAATCCTGAGCGCCGTGCCCAGGCCATCGTCAAAGCAGTCACCAACTTCAACGATCCAATTATACTGGCTGAACTGTCTGAGGATCTCGGGGATGCCATGGTCGGAATCAACGAGCAGGAAATTGAGCTCCTGATGGCCAACCGGGGCGTCTGATGATCGGCGTATTAGCGCTCCAGGGCGGATTTTCCGAGCACATTAGGGCGCTCAATAAACTGGGTGCCGAAACTTTTGAGATCCGCCATCTTCAGGATCTCGACAACAGGAAACTGGACGGCCTTGTACTGCCCGGCGGCGAGAGCACCGTGATCAGCAAACTGCTCCACGAGACCGGACTGTTTGACCCGCTGAACCAATGCATCCGGCAAGGCACGCCGGTCTTTGGCACCTGTGCCGGTCTGATCCTTTTAGCCAGCCAGGTCGATGACAGCCGAGTCTCGGGATTTCGAAGCATGGCCATCACGGCCAAACGCAACGCGTACGGCCGCCAGCTCGGCAGTTTTTTCGCCGAATCGAATTTTGCTGGAATCGGGGCAATCCCCATGACATTCATTCGGGCACCACAGATCGAGTCTGCCAAGGATAACGTCGAGGTGCTGGCCAGTGTCTATGGCCGGACTGCAGCGGCCAGACAGGACAACATGCTGGTGACATCGTTTCATCCTGAACTGACAGACAGCTTGACTGTGCATGACTATTTCCTGAAGATGTGTTGAGTCAGCGTGGACTTTTGATCAGAAGAAAGATGCCGATAATGACAACGAAACCGCCCAGGATGACCTGAAGCGGCGGAATCTCGATAAAGATCAAAAGTCCAAGCACCGTGGCAAAGACCGGCTCCAGCAGCTTGACCGTCGCGACATAAGACGGTTGAATGTACTTGAGGCTCCAGCTGAAGACACTGTGTCCGAGCAAGGTACAGACAACCGCCAATCCCAGGCCAGCTAGCAGATTAATCGGAGCGTATCCGAAAAGCGGTGTCTGCTGAATGGCCAGAATGACCAGGATCGTCAGCGTTCCGGAAGCATAGACAACCCAGGTGTAGAGCGTGGTCGACAAGTGCCTTCGGCAGATCCTGCCGAAGATGGTGTAGACGGCCATACAGGCCGCTCCGGACAAGGCCAGCAGATCGCCGGTCAGGGCATGATCCCCCTGCCCGGCATCCGCGAAGGCGATGATCAGGACGCCGGCAAAAGCGACGCCAATTGCCAGCCAGCCAATCCGAGAGATCTTCTCACGCAAAATAACATACATGGCCAGCGCCACAAAGAAAATTTCAGTATCAACCAGAATAACCGATGACGCAATGCTGGTCAGCCGCAGGGACTCAAAGTAGGCGGCAAAGTGCAGACCGAGAAAAAGGCCGCTGCCCGCGGCTAGCCACAGATACCTAAACTGCGGGCGATGCTTAAGTCGGACAAGTTCCCGGACAGCCAGCGGTATGAGGATGACTGATGCGATCAGGAGACGATAAAAGACCAGGACATTGGACGGCGCATCCGCCAGCCGGACAAAGATGGCCGAGAAGGATGCGCCGAGGACGCCGAGGATGACGAGGAAATGTGGTTTGTCAATTGGACGTTTTCCCATCCGGTTCCCCCAATAATCAGCTAGAATGTTACTAGGTTAATATTCATAATATGATCACAGATATTCTTTGATCTTTTCAATCACAGCCATTGTTGCATTATGAATGTTAAGCGTGGATGTATTAATTTCAATGTCTGGATCTATTGGTTCTTCATACGGACTGGAAATACCAGTAAAATTAGGTATTTCGCCCGCCCTAGCCCTTGCATATAGCCCCTTGACATCGCGGCGTTCACATTCTTCTAACGGAGTCGAAACATAAATTTCAATGAATCCAGGTCCGATAATCTCCTTGGCATTTTCACGATCTTTAGAATATGGTGATATAAACGAAGTCAAAGTAATCAGTCCGGCATCATTCATCAGTTTTGCAACCTCTGCAATTCGTCGGATATTCTCAACACGATCCGTCTCTTTAAAACCAAGATTCTTATTCAAACCATGACGAATATTGTCACCATCCAACAGCATTGTGTGTTTACCCATTATGTGCAATTCCTTCTCAACCGCATTAGCAAGTGTTGATTTGCCTGATCCAGACAGACCTGTAAACCAAAGTGTCAAAGGCTTTTGACCTTTTTGTTCAGACCGGGATTCACGTGTGATTTCGGTCTGATGCCATACAACATTCGATGATCTTCTCAGTGAATGCTCAATTATCCCTGCAGCAGATGTTTGGTTACTGATCCTGTTCATCAGGATGAAACTCCCCAAAGTTGGATTGATAGCAAACTTTTCGACGACAATCTTTTCAGCAAAAGCAATATCAACTTTTGCAATTTCGTTCTTAAACAGCTTGTCGGTTGAAATATGCTGGCCAGAATTGATATCAACTTTATGCTTTATCGCCATAACCGAAGCTGGTATGGTTTTTGTTCCACACTTGAAAAGATAGTTTCTTCCAACAATGAGTTCCTCACTATCCATCCAGAGAATACTCGCTGTAATCATATCCGATATTTCTGGCTGGGCTTCCTTGACGATAACACAGCCTCTTGAAACATCAATTTCACGATTTAAGCATAAGGTGATCGGTTGGCCCGCATTTGCCGACTCAGCATCAGCATCGGTAACTAATAGCCTTGAAACTTTTGCACGTTCATTATTGGGCAAAACTATAATCTCATCACCCACATTTATACTACCTGTTTCAATCTGTCCTTGATAACCCCTAAATGTCTGATTCGGCCGACTAACTCGTTGAACAGGTAATGTGAAGTCCTTTCTGTCGATTGAGGCTTGTACATCAATACGCTCTAAATGTGTGAGCATTGATTGCCCTTGATACCATGAAGTATTGGCCGACAGTTCAGTGATATTATCTCCAACTGTTGCAGATACCGGTATGATTAGAAGTGTATTGAGGTCAAAGTCAGAAAAGAGCCGCCTAATGTCACTTTCGATTTCTTCAAATCGATGTTGATCGTATTCAATCAAATCCATTTTATTAACAGCTACAATAAAATGACGAATCCCCATTAACCTACAGATTCTAGAGTGCCGCTTGGTTTGAGGCAAAACGCCTTTGGATGCATCAACCAAAATGACTGCCAGATCAGCAAACGAAGCGCCAACTGCCATATTGCGAGTATACATTTCATGTCCGGGACAATCCGCAACAATAAACGAACGATTCGATGTTGTGAAATAGCGGTATGCAACATCTATCGTTATTCCCTGCTCACGTTCAGCCATAAGTCCGTCCAACAGCAATGAGTAATCAACGCACCCTTCGTTGCTACCAATTTTACTATCCAACAAAAGAGCCTTCTCTTGGTCAGCAAATAACATTTTCGCGTCATATAGCATGTGTCCAATGAGTGTTGACTTGCCGTCATCAACGGAACCGCAGGTGATGAATTTCAGTATGCTTTTCATTAGAAGTAACCCTCTCTTTTTCTTCTCTCCATACTTCCAGCTGCCTCATTGTCAATCACGCGAGAAGTTCTTTCAGAAGAAACGGCACTAAGCGTCTCTTCGATAATCGCATCCAGCGTTGCAGCTGTTGAGCGGAAGCCACCAGTAAGCGGATAACAGCCCAGGGTTCTGAAACGAATACAGTCTCGTTGAACCTCCTCGCCAGCCTTGAGATCCAGCCGGTCATCATCTACCATGATGATATTGCCATCTCGTTCGACGAAAGGACGAATTTTTGCGAAATAGAGAGGTACAATTTCAATATTTTCTCGCTTGATATACTGCCAAATATCTTTTTCTGTCCAGTTTGACAACGGAAACACACGGATACTCTCTCGTTTATTTAAGCGCGTATTATATAATTTCCACATCTCGGGGCGCTGATTCTTGGGATCCCAGGCATGATTGCTATTTCTGAAAGAAAACACACGCTCCTTGGCTCGCGATTTTTCCTCATCACGCCGACCTCCACCAAAAGCAGCTGTAAAGCCGTACAAGTCCAAAGCCTGCTTCAATGCCTGGGTTTTCATGATATCTGTATAAGCAGCACCATGGTCAAAGGGATTGATGCCCCGCAAAACACCGTCATCGTTAGTGTGAACCAGCATCTCTATCCCCAGCTCTTTTGCTCTTTTGTCCCTAAACTCGAGCATTTCCTTAAACTTCCAAGTCGTATCAACATGAAGGAATGGGAAAGGCGGCTTCTCTGGATAGAAGGCTTTAATTGCCAGTTGCAGCATGACGGAACTGTCTTTCCCAATTGAATATAGCATCACTGGCCGTTCACATTCAGCAACCACCTCACGGATGATGTAAATAGCTTCAGCTTCCAACTGATCCAAATGTGTTAACTCTTTCATGCTTTCTCTCCTGTTAATTGCACAATTTGCTTGCGATCAAACCCAGAGGTTCTCTGCGCAGTTTATGGCATAGAAGCCCTTCTCATTTAAAGTATCTCTGCGATTGTATGTCATTTTGCTATGATCCATCTGACGAAAGATGCCACCTGCTTGTTCAACAATGCAATGCATTGCGGCAGTATCCCACTCGTGTGTTAGACCAAACCGGTAGTAGACATCTGCAGACCCTTCCGCAACCATTGCCCCTTTTAATGAACTACCAGCAGAAACCTTTTTTGCAATCTGATTTTGATGCTCATTAATTAGATTTGTCAGCTGTATTGAAGCGTGCGATTTGCTGCAAACAAGTGATAAATTTCTCGTCTTGCTTGATGTATGAATTTTTTTTGTCTGCTTTTCTGTCTCTTTGAAAGACCCGATCCCATCAGAAGCATAATATAATGTTTTTTGAACTGGCACATAAATGACTCCAAGAACTGGGTGACCTTGATACGACAAAGCAATATTGACTGTGAATTCGCCATTTCTCTTGATAAATTCCTTTGTGCCGTCTAAAGGATCAACAATCCAGCACCAATCATTTTGCAATCGGCTTTTATCCTCCAAACTTTCCTCCGACAGTACGCTTATATCCGGGAAAGTTTCAAGAAGCAGGTCAGAGATCACCTTGTTGGCCACTGAGTCAGCAACTGTTAGCGGGCTTCTATCAGCCTTAATATCGATCATGTCAAAAAAATCAGTTTTATAGACATTCATGATCTGTTCACCGGCAAGAATCGCAGCTTTTTTCGCCGTTTCAAGTTGTTTTGTTAAATTCATTTATATCTCCGCTTTTCTAATTGAATGAATCAAAGCATTTTGGCCACTAATTATCAGCTCGGGATTTTGGAAAACATATTGCATGGTATCAAAATTCGAGTTTGGATTGTATCCCAGATAATTGCCTCGAATAAGATAATGAAGTAATGAATCCTTGGCGCGGTCAGTTGAATACGGGTGTTCAAACTGGTACATAGCATTATCAAACCCCGGCAGTCCAAATATTTTACACTTAAAATATAATATAACGTTTTTGAATATGATGACAGGTTTACGACCATTTTTGTTATATAGATCAAATGATTTTCTCATGAACTCGTTTTTCGAATCATTCGCCTTTTCAAGCTGATTAATTTTATTCTTCAGGTTGCCAATCATTCTATGGTAATTGTTGATCAGCTCAAGATAGAAATCTTCCGGTACATCTTGCATTGATGGGAAATTAGTTCGTGAATCTGATTGTTTGACATGATTGAATAAATATCCATTTTTAAAATACTTGTTAACGTAATCAATTTCTGCATTCAACATATCTGCTTGTTCTTTTGAATACTTGATTGCTATATCAAATTTTATATCTTTACACTTCTCATAAACATGTACTGGGATATGAGATGATTGCAAAGCTCTTTCTAAATTTGGTCTTCCGTCTTTAATAACAGGATACTTAATATTAAATTTCTCTAGAATTGATAAAGCATATTGACCGAGAGACTGGTTCATATTGGTCATCTCAATATCTGACATTTCAACCGAAACGTTAACAGCATTTATAAAGTCATGAATAATATCACCTTTCACCAACACTTTACGGTCAAACGGTCTAACGATTAACTGGTCGCCGAACATCGCTGCCCAACGCTTGATAATACTTGTATACGCCATGTCAGAATCTGAAAGTTTTAATATTGATTCAAGCAATTCATCAAATGTACCTATAGCGAATCCATTTTTAATCATTTGCTGAATAGTACTTGGAATCATTGTCTGATAATGCCGCAAATATAATACGACCGATATTTCATCAAAATATCTGTCTAGAAACTTTTTAATTCTTTTTATTACTCCCTGATGAACACTTGATGATGATAATGTTTCAGCACTAATAATAAAATTGTCACAATCACAGATTTCAAACTGTCTAATCCAATAACGTTCTAGGTCGTCACAAAGTTTTTTAGCTTCCCTTGAATTTAATCCTTGCTTTTTGTAATCTGGCATTTCCTCTGGTTTATCAATAAAAATCGGTATGAAGCTCGTAATATGATTAAACGGTTTCTCCGGCGGATAATATAGATTGTATTTTCTGAGATTAAAGCTATTTCGACCGAGTGTCTCTTGAATAGATGTAGAACCCGTCTTAATCGTCCCTATATGCAAAATTACGCGTTTATTCTTTTTCATATCTGACCTCTTAATATCACTCTTGCATCTTTTCCAATTCAAGTATCTTAATCCAGTATTTTGAGTTGGTTACTTCTCTGAGTCTTAATTTGAACTCATTTTGTGTTTTAGTATTACAGGCTAGATAATGGATGGACAGGGCCGCAAATGACATGAATACCTCTAAGGCTTTTCTCCAACTTCGAGTTAGAATAACGCCGGTCTGTGCGGATTCATCGATAAAAAGAACTCTTTTTGCAAATCCAAAATCACGAATGCAGATATCCTGAACTGACACAATTTTATTTTTGCCAAATGGCAGCAAATACCCATTTAGTAAAAATATCCTTAACGATCTCTTTCGAGGCATTTCGTGCCTATGTTCATTTTTGCCGTAAGATCTGCTCAGGGAGTAGTTGATATTTGAGTTTTCTAATGGCACCAATTTGATTCCCATCTTCATGATCTCACGATGCAATTCGACCGGGTTTTTCTGCATCAGAAAATCAATGCCCTTCAGGTAATCATTTACGCCTTTGATAATCAGAAATGCATCTTGATACCTGAAATATAGAACCTCGCGAACCAACCGTCTGAATAGAAAGGATAAAAAGTGCCTGCTTTTGTTTGAGTTTGTGTTTGAAAAAGTAGGTGTTTTAGGGTTTGATTTTTTGGGTTTTACATGCAGCGCATTAACGATTAGTTGATTTCTAAAAACATAATAGTTTACCCAAGATGAATACTTGTTTTCAAATGGTTCGTGCCAGACACAAATACCGTTCATTAAAATAAGATTTTTCGTATTTCTAAGACCATATTCAACATCATCCCCTCGAATAAAAATAGGAAGTGGAAGATTGTCATTTTCTGTGACCTGGAACGGGAAACAACAGTACCACCAAGCATTATACTCTGTGTATTCTTCTATATCATTGATCATAACGTGATCAAGTTTTGTAAGGTTTAACCCTCGTTTGTTAGATTCAAGACTTCCCTGATTCCAAATTGCGCCAGATTCAACCAACTCAAATTGCCTGTCAAGGCGCAGCATGCTACCGCCGATGAATGTTTCGCTGTATTCATCTTTAAGTAGTGCAAGGATCATATAGGTTTTTCGAATTGATTCAACATCAATAGTAATATCATCATCCATGATCAACACATGAGAAATATCACAATTGCTATTCTTCATTTCTAGGATCGCTCTTGTAAATCCGCTTGTTCCGCCAGCATTAATGTTGTGGTATACATGGACGAATGGAGATTTGAATGCATTAATATCTAGAGACTTGCCATTATCCGAAATAAAAACATTGATAAACCCATATAAACTGCTATTGGGGTTCTCCAAGATTGCCTCTTCAAGCACATTTATGTTTTTTGTAATAAAATCTTCGCGTTTATAAGTACAGATGGCTATGCCCATCTGTACCGGGTTCAAATAGTAATCGTCAGCATTAATGTAATACTGGCCACTATAGAAGACGCTATCATCTTCTACGGCTTTGAGTTCAAAATACAAACCAGTTTCAGAAATCTCATCGGGTATCCGAATTGAAAAGGAGCTAATATCATCACAGCTAAGTTTTTCAACAAGAATTGTCTTCTTATAAATACTGCTATTAACGAGTTGCACTGATCGAACTGAAACAATGAAACTGCCTTTTATAGTCAACTTTAGAGAAAACTGGGCTAATCTAGTATACCTTTTCCACTTTGCGATTGAAAAGATATTGAAGAAAGTATCAAATGAAATTTTCCCACCCTTTTGTGCAATAATAAGACCATCGTAATCATCAAACAAGCAATCACCATTTTGGCGAAAATACATATTGTGAATATCACAGATATGTGAGACCGGAAGCATAACTTGTTGTAGTGGAATTTCCTTCATTATTCACTCCGTAAATAATATTGATCACCAAAGATATTCGAGCAAATATCCTTTCACAGTTATTTGAACGCTTTTTAATGATGTTCATTCATTACGTATTGTTTCTGAAACATTATACCAAAGTTCGACATTCATTTTTGTAAATTCTACTACCATTTTGGTTTTGAAGAGATACTAACAGACCATTCTGATTAATTTATCTAAAAAAGGTCAACACTTCATCGGACAACCTGTTAAGAATTACCTGGCAAGTTCTGCTCGGATAAATTGTTGAGTCATTGAATAGGACGGATATATTACCTCGCCGCTCATTCTGATTACGCTATCGATGGTAATAGACTACGATATATTCATAAATCTGCTATCTGGCAGATTCTCTTGTCGCGTAAAAGTGCCAGTGGATAATCTCCTTAATCGAAACAGAGAAGTTACTATCACTCCAAGCATTGTCGCATTCTAATGTGCAAATTTTCCGCCAGTGTTATCAAATTGGTTTTGATACCCAGCGATTCCGCGACTGACTTGACTGTAGGATCACTACTATAGCTCAATCTTACCATTCGCTTCTTGAATTCATCGTCATATTGTCGTTGGATTTGTGCTATCTTGGTAAGCTACTTTTCATTTGAATACATCTTACAAAGCTGTCTATATTTTTACAGTGCCCCTGGACGGTGCATCCGCCAGACGGACAAAGATGGCCGAGAAGGATGCGCCGATGAAGCCTAGGGTGGTATATAACTTGATCTTGCTGTTCTTATCAAAGAATATCATGGCTTTTTACATGGATCGGTAAAAGCGAATATCCTTTGAGACTATGATCAATGTATCTTTTACGCCGCTATAAATGCCTACCTCAAACTGGATGTTGTTTTCAACAAGTTTTTGTTTAATCAATTCGACAGTCCTTTTTTCGCACGCCCTATTGTAATCATCGACCAAAATAACGAATGGCTGCGCAAGGCAGCCAGGAATCAAATCAAGCAAGTCTATTCGGGCATATATGTCCTCATTGCCTCCAAATGGTCCATCAATTGAAATAAGGCTGTAGCTTTGATCGGCGAAACATTCATGAAAGCCTTTATAAGTTGTTACTTCAAGATCTTCTAAAAGCTCTCGCTGTTCTAGATCAAATCTGTGAATTATTGTTTGCGGTGATAAATCAAGTGTATTTTGGCAATGTATAATCCACTCTTGATCATGCTCAATAACATCATGCTTTGCTTTGAAATGATTTGCATATTGCGTGATCATCTTTGTTGTTTGACCCATTCCAAGTTCAATAATTCGATCAGGTTTTTGACCGTCCAGCACTCGGAACAAAAGATATAAGAAAGGATATCCAACAGCCCATCGCCCCGGGGAAAAAGATTGATCCAATAGCCATTCGGAGCCGCTAATTGCATTGTTGAAAATCTGTGCCCATAACATCTCATTAGTTGTCTTTTCAATACTATGTAATTTTGTTTGGCAAACAGAACAGTCAGAAAACCTACGATCGCTAAACTTATCTTCAATTAATTTCTCAAGTGCAGTTAACTTTGCTGATGTCTGATCGATTTTATTTTCCATTCTGTTAAATTTATTTTTAATTTTCTTTATCATTTTCAGCATTTTTCTCCATCTACAGGAATCATATCAAAATATGACTAGTTCATATGATAGAAATTATAGCATTCAACTCCCAGAAGCAACAGCACTAATCAACTCCGGGTTCGGGATGCTTAACAACTGGTTTATACCCAAATGCAAAATATTTCTGTCCAAAATAATTTAAAATGACAAAACAGCACATCCCGATAAGCATTGCAGTATTGCTTTTAATATTAACAGAGACATTCCCCAACAAAGCACCAGCTATTGGCCTAGCCACCCCATATGCAATCATATAGCAAATCAAAATATTAATTACAAATTTAATTATAATCTTGATGCTTTTATTATGGTTTCTGAATGTAAAGCGCTTATTCAAAACAAAGCTTAGTATGCTGCCGATAACATAATTTGCAGACGATGCCAACCAATAATCAACATGCAGAAGATTAAAAAGACAAAACATGATGACCGAGCCAACAAATGTGTTTAATCCGCCAACTGCTAGAAATCGAAATAATGTTGCGTGCTTTCTATTTCTTTTCATATTTAAGGCCAATTACCTGATCAATAATATAATTCGGACGACGTTTCGTTTCTAAATAAACTTTTCCAATATATTCACCGACAACGCCAACTGCAAGCAATTGCAAGCCTCCAAGTGCCCAGATCGATACTCCCAAGCTAGTCCAACCACTCACTGTATTTCCCAATGCATAGCTAATCATGCTGTAAGTGAGCATAATTATACTCACCAAGAATGATATACCGCCAAGCATACTTACAAACCTTATTGGTTTGATGCTAAATGAAGTGATTCCATTAAAAGCAAACGAAAGCATTTTCTTTAAAGGATATTTCGATTCACCAGCAAAACGTTCTTTTCGTTCATAAGACACAGTCGTTGATGGATAGCCAATTTGAGGAATAATCCCTCTTAAAAAGAGATTGACTTCTTTGAACTCTGACAAACCAGCCAATGCCCGTTTGCTCATCAATCGATAGTCTGCATGGTTAAATACAATCTCAACACCTAAAAATTTCATCAGTTTATAGAAACTTTCAGCTGTAACTCTTTTGAAGAATGAATCAGTATCACGTGCTGACCTAACTCCGTATACAATATCATAGCCGCTCAAGTACTTGACTATAAACTGTTCAATGCAAGAAACATCATCTTGCAGATCAACATCCATTGAAATAACTGCATCTGCTATATCCTTTGCAATCATTAGACCAGCTAAAAGGGCATTTTGATGTCCTTTATTCCGAGCAAGAGACAATCCAGCGAAAAGCCGATTTTTATCAACTTGTTGCTTGATCAGCGTCCAAGACTGATCCAATGATCCGTCGTTAACAAAAAGAATTTTACTTTCAGGTGAAATCATCGATTGTCCAATGAGCTTATTGTAAACCATTACCAGTTGTTTTGCTGCCTCTTCAATAACCGCTGCTTCGTTATAACAAGGGATAACAATACATACAGTTGTTATTGATTTTCTTTCTATCAATGATTCGCATTCATTATTCAATGTTTTTGCCTCCAATTGCTTTCTTTCAGATTTAAATAATGCACTGTTCGACCAAAATAATCTGCTGCAAGTAGAATCATTATTGGATAAAAATTGAAAATATACCTTGGATGTGTTTCCCAAATCATAAAGAAAACCAATGCTCCAGCCATTATGATTATCAATAGTGATTTGATACCAAAATCATGCATTTTAATCGAAATCATCATGGATAATACAGCCATTAAGAATATTATAATGTAAATTGTTTGGGTGAGGCCATAGAAGTATCTATGATATTTTCCATTGGTTAATACAAATTCATGCATGATATTATAATGCGCTGGCTGATCTCCGATATCCCCGAGATACCGCTCAGCAAAAAAGGTCCCGTAATTCCAACCATACGAGCTAGCCTTCTTATTAAATTGCAGTAAAACACCAACATATCCAAGTTTCGAAATGCGGTCTTTTAATTCATCTACTGTAGCTGCCATTTTCTCATCATATGTTTCAAAACTCGCGGTAAAATCTCTGTCTCCAGGGTTAAAATTACCGATGCCGTTTAAACCCATCATGATCCAATGAGTTACTGGAAATTGATATCTCTCAAACAGTTCTTCCGGAATAATTTGACTGGTTTTAAACGATACGCTATAGATTGCATATGATGAGCTAAAAGCGATTAAAATGCATGCCAGAGCAATAACAGCTGGTTTTAACTTTTCTTTAAGGATCACGAAAAGCAAAATAGCAATAAGTATAATCACAACGCTACCTTTTATTCGAAAACCAATAAAAACTGATACACCACAACCAAAATACAATAAAACTTTTTGATAGATACGAACACTTTCCCTAGCCAAAACAAAAAAATACAGAGAACCGAGCATGGGCAGCATGCTAAATGTATCTGTATAAAATATTGGTATGTATAAATAAAATGGCGAGCTGATTAAACAAAGCACAAAGGCAGCATTTGCTTGTCCACGACCCCAAATTTTATTGGCAATATTATAGATTAGGAGAATCGACAAATCGATGATAAGCAAGTTAAGGAACACGGCCGACAATAGTGGAATCTCACCCAAAAGAGCATTAACAAGTTTGCAATAGCCTGTTAAAATTAATAACAACCCGATGTTATTGGGATACATTGCAAAATAGATTTGATGGAATTGACCAGTTGTAGCCAAAGATATTGCGTTTTTCCAAACACCGTACATATCCCATGTCGATGGAACGACCAGCAGTTTAAATGCAACGATTATCTGAATCAACAAAACGCTGATAACAAGAATAACTTTGAGTATCCTTCTGTTGACAAACTGAAGATTGATATTTCTCATTACTGATCTGAAGCTCGGGAACTTTATCCAACTCCAAATGATAATAAAACTGCAGGAAATACCCGTCAACATAAACGGGGGGAAACCAGACCGATGGCTACTAAAAAAAATGATTTCAATCCATAACAAAAAAAACAACGTAGCCACAGAAATGTTAATTAGTCTAAGTATCAGATTTCTCATTGATCACCTTGCTGTCGAAGCCTTAGGCAACATCTATTTAGCGACATTCAAAACAAACATCCAAGAACAAAACGGGGAGGGGTTAACAATAATCAATGATACCACAAAGAAAAATATTTCACTATAAACTCCTCCTAAAATTACCTGGCTTATTTGACGAGCTATTTATGCCCTTTTCCATAGAACTTCTTCGCTTTCACAAGTGCTTCTTTGACACCGAAATGCTTAATCGTGTAAAAAAACCGATAGACAACTGATGGCAGGCATTTTTTCCCAAGCGCTACTAAAATTCGCCATAATGATATGTCTTGAGATCCACCAACAGTTTGAGCATTCTGACGATCAGCTATTTCTTGTAGAAGCCGAACATGACCATGTTGATAGTGAAAAAGCATCGTCTTGATAATATTACACAGCATCTTATCATCACGATCCTCAAAAACTTGAACTGGCTCTCGTTCAAGATTCTGAAAAACTTTCTGCCACGCTCCGAACAAATCGTAATGGCTGAAGTTTTCAATGCTCATCCTGGCCTTTTGGCCAAGTTCATTTAGGTCTGTCGGGTTTGACAGCAATTTTATGATCGCTCGAGAAGCCGCTTTTACATCACCTTGATCTACAGATACATATCCCTCACCGTCTTGAAGAATTTCTAGATATGGTAGCTCATACAGAACACAAGGTATACCAAATGACTTACTTTCGCTAATTGTCATTGATGATGATTCTGCAATCGAGGTCATCAAATGAATTGAAGCTTCTTGGTAATACGGTCCAACATCCATCTGCTGCCCGCACAGAACTACTTGCTCATTAATGTTTAATTTGTTGATCAACTTGGTTATTTTCGAGTTAGCATTCGCTAAAACATCCTTGCCAACCATAAACATTTTTGCTGTTGGAATTATCCGAACAACCTCAGCGAAGATCTCGATCGCATCTAAATATTGTTTCCCATGATCAAAGCGTCCTATCCATATGATATTGGGTTGATCTAGCTTTGACGTCTGAACATCTTCAAGGTTAAACGTTAGAGGATTTGGAATATATGAGGCTGACAGCCCTAAAATCTGCCAATACTTTTGCTCAATTCGAGATAAGACGATTAATTCATCAACCAGTTGATAAATATAAGGGCGGTCGGAAATTGATCGATTACCAGTTGCCATAGCATGAGAAAACAGCTCATGTATGGTTAGTGCAAATAGTATACCCTTTGACTTAATCGATATAATATCTGTCATCAGCAATGGGGAACTTGCTGCGTTATATAAAATAAGATCGATATCGAGTGCTTCAATGTTTTGATGCCAAGCCTTGACGCGCTCCTGATACTCTCCACTGCGAAGATCAAAGCAGGAAGGCAGTACAATTCTTTTAATTTCTGGTGGCAATTCATAATCATCTTCAGCAGGAGGCTCATCACTGAAGAAATAAACCATATAGCCCATCTGCGCCCAAATTGGAATCAACTTAGAGAGGACACGCTGGACACCCCCTATTGAGATCCTATGGTAATATACCCCTATCCCTCTAATCCTTCTTCTTCTAGCTGATAACGAAGAAGCTCCACAGATCTTCCTTGCCAGTTTTACCTGATCCCTATAGTAACAATTTGAAATTCTAGTGACAATATCTAATTGTCCCCAATACTTAATAAGCAAGTCAAAGCCAACAGAACTGTCATCTACGCTTATAAAATCGTACCATTTCGATATACACTCGTTAATCAGTCGGTTTTTCAGTTCAGATATAACCGACCGATATTCGTTCATCTTTCCGCTGAATTCAAAAAAGGTTTCGATAACTGGCAGAATGAATGACTGCTGGCAGATAATTTCGAAATTTTGCAAATTAATCGTATCAGAACCAGAAACACCGTTACCAAAACAATAATTATAGAAATGATCAGTTATTCCATAATATGACTCGGCATATGATGCAATGAAAACAAATGCCATCAAGTCTTGTGCTTTGGGAAAGTAGCCATCAGGTATTTGCGAAAATGCTTTTTTGCAAAGTGATGTCTTATAAATTTTATTCCAAAGTGTAAAATGAAAGTGATGGTCTACAAAACAAGCATCAAATACTTCTTGACCTTTTATATGCTTATGGAACGGCCGTACAAACTTTTCAATTGAAGCAATACGGCTCTCAGAGACATTGGAACTATTAATAACTCGAGTTCCAAAATGAAGAATATCAACATCGTGTTTTTCAATATATCCTAGTAATTTCTCGCAGGCGTCACTTTCAAGATAATCATCTGCATCAAGAAACATGATATAATCTCCAGACGCCTTTGCTACTCCGTCCTTACGAGCCTGAGAGGCACTTTTCTTACTATCGTATCTGATGCCGTAAAATCTTGCATCACTTTCAACATACTCCTGAATAATCTCCCATGAATTATCCAAAGAACAGTCGTCAATACAAATAATCTCAATATCAACAAACGTTTGATTTATAATGCTGTCAAGGCACTTCGGCAAATCTCGAGAAGCGTTGTGAATTGGTATGATTATAGATATTCGAGGCATATATCTCTCCATTATCATTTTTAATATTTTAACAGAATAAATATTTACAATTAGAGGTTGCTAAAACATCATTATCATATAATCTAACTTGTTCCTAGTCAAGTTGGCAGAAGCCCCAAAAACAGTGTTCAATATACAACTCATCAATTCTTACCGCTAAAAGAGAATTTCTCGATCTCGAAATCACCATGTTTTTCAATTCAGTGAGTTTATGTCTAATCGTAATGTGTAGTATCAATATGTTATTAAAATATTCGCTTAACATGTCACATGATTAATTGTTTCGGTTTAGTATTATTGTATTAAGGATATCATCAAATGGGGGTAAATCGTCATTTTTGACACTGTGATAATAAATGTCATAATCGTCAAAAGACTTCGATATCTGCTTATAGGTTGACAATTGATTTTCTACCAATCGAATCATAAACCAATTCGTGTTGTTTCATAGTGTTGAGATCGTAACAGTTCCGCCCATCAAGAACGATCGGCTTTTTCATCGCTAAAAACTTTTTTGGATCCAGCTCAATAACCTGCTTCCACTCTGTGAATATAAAGCATATGTCAGCGTTCTCTAAAGCTTCCTCTATAGTCTGACAGTAGGTCAGTTCATCAGGGAAAAAGCGCTTGAAATTTTCAGCTGCAACCGGATCCCACGCGTAAATATTGGCGCCATCTTCAACTAGAATCGAAATATTATCCAGCGAGGGGGCTTCTCTTAAATCATCAGTCTCTGGCTTGAATGCTAATCCGAGAACAGCGACTTTGAGACCATCAAAACTGTCATAATACTTTCTGGCTTTTTTAATTAGCTTGATCTTCTGATTACTATTGACTTCAACAGCAGCCTTGACCGTCTTTATTTCATTATCGTGGTAGTTGGATAGCCAATGCAAGGCCTTTGTATCCTTAGGGAAACACGACCCACCATATCCAATCCCTGCTTTAAGAAACTTGCCACCAATACGTGGATCCATGCCCATGCCCTGGGCTACATCTTCAATGTCAGCCCCAAGGATTTCACACAAGTTGGCAATCTCATTGATATATGAGATCTTCAACGCTAGAAAGTCATTAGATGCGTACTTGATCATTTCCGCACTGCTGCGGTTAGTTGTCAGAATTGGTAGATCCATCGTCTCATAGACTTTCACCATGATGTTTTTAGCGAAATCTGATTCAGCGCCGATTACAATCCGGCTGGCATGCAGCATGTCATGCACAGCGGTTCCCTGCGAAAGAAACTCTGGATTCGAAGCCAATTCAACATGGATATCCTTCTGATTATTCTTATCAATGTACAGTTGAAGCTTGTCGTTTGTTCCGACTGGCACGGTTGACTTTAACGCGATGACACAGTCCTTGTCGACTGCTGCCAAAATTTCATCAATAACGTTGTACACAAATTTCAAATTGGCTGAGCCATCTGCTTTTTCTGGCGTTCCAACGGCAACAAAAATTACATCCGCAGCTTGATAAGCAAGATAAGCATCCGTTGAGAATGTCAAGCGTTCCATATTATCAGCCATTAACTCGCCTAAATCCGGTTCGTATATTACACAATCCCCTGCCTGAAGTCGTTTGATCTTGTTTTCGTCAATATCGACACACGTCACATGGTGCCCGGTGTTTGCGAGAATAACTGCGGTCACAAGACCCACATACCCTGTACCTGCCACTGCAATTTTCATATTATCGCCTCTCCATTCTGTTGATTAACTTCATTTTTGCGATCCTGATAACATTGACAAATCCGTAAACTTTTATTGCCGACATTACACGACGGATAGCATTTCTTGTTGCGGGATCTCCAGTCAGCTTGGCAGTCGCATTTCGACTGTTCGATAGCATTTCGAATTCTGAAAAACTCATCTCCATAATCATTTCAAATTGCAAATATTCACCTGGGTGATAAAACTGGTTCTTGTCGAGTTTTTGTATGCCTAGTTCCTTAAAATACTTGTTTTTCAACTGATTAAACAATCGCTTACGTGCCGGACCTGACAGGGTATTCAGATTCCAGAGCGAGAAATGAAGTGAATAATTGATAAAATCATACTTCAACCGCTCGTAGGCATCTGCATCAACTAAAACCTTCCGCAATTCAATCAAGGCATGATAGAAATTATCCCAGGATTTTTCCCGAGTAACTGAAAGGGTCTGGGCTGCAAACCGGCGATGATGGGCCAGGATTCTATTGATGACACTCATTCGATTTGCTAATACTAATGCTGAAAACACGAAAAGCATATCGTTAGTTGTACGCTGTTCCTGGAATAGCAGATTGTTTTGCAAAATGAATTCTCTTCGGTATAGCTTATCCCATGCCCAGCCTACAAAAAGTTTAAAGGTATCTTGTTTGATATCAAGATAGTTAAAGATACGTGCTCGGGGCAGTAAATCCTGGTGAATCGTCCACATGCTCTGTTCGAATGTTTTTTTCTCATTATTGTATACATCTGATCTGAAAGTGACAAAATCCAATTGCCCTTTTTCACAAATCAGAAAAGCATGTTCAAGCATTTTGCGTTCGAAAAAATCATCCGCGTCAAGAAACGATAGGTATTTCCCCTGAGCTACTTGAAGGCCAGCATTTCTCGCAGCGCCAGCGCCCTTGTTCTGCTGTCTCATGACCTTGAACCGGTCATCTGAAGCTTCGTAAGTTTTTAGAATTTCAAAAGAATCATCCGTTGAGCCGTCATCAACGCAAATAATCTCAATTTCCTTTAAGGTCTGATTAACAATAGAATCTAAGCACGTCTTCAGAAAAGGCGCAACATTATAGACAGGAAGGATAACGGATACTTTTATGTCTTTAGCTATCGTCATGGTATCATCTTCCCAAACTTACTGAGAATTTTTGCTGTTGTTACTTTTATTCCGCTACGCTTGATGCTATTGATAACAGTCGCAGATGACGGTTTGATGTTTGACTGATTTGCATTCATTTCGGACTCTTCCAAATGGCATTTCATGAATTGATCAGGATCCGAAACCAAGAGACTGACCATTTCCCACTCAAGCGCGCTGAAAACACCTTTATCCAATTCGCCATTCCGTTTAGCCTGTTTGAAAGCATCATAGAAATGCGCTAGGAACATTGGCTTGAATTCATCGGCAACTCGCCTTAAAGTAAACAAATAGTTATAGTATCGGATCAACCAGTATGTATTGATAAACATCTTGAAACGTTCAGGGTCTTGTTCAAGAAACCGCCTGATGAATTCATACTCGTCTCTCATGCAAAACACTTTTCCTTTATTGCTGATTGACGAGTTTGGATTGTCCCTGCGGTTCATGTACAGAGGTTCATTTAAAAACCAAACGCGGTCAGCCAGACAAAAGGTTTGGAAAAAGAATCCGTTGTCCTGATAAGATGCACCGGGTGTTTCATTATGCCGTATATGGTTTTTTTCTATAAACGAACGTTTATAGATACCACTCCATGTGTTCATAATGAACTTGAAAACCACTTGGTTGTCAGCTGGTTTTAAAACTTTATTGCAATATTCTTTTCTTCCGTGGGATAACTCGTTGTAGTCAAGCTTCAATTGACCACCAATTTCAGCGAATCTGAAAAAGTCAGCCTTAATCAAATCGAGATCATACTGCTTAGCGATCTTGTAGAGTTTTGCATACATCTTTGCTCGGATATAGTCATCCGACTCCACAAATCCGATGTACTCGCCTTTTGCAGCATCCAATCCGCAATTCATTGTGTGACCATAACCAGAATTGGGCTTATGAATGACTTTTATCCGTTGATCTTTTTGAGCATAGTCATCTAATATATCAGCGGACCGATCTGTTGAGCCGTCATTAACACAGATGATCTCGATATCTTTCATCGACTGGTTAATGACACTATCTAAACAACTCTCAAGATATGTCTCCACATTGAATACAGGTATGATTATGGATACTTTAGGCTTTGAATCGCTCATCTTCTCACCCGTTTGAATATGCGTCGCAGACTTCATTGACTTCTCCCTGCATGGCTACCGCACCCTTGTCTAACCAGATAGCTTGATCACAAAGTGATTTTACCGTCTCAATTGAGTGTGACACATAAAGCAGCGTTGTCCCTCCGGACAGCATATCATCCATTCTCTTTTCACATTTCTTTCGGAAGTTAAAATCACCTACCGAAAGCACTTCATCTACAATCAGAATCTGCGGTTTAACTGTTGTAGCAATGGCAAATCCCAAACGGGCCCGCATGCCGGAAGAATAGTTTTTGATCGGCATGTCCATAAATTTTTCGAGTTCGGCGAAGTCAACAATCTCATCATAATGCTGCTCCATAAACTTCTTTGGGTGACCCAATAAAGCACCATTAAGAAAAATATTCTCAGAAGCAGTCATGTTCCCGTCCAATCCGGCACCCAACTCGATCAACGGGGCTATGGATCCATTGATTTCAACCGACCCTTTGTAGGGAGCCAGTATTCCGCAAATCAACTTGAGCAGTGTGGATTTGCCGGCGCCGTTTCTGCCAATAACCCCCCAAGACTCACCTTTCTTGATTTCAAGGTTGATATCTTTGAGCGCAAAAAACTCCTTAAAAAAGAGTTCCCGCTTGACCAGCTTGATGAAGTACTCCTTAATGTTGTCAATCTTCTCACTGGCCATGTTGAAGCGAACGGTTGCATGTTCAATTTTTATTGCAGTGTTTTTATCCATTTTAACCTCATTATATATGAAGAATGATATTATCTTTGCTACGCAGGAAGACCCAGGTGCCCAGGATCAGCATTACAAAAGCGATTGCTCCGCCGATCAGGATCATCTGCAGCGACGGCATGGTGCTGTAGACCATCAGATTCCTGAACATTGTGATGTAGTAGTACATCGGATTGAAATTCATCACCAGATACTGTACTTGATCGGGCAGCAATTCAATGTCATAAAACAAAGGGGTCAAATACATCCAGGCCGTTGTCAGGAATGACCAGATATACTGGATGTCCCTGAAGAAAACGGCAGCCGGTGCGAGCAAGATCCCTAGCCCAAGGCAGAAGACGTATAATTCGACGACTGGCAACCAGAACAGAAGCCAATACCAGGTCACCGGCACGCCGGTGAACAGAAGGACGATTAGCAGCGCGCCGAATGAGAAAAACATATTGACCAGGTCACTGGTGACCTTGGACAGTGAAAAGATATATTTGGGGACATAGGTCTTCTTCAAAAGCGAGGCATTTCCGGATATGCTGGTCAGGCAATGTGACGATGACTCGCGCATGAAGGTGAACATGACATTGCCGGCGATCAGATAGGCTGGGAAGTATTCGATCTGCCGGTTGAACATCAGGCTGAAAACAATCGCCTGGACGACCATGATCAAAAGCGGATTTAGAACACTCCAGACATAGCCGAGAAAGCTTCTTCTGTACTTGAGCTTGATGTCCCGCTGAACAAGTTGGATGAACAGGTCCCGGAACTGGTACAAATTGAAAACCCGGTCCTGGAACAAACCTAGTCCTGATTTTTTAGCCATCTTTCCAATTACCTCTTTCGAACCGCTTTGTAAAGCGTCTTGTACAGCATAGAATGTTTGAGGGTTTCAAGCAAGCTGTTGGTGATGCCCAGCCGGTTCATCCACCGAGCCATCCTGTAACGACCGTCCGTGTACCTTATAAGGTCTGCATGGTCTTTTTGCATCGCTTCGCGCAAGTCTGACGCTAACTTTCGTCCGACTTCCCTGTCTGGATGTTTGACCAGCGCGACTATATAGTAACTTAAGAGCATATCCGCCATTTTGCGATTGAAATACTGTCTGGCGGCGTCCCCCAATGTCGGTTCGGCAATTTTACGATTGGCCATCGACCAGATGACCTGCTCGATATGCCCGATCCTTTTAACCTGGCTCTGATCAGACACGCTCTGCGCGACGTTGCCGACCAGATACTCGTAGAAAAACAAGTCCATTGGCAAGACTGTCTTGACTTCGGCAAACGGCAACGTTGCGTATTCATGGTCTTCGAAGAATATTTTTTCGGTCAACTGGATTTTACAGCCTCTGTAGAATTCAGTATTGTAGAAGATCCCGTGAAATGTTGAGCATTCAAAGGCATCACGGCCAATTTCGACCATATCTTCCAATGAGTGAACCTTATTCAAGGCAATGCCTTTTGTGGTAAAAGCCTGACGGCGGCCGGTCACCATATCGACTGTATGGAAATGTGTCAGCACGACATTGGCGTCGGTTGCCGATAATGTCTGAATCAGGGTCGGCAGGTTTTGGGTGTCTACCCAGTCGTCAGAATCGACAACTTTGAAGTATCGGCCCTGAGCCAGATCTATCGCAGCATTGATCGCAGAACCGTGTCCGCCATTCACCTTGCTGTGCAGCCGGATCGATTCAGGATGACGCTCGGCATACCTTCTCGCAATATCCGCTGTTTGATCAGTTGACCCGTCGTCGACAACTAGAATATCCAGCTGCGCTAGAACAGACGGCTCCATAAGGCTGTCCAGGCATTTTGACAGGCACCAGTCGCTGTTATACGCTGGAATGGCAATGGTCAGGACCTTGTTCATTGGAAGGCACCAAACTCGTTTTCGGACTTTTCAAGGACTGCGGCGATGGCATCATCCATATCGTAGTACTTGTATTCAGCCAGGCGGCCGCAGAAAATCACGTTTTCCTCATGGTCGGCCAAGTCCTTGTATTGCTGGTATAGCGCCTGGTTCTTGTTGTCGTTGACAGGGTAATATGCTTCCATGCCCGGCGTCCAATCACTGGGGTACTCGTGCGTGATCACAGTTTTCGGCTGGGTGCCGAACTCAAAATGCTTGTGCTCAATGATTCGTGTCCAGGGCGTCTTGTCATCGGTATAGTTGACGACGGCAACGCCTTGGTGATTCGCCTCATCCAGCACGTCGCTCTCAAACTTGAGGCTCCTGTATTCCAGTGTGCCCAGCGAGTAGCCGAAGTATTCGTCGATCATGCCGGAGTAAACAATTTTATCCGCTTTTGAGCTGTACTGCTCTCGGCTTTTTAGGAAGTCCACATTCAGTTCGATATCACAGCCTTCAAGCAGGGCTTCGATCAGCTTGTTGTACCCGCCGATCGGAATGCCCTGGTAGCGGTCATTGAAGTAATTGTTGTCATAGATCATGCGCACTGGCAGACGGCGGATAATTGAAGCCGGCAGCTCGCTGCAGGGTCTGCCCCACTGCTTTTCAGTATATCCCTTGATCAGCTTTTCAAAGATATCGCGGCCGATCAGGCTGATCGCCTGCTCTTCGAGATTTTGGGGCTCACCCTGGATTTCAGACCGCTGTCCGGCAATCATAGCCTGGGCTTCGGCAGGCGTGGCAACGCCCCACATTTGGGAAAAAGTGTTCATGTTGAACGGAAGATTGTAGATCTCACCGTTGTAATTGGCGATCGGGCTGTTGATATAATTGTTGAACTCGACAAACTGGTTGACAAAGTCCCAGACTCGCTTGTTGTCGGTATGGAAGATGTGTGCACCGTACTTGTGGACATTGATGCCCTCGATCTTCTCACAGTGGATATTGCCGCCTGAGTGATCCCGGCGGTCGATCACCAGGCAGCGTTTGCCGGCTTGTGTGGCTTTCCAGGCAAACACCGCCCCGGAAAGGCCGCTGCCGACAATCAGGTAGTCATATTTTGATTGTTGTGTCATATGCTATCTCCCACATTTTTTCTGATTTACTTGTCCGCATTATTTCGTAGTCTTGTCTGGTAAAAAGCCCGTCTCGAGATATTCGGCATCAGGCTAACGATGCTTCTGATCGTCATGTTGGCCAGTCCTCTAGGCCAGCCGACAAATCCAATGCGGATCATCTCGCGCCAAAAGGAGATCATCTTCCGGGTATAAGCCAGGCCGCCCCTTCGCTTGTATAACCCGCTGCCGGCCCGCATGGCAAGAAGAATTTCCGGCAGGTTGCCAAACCTGGCATCTTTAAGGATCAGCCGCGCCCAGAGATCATAATCCTCAAACCCAGACAGATTCCGATAGCCGCCCGTTTCCAGCACAAGGCTTTTGCGGTAGGCGACACAAGGATGATTAATGGGATTTCGCCGTCGGGCGCGATTCTTGATTTCAGTGTCCAGCTCCGGTAGTCTCCTGACACCGGTCACATGGTCGGGCTGATCTGAAAATTCCTCAACCCAGGCGCTGGTCACGTCCAAACTGTTTTCCTGTGCGAATCGAAGTTGCATCTGACAACGATCCGGCCTGGCCAGGTCGTCACTGTCCATCCGGACAACCCATTCGTTGCTGCAAGATTGCAATCCCATATTGGCTGCAATGCCTAAACCGGATTGCTGGTCCAGCCTGATCAGCTGAAGCTTTGATGCTGCAGTTTCGGCAAACCAGTCAACGACCGCCTCCAATGCTGTTGTCAATGGTCCGTCACAGACCAGTACAAACTCATCCGGCGGCCAAGTCTGATCCAGCATGCTTTGCAGGCTTTCGCGAAACCAGGCAGCTTTTTCGCCGCGGTACACAGCCATCAGGACGGTGTAGGCGATCGGCAGATGTGGATCTTGATTGCTTGCAGATGTGTTTTCCAAACCAACCTCGCCGAGCTGCTTCATCAAGGCTCTTCCCTCTGGTTTTACAGGCTTAAATACCGCCGAATTATACCACATCGGCGCTTCCAACGTCAATTTGCCAGCTGCCCGAAAAAGGCAGCTGGCAAACGCATTAAACAGTGTATTATGTGCGGATCAGACCAGAATTAGGCGCCGCGGCTCCTCTTGTCTCATCATGCCGATCCGGGTGTCCATCGACGGCGGCATATAGGACGAGCTGTAGGTGTAGATGACATTGACCTCGTGGATCCCCTGGGTGAGGCCGCCGGGCAGGCGGACAGTCAGAATGGCCGGTTCCAGCAGATCCCAGTTGATCTCGCCGTAATTCTTCAGATCGGCCTGTTCATAGGTCTTAGAGCCAATGGTCCAGGTCACCTGGTCACCGGTATAGTTCACGCCATCGACGATGACTTCGGCAGGTCGAAGCTGGGACAGCCAGACGCCGCGGTAGTATTTCGAGCGGATGGCCACCTGGAAACCGATGACCTTGCCATTTTCGGAAACATTCTTGAATCCTCTGGATTGAACGGTATGCTGTTCGAGCATGATTGAACCCTCCTTTACTCTGTACTTTTGTGTCAGGATTCGCCCAGCAGACGCTTCATCATGACATGCTGCTTGCGGAGCTGTTCGGATGAATAACCGGGAACGTCCTTGTTCTTGCCCTCATATTCACTGAGCAGATAGCCGTCCCATTTGTTGTCAACGAGCAGCTGGATGATTTCGTCATAGGGGGTGGTCGTTTCAACAAAACTGTCGTCCATGTCATAGAACTTGGCATGGCAGACCCGGGTATAGGGCAGGATGTCGGCAAAGTCCGCCACCGGACTGAATTGCATGTCCGGCATTCTCGAATACATCTCCGGCGGATTGGTCATGAAGATACCGAAGTCGATATTCAACCCAAAATGGATCGTCTTATGCTTGTCGATAAACTCGCAGTACTCCTCGATCATCTTCGACTTGATCACGGTCGGGTTATGGATTTCCGGACACATCCGGACGTTGTACTTTTCAGCGTCCTCCAGTGCCATTTCGATAATCTCGCGCCAGTTGGTCACCGGCGTCAGGGTATCGTCGATAACACCCATCTTGGTCCGCATGTGCGTAAAGCCCAGCTTGTTGGCCAGCTTGATGTCGCGAAGGAGCATGTCATAGGATTCCTTCGTTGACAGTTCACGACCCGGATACAGCCTGGAATCAATCCAGTGGCCATACTCGACGGGCTTGAGGCTATACTTGTCCATCATCTGGAACCAATAGTCCAGCCATTCATTGGACGGGTTGGGATAATTGGGGATATGCGAATTGGCCAAAATTTCAAGACCTTGCGCATCCATATCCGAGATGTCGGATAACATGTCCTCCAGCGTCATGGTCACACCATATTCACCGGAGTAGCTGTACAAAGACACGCCTCGTTTCGGTTTGCCTTTAGATTTTTCCACTGCCATGGGGTACACCTCCTGTTGCGTTTTATCCTACTCAAAATATAATCTTTCATATATTCGCTGTCAAACAACTGGGGTTTCGCGTTCGGAAAAAGGTTTCAAGATCATCATACAAAAGACAACGAACGTTTCTTCTCACCGATCGATTAGCCAAATTAAGGCGTCACCACACCCATACAGATGATCTTCTCAAGGAACTTGGAAAAGCAAAAGAATACATCCAAAAAGCTGTTGCTTTTCGCAACCTTTATTGCTAAAATAATCAGAACACAGGATATCAAGTGGCGGTTGTCCATCTCCGAAAGGAGGTGGTGCTTTCGTGGAATATTTAATTCTATTATTTTTAATTTTGTTGATTATTTCAAAAATATTGAATCCACCTGAAAAGCAATAACCGCCGAGCTGGAACCTCGACGGTTATTTGTTTGATCAAAATCAAACAAAATCACTGTTGGATGACCGCTATGGGTATCCTGTGTCTTTATTATACCGTATGAAGAAATATTTTCAATAGTTTTCTGTCAAATATTATCAATGTATTAATATTGATGAAACTCATCCAAACAACTCATCATAGCTGCTGAAATAAAGGTCTGACGCCAAGGCAGGGATTGAATCAGGTGAATCTAAATCCTAAATCTTTGTGTCTATTGACAGCACATCAACGAGCAGTAGGATTTGCATTAAGACATCAGCGCACTTCAGGCAAACCGTGTCTGGTGTGTATTCCGGTTCGCAGTGGCTGTGGCCGTCCAATTATCAAGGCAGCTGCGATCAGGATCAATCCAATCAGGCATGATCTTTGTCTCGCTTTCCTGTCTGCAAAAGACCCTCGTTAATCAGAAAAGTGTTGTTATCCGCCGGACGTATAGTTGCCTGGTCAGAGGTTTCAGATCTATCAGTTTCTGTTCGGTTTGCGTTTTCATGTTTTCAGATGTTTTACTTTGCAATTGCAGCAGGTCTGCTGACAACAAGAAGCGCCTTCACCACACCCATACAGATGATCTTCTCAAGGAACTTGGAAAAGCAAAAGAATACATCCAAAAAGCTGTTGCTTTTCGCAACCTTTATTGCTAAAATAATCAGAACACAGGATATCAAGTGGCGGTTGTCCATCTCCGAAAGGAGGTGGTGCTTTCGTGGAATATTTAATTCTATTATTTTTAATTTTGTTGATTATTTCAAAAATATTGATTCCACCTGAAAAGCAATAACCGCCGAGCAGTACCTCGACGGTTATTAGTTTGATTAAAATCAAACAAAATCACTGTTGGATGACCGCTATGGGTATCCTGTGTCTTTATTATACCGTATGAAGAAATATTTTCAATAGCTTTCTGTCAAATATTATCAATGTATTAATATTGATGGAACTCATCCAAACAACTCATCATAGCTGCTGAAATTAAGGTCTGACGCCAAGGCAGGGATTGAATCAGGTGAATCCAAATCCTAATTCTTTGTGTCTATTGACAGCATATCATCGAGCAGTAGGATTTGCATTAAGACATCAGCGCACTTCTTACAATCCTCAGCTGATGTGTATTCTGGTTCGTAGTAGCTGTGGCCATTGCGAACACAGAAAAAAGCTGCCCCATGAACAGGGCAGCTAATCGTGGAATCAGGTTATAACAAGGCGTTGTGCCAAGCTTTACTCTAGCTGGCAGGATCTTCCTTCTCGAGATACAGCGTTTGAGTCGGGAAGGCAAATTCGAGGCCACGGGCATCGAAGGCTTCCTTGATGCCCAGGTTGATCTTCTGCAAGACATCCATGTACAGGTCATAGTCCTGGCTGGCAACAAAGAAGACGACTTCAAAGTTCAGGCTGAAATCGCCGAAGGACCTGAAATGGGCGCGGCCGAAGCTGACATCTTCAACCGGTTCGATAATGTCGCGGATCAGATCCGGCACCTCCTTGAGTTCAGCAGCGGTCGTATTGTAGGTGACACCAATACCAAAAACAACGCGCCGCTCCTGCATGCGCTTGTAGTTTCGAAGCCGGGATGAGGTGAGATCTTTGTTGGAGAAGATCAACTGCTCTCCGCTCAGGCTCCTGATCCGTGTCGTCTTGATGCCAATATGCTCGACCGTACCGGACATGTCGCCGATGGTGATAAAGTCATCAATCTCGAACGGTCGGTCGAAAAAGATGGTGATGAAGCTGAAGATGTCCTCCAGAACCGCCTGGGCTGCGAAGGCGATGGCGATGCCGCCAATGCCGAGGCTGGCGATCAGGGTCGTCACCTCAAAGCCGGGAATATTATCCAGATAGATCAGAAGCAGTGCCGTCCAGATAATCACCCGGATCAGGACGGAGATCCAGCGGACCGACATGACGTCGTCGCTTTGGATCCGTTTTTTCCAGGCACGCCGGAACAGGTAGGTGGCCAGGCCGGACAGCAGGATCGCGCCGATCACCATGACCAGGGCTGTAAACACATAATTGACGATCGTCTGCACCAGGTCGGGCAGATTCAGGATGTGCAGGGCGATATAAAAGACAGCGACATCCAAAATCGGCATCAGGTACTTCTTCAAGGTGTCAACAATGACATCATCGTATTCGGTCTTGGTTTTTTCAGCTTGCTTGACCAGGCGCCGGATAACGATCCGTTTGATAACAAGCAGGATCAACGAGCCAAATATGATGATCGCGGCTGAAATCAGATAGTTGAGAATTGTATTGTTCCAAAAGACAATGTCCAGAAATTCCATGGTCGGGTCTCCTTGCGTCAAAATTGATTCAATTCCTTCGCTAACCATTAAAACACAAGCGTTAGACACGGGCAAATGTCAGGTTCAACTGGTCAGGTTGACCAGCCATTTGCGTTTGCGGTAAAAGTAGATGCCGACGAAGATCTTAATCACTTCGGTCAATTGAACAGAAAGGAATACAATCGGCAGCGGCAGGCTGGTCGCAGCGCCGAGGATCAGCGCCAGCGGCACAACCAGCACAGCCATGAATGCTGCGTCCATCAGGATTAGAGCTTTCATGTCGCCGCCGGTTCTAAACGTGATGAAGAAATTGAAGTTGAGCGCGACGACCGGGTACATTGCGGCCTGGATGATAATCAGGGTGGTTGTCATCTCACGCAGCTGGTCCGAAATTTGGTACAATCCGGCGATTGCACCGGATAGCCCAATGCCGACTGCGCCACCGAGAACGCCAATCGCCAGAGCCATGGCCAGGATGCGGTGGCTGTTTCGGCGGGCTTGTTCAAATTCTCCCGCGCCCAGCCGAGCGCCGACCATGATGGCGGTCGCGACGGCAAATCCGGCGAAAATGACGAAAATGAAATTGTTGATGGCATCCGTAACGGCGATGCTGGCGATGCTTTGCTCATCCGCCAGTGCATAGCCCTTGAAAACCAGGGCAGTGGAAACCGACCAGGCCAGTTCGTTGCCGGCCAGGGGGATGGTTTTCAGCACAACCCGCTTGATCAGGTGTTTGCTGATCAGGGTAATCTCGGATACATCCAGGTTGAAATAGTATCTGGATCGGGCCAGAACCAGGATATAGAGCGCCGCTTCGACCAGCCGCGCCAGCAGCGTCGCCAGGCCGGCACCCTGGACACCCATTTCAGGCATCCCGAAGTTGCCGAAAATCAGCAGGTAGTTGAGCAGCGTGTTCAGCACGACAGCCGCTGAGCTGACCACAAACGTGATGCGGGTCTGCCCGACCGAGCGCAGCGAGTGCATAATCGCGACGCTCAGGGCAAAGGGCAGCAGGCTGAACTTGAAGATGGTCAGAAACTGCCTGCCGTACTCGATTGTGACCTTGTCGGAAACAAACAGCGAGAGCAGAAATTCAGGCGCCAGCGCCAACAGCAGCACAAAAACCGCAGCTGCGGCCAGGCAGCCGATCGCGGCCAGCACCAGCAGGCCCTGGCCCTTGTCATGGTCCTTGGCGCCGTAGTACTGCGTGATGAAGATACCAGCGCCGCCGGCGATCGCCATCAGGAAGGTCATCAGGATCAGGAAAAACTTGTTCGAGACCGCAATACTGGCCATCGCCTGCGCATCGATCTGGCCGATCATGATCGAATCGAGAAACATCATGGATGTCGCGATCAGCTGCTGCAGGATAATGGGCAAGGCAACAACGGCAACCTCTCTGTAAAAGATGCGGTCGCCGATAAATTCGGACACGAGCCTTTGCCGAAAAGCCATATTCCCCTCCATGTGAATGGGATATTCAATGATAGGATTATAGCCGTTGGCCTCTCCTTTTGTCTACTTTCAACAATTGACAATTCGAACGGATCGGGTATACTGAAAGTAAGTTCCGGGACTGGCGGATTGGTGGGTAACCACAAGGGACCGGACGATCATTTTTTGCCGACCGCCTGGGCAGCTGAAACACAGCTGGCCGGGTTTTTTGTTTTTCCGGCCATTGGATTTTTGGTGACATCCCTAAAAAGTCACCGGGAGGTAGCAATGACCAAGCACGAAGCATGGCAGGGTTTTGTCCCCGGCCGCTGGCAGCAAGCCATTGACGTCCGAGATTTTCTCCAGACCAACTACAAGCCGTATGCCGGCGATGACTCGTTTCTAGCCGGACCGACGCAGCGAACACTGGAACTGAACAAGCAATTCGAACAACTAAAGCAGATGGAGCAGGCTATGGGCGGTGTCCTGGATATCGATACCAGCACAGTCTCTTCTCTGCTCAACTACCCGGCCGGCTATCTCGATCGCGACAGCGAAATCATTGTCGGCATCCAGACCGGCCGGCCCCTGAAGCGCAGCGTCAATCCCTTCGGCGGCATCCGCATGGCCGAAAAGGCCTGCCAGGACTACGGATTTGAGCTGTCCGAGTCCGTCCGTGAACACTTCCGTTACAGGACAACGCATAACGACGGCGTCTTCAGGGTCTACACCCCGGAGATGCGGGCAGCCCGCCGCAGCGGGATTATCACCGGCCTGCCGGATGCCTATGGCCGCGGCCGCCTGATCGGTGATTACCGGCGGGTCGCGCTGTACGGCGTCGACGCCCTGATCGCCCAAAAGCAGGCCGATCAGCTGGAGCTCGGCAAACAGGTCATGAGCGAGTCCAATATCCAGCTGTCCGAGGAAGTCTACCGCCAGATCGATTTTCTAGAAAAGCTCAAGGCCATGGCCGAGCTCTATGGCAAAGACATATCCGATCCCGCAACCTCTGCGGCAGAAGCCGTTCAATGGCTATATTTCGCCTATCTGGCCGCGATCAAGGAGCAGAACGGCGCTGCCATGTCACTGGGCCGGGTCAGCACATTCCTGGACATCTATTTCGAACGTGACCTGCAAAGCGGAATGCTGGATGAAACCGGGGCTCAGGAGATCATCGACGATTTCGTGCTGAAGCTGCGGATGGCCCGCCAGCTCAGAACGGCGGAATACAACGAACTGTTCGCCGGCGACCCGCTCTGGATTACCGAAGTCGTTGGCGGTACCGGCGAAGATGGCCGCACTCTGGTCACCCGGACATCCTATCGGATGCTCAATACATTAAACACACTGGGACCGGCGCCTGAGCCCAATCTGACCGTGCTCTGGGCTCAAGATCTGCCGAACCCGTTTAAAGCCTTCTGTGCCAAGCTGTCAATCGAGACCGACTCCCTGCAGTATGAGAACGATGACCTGATGCGCCCCCGCTACGGTGACGACTATGCCATCGCCTGCTGCGTTTCAGCCGGCCAGGTCGGCAAGGATATGCAGTATTTCGGGGCGCGCTGCAACATCGTCAAGGTCCTCCTGATGGCGTTGAACGGCGGGAAGGATGAAATCAGCGGCGAGCAGATCGGACCCGAAAGCAATCCGGTTGGTGACGGCCCGCTTGACTTTGCCGACGTAATGAAGCGTTTTAACAAGTACCAGGCCTGGATGTGCAACCTCTATGTCAATACCATGAATGTCATCCATGCCATGCATGACAAATACGCCTACGAAAAAATCCAGATGGCCCTGCACGACACTTTTGTCAACCGCGTCATGTCATTTGGTCTGGCTGGCTTGTCCGTCGCCGCGGATTCCCTTTCAGCGATCCGCTACGCCCAAGTGACACCAGTTCGCAACGACAGCGGCCTGATCCAGGACTTCAAGGTCGAGGGAGACTTCCCCTGTTTCGGCAACGACGAAGATAGGGTCGACAAAATCGCGGCAGACCTGTGTGAGAATTTCTACAAGGAGCTGTGTCAGACGCCGTGCTATCGCGGTGCCCGCCATACCCTGTCCATCCTGACCATTACTTCCAATGTCGTTTACGGCAATAAAACCGGAGCGACACCGGACGGACGCGCCAAAGGCGAACCTTTCGCGCCGGGAGCCAACCCGATGCACGGTCGTGAAAAGTCCGGTGCCCTGGCCGCACTCAACTCGGTCGCCAAACTGTCTTACGATGCCTGCCGTGATGGGATTTCGTGCACGACGACCTTTACCCCGGAAAGCCTCGGCTCAGCTGAAAACGATCGGGTGTCGAATCTGACTGACATCCTTCAGGGATACTTTGCCCAGGACGCTCATCATCTTAATGTCAATGTCCTGAACCGCAGCCAGCTTGAGGATGCGATGGCTAATCCCGGCAAGTATCCGAACCTGACCATCCGGGTATCCGGCTATGCCGTCAACTTCAACCGCCTCAGCCCGGAACAGCAGCGGGAAGTCATCAGCAGAACCTTCCATGAACGCCTCTGATCCTAAAGGATGGGTTCACTCGCTCGAGTCGCTGGGCGCTTCTGACGGTCCCGGGCTGAGAACGGTCATTTTCCTGTCCGGCTGCCCTTTGCGCTGCAAATTCTGCCACAACCCGGATACCTGGACGGCATCGTCCGGGAAAGAAACACCTGTGTCTGAGCTGCTGCGCCGAGCGCTGCGCAACAAGCCCTACTTCGGAGCTCGCGGCGGTGTGACGATTTCCGGCGGGGAGCCGCTGGCGCAGCCATATTTTACGCTTGCCCTGATCAAAGCGTTCAAGCAAGAAGGCATTCATGTCACCATTGACACCTCCGGCTGGTTTGAAGATGCCGCGGCCGACGCCGTCCGGCAGATTTTATCGGACGCCGACCTTATCCTGCTGGACATCAAGAGCCCTGATCCGGCCGGATTCAAAGCGCTGACCGGGCGCAGCATGGCCCCGCTGCTTCAAAGTTTGGATCTTCTCGAAAAAAGCGAGACGCCGGTCTGGATCCGACAGGTCATTGTGCCCGGCCTGAACGACCAGCTGGAAAACATCCGTGAAACCGTCAATCTGCTTCGACAATACCCAATGCTGAACATCGAAAAGGTTCAGCTTCTGCCCTATCATGCGCTGGGCCAGTCGAAATGGGAACAGCTGCAGATTCCCTATCCGCTCAAAGACACTCCCCCGATGAGCCCATCTCAAATGAAGACCCTGCAGGCGCTAGCCGAAAAGCTGCTAGCTGGATAATCAGAGATCTGCTAGGATAACTTGCCAGGATCTAATTAAATCGTCCAACGAATACCGGGCATTGGCAGGGCTGGTCGATGGCAGCACAACGCACGGCATCGTGCCGTGCTGTTTGCGATAATCTTCATAGAATCGTGCCGCTGCCCGGCCGTTGCAGTAGATTCTTTGGATCGACAGCGGCTGGATCAGCCCGTTCAGATCGTTAGGCACTGGTTCGGTGATGCTGGCGTCGGACGAACCTTGGATCCGGCAGGTCCCGATCACATCCCAGAGCGCGACATGGTTCGCCAGCAGCAATTGGCGTCGCTCAGCACCGCTGGCGGGCAGTGTCTGGCCGAACAATCTGGCCATGACCCTCCAGAATCGGTTTTGCGGATTGCCATAATAGAAGCCGTTGTGCCGGGACAGGACCGACGGCACTGATCCCAGAATTAAAATCTTGCTGGTTGGGTCATAAATCGGATCAAACGGATGGACAACGAGTGAATCTGCCATGGCGCTATTTCCTCAGCTGATCAATATCCGCGGCACTTGAATACGGTTTATCAGAAGTCTTGCGGGCTGCGCCGACCGGAACAGCTACCGTTTCTGCTGCAGTTGCCGGATCAGCCAACCCGGCCGTGGCCAGCACGAACGCAAACAACAACCCGGACTGGACACTGATCAGGGTCTGGTCCGTGATGCCGTGAAGTGCCGCAGTCATCAGGAAGCCTGCGGTCATCCAAAAGACCGGGACATGCGCACGCCGGTCGGACAGCCTGAAAATGCTGCGAAGATTCTCGCGCAAATAAGCCAGGATCAGGGTCGTTCCCAAAAAGCCGTAGTTGAGCAGCGGATCAAGAAACAGACTGTGGGCATGGTCACGGACCGGCCCGGTATGACGGGAACTGGCCAGCTCATAGGAAAACATGCCCTGACCAAACAGCGGATGATCCAGGAAACCGCGGATTGCGATTTTCCAGATCGAGACACGGTCCAGGATATCCGCCCAGATACTGCTGATCCGGTCCTGCACGGCGTCAAACTGGCTGATGATCACGATAAACATGGCACCGACAAAGGCCATCGTCAGCAGATCCTTGTAGCGCCGGCTCAGAACAAGGTAGAATGGCACGCCGATCAGCAAGGCCAAAATGGCGGTTCGACAGCCGCTCATATAAAGGCCGGCCAGGTTCAGAATCAAAACCGCCAGATAGAAGTAGCGCTTTCCGGCGTCTGCGCCGGGCCGGAGCTTGTGGAGACAGAAAAACAGGATGAATTCCGTTACGGTCGCATAGTAGTTGGCATTGATGAAGGTCGACGCCGGCCGGATCTCCAGGCTGCCCGGGCTGACCAGCAGCTGAATCGCGATGACCAGCACGCTGATGATGCTGGCGGCGCAGGCCAGCTCCAAAGCAGTTTCAAACAGTCGGGGCGTCATGACCTGGCGAATGTAGACTGCCAGCAGTACAATCACTGCCAACCCGACGCCGAACACCATGCCTTTGAGGTTAAAATAGTATAATGATACAACAAAATTGAGGCCACAAAGTGCGGCTAGGTATACGGCCTTGGGCGTGTTTCGTACAAGCGGAATCAGCCGCTTGTTCAGGGCAAGCCAAACAACTGCAGCGGCCATGGCTGCAATGGTTGCGTATAGGGTCAGGAAAGCGGAAAGCACCAGGCCGAGAACCACCTGCTCATCCTGGCTGAAGGATCGTTCCGATTCAATTTTAGTCAAAGCAAACATAGCAATATTATAATACAAAAGGGCAACGAAGGATATCACGGTTTATAGACAGTGTTTCACCGATTTAGTCGGGCAGGATTGTGCACAAGATCTATGGTTTTAGCTTGCGGTTTCCGGTTTGTCGGACACGAAGGGCCAGGCGGCCGTAGAACATCAGGGCGATGACCAGCAGACCGGACGCGATCAGGAAGGCCGAGCGCCAGGGGTTGGCTCTAAAAAAGGCTGCGATCGATGACTGGCTGTCGCGATCTTCCATCGTGGGTGTCGGTGTCGGAACCGGCGCCGAGGTTTCGGACGCGGCCGGGGTCGGCGTCATCGTCGGCGTTGGGCTGGGCAGGTTGTCTTCGATCAGCTGAGCGGCGGCCAGCAGCAGCGTGCGTGAATAGATGAATGCATTGCCCTTCTGGCTGTCAGTCGGCACGCCGAATAGGACAGCAACCAGATCGTGACCGGTAGCCGTTGTCGCCGCTGAGACCAGATTGCTGCCGGCGTATGGCGTTGTCCCGGTCTTGATTCCGGTAAACTGGTCGATCAGATCGCTTTGCAATGTGCCGCTGCCCAGGATCATCAGGCTGTTTGTGGTTTTAAAAAGACCCCAGCCGGCAAACGGGTGGAGATTGGTCGGCGGCATGGTATATGTTTTAAGAGCCGCCAGGGCTGCGAACTGGTCGTTAGACATGGCATAGGCTGCCAGATTGGCCATATCGGCGGCTGTCGTATAGTGCAGGTCTTCATGCAGGCCGCTCGCGTTTGTAAAATGTGTACCGTCCAGGCCCAGTTCGGCAGCCTTGCCGTTCATCTGGTCGGCGAATGCAGTCTGCGACCCGGCGATGGCTTCCGCCAGGATATTGGCGGCATCATTGCCGGATGCCGTCATCAGGCCGCCCAGGACATCTCGGACCAAAACTTCTTCACCAGCCAGAAATCCGACCAGCGACGACCCGGCCGGCAGATCGACCGCTGCTTCAGATACCGTCACGGTCTGATCCAGCAAGCCACTCTCCAGCGCCAGGACAGCGGTCATGATCTTGGTCGTGGAGGCCGGCCAGGCTCTCGCCTGGCTATTATTTTCAATCAGCACATCACCGGTCGTGGTGTCCAGCACCAGCCATCCAGTTCCTTCAAGATCCTCAACCGCCGGCCACTGTCCGGCAAAGTCCTGCGCGGACTGCTGCCAGACGGAGGCTGCCGATACCTGAAAAGTCGGCACGACGATGAAAAGGGTCAGAATAACGCTCAGAACCAGCAACCATGGTTGATGGCTTTTTTGCTTTGAAGACATAGTCCACCTCCAGCATGATGACTTCCATTATATCAATGATCCGGGGGCTTGAACGCGTCGAATTTGTTGCCAATAATACGTATTTGCCTGATAATGGCAGCAAAGACCGAAAGGTGGACGCGTGCCATGCGACAAGCCAAACGAGAAATCACCGACATCAACGACCTGCTGGACCTGCTGGAAAAGTGCCAGGTCACAAGACTTGCCCTGTCCGACAACGGTCAGCCTTATATCGTCCCCATGAACTACGGATACGATTGTTCAGACGGGCAGCTTCGACTCTACTTCCATTGTGCCCGTGAAGGCCGCAAGCTCGACATTATTGCCCGCAACAGCCGGGCCTGCTTTGAGATTGACGCCGAGCATGATTTGATCAGCGGCAAACAGGCCTGCCAGTACTCAATGAACTATGCCAGCGTCATCGGCTGCGGCACGATCTCAATTATGTCTGACGAAAGGGAGCGGCTGGACGGCCTGAATATCCTGATGCGCCATTACAGCTCGCGCGGCAGCTGGTCATTCGACGACAAGGCGCTGGGCCTGACCTTGGTGCTGCGGCTGGATGTCGAATCGTTTGCAGGCAAACGCCTGTTCAGACCAGGACATCAGTCGTAAACACAATGCTCAATCGCGCATCCCGACCAGCCACCCTGGCAGATGACACCGTGCGCTGAACAGGGTGCCCCTGGATATTTGTTCATGGTATAATGGAATCAGCCAAACACATCTTGCACGGGAGGGATTTAGCATGGAGAATACGCAATACTACTGCCCACTGCTCGCCAAGAACATTGACAGTCAACACTGCCTGGACATCACGTACGCCACCGAAGGCCGCATACCGCATGACAAAGTCGCTGATGTGGATAACTGGGAAAAGGCACGTGACATTTGCGCCGACTGTGGAAATGCCTACTGGAACAAGAACAACCTGAAGACCTGATCTTTGAACCAAGCCAGACAAAAAGCTGCGCAGCAATCGCTGCGCAGCTTTTTTGTTCCCGATCGGTCAGAGCTACTTAGCCGATTGATCGGTCTTCTGGATTTTATCTTTTTTGCCGAATCGCCGCGTATTGGCCACGGCAACCACCAAGAGCACAAGGCAGGCAATGACGACCGCATAGACTTCAGGATACTGGCCGTTGAAGCCGTCCGTTGACAAGTGTCGAAGCAGAATGCCGCAATAAGCCCAGATGATCACCAGCCCGTAAGCGGTGTCGTGGTTTTTCAGCATGGTTGCCGTGCCGATGATCAGCCCGGCGACCAGGACCAGGATCATCCAGATCTGTTCCGGTATACCGAACCCGTCCCAGCCCAGACTGACCAGCAGAACCGTCAGGTTGGCGATGGTCGCGATCGTGATCCAGCCGAAATAGATGCTGAAGGGCAGTTTGAGAAGAATTTTCGCATTCAGCGACAGTGACTTGTTCCTCAGCAGCAGGTTGATCGCGATCAGGCTGCCCAGCAGCAGGACCATCAGGATCATGCTCAGCCCGATCTGGTCGTAATGCCAGGCAAAGATCCAGCCCATGTTGATCAGAGACGAGATTGAAAACAAGACGCCGGTGCGAACCAGCAAGGCCGGATCAGCCGGATTGTCTTTGGCATCCAGCAATCCGAACTGGAACAGGGCAAATCCCAAGAGCAGCAGGTAGATCAATCCCCAGATGGAGAAAGTCAGGCCCGCCGGCGCGAACAGGTTGCTGTAGGCGTCGGATACTTCGTCCGGTGTGACGCCATTGATCGGCAGCGAGGTCGCCAGGAAATTAACGGCAACCATCCCCAAAAAGGTCAGTACAACAACAATCTTGACTACAAAAGAACGGGTTTTGATGTCCATGATCAAGTCCTCCTGAATAATGTGTCGGATAGAATCGTTTTTGCTGTGCAGGGCTTTTTCTAGTTCGATTATAACCAACTCGACCTGAAATGTCTTGTCGCGCCTAAACTCATGATTCGGGGCCATTTTCCAAAAAAGGGACTGACCTTGGGCCGATTTGATGTTATGATCATTTTAGCAAACCAGTTCTTGGCAAGATCAATCCCAACTTTATTGGTCTATTGACGTTATTCTAGAGGTGCTGAACATGGATAAATTCACAACCTACGAACATGACACCCTGAAAGATTTCATCACTTATCTGGAACCCAAGGTAATCAACGCTTATCGACGGGAAATCGGCGAAAATCGGGCAGCGCCCGACGAGCTGGTCAGGGCGGTTGAGCAGTATCCTTCCAATATCATCCCTATTCGCCTGAACCGCCCGGAAATGCTCAGCTCCGACCAGTGGGATGATCTGCTCTTTCTCTTTTCACGAATCGAAAACGAAACAGCCCAAAATAACATGACTCGCCAGATTCGCAGCAAGAATGCCGGCAAATGCTACCAGATCCTGCTTAACAAAGCGTTGTCCAGACAACTGAATGCCCATCAGGCTTCAGCATCCGGTCAATCTGCCGAGACCCAGCCCGATTCAGCAGGCAAAGCTTGCGGACGGACGCTGTTGCTTCGCACCAGCCAGGCAATCTCCCTTCTTCTGCTGCTGGCGCTGATCGTGATGCTCTTGCTGGCCCCGCAAAGCGGATTGACTATTGTCCTGATCGCGGTCTTCGCGGTCAGCCTGATCACAAGCTCCACGCTCATGCTGCTGGGCAGGCATCGCAGTCGGAAAAAAAGCTGACTTGAAGTTACACCGGCATTAATCCGCCGACCGGATGTTTTCCGTCATGATGCCCAGCAGCCGATAGGCCGTCTGGCGCTCTTCTTCGCTCAGCCCGTCAAGCATCCTGTCACACCAGGCATTGAGCTGTTCATGCACCACCAGCGTCACCTGACGGCCAGATGGCGTCAAGCTCAGATCGTACTGGCGCTTGTCGCGCGAACTGACATTGCGGTGAATGTATCCGGCCAGTTCCAGCTTTTTGGCCAGCCGGGCCACCGTACTCTTCTCAATTCCAAAATGTTCACACAGGTTGTCCTGGCTGCTGCCCGGGTTCCTTTCCAGATACAGCAGAAACGCGAACATGGGATCGGCCAGCCCGTATGGCTTCATCTGCTCGCTCATGAAATGCCGGCGCTTGCGCCCAAGATAGACCAGGAGACGGTTAAATTCTCGCGGAGAAATCTGACTCAAGCTGAAACCACATCCTTCTCACTGCCGGCCTCAAGCTCGACTTGAGCCTGACGGCGGCGGATATCGCGGACCAGCAGAATGCACAGCGGCAATGCCATCGCAAAGGACAGGATGTCAGCGGCGGCTTGTGCTGCCGCCAGGCCTTGTGCTGCCATCAACAAGGGCAGGATCAGGATCATCGGGATATAGCACAGTCCTTGACGGGCCAGGCTCAGCAGCGCCGCCCCCCGGGCTTTGCCCAGGCTGGCATAGCAGATATTCACGACGATTACCCAGGCGTGAACCGGAAAGACGATGCTCTGCAGGCGAATCGACAAGACGCCGATCGCGATCATCTCCTGGTCTGTCTGGGTGAACAGGTGCATGATCGGGGTAGCGAAAAGCCCTAAGCCCAGACCCATCAGGACACTGGCGCCAGCACCCCAGAAAGATGCGAACCAGAAAGCCTGCAGGACACGGTCATAGCGCTTCGCACCCCAGTTGAATCCGGACACCGGCTGATAGCCCTGGGCAAACCCGAGCAGGGCCGCTGTCGGAAACATCACCACGCGATTGACGACGCTCATGCCGGCCAGAACCGAGTCGGAATAGAGTCCGGCGGCTTTGTTCATGATCACAATCGCGGTTGACATCAGGATCATGCGCAAAAAGGACGGGAAGCCCATTTTTAGGACTTCAGTTACAATTTCCCGGCTGTAATGGATATTGCGGATGCTCAGGTTCAGGATGCTGCTTCGCCTCAGATAAGGCAGCAGCAGAACAAAGAAGCTGACCGTTTTGGAAATAGCGGTCGCTGCGCCGGCACCCTTGACCCCCCATCCGAGTCCGATGATAAAGAGCGGGTCCAGCGCGATGTTCAGCACAGCCCCCGAAACAATGCCGATCATGGAATAGATGGCACTGCCTTCAGAACGCAGGCTGTGGTTGAGCACAAAGCTTGAAGACGTGAATGCAGCCGCGTACAGGACGAATCCGGCATAATCCATGCTGTAGCGGATAATATTGTCGGTCGCGCCTAAAAGGCGCACCAGCGGTTCGATCGCGATCAATCCGGTGATTGCCAGGATCAATGAGATGAAGATCGCCGAAAAGAACGACGTCGCCAGGACCTGCGATGCTTTTTGGTCCTGCTTGGCGCCCAGCAGGCGCGCGATGAAGCTGTTGGCGCCAACGCCCAGCAGGCCGCCAATGGTCATGATCAGCATATCCAGCGAAAAATTGATGCCGACCGCCGCAGTGGCTGTCGTGCCCAGCGAACTCACAAAATAGGTGTCGGCCAGGTTATATAGCGACGTCACCAGCATGCTGATGATGGTCGGAATGGCCATTTTCGGAATCAGCCTGCTCATCGGCGTGTTCAGCATGACATATCGGCGTTTGTTTCGATCAATCAATAGAGCCAAGAAAACCCCTCCTCCAATTTAGTTGCATTTGCAACTATTATCGGGCAGGGGTTTATTCTCTGTCAAGATGAACATCAGATCAGGATTCGTTCAGGAATCGCTCGCGGCCTATTTCGTAGAGGTTTCTGCCCTGACTGTCAATCAGGACGACAACCGGAAAGTCCTCGACTCGCAGGCGGCGAACCGCTTCGGTTCCCAGTTCCGGGTAGGCAACAATCTCGGCAGACTTGATGCACTGTGAGAGCAGCGCGCCGGCGCCGCCGGTCGCCCCCAGATAGACAGCCTGGTTGCGGCGGATGGCTTCGATAACCGACTGGGACCTGGCGCCTTTCCCGATCATGGCACGCAACCCAAGATCCAAAAGCCGGGGCGCATAGGCATCCATTCTTCCGCTGGTCGTCGGACCGGCCGAGCCGATCACCTGCCCGGGTCTCGGCGGGCACGGTCCAGCATAGTAGATCGTCTGTCCGGAAAGTTCAATCGGCAGCGATTCACCTCGGTCAAGAGCTTCAATCATTTTCTTGTGCGCGGCGTCGCGAGCGGTATAAAGGTCGCCTGACAGCAGCAACAGGTCGCCGGCCCGCAGCTGTGCGGTCAGGCTAGGCTCAAGCGGCAAGTCCATCTGAATTCTTTCCATCGTGGCCTCCGTTTAGTCCGTCATAGTATGGTTTCGGCGTGCCGGGTCGCATGGCAGCCCATGTTCAGGACAACCGGTAGACCAGCGATATGGGTCGGATAGGTTTCTATGTGCAGATCCAGCGCCGTGGTCCGACCGCCCAAGCCGGAGGGTCCGATGCCCAGTTGATTGATCTCGGTCAGCAGTTCCACTTCCAGATTGGCCATCTCAGGTATCTCGCTGCGGCTGCCGATCGGACGAAGCAGGGCAGATTTTGCCAGCAGCGCGGCCTTCTCAAGCGTTCCGCCCAGTCCCAGGCCGATCACAACCGGAGGACAGGGGTTGGGGCCAGCTTTGCTGACTGTATCCAGAACGAATTGCCGGACACCGTCCCTGCCCTGCGAGGGACTCAGCATCACCGCAGCGCTCATGTTTTCGCTGCCAAAGCCTTTCGGTGCCACCATCAGCTTCAGTTGGTCACCGGGCACGATATCATAGTGGATGACAGCCGGTGTATTGTCACCTGTATTGACGCGATCCAGCGGATCTTTGACGACAGACGCCCTCAGATATCCTTCACGATATCCGGTGCGTACTCCCGCGTTAATGGCATCCGCCAACGCGCCGCCGACAATTCGGACATCCTGACCGATTTGGACAAAGACAACCGCCATGCCGGTATCCTGACAGATCGCGATCTGCTGCCGGGCAGCCAGCCTGGCGTTTTCGGCCAGCTCGGCCAAAACAGCCCGTCCGGTATCGCTTGTCTCCTGTTGACGCGCGCTGACCAGGGCGTTAGCCAGATCCGGCGGCAGCTGATAATTGGCCAGCTGGCATAATCTTGCGATTTCAGATGATATTTGCGCACACTTGATCTCTCTCATAGTTTCGTCCTCGATTGGGGGGGGGATTGTAGTGTGATTTATCTTACAGCAACTGGCAAAAAACGTCAAAGCACATAAATTTAGGGCTATTTCACCACTTTTAGCCCGATATCACTTGACACTGCTATGCAGTTGGTATCATAATATGCCTTGAAATAACTCCCAAAGGAGGCAGAACTCATGAACAAGACAGATCTGATCGATGCCGTTGCAAAAGCAACAAAATTGAGCAAAAAGGACAGCGAAGGTGCCATTAATGCAGTTCTAGACACAGTTACCGATGCTCTGACCAAAGAGGAAAAGGTCGTTCTAGTCGGGTTTGGTACTTTTGAGGTTCGCAAGCGAGCCGCCCGCAAGGGTCGGAATCCCAGCACCAAAGAAGAAATCAAGATTCCGGCTTCCAAAGCTCCTGTTTTCAAAGCAGGCAAGGGCTTGAAAGACAAGGTTAACGTCTGACCAACGGGTACTAGCAACTGCATCGTCGAAGGATCTGCCTTTGACAGACTTGAATTGACATTCAAGAATCAGTTCACCCCTGATCGTAGTTAATCTCGCCCTTCATCAGCATTTTCGCTGATGAAGGGCTTTTCTTTGTCCAGCAGGTCTTCTGCTGTTTTGATCATTTCGTCATAAAGCCGGCAGATGGCTGCGGCGCCGGTCAGCCCCCGCTTTTTAAAGTCCGTTTTTGAGAGCGCATATCGAATATCCCGCTCAACTTGCGAAATGGTGACGCGAAAGTGTTCAGACGCAGCCGGGTACAAAGTCTTGCTGACCGGCCGGAGCTTCGATTCATCCAACCCGATAAACAATAGAATATATCGAAGAAAGCGATAGCCTTTCAACTCGGGTGGAATATTGTGGTTGCACAGCACCTGGTCGGCTGCCGGTCCGATTTTACCCAGGATCGGGTTGGCTTCAATCTGCCGCTTCTCAAGGGTTCTGCCGGCTGCATCCATGATCCGACGGGCTGCGTGCGGCGACCCTTTGCGGCCGTCCACAATATACTGCAGGCGGCCGGCCGTATCCATGACGCCGACATAACCGCTTCGGGCCATGACGCGGCTGACCTGATTCAGGATATCATGGTCACTGGACGCAATGTAGAAACCGAAATCCTCGTTGCTGTATCGATACTTGCTGGGTTCTGGCATGTCACTATCCTCCTGGTCAAGATACAGAAATCTTGCCACAGGCGGAGGATTGTGGCTATATGCTACAGGCGAAATTCGATTTTTTTTGTTTATAGAACGTGGTCACGCATAGCTTTGGCTAGGCCTGATTCATTGTGATCGAAAATGGTCACGACATCACTGATCGCCTTAGCGGCCGGCGTGCCATTGACCATGGCGATAGCCAGGCCGGCCTCATCCATCATCGATACATCGTTGTCGTTATCGCCGATAACGACGATGTCTTGCAGATCAATTGCCAAAACCCGGGATAACCGCTGTAGCGCATCACCCTTGCTGACACCGTCAGCCATAATGTCATAGGCATCTGCCATGGATGACACGCCTTCCAAATCGGCGAAAGTCGAAACATAGGCCTTGACCGCCGACAGTTGTTCCGGGGTTTGCGGTACCGCGAGAATCTTGATCAGGTCGCCAAAAGCCTCGGTTTCACGGCCCTCAAGCCGGATCAGTTCAACCGGTTCGCTATGCTGCTCTAAAGCCATGGCATTATAACGCTCAAAATGCCAGATGCGCTTGCTGTGCCGCGGATAGAAAACCTGATCCGGTGTATAGCACAGGTAGTCATAGCCGCCGTTCTGCAGCCAGCAGACTAGGCGTGCAGCCAGTTCGGGTGGAATCGTCTTGTGCCATAAGATCCGATTCGACTTGACGTCTCGGATCACAGCGCCGTTGCAGGCAATAACCGGCACATCGATGTCCAGGACATCGGTGTAGGTTCTGATCATTCGATCCATGCGGCCGGTCGCGACCGTGAACCCGATGGATTGCCGCTTCAGAAACTGAACGGCTTCAATTGTTTCGGCTGTCAGCTTGGCTTCATCATTCAAAAGCGTGCCGTCCATGTCGCTGACAACCAGCTTCCAGGAACGGAGGGGTTGTTGGCTGTCTTGCATTCAGTTTCCTTCCATCGTTGTTTCCACGACTTCATCCATAAAAACGATAAACCGGCTGTTCGGTGTAAAAGACAGCCGATAGGTCTTGCCGGTTTCCGGATGGTAGCGCCATTGATTGAAATAATAGAGCTTGCCATCAACCTCTAGCGTGCTCCAACCGATACTGTCCGAGTCAATTTTAACTTCTTCAATCACATAAGACTTCTCGATCATGTGAATCGTATCCAGCACCCTGGGCAATGTGACATAAACCGTCAGGATCAGAAAGATTGCTGTGAGGGCGATGGGCGCGAGAAAACTGATGGGAAATCGGTTTTTTCGATCCCAGTTGGTTTTGAGCCGGCGTATGAGCAAGGCCAGCAGCGCCCCAGACAGGACAAGGCTCAACAGCATGCTGAGTGTAAAGTAAATCACCGAAACGCCTCCGGATCTGATCTTTAGATCTATATATTCTGCACGATTCAGTGTACAATAGGTGGATGAAAAAGGCAAAGGCGCCTTGATTCTGACCCCTTATTCCAAGGAGGACCAAACCATGGCGGACAACCAGCAGCTAGCCGACGAATTAATGGACCTGATCAACGCGTGCAAAGGTCATGTTGCCTTCGTCACCGCCGAGGGCGACCGTCTGGTCGCCAACAGCGTCCTGTCGGCTCTAGTCGGCATTTCGACCCTGCTATCAATGGCCAGCCGGGTCGACCTTCGACTCGAATGCGACGATCCGGAAGACTGCGACAGAATCGAATCCTTCATGCGCCGGCACCATATCGGGCACTATGCTGACAAGTGACACAATGCTATTCAAAATCCAGCCCTTTCTCTTAGTCGAAGCATCCATAATTTCAATCATCTATTGACACATCTGCCTTAATCTGGCTAAAATGTTAACCAAGGTTAACTTTTGTCAATTTTACCGATAGAAAGGTCTTTGGTGTCCATGACTCAGCGAATGAATGAACTTCACCCCAATCAAGGCGGCGTGATCCAGTCAGTCTCCGGCAGCCACGGCTTCCGCAGGCGCCTGATGGCCATGGGCGTAACGCCCGGTGCCAGCGTCATCGTTCGGCGGTTTGCCCCGCTCGGCGACCCGATCGAGATTCGGGTCAGGGACTGTTCCCTGTCCATCCGCAAGCAGGACGCCGCCGGCATCCTGGTCGAACTGGCCGGCGAGGGATGCCCGCTATGAACCGAATCGCTCTAGTCGGCAATCCAAACTCAGGGAAAACCACCCTGTTCAATCGATTGACCGGCGCTCGACAGTCTACCGGCAACTGGGCCGGCGTCACCATCGAAAAGAAATCCGGCCGGCTCAAAGGCAGCCCGTCCCCAGTCGAACTGGTCGACCTGCCCGGCGCCTATTCCCTCAGTCCGGGAACACCGGACGAAGTCATCACCAGCCGCTACCTGCACGATGAACAGCCGGAAATGGTGATTAACATCGTTGATGCGACCAATCTTGAACGCAACCTGTTCCTAACACTGCAGCTCAAAAACCTGGGACTCCCCCTGGTTGTCGTGCTGAATATGATCGATGAGCTGGGCAATCGCGCGCTTGATGCTGAAAAGCTGTCGCAGCTGCTGGGGGTTCCGGTCTATCCCATTTCCGCCCGCTCCGGCCACGGCATGCCGGACTTGTTCAACAGTTTGCCCAAGCTGCTGGCCGCGCCGTCTGAAAAGCCGGATGCCAGTCCAGTCGAAATCAGCGATCAGGACGATACCGAAATGCTCTCGCTCTACCGGCAAGCTGGCGACATCAGCAAGGCCGTGCTGGTGGCTCACCCGGCTTCGCACCGCTCGAAAACCGATCGGATTGACCGGCTGCTGACCCATCGCATACTGGCTATTCCGCTGTTTCTGCTCATTATGGGCCTAGTCTTCCAACTGACCTTCGGTGAGCAGATCGGCGGACGCCTGACCGAGTGGATGGGGCTCTTGTTTGACGATATTGTATCGCCGGCGATCGGCAGCTGGCTAAGCGCGGCCCAGTCTCCCGAATGGATCCGGTCGCTGCTGCTGGACGGCATTGTTTCCGGTGTCGGCGGCATCCTGACCTTTCTGCCGCAGATCGCGCTGCTGTTCTTTTTCCTGTCTCTTTTAGAGGACAGCGGCTATATGGCGCGCGCGGCATTCATCATGGACCGCCTCTTCCAGCACCTGGGGCTGTCCGGCCGCAGCTTCATTCCCATGCTGATGGGGTTCGGCTGCACTGTACCGGCCGTCATGGCGGCCAGAACGCTTGAAAACGAGCGCGAACGCCGCATGACCATATTGATTACACCGTTCATGTCCTGTGGGGCCAGAATGCCGATCTACGCTTATTTCACCGCCATCTTCTTTTCCGGCGGCAAAGGCCTGATCACGTTCGCCCTTTATCTGGGCGGCATCCTGGTCGCGATCGGCTCGGCCTTTATCCTGAGCAAAGTGGTCAAGTCGGAAGGCGAGTCGTCGTTCATCATCGAACTGCCGCCCTATCGCCTGCCGGATGCGAAATCGCTGCTGCTCCATGTTTACTTCAAGGTCCGTGATTTTATCGTGCGCGCCGGCACCGTGATTTTTGTCATGACCATTGTCGTCTGGGTCCTGAACACCTTCAATTTCAGCTTTGCGCCGGCTGCCAGCAGTTCTGAGAGCATGCTGGGCCGGATCGGGTCGCTGCTGGCGCCGCTGCTGGCACCGCTTGGATTCGGCACCTGGGAAGCCGCTGTTGCGTTGCTGACCGGCCTGATCGCCAAGGAATCGGTTGTTGCCACCATGCAGATCCTCTACACCACCGAGACCTTGCAGACGGCATTTACTGCCCTGAGCGCACTGGCCTTCATGACCTTCACACTGCTTTATACGCCTTGTCTGGCCGCCCTTGGCACCATCCACCGTGAAATGAACAGCGGCCGCTGGACACTGGCAGCGATCGCCTACCAGACAGGCGTTGCCTGGATCATGGCCATGCTGGTTTTCCAAGTCGGCAGTCTGGTGGCAACCGTTGCCTGAACCTGATAGAATGGATAGAACATCATGTCAATCATTGGATTAATAACAGCCTCATCAACAATACTTTTGCAGCTGACACCCTGGCTTGCTCTGGGAATCGTGATCATCCTGGCGGCCTGGATCGTGGTTAGGCAAGTTCGGCGCAAGCTGTCCGGCCAGCCGACCGGCTGCGCCAAATGCAGCAAAACCAACTGCCAGAGCTGCCCGTCAGTCCTGCTCAGAGAGATGGAGGATGCAGATGCCAAGCCGGAAAAAGCTGTCCCCCTCAAGTGAAGATTATCTCGAGACGGTTCTGGAGCTGTCTGAATCAACGGACGCCGTCCGATCGGTGGATATCGCCAGTCATCTAGGCGTGTCCAAGGCAAGCGTCACCAAGGCGATGGGCATTCTTCGCGAAGCCCAGCTGATCGACCAGGCTCATTACGGCCAGATCCACCTGACCGCGGCCGGCCGGCGGCGCGCTGACGACGTCAAGAACCGCCATGTCATGATCAAGCGCTTTCTGATTGAAATTCTAGGTATTGATGAAGAGACCGCCGAACAGGATGCCTGTAAAATGGAACACGCGATCTGCCCGACAACCCGCGAAAAGTGGTTTGACTGGCTGCACCAGGTGCTGGATAACGCTTGACTGACCGGCTGACAGGCTATGCCTTCTGCTCGAGCAAGTCGACCAGCGCCTGCTCATCCAAAATGGCCACGCCAAGCTTTTGGGCCTTGTCCAGCTTGCTGCCGGCCTCGCTTCCCGCCACAACATAGTCTGTTTTAGCCGAAACACTGCCGCTGACCTTGCCGCCTTGGGCTTCAATCATTTCAGCGGCCTGGCTTCGCGTGTAGTTCGGCAGCGTCCCGGTCAGGACAAACGTCTTGCCGGATAACGGCTGGCTGTCTGCTTCGGTCTTTGCGCCCTTAAGGTTCAGTCCAGCCTCGCGCAGATGCTCAATCAGAACCCCGGTCTGGGGCTGACTGAAGTAGTCGATAACCGCCTGTGCCGTAATGGTTCCAAAATCCGGAAGATTCTCAAGTGTTTCCAGGGTCGCTGACATGATCTCATCAATATCCTCAAAAGACGCCGCCAGGGTTCTGGCCGCCTGGCGGCCGATGTTGCGGATGCCCAGGCCTGTCAGCAAACGGTCCAGTGTATTGGCCTTGGACCTCTCGATGCTGTCCAGCAGCTTGTCGATGGTCTTTTGCTTGCCGACCAGACCGTTTTCGATCAGCTCTTCACGGTGCTTTTCCAGATGATACAGATCAGCCAGGCTTTTGATGTAGCCCGCGTCGAGCAAAGCCTCAACCGTCGCCGGACCCAGTCCGTCGATATCCATGGCGCTTTTAGACGCGAAGTAGATGATGTGCCGGGCCAGCTGGGCCGGGCAGTCTGAACCGGTGCAGCGAACATCGGCGCCGTCCTCTTCCCGAACCGCAGGAGCGCCGCAGACCGGGCAGTGATCCGGCAGCCGGAAGGGGTGTGTACCGCCCGGACGCAAGGCATGGTTGACGCCGAGCACGGCCGGGATGATGTCTCCCGCCTTCTGCACCAGCACCGTATCGCCAACACGGACATCGAGCTTGTCGATCATATCCTGGTTGTGCAGTGTCGCCCGGCTGACCGTGGTGCCTGCCAGTCTGACCGGCTCCAGGATTGCCATCGGGGTCAGTCGACCGGTTCGGCCGACCTGGACCTTGATGTCGACAAGCCGGGTCTCTTTCTGCTCCGGCGGGTATTTGTAAGCGACCGCCCAGCGCGGTACCTTGCTGGTGCTGCCCAGCCGCTCCCGCTCGGCCAGACTGTCCAGTTTGACCACAGCGCCATCAATGCCGTATGGCAGCGAAAACCGCTCCTGGCCGATAGCCTCGATCGCCTGCCAGACTTCGTCTGCCGTTTTGCAGAGACGGTAGCCCGGGCTGGTTGGAAATCCCTGGCTGGCGAGCCAGGCCAGGCTTTCGGCATGGGACGCGAAGGTTTTGGGACTGATGAGCTGGAGGTTGAAGACAAAGAGCTCCAGCCCGCGTTCGCGGACAACCCGGGGATCCAGTTGGCGTAGCGTGCCAGCCGCGCAGTTTCTGGGATTGGCGAACACCTTGCCGCCTGTCTCCTCCTGCCGGGCATTGATTTTCTCAAAAGTCTCGACCGGCAGATAGACCTCGCCGCGGACTTCCAGGTCCTCAACGCGTTCCGGCAGGATCTGCGGCAGAGTCTTAATCTGGCGGAGGTTGTCCGTCACGTCTTCACCGGTGAGGACGCCGTCGCCGCGGGTCCACCCCAGCGTGAATTCACTGTTTTGGTATCTAAGGCCGACCGACAGGCCGTCGATTTTGCGTTCGACGATAAAAACCGGATCGGTGATGTCCTTTTTAATCCGCCGGACAAAATCAAAGATGTCCTCGCGATCGAAGACATCCTGCAAGCTGAGCATCGGAACACGGTGAGGCACTTCGCTAAACATTCTGCGGGCGGTTCCGCCGACCCGGCGGGTCGGCGAATCTTCGGTTGCCAGCGCCGGCCAAGCCTCCTCCAGCTTTTCGAGCTCCTTGAGCAGCGCGTCATACTGGTGGTCGTCAATTTCAGGGCTGTCTAAATCATAGTAAAGATGATTGTGGCGTAAAATCTCGTCTTTAAGCCAGCCGATCCGATCGGCTGCTTCAAAATACGTCAGTTGGGCTTGGTTTGGTTCAATTGGCATGTCTGCCTCCAGTCAAAGTAGAAAAAATCAGCCTTTGGCCCGTCCCTTGCCAAACAGTACGATTGGCACAATAGCCAGCACCGTCGGCACGATCGCCCAGACCGCCATGGGCAGGCCAAACACACCGTCAAACCCTGGCAGTACAGATGAGGCGGGCACCTTGATCAGACCGCTCAGACCGCTGAGCGGCTGGCCCGGCAGCCGGCTGATGGCATAGACTGCCCCGTCGTAGATCAGCCAGACTGAAAGTGACAGGATAAAGGCATCGGATAGCCAAAGCGCGGGCGACTTTGATCGGATCAGGATAAAGAGCAGCGCCAGTGCCAGGCCGATCGCGATCGCCAGCGAGACCGGGTAGACCTTACCAGTTCGGATGCACAGCACCAGGTGGTGTGCCATCTCCGCCAGCGCACAGAATCCGGCGATATAGATCCGGTTACGGGTGCGGCCAACCAGCAGCAGGACAGACAGCAACAGCATGAAGACGATATAGGTCAACACGCTCTGCCAAACGGCCGGCATAAACGGATGCATGATCAGATAGCCCGACAGCTCGCGGATCATCTCGGCGAAATAGCTGAACGGGCTGACCGGCAATGTGCCCCAAAACAGGAGCATTACAGTCAAAATGAACCAGGCTCTAGTCTGGCTTTTCATTGCAGGCCTCCTCTATGGTAAAATCAAGGATAGGTGAAGTGCGAACAGGCCAGAATCAAGAAGACTAGTCGTCCTGATAGGCGTTATGCTCCTCAAGGATTTCTTTGAGGATCGCGGTCTCCTCATCACTCAGCGAGATGCCTTTACCCATTTTGCTGTGATCCGGCGCCCAGTCACGGATGTCGAGTTTCGGGCGGGCGTCGTTCCAGCTAACCATGTTAACCTCGCGGAGCCAACCGGAACGGCTGGTGCTCAGTTGGCCTAATGACTTGATAATTTCAAATTTGAATTCTTTCGCAGGCATGTACAGTTCTCCTTGTCCACCAAGGAACCCGATGGTGCCTCGGCTGTAATTTATGAAGATTATGCACATTATAACATACGAAAGGAACAAGCCAATGGGTCTACTCATACAAAATATCCGAATGCTGGGTGATCGCTTTGAATGGCAGCTGGCCGACCTCGAAATCGAGGGCGAAACCATTACCGGCATCCACGGTGCCGGCACTGTCGAATGCGATGATTCGACCCGTTTCATACAAGCTGAAGGCCGGACGCTGCTGCCCGGCCTGATCGATCTGCACATTCACGGCGGCGGCGGATTTGATGTCGAGAGCGCGAACACCCGGGATCTTGACGCGATCAGCCGCTGGCTGGCCGGGCAGGGTATCACGGCGTGGGTTGCCACGGTTTCCTCCCACCCGCAGGAAAAACTCAAAGCCCTCCTGCCTCAAACCCTGCCCGATCTGTCCGGGGCCAAGCTTCTGGGCTTTCATCTGGAAGGGCCGTGGCTCAACCCGAACGTCGCCGGCGCCCTGAACAGCGCCTGGTTCCGCGACCCGGACATTGCTGAATTCGAGCAATATCCCAACATCCGGCGAATCACCATCGCCCCAGAACTCGACGGGGCTCTGGATTTCATCACCGCAGTCAAAGCCCGGGCATCCGTATCGCTTGGCCATACCCAGGCGACATACGACAGGGCGCTGGAGGCATTCGACCACGGCGCGGACAGCCTGACGCATCTGTACAATGCCATGCCGCCCATGAAGAACCGCGAACCTGGCGTCATCGGGGCAGCCCTGACGGCCGGCGCGATGGCTGAGCTGATCTGCGACAGGAAGCATTTGCATCCGGCCACGGTCCTGGCTGCCTACCGCCTGTTTGGTGATCAGCGCCTGGTCCTGATCTCGGATGCGATGAAGGCCGCCGGGCTGGGCGACGGCGACTTCGAGCTCGGCGACCTGCCGGTCACCGTTCGGGAACAGACTGCGCGATCTGCCGACGGCCGTTTGGCCGGCAGTATCATATCGCTCTGGCAGGCGGTCCAGGAAGCTGTTCAGTGCGGCATCCCATTCCCGGCAGCGGTCAGGATGGCTTCTATAAATCCGGCGAAGCTGATTGGCGAAGATCGCTCTCGGGGCAGCATCGCGGTCGGCAAGCGGGCGGATCTGGTCCTGATGGGCATCGACGGCCAAGTCGACATGACCATCATCGGCGGCAGGATTTTCGGGGAGCATGACATTGACAGCTGAATGGTTGGACTGGAGCCTGGGCAGTCTGCTCATCGCCCTGATCCTTTTTCTAATGATCCGCGCGGTCTGGGAACCGACGCAGCTGGATTTGACCTGGCTCAAATCCAAGGCTATCCAAAGGGATGCTCTGAGAATTCTTCATCTGAGTGACCTGCATGCCGAAAAATTCCGGATCCGGCCGGCACGGCTGATCGCCCTGGCCGAAAAGTGCCGGCCGGACCTGATCGTATTCACCGGCGACCTGTGCGCCAAACCCAAATATGATCAGAAAGCACTAAACCTGATGGCCGCGCTCCGTCGCTCACCGGGGCTGGCCGATGTGCCGTTTGCAGCAGTTCGAGGCAACCACGATGATCCGCACGCCTTCCATCGCCTAAGCAGCCTGGGCATCAGGGTCCTGGTCAACCAGTCCACAACCGTCCGTAAGAACGGCCGGGATTATCTGATCTGCGGTCTAGACGATCTGAAAACCGGGCAGCCTGACAGCCGGGCGCTGTTCGACAGCGCCGAGCAATCGGAGATCGGGCCCGCCATGCGGGTGGTCATCGCCCACAACCCGGACACCTTGCTGGATCTGCCGGAGCAGTCGGCCGGGCTTTTTCTGGCCGGCCATTTTCATGGCGGTCAGATCCGAACACCTTTTCATCTTGAGTTCTGGGTCCTGCGCGGCGAAATGCTCCCAAAAATGGGATACCGCCGAGGCTATTTCACCCTCCGCGGCATTCAAAGCTATATCAGCCGCGGGCTGGGGTGTGTCGCCCTGCCCTTTCGACTGTTTTCAAAACCGGAAGCCGTACTGATCGACTATTCGCCGAACCAGCCGATCACGTCAGTTCAGACGGTTCGATTCTCCAGATATCTGAAGCATACTCCCTGATCGTACGATCGGCGCTGAAACGACCGGAGCTGGTGATATTGATCCAGCACTTGCGCGCCCAGGCCATCTCGTCCTTGTAGTCCTCCAGCACCTGGAGCCGGGTCAGCCGGTATTCGTCGAAATCGCCCAGGACATAGTAGGGGTCAGCCGGCTGCCAGTTGGTACCGTGCAGCAGGCCATTATAGATATCCTGGAACATGCTGGTGCCGGAGTCGTTGAACGTTCCGTCAACCAGGGCGTTGACCACGCGGTTCAGACCCTTGATGTTGTGGTACTGCCACTGCGGGTTGTAGAAGGACATGGTCGGGCCGAAATCCTGGACCTTACATCCGAACTGGTAATGATTTTTGTCGCCGACCGCGTCCGCGATCTCGATGTTGGCGCCGTCGCAGGTGCCCAGCGTCAGGGCGCCGTTGATCATGAACTTCATATTGCCGGTGCCGGATGCTTCCATGCCGACGGTGGAAATCTGTTCGGACACATCCGATGCCGGAAAAATCAGTTCAGCCTTGGAAACATTGTAATTGGGTATGAAGACCACCTTGATCCGGCCGGCGACCGCGGGGTCGCGGTTCACCTTGCGCGCGATCTCGTTGATCAGCTTGATGATCGCCTTGGCCCTGAAGTAGCCCGGTGCGGCCTTGGCGGCAAACAGGAACGTCACTGGCGGCAAGTCGGTCTCCGGGTGCTCCTTGAGCAGGAAATAGTAGTCCAGGATGTGAAGAGCATTGAGCAGCTGGCGCTTGTATTCATGCAGCCGCTTGACCTGGACGTCGAACAGCGAGTTGGGATCGACCTCAATGCCATGATAGGTTTTGAGATAGTCGGCCAGGCGCACCTTGTTGTTGTGCTTGATAGCGATCAGGCGGCGCAGGACATCATCATTTTGGGCATAATGCTTGAGCTCGGCCAGGCGATCCAGATCCATCACCCAGTCTTCGCTGCCGTACAACTCGGTCAGCAGACCGGACAGTTCCGGGTTGCACAGGCGCAGCCACCGCCGCGGCGTCACCCCGTTGGTCTTGTTGCTGAACTTCTCAGGCCACAGGCGGTAGAAGCCGTTCAGGGTTTTGTTCTTCAAAATTTTCGTATGAAGCGCAGCAACGCCGTTGACCGAAAAGCCGGCGTAGGTGGCCAGCCACGCCATCCGGATCTGGCCGTTGCCCAGGGGCGCCAGGTGGTTGATCTCCTCACCGCCCATGCCGGCCTTGGCTGCTTCCTGACGAAAGCGCGCGTCGATTTTCTCGATGATCGGAACCAGCTCGGGCACCAGGAACTGGAAGATGCTGATGTCCCATTTTTCCAGAGCTTCACCCAGGATCGTATGGTTGGTATAGGCAAATGTTTTACGCACCACGGCCCAGGCGCCTTCCCAGTCCAATTGATGCTCGGTCATCAGCAGGCGCATCAGTTCGGGAATGGCAATCACTGGGTGCGTGTCATTGAGCTGAATGACGTTCAACCCGGCAAACTGATCAAAATCACTGCCGTGGCGTTCAACGTAGCGGCGGATGATGTTCTGCAGCGAGGCGCTGGTGAAGAAATACTGCTGCCTGACCCGCAACACCTTGCCGTCGTAGGATGAGTCGTTGGGATAAAGCACCCGTGAGATGTCTTCGGTCCGGGTGGCCTTGTCCATGGCGTCGTCGAACTGCTGGGCATTGAACTTGGCGAAGTCGAACGGCTCCAGCGGCTCAGCTTTCCAAAGCCGGAGCGTGTTGACATTCTTTGATGAGAATCCCGTAATCGGCATATCGTACGGAACAGCCCAAACATCCATGTCATGGAAGCTGATCCGGACCTTGTCCTTGGACTTTCGGATCATGAACGGGTACGGCTCCTCCATCCAGGTGTCCGGCTGCTCTTGCTGAAAGCCGTTCTCGATGGTCTGCCGGAACAGGCCGTACTGGTAGAGGATGCCGTAACCCGTCACCGGATAATCGCCCGTGGCGCTGGCGTCCATGAAACAGGCGGCCAGCCGGCCAAGGCCGCCGTTGCCCAGCGCCGGATCCGACTCGACCTCTTCCAGGTCTTCCAGGTTGAAGCCGAAGGACGCCACCGCCTGCCTGACGACATCGTACAATCCTAGGTTGATCAAGTTGTTCAGAAGCGATCGCCCCTGCAGAAACTCGGCGGAGAAATAATGAGCCTGTCGTCCGGACTGGTAAAGCGCATCCGTCTCGTTCCAATGCTCGCTCAAGGCTCCCATGACCACGCGCGACAAAGCGGTCCAGAATTCGCGGGGCGAACTATGCCTGGGATCGGTTGTGGCGTCGGATTTCAGGTGACATATGATTTTTTCTCTGATTTTTTCCATTGAACTGTTCATCTATTTATACCTCTAGTCTATTATTTTAGCAAATGATTGTTTAAGTTGCAGACTTACATTATAACCGATGCCGTCAAATGGGCGAGTCTCACCTGATACCGGTCAATTTGGACAGGTATCGAAACATTGGTGGTATGAGATAACAGGTTGCGGTAAAATGGACAAAGAACATTTGGCAAAGGGGAAATTCCATGCAAGATATCGGTATCCTGATCCTATTCGCCCTGGCAGGCCTCGCCATTGGCTATCTTGGCAGCCTCTTCTTCCGGAAGATGCCGGCAGCCTGGCTTTTGGATTATGATGAAACGGAGATTACCGGCGAACTTTTAACCAAAAAAAATCTGAAACTCTGGCCGGATGCTCTGCTGATCATGCTGGCGGACGCAGTCATCCTGGCTTGCGGCTGGATCTTCGCCGATTCGATCCTTCAGTTCCTGGCGATTGCCCTGGCGGCCCAGCCGCTGCTGCTGATCATCGTCGCTGACATCAAGACCCGGATCATTCCCGACCAGTTCGTGCTGGCGCTGCTGCCCAGCGCCGCGCTGCTCTATCTGGCGGATTCGATTCTGGGCAGTGAAGGTTGGCTGTCCGGGCTGCTATTCCGACTGCTGGGCGGACTGGCCGGCGGCGCCGTGCTGTTCATCGCCGGCTGGATCGGCGAGAAGATCGTCAAGCGCGAAGCAATGGGCATGGGCGATGTCAAACTGCTCGCAGCCTGTGGCCTGATGTGTGGCCTCAAGCTCCTCCCCCTGCTTTTAGTCCTGTCATTTATCACGGCAGCCTTTGTCGCTCTGCCTCTCCTGATCCGCAAAATGCGGGATCCGGACGGTGCCAGCGACATGGCTTTCGGTCCGTTCATTGCCCTGGCCACTCTGCTGGTGCTGCTGTTCAGCCAGCCGGTCTTCGCGCTCTGGGACATGTACCTGGGTTTAATTTACTGATATGAAGAAAAACCGGGACATGCAACGCCCCAGGCTCCGCCAGCCCGCCAACGTACCGGGCCTGCCGGAACCGCTGCCGGACAGGTGGCCGGGACCAGCCGGAACCCTGCTGCTGATTCATGCACTGCTGGCTCTGGCCGCGGTCCTGCTGAGGCGGATCTGGCCGCTGCTGGATAATCTGGTCAGCGGCAACACTGTCAAGGCCTTTGTTTTCGGCGGCCTGCTGATGCAGGGCGGCCTGATTTTGCTGCCCACCATCCTGGTGATCGCCGCCGGTCGGCTGAGTGCCGAAGACGTGGTCGGCAGCCGCCCGAAAGCCGGCAGCCTGATTCTGGCCGCAACAATCGGCGTGCCGGCAGCGGTCGTATTCCAGGGGCTCAATAACCTCCTGATCTACACCCTGATCAAAAGCGGTGTTGATCTGCCGCTGGCCCACGCATCTTCATCGCTGGTCAACGGCAGCATTCTCGATAAACCCCTGCTGGTCGCCGGATTGATCATCGCGATCAGCGTTGTTCTGCCCGCGCTGGTCGAAGAGCTGATGTTCCGCGGCGTCATTCTCTCCGCGCTGATGTCGACCGGCGCCGGCGTCTCGGCCATCATTTTCCAGGCCATCGCCTTTGCCCTGTTCCACAACGACCCGCTGTTTATCCTGCCGCCGTTTCTGGCTGGCCTGATGCTGGCCATGATCCGACGGAGCAGCCAAAGCCTTCTACCCTCGATTCTGGCGCATCTGTCGCTGAACCTGTCCCTGCTCGCGATCGCGCCGCTGCTGCCGCAGCTGACAACCGAATACATTATGGCCACCGGCAGCGGGACCGAATCGCTGTTCTACGCCTCCCTGATCGCCGCCTGTGTCGCAGCCGTCGCTCTTGTGCCGCTGCTGGTCATCGCAGGCCATGGCGACGCGAACAAGGCCCGTCGCTCACGACGGCCGGTCATCTGGCCGGCTGACTGGAAGTTTACCTTGGCATTCCTGGTCCTGCTTGCTACAATGGTGATTGAGACAAGCGGTTCCTGAAGACAGGGAGCCCTTGTGCAGGAGGTTTACACCATGCCCGATCTTGAAGGACTGCAGCGCGACAAGGCAACCATCTTGAGAATCATCAAGTATACGCTTTATATACTGATCATCGGCATCGTGGTTTACTACGGTTTCCGGCTGGTCATCATCATGCTGCCGTTCATCATCGGGTTTGTCCTGGCCAAGGTGGCCAGCATGCTGGCCAAACGCTGGCTCAATCTGGTCTACCGGATCAGGCACCGCAAATCCAAGGATTCAACCGCCCAAAACCAAGGCCTTCGAAAATATCCCCGAGGTCTGGCCAAATCCAAAAAAGAGATTACGGTCGCAATCGTCATTTATATCATCGAGGTTATCATCGTCACCATCATGATCGTCGGCATTTTCATCGGCGCTTTCAACCAACTGCGGTCATTGGCTGCATTTTTGCCGGACTTCGTAGCAAAATCGGATATTTTCGGCCGGATTTCCGCCTTGATCAACGATTTCTCCATCACCTTAGGTGGTTTTCTGGATACCGAATTCATCACAGCAATCAACGAGCAGCTGACCGCTTTCAAGAGCCAGATCGTGCAGGCCGTTCCTGACATCGCCACCAGCATACTCAGCGGGCTGGCCGATTTTGCCGGCTACCTGCCGATCCTGATCCTGATCATCATTGTGGTCATCATGTCAGGCTACTACTTCATCGCGGACAGCCGTCGCCTGTTCTTGTTTATTCGCAGAAATATCACCAGTTCGGATTTCAGGAAGAAAACCCTGCGCCTGATCGACTCGCTGCTGACCACGCTGTTCCGGGTTGTCGGCGGCTATCTGTTCCTTTTGGCCCTGACCTTTGCCGAAGCCTTCATCGGCCTGACGCTGATCGGCATGAGATACTCGGTTATCTTTGCCCTGATCGCAGCCGTCGTTGACTTCCTGCCGGTGCTCGGCGTCAGCGCGACGCTGATTCCGATTGCCGTCTACCTGTTCATCACTGGCAATATCGCCGGCGGGCTGGGTACAATCGTTCTGCTTGCGGTCATGACCGTCGTTCGCCGCTTCGTCGAGCCGGCGGTCCTGGGCACGGCACTGCGCCTTCATCCGATGGCCACCCTGGTCGCCATGATCGTCGGCATCGGGCTCTACGGCTTGGGCGGCATCATCATCGGCCCGATCATCATGGTCATCGCCCGGGAAGTCCTCACCTTTTATGGCTTCGACACCCGGATCCGCTCGACCTTCGGCGAAATCGTCAATAATGTCGGCAAAAATTCCGAGAAAGCCAAGGCATCCAAAAAAACAGATCAATGATCACGACCAGTCGGTCGACAATCGATCGGATAATCTGGTGATCCGCATACCTTTTGTAAATCGTGCCGTATACACCGTGATCGATTGACTGATTCCAGCCGCTGTCCAGGCCTTGCAATTCCACAGGCAAAACCGCATGTTGCTGCAGCAGTGCCGGATGCGCAATGCTGGCGCATTGAAGGCGGCGAGACTGGGTTGAAAGGTCCGCTCCAGGTTAGCGCTATTCACGGTCACGATATCCGTCAAATTTGCATTTCCAGCGTCTATAGCCGTAAAATAAAAGAGTCCTAATCGAGTGATTTGATTCGGGCATTGTGATCAAGACGAAAAGCTGATACCATTGTTGAAAGCTTGGCATTGTTAAACAGAACTGCCGCCAGCGAGACGAGCTCAAACTGAAAGGAATTCCCTTATGAAAATGACAGGCGCTCAGGCCATGATAAGAGCATTGGAGCTTGAAGGTGTCGAGACCATCTTCGGCTATCCGGGAGCAGCCATCTGCCCCTTTTACGACGCACTGCTGGATTCGAAAATCAGACATGTTCTGACCCGCAACGAACAGGGTGCGGCGCATGCGGCCAGCGGCTTCGCGCGGGCAGCCGGAAAAACGGGCGTTTGCGTCGGTACATCAGGGCCCGGATCGACAAACCTGATCACCGGCATCGCGACCGCGTACATGGATTCCGTCCCCATGGTTGTCATCACCGGCCAGGTCATGATGGATCTGCTCGGGCATGACAGTTTCCAGGAAGCGGATACAACGGGCGCCACGTCCCCGTTCACAAAGCACAATTATCTCGTCAAGAAAGCTGCCGATCTGCCGCGAATTATGAAAGAGGCTTTCTACATTGCCTCGACCGGCAGGCCCGGCCCCGTTGTTGTCGACGTTCCCCAGGATATCCAGACAACGATGATCGAATTTGATTACCCCCAGCAAGTCAACCTACCAGGCTATCGCCCTGACGCAGCAATGAGCGAAACCCAGGCCAAAGCCGTGCAGGACGCGATCCGGACCGCCAGCTCGCCGATCATCTGCGCCGGCGGCGGCGTCATCAGCAGCGATAGCAGCGACCTTCTGGTCCAGTTCGCCGAAAAGCAGGGCCTGCCTGTCGTAACCACAATGATGGGCATCGGAGCCATCCCGGCAAACCATCCTCTGAGTCTGGGGATTCTCGGTTCACACGGCGTCTTCGCAGCCAACTATGCCCTGCACCACGCTGACCTGGTGATCATCATCGGCGCCCGGATCGGCAACCGCGCCATGGGGTCTGCCACTGAGATTGCAAAACGTGCTCAAATAATCCATATAGACATCGATCCGGCAGAGATTGGCAAAAACATCCGCCCGCACCAACCGATTGTTTCGGATGCCCGTCAGGCCCTCGAACAACTGGTCAAACTTGAACCAGCCGGCCAATTTGGCAACTGGCAAAAAACAATTGCCGAAATCTGCAGCCAGCATAAAGTCCTGATTCGACCTGAAACCCTTGATCAATCGCTTGTCTTTCCGCCGGCACTGCTGAATCGGCTGTCTTCAATGGCAGGACCTGAAGCCGTCATCACAACTGAAGTCGGCCAGAACCAGATCTGGGCAGCCAACCATTACCCGATCACCACCCCCAGAACGTTCCTGTCGTCCGGCGGCATGGGGACGATGGGGTACGGCCTGCCGGCTGCGCTGGGTGCGAAGGTCGCCTGCCCGAACCAGACCGTCATGGTCATCGCCGGGGACGGCAGTCTGCAAATGTCGATCCAGGAACTGGGGACAATCAGCGAGCACCGGCTGGGCGTCAAAATCATTCTGCTCAATAACCAGCGGCTGGGCATGGTGTATGAGATGCAGAATAACCAGTATCAGAAACGTTCTTCGGCTACAGTTCTGGAGAAAAACCCAGATTTCGGTCTGCTCGCCGAGGCCTACGGCTTCAAATACCGCCAAGTCAGATCGGACTCAGATGTCGAAGCCGCGCTGATCGAAATGCTGGCGGATGATGAGCCCTGGCTGCTTGAATGCCTGGTCCATCCAGATGAACCGACACTGTATAAAACAGGCCCCGAAAGGATGCAAGAATCATGAACCATAAACACCTGCTATCCGTACTGGTTGAGAACCACCCCGGTATCCTGGCCAAGGTGGCCGGATTGTTCAGTCGCCGCGGCTTCAACATTGACAGCCTGGCTGTCGGCCTGTCTGAACAGCCCGGATTGTCGCGTATGACCATTGTCGTCGATGGTGACGACCGCATGGTCGACCAGGTTGCCAAACAGCTGGACAAGCTGATCGATGTTGTTCATATCGACGATTTTTTGCCGACACAAGCCGTCCAGCGTGAGTTGATCCTGATCAAAGTCAAAAGCACGCCTGAGAACCGCCCCGAAATCATCCAGATCGCTGAGATCTTCCGGGCTAAGATCATTGATGTCTCTCATGAGTCTTTAACAACGGAAATAACAGGAACGTCAGACAAGCTGGATGCCTTTATCAGTTTGCTGGAGCCCTTTGGCATCATTAAAATCGCGCGGACCGGCGCCATTTCACTGGAGCGCAACTAGACGCTGAGCATCCGGCAAAGTCCAATCGACAAGCAACCGGCAGATCTCACGATCTGCCGGTTTTCTCGCTCAACATTAAAAGGCTATGGATTTAATGTTTCCAGATCAATCACCACGACCTGCTGGTCGGCAAACGGTTGATCATATCCTGCCAGCAGGATGATTTTGGATCCTTCCTCAAACCGCTCAAGGAGCTCAAAACCGGCCATGTCGAAAACCAGGCTGGCTGTCTCCGTTCCCGTATCATAGAGCACGCCATAAAGATCCATCTCGTTACGGGGGCTGACAGCAAAAAACAGCTTGCCATCAACCCAAACGGGTGCTCGGTTTATTACCATATCTTCTATCCCGATTTCGGGTTCTGGAAGGGTCAACACTTTTTCGAGCCGGTCATTGTACAGAAAATACTGATCGCCATCTTCCCCCCAGAGTTCATAAGCCAGGATCACGCGATCCGTATCATAAGAGCCGGTGTAGACTATGCCTTCGCCAAGATCCAGCAGATTCATGGTGTCCACATCCAGAATGGATGTGAAATAGCCGTCATCCCAGCCGGAATGGATCAGGACCAGCCGGTCTTCTTCAAGCCAGGAAACATCCCTGTAGACTGTCGTCTCCATCATCGTCTCGCGAAGGTCAGGCGCCAGCAGGTCTATTTGGGTCAGGTTTTGCAGTTCTCCGCCTTCAAGTCCGGACGGATTATCGCCGGTGTACTCCAAAAACATCAGTCTGCGGCTGTCTGAATGCCAGATCGGACTGACGCCGCGGATGCCATCGCCAATCGCCTGTTCCTTTCGGGTCACGAAATCATAGGTGTAGAGCTTGCTGTCCCGGGTAAAATCAGTATAGGCGATTCTCGTACCATCCGGGCTAATCCTGCACTGGCTGCCGGTCACGGGCAGATCGGTGACAGTCTGGCTGGTTGAATTGAAGTAGAGAATGGGAGCTGCTGACATGCTGTCGGACAGAACAGCAAACGAGCTGTCCTGAGCCCAGTCCATCTGAAAGTAACCCGGATAATACGGGAGATCTGATACAATCCGCGAAAAAACCGGCTGAATGGACTCGTCCTCTAGATCGTAAGCATATAGGGTGATCTCAGGGTTGAGTGCATCATCGTCATTAAGTCGGCTGTAGAGCGCCATTTTCCGGTCAGGCGAGACCCCGATCAGGTCCAGTGGACTGAAAATATAGTCCTCATAGCTGTAGTCAAAGGCTTCTACACCCAGCGGGGCGAATACCCAGAATATGCTGTGCGGATCAAAGGTGCCCAGACTGATTGACTCATCCGCCGGATCGACCAGCCGGGTGATCAGGTTCTCCAGGGTCAACACCTCGCCCACGTCCAGAACGTCCGGTACATCCGGTTCGGCTTCAGATGTTTCGGCTGGGGTTGCCGTCACCGATTCGAGCTTTGTCGTTTCAGATTGGCTGACAGGGCTTGTTGCGGGCGTGCAGGCTGTCAGACTGCCTGCGATCAGCAATAAAGATAAAGACAGCAAGAAAATTTTCCTCATAAGATCCTCCCAGGTTGTGATCTGTCATGTTAGATGCAGTGGTTTCACTTGATTGAGAAAAGTTTGATTCAATTCAGTATAGGCTATTCCAAATTAATCCGTCAATTGACCTGGCCGGGTTTGTATTTGTTGCCCATTTTGCGCAAGAACACACCAGGATTGACCGCTTGCGGCATTTTCAGGAGATACAGCATCTGGGCATGGGGCGTGCTTTCGATCGGGTTCTTCTCCAGATCGAAAATCTCCGTCACCGGAATCTTCAGCGGTTCGCCTTTTTCGCGGACCAGCTCCAGTTCATCGCCGATCTGGATCTTGTTGCGCTGCTCGATCACAGCCATCCGGTCGGATGGCAGGAAGGCCTTGACCTGGCCGGCAACCGCGGCTTCCCAGCTGTCATTTTTGTCGATTTGAATCTTGGGATCGTCGATCGGTCTGTCGAAGAAAAACCCGGTGTCAAATTCCCGGTGGATGATCTTGTTCAGTTCATCCATCCAGGCCGGATCGAACCGATACCCTTTTGGATCCTCCAGATAGCGGTCTATGGCCGCTCTGTAGGCCTTGACGACCGTCGAGACATAGTAAGCCCCCTTGACCCGTCCCTCGATCTTGAAGCTGTCCAGGCCGGCTTCGATGAGTTCCGGGATGTGCTCGATCATGCAAAGGTCTTTTGAATTGAAAATATAGCTGCCGCGCTCGTCGCCTTCGACCAGAAGTGACTGTTCCGGCTTGTCGGTCTCATGCGCCTGATAGTGCCAGCGGCAGGGCTGGCTGCAGCGGCCGCGGTTACCATCGCGATCAGACAGGATGTTGGACAGCAGGCACCGACCGGAATAAGCCATGCACATTGAGCCGTGGACGAAGGCTTCCAGTTCCAGGTCGTCCGGAATGTCCTGGCGTATCTCACGAATTTCCGACAGGGTCAGCTCCCGGGCCAGAACGATCCGCTTGGCGCCAAGTTGATGCCAGAAGCGGCAGGTCGCGGCATTGGTTACGCTCGCCTGGGTGCTGATGTGAATTGGTTGCTCGGGCTTGAGCTCGCGGACGGTCGAAAATACACCAGGATCGGATACAATGACCGCGTCCGGGCCTGCGCTGAGCAGTTCCCGGATACTGGATCTCAAGTTTCGGATATCCCCGGGATGCGCCATGATGTTCATCGTCACATAGGCCCGGACGCCCATTTTTCGGGCAAAGGCTATACCCTCGGCCATCTCGTCCAGGGAGAAGTTGCCGGCATAGGCACGAAGGCCGAACGCCTGCCCGGCCAGATACACGGCGTCCGCCCCGTATTGGATGGCGGATTTGAGTTTTTCCAGGTTGCCGGCAGGCGCCAGAAGTTCAGGTTTTCGAACTGGTTTGGTCATTCTTGCCTGGCTGCATAAGCCTTTTGGCCGGCGATTATATTTCTATCATGCTGAGCCAAACTACTGGCAAACAAGCTTCCGTTATCCCCATCATAGCAAAAATACAGGTAATTCGTATTGGATGGCCAGAGCGCCGCACGAATGGCGTCATCACCCGGTGAGCAGATCGGACCGGGCGGTAGGTCGCCGTAGTTGTAGGTGTTGTATGGATCGTCGAATGTATAGTCCTCCGGTGTTGGATAAAGCACGGGATCCATACCCATTTCGACACGCAGATAATTAACAGTCGCGCAAGACTCCAGGTATTTGTCTCTGCTCAGGCGATTGTAAAACACACTGGAGATATCGCACATCTCCAGCGTGTTGCCGGCTTCAATCTGAATGATCGAAGCCAGCGTGATGATCTCGTCCATGGTATAGCCCTGTTTTTCGGCGCGCTCGAAGTACTCGTCGGCCAGCTTGCGTTCGGTGTTATTAAGGAAGGTCCTGAGGATGGTCTCCTCATCCGTGTTGACGTCGAATTCATAAGTGTCGGGGTAGAGGTAGCCCTGAAGCAGCCAGTCGCGGCCTTCCTTGATGTCGATCTTGGTGATGAACTCATAATCCAGGAAGTTGACCGGGTTGTTGACCATACTGTCCATGATGGCCTCATCGAAGTTGACACCTTTCACCTTGAGAAGTGCTTTTACCTGTTTATAGGTCAATCCTTCCTGGAAGGTGATCGTCACGGATTCCGGATTCTGGGATAAAAGGAACATGATCTCGTCGTAGCTCATATCCGGCAGGACATAGTGGGTACCGGCGACGTAGGCGCTGTCGAAGCCGTTGAACTTGGACAGGATGTTGAACAGGAAGACGTTCTCGATCAGGCCCTTGTCCTTCAGAAGCTCAGCGATGTCGCTGGTATCCGAGCTTCTCGGAACATAGACCTCGATCGCGCCCGGCGTACTGGCGTTAATCATTTTATCGCCGTCTGCCTCGGCTTCCTTACTCTGTTGCTCAAGCGCTTCAAATCGCGCGCTCTGGGACAGGACATAGGATAGTCCGAAATAGAAGCCGGCTGCTGTTCCGCACAGCAGCAGGCAAATGACCAAAACGGTCAGCAAGGTTCTCGTTATTTTCTTTGCAACCATGGTGGATTGACCTCCCGGCCGTGTCCTTAAGCGGTCAGCTTTCTTTTTTGCGGGACCGCTGTTTGGCACGCATCTCAGAATTGAGTATCCGCTTGCGCAGTCGGATACTCTTGGGTGTTATTTCAATCAGTTCGTCGTCCGAAACGAATTCCAGACACTGTTCAAGGCTCATGTTGATCGGCGGAACCATTCGCTGGGCGTCATCCGACCCGGAGGCCCTCATGTTAGTGACGTGCTTGCGCTTGCAGACGTTAACCACGATATCTTCGTTCTTCGGGTTGCGGCCGACGATCATGCCCTCATAGACCGGGGTACCCGGACCAATGAACAAACTGCCCCGTTCCTGGGCGTTGTACAGGCCGTAGGTGACCGCTTCACCGCTTTCCCACGCAACCAGCACGCCGTGGCTTCTGGTTTCGATTTCGCCCATCCACGGCTCAAAGCCGTCGATAACGCTGTTCATTATACCATTGCCTTTGGTGTCGGTCAAAAATTCTGAACGGTAGCCGATCAGCCCGCGTGACGGGATCTTGAACTCCATTCGGGTGTAGCCTTTTTCCGGCGGCAGCATGTTGACCAGTTCGGCCCTGCGGCCGCCCAGTTTTTCGATAACCGCGCCGACAAACTCCTCCGGCACGTCAATCAGAAGCATCTCGACCGGTTCCATCATCTCGCCATCAATTTCCTTGACGATGACCTGCGGTTTGGAGACCTGGAACTCATAGCCTTCGCGCCGCATGGTCTCAATCAGGATTGAGAGGTGCAGCTCGCCGCGGCCTTTGACGATGAAGGCTTCGGTGGTGTCGGTTTCCTCCAGGCGCATCGAGACATTGGTCTCGATCTCCTTGAACAGGCGGTCGCGCAGCTGGCGGGATGTGACAAACTTACCCTCTCGGCCGGCAAACGGGCTGTCATTGACGCTGAAGGTCATGGCGATCGTCGGCTCGTCGATGTTGACGAACGGGAGCGGTTCGGGCACGCCCTGCTGGCAGATGGTGTCGCCGATGTTAATCTCCGGGATACCGGCGACGCAGACAATCTCGCCGACGCCGGCCTCGGCGACTTCAGTCCGGGCCAGTCCCTGGAAAGTCAGAAGCTTGACGACACGGGCATTTTTTTTGGAGTTGTCGTCGAAGATGCAAACCGTGATCTGCTGTCCCTGCTTGATCCGGCCGCGCACGACGCGGCCGATAGCGATGCGGCCGATGTAGTTGTCATGGTCGATGTTGGACACCAGCAGCTGCAGCGGCTGGTCCAGATCGCCGACTGGACAGGGGATGTGCTCCTTGATGGTTGTCAGCAGCGACAGGATGCTGCCGCCTTCGGTGCTGTGCAGATCCTCTGGCAGGTCATCCAGGCTTTCGCTGGCGTAGCCGCCGCGAGCCGAGGCGTAGATCACGGGGAAATCGAGCTGATCGTCGTTGGCTCCCAGCTCAATGAATAGTTCAAGCACCATGTCGACGACGTCCACCGGGCGGGCATCCGGGCGGTCGATCTTGTTGATGACGACGATCGGCACCAGGTTGAGCTCGAGCGCCTTCCGGAGCACGAAACGGGTCTGGGGCATCGGACCGTCGTAGGCGTCGACGACCAAAAGGACGCCGTCCACCATTTTCAGCACGCGTTCGACTTCGCCGCCGAAGTCAGCATGGCCCGGGGTGTCAACGATGTTGATCCGGGTGTCCTCGAAGGCGATCGCCGTATTCTTGGACAAGATGGTAATGCCGCGCTCGCGCTCCAGGGCATTGGAGTCCATGACCTGGTCTGCCACCTGCTCGTTTTCACGGAAGATGCCGCTCTGCTTGAGCATGGCGTCAACCAGAGTTGTCTTGCCATGGTCGACATGGGCGATGATCGCGATATTTCGAATCGATTCAATTTGGTTTGTCACGTTTCGGTTTCCTTTCAGGTCAGCCCTTCTTTTCTTTGGGCCTAAGATAGAGGCGGATCGGCGTGCCGGCAAAACCGAAATTCTTGCGGAACTGGTTTTCCAGATAGCGTTCATATGAGAAATGCATCAGATTCTTGTCATTGATAAACAGTAAGAACTGCGGTGGGTGAACAGCCACCTGTGTGGCGTAATAGATCTTGAGATGCTTGCCCTTGTCCTGGGGTGTCGGCACCATCGCGACGGCATCCGCGATCAGGTCATTCAGCATGCCAGTCGACAGACGCAGGCCCGCCTGGCGGTGGACCTCGTTGATCAGGCTGAAGACCTTGCCGACACGCTGTCCGGTCAGGGCGGAAATAAAGACAACCGGCGCGTACTGCATGAACGGGAACCGTGCCTTGACGCTTTTGCTGAATTCCTCCAGCGTGCCGGTTTCCTTCTCGACCAGATCCCACTTGTTGACGATCAGGATGGACGCCTTGCCAGCGTTATGGGCATAGCCCGCGACCTTGGTATCCTGCTCGGTGACGCCTTCGGTGGCGTCGATCAGGATCAGGCAGACATCCGCGCGCTCGATTGCGGCCAGCGAGCGGATCATGGAGTATTTCTCAACGCTGTCCTCAATCCGGCTCTTCTTTCTGAGTCCGGCGGTGTCGATCATGGTGTACTGGCCAAACGCGTTGTCCAACTCCGAGTCTACGGCGTCGCGTGTGGTTCCGGCAATTTCCGAGACGATGTTGCGGTCATTGCCGAGCATCTTGTTGATCAGGGAGGATTTGCCGGCATTCGGCTTGCCGATCACGGCGACCCGGATGCGCTCATGGGTCGCGAACTCGTCATCTTCGGGCGGGAAATGCCGGTACATTTCATCCAAGAGCTCGCCCAAGCCAAGACGGTGCGTCGAGGAGATCGCAAAGATATCCCCCAGACCGAGGTTATAGAACTCATAGGCTTCGGTCGGCATATCGCCGATATGGTCGGCCTTGTTGACCGCGACCACAATAGGCTTGCCGGATTTCCGGAGCATGTTCGCGATCTCCTGGTCGTCCGCGGTCAGGCCGGTCTTGAGATCGACCAGGAAGATGATGACATCTGCGGTCTCAATCGCGATCTCAGCCTGGTCGCGCATCGCCCTGAGAATGATGTCATCCGTCTTGGGTTCGATGCCGCCAGTGTCAATAATCGAGAAACGGCGGCCGCGCCATTCGGCTTCGGCATAGATCCGGTCGCGCGTAACACCCGGCTGGTCGTCAACGATGGAAATCCGTTCACCCGCCAGGTAATTGAAGAATGTCGACTTGCCGACATTGGGTCGGCCGACAACAGCTACGATCGGTTTGCTCATATCGCTCGGTCTCCTTTCCGCAGCCAGCTGAGCAAGCCCAGCAGGCCAGGGGCATCCGCCGGACAGACGAGGACGGCTAGGTCCAGCTCTTCCGCCAGGCGGTCAATTGTATAGTCATCCAGCAGCAAATTCTCACCGGATTTCAGCAGGCAGTCCGGCAGGACCAGGCAGGTCCTGTCCTTTTGCCCGATTGTCAGGCCACTGATCTGACGGGCGATGTCCTGCCCCGTTAGCAGGCCGGCCACGGTGATGGTCTGGCCAAAAAAGGAGTTTTCGACCGGCTGGATACCCACCTGGGTGCCGAAGCGCTCAGACAGTTGCCCGGCCCACTTGCCGAGCAGCGGCGCTGCCGCCGTACCGGTTGCCAGGATGATCCGCTCAAAGGCCGAAGCCCGGCCGGTTTCCAAACCGGCTGACCAGCGCGGGGAAATCGCGTCGATCGGCGCCTGGCCGGACAGGCCGTCGGCCATCTCCTGGTCAAACAGGGCCGCCATGCCTACGCCGTTTTCCAGCTGCGGGAAATCCTCGTAGTCGCCAGATGGCGGCAGCGGCCGGCCGGCCTTGAGGTAGATCTCATCGGCCGCGTACACCAGCCGAGTCCCGCGGGCAGCAAGCATCGCCTGCTGGCGGCGGTCGATTTCATCCAGAACCTGTTTGGCGCCATTCCGATCAAGCGGCGACAGCTTAAACAGGTTGTTTTGTTCGCGATACCGGGTCAGGCCGACCGGGACGATGGCAATGCTCTTGACCCGGGGGCCGATGCCGGTCAGATCGTCCAGCGTGCGCTTGAGCACTTCACCGTCATTGAGTCCGGGGCAGAGCACGATCTGGGCGTTGATGTCCAGACCGGCTTCGGCAATGCGGCGAATCCGCTCGAGGATTGATCCGGCGGCCTTGTGGCGCATCATGCGGGTCCGAATCTCCGGATCCGTGGCATGAACCGATAAATTCACGGGCGACATACGGTAGCTGATCAGGCGGTCAAGGTCATCATCGCTCAGGTTGGTCAGCGTCACGTAGTTGCCGGTCAGAAAAGACAGGCGCATGTCGTCATCCTTCAGGTAGAGCGATGTCCGCATCCCCTCGGGCAGCTGGTCGATGAAGCAGAATACGCAGTGGTTCTCGCAGGTCGCGCAGTCGCTCATCACAGGATCGGAAAACTCGAGGCCGAGGTCCTCGTCCCGGTCCTTCTCAATGTCAAACTCCACGATTTCGCCATCGGGCTTTTCGATCGTCACCAGAAGCTGCTCGGCGATCTGACGGAACTGGTAGTCAAAGACATCGAGAACAGGCCGGTCATTCAGGGCGAATAACCGGTCGCCCGGCGCCAGCCCCAAATCCTCAGCTATACTGTCTTTTACAACATGACTGATCTCATGCCCTATGACTGGTTCCACAGCATATCCTTCCCGTGATGCGCCTTGCATAGAAAAAGCAGCGAGTATGCCAGAACAAACCTCGCTGCATTCAGTCCGTTGCCCAGATGGTTCAAAAAAGCGAAAAGACCAGCTTTAAGCTTCTTCACCCATTTTGACAATTTCCTTGCCATTGTAATAACCGCAGGTCTTGCAGACCTTATGCGGCAATTTCTTAGTATGGCACTGCGGACAGTCGACCAGACTGGGCACACTCAGTTTCCAGTTCGATCGGGCGCGGCTTGTTCTAGCCTTCGACCATTTACGTTTGGGGTTTGCCATTCAAAACACCTCCATGATGTCCGTAGGGCGTACGCAATGCCACTACAGCAAATCTTTCAATTGATCAAACGGTGACTTCTTCGAGTCGTCCGGCTTGTCGCAATCACAGTCTCTTTCGTTCAGGTTGGCACCGCAGACAGGGCAGATGCCTTTGCAGTCCTCCCGACAGACCAGTCGCCGCAGTACATGCGGCAGCAAGTTGTCACGAATCGCCTGACCGATATCGACCTTGTATCCCGTATACCAGTAGACCTCACGCTCAAGATCTTCTGCGGACGGATGTCCCGGTTGGAACACCTCGTCCAGGTCCAGATCGATCTCAGCACTGACCGGTTCAAGGCAACGAGCGCAGTCACCCTCATAGGCGGCCGACAGATGGCCTGTCAGCAGGAGAATTCCGTCACCGGTATTCACCAGTTCGCCCTTAAGCGATAGCGGTCGGATCAGACGATAATCCTGAAACGAAAAACCCAGATCTTGCGCCGTGATTTCCGTTTCAATCGCCAGTGAAGCCCCAGTGCTTTTAATAATCGGGTTAATATCAATCTGCATGGTTATCCTCCAAAGGCGCGAATAGTATTATCCAACACATAACGCAATCTGTCAAGGTGCGAAATAACCAAATGAAATGCCAATCAAAACCGCTGAGCGGCCGTGTTTTCAACACGGTGCCCAAAACAGGTCCGGGCAGGGTTGATCACCGCTGCTGTAATGGTGCTGGATCTTGACCAACCAATTCGAATTATACCTTGAATCGGCGGTAAAATCATCCCCTGTGTGTTTTTTGAGTTCACAGCTGATCGGTTTATCAAAAAGTCAGAATTGAAAAATGTCCCCCGATCTGGCGGAACGTGTTTTAAAAAAGCGTTAAAAATCCTGAGATCTAACTTTTACCAACGTAGCAGCATTAGCCGTCAGCAATGTCAACAGCGTTATCAGCATGGCCAGTTCAAGCGATAAACCGGATACAATCAGATCGTTATCCAGGAATTGATTGAAGTCATAGGACGAAAACGGTATCCAGTTGAGATGGTTCAGTTTGTAATCGATTGTCAGCGTCTTCAAAACCGGCTTTGCCAGCAGCGCCGGAAGAGAAACCATACAAATGGTAACAGGCGCGTTTTTCGTCGCAACGGAGATTGCTGCAGCGATCGATACATAAACAATTGTTTCAAGCGTTGCCAGTCCATACTTGATCAGAATGTAGACAAAATAGTTTATTTCGACAATACTGCCATTCGCAACCAACAAGTGCGGGGATAAAACCTCAAAACCGAAAAACAAGCCGCCAAAAAGAATCGAAAAGCTGTATTGGATCACAATGAATCCAAAAACGATGCTGCCGAGCGCAACCATTTTTGCTAGGATGACTTTATACCGTTTATAGGGATATGAAAACAGCTGGAGTACCGTTTGATATGAATATTCGCTGGTTATGCAAAGCGATGTCAGAACAATTGCGAACAGCGTAACCAGCACAGTCAGCGCAACGGTGGCATTCATCGAAAATGGCAGTGTTTTCCGGCCGGTTTCCGGATAATCATGTTGAATCCGATATAGAATCATCAAGTTGCGGTTTTTCAGGTTGTCGACCTGTGCATCGCTCAGCCTCAGGTTCTCATCGGCGAAAAACATTTCGCTCATAACCACCTTGAGCCGGTTTTCAGTCAGTTCATCCGCCATGTTATGCTTCCAGTTGTTATAGACCGGCTTAATGTCATACTGATACCTCAGGTCATTCTCATCAAGATAAATCTTGGCTTCGATATATTGAAATGTGGTTTCCTCATAGTTATCAATAGCCAGATAATATTGATACTCGTTCATACGCAGATATGCCTTCCAGTCATCCGTTATAATATATTCGTAAATTCTGTCGGCCTGCTCCTGTGCCTCAGGCGACTTTTCCCGTATCAGGCCGAAATAGACTGATACAACGCGATACCGCCAGTCGCTGGGCATAATTTCATGATCCAGGCGAAAATTGTCAATCTTGATCAGCATTTCCAGTTCCTGCCGCTCCATGACTGCAATGGACATGTCATTCAATTTATCCTGCAATGATTCAATTTCGCTGATTAGGCCTTCGCGCCATCCCAGATCGATTTCCGATTGTTTATCTTGATAAGCATTTTCTGCCAAGGCATACGCCAAAGCAGCGATGATCAACAGGACAGCAAGCAGCCAGACAATCGGTCTCTTAAACAGCTTTTCATACTCGTTCCTGAGCAGTTTAATCATGGCTGTCCCCTCTTCTGGCTCGAATCAGATTGATGTAATCTGATTCAAGATGACTGTTTTCAGTCAGAATCGACTCGATTCTGATATGATGATCCATCAACATTTTCAATAGGTCATTGACGTTTTGGGGCTCTGACCGAACAAGAATGCTGTCACGATCTTGAGAAGCAACTTGCCAGACATCCGAATCAGTTAACAGCTGACAGGCAGCTTCCTGTTGATCAGTCATGATCCTGATCAATTGAAAACCGGCGTTCTTTTTCAGATCAATCAACCTGACGAATTGTCCCTGGTTGATCAGCAACGCCCGATCACATAATTTATCCAGTTCAGCTAAAATATGTCCGGAGATCATCACGCTGATGTTCTCGCTGGAAACAATATTTTTTTTCACCTGGCGAAATTCAATGACACCATCGGGATCCAGCCCATTGGTCGGTTCATCAAGAATCAGCAGTTTTGGCGAACCAATCAAAGCTCTGCAGATGCCAAGTCGCTGCTTCATGCCCAATGAATATTTTCGGACCAAATCATTGATCCTGTCGGATAAGCCAACCAGACTAACCAGCTCGTGCATCCGCGCGCGGGTTGCATCAGCATACATGTGACAGGATTGATTCAAATTATCCATGCCCGACAGATACGGATAAAATGCTGGATACTCAACGACTGCACCGACCTTGGCAATTGCTTTTTCAAAATCATAATGAAGATCAAAATGATTAATCTTGATCTGACCGCTTGTCGGCCAAACCAGACCCAACAGCATCTTGATCGTGGTTGTCTTCCCGGCACCGTTCGGACCAACAAAGCCAAAAACTTCACCGCGTTCGATTGAAAATGACAGATCATCCACAGCGACGAGCTGGTCATAGCACTTCCTGAGGCTTTTTGCTTCAACAATTGGTGCCATGTCTGTCACGCCTCTGCCGGTGCGAAGTTCACACCCTGTGTGATGATTCGCCATTGATTGTCGATCTTAATGAATCCGATGGTTATCAGCCAAGTGAATTCTCTGGCATATTGTTTGGTCTCGATCATGCGGATCGTCATCTGTACAGAAGCTTTGTCGCCATCAATCCGGATTTTGCCCAATTTTATCATTTGGCAGTCAACACTTTTGATCATCTCAATTTCACCATTGATTTGCCTGTCCAGAAGATCACATAAGACTTCATAGTCTTGTCTGGCCAGATTAGAATCTTGAACCAGTCGATCATTCAGAAAAGCCTTGTAGTCATCTTTGATCGCCTGAACGACCAGCTCCGGAACGTTTTGGCCATCATCCTGGTATCGGACTGGGAGGACATACGCACTTCTGCTTTCGAATACAAACTCCACAGCTGTTCCCACCAGTTCTCTTTGCAAAGGTCTTATCACCAATAGGTGATTGAGCAGCAACGCGAAACCTGCCACCAGGACAATCATGATCATCGCTGACATCAGTTTGTGCTTTTTGAAAAATGACATTTTCATTGTGACAGTCTCCAAATATCTGCATGCAGACCATTTAATGATAATCCCCTGGATTTATGGTCAAACACGTTGTATGCGATAAACGGCTGGAATTGACCTCGACGTATAAATACCTGTGAATCAATTCCAGCCGCCTTTCTTGTCATCGATCAGTTAAGAATGAATGTCATAGCCATACCATGTACAGTGAGCAATCGTATAATCACTCATATAGGCTGTCAAGTCCCAGGGTACGTTGTATCGGTCATTGGTATGTGCACAGACGTTGTCAACTGAATACCCGCCTTGTGACCATTCAAGCGTGACCATCGAGACATGGTCAATGACTCCGTCGCCGGTCAAATCGTAATAGACGATATCACCCAATGTCAGATTAGTGCTTAGCGGCGGCGGATATATATATGACGTGGATGGTTTGTAGTCCCAGGACCCTTTATAAGTTGAGTACCCGTAATTAGCAAAATATGATCGTTGGTTCACACACATAATCCATTTATATGAACCAGGATACCAGCCGCTACTAAATTGGTATCCTGACCAAACGTATGGATAACCCCCTGCGTATACAGCTTAAGAAACAAAATTTGCACAGTCATTCGGAACATAGGAAGAATAACCGGTATGGTACGTAATTGCATAGGTTCTGGCATAACTTGCAGCACCGGCGCCGCTATAAGCAGCAGAGGCAGGTGTAACCAGAACAGCCATCAGAATCGCGATTATCATGAGCACCATAAAAAGTCTTTTCATAACGGACCTCCAATTTCACTGAGTTTTTAATTGACATTGCAGTTATATAAATGCCACAGCCTAATAAGATCAATCTGCCATGGCAGAGTGGTCACGCATGTTTAATTTTATTATATCTTTGTTAATTATGCGCTACATATCATGACTTTATACATTATCATGAACTATTATATCTATATTAGTCGCGTTTTGCAACCCTTATTTTGATTATACGACTGAGATTACAATTGATCGAAAATCGTCAGCAAAAAACCGCCCTTTTCCGGGCGGTTCTAAAACACTTCATAAGACGACTGACTTGGTCGGCCTTGTCATCCAATTGCCACGGCCGAATCAGGCATCCAGACCCAAAAGGCCGATAACAAACTCTGTTACGCCCTTGGCGTCATTGAGATCAAAATGCGGAATATCAATCACCATGGTTGCGTCAGTCACCAGCGCGGCCAGCTTGTCTGGCTGTTCCGCCGGCGGCTTGCCGGTCGCGGTGCGGTGCACCTCGATTCGGGGCAGAGAAGATGTTTTGTAGCCTTCGACCAGGATCAGGTCGACCTCGCGAAAGCGGTCCAGCATCTGGTCGAGGTCGAGTGCTCGAAATTCCAGCATGGCCGCCTGCCGGGGCGACGAAATGGCGACGACCTCAGCGCCGGCCTGCCCATAGCGCCAGGTGTCCTTCCCTTCGCGGTCCATCTCAAACTGATGGCTGTCATGCTTGAGCACGCCGACCTTGAGGCCTCTGCCCTTGAGCAGGGGAACCATTCTTTCGATCAGGGTCGTCTTGCCGGATCCGGACCAGCCCATAATGGATACAGCGGGTATTTTGTTCATCGCGTTGTCTCCCCGTTTTGGTTTTGGCAGGCATTCAAATCAGCCGGTGTGTTGATGTTGGCAAACAAAGCCTTGATCTCTATTGTATCAGGAAAGCTACTCGCATCAACAACCTTAGCATCCACCCTTTCCAGAAAATCGATGACTTTGTTTTGCCCGGACAAAACCCTGGCTTCAATGTCGGGGACCAGGTGCTTGCTGTAGAAGGCATGGAACGGCTCAAGCCGTCCGACCAGCCGGCAACAGCAGGCGCTGAGCGAATCGTCGCCGATTTGCCCGATCAATCGATCAATATAGGCCCGGCAGATATTAGGCATGTCACAGGCTGTTACATAAGTATAAAGGCTGTTTGAACGTTTGAGCCCGGCGTGGATGCCGGCCAGCGGGCCGCGGCTGGGCAGCTCGTCGCAAACCTGTTCAACGCCCGCCGGCAGGCGAATGTTGTCCGTATTGGCCGAAACGATAATCTGATCGAACGCCTCAGACAGCTGCAGAATCATGCGATCCAGCAGCCGGCTGCCGCCAATTTCGAGGTCGTACTTGTCATATCCCATGCGCCGGCTCTGGCCGCCGGCCAGAATTATGGCGGTCTGAAAGCGCTCGTCAAACATGGTCGGTCTTCGCGCAATCGCCAGACTGCCCGCGCAAAACTTCCAGGCCGTGTCCGAGCGACGACTCGATTGCCGCGAGGTTTTCGCGGATCGCCTTGGGACTGCCGGGAAGGTTGACGATCAGGCAGCGTTTGCGAATGCCGGCCTGGGCGCGGCTCAGCATCGCCCGGTTTGTAATCTTCAGACTCTCATAGCGCATGGCTTCCGCAAGGCCGGGTGCCATGCGGTCACAAACCGCAATTGTCGCTTCGGGCGTGATGTCCCGCGGCGAAAACCCGGTGCCGCCGGTGGTGATGACCAGCGCCACACCCAGATCATCCGCTGCGTGAATCAGCGCCTGCTCGATCTGATCTCGTTCGTCCGGAACAATCGCGGTATAGGCGATGGTATAGCCGGCCTGCTCGAGCAGCTGACAGACCAGCGGCCCGCCGGTGTCCTCGCGGAGGCCTTTCGCCCCCTTGTCGCTGACCGTTAGCACCGCTGCAGTAAACATCATGTCAGCATCCTCCTTGGCCTCGTCCGAAATAGCAGACCGGGTAATGGCAGACCTTGCACTGCTGGCAAAATCCGCCTTCGCCCAGACCTGCGATTTCTGCTGTTTCAAGCTCGATCCCCGCAAATATTCTGGGCAGGAACACGTCCAGGCTGGTTGTCGGCGAGTGGATAGACGCGCCGGGCACGCCAACCAGCCAGGTCTGATCCAGTTTAGCCAGCATCAGCATGTTGCCGGGCTGCATGGGGACGCCATAAGTGATCAGGTCGGCGCCGCTTGTGCGAATCGCGTCGGGCGTCAAGTCATCCGGGTCGACACTCATCCCGCCCGACAGCAGGATCAGGTCGGCGCCCTGTGTTCTGAATTTCTGAATGGCTGCCAAGATCCGTTCGGTGTCGTCCGGGCATTTGACCGAGCCGATCACCTGTCCGCCGAATCCTTCCAGCCGCGGGCCCATAATCGGCGCAAACCGGTCCTGGACCCGGCCGTCATAGATCTCGCTGCCGATCATGATCAGCGCGCATTTGAGTGCCCTGAACGGCAAGACACTCAGAACAGGTCCCGCTTCATCCGCTATACGCGCCACTTGACGGATATTGTCCCGATCGGTGACCAGCGGTATGATCCTGGCGCCGGCCAGCTTGTCGCCTCGTGACAGCCGACTGTAGTTTGGCAGACAGGCCACGGTCACATCCGCCACCTGGTTGACGCGCAGGAGCGCTTTCCGATTGACAACCAGCACACCATCAGCTTTTGACGACACCGTCACCTTGCCTTCGGACGGTCCGGTCCATTCCAGATTTGGACCGCAAATCGCCCTGGCGATTTCCAGCGCGGCGTCGTCTTCGTGGATCTCATCCGCCAGATCCTCCCAGACATAGACATGGTATTTGCCGATGGTCTTGAACGCTTCAATGTCACTGGGCTGGATCACATGCCCGCGCTTGAATGCCACGCCCTTGAATCCGTTATCCCGGATGGCCGTGATGTCATGACACAGCGTCTGGCCGACGGCCTGTTCAACTGCGAGCTTTCTCATGAGACCACCTCGATCCCATCGCCCGGCCGGATCTGTCCAGGCCGGATGACGATCACGAAGATGCCCTCCCGGGGCATCACGCAGTCGCCGGCGAGGCGCCGGATCTCGCAACCCTGATGGCATTCCTTACCGATCTGGGTCACTTCCAGAATCGTCTCGCCGACCAAAAGCCGGCTGCCGACCGGCAGGGTATGCAGGACAATGCCCCGGGTCAGGATGTTCTCGGCAAACGCGCCGGCCTGGATATCCGGCAAGACCTGTCGGATCTTGTCGACGCTCTCCTGGGCCAGGAGGCTGATCTGCCGGTGCCAGTTGCCGGCATGGGCGTCGCCGACAATGCCGTGGTTGACCTGGGTCATGATGGACTTGACGGCCTGCTTCTGCACGCCTTTTTTCTCGCTGAGACAAACAGCGGTGACAACAGCCATGGTCAACCCTCCCGCTTATAGTCGCCGTGCAGACCGCCGGTCTTGCTGACCAGGCAGATCTCACCGATGACGATATCCTTCTGCACCGCCTTGCACATGTCGTAGACGGTCAGGGCCGCGCATGACACAGCGGTCAGCGCTTCCATCTCAACGCCGGTCTCGCCCTTGCATCGGGCGGTTGCCTCGATGCGGACCGCCAGGGCGCTATCGTCCAGTTCAAATGCGATGTCAACGCCGGTCAGCGCGACCGGGTGGCACATCGGGATCAGCGAGCTGCAGTTTTTAGCGCCCATGATCCCGGCGACCTGGGCCACGGCCAGCACATCGCCTTTCTTGAGCTGACCGGCCCGGATCAGGCCGAACGTATCCGGGCTGACGAAAACGCTGCCGTGCGCTGTAGCGGTCCTCATGGTCGCGGTCTTGCCGCTGACATCCACCATCCGGGCGTGTCCTTGCGGATTGAAGTGGCTGAGCTTGTCCATTCGCTTTATCCTCCGATTGCAATCATCGGCCGCAGGCTCTGGCTGTCACTTTGGGTATCCATGCCATGCCGGGCCGGTTTGTTCACGATACCCTGTGCAAGGGCATCAGCCAGGTCGTCTCCGACAAGGCCGTTCAAATCGATTTCATCTGCCGAGTGCAGGCAGGATTTAAGCCTGCCGTCCGCCGTGATGCGGATGCGGTTGCAGGTGGGACAAAAATGCGAGCTCATCGGGCTGATCAGGCCGATACTGCCGCCAGTGCCGGGCAGGCGGTAGAGCTTAGCCACCCCCTGGCAGCCAGTCTGTTCCAGATCCGGCAGAATCTTGAGCACCTGCTCGCTGGGCAGGTAGTGCTGCCGCGTCCAGCCGGCACACGCGCCAACCGGCATGACCTCGATGAACCGGACGTCAACCCTGGCATGCCGGGTCAGCTGGGCCAGCCGCTCGATCTCCCGGTCATTGATTCCGGCCAGCAGCACCACGTTGATTTTGATGCGCGAAAACCCGGCATCCTGTGCGGCCTCGAGACCCTCCAGCACCTTTCCGAGCGATCCGCCGCGCGTGATTTCCCGATAGCAGGCCGGATCCAGCGAATCCAGGCTGATGTTCAGCCGGTCAACGCCGGCCGATGCCAGATCTTTGGCAAGCCCGGACAGCAGGATGCCGTTGGTCGTCAGACAAAGCTCATCCAGCCCAGGCAGGGCGGACAGGCCGTAAGCGATATCTAGAATATCCGTACGCACCAACGGCTCGCCGCCGGTGATCCGTATCTTGCGGATCCCGCACCGGATTGCAGCCGCTGACAGCTCGACCAGGCGGTCGGCCGACAGGAGATCACCCGAAGCCGGGCAGTCTCCCAGTTGCGGCCGGCAATAGAGGCAATTCGCGTTGCACTGGTCGGTTACCGACAATCTGAGATAGGATATTGCTCGTCCGAATTTGTCGATCATGCCGTCACCTGCCGATCCGATAGGCCTTGACCAGCGTTTCGGCCGGCAGCGAATCGCTGCCGGCGGGAATTTCGCCCAGCAGATCACAGCCGACAAACGATGAGACAATACCATTGCCCTGACCCGGATTTTCAACAAGATAGGCCTGGCCATCCTCAATCTGGAGGCGGCCTCTGAGCAGGCGCATTTTCGGGCTCTTTTTACTGAGCGGCTGTTTGAGGCGGACCTGGATGACCTCGAGGTTTGTATCCTGCCGGCCGCACAGCTTGCGGATCGCCGGCAGGGCGATGCGTAAAAGTCCCAGCAAGGCCGCGCCGGGGTTGCCGGACAGGCCAAGGATCAATTTGCCGTCCAGGGTCGCGGCCAGGATCGAGCCGCCCGGCTTCATCTGGCATTTCCAGAACAGGATGTCAGCGCCCACGCGCTGAAGCGCCTGGATCATGTAATCGCAGTCACCAACCGACGCGCCGCCGGTCGTGATCACCAGATCAGCTTGGCCGGCCGCTTCGCGGATGCACCCGGCCATTGCTTCAGGCTGGTCCGGCATGCCGCCGCCATCTATAAGGCAGGCGCCAAACAGCTGGATATACCCCCTCAGCGTCTCAATATTGCTGTTGTATATTTGGGCCGGCTCCAGACGTTGGCCAGCCCGAACCAGTTCACTGCCGCCCGTCAAAACAGCGATGACAGGCTTGGTGAACACCTCAATCTGGTCAATCCCCTGGCTGGCCAAAAGCCCCATGATCGCCGGCGAGACTACGGTGCCTCGTCTGGCAATTTGCTCGCCCGGGGCGATGTCCTCCCCAGCCCTCACGATATCCGTGTTCGGCAGCACCGGGTTAAACAGCCGGACTTCCTGATCATTCCATGTCGTGACTTCATACTTGATCGTAGCGTTGGCGCCCTCTGGGATCGGCGCCCCGGTCATGATCCTGGACGCGGTCCCCGGGGTGACCGGCTGCCGAGGCTGGCAGCCAGCGGGAATGGTTTCCAACACGCGCAGCACACACGGCTCGGCCGGACTGGCTGACCGTGTGTCTTCTCCGCGGAATGCATAGCCGTCGTATGGACTGCGGTCGAACGGCGGTATCGGGATAGCGGCCAGATAATCCTTGGCCAACACCCGGTCCAGGGCGAGAGCCAGCTCGATGTGCTCAGTCGATACGGGATTCACCCGATCCAGCAGCCAATCGGCGGCGAGAGCGGCATCAATGTCTTGTCTCATCCGGATGATCCTCCTTGTAAGATTCTTTGAGCAGCAGAATATCCTGCTCAGGTATATGAACCTTGATCTGGGCTGGCTGGCCCAGGGTTGCCCATTGCTCGGATTCCATTTCCATCCGCAGCCTGGCCTGGCCGCTAACATCCGCCAGGGGCCTGAGCATCACGATGGTTGAAAACAGATTGTCGATCACCCGCTCGACCTCGCATTCGAAGCAATTATCGGACTGTCCGTCGGAAAGCCTGATTTGATGGGCGCGGACACCGATCCAGTCCGGCAACATGTCCTTGGCGTTATGATAAACCAGGGACACCCCCCAGTCCAGCGCCTCGACCCGCCTTTCGCCGGATTTTTTGACCCTTGAATGGTTCTTGCAGCCGGACAGCCGGCTGGCCGCCAGGGTGTCCGGCCTTCTGAACAGGTCGCACACCTGACGCTTGGGCTGGGACACGCCGTCGTGCAGGACCGAGACGCTGTCGCACAGGCGGTAGATTTCATCACGGCTGTGCGACACGAAGACGGCAGTTCTGGCAAAGCCTTTCAAGGTATCCGAAAGTTCCAGTTCAAGATGCCAGCGCAGATGGTCATCCAGCGCGGATAACGGTTCGTCCAGCAGTAGCAGATCCGGCTGGCTGGCCAGCACCCTGGCGATCGCGACGCGCTGGAGCTGCCCGCCGGACAGCCGGGCCGGCCGGCAGTCCTCCAGTCCGTTAAGGTGCATCGCCTCGATCTTGTTACGGACGATGCTCTGTCGAACAGCCTTGTCCGTCGTCCTGACGCCGGCCGCGATGTTCTGCGCAACGGTCATATTGGGGAACAGGGACGGCTGCTGGAACAGGTAGCCCACGCGCCGGGCCTGGGGCGACAGGTTAATCTGGCGATCCGAGTCAAACAGGACACGGCCGTCCAGGACGATTCGACCGGTGTCCGGCTTTTCAAGGCCGGCGATGCATTTCAAGGTCATGCTCTTCCCGCAACCGGACTGACCAAGCAGGCCCAAGGTCTCTGCCTCGGCCGTCAGGTTGATGTCCAGCGTGTAGTCTCCAAGTTTTTTGCTAAATCTTGCGTCGAGCATTTCAGCCTCCGCTCACAGGTCGCCTGACGGCTGACTGACGTTGTTCAAAGAGGTTGATCAGGACCAGCACAACGAGTGAAATCAACAAATTGATCGCAACCCAGCTGTAGGCACCGGCATCGTCACCAGTCCGCCAGAGTTGGTAGACCGTCGTGGCGATGGTTGCCGTACGACCGGGGATGTAGCCCGCGACCATGCTGGTGGCGCCATATTCGCCCAGCGCACGGGCGAACGAGAGCACGGTACCGGCCAGGATCCCGGGCCGGCAGGCCGGCATCAGGACGGTCCAGAAGATGGCGGTGTTGGACATGCCCAGCGTCTGTCCGGCATGAATTAAGGTGGTGTCGAACGATTCAATCGCGCCGCGGGCTGTCCGGTACATCAGGGGAAAGGTCACCACCCCGGTCGCGGCTATGGCGGCGGTCCAGGTCATCACCAGCCGGGCGCCGAACAAGCGGTCCGCCAGCAATCCGATCGCGCCGTCCGGGCCGAGGATTTTAAGCAGGAAGAATCCGATCACGGTAGGCGGCAGAACCAGGGGCAGGGTCAGGATGACATCCAATACGCCCTTGACCAGTCGCGGCGTTCTCGCGATGTAATAGGCGGCTGTCAGCCCGACTGCGACGGTCAGCGCTGTCGAGATCAGCGCGATGCGCAGGGCATTGAACAGAGGGAACCAATCCATAACCAAACCTCCTTGGTTCAGCGGCAGGGCAAAAACCCGGCAGTCTCGAAGATCGCGACACTTTCCGGGCCTTGCAGGAAGGCCAGGAAGTCGGCAGCCGCTTCGGTCTGCCGACTGGAAACAAGCACCGCGGCCGGATAGACGATGGGTCTGGACAAGAGACGCTCATCGGCCTGTGCGATCACGTCCAGGCCATGCACCGCAGCGTCTGTCGCGTAGACCATGCCGCAGTCGACTGCGCCTTCGCTGACCCAGGATGCGACCTCCTTGACGTTGGAGCCCAACGAAGCCTTGCGTCTGACAAGATCCCAAAGGCCCAGCGATTGGAGAACGTCTTCCGAATACTGGCCGACCGGTACGTCCGAATTGCCCAGCGCCACCAGTTTGACTGATTCACCAGCCAGGTCCTGCCAGGTCTGGATACCGGCAGGATTGCCGCTTTGAACGACCAGCGCGATGCTGTTGCTGAACAGATTGACCCGGGATTCGGGCCAGACCAGATCTCGTCCGCCCGTCGTGCGGTCGATGTCGTTCATGGCCTTTTCGGCTGCAGATATAAAGATGTCCCCCGCCGCACCGGCCCCGATCTGGTCCGCCAGGGTGCCGGATGAGTCAAACGTGAAGACCAACTCAACTGACGGTTGGACGGTTTCATACAACTCAGCGGCTTCGGTCAGAACCTCAGTCAGGGATGCCGCGGCAAACACATGGAGCTCAACGGCTCCGGTCTCCTGATCCGTCTGGCAGCCGCTTGCCAGCAGCATCCCCAGCGCGGCCACCAGGGCGATCGCTTTTCGACAGCCTTGCGCAGCCATCAGTCAACCAGGTCCTTGGCCTGGGTGTAGTTGAAGATCGGACCTTCCAGGCAGACATAAGTCTCGTTGATCTTGCAGTGGCCGCATTTGCCGACAGCGCAGGACATCTTGCGTTCAAACGAGAGCCACATCTTCTGCTCGTCTGCGCCCTGGCGGACGCAGGCTTCGGATGCGAACTTCATCATGATCGGAGGACCGACGATGACCACGTTGTAATCCTCGAACTGTTCAAAGGGTATCGTTGGGATATGTTCGGTGACCAGGCCGGTTTCAAATCCTCTGGCCACGGTTTTATCCAGCGTGCAAGTGGTGTTGAACTGGCATTTGAATAGTTCCAGGTCTTCTTCGAACAGGACGCAGCTCTCATCCTTGAATCCGGCGATCAGATGCAGGTCACGGATATCAGAACGATGTTCGCAGTAGTGGCGCAGCAAGCTTCTGACAGCGGCCAGGCCGGTACCGCCGGCGATCACGACCAGATCCTTGCCGTTGAAGTCCTCGATCGGGTAGGAATTGCCGTACGGACCTCTCATAAAGAGCTGGCTGCCCGGCTTCAGGCCAAACAGGCCTTCGGTCAGGCGGCCGACCTTGCGGATGGTGAACTCAATCCAGCCGTCACCCCGGGCGCTGACCGAGATCGGCGCCTCCCCGACCTTGGGGATGGAGAGTTGGAAAAACTGGCCATGGCGCGTTTCCTGCTCGAAGGCTACGCGAAACGTATATTCCGCATCGGTCTCATGCACGATGTCCAGGATTTCAGCCGACTTTGGCAGCATGATGTTATCCATTGTCCAATTCCTCCAATGACACATTGAGCGTGTTGATCGTCTCGATGAACGAGATGTCTTTCGGGCAGCGGATGTCGCAGCGGCCGCAGCCGATGCACATCTGCTCGTCGCCGCCGAAGCGGGCCCGGTAATCGTAGATTTTATGCAGTGTCTTGAATCGCATCCGCTCGCCAGCGGTCTTTCTTACGCCGTGCCCGCCGGCCATGGTCGTGAACTTCTCCTGCATGCAGGATGCCCAAACGCGCCGGCGCTCACCGTCACAGCTCGTTTCGTTGTAGATGACATCCGTGGTGTCGAAGCAGCTGCAGGTGATGCACACCGTGTTGCAACTGCCGCAGCTGACGCACCGGTCGTTGTAAACTTCCCACATCGGCAGGTCGCGGATGACCGGCACCTGGTCCCAGCAGATGGACGGCACTTGAACTGTCGTTTTGTTCTGCTGGACGAATTCGGGAACAAAGTCGATCTCGCGATCTTGTTCAAACAGCGGCCGGAAGTCTTCAGACTTGACCTCAAACAGCAGTCGATCCGGCTCGAAACGGACAGCCAGATCATACTGGTCTGTCCGGTTGGCGCCCATCGCCACGCAAAAGCAGGTGTCCCATCCTTCCCGACATTCCATCAGGACAATCCGGAGCTTGTCGCGAAGCCGCTGGTAATAGATGTCCGGCTGGCCGCCGTTTTCCAGAAAGATCTTGTCCAGACGCCGGATGCCCTGGATATCGCAGGGCCGTGCAAACAGCAGGATCGGCCGCTTGTCAGCCTCGGATTCCACACAGGCGTCCGCTGTGAAGTACAAGACAGTCTGCACGATCGGGTCAATCACGTCCTTGGGCGAAAAGTCCGACTGCTGGTCGTGGACGATCTCGCCAACCGAGTTGATCTCACCGTAGCGGACCAGATCCGAACCAGCCTTCCAGCCATGCTTGGCCAGACGTTTGGGCGCGAACACCCGATAAGTATCACTCAGGCTTTGGATCAGTTGGTCCGCGCGCTCCAAATTCAGTTCATAGCCCATATCTCGCACCTCCTCCAGTTTTCCAGTGTAGCGGCGTCCAGACGAATCCAGCCGCAAGTCAGCTTGCCGACGCCCAGATAAAACGATGTTTTTGCAAGCGCTTTCAAATCTTGGCCAAACGCGTCAATCCAATTGAGCAGGTTGTCCTGTAAAAAGCTCAGCTGCTTGTGCAAGATATCTCCGAATGCCGATTCGTCGGCCTTGTCCCAGGCGATGGCTGCCTGCTCGCAATAAAGTGCCATGAACTCCAAAAGCAGTGCCAGATGGTCTTCCGGAAAGTCTCCAGTTTTGGGATCCTTGGCCAGTCCGGCAGCCGCGTAGGCTGCCACCGCCCGGTCACGCGCCTTGTCCATCAGCACGTGCTTCGAGCTGGTGTAGACGGACGCATAGGGGTAGGCCCCGTCGCCCTTGCCCAGCCCGGCGCCGAGGAAGACACGGGCAAAGTCGACCGCCAGGTCGGTCAGGGCTGACTCGGAATTGTGTGCCAGATAGCCGCGCATCAGGTCATAGCCGGCATCGATTTCGGCGTTGCCTGACGCTTCGGGAAATTCAATCTGCCTAAGGCTTCGCCAGAGTTTTAAATCAATTTCCGTCCGGTAAAGCCGGCTCAAAAACCGGTAGATCATCGCCCGCTGTTCCAGCAGTTCTTGGATTGTCTGGATCTCGTTCATCGTCTTCGCCCCCTTTGCGTTTCCTGCAGCTGCTGGGGCATCGCCTCAATCCATTGGGCGTTTCTCAGAATATATCGGACCGCCGGTCGGCTGCCGCTGTCCGGCAAAGTGAAGACATGCTCGGGGCCGGCTTCCCGGACGGCTTTAGACACGCTGCTTTCTGGGTCGTTGATGTCGCCGAACAGCATCGCGCGACCGGCGCAGTTGCGGACGCAGGCTGGTTGTTCTCCAGCTTCCAGCAGGTGCTGGCATTGCGTGCACTTGTCCATGACCAAAAGCTCGCGGTTGAAATTATTCAGTTCATACGGACAGGCCGCGGCACAGCTCTGGCAGCCGATGCAAATTGTCTGGTCGATCAGGATAACGCCGTCTTCTGCCCGCTTGTAGCAGGCACCGGTCGGGCAGACCTCAATGCAGGGCGGGTTTTCGCACTGCTGGCACATGACCGGCAAAAAGTACATCTCCAGGTCGGGGTAGGTACCGGTCGGACCGACGGTCAGGACGCGGATTCGCGAGGTACCGAGCGCGATATCGTTTTCCAGCTTGCAGGCGACCTGACAGCCCATGCAGCCGATGCAGCGGTCGAGATCGATCACGAAGGTATTTAGTTTCATCTGGGCACCTCCCGGGTTGGATCTGAGGGCTGCGGCAGCCAGGCCCGGAAATCCTCCGGGTTCTGCCAGATGCCGTCAGGCGGTCCTTCGGCTTTGGATACTTTGACCAGAAAGCTTCTCAGCGTATAGGTACCGACTACATCGTTGAACGGGGCATCCGCCTTGGTCAGCATGTTGACGTTCATTTCGGTCCAGCCATGGGTTGGGGTATCCAGCGTCTCGGGATTCCAGAAGCGCTCCATGAAGACAACGCCCGGCCGGATGCCCTCGGTCAGGTTGGCCAGGGCACGGATTTTGCCGCGCAAGGACTCGATCCAGACCCAGTCGCCGTGGGATATGCCGTACTTCGCGGCGTCGGACGGATGAATCAGCAGGTCGGGCACCGGGTACAATTCCCTGAGCCATGGCACGTTCCTGAGCGTCGTGTGGTGAAACAGCGGAATCCGGCCATTGGTCATGACCAGCGGGAACGCCTCGGCCAGCGCGCTGCCCTCTAGCGGGCTCTCCGACGGTTCCAGGTAGTAAGGCAGCGGATCATAGTCCCGGGAAGCCGGATCGAGTTCGACAGGACTGAACGGCTGTCCGGTCCGGCCCAGGGTGATCATGCTCTCCAGATAGATCTCGCACTTCCTGGACGGGGTGTTGAATCCTCCAGGCAGACTGGTCTTGCCGTCTGTTTTCAGATAGACCCCATACGTCTTCCACTCGTCCTTGGGCATGTATTCATAGGGCGTGAGCTGCTTGAGCTTGTCCCAGTCGAGATCAACGCGACTCAGGAAGTGGTCCCAGAGTTCAACCACAGAATCCCAGTAAGCCAGGTCCTTGCCCATATACTCGGCGTCGAAAGACTTTTTGCAAGCTTCGTGCCCGAGCTCGCCGCAGCGCCGGGCTAGCTTGGACCAGATTACGGTCTCGTCGACTGTCTCCCAAAGGTGGGTGCAGGCCTGACGAGCCACCAGGGTATTGCAGGTTTCGACCATCATGTCGGTTTCCAGCCATTCCTCTGTCGGCAGCAGAATGTCGGCATAGACCGAGAAGGACGTCGGATACATATACATGTGGACAATGAAGTCCAGCTCATCAATCGCCCGTTTGACCTTCTGGCTGTCCGCTACGGCGCCCATCTTGTTGCCTGAACGGTCAATCCAGATTCTCGGCTTGTAAGGCTCGCCGGTCAGCATGGCATCGAAGATGCTGGTCGGATGGCCGGCATACCAGATATGAAGGCCTTTGAATTCGGTGCCGCCGAGGCGCTTCTTGAGCTGTTCCGGAGGCAGCCGGTCCGCGGCAATCGGGACCGGGTAGTTCGGCATGTCGAATACGCCGCTTTTGCGGAAACGCTGCATCAGGGAACCGGGGCGCTCGACATTGCCCAACAGGAGGTCAATCGTCACCGCGCCCATCGCCGCCTGAACGGAGTTGGGCGTCTGGTCGGTGGCGACGCCCAGCGCCAGGCCGCCCGGCGTATTCTCGGCAAACAGACGGATCGCCTGCTCAATCCGCCCGGCATCCAGCCAGCAGATCTCAGCCGCGTGTTCCAGAGTGTACGGCTCGACACGTTCCCTGAGCAGTTGAAAGCCGGTCTTGTATTCAATGCCGCCAATCTCATAGGTGCCGTCCAGCGCCGGATCCAGGGCATCGTCCCATGGATAGGCCAGCGGTCGTGCAGACTTTGTCTTCTTGTCCCAAACCATGAAGGTATCCGGTGTGTCCGGGTTTTTGTCCGTCTCATGACGCAGCAGCATCTGTGTCCGGGTGTTGACCAGATAAGGCAGGTTGGTCCACTTCATGACGAAGTCACGGTTATAGAGGCTGTTGTCCAGGATATAGCGGATCCAGGCCATCATCAGGGCGACATCGGTGCCCGGCCGGATCGGCAGCCAGATATCCGCTTTGGCAGCATCCGGTGTCAGCCGGGGATCGACGACCACGGTCTTGACCCCCTTGGCTCTGAGGTCCACGACAGCGGCGCCGCCGCTGGCCGGGCAGGAGTAGGACGGGTCGGTGCCCCAGAGCACCAGAGACTGCATCGGCGTGTCGTCCGGGAAATAGATTTCCAGCGCGTTGGAATCCGCGATGCTGGCGTCATCGCCGCCGTACATCATGGTGGCCGCGAGCACGCGCGGCAGATAGCACTGGGCGCAGCCCGGCTCAAACCAGTTGGGCGTGCCGAAAATGTTGCAAAAGCGGGCAATGCTCCAGATTTCCGGATTACCGCCGCCGCCGGTCGAGCAGACCAGGGCTTCGGCGCCGTAGCGCTCGCGCATATCCATCAGCTTTCGGGCGATGATGTCGATCGCGGTCTCCCAGGAGATGCGCTTCCACTGGTTGGATCCCCGCTCGCCCACCCGCTGCAGCGGATACTTGTTGCGGCTCGGGTGGTACAGGGCCTGGATGCCGGCCAGACCTTTGGCACACATCGAACCCTTGCTCATTCGGTCGTCCGGATCGCCTTCCAGCTTGATCACACGGCCGTCCCGGACATGGGCGATCACGCCGCAGTTGGCGATGCAGGCTCGGCAGCTGGTTCGGATCTTCTTCAACTGTCCGGCCGATTCATAGTCCTGGTCTCGAATCGGGATAAACTGGCTGGTCTGGTCCAGCACGCCATCCAGATTTCGGATGCCGGCAGCCGTGTGAAGGGTAGTCTGGTCCGCTTTGGGGTTTTGCATAAAGTGCCTCCCGTTTGGATTTAGATTTGAGATATGCCCGGAGACAGTTCCCCGGCAAAGGCATCCCGTTCCATCGGCAGCAGGGCGGCGCCCATCAGCGCCGCGCTGTCCTTGAGGCCGGGTCCCTGGATCGATGTGTTCTCATAGCCTGGAAAGGCCTGGGTCAAACCCAGTTTGCCGGTCGCCAGGTCAATGATGTCCTGGGCATAATTGGCCAGGTCGCCCCCGATGATCACGTCGTCGGGGCTGTAAGCCAGCAAGATGATGTCAATGCCCTTGAAAAGGTTTCGGGTGTAGGTTTCGAGCACCCGGACCGCCGTCTCGTCGCCGGCCCGGTATCGGGCAAACAGCTCGTCGAGCGTGGCGTCGGCGTCTTTGCTTTGGGCAGCATAATCCCGGATGAGAGCCTGACTGGAGGCGAATCGCTCCCAACAGCCGGTCCGTCCGCAATTGCAGGGTACCGGTTTGTCCGAGATCCGGACATGGCCGAACTCGCCGGCATTCTTGCCGTGCGCCCGGTAAATTCGGCCGTTGATCAGGATGCCGGCACCGATACCCTCGGCAATTGAGACGTAGACCAAGTTGTCTTTGTTCTCGGCATGCCCCAGAACACGTTCGGCATTGGCAGCCGCCTGGGCTTCATTCTCGGCAAAGATCCTGAGCCCGATCTTTTCGGCAAACGGTTTGAGGCTGTAGTCCTTGACTTTGAGATTGGCCAGGTAGACCAGACGGTCTTCCTCATCATCGACCAGACCTGGAAAGGTCATGCCAAGGCCCAGAATTTTATCCCGGTCAATTCGAAAATCGCGGATGACCTGTTCGATGGTTTCGGCCAGATGGTCCAGTACAGCCGAAAAGTCGCTGTCTACATCAAACGGCAGCGTTTTCTGGACGAGTATGTCCCGCTTGAGGTTCAGGACCAACAGATCAATCCGACCCGGCGCGAAGTTGACGCCGAATGACACCCTGGAATCAGGTACCAGCCGGATGATGACCGGCTTCCTGCCACCCATCGAGGGCGCGGTTCCGGCCTCTTCGATCAGGCCGTCCGCCAGCAGCGACTCAACATAGGTCTTCACTGTGGTATGGCTCAGATGAAGATGCGAGGCCACATCGAAGCGGGTCGTTTCGCCCGCATCGCGAATGAACCTGAGGATGCTCAGGCGGTTTTGCTCGCTAATCGCTTTTTGGGTTTCGGTACTGTGCCGCATGAATGCCTCCAGCGTTATCTTCATGGCTAAACAATCTCAGTATAGCGTGCTCAGGCATCTTTTGCAACAGGGTTTTAAAAGAGGGTTTAATATCAGCCCGAGTAAGACCCCCGGTTCCAATCACCAGGGGTTTTAGGCTTTTAGGCAGTCATCAGTTTCGTTTTTCGATCTTGACGTCCAGCCGCGTGTTCATCCGCTCCTGGTTGTTCAGGTCAATGGAATAGCCAAGATGGACAAATCCGCCCGCAATCGAGATTTCGCTTTGGACCAGGCTGGTGTAAACCTCGACATCCAAGTCGCCATAGGGCGTCTCCATGCGGGTGATGTGCCGATTGCCCGCTGAAAATGTCAGGTTCATGCCGTGACTGCCGGTCCGGATCAGGGAAATCTGACCGTCATCGGCGACCTTCATGGTCGTCTGGGTCCCTTCCATACCGGTGGCCTCGCTTTCATCGTAGACGATATACCAGGCCGGGTCCTTGCGGTACAGCTGACCTTCGGTCGTCAGTCGGATCGCCTGGGGCTCCTCCTGGTCCTGCCATTGCCGGCCTTCAATTGTTAAAAGCACATTGGGTTGCATTTTAATAGTCTTATCCTTTCAGCTTGTCAGTACTGTTCAATATCGATCCGACTCACATTGTCGATCTGATGATCCAGAAAAGCGCTGCCCATTTGAGAAAACTGGGTGATGCTGTCACTGGTATAGAATGTGTGACTCGGAAGCTGGGCTTTTGCATTGAGCTGGCCGTTTCGATCCAGCGTCTGGTACACCTCCCGCGCCACGCTGTGCCCGGCGTTGATCAGCTGGACTCCCGGACCGGCTACTGCCCCGATCGCTTCGCTCAGCAGCGGATAGTGCGTGCAGCCCAAAAGCAGCGTATCAATGTCACAGGCTAAGAGATCCTTGAGGTACTCGCCGGCGATCGCCCGGGTGATCGGGGTGTTCCACCAGCCTTCCTCCGCCAGGCTGACAAACATCGGACAAGCCTGCTGGCAGATTCTGGTATCGGGTGCTGCGAGGCTTTGGATCGCGCGAATGTACACTTCGCTGGCAACCGTGTTCTTCGTCCCGATGACGCCGATCCGACGGTTCTGGCTTTGGGCAACCGCGGTCGCCGAACCGGGTGAGATAACCTCGACAACCGGCACACCCGCCATCTCCCGGACCAGGTCCGACGCGCAGGCGCTGACCGTGTTGCAGGCGATGACGATCATCTTGACGTCCTGGCTCTGGAGAAAACGCACGATCTGCCCGGCATACTTGGCGACCGTCTCAGGCGACTTGCTGCCGTATGGGGTGCGGCCCGAATCGCCAAAATAAACGGTATTCTCGGAAGGAAGCTGTTCCATAACAGCTTTCAGCACGGTCAGGCCGCCCAGGCCGGAATCAAAAACGCCGATCGGTCTGTTATCCGGCATGTCAGATGACCTCCTGTCGGGCCTTGGCCTGGTGTTCATCAATCGCAAGCTGGCAAAGCCGCTTGACCAGCTTGACCGTCGAAATGCCGCTGGCTTCAAAGGCTTTGGGGTAGACGCTGATCGGCGTGAATCCCGGCAGGGTGTTGATCTCGTTGATCATCAGGCGGCCGGTTGCGGTATCCAGGAAGAAGTCCACTCGGGATAGGCCCGTGCAGCCCAGTGCCTTGTAGGCCTTGACCGCCAGGCGGCGGATGCGCCGGGCCAGTGTTTCGTCAATCTGGGCCGGCACCTGGACTTGGGCGCCGTCGCTCATAAAATACTTCGCTTCGTAGTCATAGTAGTCGACCTTGTCACTGGTCACGATTTCGCTGACGCAGGATGCCTTAGGCCGGTCATTGCCCAGCACCGCGACTTCCAGTTCCCTGGCGCGGACAAACTCTTCAATGACCACCTGGCGGTCGAACTGGCTGACTTCCAGAAGCGCGCTGACCAGATCCTGGTCGTTTGCCGCCCGCATCGTGCCGACGGAAGAGCCGCCGTTGCTGGGCTTGAGAAAACATGGATAGCCGATCTTCTCCGCCACAAACGCGGCGACAGTCTTAACGTCACGCTGAATCTCTTCACGGCTGGCGCTGGTGTAGCGGCACTGGGGAATCCTGGCTTTCTGGAAGATAATCTTGGCATGCAGCTTGTCCATCCCGGCCGCGGATGCCAGAACACCCGATCCGACATAGGGGATGCCGGTCAGTTCCAGCAATCCCTGCAGGGTACCGTCTTCACAGTTGATGCCGTGCACCGCCGGGAAGATGACATCCGGCGTACAGCCGCAAAGCCCGGTAATCCAGGCCCTGGGCGATGACGGGAACGGGCGGTCCGGGTCAGATCCCGCGTGGGCCTGGATCTGCCAATTGTCGTCGCGGATGTCTTCATCCGGACCGTCGAAGCGCAACCAGTCGCCCTGCGGCGTGATGCCGATGCGAACAATCCGATCGCCGGTCTGGCGCAAGGCGCCGAGGATATTGTAGGCGGAACGCAGGGAAATCAGGTATTCCGTCGAAACGCCGCCAAATAAAACCAAGGTTGTTTTTGCCATGTGCTCATTGCCTTTCAGTGGTTTAGGTGTCGATCAAACCTGCAAACAGTTTAGCGCAACCCCTTCCACATGGTCAATAGACGTCTGCTTGACAGGGCTGCCTGGACAACGGATAATCGGGATCAGTAGAAAAGAGGGCAATTTTTATGCAACAATTTACAGTCGATGACATAGCGGACAGCAAGAAGCTGGTTCGTACCATACTGACCCAATACCCTGCCCTGACGATCGGCCAGGTTCGCCAGGCACTGCGCCGGAAGGATATCCGGGTCAACGGCAAGCGGGAAAAAGCCGATGTCACATTGCACGCAGGCGATGAAGTCACCGTCTACCTGCCGGATGATGTCTTGGCAGGATCAACGGATACCCCATTCAAAGAGCAGGCCGATCCACTGTACCAGGTTGTCTACCAGGACGACCAGATAATCATCGTCAACAAACGCTCCGGTGTGACCGTCCAGGCAGCCGGCAATCAGCAAGGTCCCTACCTGATCGACCAGCTGCGCGAGGATTTCCAAAGCAGCAGCCTCGAACTCTGCCACCGTCTGGACCGCCAAACCGGCGGCCTCCTGATTATTGCCAGAAGCCCCAAAGCACTGGAGGCAGCCAAGGCCATGATCCGATCAAGACGCCTGGTCAAGCGTTACCAGTGCCTGATCAAGGGCGTCCCCAACAAGGGATCCGTGACCACTTCAGTGGACGGCGCTGAATTTTTCGAATGTCATGCCTGGCTGGAAAAAGTCTCGGCGACCAGCAATGTCTACATCCATGATCGCAAGCAATCCGGCGACCTTGAAATCGTCACGCGCTATCGCGTGATGGACATCTATCCTGGTGTGGGGCCCGAAGGAGAGCCGGTCAGCCGGCTTGAGATCGAGCTGGTCACTGGCAGAACCCATCAGATCCGTGCCCACATGGCTCATCTCGGCCACCCGTTGCTGGGCGACGGCAAATACGGCCGCAACAATTTCAATCGGCACTTCCGCGGCAAAAACGGGCCGCTGTCAAGCCAGCAGCTTTACGCAACCGCCCTGCTCTTCGAGCCCAGACTAAACGGCCCGCTGGCCAAATTGGCCGGGCGGACCGTTGAAGTCAAACCAAAATTCGAGTGGCAGGCGCCTCGTCAGTAGGCTTTGCCCCAAAGCACGTCCTTGGCCGCCGCCCGACCGCAGACAACACAGATACGATCTTCTGTTTCATGTTCGCTGACGATGCATCGGGATGTCGCGGTGGTCTCTTCCTTGATCTTGAGTTCACAATCCGGGTCCCCGCACCACATCGCCTTGACAAAGCCCGGCTTGTCGGCAATCAGGGATTTAAAAGTATCCCAGTCAGACGTTTCATAGATCCGGCTGTTAAGACTCTTTTCGGCCTTGGCCAGCATATTGTCATGGATCTGGTCGAGCAGGCCGGCGATTGACTCATCCAACTGATCCAGCGACAAAGTGGTTTTCTCGCCGGTATCGCGGCGAACGACGACGCACTGGTTGGCGTCAATGTCGCGAGGCCCGATTTCCAGCCGCAGCGGCACGCCCTTCATCTCATGCTCGCTGAATTTCCAGCCAGGCTGCTTGTCAGACGTGTCGATCCTGGTCCTGAATGACTTGGCCAGATCCTCGGTGATGGCGGTTGCCTTGTCCAGAACGCCAGGCTTGTGCGCGGCAATCGGAATGACCACAACCTGTGTCGGCGCGATCCTGGGCGGCAGGATCAGGCCGCTGTCGTCACCGTGCACCATGATGATCGCCCCGATCGAACGGGTGGACAGTCCCCAGGATGTCTGGTGGACATGCTGCAGCTGGTTGTTCTTGTCGGAATACTGGATGCCGAACGCCTTGGCGAAACCGTCGCCGAAATAGTGGCTGGTCGCGGACTGCAGCGCTTTGCCGTCATGCATCATGGCCTCCACCGTGAAGGTTGACACGGCACCCGCAAATTTCTCTTTTTCAGTCTTCTTGCCCTTGATGACCGGGATGGCCAGCACGTTTCGATAAAAATCGGCATAGACATCCAGCATGCGCATCGTCTCTTCAACCGCTTCATCCGCCGTCGCATGCGCGGTATGGCCTTCCTGCCAGTAGAACTCGGTCGAGCGCAAGAACGGCCGAGTGGTCTTCTCCCAGCGGACGACCGATACCCACTGGTTGTAAAGTTTAGGCAGGTCGCGCCAGGAATGGATGATGCGGGCGTAGTGGTCGCAGAACAGCGTTTCGGATGTTGGCCGGATGCACAGCCGCTCAGCCAGCTTTTCGCTGCCGCCATGCGTCACCCAGGCCACCTCGGGCGCGAAGCCTTCGACATGGTCCTTTTCCTTCTGCAGCAAGCCTTCCGGGATAAACATCGGCATCGCGACATTCTCGTGCCCCGTTTGCTTGAACATGGCATCCAGATTCTTCTGGATATTCTCCCAGATCCCGTAGCCGTAAGGCCTCAGGATCATGCAGCCTTTGACGGCTGAATAGTCGATCAGCTCGGCCTTGAGCACAACATCCGTATACCATTGTGTGAAATCCTGGTCCATTGCGGTGATCGCTTCAACCAGCTTGTCTTTCTTCCCCATTGTTCGCCTCCTCAGCAATAAAGCAATAAAAAATCCCGACAGAAGTTCTGCCGGGACGAATTCACGAAAAATCCGCGGTACCACCCAGTTTGGTGCCCCAAGGCACCCACTTGACAACCGGTAACGACGGTCAGCCGTCCGCGTCTTCCGCGGAAAACCTCAGGGGTGGGACGGCCAGCCTCGAAGCCTCGGGAATTCTCAGCGCCATCCCCTCTCTGTTCTGGCTCGACGATCCGGCCACATGCCCTTCACAGGTCTGTGTTGATGCAAAGTATATCCCCTGCCCGGGGCGATTGTCAAGTCAGGTAGTTGTAGCGGTAGGTCATCGACAACAGCGAAATGATGATGTCATAGATATAGCCGTCCATCGCGGTTCTGGAATCATCGAAATCCAGCGTAAAATCGGCGTATTTCGAACCGATCGTGGAGGAGCGGGGCTTGATCAGGACAACCGTCGCGCCTAACGCCTTGGCAACCTTCAGGACTTCGACCCGGGGTGCGGACTCGATCGAATTGGGCAGGCAGATCAGGATGATACTTTTGTCGTCCAACGTCCGGGCATTGGCCAGCTGGTCATCGAGGTTCTGCAGGAAAACCGTTTTCTTGCCGGCCATGACCAGGTCATACTGCAGTTGCATCATCGGGAAGTCGCCAGCCTGGTGAGAATATAAACAGATAATTTCAGCATTGTTGATATTCTCGTTGATTGTCTGGATATAGTCGGGGTCGAGGCGGGCCTCCAGCTTGTCGATCATCAGTCTCAAGTAATTGAGATAGGCATCGACAAAGGTCGAAGAAGCCAGCGTATCTACCGGTGGCATGGAATGGTTGAGCGAGGGGTAGTTGGTCAGATTGGATGTGACATTGGCCCGAAATTCGGCGAAGGACTCAAATCCCAGCTTTCTGGCCAGGCGGCTCAAGGTCGCCTTCGAGGTGAAGCAAAGTTCCGCGATCTGGTTGATCGACATCTTTTTCAGCTGCGGCAGATGACGCAGCATGATATCGCTGATATCATGGTAGATGTCGCCTGTCGGAGTCATGTTATACAGATTAATTAGTTGATTGACAGCGTTCACGAATTAACCTCCCAAGATATTTTGTTCTCGGACTATTATATCACAACATGCCGCTGATTCTGAAAACCCTGCCGCCGATGAAAGCCGGCGGCAGGGTAAGGCTTTTGGAGCGGTTTTGTTTACCGGTTGAATCCGCAGATGATCGCTGTTTCGCGGGCAATGGCCAATTCCTCGTTGGTTGGAACGACCAGGACCTTGACCGGCGATTCGTCGGTCGAGACGATTGCTTCGCGGCCGCGGACAGCAGCGTTCTTGTACGGATCAATCTGCAGGTTCATATAGGACAGGCCTTCACAGGCACCCATGCGGATGTCGGCATTGTTCTCGGCGACACCGGCTGTGAAGACGACGGCGTCAACGCCGCCCATCGCAGCGGCATAGCTGCCGATCAGCTTGCGGCACTGGTATTTGAAGATATCCAAGGCCAACGAAGCCCGGCGGTGCCCTTCACCGGCAGCGGTGTAAAGGTCGCGGAAGTCGCTGCTGACACCGGAGATGCCGATTACGCCGGATTTCTTGTTCATCAGCTCATCCATCGCCTTGGTATCCAGGTTCTCCTTTTCCATCAGCATCGTGACGATCGCCGGGTCAATATCGCCGCAGCGCGTGCCCATGCTCAGGCCAGCCAGCGGCGTCATGCCCATGGAGGTGTCGATGCACTTGCCGTTCTTGATGGCCGCGATCGAGGATCCGTTACCCAAATGGCAGGTGATAACTTTCAGGCTCTCCAGCGGCTTGCCCAGGATTTCAGCAGCCCGGTGGGCAACATAGCTGTGGGATGTGCCGTGGAAGCCATAGCGACGGATACCGAGACGCTCATAGAGATCATATGGCAGGGCATACATGTATGCTTTAGCTGGCATGGTCTGGTGGAAAGCCGTGTCGAAGACAGCAACCTCCGGGACGCCCGGCATGGCTTCTTCGCAAGCTTCGATACCGGTCATGTTCGGCGGATTGTGCAGCGGCGCCAGGTCATAGCAGGCGCGGATCGCGCGCTTGACTTCAGGCGTGATCATGACGGAGGACGCGAAACGCTCGCCGCCATGGACAACACGATGGCCGACCGCGTCGATGTCGGACATTGAGTCCAGAACACCGTGCTCATCCGACGTCAGGACGGTCAGAGCCGCCTGCACCGCAACCTTGTGATCGGGCATATCGACTTCCAGCTTAATGGCTTCTTCGCCGTTCTTGCTGTACTTGATCAGGGATTCCTTCATGCCAATGCGTTCACACAAGCCCTTGGCCAGGACCTTGCCGTTTTCGGCATTCATCAGCTGGAATTTGATTGACGAACTGCCGGCGTTAATAACTAGTACTACCATATTTGCCTCCTCAAGCAAGAGCGGCAGGTTTTTTGCCTGCCGCATGAATTATCATGACTTGGATTGTTGTGCCTGGACAGCCGTCAGGGCAACGACACCGATGACATCGTCTGCCGAGCAGCCCCGTGACAGGTCGTTGACCGGCCGGGCGATCCCCTGGGTGACCGGGCCGTATGCCTCGGCCTTGGCCAGGCGCTGCACCAGCTTGTACCCGATGTTGCCTGCGTTCAGGTCCGGGAAGATCAAGGTGTTGGCATGACCCGCGACCTGGCTGCCGGGAGCCTTGCTCTGGCCGACACTGTCGACAATGGCAGCATCCAGCTGCATTTCACCGTCAATGGAGATTTCCGGCGCCTTTTCGCGAGCCAGCCGGGTCGCCTCGATGACCTTCTCGGTCAACTCACTCTGAGCGCTGCCATAGGTTGAATAGGACAGCATGGCGACTGAGGGTTCGATACCGGTCAACTGGCGGAAGGAGCCAGCGGATGAAACAGCGATTTCTGACAGATCCGCTGCGCTGGGGTTTTCGACCAGGCCGCAGTCGGCAAACAGGAATGTTCCGTTTGCGCCGTATTCACAATCCGGCACGACCATGATAAAGAACGATGAAACCAGCTTGGTCCCAGGTGCGGTTCTCAGAATCTGCAAGGCCGGACGAAGCGTATTCGCCGTCGAGTTGATCGCGCCGGCTACCATGCCGTCAGCCTGTCCCATCTTGACCATCATGACGCCATAGAACAGTGGATTGAGCATCGATTCTTTTGCTTTTTCAAGCGTCATGCCCTTAGCTTTTCTCATGTCGAGGAAAGTGTCAACAAAATCCGGATAATCCGGTGATTTTGACGGGTTCACAAACCGAGCACCACTGACATCCCATTGCGGAGCCACTGCCTGGATTTCCTGCTGATCGCCAATTAAAACAACATTGGCGAAGTCCTCACTGATAATCCGTGCCGCCGCTTCAACAATTCTTGGATCGCTTGCTTCCGGCAGGACAATTGTTTTTTTGTCACTGCGGGCTTTTTCAAAGATGCCCTCGATGAATCCCATAAGTCTACCTCTTTTCTGGAAAACTACCGCTCTTCAGTATACTCATATTGAACTGACAGATCAACCTCTGAGGGGTTTTTTCTGACAATTCGTCGCGGCAGGTACTTGGCCAGCCGGAAAATGCCGATCATGATGGGGAAATCCCCGATGCTGATCATAAACCAGCCCAGCAGCCAGAACGGGATCTGATCACTCAGGAGCGCCAGGCGTGTTTCAGCACTGGCCAGCATATAATGCGGCGCGGCGGTGATCGAGTCGGCAGCAGCAGCGCCAAACATCTCGACTGCAGATCCAACTGGCATCTGCCCGCCGTTGGCGACAATGACCAGGCCGTTGAGCAATGTTCCAACCAGGATCATCCAGATACCAGGCTTAAAGCGGTTCCTGAACAAAAAATACAGCAGAAAGCCATATTGCGCCAATGCGAACGACACCCAGACAGCCGGATACCAGCCGGCATCGCCAAAGCGGTCAGACAGAATCGGGTATTGCCGGAATGTGCCAATCAAAAAGGAAAGAATCAGAAAAGGGTAAACCCGAAAATGCTTGCGAAAGCTGCTGTGGAAACGACGCTTAAGCAGGATGCCTAGTTTTTGCCAATTGAACCGTCTGCTGAACACCGCGTAAAGCGGCACTTTGCGGAAAAAGCCCCAGAGCAGTCCCAGGACAAACGGAGCCAGATTCATCACGATGCACCTGTACGCGTCACGACCAGCATTATTCCATGATCTCCTGCAGTTCGTCCTTGGCCTTGAGCTTGTTCAGCCCGCCAACAAAGGCTTCAACAACATCCGGTGAAAACTGTGTGCCCGAGAAGCGCATCATCTCATCAATTGCTTCCTCCATCGTCATGGCCGGCCGGTAGGCACGGTCGGACGTCATGGCATCAAACGAGTCCGCGACACAAAGAATCTGCGACTCCAGCATCTTGCCCTCCTCGACAGCATCAGACGGGTAGCCCTTGCCGTCGAAGTGCACATGGTGCGCCTTGATGATCTTGACTTCCTTTTTTAAAAACTGGATGCCGTCCAGCATCTGCGCGCCGATTACCGGGTGCTTCTTGATTTCCTCGTACTCATCATCCGTCAGCCGATCAGCCTTGTTGAGAATGGACTCCTTGATGCCGATCTTTCCGATGTCATGCAAGAGCGACGCGTATTTTAAAACCTTGGTCCGCGAAGACGACAGGTTCATTTCCTCGGCAATAATCTCGCAATACCGTTCGACCCGCCGGGCATGACCGATGGTGTAGCGGTCCTTGGCTTCAAGCGCAGCCGAAAATGCCTTGATCGTGTCAATATACCCTTTCTGGATTGAGGTAAGGCCAACATATGCGTATCTGAACATCAGGAACGGGGCGAAGAAGAGCAGGACGCTCAAAGCTCCAAACGCCCAGAATATCGCAGCCAGAAAAACACCCAGCATGCCAATGCAAGTCATGCTGATCACTGACCACTGAAAGATCTTGAGCCAATCGGTCAACTTGCTGGTTTGGGCACCGGTCATAACCAGGAAATAGAGCATGATCATCAGGTTATTGACGATGACATAAGCAATCAGGCCAACCAGAATTGACGGCAGTTTACCGCCCATAAACTGAAAGATCTCACCCGCGCTGCTACTGTCGGTGAATGTGACGTCGCGAAGATATTCTCCGCCTAGCAATTGGTAAACATAACCGACTGCCAGGACTGAAATAATATAGTTGGACGTGTTCATCAGGGTCTTGAACAGCGGAGTATTAAAGACATGCTCCTTTTTCCCCCTGCCAAAATCTACTACAGAGAAGAAAACTGTGCAGAAAGAAACCCAGGCTGCCGCTGCAAGACCGTAGATAAGCAACGCACTAAATGAAATAGCAAAAGCGATAGAAATGGCCTTGTTTTCATCCAAGGCCAGACTCTGTGATTCTGCAATGGCCGCCAGGACAGAGAGGAAAGCGACACCCAGTATTATGTTTCTCACTTCAGGAATAGAATATTGACTGAGATAATTGATTTCCTGAATTGTTAAAAAAATCAGCAACCCAATGCCAAGTGTAATGCAAAATGCAATATAGACGACTGCTGATTTCTTCATCTAATTCTTTCTTTCACTCAATATTTCGAAATGACAGGCCAGCAATTTCATCAATAGATCTTTTTGGATCCGTTTGAAACAATTCAGTAAATCAGATAATTCTCCAACCAGCGCCGGTAGCAATAACCATAGCGAGAAGAGAAGCAACGATGCCAACAATTCTTCTGAATTTCATTTGTGAACAACCTCCCATAATGGACTCTACCCCTTCGCTAATCAGGTAGGTTGTTCCGCTTCGCTCTTACTGGCCTGTCACCCCAAACAAATTTAAACGCCCGTATACACATTGGGAACGGGCTGCTAGTTTTTCTTAGGACGCGTCATCGGTCGGTTGACCGCAGATAAAACTGCCATCACAGCGGCCTGGACTTCTGCTTCTGCACTGTTGATCGGCGAGATGCCATACAGGACAGCTTCTCCGAACGGTTCAACATAGGACAGGGCGATCACATAACAGTCATTGCCTGCCACCGAATTGCGCTGCAGATCAAGCATGGTCAGGTTATAGGCCGGGCCTAAAAAGTTCTTCAGCGCGTTCAGGCAGGCATTAGCAGCCGACATAATTCGGTTGCGGCCGGTCAGCGGTCCCTTGCAGCTGCCTTCGAAGGTTTTGTCGCCATGCCCCAGAACCACGGTTGTCTCGAGATTGGTGGCATCCAGACTGATCATGATCTTGCGGATGGTCAGCCGCGGCTCTGTGGCCAGCGACGGAACGACCATATCAGAGTTGACTTGGGCCACACTGATCATCTTGTAGTCGACATCAATGCCAAAAGCAGCCATGATGGCCGACTGGATATCCCTGACCAGTTGCTTGGGCGCCTTGGTTAAATCGCTCAGAATGTGAATTTCAACGATCTCGTCGTCGTCGCCAAGAACCGTTCGGGCAGCCATAACGCCGCTGAGGCTTGACATCAGCTTGTCTAGTTCGGACTTGAGTTCGATCATTTCCTGCATTCCCGTATGCCTCCCTGAATGTTTTCAGCAGAAACGTCAATAAGCGATATATGCATCGGTGCAAAATGTCGCGTTTTGACTCTTTGGTATCATTCTAACACAATCTTCATTATATGCACTGACAATTTTGTTTCATTTTAATGGCAATTTTCATCAATCAAGAATACCAAAACCCCTTCAACCCGGTTGCTGGCGGCAGCCATTCACCGCATCCCTAGCAATGCCCATGCATTGTCGACGGCGAAAATATAAATCAGCTCGTCTGCCGCCTCGCGAAAGACTGCGCCCCGGACATCGCTGGTCTGACTGGTCGCACGATGCCACAAAAGCCGGTCGACCGCAGCGTCATAAAGCGCCTGATCGCCAGTGATGCGAGCAATCCTGGCGGCAATGCCATAGCCGGCGATGCATTCGTTCTCATCGGCTGGCTGCCCTTGGGCAATATGGTAACTTTCATAAATCGCCCGCTTGTTCAGCAGCTGATCCCTGAGCCAATTGATGCTGCGTGTGTTCTGCTGGCCGACTTCACAAAGGTGCAGCAGCGTCAGCAGGGACTCATACGTATCCAGATAGGGTGTAACACCACTGTAATTTACATAGGCGCCGCTGGCTTCGGCGAACCCGAAAGCATAGAGCGGCAGCTCGTCGCTGACAAAGCCTGCGACGACGACTTCCCTGTATTTGTTGTATAGGGTTTGCCAACCAGAATCCAGCTGAGCCAGCTGCTGCATGGTAAAAAGATCGAGCGATGCCAGACGGATGACATCAACCGACGCGCCAGACACGGCCTGAGGAGATACAGACGGTTTGGGGGTCGGCGTCGCCGCAAAATCCTGAATAGGAGCCAACGTCGGCACAACAGCGGCATAATCTGATCCAATCACCGAACCCGACTGGATCAGCAATTGGTCTGACAGCTCCAACAGAGTTGTCTGCCGCGCCTGATCTGGCCAGACGGTGCAGCTTTGCGCCAGCAGCCTCAGGGCTGACAGATTAACCCGCCAGGCATCGTCAGCCAGTACATCTGCCGGTTGAATGCCGGATTGGAACTGGCCGTTTTCAAGTTGGAAGGTGGATTCAAAACTCTTCCACCAGGCCAAAAAGTCACTCTTGCGGTTCTGCTCCAGCAGGTATTGTCCATAGAGCAGCTGGTCAGCTGCCAGTATCGTTCCGGATTGTTCAGCCGGCCAAAGGTCATAGCGATCCAGTTGACGATAGGACATAGCCAGCATCCCGGTGCCCTCATTCAAAAGCAGGTCGAGGCATCTATCCTCCAGTAAATCCGCAATCTTTGCATCACCCTGGTAGCTGGCACCCGCCTGTGTCGCGGAGCCGGGCAGCCCGACTTGCAGCTGCAGGAAGTCGGCCGGGCCCAAAAAAAGCCGCCAGACCAAAAAGGCCGCGCCGATCAGGACAGCCAGAACGACCGGCAGGAGATAGATCAGCTTGAATTGCTTTTTCTGAGCCCAGTTTGCCATACAGCCCCCATCGATTGGTTTTTGTCTCAAGAGATATCATATCATGACAAGTCGGTCATTTGAACGGGGCCTTCGACATGATATAATCTGTGCCATGAAAACATGTGCGATAATTGCCGAATACAATCCGTTCCACCGAGGCCACGCCTGGCAGATCAAAACTGCTCGCGAAACGCTGGGTAAAGATGCCGCCGTGATATGTGTCATGAGCGGCTGCTTTACCCAGCGCGGCGAGCCGGCCTTGCTCGACAAGTGGGCCCGAACCAGAATGGCGCTGGCCAGCGGTGCCAGTCTGGTCATCGAGCTGCCCATCGCCTATGCGCTGTCCAGCGCCGAGCGATTTGCCGAGGGAGGTGTCCAGACAGTTGCAGCGACCGGGCTGGACTGTCAGCTGTTATTCGGCAGCGAGAACGGCCAGTTGGAGCCGCTGAAACAGGCTGCTGATTATCTTAGCAATGAATCCGACGAGTTCAAACTGCTGCTCCGCCAAAAGCTGGATGCCGGTCTGTCTTTCCCGGCCGCGCGGCAAGCCTCACTGGCGGAAGCGACCGGACGGGCCGAGCTGGCCGAGCTGCTTCGTCAGCCCAACAACATCCTGGCTGTTGAATATCTCAAAGCACTCAACAAGTTCAAGCCTGGCGGTATCCAGCCCATGACACTGAAGCGTCAGGGTCAGGATTACCTGGACAGTTCGCTCGATTCGGGATCGGACTCATTCGCCAGCGCATCAGCTATCCGCAAGGTCATCTCTCAGTTCCAGATCGGCGGCAGTCAGGACTGGATCGGTCTGTTCGACAGTCTCCAGACCATGATGCCCAAATCGTCGCTGGCTGTCTTGCTTGAATCCCTTCAGACAGGACCGGGTCCCCTGTTTGCGGACGGTTTCTCGGCCCAGATCATCAGCGGGATGCGAACACAAGACCTCGACGATCTAGATACGCTGCCTGGCATGGGTGAGGGCCTTGGCCGGCGACTGGCCGGCGCTGCTGCCAGACCATCTGCCAACACCGGTGATTCAAGACTGGAGCAGCTGATCGAGGATGCCGCCACCCGCCGTTTCCCGAAAACCCGAATCCAGCGCGCGCTGTTCGGGATGCTACTGGGCATCACCGCAAAGGATCTGGAAGCGCTTGATCGCGAAGGCCCCCAATACCTTCGCATCCTGGGGTTCGACCGTAAGGGCCGGCATCTTCTGAAGATCATGCGCAAGAAAGCCCGGCTGCCGATCTTCATGAATGCCTCCGACAGCCTGGAGCACCAGAACGACCTGCTCAGGCGCCTGGCCGCACTGGACTGCACCGGCGTTGATCTTTGGATGCTGGCTGCCGGCCAAGCCTGCGGACGCGATTTTGACACGCCTGCTGTCATGCGATAAAATGATTTTTTGCAAGATAAAATTCAAGAATTGAAAGAAGGATACCACCATGGCTGAAAATGTTTTCGATACACTCGTTGAACGCGGCTACCTTGCCCAGGTTACCCACGAAGAAGAGGTCCGGGAGTTGCTCTCCAAGCCAGGTGCGTCTTTTTATATCGGTTTCGACCCGACAGCCGACAGCCTGCATGTCGGACATTTCGTCCAGATGATGGTCATGGCGCACCTTCAGCGCGCGGGGCACCGTCCGATCGCCCTGCTGGGCGGCGGCACCGGCATGGTCGGCGACCCGTCAGGCCGCAGCGACCTGCGCCAGGTTCTGACCGTCAACACTATTCAGGAGAATGTCAACCGCTTCCGCGAACAGATGAAAATCCTGCTCGACTTCTCAAACGGCAAAGCCCTGATGGTCGACAACGCGGACTGGCTTTTAAAACTGAACTATGTTGACTTTCTCAGAGACATCGGCGCCCACTTCTCGGTCAACCGCATGCTGACCGCAGAAAGCTACAAGCAGCGCCTCGAAAAAGGCCTGACATTTTTGGAATTCAACTACATGCTGATGCAGGCTTATGACTTCCTCGTCCTGTACCGGGAATATGACTGCAAACTCCAGCTCGGCGGCGACGACCAGTGGTCGAACATCCTGGCGGGCGTTGAACTGGTCCGTCGCAAGGAGCAGGGCGATGCCTACGGTATGACTTTCCGCCTGCTGACCACCAGCGCCGGCGTCAAGATGGGCAAAACCGCCATGGGCGCAGTCTGGCTCGATCCCCGGAAGACTTCGCCATTCGAGTTCTACCAGTACTGGCGCAATACGGATGATGCCGACGTCATCAACTGCATGAAGCTCTTAACCTTCATCGGGATGGACGAGATCGCTGAGTACGCCAAACTGCGCGACGCCGAGATCAACCAGGCTAAAAAGCGCCTGGCCTTCGAGGTCACCAAAATCGTACATGGTGAACAGGCGGCTCAATCCGCCCAGAAGCAGGCTGAGGACCTCTTCGAGAAAGCGGGCCGGTCAGATTCAATGCCGACGACCGAAGTCACCAACCAGCAGTTGGGCGATGGCCTGGCGCTGCTTGATCTGCTTTTCGAGATCAAGATGATCCCGTCCAAAGCCGAAGGCCGTCGCCTGATCAAGCAAAACGGTCTCTATCTCAACAACGAACCGGTTTCGGATTTCGGCTATACGCTCAAAGCTTCCGACTTTCAGGATGGTGAAGCCATCGTCCGCAAGGGCAAGAAGATCTACCATTCGCTTCGCCTTGCCTGACCCCATCAGTTTTACCTGGGTTCATTATTTTGAATCAGTTTATGTCCAAAAGGGCTGTCTCTCGAGTTCCTGTGAACAATTTGAGACAGCCCCTTTTTGATTTTGGCCAATATTTGTATCAGTATCCGCAAAAAAAGAACCCGGCGCATACCGGGTTCGATCAATTATCCGTCAATTGTCATTACTGGTTGGATGCTTTAGCAGCTTTCGCCAGCTTGGACATTTTGCGGGCTACGTTGTTTTTATGCAGATAACCCTTGACTGCGGCTCGATCCAGCTGCGACTGGGCGTCACGCATCAGATCGTTGGTATTTTCCGCAGAAGCAGACACGGCGTCTTGCGCCTTCTTGATCGAAGTACGGATTTCGCTGCGCTTGCTCTTATTGACAGCGGTTTTTTTCTGGATGACTGAAACCCGCTTCTTGGCTGATTTGATATTCGGCATACTCTTTCACCTCCTGCCTGCTCTTGTGCCTTCTAATTTGGCACTCAAGCATTCTATCATGTAAAGACATCGAGTTCAAGAGGTAATCTAGCAAGAGTACTGCAGACATGTTATGATGTACTCAAGAATAAATCTGTTTTACATTGGAGGTAAACAAAACAATGCCCTTTAATACACCCCGCCGCAAGCCCCGGTTGGCGCCCCGCCGCAAACCGGGTGCCCAGTCAGCGACCGCTGAAAAGGCCGGCACAAACAAGGCCTCGGCAACAGCTGGCAAGCGTACGCCGTCAAGCGCCAGAAAATCGCCCCCGCAGGCCCGGCGCAAACCAAACCCAAACCCCTCGCCTCAGAACCAGGCGGCAGTCAAAACTTCAAACAGCCAACCTGCTGCCAAAACCGATAGCCCCAAAACGGCAGATCGCAAGCCAGCATCTCAAACCCGCCGCAATCCGACCAGGCGAAAAAAGCCGGCGGCCAGCCAGAGTAAATCACCAGCGTTGAGAATTATCCCGCTGGGCGGCATGCGCGAGATCGGCAAGAATCTGACCGTTTACGAATACGGCAACGACATGATCATGGTCGACTGCGGCATTGCCTTCCCCGAAGAAGACATGCCGGGCATCGACATCGTCATTCCGGATTTCAACTATATCCTGAAAAATAAGGACAAGCTGCGCGGCATCTTCCTGACGCATGGTCACGAGGATCATATCGGCGCGCTGCCCTGGCTTTTAAAGGACGTCAAGGTCCCGATCTACGGCAACAAACTGACCATCGAACTGGCCCGGCTTAAAATCGAAGACCGCGGCACCCGCGTCGGCAATGTGTCCCTGAACCCGATCAGCGATGGCGATGTCATCCAAGCGGGGCCCTTCAGCGTCGAATTCGTCCACGTTAACCACAGCATCGCCGACGCCAATGCCATGGCAATCCGGACACCGGCCGGCGTCATCTACCATTCCGGCGATTTCAAGATCGACTACACACCCATCAACGGCGGCCCGATCGACCTGGCACGCATCGCGGCTATCGGTGCAGAAGGCGTTCTGGCCATGGTTTGCGAAAGCACCAATGTCGAGCGGACAGGCTTTTCAACTTCTGAGAGCAAGGTCGGTGAGACATTCGCAGACTTGTTCGGCAAAGCTCAGGGGCGAATCTTCGTCGCGACTTTCTCATCCAATATTTTCAGAATGCAGCAGATCTTCACAGCCGCCGAGAAATACAACCGCAAGGTTGCCCTGATCGGCCGAAGCATGCTGAATGTCTTTAAGGCGGCTGATTCGCTCGGCTACCTGAAAATGCGCAAGAACACCCTGATCGACATCAATCAGATCGACCGCTACGAAGCCAATGAAGTGGTCGTTATTACCACCGGCAGCCAGGGTGAGCCGATGTCCGCCCTGACCCGCATGGCCTTTTCCGAACACAAGCGGGTTGAAATCGTGCCGGAAGACACGATCATCATTTCCGCAACACCAATCCCCGGCAACGAGAAGCCAATCTACAAGGTCATCAACGAGCTGTTCAAGCGCGGCGCCCATGTGATTTACGAATCATTGTCTGAGATTCACGTGTCCGGCCATGCCTACAGCGGCGAACTCAAACTCCTGCACAACCTCTTGAAGCCACGCTTTTTTATCCCGGGGCACGGCGAATACCGCCACCTCTTCAAGCACGCCGAACTGGCCGTGCAGATGGGGGTCCCGTCCGAGAACGTCTTTTTGCTCAACAATGGCGATATCTTCGAATACCGGGACAATAAAGCCTCCCTGGCCGGCTTTACAACCGCCGGCGGCGTCCTGATTGACGGCAGCGGTATGACCGACATCAACAACCCGGTCCTCAGGGACCGTCTCCTGCTGTCCGAAGAAGGCGTTGTCACGGTATTCATGGCCGTTGACCATAAAACTGGTGAATTAATCGGCAGACCGGACATTCAGGCCAGCGGATTCATCTATGAAACGGAATCGGACAAAATTATCGCCGAATGCCGCAAGCGGATCGAGCAGTTTGCTCAGAAGAACTCCGGCAACGCCAAATCACTGGCTGAGCAGGTCGATTCCGGCGCCCTGCGCGATTATCTCCGGAACTGGCTGTTCCAAAGGACGCGGCGTCGTCCGGTGACCCTGATCTCCTATATTGAGATTTAAAGTAAACTGATCAAACTAAAGTATGCAAAACAAAAACATGACCTTCTGCTGACTGGGAGGTCATGTTTTTGATTGGTCATGAAGCTGTCTGCTTTCGGCCAGATGGAGTATAAAGCCTATAATTATCCGATCCCTTTGGTTGGGCTAGATTGATGAAGATGCTTTAATATTGTCATTTCCGAGTCAGTGTTTACTTTTGTGAGCACTTCCAGAGTGCCATAGGGTGGTTTCGAACGCGTTGTACTATTTCGGTTGATTCAAAAAGCAGCTCCGGCTGATATACTTTATTTCTAAAGGCATTTAGGAATTCCTGTTCGCGGTTCTCCAACTTTATCAAGCCTTCAAGCCAAGCTTTGACTTGCAGCTGCGCTGCCTTGAGATCAAACTTGTCCTTGTTTCGCAAAACAGGATAAAGGCTTGTCTTGATGCTTTTTTGAGTAACTTGGTCGATCGTGTTATATTGAAATATAAATGGCGGATATTCTGAACCTATCGCGCTATAAAAAACAACACACTTCCTAAGCAGGGGTTTGTCTGATTCATCAATCAACCCAAATTTCACCAAGTTATAAATATCGTAAAGATCTCGTGGGGCAGTTCGATTGATCAACGCAACGATTTTACTGGCGAATATTTCGATTGGAGCCGCTCTTAGAACAGAAACTTCGGTCGGTTCCCATGATGATTCAAAATAACTTTGCTCAATTTCAAGAATATGACAGCGAAGCATATAATTGATTTCAACCTTAATATTATCCTTCATACCCCCGGAATTCGAATATTCATAAACAAAAGAATCAAGAGCATGATACCGCTTCGATTTGGGACTCAACAAATAGCCGTTGGCTTTCATATATTTTTCGATCCGCTCATTAATGATTGATCTTGTCGCCATCATTTCATCCCGAGTGACATTTTCTGAAAAATCCAGATCAATATCAACAGACAATCTTGGCAAATTGAAAATTGTTAGGTTAATGGCTGTTCCGCCCTTTAGAGCCAAGGTGTTTCCAAGCATGTCGTCATTTTCGAAAAACTTCAGTATTTCAGTCAATCTACATACTTTCTCATAAGTATCTCGGACAAAACCAAGTTCTTTAGCTTGTTTCCCTAACAACAACCTGTTCCACTCAGGCATTGAGATCAACCCCCTTACTGATTATTGATTTAATATTATCGGGGGCAAAAATCATCCAATCCTCATGTAAGACAAAGTGCTTTGAAAGGTTATCTTTTTCAGAATATAGATATTTTTTTGATTTGGGAATTTTGGTTCTGCAGTAATCAAAAAATGGTTTTGCAAGACCTAACTGTTCCGAAAACTCAGTGAGCAAGAAGCCCGATTTCTGATACAAATTAGCCTGCCCATATTCATCAAGATAGGATATTAGCTTATCAGTTCGCAGTGCTGGAACCAGCATCATACAACGGAGTAGTTCTTCCAAACCACCAATTTTCTCAAAAGAACAAATACTATCGATGACAGTCCTTTCAATATCTGTGACTCTGATTCCTGAATTGGTTGTAATCACGCCAGAATCAATTTTCGGAGAAACCCTGCTATAGGTGATGCCATCATGAGAAAAATCAGTAAACCTGCTAGTTGTCGTAACAAAAACCTCATAAAAAACTTGATTAGCATATCCATAGTATTCAAATGCACTGTGATACGATATATAAGCATCCTCAGCAATGTGAGTTGCTATCAAATATCGATTAGCGACTGGCTGCTTCGTTTCAAGGCTGATTGCTGTATAAAGATCTCTTCGAATACGATCAACATATCCGGCATTGACATAATCATGAAGTATTGAGTGTGCTGCTGCTTCGGTTCCTATGAGTTCAACAACGTCTTGTCGTGAAAAACAACCCAACTCTATTAGTTTATCTAGATATTTCATTACAAAACCTCCCGTTCCCATTATTGCACATAACATTCCTTATTTCCATTGTTTTGTGCATTTTTAGGAATTTTTATTCTTGATATTGCACATAACATTCCTTACTAGAAATGTTACGCGTATAATTAGGAATGGGTTATTCTGTTATTTTTAGTATTTTATAAACATGGATCTTCATCATCAGGATTTTGCGGCAGGTTGTTGCTGGGATTAGATTGTACTCAGCGACGGCAATGTCATTATTCACGGTTTCGTCAATCCGAGAGTCGCAGACCACAAGGATATTGGAGCGCCTTAGAGAATCAAGTTCGATGATCTTTCTGTCTTTATACTCCTGGGATATATCTTCATCGATAAATGTTCCAAAGCAACCGGATTGAACAGATTGGATTGATCCAGTAACTAAACCCTTCCGTCTGGATTGAGTGGCGATCTCTGTATTCTCCGTCGGCTCGACGCCTCAGGCAGCCGTGAGATAGGCAAGCGCTCTGTCATTTTAGAAGGATCCCAAGATGAAGACACAAAATCAGACAGCCGCCAGGCACAAATGGACTATGTTAGCGGCTTTCACGATAGATCATTGAGTTTTACAGTAGAGGCAGGCCGGAATTAATCCGGCCTGCCTCTACTGCAGATAAACAAAGTAATCTGAGATCTTGCTGTTTACTTGAGCGATGCGACAGCGGCTTCCGCAGCGGATGCGGCATCTGCGGTGTACAGATCCGCGCCAATGTTGTCGGCAAAGGACTGGTTGACCGGCGCACCGCCGACCATGATCGTGACCTTGTCGCGGATGCCGGCAGACTTGGCGGCTTCAACGACCGACTTCATTTCATTCATGGTGGTGGTCAGCAGCGCTGAGCAGCAGATGATCTGCGCACCATTCTCGGTGGCCGCTGAAACAAATTTCTCAGCGGAGACATCCGTACCCAGGTCGATGACTTCGAGGCCCTGGCCTTCCATCATCATGGCAACCAGGTTCTTGCCGATGTCATGCAGGTCGCCCTTGACCGTGCCGATGACAACCTTGCCGGCTGCTTCGATGCCGCCGCTGGCCAGCAGGGGTTTCAAGATCTCGGTGCCAGCCTTCATCGCCCGGGCGGCGATCAGAACGTCCGGCACATAGATCTCGTTGTTTTTGAACTTCACTCCGATGACGTTCATGCCAGCCAAAAGGCCTTCGTTCAGCACCTGTTGGGCTTCAATGCCGCTGTCCAGCGCTTCCTGGACCATGGCCTTGACATCCTTGGCTTTGCCTTTTTGCAGCGCCTCTGAAATGTTGTTGAGAATTTCCATCTTGGTTTCCTCCTGTATTTTGTCACTCTTGATTATAACAATCCGATTCGTCCTTTGGCTTCCCTGTACCGTCCGGGCGTCACACCCGTCACGCGTTTGAAAACCTTGGAAAAGTAGCTTTGCCCGTCAAACCCGACCAAGGTCGAGATATCCGACAGGGAAAGATTGTCATTCAGCAGCATCTTCTTAGCGGCGTCGATCCGGATCTTGTTGACATAGCTGTTGAAGTTCGATCCGGTTTCCTCCTTAAAGATGCGGCTGAAGTAGGCCGGGCTGAGAAAGACCATGGCGGCAGCCTCTTCCATTGTCACCCGGTTCATATAGTTCTTGCGGATGTAGTCGGTCGCCCGATAGATAACGTCGGCATGCTTGACATTGGTCAGATTAAAGACCTGGTCGGTGAACCGGGTCATGATGCCGGACAGCCAATAGGCGATCTCGTCGATATTCTTGAACTGCTGGATTTTGCCCAGATAGGTAAAATTGAGTCCAAAAATCTGTTCGGTATCGGCGCCGCCCCGAATCGCCGCGCGAGACAGCAAGACAACCAGCTCGATCACCCGCGCGCGGATCACTTCAATGCTGCCGCCGCTTGAGAAGAAGATGAAGCCAAGGATCTCGTTCAAGATCCGCTGTGACGACTGCTTGTCACCCTGCTCGATCTTATCCAGCAGCATGCGTTCCTTATCGATCGGGTAGATCAGGTCGGACTCGTCCTTCATGGCGTAGCTCTTCATGAAATTGATCTGTTCCCAGATCTCGGACTGCAGGTCACCGGACGAGGTCTTGTGACTCAGCAGGTCAAAGGTCTCATCCGACAGGGATGCCGCCACCCGGCCCAGCATTTTACTTAATGCCTGCACCCGCTTTGTGTCAATCACCGGCACCTTGTTGATCCGATCGCGCAGGCCGGGCAGGTAATCCTTGTGGATACCGTTTCTGGCCAAAAGCTCTTCGATCATGAAGTCATCCGGCTCGACCATCTGCACCGGTCCGGCCAGCAAGTAGCAAACCGTGGCATTCTCTCGAATCACGGGGCTAGCCCAATGTGTCAGGCCTAAGGGGCAGAAGAAGACGTACTCGCCGCTGAACCGTTCAGATTGGTAGCCGCCGTAAAGGTGGGCGTTTGAGCAGATGCTGGACACGACATGGTCGCCAGCGGAGCGTCCGCCCGGCAGCACGCTGCCTGCAAACGAACAGACTTCAACCTGATCGTCATCAGGTGTTGACAAGCTGGTCGTCTCCCCTAAATTGTCAACTGCACGACAGGCGACCTGGCAAGCCAGGCTGTATGATTCGATCGCAGTCTGGATCGCCTCATCGGTCGTGTTGGATGAATCATTCGCAGGAAAACTATTCAATCGACCGGCCTCCTATCCTGTGTCATTGTAAAGTATCTCATCAGCCGATTGTGCAACATATTTGATCAAAATTGTAAATTTCTGTCATGATGAGCCTGCTCAGTGTCCGCGACGGACTTCAATGACATCTTTGACGGCCTTGATGCGCCCTAATACGCGATCGTACTGCTGCTGGTTGTTGACCTCGATGGTCATGATCAGGGTTGCCGTGACATCCTTCATGGCCGTGATCTTGCCGGACAGAATCGAAACCTTTTCCTCGGAAATCGCATTCGAAACCTCGGCCAGCAGATGGCGCCGATCCCGGGCCAGAATTTTAAGCTCAACCTGGTAAGATGAACCGGTATCCTCTTTGGCCCAGGCGACATCAATCAGCCGAGATGCCCGTTCGGCTGTTTCGGCAGAGCCGGCGGCTGAAGACAAAAGATGCCGGATATTGCTGCAGTCGGTCCGATGAACGGCAACACCCTTGCCGCGGGTAACATACCCGATGATCGGGTCACCCGGAACAGGGCTGCAGCAGCGTGACAGGCGAACCAGGCAATTTTTAATCCCCTTGACCACAATGCCCTGGTCATAACTGGGCGATTTGTTCCGGGAACTGCGCGACCGAGCGGTTGTGCCTTCCTCGTCGATCTTCTTGGTCTGCGGGCTGTAGACAACCTGACCGCTGTGCGTCAGGCGATACCCCAGCTTGATCCGCTCGTCTTCGGACAAGCTTCGGATATGTTCATCGCGGAGCTTCGGGATAATCTTCCCGGCGGAAATCCCGCCGTAGCCGATGGCGGCATACATGTCTTCGAGTGAATTCAGGGTATATCGGCGGAAAACGGATTCCAGGTAATCCGGCTTGAGCAGCTGGGCGGTCGTAAAGCCGGACTTGCGGATCTCCCGTTCGACAACTTCTTTGCCGCGATGGACGTTTTCCTCGCGCATCTCCTTTTTGAACCACTGGCTGATCTTGGTTCTGGCAGATGCGCTTTTAACGATCTTGAGCCAGTCGAGGCTCGGTCCATGCACTTTCTCGGAAGTCAGAATCTCAACGATGTCGCCGTTTTTCAATTCATAGGTCAGCGGAACGATACGGCCGTTCACCTTGGCACCGTACATCTTGTTGCCGATGCCGCTGTGGATGTTATAGGCAAAGTCAATCGGAACCGAACCCGCCGGCAGCGACCGGACTTCGCCTTTGGGCGTGAAGACGAACACCTCGTCGGCGACAAGACCGCTCTTCAGGGATTCCATGAATTCACCGGCATCCCTCATGTCGTTCTGCCATTCCAGCAGCTGGCGGAGCCAGCTCAGTTTGCTGTCCAGCGGCTCGCCCTTGTTCGACGCCTTGATGGCTTCCTTGTAGCGCCAATGCGCGGCGATGCCGTATTCAGCAGTTCGGTGCATGGCGAATGTCCTGATCTGGACTTCGAACGGAATGCCGCGCGGCCCGATGACGGTCGTATGCAGCGACTGGTACATATTGGGTTTGGGCATTGCGATATAGTCTTTGAAACGGCCGGGCATGGGCTTGTACAGCTCATGGACCAATCCGAGAACAGCGTAGCAGTCGGCGACCGTATCCACAATGATGCGGGTCGCGAACAAGTCATAGATCTGGTCGATGCCCTTGTCCTGCTTTTCCATTTTGCGATAGATGCTGTAAAAGTGCTTGGGTCGGCCTTCGATCTCCGCCTTGATCCCCATCTCCTTGATCTTGGCCTGCAATTGAACGATGATCTCCTCCAGATAGTTCTCGCGTTCGGAACGCTTCTGGGAAATAGAGCCCACCAGCTCGTAGTAGGAATCGCGGTCAATGTAGCGCAGGCACAGGTCTTCAAGCTCCCACTTGATCTTGTAGATGCCCAGGCGATGGGCCAGCGGAGCATAGATATCCAGGGTTTCCCGAGCTTTTTCGATCTGTTTTTCCAGGCTCATGTGACGCATGGTCCGCATGTTGTGCAGCCTGTCCGCCAATTTGATCATGACGACGCGGATATCCTTGGCCATGGCCAGGAACATCTTGCGGAAGTTGGATGCCTGGATCTCCTCTTTCGAGGAATAGGGTATCCGGTTCAGCTTGGTCACGCCGTCAACCAGGCTGGCGACGTCCTCACCGAACTTTTCCTTGATCTCATCAATGGTAATGCCGGTATCTTCAACGGTGTCGTGCAGCAGCGCAGCGATCAGGGTGTCCTGGTCGACTTCCAGTTCGGTCAGAATTTCCGCCACGGCCAGCGGGTGGATAATATACGGCTCGCCGGTGGCGCGAAGCTGCTGATCGTGGGCGGACTGGGCAAAATCATACGCTTCGATGATCTTGTCGCAAGTCTTTTCACCAGTATAGGCTAGATACCGGTCGACAATAATCTGCAGCAGTTTGCTGTCGCGAACGGGTTTGGATGAATGGTCCTGAGGTATCGGACTTGTCATGCCGGATCCCCTCCTGACTGCAGTTTCTGGTAGGTCTCAGATTCTTCCAGGCGCACTTTCTGGTTGCAGGGCAGCAACGACAATCGCACCCGGTCTTCGCCCAGCCTTTGCAAGACGACAAGGTTGGTTTCGCTGAAAACCTGCAGGATTCTCGCCAGACGAAATCCGTTGATGTCAATCCTGTAGCTCCTGGCGATGCGTCTAGCCAGCAGCGACAGGTCGGTCAGCAGTGTCTCATCATTATACCTTGCCTTGATATACTGGTAAACAGCTTTGAACTCGGTATGTGACGGTCTAAGCGCATCAAGCGGAACATTGTAGCGATCCATCACCGAGTCGAGGCTGGATGATTCATCATGCAGGCGCTCGGCAATCCAGGGTTGGTCCAGAAACTCATCTAGCTGCTGGCTGTGCTTGATGTCACGGACCAAAAGCTGCAGCCGCTCACGGTTCCGCCAGCGATTGATATCCAGCGCAAACAGGAGATCCACCTGGTCACCGCCGGCAAACAGGTCGTCTGCGTCGCCCATGCCAAACGCAATGGCATCCAGGCGCTCTCCTCCCGGACCGGCCAGCTGCATTTTCATGTGCCGGCCGTTCCCGGTCAGCTTGACATCCAGCAGCGACATGTTTCGGCAAACCAGCATCGGCTGGGGGTTTTCTTCGCCAAACGGTTCAAGTTCTTCAATCGCCAGCGCGTTGCCGATCGTCAGATCCTGCAGATTGACCGTCAGATCGGCCATCATGACCGGCTGCAGCTGATCCGGATCCATGTTTTGCCGGGCATAGTCGTTGACCGCTTGCTTAAAGGCATCAAGCTGGTCCATTCGAACGGCCAGCCCGGCGGCTTTGCGGTGGCCGCCATATTTGTCGATATGGGCTTCGGCCGCGGACAGGGCAGCCAGGATATCGAATTCTCCCCAGGTTCTGCAGGATCCTCGGAACATGCCGTCGTCTCCAGTCAGCGCAATGACTGGACGGCAGTACTGCTCGGCCAAACGGGCTGCGACAATGCCAATAACACCCTGGTGCCAGTTTTCATTGGCGACAACAATCAGGTCGGAGCTGTCAAAGTCAAATGCGCTGTCAATTTCACTGACAGCTTCAGCCAGGATGGATGCTTCCATGGCCTGGCGCCGGCTGTTCAGCTCACTCAAGTCCTTTGCGGCCTGCTTGGCTGTCGTTTCATCGACTGGGTCCAACAGGCGCAGAGCCTTGGCGGCATCACCGAGACGTCCAGCCGCGTTGATCCTGGGTGCCAGGACATAGCCCATCGTCTTGGCTGTGGTTTGCTTGTCGGACATGTTCACCACATCCAGCAGAGCGCTAATGCCGCAATGCCGGCGCTGGTTGATCTGCCGGAGGCCATAGCTGACAATCACGCGGTTCTCGTCGACCAGCGGCACGACATCCGCGACGGTGCCCAGGGCAGCCAGATCCAGATCATCCTGCCAGATATCGCCAAGGTTCAGGTGCCGGCACAGCCCCTGCACAAGCTTCAAAGTCACGCCGACGCCCGCCAGACCGCGAAACGGATACCGGGAGTCTTTGCGCTTCGGATTGATCACGGCATCGGCCGGGGGCAGTTCGGACTGGCATTCATGATGGTCGGTTACAATCACCTGGATGCCTTGATCCTTGAGCTGTCGAACTTCATCACAGCTGGATATTCCGCAGTCAACGGTTATAACGATCTGGCAGCCCGACTCGATGATGCGGCTGACGCCGCAGGGCGACAACCCGTATCCATCGGTCATCCGATCCGGAATAAAGATCTCGGTTTCGACACCCAGACGCCGCAGAAAGCGTGACAAAAGGGCTGTCGAGGTGATACCGTCGACATCGTAATCGCCATGGATGGCAATCGTCTGCTTTCGGGAGATGGCACCAGACAAAATCTTGCAGGCCGCTTCCATATCCTGAAAGAGGCCGGGGTCATGAAGCTGATCCAGGGAGGGATTGAAATAGGCCGCCAAAAAATCAGGGTCCGACACGTTTCGGCTCGCAAGAATGCGGTCAGCCAAAGGACCGGTTGCGGGGGCATCCTGCTGGATGCGCCAGATTTTTCGGACAAGCATCGCCATGTCTTCAGATCTCCTTCCTGTATCTCGTTCAGATAAAAAAGAGCTCGATATCCGTTAAACCGAAATCGAGCTCTCATGGGTTATCTCTGGTTATTCAACCAACATCAGTTCAATAGACGCTTGACAATCTGGTTGACAAGTTTGCCGTCTGCCACCCCTTTGACTTGTGGCATCAGCACTTTCATGACCATACCCATGTCTCGGGCTGACTTGGCTCCCGAACTGTTGATGGCTTGGCGGACTAGCGCCTCGATCTCATCTTCGGAAAGCTGTTTGGGCAAATAGGCTTCAATAATCGCCATTTCTGCCTTGTATCTCTCAACCATATCCTGCCGGCCACCTTGAGCGAATTCTTCAATTGTTTCAGCCCGCTTCTTATACTCCTTCGACAGGATGTCAAGAACACCGGCATCATCCAGTTCCTTTTTTGAATCCTTCTCAAGGTTTAATACAGCGGCCCTGACAATCTGCAGAACATCTTTGCGCATAATGTCTTTTTCGCGCATCGCGGTTTTGAGATCATCCAGCAGGCGTTCTTTCATGTTCATGGTGATTAGCGCTTTCTCTTTCTAGCTGCCTCGGACTTTTTCTTACGTTTGACGCTGGGCTTTTCGTAATGCTCGCGTTTGCGAACTTCCGCAAGAAGGCCGGACCGTGCACAGTTACGCTTGAAGCGGCGCAATGCACTGTCAAGGGACTCGTTTTCTTTAATTCTGACTTCTGACATCTCTTTTTCCCTCCCCTCGCGGCTATAATAAGGTATTTAAGCTGACTGGCGATCCAATCAGACCTGGAAACACCTTGCCATATTATACTAGCTATCAACTGTAGTCGTCAATACTGAATCATCCTGTCCCAGCAGTTTTGGCCTGGTTTTTCCTGGTCGATTCTCACGTTCATTCACGCAGAAATATAAACTTCGCGATGTTTGAACTTCATTCAATGCATTGAATGAAACTGTTCACGGATACAGTCAATTCAACCGATCGTTAAGCAGTCTGTCCGCTCAAAGCAGTTTTTCTCCAAAGGCTCTGCCGCCGATCAGATGCACATGCGTATGGCGGATGGTCTGCCCGCCGTCGGCGCCGCAGTTGTTGATCAGTCTGAAACCACCATCGGCGACGCCGGTCTTACTGGCGATCGCTGGAACAGCTTTGAGAATCGCGCTGATGACGTCGCGGCCTTTTGCATGGGCCGCAAGATCAAGGATGTCTTCGCTGTGGTGCCTGGGCACGATCAGGACATGGACCGGGGCAACCGGATTCAAATCATGGAACGCCACGACATCATCATCCTGGTATACAAACTTGGCAGGAATCTCGCCGGCGATAATCTTGCAGAAAATACAGTCGTTCATGGTTATTAGTCCTCCGCTATCAAGACCGATTACTGTTCAAGCATGCTGACAGCCAAAGCCCTGGCTGCCTGCAGCGCCTCGGTTGTCTTGTCAGGGTTCTTGCCGCCAGCCTGGGCCATGTCCGGCCGGCCACCGCCGCCGCCCCCGGCAATGCGAGCGGCTTCCCGAACGATATTGCCGGCGTGGATGCCGCTTTCAACCGCCTGTTTGGAAGCCATGGCGACAAAATTGACCTTGTCGCCAGACCGGGCCGCCAGAATGACCAATCCGGGTTCAATCGAGTCGCGCAGCCGGTCCGCGGTGTCCCGCAGCTTGCCGGGATCCGGCAGGTCAATGGCCGCTGCGACGATTCGGATACCGTTAATCTCTTCAGCGTCGGACGCCAGGTTATCTGCAGCCTGGGCGGCCTTTTTGCCATGCTCGGCAGCGAGCTGCTTTTCCAGTACCCGGGTTTTGTCAACGACCTGCTCGATCCTGACAGGCAAGTCCTGTTCGCTGCTTTTGAGCAGGCGGGCAGACTCGTGCAGCAGTTTGGTCTCTGTGCGAACCAGGTCCCAGGCGGCCTGGCCGGTCAGACCCTCGATGCGTCTCACGCCGGCCGCGACACCGCCTTCGGAAACCAGCCGGAACAGGCAGGCTTCTGAAGACTTCGACAAATGTGTACCGCCGCAGAGCTCGCTGCTGAAATCGCCGACGCTGACAACCCGGACCGCGTCACCGTATTTCTCATCGAACAGCGCCGTCGCGCCGGACTGCCGGGCTTCCTCCAGGTTCATGACCCGCGTGCTGACCGGCAGGTTGGCCAGAATCTTGTCGTTGACGATCTGCTCGACAGCCAGCTTTTCTTCATCGGTCAGCGGTTGGTAGTGATTGAAGTCGAAGCGCAAACGATCGGCCGAGACCGCAGAACCGGCCTGTGCGACATGGTCGCCCAGCACCTGTTTCAGCGCTTTGTGCAGCAAATGAGTGGTGGTATGGTTTCTCGCCGTAGCCAAACGTCTGCCTTCGTCAACGCGCAGTTCAGCCTGGTCTTTGACGGCCAGAATGCCCTGCTCGATTCTGGCCAGATGCACCACAATACCGTCAGGCGTCTTGATCGTGTCCTCAACTGTCAGTTTGGCACGATCCGTCTTGATCTGGCCGATATCGCCGGATTGTCCGCCGGATTCTGCATAGAACGGCGTCTTGTCGAAAATGACCTGAACGGCCAGTCCGGCTGAAGCTTCGGTCAGGACCTCCAGATCCTTGTTTTTGTCCGCCCCCAGAATGGCCAGGACAGTACCCTGGTCCTCCAGCCTGCTATAACCGGAAAACTCGGTGGCCGGCAGTTGTCCGACTTCATCTGGCAATCCGGACTTGTCCCAAGCGGAACCGGCCTTGTCTTTCAAGGCCTGGCGGGCCATCTCCTTTTGCCGGTTCATTTCACGGTGGAATCCGTCCTCGTCAATCTGGATATTTTGTTCGCCGGCAATCTCGCGGGTCAGGTCGAGCGGGAAGCCGTAAGTGTCATGCAATCGGAAGACTGCGTTCCCGCTTAACAGGGCTTCGCCCTTCTCACGAACCTGATCCAGGTAGTCGTCGAGAATGGACGAGCCCTGGCGGATTGTTTCATCGAAACGCTCTTCTTCCGTTCGGATGACCCGAGTCAGGTGTTTGCTCTGGTGCTCAAGTTCCGGATATGCCACAGCGGATTCGCGGATGACGATACGGGCGACATCGTGCAGGAAGGATCCTTCAATGCCCAGCATCAGGCCGTAGCGGGCAGCTCGGCGAAGCAGTCGGCGCAGGACATAGCCGCGGCCTTCATTGGACGGAATGATCCCGTCGCCAACCATCATGACGGTGCTTCGGATATGATCGGTAATCACGCGGATTGCCGTATCGGTCTTGGCGTCTTTGCCGTAATCTACGCCGGCGATCTGGCAGACATAATCTAGAATCGCCCGGATCGTGTCAACTTCAAAGAGGTTATCGACGCCCTGCAGAATGCTGGCGAACCGTTCCAGGCCGGCGCCGGTGTCAATATTCTTCTTGACCAGCGGTGTATACGTGCCGTCCTCTTCACGGTTGTACTGGGTAAACACCAGGTTCCAGAATTCGACATAGCGGTCGCAGTCGCAGCCGACCGCGCAGTTGGGATTGTCGCAGCCATGCTCGGGGCCGCGGTCGAAATGAATTTCCGAACAGGGGCCGCAGGGGCCGGTGCCGTGCTCCCAAAAATTGTCTGCCTTGCCCAGCCGGAAGATCCGGGACGGATCCAGTCCGACATCCTTATGCCAAATGTCATAGGCTTCGTCATCCTCCTCATAGACAGAGACATAGAGCCGATCCTGAGGCATTTCCAACACGTCCGTACAGAATTCCCAGGCCCAGGGAATAATTTCCTTTTTAAAATAATCACCGAATGAAAAATTGCCGAGCATCTCAAAAAATGTGCCGTGCCTGGCCGTCTTGCCGACCCGCTCGATGTCCGGCGTCCGGATGCATTTCTGGCAGTTTGTCACCCGCAGCGACGGCGGTGTTTCAGCACCGGTGAAGTATGGCTTGAGCGGCGTCATGCCCGCGTTGATCAGCAGGATCGACGGATCATTCTTAGGCACCAGCGAGAAGCTGGGCAGTCTGAGATGGCCTTTGGACTCGAAAAAGGCCAGGAATTTTTCACGTATATCATTTAAACTCAAGGGTTGCATTTGATTCATCTCGCTCCTTTGCGGCATCTGGATTCACTGTTAGCTTGCTTGATGGGATTTTACACCAAAACGGACCGATCATCAAATGTTGTTTCCGGCTTGTCCCGCAAGCCGGGGGCAGGGATCGGCAGTTTGTTTTTCAGGTTAATTATGATAGAATTGACCTCGTAATTATTCGTTGCCGGCAGCACCGAAGCCGGCTGATTTTATCCGATCGAAAGGGGCTTTTCACCCAAATGACTTTTAATCCCGGCAACGGGGCTGCCACATCCGCCAAAATCGGCAGCCTTGGTCTTACATTTCCGAAAATTTTGATTCCTCACACCGATGTTGATCTGGGTAAGTGGGCAGTTGTCGCCTGCGACCAGTTTACCGCCCAGCCGGATTACTGGCTCGACGCCAGAAAACGCGTTGGAGATCTAGCCTCGACATTGGACATCACACTGCCGGAATACTATTTGGAGCACCCGGGCGAGACCCCTGTTGAACAGCGAATTGCCCGAATCAACCAAACCATGCAGGACTATCTCGACAAAAAGGTATTAACTGAACTCGAGCCTGGCTGGATGGTCATCGACCGCCAGACGCCCTACCAGAAAAGCCGCAAAGGCGTCGTCCTGGCGGTTGACCTGGAGCAATATGATTTCACGCCAGGCAATAACAAGCTGATCCGCGCAACGGAAGGCACCGTGCTGGACCGCATCCCGCCCAGGCTCGCGATCCGAAAAGACGCGCCACTCGAGTTGCCGCACGTTCAGCTGCTGATTGACGATCCGGACAGATCGGTGATTGAACCGCTATTTACCCACGCCAGCAGCCAGCCCCCACGCTACGAGACCGACCTCATGCTGGGCGGCGGTCATATCCGCGGATGGTTCGTGCCTGCCAGCTCCGCCGCGGCGGCCAAAGCGGTGGACGCCCTGTCCAGGCTTGAATCACTGACATGCAGCAATCTGCTGTTTGCAGTCGGTGACGGCAACCATTCCCTGGCAACCGCACAGGCACACTGGCACAGGATCCGCGACAAGGCAGCCCCGGACCACCCGGCCCGCTATGCCCTGGTCGAGGTGATCAACATCCACGATAAAGGACTCGAATTCGAGCCCATTCATCGTGCGGTTTGGGGCATCGGTCTGGATGAGTTTATCGAACAAGCCAGGCACTTCTTCGAGTGCCAGTTGCTTGAAACCCTGGAACTGGATCCGGACGATCCAGCAGCGCAGCCGTCCGAGACAACCCAAGTCCAGATCATCCCGGTTTTTAGCCAGGATCGTTGTATACTGATGAAACTGTCGGCACCCGTCCACAGTTTGGCCGCCGGCACGCTTCAGGCGCTTCTGGATAAAATTACAGACGAGACATCCGCCCGCGTCGACTATATCCATGGCGCGGATGTCACCCGAAAGCTTGCAGATGACGGCAACCTCGGCATATTGCTGCCGGCCATGCAGAAGCAAGCGTTCTTCCCCCTGCTGGCCCGGGAGGGTATTCTCCCGCGCAAAACCTTCTCAATGGGCGAAGCTGTTGAGAAGCGCTATTACATCGAGTGCCGAAAGATCCGCTGAGAAACCGATCTTCCGACATCATCCAAGACTCGAGGTAGCTGTGTAATGACCCAGGAACGGACTCAAAGTCGCATCGGTATCATTGGCGCTGGATTGACAGGGCTTGTTGCGGCTGACAAGCTGCAGCAGGCCGGCTTTGACGTACTGGTCCTTGAATCCACCCTTCATCCCGGCGGCATGCTGTCGTCCTTTCGAATGGGCAGCACCCAGATTGAATACATCTACCACCATATCTTCACCAGCGACGAGCATATCATGTCCCTGCTCAAGGACTTGAATCTAGACAGACGGCTCACCTTCCACGAATCCCGGGAGGCGCTGGTCAGCCAGGGGAAGGTCTATCCCTTTTCAACGCCACTGGATCTGCTGAAATTCTCACCGATTCCCTTGTCCCAGCGGCTGCAGACCGGTCTAGCGGTTCTGCGGGCCGGACAGCTGGGCAACTGGCAGGAGCTGGAAAGCCAAACCGCTGCACAGTGGCTTCGCCAGAGCAGCGGCGACAGGGCGTATGAGCGAATCTGGAAGCCGCTGCTGAAATCCAAGTTCGACCAGGATGCTGAAAAAGTATCCGCGGTCTGGATTTGGAACAAATTCAAGCTGCGGGGCAGTTCCAGGCAAAAGGGCAGCGGGAAATCAAGTTTGGGCTATCTGACCGGCAGCTTCAGTATTGTGGTGGATGAGCTGGTCAAGCGGATTGAGCGCAACGGCGGCCAGATTCTAACCGGACAGACTGCCATGAACATCCGTCGACAAAATACAAAGTCTGACTGCCCGGCCTACCAGATCGCTTGCGTGCAATCTGACTGCAAGACGTCCACCTGGACGGTGGACGGCATTGTCGCGACAACTTCCGGCCGGCAGTTCAGCAATTTCGCAGCCGGATTGAATCTGCCGGACGACTATATGGCCAAAGTCCGCGGTGTACAGTATAAAGGCGACCTGTGCCTGATTCTGAGGCTTAGCAGAGGACTGTCGGACAAGTATTGGACAACCTGCTGCGATGATCTGCCGTTCGTCGTGGTTGTCGAGCACACCAACCTGATCAGTCCGGATGCCTACGGCGGACATGTTATCTACCTGTCCCGTTATCTGGATGCATCCAACCGGCTCTGGACTGAACCTGACGGCGAAATCTACCGCCAGTTCGTCCGTGCCCTGCAGAAGGTCTATCCCGCCTTTTCAACCTGCGATGTAATCGATTGGCGCCTGCGCCGGATACGCTATGCCCAGCCGGTTATCGGCTGCAACTATTCGCAAAATTTCCCGGCAATGGATACTCCGGATCCGAGCGTCAAGCTGGCAGGGATGGCTCAGATCTATCCCGAGGACCGCGGCATGAACTATGCCGTCCGGCTGGGCCATGAAGCCGCGGATTCAATCATCCGGCAGATGCGTGAGGATTTGACATGACAAAATCATTGTGCTGGCTGGCCCTGCCGCTTTCGGTCATACCCATAGCCTATGCCCTGCTCGGTCGCGACCTGGGGCATTTTCTTGTCTGGTGGCTCGCCCTCGGCGTGATCGGCTGGTTGTTCTGGCCGGTCGCTGCAAGACTGTTCCCCGATGGCGACCAGGGATACCTCCTGGCCAAGCCGATCGGACTGGCGTTGTCAACGCTGGTCTTCTGGACGCTGTCGTACCTGAAGATCTTGAAATTCACCCGGCCAGTCCTGATTGTCGTCTTGCTGGGAACCGGACTGCTTGCCTGGCTTTGGCAAAAAAACGGCTGGCAGCTTACTGCAAGCAAATCCTGGCCTTCACGCATCCGCCGCGCGGCAGCCGGTGAACTCATTTTCGGCCTGGCGCTGCTGGCCTGGACATTCGCCCGCGGCTTGAAGCCGGAAATCGATGGGCTGGAAAAATTCATGGACGTCGGCTTCATGAACACCATCTGGCGCACAGACTACCTGCCGGCAGCCGACATGTGGCTGTCCGGGCATTCGATCAACTACTATTATTACGGCCAATATGCCTATACCTTTGTCGCCAAGCTGGTTGGTCTTCGACCCGAAATCTCCTACAACCTGGCGATGGCCACGACATTCGCCATGGCTTTCGCGCTGTCCTACGCGGCCGTCAGCCAGATATTTCACCTGCTGCGAGCAAGCCAGCCGAAAATGCCGCGTGCGCTGCCGGCCGTCGGCGGACTTCTGGCAGGAGGTCTGGTCTCGCTGACTGGCAACAGTCATGCTTTCTTCTATGCCGATAAGGGACCCGGGCAGAGAATCATCGATTCGCTGGTCAACAACAATGTCATTTCAGGCCTGGCAGACAAGATGTTCTGGTTTGCCGATTCGACCCGCTTCATCGGATACAACCCGGATACGGGCGACAAGACGATCCATGAGTTCCCCTTCTACTCTTTTCTGGTCGCCGATCTGCATGCGCATGTGGTCAACCTGGCCTTTGTCCTGCTCCTGGTCGCTTTGCTGGCGAGACTGGTTGCCGACCATCGCCTGGTCGGTGCAGCCGAAAATTTGCGGATTCATCAGCAACAGGACTTTTCCAGCGACCGGGACTGGCACCGCAGCGGCTTGTCTGAAACCTTCAAACGGTTCAAGGCATTGGCTGCAAACGGCAAGGTGCTGATGATCCTGATCCTGCTGTCTATCGCCATGATGGGCAATTACTGGGATTTTGCCATCTACCTGACTGTGCTGGCAATCGTGCTGTTCCTGATCAACATTCGCAGCTTCGGTACAATCCGGGCGGCCGGCATCCCGGTCTTCCTGGTCCAGTGCGCCCTGCTGCTGCTGGTCTACCTGGGGACCGGCAATCCAATTGTCACTCTGGTTCTGCTGCTGCTTGCTGTGCTGGTCAACCATTACCTGACCCTGGTCTTTGGCGATGCCCTGACGTTGACAGGCGCACAGATCAGCTGGGCCATGTTCCTGCCGCATCTGCTGACCCTGCCGTTCAGCCTCGGCTTCGAGTCCATCGCCAAATCCCTCGCCCTGACCGTGTCCAGCACGCCGCTCTGGCAGCTGCTCATCCTTTGGGGACCGCATGTCCTGGCTGCCCTGCTGTTTATTGTTTTTTTGCTGACCGCCGCCCGGCCGGGCAGCCGACTCAGCCGGCTGTCACAGCAGCCTCCCGATCGATCCGGCCAAAATCTATCCGCCGGCCGGCTGGCGCGTTTCATCCGCGGCTATTCGACGGCAGACCTCCTGATGGTCGTCCTGGCGATCTGCGCAATCGGCCTGCTGATCGTTCCCGAACTGATCTATGTCGTCGACATATACAGCGGCGACTACAAGCGCGCCAATACCATGTTCAAGTTCACCTATCAGGCTTTTGTCCTGCTCTCGCTAGTCTGGGGCTATGCCGTGGTTCGCGTGGGCGCAGCCTGGATCAGATGGCAGGCCAAGCTGTCCACACGCCTGTTAGCCTGGCCGGCCGGCCTGATCTTTATCGTCCTGGTCGTTGCATTGGTCCTGCCGGCCTGGTATCCCGCAGCGGCAACGACCCAGTGGCTGGGCGACATCAGCGTCGCAAGATACCAGGGACTGGACGGACTGGTCCAATTCGGTCAGAAAAATTCAGACAAGATCGAAGAGTACGCGCTGGGCGAACTTGCGCCGGACTTGGCCGCGATCAACTGGCTCAACCAAAATGTCGAAGGTCAGCCCGTCATCCTGGAAGCTGCCGGCGAAAGCTATACAGATTACTGCCGCATATCCGCTTTCACCGGCCTGCCGACCGTCATGGGCTGGGAGACGCACGAATGGCTGTGGCGAACCAGCAAATCTACGCCCGAAGCCTACGGCAGTGTGGTCTGGCCCCGCCAGGAAGACGTTCGCCTGATGTATACCACATCCGATCAGACACAGCGCATCCAGCTTTTGGATCAGTATGACATCACCTATATCATCATCGGCGACCTGGAGCGCGCCAAATACTCAGAGACGCTCGAGGACGGTACAAAACACAGCCTGGTTCAGGAGGACCTGCTGTTGGAACTGGGTGACAAGGTTTTTGAACAGGATGGATTTTTGATAATCCAGCTGCCGTTCAATGGCTAGAAGACCTTCGCAAGACTTACTCTGAAACAGAAATTTTGCGATCGATGCAGATCGCGCTTGTCCTTTTTGTTCAGGTTTGCAGATGTCTGGAAAGTCAGCGGGTTAGCCCTGGTGATGGGTATCGCGATCAGGGCGCACAATAAATCCCGGGTTCAATTTCTTGATCGATACCGCTTGCTTTTTGTCAATCAAAAACCTGCTGACCAGGGGTTTTCACCCGGGTCGGCAGGTTTTTGAGTTGTCTGCTAATTCCGGACAGCCTTCTTTAGACGATCCGAGCCGTCAGGGTTTTGCGGGAATGTCCAGGACCTGTCCCACCTGCACGGTGTCACTCGTCATGTCGTTCGCGTCCCGGATCAACTGATACAAGTCATCAGTGGCTTCGCCATAAAACTGGATCGCGATGGACCACAAAGTATCGCCGGACTTCACTGTATACTGCTGCATTTCGCCTGAGGCAGCCGTGCTTGTCGCAGACGGCTGCGTCTGGCTTGGATCGGTTGTCGGATCAGTTGAATTCAGGCTTTCTGAAGGCTCGGCCGTTGCAGAAGTCGTGGTTGTAACGGCCGGTTCAGTGGTCGAGCCCGTGTCATCATTGGGCCAGATCATGTTGTAGATCGCGAAGATGCAGCCAATGCAGATCGCGGCGATGACCAGGTAGAAGGCGATGCGCCGTCCGCGCCCGCCGCTGCGCCTGTTGTCGACAAACTCGTCGTAGTCTTCATATTCGCCGTAATCGCCGTCATCCCCGGTCTGCTCAGGTTCCAAAGAGGCATCCTCGTCAAAGATCTCTTCGTCTTCCTCAGTCAGCATCTCCGGCGGCTTAGCCTTGGGAGTCGTCCGGCTGCGCTTGGCGGCCAGAGATCCGAGTGCGGCGGCTCCCGGCAAAGGTTTGCCGGACAGAATTCTGCCGGGCTTTTCAGTTGCCAAAACACTTTCAACAAATCCAATCATGAACTGCAGCGGCACGCCGGGCAGTTTGGCGGAAGCCGCCGTCATGATGATGCCGGCCGCGTCGGCCTGATCCTCGGCTTCGTCGAGCATTCTCAGGATCTCACGCTGGCCCAATGCCTCGATGACATCCTTGTTGCAGACAATCAGGCAGTCGTCCATCTGCAGCTGAGCAATGTTCGAATAGCGCACAGTGCCGGCAACACCCGCACAGTAGACGTCAATGCCTTCGACAGGTCGTCCGTCGGTGTCAATGGCCTCCAATGGCGAATCATCCGCGGTCAGCGGATAAAGGACGTCAGCGCGATACAGGTAGGCGCAGCCGCCGCCCATGGTCACGGCAGCGAGTTCAGCGTCCTTGACCATGATCCCGGCAAAATAAGGCTGGCGCACGCCTTCATGGTGCAAGGCTATACGGCCGGCTACCGATACGGCGCATTCAGCCAGGTCGTTGATCTCACTATCAATGTTGCGCCCGGTTTCTGCGAGGTCGAAATGAACCTTGTCCAACGCTTTGTGAACTTTGGCCGTAACGGCATCATCCGCGCTGCTGCCAGCCAGGTGGGCATAGACGGCATAGAAACTGCCGCGGGTCTCCCGGTCCAGGGTTATATCGGCAGCCCGGTGTTCGCGGCGGCCGGATAGTCTGCCATCCAGATAAAAACCATCAGTCGCACCGGATGAAGGATAATATCGGGCCGTAATGGTCGTTGCGATTCGGGTCGTGACAGCTTGAGGGGTTCTTGCCATTGTCCAGGCCTCCGTTTTCTTGGATAACAGATCGTTGATCTGATCATTGCAGCAATTATTTACAGAATTTAACGCGTTTCATTATATCACAAATCGGAATCCGGCAAACATGACAGATTCGTTTCAAAATGACGGCCGGATGCACGGTCTGGAGCTATCTGAATCGCCAGCGCCATCAGGTCGGCGGGCTTGTTGAGCGCGGGATCGGCAATCACAAAGGTCAGCAGACGTTCCAGAATCAGGCGCATCGGCGGACCGGGTTTGAAACCGGCCTTTTGCAGGTGACCGCCGTTCAAGACCAGTTTGGATACGGTCAGCGGCGCACCGTCAAGCGCATCGTTAGAAAACGAAAACCGGTGTCCCGTCACCTTGCCCAGAACGACCCGCCGCATCAGGTCCGAGGCGGCTTTGGCAAGATCCGGCAGCTGTTCCTGGGCCAGATGGTAGCGTCGAGCAGTCAGGCGGAGAAAGCAGCGCTGGCAGGCCAGGCTGGCCGGGCGATCCAGACCGACCTCCAAGCTCAGCCAGAACAGATAGAGCATGGCTTCGCCAGCTTGAGCCAGCGCCCTGGAAATCCTGCACTCATGCATCAGGAGATGCTGAAGAGCATGGCCGGACTGGCGTTTGAACCACGGTGTCAACCAGACTTTGAGCGTAGCTGGTTTCAGATCATCAGCGGCAGACAGCAATAACAACGGCAGCAGCTGGCTGCGATCAAGCGCCGGTGACCCCAACTTGCTGATCACCTTGCAAAGCCTACGGTCATCGGCATCGATGTTCATGAGAATCTTCAGGCTGGCTGCCAGCAGGCCGCAGCCCGCAAATGACATCAGCTGTCCGGGATACGGCGCCGGGAGGATTCTCAAAAGCTCGCCGACGATTCTTTCGCGGCTGAGCTTTTGCAGGCGGTCTGCATGAACACCGGCAGCCGAAACCAGATCCGGATCCGGCGTCAGGTCGTATGTCACGGCAAATCGAATGCCGCGAAGCATGCGCAAGGCATCCTCCCCGAAGCGTGCGTTAGCCTGACCGACGGTCCGCAAAAGGCCTTGCTGCAAATCCAGCAGGCCGCCATGCAGGTCCATAAGTCCCTGGTCCGGGCGCCAGGCCATGGAGTTCATCGTGAAGTCACGTCGTGCCAGATCATATTCGACACGGCTTTGAAAAACGATGTTGTCCGGCCGGCGAGAATCCGAATAGTCGCTCTCCGAGCGAAACGTCGTGATCTCAACCGCCAGTTTGTCCCACAGCACCGTAATCGTTCCATGCTCCCTGCCGGTGGCAAAACTGCGCTGGAAAAGCTTTTCGACATCGTCTGGCAGGGCATTGGTCGCCAGGTCGTAATCCTTGGGCACAAGGCCTAAACACAGGTCGCGGACGCAGCCGCCAACCAGCCAGGTTTCATAGCCTGCCTGATCCAGCCTGGCGATGATGGCCAGGACACCTTCCGGTATCTTGCTGATGTCAATCGGCGAGTTTGTCAAGCGATTCCTCCCAGATGGTGATTATTTGCAAACGGCCAGAGTGCAGTGTATGATGTTGAACAGATTATAATCAGTGTGTTTCCTTTTCTGATCATAGCATACTGAATTGACTTTTTGCCATAGCGCACAGGTATTAAGGATGGTTGAAAGCGATGAATCAACTCGCCGAGCGGCACGGCCGCTTTTTGAAAAAAGCGATCGCCCTGCTGATCGCAGGCCTGATGGTTGTTTCAGCAGGGGTGGGCCTCGTTGCAGACAGCAGCACCGAACCGGGTGCGACCCTTGAAAACCAGACCATCGCCGCCAGGCTGTCCGCCGGTCTTCTGCACAGCGCCCTGATCAATTACGACGGGCAGCTCTATGTCTGGGGCGACAACACCTATGGTCAGGCCGGCATTCCCGGCGAAGAATATTACGATGAACCGATGCTGATCGAACTGCCCGACCGAGCTGTTGACATCAGTCTCGGATCCTACCATACACTGGTTCTGCTCGCCGACGGAACCGTCTGGGCATTTGGCCGTAACGCTTTCGGTCAGATCGGCAACGGCGGTACCCAAAACGCCACTCGACCGGTTCGCGTCGCTGGTCTGCCCAAGATCACAGCAATCTCAGCCGGATCTTGGCACGCCCTGGCGCTGGCCGAAGACGGCAGCATCTGGGCCTGGGGCAACAATACCGACGGCCAACTCGGCGATATCACCTGCGAAGTCATCACCGACTCCAGTGACCAGACACTGGGCGTGCGCTGTTCAACACCTACCCGTATCATTAAGGAAGGTGCTCAGGCCATCGCTGCCGGCGGCTTGTTCTCCATGTTTCTGGATCAGGACGGCAACGTCTATGCCTGGGGTGACAACAGCCGGGGGCAGTTGGGAAACGGGTCGGTTCAGGCCACCAACATGCCGACCCGCGTTCTCGGGCTGTCTGGCGTCTCGTCGATTGCCGCAGGATACCAGCACGCCTTGGCGGTAGTTGGCAGGAGCGGACATGATGAGCTGTATTCCTGGGGAGATAATTCACTGGGCCAGCTAGGAACCGGCCAGGGGCTTTCTGCGGATGCCTATTCGAATGTGCCCGGACGGGTGGACATCAGCGGTGACCAGCTCCCCGACAACGACCAGATCATTGAGCTTAAGGCCGGATACGCCGGTTCGGCTGTCATTGTCCCCGCCGTCGACGAACAGGGAAATTTGATTTTCGGCCGACAGAAACTTCTGGTCTGGGGCAGCAACGCCAGCGGGCAGCTGGGGCTGGGCAATGTTACAAGCCAGAATCGTCCGGTCGCACTCACCTGGTCCGAAAACGGCTGGTCAGGCGAAGATTTCCTGCCGTTCGACCAGCTTGCTCTGGGTGGCAGTCATATGCTGATTTTGAGCAGCAAAGGTCATCTCGCTGCTTGCGGCCGCGGAGATCGCGGCCAACTGGGCAATCTCTCGATATTGGATCGCTATACACTGGTCGCCGTGTCTTTTCCGGATGTGATCCGGCCGATTTGGATCGGCGATGCCAGATTATCTGCCGCCTATAACAGCCGGGGCGAACTGGTGGTTCGCTGGCCTCAGGCCCAGGATAACCTCGCAGTGACCTGTTATCGGGTCAAACTCGCGACGCCGCTGGGGACGGTGGATACCGTCAATGCCGGCAACACGCTGACCTGGACATTTGATACAGCCAGCAAACGGGTCGCCTACGAGATCACGGTCATGGCCTGTGATTCAAGCTCGGAAACAGTTGGCGAGGAATCCTTAAGCAGGCTGGTTGGCTACATCCTGCCCAGCGATGCCGGCGATCAGGCGACTGCGGATGACTTCTTTGCTGAAATCAGCGAATCCAGCCCACGTGTCAGTATTGTGCTGAGCAATTGGCAGCCGGATCCCAAGAACCGTATCCAGCCGCTGGAAGTGCCGTGGGATACGACCAATCTCTATGGCGAGCATGCCGCTGCCGAACCCGCTGACTGGACCGGTTACAGACTGGCCGGCGGAGCAGCTATTATTCTGCTGATCTTGTTTGGAATAGATTTAAAACGAAGGCACCGGAAGAGCAAGGCACGGATCCGGTCAATTCAGTGATGAAGACCTGAAGACAGTAACAGGCTGGCAGACAGCATTGAATCCATAACTTTGAGATCAGCGCGCAGGGCGATCAATTGAGCCTGCCAGGTTCTGGATGTCGGTCGAATACCATAAGCACTCAAATCGACAGCTTCATATGGATCGCTTATCGATTTTCCGGCAGCCATCAGGCTGTCAATCATGGCTTCTGAAAGCCCCATTGCTTCCGCCAGTGGGATCAGATCCCGGCAGATCGACAAATGATCCGTTTGTGCAATCAATTTCCCGTCCCGAATCGTTCTCGAAACAGCCTGAATTCTGGCCTGGATATCACGCCCGGCAGCTGACAGGCGCCGGATTTTAAAGCCATAGACCCCCATGCCGGCAGCAGGGATCAAGAGCAAAAGGCCAATTGGATCTCGCAAGAATATGGAAGCGGCTGTTGTCGCGGCCAAATAGACCACGCCGGCAGCGTAGGCAAACGCTCGACCGCTGCGAATTCGGCTCTGGTCCAAAAGCTTTTTTTCATCCATTTCCAAATCGATCAGCGCCCGGAAGTGGCTGTAGAAGGCCTGCATTTCACCGGCGGTATCGTGATCCCGGGCAAACTTTCGGATTTCAGCCATCGAGACCATGCTGTTCTTGGCAATTTTTTCAAAAAGCCAGTGAATCAGGAACCGCTCATAGGCAACCATTTTGCTGTCTAGATCCGGCTCCAGCGGCAGGCCGAAGACATTGCCCTGCATGTCCAGCTCGCCCCGATTGACCAGGTCCAGCAAGGTTGACAGAATCAGGCGGCCCGGCCGGTTTTTGTGCAGCAGTATCGATATAACTGCAGGCTTCCTGTAGTCGGGCAGTTCAGTCCAGTAGCGGTGACGGAACGAGGATACAGCTTCTCGGTCAAACAGCCAGTAAATCAGCAAACCCAGCAGAAGCGAGGCGGCCAGCAAAATAAAGACCAATGCTCGGACAGTCTGCTGGCTCTGCTCGCGCCAGACTGCTTGACGCTCAAGGGCAGCGGCGTTTTCGGTTACTTCATCCCAAGTCAGACTGCCTGAGCCTTTAGCGGCTTGCGGGAATGCAGTGGGAGCAAACAAGGCAAACAGCGTCAGACCTCCGGAACGGCTGATCGCTTGTGATTCAAATGCGATCTCATCCCGTCCTCCGCTTGCGGATTCGAAAGCTGGCAGGCTGACAGCCTTGACCCAAGATCCCAGATCCATGGTCGTTGGCGGGACAACAACAGACAATCGGGCCTGGTCAATACGCTCGGCCTGGATCGTGGTGAAAAAGACATGCTGCAGCATCGCATTGTCTTCGTAGCGCATGATCATGGTATCCAGGGCATACTGCAGTTTGACCATCCGCCGTGTGCCGGTCTGTGACAGCACTTTGAGCTGGATGTTGAGGCTTTTTCCATTATCCTTGGCCTCATAGCCGGCAATGCTGTTTTGAACCTGATTGCCGTTCGATGAAACTTCAATAAAGCGACCGTCATTTTCAAATTCATTGCCGGAAGCAATGCCAACCAGCATGAGGTCGATGCTGCCAGCTTTTTTGTAATCAATATTGAAACTTAACAGGCTGGTGTCGTTCAGAATATCAAACGTGATTGTTTCAGTCATGATCGCCGATCCGTCCTGCTGGATGACACAGGATACATCATATTCACGGATGGTATAGTCGTAACCAATCGCAGCGCTCGAACAGGAGGACAGCAGATAAAGGATCATTGCCATCAGAATGGCAATGCGTATTGGCTTGACAAATCGTCCCTGGCTCTTCGGCATTGCAGCGCTTCCTCCATCACAAGACTTGTGGCAACAATTATAACACAAGGCAGGAGATTGCATGTTATTCTTGACAACATTAAATGCCGACTTCATAATAGCTATTGCGCGGGGGCGTAGCTCATCTGGGAGAGCGCTACATTCGCATTGTAGAGGTAGTGAGTTCGAGTCTCATCGTCTCCACCACATAAAGACTTCAGTATTGATACAATGCTGGAGTCTTTTGTTTTTTATCGACGGCCGAGCATTTCTGGCATCAGGAAATTTCAGAATCCGGATATAATTTTAAAGGAAGCCCTTATCATTTATACCGACTATCAACAGCTGCTCCATCACTTCAACAAGTTGCCAATATATAACCCCAGCATAACGACTGTTATCCCTAGTATGACTATGCCCCAGGTCTTCTTTTCCATAACTGTTCGAATTCCAATCAATGCGAATATTAAAATCAAAGCACCGTATATTATGGGATACATATCCCTAAAACCCAAAATATCCGGCAACATGATCGACAAAGTACTCAGGACAATCACACCAATTGACAGTGATATGGTTATGATTTTGAAAAAACGATTTTTCATTGAAGTCAATCTCCTTTAGATAACACATGATGACAAAAGGTCAATGATTTTTACTGGCCGCAAAAATAGAAGGGCACTCCGTTTATAAGAAATTTTATAATTGTTCCGTTGCCAAAATCAAAATAAGTAATTGTCGCCATATATATCACAACAACGCCAGCAATCACGCCGGCAACAAGCGCCGCAGGAGGTATAATCGAGGCAATGATCGTTGCGATCCCTCCGCCTGTAGCTGCTGCATATATAAGAGCATTTATCGTGGCATGACTTAAGTATACATCATAGCCATACCAGCGAAAGACGATTTTATCGACGCCGCCACTGATTGCGGTGCTAATGACCGTCAACTGATTATCAATTGCCAAGAAAACATCCAGTCCGTCTGTTGTCACCAGGCTGCCATCTCTGATCAGGCTGTTGGTTATCTGCATGCCGCTCAAAATCTGCTCCAGAGCGGCTGCAGAAATTTTTTTGGTGACTTTTGCAGGCGCATCAAGTCTGAAAACGCCATCATCCAAACGAACGACATAGGGTTCAAGCTCAGTTACTGCGTCGTAGATTTCACCCGGTTCGATCCCACACTTCTTGTCGTCTTTGGACACCTGTTTAACAGACTGCGCTGAAGCGCTAACAAATGTTAGCCCGATTATTGAGATGATTGTGATGATTGAAAGTAGCTTTTTCATGATGATCTCCTTTGATGATTCAATAATCTGCGTTTAAGGAATGTCGATAAATATTCTGCTTATCAGTACCACCTTCTTCCTTCTGTATCAGAGTCATCAACCAGGATATGCAGCAGCTGCTGCTTAATTTTTTAACCCTGATCATACAGAAATCTGTTCATTTGATTTTATATGAATATGTCTCATTGCGCAACCAATTGTGGGTCGCATTACCTCCCTGGTGTGAAGAAATTCTAACAGTTTGAACATCGGTAAAATTAATTTACAGGCAACAAAAACTATAAAAGCATATGACTTATCTTCTGATCGATATCCTGTCCTGAAGGGGGAATATGAAAATGAAAGGGTAAAAGCAAGGCAAAAAGATCAATCGAAGATCAGGCTGCCTTTTAATGACCTGACTCGCATGGGCTTCCTGAACAAAAACGGGCTATCAACAACCCAATTGGAAGTAGATCCTTGTTTGTACAATTTTTACACGATACAGCCTTCTTATTGCAAAGACCAGAAACCCATTCATTACCGCAAGCAGGCGAATAACCCGATTGCTCTGACCTTATGTTGTACCAGCGTTTCGCAAACAAATCTTCCCGGCCATGGAATAGAGATCGGAACAGAGCGACTTTCTCATCAGATGAACTATAGTTTGTAACCGTACCGCCTTGAACGGCAGGATCAATCTCTGCATGGTCTTCCCAAATTTGGAGCGGACATGCAAATCGCTTACCATCATCATTTTTACAAATAACAATGCTGCTATCAAATTCAAGCCCAGGCAGCACTTCTTCGAGAACAAAGCAACGGCCATCAAAAACAGCTCGGCCCTTCATTTCAGTGAATACCTTGTTGTTTTTCCACTACCTATTTTAATAATCATCTTACCTGTCAGCATCTCTTTCAGGATCATAATCGTTCGCGTCGTACTAAGCCCAAGGTGCTGTTCAAGTTCACTTCTTGAAGCAGATCCATGCTCTTGAAGGAATTTTAAAACACTTTCATATTTCCCGGGTTTAGTCACAGCCTTTTGTGTGTCACCGTCTGTTTCGTAATGGCAATTAGGCAAAATCACACGAAAGGCTCCATCGGCATTTTCAAGCATAGGCTTTTTGATGTATTTGGAGTAGCTGCTCATAATTTTTCCGATGCCCGTTCCATATGCCTCAACTAACCGCATTCTATAAAATAGCGCTGCAAGCTTCTCGTTTCTCGACTGGGAAGCGCCCATCATAATCGCATCAATCGATAACCCAGCAATTAAGCCGCCCAAAGAAACGAATTCGATCCTATCAGCATACAGATTGATAAAAGTGCTGCCGCTAAATCAATAGTCACGATGGACAATTGCATTCAGCAATGCCTCTCGAACGTCATCTGGTGGATAGTCCCGCTCATCGGTTCTGTTCAATCCCTCTAAAGATGCCCTTGTCGCGTTGTAGAAGTCAACAGCTTCATAAGCGTCTTCAAGCTGCTTGAACAATAAACCAGTGAATTCTTTCCTGTCTTTGAATATAAGTTTATCTGTTCCCTGGAAAATAGCGAGCTTGATGGAATGCCTACATTGATCTGAGAGCTGAAGCCCTAAATTCGTATAGATATCATCGCTTGATAAAACACCGATATTCCTTTGCTGGACTTGTCCAAATTCAATCTTTCGAGAAGCCAGTTCCTTTTTTGCATTGTCAAACGTCAATTCCTGTATGAGGGCCCGGTTGGCCTCATATGAATCGCCTTCGGATTCTTTGTTCATTTATCGAATTGCATCCTCTGAAACAGGAACCGACGATGTTCCCTGCCGTACATAGACACCCGATGGTTTCATTCCCTTATCCCGGAGATTATAAGGCTGTTTTGTTCCTGGTCCAACAGTAATTCTAATCGCGGTTTTCCCATCCTCATGTACAAATTCAAATTGAGTGAACATAGCTATATCCGGCCTAATCCCATCGCGGATTGTGTTGGCAACCTGCTGCATCGCTTGATCATTATCCTCTAGATCAAGAAATTTCCCATCATCGCTGACACCGATATAAATAACGCCGCCTTCAGAATTTGCGAATGCTACAATATCCTTTTAAAATTCCGAAACAAGCTTCTCTTTAACTCAATTTGATTGGTTTCCTGTATCTTCATATCGCACCTCCGCAGACCGTTCTACCTATCTATCTTTCTATCACTGTCAGTAACAGATATGAGTGATAGAATGATCAATAGAATTGCAATTTTACTATTTCGCCGAAAACTAATTTATGATTAAGACCCATGCTGCTGATGATTTTCAACCCCAACGCAACCCCTTGCCAAATTTCAAAACAAAAACTTATTTGTATCAAAACCCGGGTCTTTAGAAACGCATTGGCTGAAAACTCAAGTTTTTCAGCAGACAAAAACACCGGGGATTTATTATTTCCGGTGTTTTTAATCGGGTCCTGATCCTCAAAGCACCTCTCCACATTGAGGCGCTGGGTATGCTTTATTGCTTGAGTGGGTGTATGTCAAGCTTGATTTGTATTTGAATTCATAAACAAATATTGACACATCGGAGTACATCATGATCTTTTTCACCGCAGACCTTCATATTGGCCATAAGAATATAATCAAGCTGTGTCAGCGACCGTTTGCTTCTCTGGAAGAGATGGACGAAACACTGATCAGCAATTGGAATCACGTCGTAACCAATGGAGATACAGTTTATATCATTGGGGATTTGATGTTTCGTACTCAGGCACATCCAGTCAATGTTCTAAAAAGACTCAAAGGCAAAAAACACCTGATTGTCGGCAATCATGATAAAACCTGGCTCAATAAGATTAGTGCCGACGATTATTTCAAATCGATTGAACGATATTCGGAAATCAGTGATGGCAAGCGAAAGCTCGCCCTTTGTCACTACCCCATGATGTCCTGGGGCGGCATAGGCAAGGGCAGCTGCCTGGTTCATGGCCATATTCATAACAACCGGGACGCAGCGTATTGGCCCCTGCTAGCCTCCATGGATCAAGCGCTTAATGCGAGTGTTGAGATCAATCAATATCAGCCCGTGTCATTTGAACAATTGCAGCTCAACAATGAGCTTTTCAAAGCGGGACCATAACAAAATTGCTTCGTTTATTGCTTGAAGCTCAAGCCCCCTGACTTATATTGCGAATGATCTATAGTCCGAAAAGCCGAGCGGCATCCTTGTCTGTCATTGACCTTTTGCTCTTCTTGCCGGCATTCTTCAGCATACTGTCCAGTTTTTTCTCCATGGTTTTCCTGACCAGCTCGTGTCCGTCCAAGTCTCTCAACACGAAAAACAGCATCGGATCCTGATCCAGTTTTGAACCTGTGCCGTAAAGGACAGCAGCGACATGCTTGCACATGCTGGCCCAGTCTGGGCAAGTACAGCCGAATTGAATTTCTTCGGGAGACGGAAACAGGCCGTATTTTTTGTCTTTGAATATAACTTCCAGCGATTCGGGAAATTTCCCGGCCAGCAATTGTTCAAGCGAATCAATTTGGTTATTGCACAGCGTCAGAACCTGATCCCGGTTCTTGTCGCTGAGTGTGTCAATTTTGATCCTGATGTCATAGATCCGGCTGCCGCTGCCCATGACCATGCCGGTGATCAGGCCGCGGCTGATCTTCAGGTCCAGAACGGTGTTGGAGCGGACATAGGTCTTGCCTCGGCCGATGCGGTTGCTATAATCGGCGTAGCTCTCAAGATTCTGGTTCCAGGCTTTGCCCCACCAGTTCTTCGCGAGTGTCCGGCCTTCGATCAGCACGGGTTCAATATCGGGAAGCTTTTTCTTCAGCTTCAGATAGGCTTTTGCCGCCCGGGCCTTCTTTTGCGCTGCGCTTTCCGCTTTTGGATAACGATAATAGCTCATGCCTCGTCACCGCCCAGTTCAAACAGCCTCATTAAATCTTCATTGCTGTATTCCGTAATCCAGTTCTCACCGTCAGCGTTCAGCAGTTCCCCTGACAGCTTCTGCTTGTCTTCGATCATCGCGTTGATCTTTTCTTCAATCGTTCCGTTTGAAACGAACTTGTGAACCATAACATTTCGAGTCTGACCAATACGAAACGCCCGGTCGGTTGCCTGGTTCTCAACCGCAGGGTTCCACCAGCGGTCAAAATGAACTACATGGTTGGCAGCAGTCAGGTTGAGTCCGACGCCGCCGGCTTTCAGGGACAGCACCATGAACGGAAAATAATGTTCGCCGTTGAACTGTTCGACAATCTCGCGGCGTCTCTTCACCGGCGTACCGCCATGCAGGACCAGGCCTTTCCGACCGAATACGTCGCTCAGGAAGCTGGCCAGCGGTTCGGTCATTTCCCGAAACTGCGTGAAGACCAGCACCCGCTCGCGCTTGTCCCGGATGGTCTCGCAGATTTCCCGCAGCTGCTCGAACTTGCCGCTGTGTTCAGGTTTGAATATTTCACGGCCCAGATAATGGTCCGGATGGTTGCAGATTTGTTTGAACTTCATAATGCTGGCCAAAACAAGGCCTTTCCGATCTATGCCTTCGGCCGTTTCGAGTTTTTCCGCGATCTGCGCCAGCAGCTGCCTGTAGAGGGCGGTCTGTTTTTTGGACAAGGCCGTATAGGCGTTGATCTCAACTTTGTCCGGCAGATCCGATATGATGCGTTTATCGGTCTTCAGCCTTCTTAAAATGAACGGGTGGATGATTTTGCGAAGCTTTTCGTAGCCGGAAGCATGCTCGCTCAGACGCTTGGTGAAATCTGTGAACTCTTTCGCTGTGCCGAGCAGACCTGGATTCAGAAAATCGAACAAAGACCATAGGTCGCCAAGTCGGTTTTCAATCGGGGTTCCAGTCAGAGCGATACGCATGCCAGCCTGGATCGACTTAATGGCTTTTGTCTGCTTGGTCGCCGGATTCTTGATCGCCTGGGCTTCGTCCAGGATCAGATGGTCCCAGCGCCTGTTCTGCAGCGCTTCCAGCCGGATGGTCATGCCATAGGTCGTGATACACAGAAAGCTGTCATCACGGATCAGGATGGGTTCAGTGCCTTTCAGATCACTTTTATGCAGGATCTGGTACGGCATATCCGGTGCAAACCGTTCGATCTCCCGCTGCCAGTTGCCGATCAGAGACGCAGGCAGAACCAGCAGCGATTGTCCGCCTCGGTTCAAACGATAATACTCCAGATACGCAATCAGTTGAATGGTTTTGCCCAGACCCATATCGTCGGCCAGGCAGGCCCCGAAACCCAGTTGCGCCATCTGACTGAACCAGTGGTATCCTGTCTTCTGGTAAGGCCGCAGAACGCGCTGAAACGAATCCGTCATGGCGACTTCCTCGATTTTATCCGGGTTAACCAGCTTATCCTTCAGCGCTCTCAGCCACTCGCCATTGCTGACTGAAACCAGCACGCTGTCGTCATCGGCGTCGACCAGCTGGTCCGCGTTCAATTCCAGCCTCATGGCGTCTGCCAGTGACAAGGTTTCCTGGCCGGCCATTGCCTTGACTTTATCGAGTGCATCAAGCACCGTCGCCAGACGCTTCCTGTTGATTTCAACCCATTGCCCTTTATACTGAATCAGCCCTTCCGACATATCTAGAAATTCTCTCAAGTCGGCTTCGCTGATCTCGTCGTCCCCGATGCGCAAAGTGGGCACCAGCCCTATGATAGCGTCAAGGCCAAGCCGCGACGGTTCTTGCCCGCCGACTGTGATCGCAAGGCGGTAGGCGCGCCGCTTCCGCCACCAGTCGGGAACCCTGCACAGGATGCCGGCATCTTCGAAAATCTCGATATCCTTCAAGAAGGCATACGCCTCTTCGATGGTCAGCTTGATCGGCGCAAACAATTCGCCGCTCTCTAAGAGATCTGAGATGAACGCACTCTTTTCAGCAGCTTTGACGACGGATGAGATCAAGGACAGCAGTTTCTGCTCATCACCGTCAAATTCCTTCAAAGCGTGCTTCAGCGGTGTATGAACCGCCCGTTTGCTCTGACCGGGCTTCGTTGAATAGGTTGCCATAAAGGCAAAGGGATACGGTTCGTCCTGGCTTTCAACCAGATGAAAGAACACACGACCTGCGATATTGATCTGAGCGTTTTGCTCGGCAAAATAACGGGCGACCGTCCCGTCGAACGGTTCGATATCCGCTTTGAATACTGCCAGCAGTGACCGCCACAATCCACGCAGCCACTCATCATCGACATATTCCATGCCCACACCAAAGGGCAGTTCATCCAGCAGCCTGCGAATATCGTCATGCACAAGATCGACCTGCACAGCTTCTCGAGAAAATTCGATGTCCGGCTGATGGCTTAAGCTTCTGATCAGCAATTCAGCAATCGAATGCAGGTAGTCCAGTACTGCGTCAAATTCAGAAGGTCGGGTCAAAAAGCCCAGATGAAACAAAGCGCTATACTTATCTGCTTCATAGGATGCTATCCAGGCTTTCAGATTTTCATTTGTCAGTCCAGTTGACTGTGTAACATCGGAATCCGGATCCGGCCAGTCAATAACGAATGTGTCTGCCAGGAAATAGGCGCTGATCCGCACTGCTTCCTTGATTTTACTGCGAGCCATGGGCAGCCCTCTCAATTTCATGTACTTGGCAGCCTGGTTGATCCAGACTGCCAGTCAGGTATGACTAGCATTATAGACATTTGGCTTGGCTTTGACCAGTTCGCTGTGATCTGTCGGCAGGAAGGGTTGATTCATCTTTTGATTTCACTTCAGCGCTCAGTCAGCCATCCGCATTCCAACGTTAATCCGCCGACTGTATGGGATCGTTCGCAACTTGCCGGGTTTCGGACTTGAAAGAAAGATTCGAATTGATCCTCAACAAATACCTGACCCGTTAGCCCTGAACAAATTCACCTGTCTTTTTGACTGCCTTGTCTTTTTGCTGCCAGCCCGATGGCCGCCACACCCTGAAGCAGCCAGGTGAAAACAAAGACCAGGATATAGAGAATCAGCGGAATCCAAGTAATCTGGTGGATATCCGCCCAGCCGACAGGCGTGCCGGAAAACGCATCGCCCAGCAGGCCGCTGTATGTGACCAGCACCAACGCAACATAGGACGCGATGATGCCGGCAATGGCCAGCCGGTTTTTGATCACGCCAAACATCTGGGTCACAATGAACATCATCATAAAACCAAAGAAGAACATCGGCCACATGCCGTTGCCGGCATCGATCGCAACGATGCCGCCGTGGAATGCCACATAGACTTCCAGCACGGTGATCCACTTGATTTTAGTGTGCCAGGACGTTCTGGCCAGGGATAGCTGGGTCATCAGCATGAAGGCATAGAAAAAGCCCAGCAGATGCCCCCAGGTCCCCTCCATCGGATGGAACCAGAACGTGTAAATGATCGCCCAGGCTATGAAGTAGCCATGGATTTTCGAGATCAGTGCACTTCCCTTCGCCGGCAGTCTGACCGACTTGCCGAAGAACAGACCGCGTCTTGCATTCAGCATGATCAGGATCATGACCAGCATCACGATTACTGACCCCTGTGACGACATGACTGGTACGAACTGGGCCAGCGCGTCATAGAAAAAAGCGGTCTGGACAAGATGAATCAGGATAAAGACAGCATTGGTGACCAGCAGCAGCAAATTGACGCTGCCGATCCTGCCTTTAGCCGCTCTTGGCTGGCTTTTCAATCGATGGATCAGCCACCAGACAATAACCTGGTGGGCCAGGTAGAACACCCACATCGTGATCGAGGCCCATAACTCAGCAGACGGCAGCTTCCAGTAGTACCAGGCCGCGCCGGTGTCCGGCAGCAGGACATCGCGAAATCTTCCCAACGTCAGGGATACAAGATATGTCACTAGGGTGAATCCAAGGGATACCGTCAGGGATAGGGCTAATGCTTTTTTGAGGTCATATGTCTTTGATGTGCCCATAGTCTAGCCTCCAGCGGTTCAATGATCTTGTTGAAGTGATTGATCTTTTCACAACTATTCTAAGCGATAGTCGCTTGATGTGTAAACAACTGTTGTCAAGTGATATTGACAGTCTCATATGAACTGGTATGATGGAATGCAACGCGAAATATGTTAACGGTATTGACAACCTTTCCAGGAGAATAAACAGCATGAGCCAAATAGGAAGAAACGATCCCTGCCCGTGCGGCAGCGGCAAAAAATACAAGAAATGCTGTCTGGGCAAGACATCTGAACAGATCAATCCGCAGCAACCAGTCAGCAAGCTGAAAAATATTCTGACCTACAAAGATGTCAACCCAATGACGACCAGCCAGATTTTCAGCAGATTGCAGGCATTGGGCGTAGCCGTCGATGAACCTCAGTTTCTGGCCGGGGTCGATCAATTCAATTCTGCCCAGGCGCTGTCAGAATCGTGGTTTGAGAATCATCGGGTCACGGCCAAAGGCAAGGATGACGACTTTCTCTGGCTGGCAGCCTGGGTTCTATGGGAACGGCTGGCGCCTCCTGATCGGTTGTGCATGGAAACGATCGATGAACTGATCCATCAGGGTGGAAAACTTTCCGACCAAGGCGACAGCCGGGCGGCCTGCGATATCTGGCTCAAAGCCTGGAATGGCCTGTTGCACTGGATAACGCCAGGTGTCACGACGGCTGATGAGCTTGAGGAAATGGTTGGTTCAGATTATTTTCTGATGAATTACTATCAGGACCTGGAAATGGAGCTTCACAATGCCGGAACTGAAGATCCCGCCTATTTCGAAAAGCGAATCGACTATTGCCGTGCTTTTTGCAGGATCTTCCCTGACTACAGCAAACAAGTCATCCATAACATGCGGCGGGCAATCTGTGATACTTATGTCTCGCTGAATCGATATGACGAAGCCGTAAAAGAACTTGACGCCCTGGTGAAAGACTTCCCGGACAATCCCTGGAGTTTTATCCAGTACGGTGACTTCTACAAATTCGACGGCCATCCAATCCAGGATAATACCAAGGCGATAGCACATTATGAAAAGGCCTTGCAGGTCTGCACGGATGACTACGACAAGCAGGCGGTTGAGGAGCGGCTGGAAGACTTCGAATAACGGCTTGCCGAAAATATTGACTGGATCAGCTCAACAAGTCTTTTTTTACTCTCGATATCATGCCGGCACGCAATATCTAGATCAACACCAAATGTGATACAATTCTTGTAATAGAACAGGAGACTCATGTACATGCAGTTTTGGCAGGATTTTTTGAGCCCTTTACAAGATTCGATCGGACACTGGATCGCCATCGAGACGTTGGCGTCCATCGTGTCTTTTGTCTTCTTCTTTGTGCTGCTGACCGGTATAAAATTGCTGATCACCGCACTGCTGCGAAAGCGCAGATTCAAACAGAAGGATTTTGTCCTGGCCATCTTCCGCTGGATCTACATTCTGGTGCTGTTCTTGCTGCTGACCGCTCATTTCTCAGATCTCGAGACGCTCAAAAGAACGGTCTTCAGCCTAGGCACCGCAGACATCTCTGTCCTTTTGCTGGGCACCGCGCTGTTCATCTTCATCCTGTTTTTCAGGTTGTCGCGCCTGATCCAGAAGCACATCCTGCCGACTGCTTATGAACGTTATAAAGTCGAAGCCGGGACGCAGTTCACCTTGAGCTCCATCTTCCACTATGTCATTCTTGTCTTTGCCATCCTGATCACCCTCAACGCGATGGGTATCACCATCACCAGCCTGACCGTATTCGCCGGCATCTTCGGTGTCGGCATCGGCTTTGGCATGCAAAATATTGTTTCCAACTTCATCTCTGGCATCATCCTGCTGTTTGAACGCCCGATCAAGGTCGGCGACATCGTCGAACTCGATGGCGTAATTGGCGAAGTCATGGAGATCAAGATCCGATCAACCATCGTCAAGTCATTGAACAACGAGCACCTGATCGTACCCAACTCTTTCTTTCTGGAACAGAAGATCACCAACCGCTCCTATGACGATCTCAAAATGCGGACAACTCTGGAGGTCGGTGTATCCTATTCCAGCGACGTCCGGCTGGTTGAACAGCTGCTGCTCCAGGCAGTATCGAACATCTTGGATAAAACCGGATTCATCCTCGACCAGCCTGAACCGTTTGTCCGATTCACAGCTTTCGGTGATTCTTCACTGAACTTCAAGCTCTATGTCTGGATTGACACGCCGAACAATGTTTATGTGGTCAAAAGCGAGCTCCATTACGAGATTCTGAAGCTATTTCGAGAGAACAGCATTGAAATTCCATTCCCGCAGCGGGATCTGCATATGAAAGGCTGAAAACTCCAGTTCTACCGATATCCTTCAATTCAAAGAGCAAGCACTTGGGGTATTCGGAAGGTTTTGCGTTTTAAACGTGATTTTTTTGAATCACGCATCGATTAACGCTTTCCAGCCTTCGTAGATCATGACCATCGCCAAGGTGTCCAGTTCGCAATACTCCAAAAGCGAGCGTTCGATCTCATGTCGCTCATAGTCGCCCATTTCTTCAGACTGGAGTCTGGCATAAGCTATTGCCGCCGCGCCGCCCTCCTGGATGGCTTCCAGGCTGCTGATCCGTTCGACATTGTCGTCCGGCCAGTCTTCAAACAGCCTGCGCAGCAATTTATAGGGGTCTTTGACTTGGCCGTCGCATCGTTCAATCCAGACCTTATCCTTGTAGTTGTGGCTGTAAATCCCATCGGATCTGCCATAGATTGGTTTGGAATACTTATCCTGTAGAACCTTCGAGCTATTAAGCAAGGCCGGCAGGACCTTCTTGATGGAATTGGAACCGTTCATGGCTGGATCATAGTAATACCGCTTGACCAGCTCGAGCATGTCGATCATATTCCGGTCTCCGGTGTAATCCCCCCGCTTGCTGGTCATAGAATCAATAAATCGGCAGAGTTCAGTCGTGTCTTTGGCCGGATCAGGATCATCCAGCAGCTGTTTCCGGATGAGTTGCAGATAGGTATTCTCATGGGGCGCGTACCGAAAGATTGTCCCGCTGTCGCCCTCCAGATCACGCTTCAGGCTGCGGACAAAGTCAAAGTTGGGAAAGACACCCGGCTTGGTGTTCAGATACTCGCTGGCGTGTTCGATACTGCCGTCTTCATGCACAATATGGTGCGAGTACTGGAACGCGATCGGCTCGTAGGGCCGCTTGCCCCGGTTGAACGGGATGGCTGTCATCGAGGTTTCAAAATCAATGAAGTGCAGCGGAAATGTCCAGCTGTCAAATTCCCGGGTTAAGCCTGCCTTGTCAATCCAGCAGCCGGCATCCTGGTTTTTCACCTTTTCAACCTGCAGCCATTGCCGTTCGCTGGATGAGATGCCGGGCTTTGAATCGGATTTCGGATCTAAATCGTTTGGTCCCAGGTCTTTGAGTTTGAACTTGCCCTCAGCCAAGTATCGGCTAATTCGTCTGGAATTCCACAAATCAAAAACCATCGGTTCCCGGAAATCGTCATTCGACCACCCCAATTGCTGGGTCCAGCAAATTTCGAACCCGCTGACCAGTCCTTGAGACGCTTCTTCTGCTGTGGACTTGAATTCGCATTTGGTGCAGGCAGGGGAAATTGGCGTGATGATTTTTTCATCCTCGGCATAATGGCTGGCCAGATAATTAACCAACTCGGTAAAACTAAGGTTTCCGGAAGGCGTAGAGTAAGCATCACTGTAGATTATCTCACAGAGGTCGTCAACTGGGTCGATTCGGAGAATCGGGTTCTTGATCTCTTCTTCTGTTAGTGACGCTGTCTGAATGACTTGCTTGGCACCCGCAGGGTTCGTCACGATTTTGAACTTCTGGTTGAGACCATCCGTCGGACAGACCGTGGACTGATCGACGGTCATGATTGACGCGTTGACAGTCAGCTCAGGATAGCTATGCAAGATGACTAGCTTTTGAAAAGCGATATCCAGGATATAGGGTTTCCATTCAGCCTTGATGCTGCCATTTTTATTCAGCATGTTCCGGATGCCATTTCGATCAGATGACTTGGACTTGACCTCAATCAGTTCCAGATGGCTGCCTTGCTTTCTGACAATATCCGCACGGACAAACAGGTTGCGGACTCTGAATCCGGCTTCAAAGATCGTCACCTGCTCTTGCTCGAAAAGCTTTTCGGTCTGTCCGTAGGACTGATCTGTATCCAGCGTTTCAATTTCGACGCCTTCGGGGAAATACGCTTTTGCCAGCGCGCCCACCTGGTAGCCGCCCTCCGCTAGAGATTCCAGGAATGAATTGGACTGGTTCTGGTTGGCATATCCGGGTTTGCCGGTGTAGTAGAGTTTGGTCGGGCATTCCATAGCCAGTTTGAATCGGGATTTGGTCAGGTAGCGCTTGTCCATGCATCGCCCTCCGTCCTTCGCCGTATTTGTTTCGGTCTGGCTGTCCAGCTGCCTGGTCGGGCAAACAGCTTGTGCGTCAGCTGGATATGGAATCATTATACCTTATACCGGATTGATCAAAATCGGTCCTGATTGGGCAGGCAGTGATTTCTGACACAAACCGGCCCGCCAAAATTGGCGGGCCAGCAAGCTGACTGCTGTATCAGCTGTGGGTCTGTCAACCGGATAACAGATGATCCGCTTACACAACGATCTTATCCGAAAGCCCTGATGTACAGGTCCTTGAGTTCGCTGATCAGAGGATATCTCGGGTTGGCGCCGGTGCACTGGTCGTCGAAGGCTTGTTCGCTCATCTCGTCCAGTGACGCGTAGAAGGATTTTTCGGCCACGCCCGCCTCGCGGATCGAGTTCGGGATGTCGATTTTAGCCTTAAGGTCGTTGATCGCTTTGATCAGGTTTTCAACCTTCTCGTCTTCGGTTCGTCCGCCGAGATTCAGATAGTCCGCGATCCTGGTGTAGCGCCACTTGGCGTTCGGATACTTGTACTGCGGAAAAGCAGCCTGTTTTCTGGGATCGTCGACCGCGTTGAAGCGGATAACCTCGCCGATCAGGAGCGCGTTGGCGACACCGTGCGCAATGTGGTGTTTCGATCCGAGTTTGTGTGCCATGGAATGGCAGATGCCGAGGAAGGCATTGGCAAAGGCCATGCCGGCCATGGTGGATGCATGCGCCATCTTTTCCCGCGCCTTAATATTGTTCGAGCCGTCCTTGTAGGCTTCAGGCAGATACTTGAAGATCAGGCGGATGGCTTCCAGGGCTTGGCCGTTGGTGAATTCAGAGGCCAGGACGGAGACATATGCTTCGATCGCATGGGTCAGGGCATCGATGCCGGACGCGGCGGTTAATCCCTTGGGCATGTTCATCATCAGCTCGGTGTCGATAATCGCCATGTCCGGCGTCAGTTCATAGTCAGCCAGCGGGTACTTGATGCCGGTCTGTTCATCGGTGATAACCGCGAACGGCGTCACTTCGGAACCCGTGCCGGCGGTTGTCGGGATCGCGACCAAGGATGCCTTGCCGCCCAGCTTGGGAAAGGCGAAGACCCGCTTGCGGATATCCATGAAGCGCATGGCCAAATCCTCGAACTCGACATCCGGGTGCTCGTACATCACCCACATGATCTTGGCCGCGTCAATCGGAGATCCGCCACCCAGGGCAACGATGACATCCGGCTTGAAACTTGTCATTTCAGCGGCACCCTTCCTGGCAATGGCCAGGGTCGGATCCGGCTCGACGTCAAAGAAAACTTTGCAGTCGATGCCCAGCTCATCCAGCTGGTCAACCACTTTGTCCGCGTATCCCAAGTTATAGAGCACCTTGTCCGTGACGATAAAAGCGCGCTTTTTGCCCTCGTCCTTCAGGTCCTTGATCGCAACGCCCAGACTACCCGATTTGAAATAGACACGGTCTGGAACTCGATACCACAGCATGTTCTCTCTCCTCTCAGCCACAGTCTTGATGTTCATCAGGTGCTTGACACCGACATTCTCGGAAATGGAATTACCACCCCAGCTGCCGCAGCCTAATGTCAAAGACGGAGCCAGTTTGAAGTTATACAGGTCGCCAATCGCGCCGTGGGATGAAGGCATGTTGATGATCGTCCTGCCGGTCTTCATTCGGGCGCTAAATGCCGCGATACGGTCGGCGCATTTGACCTGGTCAGTATACAAAACTGATGTATGTCCCATGCCGCCCAGTTCAACCAGGCGCGCAGCCTTGTCCAGTGCTTCGTCGAACGTCTTGACCTTGTACATCGCCAGCACAGGAGACAGCTTCTCATGGCTGAACGGCTCTTCGAGCTCAACCGATTGGACCTGCCCGATCAGGACCTTAGTTTCCTCTGGTACCTTAAGACCGGCCATTTCGGCGATTTTGACCGCCGGCTGACCGACGATCTTCGCGTTGATATGATCGTCGACCAAAATGATCTTTCTCACGGCATCGACTTCTTTGCCCTCGAGAATATATGCGCCGCGCTCGTCAAATTCCTTTTTGACAGCATCGTAGACCTCCTCCAGAACGAGAACCGACTGCTCGGATGCGCAAATCACGCCGTTGTCAAAGCTCTTGGACAGGAGAATCGAGCTGACCGCCATCTTAATATGAGCGGTCTCGTCAATGATTGCCGGCGTATTGCCCGCGCCAACCCCGATCGCCGGCTTGCCGGATGAATACGCAGCCTTGACCATGCCTGGGCCGCCGGTTGCCAGCGTCAGGTCAGCCATCTGCATAACAGCGTTGGACAGCTCGACGCTGGGCTCATCAATCCAGCCGATAATACCCTTTGGCGCCCCGGCCGCGACTGCTGCATCCAGGACGATCCTGGCAGCCTCGATCGTGCAGTTTTTGGCCCGAGGATGCGGCGAAAAGATGATGCCGTTTCGGGTCTTCAACGCAATCAGGGCCTTGAAGATTGCTGTCGAAGTCGGATTGGTCGTTGGAATAATCGCCGCGACCAGGCCGATGGGTTCGGCGATTTTGGTGATGCCAAAAGCCGGATCCTGCTCAATGACGCCGCAGGTCTTGTCATCTTTATACTGATTGTAGATGTATTCGGACGCAAAGTGATTCTTGATCACCTTATCCTCGACAATGCCCATTCCGGTTTCCTCAACAGCCATCTTGGCCAGCGAGATGCGTGCATTATTGGCAGCTTTGGATGCCTGGCGGAAAATCTCGTCAACCTGCGGCTGAGAGAACGACGCGAATTCGCTCTGGGCTTTGCGGATTTGCTCCATTTTCACTTTCAGCTGTTCAAGGTTTGTTACTTTCGTCATGCTCGTAAATCTCCATTCTTGAATATTTCTCTTGACCAACCCTGCTTCGCGACGGACAGATTCTGGCCAAACGATCATTGATCTCGGGCCGGCTGACCACCGGTCAAAAGGGGTGATCTGCCTGTTTGAGGTAATTTCCAACGTGCTCGGCAACAACTACCTAAAACGTTTACGACATGATCTTACCATCGGCAGATTGCACTGTCAATCACGGAGATTTAGATGCATTTTGTCAGTTTTTCGCTCCATATTTGTCTATTTTGCACGATCGTAAGCGTGTACATTATTGCTATTAACATTATTCTCTATTTTACCTATATCAATAGATCTTACCGGCTAATGCCGCAGTTCAACCAATCAAACTGCAACGTTCATGTTTACATCTGATCTGAACGGCTTGTCATTGCTGTCGATGATCTGGTTTGTCAAGATAAGCTTGCACACCAGACGCACCCGGAGAAAGGCGCGTGATTCATGAAGTCTCTGCCCAAAGAATTTTGTTATCAATATATTCATTCCAATCGAGCGGTTGCTATCCGCGACTGTTTTCGATATAATTCGAGTCGGGCACCACCGGTATAGCGAAGCATCTGTCTGGATTTTCCTAACTGACGATCAGGAGGTCATCATGAAAAAATCGTTGTCGGTGATATTACTTTCACTTGCTGTTTTCGCATCAATCGGCGTTTGCACGCAGGCTTTGGGGCTTCAACATGTTTCAAGAACGAGCGGCTTCTACAACACAATCCAAGCCGGGTTCTCAGAATCGCAATTCGGAACGGGATATTTCGGCACTGATCCATCCCGCATTGTCAAGCAGTGCCATGTCCGTCTTCGAGAGGGGAGTTACGATTCCGGCAGAATTTATAGCGCAGTAGGCGATCAATTCGGCGGATCTGATTACATCTGGACAAACAAGTTGTCAAAATTCAACAACCCGTTCCAAACCTGCTATACCTATTATGGGTGGCTATATTACTAATAATCATTTCAGAGCTGCGCTTGCGATCCTGGACATACGATCGCAAGCGCAGCGGAGGCGATCAATGAAGCAGTTTTTTCACAAATCAAACCTGTTCCTCCTGTTCTTCGCATCGGTCAGCTTCGTTTTGACAACAGGATTCTCACTTTTGATGGATTTTTCGATCGGCTCGGAAGATATTTTGTTCGTCAAGATCGCAACCTATGGCTCGATCGCGTTAATGCTGATGAATTTTATGGACATCCTGTCTTATTGGATCATCGGCAGAACAAAAGAGATGTTTGTCAGGCGGCTTGTTGGCTCGACACCTTTGGGTTTGCTTGTCCAACTGTTGCTGCAGACACAGGCACTGGGGATATTGGCTTTCATTTTAGGTCTCGTTCTGGCGATTGTGACAGCGCACATGACAGGGTTTGTCACTTTGAGGATTCAGGCTGCCTTGAATGCCCTGTTGATCGGGATGGTGCTGAATTTGGTTTTCAGCACAGGGGTTATCGCCTGCCGCGTCAAAGCAATCTATGGGGGAGGTACAGCATGAGCCAGATCGGATTTGCGCTAAACGACATCAGAAGGCTCAAGTTCAAGTATCTGCGTTTTTTCCTGCAGTTGCTCATCGCATTGCTGTTGATCGGCTTCGCGCTGTCCATGATCTATGAGACGCTGTCGTTACGAGTTAAGATTTTGGCGCTGGACAACGCCTCGGATCACTACATTATCCGGGATGTAACGCGTGAGGATCAGATGAACGCGCGCCTGTTTGATGATCCGGATGCTCCGGCGAAGCTGTATGATTTGTACAAAACCCTCCATCTGCAGCAGGATGCATTCGCATTCACCTGCTATGCCCAGGCGATCGTCCTGAATAACAGAGAGATTGAAGACCTGGCGGCGTTTCAAAGCGCTGATGGCACATTGCTCTTCAACCGGCTGATGGTTGACAAAGGCTTCATCCAAACCTTCGCTCTGGACTGCCAGACCGGCGACTTCTTTGACCTTGAAGGACTGGAACCCGGTGCCGTTCCGGTCGTGCTGGGCAGCCATTTCAGCGATCATCTCGAACTCGGCGACTGGATCGATGACCATCTTGTGGTGACAGGATTTCTAGAGCCCAAATCCTTCTACATGGCACCTGGACAGACCCGAGAAATCCTCTATCTCGACAATGCAATTCTGGAGCCGGTGAATATTTCGGACGAATCGGATGTCCCAGCTTTGGACATGGCGATCACCAACACCACTCTGCTGACTGCAAACGAACATGTTTTGGATGAGATACAGGCTCGTTCAAGCAATCTCAACCTGTACGATCTGGAATTTATCAGCTACAGCCAGCAGCTTGAGCGGATCACGAACGAGACCCTGGCGTATGCCGCCACCCTGTTGTTCATCATCTGCCTGATTCTATTTTTCTGCTTAGTTTGTATGGTCTCCGCCTTACTGAGCTTTATTCAAGAGCGCCGCCGGGAGTTTGCCATTCATCTGCTGTGCGGCGCCAGGACGGCAGATTTCGTGATGCGGATCACACTGCAGGCCTGCACCTTGATCGGTTTGGCGGACTGCGTTGTTATGGTCCTGTATCGAGATAATCGCTCAGCCGCGGCTTTGACGGTGCTGGCCAGCCTGCTGATCATGGTCCTGATTCTGTTTATTCCAATTATTTCACTGATCCGACAACCGATCAGTGATTTGATTTCGAGAGGAGAATAGACATGCTGTCATTAACAGCCATCACAAAAGCATTCGGCCGGCAGGGATTCGAAGTCCAGGCCCTCAAAGGTATCGACCTGGACATCGTCCGAGGAAGCATGGTCGCGATCATGGGACCGTCCGGTTCCGGCAAGTCAACCCTGCTCAATATTATCGGCCTGCTGGATCAACAGACGTCCGGCGACTATATGCTTGACGGTGTCAACGTCGCAGGTTATGGCGCCCGGGAACTGGCGGCGCTGCGAAACCAGCTATTCGGATTCGTCATTCAGGATTTCGCCCTGATCGACTACTGCACAGTCTGCCAGAATGTTGCCATCCCGTTGAAGTACAGTCGCCAACGCGGCATCCGGACAAAGATGATTGTCAGTCAGGTCCTCGAGAAGCTTGGCATCGATGATAAGATGCACACGCTGGCGTCAAACCTCTCCGGCGGACAGAAGCAGCGGGTCGCGCTGGCCCGATCGCTCATCAACAACCCTGACATCATTCTCGCCGACGAGCCGACCGGTTCACTGGACCAGCGGACCGGCCAGGATGTCATGGATATCCTGAAGGGTATTCACCGGGACGGTAAAACCGTGATCATCGTGACGCACGATTCAGCTATAGCCAGACAATGCGATCGAATTGTCTGCGTCAAGGACGGTCGAATTGTCGAATCGTGATCGAATCAGTATCAAACTCGATCAGCCCATCGCTTCTCATTTTAGCCAGTTCGCGTGACAAGGAGGTGCGCTGGACGCCGATGCGTTCGGCCAGCTCCTTTTTAGTCATATTCAGGACAATCCGGCTGGAGCCCTGCCGCTGCCGTTCGGCATCAAGAAACAGCAGCACGCTTTCGCGGATCGTGCGCTTGATCGAGCTCCTGATCTTCAAACTCAGAATAGCCGAATGGTCAGACATATAAGCCAGGAAGCGGCGCAGCACTGCGGAGTTGGCGCCAAGCATCTCAAATAGCAGCTCCCGGTCGATTTCAAGAACACTGGATGTTTTTCTAGCTGTAATCGTCATCGGATAATAGGGATTTTGGGAGAACAGGAGGTTTCCGCCCAGAATATCGTTAGCCGAGAAACTGGCGATGGTCAACAGGCCGCCGGCTGCGTCCAGCCGTTCGACCAGGACCTCTCCGGACAGGATGATTTCCAGCTTGTCGCAGGGATCATTTTCAAAATGAATTACCGAGTTAGCCTTATAGCTGGAAACCTTGAACCGGCCACAGTCAAGATATTTCCTGATTTCGGTAGCCGCAAGATTTTCCAGCAGCTTTACTGCCATAATTTGAGATTCAGCCTTGTTCATCGTCTCCTCCGACTAGTTACCGTGGTAACGCCTTTGGCCTTCAGTATATCGGTATAATGCCCGGAGATCAAAAAAGATTGGAGATATGATGATGAAAATTTTAACTTGGATGATCCGGCTGTTATTTTTGGGATTATTCGCAGCTTCGATTGCCACCGGCAAAATGATGCTCTGGCTTGTTCTGTTCGGTCTGAGTCTGGTTGGTGCAATTCTTTTTGGCCGGCTGTACTGCGGATACGCATGTCCCATGAACACCGTCATGACCCCGCTTGATCATCTGGCAAAGAAATTTGGCATTCAAAAAGATCGCGAACCGTCCTGGCTGCGTAAGGGTTTTATCCCCTGGCTGGCTGTCGGCATAAGTGTTGCGGCCGTAGTGCTGTTTCGCCAGGCCTGGCAGATCAGCTTGCCGATCATGCTGGTCTGGCTGGCAATTTCAGTGCTGGCGGTTCCATTCTATCCGGCAAGGGTGTTTCACAACCAGATCTGCCCATTCGGCGCGCTACAGAAACTGTTCGGGCGCAAGGCGCTGATTTCCAGAACGGTCGACCCGTCGGATTGCGTTGGCTGCGGGAAATGCCTGCCGGTCTGTCCGGCGGAAGCGATTTCAATCGACAGTGACACTTCACGAGCCGTGATCAGGACAGATTATTGCCACCAGTGCACAAACTGTTCGACTGTCTGCCCGACGTCGGCAATTTCTGTGTCACGGCGCAAAGCGTAGCTCCGGCTACAAAACCGTTCTCTGAACTATGCTATAAATGAGTTGTGAAAGGAGTGCATCAGCTATGGTAGAACAAGTTTACAAGTTTTCCATGACCCAAGAAAATATCGTTGAAAAACTCATTTTCGATGAGAACATCAACTATATCCACGCAGTATTCAACACCGATGACGGATTGCCTGAACATGATTCCAATGCGAATGTCTACATGACAGTGCTTCAGGGAACGCTGTCAATCGGACTGGATGAACAGGAGTTCCACGAATACACAGCGGGTACTGTCTTGAAAATTCCCGAGAAGACCAGAATGAACGTTCGGAATCGATGCCAGGACAAGCTGGAACTGATTATCGTCAAAGCGCCTGCACCTCAGGCATAGAAGCCTGCTACCAGGCAGAAAGGCAGAAAAACCAATATGAGTATGTTTTGTTATCAATGTCAGGAGGCTGCCAAGGGCGTCGGCTGCAATGTGCGCGGCGTCTGCGGCAAGGATGAAGAGGTCTCAAACCTGCAGGACCTTTTGATCTACTCGCTGAAAGGAATCGCAGTGATTGCCCGTAAAAAGGGCATTGAATTGTCAGATGAGCTGAACGCGCAAATCTTGACCAGTTTGTTCATGACCATCACCAACGCCAATTTTGACGCGGAGGCTTTCGAAAAACAGATCAGGACGATGCTCCGTCTGCGTGATGACCTGAAGGCCAACCCTTCAGATAGCGATCTTCATGACGCGTGTGGCTTTCGAGTCAGCGACCGTGCGGCTATGCTTGACAAGGCTGCGGCTGTCGGCGTTCTGGCTACCGAAAACGAGGATGTTCGCTCGCTGCGCGAACTGATCATCTACGGCCTCAAGGGCATGGCAGCCTATACCGAACATGCGCTGAATCTCGGGCAGGAAGATAAATCAATCGATGCGTTCATACTCGAAGCGCTGGCGGCGACGCTGGACGATTCACTGACCGCGGACGATCTGGTCGCCCTGACCCTGAAGACCGGCGAATACGGCGTCAAGGCCATGGCGCTGCTTGACCGGGCTAACACATCGAGCTATGGCAGTCCTGAAGTTACCGAAGTCAACATCGGAGTCCGCGGCAATCCCGCCATCCTGGTTTCGGGTCATGACCTGAAAGACCTGGAGCAGCTGCTTGAGCAGACCGACGGCACTGGCGTGGATGTCTACACCCACAGTGAAATGCTGCCCGCCCATTACTATCCAGCCTTCAAAAAGTATGATCACTTTGTCGGCAATTACGGTAACGCATGGTGGAAGCAGATCTCGGAGTTCGAATCATTCAACGGACCGATCGTGTTTACAACCAACTGCATTGTACCGCCAAGAAAAGATGAGATCCGGCAGCGCATCTTCACGACCGGGGCAGCCGGTTTCCCCGGTTGCACGCACATCACGCCGGACAACGGCGGTCGCAAGGACTTTTCGGCCGTGATCGAAATGGCCAAGACCCTTCCCGCACCGCAGGAAATTGAAAGCGGCAGCATTGTCGGCGGGTTTGCCCACGACCAGGTCTTTGCCCTGGCTGACCAGGTGGTCGAAGCCGTTAAGTCCGGCGCAATCCGCAAGTTCTTCGTCATGGCAGGCTGCGACGGTCGTATGAAATCGAGAGATTACTATACTGAATTCGCCGAAAAGCTCCCCAATGACACTGTCATCCTCACCGCCGGCTGCGCCAAGTACCGCTATAACAAGCTGGGGCTGGGCGACATCAACGGCATCCCGCGCGTCCTGGATGCCGGCCAGTGCAACGACTCCTACTCCCTTGCCGTCATCGCCATGAAACTCAAGGAGATCTTCGAGCTTGAGGACATCAACGATCTGCCGATCGCGTACAACATCGCCTGGTATGAGCAAAAGGCGGTCATCGTGCTACTGGCGCTGCTGTATCTGGGTGTGAAGAACATCCACCTCGGTCCCACGCTTCCCGCTTTCCTATCGCCCAATGTCGCCAGTGTGCTGGTTGACACCTTCGGTATTACGGGCATCGGCTCGGTCGATGATGACCTGAGCGTGTTCCTGTCCTGACGACAACTGAACCCACTTCTTCAAACATCTTACAGTTGACAATGCCGCCCGCAGCCGAAATGGCTGCGGGCGGCGCTTTGCTAGAAACAAGACGGGTGCAAGGATACGATCTGCGCAATAATAATATTGGTTAACGTGACATATCCGTCAACGAACCGAATAATCCCGTTATCGGCAAGGTGGATCGATTAGCAGTTTTAGTCCTGCTAAAGCAATCTGGGATTAGTGACAACAACAACGTCCAGGGCTTTCTGGGCTCCGGCTAAGCAATGACTCCTGTTCCCTGCCTTCATCACTATATACACAAAAATCCAGTTGTGTTTACATTTTTGAACCAAAGATATACCTTTGGTCATTTTGGGATATTCATAGTCATTCCTGCAAACATTAGAACTGGTAAAATTGCTGTTAGCGAAAGAAAGTGAAACAACATTTTGTTGCGCAACGTGACTTTTTCTCGTACAATTGTTTTGTGCTGTGATAATAAAAGATGGATATTAAGAATCAAACAATAGATACAGCTGATGAATTGATCGACTGAATCACAAAATGAAGAATAAGGTGGTGATTATAAGCAAATAGGCGTTCGATAAACAACACTCAAGAACAGAACAATGCTATTAATAGGAAGTATTTTAGGAAGCCCTTATGGCAACCATATAGTCATGGTCTATGGGTATAACATAGATTCAAATTTATATAGATGCCACTTAGGGTATACATATTCAAGCGCTTCTGACACTTATATAAACAGAAGTTGGAGCATCGGTGCAACCTGGATTCAGTAAAAACCCTGCCAACTGCTTACCCTATAAAGCACATAGTATAATAAACATATAATTCAACATGTGATTGTCAATCAATATGATGCAAAGCCGGTGGGGGAAGGTTCTGCTCCCCCACCAATGGGTGGAAAATATGAAATCTAAAGTATCGCAGGTCGCTATCCCGATCACAATGATTCTAGTTTTATGCTTAATAGCCGGACTCGTATCAGCCAAGCTCACACTACGCGCGGGTGAATTAGGCCCTGTAGATTCACTATCTGCTACTGATCTGATCTATGGCTATAAGATCAGCTTCCCCATCCATTTTGATCAAGGTTATCAATCAGGGGGTGTTTTAACTGCGTTTGAATCGGATCAATCAATAGACGCCATTGTCAATCAGATTCAAGACAGTGATCAATTTGATCAGCTGAGTACTTTTGTGTGTAGTGAAACCCAGGCAATTTTAAAAGTTAAATTTGGAGATGATCGGCAAGCAGTCTATTTTCTTCGATTTGAAACTGACAAGTCTTTGTATGTTCTATTCAACATGGCAGCTCATTTCCAGCAAAACCCTTTGCCTCTTGATCAACAAGTTCAAGATAACACGGTCGAAATCCTATTCCCTTACCACCTAGTTCAATCAAGCACATTTTCTGAAAGCATGTACTTCTACGAAAACACAGCCTATCTAACGAACTATTCGATCACCGATTTTTATGGTTTTTATGAAGATCTGGGCATCTATGAAATTGAAAGAACGGAAGATGAGATGTTTATCAAAGGATATTCGACAAGACTCGTCAGCAAGCATGCACCAGATATCAATCAAACAATTGTACTTGATTTTGATTCTCAAAATTCAACAAACAGTTTTAAAGTCAAGCTTAACTCTGATTAATATTCCAGAATTGATTGAATATTTTGACTTTGTAAGCCGATGGCAACTTTTTCATGGAACTATTTGACCAAGCGATTCTGCATTCCTGATCTATGTTATGATGGGCCTGATATGAACTACACCTACATGCTAAAGTGTGCGGACAGCACTTATTACACCGGATGGACCAATGACTTGGAAAAGCGGCTTGCCGCCCACAACAGCGGCAAGGGCGGCAAATATACGCGGACCCGGCTGCCTGTCGAGCTGGTCTATACCGAGCGATTTGAAACAAAGCAGGATGCTCAGCGACGCGAATACCAGATCAAGCAGCTGTCCCGGCGGGACAAGGAAGTCCTGATCGCAGCACAGGGTTGATTTGGGCTCAGTCGATTTCGATGATAGTTCGGCACAGGCGTTTCGATGTAGCCGTCTTCAACGATATTCGGAGTTCTATTTTTTCTGATAGCATTCTCATGGCTTAGGCCCTGCGCGATGTACCTTTGTCAATTGAGACTAGTCAACTTTTGGAAAGGTCTGACGCCGAGGATGCGACACGAATCCAATTAACAGATATAATGTTTGGCATGAGCACACTTGGCGAAAATTTGGGCGCTCAGACACTGCTCGAATACAAAGACAAAGCGCGACCGTTCGATCCGGCCTACGCCAAACGGCTCAAGCAGTATCTGGCGCGAAACGACCAAACAATTTTCGCAGAAGTTATTGAAGTCATGCTCCGGAACGGCATCCGGCTGGAGCAGGAAGTGCTGGTTCGTACCGAACCAGCCCATCTGGCAGCAACCAACAAGGATGTCTGAGGAGGTCATGCTATGCAAAACACAAAACCGCTAGTTCTCTATTTTGGACTGGACAAACCACAGGAAAGTCTGCTCCTTCAAATCCTTGCCGGCCAGCAGTTAACCGGTCGGCGAATCAAGCCGGGTGACAGACTCCGGCCAATCGGTGAGCTGACCGAATCTGTTCCTTTCGCTTCGGAGCCTGGTACACCTGAAACGCCGGAATCCACGGAGTCAATCATCATCATGGACAGTCTGTCAGATGGACAAATCAACAGCCTGCTGGCTTCTATTCGGCAGACCGATGGTCTCACGATTACGCTCAAAGCCGTGGTCACAGCCAACAACCGCTCCTGGCCTTTCGTCAAGCTGGCTGAAGAACTGCGCCAGGAACACGCCGTCATGCAGGCTTATACAGCCCTGACCCAACTTTCACGGCGCGCACAAGCCTGGCTGGATGATCACCCGGACGAGATAAATGCCACAGCCGCCTTGACATCTGCCTTGCAGCAAGCGCGTATAATTGAACGAGCATTCCACGGGGAAGGCGAATTGGATGGCCGGGCGCTCAAAGCCGCTATCAGGGAGCTCGCCACCCAGCTTGAAACGCTGGCTTGAATCCGAGTTCTAGCTAGGGTTTTAGCGCAGTTATTGGCACAACCATAACGTCGCCTATTCTTGTATTTCAGTCTAAACTCCATGCCCATTCCACAACCCTATGAAATTGACTTTGTCAATTAGGCTGACCAAGGACAAGGTCAAATCAATCTGCCCAATCGATGTAAATTTTCGTTTTTGGGGGATAATCCTGTTCTTGCTCTTGATTTAAGCCATACGGTTAATAGATAATATGAAACAGTATTTAGAATAATCCAAGCGACACATTGGAGGTTTCCATGAGCAGGTTTTGCACAAACTGCGGCCACGAGATGGCCTTTGACGCCGGTTATTGCCCCAATTGCGGAACGCCCGCACAACCACAAGCGACAGTCAGCCAGCCAGTCAGTCACCAGTCGCCACTCGTCGGGTTTACGACACGGCACCTGGATCCCGTCATTGTCGCCAGAGCAGCCAAGACCAGAAAAGGCGCCAAGATCCTGACTGGCGTATTAACACTGGGATTTCCGATCGGGTTTCTCATCGCCAGCCAGTTCAGCGATGAACTGACGACGCAGGAAGCGTTCCTTGTTGGTCTTGCCCTGGGCCTTATGATGCTGATCATCGGGCTGGTCCAGCTCAGGAAAACACGCGGTGGCACCTGGGACGGAACGATCACGAACAAAAAATACCAGCGCAAATCGGTCAGCGACTCCAATGACGACATCACGCAGTACAAGGATTATTACACAATCTATTTTACGAAGGACAGCGGCCAAAAACACAAGGTAACTTTTACCAACAGCATCGATATGTATAACTATTTCAGTATCGGCGACCGGGTTCGCTGCCACTTGTCTTTCGGGACTTACGAGAAATATGACAAGTCCCGCGACCCGGTGATCTACTGCAACATTTGCGGCAAGCGAAACGATATCACCCAGGACACCTGCAGATTCTGCAAGCTGCCGCTTTTCAAGTGATGGGAGATATGACGATGAGTGCACTCAAGGACAAAAAGACATGGCAGATCAGTGTCCCGATCTTCAAAAACCCGCTGATTATGAAACAGCTGGCGCTGGTCTTCGGCATCCCATTTGGTCTGCTGGCCCTGATCCTGGGGCTTTCGACCGGCCAATGGATTCTCTCGCTCTATATTCTTGGCATTCTGGCCGGCCTGCTGATCCTGACCGGGCTGATTGTGCTGCTATTGTACCGGGGCAGATACGACGCAGAGTTCAGCCTCGATGACAAAGGCGCACTTTGCCGGACACAGACCGGGCAACGCAAGAAAAACAAGGTGATCAATACACTGGCGGTCACACTCGGTTTGCTGTCCGGCAAGCCGGCGGTCGCCGGCGCGGGATTGCTGGCTCAGTCCAGACAGGAAGTCTTCATCCGCTGGAAGAACATCAGCAAAGTCAAGTTCAAACCGGGTTCCAGGACCATTCTGATTCGAAGCGGCCTGATGGAAAGCATCGCCCTGTTTTGCGACGAGACCAACTACGAGGATGTTTCAAGTCTCGTTCGGCAAAAAACCGGACTTGGCTGACGTTCAATTACCACTGGCGGTTTGCCGCTCGACCGACTTGGCCTTGACCGCCTCGTCGGCTTGAGCGTATTGAATCAGGCGAGCTTTGACGGTCTGAAGCTGCTTAGCGCTAAAAACAGCCTTCCGGTCATGAAAGTCCTTGCGGATCAGCCGGTTTAGCTCATCCCGATGAACGACCCTGACAGCCCGGCCAGTCAGATCCAGCTTTTTCAGCTTGCAGCGTTCGCTGAAAACAAGGGTGGCATGAAACTGCTCGAGCGAGATGTCCGGCAAAATCCGATTCAGCGCTCGAATGTGTCCGCTGAGTTGTCGAACAGGGTTACGAAAGTGGATCTTCTTTCCGCTTTTGAGCACCTGCGTCCAGTTCTGATCCAGTTCATGACCCAAAATCCAGCCACTGAAGTTTTTAGACTCGAAGATGTACACACCGGTTGCATGGATCAGCAGCAGGTCAATTCCAATCGTGAATCCACCGGCAGCCGGGAGGATTAAATTGCTCAAAAGCGATTGATCGCCATCCAGCTTCTCAAGTTCTCGATACGTCTGGAATCTGCCATAGTTGCCGGTATCCAGAATGGTCCGCCAAAAAGATTGGCCGCTGGCGTTTCGATAGCCGGATTGCTTGTATTGCAGGTGGAGAAACAGCAAGCGGATCAAAACAATGAAAAGAACGACAAGCAAAAGCGTCAAAGCCGGCCAAAGCAGGCAATACAGTATGGTCGATGTCAGCATAAGTCTTACTCCCTGGATGTCTGGTCAATTGCGAATAGCCGTCTTGCCCATTATATCACCGATCCGGGCAGATAAAAAAAGTTATCAACTGCTTGAACCTTGGGAAAGACCCAACCAAATTCGTTCTGAGAAAGGCACACAACCGTGATTCATGTCCTGTCACCTGAATGACTGTCTCAATCCTTCATCCGGTAGTGATACTGGTACTGCTCCCTGAACCCGATTTTCTCATACAGCCGCCAGGCAGACTTGTTGTCAACCATAACCTGGAGATAGGCTGTGCCTGCACCGCGTGACCGCCCATAACGGAGCATCTGGCGCACCAGCCGTTCACCGAAACCTTGGCTGCGGTATTGTTCATCAATGACGATGTCGAACAATCCCAGGTATCCGTCTTCCAGAACGGCCAGCCCGCACCCGATAACCGTATCCCCAGCATTGATAAGCGTAAAGTGCTTCTCCGGCAGGATGTTTCGGATCAAATGGCGGAAAGTATCCGAATCCTTTTCGTTCAAACGGCTCAATCGGCAATAGTGGTTGACCCAGTTGTCGTCTGAGGTATGGGATGATGACAAAACATCTGAATCGTCTTGTTTTGCATCAGGAATGTCGACCGTCTGGACGCTGGTGTAGTGGTGAATATAATAACCATGATCCTCAAGAATCTCATCCAGATTGTCCGGAAAGACCTGCGGTGAGATTTTAAACACAGGCCGGAGACTTTTGCGCCGGTAGATTTTCTCGCATGTCCTGATTCGATCTTCGACATTGCCCATGCCAGGATAAATCGGATTGATCGAGTTGGCTCGATTGGAATAGCCGTCAGCAAATCGCAACAGCCAGCCATCGTACAGGATGGTCTGCAGCGCGGGGAATGCATTGATCTGTAGTTCTTCCAGATGTCTCATGACTCGGATCCTCCGGTTGGATCGATAGGATTAGTCTGTCTTGCTCAATGACAGCTGAATCTAATTCGTATTATAACTTGAGGTTGGTCTAGATACAATTCAAGGCGTCCCTTGAAAGAAATTGTTTACTGACAGCAACATTTTAACATGCTATTTCTCTATTGCACATATTTTTAGGCTTTTTAGGATATTTATATTATTATTTTCACTTGACTGCACACCTGACATATATTAACATGTTCCAGTAGCTGCAAGAAAACCCATCGGCCGCCGATCGAATCAGCCATTTGGAAAAACAAGTGTTCAAACCCGCCCGAAAAACGAAGGAATCAGTACAATGGAAAAGAAAAACCGAAAAACCAATACTCGCTCGTTCAGCAAGCGCGGCATTGCCCTGTTGGCCGTGTGCATCACGCTTGCTGCCTCAGTCGTATCGGTCAGCGCAGCAGTCAACGGCACGCTCGTATTCTACCATGGAGCCAATTCATTCTGGAAGCAAACTTACGGCAAGACAACGTCCACGACCTATGAGAACAGTATGCAGTTCATCGGACTGATCAACTACCAGTCCGGGCCTAAAGCCGGACAAACCTACTATTACGAATCTGCCAAGAAGTACAACACCAAGTCACATGCACAGTACCTCTATCCCGGTTTTGTAAAGGGCGCTTCATATTTCCTGTATTTTGTCGATGATATCTGCCAGCACCAGTCTTCAAGCTGGTGGCCATTCGATTTCAGATAAATCTTGGTCAATTCCAGTCTATCAAGGCAGGCGGCCGCAGGCCGCCTGCCTTGCACCAGCAAAGGAGTGACAGCTTATGTCAATTGTTCTGAAAGCATCCGATATCCAAAAGATCTACAAAATGAAAAAGATCAAGGTCCAAGCACTGAAGACATCCTCTTTCTCCCTTTCGCGCGGCAGCATCAATGTGGTGATTGGCCGGAGTGGTTCAGGGAAAAGCACCCTGCTAAAAGTGATCGGTGGCCTGTCAAAGCCGGACAGCGGTGATGTCGAGATCGACGGCCTGTCCATCTACAGTCGGTCTGAAGCCGAACTGGCCCGACTGCGGAGCACCAAGGTCGGTTTTGTCTTTCAGTCCTTTAACCTGATTCATGAACTGTCTGTCATCAATAACATCCGGCTGCCATTTGACATCAACCAGACAGCTTATCAGCCCGAACGCGAAGCGGAAGTCTTCAATCTTCTGGATATCAAACCCAGACTCTCGTTCTATCCGGATCAGCTGTCCGGCGGCGAACGCCAGCGCGTGGCTATCGCCAGAGCCCTGTTGATGAGACCATCTCTGGTCCTGATGGACGAACCCACCGGCAATCTGGACAAGGCTACCGGTCAGGCGGTGATCGACTTTGTCAGGCAATCCAACCAGTCTTACAACCAAACCTTCGTCATTGTAACCCACGACCACGACTGGCTTGGGATTGCCGATCAGGTGTTTCAGATGCGTGATGGACATCTGACACTGCACAAGGAGGCTCTACAGGATGCGTGACAGGATCTGCTGGCTCAAAATCATGCTCAAAAGTCTCATCCGGAGCAATCGGGGGAATACTATTTTTCTAATTTGCCTGACCCTTCTTCTTTTGATTCCCACCGTTCAGATGATCATCAACCGCTCAATCATGGCTCAGGTTGAGACGGCTCATGCGATGACCTTTGGCCAATTCACCGACATCTATTATATCAGCGAATCAGAAGAAAGAAGTTCGCTGAACTTGAGCGAAGATGAGTTAGATGGCCTTCTGCCAGGCTTCCATCTGGAATCATTCGGTCTAGTTTCAACCGTTTATCGCGAAGCGCTGGACGACACCAGTATCCTCCGGCTTGGTTCGATCGATGAGATCGCTTTTGACAGCGCCTGCATCACCCTGATCAGCGGCCGAATGCCCGAAACGGATAATGAGGTTGCCTTGACCACTTCTATCTCAGAACGGTTCGACAACCCCAAAATCGGCAGCACGGTCGCACTCAACGGCCGAACCTACACGGTTTGCGGCATCATGCCAGACTACGGGTATCTCTGGCCGAAAAATCCACAGCATGATCAGGAGGCACCGGCGAATGCCTTGGTATCTCAAGCCGAGGCCAGAAGAATCCTGTCGACCACCCAAACCCTTTCCCAGCAGATTCTGATCACCCGGCAGCCGGGCATTTCCAATCCCACCGAAGGCAACAGCAATTTCCTCAGGAACACCAACAATGCTGTCGACAGCCAAAACCTTTTCAGGGTGCCCGCAACATTCCTTGTCCTCATGGTGCTGACCACGCTGACAGCCATGCTGATGATCCTCCTGCTCAATCAAAAACTCCTGACCCGGCGCGTCCGCCATTACCATCTGGCCGGGCTGAACCACAAAGCCGTCCTGTTCATGATCAGATGCGAGCTGATCGTGCTCAGCACTGCAGGATCCCTGCTCGGCAGCGGTTTGGGGATCGCTGCGGCCGCAGCGATCCTGTCCAGATTATCCGGCAGCTATCCTGAGCCAATCCCCCTATCCATCAGCGTCCAATCAGTTCTCCTGCTGTCTGGATCAGTTCTTGGCGCCCTGGTTCTAATGGCACTGATCTATCCGGGTATAATCATCAGAAAAGCCCTGGCGGATTCGTCTGAAAAAACCTGCAATCTTCACAGGCTGGCGACACGATTCAATTTCACAACCTTTGATCTGAAGTGTCACAAACCGCATCTGACCATGATGCTGGGGTGTGTCATGATAATATTTTGCCTTTTGTCACTCGGTCTGTTCTATGGCAGCCAACTGCACCGCAACAACGATCAGCTTCAGGATTTCTACCTGGAAAAGGATTACGACTTTCTTTTCTATGCTGACCTTCCACCGGCCGAGCAAAATAGCGGTGAAGAAGCTGCCGTCTTCTGGACAACCAACTATGAATCAATTGGCGCACAAGATGATCTGCTCCGAGACCTTGCCGCGCTGCCAGTTGTATCCGAAGTCAAGGCTTATCAGGAAATCAACAAGCTGCAGGTCCTGATCAGCCAAGACCAGGTTGATGACTATATCGATGGTCAGGACTTCATTCGGGATGGCAGATACTCGCCCATGCTCCAGACCGGCCTGATCAACATGGATTTCATCCGGGAACATTTCGAATATGCCGATGACGCTGTTTTAGTCGGGGCGGAAGTCCTGGCCTATCCGCTTCAAGACCTGACAGACTTTAGCAGAATGCTATCCGAAGGCAAAATCAACCTCGAAAAAATCGAAGCCGGTGAAGAGGTCATCCTGAAGGTTCCGGCATATACCCTGGATACGGCTGGAGACGGTGCCAAGTGCATGGCTTCGGTTTCTTCAACACAGCCAGAGGCTATCAACAGCACGACCTTTGAAGTCGGTGACACGATTCAACTGACCGGCATCTTCTGCACGGAAGACCTCAATGGTCCGATTCTGGCAAGTCAGTCAGACTGCTTGGTCCGTCGTGATCTGACCGTCAGGATCGGTGCGATTGTCCGTGACGAGTCAGGCCTTTTGCCCCATACAGGATCAACCGGCAAAACCTTTACTGTTTTGACATCCAATGACGCCTTGGATCACTATGGACTTGACGCCACCTACAGCAATGTTCTTGTCTATACCAACCCTTCCGCATCACCAACCGAGGCCAAACAGATGATCATGAACCTGTCACCTCGGGTACCCAGTATGGTCATCGATGATGTTCAGGCAAAAATCCAGAGTTTAAAGACCTATAACAGCTCGCTCAATCTGTTTGTGATCAGCCTGCTGGTGATCCTGTCCGCTGCAGGCTTGATTGTCATGACCAGCTTGTTGATGGTCAAAACCCGGTTGAGTATGACCTGGCTGTCATTGCTCAGAATCAATGGCCTCCCGCTTCACCGATATCGGCGCAACTGGACTATTTTGACCCTGCTGGTCGTCGCAGCAGGCTGCCTGGTTGGTATACCTTTATCGTTGGTACTATTCAGGCTGTTGGGATCGTTTTCCCCGAATGCGGTTCTGGACCAGATCTTTTACTATTTCCCGCCGGAAAACTGGCTATTTGTCTCCATCGTCATACTATGTTCGGCGTTTCTGGCCATGATACCCAGCCTGATCCATCTGTCCAGGTTCAAGTCGGATGTCCTGGTTGGTCTTGAATAATCCTGTTCAATATTTGATCAATCCAGGACCGATTGTTTCAACTTCACTCAGAAAACAGCGGCGTGGACAAGTACCGCTCACCGGTATCCGGCAGCAGAACCACAATGGTCTTGCCGTCATTTTCTGATCGCCGGGCTAGCTCGGTCGCGGCCCAAAGTGCGGCGCCGGAGGAAATGCCGACCAGCAGCCCCTCGATTCGGGCGATCTCCCGGCTGGACTGGAAAGCATCCTCATTGCTGACTGTTATCACTTCATCGAAAATTTTAGTGTTGAGGATCTCTGGAACAAAGCCTGCCCCGATGCCCTGGATTTTATGCGGTCCGGCAGTGCCTTGGGACAGGACCGGCGAGTCCGCGGGCTCGACCGCAACAATGCGGATACTCGGGTTCCTGGATTTCAGGAACTCGCCCACACCCGTAATTGTGCCGCCGGTGCCGACACCGGCAACAAAGATGTCGACTTGGCCATCCGTATCTTCCCAGATTTCAGGACCGGTTGTGGTCCGGTGAACAGCCGGGTTGGCCGGATTGACGAACTGACCGGGGACAATAGCATTGGGGATTTCAGCTGCCAGTTCATCGGCCTTGGCGATCGCGCCCTTCATGCCCTTGGCGCCTTCAGTCAGAACCAGTTCAGCACCGTAGGCCTTCAGCAGATTTCTGCGCTCCACGCTCATCGTCTCCGGCATGGTCAGAACAATCCGGTAGCCCCTGGCCGCGGCAATCAGGGCCAGCCCGATGCCGGTGTTGCCGCTCGTCGGTTCGATAATGACCGAGTCAGGCTTGAGCAAGCCCTTGTCTTCTGCTTCGTCAATCATTGCCTTGGCGATCCGGTCCTTGACACTCCCGGCCGGATTGAATGATTCCAGTTTGGCAATGACCCGGGCACTTAGATTATATTTTTTCTCCAGGTTGGAGAGTTCCAGCAAGGGCGTCTGCCCGATCAGGTCCGGCAGGCTTTTTGCGATTTTGTCCATATTATTTCCTCCGCTCAATAGCTAATCATTACATATATGTTTTATATGCTTTCAAATTTATACTACCTTCTGTGGACAGTATTGTCAAGTTCGATTTGGAGTTTGGCAAAACATATCGGTGAACAAGGACATTGACAACCAACGCCCTTCACCCTATGATTTTAAATATAAAGCTCAAATCGGGTGCAATTGACGCAGCCAACCCATGTTTAAAGGACGAGAAATATGAGAGTTTCAGCCAAAGGCCGTTATGCCCTGTCCGCCATGATCTGCCTGGCCCAGATCTATGACAGCGGTGAATTGATGACCGTGATCCATTTGTCGGAGCGCCTGGGCATTTCCAAAATCTATCTTGAGCAGGTTTTTTCACTGTTGAAAAAAGCAAATCTGGTCAACTCGATCAAGGGGGCGCACGGCGGATACCTTTTAGCCGCATCGCCGGGCGATCTGACTGCGCTGGATATTCTGGAGGCTGTCGAGACGTCCATGTTTGAATCGACCGACCAAACCATTGAGGAGCAATCACCGGATATTGAGGCAGCGATGAGGGTGAAAGTCTTCGATGCCCTAAACGACGCAGTCCAGGCAACCCTAGAGAACGTTAAACTGGAAGATCTGGTCCTGGAAGCCCAGAAAATGCGCGACGACCAAAACCCAATGTACTATATTTGAGAGGGTTGGATCAAAAAAATGGGATCAGTGCGGACACCGAGATGTCTTCGCGCTGTGGAATCCTTGAACCGGCCGCTGCCTCATGCTTTTGACTCAGGTTTGGAGGACTTGTCGGTTTTTCTCAGCGTTACCGGCGATGATCCGAACATGATGCCTTCCAGTGATGCCTCACGTTCCATGATCACCAGTTCACGGGCAATCGATGTGACGTTGCGCAACGCTTTGGGCTCCCGGATATCCGGAATCGGGCGGCCGGTAATCTTCCGGTGGTGACTGTAGTTCTTCCACAGGCTGGCCGTGATCCGCTTCAAAGTTGATGGCCGGCGCAAAACATCACCGGTTTCGCTCCGGAATATCCGGATCAATTCTGGATCCAGTCGACCCTTGAGTGCAGCGATTTTTTGTCCCTGCGACCTTGCCCAGGTATCGTCCAGTTCCTGGATCAGAAATTTGAGCCGGTACCAGACAGATTGCAGATCAGCGAGCGTGTGGATCGGAACGTCTTCCAACCAGAGGAAAGCCAGCAGCCGACGGCGCCAGTCCCACCATTTGAGCGGGCTCTGGAGTTCCAGCGCCGGCACCAGGAAAAACCCCTCACGGTCCAACAGGGCTCCGAATACTCCCGGCGGTTTGCCGCGGTTCTGCTTGCGCAGGGTTGTTCGATAGACACCGCAGGATGGGCTGCCATCCATATAGACATAGACTTTACAGCCTGCCCGCTGAAGCGTCGAGAGGTTTTCCTGGCAGGCCCTGATCATATCGGCTGTAACATCTCGTCCGCCGCGGCTCTTGACTTTCCCCTCACCAGACCAGATCGCCCGGCCGTTTTCGCCGGCCAGATGGACTGCGTCTCGCGGCACGCCCAGACCGGCGGTCACTTCAGTGCAAACCGGACACCACCTGAAATCATTCTTTTCGCGTCCAATGGCACTGATGGCATTCAGGCTTTTGCCGTTATAGCGGACCGGCGCACCGAAACAACAGGCGCTGATGCCGATGACCGGCTTGTCTTTCAAGGTTACTGGACCTTTATCCACTGCGATCAGTCCTCTCTTCATTTCTGCAGACTGCTCGACAGTCTGCAGGTATATAGTGTCAGTTTACCACAGGACGCCGCACAGAGGCAGGTGGCGGGATGTCTGGCAGAATTTCTTGGAAATCAAGGGTGGTCGATTCTGGACTTGGGCAGTATAATAGAAGAAATGGGCTGAAGCCGATCAGGTTTTGGTCAAGATGGACACATTTATTTTTAAAAGGGGGATATCCAATGAATCTACAACGACCCAATGGTACCGACGCGACACGAACAGCCAACCGTTCTCGCGACATCGTCCCGTCCAGCGGACTCTGCTCGAGATGCGTCGACGGCTGCAAAGGCAACTGCGAAGTCTTCAAATCGACTTTCCGAGGACGCGAACTCATCTATCCCGGACCATTCGGCGATGTCACCGCCGGCGGCGACAAGGACTATCCGATCGATTATTCACACCTCAACATCCAGGGCTATGCTTTCGGCGGCAAAGGGCTTGCCGGCAATGCCGTCGCCCACTCGGACAACGCGCTTTTCCCGGCAGTATCGACTGAAACCGAATACGGCTGGGACACTAAAGTCAAGATGGATGTTCCAATTTTCACCGGCGCGCTCGGCTCAACGGAGATCGCCCGCAAGAACTGGGATCATTTCGCGGTTGGTGCCGCGATTTCCGGTGTTACCATCGTTTGCGGCGAGAACGTCTGCGGCATAGACCCCAGACTTGTCCTGGACAAGAACAACAAGGTCATCGAGGCTCCGGACATGGATCGCAGAATAGAAGCCTACCGGCGTTACCACACCGGCAAGGGCGAAATCCTGATCCAGATTAATGTTGAAGACACCCGGCTGGGCGTCGCTGAATACATCATCAACAAACACGGCATTGAGACGATCGAACTGAAATGGGGCCAGGGCGCCAAATGCATCGGCGGCGAGATTAAGGTCGGATCGCTGGACCGTGCGCTGGAACTTCAGCGCCGCGGCTATATTGTCACGCCTGATCCGTCGGATCCGGTCAACCAGGCAGCCTACAAAGATGGCGCGATCAAGGAATTCGAGCGGCACAGCCGCCTGGGCTTCATCAGCGAGGAAGGCTTCATGGCCGAAGTCGACCGTTTAAGGAAGCTGGGCTTCAAGCGCATCACCCTCAAGACCGGCGCTTACGGTCTGCGTGAGCTGGCCATGGCGATCAAGTGGGCATCCAAGGCTCATATCGATCTGCTGACCATTGACGGCGCCTCCGGCGGCACCGGCATGAGTCCCTGGCGCATGATGGAAGAATGGGGCGTCCCGTCGCTCTACCTGCATTCGGCAGCCTACGAATTCGCCTCAATCCTGGAAGCCCAGGGTGAGCGTGTGCCGGATCTGGCTTTTGCCGGCGGCTTCAGCTCGGAAGACGGCGTCTTCAAGGCACTGGCGCTGGGCGCGCCCTACACCAAGGCGGTCTGCATGGGCCGTGCCCTGATGATTCCTGGCATGGTCGGCAAGAACATCGACCAATGGATTCGCGATAACCAGCTGCCTAAAACTGTCAGCGAATTCGGATCGACCCCTGAAGAGATCTTCGTCTGCTATGAGCGGGTCAAGGATCTGGTCGGCGCCAAGGAAATCAAGAACATTCCGCTCGGCGCAATCGGCATCTACAGCTACTCCGACAAGATCAAAGTCGGGCTGCAGCAGCTGATGGCCGGTGCCAGGTGCTTCAACACCAGCGTCATCACCCGCAACGAGCTGATGTCGCTGACCGATGAATGCCAAAAGGTCACCGGTATCCCCTACCTGATGGACTGCTATCGCGAGGACGCCCTGGCGATCCTGAAAGGTTAATGCCAAGACCTGCAGAAATGCTGCTCAAATCGGGTAGGACCCCGGCCATTATTTGGCCGGGGGACCTCCCACAGCACCGTACGTACCGATCGGTATACGGCGCTTCCAAAGTTTACAGATTAAGTTGCAGAATAGCATTCCGTCAAGCTGAGGTATTTTGCGCGCTTGAGCAAGTCATTGGGTATGGCGCGTTTCAGGATCGGGCTATTGGCGACTCGCCAGTAGCCTTTTCTTGTGTTCGCCCACATCCAAGCTCTATCCCGGTCAATACCGGCCTTTTTCAGGTTCTCGAATCGCGTTTTAATCCTTTTCCATCGTTTCCATGTGACCATGCGGATTCTCCGCCGGATCCATTCGTCCAATCCTTCGAGTAGCTTTCTGGCATCCGCCAGCTTGAAGTAGTTCATCCAGCCCTGAACAAGGCTGTTCAGCCTGGATTTACGTTCCTCGATTCCCATTCCGTTACTGCGTCCTGTCACTTCCCGGACTTTGTCCTTGAACTTTACGACGCTTTTCGGATGGATTCGGAGTCTGCCTTCTCCCCGGTAGATGTAGAAGCTGTAGCCCAGGTATTTGACGTAGTTGACGTGCGCGACTTTTGTCTTCTCCCGATTCACTTTGAGGAACAGTTTTCCCTCGATGAATGGCAGAATCTTGTCCAGCGTTCTAATTGCCGCTTTCTTGCTTTTGCAGAAAACCATCAGGTCGTCTGCGTAGCGCACAAAGCGATGACCGCGCCTTTCCAGTTCCCAATCACATTCGTTCAACATTACGTTGCCAAGAAGCGGGCTTAATGGCCCTCCCTGAGGCACTCCTTCCGGGCTTTCCTCGAACATTCCGCCGACCATCACTCCTGCTTTGAGGAATTTATGGATCAGCGAAATCACTCGCCCATCTCGTATCGTTTCCGACAGGATTTGAATGAGCCGGCTCTGGTTGACCGTATCGAAATACTTTTCCAGATCCATGTCGACCACATATTTGTAGCCCTCTGTGATGTTGGTCTGGCACTTCCTCAGCGCGTCATGAGCGCTTCTTCCCGGTCTGAATCCATAGCTGTTGTCCGAGAACTTCTGCTCGTAGATTGGTGTCAAGACCTGACAGATCGCTTGTTGGATCAGTCTGTCCACGACGGTGGGTATTCCCAGCTTTCTGGTTTTCCCGTTCTCCTTGGGTATTTCTACCCGGCGAACGGGGCTTGGACGGTATTTTCCGTCCCGAAGGGCCTGAACGAGCTCGTTCTGGTGTTCTTTCAGGAAGGGCAGAAGTTCATCCACCTGCATTCTGTCGATCCCACCTGCACCCTTGTTCCTCTTGACCTGACGGCATGCCAGATCCAGGTTCTCGGGGGTTAGAATTTGCTCGAGCAGTCCTTCCGTCTGCTTCTCGCTGTTGGTGATGTCCGTTTCGGTTATCCTTCGTAACTCGCACACTTCTGTTATCTTTTCCCGTTCCGCGGTATCCCTTGGCAGATAGTCCCACACTGTGAGTTGTCTGTGCTTGTATTCATCACTTCCGGTAATCCTCATTGACCTTCACCTCCTTTGGTTCAGCCCTTCCCAGCCGTTCTAGAATCGTCTGGTACTATGGCCTCTGCTGACTTCTCACGATAAATCTTGTTTCAACCGGATCTCTTACTCTGTTTCGACCCGTCCGTGAGACCTCCCACGGTAAGACGCTTCACCTTCGTTCCATATACCCGCAACATTTACACTGGCATGTCCGTATAGCTTTTGGACTTTGGCTTGTTAAGCAGCCTTATCCCACGCTTCGTGCCTGATGCTGTTCGTGTTCCTCGGGCCAGAACTTTGCCGCCGGCTTCCTTCAGATTCCCCTCGCGGTGGACACCCTTGCCTTGGGCTAATGGTTGGTCGCTACATACCCCCATAACGGACTTTCACCGTCAAGTGAAGCGCCATGCGTGGCGCACTTAAAAAGGCCGGCCTGCGACATCTCGCAGGCCGGCTTTTTTTGATCGATTTAGCTGATATGTATTGTTCAAAACGATATTCTATAGGCCAAAGCCCGACCAATCCCTGGTCATTCTGCAGATCCCTGCTGCTCGATTTCCTGGAAGAATTCCAGCGGCAGCGATTTTTCAGCGGCACCCATCAGACCCATCAGCTGATCCGGCCGGGATGCGCCGACCAGCGCCGCGGCTTTGATCCTGGGGTGCGAAACGATATACGCAACGGATATCTCAATGGGTGTCATGCCGGTCTTCTTCGACCAGGCTTTGACAACCTCCAGCCGTCTCAGGTTCTCAGCAGTGGATAGTTTCTCCTGGGCATGCGAACGCTGACCGTTGACCTTCTTTTCAAAAAAGCCCCAGGCGATCGATGAGAAGGCCAGGATCGGCAGGTGGCTTTTGTTGCTGTCAAATTCGCCGTCGTTGACGCCCCGGACCGTCGGGTCGAAGATGCTGGTCAGCAGCTCACGGTCCAGCTTGGCCAGACTCCACTGGATTTCACTGGCGGTGAACGGTGTGAGATCATGCTGCAAGGCGAAGGTGTTAGCCTCGGCGATCCGTTCCTGCGACCAGTTGGAAGCCCCGATCGCTCCGATGCGCTTATCCTGGACATACTCGTGCAGGATCGGCAAAATATCCGACACGGGTCTGGCCGGGTCGTCGCGATGCAGGAAATACAAGTCGATTGGCGTTTCGAGAATATCCAGGCTGCACTCAATGTCGCCGCGGATGTCTTCGGGACTCATTCGCGCGGCGTTGACCGAACCATCCAGACGGGGATGCGCCCCCTTGGTGATCAGGGTAAACTGGGAGCGCATGCCGGATGCCTTCAGCCAACTGCCGACAATGCCCTCGCTGCCCGGGAGGCCCTTCTGCGCCCAATCACCGTAAATTCTCGCCGTGTCTATCGCACGGCCGCCCATCTCGGCGAATAGGTCCATGACCTTGTGGGCTTGTGCTTCGGACACATCGCTTCCGAATCGGGTGGATCCTAAAACAATCCGGGATGCATGGATCGGTCCTGCGGCTGATTGAATATCCAGATATTTCATGTTGTCCCTCCCTTTTTTCAGGTGTGCCCGTTCTGCCAAGTACTAATCCTTGACCGTTCTATCCACCTCCATTTTATCATAGACATCGGGAGACAGGGCTATCCGCTCAGTGTTCGGTCAGCCTGAAATAGACCTTGCGATCTGCTGCATTCTCGGCAGGGCATGATCAAAGAACTGCTTGTAGGCTTCACAATAGACATTGAGACTGGGATCATCGCCGTTGCCGGTGTTGAGCGGTTCGCGATCGCGTCGGCAGCCGGTCCGGCAGATCGGGTAATAGCGGCAGTCCCGGCAGGTCGCGGCGATCGGGATTGAAGCCTCAACAAAAGCCTTGGCGCGGTCACATGTCAGCATGGATTCAAACGATTGATCCTGGATCGCGCCGAGCCGCCACTCGTCCAGGACATAGAAGTCACAAGGGTAGACGCTGCCGTCTGCCTCAACAACGCCATAACAGGTGCAGCTTCCGCTCATGGAACAAGTCTCCGGCGGCTTGCCCTGCAGCATATGGACCCAGTTGTCGAAATGGCGGATGCTGATGTACTGGCCGTTCATAAAGTCTTTGTACCAGGCATCAAACAGGTCTTTCAGAAAATCGCCGTAACGTTCGGCTGTCAGCGCATACGGGCTGGAACCTGGCTCTTCGCCGAAGTCTTCGATGCAGGGAATAAACTGCAGATATTTAAATCCGCTTTTTTTCAGCGTCTGGTAGACATGCTTGCCCCGGCGGGCCAGCTCACGGGTTACGACCGTCAGAATATTGAATTCGACCTTGTGTTTTTCCAGCAGGCGCGCAGCGCGCAGCACGCGGTTATAGGTCCCTTTGCCCTGGGCATCGAGGCGATTAGCGTCATGAATGGCCTTGTCACCATCGATAGACAGCCCGACCAGGAAGTTGTTCTCCTTCAGAAAAGCACACCACGCGTCGTCGATCAGCATGCCATTGGTCTGGATAACATTGTGGACGCGAAGCGTCGGCTTCTGATATTCGGCTTTGTAATGATGGACCAGCCGGACAAATTCACGATAGAAATCAAGTCCGGACAGCGTTGGCTCGCCGCCTTGGAAGGAGAAGGAAAGCACCTGTGTTGTTTCCGAAACCGCATTTGAAACCAGTTTGTCCAGGGTCTCCAGCGACATCTGGCCAAGGTTGGACACCTGCCGGGACTTCGTGACATCTTCGTAAAAACAATAGCGACAGCGAAGCTGGCAATTGCCAGATGCCGGTTTAATCAAAAGGCTGAGCGATTTCAAGGGGGACCTCCATAGCGATCTGGCTGAGTTCATTCACTAGTTCCGATATTGAGTATACAACGCTGAATTTGAGATGGCAAACGCATCACTTCAGCACGCTGATCGTGTCCTGAATGGTTTATTCCAGCGCTTCCCGTCCGTGTGTCGACCAGGTCCGACAGGTCGATTCCCCGACTGTCAAACAGGGCCTGCAGTTCTTCAAATGTCATCACCTGGTCCACCCAAAGGCTGCCGCGGCCAGACTGTGCCTCCATCTTCTTGGCTGTGCAGAGACCGATGAAGACGACTTCACAGACAGGAAGGTCGGGGATCTGATGTGGAAATGTGATCAATAATTGGATGCCCGATCATGATCGGCTGCCATTCTCTAAGAAAGGGAGCTGATCCTTCTGCTAATTTGTACGGTTGAAATGCCTCAAGTCCGGCTTTATGAAAATACCACAGGCAGCAAACCCGAGGACATTCGGTTTTGCTGCCTGTGGCCTTTAGGATGATTCAGATGATGCTTTTCTCGGACTCGTCTGGCTGATGTAGATACTTATTCCATCGGGGGCTCCTGCGGCGGTCCCGGCATTTTGGGTTTCGATCTGACGATCAGGAGGATGGCAATGACAGCGATCAGCAGCAGGAGTATCACGCCGATGATGATCAGCATGGTCAGGTTGTCGGAGCTGAAGAATCCGCCGTTCTTGTTGTCTCCATCATTCCCGGCGACCACCTGGCCGGTTTCGCTGCCGCTTTCCGTCGTCATATCCATATCGGTTTCAGATCCTGATTCAGTCATGGATGTTTCGGCAACCGTCGTCTGAGCTGCCTGGGTTGTTTCCGGCGGTGCTGTTGTTGCCGGCGCGGCAGTCGTCGCTCCCTGCGTCGGGGTCGGGGTTGCGGTCAGGGTCGTGTTGTAGACCACCTGGTGCGAATAAGTCCCGAAATTGGTCACGCACTCAAAATCCACCGTGTACACTGAATTGCCTTGGATACTGGTGTATTTTTGGGTGACCGGCACGGACAGTCCGGATGAGCCGGATGACAGTCCCGGGCCGCTGATCGAAATGCTGACATCTGAAATTGTGTGCCCGTGCGGATCGATATCCAATGTGAATCCAATCAGGAGGTCCTCATCGACCAGGTCGTGGTCGGGCGTCGTGGTGACAATGAATTCCGGATCGCTCCGGGGAACGACTTCGACAACATCGGAATAGTAGTACGTCGAGCCTAGCTTGATATAAGCCTGGGCTTCATAGGTTTCACCGGGCGTCAGCCCGGAATACTTGCGCGAGAATTTGAACCCATCAGGAACGATGTAAGACATCGACCATGGATTTCCTTTCACGCGCAATCGGATGTACCGTCCGTCCGGTTCGTCGACATTGGTCGACCCGATCACCAAAACCGATGTCTCCGTAATGGTGCCAATGCTGACCCCAGCCTTGGGCAGGATGATTAATGTTGGATTAATCGTGATCTTCGGTACGGTGACAATGGTGAACGCCTGAAGGGTCTGTGCGGAAAAGACAAAAACCAGCGACATGACCACAACCACGATCAGCAGGCGTTTAATGGATTGGCCTTTTCGGCTTGAATGTTTCATAGCATACATCCTCCAATTCTGCAAGCTGATGACGCAAGCGCGGACAACTGAAATGTCGAGATTCTGGTGCTTAAGAGGCAAGCATTTATAATTTTTGATCCAACTTGAATATTTTCAATTTAATTATATCACGAACCCGGAGACGTTTTAAGGGCAGCAGGCTCATCTCCTGTCTTCTTCGCAAAGCAGTCCGGTTACTCATGGCTGGGCGGCTTCGGTTTGGACCGGATAATCAGCAAGGCGACGATCGCTGCGACCAGCAGCAGAACAACCACGCCGATGACGATCAGCAGTGTCAGGTTGCCGGAACTGAACAGGCCGCCGCCAGCCTGCGGATTGCCAGCATCCCCAGGTTCGGTTGTGGCGGTCTCGCTGGAATCGGTCTCAACGGGCTCCGTCTTCGCGGTTGTCTCTTCGGTTGGACCCGAGCTGGTTTGAGCCGCTTCTGTTGTTTCGGTTGGCGCGGCAGTCGGTGTGGGAGTGGGTGCCAAGGTTGGTGTCGGTGTTGGATCAGGGGTCGGCGTTGGGGTTGCGGTCAATGTTGTGTTGTAGATAACCTGGTATGTGTAGGTGCCGGTGTTGGTTATGCAAGCGATATCGATTGTGTAGACCGAATTGCCCTGGATACTGGTATACTTCTGGGTCAGCGGAACCGACAGCCCGGATGATGTTGAGGACAGCCCCGGTCCGTTGATCGAGATGCTGACCGAATCAATCGTGCTGCCGTTCGGCTCAATATCAAGGGTGAACCCGATCAACAGGTCATCATCGATCAGGTCGTGGTCCGGCGTGTTAGTGAGCAGAAAATCAGGATCGTCATGCAGAACGACTTCCAGAATATTGGAATAGACCGTGCTGGCCTTGTTTTCGACAACATAGGCCTGCACCTCGTAGGTTGTCCCCATCGTGCCGGAAAACGTTTTGGTGAACGGGTCTCCAGACTCGATGCCAAACTCGAACCAGCCCGGTGCGCCTTTAGACTTGTAGCGCAAGCCGCGGCCAAGATAGGGCGAGATCTTGGTTGACCCGGTGACAGTCATCGAATACCCTGAGACATCATCGAGCCGTATTGAGACCAGCGTGCTGACCTGCGACGCCTCAAGCATCGGCCCGGTGTGCACGGCTGTCAGCAGAACAACCAGCAGCATTGTCAGAAACTTCAACAGACTGACTTTGGGATCAGAATGTTTCATGGGACCCTTCCTCCGTTTTGAGCCAGCGCCGCATCGCGGACGGTCCGGTTCGTCGTGTGGTGGTCTTGGTATTTAAGTGTCTCTGAGTGGATAAGCGAGATGTCAGTCCAATTATATCATCATATTCAGCTGTCTGTCATCCGGTCAACTGATCTGCCGGGGACAGGTTGAATGCTAAAGACGGACCGCGATTAACGCGGTCCGCCCTCTCGATGGCAGACTGGACTGATCTAACGGCGAGGCCTGTCCATGCCGCCGCCGGGTTTGCCGCCCATTTGGCCGCCTGCCTGGGTCAGGCTGCCATCCGGGCTGATGGTCAGGATCAGGCTGTCCAGCACAAGTTCTGTCACGTCGTCTGTTTCAGTCACCGACCCGCCAGTATAGAGCGTATTGTCGATGCTGCTGCCGGTTTTGCTGCCGCCATATAGAATCTCAAGGGTCTCATCCTGATCGAGGTCAGAACTGGAGATCATGATGCTTGTGTAGTTTTTCGCTGGCGAGACTGATAGCAAAAGCTGGCCGTCTAAGGAGAAGCCGACCAGATCGCCGGCACTTTGAGTCTGGCTGAAGACAATCGTTACGACCGGCTGGGTCGCCGATGTTGGTGTTACCAGCATGCCGGACGAGCCGGACGCAATCAGGGTGCCGCCGGTCACCACGAAGGTTCCCTGCTCGATATCCATGGCAGCGTTGTTGTTCGCGGTCGGTCCGTCCACAACCAGGGTGCCACCGAGTATCTCAATATCACCGTTTGAATCGACGCCGTCGCCATTGGCGTTAACGTAGGTGTAGCCGCCGCTGATGCAAACCCGATAATCGCCGGTCGACCGGAACATGTCACCGGGAGACTGATCCGAGTCATTGCCGCCGGCCGCGTTGATGCCGTCATCCGTTGCCATGACCCGGTTCGTCCCACCGGCGATCGTCACCGTCGCGGCTTCCAGTCCTTCATAGCTGCTGGATATGGTCAGGCTGCCGCCGCTGATTACCAGGGTATCATCGGCGTGAACGCCGTCGTCGCCGGCGTTCAGCAGAAGGGTTCCGTCTTCAATCCTGATGCTGCCGTTGCTGTGCAGGGTATCGCCGGATGCTTCAACAGTGATCTGTCCGCCGTCAATGACCAGAGCGGTTGCGCCCTGGATGCCGTTGTCGCCGGCCCGGATAGTGAACGTGCCGCCTGCAATATAGACCCATCCGCTGTCATCGTCTTCATCATTGGACGATTCGATCGCGTCGGAACCGGCATCAAGCGAGAAGCTGCCGCCGGCGATATGAATCGAATCCGTGCCTTTGAGGGCATCCTGTGCCGCCGTCAGTTCAAACTGACCACCTGTAATGACCAGGCTGTCCGCCGACTTGATGGCATGCTTGTAGCTGCCGTTGACAACCAATGTACCGGATCCATTGATCGACAGGTCGTCGCTCGAGTATATCGCCGCATCCGGATCATTGTCTCCAGTTGAGACGTAGCTTGGCGCGTCAATAGTTGTGTTGACCGATCCATCGGCCAGGGTTAGGATGACTTTTCCGGCCTGGTCAACCTGGATCGCACAGCCGTCCGAACTGGCAATCTGGACGCCGTCAAGAACCAGGTGGACGGTGTCGACTTTTGTGGCATCCACGACCAGCCGGCCGTCCGATAAGCTGCCGCTCACAATATAGGTTCCTGCCTGGGAGATCGTCAAGACCTTGCCGGACACTGCTGCCCCGCTGCCCACAACGTTCGTACCGGCATCAGACAATGTGATCACGGTCGCCGATGACGGATCGTATGATTCATCCGTATCGTCAGCAGCCAGACTCATATCAAGGTCATCAATATCCAGACTAATACTGGTTTCAGCCATTGTGCCTGCTGTTTGTGATGTATCACTGTTTGTCTCAAAGGTCCTTTCACTGCAGGCAGTCAGAGCCAGCGATGATGCTAGCAGGGCGGCCAGAATCAACACGAGTAATCCGATCAATACAATACTTCGTTTCATTTTATCCTCCCAAAAACCTATAAGGCATCGCTGGTTTGTGTGATTTGTCCGCAGATAATATCCAAGTTGCCGTTCCGGCAGCGCAGCGCGTCGATCATGTCTTTTTCCAATTTGTCGTCTTTCAAGACAATATCATACTGAAGCTGGTAAAGGCTGCCCATATTGGTTGTCCTGACCTGCTTGATCTTCCAGGACCTCGCGTATTGCAGAAACAAATCATCAAACAGGCCGTAGTAGTTCAGATTCTCAGGGATCGTCACCTTTAGCCGCTTGCTGTGTTGATGGGGTTCACCGAAGCGGCTGCTCCACAATAGCATTGAGATCAGGCCGACCACAACTGTAAAGACCGCGGCGTACGGGATATATCCCATCCCGGTCGCAAGGCCCACCGCCATGGCAAAAAATATGTACCCGATCTCTCTGGCCGTTCCAGGGATCGAACGGAAGCGAACCAGGCTGAAAGCACCCATCACCGCAACGCCGGTTCCGAGATTGCCGTTGACGATCGAGATAACCGCTCCGACAATCGCCGGCATCAGGACCAGGTTCATGATAAAAGCTTTGTTGTAATTATTCCTGAACATGTAGAACAGGCTGATCACGAGCCCCAGAACCAGGGCTGCCGCGATGCGGACAAGGGTTTGAGCCAGGTTGAAATCATCAAGCATAAGCACTCCTAGGATACAGCCACGAGTTGGCTGGACTGATTAGACAGTATGGTTTTCGGCATTGACTCGCAAATATGGTTTTGATAGCAATAACCGACTTTCGAAAAGGAGATCGGGTATATCTCGAGTCGGCACAACACCTGGCAAAGCCATAGCGGCATGACGCCGGGGATCTTGATTTCCATCAAAATCTGGTCGCAGCCAAGAATCTGCTGACCATTGGCACCGGCCTGGAGATTCAGGTCCTGTGTCCTGAAACGGATGTTCTCATCGAAGGTGATGCGGAGATTGGTATCTTCCAGTCCGCTCAAGGCTGTCCGGTCGTAGGCAATAAAAATTTTAGGGTGCGGCTTGTAGTAGCTCAGGAAGTATTCGATTTCCTGAAGGATCTGCTGCGACCCTTCCGGACGTGCCTTGTCCTCCAGATACCGGTCCAGTTCGCCGGCCGACATGGAAACCCGCCGCTTGAAAACCTCTCGCTTGAATTTCTTCTTCAGTTCAAGGTAGATCTTTCCGGACTGATTGATATCGCCGTAGCATCTGAGACGCAGTTTTTCCTTGTAGACTGGCTTTTCAATCGACCGTCGAATGATTGCGTAGTTGTCCGTGTCAAAATAGATGTTTCGAATAGTATAATGCCCGAATTGGTCGGCAACAGTCTTGTCGGCAAATTGCTCCATGAGCTGCTTCATCGTCCGCCTGTCAATCCTGTATTTCTTTTCATATCGTCTGAATACATCGCTTTTTTCTGACATGCTCGCTACTCCTTTGCTGCTTTTCTGGCCCAAGTATAACGGGCGTGACTGAAGTGTGTCTTAAAGGTTTTTTCAGTTTATTTTCAGCCTAATGGCCTACTGTGGTCGTAAAGCATTGAATGGGCCGCTATAATGGGATAAAGATCAAAACCGAAGGGATATGACATGAAAATTCTGGTTGTAGAAGACGATTTGCACCTGGCCGAAGCGCTGGAGCGGATCCTTGTCGAGCAAGGTTACTTTGTGGACAAGGTTTACAATGGCATTGACGGCCTCTATTTCGCATCCAGTCAGGACTATGATGCCATCGTACTGGATGTCATGCTGCCCAAAATGACAGGATTTGAGGTCATTCGCACGCTGCGCCGCCAGAAGGTGTCCACGCCGACGCTGCTGCTGACGGCTAAAAGCGAGATCGGCGACAAGGTGACCGGGCTGGATGCCGGCGCGGATGACTACATGATCAAACCGTTCTCACCGGAAGAGCTGCTGGCCAGGCTGAGGGCCCTGACCCGGCGGGTCGGCGATGTCGCCCTTGAGGAAATGACCTGCGGCGATATCGCCTTGAATCTCAACAGCTATGCGCTGTCCAGCCATACCAAGTCGGTGACGCTGAGCAACAAGGAGTATTCAATTATGAAGCTATTTCTGGCCAATCCGGACATGATCCTGTCCAAAGACCACCTGATCGAGAAGGTCTGGGGCCATGATTCAGACAGGGAAGACAATAATGTCGAAGCCTATGTCTCGTTTCTCCGAAAAAAGCTGGGCTATCTTCAATCCCGCGTGCAGATTGTGACCGTACGAATGGCTGGCTATAAACTGAGCGAGTCGGATCAATGATCCGCGCGCTTCGCATTCGCCTGATTGTCATCACAATGCTGCTGGCCAGCATCGTGCTGGCTGTGACCTTTACGGTGCAGATCGTTTCTTCGCAAAACCGCATGACATCAGAAAGCCTGCGCAGCCTGGACGTCCAATACAGCCGGCTGGTACAGAGCGGGCACTACAACGACAGCCCCAATCCCGTCATACTCAACTTCAATCCCAGGGACAAGCCCTTTGACGGGGACTCGGCCTTCTCCACATTCTTCGTTACTATCGACAGTGCCGGAGCAATTATCTCGATCGACGATTTCAGCCGTGAGCTGACCGACGAGACAGCCCAGTCGGCGGTCTCGCTGGCCACTGACCAGGACCGCCAGACTGGTACCATCAGCAGCCTGAGCCTCCGGTTCAACAGCTATGACAATGGCGATGGGACGAACAGCATCGGCTTCATCGACATCAGCTTTGAGCGCAACTTCATCCGCCAGCAACTGATCAACTACGCCCTGATCGGCCTGGGCAGCCTGGTCGCCTTTTTCCTGATCAGCCTGCTGCTCTCGGCGGTCGCGGTCCGACCGGTTCGCAAGGCCTGGCAGCAGCAGCAGCAGTTTGTCGCGGATGCCTCGCACGAACTCAAAACCCCGATCACCGTCATGCTGGCCAACACCTCCATCCTGCTGTCCGGAAAACTCAAGGATCGCAAGGATGAGCTGAAATGGATCACATACATCGACCATGAAGCCCGACGCATGAAGAAGCTGGTCGAGGATCTCTTGTTCCTGGCTCGGTCGGATGCCGGCAAGCAGGTGGTCTTGCACGACTCGATCTTTTTGTCGGACATCATCTCAGAAAGCACCCTGCTGTTTGAAGCCGTCCTGTTTGAAGCCGGCCGCAGGCTGGATGCCCAGATTGATGAAAATATCCGGATTTCTGGCGACCAGGGACAGATTCGCCAGTTGATTGACATCCTGCTGGACAACGCCGCCAAGCACGCCCTGCCGGATACGATCATCCGGGTCAGACTATACAGGGAAAACAACAAGGCCTGTCTCACCGTCAACAACGCGTCGGATCCCATTCCGGAAGAAGATCTTGCCCATATATTCGATCGCTTTTTCAGGATCGACCAAGCTAGAACGCGCGCCCAAGGCAGCTATGGCCTTGGGTTGGCGATTGCCAGTAAGATTGTCGATTCGCACCATGGCAAAATCAGCGTTGAAAGCGATTCTGCGCACGGCATCACCTTCAAGGTCAGCTTTCCGCTGTCCTCCTAGACGAGACGGCTTTTGCCAGGCGGTCCAAGGCCTTTTCCAGACAATCGCGCGGGCAGGCGAAATTCAGGCGCACGAACCCTTTGCCGCCGAGGCCGTAAGACGGGCGTCGTTCTCGAGGAAGGCCAGCAGCGCCGCATCGTCCATGCCGAGCGCGCTCATATCCAGCCATAGCAGGTATGTGCCTTCCGGATCGATCGCCTTGATCTGCGGCAGGTTCCTGGCAAAATAGTCCAGGCAGTATCGTCGGTTTTGATCGAGGATCTCCAACAGTTCATCCAGCCAGGCTTCACCGCCCTCATAAGCCGCGCGGGTCGCGACCAGACCGAACCCGGAATTGAAGTGGCCAATCGAGCGCAAGGTCTGCTCAACAAACCGCTGGCGCAGACCCTCATCCGGAATGATGATGTTGCTGGTCGACAACGACGCCAGGTTAAAGGTCTTGCTCGCGGCTGTCCCGATCAGGCAGTCCGGCAGCACGTCCTGCGGCAGCGTCGCGAAAACGGTGTGTTTGTGCGGCTTGAAAACAAAATCAAAATGGATCTCGTCCGAAAAGACAATCACCTGGTTTCGTCTGCAAATGTCCGCGACTTTCAGCAGCTCGGCCCGGCTCCAGACTCGGCCAACCGGATTATGGGGGCTGCACAGCAGCAGCATGCGCGTTGTCGGCTGGCTGGCCTTGGCTTCCAGGTCTTCAAAATCCATCTCATATCGGCCATTTCTCAAGACAAGCGGGTTGTCGACAACCGTCCGGCCGTTGGCCTTGACGGCAATTTGAAACGGCGTGTAGACCGGCGTCTGGATGATGACGCCGTCTCCCGGCTCAGTCAGCGCCAGAATCGCGATCAGGATCGCGCCAACGACACCATAGGTCTGGACCTGCCAGTCGGGATTCGTCTGCCAGCCGTGCCGTCGTTCAAGCCAGGAGCAGACAGCCTGCCGATATTCATCCGTGACCATGGCATAGCCGAAAACCGCGGCGGTCGCCAGGTCGGCAACCGCTCGGGCGACCGCCGGTGCAGTCTTGAACTCCATATCCGCTGTTGAAAACGGACAGATATCCGGATCCTGGATGCCGGCTGCGTCAATCTTTCGCCATTTGGCTGCGCCGATGCCGCGCCGATCCAGTCGCTGTTCAAAATCAAACATTATCGCATCTCCAATCATTCATGCTCTTGCAATGTCATCTCAGCCAGTTTAACATTTTAATTGGATGCTACAACCCAATTGAGACACGGTTTCTAATCCAGAAAGCAAAGGCGGACATCATGCGCAATAAACCGGTCCTGTCCAATATCGTTCTGCTCGGCTTGGTTAGTTTTTTCATTGATATGAGTTCGGAAATGGTTTATCCGTTGGTTCCGCTCTACCTGACTGCGGTTCTGGGCGCGACGCCGGCGATGATCGGCGTGATCGAGGGGGTCGCCGAAAGCGCGGCGGCATTCCTCAAAGTTTTCAGCGGCTATATCGGCGATGCTTACCAGAACAAGAAGCGCCTGGCCTTTGCCGGATACTTCACAGCGATTATCTATAAACTCCTGCTGATCACAGCAGCCAGCTGGGCCGGAATCCTGGCTGCCCGCGTATTTGACCGGATCGGCAAGGGCATCCGAACCGCACCGCGCGACGCTATGGTCGCGGCCGCCAGCCATGACAGCCGCTTGGGAAGCTCATTTGGCCTGCACAAGATGCTGGATATGGCGGGCTCTGCCGGCGGGGCTGCCCTGGCGCTGCTTTTCCTCTGGTCCGGGCTCGGCTACAACCGGGCTTTCTGGCTGTCGATCATCCCGGCGGTTCTGGGCGTCCTGATCATCTTCGGGGTTCGCGAAAAGCGGCTGCCGATTCAAAAACGCCCTCGCCTGACTTTTCGCAATCTACGCCTGGACAAACAGCTCAAACGCTACCTGTTGATCGTCTTCCTGTTTGGCCTGGGCAATTCATCCAATGCCTTTTTGCTCCTGAAGGCCAGGGATATCGGTTTTTCCACAGTTGAAGTCATCGCACTCTACCTACTCTACAACCTATCCTGTTCCGCACTCGCATTCCCAGCCGGCAAACTATCTGACAGGATGGGCAGAAGCCGGCTGCTGGTGCCTGGTTACGCGCTCTACGGCCTGGTCTACCTCGGGCTTGCACTAACGACGTCCAGGCTCGCTGTCCTGTTGCTCTTTGTGGGCTACGGCGCCCATATGGCCCTGATCAGCGGGGCTGAACGGGCATGGATCGTCAGGCAGGCGCCACAGGCTTATTGCGGCACGATCCTTGGCTTGTACGGCATGGTCCAGGGTCTGTCCCTTCTCATCGCCTCAATCCTGGCCGGTGGACTCTGGGTGCTTTGGGGGGCTGGTGCGCCGTTCTTACTCGGAGGAGCGATCGGACTCGGATGCGCAGCGGCCGTTGCCTGGATACTCAGACACCCGCCTGCTGCGCCAACAATTCAACAATCCTTTTAGTCTCGAATCTGACACAGATGGTGATTTTGGGAGTAAAATAGAATTTGTAGTCATTCAGCATTGTCCACCAGACATTCAAGGAGAAGATGCAGCATGAAAATCAAACTGATCGTGTTTTCCATCACCGGACACACGCTTTCGGTCATCCAAAGAGCCGAAAAAGTGTTCAACGAAGCCGGCCACGACGCTCAGATCGAGCGGATCGAGGTGCTCGATGACCAGACGGCGTCCGGCCGCCTGCAGCTGACGCATTCACCGGATACAGCAGACTGCGACTGCCTGCTTTTCGCCGGGCCGGTCCATGCCTTTTCGGCCTGTCCCACCATGCGCCAATATCTGAGCCGGATCAAGGATCTCAAGGGTCGTCCGGCCGTTTTGCTGGTGACGCACCAGTTTCCCAAACCCTGGATGGGCGGCAACCGGGCGATCCGGCAAATGAAAAAACTGGTCATTACAAAGAACGGCAGGATCCTGTCCGGCCACGTCATCGATTGGTCCAATCCGGCTCGCGAAGATGAAATCGAAGCCGCCATCCTGGCAATCCAAAGCCAGGTCGATGCCCTGGCTTAAGGGCGTTCATCTTGAGTTCATATGCATGCCTTAGAATACTGGCAGATGGTTCAACCCAGACTCATTTTCACGAGGTAATCTGCCATGCCCGCCGTACTGGTCATTGATGATCATGAAAACATCCGAAACCTGATCGCCGCTTATCTTGAACGAGACGGCTACCAGGTTTTCACGGCTGCCGACAGCCGCGAGGCGCTGGAGGTTCTGGATCACCAGCATGTTGATCTACTGGTCGCGGATGTCCTAATGCCCGGCATGGACGGATTTGAGTTGACACGGCTGCTTCGCGATTCGGGATATCTTCAGCCGGTCCTGATCGTTTCGGCTTTGGACAGCATTGACGACAAGCGCCAGGGCTTTATCGCCGGCACCGATGACTATATGGTCAAACCGATTGATTTTGACGAACTGCTGCTTCGGGTCGCGGCGCTGCTGCGCCGGGCCAGGATCGCCAACGAGCACCAGCTTGAATTCGGCAGCATCTCCCTTGACCAGGACAGCCTTGCCGTCCGCTGTGGCAACGAGGAAACCTTTCTGCCACCCAAAGAATTCAAGCTGCTGTTCCGGCTGCTGAGCTATCCACAGAAAATATTCACCCGCTCCGACCTGATGGACGAGATCTGGGGCCTCGACAATGAGACAGATGAGCGCACCGTCGATGTCCATATTCGAAGACTTCGCGAAAAGTTTTCCGATCAGGATGCCTTTGAAATTGTGACGGTTCGCGGGTTGGGATACAAAGCGGTGAGACTGCCATGAAAATTCCGGTGCTCTTCAGGTCGATCTACGCCCGCTTCGCGGTCATCTTTATCGCGATCTGGTGGATCATGAATTCTCTGACGTTTGCCGGCGTCATGCGCATCCTGTCACAAAGCACGCTGGTCAGTCTGCCCGAGTTTCTCAAGCTGCACGAGGCGGAAATGCTGCGGATCAAGCACTGGACCCAGCTTGTTTTTCTGGGCAGCATCATTCTCGGCACCCTGCTGATCCTGCTGGTCGTCCGGGGCATCGTCCGGCCCATTCACCGGTTGTCCAAAGCCACCCACAACATCGCCGAGGGCGACTTCGACATTCAGATCGGACCTGGTCGCCAGGATGAAATCGGCCAGCTGACACAAGATTTCAATCGTATGGCCGGCGCCCTATCCGGCATCGACAGCCTGCGCAAGGATTTCGTCGCCAATGTATCCCATGAATTCAAGACACCCCTCACCGCCATCGCCGGTTATGCCAGCCTGATTGAAAAAGACGGACTGGCAGCTGCACAGCAGCAGGAATACGCCCGGCTGATTCTCAACGAGAGCCACCGTCTGTCCAGGCTGTCGTCCGATTTGCTCCGTCTGTCCCAGTTGGACAGCAACCAGATCAGCGAACAGGCTGCTGAATTCATGCTGGATGAGCAAATCCGCCAATCCATCCTGCTGTTGGAAAGCCAGTGGACCAGACAGCGGATCAACCTGGACATTGATCTGGCTCCGGTCCGCATCCGCGCGGCTGAGCATCTTCTCAGGGAGGTCTGGATCAACCTGATCAGCAACGCGATCAAGTTCTCGAATGCCGGCGACAGCATCCGGATTGAATTGATCGAAAAATCCGGCCAAGCCATCTTCAGCATTGAGGATAACGGCATCGGCATTTCGGAAACCGATCAGGCCAGGGTTTTTGAACGTTTCTTCCAGGCCGATCGTGCCAGAGGCACAGACAGCTCCGGGCTGGGACTGGCCATCACCCAAAAAATCGTTGAACAAACCGGCGGCAGTCTGTCGGTTGAAAGCACACTCGGTCAAGGCTCGACCTTCCGGGTCAAACTGCCAACCAACATCGAATAGCAATCGATAAAGCTCTGTTAACTAGGGATGGAAATCATGGAGGTCAATATGACAGCAAAACAGAAAAAGAAGAACCGGAAGTGGATTATCCTGGCAATTTTAGCCATCGTCATCATCGGCGGTGCCATCGTGTCCCGACCCCTGATCCAGGCCCGTCTGGCCGACGATCTGAGCAACATCCAGACCGTTTCCGCAACCGTTGGAGAAATCGTGAAGACCGTCAGCGGAACCGGCAACCTGAGCGCGGAGCAGGAACGTTTCGAAATCCCGGTTGAGGCCGGCGTCCCGATCGACCAGGTCATGGTCGAAATCGGCGATGACATCTCATCCGGCGACCTGATCGCAACTTTTGATCTGGTCGAGCTCCAAGGAACGATTTGGGACATCCAGGACCAGATCGACAGCCTGGATCAGCAGATCAACCTGCTGGCTGACAAGAGCGAGTCGCGCTACATCACGTCCGGCGTCTCGGGCCGGGTCATCGAGATTACTGATCAGGAAAATGGGTCGGTACAAGAGATCGTCGCCGATCGGGGCTATCTGGCCCTGCTGTCGCTGGACGGCACGCTGCAAGTGACATTCCAGCCGATAACTGACACTGACATAGCGCCGGGTGATTCGGTTACCATTCAAGTCGATGAGGATACCAAATTTGACGGCGACGTGCTGTCGGCAAGCGCCGGATGGGTCACGGTGACCGTTTCTGACCGGGACGCGCCCTATCATGAAATGGCAGCTGTCTATCTGTCCGATGAAACCCAGATCGGAGAAGGCATCCTGGAAATCAGCCAGCCGATGGTGATTACCGGGACTGACGGCGTGATTGAGGATATCCTGGTCGATTCGGGTGACCTGGTCAAACGATCGACGAGGCTGTTCAAGCTGCAGGCATCTCCGGAGAGTGAAGCGTATCTCAGGCTGCTGGCCCAGCGCAGCGAGCTGGCGGAGCTTTTGCAAACCTTACTCCAATACAAAGCTGCCGGCGGCCTGTACGCATTGGATGTGTCCGGCACTATCGAATCCGTCCTGCTCAGTGACGGGCAGCCTAGCGCCGCGATTGCCCTGACCGGTGTGCGGCAGCTGGAAACCGAATTGGTCATCAACCTCGATGAGCTGGACGTTGCCCTGGTCTCGGAAGACCAGCCGGTTGACATCACCATCGATGCCCTGCCGAACAGGGTGTACACCGGTCAAATCCTGGAAGTATCCGATCAGGGCATTGTCGGCCAGGGCGGCACAAGCTTTGCGGCGACCGTCGCCTTTGGCGAAGATGAGGATCTGTCCGGCTTGCTGCTGGGCATGTCGGCAACCGGCAAGATCACGGTCGAACGCCGCGAGCAGGCTGTGCTGATTCCCCTGCAGGCCTTGCAGGAATCCAGCGGCGAGTATTTCGTTTATGTCGGACAAGCCACCGCGCTGGATAACCTGGGTGAGGTACGGCCGGTTGTTATCGGCATTTCCGATGGCAGCTTCGTTGAAATTGCCAGCGGGCTGGCTGACGGCGAATCCATCAACTACTTTTACGACGACGGCAGCGGCGACTACTGGTTCGGCGGCCGGCCGGGCAGTGTTGACGCCCAAGGCCAATAGCGGGAGGATCCGGCATGATCGATATGAAGAACATCCGTAAAATCTACCGCATGGGCAATGAGGCAGTGCATGCTCTGGACGGCATTTCCCTGAGCATCCGCGACGGCGAATACCTCGCGGTGATCGGGCCGTCCGGTTCCGGCAAGTCAACTCTGATGAACATCATCGGCTGCCTGGATGTCGCGGACAGCGGCGAATACATCCTGGACGGCCAGGCCATTGAGGATTATACCCAGAATGAACTGGCAGCCATCCGCAACCGCAAGCTGGGCTTTATCTTCCAGAACTTCAACCTGCTTGGCAAGCTGACCGCACTGGAAAATGTTGAACTGCCCCTGATTTACCAGGGGCTGCATGGCAAAAAGCGCCATCTCCGCGCGCTGGAGGCACTGGAGCGAGTCGGTCTCGGAGACCGTGTCCACCACCGCCCCAACGAGCTGTCCGGCGGCCAGCAGCAGCGCGTGGCGATTGCCAGGGCGCTGGTCACCGATCCGTCCCTGATTCTGGCGGACGAACCGACCGGCAACCTGGACCAGAAAACCGGGCACGACATCATCGACCTGCTGCGCGAGATTCACGACAGCGGCAATACCATTGTCATCATCACCCACGACGAATATGTGGCCGACCAGGCCGATCGGAAGATCCGCCTCCTTGACGGACAGATTGCCGAGGATGGAGGCGTCCTATGATTCTACAATCTTTTCGAATGGCGCTCTCCTCGATATTCGCAAGTAAAATGCGGTCTTTCCTGACCATGCTCGGCATTATCATCGGCGTCATCGCCGTGGTCGTCCTGATCTCGCTGGTCAATGGCGCCACAGACTCGGTCACCAGCGAAATTGAAGGACTGGGCAGCAATCTGCTGTCCGTCACCATCATCGACCGGGACCGCCAGCTGTCCATGGATGAAATCGAAGCGATCCGGGACCAGTCCGCTGCGATCGGCTTTGTCGCGCCGAACCTGACCCAGCCCGCCGTTGCCAAATCCGGCACCAAGACCTATTCGGCCACTGTCCAGGGGACGACGCCGGACTACATGACGATTGGCAGCCTGACCGTTGAATACGGCCGGTTCCTCAAGACGCCCGATCAGGCGGATCAGACCAATGTTGCCGTCATCGGCGCTGAGGTCGCGGACGATCTGTTCGGCCGCAGGACAGTCGTCGGCGAAACCATCTCAGTCGCCGGCAGACAGCTTGTCATCATCGGCGTGCTCGCGGAAGGTGATTCGGCGTTTTCCGGCACTGACCAGAAGGTCATCGTCCCTTACTCAACGGCACAGCGCATGTTCTTCTCGCACAAGCTCAACTCATTCTTCGCCGCGGCTGTCGACAGCCAGTCGGTGGATCAGGCCGAACGCGAATTGGAAAACGCGTTGCTGGCTACCTTCCGCCAGAACGACGATGCCTTCCGGATTCTCAACCAGGCCTCAATCCTGGATGTCATGGATTCGGTGCTCGGCACGCTGAGTCTGCTGCTGGGCGGCATCGCCGGCATTTCGCTGCTGGTCGGCGGTATCGGGATCATGAACATCATGCTGGTCTCGGTTTCGGAAAGGACCCGTGAAATCGGTATCCGCAAGGCAATCGGCGCCAGCCGGGGACGTATTCTGATGCAGTTTCTGATCGAGTCGATGGTCATCAGCATCATGGGCGGCATCATCGGCATCCTGATCTCCGGCGCTATGCTGCGCATCGTCTCGATCATCGCCGACATGGCTTTCAGCATGACACCGGACGTTATCGCCCTGGCCGTCGGCTTCTCAGTTTTCGTCGGTGTCATTTTCGGCCTGTATCCCGCCAACAAGGCATCTAGGCTGCACCCGATCCAGGCACTTCGAACCGAGTAGGAGGATTTCAGTCATGAATCTTGTAATCAGGCAACTGACCCCTGAACTTGAAGACGACTTCATCCGGTTCTTTGACGAAATGGCCTATACCGAACACCAGGAATGGGGGAAGGAATGCTACTGCTGTTTCTTTCATGCCCCAAGTGCCGAGGTCTGGAAACAGCGTACATCGGAAGAGAATCGGTCAATCGCCGGACGAATGGTTCGGTCTGGCGACATGCGCGGCTATCTTGCCTATGTGGATGGCCAGCCAGCCGGATGGTGCCATGCCGATGCCAAGGCATCCATGCCCGGCATCAAGGTTTTCTATCCTGATTTCATCGACAACGCTGGGGACGCACCCAAAACCTGTGCCATCGTCTGCTTCACCATCGCCCAGTCACAGCGCCGGAAAGGGCTTGCCGGACGACTGCTTGACCAAGTCCTGGAAGATCTAGCGGGCAGCGAATTCGACCGGGCTGAAGCCTATCCCCGATGGAATAAGGCCAATGATGAAGAAAATTACCACGGCCTCCTGTCTTTATTCGAATCTCGCGGTTTTGAAGAAGTCAGGCGTTTGAAGCAGCATGCTGTCATGCAAAAAGCACTTGGCTAAACACGGCTTTGGTCGCAAATATTAAGTGTATGTTCAGAGGTCCCATATCGGCAGACTTCCTGTCATAAGCATTTAATGGACGCCTTCGTTACAGCCAATGCTGACCTGGCGGGTTTCTTGTACCCGTCAGTTTTGGCTTCATTGAAAGCCTTTCTAAACTGCTCTATAATGAAGTTAGATGCAGAAGACTCATCAACAGCAGCCTCAAACATCGCCGCCGTGCGCCCGCCGGCAGTTGAATCAATCCCGACGGACGATACGGCCAGGTTCAATCCAAGAATCGGAGGGATGATTATGACTTCTCTTACCCAGGATGATCTTCGTGAATTGCAAGCCACCAGGCTATACCCCTGCATCTCATTGTACCTGCCGACTGCCGGTGAAAAAGTCGAACCCGGTCAAGGGCCGGTTCGCCTGCGCAATATGGTCAAGGCGACTGAAGAGGCCCTGCATGACCAAGGTGTACGAACACCTGTGATTGAAATGATCACCAAACCGGTTCGTGAATTATACGATGATGCCATGTTTTGGACATACAGTGATTCAGGACTGGCGCTGTTCTTTAATGAGGAAGGCCTTCGAATCGTCAAGCTGCCCATTGCCTGCGATGAATCCGTGACCATAGCAGACCGCTACATGATACGGCCGCTTTTGCCGTTACTGGACCAGAACGGCCAGTTCGCTTTGCTCGTGCTGGGTCTGGCCGATCCAAGACTTTACCGCTGTTCAATCTCTACCATGGAAGAGATCGAGCTGGAAGACCTGCCGGCTTCTGTTAAATCAATCATTCAAACCTATGACCAGGAAAAGCAGATGCAGCATCATAAAGCTTCCGGCCGCGCCCGCCGCGAGGGCGGTCAGTCCGTTTTTGGCGGCAGCTTCTCCGGCAAAGAAAATGACAAGAACCGGATTGAGGAATATTTCCGCAAGGTGGACCAGGCTGTCCAACAAGCACTGGCTGACACCAACCTGCCACTGGTGCTGGACTGTGTCGATTACCTGTATCCCATCTATCGCGGCGTCAGCCACCTTGAGATCCTGGACGGTCATGTCACCGGGAAACCCGATGTCATGGATCGAAAGATCCTACTGTCCAACGCCTACGCAATTGCCAAACCCACTTTCGACAAAGACAAGACTGCGGCGCTGAATACCCTGGGCAACCTGATGGGTACACCGCGTGTGATTGAGGACATCCGCCTTATCCTGCCGGCGGCCATGCACCGCCAGATCGACACGCTGTTCCTGACGCCGGAAGCCAAAGCCTGGGGTTCAAGCGACAGCCAAAGCGGACGGGTTGTGCTGGCCGAAGACCGCGAACCTGAATTCGGCGAAGAGGAATTGTTCGACCAGGCGGCAGTACAGACCCTGAAGCATGGTGGCAGGATCTATCTGCTCAACCACGATGAAATGCCGGAAAAAACTCAAGCATTGGCCATTTTGCGCTATGAGACGCCGATGCAGCCTCCGGATAGTAATATCTAGTGTTTCTGGTCATCCAGAATAATTTCCACCCGGTGGGTGCGGCCGTCATCGACGAGCCGCACCCGCTTGTTTTCCGCTTGACTGCCGTCAACGGTCAGCCGTTGAACGGCCAGTCCGTTGACTTTTTCTTTGCTGAAATACAATGCATAGGTTGTCCGGCCATAGGTGTAATCAACCTGCCATGATGTCCAACCCTTGGCAATGCACGGGTTGAAGACGAGCTCATCTTTTTTTCGTTCGATGCCCAGATAGGACTTCAGGATCGCCTGGTACATCCAGCCAGCGGAACCGGTGTACCAACTCCAGCCTGCCCGCCCCCGATGCGGCTTGGCCGAGCAGATATCCGCCGGCATCACATAGGGTTCCTTCTCATAGTGATAGACCGCTTGCAGGTCTTCAGTGGAACGGATCGGATTGAGGATACCCAGCAGTCGCCAGGCTTCACTGGTCAGCTTCTGGCTGGCCGCCGCCATCGCCAGCCAGATCGCAGCATGCGTATACTGACCGCCATTTTCGCGAACGCCGGGATAATAGCCGCGGATATAGCCAGGGTTGTCAACGGACTTATCAAATGGTGGCTTGAGCAACAAAATCAGCCGATCTTGGTCGTCAACCAGCCTGTTCAAGGCGGACGCCATCGCCCGCTCAGCCCGAACCGGCCCGGCAGCCCCGGACAGCACCGCCCAGGACTGGCTGATCGAGTCGATCTGGCATTCATCATTAACCGATGACCCCACCGGGTTGCCATTGTCGAAATAAGCTCTGCGGTACCATTGTCCGTCCCAGGCAGACGATTCGATATTGCCGGTCAGGTTGGCCGCCTGGCTGGACAATCGCCGGCAGTCTGCCGCTTCGCCGTGCTCCCTGCAGATTGCCGAAAACTGATGCAGGACCGTATACAAGAACCAGCCCAACCAAACGCTTTCACCACGGCCGTCCGCGCCGATCATGTTCATGCCGTCATTCCAGTCCCCGCCGCCGATCAGGGGCAGGCCGTTTTCGCCGAACCTGGCCGCGTGTTCGATCGCTTTGAGACAGTGTTGATAGACCGTATCTGACTTTTGGCTATGGTCCGGCGTTATCATGCGCTCATGCTCATGAGGCTTGAGTTTATCGCCCGCGAGCCAGTTGACCCGCTCGGTCAGAATCGACTGGTCGCCAGTCAGGTTGACATAGGCGCAAGTGACGTACGGCAGCCAGAGCAGGTCATCGCTGATTCGGGTTCTCACGCCGAGCCCGGTCGGCGGGTGCCACCAATGTTGTACATCACCTTCAGGGAACTGGCGCGAGCAGGCTGTCAGAATCTGGTCTCTGACCAAGTCCGGATGCGTATCCAAAAATGCCAGAACGTCCTGGAGCTGATCCCTGAAGCCAATGGCGCCGCCGCACTGGTAGAAAGCTGACCGTGCCCTGAGCCGGCAGGATAAGACCTGGTAGCGGAGCCAGCCGTTGACCAGGATGTCCAGCGAACGGTCTGGCGTATGGATAACCACGCCGCCCAGCAGGTCGAGCCAAGATGCCTTGACCTGCTCAAGTTCTTTAGACGCGGCTTCTATCGATCGATATTTTTCGATCAAAACTGATGCGGCCTCGTTGTCCCGCGTTTGTCCGAGCCCGAAGACCAGGTGTTTTGTTTCGTCCGGGTCCAGGCTGATCTTGACCTGGATCGCTCCGCAGGGATCAAAGCCGGCGCCAACATCGCCGGACAGGTTCGGATTGGCCAGCCCATGGGGAAATCTGGGAGATTCGCCGGGGCCTAGAAATGCCTGACGATCGCCGGTATAGGATGCTATTCTCTTGTTGCAGAATATGAATGCGGGTCGGTTTCGATAAACCGGCTGGTATCCGTTCTGGGCGAAAAGGCAATTCTGTGCCGGGGCAAAACGCGTCACCACATGGGGTGCTGAAACATCCCTCGATACACCCAGCAGCCATTCAACATAAAGGGTGACCGATACAATTTTCGGTTCATTTTCCAGATTGGTCAATTTGAGCTGCCACAGTCTCACCGGATCCTGACGAGCCGCAAATACGGTCAGGATCTGCTCAAGCCCCAGTTCGTTGTGCTCGAATACGGAATAGCCAAAACCGTGACGCACCAGATAATTGCCGCCTGCATGGACATCCAAATGACACGGCGAGGTAACGGCGCCGGTTGTCTGGTCTTTAATGTATATCGCCTCCGATGCCGGATCAAGAACCGGATCGTTTGACCAGGAAGTCAGTTTGTTTTCGTGACTGTTTCCTGCCCAGGTAAAACCACTGCCTGATTCGGAAGTTTGAAATCCAAATTGGTCATTGGCTATCACATTGATCCATGGGGCGGGCGGTTTCATGCCGTTCTGGATCCGGATGACATATTCTCTGCCGTCATCAGCAAATCCACCCAGGCCATTGGCGAATTCCAGCGCCTCTGTCTCTTGCTTCAGATGATCGATGCGCAATTGTTCACTGCTTTCCTGACCGGCGCTCAACAGTATGACGCCAGTGTGCGGCCGGAGTTGATCGGATGTTCCGCCCGCTTGTCCGCTCGGCTTGAGATGACGGAAAAACAAGCCAGTATCAGGTGTGATCCTCACGCTCGCCACAGCCTGCAACAGATCGGCTTCCTCGTCTGAGACCTGGTAGCGGTTGACAACATAGATCCCGCTACGCTCCATCTGCCGACTATAGATCTGAAGCCGGCTGGTCAGGTTCTGAATCAGGTGGTCGAGTTCCATGGCATAACCGGACTGTTCGTTGTTGAAGATCACCAGGTCGACGTCCACATGATAAACCCGCATGACTTCAAAGGCCAGCAGGGTATCCTTGATCAGTTGGGCCGACTTCAGGCTGTCAACATCAAGCAGAACAATGGGCTTATCGCCCGATATTCCAAAACGCCATAGACTGCTCTGGCCGAGCTTGTTGCGTTCAATGCTTTCAACCAGCCCCCTAAAGCTGCGGTTAGGATAATAGATAGGTGAAAGCAGGTTCTGGACGGCGTTTAAAAAAACTGGCGAGACTGAGAGGTAGCGCATGCGTAACCGGCTGCTGGTCAGGGCTTGACCGAAGATGTCATCGATATCCCGGTATAGGTCAAAATGCGTATTGATCTCATCAATGGCCGCCTGGTCACTGCCGAAGCCGGTCAGAAAAGTCAGTTGTCGGGTCTGACCCGGCATGATTTCCACTGCGGTCCTGAGACTGAGAATCGGGTCGTCCGAAAAACCTGTATGACTGGACAGCGCCTGTCTGGAGAAAAGCGCCTGCGGCTTCATGGGGGAACCGTTCCTGCCGATGAAGCTTCTGCGGTCAATTTCATACTGGACTTCGCTACTGTCAGTATTCGTCGAAACGAGCCTGTGCATCACATATCGATCCGGATCGTCCGGTTGCCGCCGGCGCCGATGAGCCGTCAGCATTTGTCGCTGCGGGTCATAATCTGTTTCGATGAATAGCTTGCTGAAAGCAGGGTGTGCGGCATCATTACGGTAACGATCAGCGACGACTTCAAGATAGCTGGTCAGTTCCAGCAGCACCGGCAGTTGTCCATGGTTGCTCAGAAAAACCCGCTTGATCTCCAAGTTGTCAAAGGGAGCAACTGTTATCTCGGTCCGAGTAACAATGCTGCCATCGTGGCGCCGAAATTCTGCCTTGTCCTGCGAAAACATGGCCTGGTAGCTGTCGGGTCTTGTACAGGTCGGCTGGAACGTATTGCTCCAGACAGCCTGGCTGTCCAGATTGCGAATGTAGATGAAGTTTCCGCTGCCGGGTCCGCTCAGGTTTGGTCGCCAGCGGTTGACCATCTGTCCGTCACAGCCGGAAAACCCTTCGCCGTCGGATGTCACCATCAGCTGAAAGCTGCGGTTGCCCAGCATATGGACAACCGGTCGCTCCAACCCGGCCTGGGTAATCAGGCGGCTTTCGTCCTTTTGTTCGCCTTCTTCTCTGGCATTGATATTAATTGTATAGCGACGCCTGGATACATTGACCATACCTGCCGCTGCAGTTTCTTCTAACAGAACTTCCGAAGCACGGACCATAGCTTCGCGATGGAAGCGGCTTTGCATAACTGAACGGTTCAGCACGTTGTCGATCGCGACCAGACTCATGCCCAGATGATGGACCATAAAGCTCTGGACCACCGAATACTGTCGGAGATTAGACATATCCGGCTTGGAAAAATCCAGGGCTTCAAAAAAACCATAGTCGCTGGAAACACCCATTTGGTAAAGGTGGTCAATGTTTTTCAAGGCGTCCCTGGGCTTGACCATCAGGCCCAGGATGGTTGCGTATGGCGCGACCACACGGGCGGGGCGCATTGTTGACTGCAGTTTGAGACGCCGGACACCGAACGCCGTATACTGGTAGTTGGAATTAACGTCAAAAGCGTAGTATTGGGACTCTGAGACGCCCCAGGGCTGTTTCATGCGGCGGCCATGGATGATCTGCCGATTGACCGCTGCGCGGCAGCTCTGCTCAAAGATGCTGCTGGGCGGCGTCGCCATGACCAGATTCGGCATCAGGTACTCAAACATCGAACCACTCCAGGAAAGCATGGCCGGCGTGCCTCGAATCAAGGTGAAAGGCCGACCAAGCGCATACCAGTGATCCTTTGGGACATCCCCTTTGGCAATGGCCAGAAAGCTGGTCAGCCGAGCTTCCGAAGCCATCAGGTCATAGCGTCCCTGATCGGCTGTCTGGGATGAGACGTGATAGCCAATCGAGAAAAGTTGATGCTTTTTGTCAAACAGCCGGCTAAAATCCGTCTGGCTGATCAGTCGGTCGATGCGAATCGACAGCAGTTGGATGCGGCTGATCAAGTCTTTGGTTTCAGTCATATCCGCTAAACACGGCAATACATCGAGATCGGCGTTGTCCTGGCAAAGTTCGGCATCTTCAAGCAGGGCATCGGCCTGTCGTCTGATACGAGCCTTCCACTTTTGATCGACAGGCTCAGTGTCCAGCGCATCCCGTAAACTGCCCAGGCATTTCTTCAGATCATGGATGCTGTCTATTCGGTCGTGTTCTCCCCAATCCGCAAGGCCTGCTGCAGTCAGAGAATCCTGCAGACCGACAATCGATACGTGTGACAAAATTGGTTTTGACAGGAGTTCTTCAAGGCCGTTCTTCAGACACAGGATATGTGCTGTGAAGTTGCCGCTGTCTACCGTGGAAATGTACTGTGGCTCAAGCACATGAAGTGTCTCAATCTGGTACCAGTTGTAGAGGTGGCCATGCCACTTGGGCAGCTGCTCGCAGGCATTCAGAATCCGCTCGCAGATATCAATCAGCTGGCTGGTGCTGATAAAGCCGAAGTCATGGGCCGAGAGCGTTGATAAGAGCTGGAGGCCGATGTTGGTCGGCGATGTCTTGTCGGACAGCTTGGGACCAGGATACTGCTGATAATTGTCCGGACAGAGCCAGTGGGTCTTTTCGCTGGCAAAGTCCTCAAAAAAGTTCCAGGTTCGCCTTGCCAGAATTCGCAGGCGAAGTTCCTGCTCGGACCTCAGTGCTTTTTTGAGGCGCGGTGAACGGCGCTGGCTGAACAGATAAGCCGTCAATGGCGACACAAACCAAATCGCAGCAATAATATAAAGGGCGACAGTCCAGGCGCTGGATGGGTGGAACGCTGCGCCGACAGCCAGGGCAACTGTCGGCAGCCAGGCCGGCCAGAGCTTGCGCAAGTGAAAGGCCAGCGTATTCGACACCTGTCGCTCAACGGCTTCAGCTGTCTGCCATTCCAGAAGTTTTCGATGGCTGATCAACATGCGGTAAATCGTCCGGATAATCGCATCGGCAGTCAGCATGCTGCGGCTGGGAATCAGCGTCAATTCGGTCAGCAGCTGCAGCAGACGTGCGAAAATCTGGTTGACAAAGCCAAAGAAGGCCAGTCGCATGGACGGATTACGGTTCTTTTGAATGATGATCCGGATCAGATAGGTCAGGATGTGGTACCCAGCGTCAAAGCAAATGAACGGCAGCCAAAGCCATGTCGCGCTGGTCAATACGGTTGCACAGAGCAGGATCAGCAGCATCTCGGCGATCGGCACCAGACTTCTGCGCAGGTTGTCAATGATCTTCCATTTTGACAGCCAGTTGAGTGAGGTTGGCCTAAACAGCCATGGCAGAAGCTGCCAGTCCCCCCTGATCCAACGGTGCTCACGTCGGATGTAGCTGATGATGCCGGTCGGGTGACGATCCATCATCTTGACCGTGCTGGCAAAGGCGCAGCGGGTCAAGCTGCCCTCCAGAAGGTCATGGCTGAGCACAGAGTTTTCGGGAATGGTCCCGTGAAGCAGCCGATGGACAGCCTGGACATCATAAATTCCCTTGCCAACAAACGTGCCCTGATCGAAGACATCCTGGTAGACATCGGAAATAACGGTTGCATACTGATCAACGCCAACCGGTCCTGAATACAATTTCGAAAAAATGCTGGCTGTGGAGCCCGGCATCCTGTTTCTGATCTGGGGCTGCACAATGGTATAACCGCTGATAACTTTCCTGTTCTTTTCATCCAGTTTCGGCCGATTAAGCGGATGGGCCATAATCGCAACCAGCTGGATCGCACTTTCCAGAATCAGCTCAGTATCCGCGTCCAGGGTGATCACGTAGCGGCATTTTCTCAGCAGCCTAAAACTGCCAACCGGCATCTCGTAATCGGTGTTTCGTTCACCCATGATCAAGGCATTCAATTGTTCAAGTTTGCCGCGCTTCCGCTCCCAGCCCATCCAGACACTCTCAGATTCATTCCATTGCCTGGGGCGGTAAAGCAGCATGAAGCGCGACGCCATTTCAGGATATCTGGCGTTGAGCTTATCAACACCGTTAACTGCCGTCTGGATAAGTTCCAGGTCTCCCGGCATGGTTTGGCTGTCCGCATCTTTGAAATCACCCAAAATAGCAAAGTGCAGATTATTCTGGCGGTTGGCCAGGTAATGTTTTTCCATTCTGTCAATATATTCCTCAACCTGTCCAGTACTGGTCAAAAGGACTGGCATGACAACAACCGTACGGTCTTCGTCCGGAATGCCTTCATCGTAATCCATGGAAAACTGGGGTTTGGGTAAAAATATCTTTGATGCGAATTCCTGTATTATGCGGATGGCGATGCTGCTGGAAATCAGAATCAGTTGGATACCGAGAATGACCAGAAAGATCTTCAGGCTATTCTGCTCCGCAGCCAGCCAGAGGCCGCCTGCGGTCATCAGCAGCGTCAACAGACCGGCTGCAGCTGAAAATGCGACAATCGACAGGCGCCGGCCGATCGGCCGGTCCAGGCAGCATTTGGAGCTTTCACTCAATCTGGCTTTGGTTTTATTATAATTTTTGGCAAACAGATATTCACCGATATGCTTGTTATCTTGAACAGCCCAGGCGGTGATTTGCGCAGCGACGTCCTGTTCGTGCTGCCTGCAGCATCTGGCCAGTTTCTCAACCTGCATTCGATACTGGCCTCTCGTCATATTGTCCATTCGGCAATAGACGTCAGCAGGATCCTTTTTAAACTGAACGTCGACTGTACAGACAGTCTGCAGTTGCTGCTCCCAACTCATATCGACAATGACATTCAGGCTGCCGACCAGTTGGCGGATCATGGCTTCAGATTGTGATTCATGCTCGGATTCATGTTCAAGAATTCTCGACAGTTCCTTTTCACAGCTTTCAGGATCCTGGTCGAGAGCACCGGCGATCCAGTCAGCAAATTCTACTTCGCTGATCGACATATTGCGGAACCGGTAATACAGATGCGAGACAAAGCCCTGATTTTCCAACTGCTTCTGATCAACTGAATTGCGAATGATGGCAGCCATATCATGGTCATTGCTGTCACCGATCAGCCAATGGCTGAGATGATCCGCCGACCGGTCTGCGGCCTGCTTGCTGTCAATGGTCTTCAGCATCTCCGATGATAGATCAACAATGCGTTCCAGAAGGGCAAACGTCAAGGCATCAGGCAGCGCCCAGAGTTCCCGGGCGAGAAGCGGGTTGGTTTGCTGGTAGATTTTCAGCATTCGAAGAATGCTGTCTTCATCCAATTGATTGTTGCTGCAACTGACGATGTCTCTGGCCAGCTGATAAATACGGGGATACCCTTTCGACTCACCACTGGCTAGAACCGGCAGTTTTCGGAATTTTTTCAGATTACCAAACTCTGATAGTTTGAGCATTTCCCGGTAAAATCGGTTGTAGTTGTCAAAAAACCATTGAGAAGATGGTACCAGGCTGATCATTCCGGCAGAAATCCTGCTCAACCTGCGGCGCAAGTGCAGAAGGCCTTTATAGATCTGCCAGTGCAGACTGTCCAGGCTGCGAGACCGGCGAACTGAACGCACGGCATGTTCCAAGGCTATTGCCTTGAAATGGCTTTCAACCTGTTCTGGCAGCATGTCACGTCGAGTCCAGTCTTTTCGTTGCCTCGCCCGAGGATACAAGCCGAGCAGTTTCAGGCCGTGGATCAGCTTCCTTAAAGCCAGCAGCACAAATGGCAGCAGGAAAATGAGCAGAAGAATAACCAGCCATAAATGTCGTTCGATTATGAAAGATAAGGTCGTCATATACGCCTTTCCGGAATCAGCAAAAGCTTGCAGCGAATTGGCGTCAGTTCAGGTAAGCTGACAAAGATGATTGAGTCAATACTTGACGGATTCTCTCATACTATTATAGCAGACCGTTCAAGTCAGCAGTCAATCCAGCTGCCCAGTTCGTCCGACTGGCGGGCACAGTTGCAGACATGCTGGATATAGGCGCCATCCAATAGCGACGGGGTGGCCTGACGTCCGGTCGACACGCAGTCTAAAAAGCTGTAAAGACTGTGGACATGCCCCCGAAGCCAGCCGATCGTGGCTTTGGCCGACGGGAAGGCACTGGCCGGCCAGGCATAGCGGCCGACACACTCGATACGCTTGAATCCGCGGTTGCCGCCCAAATCCGCTTCAGGGTCGGTGTTGTCAAAGAAATCCAGCCATTCGGGTTCCATCAGGTTGAACCGAATAGCGCCCAGCTCACCGTGGATTTCAAACCGAAGTTCGTCGTTGCTGCCCGTCGCGACCTTGGTCGCTTCCAGCGTGCCCAGGCTGCCGTCCATCATTTCTGCCAGCATCAAAAAACTGTCTTCAGCTTCAATATCAACCATGTCGCCGGCGCGGTTAGGCCGCTGCGGCAGGATAATCTGAGATTTGGCCATCACCCGGCGATAATCACCGAGCAGGCTGCGCATCAGGTCGAGGACATGGGTCCCCAGGTCCAGCAGGACACCGCCAGCGAATTGACTGTCCTGTTTCCAGCCGATCGGCCGCTTGGGATCGACAGACCCGGCATGAAGATAAGACGCCCTGAAGTTCAGCACCCTGCCGATACAGCCGTCCTGGATCAGCTGCCTGGCGCGCATCGTGGCCGGTAAAAAACGGTTGTTGAATACAATCTGGTGCACCAGTTTCTGACCGGATAGGGCTTCGACAATAGCGTTGGCTTCCTGCTCATTGGCCGCCAGTGGCTTCTCGCAATAGACGTGCTTGCCGGCTCGAATTGCCGACATAACCATCGGGTAGTGCAGGTGGTTGGGCGCGCAGATGCAGACCGCATCGATATCCGGGTGCGCAACCAGTGCTTTGAAATCATCCGTCGCGAAGTCAAATCCCAGCAGATCCCGGAACTGTTCTGCTCGCTCAGAATGACCGCTGCAGACGCCGACCAGACACGCGTCGAACGGCAGGTCGCTGTAGTAGAATGGCAGGTTTCTAATGCCATAGGCATGTGTCTTGCCCATCATTCCAGTCCCGATTATGCCGATCCCGATCTTTTGCATGACTTTCACCCCGCTAATTCCTATAGGATTATTCTACCAGATTGACCGGTTCGATGGGCTTGATATGCATATTTCTAACCCTGGGCGCGACCAGCACCAGATAGGCCAGCACTGACGCGGTGAACAACGTTGCCGCCAGCAGAAAAAAGGCCGTGAAACTGACAAACTGGATGACAAAACCCATGATAATCGCTCCCAGGCCAAATCCAATATCTTCAAAAGCGAACAGTGTTGCGCTGCCAGCCCCCAGTGAATCCTTGGGACACAGCCGGATCATGATCGAGTTCAAAACCGTGAACGACATGCCCATCGGAATACCGAAGATAAAGGACGCAACGATCATCAGCAAGTCGGACCGGGCAAAGGCCAGCAAGACAAAAGAGAGGATGCCCAGCACCATGGTCGCGACAAAAATCTTTGTCGGGCCGATCCGATCCGCCAGGCGGCCGAGCGTAATTCTCGCCAGCATCATGGCCACGGCGTGAACCGGGAAAAACAGGCTGGCGTACTTCATGCCCCGATCTTGCCCGTAGGCCGCGATGAAGATCATAATCGCGTCCAGCGGCAGACTCAGCAGCAACGTCACGACAGCACTTGGCAGTGCAGATTTTTCAAGAATTTTAATCCGGCCCTTCTGGCGCTTGACAACAGGACGGTGCTTCTCATAACGCAGCGTCAAGGCCAGTCCGAACGCGCCGGCTGACAAGACCATAACCAGAATAAACATCCAGTTGAAATTGATGCCGGCCAGGTACAATCCGATCACGGGACCCAGTGCGGTAGCCAAGGTGCCGGCGACCCCGAAATAGCTGATCCCTTCCGCCAGGCGGCTCTCGGGAACCAGATCGGCAATAATCGTATTGGCCGAAGTTGTAAACGCGGAAAAGCCCGCACCATTGATCATGCGAAACAGCAGAAACATCGGTACCACGGCCGCCAGCGGATAGAGAACAGAAACCGCCAGCACGACCGCCGACCCGATGATAATAACGATCCACCGGCCGGCCCGGTCCAGAACCACGCCGAATGCCATACGGGCGACCAGCGCCATGATTGTAAACAGACCACCGACGATCCCGGCAATAGCCGGCGATCCACCGATCTTGATCGTGTAGTCTGCCTGGGTCGTGACCAGCATGTAATGGGCAAAGAACATCAGGAAGCTGACCAGCAGCATGACAACATAGTACTTGGACCATAACTTTTCCATATCTCACCTCTTATATAATTACCGTTCGATGAGGTTATAACAGGTGTTGGCTGGAATGTCAATAAAAATTGTAATCGTTTTCAGATCAATTTTCGGAACTTTTCGGTTGAATCCCTGAGAACCAGCCTGGCATCGAATTGGACATGCCGGCCAATCTTGCTGCCTTGATCCTGCTCAACCATCAGCCAGGTTCGAACCGCTTCCTGCCCGATCTCATAAATCGGCTGGTCAACGCTGGTCAGTGCCGGCGTCATGACCTTAGCCAGGTCGGTGTTGTCAAACCCGGCAACCGCCAGATCTTCAGGCACCCGGACACCGGATTGGACCAGCCGCTGAATCAGGCCAAAAGCCATGGTGTCCTGGAAGCAGAATATCGCGTCTGGCAGTTTGTCCAGGCTCAGGAAATAATCGGCAGCTGCCAGGCCGGTATTGTATCCGAACAGACCGTCGAAATGAAGGGCTGGATCTATTTCCAGGCCGGCTTCTTCCAGTGCCCGATGGACACCGTTCAATCGCTCGCGTGAAAAATAAGCGGTTTCGCCTCCCCGTCCGACGATACCGACTGTCGCGATCCGCCGGCAGCCCAAATCCAGCAGATGGCGGGTCATCTGGCAGGCGATATCCTCATAGTTGACCGAAACGGTGTTGGCACTGGACAGTTGGTTGGCCCCCCCGCATTGGACAATCGGGTAACTGGCCGAAAGCGATGCCAGAACATCCTTCGGTACCTGGACTTCAACCAGAATAGCGCCGTCTGCCTGGCCGCGATGCAGCATGGTGAACTGGGATAAATCAGCATCCATCTCGGGACAATACTGCATGATGATCTCATACCCCGCCTCGGCTGCCGCGTCCCGGATGCCGGTAATCATGTCGCGCAACAGGATTGAAATGACCACCAGAATGGTTCTGGATTTAGAACAGCGCAGCATGCGCCCGATCAGGTTGGGCTGGTAGTCCAGATCCTTGACGGCTTTCATGACCCTTCGCTTGAGCAAATCGCTGACCTGCCCCGTCCCGTTCAGGACCCTGGACACGGTCGCAACGGATACACCCGCCGACCTGGCAACATCGGTTATCGTGGCCAAACTGTTTCCTCCCGCTTGGTGAAGTCATTAAATGGAATTCTGGTTTGAAAATATCACAAAGTGGTGTAAAATACAAATATCTAGTAATCGATTACAGATCAAGGAGGAACCCGATCATGAACGAAACCATTCAGACCATCCTCAAGCGCCGCAGCTGCCGCGGGTATGACAAGAGAGGTGTTGAGTCAGACAAGATCAAAGTAATTGTCGAGTGCGCGCTGGTCGCACCGTCCGCCAGAAATCAACAGCCCTGGCATCTGTCGGTTGTCACCAACCGTGAGATGCTCGATGAAATCACGGCTGCGAACAAGGTGTTTATCATGCAGTCGGATAATGAGATGTTCAAGAAGATGGCCAGCGAACCCGGTTTTGACGTCTTCCGCAACGCCCCGATGGCCGTGATCGTCTCCGGTGAAAAAGACTGGGGCTATTCCATGGCTGATTGCGCCAATGCAATTGAGAACATGGCGATTGCCGCTGAATCGCTGGGGCTCAACAGCTGCTATCTCGGCTCATTCAAAAACGCACTGGTCGCGCCCGGCGGTGAAGCCCTTTGCGCCCGACTCGGCATTCCTGAAACCCATGAGCCAATGCTGGCGCTGGCGATTGGCTATGGCAACGAGAAGCTTGGCGAACGCCAGCCGCGGCGCGAAAACACCGTCACCTACGTTGACTGACTACTACTCAGCAGCCTTGAAGTTATAAACCGGCCGAAGCCTGTGCTCAATATCGCAGGTTTCGGCGATGCTGCTCAAGATGACATCAGGAGACTTATAAGCATCCGGCGCTTCGTCGATCGTTGACCGGTTGGCGGTTGTTGTATAAATGCCACTCATCGCTGATTGAAAGGCTTCAAGAGACAATCGTTTTCTGGCCTGATGGCGGCTCATCCGGCGGCCGGCGCCATGCGGTGCCGAAAAATTCCAGTCTGGATTGCCCCGGCCGACTGCGATCAGGCTGCCATCCCGCATATTGAACGGAATCAGCAGACGCTCGCCTCGGCGGGCGGACACCGCGCCTTTGCGCAGGATCATCTGATCCAGGTCTATATAGTTGTGAACCGTCGTCATGCGGTCAAGCACGGTCAGCCCGGCGGCTTGGATAATCTCATCCGCGATCGCCTGCCGGTTAAGATCAGCAAAGCGCTGCACCAGCTTCATATCCATGAGATACTGTTCAAGCAGCTCGCCTTCGCAATAGGCGAGCTGTTTGTCTATCCCCTGACCCTGAAGGCGGCGTGAAGCCGCCTGCTGGTAGTATTGGGCAGTCTGCTTGCCCAGGTTTCGGCTGCCGGTATGAATGACCAGGTACAGCCGCATGTCCTCGTCCCGGTCGATTTCAATGAAGTGGTTGCCGCCCCCCAGCGTTCCGATGCTGCGCTCAGCTCGGCTCAGGTCGGCAGCAGCTTTGCAATGCAGCTGTTCCAGATTGATTTGTGCCAGCAGGTCATGCGGCCGTTTGCGCACGATGAATCCCGATGGAATCAGCTGTCGGATCAGACGGTCGAGCTGCTTAAAGTCAAGCGCCTTCTGGTCCAGCTTGATGGTCTGCATACCGCACCCGATATCAACGCCGACCAGGTTGGGCACGACCTTGTCGGTAATGGTCATGGTTGTGCCGATCGTGCAGCCGGCACCGGCATGGGCATCCGGCATCACTCGGATTTTGCTGCCCTGGACAAATTGTTGATCCAGCAGATGAACAACCTGTTCCCGGGTGGTTTTGTCGATTTGGTCAGAAAAGACTCTGGCGGTGTTGTATTGGCCGAAAAGCTCCAGCATGCGGATCCCTCCTACACCTTTACACTACGCCGGCTTATGAAACGAGTCAATCCCCTCAAGCCTATAACCCGCAACGGTTTGCCGGCAACCCGGCGACTTCCAGTTCAACACTGAATATCCCGCCTGCATTCGGCTGTTGTTCCAGCGCTTCAAGACTTAATCCGCCGCTCGCGGTTGTGATGTACAACGTTTTCAAGTCAGCGCCGCCAAACGCGCAGGACGTGACATTCTCTGCAGGCAGTTTAATCTGGGCCAGCTTGCTGCCGGATTCTGGATCATAGCGGCAAACCCGCCAGCCGCCATAGTGGGCGACCCATAGCATGCCTTCTGAATCAATTGCCATGCCGTCCGGACGGCCCTCCTGCTCAGGGATGCGAACAATCACTCGCCGCTCGGATATCTCACCGCGCGGGGCGTCATAGGAGAATGCTTCAACGGCTCGGTTGTGCGTGTCAATATAGTACATGGTTTTTTGGTCTAGACTCCAGGCCATGCCATTGGATGTTTTGGCGCCGGACGCTATTTTGCGGACAGACCGATCCAAATCAAGGACATACAGCGAACCGACGGGCCGGCGCGGTCGGGTCAGCCCCATCGTGCCGGCCCAGAAGCGGCCGGCCGGATCCACCTGGCCGTCATTGAAGCGATTGGTGGGCAGATCTTGCTCAGGATCTTCAATCGGCGTCATGCGACCCGTATGAATATCAATGAAATAAAACCCGTGGTGCAGGGCGGCGATCAGGCTTCCGTCTTTTCTGAGTCCGATCGATCCAACCATCTGCCCACAGCCGAATGTTACGTCATTTCCTGTCGATGGGTCATATCGATGGATTTGTCCCCGTTCGATATCGACCCAGAAAAGCATTTGGCGGTGGATATCCCAGACCGGGGTTTCCGCCAGATCAGCCCGGGCATCCAGGGCAAGAACGACTGAATTGCTTGCTATTTCTTTCATAGGTCCGCCTCCAAAGTGTTTTTAGTCAATTATAGGCATCTGACTGTCTGCTGGCAACCAACAGCCTGTCTGTTCAATGCGCGATCAACGTAACATATGTTACTTTTTATACAAGTCGATCAACATTCTCGTTATTGCTTGCCGATATCATGGTTGTTTTCAAGTTTTATTAACATGTTCGAAATAGTTCATATGTTACGGAATACAACATGCGACATCGTTATAATAGCCACAACATCAAATTTTTGGAGGTTACACATGAAAAAATACACTTGTTCAGTTTGCGGTTACGTTTTTGAAGGCGAGGCACCGCCGGCCAATTGCCCGCAGTGCAAAGCACCAGCTGATAAATTTATCGAAGCTAGCGAAGGTGCCATGAATTGGGCAGCCGAGCACGTTGTCGGTGTTGCCAAGGCTGTCGACGAACGTGTTATTGAAGGGTTGCGTATGAACTTTAACGGTGAGTGCACCGAAGTCGGCATGTATCTGGCCATGTCCAGAGCAGCAGACCGCCAAGGTTACCCTGAGATTGCCGAAGCCTATAAGCGCATCGCTTATGAAGAGGCCGACCATGCTGCCCGTTTTGCTGAATTGCTTGGTGAAGTTGTCGACGCGGACAGCAAAGTCAACCTCCAGCTCCGTGTTGACGCCGAATACGGCGCGACGGCCGGCAAGGTTGAGTTGGCCAAACTGGCCAAAGAACTGGGTTATGACGCCATTCATGACACCGTACATGAAATGGCGCGTGACGAAGCCCGACACGGCAAGGCTTTCAAAGGCCTGCTCGAACGTTATTTCGGCTGATCCCGAAACCAAAACACGCCAATCAAAACATCAGAGGCATGGCCAGCAGGTCATGCCTCTTGATTATTTTCAAGACGTTCAGCAAGGCCTTCTCAGATCGGTTTTCTGATTCACGAAAAAAGGCAGCAGGACAAGCAATACTCGTCCTGCTGCCTTTTTAAATTTTGAATAACTTAAGCCATACGGCTTGGCTGCGTTTAATAACCTGTACGGCCTTTACGCGTCTTCCACATGGTCCAGAGCGGTCCGGCCAGGAAGATGGTCGAATAAGTACCGCTGATCAGGCCGATCATCATCGGCAGCGCGAATTGCTTGATGCTGTCGATGTTATAGATCGAAGCGAACACATAGGCAACCGCCACTGCGCCGAAAGTGCACAGACTGGTGTTAATCGAACGCGTCAGCGACTGGTTGATCGACAAGTCGACCAGATCGGGCAACGCCATCTTGCCGCCCAGCAGGCGTTCGTTCTCGCGGATTCGGTCATAGACGACGATGGTGTCGTTGATCGAGAAGCCGAGAATTGACAGGACGACCGCGACCAGTGCCTCCGTGATCGGAATCTGCAGGACCACGAAGACAAAAAACGAGATCAGGACGTCGTGGAACAATGCCACCAGCGCCATCACGCCGGCTGAAGGGCCGGAAATGCTTCTGAACCGGATCCAGACATAGGCGACAATCAGGATCGACGCGATCAGAATCGCGTAGATGCCGCGGCGAAACAGCTCCTGTCCGAGGAACGGGTTGACCAGATTGGCTTCCCTTAGCTCAAAGCTGATGTCCGGGAAGGCTTGCGCCAGAGCATCCTGCAGCAAAGTCTGCTCGTCTGGACTTAACGCTTCGTTGCCGGCCACGTTGATCACCAGGTTCTGCTCCTGGTCGCCCAGGCTGGTTGTTTCCTGGCAGGTGACGATCTTGCCCAGGGCGTCGGTAATGGCATCTTCGGCCTGAGCCAGGTCAACCGTACCGGTATAGGCATATTTGAGAATGCTGCCGCCCTTGAAGGTGATGTCCAGCTTGATGCCGAAGACGATTGCGAACAGGACGCCGATCAGCAGCAGGGCTGCGGACAGCAGAAAGAACTTGCGGCGATGCTTGTAAAACTTACGCATTGGTGGTACCCTCCTTCAGTCCGTAGAGCCAGGTCTTTCGAAGCGGCCTGAACTGGCTGAGCGAACCGATCATCAGGCGCGAGGCGATGACGCCGGTCAAGCCATTGAGGATAACACCGACCAGCAGCGAGTAGCCGAAGGACAGCATGGAACCGGATCCGAAGATCATGAGGATAACCGCCGCAATCGCCACCGTCACGTTGCCGTCGATAACCGATGACAGCGCCCGGTCAAAGCCGTTGGTCAGCGCGGTCTGCAGTGAAGCGCCGTTTTTGAGTTCTTCCTTGATCCGTTCGGAGATGATGACGTTGGCGTCAACGCCCATACCGATCGACAGAATAATACCGGCGATGCCCTGCAGCGTGAGCGTCTGCTGCGGAATGGAGATCGCCAGCAGGATGCCGACAATCTGACCCAATAGCGAGAGGCAGGCAACAAAGCCCGGCAATCTGTAGTATAGGAGCATAAACAAGCAGATCAGGATAAAGGCAGCCAGGCCGGCGGTGGTCATGACCTCCAGCGCTCCTCTGCCCAGCGTCGGGCTGATTGAGCTCGAGCTAATCGATTCCATCGCGAACGGCAAGGCACCGGCGTTGATCTTTTCCGCCAGGGCAACAGCTTCCTCGATCGAGCCGATTCTGTTGATCACCGCGTTGCCGCCGGTAATGGCATTCATAACGGTCGGCGAGGTGATGATCGTATCATCCATCGAGATGGTGATCGCCTGGCCGACCAGTCTGGCGGTCGCTTCTGCGAATGCTTCCGCGCCTTCGGCATTGAGCTCGAGCTGTACGATCGGCTCGCTGTTGCCAAAGTCATCGGTCTGGAAGGCCGCAGTCGCGCTGACCACTTCAGCACCGGTCAGGACGACCGTACCGTCCGGCTCGGTGAAGGTCAGCTGGGCGGTTTCACCCAGTTCTTTCAAAGCTTGCTCGGGATTGAAATCCGCTTCGTCGGATTTCCAGGGGAAGCGGATAATGATTCTGCCGCTGGATTCGTCAACCGTGATCTCGCGATCCAGGATTGAGCTGTTGTCCATGCGCAGTTCAAAAACACTCCTGGCGGAAGCCAGTTCCTCCGCAGTCGGCGTGCCGTCATAATCCTTGGCTTCAAAGACCGCTTCAACACCCCCTCGGATGTCGATGCCGAATCTGATTTCAGATGCGCTGTAAAGATTGAGATACTCTTCCTGCCCCGGGATCGGAACTTTTAATCCGGTCATGGACAGGACCAGGCCCAAAAGGATGATGGCGGCAACTATGAAGAAGGTTACCGGCCGTGCCTTGACACTGGTTCGGGAAAAAGATCGTTTGGCCATAGTCTTTTTCGCGTCCTTTCTTATACTTCATTCGGGTCCTTGCCACCAGACGCCACCACCCGCATGCAAGTATACATTATAGGCATTTTAGCCGCTCTTCTCAAGCATTCTGTAAAAGATTGCAAAATGCCGCCCGATTCGATCTCGAATCGGGCGGCATGAATGGCTAATTCAAATGAGCGACAATCAACTGATCAGGCGTCGGATCGTGACGATCCGGTCACCGGAATAGTAGGACAGGAATCGGCTGACACTGCGCCGGACCACCTGGCGGTTGGATGTGGAGGCGTCGATCATGTAGCCGTTGCCGACATAAATCCCAACATGGGTAATGGCCGTCCGGCCGTCGCTTTTCAGATCAAAGCAGATGACATCTCCAGCTTTCATGTTGCCATAGGAGACCGACTGGCCGTATTTCGCGATGCTGCCCGACTGGTGTGGCAGATAGATACCCACCTGCTTGTAAACCCACTGGACCAGGCCGGAGCAGTCCATACCGCTCATGCTGGCGCCGCCCCAGACGTAGCGGACACCAATCGCACTGTAAGCCAGATCGACAACCTTGCCGATATCGCCGCTGTAAGTCGGGCGATTGGGATAAAGGATGCTGATTGGCGTCTGAGTGGTGATATAGCGCGACGCGACATATCCGACTTTGCCGGATGAGGTTTTAACCTCGGACCAGCCGATGCCGACGCCGGTTCGTGTCAGCTTATCGTCACGGCCGAGTTCAAGGATGATTTCTGATTCGGTTGTGGGTTCGGTGCGAAGATTCAGCGTGCTGGCCGAAACGTAGACCGTTTGACTGACGGCTTTGAATGGGAATGTCTTGCTGGTGTATTCCTTATAGACATAACCGGCCTGACCATCGGCAACAATTCGCACCCATTTGTCACCTTCGCCGATGCACTGGACTTCATCACAGAAACCGAAAGATCCCAGGCTGGCTGAATCGGTACTGGGACCGACGCGAAAATTCAGGGTATTGGCCGCAATGTAGAGCAAGTAGTCGGCTTCAACGAAACTGGATTCGTCCTCAGCATCCCCTGCTGCCATTTCCCATTCGTAGGGCACGGTCAGTTCAGAAGCCAAAAGACCCGGATCAATAACGTTGGCGTCCGTGCCTGGCTCGAAGTCTGCTTCAATTTCACCAGCAACGAGGTTGTTGCCGCGGTTGATTAAAAAATCGGAATCATTGAAGATAGCGCCTTCAAAATAAGTCTCGGTGGGTGTTTCGTCAGCTGCATCGATTTCAGACTGACTGGTCCCCTGGGTTACGTCCTGCTTCTGGGTTGGTTGAATGTCTTCCCACGCCGGAACCAACCCCAGCGGCTGACCTGCCAATGGCAACGCGACAAGCGTGATCAGCAGCACGGTGACCATCAGGTTTCGGAACTGGCGGGATTTAAAACTGTTGACGTCCATCTGCTCTCCAATTCTCAAACCAAATCTGATCAGCATCTACAGCTGACCTATCAGATATTATAGCCTTCTGAATTGCCTTTAGTCAATTCCTTCAAGGCTAGACCAGTAATGGCGTCAAAGATGGAGCCGCTTCTTGATCTCTTCACGAATAGCCTGACGCCGTGCGATTGTCGCGAAAAACGCTGCGACAGCGAGGCATGGAATCAAGACGAACAACGACCAGTCAAGCACGAATGCTGAGTGGAGGTAGAGTTCAACAATAATCTCGATGCCGACGTTGACGAGTCCGGCAGAAGCCAACAGTGCTGCCGGAATGGCAGACTCTTTCAATATCCGGTGATTGATCAGCAGGCCGTTAATCAGGGCAAAACAGCCGACGAGCAGCGCGATTGGCATGGCCAGCGGAACAAACCAGCCATTGACCGGCGTCAGGAGTTCGAGCAGCAGCAGATAGAGTATCACGGCGATCAGGTCGGGAATGAACAAGCGCATGAAGCTGAGTTTGCGGATAATAAAACGGGGTGCCACAAAGACCCAGACCACGGCCAGCGCACCGGCGACATAGAGGCTCCAACTGAATTTCCCTGCCAGGATCATGTTGATCACCAGGCAGAGCAAGGCCGGGAATGCCGTGGCGATGGTCAGGATTGATGCGACGAAATGGCGGTTGATCCGGCTATAGACCGGATCCAGGCGCTGGGCATAGGGACGCTTGGCGGCCGGACTGTATGGCTGCCTCGGGTTTTGGACTTCTAGGCCGCACAGCGGACAGTTCTTTTCGGATGCGTCCAGTTCGACGCCGCAGTTGACACAGTAAGACATCAGACACCCTCCCGGTATATATTGTTGCTTTCAATACGGACTGGTATCCCCAGGCGGACCATGGCTTTGAAAAATGCCCGTTGAGGATCGGTTTCGGCCATGGTCGAAGTGAAGTTGATCACCAGCTGATTCTGGAAACTGGCCACTGCACAGTTAACCGGATTGTAATGGGACGGACCGAGCAGAAAATCGAACCGTTCAATGTGGTCTTCCATACCGGCCGGCACCTTGACGGCGCCAAGATTGGAAACCGTGCTGGTAAATCGACTTTCCCCGACCACATGGTAGGCCAGTCGCATGGCCATGTTCTTGATAAACAGCGGCGACGCGCGCAGCAGGATATTCCGTTCGGGCTGGACATTGGCGCACATCAGGGCATTCAGAAATTTGTCGTTAATGGTATAGCGCATGAAATGATGTACCAGTCCGAAAACTTCTTCCTGGGTATAGATTCCGAAAGCTGAATCGATGCCCGGGTTGGCGTACAGCGAGAAATTTCTCAAGGTTTTGGACGGATAGAATCGCCTGACATTGATCGGTATGGATAATCGGACAGGGGAAAGTGTGTCATACCCGCCCTGCTGCTGGATGCGGTACAACTGGTAAAGGTATACGCCGGCCAGAAACTCGGTCACGCTGACCTTGTAGCGGCGGGCGACTTCCACGACCTTTTCCAGCGGCAGAATCCCGGTGATAATGTTCAAGTGATGGCCCGGACTGATTGTCCCCTGCAAGTGGAAAGCACAGGTTTCCTTGGGCCGGTGAACAACTCGAAATTCGGAGAAGCGATTGTAGGCGTCCTCCATCTCGCCTGGATCCGGCTGTTCGGTCAAGTCTAGAACGCCTTCACCGGTTCCGATCTTGACGCCCTTCAGCCGCAGGTAGGCCGCTGTCAGTGTCTTCAGAAAGACCATGCCGCCGCTGCCGTCAGTCAGTGCATGGAAGTATTCGACTGCGATCCGCCGATTGTCGTAGCGCACGCGAAACAAAAGATTTCTGGCATCCTGCCGCGTCCAGGGCCGCAGCGGGTTCTGGACATCAGGCTCAATCTTCGGGCAGCTGTCGGTTGATTCCAGATAATACCAGAACAATCCCCGGCGCAGGCTCACCGCATAATACGGAAAACGCTTGATCGTGTGGTCCAGCGCCTTCTGCAGAACAATCGGATCGACTTTATCCTTGAGCAGTGCTGACAGGCGGAAGTAACCGCCGTGTCTCGAGTGCATGATGACCGGGTAGATCTTGGCCGCGTTGTCCAGTCGATACCAGGTTTTGGGACCTGTTTTGCTCTTACGTCGCAAGATCATCGGCTGTACCTGGGCGCATAAAGGGCGGCTAGCCGGATCGCTTCCTGCATGCTGACGGCGCTGGCCTGGCCGGTGCCGGCGATGTCCAGCGCCGTGCCATGGTCAACCGATGTTCTGAGAAAAGGCAGACCCAGTGTCAGGGAAATCGTGCGCTCGAAGTCCAGGGTCTTGGTCGCAATGTGGCCTTGGTCGTGGTACAGCGACAAGACGGCAGCGTACCGTCCGTGCAACGCCTGATGGAAAACCGAGTCGGCCCCGATCGGGCCGGTCACCGCATAGCCTTCGGCTTTGCAGTCGGCTATGGCTGGCTCAACGGCGGTCACTTCCTCATCCCCGAACAGACCATGTTCGCCGCTGTGCGGGTTGAGCCCGGCGACAGCCAGCTCCCCTTCCGTAATTTCCAGTCTTTTTAAAGCCTGGCAGCTTCGCCTGATCCCATCCGCAACCCGTTCACGGGTCACCAGGTCGCAGGCCTGGCGAAGGCTGACATGGCGCGACAGGAAAAAGACCCGCAGGCCTCGGGTTTCAAACAAGGTCAGAGGATTGTCAGTCTGGGTCAGTTCGGCCAGGATTTCGGTGTGTCCGATACCGGAAATGCCCGCGGCACGCAGGGACTCCTTGTTGATCGGTGTCGTGGCCAGGGCATCCACCTGGCCATCCTGGGCCAGCTTGACAGCCGCTTCAATGTAATTGACAGCCAACTGCCCGGCCTGCGCCTGGACGGTGCCGATCTCCAGTTCCCCGAGATCCTCGTGAGCCAAGTCAAAAAGATTGATGAATCCGGGTTTGAAGATAGCTTCAGACACATCGCTGATCGTATGGATCATCAGGTCGACCCGGCAAATATCCATGGCTTTCGCCAGACACCAGGCATCACCGGTCACCACCGGGCGGCACTGGTCATAAACAGATGGACTGGATAAGGCCTTGACGATAATTTCCGGACCGACACCGTTGGGATCACCCATCGGGATCGCTACAAACGGCAAGCCGTAAGTCGTTGACATCGCAGGTCACCTCTTTCATTTGTCTTTCACTTACAGATTATCGATTGGTGAAGACAAATGCAAGCCGCATTCAAGCGAGATCAGTCGGCAGGCGCATAATTCTGGAAGCCCCGTTAATTCGCCAACGGCCATCCATTTCGGTGAAAAGGATGTCATATTCATAGACCTGGCTGGATTTCACTGTGCCGGAGCCAGTATAGCGTTCTGCTTCACGAACCAGAACCCGCAGCCGTACAACAGCTGACTGGTCATTCAGCTCAACCGAATCAACACTCAGCATCTCGCAGCTGCAGGATTCAATCACCAGGCTGCCGCTCAGCTGCAGGTCGATCAGATAGCACAGTGATCCGTAATCGCGGGCGATCAGGCTGCTGCCGGGCAGCAGTTGACGGTCAAGATATGACTGGATCTCCTGTTTGCGATTGGCGATTAAGCTTGCAGGAATCAGATTGACACGGCCTTGGTACCGCTCCGGCAACACGTGGCCCGTCAGCAATGTCTCGACATAGTCGAACGCCGTATCAGACAACCGGGTCTCGATAGATCCGTCCGTCAGCAGGCAAACTGTACCGTAGATGCCGACGATCAGCAGCACGATGACTCCGGCAATCACCAGTTCACGAAGATGGTCTCGAATGATTCTGATCATTTTCTGTCGTTTGGACATCATGCCCTCCTAGAAGCGAATCAATAACGGTCTATACTATATAAACGAATACCACGGATGAAATGTTTCACTTTTATGAAGCAAATTCTAATCATTCAAACATTTTCGCCATTCTGCCCAGAATCAGTATCCCTCCTTTGTCTAATTCCCACAACCCTTCAGCATCTGTTGTTTACACCTTGACAAACAGGTCATTTCAAACCTATACTCAAAATCAGTTATAAGTTAAACCTGTGAACAAGACGAGTAGGCAATGCAAACGAATCTCAGCGAGTGGCCGATGGTGTGAGGGCCGTATCACGAGCATGCTGAATGGCCTTGTGAGGGTGGTCCGAAACCTCATCAATTGATGGCAAGTAGGAACCAACGGGATGCCGACCCGTTACCCAGCGGCCATGCCTGTCTTTTTCGGGCATGATCGAGCGGGTTGCCGAACGGCAGCCAACCAGGGTGGTACCGCAGGCGATGAATCTCCTGTCCCTTCTCTTTTGAGGAGGGGCATTTTTTATTGTCCGGCGCCAGAAGGCCAAAATCGAAAGGAGAACCAATATGAGCAAAATTCCTTATCGCACCTATCTGACTGAAGACGAGATCCCCCGCCAGTGGTACAATCTCCAGGCAGACATGCCGGAGAAAATTGCGCCGTATATCAATCCGGGCACCATGAAGCCCGTCGAATTGGATGACCTGCTGCCGGTATTCTGCCGTGAGCTCTGCCTGCAGGAAGTCAATACGACCGACCGGTTTATCGATATCCCCGAAGGCATCATGGAATTTTACAAAATGTTCCGGCCATCCCCCCTCATCCGGGCATACAACCTGGAAAAGGTTTTGGGAACACCGGCCAAGATCTATTACAAATTCGAAGGCAACAACACCTCCGGCAGCCACAAGCTGAATTCAGCAGCCGCCCAGGTCTATTACGCCAAGGAGCAGGGCATCACCAGCCTGACGACCGAAACCGGCGCCGGCCAATGGGGCACCGCACTTTCAATGGCCTGCTCGTACTTCGGCATCGACCTGACTGTCTTCATGGTCAAGGTTTCTTTCGAGCAAAAACCTTACCGCAAGGCTGTCATGGATACATTCGACGCCAAGATTATCGCCAGCCCGAGTGAACAGACCGAAATCGGCAAGAAGATGCTGGCCGGCGACCCGGATTCAACCGGCAGCCTCGGCACAGCCATCTCAGAAGCCGTCGAGCGCGCGGTGACCTCGCCCAACACCCGCTATGTCCTGGGTTCGGTTCTCAACCAGGTCCTGCTGCACCAGTCGGTCATCGGCCTGGAGACCAAGGCCGCGATGGACAAGATCGGTGAATTCCCGGATCTCGTCATTGGCTGCGCCGGCGGCGGCTCCAATATGGGCGGTCTGATGTGCGCCTATATGGGCGATAAGCTTCAAGGCAAAAAAGCGCCGTATTTCATCGCAGTCGAACCCGCTTCCTGCCCGACCATGACGCGCGGACGCTTCGCCTACGATTTCTGCGACACCGGCCATATCACACCGCTGGCCCAGATGTACACTCTGGGCAGCGACTTCATCCCGTCCGCCATCCACGCCGGCGGTCTGCGCTACCACGGCATGTCGCCTGTCCTGAGCAAGCTGTATCATGACGGTCATCTGGATGAAGCTCGTGCGGTCAGCCAGAACACGGTCTTTGAAGCTGCGACGCTGTTCGCCAAGGCCGAAACCATCCTGCCGGCGCCTGAATCCAGCCACGCCATCCGCGTCGCGATCGACGAGGCGCTCAAGTGCAAGGAAACCGGCGAAGAAAAAACCATCCTCTTCGGCCTCTCCGGCACCGGCTACTTCGACATGTCCGCTTATATGCAGTACAAGTCCGGACAAATGGTCGACTTCATCCCGACCGACGCAGACCTAGAAAAAGGCTTCACCAACCTGCCCAAGATTCCGGGCATCCAGGATTAATCGCAAACCTGAACGTTTTAGCTGTCAACCCAAACAAAAGGCCCGGTAGAAACCGGGCCTTTTGTTTGGGTCAGCGGTATTGGATCGGTTCACTTTTACCCAAACGCGTAATAACTCAGATATCAGAAATCACTTTTTGAATATCGAACGGTCACAATAACTGCTTGCTTCTTCTGTTTATCAATGCGATAAACAATTGTGAAGTTTTGAACAACAAGCTGTCGGTATCCTTTGTTTCTTAATGCCCCGACTTTTCGCTTCGCACCGCAATAAGGCATAACTTCCATTGACAGAATAGCATCTTCAAGCTGATCAGAACTGAATGCTGAACCTATCCAGAATACCTTCTACGCAAGTTACTGAGCGTCTCTCTGCCTCCGTAAAGCTTAGGATTCAACTGATGCTCTGTCTACGCCCTGGCAATCTCGAGATCTAATTTATAATCATCAAGCTTTGATTCATATGTTTCCAAACTCATGACAACAAGATCACCATAGCCATTCTTCGTTATAAAGACGGGTTCCTTTTTCGAATGGCATAAATCAGAAATAATGTTTAGTCCTGTCAAAACAAAATCCCGGCATGTATCGGTAATCTGCAGCACCTTGAGCAGTTCTCGGTTCAAGACATTGCGTGATCCGAAATCATCTGCATGACCAGATTGACCATGATGCTTTTCTCATCGGGTCTTGATTCTGCGATCAGGATCGTCATAGCAACCAGTGTATGATCGTCTACAACCTTTCTGCCGGATACTAGCAGGGCATTGTTCCGGTCCAGAAAATAGAGGAACAGCATCGCTGCAATACGCTTGTTGCCATCACAGAACGAATGATTCTTAACGATAAAATAGAGCAGGTTTGCCGCCTTTTCTTCTAGGCTCGGATACATCGCCTGATCCGAAAAACATTGATCAATCACGCTGATGCTGCTTCGAAAGGATTCATCCTTTTCGCGGCCGAACAAATCGCTTTCAACCTGTTCACCCATTTTACGGATCAAACTGCAGCAGTCCTCATGGTTCAGGCGGTAAATCGCCTTTCGTCCAGCTGGCTTTGAAACGCACTGGTGATCATAGTCATCCAGCAGCCTAAACGCGCCGGCATATCTCTCAACCACGTCCAGCACCTGCAAAGCGTCTAGCTGTTCACCGGTTCGCTTCATGAGTTTCACGATTTTTCCCAGCTGGTCCAGCCGGTTGTCATTCAGGGCGTATCCACGGATGATGTAATCGCGAAGCACAGTGTTTGCCCAACGACGAAACTCAACCCCGCGCTGAGATTTCACGCGGTAGCCAACCGAAATGATCACATCCAGGTTGTAGAATGTAACATCTCTTTTAACACTTCGATCGCCCTCTATTTGAACTGTCGCAAATTTTGCGACAGCTGACAATCCCTCAAGTTCTTCAGCAATCGCATTGTTGATGTGCTTGCCGATGGTCTTGATGTCGCGGTCAAACAGTACTGCCATCTGTTGGCGGTTGATCAAGACGGATTCCTGGTTGATGCTGACGGGGATTTTGACTTGTTCATCTTGCGTTTGAAACAGAATCAGGTCATTGGCATGTTTCATCAGTTCACCCTCCATTGAGCATTGTTTTGAACTCAGGTGAACTCATAAAATGATTGTACGATACTATGTTTCGTTTTGCAACACTTATTGGTCTGCCAATTTTAGAATGTCGTCCGGACGCCTTGTCCTAAATTGTCAGGTCGACCTGATGGTCATTCAGGTCCGCAACCTGCATGCCGTAGGCATCCGCATCCAGATTAAGCTGGTCTTTCAAGTGACCAATGTAGATCATGCTGTCCAGATCGCTGCCGATGGTCAGAATCTCGCCGCCGCCGTCATCCTTTTTGCGGATCACACTCAACAGACTGTTGTTGGCATCCGCCAGATCAAGTCGGGATGTCTTATGATCCTGGATGATGTTGAAATGGGATGGAACGGATAGCGAAATCTCACGTCCGGTCAGCCGGCTCAGGTATTTTCGGATCAGATTGATCCGGACCTGATCTTCCTGGTCGATTTCAACAAACAGCTTACCGGGCTCGGTTGCCGCGCCTTGAAGCGCCCAGGAAAATTCAAATCCGTGGCGGGCAATGGCAAACTGGTCGGACTGGGCGTACCGCATCGGCTTTTGCCCGTCTCCAGGCGCTGCGGTCTTCAAGCCTGTTTCGCCGGCTGGCGGATGAAACCCTTCGAGCGAAAACCGGATCTGGGTTTCCTGGCTGGGCTCGATCTTTTGGATCGTCTGCACCAGATTCATGGCTTCATGGTTCTCAACACGCATACGGATCACCTCCCGATCCTTCCAGACAACTGCTGACAATATCCTTATCGGCGGGATCGGTAAAAACTTGAGCAGAATTTTTGATGTTCCCCGCCAAAACCGTCATCTGAATCGAGATAGTGGAACAGTTGGTCCAAAACTGATATACTTGTGGCTGCTAAAAAGACTTAATCGTCCAGCTGGAGGAACCCTATGTCCAAGTCTCTGGGAAGCGAAGTGGCCCGGCGCAGAACTTTCGCGATCATATCCCACCCTGACGCCGGTAAGACAACCATGACTGAAAAGCTTCTGCTGTATGGCGGCGCGATCCATCTCGCCGGCTCTGTCAAGTCGCGAAAATCCAATCGCCACGCGACATCCGACTGGATGGAAATCGAGAAGCAGCGCGGTATTTCCGTCACTTCGTCCGTCATGCAGTTTGATTACAACGGATTTTGCATTAACATCCTGGACACCCCCGGCCATCAGGACTTCTCAGAAGACACCTACCGCACACTTTGCGCCGCGGATGCCGCAGTCATGCTGATCGACGGCGCCAAAGGTGTCGAGGCCCAGACAATCAAGCTGTTCACGGTCTGCCGTCAGCGCGGCATCCCGATTTTCACCTTTATCAACAAGATGGACCGGGCAGCCAAAAACCCGTTCGACCTGATGGATGAACTGGAGAAAGTTTTAGGCATTGCCTCAATCCCGATCAACTGGCCGATCGGCACCGATGGTGACTTCAAGGGCGTTTACAGTCGGAAATACAACCGGGTCGAGCTGTTTGATGCCGACAAGGGCGACCATGGCGCGAGCCAGGTCAAGGTCAAGGTCACCAGCACCGAAGACCCGGAACTCGGCAAAATCATCGGCGAGAGCTACCAGGAACAGCTCATGGGAGACATTGAGCTTTTGGATATCGCCGGCGATGAAATGGACCAGTCAAAAATCAGCAGCGGCGAGCTGACGCCCATCTTCTTTGGCAGCGCCATCACCAATTTCGGCGTGGAATCATTCCTCAATGAATTTCTGGCGATATCGCCGGCGCCCGTACCCCGCAATTCAAACGAAGGGATTATTGAGCCCGTCGAGGATTTCTTCAGCGGCTTCATCTTCAAGATCCAGGCCAATATGAATCCGGATCATCGTGATCGCATGGCCTTTATCCGAATCTGTTCCGGCAGCTACGAAAAGAACATGGAGGTCAATCACGTCCGGACCGGCCGCAAGATCCGCCTGACCCAGCCTCAGCAGTTCATGGCCCAGGATAGAAGCCTGATCGAAGAAGCTTACGCCGGCGACATCATCGGCATTTTCGATCCCGGCATTTTCCGGATCGGCGACTCGCTGGACGCAAGCGGACGAAAAATCCGGTTCGATGACATTCCGGTCTTCCCGCCTGAGCATTTCGCGCGCGTCGCACCGAAAGATTCCATGAAGCGCAAGCAGTTTCTGAAAGGGATCGATCAGTTGTCGGAAGAAGGTGCCATTCAGGTCTACAAGGAACCGGACATCGGTACCGAAACCTTTATCATCGGCGTGGTCGGGGTTCTGCAGCTTGAGGTTCTGGAATACCGGCTCAAGGCCGAATATAACGTTGAGATTCGCCAAACCGCACTCAACTACAGGCATGCCCGCTGGGTGTTGCCCAAAGCTGACGGCACTTTCCCGGAAAAGGACGATCTGAATCTGACCAGCACCACCATGGTCGTGCTGGACGAGGACGAAGTCCCGGTTCTGCTTTTCGAATCAGATTGGGCGATTGACTGGGCGTTGGAGCGCAATAGCGATCTCAAGCTCGCCAGCATCCACGAACGGCACAGGATCGAATAACAAATCTTTTCAATCAGCTTAATTGGTTGTCCAAAGGAAAATCCTGATCGATTTAATCAATCAGGATTTTTTCAACGGTCTGCATCATCTCGTCTTTTTGAATCAGCTGGTTATGCCGCACGTCCCGCTTGCCCAGATCTTTCAGGGTCAACGGGATTTCCAGTCCGGACTCGGCCGCCAGCTCCTGCAGCAGCGTCTCTTCACTGCGACCTTTGCTATAGCCTTTGCCGAAAATCGCATCGCTCACCGCGGCACTGAATTTCAATGGGCTGGCCGTCGAGACAAAAATCGTCTTGCTGTCATCGCCTGAACGTGCCGCGTAGCGGCCATAGACATTGAATCCAACCGCAGTGTGCGTATCGACCACATGGTCGCAGCGGTCATAGACGTCCAGAATGGTCTTTAGGATACCCTTCTCGTCGGCGAACCCGCCAACAAAGACCGACTGCAGGACACGCAAGGCCTTGTTGTCGATCTGGTATTGGCCCTTTTCAGCCAAGTCATTCATCCAGCTGTTCAGCTGGTCAGCATCCCGGCCGGCCAGTTCAAACAGCAGTCGCTCAAGGTTACTGGAAATCAGGATGTCCATCGACGGGGCATTGGTCTTGAAAAACTCGCGCCGGCGGTCGTAGCGGCCGTTGCGGATGAAGTCGGAGAGGACTTTGTTGCGGTTGGATGCGCAGATCAGCTTGTTGACCGGCAAGCCCATCTTCATGGCGTACCAGGCCGCCAGGATATTGCCGAAGTTTCCGGTCGGCACAACAATATTGATTTTTTCGCCGTTCTCGATCTTCTCAAGACTCAAAAGATCCGCGTAGGCCGAGAAGTAGTAGACGATCTGGGGAGCCAGCCGGCCCCAGTTAATGGAGTTCGCGGAAGACAGTCTGGTCCCGGCGCTATTCAGCTTCTGGTTGAAATCCGGATCGTTGAAAATAGCTTTGACCCCGTTCTGGGCGTCGTCAAAGCTGCCTTCGACCGCGACCACATGACAGTTCTCGCCTTCCTGGGTGATCATCTGCAGTCGCTGGGCGTCGGACACGCCTTCGGACGGGTAGAAAACGATGACCTCGGTGCCTTCAACATCGCGGAAGCCTTCCAGCGCTGCCTTGCCGGTGTCACCCGACGTCGCGGCCAGGATGCAGACCTTGGATGTCTCGCCGGTCTTGCGGATGGCCGCGGTCATCAGGTGCGGCAGCAGTTGCAGTGCCATGTCCTTGAAGGCGGCGGTCGGGCCGTGCCAGAGTTCCAGAATATAGTCATTGTCGTTGTATTGGTTGAGCTGGACCAGCGGCGCCGGCTGCTCGCCGAAATGCTCTTCCGAATAGGCGGTCTCAACATATTCAGCCAGCTCGTCCGGCGTATAGTCGGTCAGGTACAGCGCCAGAATCTCAACCACCCTGGCCTTGTAGTCCATGGTCGACAGCCTGGCGATATCTTCCGGCGACAGCTGCGGGAACTCGCTGGGAACCAGCAGGCCGCCATCCGGCGCTATTCCCTGCTTGATGGCCATCGAGGCTGAGAAGCGCTCGGAAGAACCTCGGGTGCTGATATAATGCATAAATAACCTCCAAGGGATGTTTTAATATCCCATTTCTCTCAAGCGGGCCTTGGCGCTGGTTGCGATATCACGCCCGTCAAACGTTGCAATGACATAGTCATAATATGGTCTGGCCTTTTCGTAGTCACCCAGCATCTGGTAGCACTTGCCGCAATAATAAGCCGTACCGCCGCCGAATGATCTGGGAAACAGCTGGTATCCTGCCAGGAAAAAATCTAAAGCCTGTTCGTACTGTTCACGATTATACAAGACCATGCCCTGCCGGCGGTTGAGCTCAGCGGCATCCTCGCCGATGCTGGCAATTTCTGCTTCGACCGCCGCTGACAGCGCGGCCGCATCCGTAAAGCTTTCGCCTAAGGTCTGAGCCGGGATGTCGGCCAGCAGGAGACGAGCCTCCAACAGCCGGTTGCCGGCCAGAATCAGATCACTGGCCATAGCGGCTTGCGCCTGGCTAAAAACGGCTTCGGCTGACAGCATAATCTGCTGCTCCGGCGCCACCGCGGCTGACGTCTGGGCGGCGGTTGTCTCGGCCGGCTCTGCAGTCGTCTCGACAGTGGTCTCGAAGAGCGTTTCGGCTGCGGTCTCAGATGTCAATTCTGGTTGTGTTTCAACAGGCTCAGTCTCGGTTGGAGCTGCAGACGGCTCGCTAAATGCCAGTTCGTAGTCGCCAAGCAAAGATTGGACCGATTCGTCATCCAGGGTTTCAAGCCGCGTCAGCAGCCAGTCCAGACGTTCCTGGTTTTGCTGGCTGAGCTGTCTGGCTGTCCTGGCATCACCCGCCAGGCGAATGCCAAAAAAGACAATCGCGGCAACAATCAGGACAACGGCCGCAACCGGCAGCGCGATTCGCAGGATTTCAGCCGGCGCCCGGCGCAACTGGACCCGGGTTTCATCCGGATTTGCCAAATCACCCTTGGCCAGCACCTCCTGGCGCTCACGGCTGCTCGCCATTCTAACCGGATTTTTGCGGCTGGATTTCTCCAGCAGGTTGTTGCTGTGAATGGGCGGGCGGGACTTTGTCTGGCGTCTCGCGGTCTGTCCGTCTGTGGCGATTGGCGTTGTTTTGCCGCCTGCCAGTCCGCCAAGCGCTTGTTCAGCAAGCGCGAGGTCAAGGGGCCGGCGACTGCTTTGCAAGGCATGGCGAATATGGATCTCCGCTTCTCTCGCTTCGCCGGCCTGGGCCAATGCCAATCCGAGGGCCAGATGTGCTAAACCGAATCTGGGATGCTGTCCAGTCAGAGAGCGCAGCGCGATCAGGGCGATGTCGCCATTGCCGCCTTGCAATTGGCGGACAGCCTTGTTTAGCCGGTCCATTGCCTGGATCGGATTCTTCTGAAGGTTTTGCATCTCAAGATCGTCTTGTGTCAGATATTCAATTTGACTGATCAGCTTGTGCCAATCCACAGCCGGTCCTCCTGAGTCAATAGGATCTTGCGGGCCTCGCCGATCATGTAGAGCGAACCAAATATGCAAAGCGGTACATTTGCCTGGTTGGCTAGGTCCAGCGCCAAATTGACGCCATCGGCGATGGATTCCGCGGAGAAAATCGCATCCAAGACATTATAACCGCTCTCGTGTGGTTTATGCAATTGCCCGACTAAATCCCGGACAGTTTCGGCCAGCAATTCAGCCGACAAAGCCCTGGGGCTGTCCGGGGCTACCGAGACAAATCCCACGGCTGGGCAGGACGGGTTAAACAACACCTGGCTGAGCATGGCGGGATAGTCCTTGTCGGCGAGCATGCCGGCCAGATAGACAACTGGCTGTCCCTGGACCAGCCGGCCCAGCGCTTGAGACAGCGCCCGGCAGGACTGCGGGTTGTGGGCGCCATCCAGGATCAGGGGCGGGTGGCGTCGCATCAGCTCCAGGCGGCCGGGCCAACGGGCCAGGCGAATGCCTTCCCGAACAGATACGTCATCCACAAGCCCGGTACTTTGGCAGGCAGATGCCGCCAGCATAGCGTTCACAGGCTGGAACAGTCCGAGCAAACCGGTTTGGTAGACCTTGCCGCTGTCAGCCTCCCGAAATCGCTGACCGTCCCAGCCAAACGATTCGAGCATGACATCTTCGGCGCTGACCAAGTGCAGGTCAGCACCCTGGCGTTTGCACTGGTCTGATATGATACTCAGCGCAGTCTGGGCTTCCTCGCCAGTCAGATCCAGGTCAAAAGGATTGTAGAAAAAAACCGGTGCGTCTGACTTGATCACACCGCCTTTTTCCGCTGCGATTTCGGCCATCGTGGCACCCAGGCGATCCGTGTGGTCGTAACCCAGTGCCGTGATAATGACCGCCAGGGGATTTTCAATGACATTGGTGGAGTCGAGCCGGCCACCGAGTCCGGTTTCCAGGACGACGATATCGCAGTTAGATTTTGCGAAATGCAGGAACGCAACCGCCGTCAGCAGTTCAAACTCTGTCGGCCGTTCCAGCCCTTCCGCGAGCATCTGGTCAACACACCCGGCCACCTGGCTCATCTGTTCAGCAAAAGCTTGCGAGTCGATCTCCCCATGTGATTCATCGCCGGACAAAGCCTCAAGACCCGATCGGCCGTCGATGACGCGAATCCGCTCGGTCAGTCGAATCAGGTAGGGCGACGTGAAAATGCCGACCTTAAGATTCGCACTGGCCAATATGGCGGCACAGTATGCGGCTGTCGAGCCCTTGCCGTTGGTACCGGCCAGGTGGATAAACCGGCATTGCCGCTCGGGATGTCCCAGCAAGCTGACCAGTCGCCGCATCCGGTCCAGCCCCAGGCGAATGCCAAAAGCCAGGGATGACTTGAGGTAATCCTGCGCCTCAAGATAGTCCATCTGATGGTTCCTTATCCTGATCCGGATCTTTTCTGCCGACGAAGATAAACCACTTGCTGAAAACGTAATTGCCAACCATAACCAAAACCTGGGTCAGGATCTTGGCATAGGGGATATGCCAATGCAGAAACGGCAGACCGCTGACCAGACCGAGGATATTGAACAACAGAAAATATGCGCCATACTCGAAAGCCAGAGAAACCAGTAGCCTTGACGACAGGAACTTGACCAGTTCGGTCATAATCGGGCCGTGGGACTTGAAAACAAAAATGCGATTGGAAAAAAAGGCAAACAGCATCGCCGCCGCGACGGCCGGCGCCTGGGAAATCCACCATTTATCGTCTCCGAACAGGGCGTTCAGAACCGTAAAGACGCCAACATTGACCAGCGTGGCCAGCACGCCGGCAATAACATAGAAGATCACTTCGCGGCTGAAAAGTGCTTTGAAAAGCTTTTGGATTCTATTCATCGATGCTGCCATTCAGTCAACCCGTTTAATCGGCGGAACTTCGACTTTGGGCGACTTGCCAGACCCATTGTGCCGAGCCTGGTAAAGCACCAGCCAGATCACGATGCCGATCAGGATCAGGCAGATGATGCCCAGCACGAACGCCGCGATCTGCCAGAGATCGGTCATAGCGCCGGACGCGTTCTTGTCCGGATTATCGGCAGGCTCAGTCGGATCGGTTTCATCCCCCGTCGGGACTGTTGTCTGACCTGAACCCGCAAAGGCTGTCAGCACCCGGCTGGACTGATTGTAGAAATAAAAATTCTTGGCGCCGCTGGTCGTCAGCAAATACAGCAAGTACTCGCCGTCAACCGGATTCTCGGATAGCTGCCAGGCGGGAACATCCTCGCCGCCCATTGACATGGTCGTCTGCGTGAAGCCTTCCGGCACTTCAACTGATTCGTCCGGCGTCAGGATCGGCAGGGACATGGCCGGGATGTCCAGCGTCAGGAACTTCATCCAGGCTGAGTGTGTGTCGCTATAATAGTAGAAGCCGTCATCGCCGTCTTCCATGGATAGATAAAAAAGCGTCAGGTCACCCTGCAGGGCCTTGAAAGCAGGGACCGACTGTCCGTCCATCGTGTCCAGCGTGGAGTAGAAACCCGTCGGGATGGTTGTGCCTTCCGGCGGCTCCATGACAGCATAGTCGCCGCCGGGCAGATTGACGGTGACCGCCGGCGTCGGCGACGGACTCGGGGTCGGAGACGGTCCTGCCCGGGTCACGGCAATGGTGTAGGTCTTTTTCTCACCGTTTTCAGCAGTCACGACTACCCTGACGGTGTTATCGCCTTCGATCAGGCCGGTGTTGCCGCTGACGGATACCGATGCCTTGGCATCCGAAGCTACGGCACTGACCGTAACCTTGTCAACGCCCGGATCAACGGTCATGGCATAGCTGGTGGTGCCGGCTGAAAAAGCCGGCGTCAGTGTGCCGGGACTGACTTGGAGCGATTTGAGGTTGCTGTTGTCGGACTTGATGATCGGCGCAGATACATAGACGATTTTGGACGCGCCGCCATAGGTCACGATATGCTCATCCAGATTTTCATCGGCGAAACCTTCGGCGTGGGTCACCGTGAAGGTACCCTGGCCGACCTTGCTGGCCGTGAAATAAATGCCGACAAGATAGGTGTTGCCGCTCAGGGACAATGTACTGCCATCACTGGGCGACCAGGTCACAGTCACCTCCCCGCCACTGGCATTGGCCGAGAAGCCGTCACTGTTGCCGTTGAGCAGCAACGATTTGGTATACGTGAATATGCTGGAGTCATACGTCATCTTGACCGGCCCAAAACACGACAGTTCGTTGAATTCCGTTGCGGCAATCTCAATCACCATCCTGAAATCGTCACCTTTTTCCAGCGAAGTGCTCTTGGTCAGCAGATTCAGGGAGTTGCCGGCTGCCGTGACAGTGAATGCCACGGTCAGCAGCATGGACAAGATGACAGCAGTTGCCATGATTCTCTTGATTTTCGTATTGCGCATGAATGCCTCCATCAGGATTGGTTGATATCCAGTTTATTCAAAAGATGGCGAACGATCGTCGCCAGGTCGATGGCATTAATCTTGCCGTCACCATTAACATCGGATGCTTCGAGATAGTCATGTGACATTGCCTTTTTGCCGAGCAGATGCCAGTTGATCGTTGTCAGATCAATCGCATTGATCTTGCCGTCACCGTTGGCATCGCCATAAAGGACAACCTTAAACTGGGCGACAACACTGTCACCATCCTTAACTAGAACAACACAATTGGTGCCGACCAGCCCGGTGCAGGGATCGCCATCGGCATCCACAATCTCAATCGAGAACCCGCTCTCGCAAGCCAGATTGGCCAATACCGTTTCCACATCATTTTTGCCATTTCTAGGATCCAGCCCGCAGATTGTTGTTTTTGTTACGGAATAAACTGAACTGGTGACAGCCAGCGGTTCAGGCGTCGGCGTCGGCGTTGCGGTCGGTCCCGGTGTAGCGGTTGGTCCCGGAGTTGGCGTCGGTCCCGGCGTCGGGGTCGGTGTCGGGGTAACATAGCCTGCCGGCGCCTTGCGGATCACAGTCAGGGTATAGGTCCGCTTGCTGCCGTTTTCGGCTGTGACGATCACCTTGATCCGGTTCTCGCCGACAGCCAGCTGAATGGTTCCGGTGCCGGCAATACTAGCCTTGCTGGTAACCGGCGCAGCAGACACCTTGATCGATGTCACATTGCTGTCCACAATCAGACTATATTCCCCTGGGTCTGCCGGGTTAAATGTTGGTGTAATGCTATAACCCGAAATGGAAAGACTCTTCAGCCAGTTGTTGGGATTGCCGGTGTTGGGCAACTGACAGGCCGTCGATGGCATGCTCTGGTAAACCGGAATGATGAACGTCATGGAATCATCCAGGATGCCCATGCTCGAATAGGCCGAATAGATTTTTTTACCTTCCGACCAGGCCGCCTGGACATTGGTCATGTACTGGTGCCAGTAAAGTCTGCCGTCGGAGTCGTCAACATCGAATTTCTGCAGATACAGCGTACACTGCCCTACATTGATATATTTGGATCCGATCCAGATCGCGCCGGCGGCGATCGCCTTATAACGGTTGTTCCAGGGAACAGCAACAGGCTCCTGCCCCGACTGGTAGGATGGGTTGAATTCAACCTGGTCAAACAGAATGGTGCTGAGGCGCGCGTATTCCAGGCCGTTTCGGACGTTGCCCAGCAATGCCGTACTTGAACTGGCCCCGATATTATAGAAATTGTAGATGCCATCCAGTCGAGTGTCATATGAAGCCGGCGTATAGGTGACGCCTCTGGCTGCATATGCATCGACCAGGTCCTGTGAAAATGTTCCGCTGACCGATGTACTGCCGTTCGATCCCAATTCAATCAGCGCTCTGGACGCCAGGTGGTAGGGGCTGACATTGGAAATATCGGCTGCCCGGATAAAAGCTTCAGCGTAAAGCATATTTAAAAGGTCATTAGTCGAAGCGTCTCGGTACGAGAAACTCTTGTTGCCCATAAACGATCCGGTCAGGATCTTTTCGACACCTGCCTGGATCTGGGAGTCAGCCTGGTAGTTGAGGGCTTCAAACTGGAAGATTCGTTCGTCGTTGAAGAAGTTTCTGGGGTCCATATAGTAGGAGATGACCGCCTTGCTGGCCATGACCCAGGACGTGCCGTCAAAAGCCCGCCAGGTGTTGGTCAGCCAGTCGTAGGCCACATCGTCGGTTGACTTGTAACCATCATAGCTAGTGGAAATCAGGCTACGTCCAGCCACGTTCTCGTTGTTGATCACGGTGTTCCAATCCAGATTGGTCTGCAAGGCTTTGAACGTCCAGTTCGGGTGCTGCTCATGCAGCGCCAGTAACCCCGGCATATAGCTCTCCGGGAAGCCTTCGCTTGCCAGCAGCGTTTCAAAATCGACCGTTGTCTCGACTGTCGTAGCTTCGGTTGTGGTCGCCGTGGTTTCCACCGTTGACTCGGAAGGATTTGTCTCCCCAGTATCGGCACCTGATTCTGTTGTCTCAGAAGATGAAAGGGATTCCGACGCTGTCGAGTCCGACAGTGTCGTAGACTCGCCGGACTCACTTGTTTGAGATTCGGCCATAGTCGTCGTGGTGGTGGTAGTTGTAGTAGTAGTAGTAGTAGTAGTAGTGGTGGTGGTAGCAACCGGGTCCAAGGCTACAAAGCCGGCAACGACATAGCCGGTCTGGATCTCGCCATCCAGCTCAAAACTGATATGGTACCAATCATCGCCCCAGCCGGAAATATACTGGCCGGTTTCCAGGCCCGTCACATGCACCGGATCGCCCCGATGGAGCGTGGTGATAATGGTATAGGAGGCGTTATAGCTAGTCGTACCAGGGCCAACGCGAATATTGGCATCGTTAACCGAAATCACGCCAGTCCGGTCCAACGGCGTTTCAGCCGCGGCGATCAAGCCGAACGAAGCCAGCACCATGGCCAGTACAGTAACCAGGATGATCCATCGGTAATGCGCAGTGCGCATGAGATCGCGCGTAATCTGACTAACCGGCACGAATTAACCCTCCACCAGAAAATCTTGACAAAATGTGACAACGCTATCATACCATAATTTAGCGTCACTTCAATTACAAGGATTTTAAAAAAGGATTTAAAATAGATGGATCTGCCAACTTAATCTGGCCAAGGGGCTGGATCTGCCGGCATATTGTCGAATACAGGGATCGAAAAGCCGATGCCCTGGTCCAAAAGGCCCATGGCCGCGTAAGCCTTCCGGGTATTCCAGGCTTCTGACCAGGCCATTTGGATATTCTGCGCGTATTGATGGACATACAATCCGTCTTCGGCGATAAGATCGAATTTCTGGAGGTAGAGGGTATCCTGGCCGATGTCGACATATCTCGCGGCAATCCAGAGAGCGCCGCCGACAATCGCCTTCTGCGGCGAGTTCCAGGGCAGCAGTATCTCAGCCTCCTCCGGTGTGATCTCCTGCTCATCCGCGTTGCGGCCGAACATGGCATAGCGGGCGCCGTTGATCTGGGCGCCGTTGGCAACACTGGTGTCCGGCGTCGATCCGATGTTGTAGAAGTTATAGAAGCCCTCGTAGCCGTCCAGCGTGCCGTGTGCCAGCGGCGATATGCCCTGGCTGCCCATTTCCTGGATCGCTCTGGCTGCCAGGTAATAGGGGCTCATGTTGGCCGTCCGGGTAGCATCCATAAAGATGCCGACATAGTCGATGCCATCCGGATTGCCGGGCTCCATAAACGTACCGGACAATATGGCTTCGAGACCCTGTCGGGTCTGGGCCTGCTCGTTGAAGGACATTTCCTCAAACTGGAAGATCTGGGCATCATCGAGAAAGTTTCTGGGGTCGGCAAAATGTGCGATGACTGGCGTGGCAGCAGCTTTCCAGCTCGTGCCGTCATACACCGGGCTGTCGGCTTCAACCCAGCTGGCTGGACTGTATGAGGCATTGACCAGGCTGCGATCCCTTTCATCCTGGGCCTGGATGAAATCCGTCCAGTCAATCGCTGTGTTGAAAACTTCAAACTGCCATGACGGATACAGCAAGTGCAAGCGCCACAGCGGCGACTGGTAATCGTTCGGGAACAGATCGAGTGTCTGGTCATAGCCGCCGCTATGCGGCTTTCTCAGGATGTTGACCTCAACAGTTCGCTGGGTGCCGTCAAAGCCAGTGATTTCTAAGTCGAGGCGGTTTTCCGACAATTGCAGCGCAAACGGCTGGCCCGACAACACGGGCTGCTCAAGTCCCGACTCATTGATCAAGTGAGCGGTGATTGTCGCAGCACTGCCCTCCATGGCCTGGACTTGATAGGTCAGCTGGCCGATGCTTTCATCCACAACCAGGGCAAAAAACTCTTCGTCATAATCAAATGACAGGGCGATATCCGCCAGATTGCCATTGGGCAGAACCAATTCGAGCCTGGACAGCAGGGCTGTCGGATCGGTCAGCGTATAATCGGCTAAGGGCACCCAGCTGCTGCCGGCCGCGGAGCTGACCAGCACCTGGTCTGCTGATACGTCAAGCAGTCCAAAAACCTGTCCGTCCCCCTTGGATGCAGCTAGTCCCCGTGCAGCGATCACGGTCAACCTGGCTGCCGACTCGGCGCTGATCCGCACATAACAGGATGCACTGCCGTCTTGCACTGAATGGTCAATATCAGCCCGGAGCGCAGCGGGCATGCCATCCGTCGTCTCATTGTCAGCTACAACCGAATTAAAGGCGTCAATCATCTCCAGGAGGGCAAGCCCCTTGGAATTGACAACCATCAGCTGCCCCTGTTCACCGATCAGCGGCATTTCGAGCCAGACTGCCTGGTCCGCCCCGATTGCGATTTCTTTGGACTCATAGCTGTTGATCTGGCGGATCTGCGGTACGGTGTAGGTTCCGATTTCCATGAATTCACCGCGGCCATCGCTGGTGCGGACCAGCAAGACCAGGCGGTAATCGCCTGCGGTTTCAATGCGGGTATCCCAAACCATCCCATATTCCCCAAGAACGCCGGGCATGTCTCCTCCAACCGGCAAGGCCTGTCGCAAGCGGCCATTGGCGAAAAGCTGGAAGACAGCCTCGTTGCCAGTCAGGCGAGCTTCTGCAGCAATCGGCAGCTGGCCGACAACCTCAGGGGCGTTGGCGATCTTGATCTCATCAATCGTCAGCGTGCGCAATCTGGTTGGCACTGCCGGCTGGACAGTTTGGCCAGCCAAATTCAGGCGCGAAAGCATATCCGCCAGACAAGCCAGTCGGCTGCCGGTCTCGGACAGCACGGTGTCGGCATTCATGATATCGTCATCAGTCGGCTCCTGACCGGTCGCGATCCAATGGACATCCCGAATGAACCGGTCATCATCGCCCTGGCTTTCCAGGTAATCATAGGATGTCACCACGCGAAGCAGGTAATCATAGACAGCTGCCTGGCCGCGCGCCAGCCGCTGAATCCAGACGGTCGGCGGTGCCGGGTCGCCGGCGAATTGGCTGGCACGCTCGACAATAGCCTCTGCCTGGCTCAGGTCAAGTCGAGTTAGGGTCGGAGCCGTTCGCGAAACCAGCAGGCTGCGGCCGACGATGAGCAGCAGCACAACGCTTGCCGCGATCGCGATCAGGCCGATCATCTCCAGGTGGATTCTGCCGGGTTTGCTCACTGGGTTCATTGCAGTTGATCCAATGACAGTTCGAAGGCTGGCAGGAACAGGTCAAGAAACACCCTGACTTCCGGCAGGTCCTCGCACAGGCTGTCAATGCTCGCAAGAACCGTTTCCTGGGCTTGTCTGAATTCAGTGTTGCCGGCTTTGGCCTCATCCAGGCACTTAATATAGGCGCTGATCCGGTCAGCGGCCTTGATCAGGCGGTAGGCCGCGTTAACCTGTGGATCATTCAAATCCGGAGAAAGCAACGGCTGCCAGTCGCCTGCGAGCTCCGGCGGCAGCATGGACAAGAGTTTGTCCGCGGCCACAGATTCGACCGCTTTGTATGCCTGCTGGATAGCCGGGTTGAAATACTTGACCGGTGTCGGCAGGTCCCCGGTCAGGATCTCGCTCGCATCATGGTACAGCGCCATGAGCACAACCAGTTTCGCATCCACCGGCGGCAGATCTTTGTTTTGCTGCTTGTTGCGAAGCACTGCTAAGGCGTGTGCAATGATGGCAACCTCCAGGGAGTGCTCCTGGATGTTCTCATTTTCAGTATTGCGCATCAGTCCCCAGCGATTGATGTAACGCATGCGGTGCATCATCGCGAAAAAGTTGTTGCTCATGGTGAATCCTCCGTGCCCCTAGAACCAATAAATATCTTCAAAGCATTTGCTGGCGTATGAATCGGACATGCCGGCAATGTAGTCGATGACCATCTGATGGGCGGGCAGATCGTCCGGATAGACGCGCTCCCGAATGAAGTTGGCAAAACCCCGGTAGACGCGGTTGTCGCTCGCCGCCAGCATTTCGGTGTCGGCAACGGCCTGGCTCAAGGCTTCAAACAAACCTTCCACAACATTCTGGGCCATCTTCTCGTAGCGGCCGATCTTGTCCGACCGGTAGATGTGGTCGACGTTGGCGTGCAGCAGTTCCTCCATGCTCGCGCCGCGCTCGGCACTAAGAATAATCGCGTCTTTGCCGTAGCTGTTGCTGATGATGTCCGTCACCAGCGTGTTGATGATTTCACTGTTGGTTTTGCCCAGCGATGTCCGGATCGTCTGGGGGACATCCTCATACTCCATGATGCCCGCCCGCACCGCATCTTCAATATCCCGGCCGATGTAGGCGATCTTGTCCGCCATGCGCACAACACAGCCCTCCAGCGTCGCCGGGCGGTCATGGTCGCGTGCGCCCTCGACCAGATGATGGCGGTCCTTGCCGCGATTGGGGATCAGCTCGGATTCGCTGTAGGTCTCACCGCAATGGCTGGCTATGCCGTCGCGGACTTCAAAGGATAGATTCAGTCCGTTCTTGTGGTTGGGAATTGAAGCCAAGTGGTCAACAACTCGAAGGCTGTGGATTTCATGCTGGAAGAAAAGATCCTTCGAGCGCTGCTTAAGGCATTTGTCCAGGGTTTTCTCACCAGTATGACCGAATGGGGCGTGCCCCAGGTCATGGCCCAGCGCTATCGCCTGGATCAGGTCGGCGTTCAGGTTGAGCGCCCGGCCAATGGTGTTGGCAATGTAATTGACATAGATGACATGCTCCATCCGGGTGCAGATATGGTCGTTCTGGGGGTTAAAGAACACCTGCGTTTTGTGGCGCAGCCGTCTGAAATCAATACAGAAGATAATGCGCCCGACATCCCGTTCATACACGGTTCGGACATCGCAAGGTGCTTCAGGTGTTATCCGTCCGGCGCTGTCGGCGCTTCTGGCTGCCTGGTCGGCCAGTCTCAGTTCCTGTGCTTCCTTGATTCTTCTGGGTGAAATCATGTTGTCAGCCATATCGGGCCTCCCAGGCCGGCCGGGCCGGCCAATAGCAGTGGCTGCTAGATGTTGAACAAGCGACCCAGCAGCGTCGATTTGACATCAATCGCGCCAGCCGGACAGATCTCCTGGCAGCAGTAGCAGCGAATGCACTTGAAGTAGTCGTAAACGGGTACAGCCTTGCTATCCGACTGAATCAAGGCCTTGCCCGGCACCGGACAGGCGTCGACGCAGCGTCCGCAGCGAACGCACTTGTCGGGAAGAATCACCGGACGTCTGAGGACGTGGCGCTTGAGCACCGGCGCGCCAACTGACAGCATACCGGAGAAAATCCCCCGAGTCAGCCGGCCCTTGACAAAGTCGGGGACAGCCAGCTCGTCCAGCAGCTGCCTGGCCAGGCCAGCTCGTATCGTTGGTTCATCGCCTGTCGGATCGATCAGAACCGCCTGCATGCCGGCCAGATCGCTGCTGCCTAAACCGGCCTGTTCAGCCAAGCGGGTCGTTGGGATGCTTGCCGGATCAAACCCCATCAGCACGGAGCCGGCCGCGTCACAGGCGACCGGATCGCGCGAGACCAAAACGACGCCCACATCTCTGGGGTGGCCGTTTCTCGGACCGTTGCCTTCCATAGCAACGATCGCATCGATGATATATAGACGAGGTTTCAGGTAGACATTGATATCGACCAGCATCTGGCAGAAATCCTCAACAGCCGGGTATTGGACATGGCAGGCGGCCTTGCGTTGGCCGGGAATAACGCCGAACTGGTTCTTGATCGAGGCCGTCATGCCGGCCAGTGCATGTGTTTTCAGCTTGGCCAGGCTGACCAGGCCGTCCGCTTCATAGACGCCGCGAGCCAGATCCATTTTGCGCATCATTTTGCCTTCAGGCATATCCACGCTCACGGCTTCAGTAAAGTCAGCCATGGGCACCACCAGCTGCTCGGCCATCTCTAGAAGGCCGCTCGCTCGAGCCACTTTTTCCGGTGACTCAATGGCTGGTGAATCACCAAAGGAGATCTTGACACCCGTCTGGCGAAGCGATGCAACCAGGGATTCGAAAACGACCGGATGGGACGTCACAGCCTTGTCCTGGTCGGTTGCTGACAGCATGTTGGGCTTGATCACGATGGTCTCGCCAGCTTGAAAGTCCTGTTCGAGCCCGAGTTCGGAAAAAGCTGTCTGCATGCCGGCTTTCAGGGCATCGGCATCGTACTTGTCGAGTTTAATAATCGCTAGCGTTTTCATGGAGCCTCCAGTAAATTTCACGGTTGATCAGATTATACCATGGAAATCAGCACGGGAGCCGTCCCTAAATTTTTTCAAGTCTGGCCATCTTGGCCATCAGGCGTTTGGTCTGCCCGCTGTCAAATTTGATCACAATAATCGCATCGCCGGCCACCGGCTGACAGTCCGTGATTTTGCCCGCACCGAATTTGGCATGACGGACCTGGTCGCCCTTCTTGAGGTCCGGCTGCGCAGACTGAGTGACTTTCGGCGAAGGTTTCGGCTGCCGGGCAGTCCTTGTCGGCGCGCCTGGAAAATGAATCGCATCTGGACGCCCCGGCCGCGCAGCGGCAGGAGATTGTGATGCTAATTGGCTGGCAGCAGCATCCGGGGTATAACCGGCAGGTCTGTCGCCGAACCGGGAGCCGCCGATCTCTTCGATCAGCCCCTCCGGGATTTCCCGGATGAACCTGGACACGGCAAAGCTCTGGGTCTGTCCGAAGACCAGCCGGCTTCGGGCCGTGGTGATATAGAGTTTCTTTCTGGCCCGGGTGATAGCGACATAGGCCAGTCGCCGTTCTTCCTCGATCGCAGCTTCACTTTCGTTGGCGCGGTAACCGGGGAACAGGCCTTCTTCAGCGCCGATCAGGAAGACCGTATCGAATTCCAGACCCTTGGCGCTGTGGATGGTCATCAGGCGGACATAGTTCTGGTCATCTTCATCCTGATCAATCTCGGCATAAAGCGATGTCCTCTCGATAAAAGAGCTCAGCACGCTTAACAGGTCGCCGGCTACCAGGTCCTCGTCCTCCGGCGGCAGGTCGCCAGGCAGCGTGTTCTCAATCAGCTGGCGACGGCTGTTTTCAAATTCCAGCGCGTCCGACAACAGCTCCTTCAGGTTTTCGATGCGGTTTTCAGCTTCGTCGCGGCCCTTTTCCTGCTGATCAATGATTTCCTGAATCATGCCGGACTCGTTCTCGATCCACTCAACGTATTCGGCAAACCCCATCTCGTCTGCCAGGAGCTTGGCCCGGAAATTGTCGATCAAGTCGGCGAAAGCGCGGAGGCGGCTGGCCGTCTTGGCCAGTTCAGGATAACGGTCAGCCTGGCGGCAGATGGCTAGTTGAGAGAGATCTTCACGTGCGGCCACGTCAGCCAGATGCTGCAGCGTTGTATTGCCGACGCCCCGTCTTGGCACCTGGATTGCACGGACCAGCGACAGGTCGTCATCCGGGATCAGGATCAGGCGAAGATAGGCCACGACGTCCTTGATCTCCTTGCGGTCATAAAAGCGCATGCCGCCGAATATTCTATAAGGTACGCCCTGTTCACGGAAAGCGAATTCCAGGTTTCTGGACAAGGCATTCAAGCGATAGAGGATGGCCATGTCGCGAAACGGGTGTTTGTGCTGGCTCATCTTGGCCTGGCGGACAATCTCTGCGGCGATGTAACGGCTTTCCTCGCTGTGGCTGTCGGCGCGCAGGAACGTGATCGGATCACCGGAACCGGAACTGGTCCACAGCTTCTTGGCCTTACGGCCGCGGTTGCTCTTGATCACCGCGTTGGCGGCATCCAGGACCGTACCGGTCGAGCGGTAGTTCTGCTCGAGCTTGATCACCTTGCAACCTTTAAAATCCTTTTCGAAGTCGAGGATGTTCTGGATATTGGCGCCGCGGAAACTGTAGATGGACTGATCGTCATCGCCAACGACGCACAGGTTCTTGTATTTGTCCGAGAGCATCCTGACCAGCTCATACTGGGCATGGTTTGTATCCTGGTATTCATCGACCAGGACATGCCGGAAGCGCTCCTGGTATTCAGACAGAACATCGGGGTTTTCATTGAGCAGGCGATGGGATTCGAAGAGGATGTCGTCAAAGTCCATGCTGTTGTTTTTGCGCATCATCTGCTGGTAAAGTTTGTAGACTTCAGCGATCTGCTTGAGCCTGAAGTCCGCGCCGGCAGCCTGGGCATAGGCCTCGACACCGGTCAGGGCGTTCTTGGCTGAGCCGATCTGGCTGTGCACGGCGCGCGGCACAAATTTCTTTTCATCCAGATCAAGCGCCTTCAGGCACTTTTTGATCAGGCGCTGCTGGTCATCTGTATCAATAATCGCGAAACTGCGTTCGAAGCCGATGCGATCGGCAAAGCGTCTCAGGATCCGGATCATCATCGAATGGAAGGTTCCGATCCACATGGACCGGCTCTGCTGACCGACGAGTTCCTCGACGCGCGATTTCATTTCGGCAGCGGCCTTGTTGGTGAACGTGATCGCCAGAATCTGGGCCGGTCGGACATGGTGGACGGCAACCAGCCAGGCGATCCTGTGCGTGATGACCCGGGTCTTGCCTGAACCGGCGCCGGCGAGGATCAGCAGCGGTCCCTGGGCATGCTGCACAGCCTCGGCCTGCTCAGGGTTGAGCCCCTCAAGCAGTTTCTGCGGGTCGGTATTGTTCTGGTTTGAAATCACCTGGTCAAACAGGTCCATGGAAAAGCCCCTCCGTTATGACAGTTTATTGCAGCAACCAGTATAGCATTGATTTTCCCTGGGGTCCTACAAAAAATTCGGCCGACAGCACAATTATAACACAAAGCGAACGTTTGTTTTAAGCGGAAAGGGCCGGTCCCGAAGGACCGGCCCCGCACAAGAATAACGATCTGCGCCAAGGTTTTTCAATGTTTCATTTAAGATTGATCATTTGACCTATTTTGGCTGGCGGCAGATTATACGGCCTGCAAACCCGGGCGCCATGGCGGCGCTCTCCGATTAATAAACGGGTTCGATCAGACCATAGCGTCCATCCTTGCGCTTGTAAACGACACTGACTTTGTCGCTTTCCATATTCATAAAGAGGAGGAAACTGTGACCGAGCATTTCCATCTGGAGAACGGCTTCATCCGGATCCATCGGCGCGATGTCGAAAGACTTTCTGCGAATGATGACAGGTTCCTCGTCTTCTTCAGCTTCATCAGCTTCAGGCTGTGTCCTGAGATACTCCTTCATATAGGCGTAGTCATGAATCTTCTTTTCAAATTTGGTCTTGTGCTTGCGGATCTGGCCTTCGATAACCTCGACGGCCTGGTCGAGGGCTGTGAATACATCATCTGCAACAGTTTCAGCCCGATAGTAGTGTTTCCTGATCTTGAGTGTGACCTCGATGCATTTGAGGTCGCTTTCGGGTCTGACTTTGACGGTCGCTACCGCTTCGTCGCCGAATATCCGATTGAATTTGTTCATCTTCTCCTCAATGCGCTGCTGCAGCTGATCCCCTACCTTCATGTCTTTGCCTTTTACGTTGATTTTCATGATGACCGCTCCCTTCTGAATCGATGCTTGTACTTTCAAGGCTGAGATGATCGATGACCATCTTCCTTGATTTCATTATAACCGATCAGGTCAACCAAAATGTACCCCTGATTACTGCATTGGCAAAAGTCATTTGATATAATAAGGTATTGTGCGGAGGAGTTTTATGGAAAAGATTCATTATTCGCTTGTTGTCCCGGTCTACAATGAGGAAGCTGTCATCGAAGAGACGAACAGGCGGCTGATTGCCGCGATTTCAGCTGTTGGCGACCCGTTTGAAGTCATTTATGTCAATGACGGCAGCCGCGATCGATCCGCTACACTGATCCGCCAGATGTGCCGGGCCGACCAGCGGATCAAACTGCTGACATTTTCCAGAAACTTCGGTCACCAGACGGCGATCACCGCCGGCATGGACCATGCTTCGGGAGACGCGATCATCATCATTGACGCCGATCTCCAGGATCCCCCTGAAATCATACCGCAAATGATCGAACGCTGGAAAGCTGGATTCGACGTTGTTTTCGGCCGCAGAAGCTCACGCGCGGGCGAAACCTGGTTCAAAAGAAAGACCGCTTCCCTGTATTATCGCTTTCTCAACCGCCTGACCGATGTCGAGATTCCGGTGGATACCGGCGACTTCAGGCTGATCGACTCAAAAGTACGCGACGTGCTGCTCAAGATGCCCGAGCACAACCGCTATGTCCGCGGCCTGATCAGCTGGCTGGGTTTTTCCCAAACCGAGCTGCTCTACGACCGGGCGCCGCGTCTGGCCGGCGAAACCAAATACCCGCTGGGCAAGATGCTCCGCCTGGGGTTAGATGGCATCACTTCGTTTTCCAACAAACCGCTGAAGATCAGCATCGGCCTGGGCGCCGTCCTGTCGATCACCAGCTTCATCTTCCTGATCTTCGTCTTCGTTGCACGTCTGTTTGACCTCGTGGTCATGGAACCCGGCTATGCCTCGATCATGTGCGTAATCCTGTTCTTTTTCGGCATTGTCCTGATCATGCTCGGTATCATCGGCGAATACATCGGCCGGATCTTCGAGGAGGTCAAAGGCCGCCCGCTCTATATCATCGCCGACAAGCTCGGCGATTTCGATCGCGATGGACGCGAAAGCACGGAGGGCACCTGATATGCTGCTGGCCTGCTCCATTGAAAATTCCGGTATCCAGATCGGGGCATTCAACCAGGATGACCTGATGTTCACCGCACACCTCGCAGCCAGCCGCAACCGGACAGCCGACGAATACGCGCTGCTGCTGAGCAACCTGTTGAATCTTCACCAGATCAAGCCCGATCAATTCAACAGCGCCATACTGGCATCGGTCGTCCGCCCGCTGGATGCTCGAATCTCCCGAGCCATTGAACTTCTGACAGGCATCTGCCCGACCAGGGTGGGCCCCGGCATCAAAACCGGTCTCAATATCCGAACGGACATCCCCTCGCAGGTTGGTGCGGATATCGTCACCCACACCGTGGCAGCCGCAGCTTTGACCAATCCGCCCCTGGTTGTGATCGATTTCGGCACAGCGACGACGCTGGCCGGCATCAACGCCAGCGGCGACCTGGAAGGTGTCCTGATCGGACCTGGGATCCAGACATCCCTGGACGCGCTATCCGCGGGCGCCGCGGAGCTGCCAGAGATATCGCTGGGCACACCTGGCGCTATTTTGGGCAAGAATACCCATGAATCCATAACCAGTGGCTTTATTTACGGAGCAGCCGGCATGGTTGACGGGTGGCTGGAGCGAGTTAAAAACCATTGGGGCGCCGAAAACCTATCGGTCATCGCCACCGGCCATCTAGCGGAAACAATTATGCCCTACTGCACCAGCGGACAAGATATCCGCTACGAGCCGCATCTGGCCCTGCTGGGTCTGAAGCTGATTCATCGACTCAACGAACGGCGCCAAAAATGATCCGGCAGCATTAATTTTGGAGGTAGAAGCAAAAAGCTTTTATCAATATAAGCGTTGCACTTGCAAATGCGAGGCGACAGCAAAGGAGAAAAAGACTATGGAACAACAAGATACGAGAGCCCGCACGCTGTGGATGGTACAAACGGCCATACTGGCAGCGATCGTCATCCTCATGGCCTTCACACCCCTGGGATACCTGAGGGCCGGAGCGATTGAAATCACATTTATCATGATCCCGGTCGCCGTCGGCGCCATCCTGATCGGGCCAGCCAGCGGCGCGACGCTGGGCGCCGTCTTCGGCATCACCAGCTTCATCCAGTGCTTCGGCATGTCCCCCTTCGGCGCCGCTCTGCTGCAGATCAACCCGTTCTACACATTCATTCTGACAATGATCCCCAGAATCCTGATGGGCTGGCTGGTCGGCTTGATCTTCAAAGCCTTGTTCAAGATCGACCGCACCAAGTTCATCTCGTTTGCAGTCGCGTCATTAAGCGGCGCGCTGCTCAATACCATTCTGTTTGTCGGCGGCCTGATCCTCATGTTCGGCAACACCGACTACATCCTCAGCTTCGGCGACGGCCAGAATGTCCTGACTGTCATCGCGGTTCTGATCACGATCAACGCTGTGCTGGAAGCCGCCGTCAGCCTGGTCGTCGGCACCGCCGTCACCAAACCGCTGTATCGGATCGTCAAGGAAATGTAGCCCGGTCAACCCTTTACCAGATCAGCAAGGCCCGCGGAGACTCAAGTCACCGCGGGCCGTTTTCATGATATAAAATCAAAACAATTCCCCGTTGTCCGGGAGCATCCAATAGAGCGATGTCACCATTTCGTGCAACAATATATTGTATACGATTGCTGACGGATATACGAACTACACACATATCCATTGGCTCGGTTTGGGCCCCAATAAAGTTGTCGTGCCAGACACATTCCAAAGCTTTCCGACCCTGTCTTCCCGCGGGGGTACCAGTGCATGTGGGTCTGCCAGTCTTTGTTGGCTTTCCAGATCTTTGCATACGCGATCAGTCTTCAAATCGTCCATGATGTCAACCTTGTGGAATCGCTGATGCTCACCCATATTTCACAGATTCGGATTCATACAGCACTTGGCCGTTCGAATCGTAGATATCGGCGCTGGTGTCACCCCAATAAGGATAACCTTCCGTTTGCAGCTGGCCGGTTTCATCAACAGTAATTTCGTCAATCTTGCAGCGATAACGAAGACCGTTGCTGTCAACCAACTCAATCACCAGTTCAAGCATATTGCCGCCCAACACAGTCCAATCATTGTCAATGAAGTAATAGAGCAGACTGCTGCCGCTTTCATATTTCAAGTGCAAATCCGGGGCACTGCTGCCCTCGTCAAAACTTGCTGCATAACTGTCTTGTGCTTCCTGACTTAGGTCGACAGCCGTCTGCTTGATTTCCTGGCCGTTCAGAATCTCCAGCAGGCTCATCTCCCGAATGTCGATACCCAACGCCTTGCTTACAACAGTCACCATCACCAAGCCTTTTCGACTACAGATGTAAGCATCATCGATCGTTCTGCCAGTCTCGGTGAATCCATATTGGGCATAGACCATCGGGAAGTATTCGGACTGGGGAGATATCTCCCAATCCAGAGCCTGAGACCGGACGGTCCCGTTCTCCTCAAAAAACACCGTGCTGACCTCACTGACGGCAAACAGCGGCAATTCGATATCAGCCTGAAAGTTTCCGTCTGCCAGAAGCATGGGATAAGTTTCTCCGTTGCACACCAGCCTGGCTGCTGTTTGGGCTGGATCGTAGATTTTCGGTGTTACAGAGAATTGTACCACCACAGTCCGGGCATCAATATCTGGCGTGCCGAAAGCGTAGTCGCTGGAACTGATGATCGATGCTTGCTCTTCCAGTTTAATTTGAATGTCCGACGTCAGATTCTGTATCCTTGACGATAGGCTTTGAATGTTACTTTGAATGAAGCCGAGCTGTGAAGACAAGTCATTTCTCAGGCTGGTTAATTCCTGTCGCATGCTGCCGATCTGAATAAAGCAGATGGCAACCAAAACGCAGGCAATTGCTGCAGTGATTGTGGCGGTGTTCTTCTTCATAGCTGTCCTCCTGGATGATACAATTTGATTAAGCCCGTATTATTATGTTCAGCTGTGAATTTCAAGCAAGTATTCAATAGTGTCTATCGCACACGATTGCTGTTGTCCTAAATCATTGGAAACAATCCGGAAATGCGATCAGATGCTTTAAAACAATCCCGAAAATCATGTATTGGTTTGTCTATTAACGCTTCTTGTATAAGCGTTATTATAAATATATTTATACGGTTATGCAACGGCGGATGATTCAAAGCCAATATCTCATTCACAGCACCGACATATCGCTAGCCGTTAATGTCGCAGGCCTATTCGGGCTGGGCAAGGATTCAGCAACGAAAACTGCTGATGAAATCTGCAAGACGGTAAGAAGCGAATGGATCAGAGTTGCCCATAAATATGAGCCTGGCAGAAACGCGATCGAAAAGACGCGGTTGTCCCCAAGAATTCAAACAGCACTTGATCAAGCCTTGCTACAGTTATAGATCAGCCAATCGGCAGACTACAGCCCAAAGGCATCCGGCAGCATTTCGTCCAGGGTGTATCGCCTGAACTGACCGTCCGGATTTGCCGCCAGCAGTTCGAAATCATCGGCGGCGAATTCAGCCATCACCTGCCGGCAGGTACCGCAGGGCATGCAGGGATTGGTTTGGCCGCAGACGACCGCCAGCTTATGGATCCTCTGGCTGCCTTCGGAAATGGCCTTAAAGATCGCGGTGCGTTCGGCGCAGTTGGTCGTACCATAGGCCGCGTTCTCGACATTACAGCCTGTGAAAATTCTGCCCTGTTCATCAATGAGGGCAGCACCGACCGGAAAATTCGAATAGGGCGCGTAGGCCATATCTCTGGCTTTCAATGCTGCTTGGATCAATGCCTGGTCAGTCATGCGTCATCCCTCCCGCCTGTTGTGGCTGTCTGGGATAATTTTAGCATGAATGGCCGCAAGTTGCGCGTTTACGCTAGACTTTGATCCATCGCTCTTCCTGGTCGCTCTTGTAGCAGGCCTCCACAATCTTCGTGATGTCATGGCCGTCCTGGAAGGTCGCGTAGGACTGCTCCGGCTCCATAAAGGTCTTGTTGCGAATCGCGGAATAGAATTCCTGGATGCCGTTGCGCAGAGAATCCGCCCAGGCAACCGGATGGCCGACCGGCAGCGGCGCATAGCGCCGATACGTGCCGGACAGGGCGTCGGGGGACGCATACAGCAGTTCATTGGCCTTGTCCCGATGTCCCAGGTGAAGCTTGTCGGGATTCTCCTGTTCCCATTGCATGGAATACCTGCTGCCACAGACATTGATCATGAGGTCATTCTTGTGGCCAGCGCTCACCTGCGACAGGGTCAGAGAGCCCGGTGTACCATCTTCCATCTTGAAAATAATGAACGACACGTCTTCGGTCAGGATTGCCTCTTCCTGCGTCTCGATCGGTTCGTTATTGGTGAAAGTGATCTGGCGTCCGACCGTCACCTGCCGCTTGGGATGAACTGTGACGAACTTGGCATAGACTTCGCTGATTTTCTTGCCGGTAACAAACTGCGCCAGGTCAAACCAGTGCGACCCGATATCGCCCACGGTTCTCGCCAAGCCCTCGTCGGGTGTCAGGCGCCAGGTAAAATCCGTCTTGTATAGCAGCCAGTCCTGCAGGTATCTGCCGTTGAGCAGCAGGACTCTGCCCGGGTCATTGTCCAGCATCCGGCAGCGCATGACCTGGACCATTGCGTTCTGGCGATAGTTGAAGTCGACGCCTGTCGCGACATTGTACTTGCGGCTAAGCTCAAGAAGTTCCTGGGATTCACTGCTGGAGATCGTCAGGGGCTTTTCTGAATAAACATGCTTGCCGGCGACAATCGCGTCCTTGTTGATCTGGTAATGCTGGCTGTTTGGCGTACAGTTGTGGATGATGTCAATCGCCGGGTCCGACAGGAGATCCTGGTAGTTTTCGTGGATGGTCGGGATACCCAGCTGCTCGCTGAGATAATCTGCCGTCTTGCGGTCATTCTCGACGATCGCTGTCACCTCGGTGCCGGGAATTCTGCGGATCGCTTCGATGTGCTGCTGACCCATGAACCCCATGCCGATAATGCCAATATTGAGCTTTTTCATGCCATCCTCCTTGGAATACGTACCTGAAAATTATTGTAAATTAATGTAAATTTTCACTTCTTTCAATATATTAGCACGCACAAAGACAGCCGTCAACGCCTGATTGCAGCAGCGTTGGAATGTAATTAGTTTTCATATTATTCTGAAAATTTTCAGAAATCGTTTGATAATTAAAATAATAAGACTATAATAGTTAACAGAAAGAAAAGCAAAGGAAGGGTTCCATTATGATCATGACTCGTGAAAAAGGGTTCTACAAGCATGTTTTCATGCTGATGATCCCGCTGGCTTTGCAAAACATCATCACGTTTGCCGTCACCTTGGTTGACAACCTGATTGTCGGATCTTTGGGTGAGTTTGCTCTCTCTGGCGTCTACATCGCGATCCAGATGCAAACCATTCTGCACATGCTGGTTGTCGGCTTGTCAGCTGCCCTGATCGTTCTGGCGGCCCAGTATTGGGGCAAACGCGATGTCGATTCGGTCAAGCTGGTGATCGGCATCGCGCTGCGCTTTGCGCTCGGTGCCGGATTGATCTTCCTGCTGGCAACTTTGTTTGTGCCGCACCAGATCCTCGGCCTGTTTACCGAAGACCAGGCAGTCGTTGATGAAGCCTTCAAGTATCTGGCGATTTTCCGCTACACATATATCTTCTTCTGCATCACGCAGGTCCTGATCGCGTCTTTGCGCAGTGTCGAAAATGTCAGAATCGGCCTTTATGTGTCGGTCATTACCTTCTTTGTGAATATCGCGCTCGACTTCATCCTGGTCTTTGGCTTACTCGGTTTTCCGGCCATGGGCATCCGCGGCGCGGCTACCGCGACCCTGATCGCCAGGGTTATGGAAACCGCTCTCATGGTCTTGTACATCGCGTTCATTGATAAGCGGCTGCAAATGAAGATAGCTGATCTCCTGCGGTTCAGCGGCGATATGACCCGCAAGTTTTTCCGCTACGGACTGCCGGTGATCATGGGGGATCTGCTCTGGGGATTGAACAACGCGACCCAGGGCGCGATCATCGGGCATCTCGGCGCCACGGCAACCGCTTCGGTCAGCATCGCCGGCACTGTCTTCAGCGTTGTCGGCGTCGCTGTTTTCGGAACAGCCGGTGCCTCTGCCATTATCATCGGTAAAACCGTAGGCAGCGGTGACAACGAAAAGGTCAAGGAATACGCTAAAACGCTCCAGGTGCTGTTTCTGATGATCGGCGTTGTCTCTGGCGCCATCATGTTCGCCGTCAAGGAGGCCATCCCCCTGATCTATCCCAACCTGACTGCAGACACCAAGTCCATGACCATCGCCATGCTGACCGTCCTGTCCGTCACGCTGGTCGGCACAGCCTATCAAATGTCTTCCCTGACCGGTATCGTCCGCGCCGGCGGCGCGACCCACTTCGTCCTGGTCAATGACCTGATCTGGGTTTGGCTGGTCGTTATTCCATCAGCTCTGATCGCGTCCAATATCTTCCACGCATCGCCGGTGATCGTCTTCGCGTGTCTCAAGAGCGACCAGATTCTGAAATGCATCGTTGCCGTCATCAAGGTCAACCGCTTCAAATGGATCAAGAACCTGACGGTTGCCCATCCGGGAAAAGCGGAGCCCGAGGCAGGATGAGAGTCGGCATCCTGGGCTCCGGCGCCATGGGCTGCCTGGTTGGCGGTCTCTTAGCTCAAACATCAAATGATGTCCTGATGTTTGACGCGGATCCGTTGACCGTCCGCTCGATCAATACCAATGGCGTGCAGATCGACCAGGCTGCAGGCCTGGTCAGTGCAAGCGTCCGGGCCTATGGCCCTCAGGACGATCTGGAACCGGTCGATCTTTTAATCGTTCTGGTCAAGGCCGCCCGCACCGGCGACGCGCTTGCAGTGTTTCGAAGGGCGGTTAATCCACACACACAAATTCTGAGCCTGCAGAACGGCCTCGGCAATCTGGAGACCATTCATGAAATCTTCCCACAAAACCCGCTGCTCGCCGGGACCACGGCGCAGGCCAGCCGTTGGCTGGCGCCCGGCCTGATCCGTCACACCGGATCTGGCAAGACGATGATCGGCCCCTATCTGAATTGCAGCGATGAAAATTCGAAAGCTGCCGCGTCGATGCTCAGCGATGCCGGCATCGAGACAGCTGTCAGTCGGGATATCAACCACCTGATCTGGAGCAAGCTCATGATCAATGCTGTCATCAACCCGCTGACAGCTATCCTGGGCGTGACCAATGGCTTTATAGCTGAAGACGCCGGCATCCAGAAGACAGTCCGGTCGATTGTTGAAGAAACGGTGGCGGTGGCAAAATCACTGGGCCTCGATTTTGAGGTCGAGGAACAGATTGCGAAATGCCTGGAAGTCTCGCGTCAGACTTTTGCCAATCAATCGTCCATGCTCCAGGACATCCGGTTCGGTCGGGAGACTGAAATCAGGGCGATCAACGGCGCAATTGCGGATGCCGGAGAAAATGCGGGCATTGGCGTTCCGGTCAATCGCCTGTTGAGTCAACTGGTCATCGCCCGAGAAAGTCTTGGCCGCAGTCAACCGCCGGACCAGCCGTAAGGCCCTTTCAACTCAACAAAGACGACTTTTTCCAGGACTTTCTGGCTGACTGTCCCATGCTGATCCTTGCTGACCAATAGCAGATCCTGCAGATATGGAACACCAACGGGAATAACCATCTTGCCGCCGGGCCGGAGCTGGTCGAGCAGTTCATCCGGAATCGTCCTGGACGCGGCCGTCACCATGATCCGATCATATGGCGCATTTTTCGGCCAGCCCAGGCTGCCGTCGCCCAAATGATAATGGATGTTCTCAAAGCCCAGCTGAGCCAGCCGCACTTTAGCCTTGTCCTGCAGCTCTGGTATTTTCTCAACCGAATAGACCCGACCGGCAAAGCGAGCCAGGAAAGCGGTCTGGTAGCCTGATCCGGTGCCGATCTCCAGCACGCGGCTGTTCGGCCGAAGATCCAGCCAGCGGGTCATTGCCAAAACCAGCGTTGGCTGCGAAATCGTCTGCCCGAAGCCGATCGGAAGCGCCTGATCCAGACTAGCCCAGGACTTACTGTCTCCATCGATAAAAAACGACCGGTTAAGCTGATCAAAATATTTCTGGTAAGCATCCTGCATCATAGCTGCCACCTTCTATCTGAATGCCCGTCTTCACTTCCATTATACGCTGCCTGGACCGAAATCAGTTTCTGAATATGGTCCGCTGTTTGATTGACTTTCAATAACTTATTATATATCCTGAATGTTAGACAGGACGGCTGTTCAGATCAGACTTCCAACTAGCTAACTGCCCTGCCAGCCTTCACAAAGCCGACTTGATTCAAGAGGCTTTGCTCATCTTAAGTTATAAGGAGAAAAACAATGTATGAAAAGCACATGGTCTTGCAAGACGACATTCAGAGTGTTGTCGAAAACGGCGTCGGCACCGGTTTCACGGTCAGACTGAAAATCCCATATTACAGAGGGGTCTGCCTGAGTCTGGTCGAAGATATCCAGATCAAGTTCAACAATCGGTTGTTCACCCGGGAAGATATCCGGTTTTCAGTTGACGGCAATGAATTTTACACCTTTGCTGAAATGGCAACCATGACAACCATCCGCTGGGAGTTCGGCAAAAAGGCAACCGTTTTCGTCCCGATGCCGAACGGTATTCCGCTGGGGCGGCATCGCGTCGAAGTTGCGGTCAGCATCCGCATCAGCTACATGGGCGGTGCAAGGCCGTTTACTGTTGTCCTGGAAAATGTCAGCCCCATGGGTGGCTGACTGGCCTCGAGCCCTATCGGAAGGAGATATTAACATGACAATTCAAAGAAGTGTTTCATTTTACAGCTACCAGTACAATTACTACACCGGTCAAAAGACGCTCGAGCAGCTGATCGACGCCACAGCCAATATCGTTGGAGCGCAAGGTATTGAGCTGATTTATGAACAGATGCCGGTCGGCAGCTATCCCAACCCTTCGGACGCGGCTGTTGAGAAGTGGTACGGCTGGATGGAACAATATAACCTGAAGCCGACTTGTATGGACTCGTTCATCGACTACATGCTTTACAAAGGGCGCGTCCTGACCCGCCAGGAGCAGGTCGAACAGATGGAACAGGATCTTCGCCTGGCAGCACGCCTGGGCTTTGATTCCATTCGGGTTCTATGCCCGGTCCGCAAGGAAATCGTCGAAGCCTGCCTGCCAGTCGCCGAATACTACGGCGTCAAGATGGGTCTTGAGATCCATGCCCCGATGACGCTGCGCTCACGTTGGACAGTCGAGTACATGGACATGGTTGCCAAGAGCTCCAGCCAGTACGCTGGCCTGATCCCCGACTTCGGCATCTTTGCCAAGCGCCCCGCGAAAAAAATGCTGAACAATGCCCTCCAGCAGGGCGCCGACCCGTCCATCCTCGACATGATCGTTGAAGGGTGCGAGAACCAGCGGCCGGTTCCCGAGATGCTGGCAGATGTCAAAAAGATGGGCGGCTCGGATGTTGAGGCCGGTGTAGCGATGTCCTTCATCCGCAACAGCTTCAACGACCCGGCGTGGCTCCGCGACTACGCAACGCATATTATCCATGTTCATGGCAAGTTCTATGACATGGATGAGGACTGCAACGAAACCGGCATCGACTATGTCACACCGATCCAGGTACTCAAGGACATCGGCTACAAGGGCTACATCTCCAGTGAGTTTGAAGGACAGCGCCTGTCTGTCGGCAATGAGGAACCGGATGAGATCGAGCAGGTTCGCCGTCACCATGTCATGCTCAAAGGACTTTTGGGACAGTAAATCTGCAGCAACTGGAAATTCATGGCCAAGGCAGCCCGTAGCGCGGTCTGCCTTGGCCATTATCTGGTCTGATGGTTTTACCAGTTTACAACCTTGCCAGTTTTGTCATATTTTTACATAGAATCCATAATTTCTGCTATAATTTTAGATGAATTTGTTGTTAAACTGATTTTCGTTTACGTAACTATCATTTTGAAAGGATTTCACTATGAACAAGTCTGAAAACTGGCTCAGAGCGATCCACAATGACAGTCCCGCCTGGATTCCCAAACCCTGGGAACCCTTTGAAGGCCTGATCCCTGATCTCCCCATGCCCTTCCTGTTCGACCCGATCAGCCAGGCGACCAGCCGGCCTGAAAACATGCAGACTGATGTGCCTTTCAAAGATGCCTGGGGTGTCGAATGGCTGCTGCAGGAGGGTTCTCCGGCACCGACGCCGATCGTCAACGATTCCAACAAAGTCATCAAGGACATTACATGCTGGCAGGATTTCGTCAAATTCCCGAACCTCGACGGCTATGACTGGGGATTCCAGATCGGCCGGCGTGCTGAAATCGCCAAAAACGGCAATATGGCGATGAATGCCAATTTCGCCGGCTTGTTTGAAATGTCCCACAACCTGATGGGCTTTGAAGACTGCCTGGTCAACTTCATGCTTGAACCCGAGGCCATGAGCGATCTGCTCAGCGCTATCTCGGATTGGAAAATCGGCCACCTCGAAAGAGTCATCGACAAACTCCACCCGGATGTCATCCACTACCATGATGATTGGGGCAGCAAGCAAAATGTCTTTGTCGCACCCGACATCTGGCGCAAGGTTCTGAAGCCACACCACAAACGGATTGTCGACTTGGTCAAGTCGCACGACATCCTCTTCATGCACCATTCCGACAGCATCTGCGAGCCCATAACCGGGGACATGGCGGATATGGGCATTGATATCTGGCAGGGCGCCATCCCGCAGAATGACATCGTTGCCATTCAACAGGATCTGGACGGCCGCATGGCAATCATGGGCGGCATTGATGCCCATGTCATCGATTTGCCGGATGTCAGTGAGGAAACCGTACGGGCCGAGGTCCGCCGCGCGATCGACACGTATTGGCCGCAGGGCTGCTTTATCCCCTGTATCCCCAATATTGCTGCAATCTATCCGGAAGTCGAGCGGATCTATCTCGACGAGATTGACCGCTACGGCAAGATCTGGATGGCTAGCCACGCTTAAGTCTCCAATCGCTTCGTTTCTCTTGAAAACGGCCGCGGTCTAACCGCGGCTGTTTTTGAGAAGATCCGAATCAATCTTCCGTCCAGTCAGGTTTTGTTGTTCTCCTGATAGGCCGCGTAGGCTTCGCTGTAGCGGCTGATTTTAGCTTTGACGACCTGAAGGCTTTCATTCAGTTCGGCGATTTTTTCTTCAATAGCCAGTCTCTGCGCCTTAAAAATTTCAAGCCGTTCAGCCAGCGTCTCGTCACCCTGCTGACAGAGATCGGTGTACTGTTTGATGTTTTCAATCGACATGCCGGTCTTTTTCAGGCAATTTAAAAATTCGATCCACTCAATATCTCGATCACTAAAACGTCTGGTGCCGCTCTGCGTGCGCTCCAGATAAGGCAGAATATTCTCTTTGTCATAGTAGCGAAGTGTGTGCTCCGACAGCCCGGTCATCCTGGCCGCCTGCTTGATCGAATAATGCATAGTTGACCTCCATATGATGAATAATATCATAATATTATAATTCTTTGACCGAGTCAACACTCTTGACTTAGAGTACACTCTATGCTTTAACATAAGTATAAAATATAACGCGAAATGAAATCAGGGGGACGGAACTATGCAAGAGCAATATCTGGGTTCAGACATCAAGAAGCTTGGCTTTGGCCTGATGCGCCTGCCGACAGTCGGCGACGGCGGCTGGATGGCGGACATTGACATCGAACAGACAAAAAAAATGGCAGACGATTATATCAAGGCCGGCTTCACCTATTTCGACACCGCCTACGTCTATGGTGACGGCAAGTCTGAAAATGCCGCCCGCGATGCCGTGGTGCGCCGCTACCCGCGTGAAACCTTCCAATTGGCCGATAAGATGCCGATGGGCAAGGCATCCAGCCCTGAAGATCTCAAAAAGCTGTTCGAAACATCGCTTGAGCGGACAGAAGCCGGCTACTTCGACTTCTACCTGCTTCATGCCATGGGCAAAGACTTGTTCAAAAAGGCTGAAGAGATCGGCGCCTGGGAATTTTTAAAGGACATGAAGGCGCAGGGCAAGATCCGCCACATGGGCTTTTCGTTCCACGATACGGCGGATGTTCTGGATGAAGCTCTGACCCGGCATCCTGAAACTGAATTCGTCCAGCTGCAAATCAACTATGCTGACTGGGAAAGCCCGACAACCCAATCGAGGCTGTGCTATGAAGTCGCCCGCAAGCACAACAAGCCGGTGATCATCATGGAGCCGGTCAAAGGCGGCATGCTGGCCAAAATGAGTGATGCGGCACGCGACGTCATGGAAAATGCCCGGCCGGACATGTCTGTCCCGTCCTGGGCGATCCGCTATGCGGCTTCCCTGGATGGCGTGATCACGGTTTTAAGCGGTATGTCCAATATTGAGCAGATGACGGACAATCTGAAGACCATGGCCGATTTCGAGCCGCTGACATCACAAGACGAGTCAGTCATTGATCAGGTCAAGGAAATTCTGGCCAGCATCGAGCTCATCGCCTGCACCGACTGCAAATACTGTGTTGCCGACTGCCCCCAGAAAATCAACATCCCCGGGGTGTTCAGGGTCGAAAACGACCGCCGAAAATTCGACAACACGGACGGCTGCAAAATGTTCTACGGTTTTGTCACCGGCCAAGGCGGCAAGGCATCCGACTGCATCGCCTGCGGCAACTGCGAAGAGCGCTGTCCGCAGCACCTGCCGATTATCGAGCTGCTCAAAGACGCAGCAGCGACATTCGAAGGTTAACCTGTCAAGCGATCCGTTGAAAATAAGGGGGGCGTTTAGCCCCCCTTTTTTTATGTCAAAATCTGCGCTGAGAAATCCGGCGGCAATGGGTCATTGTGATATAATGAGCCAAATCCAAAAAAGCGAGGCGCACGCTATGAGTTTTAAGTTTATCAATCGCATGCCGACATCTGAAGAAATCATTCAGCAGTATCCAATGACTGATCAGATAAAGACGATCAAGCAACAGCGAGACAAGGCGATTTGCGACATTCTATCCGGAAAATCCGATGCCTTTCTGGTGGTGATCGGACCGTGTTCGGCAGATAACGAAGACGCGGTCTGCGAATACACCAACCGGCTCGGCCAGTTGCAGGGCGAAGTGTCGGACCGTCTGATCCTGGTGCCCAGAATCTACACCAACAAGCCGCGGACAACCGGCGAGGGATACAAGGGGATCTTTCACCAGCCCAATCCACTCGAAGAACCAAACATCCTCGGCGGCATCACCGCCGTTCGCAAAATGCACATCCGCGCGTTTCGCGAGTCTGGTCTCAGTGCCGCGGACGAAACGCTATACCCGGAAAACCACACCTACCTGGATGATCTGCTCAGCTATGTCGCGATTGGCGCCCGGTCGGTCGAGAACCAGCAGCACCGGCTGGTAGCCAGCGGCATCAACCAGCCGGTAGGCATGAAGAATCCGACCAGCGGCGATTTCCAGATTATGCTCAACGCCATCACCGCGGCTCAGGCCGGCCATGACTTCAACTACCAAGGCTGGGCAGTCCGGACGCCTGGCAACCCCTATGCCCATGCTGTGCTGCGCGGTTCGGTCAGCAAGAGCGGCCGCAGCATTCCCAACTACCACTATGAAGATCTGAAGCTGCTATGGGATTTCTACCAACGCCGAAATCTGCAAAACCTGTCCTGTATTATTGACACCAATCATTCAAACTCCAACAAAAACCCCCTGGAGCAGTCGCGGATCGCGATGGAGGTTTTGCACAACCGCAAAAACTCACCTGAGATCCGGCAGATGATCAAGGGGTTTATGATCGAAAGCTATCTGGTCGGCGGCCGGCAGCCGTTAGACGGCGGCATTTTCGGCCAGTCCATTACGGATGCCTGTCTCGGCTGGGATGATTCCCGGGATTTGGTCCTGAGGATAGCTGATCAGGTTTGATCAGGCGTCGTAGATATTCCCGACAGACGGGTATTGGGCCATCAGGTCTTCAAACTCGTCGCGACGGCTGGTGTTACGCTTCTTGTGCCTGGGGAAATGCAACTCGATCCTGACCAGCGACGTCATGCCGTGGCGTTCAACCAGACGCATCTCCATGATCTCATGTCCCTGTTGGCTCAGGTAATCCGCTAAATCTTGGGTATTAAAGGTCTCGTTTCGCGTTTCGACAACAAACGCGTCGGTCCCCGACTTGATCCGAAGCTCTGTCCGGTACATCAGGCGCAGCACCACCAGCAGCATCACGGTTGTCGAGCCGGCGATCAGGTAGTATCCCGCGCCGGCAGCTATGCCGACGCAGGAGATCGCCCAGAGGCTGGCCGCAGTGGTCAGCCCCTTGACAGTCGCGCCTTCCTTGATGATCGTGCCGGCGCCGAGAAAGCCGATGCCGCTGACGACCTGGGCGCCGATTCGGGTGATATCGATCTCCGGATGCCCGTTCATGGAAATTGCGATCGACACGACCATCACCAGCGCAGATCCGACACAAACCAGCATGTGCGTGCGCAGACCGGCCGGTCGGATGATGTACTCGCGTTCAAATCCAACCAGGCCGCCCAGAAGAGCCGCAAATACGATCCTGGCAAAGAGTTCGAGCCATGTCAAAGCATCCATGTTGCCTCCAAAAGTCGTTCGTCTAATCTCTTGATGGCTCTATTATACCATGTGATTTCTACAACCCTTCCGGCTGAATAGCGCGCACTGGCCGGCCTTCGATATAGCCCCGGTACCCCTGTGGTTCCAGCTGGAATCTAGGTCCGTCTTCGTCAGCCCAGCGATAACCATGCTGCTCGGGCTTAAAGCGGTCCATCAGGTTCCAAAGCGCTCCGATCGCGTCCTCAAACTTGTCATCATCATACGGCTCGCCCTGAAAAACCATCAGTTTGGCTGCCGGCAAATCGACCAGATCGCAGCCGGCTGGCACGTCTCCCTCATAATCCGCAGGTACTTCAACGCCCTGGACATAGACGGACGTCCCCGGCTCGACCAGATGCTCGGGCAGCCAATAGCCGGCTGGTTCATACAGCGCATCATGAACCTGGCCGAGTGTGTCCCAGATCTCACAACCGATTTCCTCGCAGTATTCGTAATAGTCCCGGGCTTTTTGGCCGCGCTTGAGGATCAGCTTCCTGGACGGACGTTCAACAATTTGGACAAATACAGCTTTTGATTCCTGGTTTTCTGACATAATGGATTCCCCCCTGCGCCGCTTCTCGACAAGCGGCCTGGCCTGGTCCGGCATGAACAGCCGGACAGGTCCTTTTTGTTTCCGATAGGCAGAAGGCGGCAGCCCGAACGAGCGGGCAAACGCCCGCGTGAACCCTTCATGTGAATCAAAGACAAAGTCGAAGGCGACATCGACAACTTTCCGACTGTGTTCTCTCAATTCCCAGGCTGCCTGGCTCATACGCCGCTGACGGATATACTCGAATGGAGACAACCCCAGATGTTCCTTGAAAATCTTGGCGCTGTACCACCGTGAATAGCCGCAGGCTTCAGCCAGCGCTCCCAGGGTGATCGGATCATTGAGATGCGCTTCGATATGCGACTGCATGCTTTGCACAGCTCTGGCCAGTTCTTGATCGCTCATCTGCTCACCACCTTCAGATCAAACATAACATGTGTAATCGCTCAAGACTTGACCGGCATTGGCAGATTGGGCAATGTATTATTCGGACTCACGATGATCTACAGCTTCAGCTGGCAGTCCTTGTTGAAGAACGTCCGGTATCCGAAATTGAGCAGTGAGAAAACCGTGAGAGACACCGAGCCGAAAATGCCGAACATGATCGCGATCTGGTAGGCAATCGCAGTGGTCGGCACCGTTCCCGACAAGATCTGGCCGGTCATCATGCCGGGCAAAAAGACGATCCCCATCCCGATCATGGAGTTGATCGTCGGCAAAATCGCGCCGTCAAACGCCTTGTTGATGATCTCCCTGGCCGCTTCATGCGGTGTCGCACCCAGTACGAGCGATTCCTCGACGATCGACCGCTGAACGGTCATGCCCTCGACCAGCGACTTGACACCAAGCGAGATGCCGGTCATGGAGTTGCCGATCAGCATACCGGCGAGCGGAATGAAATACTGCGGATCGTACCAGGGCACGACCTGGACAACAACCAGCAGAAAATAGACCAGACAAGACAGTGTGCAAATCGACAGAGATAGCGCGATGACTTTCTTGAGTTCCTTTGACAATTGTCCTCGGAACTTCTTGAATACCGTATAGATTGCAAAGCCCTCCATGAGCAGAATCACGCCAATGGTAATCAGGGGATGGGGATTGTCGAATATCCAGGTCAGCAGATAGCCCACCAATACCAGCTGCAGAGTCATGCGAATGGACGAAATCAGGATTTCCTTCTCACGCCGGACCTTGCGCAGTCGGACAAAGACCATCACAACCAGGACAAAGACAAACGCCAGCGCGACCTGGTAGATCTGCAGATCGATAATGCCTCTCATACGCCCCTCCCGTTGAATGTTCCGCCTGAGACCTCGATCACGATGTCTGAATAGCGGTCGGCGATAGCTTTTGAATGCGTGACCATGACCAGGGTCTTGCCCTGTTCGCGAACATACCGGGTCGTCATCGCGATCACCGCTTCGGCTGTTTTCTCATCCAGGGACGACGATGGTTCGTCTAAAAGGTAAACCTTCGAATCCAAAAGCAGGACGCGAGCCAGTGCCAGACGCTGGCGCTCGCCGCCGGACAGGCGACGGACATCGCCGTCGAGCGCTTTGAAAAGATGAACCCGTTCAAGAATATCCGACAACTGCTCGTCACCTGGCAGCTCCCGTTTTTGCACGACCAGTCCGTGGACGAGGTTGTCCCGGATATTGCCATCAAACATGATCGGCTCCTGAGACAGCATCGTGACCTGCCGCCGGTGTTCGACCGAGTCCAGGCCGGCAAGGTCTTCACCCAAATATAGGATTCGTCCTTCGGTAGGAGAAATCATCTTATTCAGCAACCGAAGCAAGGTAGTCTTGCCGCTGCCGGAAGGACCCATCAGGGTCGTGACCCGGTCCGGTTCAATAACCAAGTCTGGAACATTGACGATTTCCATAAACTTAACGTTTTCGAATTTGAACAGTTCGTTTGCCATAACTCACCTTAATCAGGTATTTGATTTCAACAACCTATTTTAAACAAAAACAAAATTCTAACGCGCGGCCGATGCATGCTCGGGATCATAGGTTTTGTCTGGACCATGCCAGCGGAATTTGCCGATGGTGGATTTTCCAATTTGGATCGCTTCTGCCGGACACTGGTGGATACAGCGCATGCACAGGACGCAGCGGTCGGAAAACTGTACAATGTCTTGAACTTGAATATTGCCGACCGGACAGATTCTCTCACACTTCTTACAGCGCGTGCAGCGGGTGTCAGCGAACAGCTTTTTCATCATGTTATTCTCAATAGCAGGATAACACAAACGGAGCAGTCCGCCGACCACCGATGAAACCGGGCTGAAAGGAGCCTGGACTGACAGCCGGTCAAGCGGTAGGCCCAGATTAATCGAATCCAGGACTTGCCTGATTGTTCCAGTCAGACGCTTGACACCAGGAAGATCCGTATAGTTGCCAGCCAAAGCCTTTCGCGCACTTCTGGAGGTCTTGCCGACAAAAGCCAGCGCATCCGATCCAGGCAGTCTGAATTTTTCAAAGCCTAAGAGACGATACCCCTTGCTAGTCAGCAGCAGCTCAGCCTTTTCCAGGGCGCCGCCTTCAACCAGCGCCTGCGTGCAGAAAACAAAAGCCGGCAGATCCTGGACAGATCCGCTTTTCTCAATAAAACGCCGCACATGACTATGCAGATCGCAGGCATAGACCGGAAAGCCAAACACCAGACCGTCATACCCGACAAGATTAAGTGATGTGCAGGATTCCACCGCTTTCAGGTCACAGGCAATCCTTTCCGCCTTCAGGGCACAAGCCAACTGACGGGCGACAAACTCTGTGTTGCCGGTTCCACTAAAATATAGCAGCAAGAGTTGATTACCAGCCACTTCTCAGGCCTCCCCTTGATTCTTCTGGATCTGGCCAAGCCTGTGTTGGACGATGTCAGAAACCAGGTCCAGAGGCAGGGGTTGGTCATGCGGGAATTGGATAGTCCCTTTGGAGGTTTTGTATCCGCTCAGTCGATCCTTGAAAGCTTCAATACCGTTACTGGTCGGATAGAGACCAATATGCTTTTGGAACGCCGCATAATAGACCAGCGGTTCTGACAAGTAAAAGGCCGGAACACCGTATCCCATCTTCTCCTCAGCTTCCGGCGCCATTTGACGGATAAGCCTTCGGATTGACAAAAGCCGTTCCTTCACGTCCTGAGGAAATTGATTGATGTATTCATCCACAGACTTCTGAGCCATGCCGGATCACCTCGCCTTCTATTCAAATGTTACCATACTTTTTAGTTGGTCCGATTGCTCATAACGCTTACACTTATGTGTTTGAGCCGAAGGTCAGTTCTTTCAATCTCGTCGGCAGCTGTGTCCAGGTTTCGCTTTTGAGCAGCATACAGCAAATCTGGCAGAGATTGCCGAACTGGAATAAACCCCGATGAGCATCTAATCAGTTCTCTTGAACAGGTTATGCGTCCAAAGCCGATCCCTAGGGGCGAATACATGAAAGATAAAAAGGATCTGGACAAATAAGATCGCTCTATGCAGCTTCATGTTCTAAAGGCTATTTGGAAAGCATTCAAAAACCTTCGACCGATCAATTCAAATCACGACAGACATGCCTGAAACAGCAAAGCCGGCCCGAAGGCCGGCTTTGCCGTTGTTTGAGAAAAAGATCCGTCAGGGAATCCTTGTCTATTCGTAGGCTGCCATCTTGGTCATCAGGGCGTCATAGACATCCTGAGCATCAGCATGGCCGTTGGAGATCAGTTCCGCGATATAGGCTTCACGCTGCACTTTAAAAGCGTCAGCCCAAACCGCGATCTGGTCATCGGTCAGATAGGTTACTGTGCCCTTTTCTTCCAGAGCGGCCAGCGCGTTAGCCTGGGTCGCCAGGTCAGCGTCACATTGGTTTTCTCTCAGGGCGTCGGCTTCGTCGACAAACAGCTGCTGCAGGTCTTCCGGCAGCTTGTTCCACTTGTCGCTGGAGAAACACATGGTCATGACGCTCATGGCGGTTCCGGTTTCACCGAATACCGTACCGGCGTTCAGGAAGTCGAGGCAGCCGAAGGCGGCCATGACATTAATGTGCGTAATCGCGCCATCAACGACATTGGTGTTCAAGCTGGTGGCATATTCAGTAACCGGGGTGGAAACCGCTGCGCCGCCGTTGGCTGTGACGTATTCCTGCATTAGGGCGGAACTGGTGATCAGTTTCAGGCCTTTCAGGTCATCCGGCGTCGTAATGGCATGGTCTTCGGTGGTGTAGATGTTGTAGCCCGGCATCGGGTAGTTGGTCCAGTAATAGACACCGGCATTCGTGTATTCCTGACTCAGGGTTTCCATCTCTTGGCACATCTCGTCGAAGATCTCGCCGGCTTCAGCTGTTCCAGGAAGGCCGAGGAACGGTGTGTAGGTAATCAGGTTGGAATACGGGAACAGGTTGATGTGCTCGCTGATCGGTACGGCAGCGATGTCAACGACGCCGCTGTTGAGGTCATCGATGACGGTCGGCACACTGGTCAGCGACCAGCTGTAGTAGTAGGTGAACTCGATTCGTCCGTTGCTCTGCTCCTGGATCCTGTCCAGCGAGGCTGTAATGCTTGTGCTGACAAATTCAGGCGCCGCAAAGGAAACATTGAACTTGTAGACGGTGTCGTCACTGGTCGGCTGCGTGGTTGCCGAGCCTTGTGTCGTCGTTGTATCGGCTGCGCAGGCACCCAGTGCAAACAACAGGCAGACAATGGTCACGAGGGCAATGATCTTTTTCATCTTAAATTCCTCCTCCAAAGGGTTGTGGATCAATCTATCTAACGCAGCAAACTGCGTCAAACACAAATAAGAATCGGGGCCAAGTGCTACATGACACTCGGCAGCCAGGTCACCAGAATCGGGAATGCGGCGCAGAGCGCGATGACACAGACATCGGCGATAATGAACGGCACAAGACCGCGATAGATCTTGGTCACCGGGACACCGGAAACACCCGATACGATGAAGGCGTCCATACCAATCGGCGGGCTGATCGCGCCGATCGCCATCATCATGACGACAAACACGCCGAACCAGATTACGTCAAAGCCCAGGGCTGTCATGACCGGGAACAGCAGCGGAACCGTCAGGATCATCATCGGGATCTGCGGCATCAGCATGCCGAGGATAATGTACATCACCGCGACCATCGCCAGGATCAGCGAGGGCGCGACGTCGAGTCCGACCACGAAGTCGGTGATCGCGAACGGGAGCTTGGACAGCGCGACAAACTTGATGAAGACGAAGGTCCCGACCAGCATGAACAGAACAAACCCGGTTGCCAGAACGGTCTCCGTCAGGATCTTGATCAGTTTCTTGAAGGTGATCTCGCGACTGATCAGGGCGATAACAAAGGCGCCTAGCGACCCAAGGGCACCCGCTTCGGTCGCAGTGCAAATGCCGGCGTAGATGCTGCCGAGTACGATGATGAACAAAATGACGACAGGAATCACACCGCGCAGGGCAATCAGTTTTTCTTTCCGTGTAAATATGACACCTTGAGGGCCGAGCGCCGGGTTGATCCGGCAAGCGATGCTGATAGCGACAACAAAGGCAAGGATCATGATGATGCCCGGGATGATGCCGGCCATGAACAGCTTGCTGACTGACTGTTCGGTCAGCATGCCGTACATGATAAAAGCCATCGACGGCGGTATCAGGATCGCCAGCGGCGCACCGGCCGCCACAGACGCGGTCGCAAGTGAATCAGCGTATTTGAAGCGTTTGAGTTCCGGCAGGGCAAGCTTTCCCATGATCACGCAGGAAACATTGTCAGAACCGGTCACAGCGCCCATCAGGCCCGAGGCGACAACGGTCGCGGCGGCAACGCCGCCCTTGCGCCGGCCCAGGAACTTGTTGGCAAACTCGAACAGGTTCCTGCCGATGCTGGTTTCAGCGATGATCATGCCCATCAGGGTGAACATCGGGATCGCCGTGGTGGTGTAGTTGTCAATATTGGAAAACGGTGCCGTGACAACAACGCCCATGGCGGTGTTCCAGCCGTTCATGATGAGGATGCCGACAAAGCCGACAATCGCCAGCGCCGCGCCGATCCAGACCCGGCAGACAATCAGGGCGATCAGGACAATAATTCCGATCAGACCCAGCAATACTGTACTCATTGGCTTTCACCGCCTTCTAGTTCCATTGACTGTTTTGAACTGGTATATTTGCTCTTGTCGGCGAAATGGCTGATCAGCTTGACGATAATAGCCAGCGACAGGACCGCCATTGAGAGCGCGAAAATCATATAGAACGGCCAGGTCGGCATCTTCAGAATGGTATAGATCTGGTTCTGCGCCATCTTTCTGCTCATATCAACGAATCCCTGATAGCTCATCAAGGCACACAAAACAGCAGACATCGCGTAGCCGAACGTATCGAATGCCAATTGGGTCCGCCGGCTCAGCCTGTCAACAAGCAAACCGACGCTGACGTGTCGTTCCAGGAAAAGTGCCGATACAAAAGCGGGCGACATGCAGACCATCATCATGCGCACGATCTCGACCGATCCTGTAACCGGGGCGCTGAATACGACCCGCAAAAACACATCGACAACGGTTACGATGATCATCGTCAGCAAGGCAATAATTGAAATCCAGTTAATCACCTTGCCGACAATTTTGCTGATCTTTAGGACATTTTCCATCGGGAATATCCTCCATAGGGTAGGGGTTTTGGTTCTTTTCACCAATCATAACATGGCGATTTTGCAGTGTATAATAGCATTATGGCAAGAAACCGATTCCAGAACGGAATCGGTTTCTTGCCGGATTTTTCAAGGCCGTAATGGTTTACGAACCAATGAAGTTTTTGGAAAACTGCCTGATCAATTCATTGCCGGCCCGCTTCTTCCAGATCATGGTAGGCTCAACGATCCAGTCAAGGTTTTCTATCGGGATGAAGGTCACGTTCATGAAGCTAAGCGCCCTGGCATAACACGGCAGCAGCACCAGACCACGTTTCAGGCTGGTAAAGGCACAGGCTTCATAAAAGGACGTGAACTGTGATTCATCATTGACTTTGAAGCCGTTTTTTCGATAAAAGCTGGCAATGGGATCTCCGGAAATAATCGATCCGTCAGGCACCAGCATCTGCTCGTTTTGAAAATCCTCAACCCGTACCCGGCTTTTTGCGGCCAGATCGTGGTCATTCGGACAAACCAGCTCCAGCTTGCTTCGCGGAAACTTATAGGTATGATACGACGGCAGAACCGGCATGCCTTGGAAGACAGGCGTAATCGCGATGTCAATCTGGTTGTCTTCAAGCAGTTCATACATGGTGGAGAGATTGCACAGCTTCGTTTTGAGCACCAGGCTTCCACTGGATTTGCGGATTTTTTGCTCGATGTCGTCTTTCCAGGATTGGGGCAGGATATCGGTGTACCCCAGCTTGACAATCCGCTGCTTGTTCTGAAAGCCGTCCTGCAGGTTGGCGACTGCCTCATCGTAGGCCTCAACGACCTTTTTGGCATCAGCCACAAAGGATCGTCCCGCTTCGGTCAGCAAGACTGACCGTCCGTCCCGGATAAACAGCGGGGTTCCCAGCGCCGTTTCAACAGACTTGACATGCTTGCTCAAGGTTGGCTGGGCAATAAACATTTGGCGGGCTGTCTGGTTGAAGTTAAGCGTCTGGCTGAGACAGACAATTTGTCTCAAATGTTCAATTTCCATCGGACACCTCAATTGATTGTTGGATCCAGCGCATCAGTCAGAGCTTAAAGATGATAGATATGGCTAGCCACTAAAGCTATTATAACAGTTTGAAATATACAAGGCCGATCGAATTTGTCCGTATTTATGACAACCGGTTCGATAACCGGGTATGACGTCCAACCGCCCCCATCTCGGCCAGTCTGCCTTTTCACGGTTGTTCATTGGCGATTTCTATAGGATAATTGAGTTATCAACAAGGAGGATACGTCCCATGCGATTTGAAATACTGCATCCCGCCGACCAGCTGACCATGATCATGGATCAGATCTACCGTACGGGTATGACCACGACATCCGGCGGCAACCTCTCCATCCTGGATGACAACGGTGATATCTGGATTACCCCCAGCGGCATCGACAAGGGATCGCTGACCCCGGATGACATGATCCGCATCAGTCCGGATGGTGTCATCCACGGCAAACACAAACCATCGGTGGAGTGGCCGTTCCACCGCTCGATCTACCGCCGCCGACCGGATATCAAGTCGGTTTTGCATGCACACCCGCCTGCGTTGGTCGCGTTCAGCATTGTCCGTCGCCTGCCGGACAACCGGATCATCCCCAATGTCAATCTCGTCTGCGGTGAAATCTCCATGGCGCCATATGGGCTGCCGGGCAGTGACGACCTAGGCGCCAAGATCGCCACGGAATTCGACAAGGGCTTTTCAACGGTCATCCTGGAAAACCACGGCGTGGTAATCGGCGCAGAAAGTCTTTTTCGGGCGTTTATGGCCTTTGAGACGCTTGAGTTCTGCGCCAGGCTGGAAGTCAACGCGCTACGGCTGGGGCCGGTCCATTCACTGACTGAAAAGCATCTGCAGATGTCCCACCAGAAAAACCGCGCCGAGATGGGCGAATTTTTGCCGCAAAGTGTCAGCAGCGAGGAGCGGGCAGCTCGACGGGACATGATCCGGCTGATCCACCGCTCTTACGACCAGCAGCTGTTCACCAGCACGCAGGGCACCTACTCGGTGCGCCTGTCAGACAACGCCTTCCTGATCACGCCTTACGGCAAGGACCGCAGCTACCTCGAGCCCGAGGACCTGGTCCTGATCCGGGACGGCCAGTGCCAGCACGGGGGGGACCCCAGCCGATCCGTTCCGCTGCACCAGGAGATCTACAACCGACATGACGACATCAATTCGATCATGATCGCGCATCCGCCGAATATCATGGCCTTCGCGGTTACCGACGCGGTCTTTGATTCACGAACCATCCCGGAAAGCTACATCATGCTCCGGGATGTCCAGAAAATCCCGTTCGGTGCCAATTTCATGCAGCCCGCCATGACAGCAGACATCATCAATTCCAAGACCCCAGTCGTCATCTGCGAAAACGACTGTGTCATTGTGACCGGCTCTTCCCTGCTCAACGCCTTTGATCGCCTTGAAGTCGCCGAGTTCAGCGCCGCTGCCATCATCTCCAGTCTGGGCCTGGGCCCGATTGTCCAGATCTCTCGAGATGAGGTTCAGGTCATCAACAAAGCCTTCAACCTGAAGGACGATTAGGATGCTGATCCCGGTTGTTTTTTTCCAAGGATCCAAAGCGGTTTTGGCACCAGTCAGCGGTTTGTTGAATCAACAAAATATTGACCGCATCCAATCCGCAGCAGCTGTCCTGGCTGCTGCGGATCATTTGCACTGGCTGGTCGACCAGCGGATCCAGTGTGACATGCCTGCGGCGACACGCTTGATCAAGCCAGGTCCAGGCTGGCTCAACTGGGCAGACAGCCCGGCCGTCTATCTGCTGCTGGCCGGGTCGGACTGGCTTGAGGATTTGACAGGCCTGTTCGACCAGGTTCTGGCTATCCAGATCGAATCCCGTCCTATTCAGCAGCCAGATCCCATATCCAGCCTCAACCGTCTTCATGACTTGGGATTTTCCATCGCCGGCAGATCCGAGTCCGGCAACGCTGTGCTGTGGACTCGGGGATCCGCCGCCAGCAAGATCGAAGCGGTCATGGCAGCCGGCGGCTGTGATCTGCACCTGCATACCGCTCGCTCAGACGGTTCGGATTCTCCCGCCGAACTGGTAGCCCGTGTGGCCGAAGCAGGCCTTGCGGCCTTTGCCATCACCGACCATGACACCCTGGCGGGCATCCCTGAAGCCCGCGAGGCGATGGCTAAGCAGTCGATGCGACTAATTCCGGGAATCGAACTCTCGGTTGACGACAGCGGTCGTGAACTGCATGTCCTGGGATATTTTCCTGCCGGCAGCCTCGATCCGGTTGAGCAGTTTCTCGCCGGCCAGCGCAAGTCGCGCCGGCAGCGCAACCGGGAAATTCTCAGAAAGCTCGCGGATATGGGTTATCAGCTGGATGCCGACCGATTCAAAACCGATAGCCAGGGGACGATCGGCCGGTTGCATATCGCGCTTGAGCTGATCCATCAAGGGTATTTCAAGTCAACCGACGACGCGTTCAAATCGCTGTTGGGCGAAGGTCAGCCGGCGTATATCAGGCGATCCCGCCCGTCGCCGGCCGAGGCTTTCTGGATGATCCGCAAAAGCGGCGGTGTCGCGGTGCTCGCTCACCCGGACCAATATGGGTGGTGCAGCGGTCGGGCAGTCGTCTCGGAACGCCTGCTGACCCATCTAGAACGCTTGCAAAAGCTCGGCCTTCAAGGTGTGGAATCCTTTCATGGCGAAGCCAGCGCTGCCATTCGCCTGGAGGTCTCGGCCGCAGCGCGCGCGCTTGGTCTTCTGAGAACCGCAGGCAGCGACAGCCACGGCAGCAACAAGCCGCATGACCGGCTGTATTCCGGTTCGGATCACTGGATTGATCCGGCCGAGATTCTGGTTGTCGCGGCACTCGTGTCTGGCACTACCGCTGGCGGCCAGCGAACCTGGCTGCTGACCCGGCGCAGTTCGCCCGGCACCTGGCAGGGGTACTGGGAATTGCCGGGGGGCAAGGTCGAGCCGGGTGAGTCGCCCGAACAGGCCCTGATCCGTGAAATTAAGGAAGAGCTGTCCTTGAAATCTGTCATCGCGTCCCGTCATTGTGTTCTAAGCTTTGACTACCCGGATCGCCGGGTTGTCCTGATCTGTTATGAAACCATCCTGGAACAAAAAACCTGGCAATTGTCCGTGCACGACAAAGCCAGGTTCATGACCGCGGACGAAGCGCTCGAATCAAGGCTTCTACCCGCCGATATTCTGCTGTTTCAAGACCTTAAGGCCCCCTGACAACCCGCTCAGGCCGGTGTTGGCAAAGGCGTAGTGCTCGGTGTCGGAAGCGGTGTGGCGGTAGGGGTTGGTGTCGCTGTCGGGGACGGCGGCACTGTCGTCGGTGTCGGGATTGGCGTTACTGTCGGCGTCGGTGTCGGCGACGGTTCAGGACCATGCTCGATGATCTCATTCAGCGGACGATACTCGCTTGTGAAAGCCAAAACCCTGTCAATGACCTTGCCGTCTTTGACAAACACCTTATAGGCAACAGCCTTGATGCCCTGCTTGGCTGTGCGGGCAACTACCGTCTCGCCCGGTTCCAGCTCTTCGTTCAGGCGCTCGGTCGGCTCGGCAGTCACCGGCGTCCGTTCCGTAATCGAGGATTCAATGCGGATGGTTACACCGTCCGCCAGCTTCTGGCCGTAAATCTGGAAATAGACTTTCGGCTGGTTGAACCAGGCCACGATGGCGACCGGGTAATCCGTGTTGTTGGTGAACTTGAAATCAGGTCCCTTCCAACTGACCGTTGCGTCCTGACCAATCGGTACATAAGTACTGGGCCAGGAATGGGGATGGCGTTCGTCAATCTGCAGATCCGCCATCAGGACCGCATGGCAGAGGGTGGTGTTCGGCTGGCAGATGCCGCCGCCCAATTCCTGGATCAGGACACCGTCCTTGATGCCGCCGGCTTCCCTGAATCCCTTCTCAGCGGTTCTCTCGCCAATATACCGGTTGAATGAGAACTGCTCGCCGGGCTGCAGGACCAAACCGTTGATCATCTTGCAGATCAGGTTAATGTTGTGATTGCGGTTGTAGCTGTCCGCAGCAGTGGTTACAGCCTGTGAAACAAAGCCCAGCTGGGCTTCCATGTCTTCTCGGCTGATGGCAGGATTCACGACAATGACCGGCATTTCAAGTGATATCTGCTGCGTGTCTGCTGCCAGTTGCGAAACAATCTCCAGCATGCAGGCCTGGTTGTCTATTGTTCGGCCAACCACTTCATCTTCAATCACGAAGGTCTTGCTGGAAAAATCAAAGCTGGTTGCCTTGGCGTTCTGAGCATCAATGGCCAGTGGCGAGGTCAGGTTGCCGACCGCTTGTGCAAGCTTGTCGTAATCAAAAGACCAGCGCAGGTTGAGTACCTTGGGAGAGTCGGTCAGCGCTTGAACCAGAGCATATCGCTCACGGATGTTCTCGCTTTCGTCGGACGACAGCGGTTCGCGCCCGATTCCCCAGGCGTCGTCCAGAACCGTCTGCCAGTCTGACGACAGGCCCGCTTCTCTGGCAGAGATGTCATAGGTTTCGCCGTCCAGCGTCAGACGGATGGAAAAATCCTGATACCAATCGTCCGCCAACTGCTGCAGCTGGCTTTGGGCCTGCTCATAGGTCATGTTGGACAGGTCAAGATCCTCGGCGTAGATGCCGGCATAGATAGTGTCGGTATCCAGCGTCTGGCTCATGGTGTCCAGTTCTTCCTGGACACTGGCCTGAATGCGCCTTTCCTCTGCGTTGTCCATCGCCTGGTTGACCAGGCTGTACGCGAAGTATCCGCCAACGGTCAGTGCTAGGACGGCGATCAGGATAACGGGGATTATCCAGCGCCTGTTGATGCCTCTTTCATTCTGTCTGCTTTCTTCCGCCATAAGTTGTCGCTCGCTCCTTGTTTACTGTTTTATTTTTCCGGCACTTGGCCGGATTATCCGATAAACCGTCGAATGGTGACGATTGGGGAACCGCTGTTGAACGCCTTTTGCCGGACTTTGCCGGCCGAGTGCGAGGCGTCAATAAACTGGCCGTTGCCGATATAAATGGCGACATGGTCAACCACGCCGTCATGGTTATCCCAGTCATAACAAATGACATCGCCGACCTGCATCTCGGAAACGGATACAGCACGCCCCAGTTTGGCCTGTTCGCGTGCCTTATGCGGCAGCGATACATCGAAGAGCGTGTCATAAATGTATATAATCAGGCCGGAGCAGTCAAAACCGCTCATAGAGGAGCCGCCGAATACATAGCGGACACCCAGGCAGGATTTGGCCAGATCGACAATCGCGGCCTTTTGTTCAGCCGTCAGCGCGTCGCCAGGGTCCACAGGGGTGCTGGTCGGACGCGGTGCAGGCGTCGGGGTCGGGGTCGGCTTGGCGACGAAGGACTCTGAGATCAGGCGGGTGTAGACATAACCGGTCTGGCCGTTGGCTAGTTCAATCTGTGACCAGTACAGGCCATACCCCCGCCTGAGAGCCGAATCTCCTTGTGTCAGCGTCTCAACAATATCCGAATCCGTCGATGGCAGCTGACGGATATTGACTTCGCCGTAGGCGATATAAACCGTTGTGTCATCCTGCGTGAACAACTCGATCGGCTTCGCTTCCTGAATGACACCAGCGGCATCGGTGACTTCAGGATAGGGGGAGGGCGTCGGTGTTGCCGATGGCGTGGGCGTCAGGGTTGGCAGCGCTTCGGTGATCAAGGCCATCATTTGTGCTTCGGCCGTCAGGGCTCTGTCCAGCGGCAGCTGGATATCCTGGAACAGTTCAACACTGGATGAAGGCTGGTTTTCTTGGGTTTCCTGTTTGTCAGAGACTTCTGGCGGTGTCGTGCCGGGCAAAGCCGGATCCATCGCGAATACGGCAGTCAAGGCCAGGCAAACGACGGCTATGCCGATCACCGGCAGCCTAGGCGCAGCCAAGCGATGCAGCCGACGCCAAAATGCCCTGTGAACATGTGGTTCACGGACATCGCCCGGCTGTGTCGGTGTTTGATTGTCCCGGTTCTTTTTCATGTCACCTGCTCTTTTTTTTCATCTTGACGATTGATTATCGTATCTATTATACAAGATATTTCAATTTGCGGATAGGCTGACAATTTTCAGGTATTTCGCCAATCGCTAACCAAGGGCAGTACAGCTCCCGGTGATTTCCCGATTTGCGCACCGGTGGCGACCAGCCGAGAGGCTGCGTTATGACCGCCGGTCAGCAGCAGGCAGGCGCACCCCAATTCGTCCGCAACCAGGAAGTCATGCGTTGTATCGCCAACCAGAACAGCCCGATGGATATCTGGCAGGTGCGCTTCGGACCACGTTTTGGCTCGATCGATCTTGCTGGACCCCAGAATATTGTCCAGGCCGATCACCTGGTCCAGATACCGGTCAATTCCGAAGTGACGGATCTGCTTTTCCAGAAAATCCTGCCGGGTTGCGGATAAGAGAACCTGCTTGGCTCCAAGCGACCTCAAGGCTTCCATTGTTTCCATCATGCCGGGGCGCAGCGGACAGTCCAAGCTTTGCGGCTGGTATTGCGCCATATACTCGATCGCCAAATCCTCGAACGGCTCCTGGTCGAAATCAAATCCCACCTGACGGTAGTAATCGATCACCGGAAAATCGAATCCTGCAAGGTAATCTTCCCGGCTCAGCTGTTTCAGGCCGCGGCGCGCCAGCATCTCGTTGATGATGGTCTGGCAAAGCGGCTGGTCGTCCAGAATGGTGCCGTTAAAGTCCCAGATCACAGTTGGGTGGTTCTGAATGATGGGTTCAGGCATCATCTATATTGTCATCCTCATCACATAATCGTCCATGACAAATCCTTCGCCGATATCCGTCACGATCGCCTTCTCGATTTCAAACCCGAGCTTGCTGTAAGCCGCGATGCTCTTGTCATTGTGCTTGTTGACGGTCAGCCAGATGCTGGCGAGATTATCCCGGCGGCAGCGGCTGATCACCGAATTGATCACCTGGCGCGCGCCGCCCCGGCCTCTGGCGGCTTTTTCCAGGTACAGCTTGCTGATGAACAATGAGCGGTCATTCGAATCCATTTTCAGGGCTAAGTACCCCGAAGGTTTGCCGTCAATCTCAATCAGGCTGTACTCGAAGCCGCAGGTTTTGATATCCTGCCAGATCTTGTCCTGGGTCTGAAAATGCTTCACCATGTACTCGACTTGTTCATCCCCGATGATCGGCGGATAGTGCTCCCACCAGATCCGCTTGGCCAGATCGGCTGTCTCACGGGCCTGGTCCGGTGTTGTAACGGGAACAAGGCTAATCATACGGCGTCAACCCGATTGCCCGGCATGTTATCATTGACAACCTGGTTTCTGCCCTGCTCCTTGGCTTTGTACATCGCGATGTCAGCGGCTTCGATGACGGATGAAATATCCGTTTGAGCTTTGACGGTCATTTGACTGGTTCCGACGCTGATCGTCACATGGTCGGCAACATCCGATGCTGCATGGGGTATGCCGAGTGATTCAACCTGCCGGCGCAGCTTTTCCGCCAGCTGCGAGACGTCGAGATCCTGCTGGTCGAAAGACAAAAAGATGAATTCCTCGCCGCCCCACCGGGCAGCGATTTCCAACTGGCTGGAGATGGCCGAAGACAGCACATTGGCGATCCGTACCAGCACTTGGTCACCGGACGGGTGGCCGTAACGGTCATTGTACTGCTTGAACAGGTCGATATCAAAGATAATCACGGACATCTGCCTGGCCGGCTGATCCGTTCGCTCAAAAACCTGGGAGATGAAATTTCTCAAGCCGCGGCGGTTGGCAATGCCGGTCAGTTCGTCGATCAGCGACAACTGGTGGAGCTGGAAATTGGCATGGGTCAGTTTCTCGTTGATGTCCTGGTTGGCCAGAATTTCGTCGTTGAGTTTCTGGTTGGCCTGGGTCAGGGCTATCCGGCTGGCAAAGTCGCGCCGGTAGAAACCGTAGATCAGCCGGGACGCGATCCAGGCGACGATTACGAAAATAGTGATGTTGATATAGTGCCCCAACAGCACATTGCTGTCCGGCTGGGCAAAGGCCAGCCCGATTATCAGGATGGCAAGGGCTAATGCGAAAGACAACAGCATTCTGCGCCAGCTCAGCAGGACGACAACCGAACAGATGACCACATTGACCATGAAGACTGTCACTTCGCCATACAGCTGCTGATCCAGAAGCGATATGATACTGCCCCAGGTCATGAGAAATATGACCATGACGGTTGTGATCAATTCATACCGCCGAAGCCAGCGCTGGGTCATCTGGCTGGTTTCAACCGGCTTGCGCGTCAGGAGCAGGACGAAAAGGGCGCCCAGCACCATCAGGGCATACATCAGCAGGTAGACGTCAAACAGAAACGGCTGGTCAGGATTGACCAGCCAAACGATGACATCAGCTGCGATCAGAAGGGTGTCGAAGATGATGATGCAGGCGGCAAGCATCCGGCCTCTGGAAAAATTGTCCTTGATGATCTGCCGTCTCAGCAGATCATGGTCCCCATCATCCGAATTCAGTCCGGTTTGCAAAATGAAATTCTTTAAGGTCATGGCGCCTGTCCCCCGGAAAGTCTATCTATTAGTGAATAATTATACCATCAAATTGCCGAGAAAAACATTTTTCAAGAGGCGCCCGGCCAGATCTGCTAGCTTGTGCAGACGATCAGGGTCAATCGGTCCCGGCTGGAGCATCTTGTAATCCGGATGGTGCCGGGTCAGATGCAATGGGATGTCGGGGTTGATCGCAGCCAGCCAACCGGCAATCGCCGCGATGTCCCGCTCGTCGTCGTTCTTGCCGGGAATCAGCAGCGTCGTCACCTCAACATGGCATTGACGGGCCGCGCGGGCGATCGTGTCCTTGACCCTGTCGACATCTCCGCCGCAGAGCTCGTCATAAAATGATTGCTGCCAGCCCTTGAGGTCAATGTTCATCGCGTCGATCAGCGGCAGGATCTCCTCAAGGGGTTCGGTTTCGATATAGCCGTTGGTGACAACAACATTCATCATGTGCTCGGCTTTGACCAATCGAGCGCAGTCCAGAAGAAATTCAAAGCCGATTAACGGTTCGTTGTAGGTGTATGCCACGCCCAGATTCCCCTGGTCAGCATAAGATCTGGCCTGAGATACAATCTCCTGAGGTGACATTGGCCGGCTTGGCGCCTCCTGCTGGGCGATCTGCCAGTTCTGACAGAACCGACAGTGAAGATTGCAGCCCCAGGAGCCTAGTGACAGGATCATTGAGCCCGGGTGAAAACAGGCCAGCGGTTTTTTCTCGATCGGATCAAGCGCCAGCGACGTGACCTGCCCGTAGCTTCGGGCGATCAGCCGGCCGTTAACATTTTGCCGCACCTTGCAGAGTCCGCTGCGGCCGGTCTGAATCCGGCAATGGTTCGGGCACAGTCGGCAGACAACCTGCTTGTCCGGCAGCTTGTCGTAGTAACGTGCTTCTTGAGGCGTATCTGCCATATCAATACCTTCTTGCTTATTGGTATCGGATCACTTCAAACCGTTGGATCCGATACGCTTCATCCGGCGATATGCCAGCCTTCCGGCAGGCAATCGCCAGCTGGTCCTCCACCGTATCGACGCCCTCCAAGTCGGGTAGCAGCAAGCCGGATCTGCCTTTTGCAGAGACAATGACGCCAAACCGGCGGACATCCAGGTCAGACGGATCCTGAACCGGTTCCGGCTGGCCCAGAATGTCGACGCTATAGGTCAGTTCAGGCAGCTCATCGGCCGTGACTGGCGGAAACCTCGGGTCCCTCGTGCCGGCGCTGACCGCGTTGCGCATGATTTCCTCGACCAGACTGGGGGCGGTCGGTCCGGTGGTGCCGATGCAGCCGCGAAGTTCGCCGTGTTTCTTGATTGAGACGAATGCCCCGGCCTGGTTGCTGAACAGCTGCTCCGATCCGGCAAGTGCTTTGAATGCTGCCGCCCCTTTGCCGCGTTCACCTTGAACATGGGCTTCAAGTGTTTCACGGGCGATCCTAACCGGCACCGAGCTGTTCGAACGGTCCTTTTCAATCCGGTCTCGCTGCATTGTCCGTGACTGTTCATAAGCGTCTGCAATCGGCTCGGTCCGGTCAGGATCAGGCTTGATTGACGCCACGCAGTAACCAATGCCATAAGGCGCTTCGTAGGATTCAACACGCGAGCAGACGGCTTGTCTGTTCATCGCGCCTAAGAGCATCACGATCGAGCGATAGCCGCACTCGCCGGCGCGTTCGCGAACCTGATCGTCGATGGTCAGGACACCCGCGGTATCTCCGTCTGTCAGCTTCTCGACCAGCTCGCTGTCATACTTCGCGCCCTCAGGTACGACGCCGTACGGCGATTCGCTGTTGACCCGGTGCGACTGGTCGCCGCTGGCGATCACCACCAGCCTGCGGGACAAGGCTGCAGCCGTTTGGCGGATCAGCTCGCCGATTCGGTAGACAACTTCAAGCCCCAATCCGCTTGAGGACATGACAACCAGCTTGTAGTCCGGATACATCTGATCTAAGAACCACAGCGGCACGACGGCACCGTGATCAAGACTTTGCTCAATCTGGTGCTGGCGCATCTGCCCGGGAGACAGGCTGCCGCCGGAATAGCCGGCCTGGACGATGCGGTCGATCAGCTGCTGCTGGAAGTCGCGGTCAAGTGGATGGGAAACACCGGCCGACGGCGCGCCGAAACGCCCCAGGTTGCCGGACAGTTCATCGCTGTCGTACAAGAAGAGAAAATCCCGGAACATGGGCGCATGGGGCGAAATGACCACAACGGTTTCAGGCTGGATCCGCTTAAACTGGCCGGCTATTTTCTCGAGCCCGGCGACCGTCTGGCCAGCCAGGAGCGGGCCATTTGAAACGCCTGGAACAATGATCGGTGGGTGCGGCAGAATATAGCCGGCTTCAATTCTATACAAGTTTGACAAGCAAAACACCAACCTCTCATACCGGGGAAGCGAAGAATCGTCTGTATAAATCAATTATATCACGCATTACCCAGCGGCCTGCAATCTTGAGACAGTTCTGATTTTCCTGTCAAGTTTATCGGGAACTGTCCGTAGATAAACTTGACAGGCGAATGGACTCATTGCATCCGGAGGCACGCGAGCATGATTGAACTGACGAGACTGAACAACAAGACGCTTTTGGTCAACAGCGACCTGATTGAGACAATTGAAGAAACTCCGGACACTGTCGTCACGCTAACCAACGGGCGAAAGCTGATCGTGCTGGATTCAGCCGTGGACATTGTCGACATGGTTGTATCTTTCCGATACCGCTGTTTCCATGACGGCCGTCTGGCAACCCATCGAGCGGACGAGGCAATACTATGAACTTATCGTCAATTATCGGCATCTTCACAGGATTTGTCCTAATTATCATTTCCATCACCATCGGCGGCGACATCACCCGTTATTTTGATCCGGCCGGCGTCCTGATCGTGATCGGCGGCGTTTTATGCGCAACCATGGTCGCCTATTCGTTTGAACAGCTCAAGCAGGCCCTGCCGAAGTGCAAGGATGCCTTCGTCAAGCCTAAGATGGATCTGGCGAGCGAAGCTGATCGGATCGTGGAAATGGCCGGTGTCGCGCGGCGCGAAGGATTGCTGGCTATGGACGGACAGGACATGGGCGACCCCTTCCTGCAGAAGGGCATGGAGCTGATCATCGACGGGACAGATCCGGAACTGGTCAAAACCGTTCTGGAAGCCGAAGCAGACAAAAAGGCGGAGGAGGATCAGCTCGCGATCAAGGTCTTGGGCAGCATGTCTGCCTTTTCGCCGGCATTCGGCATGGTCGGCACCCTGATCGGCCTGATCAATATGCTGATGTTCCTGTCGGATACAGCGAGCCTCGGACCGAGCATGGCCACTGCACTGATCACGACATTTTACGGGGTTATTCTGGCCAATCTGCTGTTTACGCCGCTGGCCAACAAGCTGAAAACCGTCGCTGCAGACCGGCAAAGCCGACTGGATATGCTGATGGAAGGTATCCTGGCGATCCAGGACGGTGAGAATCCCAGAATCATCAAGGAGAAACTGGCGGCTTACGTCCCTGATCAACCGGTCAAGGCAGTCGGACAGGACGAGCGAGAAGCGGATACAGGAGTGACCCATGAGAAAGAAACCATCCCAGGATGAACCAACCGGCGCCAACTGGATGGATACCTACGGCGACCTGGTCACGCTGCTGCTGTGCTTCTTTGTTTTGCTGTATTCCTTCTCGACCATTGACGCCCAAAAATGGCAGGAACTGGTCATGTCCTTTTCCGGCGCCAGTTCTGGCATCATGGACCATCCGAACAATATCGGCCAGGAAGACCCCAACGGCGTCTTCGAGCCCTTTGAAACTTTTCCGCCGACTGTCACGCCAGGGGTCAGCCCGGTTCCAACACCGACGCTGACGCCAACGCCAACACCAACTCCGACACCGACACCGACACCTTCGCCCACGCCGACTGCGACTCCCAGACCCACTCAGCGGCCAAAACCAACGGCGACGGCCACGCCAAGCCCGATTCCCGAATATGTTGTTGAAATGGAAAAACTTGGCAATGACATCGAAAAGGCCTTGGCCAGCAGCAGTCTCAGCTCATCGGTCGCAATTGAACGAACCGAATCGAGCATCCGCATTCGGCTGGTCGCCTCGGTCATCTTCGAGCCCGGCAGCGACCAGCTGCTGCCTGAGGCGATGCAGCTGCTCAAAGATGTTTCAACAATGCTTGAACCGCATGCCTCATTGGTGACAGCCATGCATACCGAAGGCCACACTGATTCGGTCTCAGAGATTGACGAAGACATGTCAAGCAAATGGGATCTTGCCAGCCGACGGGCCACCCGCGTGCTGGAAGTTCTGCTGGCCGAAAGCGGCGTCAGCCCCGGCGTATCCTACACCCAGGGCTATGGCGACCAGCGGCCGATCGCCGACAATGACACCGAGGAAGGGCGCGATCTCAACAACCGGGTCGATGTCGTGATCAGCAGCAGACCCAAGTGATCGCCAGTCAGCTGTTGTCGGATATTCGCTGGTAGAGGTTTTGGATGTGTTCCCTGGACACCATCTTTTCAATCAGCACGGCCATCCCGAGAATCATCGGGATATTGATAGCCAGCCTAACGAGCATGAACGTCCAGCCCATCGCGCCGGCCTCGAACAGCAGCAGCGGGATCTTGGCTGTCGACCAGGCGCCGACCAGAATCAGGACATTGCTGAAGCGACTGCCCTTTTTGATCATGACGGCGGCAACCGGGAACGCCGCGTATAGCGGACCGGCGGCAAACGAACCGAGCAAAAACGACAGCAGCATGCCGCGTGCGCCTGACCGATCGCCGGTCAGGCGGATAATGGTCTCACGGGGAACCCAGACATCGAGCAGCCCGAGCAGAATAAAGATGGGCGGCAAAATCTTGAGCATTTCCAGCAGATTGTCCCAGCTCAAAGCGGTTGCCTGTACGGCGGTCTGCGGCAAAACGGCAAACAAGACGGCAAAGGCTAGCACCATCAGGATAAAGAAGCTATAGCGTTTAATCGTTCGAATGATCGGCTTCATGCGAGAACACCCCCGATCACCAGCGCGGCCAGGACAGAAGCGCCCAGCGCCAGCAGATTTCGGGCCAGCGCAATCCGGCGACCGAAAAATTTCCTTTCAACCGGAAAGGTCAGCACGCCAACCATCATCAGGGTTGAGACAAACAGGGCTATTTGTGTCAGGCCTGCGCCGTTATCCAGCAGTGACGCCGCCAGCGGGAATGCGACGAACGCCGGCATCAGGGTGATCGAACCGATGGCACCGGACAGGGCAAAGCCCAGGGCGCCAGACTGTTCGCCGATCAGATTGGAAATAGTCTTCGGCGACAGCACCGCCAGCAGCAGGCCGATCATCAGAAAGATCGCCAGCAGCTGCGGCAAGATATTCTCAAAAGATTTCCAGGCCTTTTTCAGGGCGATTTTTGTTTTTCGGCGGTCTTTAGCCAGCGACAGGATTAAGAGCGCGGCAGTCGCCCCGTACAGGATATAAGTGAACATCTGGCAGCTCCTTCAACAAACGATAATCTTCATCATTTTACAGCGGTACCCGCTCTGCGCACAGTAACTCACGTCACAGTGCCTGCCTGGCCTCGAACCAGAAAATCACCCGGCCGCCGAACTGGCGAATCCCATAGTCAACCGGATGTTTTTCAAAGATGCTCTTTGCGATTGCCAAGCCCAGACCGGTGCCCAGTGCACGCGAATCTTCGAGCTTGCCGCTCCGATAATACCGATCCCATATTTGGGACAGCTCATGATCCGGGATCGCTTTGCCCTGGTTGGATATCTCAACCATCACTTTTTGGTCCTGCTGACTGGCTGTCATCACGATCTCGGATCCGGCATCCGCGTGGTTGATGGCGTTGGCAACCAGATTGTGCAACACCTGCTCCAATCGGTCACGGTCAAAAACCATATCCAGATCCGGGCTGTCAACCCGGATATTGAGCTGCCGCTTTTGGGCTTCGAGTTCGAAACGGCGGGCAAAATCCTCCAGAACCGGTCGAATTGAAATCGTGACTGGATTAATCTGACCAACACCCGACTGCAGCCTGGAATAATCCAGAATATCCTTAACGACGCGGGTCAGCCGGGAGGCTTCGCTCGCGATCATGTTCAACTGTTCAGTTCGTTTCAGCTCATCCGGCCAGGTGACATCCCGAACTGTTTCAGCATAGCCCTGGATCACGGTCAGCGGCGAGCGCAGCTCATGCGATACATTGGCGATCAGTTCCCGGCGAAGCTGCTCGGTCCGCCCCAGTTCCACCGCCAGTTCATTCAGGGCAATCGTCAACTGTCCGATCTCGTCCTGGGTTGTGACGGGCAGGTCGATCGCCGTCTGTCCGGCTGCCAGCTCGCGGGCGGCCCGCGTGACGGCCCGAATCGGGCGGGACATGCGCCGGGACAAAAACACAGCTAGCAACAGCGACATGCCAAACAGGATTGCGGTGATCAAAAGCAGCTGCCGCCTCAGCACAAGGGCATATTCATCCAGATCGGTCATTGAAAAAACCGCAAAGAGATAACCGCCGTCCGGCCGCGGCACGCCGACAACAGCGTATTCAATTGAGCTGGACATGGCTCGGACATAGCGGACCTCGCCATCTGCGCCCTCCGGAACCAGATTGCGGATGGTGCGGGTCATCATACCCTGCATCATCGCGCGCTGCGAACTGTACTCGATCTGGCCGCTGCCGGAAAAGGCAATCAAGCCGCCGTTGACAACCTCTGAGAGATTATCGTAGTTGATGCTGCCGGCAAGCGCGGCATCTTCAAGGTTTTCACGGACGGTGCGTATCCGCTCGTCACGGTAGACGTCATTCATCAGTCCGGCCTGGATCGCCCAGAGGACGACGATGGTCAGAATGGCCATGCTGATAAACCCGAAAAACAGTCTCGTCCTGATATGTTTCATTCGCAGCCTCCCGGATCAAACCTGTAGCCTGTGCCCCAGACTGTCTCGATCAAGCCGCGGCAGCAGCCGAGCTTGTCGCGCAGACTTCGGACATGGGTATCCACGGTTCTCGCGTCACCATAATAATCATAGCCCCAGACATGGTTCAGCAACTGGTCACGGGTGAAAACCCGGCCAGGCCGGGACGCAAAAAAGGCTAAAAGGTCGTATTCCCGCGGCGTCAGCGCCAGCGGCGCGCCGTCCAGTGTAATCTGGTGAGCCGGCAGGTCGATCGTCAAGCCGGAGAACGACAGAATTTTCTGATCCTGATCCATGGCGCCGGACCGTTTGAGCAGCGCTTTCATCCGCGCGATCAGCTCCCGGGGGCTGAAGGGCTTGCTGACGTAGTCGTCGACCCCCAGCTCGAAGCCTAAAAGCCGGTCATACTCTTCATCGCGGGCGGTCAGCATGATCACCGGCACTTCGCTGGATTTGCGTAGCAGCTTGAGGGTTGCCCAGCCGTCCAGTCTGGGCATCATGACATCGAGAAGAACCAGACTGAAAATATCGTCTTCAAAAACCTTCAAGGCAGCCTCACCATCGCCAGCCTCCTGAAACGTCCAGTTTTCGGCTTGGGCGTACTCCTTGATGATATTGCGGATGTGCTGGTCATCGTCGACCAGAAGAATTTTGATCATGGCTAAACCTCAATATTGCAGTGGGTCAATTGAATTCATCCATATAATCGGATGTTTATTATCTTTATTATAACCAACAGTTGTGTTGAAGTTTTGATGGATTTGAGATGGATTTCAAATACTTCTGGATTTGAGAAAACACAATTTTGCTGTTTTTCATCACAATTTCCGTACATCTGTTTTGTATCATCAAGATGCAAGGAAAAAGCCGCAAGGCAAAATAGAAAGGAATGAAACACAATGAAAAAGCAAAAACTCTTATTGACCGTTGGCATTATCATGGTTCTGGTGATCGCTGTCGCAGCAGTATCCTACGCGGCATCCTATGGTTCACCGGCTGAAGCGCTGGCTTCACTGACCGGCCAGGATGTCGAGGATGTCATCGCTGCCCGCCAGGACGGCGAGAGCTATGGCGAACAGGCTGAAGCAGCTGGCGTACTCGACCAGTTCCATGCGTATCGCGAAGAGCTATTCAAGACCCGACTGGATGAATGGGTCGCAGACGACCGCATCACCCAGGAGGAAGCTGACGAGCGCCTGGCCGCGATGGAAGATCGCGAAGCGCTCTGTGACGGCACCGGTATCGGTGGCGGCGGTTTCGGAATGGGCCAGAACGGATCCGGATACGGTGACGGCAGCGGCGAAGGCAACGGCCAGCGTCGCGGCGGCGGCGGTTTCGGCAGTGGAAGCTGCATTGGATAAGCACAACCGAGACATCTGACCCAATAACTCAATCGTTTTAGCAAGCGCCACCCGGCTGAACATCAGCCGGGTGGCGTCTTGTTTGCCGGCTTAGTCAGTGACAGTCCAAAAGTCGCTGTCGGCCAGTTCAGCTTCGCTGATATCCTCAATGAATCGAATCACCTGATCCATCTGCCGGATCGCCTGGGCTTCGGTGCCGCTGACAACCGCCAAGCCCAGAACCAGGCAGCTATGCGCGTCCGCGGCCTCGACTTCAGCGACTGAAATCCGAAATTTATGCACGGTTCGATCCACAATGCGCTGGCGAACCTGCCGCTTGTCCTTCAGGCTGTGTGAACCAGGCAGGTCGAAAAACAATTTAGCCAAGCGGATGAACATCATCGTTCAGCTCAGGTGGCAGGCCAAAAATTCCTGACACATCCTGATCCAGGGCTGAACCCTGGGCACGATCTGTTCCGGCAGCTCAGCGGTGGATTCGTCTGCCAGCGACAAACCATGGTCACCTTGCTCAAACAGGTGAAGCTCACACGGCACACGGGCGGCAACCAATGCGCTGGCAAAGCGTGTCGAGTTTTCGGCCGGCACCAAACCGTCGGTGGCGGTATGCCAGAGGAAAGTCGGCGGCGTTTTGTCACTGATGAAATCGATCGGGCTGGCTTCTGACAATTCTTCATCGGTCGGTTCCGGTTTGCCGAATACTGCCATATTGGAGACGTGCCAGAGTCCGGCAACCTTTTCGTCTGCCGACTGTCCGGAATACGATTTCATCAGGATGTAGTCCGTTAGCGGGTAGCCCAGGATCAGGGCAGCGGGACGGATCAGGTCACATCCGAGCAGGTCGCCAAGCCAGGTGCTGTGCCAGTGCACGCCGTAACTTGCGCAAAGGTGGGCGCCAGCCGAAAAACCGCAGAGGGCTATTTTACCGAGATCAACCTGCCACTCACCGGCAAGTTCCCGGATGGTCAGCAAGGTTTTAGCCAGGTCCACAACCGGGTGCGGGTAACTAGCATTGGGATTGCAGCCTTCGAAGCTGCTCGATTCGTCAAACCATTTCATCTCGCCGTAATTGAATGTCGAGTAGCGCAAAACAACGGCATGGTAGCCCATGGCGTTGAAGCGCAGTGCCACTGGCTCGGCCTCCCGGTCGGACGTGCCCAGGTAGGCGCCGCCCGGGCAGACAACGACAACCGGCTTCGGATGCTTGCCGAAGCCTTCGGATTCTGCAAGCAGATAGGTTTCCAGCTTGACGTCGGGCTTATCGTCCCAGAGTTGAAGGGTCTTGTTGATCATACGTATGTCCTCCAATGTTTTGATTTCAGTACCATTATATCGCAACTGATTCCAAGAAACCTTAATCATTCATTAATCATTCATCACAAACGTCTCAACATGATCCGAGGGCGTACACTGAGTTTTCTGATATAAAATGCGCATTGGCCAGAGCCCTTTGGTTAGTTCAGATCAATAACACCAGTCAGATTTACCCAGCCGGCCACCGTTCAATATGAGTTATGTCTGCGCGCCAAACCTGCTCGGGCTTTGTCACATTGAACTCACGGCTGAGATCTTTCTCCGTCAAGCGTTTTTGACCTCCTGCTTGGGGTAAAGACGCTGCTTATAGCGGGTAATCGAATAGATCGAGTTTTTCATGCATGAGCCGCCTGATTCGACCCTTGCGGCAAGCTCTCCCCCGCTCGTGCAATTCCGTCAGAATCCTTGAAGGAGCTATGGTATAACTCTCCCAAAGTCAACCCATTCCAGTTTTTGCGAGCACCATCGAGCAGGTCCCTAAACGCACGTTCGATATCTGAGACTATTTGTGAAACTATTGATGTATAATGATTATAATGAGATCAGATTTATTGACTCGGAAAACTGAAAATGAAGAGAATATTTAAAAAAGAAATTATTCAAGAGGATGCTGTGATGAATCAATGGTATAGAGCGTTATCAAAACCACCCTGGGCTCCTCCTGCACAAGTTTTTGGTCCGGTATGGACCATTCTTTATATTGGAATAATATTGACGTTTGGTGCAGCGGTATCTATGTTTGTGAAATCGCAGATATCGTGGCTCGTGTTACTGCCATTCATTCTGAATATTGTGTTCAACATTGCTTTTACACCTTTACAGTTTAAGCTGAAAAATAATATTCTCGCACTGATCGATATTATTCTGGTTCTCACCACATTGATTTGGGCTTTGTTAAACATATATCCGTTTGCTCCCTGGATTTCATGGGTCAACATTCCCTATCTGTTGTGGGTTGCTTTTGCTACAGTCCTGCAATCAAGTATTACCTGGTTGAACAGATCTAAGAGAGAGACAATATAAATATTTGCATTCAAAGCATGGATCAACGCAGATCCAAAAGGAGCGGATATGAATAGAAGAATGAAAGCGGCTCTTATCGGTGGCGCATTACTGGGAATTGTCTGTGTTTTGGGGGCTTATGTCCGCTCCGGCTTTACCGCGTCACCAGCCTTTGTGTTCTCACTTTGGTACAACCGGGTTATCATCGGCCTGGTCGTGGGCGCGCCATGGACCAACACCGTTAAAATCAAGGCTTTGCTCCGAGGAGCAATTCTGGGACTTGTCGTTTCCTTTGCATTCTACAGTTCTACCGGATTTCAAGATATTGTCAGTTTTTTAGCCGGTATTCTGTACGGTGTGATACTGGAAGCCTGGCTTAGTCGATCCGGGGGGAAATTATCAACATAAAAGACAGCGCCTAGCCATTACGCTTATACATTCTCTGTCAAGCGGACCTGAACTCCACAGTGAACGGTCCTTGAGTTGCTGGTATAACTTGCCGAAAAGCTGACGGAGGCATTTGAATCTGTCTTTCGGGATTTATGTGATTCTTTATGATGGCTATTCACACCAGATTCGCTGATCAGGCTATCGGCCCAATCATTGGGGCCAAGGCTATCTTGCTGATTCTTTTAGGGTTGATAAAATCGGTTTCGCTGATGGATTTATTGCCCGGCAACATGGTCCGGAAAGCAGAGCGAATATGATCCTATCGTTGTCTTATTACCCACATTCCGCACCCCTAACGCGCTAATTTCGGAGGAATTATTATCGGTTTGCTGTTCGGGTCAGTGAATACAGACGGATCGAGGCCGAGCGCCTTGAGAAATTGCAGTATTCGGTCAGGCGGCTCGGATTTCAGAAGTCGCTGTTTTTGAAGCAAGAAGACCTGAATATGGAGCACGCAGCAAGTCATCGCGTAGAATGTCGGGCGTTTGGTCTTGGTGTTGTTGAGGCCTATGACGGTTTCGTCATTGACATCGAGATACCGGCGCATATGGATTTCCATGAGTCTTGCAATCAGCAGCGCAATGACAAGGATCATGCCCAGAGCGTCAATGCGTGCTGGCGATTTCAGGAAAAGGTCGTTGACGACCAGTGGATCCTTGAGGAAAGCGAAATCGCTTTCCACGCCATACTGGCCCTTATATGTCCGAAGAATATCCAGGCTACCCAGGCCGTCCTGTCCTGTTTTAGGGACGTTGGTCAATAAAACAAAGCATCCAGTCTGGCTCACAAGATCATCGACGGCTGCCTTGTTTTCTGCAACAGACCAGATGACGCGAAACTTTTGTACAGTTGGTGCGGGCCTGCTTTTAGGCGGTCGGCCTGGCCGGCGGGCTGCGTAGCTCTGGACCTCGCCCTTGATCGCGTGCAAAGCGGTCCTGCGTTTTGCGGCTTCGTCCGCTGCACGCTGAGCATCGGCCTCACAGAAGAAATCTGTCTGCAGTTTTTTGACCGCCTTTGCGAGTGATTCCCGGGAGGTTTCCAGCTGGCGTTCAATTTTCTTCTGGCGGCGTTTGTCATGAGCACTGGAATGAATGACCACAGCACGGTAGCTTGTCCCGGCAATGGTCACAGTTGTCTCATATGTCTTGTAACGTGCTGCCGGTCGTTTGCTGGATGCTGCGACCTCTTGAATGATCTCAGGCTCGCTCCAAGCGTCGCGTTCAACAGCTTCCCTGATCGCTTCGTCACAGGCTTTGAAGTTGGCTGGCAGGCGTGAAATGAAGCGGTTTTGGCCAAGCTCCGCCAGATTGTCCTCGGTAACCATCGCCGAGTCGGCGACATAGACAAACGCACCGGGCCCTAGGCCATGCGCCTGCATGAGCTTGCCGATGCGCTGCAGCATCTTGTTATTCAGCTTCTTGTCAGAGGAATTGCCGTCAACCGTCTGGCTGAAGATCGGAACACCCCGGTCGACACAAAGCAATTCTGTCATGAACTGCTTGAGCTGGGGCTGGTGATCCTTACTATGACCGAGTGTAATCTTGGGACTTGCTTCCTCTTCTGTGCAGTCGTATTCGCCCCAGACACTTGTGGACGTTGTGTCGTAACTGACCGCCGATATATCCAGTTGAAAAAGCCGAACGGCTTGGATTCCCAACTCGGTGATGATCTTTCCCGTACCATACGCCGCAAGACTGTCCAGTGACCTGGCCAGTGTATAGTCACTGAAACACGCCGGATCAATGTCTTCACCCAGCAGCAGTTCTCGATCCTGGCTGGCCAGAAAATCTTTGACATGGTACAACGGGCTGCGCCCGCTCAGAACATCCAGAACCATCGCTTGCACCGCCATTCCTGGCGACAGATGCATTTCGGACGGGACCAGCGCATTGATCGTTTGGGCTAATTGCAAATGACGGCAATAGGCTGCCACCATCGGCAAATGACCATAACTGAAAACTTCAACATCCTTAAGCGCACCCAGTAAAGGATGACCTTCCTGCTCAGTCATCTTCGTATGCCCCCTCTTTCATGAGTTCGAGATTAATTTGAGTTAAATCCTGAAGAATCCGCTCGATAGCCTGATTATGTCCCAGACCTTTCATCGCCAGATCCTTGTTCGCCATACGGATGTAATGCTGCTTTTGTTTTCCGCTTTCCATAACCGCCAGATGATAGCGAGGTCCGTGCTTTTCACCGCGATGGCATTTGCAGTTCTTCCTTGAGCAGACTGAATAGCGCTCGACCCAGGTGCCATGCAGGACCCCGGCATGCGAAGACAGCTCTTTTGCGAGCTGGTTACGGCGTTGTCGTAGTTTTTCAATCTTAGCATTTGACATACTTCCAGTATACCACTATTATTAGTGGTATACAAGCGGGCCAATTAAATACCGCTGGTTAGGCGGTAAATAATTAGCTCAAATTTGGCTCATTTGGGGTGTTGAATGTGAGTTATTAGCCGGAGTCAATTTGGAAATCAGGATGGCAAGCAACGGGAAATAAGCTGATGCCTAGTAGAAATCATCAACGATTATTAGGCTTTTAATCATGCTTATCATGATACGCTTCGGCAGGTCGCTTCAGTTGTCGCTACTTGCATTGCTTAGCAGCAATTCTTCCTGTCATGATCGCAGTAGGGCCGCCGGCAGGGCTGTAGACCCATTTCCCTGCCGCATAGACATCCGGCAGCTCGGTTTTAACTGATCTGCCCATATTAAACATGCTGGTAACCACTGGGATGTTACCTTCAAAAGACCAGCCCACAATAGACCCCTCTGAACTGTCGACCCGATCAAGAATGGAGCAGGGTGTCGCGGAAAATCTGAACAGTATCTTTTCCTTTAACCCGGAATAGATGCTCGAGGAAATTGTCACGATGATCTGCTCTTCAAATCTCTCTTTGAATTCTTCATACCAGCCCTTGGCACGAATCCAGCGGGTCAACTCATAATCAAACAGGACACTGATGATCATCCCTGTTTTTCCCGGCGGCGCTGCTGCCGAATCACGAAGTACGGGGATTGATATCTCGAAGGTATTATAACGGCAGAATCTTTCAAGCCACGCAAAAAGCTCTTCCTTCTCAAGTGACTCCCCACGCTGCAGCAACGTTTGAAGTTCTCGGGTATGTATTGCTCCAAGGCCTTGAGGATCCGGCGTGTAAAACAAGTGACCGCTTGCCTTGTCCCGGAAATACTCTGGATGCAAATCCGCCGCAAGAAAAACCGAGAATACCGACTCGGCACCTTTGTGTGACAGGATTGCCTGCTTCTTTTTTTGGAAATTGACAAGAGCCTTTTTCTTTAAACCGTTGTCGCTGATGATGGCGTAAAGGGTCTTCAGGTCTCCTGCCCAGATCATTTTTTTATACTGGTACTCATTCCCATTAGAATCCTTCAACCGCTTGCGCCGCGCATCAACATGGGTTATCTCCGTATGATAGCCAATCTCCCCGCCCCGATCTCCGATCGCTTCGACCAGCTTTTGAATAAATGCACCTACCCCGCCTTTAGGATACAGATAGTCATTGTAGAGAGCAAAATAACTTAGGGCAAAAAAGACAGGCGTATGCCTGAAAAAATGCTGGCCAATCACGTCCTTTAGAGATTGGTTTGCCGCCAGCGTGCTCAAATGCTCCTCGAATGGCGTGTCCATTTTATTAATTCGGTACATCGTTCGCACAAATTTCAGCATCCAAGAAAACAACGAAGGCAGTAATATCAATAGATGTTTCTTTTTCTTTGAAAACAATGGATTATTCACGCCGTAAATGACCTTCATATCCTCAATGACATCATTGATTGATTGAATGATACGGTCAACCTCAAGCTTGCTTTCAGGATATAAAGTCTTTAATGCATCAGCATATCGGGTCAGGCTGTCTTCCTCTTCTGTCCTGATCAGTTTGTCCTCTATCCCAAGGGTGATCGGGTTTGGCAGCATCTCAATATCCAAGGCAAATTCCTTGATTAACGGCTTAACAAGGCCTGCATTGACCAGCGCCCGAGCACCGGCTTCGAATCGAAACCCATCCCTTTCAAAGGTATTCATGAGCCCGCCGCAGCTCTCATTTTTTTCCAGGAGAAGCACCTCTCTGCCCATCTGCGCCAGACTCAATGAAGCAGTCAGTCCCGCAATGCCGCCACCGACTACAATAATATCCTTCTGAACAATATCCCCCTGCATCATAAAACAATACCTTTGCCTTTCAAAAAATCTCTGGTTCTTGTCAAGAGAGCCTTTGCTGCCTCTAAATCGAGAGCTGGAGGCGTCAGTTCTTCTTGTGTCGTCAGATGAAAAAAGACATCTGTGGTTTGTGACAGTTTCGGAGAAGTGCCCAGGTAGTAGAGGGCTTCGGCTGAAATAGTCGGAGAGGCAGAAAATCTATCAATCACGTTCCTTTTATACCACTGATACCATCTGCCGTTGTCCCTGCCAGTCCTTGTCCGAACCATCCCTGGATGCATCGCGTTAATTGTGACGTGATATGGGGCCAGTTCACCAGCAAGAAGATGCATAAACTGCAGCTGCGCGAGTTTTCCTGCTCCATATGCCTTGATACCGGTATATCGCCGCCGTTTCCACTGCAAATCATCAAGGTCCAAACCCCAGGCAGCAAAGCGGTAGGCCTCCGAATTTACGAGTAGAATCCTTCCTGTTCTATCCTGCTGATACTTGGGGATCAGCATTCTATTAATGATCAGGGGGCAAAGATAATGGATCGCAAAGTTGATTTCGAGACCATCAGAGTTCTCTGCACGAGATTTCAAGTGCACTCCAGCATTGTGAATGAGTACGTCGATCGGTTTTTCAATAGACAGCAAATGCCGCCCAACCCGTTGAATATCTGACAGAAGCGTCAAATCCGCAATCATGCAATCAACCGGAACATTGAATTCTTCGGCTATTTCTTTACGCACCGACTCCGATTTCTCCGGATTTCGATTGACCATCAGGATATGAGCACCCTTAGAAGCGTATTGACGGGCAGTATGGTATCCGATTCCCGACGTTGCACCGGTTATGACAACAAGCTTATCCTGGAACGGCTCCTGATTGATTTCCGGCTGCCGTTTCATATTCTTGATCATCGCATTGACGTTTGACCATTTGTATTTAGCCCAGTATTTCCTAACTGCATTGTTCATAAAATACCCCTTATAGTGCTTATCTGGATGTTATTAAGCTATATTTGCCCTACCATTACAAATGATGGTCCGCCTTTAGTTAACTATTGTAATGAATTAAGATCTGTGTTTCAATAAACGCATGAAAAATAAATCGAAAGTAAAAATAATCCGGCTGGTTTTTTTGCTCATCATGGCAGGCATGATCGGATTTGCAGCTTTATTTCAAGATACTTTTATCGCTCTTCTGAGTCAGTCTGCGCTGCAAAACCACGCTCGCTTTTTACACATTGCAGCAACCGCACTGTTCTTTGCAAATGCTGTTGTTGGGATTATTTGGGAGCGCCGGAGTCTTGTATCGGGCAGTCGAGAAATCATCGTACACACCTACAATACAGTAACATTTCTGGACACCCTGTTTTCGTCTCCTCTGATCATTCTTTCACTGCTATCCGGCCTATCGCTTAGTTTTAATCTAGGTGATTTTTGGCAAATCGGCTGGCTGTCCGTCAGCTTTCTCCTCTTTTTACTCTCTGGCTTCATCTGGATTGCATCTGACATCCCAACCCAGGACAAAGTTAAACAGCTCATATCCCGGCTCAGTCAGGATGATCAAACACTGCCTGATAAACTCGTCAGCCTTTTGAAACTGCGCTGGTGGATCAGTATCGCCGGTGTTTTGCCAATTGCTGCTATCTTTGTCCTGATGGTATACAAACCGGATATCCCTGCGCCAGCAGACTTGTTCCGCTAGTCATTTGATAGTTCTACAGAAACAGTTCATATCCAACTGATACTTATTAACCAGCTGTCACATCTCATTAACCAGGTGTTTTGACTGCCCTTGACTGATATCTAAATTACAAATCTGCTGAATGCCAGCTTGATAAGATTCGACTGATTTAGCCAAAAACCATAGTCTTTCTCGTTACAGATAAGCCATTTTCAATATAGATCGTTTTTGTATAAAACTCATAAAACAGCAAATCAACTAATTCTTATGAATAGATTTTAGGAAGTCTTTCTTTTATCTCAGCACTCATTGTTTCAACTTCAGCATTAATTCTTTTGACTAACCTTAATGTCTTACCTGCTGTTTCTTCAATGCCTGTGAGAATATAGAGAATTCATTTTCCCCAATATTCATGGGTTCGGACTTCCTGAAGAAGTCTGTAGTATACTGACTTGCTCCTAATTATATAGCTGCTCAGATAAAGGATCGGACTGTTCAGCAATTCTTTCAATACCAAGCAAAGCACATTGATGATTCTGCTTTCAAGATCCAAGCACGCAGCCACTGCATTCTCGATTCCAAGGACATGGCCATTATCATCGACTGCAAATTTAATTTCGCCTGCTCCATAGTTTGCATAAGCGCTTACGATCTAAAAAAATGTATTAGAGATGATTTTTCTATATTCTAATGTTCGTGATTCCCGCATAGTGAACATCTCCTTTGTTTTATAGTTCAGATTCTACCCTATAACGAACGCTAAATCGGCCGCAAATATTTGCGTTCGCATTTGCGTTTGATTCACTATGCCTTGACATCAAATATTGACCCCTCTCTTCGGTATCCGAGTTTTTCGTAGTATGGGTCTACATCACTCATAACATAAACAGGTTGGTCAGGAAAGTCTTGACACACCCGTTCCATAAGGCTTTTGCCTATTTGCCTTCCCCGATATGATTTTCTTACGAGCAAATCATAAATATAGACACCAAAACCGTCATCCTCTCGGCAACGGGCGTACCCGCAAACAAGATTTTCATCGCAAGCTATATAAGTTATACTCGACTCAAGCGCTTTAATGTACTTATCACGACCAGCTGGTCCATGATAATCAATCCATTCATCTCCTTCATCCACGAGTAAGTCAAAAAGCAAAGGTTCATTAGCTTTGCTGTATATCTGAATCTCCATATGTTCACCACCTATTGACTGCTTTTTTTAATCAGCAAGAGCAAATAACGTTTCAAACTTTTCATTCGAACAACAAATCAAAAACAAGAGAAAAGCACTTCAGTTTAACCATTTGTTTTGAATTCGCAATCATTGACTTAACCTCATCATGGGTCGTCAACAGATAATCGGACAATCTGTTAAGCTGGATGCCTGCCCCTTGATCTATTCATCAGCATCTCAAGATTAGTATAGACTGAATTGCTCGGATTCAAATCAGCTTTTCCTTTCGCAGGCCTGCAGTCATAAAACGCCATGCTGCCTTTCTGTTTGTAAGCCATGCAATCTGAACATTATTTTTGGTGTTGCTGAGTATTTTCGGTATAAAGAACTTTGCGACAGTTTCAGGTTTATCCGCCAATATGTTAAAAACCTTTTTGAAATTGTCATGCGAGAGGACCTCTGATGGCTCTCCATCTGGTGTTTTTGTGATGAAATCGGTTAACATCATGCCAGGTGATAATCGTCCCGCGATGACGCCGGTATTTTCCAGTTCCTTGGCAAGCCCTTTCATAAAGTACGTCAGCGCGTGCTTGGTTGTGCCGTACAATATTGTTTTGGGCTGTATCATATTGTTCGAGCCAAGCCCTTCCATACTGTATATAGCACCATAACCCTGTTTCAGCATCCCCGAAGCCGCAACCTGCGAACCGTATATCATCCCGATAACATTGGTCTTCATAATTTTTTCAGTACAGACTTGGTCAGTTTCCCACGATACAACATGGGGTGTGTTTTGCCCCGCGTTATTGATCCAGATATCTATTCCACCCCAATTTTTTATAGAAGCGTCCCAAAGATTCTGAAGATCTGCTTTATTTTGAACATCACAAGGTTCATAAAAATAGTCCCCTTTAAAGAGAGACAACAAAGCGGATTTATCTTCTGACAACGAAGCCCCCCTGCCAGACAGCGTGACATGACACCCAGCTCGAAGGAACTCTGTTGCCATTGCAAACCCTATACCTCGTGAACTTCCCGTTATTACGACGTTCTTCATGATCAGGCCTCCATCATTTTGTAATCTGCCGTTACGCAACATCAAATAGGCGCATCAAAAGTCCTGTATATTCATTTAGATTTTCGCTGTATTGGCACTGCATTTGGTTTCAGGTTTATTATATATTTTTTCAACGAACCAATTCCACTATACCGCGATAATGATAGGTGATGTTTCAGCCGCCCCTCTAACCTGACCGCTGGCACTCGGCAGGGGGCTGATCATAAACACTTGCTATTATTTTCAAATCCGAAATCACCCTTATATCAGTAATATTCCAGCCTTAATCTTCGGCAATCCATGATTTGATATATTCCCATGTATCATAGTTTTTCTGTTTTAAATCGATAAATTGTCCCTTAATATTGTTTTCGACAGCAGACAATTCAAAATGTGCCATGGCTATGCCAAGATCATTGTAACCAACATTCAAACGCATTGCTTTTGAGTCAGAATATCTTGTTGAAGCAGCATAAAAATCGTACCTGTCATCATTCTTAATGATGCGCCAAGGCTGAGTATTGCCCGCCGACGGTGCAAGTTGAACCATTTCAAGCAGCAGGGTGTATTTGTCCGAATCCTCTCTGTTCAAGGGCGTTTGGTTGTTCTTGTCAAAGAAGAGTGACTGCCATTCTTTCCGGTTATCTGCTCGAGCAACTGCTCTGATCAATTTTTCTTTCATGCTTGGCCTCTGCTCTATGCCAATTGGTGATAACATGACAATTCGTTCGTGTTCCTTGATCTCGATTTTTTTGCGTATATCGTCAGCTTTAAAAGTCCCTGCCATCCAGCAGGTTGAAAATCCAAGATCTGTTGCCTTCAATATGATTTGTTCAAATAGATAGCCAAACCTAATGGTCAATTCCTTATCGTCTAATACGCTAAGATCAACAATACCTACAATGTAGTTTTCCGCACCCTTTATGAACCCATAAGTTGAAATCTTCTCACCTTCAGCATATTTAAACTGAGTGTGTTCAAATCGAATTTTCTCAGAACTTAGCTTTTTCATCGTAGCTTTTAGTTCTTGAATTCTCTCCCCTTCGATTGTTTCACTCGAATAGGTTCGAACAGAGCGTCTGTTTCTGATAAGCGTTTCGATGTTATGATTGTACATTGTGCGTCTCCCTTATTCCCAATGGCTATCTACATGCTTTCTGATCGCCTGGCTTACAGCTTTTCTGACAGATTCTTGATATAAATCAGCATTGGCATATTCAAAGCTGATAAAACACCGATGGTTAAGCACGGCTCAATCTATCCGCGCTGGATTTTGATGCAGGCGGCACGGCTGGCCGCTTAGCATTGCGAGACTTTTGGTCGATGCCAGGCTGCCACGCAGGCCCAAGGCAAGCGTTATTTCATTGCCCTTGGCCATACCGACGAAAAACTCATGCGCGTCATATTCAGCAACCTGTCTGCCAACGAGGTTTTTGTCCATCTGACGTAACTGAGTCCATATCCCGTTGGCAAGGCCTGCTCCAGATGACTCAGGCCTCTTAAACATGCATTATTGTCATGGTCACTGCTTCTAGTATTTACGCTGCTTTTTTCATAAGTTTCTTTAGTTCACCAAGTGAGAGAGTCCTTGTTGCTAACTTGTATGTGCAGGCCACTGGCATTCGGTAATTTCCATGTTTGAAAATGTTGCTTTAAAGGTAGAGTCTTCTGGACTACACGCATAAATTCCAAACTTAATAATATTTTGTGCATTGAACATATGGCATATTCTCATCTGCTGATAAGTTTTACCATCACTAGAACACTCTATGCAAAAATCATCTTCTCTACGACTTATGCGGTACCACATTGATTTGATATTAGCTGGAATTTCTGTTGTTGCCCAATCAGAATAACCATTGTTTGTAACAACACTTCCTAAATGTTGAAAATGTTCATTTTCAAACTCAATAGATCCTTTAATCCAATTATCACGATCAAGGTACACAACAACCCCACATTGATCGAATCGTTTTTTACTATCAAAGTCAGTTTTAACGCTAAATGAAAAAAACTTTTCCTTTGTTTCCATTTGCAGAACCGGTGCATTATCGTTTCTAAAATGATAATAGGTTCTTTGCCATAAATCTGTATGTGGTTTCGTCGTAATTTCCACTTTATCTTCAGTAATTACATAATCATTTGGCTCACGTGTCCATTCTAAGTTTTTAACGTCTAATTTCATCACGATTGTTCCCTATTCTTACATATACTTCATATTTTGAATTATCTATTTCTTGTATCGATTGTACCATATCAAGCTAGGCTCAACTTCACCCCGACATCTAATCTGACCACTCGATTGTCGCTGTTATCTAACCTGACCACACAAGTCTTGCCATTTTTCCTGTCTCCTCGCGTCGATCTGTTCTCTTACAAGGCCAAGGTCGTCATTATTCTCACTTCCCCATTATCCCCTAAATCGGCAAACCCTACATTGTCAGGCATTTCCAACCTCAACCCTCGACATCAAGACCACCGTCTTAACGTGGTTCGAGAGCTTGCCTTTGATGTCTGTGAGTATAGGTCTGTGAAAAACCACGATTGATGACTGGACTGTTCATTCCAGCAGGTTATACATCACGCTGGCTACAACATCACAGACTTCCAAAAATTCTATGTTGGTTGCATAGTCAAAATCCTTGCGGTAATTGGACCACTGCCGGTTCATAGCTTCACTATTTCTCACGGCTTCCATGCTCTCCGGTACTGCCTAACTATCGTCTCCGAGCCCCTTTTCCTGGCTGTTTTACGCAAAGCCAAGGCTAAGTTTTTAAGATCAATATTCTCCGCCTGCAGTTTTATCAGGATAAAGATATCGTAGTAGTCTCTCGTTCTGGTGTTTTAATCGCCGCGAGAAATAACGGTTTCAAGTTTTTCGGCCAGTATTGTTGCCAGATTATAGGCAAGCACATTTATACTGCGATTCTCCAGCATCAGTCTATAATCATATACAATCTCGCGTGGTGTGATTTTATCACCCGCAGTGATATCTAATTTCAGCGGAACTGCCATAGGCGGATAATTAGCAACTAGTGAAACACGATATCCTGGGTATTCATCCCCTTCTCTGATCTCTCCGATTTTCTTGAATGTGAAAGAAATAACGTCATCAAGATCGATCCTGAGAATTTCCTCAACCATCGTCCGAACAGTCTCCCCGCTTACCGGATATCGTTTAATCGTTGCATCCATATCCATCGTTGCTCTGGAATCGAGTCCGATCATATGCACAAGATACCTGCTTCCTTCGGGCCCGAAAGATTATAAGTGCTGGGGAATGTCATGTGATACTTCCCTGGAGTTCTGTCCGTCAAGTCACAGAGAAACAACGCTGTCCCCAGAGAAAAGATACCGCGTTTAAATCTGCTCTGCAGGTTGACGAATTCATCTTCCAAAACCTCTGGCAGAATATAGACACTGCGTGAAGCTTTTTCTAGAACTCCGGTATCCACCAGATATTTAAGGCTTCCTCGCGGAAAACCGGCTGCAACAACCATCGCGGTGGTGATTACACCATTATTCTGTTTTGCGAGATTTAAGATTTCCCGTGAATGTTTCATGTGATCACCACGCTTTAACTTGACTTTCTTGCTTGATGTTATGGCATAAGCAAGCGGCAAAGCCAAATATCAATACGATTATTTATATTACCCTAAAGTGGCGAATCAATCGCAAAAATAACGAGTACATGGATGCAATATTGGCATGGTCATCACCAAGTCGATCAGTCGGTTTGCCCGAAATACGCTGGATTGCCTATAATACATCCGGCAGCTGAAGGATAAGAACATCCCGGTGATTTTTGAGAAAGATAACTGTATGCCAGGTTGCCTGATATACTATTTCAGCTTCATTGCCCGTACTTAACCAAGTCGTACAATCTTTTGTTTTGATAAATCCGCTCCCTTCCTATCTTTTCTGAAGTAAGAAAGCCCTCTTTTTCAAGAGAAGACAGGTAATTTGCGGCAGTCTTTCTTGTTACTGATAAGCCGTTTTCAATATATATCGTTTTTGTATAAAACTCATGAAACAGCAAATCAATTAGTTCTTTCGAATAAATTTTAGGAAGTTTCTCCTTTATCTCAGCACTCATTGTTTCAACTTCAAAATTGATTCTCTTGACTAATCTCAGTGTCTCTTCTGCTGTTTCTTCAATACCTGTGAGAATATAGAGTACCCATTCTTCCCAATTTTCTTGGGTTCGAACTTCCTGAAGCAATCTGTAATAGGCTGACTTGTTCTTGATAATATAGCTGCTCAAATAAAGAATCGGACTATGGAGCAATTCCTTCAATACCAAGTAAAGCACATTTATGATTCTGCCGGTCCTTCCATTGCCGTCATAGAAAGGATGGATGCTTTCAAACTGGTAATGGATGACTGCCAGCTTTATTAATGGATCCAGATCATTATTGTCTTCATTGATGTATTTTTCTAGATTATTTAAGAGTTCTCTGATTTCAGATTCACCTGCAGGCGGCGTATATACAGTTTCACCTGTTCTTTCATTCCGAAGGACGGTACCAGGCAGTTTTCGTATTCCTGCTCGGTTTTTCTCAATAATTCCTTGTATCTCAACAAGCATATTTGTTGTCAGCATTTCACGTGCCATAACCAACTCATATCCTTGCCATAAAGCAGCCCTGTAGCTCACAACTTCTTTTGCGGCATGACTTGCACCACTTGCATCACTCATAGCTTTATAAAGATCGTCATGGGTTGTTATGATATTTTCAATTGCAGAACTATCCTTAGCCTCATTGATTATGACCGCATTGATCAAAATATGTTTATTCGGAATAGTATCTGCATAACCTTTCAGTTCAGCCAATGCTCGATTGGATCTTGCCAGCTGCTTGAGCACAGCTTTAGTTTCCAATTCAGCATTTGGTGGCAACATAGGTAGTTTTTGCTCATTCATGACATATAATCCCCTTACATGGGTATTTTACTGACATTTATTACCCATGTCAATGAATTGTGGGTATTATTATCCAATATTTACCCATATCGGGTTATAAAGAAAGCAACAATTCCATGGATGACAAAAGTGAAGTCATGTTGACGATCATGGCATCGCTTGCTCAGCAGGAAAGCCAGTCGCTGAGTCAGAACGTGAAAATGGGCCTGCAGTACCGATACCAGCAAGGAAGAGGTTCAGGTCAATTGCAAGCGATTTCCGGGATACACCCGCGGCGAAAACGACAAACTGATCATCGTCTTAGAAGAAGCTGAGGTTGTTAAACGCATCTATCGGGAGTACCTGGTGCTTGAGCCGGGATATAGTGTCTAGAAGCTACCGGACTTGCCTGTCCAAAACCTGCCGGATATAATGACCGAAGAATAATTCGGGAGGAAAGAAAAAGGCCCCGGGTTGACTAGCTCCAATTGACGTTGGAGCATCCCGAGGTCTTCAAAAATAAAAACATGGTTATTGTATCACGTTTCCAGAGAAAATGGGATAGTCAAAATCGTTTGTAATCACGGGGACGGAAACCATCGCCTGTCCACACTGTCAAAATCTGCTCAAGCCGTACGATCGTCGGGTCCATTGGAACAATCGCGGTAAGCGATCAATCGTTTGGCGCTGCGCCAGCCGGCTGGAAAACACTGGCGTGTTCTGCGATGCTCGCACGGTTCTGGAAAGCACCATTGAGCAGGTTCTGGTCACCGCCATCAACACCACCTTGAAAAGCCGGGATTCATTCCTGGCCACTGTGCAGAACAACATTGCCACTGTGCTCAGCATGAAAAATGATGCTGCGATCGAGGACATTGAGCAGCGGCTGAACGATCTGCAAATCCAACTGTTGAAGCTGGCCAGTGCCCATGCTGACATTACCCTTGTGACCAAGGAAATCTACCGACTGCGTGATGAAAAACAGAAGGCTCAAGTGGAAAACGCCGGCCGGGATGATCTTCGCAAGCGGATCTCCGAAATGAGCATTTCCCTCCGAAAGCAGTCGACGGTCATCAAAGAATATGACGAGAAACTGGTTCAGCGATTGATCGACAAGGTCACGGTTCATGAGGATCGGTTCGTGGTGGTTTTCCGGTCAGGGGTGATGGTTGATTTTAAGAGGTTAGTTTGCGAAATATGTAATTCTCAGCAACCAATGTATATTTCAAACCCTTCATTTTTAATTTAACTATTTCCAGATCAACGGATTTTCCTTTTGGTAATTTGAAGTAATTCTCTATGTCGGTTAATCGAATTTTGTTTTGATTATCTACAATGCCAATAAACTCAAAATCATCATCAAATCTTGCCATCGTTGCGTCTCCATGACTGTCATTGCACAACAGGATTCCACCAATTTTTAGATATCGCTTTGTTGCCTGGCTGACAAAACCAGCATACTGAGAAATAATCAAGTCGACTTGATCAATCTCAAGTGGTTGAGTGTAGTCCTGCCCAATGAAATCAATCTTACAAGCATCTGAATACTTTTTGTTATGCTCAATATATTCTTTTATGATGTCCTGATGTTTGAAAAAACTAATTGCACCCTTAAAATTATCAATATAGGTTACTTCAGGAATAAACAGAGATGGGGCTATATCAATATGTGATCCAGGATAAATGGCATTACAAATAGAGAATTCTTTTGCTACAGCTTCATAAAGAGATTCTCTATCGCCTATTTTAGATGCATAGTCTCTATATTTCTTTATAACGCTATTATCCATATAATTCTGTGATCCTTCCTCATAAATTGAGACAAGCTTCATTCATGTCATGTACGATAATCTCGAACGAAGATCTGTAAGCTCAATCATCAAGCTTCATTTCCTTGCGCAGAATTCGGACAATACGATTGTAAACAACCTCCGATACCATCACCTTGGTTCCGCCTTGTGTATCGAAAAACGGAATAATCGGGGTTCCACCGGTTGTATTCACAAATTGCACCACGACTGTATCAATGTCGTTGTGGTAACGAGCAAAGCTTTGGTATCCCAGGACCCAGCCGGTATGTCCATACACATATATTGAAGAGTAAATGGCCTGCTCATTATCATTAAGCAATGAGCCATCGTTCAATGCTCTCAAGAATATACCCACATCTTCCGCTGTCGCTACTATTCCAGCATCAATATGTTTAAAATCGGACTCAACGCCTACGTAATAGCCGCTCATAACATCGTCCAAATTCACATCATGAATTGACCCGAAGGTATTCTTTAGGCCAAGTGGGGTCAAAATCTCCTCCTTGATGTACTGAAAATTGCTATAACCCAACACCTTTTCAATAATTTCAGAAATCAATAAATAATTCGTGTTTGAATAAGCATATTTCTCACCCGGTTCAAAGTCAGCAGGCCTATCCAGTATCAATGCAAGTGCTTCTCTACTGGTTTTCGGTGGGTTATCCCAGCGGTAACCAGGCTGGTCGGTTAAATTGGGAATACCACTACGATGTTGGACCAACATTCTCAAGGTTATCTCATCTGCATATTCAACCCTTCCAGCTAGCTCTGGAAAGAAATCTGCAAGCGTTTTATCTAAAGACAAGCGTCCGTCATTGACCAATTTAGTAACAGCAACAGCATCATATAACTTACTGACACTCCCAATCTTGAAATAAGATTGCGGGTCGGCTGGTATTTGATTATCTCGGTCTTTCCAGCCAGCAGTATAAAATGCTGGTGGTTGGCCTGCTTCATCAACATAAACAACGATTCCATCCAAGCCATGACCAATCGCGTCATCAACTTGTTCTTGCACAGTGTCAGGCAATGGTGTTATCCAAGCCCATATTCCGTCCCAAGGCGGGAATACCACAAGACAGATGACTCCCACCACAGGCATGATTATTCTAAGCATTTGAACAATTCGATTCGTTTTTTGCATTTGTGATTCCTTCCCAAGCGGCCTAAATGCTCGAGGCTAAACAATTCTATATAAAATCAACATTGATATTATCATTCACCTCAAAGTATTTGAAAAACATCCAACCTGACCACTTGCTCTCACCCGACATCTAACCTGACCACTCAATTTTCGCTGTTATTTAACCTGACCACACGCAAAATGTCATTTCTATCTTGCTCATCAACTATAAATTTAGCATAAAAGGTGATTGCTTACAGCCGTTATGAACACTTCGATACCTTGCTCGATAATATCTGTCAAAATTACCTGATCCTCAAAATCTGGTGAAGAAATTAAGGTATATTCTATGATGGCGTCCTGATTATTATCGTCATGAAATACTGTAATCCCATCCAAAGATTTACCGCAAAATACAGACTCATATTGCTTGGATATTTCTCTGTTTCGGGCGGAAAGCCATACTTCAAAGTTGCCTTTTTCGTGCAGGTAGACGATAGCAATCTTTAGCCCCTTATCCTTTAAAGGTTTTGTGCTTAATGAAAAATACGACATGTCCATATAGCCCTGGTATATGCTACTTGTGTCATAACACGGATATTTTTTAACGAAATCAGCTCGCAATTTACCAATGAACTCCAATATTCCCTTATATGCAATCTGAATTTCTCCCTGCTGCAAATGGCAAGTATATTCACCTATAAGCTGATTCAGCGTTTTCATACATTTCCTCCCGATCGTGACATTTGGTCAAATAACAGCACGTTTCATATAATATCAGCCTGACCACTGGCACGCCCTCAACATCCAGCCTGACCACTCGCAAAATACCATTTTGCGATATCTCCCCATCGATCTGCACACTTGCATGTCCGGCTTGTGACGATGCTCACTCTCTATTTTTCATCAAAACCGCAAACGCCTTTATATCGTCTTTCCAACCTCGACTCTTAACATCAATACCACCGTCTCAGCATGGTTCGAGAGCCCCAGCTCGATGTTTTGATGTGATTTTCACATAATTTTTGCTTCTTCATTCAAGTCAACATCACCAAAAAACCTCATTGGGCCAAGGGAACATTTGCGCATAGGAGTAAGTGGTCAGGATGGATATCTTCTCATAACCAGGAAGCCAGAGCCTAAGCTCGATATAAATCAGCTTCTCCATCATTCAATATTTTATCACCATCATTTAAAGCATTTTGATGGTGATAAGGTTCTCTATTGCTCAATTTTTACATATGCCGTTGCAGGCCCTGCCCCAATTTTTTGAATATAGCCGCTATTAACCAGATTTGTCAGCGTTCTTTCAACAGTCACTTGGCTGATGTCAGGGCAATATTCCATAATTTCCTTTTTTGTAATCTTGCCAACTTTCCGTTCGATAACAGCCTTGATTCGCTCTGGCTTTGACATTTTACGATATTTAAGGTGCTCAATACGGTTTTCGAATTCATTATAAGCCTTCACCAGAATCCCCAAATAATATTTGACAAAAGGTTCATATCGGTTCTCATCTTGATGCCATCCAGTTGAGCTATCCTGGAGTGCTTCATAATATGTTTCTTTGGTTTTTTCAATCAGCATTTCGAGACTCATGTACTTCCCAACAATATACCCCGTTTGATAGAGCAGCAGCAGAGTCAGCAAACGGCTGATCCTGCCATTACCATCATTGAACGGGTGAATACATAGGAAATCCAGAATGAACATCGGTATAAGAATAAGTGAATCTATTGTCTGCTGTTCATATGATGATAAAAATGCTTCACACATCTGGTTCATGGCGTCAGGTGTTTGAAATGCAGATACGGGGGTGAATCTGGTCTTCTGTTTCCTATCACCATCTATTTCGGAAATGAAATTATCAGAGTTTTTATAGGAACCACCTATCGGAGAACTTGAGTAAGCGTATAAGTCTCTGTGTAATTGCAAAATGATATTTGGTCTTGGAACAATGTACTCATATTGATTATGAATGGATGACAATACCTCACGATATCCTGCTATTTCCTGTTCAAATCTGTTTCGAGGTTCAGATTTTTCGCTGACTAACTCTTCCAAACGTTTATCGGATGTATAAATGCCTTCAATGCGGTTAGATGAACCTGTGCTTTGTATCCTGGCAATATCCAGCAATGATTTCAATTCATCCTGATTAGCTTCAATGAACAGTTCCTGCCGTCCCTTACACTCATGAATCTTTGTGATCAGCGCAACAATATCAGGTGTCAGGCATTGAAGTGGTTTAGATTTATAATCAAAAGTATGCATACTAATCTCCATCATCAACTATCTTTCTCCATCATTTTACCATATTTTGATGGAGATAGAAACGTAATGATGGAGATAGATGAAATCTTTCAACGATATAGATAAATGAGGAGTTTTCGGGGGATGTTCAATCACCGAGAAATCGACTATTCGCCTAGTCAGGCTAAAAGGTGAAGGTCAGCAAAAAATTCCAAGAATTTCAAAGATTTGTGCTAAAACTGAGATTTTTTTATGCTTTTAGGGGTAGGGGTGCTAAATCTTAACCAACTTTCTACCCTAAAAACGGCCGTTGGGTTACTCGTGATAAAATATAACTGGTAAATTAAAACGGACAGGTTATGGCAAACAAAAATCCAGACGAGGAACAGCCCAAGCTACGGGTGGCTACCTACTGCCGCATTTCGACGGACAGCGACGAACAGGCCACCAGCTATGAAGCGCAGATCGAGCATTACACTTCCTACATCAAGAGCAATTTAAGCTGGGAGCTAGCGGGAATTTTTGCGGACGATGGCATATCCGGGACGAACACCAAGCACCGCGAAGAGTTCAATCGCATGATTGACGAGTGTATTGCCGGCACTATTGACATGGTCATTACAAAATCGATCAGCCGATTTGCCCGGAATACGCTGGATTGCCTGAAATACATCCGCCAGCTGAAGGATAAGAATATTCCAGTCATTTTTGAGAAGGAGAACATCAACACCATGGATTCCAAGGGCGAGTTCATGCTCACCATTATGGCTTCTCTTGCACAACAGGAAAGCCAGTCCCTCAGCCAGAACGTGAAGCTGGGGCTTCAGTACCGCTACCAGCAGGGCGAAATCCAGGTCAACTGCAACCGTTACCTCGGGTTTACAAAGGATGAGAATAAGCGCCTGATCGTTGTCCCCGAAGAAGCAGAAATAATAAAGCGCATCTACCGGGAGTACCTCAAAGGTGCCAGTATGCTGAAAATCAAGCGCGGCCTTGAAGCCGATGGCATTCTAAATGGTGCCGGAAATGAAAAATGGCATACCAGCAATATCAATCATATCCTACGAAATGAAAAGTATATTGGGGATGCCCTTTTACAGAAAACATACACCACTGACTTCCTCACAAAGACTCGAGTAAAGAACCACGGCGTCGTCCCACAGTATTATGTGGAAAACAGCCATGAGGCCATCATCCCGCGTGAAATATTCATGCAGGTGCAGGAGGAACTCATCCAACGCCGCATCGTCCACACCAGCCCGAACGGAAAGAACAGGACCTTCAGCTGCATCCACTGTTTCTCTAACATGATTGTATGTGGTGGCTGCGGCGAGGTGTTCCGCAGGGTTCACTGGAACAACCGAGGCAAGAAATCAGTTGTTTGGCGGTGTGTCAGCCGCCTAGAAAACACTGGTCTTTTCTGCGAAGCCCGAACGGTACTAGAGCACTTTAGAGCAAGTGATGGTCACGGCCATCAACCAAGCATTGTGTGATAAAGATCATTTTCTCATCACGCTGCAGAAAACATCGAAACCGTTATTTGTCACGAAAACAGTCATACCCTTACCGCAATCGATAAACGGCTTACAGAACTTCAAGCAGAGCTCTTGAAGCTCGCCAGCTCAAAGGCTGACTACGAGAAGGTCGGCGATGAAATCTATCGCCTACGTGATGAGAAGCAAAAGGCTCAGGTCGAGAACCTCGGCCGGGATGAACTGCAAAAACGCATCACCGACATGAGCGCTTTTCTTCAGGAGCAACCCACTGCCATTGCTAACTACGACGAAGCGCTTGTCCGTAGGCTTATTGAAAAGATCACCGTTTATGAGGACAAATTCACCGTGGAATTTAAGTCCGGCGTGACGGTGGATGTTGAAGAATAAAAAAAGCTCCCTTTGCTAATTCTTGCTAGCGACGAGGAGCTTTTTTCTCATATTTCCGAATATGCAGCAGTAGTTAATTGTTTCCATTCCTGAAGTCTTCTTCGGATTCGTAAATATTTGCAGCTGAGATGCTATTTTTATGACCACATTCAGTGCACTCCCAAATATACTTATGATCATCAAATCCTATCTGGCCATTTAAATATGCGTTGCAACGATCACACCACCAATCAATATCAGGAAATCTATCCCCCATTACTTCTATACCTCCTCATTTAACCATTAGTTTTACAGGTTGCTCTATTTGGGAATATGCAAATCTCATTAATGTGCGCCAGCTATTATCAAATGCTGTTCACTCATAGAGATGCGCTTCTTCCTTTAGTACTGATTTTGCTATACCTGCTTCCTTGTCATAGACAATAACATGCGTATATTCATCTTTCTCTTTGTAACAAAAAGGGCATTTTGTATATTCAGATTCATCATAAACTTTCATGCATTCTCCACACATTTGCATTTTTTACACACTCCTTTTATTAAGTCTTAAAAGATACGATTGCTTCTGGACTTTCAAACTCATGCTGCAACAGATCCCTTTGTATAAGCGTCGACCAATGTTTGTCCCTCCTGAAGTATAATTCCCATGGACTCTGCTTCAGTGATCTTTGTTGCAGAAGCACGCCATCCTTCATGCAGGTTTCTGATATGATCACTAACTTCAAAGGAATTTTGATAAGTTATTTCCGAATTGATAACCGGTATTTTGGTTGGGTTGATGGCATCTGTAACAGTGACGGATGATTGTGCAATCTTCTCGATTGTCGTTTGAGATATTTTCGTAGTCTCGGTAGGAGATTTTTCTATTGCCCCAATCAGTGATTTCCAAAGGGCTTCAATTGAATCACGATTCTTCATACATATAATAATCCCAATCAATGCGGTTGCACTGATACCTGCAATAATAAGTTCCTTCCTATGTTTCTTAACCCAGACTAAAAAACCTTTCTTCTGCTCTTCCATATAAAAAATCCTCCTTACGATATACTTGAATAACTTATGTATTCATTATATTAGTTCAGAGGATTTTATCGCTCACACTTTGTGAGGTTAGTGTTTATTTTCGCAAATTTTCAATTCCGAGCAAAATAAACTTCTTTGCATATTTATTTCCAAGCTGTGCAAAGGCCCAAATCATTTCGGAACCAACAGCTTTATTCATTGCTTCTGTAAGTTCATTATCAACACACCCCAAAATATATCTAAGAGCTATATAATAATCTGCAAGATTTGAATATTGAGCATTCTTCTTAAGCTCTTTTAACAATTCAACGACCGTCTCGCCCATTTCCTTTAAATCTTTTAGTTCAGTTTCTCCAAGCAGTTTTCCCTCATCTGGAAATGAGCAATCCTTTAGATAGAAGTTCTTAAAGAAATCCTTCTTGCTGACTCTTTTATCACTCAACGCTTCCGCACCATCAATCATCCACTGGTTTTTCATACTCAGCTCGGTTATTACAAACCACCAAAGAATATTAGCTAACGACTCTGGCGTTTCATATTCATCGTAAGAATCTGAGTAAGCACCTATACACATATCATAATCAGCATCGGCAAATGTAAATCCGTCCTTCATTGCATCAAGAGCGCGCATATGGGCTGCATAGCCTTTTTGAAACAAAGAATCCTTCATCGCTTTATCAGTGCAGGTGATGGGGCACATAAGTAGTGTCATCTCAATCATTTTTTGTTTATTTCCTAATTGAGATGAAGAAACCTGCATTCCGGAAAAATCTGAGTGGACAAGCTCATCTTCCGTTATACGGTAATGTAACGCTATCTTTTTCTTTATTTCCGGTTTGGGTATCCGTTCTCCTTTTTCATAATTAGCAATTGCATTTGGCGAGTCCAGCCCAACAGCCAGCGCAAGGTCTAATTGAGTTTCCCCGTAGGCAGTTCTTAAGTATTTAATATTTTTTCCAAACTGATTGTTTAATACTGTCAAAACTGTCTCCTCCCACGTATTATCCAATTGACCCTAACTCTCATATCAGAACCTACATTTTCTCTGATATCAATTTAATAGACTTCATCTATCCTGAACATATACCCTCGTAAAATCCATAACATCTAAATTGACCACCACAAGCCCGTGTTATCTAAATCGACCACACGCAGACCCATGTTATTTAAATCGCTCTGTCACGTTCAAAATCATGCCTTTGGACTTGTTTCCACGAACCGCTATTTTGATGATTTTTGCTCAACCGATTTTTGCGTTCAAACCCCGGAAAGCCTTTATTTCAAGGCTTCTTACTGCACTTACTTGTTTACCCTTGACATCAATACAACGGTCTCCACATGCCCTGTCCAAGGGAACATATCAACGGGCTGAATGGATTGGACCTCGTAGTTTTGCTTTTGCAGCAAGTCGATATCCCGTGCCAAGGTCGCCGGATAACAGGAGACATAGACGATCCTGGGGATTTTGGCTTCGACGACTGCTTCCAGCAGGGCTGGGTCACAACCCTTCCTTGGCGGATCAATCACAGCGACATCGGCGGTCAAGCCCTCTTTAACCAGTTTAGGCAGAACTGTTTCGGCTTTTCCGACGATGAACTCGGTGTTTTTCAGCCGGTTGATCTCAGCATTGATGCGTGCATCTTCCACAGCTTGGGCAACTGACTCGATGCCGATCACTTTCTTTGCCCGGCTAGCCAGGATGATGGAAATGGCACCCGTGCCGCAATAAAGGTCGATGGCAGTCTTGTCGATATCCAGGCCGGCCATGTTCAGCACTTGTGAATAAAGGATTTCCGTCTGTCTGGGATTGACCTGGAAAAATGACAGCGGCGAAATCCTGTAGTGAGATCCGAGAATGATTTCCTCAATATAGGACTGGCCTGAAACCAGCTTGCAGTCTTCAGACAGGATCTGGTTGGTTTGGGCTTTGTTAATATTGAGGTAAAGGCTCTTCAATCGGTAGCGCTTCTTGTCCGGATGATTGAGTGCTGCCAGAGCTTCCTCGGCTTTTTGCCGGAAATGTTCAGAGCCGGGGAAGTGATCACCGTTGACCACCAGAATCACCATGACATCGCCTGTCGCAAATCCAACTCGGACGACCAGATGGCGAATCAGCCCGCTGTGTGTATTTTCCTGATAAGGTTCAATCTTCTCAGCTTTGATATGGTCGATCAGGACCTGTCTAATTCGGTCGCTGGCCTGATGCTGGATCGGGCAAACCGTCGATGGCACCACATCATGTGAACGGCTGGCATAAAACCCGATCTGCGGGTCTTCCGATGTGCCGGACACCGGGAATTGTGCCTTGCTTCGATAGTGCCACGGATTGACCATGCCTAGGATCGGTCGCATCTTTTTCTGCGGTTCCTCGACCTTGCCGATACGTCTTAGAACCTCAGTGATCTCACGCTGCTTGTACATCAGCTGTGTCGGATAGGCCATCACCTGCAGGCTGCAGCCGCCACATTTATCCGCGATCGGACAAACCGGATTGATCCGGTCGACCGATGCCCTGAGCAATTCAACCAGGCTGCCAACCGCGTAATTCGGCTTAATGGTATCCAGCCGGATCAGGGCGACATCCCCGGGGATTGTTTGCGGGATGAAAACCGCCAGGCCATCCAGTCTGCCGATGCCCTGGCCGTCCTGGTTGACGCTGTCAATTTGCAATTCATGAATTTGTCCTGTCTTGACGATTTTGTTGTTGTCACTGCCCGATTCTGTCATATAAAGCCACTCCTTAACACTTAGGGAAATGAGATATTGATTGCCTCGTATTAGCCATATTCTAACACAGTTATCGTCCCCCCCGGTTGTCCTGAAAGGCAACCCTGCTCAGCTTGCTTTACAAGTTGATTACAGTTATAATAGGAGTCGCATATTTTATTCGGTATTGAAAGGAGAGTTCATGCGTAGAAGACATTCTGCCGCCAAGGCACCACATGTCAGACATGTCAGTAAGTTCTGGATGACATTGGCCAAGTACCGCAGAATAGCTCTAGTCGTCATGCTTAGCCTGGTGCTGGTCAGCGCCGGGTCTATTGGTTTTCTCCTTGGCAACTCACAGCCTGCTTCCGCGGCTTCGACCCTGGATGACACCGATAGCCTGACAGCCTTTGATGACCTGCTGGCTGAAGAAAACAGCCACTGCGCCCTGATCGAACAGGTCAACCTGCAGGATCAGCTTCAGGCCGAACAGGAAAAAACCAGCAACCTTGAAGAAGTGCTCGGTGAAAAACAGAGCGAACTTGATCATATCGAGGAAAAAGTTCTCGGCGTACTGATGTCCAACCTGTATGACCAGTCAGTCTCGCGTTCCAGCAGAACCGTATCCGCTTACCGTGAAGAAGCCGCCAATCTGGTGGCTCTTTCGCGTAAATTGAACAGTTTCATGAAATCTGAAGACGCAGAGCTGATCGACCTGACAGCTTACCGTGAGGCCATTGACAAGCGTCTGGACTATCTGCCGACGATCAAGCCGATTCCCGGCGTTTATGATGGCTACGGCTACCGCGTCCATCCTATTTATGGCTATTACCATATGCATCCCGCTGCCGATGTCGGTGCGTCTACAGGCACCAAGATCCGGGCAGCAGCTAGCGGCTATGTGCTGGATTCGCGCTGGGGCAACGGATCCGGATACTTCGTCAAGATCAGCCATGGCAACGGATTCACGACCACATACATGCATGCCAGCAAGCTATTGGTCAAGGCTGGTCAATATGTCGAAAAGGGTGACGTCATTGCCCTGGTCGGCAATACGGGTTCATCGACAACACCGCATCTGCATTATGAAATCCGATATAACGGAAACCCGCTCAACCCCAGAACCATGATTATGGAGTAAAATCTCGTGGCTAAAAAGAATAATCACTACTCGCCTCCACCGAGGCGGAAATCCGCCAATCTCGTCAAGAAAGACCTGCACAAGCGGCTGCGCGGCAAGCCGACCCGGAGCACATCCATGCTGTCTCTGCCCCGCACCATTATTCTTGCTGTACAGCGTTCGATTGTCATTGTCATCATCCTGCTGCTGATCGCTGGCTTCACGCTAGCCGGATTGGGCGGCGGCATGCTTGTCGGCTATATCACCACGGCTGAAGAAGTCGTCACCGACCAGATCAAGAGCACCAACGAGACAACCAAGATCCTCGACCAGGACGGCAACGAGATTGCGGTCCTGACCGGCCGTGACAACATCAACCGCGTTTATATCTCGTTCAGCGAAGTCAAGGATACCTATATTGACGAAGCCTTCATGGCTATTGAAGACGAGCGTTTCTTTGACCACATCGGCATCGACATCCAGCGTATCGCCAGCGCAGTCCTGAGCGCCCTGTCCAACGGCGGCACACCGACACACGGCGGCTCGACCATCACCCAGCAGGCTGTCAAGCTGATCTCCGGTGAAGGCGACGTCTCCGCCCAGCGCAAGGTCCAGGAATGGTACAAGGCCATCTTGCTGGAGAAGCAGAAGAGCAAAGACGAGATCATGGAACTGTATGTCAACCTGGTCCCGATGGGCAACAGCTACGTCGGCATCCAGTCCGCGGCCACAGCTTATTTCGGCAAGGACGCCAGTGAATTGTCGCTGGCCGAATGCGCTTTCCTGGCCGGTGTTCCCAACGGACCTTCGATCTACAACCCCATGACCGAAAACGGCCGCAGAAACGCACTGCGCCGCATGAGAATCGTTCTCGGCATGATGCACGAACTCGGTTATATCGAGGATGACGAATACACCGACGCCCTCAACACCGAACTGATCTTCAACGATGACAAGGCTGTCAACTCCGGCACCCAGGTCCTCTCCTATTTCGTCGAGTACGTCATTGACACCGTCAAGAATGATCTTGTCACCAACCGCGGCATCAGCGAACCCCTAGCCGCCAGCATGATCTACAACAACGGCCTGACGATCAAGACCACCATGGATCCGGATGTCCAGGCCAAGATGGAAGAGACCTTCAACACCCGCGAGCTCTTTGTCTCCAATGAAGCGGCCATCGAAGACCTGCCGGAAGATCCCCAGGGCAGCATGGTCGTCATTTCAAACGGGTCGGATCACGGCCAGGTCAAGGGCATGGTCGGCGGCTATGGTGAAAAGACCGCCAACCTGGTCATCAACCGGGCAACAGACGCCGCCCGCCAGCCAGGATCATCGATCAAGCCGCTGGCTGTCTATGGCCCCGGTATCGATACGGGCTATATCACGCCGGCGACGATCTATGATGACCATGAAATTTCATTTGAAACGAATCAGGGGACATGGAGTCCCAAGAACTCCTATTCGGGTTACAAAGGTCTCATGACAATTCGCTCAGCTCTGACAAACTCGGTAAATACGGTCGCGGTTCAGATTCTTGACCGAATGAAAACCGAAACAGCCCTGCAATACCTGAACATGGTCGGCCTGGACCGCTATGAAGATGAGGGCAACCTGTCGATGGCGCTGGGCGCGTTCACCAACGGCATGTCAACGCTGGAGATGGCCAGCGCCTACACCATCTTCCCCAACAACGGCCTGTACACCGCCCCTTACTGCTATACCGAGGTGCTGGATGTCGAGGGCAATGTCCTTTTGTCCTATTCACCGGAATTCACCGAAGTCCTCAAACCGGCATCCGCCTACGTCATGATCTCCATGATGCATGACGTTGTGACCTCAGGTACAGCAACTTCCATTGGCGGCTATATCCAGCCCGGCATCTACACCGCCGGCAAGACCGGCACCACCGATAACAACCGTGACAAATGGTTCTGCGGCTATACACCCTACTATACAGCGTCCGTCTGGTACGGCTACGACAACAAATTCGGCTCGACCGAAATTTACCGATATGACCGCAGCAATGCCATCAAGATCTGGAAGGATGCCATGGTCAAAATCCACGAAGGTCTGGATGGCGCTGGGTTTGACAAGCCCAATGGCGTGACCAGCATCACCATCTGCACCGAGTCCGGAGAGAAGGCAACCCAGTACTGCCGCGATGCCGGGACGACCCGTTCTGAGATCTTTGTATCCGGGTCGATCATGAACCCGTCTACTGATTGCTCACTGCACTTGGCTCCGACGCCGACACCCGAACCCCTGGAGACCGTGCCAGCTGAGACGAAAAAGGACAACCCCGGCCAAGGCCAGGGCAATAATGACGGTTAGTTGTTGGGTTGGGAATTGAATTAAGACTTGGAAGGCGCCCTGAATAGGGTGCCTTTTTCTTCACCTCTGAGGATCGCGTCAATGATGCCCTGCGCAAAGCCATTGGCGATGACCGTATCAAAACCGGCCTCGGTCGCGATGCGGGCGGCCTCGACCTTGCTGCGCATGCCGCCGGTGCCGCGGCTGGAGCCTTCGCCGCCAGCCAGTGCCGCCACCTGTTCCGAGATCTCATCGACAGTGGAAATCAGGCAGGCTTTGTCATACTGCCGCGGGTCGCAGTCATAGAGGCCATCAATATCCGAGAGGATGATCAAAAGGTCGGCTCCGACCAGCTTGGCCACGAGAGCGGACAGCGCGTCATTATCGCCGAAGGTGCCGTTATAGAAGATCTCACGGGTGGAGACTGTGTCGTTTTCGTTGACAATCGGCAGGATCTCGCGCTCGATGAGGGCCTGGAAGGTATTCTGGATGTTGCCGCGGGTATGATCATCTTCCATGTCATCCCGGGTCAGGAGAATCTGGGCAACCGCGTAGTTGTAATCCGACATCAGGCGGCTGTACATGTTCATCAGCTCGCACTGGCCGACGGCAGCCACAGCCTGTTTGTCGCGGATGCTGACTGGTTTTTCCTTGAGTTGGAGGCGGCCGACGCCGACGCCGATGGCACCGGAAGAGACCAGGATGACTTCGCGGCCGTGGTTCATCTGGTTGGCGATCGAACGGATTAGATGTTCCATGTTGTTTAAATTGAAGCGGCCATTGTCATGCGTCAGGGTCGATGTTCCGACCTTGATCACGACGCGCTTGGCCCGGGTCAGCCGATCACGGTTGTTTTCGATTTTGTTGTCATCATTGTCTGCCATGGTTTCCAAGTCGCCTCCGCCCATCTCTTTGGGATATCTTAATGCCAATTGAAAAGAATTTCAACTGCCCGGCTTTTACCTTATGCCTTCAGGGCCTTGGCAAAAACCTCATCCATCGTCTCAACCGGGATCAGATCCAGCCGGTCCAATACAGTCTTCGGCAGATCTTCGAGGTCACGCTTGTTGTCAATCGGCATCAGGACGGTATCGATCCCGGCTCGCTTGGCAGCGATCACCTTCTCTTTGAGGCCTCCAATCGGCAGCACCCTGCCGCGCAGCGTGATCTCTCCGGTCATGGCCACATTGTGGAGCACCGGACGCCCGCTCAGGGCAGACGCCAGCGCTGTTGCCAGCGTAATGCCGGCGGACGGACCGTCCTTGGGGATTGCTCCGGCCGGGACATGGATATGGATATCCTTGTCGCTGGCAAAAGACTCGTCAATACCCAGATCTTTTGCGCGCGTCCTGATGTAGGTCAGGGCAGCCCGGGCAGACTCCTTCATGACATCACCAAGCTGGCCAGTCAGCTCCAGCTTGCCGGACCCCGGTACGACATTGGCCTCGATGGTCAGGGTGTCACCGCCGGCTGCCGTCCAGGCCAGACCGGTCGCTACGCCGACCAGATCGACATCGTGGGCTTTGTCATACCGGTATTTCTTTTTGCCGATCATGTCTTCCAGATTGGCCGGCGTCACCCGGACCTTTTCCTGCTCATTCTCGGTAATGGCAATCGCCGCCTTGCGGCAGACATGCGCCAGCTCTCGTTCAAGCTGACGGACGCCGGCCTCACGCGTATACCAGCTGATCAGGCTGCGAATAGCCTCGCGGGTGATCGTCAGTTGCTGCTTGCTCAGTGCATGGGCCTTGAGCTGGTGCTTGAGCAAATGGCGGCGGGCGATTTCGATCTTCTCTTCTTCCGTGTAGCCGGACAAGACCACCACTTCCATCCGGTCAAGCAGCGCCCGGGGGATGGTTTCCACTGTATTGGCGGTTGTAATGAACAGAACCTGGGACAGGTCATAGGGGATTTCCATGTAGTGATCGCGGAAATTATTGTTCTGCTCCGGATCGAGCACCTCCAGCAGGGCGGATGACGGATCGCCTCTGAAATCACTGCCGAGCTTGTCAATTTCATCCAAAAGGATCAACGGGTTGTCGCGGCCGGCCTGGCGGATCGCGTTAATAATCCGACCTGGCATGGCGCCAACATAGGTTCGGCGATGTCCGCGGATCTCAGCTTCATCGCGAATGCCGCCCAGCGACATCCGGACATATTTGCGGCCTAGCGCTTCGGATACGGATTTCGCGATCGAGGTCTTGCCGACGCCTGGCGGACCGACCAGACAGAGGATCGGACCTTTCGACCCGGTCTCGCCGCCTTCAATGCGAAGCTTGCGGACCGCCAGGTACTCCAGGATACGTTCCTTGACCTTGTCCAGGCCGTAGTGGTCGCGGTTGAGAATCTTTCTGGCCCGCACAATGTTCAGTCGCTCCGGATCGTTCTTGCCCCAGGGCATCTCGAACAGGAGATCCAGATAATTCCTCAGGACGCCGCCTTCCGGATAACCGGCCGGCATCCTGGCCAGGCGTCGGATGTCTTTGGCGACTTTTTCCTTCGCGTCCTCGGGGATGGGTGTCTTTTCCAGTAGATTGAGGTATATATCTTGTTCTTCGAGCGCATTCTCGCCTTCTCCAAGTTCTGTCTGGATGGCTTTGATCTGCTCTCGGAGGAAATATTCTTTCTGACTCTTGTCGATGGTCGACCGGACCTTGCCGCTGATTTCCTTCTCAAGCTCCGCGATCTGCTGTTCGCGTGCTAAAAGCTCAATCAGGCTGCTCGTGCGGTCGATGGTGTCTACAGCTTCCAAAAGCGCCTGCTTGTGCTCGACGTCGACATGAAGCTGTCCGGCGATGGCATCGGCTGTCTGGGCCGGGTCCTTAATCGCAGCGATGGCAATCAAGGTTTCAGGGGGTATCTTGCTGCTTGCGGCGGCGAAACGCTCAAAAGCCTTCAGAAGCTGGCGTCTATAGGCTTCATTGATCGGATTACCAAAGTCTTGCTGTGCCTGCTCCATGATCTTGACTTCGACCGTGTAGCAGGGATCTTCCTGTTCAACGGACACGATCCTGGCACGGTGCCGACCTTCCACCAGCAGCTTCATTGCGTCGCTGCCTGGCAACTCAACAACCTGGCGGATTTTGGCAACGCAGCCAACCGGATAGACGTCATCCACTTCAGGCCAGTCCTGGCTGGCGTCGGTCTGGGCTGTCAGGAAGATCATCTGGTCTGTCTTCATCGCCGCCTTCACCGCTTCGCGGGATTTGTCGCGCGCGACATCAAACGTCAGGTTGACGCCGGGGAAAACAGCCAGGCCCCTGAGCGGGATCATGGGGAGTCTGGGGTTTTTAGGTTCAAGGTCTTCTCGACCCTTGTCTTCTAATGGCTCATTCAGCCGGTCGCTTGTCATGTCCATTCCTCTGTTTCTTTTGAAAAGGGCGCCGCCAAAACATGGCGGCACCCTCAACCAAAGACTGTGATTGTTTGGTGACTACTCGATGATTTCGGTGATGGTACCGGAACCAACGGTCTTGCCGCCTTCACGGATAGCAAACTTCAGGCCCTGCTCCATAGCGATCGGGGTGATCAGCTTGACTGTGATGGTGACGTGATCGCCAGGCATGCACATGTCAACGCCTTCAGGCAACTCGGCAACACCAGTAACGTCGGTGGTGCGGAAGTAGAACTGCGGACGATAGCCGTTGAAGAACGGCTTGTGACGGCCGCCTTCAGCCTGGGTCAGAACATAGACCTGGCCCTTGAAGTGGGTATGCGGGGTAATCGAACCCGGCTTGGCGATAACCTGGCCACGCTGGATATCCTTGCGCTGGACACCACGCAGTAGAACGCCGACGTTGTCACCGGCTTCGGCGCTGTCCAGCAGTTTGCGGAACATTTCGATACCTGTGATGGTTGTTGAGGTAGACTCTTCGGCCAGGCCGATAATCTGAACCGGGTCACCAACCTTGATGGTACCACGCTCAACACGGCCGGTGGCAACAGTACCACGACCAGTGATGGTGAAGACATCTTCAACAGGCATAGCGAACGGCAGATCAGTCGGACGCTCAGGGGTCGGAATGAAGCTGTCAACAGCGTCCATCAGTTCCTTGATCGGTGCGTAGACCGGATCGTTAGGATCTGTGCTCTCGCTTTCCAGCATGTTCAGGGCAGAACCCTGGATGACCGGGGTGTCATCGCCCGGGAAGTCATAGAGGCTGAGCAGTTCACGAACTTCCATTTCAGTCAGTTCGATCAGCTCGGGGTCAGCCATATCGGTCTTGTTCAGGAAAACAACGATCGAAGGAACGCCAACCTGACGAGCGAGCAGGATGTGCTCACGGGTCTGGGGCATCGGGCCGTCAGCCGCTGAAACAACCAGGATCGCGCCGTCCATCTGGGCAGCACCGGTGATCATGTTCTTGATATAGTCAGCATGGCCGGGGCAGTCGACGTGCGCGTAGTGACGAGCTTCGGTCTGGTACTCAACGTGGGCGGTGTTGATGGTGATGCCACGCTCTCTCTCTTCCGGAGCTTTATCGATAGCGTCATAGGCTTCGTATTTTGCAGCGCCGGTCATTGCGAGGACTTTCGTGATCGCAGCGGTCAGCGATGTTTTGCCGTGGTCGACGTGGCCGATGGTGCCGATGTTGACATGGGGCTTTGTTCTTTCAAATTTTGCCTTTGCCATTTGAGAGTTTCCTCCTTTGTTCAGCAGGTAATATGCTGATTTTTTAAAATTTAATACTTTTTTGTTTTAAGACTGCTATAGACCATTTTACACTATTTGCCAGATTTGGCAATGTTGATCCAACGGCCTGTTTCCAGTGCTCAAACGATTAATTCTTCAGAACAGCTTCCATAATGCTCTTGGGCATTTCTTCGAAGTGGCTGATCTGCATAACGAAGGTGCCGCGGCCCTGTGTACGAGAACGCAAAACAGTCGCGTAACCGAACATCTGGGACAATGGAACCATGGCATGGATGCCCTTGGCAGATGACTGGTCGTCGATGCCTTCAATGCGGCCGCGACGTGAATTGATATCACCCATAACATCGCCGAGGTAATCCTCTGGGGTTATGACGTCAACACGCATGATCGGCTCGAGCAGAACCGGATTAGCCTTATGACAGCCTTCCTTGAAGCCCATCGAACCGGCGATCTTAAACGCCATTTCTGACGAGTCGACATCATGGTAGGAACCGTCAACCAGCGTGACCTTGACGTCAACAACCGGGTAGCCGCCGAGTACGCCGCTGCCCATGGCTTCCTTGATACCGGCATCAACCGGACCAATATATTCCTTGGGAATCGTACCGCCGACGATCTTGTTGATGAATTCATAACCTTCGCCGGGCTCATTGGGTTCGATCTCGAGCACGCAGTGACCGTACTGGCCGCGGCCGCCGGACTGGCGAACAAACTTGCCTTCGACCTTGACGGCCTTGCGGATTGTCTCCTTATAGGAAACCTGCGGAGCGCCAACGTTGGCTTCAACCTTGAACTCGCGGAACAGACGGTCAACGATGATATCAAGATGAAGTTCACCCATACCCGCGATAATGGTCTGTCCGGTGTCCGTGTCGGTTTTGGTCCTGAAGGTTGGATCTTCCTCGGCCAGCTTGGCCAGGGCAGTCATCATCTTGTCCTGGCTGGCTTTGGATTTCGGTTCGATCGCGACTTCGATAACCGGCTCGGGGAATTCCATCGACTCAAGAATAACCGGGTGGTTCTCGTCACAGAGGGTTTCACCGGTGATGGTGTCCTTGAGGCCGACAGCAGCGGCGATATCACCGGCGTAGACCGTTGCGATCTCTTCACGGTGATTGGCGTGCATCTGCAAAATGCGGCCGATGCGCTCGCGCTTGCCCTTAACCGAATTCAAGGTGTAGGAACCCGAGTTCAGGGTACCGGAGTAGACACGGAAGAAGCACAGTTTTCCGACAAACGGGTCAGCCATGATCTTAAATGCCAGGGCAGAGAACGGCGCGCTGTCATCCGCCGGGCGAACTTCCTCTTCCTCTGTATCGGGATTGACGCCCTTGATCGCCGGAACATCCAGCGGTGAGGGCATGTAGTCGATCACCGTATCCAGCATCAGCTGAACACCTTTGTTCTTGTAGGATGTACCGCAGGTAACCGGCGTGATCTCGCAGGCAATGGTTGCCTTGCGGAGCGCGATCTTTAGTTCATCCACAGTGATCTCTTCGCCCTCAAGGTACTTCATGGTCAAATCTTCGTCGGTCTCGACAATTGACTCCACCATTTCATTATGCCATTTCTGGGCGTCTTCCAGCATGTCTTCAGGGATTTCACCGACATCGATCTGGGTGCCGAGGTCATCACCGTAAGTAACGGCCTTCATTTCGACCAGATCGATAATGCCGGTAAAATGATCTTCAGCGCCGATCGGCAGTTGAATCGGAACGGCGTTGGTCCTGAGACGATCTTTCATCATAGCCACGGCACGATAGAAATCGGCGCCGAGGATATCCATTTTGTTGACGTATGCTAGACGCGGGACATTGTAGTGGTCGGCTTGGCGCCAGACGGTTTCAGTCTGGGGCTCAACGCCGCCCTTGGCGCAAAACAGCGTAACCGCGCCGTCAAGTACACGCAGCGACCTTTCAACTTCAACCGTGAAGTCGACGTGGCCTGGCGTGTCGATGATGTTGATCCGCTTACCCTTCCACTGGGCGGTTGTCGCAGCAGACGTGATCGTAATGCCACGCTCCTGCTCCTGCTCCATCCAGTCCATGGTAGCGGCACCTTCGTGAACCTCGCCAACCTTGTGAATCCTGCCCGTGTAGAACAGAACGCGCTCGGTTGTCGTGGTCTTGCCGGCATCGATATGAGCCATAATGCCAATATTCCGCGTATTCTCTAGCGAAAAATCTCTGGGCATTGGGTTATTGCTCCTCCCTGGGGATTACCATCTGTAATGAGCAAACGCGCGGTTCGCGTCAGCCATACGGTGTATGTCTTCCTTCTTCTTCACTGCACCGCCGGTCGCGTTAAAAGCATCGTAGATCTCGTTGGCGAGACGCTCACGCATGGTGCGCTCACTGCGCTTGCGTGCATTTTCGACCAGCCAGCGGAGACCCAGTGTCTGACGACGCTCGGGACGGACTTCAATCGGGACCTGGTAGTTGGAACCACCCACGCGGCGAGCTTTAACCTCGAGCGTCGGCATGATGTTCTCCAGGGCTGTGTTGAAGACTTCCAGCGGATCCTGACTGGTACGCTCTTTGACGATGTCAAAGGCACCATAGCAAATCTTCTGTGCAACTCCCTTTTTTCCGTCCAGCATGATGTTGTTGACCAGCTTGGTCACGCGAACGTCATGATAAATCGGATCAGGAAGTACTTCTCTTGTAGGGACATGGCCTTTTCTTGGCACTTGTCTTCCCTCCTCTCATGATAATGCGGGATCTAGTCCCGATACCATAGGTACTCACGTATTTTTGGACCGTGTCGAGTGCCAGACATGCCATAAACTTTAATCAAAAAGCAATCTATGACAGTGTACTGATCACACTATTGTCCAACCTGCGGCATCAGTTCTTGACTTTAGCCGCTTTGGGCTTCTTCGCGCCATATTTGGAGCGACTCTGCATGCGGTTGGCAACACCTGCCGTATCCAGTGTTCCGCGAACGATATGGTAGCGGACACCTGGCAGATCCTTGACACGACCGCCCCTGATCAGAACAACGGAGTGCTCTTGCAGGTTGTGGCCAATTCCAGGAATATAGGCTGTCACCTCGACCTGGTTGGTCAAACGGACCCTGGCTACTTTACGCAGCGCTGAATTCGGCTTTTTCGGCGTTGTGGTCTTAACCACGGTGCAGGTTCCACGCTTCTGCGGAGAAGACTGCTCAGTCACACGCTTCTTCAGGGTGTTCATGGTCGTTTGCAAAGCCGGTGAGGTCGACTTATAGCGTTTCGTCACACGACCCTTTTTAACCAATTGGTTGAACGTAGGCATCAATACACCTCCTCTCATCATTTCACCGTATTTTCGGGGCTCACAGATGATACAGAATCAGCTGGGCCACATAAAAATACCCCCTTTGGGGTTTACAGGCAACTTAGTATATCACCGTACAGCTGAAAAGTAAAATATTTTTTTGTTAATTTCAACCCTGATTTTACTTTGTCACTTAACCTTAATTCAACCCCTTTTTCAAGTTCAAATGTCAATCAAGCACAATATGTAAAATGGACGTCTCGGGATCAGTCTGGCCAAGCGCTGGCTGAAGTATAATATGGACATATGGCAGAAACGGACACGACACACTTGTCAGATCAGATGTCGAATGATTAAATATGTATATATATAACTCTAAAATTGCAATTTTGCAATATTTGCTGCATTTTGACCGAAGGGGGTAAGCAGGCAGACAGCAGCAGCCTGCAACTGGCCATGGACAAAATCAACGGTGTACACATGCTCACAGTCGGACAATCCACCCACGGCATAGGCTTTCATCCGGTTATTGTTGTCAACCAGGATGCCCTGATCCTGGTTGATGCCGGGATGCCCGGACAGCTGGGCGATCTGCGTCAGGAGATGGAGCGTTTCGGCACCACACCTGAGATGATCACCGACATCATCCTGACGCATCAGGACTTCGATCACATCGGCGGCGTGTCGGATATTCTCAGGGAAATGGACCATCCTGCGCGTATCATGGCTCATGCTGAGGAGAAGCCCTATATCCAGGGAGATCGACCCTTTATCAAACTGGATCCCGAGATCCGGCGCAAAATGCAGGCCAACCTGCCGGCAGGCCAGACCCTTAACCCGGCCAACCGCCCGGAGAATTTTCGCGGCCTTAAGGTTGACCAGACCCTGGAAGACGGCGAAGTTTTACCGTTCGATATTCCGATCCTTGTCGTTCACACCCCGGGGCACACCCCCGGTCACTTGTCGCTTTATTTCCCAACAGCCAAAATCCTGTTAACCGGCGACGCGCTGAACTGCGACGACGGTCAATTGGTGGGGCCTGCGCCCATCCATTCAGTGGATATCCATCAGGCCTGGCAGTCGCTCGGCAAACTGACCGCGCTTGATATCGACTCGATCATCTGTTATCATGGCGGCGAAATATCACAGGATGCCGACGCCAAGCTGAAGACCTTGGTGAAAAACAGCTGAAAGCGCGGCAGCCGGAAAGCTGCCATTGATGTACAAACTATTAGCCATCGATCTTGACGGCACGCTGCTCAACAGTCAGGGCACCGTCTCTAATGAGAATGTCAAAGCCCTGCAGGCCGCCCATGACGCCGGCCTGAAAATCGTCATCGCAACCGGGCGACCGATCATCGGAACAACCCACGCCAGGCAACTGCTCAATGGGATTGCCGATGACTACCTGATCGCTTACAACGGTACGCTGACATTGGATATCAGACGCGGCACCGATCTGTTCAGCCAGCCAATAACCGTCCAGGACTACCGCGATGTTTCAGCATTTGCCCAATCACAGGGGCTCTATTATTACTGCTTTGACCGGGACAGCGTACTGACACCCGCTCTGCATCCGGTTGCCCGCTGGGAGCACGAGATCAATCAGGTACCGGTCAAATACTGGCAGCCAGCCCAGCTGCGACCCGGGCAGAAGATTCTCAAGATCAACACCAGCGGGCCAAAAGAAGTTCTCGACCTAATCGAGGAAAATCCGCCCCGAGGCTTTGCCAGCCGCTTCACCATTGTCAGAACGCAACCGGATCTTCTGGAGTTTTTACACCCGAAGGCCGGCAAAGGCATCGCACTCGAACACCTCGCTTTGCATCTTGGTATCTGCCAGACCGAGATCATCAGCATCGGGGACTCGGGCAACGACCTGGACATGGTCACAAAGGCCGGCCTTGGCATCGCGATGGGCAATGCCGTCGAACGGGTCAAAGCCGCTGCCCAGATGATCACACGCTCAAATGACAACCACGGTGTTGCAGCCGCACTCGGGCAGTTATCCGCTGTAATCGGCAGTCAGTGAATGAATTCGTTGAGAATCGAGCGGTCCGGCACAACCGAGCGGTCAGCTGAGGGGATTTTCGAGCAAGCCTCCAGGAGCTGCCTAGCCTGCATGACGGCCGCCGGCAGATCAGCATAGCCGATCTGTCCTTTCTGGTAGATGGATCCCGGCAAACGGCCGATCTCATATTGTTCCAGCGACGCTTCAATTTGACGGGCCGCCAACGGCGCGATGACACAAAACTCATAAGGCAGACAAGAGTTGACGTAAGTATCGGCGTTCGCCAGATATGGCGGAAACAAGACATCCTCTGTCCGGTCGATCATCGGCCAGTAGTCTATTGTCGACAGTGCGGTCGATCCGCGATGAAGGACATCGCGCGAGATCCGCCGGAGCATTCTCAGATCACTGCTGCCCAAGAGCTGGCGGCCATCCAGCAGCGTACACCAGGGCATGATGAAAATCTTGTACACCTGGTGCGCATCCAACTGCCCGACGACGTGATCGGACAGACCGTGCAAGCCTTCCACCAGCACGATTTCATCATCGGCCAGCTGCAGCTGCTTGTGCGGTTCAAAGTAGCGCCTTCGGGTGATAAAGTCAAACGTCGGGAGCTCTACTTTTCTGCCGGCGATCAGGTCTGCGAAATCCTCAACCATCCGATCGGTATCCAGGGTTTCAAGACTCTCAAAATCGGGTCTGCCCTTGTCGTCGTAACGCTCATGCTTGAGGCTGTAATAGTCGTCCATCGACAGCACGGTGGTCTTGCGGCCATGGCTGCCCAAAAGATCTGACATCCGGTTGGAAAAGGTCGTCTTGCCTGATGAGGTCGGGCCGGAGACGAAGATGGCGCGGATGTGGTGGTTGCCCAAAATCCTTCTGACGGTGGTCAGGAGATAGGCGTGGAGATTGTCTTCGCAGCGTTTGACGAAGCGCGGCCACTTGACCGAGCCGAGTTCGCTTTCGAGCTCATCGATGCTGACGATATTCATGTGTTGAAGTTGTGCCATATAATCCTGCTTTCCGATAGTTGTCGCTATGCTTCATTCTAGCAAATCCGCCCCGTCCGCTCAAACGGTTTTGAAAAAGGCCGTCGCGATCGCGGCGGCCTTTTTCAAAATACTGATGGCGCGTTAGTCTTTGGGCTTGTCAAGTTCTGAGTCTTTTGCAGAATTGCCGGCGGACTCTTCCAGTGTTTTGACTTCACTTTCCTTGCCCAGGAAGTTCGGCAGATCCATACCGGCCATCTTGAACATGTCGTTCATGGGCGGGATCGACTTTAAAAGACCGGACAGCAAGTTAGCGGTTGCCGGCGCCTTGGACGTTCCACCCTGACCGCCGTCCCAGACAGTAATCTTGTCAATCTTGATGTTCTTGATCGCTTCGACCTGGATTTTCATCAGTTCTTCCATCTTGTCGGCCAGCAGGAGTCTCAAGGCATCACTGGAGTCGCCGCCGGAAGCTTTGACAACAGCGCCCAGGCCTTCAGCCTGGCGGGTCAGAATTTCCTGGATGCCGCGAGCTTCAGCTTCCATCTTGAGGAAGATGCCATCGGCTTCACCCCTCGCCTGGCGACGGATTCTTTCAGCTTCTGCCTCGGCCTGGATTTCGACCTGTCGCTTGTCGATCTCGGATTTGACCACAATATCTGCGGAAAGGGTCGCGCGTTCACGCTCGGCACGGGCAACCTCAGCCAGTTGCTCCGCGGCGTAGGCTTCTTCCAGTGCCTTGGCGTTCTTGGTCTTTTCCGCAGCTGTCGCACGGCGGAGCGCTTCCGCTTCAGCTTCCCGACGGGTCGCGTTGGATGCGGCAATGTTTGCCTTGGCTTCGTTCTCACCCTGGATGGCGGTTGAGTCTGCTGCCGCCACCTGGATGCGCTGGTCACGATGGGCATTGGCTTCGCCGATCGAACCGTCTCGGTTCTTTTCCGCAACCGTCTTTTTGGCGTCATTGATCGCCTTGGCCGCAGCCTCCTTGCCCAGCGCTTCAATATAGCCGGACTCATCGTTGATATCCGTTACATTGACGTTGATCAGGCGAAGCCCGATTTTCCGCAATTCGGTTTCAACATTGCGGGAAACCGCTTCCAGGAACTTATCGCGATCGGTGTTGATCTCCTCGATATCCATGGTTGCGATAACCAGCCTGAGCTGACCGAAGATGATATCCTTGGCAAGCTCCTGAATCTCGGACAGTTTGAGTCCGAGCAGTCGCTCGGCAGCGTTTTGCATGACACCCTGTTCGGTCGAAATGCCGACAGTAAACCTGGACGGGACGTCAATTCGGATGTTCTGTCTCGAGAGGGCATTTTTCAAGTCGACGCTGATCGACATTGGGGTCAGGTCCAGGTATTCATAAGCCTGGATAACCGGCCAGATGAATGACGCGCCGCCGTGTATGCACTTAGCCGAACGGTTTGTTCCATCCATGTTGTTGCCGACCTGTCCGTAGATAACCATGATCTTGTCGGACGGGCACTTGCGGTAACGCGAAAGCATAACCAGAAAAAGTGTAAAAAACAAAATAGCTGCGACAACGATCAGGATGATGATCGAGGGCGGCAGCGCCGCGAGGAAAACATTAATCATTGATAATACCTACCTTTCTTGACTGTCAGTTCTGTTTGGTCTTTGGATTGAGATATAAAGGCTTGACGACAACACTGCTGCCGCGGCGTTCAGTGACCTGGATTTGCGTCCCGGTCGCCAGATCTTCCGGATACCGGGTCAGGGCGTCAATCTCCCTGGACCGGCCCTGGACGGTGATGGTGACTTTGCCGCTGCCGGAAAACCCGCCCGGAATCCTCAGATACACGGTGCCGGTCTGACCGATCGCGTTGCCGATGTTGACATTGCCGCTGGCAGACAGCCTGAGCAGCAGCCAGATGATCCAGGCGACCATCAGGAGCGCGACAAACCCAGCCGCCAGTGCGGCAAGGCTGGCAATGACATCACTGGCGCCAAGGTCAATCAAGGCCACCCCGGTCCAGCCGCCGATCGCAAAAAAGGCAACCAGGCCTCGGATGGTGATAATCCTGACACCGGCGTCAGCCTCCAGATTGCCGGATCCGTCCTGATCCAGACTATCGACGTCGGAATCGACATCCAGTTCGAAACCGCTGTCTGCATCCGCGTCGAAAGCGGCATCTCCAGATGCATCTGAACTGTCATTTTCACCGCCAAGTCCAAAAAGGAGCATGACGGTCTGGATCAGCAGGATCACCGTTGCCGGCAAAGCAATCACTGCGAAAATCTGCTGGATCAACTGCAATTCATTCCACCAAGTAATCATTCGTTGACCCTCCTTTCTTTCATATTGTTCCACAACCCCTGAACCTGCTGCTGCAGCTTGTGGGCATCGTAAGACAAGACGATGATCCGGATGACTTTCTCCAGCCGTTCGAGATCTGCTGAACCAAAAGCCGGATTATTCCGGGCGATCGGCGCCGCAACGCGGCTAACCAGACGGTCCAGGTCATCTGTGGAATCTCTTTTAATCCGTCGGGTGACGACATCGCAAAACGCCAGATACAGGTCCGTGTCATCGACCAGGTCGTCGAGTTCGTCAGCCAGGTTGTTGTTAAGCAGCGAGAGCAGCCCCGCTACATCGTCAATCTGCAATGTATGCCGAAGCAAGGCGATCAGGATAATCCGGCAGGTCTGCCGTTTGGAATAGCGCTTGCCTTGCGGCCGCGAGACATAGCCCCGCTTGACCCAGTTCTGAATCGCAGGTCCCGGTATGCCGGTCAATTCTGACAGTTGGGACAGAAAGACACCGCCAGTTGCGGCAAAAACAGCTTCGAATGTCTTCTTGCAGTCCTGGCCGCTATCCAGATCCAAGTCTATGGTGGTTCCTGGCAAGCTCTGAATGGACATGGCTTCACCTCCTCGTTCTTGATGTTAATACCATTATATATTAAGGTCACGTGAACTTCAAGCATTATCTTGCGAACCCTTAGAGCGTTCTCTAGATCTTTACGGCAAAAAGCTGCAAGCGCCGTTTATCGGCGCCTGCAGCCTGAAAAGCACCCGCTCAGACCTGTACTGGCTAAACGTCGCCGCGCTTGATCCTCAGGATGATCAGCAGGATGAGGCCAAGCAGGGTTGTTGCGCCGGCCAGCAGGAAAGCCGGCGTAAAGGATCCCGTCCGGTCAAACAGCCAGGACCCGGCCAGGCCGGTGATCGACCCCAGGCCAAAGGCACTGAAGACCAGGCCGTAATTCAGCCCCAGGTATTTCGTGCCGGTCCAGGCCGCGACAACAACCGGAAACAAGGCGAAAGTGACCGCGTAGCCCGCGCCCAGCACAAAAGCATAGCCGAATAGCAGCAGCGAACTCGTCGCCAGATAGGGCAGCGTCAGGAACGCAGCGGTCTGCAGAATGTAGGAGATGATCATCACACGCAGAGCGCCGAAGCGATCAGCCAGCCAGCCGGCGAGCGGACGGCCGAGGCCGTTGACCAGCGAGAAGCAGGAGATGGCCAGCGCAGCTTGCCCGGGTGACAGCCGGATGTGGATTTCGCCATAGGCGGTCAACAAGCCGATCGCGGTCAGGCCACCCCCGATTACAGCAGCCAGAGCCAGCCACAGCAAATAGAATTCCGGCATCCTGACAAATTTAGCCGGAGCCAGGTCAAGGGTTTTCTCGACCGTGTCGTGGCGCTGGCCGGAATCTGTTGGACCTGGAGCGCCGGCCGGAGGTGTTCTCAGCAGGCGGGCGCCGATCACCGCGACAACGGTGACAAATGCGCCCAGCGCCAACAGGGTGCCGTCCACCCGGATGTGTTCGATCAGGACTTTCTTCAGCGGGGCGAAAACCACGGCCGCCAATCCGAATCCCATGACGGCGGTCGAGACGGCAAATCCCGGCCGATCGGCATACCATTTTCTGGCCGTCGGCGCGATGCAGGCATACGTCAGACCGCAGGCGACCCCAACGATTCCGCCATAGGTCGTGATCAGCCAGATTGGTGATGAAATGTAATGAATCAGTGATGACAGGCCATAGCCTATGGCAAACAATATGGCACCTGCCATCGCGACTTTCCGGGGGCCGAAACGGTCTTGGAGCCATCCGGCCGGGATCATGGTGAGCGCAAAGACGATGATCAGTACAGTCAGCGGCAGCGTTGCAGCCGTTGCGCTCCATTGCCATTGATGAACCAGCGGAACAACAAACGATCCCCAGGCATAGCTCATGCCGCCCATTAACGAGAGCAGAAAACCACCCAGTAGAATTTGCCACCGCTTGTCGGCTGCAGGCCGCAGTCTTCTTTGATCCTTATCCATTGCTTTGTCCTCCTGGTCAAGCTGAGGGGGCACAAAAACAACCCCCGGTCGTTTGGCTAGGTGTTTTCAAAGTCCTGACAGAAATCGGCTGATGCACTTTTACTTCAAGGGCTCTCAAGGTCGGTTTAGTCTATGCAGTTTCAGGGCGGGTGATTCAGATGTTTTGATCTTTGTGATTTGCCTGGTTCTATTATACCATTTTTGTCTGCGTTATTTGAATCACTCAATGCGGTCAGATGGTATAATCAGAAGGACTGGAGGATCATTTTATGGCCAAACAAGAGACCATCTGCCCTTGGGCACAAGGCGACCCGCTCTACCAGGCCTACCACGACCTGGAATGGGGTAGGCCGGAGCATGACGACAACCGCCTGTTTGAGCTGATCGTCCTGGAGGGCATGCAAGCCGGCCTGAGCTGGCTGACGATTCTGCGCAAACGGGAAAATTTCCGACAGGCTTTTGATGGCTTTGATCCGAAAATCGTCGCAGAATACGGCGATGAAAAGATCGCAGAACTTTTAAATAACGCCGGTATCATCCGAAACAGGCTGAAAATCCGATCCGCCATAACCAATGCGCAGGCATTTCTCCGAATTCAGGATGAATACGGGTCGTTTGACCAATATCTTTGGTCCTGGGTGGACGGTCAGCCGATCGTCAACCATTTCGAAGCCCTAGAGGATATACCGGCCAAAACCGAGCTGTCAGATCGGTTGAGCAAAGACCTGGTCCGGCGCGGATTCAAATTCGTCGGGTCTACGATCTGCTACGCTTTCATGCAGTCCGCCGGCCTGGTCTGGGACCACCTGGTTAGCTGCAAGGTCAAGCGGCCTTCCCGACCGTGATTTCATGATCTGGTTGCCCGCGCCCACGCAGCTGAATGGGGTTTGCCCACAGTCCTCATTCAGTTGATCATCATCTGCACCGCGCATGATTTATGGCAGGTCTTGCAGATCCGATCGCAGGACGGCATCCGCTTCTATTTGTTTCTTCGACTGGTCCAGGCTGACAACGGCTTTTCGCTTCCACCGGCCAGACAGGTAATACGGTATGACAATGAGCAGCCCGACAAGCCATCCGATCGGGAAACTGAAATACAAGTCATCGCGGCTGAAGCTGGCCAGCCAGTAAGCGATCGGAACCCTGCCGACCCACAGCGACAGAATCGCTGACAGCAGCGGGATCATGGTCTCGCCGGCACCGCGCAATGCCCCTGAGTAAATGAATAGGATGGACAGCAGGACAAAAAACGGCATCACTCGATTCAAATAGGCCAGCCCGGCCGTGATCACGGCCGGGTCACTGGTGAACGTGGCCAAAAGTGTCTTGGCAAACAGGATGATCAGCGGACAGATGATCGCGCACAAGATGATGACAATGATCAAGGTGGCCTTGACGCCCTGCTTGGCCCGCTCGATTTTGCCAGCACCAATATTCTGGCCCATGAATGTCGTGATTGCGATCGAAAAGGTCATCATCGGCAGAAAGGCAAACGCATCAATCTTGTTCGAGACGTTGAACCCGGCAATAAAGGCCGGGCTATAGCTATTGATCAACCGCTGCAAGGCCATGGTCCCGATTGAAAAGGCGATATTCTGCAGGCCAGCCGGCAGACCGAGACGCACTGAATCCTTGAGGATGGTCCAGTCCGGCTGAAGGTTCTTAAGCGATATCTTGATGAACGTTTGGGTCTTGTTGATATGCCAGATTCCGAAAACGAACGCGAACAGCTGTGCCAGCACGGTTGCCAGTGCGACGCCCGCAACACCCCATCCGAATCCAAGCACGAACAAGAGGTCCAGCGCGATATTGATAATTGTCGACAGAATCAGGTAGAACAGCGGTGATCGACTGTCGCCCAGACCCTGGAGGATGCCGCTGTTGACGTTATACCCGAACACCGCGATCGTACCGACAAAGAAAATCCGCATGTAGGTCACAGCCTGCGGCAGAATCTCAGGCGGCGTGTTGATGAGCAGCAGCAGCGGGCGGCTGAGTAAAATGCCAATGGCGATAATAGCCACTGATGCGATTGCCATTGTGATGTATATCGTGTCGATGGTCTTCTTGACCTGGCGCTGATCCTTGGCGCCGTAATACTGCGAGATGATGATGGTCGCCCCGGTCGCGATGCCGACAAACAGCGAGATGATCAAAAAGATGATCGGAAACGCCGTACCAACGGCAGCCAGCGCCGTGGTTCCGACAAACTGGCCGACAACGATACTGTCAACAATATTGTATAGCTGCTGCAATAGATTGCCCAGCAGCAGCGGCAGGGCAAAACGGACAATCAAGACCCACGGCCGACCGATTGTCATATCGACCGCTCCATGCTTAGCCATTACTTTATCCCCTTGTTCAGAAATTAGTTAGGTGTATAACTTTGTATATTTTACAAGATATTCTCAGACAAATCAAGACTTGCCGCTTGGCCGGGTCTGGCTAAAACCATCGTCCTGCCAAAGCCGTGCGTCTGAGCCCAATCGGCGAAGCGGCTGTACAACTGCTCGTACCCATGCCCGTGCATGGGTACGATGTACCGCGCGCCGAGATTGTCTGCCCAGTATGCCAGCCCCTCCAGCAACGGCTGCTCCTGGTATCCGTCGGAGGTCGAAACCGGCAGAAACGCGAGATCAATAGCCAGATGCCTGCTGTTTACCGTCCTGGTCAGCCAGCCGACCTCCTGCCGGTAGACTTTGCGGTAATACGGCTGGTCATCCCAAAGCGCCAGATCCCCACCATGATAGATCACGGCCTCCGGCATTTCGATCAGAAAAGATACGCCGCAGTCTGTTGATCCGCTGCAATGGATGGTCATATCTTCGATGGTCAGTGTCGCGTGCGGCCAGGCCAGCGACGTTGAAGTTTTTTCTAATGGCGATTCCGCGCAGGACGGCGCTTCATCCAGCCCCATCACAAACCAGGTGTCGGCGCGGTTTGCCGCGAACTGGTGGAGGGTCTTGGAATAGTGATCCCCGTGCTGGTGCGACGACAGGATGAATAGGGGTTTGTCTGCAAGTTCCGCGGGGTTGAAAACGCCTTCCCGCATCAGGCCATGCTGGGCCCGTGCCGGGTGATCTCCATAATCAAACAGAATACAGCGCTTCGCGGTCTCAACCAGAAACGCGCTGTGTCCCAGATAACGTATGGCCAAACGGCTTTCGGCATTTTCCGGATGGCTGTCATGGACCATGCCGACATGCACGATGCCATCCTCCAGATACTCACCGGTGACCGTTTCAAAGCCATGACTGGCATAGAACCTTTCCAGGTATTTCTGAGCGGATATGTGGATGGGAACGGATCCGAATAATTCATCAAGCAGTGAAAGCGCCTGCAGCATCATGTCATGGCCCAACCCCTGGCCCCGGTGCTCAGGCGATACTGCAACACGTCCTATCGAAGCCTCCGCATAGAGCGTGCCGGGCGGCAGTAATCGGCAGCAGGCGATAACCTGCCCGTTTGAATCACTTAAAAAGAGATGGTGCGCCAACTGATCCAGACCGTCCAGGTCAAGATACGCGGCATGCTGTTCGACGACAAAAATGCTGCAGCGCAGTTTGAGCAGGCCGTACAGGTCCTGCGGCTTCAGCTCGTTGAATGCTTTCAATTGCCATGAATGGTTCGGTTTCATGCAACCATCATAAACTAGATGTCGTCAACATAAAAGTCCCATTGCCCGATCGGGTTGCGGAATGTCTTGGCCTGGATGCCAAAGGCATACGTGACATGGCCTTCATGCAGTACCTCTTCAGGGTCGCCATCCGCCACGACACTTCCCTCGAAGACCAGCAACAAGCGGCTGCAGTATTTGGCTGCCGCCCTGAGGTCATGCATGGCGGCAATCACCAGCTTACCGCGGTCAGCCAGCTCACGCGTCAGCCTGAATATCTCATTGGCATGATGGATGTCCAGGCTGGCAGTTGGCTCATCCAACAGCAGCAGCGGCGTGTCCTGAGCGAGTATTCTGGCCAGCATGACCCTTTGCCGCTCGCCGCCGGACAACGTATTGACGAGGTGGTCGGACAGCTCCAGACAGCCGGCAGCTGCCATGCACTGCCGGACAAGCTTTTCATCTTCGGCGGACAATGGCGAAAACGGTGTATGGTATGGGTGTCGTCCCAGTCGGACAATATCCAGGGCACTGAAGGCAAACGGCAGAGCTGTATTCTGCTGCATGAAGCTGCTGAGCCGAGCCATGCCGCGTGCGCCGATCCGCTTGACATTTTGACTGTTGAGGGTGACCTGTCCCGTCGTAGGCTGCAACAGGCCGCCGATATTTCTCAGCAGTGTTGACTTGCCGGACCCGTTGGGTCCGATCACGCCGACAAACTCGCCCTGGCTGGCAGAAAAGCTGATATTTTTCAGAATATCAACATGCCGCGGCCGTTCAACCGAAAAGCCCGCCTGGTCGCAAACCAGGTCAAGCTGCTGTGTCTTGATCGAAAAAGGAAGGCTCATGACAGCTCACCTCCCCGCCGGGCGGATCGAATGAGCAGGAATAGAAAATAAGGTGCGCCGATCAGGGCAGTGACAATACCAACGGAAATTTCGATGCCGGCAGGCCAGGCAACCAGCCGGGTGACCAGATCGCAAAGCAACAGGAAGACCGCTCCGCCGAACAGGCTGGCAACCGTCAGTGTCCGGTGCGCCGGACCGACCAGCAGCCGCATGATATGGGGAATGATCAGGCCGACGAAACCGATCGGGCCGGTCATGGAAACCACCGAGGCCGTGCAGATCGAAGCCAGGATCACCATCCCGAAACGTGTCAGGACCGGTGCCACGCCCAGCGAGCGAGCCTCTTCATCTCCGAGCAGCAAAATGTCCAGGTCGCGGGACTTGATCAGGATGATCGCCAACGTCAGGATAACAGGCGCCAGGATAGCCGCGACATGTTCCCAGCGCCGGTTGGCCAAGCCGCCCATGGTCCAGAAGATATAGGCAGTAACCTGGTATTGGTTGGACAGCGACAACGTCAGGGACGTGACCGCCGAAAAGAACGCACTGACGGCCAGCCCGCTCATGATCAGGGTGGCGGTCTTGGTTCGGCCGCCGACAAGGGAAATGCTGAGAATAACCAGAACTGCCAGCAGGGCACCAACAAACGCGAAGACCGGTAGTACAAAAAACGCCGCGGCACCGAGAGAGATGGCGACCAGAGCGCCGAGGCTGGCGCCTGCGGAAACACCAAGAATTCCGGGTTCGGCCAGGGGGTTTCTGAAAATGCCCTGCATGACGGTGCCGGAAACAGCCAGGCCGCACCCGGTGAAGATGGCAGCGGCAATCCTGGGCAGGCGGATCATCAGGATGACCACCCGCTGGGCGGGATCCAGACCGCTTGCATCAAGTCCGAAAACCGAACCGATCGCGAGGAAAATCGCCTTCAGACTGATACTGACCGATCCTAGAGCAACGGACAAAAGAATTGTTGCCGCAAGCAGAACTGAACCCACCATGACGATTGTCTTCATGGTGGGCCGGATTCTCGCTTTGTGCTGTTGTCTTGTCGCAGCACCCATCTGTTTACTCAAACAACTCAGGATAAGCTTTCTGCGCCAGTTCAACAACAGCTTGAGCCATGTAGTGAGATGTCGAGCTGGCATATTTTCCGGTCAGGGCAAAAACCTGGTTGTTCTGGATTGCCGGCAGGGTCTGCAGCAGGTCGTTGGTCAGGATCGAGCCGATCATGTTCTCCCCCTGGTCATCTGAAATCGTGAAGTCAGGGTTGTAGATCAGCGATGAGACAATCAGGATGTCCGGCTGCCATTCGGCGACAACCTTTTCCTTGCTGATCTGGCTATAGGTCACGGCATCGCAGACATTGACCAGACCCGCAGCTGCAGCGATCGCGTCAAACGGCGATCCGGCGCCGTAGGCACAGAGCAGACCGGTATCATTGCCGTTCATATCCAGCGCTGCGTCATAGAAAATGACGGATTTCTTCTCGTCATCCGACAGGTCAGCCGTCTTGTCGGCAACCATGGACAGTTTTTCGTCGATCGCTTCCACCATCGCCTCGCCGGTCTCGATTTCACCGACGGCAGCGGCCAGGGTCAGGATGGCCGACTTGATCTGGTCAAAATTGGTCGGCGAATTCATAGCCAGGACTTTGGCGCCGGCGTCGGTCAGCGTTTTCGTCAGTGATCCGTCAATATCCGAAAAGGTATCAATAATGACCAGGTCAGGGTTTAGCGCGATAATGCTTTCAGGGTCGCCGGTGGTGACACGCGATTCGACCATGGCCGCTTTGGGAGCTGCCGCGGAAACAGCTTCACTGTCTCCCCAGGCTGACAGGCCGGCGATCCGGTCTGTTTCAATCATGTCGAGCAATATTTCGGCTGCCCAGACATTGGTTACGATGATCGACTGCGGTGCGCTGTCGATCAGGATATTTTCGCCATTAGCGTTTTGAACCGTCACCGGAAACAACTCAAGTTCAGTTTCAGTCGATGTCGTTTCAGTCGCATTCGTCGTAGTCGCTATGGAAGTTACAGCAGGCTGGCAGCCTGTGACAACCAGGGCCAGGCCAAGCAGGATGATCAATACGGAAAGCGTTTTTTTCATGGGATCCTCCAATTGTGTATTCAGCGCAAATCCGCGCTGCAAAAACAAGTTTAGCGTGATCCGCGAAGGTGCATCAAGCAATCATTTTTCCATCTTTTGTAAAAATTCATGAACCCGCTTGATCGGCATAGCTTGTGACAACCAGCCGATTCGCGATACAATAGGCATATATTGTACCAATAATTTGCTGGAGGTGGCCAATTTGTTTGAATCACCGCATTTGTATCTTGACAGTTTCGTCTTCATGCTGTTCGCACTGCTTGGACTGGCCTGCAGCTTCCTGGGCAGTCGGCTGCTGCGGTTCTGGCTGGCCATAACCGGATTGCTGGCCGGCTTCACCATCGGGTTATCGCTGGGCGGACGTGTCCTGCCCGACACCGTCTACCCGCTGGTCTTCGGATTGCTGATCGGCGTCCTGCTGGCAGCGCTGCTCTCGATATTCCCGCGCTTCGGCACCACCCTGGCCGGCGGATTTTCCGTCGTGCTGCTGGTCTACCTGCTACTGCGCCTGATCCCCGTCGATGTCTCAAGTTATCTGCTCTATATCCTGATTGCAGCGATGTTCCTGGGCATGATCTTCGGCGTGCTCCAGGTCAAGCGCTTTCTGGCGCTGGCCAGTGCGTTTGGCGGCGGGTTTTTAACATCGCTTTGTGTCGGCGGTGTGCTGACTGACTGGAAAGCCAGTGAGATCAACCAGATCGTCGAAGAACTGTCCGGCGGCGGCTTGGCCCTGATCCTGGTCGGAACAATTGTACTGACCATCGGCGGAACCCTGCTCCAGTCCTGGCTGCTCAAGCGCCGGCAGGCTACCGTAACAGCCAGCCAGCCAAAGATCCAACCCGGATCGTTGACAGAACCGGTGACACTAGAGTCGACTAACCCCCTGGAACTCAATCTTGTCGAAGACGAATTGGATGTCGGTGCGGCAGATGAGAAGCCACAGGATTTAGCGCTTGAGGATGCACAAGAATCCGATTCGAAATCGGATGAAGGCGCTGAGTCTGAAGCAGATCCAAAACAGAAATAAAAAAAAGCAATCCCAGGGCACCACTCCCGGGATTGCAAAACAGAGGAGAAAGTATGAAAGAAGGAGGTATAGCAATGCTTTGCTATACCTCCAATTTATCAGAACAGTTTGGATATATTAAATCCCAAATATGAATAAACTAAAAACAAACATTACAGCTGGATCACACCGGGCATTTTATTCCGCCAGAGGTTTAACTGCGCTGCCGCTTTCAACCGCTGCCAGATCAACTGGCTCTTTAATCAGCCAGCCGCCATCCGGGGTGACCAGTTTCATGGTGACGGCAGAATATGCTTTGGCTTGGGTGCTGTCGATCTCAATCAACTCCGCCCGTTTCTGGCAAAAAGCGATAAAGAAAGATATTGCATCTTCCTGGCTGATTGAATCGCCGGATGCAACCAGCAGATAGCTGTTGGAGAATCGTTCGATGGCGACCGCGCGCTCAGTATCAACCGTAAACGGTGCAAGCGTCCCCATTGAATCCAGCAGATCGCTGCGGACAGCGTCGCGGCTGATGATCAGCGGGGCCATAATAGCTGACAGAATAATCACAACGGCCAGAATTATGCCGGCAATCTTGAGCTTGACCGGTTTTGAGAGCTTGAAGTCCGGCAGCTTGACCGGCTCTTTCATCACGTATTCTTTGGGTTTTGCGACCTCGGTTTTAGTGGTCTTGGCCGGCTGTTTCTTTTTGCTTTTGCCGGAACCTGACGTCCTGGCGACAGATCCATTTGACCGGCCTGGCTGGAGGTTCGGGCCGTCGTACGGTGGCTGGGGATCATTGGGGAATTCAACGCCCTCCGGATTCTCCGCGATTTCAAATGCCCGCTGGTTGTCAAACACCGCATCGCAAAACATGCAATGGCCTTTTTCAGCATTGGGATCGAGGTGGACAATTGAGCCGCAATTGGGGCAACGACCGTCTTTGATAGCCATAGTTAACCATCCTTTAAGAATATCGCCTGTCGCATTCGAATTCGCAGGCCTTGCTCTTACAACATTATGATATTATAAGTGCAAACGACCCGCAAGGCAAGGAGGAGCATGTTTTGTGAAGAAAATAGTCGTCATTGACGGCCAGGGCGGCGGAATCGGCCGGGCTCTGGTTGAGAAAATCCGTGAAGCCGGGCCGAAGCAGATTGAGCTGCTGGCGGTCGGAACCAATGCCATGGCAACAGCGCAGATGCTCAAGGCAGGGGCTGACGCAGGAGCGTCCGGCGAATCGGCCGTTATTTTCAACTGCCGGCATGCAGACCTGATTGTCGGCCCGGTCGGCATATTGACTGCCGGGTCCATGCTAGGCGAATTGAGCCCCGCCATGGCCAACGCGATCGGGGAAAGCTGTGCCCAGAAGATTGTTGTTCCGCTGAACAAATGCCACATTCAAGTCGCCGGCGTCCCGGATGTGAACCTGCCAGTCAGGATAAGCCAGGCAGTCGAACTCGTGATGGGCTGGCTCTTAGCCGAAGAACAGTGAGAAGTGATCAGTTCTACATGAAGGCTGCCCTGCGTCAGGCTGCCAAGGCCGAAGCCGAGGATGAGACGCCCATCGGCGCCGTTATCGTCAAGGATGGTAAAATCATTGCCCGCGGCCGCAATGCCCGTGAAGCCAGGCAGGACGTCACGCTGCATGCCGAGATGACCGCCATCCGCCAGGCTTGCCGCAAGCTGGGCAGCTGGCGTCTGGAGGGCTGTACGCTGTACGTCACACTGGAACCCTGCCTGATGTGCGCCGGGGCAATCATTCAATCCAGGATTGACCGGGTTGTTTTCGGCGCAGCCGATCCCAAAGCCGGTGCCGCAGGTTCGGTCACCAATGCTTTCACCCTGAAGTCAAATCACGCTGTTTGCCTGAAATCCGGTGTGCTGGCATCCGACTGCTCTGAAATCCTCAAACGCTACTTCAGGCACAAGCGCCGCCAGAACAAAGCCCTCGGCAGCCGCGGCAGTCGGCGGTCTGTATACCGGGCTGCCAGGCTCAAAACACCGCCCGAAAATACCTGATTCTCATGTCAGCTTTTCAATCGCGATGAAGATCGGCGCATCAATCGCATTGGGCATCACCGTTTGCTGCACGGCATAGCGGTTTGTGTCCAATGCCCGAACCCATTCAAGCACGCTGTCGCGTTCCGCGAAACCGCTTTCCCGACCATAATAGATACAGATCGTGACAATCCCGCCAGGACGAATCAGGTCACAGGCCGCTTCAAGCGCCGGCAAGGTCGTTTTCGCCAGGGTACCGAGCCGATGGTCACCGCCGGGCAGCCATCCGAGGTTGAACATGACGGCCGCGATACCATAGCCGACCCACTCTGCCATCCGGTCATGGCTTTGCCGATGCAATACACATCGGTCCATCAGTCCGGCGGCTTCGAGCCGCTGACGCGTTTGGTCAATGGCGGCAGGCTGGATGTCAAATCCCGTGACCTGGCCGGACGGGCCGACCAGCCTGGCCAGGAACAGGGTGTCGTGGCCGTTGCCGCAGGTCGCGTCGACGGCACGGTCGCCTTGAACCAGCGCCTTTTCGACCAATTCATGTGACAATCCCAATGCGTTTTGAATCAAAGGTGGTTTTGATCGATCCATCAGATTTTTACCTCAATCGCCCGGCCCTGACGGATCAGCCAGATCAGACAGCGGTCAACCGGCTTGCCCAGCGCGTTGCTGACCGCCCGGGCATAATAATCCAGCTGGATCCGGTACCGCTTTTCCATTGCCGTTCGGACCCATTCAGGATCCGGACGAAGCTGGTCCGATTTGTAGTCCACTAGGGTAATGCCACTGTCATCCTCAAACCAGCAGTCAACCATTCCCTGAACCAGTACGCTGTCGTCCGAGCCGAATCCGGTGCAGTCCGGATAGACTGCACTGGCCGGCAAGGACAAGGTGAATGGCATCTCCCGATACAGCCTGAATGGTTCGCTTTGTTCCGCCCGCAGCATAGCCCGGGCCAGGCCGGATGCGGCAAAAGCGCTCATTTCAGGCCCAAACCCTTTCAGGACAGTTGCCTCTTGCGATTGAATCATCCCGACTTCACACATGCGGCTGATCTGCTTTTCAACCTGTGCTGTACTGGGATCTTCAACCAGTGGCTGCAGATCCAGATATCTGAAAAACGCATGAAGAAGGGTTCCCAGCCGGCCGGCATCCATCGAGATTTCGCCGGCTATCGCCGTATCTTCCTGCTGCCATTGGTTTAGTTCCAGGCTGACCCCGCGCATGAGCGGATTGTCATCACTTTCGTCATCTGTCCGGGGATTGTACTGTACACCGTCTTCGGACCGGTCTTCATCCGGTATCTTCTGTTCACGGCGCTTGATTTCGCTGACTGTCAGCTTGAGCGGGGTTTTGGCGGAGCGATCAAATCGATAGTGATCCAGCATCCGGATTTTAACCGCGGCTTTCAGATCAGCTTCGACCGGCGACAAGTCCTTCGCATCACCGAGGGCTTTGTTCAACAGATCCACCGTGTCGGTTGATTCGCTATCCGGCACAGGCTTTGCGGCTGCAGCCTGCCAGCCGTCAAGATCGGCCAAAATGGCAGCCAGGGTGCACCGGACGACCCGCCAGTCATCAAAACAGGTTTGGCCGGGCTCAAAAGATTCGTCCTGCAGAAATCCCCAATCCAGCACTTGTTCTCTAGCCAGAGCCATCAGCAGCCAGTCGAGATAACTGGATCCTGCCAGAACGAGATAGTCGGGCAGCGTACGAGCCGACTGGGTTTGGGCCTGGTTGACCAGGCGCGCCAGCCGCTTCTCCTTTTTTTGTTCAGAAACGCTCACCGAACCGATCAGGATCAGGCGATCCATAGCCCGGGTCATTGCGACATACAAGAGCCGCAGCTCTTCGGCCAGGCCTTGCGCGCGAAGCTGCTGGACCATAGCCAGCTTGAAATGAGTCGGGTATCGGATCTGGCGTTGCGGATCAACATAATCCATGCCCAGTCCCAGGGTCTCGCTGACCAGCAGGTGCTCGAGCGTGTCCTTGGGGGTCAGGTTATATGCTGTGCCGAGCAAAAAGACGACGGGAAACTCCAGTCCCTTGCTGCCATGAATGGTCATGATTGAAACGGCGTCAAGCGCTCCGCCGGCATCTTGAACCGGCAATTCCAGTTTGCCCCGCTCATGCAGACTGGTCAGATAGGCCGCAAACGCATGCAGCCCGCGCGGGCGTCTGGCCTCAAAGGCTTCAGCCCATGTCCTGAACTGGATCAGGCGCCTGATGTTCACCGGACCGTCCGCCAGCACCGCGAGCCGGTCCAGCCAACCGCTGTCTTCATAAATCGCGCCGATCAATTCGCCAAGGCTCAAAACCTGTTCCCGATCTCGAAGATCTCCTATCCAGTCCAGAAACGCATGGACTTTTGCTTTGAGCGCCGAATCGTCGCCGGAAGCGGCGTAGGTACGAATAGCCTCGTGGAAATAACGGACGGGGGGTTGCAGCGATTGGCTGGCCATACGAATCCTGGCCAGTTCCTCATCTGAAAACCCGCCGTCGAACAGCCCGGAGCGCATGACAGATGCCAACGGAATATCCTGGCGGAAATTGTCGAGCAGGTGGATCAGCGATTCCATCTGACGGACAATCGGCATATCCAGGTAGGGCTCCGGCATATCTGTGGTCACGGGAATAGCATATTGCTCCAACTGTTTTCTGCAGGCCTGGCCGATCGAACGGGTTCGGGTCAGAATGGCCATATCGCCCCAGGGTATGCCTTGCTGGCGAAGACGCTTCATCTCAGCGACTGCAGCCAGGGCTTCAACCTGGTAGCGATCCAGGTCGGCTGTCATTTCTCCCAAATCAGGATCGGCTTCCTCCTCGGTGCTGACTTCGTTGTCGTCGGCGCGGTTGACCAGCAGCAGTGTAACCGCCGCATCGCTGCCGATCGGATTGCCGCGGTGTTGGATCAGCGCCTGATGGTCGTCATAGTCAATCTCGCCGGCACCTTTGGACATCAACTGATAGAAAACATAATTCGTCGCGGACAGGATGCCGGAAACGCTGCGGAAGTTCTTGTTCAGTTCGCAAAGCATACCCTGTTCGCCTGTTCTATAAGCATCGGTTTTGTCCATGAAGATCTTCGGTTTGGCATGGCGGAAGCGGTAGATGCTCTGCTTGATGTCCCCGACCATCAGGCAGTTGTCATCGGCCAGCTGGCTGATGATCTCCTCCTGGATGCTGCTGGTGTCCTGATATTCATCCACATAGATTTCATGGAACTGCCGACGGTAGTAAGCACGGACTTCCGGCTGGCGCAGGATCGCGATCGCCAGATGCTCGAAATCGCTGAAGTCTATGAGTCCCAGCGCCTGCTTCTTCTGGCTGTACAAGTTATCCAGCCCGAGAACCAGTTCGAACAGGACCTGGATCGAGGGCAGCATGGCAGCCAGGTCGTCCTGGATTTGTGACGCCGGCAGTCCGAAGGTATGCTCAGTCTTGTATATAAAATACTGACTGCATTTCGACGTGCCGCAGCTGCCAGACAGGTGGTGAACAACCTCTGCAGCATGCTGCAGAAACAATTCCATGAACCGCTTCTTCTCGTCGCTGTCGTTTTTTGACGCCCGGGGCAGGGTGATTGACTCGAGACCCGATGTCATCGAACGAATCTCGTCCCAGTCAACTGCTCCCTGATCCAGATAACTTCTCAGATTTTCCAGGGTATTAAGAATATGACCGAACATGTCGTGGTACGCCTGGTTGCGCTGACCATCCGCGATGAAGCGGATGCCGCCGTTCAGCAGATGCCGCATCTCGCAGTGTTGTTCCAGGGCGCGATCCAGCAGCAACTCAAGGTGGCGGATCAGCGCCGCCATATGGGGACTTTTTGAAAAATCATTGATCGCGGCTTTTAGGTCAGCGAGCCAGCGCGTAGCCTGTGCATCGTAATCCGGCAGACTGCGCAAGAAAAGAAACTGGTTCAGAATCAGCTCCCGGAGCGGCTGGTCGCTCTTCGCGCCGCCATAACCGTCCACCAGGCGGTAGAATGCGTCGCGCCAGTCCGGGCTGCAGTCGTCAGCAACGCCATCTGCCGCTCTGTCCAGGCGCTCGTACTGCGCTGTCATGTATTCTTCAAGCGCCTCCCGCAGCAAGAGACCTGCTTCAACACCATCATCAACCGAAAACCCGGGTTCGATCACGGCCGAGCCATCGTCATTGGTCAGGCAATGGTAGAAATTGCGGATGACATCCAGACAAAAGGCGTGAATCGTCGATATCCTGGCACCCGTCAGCCAGGACAGCTGGCGAAGAATGCGCTGGCGAACACCCGCAGGTTGTTCGGCTTCCAACGCAGCGCGCAGCTTATCTTCGATCTTGTCCTTCATATTCCTGGCCGCAGCTTCCGTGAAGGTCATGACCAAGACATGCTGAACGTCCAGCTTGCCTTCAACGATCCGACTGACGATCCGATCAGTCAATACAGCGGTCTTGCCGGAACCGGCTGCCGCCGAAACCAGAATGTTGCCGCGCTCAGCGGATATGACGGCCTGTTGCTCAGGTGTCGGTTCGAACATGACTGTCATCCCCCTCTCCAAGCTCCCTGCGGATCTGGTCGACCAGCTGCTGCTTCTTGCCTTTCCCGCCAAAGGCGGTCAGGAAACGGCAATGGCCCGAAGCCAGATCAATTCCGCAAACCGCCTTCATGTCACAGTAAGTACAAGCCAACGGCTGGTATTTCAGTTTTCTGGGGACGATATCGAATTCGCCTGACAGCAAGGCCTGAGCCAGGCGTCTGATTTGGTCCAGCGTATGGCGACGCAGCAATAAGATTTCGTCCGGTGTCATGTCCAGACTTCTCAATTTAAAGTGCTTGTCCAGCTGCGCCTCGATTTCGTCCGGAGTAAGTCGGCTGCCAGACGACACGTTCAGGATCGGTCTTGAAAATTGAAAATATCCTGCGTCCTCCGCAATCAGGTTATTGTTGCTCTGGCCAAACGCTTCAAGGTATGCCGGCAGCTGAAGGGCGAGCCCGTGGTACAGCGCTTCATAGTCAGCCTTCTTGTCGCCGCTTTTATAGTCGATGATCCGAAAGCCCTGACCGCTCCCCAGCCGATGCTGGTCAACCCGGTCAATCAGGCCGGTGAAATCGATGGTCAGACCCGGCTCCAGCTGGATGGTCAGTTGGTTTTCCTTTTGCGGGCCAAAGCTCCACTCAAGCCAGGCAGGCCGATAGTCGTCCTGGGCATACTGGCGCAGGATCGCCGAAAGAGACGATTCTGCCAAACGGCCTGCACGGCGCCCGTCGGACGCCCGGATCCCGCGCTCGAAAAAGACACGCAGCCGGTCAGCCTCACAGGCTTTTTCCAGCCAGACACCAACCTGCCCGCCCAGATCACGGGACAGCCAGCTATCGAGCAGTGCCTGGCGGGCTTGTTCATCCTCCGGATCCAGGCCGGCTAGTTCTTCGCGCAGGGCGCCCAGCGCCAGCTCGATTACCCGGTGCAGCAGCGTACCGGTTGCTGCCGCCTCCGGCTGCCAGACATCACGCTCTCGCAGCTTGAGCAGGTAATTTGCCCAATGAAGGTAAGGACAACTGGCATAGGCTTCCAGTTGGGAAACACTCATGACTGGCCGGTCATTGTACAGCGCCATGATCAAATCCTGAGGCAGCCTGACCTCGGCATCAAATGCCTGGCTCTTGGTTTCAAGAAGCCATGTGAGCCCCCGATCCACCGGCAGTCCGCTATCAGCCAGAACACGGGCAACAGCCAGCCATTGATCTTGTTCAGCCAATGGCAGGTGGGTTTGCCGGCCCAGCCCCAGCAATGCTGCGAAGGCCGGACGCAAAGCGTTAATTCGCGGATCCTGGGCAGATTGCACCGGTCCGAGTCGCATAAGAGATGATGGCGCTGCTTTGCCCAGCCAGGCAAACCAGGCGGAAACGTCTTCACCGGGAACCGTCAGCTCCAGGCAGTCAGTCGGCAGCGTCAGCAGGGTATAAATCACAAAAGCGTCAGAGAAGACATGGTCGCGGGCACTGCTGGGCAACTGGTGGCCAACTAGTCCGGACAGCGTTTGCCGGTCATGGTCTCCCAGGAGGCCTTCCGGCGGCAGGGCCGGCGGCAGCTCGGATGCCTTTGCACCGATGATAAACAGGATTTTGGGTTGGCGGAGCATCGCGCGGCGCAGTTCGCCGGCCGAAACCTGGTCAATCGCAGTCGGAATGACGTTGGATCCGGCTGAGTCGAGTCCGGATGCTAGAAGATCGCGAAAAGTCTTCTGGGACATCCGGGTGTCGCCGGCCAGGCTGGTCATCTGCTCGAGCACCTGAATCAGTTCATTCCAGGCCTGCACCAGGGTCACAGCCGGTTCGGTATCCGCCCGGGCTGCCAGATCAGCAGATAACCGCTCGATTTTGGCTAAAACGCCGTATTCAACCAGAAAGTCAACGAGCAAACGGCACTTGTCAGCCGCCTTGCGGGTTCCAGCCAAATTTTTCAGGAGATCGCCGACCGGCTTGAGCGCCTTGTCACGCAGTCCCGGCAGATCCCCGTCAGTATACCGGGTGTCATCCATCAGGCGGTCATAGCGGTTGATGCCCCGCGCCAGCATCTCGTTTTCAAGTCGGTCGATCTCGTCGCGGTCAAGCGGTGTCAAGCCGCATCTCAAGCAGGATACAACCGTTGAAACCGGCCAGTTGTAAAGGCCAATGTCCAATAGGCTCAGCACAAATCTGGCCAGCGGGGTTCCAATCAGAGGTCTTCCGATGTCGAGAAAGAGCGGTATACCAAATTTACGAAAAGCTGCCCGTAATGGTCCGGAATAAGCCGGCATGCTGCAGGCAGCGACGGCGATATCCTGGTAGCGGTATCCGTCCTGCTGCACCAGTTGACGGATCCGGCCGGCCACATAATCCAATTCATCGTCCACACTGTCGCCAGTCACCAGGCGCAGCCAGCCCGAATCGGATGGATTGTCTGGCCGGGGACACGACATGCCCGCACGGATGGCGTTGGCGATGCCCGCGCGAAACCCCTGATGGTCAGACGGCAGTTTTTCAAGTTGGCTGTCCGGAAAGCTGGCCAGCAGACGACGCGCGGTTTTGCGGCCATGCAGCAGGCAGTCAGCGCCGTGATCGACCGACAGGCTGTCCATCGGGATATGCTCGGCGGCAACGGTGATCGTCAACTGCCGGCACAATCGGTCGAGCTGCTCAATGATGGCGTCTTCCTGCGGCGTAAAATCGCGCAGTTCTCCAAAACCGCTGATCCAAACGCTGCAATTCGAAAGCCAGGCCAGGCGGTTAGTCGGCCAGGTCCAGGGGTTTTGGCTGGGATTTGGCAGCGCTGACAAGACCTGCCCCAAGCGGTTGAGATCGTCTTCGGCGTCGCCGTAACCGTGCTGCTGCATGGCGTTGTCATAGCCTTCCAGCAAAACGGATAAATCCCGGGTTTTGTTCTGCAGCGCCTTATCGGCCGTTTGCTCAGCTGCCTGGGCCAATTGTCCGGCATCAATACAGTAGCGTTTGACATCGCCAAGTGCCGCAGCCACCTGACGGATGAACCCCGGCTTATCAGCCAGATGCCCAAACGTATGCAGCCGGTCGCGGTTGTTGTCCAGGATACGGTGAATCAGCATATTCTTTCCGATGTCACTCAAGGCGTCCTGCAAAACCTGGCCGATTTCGCCCAGCAAACGCCAAGCCAGGCGCCGAAAGCTCAAGACCTCGACCATCATCAGGACCGATTCGTCCTGAAGCTGGGTCAACGCTTTTTCAATATCCATCTTGGTTTGCTCGGGAACAACCAGAATAGCGCGCCGGTCGGGATAGCTCAAAGCAAGCTTTTTCACTTCCTTCAAACACTGGCTGCGAAGACTCGTTCGGCTGGGGCTGTAAAGGATGCGCATGCTTCCTCCGGCAATCAGGATTCGAGGCGGTTGATTGGATTCACTGGTTCAAACTGCTGTCCGCAGCAAAGCATTGTCTGAAAACCTCATGGGCTTTTGGCATTGCCCGGGCTATCGAGACCGGACGGCTGCCCTTTAAAAAGGCGTGGTCCGTTTCGCCGCTGCTGACCAGTGCATCGTCAACCCAAATGCGATAACCCAGGGTCATGCGGACACCATTATATGCCTGAATCCAGGTTTGGATTTTGACCTGGTCATCGTACTGGCAAGGCCGTTTGTATTGGCAGCGCACCCCGGTAACCAGGATCGCCACCCCGCTGTCTTCCAGCGACTTGTATGGCAGATCAACCGCTCGCAGGTATTCGGTTCTCGCTTCCTCAAACCAGCGGATGTAGTTTGAATGGTGCACGATGCCCATGGCATCGGTTTCGTAGTATCGAACTCGAAAGTTGAATATATAGCCAGTATCGGGCTTCTTGAGTGACTTAATGTTGTCCGTACAATTCGATGACATAATTAACCCCAATTTGACAAAGTCATGAACAAATCATAAAATGATGTCGCTAACTATCGTATTCTAGCAATTATTATGCTATTCTGCAACCTATGAACACATGCGGCTGATTGGTGCCGGATCGTGTCCTGAAACCCAAATGGAGGTTCGGACCATGAGTCAAAACAATGCCGGAACAGCTGGTCGTGCCATTGTGCAACCCGCTGCGGCCAAAGCCGCCAGAACAGCGGCGCGAATAGAGAACAAATACCCTGTCAAACGCGGACTGATTGGCAAGCTGACCTATACCGTCGGCCTGACCGTCGCGCGGCTGACGGTTGATCTTGAAGCCGAAGGTCTTGATAACATCCCCAAAAGCGGACCATATGTCATCGCCGCCAACCACGAAACCTATGTTGACGGCATGCTGATCGGTGCTTACCTGCCCAAAAATCATTTCAAATCTTTCAGTAGTCTCGCTGCCAAAGATCTTGAAGATCGCCACGGCCTGCTGGGCCGCCTGATCCTGAAAGTTGGCCGCGCAATCCCGATTGACCGCTTCGGCAATCCGGTCCGCGGTCTGATCATGGCCAAAAAGAAGGTCGAAGAAGGCAACATCCTGCTGGTTCACCCCGAAGGAACGCGTTCGGTTGACGGTCGCCTCGGTGAGATGAAGGAAGGCGCTGCCTATATCGCCATGAAGAGCAAGGTTCCTCTGCTCCCGGTTTTTCTGGACGGCGCGTACGAGGTCTTCAACCGTTACATGAAACGCCCCAACGGTCATAATCCTGAAACCGGCAAGCGCCGCAAGGTCATTCTGACCTATGGCAAACCCCTGAATCCTGAAGATTTCAGCAACGCGCGCGAAATGACGGCGGCGCTGGTTCAGTGGATGCAAAACAGGTTCAACGACAAAAGAGTGCCGAGAGTCTTCCCGGCAGTCGAGTAATCAATAGAAAGCGAATCGAAGACCGCCGGCTTCAACCTCAAATTGAAGCTCGGTTTTCTCAAACAGCTCACCATCCAGATTGCCCGGCAGGTTGCCTGCGGCAGACGTCAAGCGCCCACCCCTGACTTTCCAATAGTGAATGGCCGGATCCGACAGGTGACGGCCATTTTTGTATTTCGGGATTAGAGACAAGACCCGGTAAAGCGGCAGACTATCGACCAGGCAGACATCGAGCAGGCCATCGTCAAGACTGGCTTGAGGAGCCGGGTTGAAACCGCCGCCGTAATATCGTCCGTTGCAAATCGCAGCCAGAATAAAATCGCAGCGCCCTTTGACCACTTGCTGTTTGCCGCCCTGAGCAACCGTGTCAAGACTGTAGTTCATTTGAAAAGTGCGATTGCCGAGCAGCGCCGCGGTGATGGCCAACGGATAAGACGCGCCACCCAAGAACCGTAACCTGCGGTTGATCGCTGCCGCCTTTTGCTGGACAACTGAATCGAACCCCAACGATGCGATGTTAAGACAGACCCGGCCATCGACCCGCATGATATCGATGGGCCGGATATCCGGTCGGGTTATGTTTTTGAGCAATTGGTTCAAGTTCGTCGTCGACAAAGATGCCCGGGCAAAATCATTCGCCGTCCCCATGGGCAGAATACCCATCGCGGCCTTGCTGCCGGCGATGCCGTTAGCAACCTCGCCAGCTGTTCCATCACCGCCGCAGGCCATAACCACCAGATTCTCGCCGTGGTTTTCAGCCAGTCCCAGAGCCAGTTCAGCGGCATGCCCGGCCCGGCTGGTTAATAGGACTTCCGCAGTGTTACCCCCGGGCTGGTCCCGGAACAGGTCCAACAGCCGGTTAGCGAGATTGTTGTCATGGAAGCGTCCAGCCGTGGGGTTGAGCACAAACGCAAAATGACGGGCAGTCTGTCCATCTGACATAGCTTAATCCTGCTTCCCTGGATTGAGCCTCTTCATGATGTAGCGTACGGCATCGTCAATGGTTTTGATCTTGTCAATGTCTTCATCGGATATCTGGAGCTTGAAAATCTCCTCCAGTTCAATGACAACTTCAAACAAAGCCAGCGAGTCCAGTCCCAAATCCAGGATCAGCTCGGTCTGACCATTGATTTCACTCGGTGAATGTCCGGAAATATCCGTGATCGTCTTGACCACCTGGTCGTAAATCCAGTCATGGTTTTTTTCAGGCATCGGTGACCTCCATCGATTTATCCTGGCCCGTGTAGCGGTGGTACTGCTCAGTCACGAAGCCGCTGATATTACGGAGCATATCCAGCAAGAGCTGTTGCTCATGATCGTCCAGCGGCGATGTCAGACGATCCACCAGCAGGGTGTGAAACTTGTTGTGCATGCGAAAAGCCAGCTTGCCCTTTTTCGTCAGTTGGATGCGGACGACCCGTCGGTCACGCAAATCGCGACGGCGTTCGACATAGCCCTTGCGCACCAGCCGGTCAATCGCAACCGTCAGGGTGCCAGTCGTGATGCCCAGTGTTGCGGCCGTCTCACTCATGGTCTTGTTGCCATACAGCCCGATACCTTCAAGCGTGTGCATTTCTCCGACAGAAATGTCCTTGAATATTCCTTTGTTCAACGCCTTTTCTTCTGTTACCAGAATCTTGTCGTAAATATCGAGAAGCAGGGTGTTCACTTCTTTTTCGTAATCATTCATCTGCTGAAGGCTTGCGCCCAACCTCCTTGCTTTGATGGTCAAAAGATCTATTTAAAAGTCTAACGCTTTTCAGGTCTTTCCGCAACCTTAATATAGGGCTGCAGAGGACTAAAATAATTGGCGTTGATCCGCATTCTGACTGTGATGCCGTCCGGATCATACCGGACATTGTCGAGATGGCCATGGCGGCGGATATGGTCCAGCAGACCTGTCTTGTCGTATGGCAGCAGCAAGGTCGCGCTGACCTGGTCGCTGCTAGCCATTTTTCGAATAGCTTCAAGAAGGCTTTCCATACCCTGCCCGGTCAATGCCGAGGCCCGCAGCGGCTGCTGGCCGGCCGGCAGGATCGATTGCAGATCATGCTCCGATTCGATTTTTCCGGAAGCGGGCAGCTGATCTGCTTTATTGAAGACCAGCAGTCTGGGCTTGCCGGCAGCATTCAGTTCGTTGAGCAGGGATTCAACAACTTTCATCTGGGCGGCTTGGTCCGGATCTGTTGAATCGACGACTTCAAGCACCGCATCGGCAGCCGTGACTTCCTCAAGTGTGGATTTGAAAGCGTCAACCAGTTGGTGCGGCAGTTTGCGGATGAACCCGACTGTGTCAACCAGCAGAACAGGCGGACCGTCCGGCAGCTCCAACCGCCTGACAGCCGGATCCAGGGTTGCGAAAACCTGATCCATGGTTTCAAGGCTTGCTTCACACAATTGATTGATCAGGGTCGATTTTCCTGCGTTCGTGTATCCGACAACAGCGATCGTAAACAGACCGCCCCGCTGCCTGTGTTGTCGTGTTCTGCTGCGGTGTTCGCCGATCTCGGTCAACAGACGCTTGAGCTTGGATATCCGGCGGTTGATATGCCGCCGATCGCTTTCAAGCTGTGTTTCACCGGGGCCGCGGGTTCCGATGCCACCGCCCAGCCGGGACAGGGATTGCCCGATGCCGACCAGCCGGCTCAAACGGTACTGCTGCTGGGCCAGCTCAACCTGCAGCTTGCCGTCCCGGCTCTGCGCTCTGCCGGCGAAAATATCCAGGATCAGAAAAGTCCGGTCGATCACCTTGCGTCCCAACAGATTTTCCAGATTGCGGATCTGTGAACCGGACAGATCCTCGTCAAAAATAACCAGATTGGCTTCGAGCGCTTCGCAGGCGTCACGAATCTCTTCGCCCTTTCCCTTGCCGATCAGATAGGCCGGGTCCGCTGATTGCCTTCGCTGCAGAGCCTGGCCGACAACCTCGGCGCCTGCAGCCGAGGCCAGCTCGGCTAATTCAGCCAGCGACCGCTCCCCTTCGTCAGGATTGCCGTTCTGGCTGTTCAAGATCAGACCGACCAAAACGGCGCGCTCAGCTGCTTCGCCATGGATCGCTTTTCGGCCCAATTGCTCAATTTTGTCCATATTTAATCATCTCCAGACACTTGCCACTTGGTCATTGCATGCTATAATAGCATCGATACGACATCTCGAGGTGAATTTTATGACGACACACCAAGATAACTACTCTAATTTTAGCAACAACCATATTGATAAGGATTCATATTCTCTCATCGCCGGTCAACTCATCAGACGCATCCGTGAGTATCGGAAAATTTCGCAAAGCGAGTTGGCCGATCGGGCCGGCACAAACACGTCCTATATCAGCACGGTTGAAAACGGCAAGAACAACATCAGTATATGCAAAGCATCCATGATCTGCAATGGTTTGGAGATTCCGGTTGCCAGCCTGATGACCATGCTGAACTGCATCTACGAGTCTCTTCAATTGACCAGGCAGCAGTCGGGAGACTGATTGATCACCGAATGTTGCGATCTTTTTGATCCGGTATCAGGATGATGCGACCATCTTCCAGCTCAACATGCATCATGCCCCGCCCCTTGACGCCCAGTGCGTCCAGGTAATCGCGAGGCAGCTGCAACCGCCCTTGACGATCCAGAACAGCGAGTTCTTCATGGCTTTCCTGGCCGCTCTCATCATCTGCCAGAAAGCCATGCGTACCGACTTCCCTGAGCTTGTCGGCGAAACTGTCCCGAATATGGAATTCGCTGCTGGTTCGGCCATCTCGAATGGCAATGACCCGGTTAACAAGACGCGACAGATGCCGGTCATGTGTCACAACAACAATCGTCAAGCCCATTTCACGGTTGAGTGTCTGAAATAATTCAAAGATATGACCAGCTGTCTTGATGTCGACTGATCCGGTCGGCTCATCAGCCAAGAGCAGCTTCGGTTCATTGGCCAGCGCGATGGCAATCGCGACACGCTGCTGTTCGCCGCCCGACAACTGGTGTAGCTTTTTTGTCCGGCAGTGCGACAGGCCAACCAGATCCAGCAATTCAAGCGCGCGGCTTCTTCGTTTGCGGCCGGACAGCATCATGGGCAATTCGACATTCTGCACAGCATTCAGATACGGAATCAGGTTGCGTCCCTGGTTTTGCCAAACAAAGCCGACAGTCTGGCGCTTATAGAGGACAAGCTCCTCCTCGCTGATGTTCAGCAGATCCTGGTCGCCGACCTGCAGGCGCCCTGCAGACGGTGTGTCCAGTCCGCCAAGCATATTCAGCAGCGTCGATTTGCCTGATCCGCTGTTGCCGATGATCGCAGTGAATTCGCCGGTTCCAACCGTCAGGTCCAGACCTTGCAAAGCCAGGACTTCGAAGTCCGGTGTCTTGTAAATCTTGATCAGGTTTTCACATTCAATCATCGTCATTCGGCAAATCCCCCGGCCTGTTTTCGAGATCGAAGATCCGATCGCCCAGCGCCATCATGCTGGGATCATGCGATGTCATGACAACCGTTAACCCTTCCTGGCTGATCAGGTTCTTGAACAGCCCGACCACTTTGAGTCCCATGGCGGTATCCAGCTCGGCCGTGGGTTCATCGGCAAAGACGACTTTCGGCTTGTGCGCGATGGCCCGGGCGATAGCGACACGCTGCTGCTCACCGCCAGACAGCTCCTGGGTTCGGTGCAGCATGCGGTCCTTAAGACCAACGAGTTCCAGCACCTCCTGGACGCGCTGACGGCGCATAGCCTTGTCACAACGGGCTACGCGAAGACCAAACTCGACATTTTCATAAGCCGTCATCGTCGAAATCAGGGCGACAGACTGGAATACGAATCCCAGCTCATACCTGCGCAGCTGATCCCGGACATTCTCACCCATCCTGGTTATCTCACGATCACCAAACCAGATTTCGCCTTGATCGGGCCGGTCCAATGCTCCCAGCAGGTTGATCAGGGTCGTCTTGCCGGACCCGGACCTGCCCTTGAGTATGGTCAGCGACCGGCTGGGGACTTCAATCGATATGTTATCCAGCACGCGAATCATCTCTCCGCCGTTCTGGAACTCGCGGACCACATCCTTGGTTCGCAAGACCGGTAGATTTGACGTTTGATGCGCGGTGGATTCAACATTTCCAGCCATGACTATTCTTCCCCCAATTTGACAGCCTGATCCATTCGGATAGCCAGAACGAGTCTGCTCAGGATGGCGAAGCAGATCAGCAAAACGATGATCAGGATCACCAGAATCTTTTGCAGGTCAGACGATTCGGTGATGATCTTAAACGGGATCTGCTGCGCTTCAGAACGGTAGACCAGCCGGAACAGCGGCACATAGAGCAGGCTGCTCAAAACGCCCAGCAAAGTGCCGAAGGCAATCGCGACACCGGAGACCAGCACCTGATCGCAAACCAGCATCGCCAGCAAGGGTCGCCTGCCCAGCCCCATCGCGCGAAAGACGCCAAACTGCAGGACTCTGCTCTTGATGGACATGATCCAATAGATTAGAAAGCCGATCGCACAAACCAGCATTGAGACGATAAAGCCCAGGGTCAATGCGCCATTGGTGCCCTGCAGCTGGGAATCCTGCTTGGCTTCGGTGATCGCCTGGTTCGATGATTCAATTGAACTCACCATAATTGAAGCGTCTTGAAGCCCCTGGTATATCTGGCTGTCAGTCGCTCCTGCCTCTCGCTTGAGCCAAACCTCATAGGGCGATATCGCGGTTTTGCTCAGCAGGTTGTTCAGGCTGCCAATGATCAGATGGTTCTCCAGGACAATATCGTTCGCGGTCACTTTAAGCGGCTGATAAGCTGGCCAATAATCGATGAAGGCGATGACGATTCCCTCCACTGCCTCACTCGAACTGATCACATAGACGACAGAATCACCCACCTCGACATCCAGTTTTTCTTTCAGGTTTGAAGACAGGATGACGGCGTTCGGCATACTGGTCATCACGTTCATGTATTCATTCATATGGTAGTTGTTCAGGTCATTTCGCCACCAGGCTGTTTGTGCGAAATCGTACGGATCGATGGCCATCAGCTGGATGTTGTCCAGCTGGTTGCCGCCATAGCTCAATCGGATATCGTCTTTCCGAAGAACCCGGGCTGCGTGTTCAACACCAGGCAGCTCTGCGTAGACCGAAAAAACTGGCTCATAGTACTTGGTGATCTTTTCGCCGGTGGATGTCATACCGGCCATCAGGTCGGACGGACTATTCGACGTGGCAATCGGGTTGCCGTTTTGGTCATAGGGTTGCCAGTAAGCCTGCAGCGTGATATCCGCGCCAATTTCACAGGAGATGACATCTTCTGTGTTCTGGTTGATTGTTCGGGCGGCATTGGCATTGAAAATGCCGGTTGCCAGCGCCAGCACCAGAAAAATGATCAAAAACTGCTCTTGTCCGTCAGAACGGCTGATCTGGTGAAACGATACATACAGTGATGGCGGCCAGATCCGCCTGCCGGCCCGATAAACCAGTCTCACCAGATAGGGATAGAGTCTGACGAAAAGCAGGCCGGTTCCCAAAATAAAGATCGTTGAAGCCAGAAACAGGAGATAGTCAACGCCCGACTGGCCGCTCCGCGAGGACTGCTGGGCCTCAAGCTGGCGATTGAGCTGGTAATAGGCATAGCCGCTGATGGCCATCAGGATAACATCGATAAAGGCCCTTTGCCAGAAGGGCAGCTTGGTTTGACGCGACTTGTGCCGCTTCTGATCGACGATCGATCGCCGGGTCTGCATGAGATACGGCAGCAGCATCGTCAGCAGAATCAAAGCCAGCGCGATGACGGCATATACCAGAACTTTGTCGTCCAGATCAATGGGCAGGGCTTTTCGATTGACAAATTCCAAAAATCCATTGGATGCGCCAATCACCTGAACAAGCCACAAGCCGAGCAGTGGTCCCGCAACCAAAGCAACCAGACCCAGCATTAGGCTTTCCAGCGCAAAAATGCCAAAAATTTGTTTTCGCCCGCCGCCCCGGCTTTCCAGCACCGACACCGTCGTCATATCGCTTCTGGCCATCAGGCGCGAGACCATGAATATGAACATCACCAGCATGAGCAGAATCGGTATGATCAGAATCTGGAGTGCGATCATCAGCTCGCCTTCCCTCAACTCGTACTCGGTGACGACCTGACCGAATGTGCAATAGAACTTGCTCGTCCGGAGATTGTCGCTTTCAAACAGCTGCCCTTGCCGATAGACGCCGGCTAGCTGGTCAATGCCGCTGATGTTGAACGCATGATAGTCATAGACCGTGTAAAGGGTTTGCTCACGAGGCAGCAGCAGATTATTGGCCAGATACAATGACTGGAGCTGCTGACCGTCGACAACCAGGGTCGTCTTATCGGCCGCCATGTTGTCGTACCAGTAGGCGTCACCGTGATCCTCCGGTTCGTAAATCCCGACGATCTTGATTTTCAGCAGCGCCAGCTCGCCATCTTCCTGACGAAGATGGTAAATCTCGTAGACTCTATCCATGACCATGCCGGTGTACCTGAGCGAGGCGGCGCTGGCAACGGCTTCCACGACACCATCGTCGCGAGGTTGATAAAGACGACCTTTGACCACGCTGACCTGATCGGGAAACGCGGTTAGGCTGGCTATTTCAAAGAAGCTGTTGATCGTCTTGCCGTTATTCTCGGTCTGGTAATAGATGCCGCCGACTCTGGAGATAGCCTGGGTCATGGCCGCCTCCTGCGGCATGCCAGCCATCATGTCCTGTAGCTCCTGGTTCAGACGGCTGCTCGTGGCCAGAATGTCCTGGCTGTCGATATACCTGAAGTTGCTCTCGATCGCCAAATAGCCCGGATAGTCCGAACTTTGCTCCTGATAAGTCTCCAGGTCCCGGATCAGCATGCGCTGGAGGATCCCGTTCGTATAAATGGGCACAGCACTTGCCAGTGCCATGACCATGAGAGCGCCCAGCAGCAGGCAGAGCACTTTCCAGAGGTTGTTGACCATTTTCCGCCAGACCAGAAGATACATCGCACAGCCTCCGTCAGTTGATGATGATCAGGTCGTCTTCATCAAGACCTGTGACAATTTCAGCCTGTGTCTGGGTTCTCATCCCGATTTCGATATCCTTTTCAATTCGGACGCCATCCTCCAGGACGTTGACATAAGTCCGGCCGCTCAAAGTATTGATATAGGACCTGGGCAGGTATAGCACATCTTCCCGCTGCTCCTTGATATAGCAGATCCTGACCTGACGGCCAAGCGAAGCGCTTTCCGGCAGTTCATCGACGACATCGATCAGGGCGCATCCCTTGAGGGAAGCATCCGGGTCTGTCAGCAAGGATGTCGGATTGGCGATGACAATACCGCTCAAGCTGACATCCTGAAACTCAATCCTGACTTCAGCGCCGATCGGAAGCTGGTCAGCATCGGTGTCCGATGTGAGGACTTTCATCGAGCTGGTGTCTGACAGCTTGACAACGGTCTGAAAAGCCGCGATCTGCTCCCCGACATCGACACTGGTCAGATAGGTCACCTGGCCGTCAATCGGCGCCAGAATACTGGACGCCTCGAGTTGATTCTCAAGATTGCTCAACTGGATCTGCTGTTGCTGCAGATCCAGATCCGCTTTCTTGATGCTGTAGCTGTCAGCCTTGCTGGCTTTTAGTTGAGCCAGCGTTAACCTGGCTTTCTCGACATTGATTTCCTGAAGCCGGATGCTCATCTCAAGCGATCCAGTGTCCAGCTGTGCGATCAAGTCACCCCGGCTGACCTGTTCACGATTGTCAACCAGAAGGCTTTTGATTCTGCCGCCTTGTGATTCAAACGAGAGTGCTATTTCGGTTTTGGGACTGAAGGATCCTGTCATTGAGATCTCTTCCGTCAAAGTTCCGCGCGTTACGGTCTCTGTCACATATTGAATTTCAGCTGGCTCGACTAGCGGTGGAGCGAGCTTCTCCTCTTCTTCCGGCAGCCAGCTGCAAGCAGCAAGCAGCATACCGGCAGCGACCAGCAGTACGAGTGCCGAAAATCGGGCGCTTATCCTGGAACAGCCCATGGTGTTGCCCTCCTTGGATCGATTTCATCACTTGTAATATTTTATCACACGGATTTCGGTCATGAGGATTATGAGCATGTTATGATTTTCTCAATCTGAAAATCTATCGAACCAAGACATTGGGCTGATCCGGCCTGATTTTGTCCGCTGCCAAAACAAGCTGCGACGGTGTCATGGCAGCCACATCCAACCGGAACCGGTCTTCCGGCCGGTAGACAGCCGGCTTGGTATAGCGCTGAAGAAAATAGTTCGGCGCGACCGGGATGCTGCGGGCCATTTCAAGCAGATCGTGATCTGAAAGCTGGGGAATGACGGTGGTCCGGGCTTCCCAGTCGACTTTGGAGTCGGCCAAAATCCGGTAGGATTGCCAAACCAGGTCGACATCGCCAGGCGCACAGTCGGTCAATTCCACATATCGGTCACGAGGCGCCTTGAGGTCTATGGCGATGTAGTCGACCAGGTTTTCGGTGATCAGGTCTTGAACGACATCCGGCCGGGCGCCGTTCGTATCCAGCTTGATTTTATAACCAAGCGATCTCAAGGACAAAATCATGTCCTTGAGGTCTTTTTGAAGCGTCGGTTCGCCGCCAGACAAGACAACACCGTCCAGCAGGGATGTCCTTCGCTTGAGAAAATTCATGACGTACGCCGGTTCCATCAGCGGCGCGTGACCTGTAAGCAACGGTCGGTTATGACAATAGAAACAATCGAAATTGCAGCCTGGCGAGAACAGGACAGCGGACAGGAGACCCGGGAAGTCAATGGTCGACGACTTGATCAGGCCTGCTATCTTCATGCCAGTTCGGTTTCTTTGACCACATACTTGATCCGCTGACGATACTCTTCCCGCTTGCCTTTGTGATAGTTCTGGATCGGCCGCAGGTAGCCAACAACGCGGCTCCAGATCTCGGTATCGCCGCCGCAATCGGGACAACTGGCATGCTCGCCGACAATATAACCATGTTCCGGGCAAATCGAGAAAGTCGGCGTCAGGCTGATATAGGGCAGCTTGTAATTGGTGAAGGCTTTGCGGATCAGGCGTTTTGCGACTTCAATATCAGGGATGCTCTCGCCCATGTAGAGGTGGAGAACGGTGCCTCCCGTATACAGGCTCTGCAGATCATCCTGCAGGTCAAGGGTTTCAAAAATATCATCTGTGAATCCAACCGGCAGCTGGGATGAGTTGGTGTAGTAATTAACATTTTCGCCCGCTGTCAGGATATCCGGATAGCGCTCAAGGTCGATCTTGGCCAGGCGGTAACTGGTGCCTTCCGCCGGTGTGGCTTCAAGATTGTAGAAGTGGCCGGTTTCCTCCTGGATGTCCTGGAGTTGAGCCCTCATGTATTCAAGCGTTCTTTTGGCAAATGCCTGGCCTTCTTCAGTTGTCAGATCGACGTCGGAGCCCAGGAAGTTGCGGCAGGCTTCATTCATGCCGACCAGGCCGATGGTATTGAAATGGTTGAACCAGTATTGATCGGTACGTTCCTTGATGTTGCGCAAGTAATGGGTCGAATAGGGATATAAGCCGCGTTCGCTCTGCTCTTCAATGATCTTGCGCTTGATTTCAAGGCTGTCTTTGGCCAATTGGATGGCGCGCCAGAGATGACCGAAATATTCGGATTCAGAGCGGGCCAGATAACCGATGCGGGGCAGGTTGACCGTGACGACGCCAATTGATCCGGTCATGGGATTGGATCCGAACAGTCCGCCGCCGCGCTTCCTCAGCTCGGTGGTGTCCAAGCGAAGTCTGCAGCACATGGAGACCGCATCTTCCGGTGACAGGTCGGAATTTATGTAATTGGAAAAATAGGGTATGCCGTATTTGCAGGTGATCTCCATGAACTTGTTGACAACAGGACTGTCCCAGGCAAAATCATTGGTCACGTTGATAGTCGGAATCGGGAACGTAAAGACGCGGCCCTTGGAGTCGCCTTCCAGCATGACCTCACAGAAAGCCAGATTAAAGATATCCATTTCCTTCTGGAAATCGCCATAGACGTCATCGGTATATTGGCCGCCGATGATAACCGGCTCGTTGCGAAGCGTTGAAGGCGGAACGATATCAAATGTCAGGTTGGAAAAAGGACATTGAAAACCGACGCGAGTCGGGACATTGATATTAAAGATGAACTCCTGAAGTGCCTGCTTGACTTGCTTGAAGGTCAGGCTGTCATAGCGGATAAAGGGGGCGCAATATGTATCAAAAGAAGACCATGCCTGTGCGCCGGCGGTTTCTCCCTGGGTCGTGAAGGTGGAGTTGACGACCTGTCCCAGAAAGGAGCGCAGGTGCTTGGCCGCGCTGGATTCAACTTTGCCGGGCACGCCGCCAAATCCGTCCATCAGAAGCTGGCGCAGGTCCCAGCCAGCGCAATACGGGCCGAAAAAGCCCAGGTCATGCATATGGATTTCACCGTGCAGATGGGCTTCCCGAACTTCTTCTGGATAGACCTCATGCAGCCAATACTGCTTGGTGAAGGTCTCACGGACATAATTGTTCATACCGTTGATGGATCGCTGCGTATTGGCGTTTTCCTGGACCTGCCAGTCCTTGTCACCAAGATAGTCTGAAAACATGTTGATGGTGGCACCGATCAACGCGTTTGATTCGCGGGCGGAACGGCGTTTTTCACGATAAAGAATATAGGCTTTGGCTGTCCTGGCATGGCCGTTCTCAATCAGGATTTTCTCAACAAGATCCTGGATGCTTTCAACATCAGCCAAGCCGCTGTCAAAACGTTTAGCCGCCAGCTCCATGACCTCATCGGTCAATGCCGCGGCCATATCCCAGTTGTTGCCGCCGACTGCGTTGGCGGCCTTAAAAATAGCCCAGGTAATCTTTTCGCTCTTAAACCCTACGATTCTGCCGTCACGTTTACGAATTTGGGTAATCATGGTGCATCCCCCTGCCGAAATGATAGTTTGAATTGTATACAATGGTCTATATCTTGTGCCTGAGATTCAGACTAGATACTACATATTGTAACACTCTCCCGACGGGATGCAACAATTATTTATTACATTTTGATGTCTATTTTAGTCAATCAGCTTGGACTTCCTGAGTCTTTTTTTGTGCAATTCGCTCAAGGCGGAAGTAGTACCAGTAGAGGCTGACATCCGCAGCGACCATCAGAAAATTGAAAATATAAACGAATATCACCAAATCCAGCGAATACCATATCTTGTGTATGATGCCGGCTACATATCCCAGTAGAATAACGGTCATAAAGAGGATACTTTTACCTTTTGTGCTCTTCATCCGCAGCGTTTTCAAGACCGAGATCGGCCAGGAAATTCCGAAACATACCAACATACCCAATTCAAACGGACTCATAGATTTCTCCTTGTTATTGATCAATAATTACGTAATACAATACAACGATCCAAAGTAAGTGTAAAGAAAATTCTAACCCAGATTTTGAGTTTTTGCTGCTGTCAAAGGCCAACTGGTGGAAAATTTAGTTCAAGCGGCCTATAATTAAAGCAGGAGCAGCCTTCATATGATCCGGGGAGGGATATCGTATGGCTAACAACACAAGGGAAATCACTTCGAAACAGCAACCCCTGCTCACCATGACTGTTACGCCCGGGCATTTCGCCACACGCCACTCGCACATCAACTATTATGTTGATCTGACAGCAGTCAAGAATCAGCAAACTGCGGCCAAGCTGGCCGGCGAGGAACTGGCCAGAGAATTCGCGAGCGTCCATCCGCTTGAATCCATCATTTGCCTGGACGGCACTGAAATTGTAGCCGCTTTCCTGGCAAACGCCCTGAGCGATAGCGGCAATGAAACCATCGCGATCCTGACGCCCGAGATCAATAGCAGCGGCCAGTTCATGTTCCGGGAGAATACACGGCCGATGGTGTCCGGCAAGAACATCATGCTGCTTGTGGCCAACACCACAACCGGCTCGACCGTCACCCAAGCCGTCAACTGCATCAACTACTACCATGGCAGGATCATCGCTGTATCCGCGCTGTTCAGCGCGATCAACGAAATCAACGGCGTACCCGTGACAAGCATCTTCTCGATCGACGAACTGCCGGACTATTCAACCTATGAGCCGAACGAGTGCCCGATGTGCGACAATCACGAAAAGATCGATGCTCTGGTCAACAGCTTCGGGTATTCATGCCTTTAGAATCTCAAGATATCTGTTCAGCGCATCCGGGTCCGATTGGCTGAGTTTTTGGCTCAGCAGATCATCTTGATTGACAAAGGCCTGACCAAAGGCCGTAGCGACTGCCCTGATCAGGACAGCCTGCCATGGGCTGTCGATGTCCAGCAAGGGCAGAATCATGTTGTCAACCGTCTGGGACGCGGTTTTGGCTGAAACCTGGTCATCTGTCAGTTTCTTCAAGTTAAACAGATACGTCGTATATTGCCGGTCTGTCTGGCAGGTTGAAAAATACCGGAAAATTGCATCCTGCAGCTCATCGAAGAGCAGGCGATCCGCTTGGTCTCCGACTTCTGCCATGGCTGCCAGCAGATCAGGTCGGTTTAAAAACTTGTTGATGTCTTTTTCAATCTTCTTCCGAGCAGATCTGCCGCTTCGCGTAACCCCTTCAAGATTCATGTTAACCCAAAACGCCATAAACGTGTCGCCGACCTCTTCCTGATGCCTGACTGCCTGGAAGCGAACGTGCCAGAACAGGATGCGCCACGCAGCCTCCTGCCGCTCGTCGCTTGATGCTGAATTGTCTTCGCAGACCATCTGATCCTTCAATAGGCGTTTTTGCGGATCTTCTATCACGATAACCAACCTCGTTTCATTTTATACTCACTATACTGGCTTCTATTCTACCAAAACAGGACGTGTATCTTCCAGCAACATGCATATACCTAACACCCTGATGAGAGCATATGCTTTTTACGCAAAGACTTCTCTGTTTCTGTTTGCCCTAGTTGCCGAAAACCATGACATTCTTTGACATTTCTGTGTTGCCGACTGTATAATGAGACCACCTTATGAGGACAATTTATGATATATGACGATCTAAAAGATGTGTGCGACAGCTATATTGAGCGCTGTGACAAGGTCCTGCAAAGCAGGAACCTTGAAGATGCCAAAAAACTTCGCAGCGAGACCACGCTCAAATTCCACAACCTGATCCCTCGCTGGGAGTCCGGCCTGATGGCATCCATCACTCATTTTTATCTCGATGATATTGAAAACATCTACAACAAGCTCACGAACTTTCGCAAACAGCTGGAAGACGGCACCTGGCAGCCCAAGCAGATAGCCGTCAAGTACAAGACCGCTTCCACCAAGAAAAACGCCGGCAGACGATTTTTGACATCTTTTGACCAGACGATCCGCTGGGTGCGCGACAACATGGGTGACAGCGCAACCCACAAAGCGGAGGTCATGGACCACGTCCAGGCGCTGCAGGATCTGGCTGAGCAGGAATTATCCCGAACTGAAAAATGGGAGCACCTCAAGGCGTTCCTGGAATGGCTCAAGTCAGAAGACGATGAACTGGCTTCGCAGATGCTGCCACTGTTCATCGAAGTCCTTGAAACCAACAAGTAGCTCAAGAACTTGATCCGGCAGCACCATTCAGGTGTTGCCGGTTTTCTTTTCTTCCTGTCCGGGGAATTGTTCTTCAAACAGAAACTCTTTCCCATTGCGCATCTTAGACAATCCGATATCAGTTGGTATACTCAAATCAACGAACGGCCATTTGAAAAATCGGAGGTTCAAAATGAAGAAGATTGCCATTGAAGAGCATGTGAACATGCCGCAGTTCAGCGCGATCGAGCGAGAGATCAATGAGCAGCTCAATTTCCCCAACCTGTTCGATCCCGAACGCTTTAAAAAAGTCCTGGCGCCCGTGATCAACCTGCCGCCGGAGCAGCACCGTATCCCCCTGATGGATCAGCACGATGTCGAGATCCAGGTGCTGAGCACCGGCTCCCATGCCATTCAGCTGCATGAAGACCCGTCAACAGCCGTCAAGCTCGCCCGGGAAGCCAACGACATCCTGTCCGCCATCATCCAGGCGTTCCCTGACAGGTTTTTGGGATTTGCGACCCTGCCGATGCAAGACCCGCAGGCTGCCGTTGAAGAACTCGAGCGCTGTGTCATTGATTTGGGATTCGTCGGCATCCTGCTGAACGGACCAACGAACTTTGTCTATTATGATGATCTGCGATTCGATCCGGTCTGGGCAAAGCTTGCCGAGCTGGATGTCCCCTTGTTCATTCACGCCGCCAACCCAAGCGCGGATCAGATCAAGATCTACGAGGGCTATCCCGAATTGCTAGGCAACACCTGGGACTGGGGCTACCATACGGCGACCCACGCCCTGCGAATCATGTTCGGCGGCGTCTTCGACAGACACCCGAATGCCAAGCTGATCCTGGGCCATATGGGTGAAGGCTTGCCCTACCTTCTCGGCAGGCTCGATGAAGGCTATGCAGGACGCAATGTACGCAAGAAAGGCCTGATGGCCAACCCGCCGTCCTACTATCTCAAAAAGAACATTTACATCGCCACCAGCGGCGGCTACAACCCAGAAACCATGATGTGTGCGATCGACGCGGTCGGCATCGAACATATCCTGTTCGCCAACGACTACCCGCACTATCCGCTGGATCAATCGATCGAGCAGGTTGAAGCCTGCCCGCTGACCAAGCAGCAGCGCGAAATCATTTATTACCGGAATGCGGCCAGAATGTTCAAGTTGTAAACAAAAAACGAATTGAAGCGAAAAACAGGGCTGTCTCAAATCAAATTTGAGACAGCCCTGTTCGCTTGGTGGGTAGTATTGGACTCGAACCAACGACCCCTTGCATGTCAAGCAAGTACTCTAACCAGCTGAGCTAACCACCCAAGCGCTTGATTATTATAGCCAATCGGTATAGGCGTGTCAAGACTGATTTTCCCGGCCCAGGATCGGGTTGTCAGCCTAGGGCTCCTCGGTCTTGACGATAACAACGACACCGCCGGACAGTACCGTCAGTTTGCTGGCCGGGTTGCGCATGACTTGTCGGCTGATCATCTGCCCTCTTGAATCGTACTTGTAGACTGTGGCGCCCGACAATGGCAGATCAGTCAGCAACAGACAGGTTTCCGGCTGGTCAGAGAGATTTTCCAGAACCAGGCTGATCTGGCTGTCTGATCGATAACCTTGCGCCAGGATATTGTCTGATTCAGTCTCGATTTCAAGGGGTATCCCATTTGCGACTTCTGAAGACGCATTGGCTGCTGACAGGTAGACCTGCGGCCAGTCAGTGGGCCTGTCACCCGTAAGGCTCAGCATACTCAACCCGGTCTGGTGACCGAGATCCGATAGCAGGATAGCCGAAAGCTCCGCCATGGTCGGCTGATCAACGCCGGATGCGGTCAGGGTCGAAGTCCTCATCAGCTCCGGCCAGTTCTGCGTCTGTTTTTCCGGGTTTCTGGGAACAAGGTCAAGATAGGCCGACAGTGCATCCGACACGGTCTGCTGCTGAGTTTCCGCCAGCAACCCGGTCAGATCAGTCGCATGGTAATCGGCTGACGATAATACAACGCCGGCATCATAGCTGCAACCGTCGACAAAGACCAGCTTGTTCTTGATCTCACGGTAATAGGGCGATTGCGAAATTGTGTCGATCATCAGGTTGACAAACTCAGCTCTCACCTGGTCGGACACATACAAATTGCCGCTGTCCTTGAACTCCAGCACAATCCTGCTGAATTGTTCGCTCCAGGGCACAACAGATCCCTGGTCCATGCGAAGTCGGCCGTACGGCTCCGAGATCGGTGCTGCTAGGTACTCGATCAAACTGAGAATTTCGGTCTGGCTGGCAAAGGCGTCAATTGTCAGCCAGGGGTCCGCCTGGATTTTGTCAGTCATCTGAAGGGCTGCGTAGAGCGATCCGGAAGCCTTCCCGGTCCAGCCGTCTGCTCCGAGATAGGGTGATTCATTGCCGAGCGAATTAGCCCAGGCCAGATGGCGGCTTGTCATGCTGCCAATCCCGAGATAGTCCAGACGGATCAGCTGCGGCGAAAGGTCCGACATCGCACTGATCAGGCTCTGTGCTTGTGTCGTGGATGAATCGGACGCCTTCTGCAGGCTGATCTGATCGGTCCAGAGCCTGCCTGAATCGATGGCGATGTTTAGGCTGATCGACTCGGCGTCCTTGATGACACCGGTCGGCAGAGCCAGGGTATAACTGTATTTTTTCCAGGATGTTCCAACATTCGTGAACGTCGTCCCTGCAAGGGTCTGGCTGCCCTGCAGCCAGACCTTGACCCGGCGGTCCTCAACCCCGGACTGTTTCATCCATAACTCAATCTGGTAGATTTCACTGCCATTGTCCAAACCGAAAGCATTCAGATCGAGTTTTTGCGAAAGTATGGCAGCCTGACCCGAAGCCCCAGTCTCCGCCGTGAGCAGCATTGAGCTTTTACCGCCCTGCGGCGCTGCATCCTCCAGTGTTCTTGCACTATTCCCGTAGCCGAAAAATTGCCAGGGGTTCTCAATCACTGATGAGTCGCCGGCGCCAAGGTAATTGTCGGGAACAGCCAGCGAGGTCATTTCCAGAAAAATCAAGTCACCAGCCTGGTACTGCCCGTCAACCAGTGAACTGTCCAGCGTGATCTCAGCAACCAGCTGAGCAATACCCAGGCGGCCATTCTGATCCGCGCTGAGAATCTTGTCCTTGCCGGCCAGATCAATGACCCGGCTTTGCATGCCGGTCTCAATGCCGGAGCTTAACCATGTCTGTCCAGCGTTGTTGGATACCAGAAACCGGCCCTCCTGATCGAGGACAATAAGCTGCTGGCTGGTCAGCATGACGACATCGACAAAGTCCAAACCGCTATCTTGTTTGAATAATGTGAACTTAGCGCCATCGTCACTGATCGCGATGACACCGTCACGGCCAACCGCTACAAATCGGCCGTCCCTGTAATCCGCTGCCAGCCAATCCGTAGCTGACGAGAGGATGTTCTTTTTCCAGATCAGGCCATTTCGGGAAGTCAGGATGACGCCATCGTTGCCAACCGCCATCAAAACATCCTGTCCGCCCACAATGTCATTGAGCGTACTGTCCGTCACCGGTGTCAGCTGTGAGACCGACCCGTTTTGTCCAACAACCAGCGTGCCACCGCCCCCAACTGCTGCGTAAATTCCAGATTCAATAGAGGCCACCGCGTTGAGTTTTGCACCAGCGAGCAAAGCGATCTGCTGCCATTGAGCCCCGTCTGACGAATGCAAAAGATATCCGTCCCTGCTGCAGGCGTAATAGCCGTCCTGTGCCGAGCAGATGCCGGTCAGGTCAGCGGTAATCTTTGAATCAACCACGGCCGGCGCCTGGCTGCTGGCCTGAATCAGGATAAGACCCTGTTCACCGACTGCGATTGTCTGGTTTTCACGGCGTGCAAAGTCAAGAATGGCCAATCCGTCCGGTACTTCATCCGGGACTAATACAGGATTGAAAACGCCGACTCGGTTGATGCCGTAATTGACAACATTGGCTGTTTTTTTCAGTTCAAGCCCGTCCAAGCCGATTGTCATGATCCTGGCAGCTGCACCGTTGAAAAAGCCGTCGCCGAATTCACCGCCGCTGGCATCTTCCGAAGAAACGGCCAGCGTGGTTTCATCGCCGCTGTAGACGGTCAGCATTTTTCGGAAAATCAGCGGTTCAAAGGATCCATCGACAACAACATTGCCGTCGTCGGCCGAGCTGATCGATACACCACTGCCCAGAACCGCTGTCCTGCCCGACCCTTCGTTGACCGTAATCAACTGGACATCATCCGGCCCCAGTTGGAATGTAGCATACAGGGCAAAAAGGGCAGCGATCAGAATGACCGCACCGAGCGTCAGACCGGTGACGATAAAAACCCGTTTACGGATTCTATTGAATGACTGATGCTTTGCCATGACAGACCGCTCCCGCTTCAGGACAGCTGATCCGCTGAACGGCGGCGGTTGAGCATCAGATAGATGCCGGCCGGAATGGCCACCAGAATAAATCCGATTTCCACCAGCCCTAAAGCTGTCAGCGCGGCTTCGCTATCGCCGATCATATACGGCAGCGCGCTGCCGGCGAAGTTGAAGGCAATGTGCATGATGATCGGGACCCAGATCGATCTCGTCCAGTAATAAGCCAGTCCAAGCAGAATGCCTGGTATGAGCACGTAGGTCGACTGGATCGGCTGCATGTGGTATGCGGCAAAAAGCACCGCCTGAATCAGGATAGCAGCCCAGTCTGGCATCGCCTTCCGCAACTCCCCCTGAATGACGCCTCGGAACAGCAGCTCTTCGGCAATCGGCGTCAGCACACTGATACCGAGAATCAGCCAGACAAGTCCAACTTCGGGTGTGAATGCACCCGCTGTCTCCAGATAATCGTTCATCCAGGTTTCAATTATTGAAACCTGGTCGCTTAAAACCAGGAAGATGTTGACCAGGATGTTGGTCAGGCCTAGGCCGCCGATCATCATGGCCAGCGCAGTCAGGATGTCAATCGTTCTCGGACGGTTGGTCATCCAGATCCTAGGGTCTCTTTTGGCACTCTGAGTCAGGAAGACCAGACAGACAGGAATGACACCGGCCGCAATAATGCAGGCAATCACCGGGTAATGGGCCATGATGAAATCCAGTATTGCCTGCTCATCCGTTAAGAGATCCATGATATTGGATAACGGGTCCGTCAGTTGTAAAATCATTGCCGCCAATGCGACGTAAATGGTCGATACGATATTGGAAAATATGAAATGAAAGCCAACGAAGACCAATGGTATGATAACGGTCCTCCAACGAAACCGCCTGTCAAGAGGGGTGGCGGGATAGATGATTGGCTGCTCAACATGATGCTGATCCTGCATGGGCTCGCCTCCTTGCTGCTAATCGGTTTTTTGAAGCCAGGCTTCATATTTATGGACTTTTCGAATCGGATTATATGACTGTTTCGCCTTGATCAGGCCGCGAATGCCCAAATCCTCTTCCCGGTTGACAAACTCAGCTTCCGGGAACTCGTTTTCCAGGACGAATTTATTGATGGCGGCGTAGATCCCTTTGTAGTCGCCAACGGATTTTTCAAAATGAATATGCGCTGTGCTCGGTCTCGGCAGCGATCCCAGCGCAAAGGCCGCCATCTCGCCGTTGATGCGGATTGAGCCGCCCTTGACGTCAAGTTTGTCAAAGTCATCAAAAATCTGCTTGATCGCCAGATAATCGCTGACACAGAGGTTGTGGCAATCGACGTCCTTTTCTTCACACCAGGCCTTGACCAGACCAAGCGCTTCATCCCGGTCGTCAAGGCTGGCCGTCCTGTATTCGAAGTCCGGGTGGCTCCTGACAAACCGGTTCACATGGTTGCGCTTGCCGTGCAGGGCTTTGCCGGCCAAGGTGCGTAAAGATTCGGCGTCATACAGATAATCCGAATAAACTGGGTCGTATGCCAGCCGCATCCTGTAACCCGGAATGCTTTGCAGCAGCTCGACATTGGCTTCATCAACATACAGCAGCCGCATCAGCCAACCGCGTTCATCAAAGATCTCGTAGGCCGTATCGACGATGTGCTTGAGCTTGTCGCGATTCAGATCGCCGATCGGCCAGTTGAAATGAGGGGTAGTAAAAACGCCGCCGTCACTCAACAGGCACAGGCAGTCGTCAACGACAAACTTGCGATAATGAAAACCTGCCCCCCAGGCTATTCGGCTGTTCAGGCAGGCGTCAGATATTTCGGTTTTGCTGTGCTGGTATAATCTCGTATAAAGCGCGCCATCGTCGGCTGAAAAAGGCGTACAATCCTGAAATAGCATAAATCTGTCCCCTTTAATAGCCGCCAGCCTCTTCAAATCGCTTGTAGAACTGCTCGAACGCGATGTCGAGCTCATGCTTGTCCTTGATCGACAAATAGTATTGTTCACCGCTGACATGGCGCTTGGTCCGCAAGATGGTCAGTTCAGGTTCAGCATGGCTGCCGTCATCCGGTTCGTAGTTGTACATGACGACATATTCCCGGTTTTTAATCTGGAATGAATCAATAATGGACATGTAGAATTCATGTCCATTATCGATATCCACCAGTACAGCGAGGACGTTATCCTGCGAAGCAGCATCCTCCCAGACCGGCTGAGCTGTCTCAGACCTCCGCTTCGTCCTCGTCTTCATCCACATCTTCCTCACAGATCCGCTCATACTCGGCATAGACACGGTCATAGTCGGCTTCGTCCAGGCTCATCAGGCCTTCTGAACCATCCTCCAGCGTCACCACACGGGTGATGATCATCTCGGGTTCGACTTCGTCACCGACCGTGACCAGCACACAGTAGTGTTCATCGTCATAGGCAAAGTCGTCAGCGATCACAAACGTGTATTCCTCGCCGGTTTCAGTATCGGTCATGACAATGACGCTGTCGCCCAGACTATTGCCGTTATCGCAATTACAGTCATCTCCGCAGCCATGGCTGTCGTCTTGTCCTTCGCCGCAGCAGCAACCCTGCTTATCTTCATCAAACATTATCCTTTTCCTCCTGGACAAACTGGCTTGGCAGTTGTATTCCCTTGTTCGAATTCCTCTCATTATATCATATCAAAGTTCTGCTTGGCGACGGCTTTCCAGGTACTCCTGCAGAATAATCTCAGCGGCAATCTGGTCAATAATCTGGTTTCTCTGCTTTGATTTCCGCCCGGTCTCGCGCATGACCCGAGACGCGATGACGGTTGTATAACGTTCATCCCGCAAAACGGGTTCGAGCCCGGTTTTTTCGGCGACCAGCTCGGCAAAGCGCCGGGCTTTTATTTCGGATTCGCCAATCTTGCCGTCGGTTCGCCTCGGGATGCCGATGACCATGCCCAAAACCTGCTCCTGCCTGACAAGATCCGCGATCCGGTTTAATGCCCAGTCCAGATCCTTGCCGTTCCAGCGAATGGTTTCAAGACCGCGGGCGATCATGCCCATCGGGTCACTGACCGCAACACCGATTCGGATATCGCCGTAATCGATCCCCATCCATTTTCCAAGTTGTTGTGTCATAGTGTACTTACACCACCTTGATAACAAAATCGCGGCAGACCGTCGCGCAATAACCGCAGAAAATGCAGCGGTCCGGGTCGACCCGTACTTTGCCGTTTTCGAGCCTGAGCGCATGCTCGCCGCAACGCTTGACACAGGCGCCGCAGCCAGTGCACCAGTCTCCAATTGCCAGCCGGCGTTTTTTGGCGCGGGTTTTGTCCAGCATTTCCTGCGATACAGGCCGGCCGGAGAACAAAGCGACGTTCATATCGATTTCCGCCCGGCTCTGCATACCGACCGCGTAAGCATCGGCTGCATCGAGACCCAGCGCGAAATCGACTGCTTCATCAAAGTGATTCAACAGGTGTCCGCCGCCGAGCATCTTCATGCCGTAAACGCCGATGCCGGCTTCATGCGCGAGACGGACAGCCTCAATCATGTAGCTGGAAGTCCCATCCAGCAACCCGATCCCCTTCAAATTCAGCAAAGGATGGACAATATCCGCTTCCCGATAGACACCTGGATCAATACCTTGCCAGACAGCCGGGGTGTGTTGTCCGCTGACCGCGCTGGCCAAGGCCAGAACCGGTTCAACCGCATGAGTCGACATGCCAACCGCGCGGATCCTGCCCTTGTGCTTCTGGTCGAGCAGGTATTCAAAAGCTTCCCGGTGACCGTCCATGGTCAGGACAGATTCCTGCTCATGTAGCAGAAAGATGTCGATGACATCCAAGTCCATGGCATGGCGAGCCTTGTCGAGGCTGGCCTCAGCCGAAGCCCGGTCCCAGGCATATGTCTTGGTAGCGATCACGGGCGATGTTGTTAAACGCTTCAGCGCAGCATGGATATGGGGATACGTATCGTATATCTCAGCGGTATCCCAAAAGGTCACGCCCTGGTTAAAGGCGTGCAAAAGAAGATCGGCTCCCTCGGCTGACGTATATCCTGCCTGGCCCGGACTCAGTGTCAGCGTGCCATAACAAAGCCTTGATACATCAAGGCCGCTGTGTCCCAGTCTTCTGTTTTTAAATGATCTGTTCAGGGTCAAAGTCCGTTAATGTATTCCCGAACGATATTTTCCAAAAGCTCGTCTCGCTCCATGCGCCGGATAACCGAACGGGCATTCTTGTGATTGGTGATGTAGGTTGGATCGCCGGACAGAAAATAACCAACCAGCTGGTTAACGGGGTTATACCCTTTCTCTTTCAAGGCTTCCAGGACTTCCTGCATGATTTCGCGGGCTTCACGGCTGTTATCGGCACCCATTTCAAATCTTGCTGTCTCATTGCCGGTCATAAATTCACCTCCCGCAGAATTGGGTCTACTGCTTATTCATCATAACATGAATGAAAACGCTTTGCATTAGCGGCAAAGCAAAAATCCGGTACTGGCTTCAATGCTGTTCACCTGAACAACCTGACCTGGCAGATATCCCGGTTTCGGCTCCACTCTGACCGGGACATATTCAGGCGAATAGCCTTCAAACAGACCGTCCGGTCGCTCTTTTTCCAGCAGAACAGCCTGCTGTCGGCCGACCTGCGTCCGGTGATATGCGAGTGCCATCTCATCGGCGGCCGCCAGCAGGTCCTGGCTGCGTGCTGCAATCACTGCCGGGGAAATCTGGCCTTTCATAGCCGCGGCGCGGGTACCGTCACGCCTGGAGTAGCGGAAGACGTGCAATCTGGAAAAACCGATCTCACGGCAAAATGCCAGGCTTTCCGCGTGTTCCTCATCGCTTTCGCCCGGGAAACCGACAATGATATCGGTTGTGATGCCTGGATTATCATAGGCCAGGCGCAGTCTTTGGACGACCCGGCGGTAATCCTGTGTCAGGTAATGCCGCCCCATCCGCTGCAGGACGGTGTCGCTGCCACTTTGCAAAGACAGGTGAAAATGAGGCAGTACTTTCGGGTTCTGCATAGCCAGCTCGACAAATTGCTCGGTCACCGACTGGGGTTCAAGAGAACCTAGGCGGATACGCTTCAACTGATCAATCTGGCCCAGTTTTTTTGCAAGCTCCATGACCGCATAGGATGGCCGGCCCAGATCTGTTCCATAGGAGCAGACGTGGATGCCGGTCAGGACAATCTCACGGTAACCAGCCGCGGCCAACGCTTTGGCCTCAGCCAGTATCTGCTCTTCCGGCCGACTGCGCACGCGCCCACGCGCCAGCGGGATGGTACAATAGGCGCAAAAGTTGTTGCAGCCGTCCTCGACTTTGATATAGGCTCGCGTCTCGGACTGGCTGTCAACCAAGCCGAGGTCTTCATAGGCTTGGGGGTCAGTCTCGAGGAGCAAAAGCTTATCGCGATCTTCGTCGGCCATCAGGTTCAGAACCTGGTTGAGTGCCTGGCTCTTGCCGCTGGTGCCGATGATGATATCGGCATCCAGTCCCGATTGATCCAGCTCACTATGACAGCCCAGGGCGACGACAACAGCCTGCGGGTTAGCTTTGCGGGCGCGTCGGATCATCTGTCGGGATTTGCGCCCGGCCTCCCCGGTGACGGTACAGGTGTTGATCAGGCTGACATCGGCAGCCTGTCCGAAAGGCACCTCGATAAATCCGGCCTCGGCAAACTGCTTGCGCAAGGCTTCGGTTTCATAATGATTGGTTTTGCAGCCCAACGTATGGAAAGCTGCTGTCATTTGTGGCATAATGTAATCTCCAGTAAATTCTGCTTGACCTTCTGCAGACCTGTTGCTATTCTAACTGCATCAGTCAGTCGCTTCAAGTTGATCAATCGTTCAGGAGTGTTCTATACATGAAGAAGTTCAATGTGCAACTCAAATCAATCAGTGAAGTCAAATCGTTCGTCCGCATCGTCAATGATTTCCCTTACGAAGTCGATTTGACATCCGGCCGTTACATCGTCGATGCCAAATCGATCATGGGCATTTTCAGTCTTGACCTGACCCAGCCGATCGAAGTGAAAATCTACAGTGACAATGGTGAAGACCTGAAACTCGAACTTCAGGATTTCGTCATCAGCTGACACCCATTTTCTTTTAACCGACACAGCCGGCAATGCCGGCTGTTTTGCTGTTGCCAAAACAAAAGGGACATCCGCCGGATGCCCCTTGTTCCATGTCCTTCAATTCAAGTGATGGTCAGCGACCGGCCAGCAAATACAGGATGATGGTCAAAGCCGCGAAAATAATGGCAATGACTGTCGTGAAGCGTTTCAGCTTCGCGTCAATGCTGCGGCCCTTGGATTTGCCGAAAAAGGTTTCTGCGCCTCCGCCGATTATGCCCAGTCCCTTCGAATTTCCCTGCTGAAAAAGAACAAGGATAATCAGACTGATGCAAACCAGTATATCAAGTATGGCCATGATGACTGCTAGTGTTTCCATAGGGCACCTCCGTAAACTGCAGGTTCTGCTCAAATCACGAATCAGTCGCGGGCAGATCGCACAGCAGAGCAAATTTTAGCATAATATGACAATAAGATCAACCCTGTACTTTGTTTCGACGGATCAATTGAATGAATTTATCGATTTCCGCAGCGGCAAAGGGAATCAGGGACAACGGCAGAATCCTTGCCCAGTCCATCAGGGATAGTTCGATCGTGCCGAAAATCGGATCCAGGAAAGGCACATAGATCACGGCCAGCATCAAGACAAAGCAGAGCAGAATCGCCTTGTTGAGCGTGGCATTCCTGAAGATACCCAGCTTGATCACCGGCGAACGCTCGGAACGGGCACTGAATGATCGGAAGAGCTCCGCCATGATCAAGGTGATGAACGCATAGGTTCTGGCGCCGTCGCTGGCTCCAACGGCTTGAGGATAATAGATCAGGCCGAGTTGGAATGCTGAAAAGGTCGCCGCGAAGATCGCAAGGCTCTGGATGCTAATGGTCCGGATCATCAGCTTGTTGAGAATCGGCTCTTTCTGATTGCGCGGCTTACGGTCCATAACATCCGGCTCGCCCTTTTCCTGGCCAAGCGCGAGAGCTGGGAAACTGTCCGTCAGCAGGTTCAGCCAGAGTAGCTGAATGGGCAGCAATGGCACGAACGCCGGACCCATGATCAGGGTTGTCAGGAAAATCACGAGGATCTCACCGACATTGCAGGATAACAAGAAGCCGACGAACTTGCGGATGTTGCTGTACAGCACACGGCCTTCCTTGACGGCGGCAACGATCGTCGCAAAGTTGTCATCGGTCAGAATCATATCCGCGGTTCCCTTGGCGACATCCGTACCGGTAATACCCATCGCCACACCAATATCCGCGGTCTTCAAGGCCATCGCGTCATTCACACCGTCACCGGTCATTGAAGCGATGTGTCCATTCTGGCGGAGAGCGGAAACGATCCGGACTTTATGATCCGGCGAGACACGCGCGTAGACAGCGGTTTTCTCAACTGCAATCAACAGGTCCTCATCCGATAGGTCGTCAAGTTCTGTTCCGGTGAGCACTTCGTCACCCGGCTTCATCAGACCCAAATCCTGGGCTATGGCGACAGCTGTATCCCGATAGTCACCGGTGATCATCACTGCGCGGATCCCGGCATGCGTACATAATGTGACTGCATCCCGGGCTTCCGGACGGGCTGGGTCAATCATGCCCATCAAGCCAACAAAGACCAGTTCTTCCTCAGCTGCCTCGACTGCGTCGTCATGGAACTTGCAGGCAAAAGCCAGGACACGCAAAGCGGATGATGCCAGCTGGTGATTGGTTTCGAGGATTTCGTTACGCAGGGCATCTGACAAGTGTTCCGGTCCGTCATCCGTTAGCCAGCTCGTGCAGCGGCTGAGAATGATATCCGGCGCGCCTTTGGTCAGTGACACCTTTTTAGCCTGGTTGAATCCGGCATGGAATGTCGACATCATCTTGCGTTCTGAGTCAAACGGTAAATCATCTGTTCGTTCATATTGCTTTGCCAGCTCGCTTTGATCCAGGCCGGCCTTGGCGGCGACGGTGACCATCGCACCTTCTGTCGGATCACCGAGGATGCTGTAGACACCCTCCTCTTCAACCAGGTTCGCATCGTTGCACAGCGCGCCGATCTTCAGCAGCATGCCCAGCCTTCCGGCCTTGGCATCCTGGACCGGTTTGCCATCGGTTGAATCAGCCAGTTCGCCCTCCGGCTTGTAGCCATGCCCTCCGACCTCAATCAGTCGGCCAGGCAGATAAAGCCGGGTGACCATCATTTCATTTTGTGTCAGCGTACCCGTCTTATCCGAGCAGATGACGTCAACGGATCCGAGTGTTTCAACAGCCAGCAGTTTCTTGACAATGGCATGGCGGTCCGCCATGCGTTTCATACCCAAAGCCAGCACAATGGTGACGACAGCCGGCAAGCCTTCCGGAATAGCTGCGACAGCCAGGCTGACAGCCGTCAGGAACATGTCCAGGAACGTGCCGCCGAGAAGAACTCCCTGGACCAGGACAACGGCGCAGACTCCGACACAGACAATGCCCAGCCACTTGCCCAATTGGTTCAGGTTGCGCTGAAGCGGTGTTTCATGCTCTTCAATGTCCTGCAGCTGGTTAGCGATACTGCCGATGATCGTGTGACCGCTGGTGGCAACGACTATGCCGCGGCCGCGGCCGTTGGTGACCGGCGTACTCATGTATGCCATGTTGACCCGATCGCCCAACTGGATCTCGCCGTCCAAGGTCAGGCTTGCGTCCTTCTCAACCGGTACCGACTCCCCGGTCAGCGAGGCTTCGTCGATTCGCATCACGGCGGTTTCAATCAGGCGCAGGTCAGCCGGGATGATATCGCCGGCTTCGATCAACACGACATCGCCGGGAACCAGCCGCGAGGCGTCAACTAGATTTTGCTGGCCATCCCGCAGCACTCTGGCCTGCGGGGAAGTCATTTTTTGCAGGGCTTCAATCGCCTTTTCAGCACGGCCTTCCTGGACCAGGCCCAGAATCGCGTTGATGATGACAATCGCCAGGATGACGGCAGCATCCAGCAGTTCATTCAAAATGGCCGATACTGCGCATGCTGCAATCAGGATCAGAACCATGGTGTCCTTGAACTGGTTGATGAGCCGCGTCATAAAGCTCTGCCGCTTTTTCTCTTCAAGTTCATTGGCGCCGTATTGCTCAAGCCGCTTCGCGGCCTCTTCACTTGACAATCCCTTCGCAAGGTCCGTTTCAAGCTTTTTGACAACCGCTTCAGGACTTTGCCTGTATGACTCGTTTGGCATGAAATTTCCTCCTCATATACCAGCTTTAACTCAGGACATGTCACTTAACAAAAAAATAGACCATCATCCATGCCCTGCATGCATTAATAGTCTCACACTTCCTGATAAAGCCAGGCCACATGACCTTGCTGTTGACTTTATCTCCGCATTGATCAGCGGCAGTTACTCCCTAATAAGCAAATTAAATATAGCATGTTTATATATAGGTTGTAAATAATCAGCTGTGAATCTCGGGGCGGATTAACCCTAGAACAAAGACCTGAAACATGACGTTTCAGGTCTTGGTGCCCAGAGCCGGAATCGAACCAGCGACACGTGGATTTTCAGTCCACTGCTCTACCAACTGAGCTATCTGGGCGATTTGGCGACGCAGAAGGGGCTCGAACCCTCGACCTCCAGCGTGACAGGCTGGCATTCTAACCAACTGAACTACTGCGCCGTATTTGGTTTCTGGTGGGAACTACAGGGCTCGAACCTGTGACCCTCTGCTTGTAAGGCAGATGCTCTCCCAGCTGAGCTAAGCTCCCGTTTCGCGCGCTGTTTTTCGAGCGCAAGTGAAAGTATAATCGAAAGCCCTTGGCTTGTCAACACATTTCATCCAACCTATTCGCTTTTTTCAGGAAGAATCCCAAACCCGGATCAGGACAGCCCGAACAAGCGCTTGGCATTCGCAGTTGTACTGGTTGAAACATCGTCAATCTCGACTTCCCAAATCTGGGCTACCTTTTCACCGATCAGGTTGAGATAAGCGGGTTCATTGCGTTTGCCGCGGTATGGGACCGGCGTCAGATAGGGACTGTCGGTTTCAATCAGCAAGCGGTCATGCGGGCAGATCCGAATGACTTCGGGTGTCTTTCTGGCGTTCTTGAAGGTAATCGGTCCGTCGACTCCAATGTAGAACCCCATCGCCAGCAACTGGCGGGCGGTCTCAGGGCTGCCTGAATAGCAATGGAACACTCCGGGCATCGGGCGCAGTCGGCCGGTGTCTTGCTGCTGATGCAGGATATCCAGGCAATCAGCTGTGGCTTCCCTGTCATGGATAATCACTGGCATGTCAGCTTCAAACGCCAGGTCCAACTGGGACCTGAATACATCCTTCTGAATATCCCTGGGCGAAAAATCATAATGGTAGTCTAAGCCGATTTCACCGACCGCCACCAGCTTGGACGAGTCTCGTTGGCGGATCATCTCGCGCAACTGGTCAATGCCGTCCGCAGGAAACCTGGCGGCTGCATGCGGGTGACAGCCGATCGAGCAGCAGAACAGGTCATGGGCCAAAGCCAGTGTCAGTGCACGCTTTGAATCTTCAAGATCAACTGCCGGCAGCAGAATTTTTTGAACACCCGCTGCCCGTGCCCGTTCAAGCACCTCCGGCAGGTCTTCGGCAAAATCCTCTCCCTGCAGATGGGCATGTGAGTCAAACCAGATCATCTCAGCCGACTTCCGATCCGGCATCAACATCTCCGTCAACGGTCAGCAGACGATAGCCGTCCTGCGTGGTCGCGCACAGCAGCATGCCGTTGGATTCGACACCGCGGATTTTCCTTGGCGCGAGATTGGTGACAACAACGACCTGGCGTCCCGGCATATCCTCAGCCGCATAGGATTGGGCTATACCGGATACGATCTGGCGAACCTCTCCGCCCAGATCCACCTGGGAGCAAAGCAGCTTGTCGGATTTTTTGACCTTCTCGCAGGAAACAATCTTTCCGACCTTGAGTTCGACCTTCAGAAAATCAGTGAATTCAATCAGCTTGACGCCTTCCGGCTCAGTACCGGTATCTTGACTGGTTGAGGCTTGTGCCGTCTCAGCTTCAGCTCTCTGTCGGGCCATCATCGCATCCAGCGCGTCGATTTCCTTTTTCATATCGATTCTGGGGAAAATCGGTTTACCCGGGCGGGCGCCGTTCGGGGCACGGTACAGCCCAATGGCGCTGGCCGACTCCCAGGAACAGGTCGCTGGATCATCAATGCCAAGCTGCTCCTGGATTTTCGGAGCAGTCTGGGGCATGAACGGTTCAATCAGTATAGATATAACCCGGATGGTGTCTGCGAGGTTATAGAGGACGGCAGCCAGGCGGGGGGCCGTCTCCGGCGTCTTGGCCAGAACCCACGGCATGGTTTCATCAATGTATTTATTTGATCGGCCGACAACCTTCCAGATCTCGGCCAAAGCCTGACTGAACTGCAACTTGTCCATTTCCACACAAACGTCACCCTGCAGCGTTTTGAGCATGCCGGTCAACTCGTCGTCAATCGCTGCGGTTTCACGCGCTTCGGGCAATCCGTCCGGGAAGTATTTCTTGATCATGGCAACCGTCCGGCTGACCAGATTGCCGAGATCGTTGGCCAGATCAGCATTGATTCGGGTGATCAGGGCTTCGTTGGTGAAAATGCCGTCAGACCCGAAAGGAACTTCCCGAAGCAGAAAATAGCGGATGGCGTCAACGCTGTATTTCTCACATAATATGACCGGATCGATGACATTGCCTTTGGATTTGGACATCTTGCTGTCCTTGAGCAGCAGCCAGCCATGCCCGAAAACCTGTTTGGGCAGCGGAATATCCAGGGCCATCAGCATAGCGGGCCAGATGATGGTATGGAATCTGACGATTTCCTTGCCAACCAGATGGACATCCGCCGGCCAGTATTTTTCAAAGTCAGCTGTCTTGCCGGGATAGCCCAAAGCTGTTATATAGTTTGACAAGGCGTCGATCCAGACATAGACAATATGCTTGGAGTCAAACGGCACCGGAACCCCCCAGTCAAAGGTGGTCCTCGAGACGCAAAGATCTTCCAGTCCCGGGCGCAGGAAGTTATTGAGCATCTCATTGGCTCGGCTGGCGGGCTGGATAAATTCAGGATTGTTCTCGAACAGTGCGATCAGGTCATCCTGGTATTTAGACAGCCGGAAAAAGTAGCTTTCCTCACGTGTCAGTTCGACATCCCGGCCGCAATCGGGGCATTTGCCATCCTTTAACTGGGTTTTTGTCCAGAAGGACTCACAAGGCGTGCAATACCAGCCTTCATACTCGCTTTTATAGATATCACCTTTGTCATACAGCTTTTGGAAGATATGCTGAATGGCTTCTTCATGGTCTTTGTCCGTGGTGCGGATGAATCGGTCATAGGAAATATCCAACAGTTTCCACAGGTCTTTGATGCCGCTGACGATATCGTCGACATAAGCTTTCGGGGTAATGCCAGCCTCTTGCGCCTTGCGCTGGATCTTCTGGCCGTGTTCGTCTGTTCCAGTCAGGAACATGACATCGAATCCAGCCTGTCGCTTATACCGGGCCATGGCATCCGCAGCGACGGTCGTATAAGAATGACCGATATGCAGTTTCCCGCTGGGATAGTATATCGGTGTTGTAATATAGTATTTAGGCTTCACTTGTCAACACTCCTGTCAATTTTTCGATTCAGGCCATTATACTATGAACATCCGCTCGTTGTCACTTTTCCTGCCAGACCGACAGGGCAAGCGGGTAGATGTCATTGCGTTTCTTACCGGAGACTGACATGCATTCGCGAACCGCGTCCTTCAAGCTCATATCCTGATCCCGCAGCTGCTCCAGAAGCGTTTTCAAGCGCTGTTCGTCAAATGTGTCGTCCGGGGTGCCAGCCAGGTCAGGCCGCCGACGTGCGAATTCATCCACCCCTTCAAGCACCAGCACAAACTCCCCTCTCGGGTCATGATCAGTATAATAATCCGCCGCTTCGCCAACCGTTGTCCGCCAGATTGTCTCATGGCGTTTTGTCAACTCGCGGCCGACAGACAGCAGCCGCAGGTCCAATCCCGCAGCTGCAAAGTCAGACAGCGTCTTTCGCAAGCGATGCGGAGCTTCATAGCAGACCATATTGCGGGACTCAACGGTTATTTGGCTGACCCTGTCTTTGCGCTCGCGGCCTTTGGCCGGCAAAAACCCCTCAAAGACAAATCGCCCTGGTGAAAGGCCGGATGCTGACAAGGCGGTAATCGCCGCACAGGCTCCGGGAACGGGAACGACAGCGATTTGCTCCTCGATGCACCGGTTGACCAGATCATTGCCCGGATCGGATATGCAGGGGGTTCCGGCATCTGTTACCAGCGCAATATGCTGTCCTTCGCGCAGCCTGTCCAGCAAATACGCCTCTTGGTCGCGGCGATTATGCTCATGGTAGCTGACCAGTTTCTTTTTCAGATCCAGATGGTTGAGCAACTTCAATGTCCGGCGTGTGTCTTCAGCCGCAACAAGATCCACCAGGGTCAGCACGCTGACTGCCCGTGGCGTCATATCGTCAAGATTCCCAATGGGCGTTGCAACAAGGTAGAGATACCCGCTGTTCTCATCTGCTCGGTTCATGACAATTCCTCCCAACGGCGTTCAGGATCGACCGGTTCCACCCCTCGGTATAGATCAGCAGGGGGCAACGGAGCCAAATTGCCGTAAATTGCTTTGGCTTCCCGGGACATAACACCTGGCTCGAGCCAGATTTGCAGGGGCGAATCGACAACCAGTCCGCCGGGCCTGCCGTGTCGGACGGCACAGACCAGCATATTGACCGGCGGCTTGCCTGGGCGGGCTTGGATCATGCGGATCCGTTTGGCTTCAAGTCCGCAATCCCTGAATGTGCAGAGCAGCTCGGTCAGGCGGCGGATCGGAAAGATCAGCGCCAGCCGACCGCCGCTCCTGAGCAGTCTGGCCGCGGCGAGAACCAGGTCCGGCAAACTGATTCCGGTTTCTTCACGAGCCATGCGGCGGCTCGGGTCAGGCGGCAAGGTATGGCTAAGCCGGCGATAGGGCGGATTGCACACAACCAGGTCAAATGCTCCCAGTGGCAGTTCAGCCGCTGCCAGTTTGCCGTTTGCCAGACTGCAGACATCCCCGCAGACAACAGCCAGCCGATTCGACAGACTGTTGAGTTCAATGTTGCGGGCGAAGGTCTCGCAACTATCCGGATCAATTTCAAGCCCGGTGACAGTCAGACCAGGTTTGCGCGCGGCCAGCAGGAGACTGACGGCGCCGCTGCCGGCGCACAGGTCAGCGGCCTTGACCGTCTTCCGTGTGCCGATGGCCGGAAGCTGAGCCGCAAAGGCGGCCAGCAGCACCGAATCCAGGCCAAACCTGAACCGGTTTTTGCTCTGGATCATCCGCAGTCCGGCACGCTGGAGATCTTCTAGCGTCTCGTCCGAATACAAGGGGATCCGAAGATTTTTCAGCTCCTCAGGTTTGTCGGTCATGGCAGCCACCCCGCACCAATGCAAAAAAGGGAAAGCCAGCGGCCTTCCCCTTTTTTTGTTTCTTCCTGAAAATGATCAGCCTGCGCTGATGGCACTGACAGGGCAGACGGCTTCACAAGCACCGCAGTCGATGCAGGTATCAGCGTCAATGTTGTACTGAGTATCACCTTCTGAGATAGCACTGACCGGGCACTCGCTCTCACATGCGCCACAGGAAATGCAAGCTTCTGAAATGACATAAGCCATGATGAACACCTCCAATTCTTTCATTATTTTATCATCAGTTAAATTGATCAGCAAGTCATTTATTGATCAGGCTTTTGCGGGTTTCGGCCGTCTTTTTTAGACGATCTGGATGAAGAACGGCGCCTGCGTGAGCCGGAGCGCTTCGGCTTTTCGGCCGTGTCGTCCGGCTTCTCCTGTTGTGGCGGCCTTTTTCGATTGACCCTGGATTCCAGAACCTCGATCTCTTCATTGGCGAATGTCACCTGCTCAGTTTCCTCCACCTTGTCCAACCGGACATTGAGGGTTTCTTTCAACAGATTGACGCCGGTGACGGTGCCGCTGCCCTGCGGCGTCATGACCGAAGCGCCCTGACGCGGCATCCGCTTGCGGGCATCGACATAGGCGTCCTGTTCATACTTCAGGCAGCACATCAGACGGCCGCAGCAGCCGGATATTTTAGCCGGATTCATGGACAGGTTCTGTGATTTGGCCATCTTGATGGAAACCGGCATGAATTCGTTGAGGAAGGAGCAACAGCATAGTTCACGACCACAAATGCCCACGCCCCCGATCATGCGGGCTTCATCGCGAACACCGATCTGCCTGAGCTCGATCCTCATGCGGAAGACTGAAGCCAGGTCTTTGACCAGCTCGCGGAAATCCACCCGTCCGTCAGCCGTGAAATAGAAAATGATTTTACGGCCGTCAAACGTGTATTCTACATCGACAAGATTCATGTCAAGTTCGCGGGCGGCGATCTTTTCATGGCAGATCTTGAAGGCGTCACGCTCCTTGTCCTTGTTGGCCTCGTATCGATCGAGGTCTTGCCGGGTTGCGATCCGAGTCACTGCTTTGAGCGGTGCGACGAGCTTGTCTTCAGGAATGTCGATCACCTCGTCGACGACAAAACCGATTTCCAGTCCTTGGACAGTATCCACAATAACGGCATCACCTTGGTGAAGCGTGAGTTCTGTGGGATCGAAATGATAGGATTTTCCATTTCCGCGGAAACGGATTCCGACAACTTTAGGCATATTGGAACTCCTTTCGCAAGTTCAGCAGGAGATTGCAGACCAACCCTTCAAAGCTGGCATTCAAATCAAGTCCGCGCCGGGCGGATAAGACGGCCTGGTAGGCATCGGTCAAATGCCGCCTGGCACGCTCCCTGTTTTCATTGTTTTGTTCAGGCAGCAGCCGCTCCAAAAGGGCTTGCTGGTCCTGATTGGTCAGCTGGCCATAGCTTCTGCTGGTCCAAAGGACAAGCAGATCTCGCACCAGGCTGCCGATAATATCCAAAATCGCAGGTGCATGGCTGCGATTCTTGTCAAAAAACTGGTAGCCGTCAGTCAGCAAGCTGGCTCGGCTCTGTCTGGCAATACCGCTGATTAAGTCAAGTGTCTCCTGCCGCAGTTCGGAAAACCAGCTGTTGCTGTGCAGATCCATGGCGATACCGGCAAGACCACCAGAAAAACGAGCCAGAAATACATTTTCAGATCCCGCATCCAGGCCGTTGGCAGATAGAATCCTGCCGATCTCATCCGGACTGTAGCGCTTGAGCACGAGTTGGCTGACTCTCGACAGGATCGTGGGCAGCAGACGGCCGGGGCTGGTAACCGTGAGCAGGAAGAAGCAATACTGCGGCGAATCTTCCAACGTTTTGAGCAAGGCGTTCTGACCTTGTTCATTCAGGTCGTCAGCTTCAATCAGGTAAACCTTTCGGTTGCCGAATTGCGGCCGCAGATCAACATCTCCGCAGACGTATTTTCGCACACGGTCAACCTTGATGGTCTTGTCGTTTTTTTCAAGTTCAAGGCTTCGGAAGTCCGGGTGGACTCCGTTGTCAAAATGATGACAGGCGTCACACCGGTCACAGGCGCCGTCCAACGATGGCCGCTGGCAAAGCAGGGCTTTGGCAAACAATCTGGCCAGTAGGGTCTTGCCGATGCCGTCAGGGCCTGTAAAGGCATAGGCATGCCCCGGATGGCCGACAAGAGCCGCTCCGAGGCGCGCTTTGATATCGTCCTGGCCGATCATGGAAGAAAAGGCCATATTACATCTTCTCAAAATACTCAACGTTTAACACGAAAACAGTCGCGCCGCCAACCATAACTTCAACCGGATATGGAATGTAGGCACCGCCCATGGAAGAAGGCGTCACATTGGTATTCACAGCGGCCTGACGGCTGCTGGAATATTTCCGGACGATCGCCAGCACGTCGTCCAGCTGATCATCTTCAACAACAATCATCAATGTCGTGTTGCCTGATCTTAAAAAACCACCGGTCGAATTGAGCTTGGTGACCCTGTAGCCAACCCTGTTCAACTCAGCCATCAATCGTGGGCTATCCTCATCGTGGACAATTGCATAGATCAGTTTCATTGGTCTAAGCCCTCCCTAATCACACTGTATATTTGTTCTGCTACTTCATTTTCCGGCAATCCGGCGTCAATCACGCTGAATCGCAGCGGTTCATCTAGGGCTATTGTCAGATAGCCTTGCCGGACCTTCTCCATGAAAGCCTGGCTTTCACTGTCCAGCCGGTCGGGGGATTGGGGACGGCCGTTCAGTCTTTCGACGGCAGCCTCGACAGGCAGGTCCAACAAAATTGTTCGGTCAGGCATGATCTTGTCAACCGCAAAACTATTAATGCTGTTGATCAGCTCTACATCCATTCCCCGCCCGTAGCCCTGATAAGCCAGGGTTGAGTCGAGAAACCGGTCGCAGATGACCCAGGTACCGGCTTCCAGCGCTGGCTGGATGACTTCCCGGACCAGTTGTGATCTCGCTGCGGTGAACAGCAGAACCTCGGCCTGCGCGGTCATGCCAAGATGCTTTTTGTCCAGCAAGATCTCCCGGATCGATTCGCCGATCGCGGTGCCGCCAGGTTCCCGAAGTTCGATGACTTCAAAGCCTGCTTGGCGTATTGCCGCCGCCAGATTGGCGATTTGCGTCGTCTTGCCGGTTCCGTCGATGCCTTCAAGGGTCACCAGTTGTCCCCGTTTGACAGCGGCTTGTCGGTCATCACCCGTTAGCTTGTTATCATTATACAGCATACCAGCTCCTGTTTGCATCAATCAGGCCACAACCCATAGGGTATGATCACTGATCCCATTGATGTTGATGTTATTGTCCAACAAACGCAACAGGAAATCAACCCTGCTTTGATCAAGAATATCACCTGGCCACACCAGCGCGATGCCGGGAGGATATGGTGCAATCAAGTCGGCACTAATCCGACCAGCAGCGTTCGCGAGATGCACCCGCTCTGTTTTCTGGTGACCGAACAAGACTTGGCGAAGGGAAATCGATGTATCAAGCGGGCTGGACAGATGCTGGCGCCAGGCCGTTTCAAGGTTGTTGGCCCATTTTTTCTTGGGCGATGTGCTCTGGCTGGACACCAGCCGGTTCAGGACATTGGCCAGATCTATCCACGCGGATTTTGGCTGGTCCAGCCCCACGATCAATACCAGTCGGGACAAATCAGAAAATTCTATTTGGATACCGTTGACAGCCAATTCATGATTCAACTGCGCCAAGGAAAGGCCGCTGTTCGGTTCGGCAGACACCACGACCCTAAGCGGATCCCGACGATAGGGCGCAGCCTGCGTCAGCATGCTCGATGCGGGAGAGCAGGCCAGAGGCGGCTTCAAGGCATCCGCGAATTCGGTCAAGTGTTCCAGTTGCCGGCGGATGGCCGCATCCGCATGCCGCTCGGCCCAGGACCGGGCATAATCGAGCGTTGCAGCGACTAGAAATGACGGACTCGACGTCTGGAAAACCGGCAGTAGCCGATCCAGCCGGTCTTCGGAAAGCCGGTCATGCGCCAGGGCATCATGACTGATCTGCAGATACGCGCCAGGGGTCAGGGCTGGCAATGTTTTATGTGCACTTTGAACACAACCGTCAGCACCTGCCGCCAATGCCGATATCGGCAACAGGTCTGGTGAAAAAGCAAGGTGTGCGCCATGGGCTTCATCCACCAGTAGCCGGGCGCCAGCCTGGTGACAGATCGGTGCAATGGCTGCCAGATCCGGACAGACACCGTAATAGTCTGGCGATGTCAGCAAGACCGCGTCCGCATGTGGATGGCGCAAGATCGCTTCTCGAACATGCTCTGCCGAGACCTGCGGCAGCAAACTGAACGGGGCCAGGCTGGCTGGCAATTCACCACACTCGATCAGACCAATTTCCAGATCCAGCAGCGCTGCAGCGTGAACAGCCGCTTTGTGCATGCTTCTGGGCATCAGCACACAGCCACCATGGCCGACTGCTGTGGCCAGCAGCAGATAAAGCGCGCTGGTTGAGCCGCCAGTTACAAACCGGGTCAAGCCGGCACCATAAGCCTTCGCAGCCAGCTTCACGGCCTCGGCAACCGGTCCGGAAACCGTGTTGATGTCCCCGGTCTGGTCCAGCTCGGTAACGTCAAAAGACGCCAAAGCTTGTTTGAGCCAGTCGGGAAATGCCCGGCCTTGGCGGTGTCCCGGCATGTGCCAGTTCTGGATATTCTGGCGGGTTAGGTTTGCCAAAGCTGAGACCAGCGGCATATCTTCAAAACCTTTGTCCGCCTGATGCGGTGATTGCCATGTCAATAGGTATCACTCCTGAAAAGAGCCGGCAAAAGCCGACTCTTGGGTTTCATCGTTCGATTATACGTCCAGCTTGATGGTGTGAATGCTGGCAATCTCCAGCCAGATCTCTTTTTCAATCTGCTCATTGTCCCGCCGGATATCATCGTAAGTTTCTTCAGCCTTGATCTTCTTTTCCCATTTCTTAGGAACATTGGCAGATCTTGGCTGATCGTCATTCCTGGGCCTTTTTCTGTTCTGGCTGCTACGGCTGCCTGACGGACTGCGATTGTCCTGCTGATTCTGGTTGGGGCGCCGGCGGTTCGGCGGGCGCTGGCCTTTAGCCGGTTGCTGCTCCGGCTTGTTGCCGCGATCCTGTCTGTTCTGATCAGACGATTGCTGGCTTTGCTGTCCGGCTTGCGGAGACGAGGTGCGGCGGGGGTTGCGTCGCTTGTTCCTGGGGTTTTGCCGCTTGCTCTGACCCGACTGGTTTCTGTTGTCGGCATTCTGATTGCCGCCGCCTTCTGGACGGTTGCCGGAAGATTTCTTCCGCGCGTTTGCAGGCTGGCTGCCTGACTGGCTTGAGCCAGTCTGATCAGCAGGGCCGAAATGACGCGTATTGCGCTTGCGGCGGTTTGGATTGTTATTCTGATTGCTGGAATTGTCCTGGCTTGTCATTGGGTTTCCTCCAGAGGGTTTGGGATCCGACGCTTGACAGGCGACGATCTCGCCGTATGCACACTGAACTGTCTTTGGTGCAAACAAGGCTTATTTTAACTGTTTTTACATGGATTAACAAGTCTTCAAAAGTCAATCCAGTGCATTGCGGTTAATCGGACACCGTCCGTCTGTTCGATTCGTCCGGTTTTCAACTCCTGAAGCGGAATCTGGACAAAGGCCCTTTTTGCCATTCGAGGGTGCGGCAAAATCAGTTCAGGTGTATCCAAACGAAAATCTTCGTAAGTCAACAAGTCAATGTCCAGCGTTCTGGCTCCCCAGCGTTCGTTTCTCTCCCGTCCGAATCGTTTTTCGGTTTGCTGGCAACGCTTTAGCAATTGGAGTGGGGACAAGGCGGTCGCGACATGTACGACAGCGTTCAGAAACTTTGGCTGGTCTGTTTTACCGACCGGATCGGTCTCATAAAGCGAGGATGCGGCCAACAAATCGACAGACCCGTCGCGGATAAGGTCTCGAAGCCCGCCACGCAGATTGTCGATGCGATCCCCCAAATTGGAGCCGATCGAGAGATACGCCTGCGATAATTTGCTGTCTCCATTAAGCTTTCGGCCAGCCCGTGTTCTGTAGATGGCAACGCCCATGGCTGAGAACGCCCCCTTGATCGGCGCGTCTGGTTTTCGAACCGTTACATCGACAGCCGCGGGCAGAACGAACGCTTCAAGCAGCCTGTCGGCGATCAGGCCAGCCAGCCGTTCAATCGTGTTGATCGCGGATGTTTCGACTATCCCTTGCACCAGGCTGAAAACCCGGCTGTAATCCAGGGTGTCTTCCAGCCGGTCACTCTGGGTTGCGCCCAAACTGGGGCAATACAGAATCACGTCAACAACAAATGGCTGTGGTGTTGTTTTCTCAAAATCGAGACAGCCGATTTTGCCTTGAAAAACCATGCCTTCCAGCAGGATCCGATCGGGTTTAATACTATCAGTCAAGCAGTCCACCATGCTTTCCGGAAAAGTTCCTGGTCAGGGCGTCGCTGATGCGGGCAACTTCAACGGCACTGCCGACCTTGTGTACCCGGACGACATCGGCGCCGTTGGCTATGCCGATGGCGACAACGCCGAGCGTCCCGATATCGCGGTCGCCGGTATCTCCAAGTATGTCTGTTATAAAGCGCTTGCGTGACGGCCCGATGAAAATCGGCAGCCCGAAGGCCTTCAGTTCTGCCAGCCTTGAGACCATGGCAATCGACGCTTTGTGGCTGACGCCAAAGCCAATTCCGGGATCAAGCATCAGCTGCTCGCGGTCGATTCCAGCTTCAAGGGCAACGAACAGGCTATTGCTGAGAAACTTTCTCATGCGAGACATAATATCCTGGTCTGGTTCAGGCGAAGTCGTATCCAGACGCCCGTTGTACATGAGAATCAGTCCGGCATTGTTCAGCCGGGCGACCTCGGCCAGTTCAGGAGCGGTCGCAAGGCCATTGACATCGTTGATGATACACGCACCGGCCTCGATGGCAGCCCGGGCAACGCTGGGTTTGGTCGTGTCGATGGATATCGGGCAGTCAAACCTGGCTGATATTCTTTCGATCACTGGCACGACCCGTGATATTTCAATGTCATCATCGACTGAGTCAAACCCGGGACGGGTGGATTCTCCGCCGATATCGATCATATCGGCACCCTGCCGGATCATCTCGGCAGCGTGATCCAGCGCGGCATCAGGGTCAGCATACCGGCCGCCATCCGAAAAAGAGTCCGGTGTCGTATTCAGAATGCCGCAAACATAAGTCTTGCGACCGATTTCAAGACAGTACTTGCCGCAGCGGAACACTGCCGGACGAGGATTGCCACTCATCGGATCAGCCCCTGCGATTAATCAGGGCCATGGCTTCGGAGCGGGATCTTGCGTCCTTTTTGCACAGACCGCGAAGCGACGATGTGACAGTGAGCGACCCCGGCTTGCGAACGCCCCGCATGGTCATGCACAGGTGCTCGGCTTCAACAACCACGGCAACGCCCAACGGCCGGGCCGCTTCAACCAGGGTATCCGCGATCTGGGAAGTCAGGCGCTCCTGGAGCTGCGGTTTTCTGGACATGGTGTCGACAATTCTCGCGATCTTCGACAAGCCGAGAATTCGGCCGCCATGCGGAATGTAGACCACATGAGCCCGCCCGATAAAGGGCAGCAGGTGGTGCTCGCACATGGAATAGAATGGGATGTCGCCGACAAGAATCATCTCATCGTGGTCCTGCTCGTTGAAGATTCGAATCTGGTCGCGAACATCCATGTGCAGACCGGCGAAAATCTCGCCATACATCCGGGCGACCCGGATCGGGGTGTCTTTCAGGCCTTCGCGTTCGGGATCTTCTCCGATGGCTTCGAGAATGTCTCGAACAGCTGATTCGATTTTTGGATAGTCGATGCAGTCGTCATCGGGGTATTTGCCGGCCGAATTATTTGAATCACTCATATTACTCATCCCTTTTTATTCTCATAGACCTGACGGCGATACTGCATGGGTGTCATACCGACATGCTTGCGGAAAGCCGCGTTGAATCGCTGCGGGCTGGAAAAGCCCACCTGGACAGCAATTCCGCTGACCTTGATATCTTTTTGTTCGAGCAATCTGCAGGCGTGGCCGACTCTGACCTGCATCAGAAAAGCCATCGGACTCATGCCGGTTTCATCACGAAAAGCACGGGTGAAATACCCCTGACTTAAAAACACATAGCCGGCGGCATCGGAAACGGAAATATCCCGGTCATGGTTTTCAACAATAAAATCACGGGCGATCTGCACCAGTTCGCGCGCCTTGCCGGTCCTGACCCGAAGGCTTTCTTCCCACTCCTCACGCAGTGCCCGGGCCAACGCAACCAAAAGCTCCATCGCCAGCAGCTGCATCATCAGCTCCCCGCCATAGGCTTCCAGCCGGCTTTCACGCAAAATGCGCTCGACTAGGGACGCGATGCTTTTCCGGCCTTTGCCGCGAATCATGATATACGGGTCATCTGAATTAATGCCTTCAGCTTCATCCTTGCCATAGGCGAAGTTGATGAACTGCTCTAGTGTCTTGGGTGCGATATCCGTGGTCTTGAACGGCTGCTCGTAATCGTCCCGGGCTTGCCAAGCCTTTTGTGAGAAGCCAAAATACAGCCCCATCATATCGACATGGCCTTCCTTGATTTCAACAATATGGGACATGCCAGGGCGTATGACCAGGGTAGCGCCTTTTTCCATCACGACGCGCCGTCCTTCAATTTCGAATTCAGCACGGCCGCTGCGAATGAACATCAATTCATGGTATTCATGCCGGCTGGGCGCCTGATAGGTCAAGCCCTTTTCAAAGGTTCTTTCGATGCCTTTGAAAACAACCGGAATTGATCCGGCTGCATCCATAATTCCCCGTTCTACTGCTGGCAGCAAATCTTCAAACATTCAATCACCCGACATCATGATAGCAGATATCCAAGGTGATGTAAAAGAGAGTCAGGGCGTAAGGTTTAGCGTTTCGTTAATCGCTGACAGCCGAATCTCACACCGGCTCAGCCCGGTCATGATCACATCAGCTTGCTCCCGGCTGACGTCGACGCAGATCAGGCCGCTGCCAGTTGCCTGCAGGTTGCCAGACGCGTCGTCTGTCATGTCTATAGCCAGGCCGATAATCCGAATGTTTTCGAGTATTTCAAGCCCTGAATCCGCCTCGGCGCCGCGAGGAATCAGGTAAAGGTCCACCAGACTGCCGCTCGATATCCAAAAGCCATTGGCATCAGCCGTCTTCATATTCAAGGTCAGCAGACGCCGACCTGGTCCTGGGTCCGGATAGTTGACGCCTTGTGCCTGTGAGAACAGTCGGCTGCTGTTCAGTATTTCTCCGGATTCAATCGGGGTTGTTGTCCAGCTGCCGTCAGCTGCGTCGAGACGGGTCACGCTGGATCCAGTCAGCAGGCTGCTGGGTATCTCAATTAGTTTAATCTGTGACTTGTCGATCATGCTGCCAGCGGGAATCGGCTCGAGGGCAACGACGACCTCAGCCAGATCGACAGTTTGAGTTGAAGATCCTGCCGACCAGGCCAAAGCTGCCAGGGCAGCAGTCATCAGGACAGTCATCAGGATTTGCTTTTTTCTACGCATGGTCTTTCCTTTCTATGGGTTGAAGCCTGATCAATCAAGTAGCCACTGGATACTGTCCGCGAGATGGATCCGGCTTTTGTTCGAGCACGTCAGGTCGGCTTTGATGCTGACAACAGGCAGTCGCTCGGGTTGATCCGATCCCATCCAGTGGCCGGGATCAAAGGGCACCGACTGCCAGTCGACCCGAACAGCAACCAGCCGCAAGCGGCCGGACAGCATCGCGGGCATTTGCCTGTGAAACTGCTCGGTCACCACCCGAACCGTTTCTACCTCGTCCAGAACCGGCTGTCCGCATGACAGAGCCGCTTGATCCAGACAAAGCCAGGCTGATGGCAGCACATCTTCCAGGTGCTGTCGGGCGCGCTGGGCCAAAACCAGGTCCTGCAGGCTTTGTATGCTCATCAGCGCCGTTGGCAGCAACACCAGTACCACCATAAAAACGGCTATCAGCAGCGTGCTTACCGAGCCACGCCGAAATCCTTGAGCCATCGGCAAACGGTGCTTGACTGATACTCGACAGATATGATCACCTCCTTGAGATCAAAAACGCTGTCAAATCGGCTTGAAGCAAAATCCGCCTGGATATACAGGTTCAGTGGCTGCCCATAGGCTGCGTGATCGGTCGCGCTGACCTTCGCCAGCGTGAAGTCCCGGCTGGCCAGTTCACTGGCCAGCCGGCTCTTCAGTTCGGCCGACATGCCGCCTTGCTGATCCATGATCTGGGTATACCGATGGCAGATCGCGTCAAATTCCAACCGCTTAAACAACGGCAGGCTCCACAGCAGCAGCTGCATCGAAATCACAACCATCATGAGCAGGGCAAAAACACTTGCAAGCAGTTTGTCTATCATGTCGAACCTCCACGTTGACGGCTCAGCCTCAGGGTGTTGAGAATATGCTGGAAGCCATATCGCTCCACCAGCTGTTCAGGTTGTCCAGGATGCTGCCGGCAAATCCCTGCAACCCCGGTATGACGACAACCACTGCGATGATAATGCCCGCCGCGATGCCGATCACTTCGTTGAGTCCGAATCCTTTTTTGCTGAAGAGCTTCTGGTTCCTCTGACATTTAGCTCTCATTCTGTTTCGATTCCTGTTGACTGTTTGCATGGTACGTCCTCCTGGTTTATTTGCTTGTTCGGCCACTTGGCCGTTTCAGCCAAATACGGTTTGCATCGCGCCCAGCGCCTGCTTGAATAATGGGAATAGAAAGAGTGCGACAATGGGTATAATGCCCAATATCGATGCCATGAGCAGATGCAGCCTGATCTTGTTCGAATCGGCCTGCATCAAGGTAAAGCAGCGCGAAAATAACAGGTCCTCCATCCTTGACAGCGATCGACCGGCGGTGCCGGTCTGAACACACTGCGCGAGATGGGATTTCAAGATCAGCGTTTCCTTGGTTTTAAAGGATTGTTCGATTTCTACGAACGCCTGGTCAATATCCAAGGTCAGTTCAAATCGGGCAGCGAAGCGAACCAGCGCCGGCTGAACCGCAGGGTCATCCACAGCCTCCGGCAGCCCTTTGAGCGCATCCGTCATACGAATCCCCGATGCGAGCTGCTGTCCGAGAAACCGGTAGATTTTATACAAAGCCTTGATAAATGCTTTTTCTCGGGATCGAATCTTTCGGTTGACCGATGCGTTGACAAAAGAGGATACAACAAGGCCCATCAGAAACATGACCTGGCCCCTAAGCCCGATCAACTGGCCCAGCAATCCCAGCAACGGAGCCGGGCAGATCATGAAAACCAGAAACATCAGCGGCGCTTTGGGATCGGTATAACCGGCCAGGTGCAGTCGATCTGACACTTTATCGATCCAGGGACTCTTTCCAGAAGGCCACTTGACAGATGCCGCCCGGCCCGGATGCCTCAGGCAGTTCAGCCGCGGATTGACACGCGAATAGACTGCAGGCAGGATATGGTACATTGACAGTCCTGCGACCAGCGCTGCCAACCCAAAAACCAACGGTATCAAATCATCACTCCCTAATCCAGAATTCTGCGGTTGACTGCCAGAAACCAGGCAGCTGCGCCCGCATAGCAGACGAGACAAAGGATAATCATCGCACGTCCGCCTGTATCGGCCAAAAACAATTGGGAAACATCGGGATTATGCAGCAGCCTTGAAGCAGCCAGTAGCGGCGCGACCGCCAGAATCAGCATCGACAGCAAACGATCCCTGGCATTGGACAGGCGGCGCTTGTCATATTCTGACTCGATTCGGTGAAGCTGCAGTTCGATCTGCTCAAGCAAAGCCGGCAGGTTGCCGCGGTGCCTGAAATTGAATCTGACCGCGACGATCAGATCCCTGAAATGCTCATGGGATAAACCGAGCAGCATTAGGTCAAGGGCTTTATCGATAGGCATTCCGCCGCGAATCCGCGCTGTCAGTTCAACGACTTTCTGACGCAGAGGATCTTCAAGACCGGTCGTCAGGCACTTCTCAAAGGCAAACAGCAGATCTTCACGCACCCCGCACCATCTGGAGAGCATGCTGGTCAGCTGCATGGTCTGTTTGCGGATTTTGATCTGGTCCCCAAATCTCAGAATAGACATAACCTTCTCCTTCGCTGAAGCCATTAATCGTCAGAATCGAATTGACTTTAAACGAATCAAGGTGAATCACCGCATCAATCCCCGCAGCAAGCATTTTGCTCAGCAATCGATCGTCTTCGCCGCAGGAAGCCGGACGGGCCAGCGACAGCAAACGGTCCAGTGCATCCTCGGCACTATTGGCATGTGTCGTGGCTAGACAACGGTGACCCGAATAGGCCGCCCTGATCATATCCATGGCTTCCGGTCCGGTGATTTCGCCGATGCAGTAGGTGTCCAGTGACATCGTCAGGCCATCCGATACCAGGTCGTGCAGCGACACTGGGCGACCCCCGGATTCAGGCTTCTTGATCTTCTGGGTCAGGCAGTACGGCTTCTGCACAAACAGTTCGCAGTCGCTTTCTGCAATCAAGACGCGTTCAAATCGAGGCAGCGATTCAATCAGAGCTCGAAGCAGCGTCGTTTTACCGGCAGCACCTTTGCCACAGATTAAAATGGTTTTTGAATCTTGTGCCAAATCGCAGATAATTTGCTGCACATCTGAATTAAACATGTCCAGCTTCCTGAGATCTTCAAGGTTTAAGGCGTTTTGCCGATGCTTGCGGATACAGATCGTCGGTCCGCCAACGCTTCTGGGCGGGACAGCGACATTGATGCGCAGCCGGTAGCGTTCATCGGTCACCCTGCAGTGGCTGTCGTTTTCATTGATCACGCCGCCGTTGCGAATGACCATCAGGCGGCAGAAAGTGTCATAGGCTTTGGCGTCCCGGAACGCTACAGACAGCGCCTTTCGCTGCCCCGCGGTCTTGACGGTGAATTCGGCTGGTCCTGTACCGTCGATGTCAGTTATCGATTCATCCTCAATATACGGTTGCAGGGGGCCGTATCCGAACAGCGTGTCCATGACCTGCTTGAGCATGACATCGAAATCGATATAGCGCCCGATGCTCTGCTTTTCAACCACCAGCCTGACTTTGGCGATCAGTGCCTCACGTTTTGCTCGGCCCACTGCAACATCCGCGACCAGACCAGCTTCCTGCTCAAGGATTGTTTGGCAGACTTGGTTGGTTTGGTCGACCGGGTTGATTGGTCCCTGCCCAGGCGCCCGGATCTCGGATGATAGACCCTGGATGGCTGCCAGGAGTTTGGGGTGTGATTTCACAATCGGCATCAGGACACCGCCTTGATTGGCTGGCAGGTCAGACTGTTGAGAATGCTCTGGTATTCCTGGACGATTGACTTCTCCAAACGACTGACATAGGGAACGCTGCCATTTCTCATTTTGCGCCGCCTCGGGCTCTGACTGACGCTGCCCAGCAGACAGCCGCCGGACAACTCTTCCAGGATGCCGCGGCTGAGATCTAGGCTCGAATCATAAGCCAGCGCCACATAGCCAATCCGCTCATGATCCAGAAAATCACGCTCGATCAAATAGTCCACAGCAAGCTTATGCTGCCTCAAAGCAACCGTGTCACCGGTCATTGGAATGATCACTCGACTGGACAATTTGAGCAGACAGCAGGTAAACGCGTCAAACACAGACTGGCTGCATAGCGCAACCACTGTTTGACCAGATTGCCGAGCCAATGAAACCACCTGGCAGAACGTTGCTGGTGAATAGTTGTCATAACCGGCAAATCCAAGGGATGTGGACAGCAGCTTCAAATTGGGGATGCAGGTTTTTTGCATCGCCGAGTTGAACACAGACCAATCGACCTCACCGTCCAGGCTTTCGGATAAAACAAGATCAAGACCCGATAATGGCTGCACCCGGGATGCATCGTCAGATCGGACACCCAGCAGAAGATCCGCCCTTGGATTTAAAAGATCCGCATCGATCACCAGTACGCTTTTCTGTCTGGCCAGGACTGCAGCCAGCTCACAACCAAATGCTGCATCGCTCCAGATGCAGATCAGCTCATCAACGCAAGGTTGTTCACAAGCCTGATTGTCCTGATCGGACACTTGAACTGGCTGTTGGCATGCATCCAGGTCTTCAGCGAGATCCAGCGCAGTCGTATAGCGTTGGGCCGGATCGAGCTGGCGCAGCTTTTCAAGCACTGGTGCTATCGGCTTGGCTTGGGCTGGCAGCAGCCGGCTGATTGGGTAGCTGACAACCTCGGACAGCGGGCGGCCGCTCAAAAGCTGCAGCGCCGTGACACCTAGCGAGTATAAATCACTTGCAGGGCAGGGTTTGCCAAGGTGCAGTTCTGGCGCGCCGTAACCGTAAGTCATGGCAACGGCTGCAGCCTTCTGGTTGGATGAATCATCCGACTGGATACAGGCAGCGCCAAAATCGATCAGGCAGACATCACCCTGTTGATTCACCAGAATATGTTCCGGTTTCAGATCAAGATGCAATAGCGACACGCTGCCCTGACTGTGGATGAAATCCAGCAGACGCACCGTTTGCTTGAGAATCGGAAGCAGAACATCCAGGGCGATTTTACCGCCGCTGTCCCGAGCCATTTTAGCCAGGGATGTACCTTCCAGATATTCCAAGATCAGGGTATCGGCTGCCTCGTCCCCACAGATCATGTTGATGAGCCTGGGCAAACAGCTGTGCCGGATCTTTTGAAGCTGATCAATCACCTGAGGATCGACAAAATCCCGGGACGATCGGATGACACACTTCTGGCCGGTCTGAAGATCCTGGGCGATCAGTGCGGTTTTTTGACGCGAAAGGATCTTGTAGCGCGATTGGATTACATCACCTTTTTCCATATTGCCTCCTCGATAACGACTAACGACTGTGGTGACAACAGGATAAAAGAAAATGGCACCCTTGCGGGTGCCATGTAAGCGACAAAATGGTCGATTTGCCAGCAGGGGAAAGCTACGCCGACTTGTCCTGCTTGAGGATGACCTGCGGCGAGACTTTATCCGCCACGCTCTCCTTGGTGATGATGCACCTGGCGACATCGCTTCTCGATGGAATCTCATACATGATGTCAATCATAATCTCTTCCAGAATGGAGCGCAGGCCACGGGCTCCGGTGTTGCGTTCAAGCGCCTGACGGGCGATTTCGGAAACAGCGTCGTGATCGAATGAGAGTTCCACGCCGTCAAAGTCGAACAGCTTGCGGTACTGCTTGAGCAGCGCGTTGCGGGGCTCTTGCAAAATACGGATCAAGGCATCCTCGTTGAGTCCTTCAAGCGATACAACAACAGGGATTCTGCCGACAAACTCGGGGATCAGGCCGTATTTGAGCAAATCCTGCGGCATGATCCTGGCCAGCAGTTCACCGATGTCCTTTTCCTTCTTGCTTTCGACAATCGCGCCAAATCCGATCGACTTCTGGCCGATCCGGTTCTGAATGACCTTATCCAGGCCATCAAACGCGCCGCCGCAGATAAACAGGATGTTGGTGGTGTCAATCTGGATGAATTCCTGGTGCGGGTGCTTGCGGCCGCCCTGCGGCGGGACATTGGCCACGGTGCTTTCTAGAATCTTAAGCAGGGCTTGCTGGACCCCTTCACCGCTAACATCGCGGGTAATGGATGGGTTGTCCGATTTTCTCGCGACCTTGTCGATTTCATCAATGTAGATGATGCCACGTTGGGCACGCTCGATATCATAGTCAGCATTCTGAATCAATTTGAGTAAAATGTTCTCAACATCTTCACCAACATAGCCGGCTTCGGTCAGCGCCGTCGCATCAGCAATCGCAAAGGGCACGTCCAAAATCCGGGCCAGGGTCTGAGCCAACAGCGTTTTGCCGCTGCCCGTCGGCCCAATCATCAGAATATTGCTTTTGGACAGTTCAACGTCTTCGTCGTGCTGGGAGCCGCCAGAAGATTTAGCCGTATCGGCAAAAACGCGTTTGTAGTGATTGTAAACAGCCACTGAGAGGGCTTTCTTGGCACGTTCCTGACCGATGACATACTGGTCCAGGGCCTCCTTGATTCGCTGCGGGGACATGAGTTCTGAAAGTTCGGGCAGCGAATCGGTTGAAGGAATCGGGCTTTGATCCTCGCTGAGGATCTCTTCACACAGTTCAACGCACTCATTGCAAATGAAGACGCCCGGTCCGGCGATCAGGCGCACGACCTGGCTCTCGGTTTTGCCGCAAAACGAGCAGCTGACGGGCTTATACAAGTCTCCGCCATCGCCGCCGCCCTTTTTGCCGTTGGATTTGTTCTTGTCGTTGTTATCGGACATAGTCAGGCTCTCTTTTCCATAATGCTATCGATGATGCCATAGGCTTTTGCCTCATCAGAAGACATCCAATTATCCCGTTCGGTATCGATAGCGATTTTTTCCAATGGCTGGTTGCAGCGCTCAGCCATAATCTTGTTCAGACGATCTCTCATCTTGGTGATGTGCTCAGCAGCAATGACAATATCGGATGCCTGACCCTGCGCGCCGCCGGATGGCTGGTGAATCATGATCTCTGCATTGGGCAGCGCGAAACGCTTGCCCGGCGCACCGGCAGCCAGCAGGAACGCGCCCATGCTGGCGGCCATACCCATGCAGATGGTCTGCACATCGGCCTTGATATACTGCATGGTATCATAGATCATCAGACCGGAGCTAATTTCACCGCCGGGGCTGTTGATATAAAACTGGATATCCTTGTCCGGATCCTCAGCTTCCAGAAAGAGCAGCTGGGCAGTAATCAGGCTTGCCGTCACAGAGTTGACAGCATCACTCAAAATAATTATACGCTCCTTGAGCAGGCGTGAATAAATGTCGTAGGACCGCTCGCCGCGGTTTGTCTGTTCAATAACAATTGGTACTAAACTCATGATGAATCTCCTTTCATATACCGATAGGGGACTGGTACAGCCCCCTATCGCTTATTATATAGTTATATGATTCCAACCGTCAAAAGGCTAGAGACAATTTGTTAACTTTTAGCAAAACTTACGCTTCGCTCTCAGCCTTGGCAGTGTCCTCATCGGCAGGCTTGGCCTTCTTCGGAGTCGCTTTCTTGGCCGGTGTCTTTTTAGCCGTGGTTGATTTGGATTCTGCAGACTTCTTGGTCGTTGTCGCCTTCTTGGCGGTTGTCGTCTTCTTGGCGGCAGCCTTTTTCTTGGGTTTCTCTTCCACTGTCTCCTCAGCAACCGGCTCGTCGATTTCAACGGCTTTTTCAGACATCAGCTCAACGGTCTTGCGCTGAACCACGCTGTCGCGGACAAATCCATCTTCGCCGGGTGTGATGCGTGACTTGAGGTCTTCAACCTTCATGCCATACATCGTCGCCATGCGTTCGATTTCCTGATCGATATCTTCATCAGACACCTCGACCTTTTCAGCCTTGGCAATCGCCTCCAGAACGAGCTGGGTGCGGACGCGGCTTTCAGCTGGCTGAGCCAGCTGCGCTTTAAAAGTCTCCATCGTCTGTCCGATGTATCCAAGATACTGGTCAAGCTCAATGCCCTGATAGCGCATCTGGTTGCTCTGCTCATCGGCCATGCGGTCGATCTCCTGATCGATCATCACCTGGGGCAGGTCGATCTCGGCATTCTTGACAGCAGCCTGGATAACATTTTCTTCAAATGTCGCCTTCGCACGGTTTTCGGCGGCCTCGACAAGATTCTTGCGTAGGCTTTCCTTGTATTCGTCCAGTGAATCGAACTCGCTGACATCCTTGGCGAATTCATCGTCCAGGACAGGCAGCTCCTTGACCTTGATTTCGTTCACAGTAACCTTGAAAACGACATCTTTGCCTTTGAGCTCCTCACTGTGGTAATCCTCAGGGAATGTCAAATCGATGTCAAAAGACGCTCCGGTCTCGTGGCCGATGAGCTTTTCTTCAAAGCCTGGAATGAATGTATTGGAACCAACCTTGAGATCGTATGATTCGCCTTTGCCGCCTTCGAACGGCACGCCGTCGAGGAAACCTTCATAATCGATATTGACGGTATCGTCATTTTCGATCGCACGATCCTCAACCGGAATCATTCTGGAGTTGCGCTCCTGGACTTTGGTCAGTTCAGCGTCGACAGCCTCATCCGATACCGATTGCTGTGGCTTGACCGCTTCAACACCTAGGTATTTGCCCAGCTTGACTTCAGGCTTGACCGTCACCGTGAGTGTAAACTTGAGTCCAACATCCCTGCCGATCTCGACGATATCCAATTCCGGGCGGGAAACCGGCTCAATGCCATGCTCCTCAATCGCGGCGGAATAAGCCGGACCTGCGGCGAAATCGATCGCATCGTCATAGAGCACGCCTTCACCATAGTACTTGGTGACAATATTCATCGGGGCCTTGCCTTTGCGGAAGCCCGGAATGCTGAAATTCTTGGCGTTTTTCTTGAAAGCGCTCGACAGTGCGCCGGCAAAATCCTCAGGTGATACATCAATGGTCAGGACAACGATGTTGCCATCCTTTTTTTCGATTGTTGAAGCCATCTTAAATTTCCTCCCAAAAGGCATAAACATGCCTAAAAAATGCAAATGCTACAAGATTTTAGCACATGATCGACAGAAAGTAAAGAAACTCTGCATCCGCCGCCAGCTGTGATAAAATGACTGAAAAGGTTATTCGCCAGCAGCCAATCCGAATGTGCTTTCATGCAGACAGGAGCCTCGTACAGTATGGTTGATACAGTGATATTTGCGTTCTGGATCGCTATTTTTGCGATCCTTGGTCTTCTGATCGGAAGTTTTCTCAACGTCTGCATCTACCGACTCCCGCGCGGCCTGAACATTGTTCACGGTCATTCGTTCTGCCCCGCCTGCAACCATGAACTGGGCGCGCTTGATCTGGTACCTGTTCTCAGTTACCTGCTGCTGGGCAGAAAATGCCGGTACTGCAAGGCTCCTATCGCTTCCCGCTATGCGAAAATCGAGCTGTTATGCGGTGTGTATTTTGCAATGACCGCTGTCTTTTGGCCTCCCCAGACATTTTCCTGGCCCGGCTGGCTGGCTCCAGTCGGCTTTCTTTCGGCCTATGATCCGACCATCCCCATCGCAGCGATGACACTGCTGGCGTTTTGCTCGCTTTTAGTCTGGAGCATGATCTTCTGGGATATCCGCCAGATCCCCCGGGGCGTCTACATCTCGACATTTATTTTTCTGGCTGTCCGAATGGCGCTTGTGCCGGATCAGCTGCTCGTTCAGATAACCGGTGCCTTCCTCGCGCTGATCTTCGCGCTTGTCCTGGCTGTTTTCAGGCTGATGCCGGCAACAGCGGATTTTCAGCGCATGCATTTTACAGCCGGCATCGGTTTGATCGGATTGTCGGCGGGTCTTTGGGCTGTCCAGCCTGCCCTGGCCGTCATATTGGTTGAATTGCTGGTAATCAATCTCTTTTCGCGCAGGCGCGGCCAAAACACGCAAAAGCAAGCCAGCCTACTCTGGCGGACCATGCCGCTGCAAGCGTTGCTGATCGCATCAGTAACCCAACTGATCTATGCCTGAAATCAGCTTTTGATTTGATTTTTGTCGTAGATGATCGACGTCCCCTTCAGACTAAATCTGCGCAAATCAGGATTGACATCCAGCGGAAAGCTGCCGCTGCCGACCGGGAATGACGGTGACGCAATTTTAGTCGAGCCCGATTCGCCTGCCAGCACGCGCTGGTCGATATCAATGAAGGCGTGAATATAGTGCTCGGCGACAATCGGGCTGCCGTTATGAGCCGGACACAGGCGATCGTAGGTTGGCAAGAGTTTTTCCAGCTTGCGCATGTTCTCCAGGTGCAATCTGACCGTCTCCTCGGTTTCGGGATTGATCATGAGCAGAACCTGAGCGGATTCGACCTCGTCACCGGTAAACAGGAGGCGGTACTTTTTGTCCAGCAGCGCGATGCTTCCCGGGTTGTGCGCACCGATGCAAAAGACTTCCAGAGTTCTGTCACCGAGATCAAACACGTGGCCTTCGGTCACGGTCTGGATGTCGTATTCCAATGGGAAATCATCCGCATCAGCACCCAGCAAGACTTTCTTGGCATCCGCAACCGCTTTGGGATGCATGAAGACTTCATCAAAAAATCCATTGCCGCCGGTATGATCAAAATGACCGTGGGTGTTGACGACGCTGATCGGAAGATCGGTCAGCGTACTGACAAATTCCCGCAAGTTTCTGCGGCTCATGCCGGTGTCAATCATCATGGCACGATCGCTGCCGATAACCAGATAGCTGTCACATCCCACTCCGGAGATCAGCCAGGTTTCCCGTTCAACCAACCGGGCTGAAAATGCTTCCTGGACGGCGCCAAAGGGGTCGTCGTTAAAAGTCATGAAGAAGATCCTCCTGTCTTTTTGAATTATATATAAACATTATTATAACAAATATGAACCGCAAATCACGACATTCGTATTTGGAAACAGAAGGTTCATGAATTTGTGTGACTGTGTTACGGAACCCATCACATCATTCGGTTAAGATCAAACAATGAAAGTCAAAAAATGCCCGCCCGGGAAAGGAACAGGAACCGATGGATTATCTGATCACATTCTTTGAAGGAATCATTACGTTCATATCACCATGCCTTTTGCCGCTGTTGCCGGTCTATCTCTCGTTCTTTGCCGGCCAGAAAGCCGGGAACAAACGGGGCCGGGCTGTCATCAACGCTTCCGGCTTCATCCTCGGCTTTACACTGATATTTGTTCTGCTGGGAGCATTTGCCGGAACCCTCGGCAGATTCCTGACAGATTATAGCCTTTGGGTCAACCTGATCGCTGGCCTGATCGTGATCTTGTTCGGCCTCAATTACATCGGCATCATCCAGTTGCCGTTTCTGAACAAGGTCCACCAGCGGGATATGTCCGGCAAAACCCCCGGCTTTCTGTCTTCACTGGCATTCGGCATCATCTTCTCGATCAGCTGGACACCCTGTGTCGGCGCATTCCTGGGATCCGCCCTGATGCTGGCGGCATCCAGCGGGCAAAGCCTCCGAGGCATCCTGCTGCTGCTCAGCTTTTCCATCGGACTGGGACTCCCCTTCCTGGCCAGCGCTATCCTGATGGACCAGCTCAAGAAGGCGTTTGACGCCATCAAACGGCACTATCGTGTAATCAGCCTGGTATCCGGGAGCCTGCTTGTTGTTGTCGGTGTGCTTATCGCCACGGGAACCATGGGCTACTTCATGTCACTGCTGACATTCTAGGAGGAATTTCAAATGAACCAGAAAACCAAAATCATATATGGCGCAGCCCTTTTTGTGGCAATCATCCTGATCGCCTTCTTTGCCTATAATGCGCTGTCCGAATCTTATCAGCCAGACTCAGCCTCGGCCGAAACCAATGAACAGATCGCGGCACCTGACTTTACAGTCTATGATTCAGATGGCAATGAGGTTCGGCTCTCGGACTTTGCCGGCCAGCCGGTCATCATCAATTTCTGGGCTTCCTGGTGTCCGCCCTGCCGCAGCGAGATGCCGCATTTCAACCTGCTGTACAACGAAGAGAAAGATAACGTCGTATTCCTCATGATCGACCTAACCGACGGTCAGCGTGAAACCCAGACCGACGGCGAAGCCTATATCGAAGACCAGGGCTACGACTTCGAGCCACTGTTCGACCTGGACATGGACGCAGCAAGCCAGTATGGCATCCAGTCGATCCCGACAACCATCTTTGTCGACCGCGACGGATACATCAAGACCGGTTACCAGGGCGCCTTAAGCGAGGAAACGCTTCGCCAGGGTATCGAACTGATCCGGTAGCACAGCATGCCGATCCTCAAACTCATCATCGGCGGCGTCATCGGGGCAATCCTTGGATTCGTCTACCACCATAAAATCGGTTGTGCCAGCGGCGCCTGCCCATTGACATCAACCGCAGCCGGGGCAGTCATATCCTTTGCCATTTTGGGCGCGATGTTCGGCTCGGCGGTCTAGCCCCACCGGCCTTCCAGTGATTCACCGCAGATTTTCAAAAGGTCGCGGATATCCAGATGCTGCGGGCAATGCTGCTCGCAGGCGCCGCAATCGATGCAGTCGCTTACCTGTCCGCGGTTCTCGGTCACCTTCATGTAGTGCATCGCCGGGAAGTTAGCTGAACCGAACTGCTTCATGAAATTGTAGACGCTGAAAATATCCGGGATCGGAATATTCTGTGGACATGCCGGTTCACAATAGCGGCAAGCCGTGCAGGCGATGGCGTCAGCCTGCCGGATAATTTCAACCGCATGATCTAGCAATTCCAATTCGGATGCGCTCATCGGCTCGAAGCTGCCGAGTGTTGAGAGGTTGTCCTGCATTTGTTCGATGCTGGACATGCCGGACAGCACCACAGCCACATGGTCGAGTGACGCCGCAAATCTTAAGGCATGCGAAGCAACCGATGAGTCCGGATCAATGCTGGACAGAACAGCTTTGGCTTCATCCGGAATGTTGACCAATCCACCACCCTTGACCGGCTCCATAACGACAACCGGCATATTATGTTTTACGGCGATCTCGTAAACGCCTCGTGATTGGATCGCCGGACTGGACCAATCATAGTAGTTGATCTGCAGCTGGACAAAATCCAACGCGTCCTGCTCGCTGAGAATACGGTCAAGCGTCTGCGGCGTATGGTGAAATGAAAAGCCTATGTACTTTGCCTGACCAGTCTGTTTCAAGTGCCGGAGAAAGTCAAAACCGCCATGTTGCAGCATCTGCTCGTAGCTGGCTGCGTCCAGGTTATGAAGCAGGTAGCTGTCGAAATAGTCCACTCCGCAACGCGACAGCTGCTCAGCAAATATCCTGTCCAGATCATGTGGGCTGGATACTTCCCAGACCGGCATCTTGTCCGCCAGCATGAAGGACTGCCGGGGGCAGCGGTCGACCAGACAATCCTTGACAGCCCGTTCAGATTGATCGCCATGGTAAATATATGCCGTGTCGAAATAACGGCCGCCCCCGGACAGAAAGCTGTCGATCATCTTATTCAGCTCTCCTGTGTCAATGGATCGACGCCAGCCGGCCTGGACCGGCAGTCGCATCAGGCCAAAGCCAAGCTTCAACTTAAACAAATCTCTAAAGTCACTCACTGTCAATTACCTCAATCACCATCTCATGCAAACCGAACTAATATGGGCATTGCCCGGCATCTTTGAATGTCTCGCGGGCGATTATCTCGGCGCGGTCCAGCGTATCCACGAAAGAGCGCCCAGAATCAGTTATCCATACCGGATCACCTGTCCCGGGATCCGCTCCGTCAGGCTTACAGAAAGCGGCATCCGCTTGGTGCTCATAAACGATCTCGAAGATATCGTTGCGGCGAAGGATCAGGGCCCGCATCGTTCGGGATTCATTGTAAAGCACGCGTTCGCAGGCAGGATCATCCGTCGAACAGTCCTCCGGGCATTCTCTGACTTTGGTGTATCTGTCCGAAAGCTTCGCCTTCGCCAGGTGACTGCCAAACCGTTCGCCATACTGTCGAACGAATCGGCCGAAAACCAGACTGGATCCCATCAGCAGCACAGCCAGCAGGAGAAGCTTAAGCAGGTAGATACCTTGCTCGAGATTCAGATGGACAAAACCAGACTGGATAATAAAGACCAGCGAGACAACCACGACAATCAGCGCGGCTGCCACCAACAGCACATTTAAGCCAAGGCAGGCCAGATATCGCCGCCACATCGCCTTTGTTTCTGAATCTAAATCCCTAGTTTTCATTCCGAACACCTCAAATTATGTTACCATGAATTTATCATTCAAGGCTAGATGACCAGCACCCGCATTTTAAGATCAGGAGGCTTTCCATGGACGATCACCTGTACATGCTCTGGACCAATGCCGATAAGATCACCTCCGAAAAAATGGTCATGATGTACGCGACCAATGCCCGGCTCAAAGGCTGGTGGGAAAACGTCACAGTCATCATCTGGGGTGGCACCGCCAAACTGGCTGGTGAAGATCCCAAAATCCAGCAGCTAATTCAAACAGCCCAGCAAGCTGGCGTGAAATTCTCCGCCTGCAAAGCCTGTTCTGACCAGCTTGGCGTTACAGAAGTTTTGGAAGAGTTAGGTGTTGAGGTCATCTACTGGGGCGATCCACTGACCCGCCTGCTCAAAGAGAGAAAAAGGCTAATGACCATCTAAATCCCGAGACAGCACCTCAAAAGTGGGAATATTAGAAATCTTTGTGCTGTTCCAGGCATTTACCTGTTGACAAACCCCTGCCTGTGACGTAATATATTGCTTGCGCATGCGCCCGTAGCTCAATTGGATAGAGCGTCTGACTACGGATCAGAAGGTTATGGATTCGATTTCTGTCGGGCGCGCCATGCAAAACCGCTGAAAGCTTCAAGCTTCAGCGGTTTTTACTTTTTGCGTGTCATGATAATAACTTGTTCATCTGCAAGTAATTCACCGCAAATCATATTTCAGGCGTCATCAATGTTTGCATATGCATCGGGCACAAGTTCGCTGATGTACCAAACACATGCATCGTTCATCTCGACCAACCATAAAGTGCCGTCAAGATTCATCAGTTTATAGTCACCCGACAAGTCCAGAACACGCACATAATCATAAATGCGAAGATCCGGCGCGCCTTGATCATAATTGAACATTTTCATCCACTGGTAATTTAGGATTTCATACCAATCATGCTCTATTTCAAATGAATCTAAACCCGGATGAGATGAGTGGATTTGTTTGTTTCTTTAATCTGGATTGTCTTTTTATTGAAGAGCTGCTTATCATAGGTAGCCAACAAAGCTTCCGGCAGTTCATTAGTTAGTCTGTCTTTTGTTATGTACCTGAACATCGTCAGCTTTGATGCCTTAATGGCATAATTGCTAAATGCAGTAACAAAAATAATGAGGCAATCCGAATCAAGCGCTCTAATTTCTTTTCCGGTTTCTTCACCGTTCATCCCCGGCATATCCCAATCGAGCATAATCAAATCATATCTAGCCCCGTTCAAAAGATCGTCAATCAGAAATCGCCCGTCTGAAAAACATTTGATTTCAACTCCAAGGCCATTCCCAATGCTTGCAGATATGCTATTTGTCAATTCTTTCAGTATTTCAAGAAAATTAATGTCGTCGTCGCATAATGCTAATCGTAATATTTTTGATGCCCTTCTTGATTGATTTTCGCTTTTTAATATTACAATTATACCACTTAATGCAAAAATCATACCAGATAATGCATTCTCATTGATTTATATATATTAATCATATAGTATTTTAATTAGTTAGTCTGAAACATGTCTTTGGGCAGTTATTGGAGGCTATAGAATATTTATTATACTAACCATCTAGCATTAATCTTATGGAGGATTGTATCATGGAAAGAAAAAGCCACAAATCATTCGTGAAAGTAACTATTTTGCTTTTGTGCTTCATGCTTTTGTTTGCTGGTTCTGTATCTGCAGCAAGCGCCCAATATTTTACAAGTGGAAGTTACACATATAGTTATCATGTTTCCGATTACCCGTATCAAACAAATTATTATAAATGTTCGACAGCAGCCTATTCATATGATGAATACCACTACATCAGAGCAAGAATCGAAGACCTAATTAACGGTTATATCTACACAGATTCCGGTCGACGCTATTCGAATTATGCCAACTTTTGCGAAAGCCCAGCGGAATTAGTAGGTATTCTCTATTCTGATCACAGTGTAAATTATTATTGGAAAATAGCCAAGGCATATTGGGGTTCATATTGAAGCAGGTTGGGCTTGGCGAACCTGCTACAGAAGCCTGCCGGAAGATCGGCATCGCGGAGCTGCAGTCTACCGCAAGAAGAACAAACGCGGTGGCATGCTACTCCACGACATAACGCCACAGAGACAGCTGGAAGAGGCCATATCAAGGAGCTTATGGTTTTGTGTCGAAACAAGGTAATGCTCCAGTAAGTGCACTAAGAAAACTAACGCATGTGGGCCATCGAAAGGTTTTCTGCCAAATACAAAGCGGCTTCAGATCTGTGAATACTGGGCCTGTCTGGTTATTTGAATCAATCATGTCACTTATTGGCTCCAACCCATGTGAGACGTACAAGCCTTACGAAGGACGAAAATTAAGGATATTCCCTCCGTATATATTTTTTACAGCTACAGGCGCATTCAGAATTATTGAAGCGGGAAGACTGGCAGATTAATACGAAGCGGAATTTATCGGCTGTTCAAACTGGATGGGGCTCAACCTAAGGAGCAAGAGCAGACGCAAAGCGATCAGCCTGGCTGGCCGACATTAAATATATCGAATTGTTCAACGATAGTTTTAGGGATGAACGCCTGTACGTCAGATGTTTTTGTCGTTGGAGGATGCCCGGGATAAGATCGAGAGGTGGCAAATAGATTACATCGAGTGCCGTCCACACAGATACTAAACATATGACACAGACTGATCACCTCAACGGCAGGGGGAGGTGATAGTTAACGCTTTTTTACTACGAAACTAAATTGGGGGACACTCAGCACAATGCGCAAAATCAGTGTACTATCACTATTTCTTGTAGTCATTTATATGACCTTATCTGCAACAAGTTTATTCATTGCCAAAATCAGTGATGATGTTCAAACCAATATTAAGCTCAGCAATGGTTTTATTTCTGATAGAGCCGTTTTTTGCAACGCTAACAGTATAAGTAGGCTGCAAGTTATGCAATTCGCTGAATTGCATAATAATTGGCAACTAACGATCCAATTCCCCTGGATTCATTCGGAAACCTATGCAATTTACTCAAATAACAAAGCCGAGCCACCAATGAAAAGCGGTCGTTATTTTAATTTTAGCGAGTATTCATCCACCGATAAGCTGGCTGTCGTCGGGCAAAATTTTCTTAACCGAATCAATATCGACAATAATGAGCAGACAATCTATATTGATAGCCAAAGATATCTTGTTATCGGCATCATGGGCCGCGATGAAATCAGTCCCATTGACAGCAGAATTTTTATCAACGCAGGTTCAGTTATTACAGACGCACCCGAGGAATTCATGTTTATCATGGATTGCGGAGATGATTCTAACGATTTGTATTCTAAGTTTTTAACATACCTTGGAAAGAATTCACGGAGCTTGACTAAGATTGCCAGTGAAAGCATCGGTGCATCTGATGTCCTTTTAATGATTACGGAAAAATCGCAAATTCTTATTCTGATCATGGCATGCTTTAGTCTGAGCGCTATTGCAGTTTCTGTAGAATGGCTCGACCGGAAAAAGATGCAAATTGCGGTGAAAAGGCTTATCGGCATAAATTCTCATATGATATGGAGAGAGCTCATCTTACAGTATTCTTTCCTGATAACAACTGGTTTGCTTTTAGGAATCATCCTAGGAACACGAACGATACACAGCACGCGTTTTGAGCTTCTTTTGTCTTCACTCGCTCTTTCAATTATTCTGTCGTTATTATCATCTATACCGATTGTCTTTATAGTTGGAAAACAAGCAGTTGCTCAGGCGGTGAAATAAATTATGTTCAAAATAGCCGAGGTTTTTCGTTTCTTTAATCGGAATTTCTATGTGTTTCTGGCCACTACATTACAAACCACCGTTTGCTTATTTGTCTGTACACTTTTGGCATGCAATTCATTTGTATCAAATATGAATGTGAATAAATTCGATGATTTCTTCATCAACCGCGAGTTTTATTTGATGACAGACAACGGCGATGATGATGGATCATATCAACAATATATGGAATCTACCGATGATGTTGCATTCAACAATTTATCGGCTTTCATTGACGAACTGCGAAATCAGACAAATTTTTCCTTCGCATCAGTGGTCTCACAACCACTGACGTTTGCTTCTGAGGATGTTGCGGATAGTCAATTCAATGATGTGGAAAATGGGATCTATGACACAAAACATACAAATATCAGGTGCGTGCAGATTTCCGAAAATATTTTCGATCTGTTTGATCTTTCTCTTTTATCAGGTCGCATTTTCACCGAAGATGATTTCGTTTTGACGCAATCAAAACCTGTCGCAGTGCTGCTTGGATCTGACTATCAGAAATTTTATCAAATCGGCGATGTTTTTTTTGCCGAGCACGGAATAGAAAGGCTTTCCTTTATCGTAATAGGTTTCCTGAATGATGGATCTATTATACCTGAGGGTGGAAGGCTTGTTAATCTCAGCACTTACATGGTAATACCTGCATTTTCTTCATTTGATTTGAAATCTTATCATCACTATGCGCGGATTAACTTATCGCAACAAGCAAATGGATTTATTATTTGCGAAAGAAAAGGCATGGACATCAGCGATTATGTCAACCAACTATCAGTGAAATACTCAACATTTAATTTTACCATCTCACCAATCGTTTCTAATAATGCAAATGAAATTTCATTTTTATCTAAAGATATTGTTGAACAATTATCCATGCTGAGCATCGTCGTTTTCATTTTCTCTGTGATCAGTATAGTGATTACAATGTATTCGGCGATAAAAAAAGATAGGCATATTCTTGGCACACATTATCTTTGCGGTGCCAGACAGCATGATATCATGCATATTTTGGCAAATGAAATTTTAATAATTGTCCTAATCTCATTGCTTTTAGCATCACTCATGATTGACATGCTACACATCGTTCATCCCATTTTGATTATTGGCAGCATTTCCATTTATGGGACTGTTTTATTCATGATTGTATTTGGGTTATCCTGGTTTTTCATGCACATAATGTCAGTCGATCAGTTGTTACGGAGGAATCACTAATGAAAATGCAAATCATCCTTGAAGATATCGTAAAGAATTACGGTCAGGCGAAGAACCAAGTACGTGCCTTGAGGAATCTATCACTTCAAATCAAAGCTGGCGATATCGTGGCTATTATAGGGAAAAGCGGCTGTGGTAAATCGACTCTTCTCAATATCCTGGGAGGACTGGATTCGCCCAATTCCGGACAATATTTGTATGAAGGACAGGAAATATCCGCATTGCCAAAACGTGAATTGGATCAATTCAGAAAAAGCAACATCGGATTTGTTGTTCAGCATTTCGCTTTGATTCCTGATTACACAGTTTATGATAACATTGCGCTTCCTCTCAGATATCATAAGCTGAAAAAAGATATCATAAAAGATCGCGTGCAGTCACTTCTTGCTCAATTCGGCCTTGAAGACAAAGCAAAGGCCTACCCAACGGAGTTGTCAGGTGGCCAGAGTCAACGAGTTGCGATCGCTCGAGCAGTCATTGGCAACCCTCCACTACTCCTAGCAGATGAGCCCACAGGTGAGCTTGACTCCGCAAATCGTGAAAATATAATGAAGATTTTTGAGATGATCAATAACCAGGGAACGACTGTCATAATCGTGACTCATGATTTCAATGTCGCTGCTTATTGCAATAGCGTGGTTGAGATGTTGGATGGTGCTATACTTCGAACTGACGGTGCATAATCGGACAAAAAGGAAACCAATCTGCTTTCTGCCGCCAAGGATTGTGATAAAAGATCCCTAGCAATTTCGATTTTACCCATAATCTGTAAAATTCATTAACGCATTACCATAATTATACCATATTAATCTTAAGAAATCGACACAAAGTCATTTCTGGATATAATGCCCCCAATCCCCCACAATCAAAGGTCGCTCTCATGTCTTTATTCTACTGTCTTTCACATCACCCGCTGCTGAATACCAGCTCTCTGTCATACTTCAGCAGATACAAGCCTTTTAACAATTTTCTGACCATTTCCTTCTGTGTCTGATAGTGGCTTTTCAATCGCCTGAGCAGTAACATCTGCATGATATTCGCTGCAATGAAGATCAAGCACAATACCGCTTCAACAGCGTTTCCGCCATGAACATAACAGTGCTCCAATCCACACTCGGTTTTCAGGTTGTTGAACACAGAATTCTCTATGCCCCATCTGCTCTTGATCATCTTCAGAAGCGTTCTGTGACTCATCTCCAAGCAACTTGTCACGACCATGATCTGGTATCGTCTGCCGTTATCTTACTTGTACAGAAATTTCACGAACCGCAGCGGCCGATCGACATCCGTCATCATGAACTGTGATTCAAATACCAGAATCTGTGCATGATCTTTCTAGCTCTGCCAAGTCAATACTGGTCCGCGCTTGTTGGCCAGACGTTTGACTTTCTTGACATATTTGTTCTTCTTGGCACGAACCACGAAATCCAAACCAAGATTCAGGCAGTGATTGAACCACAGCGAGTTGCACGCCAGAGCATCATAAACGACGACATCGAATAAATCGGCATAAGTCTTTGTAACATCAGTTTTCTTCACTGAATCTTCACCTGGCTTGTATGTGTTAAATCCAACGACCATTTTCGGTCCGTTGCCGACTGTAGACATAACCACGCCGCTGTGGTAGAAATGATCCATGCTGGTCAAACATTTTGGACAGCTCTTCTTCTTGCTTCCGAAGAACTTCGTGCCATCGACAGCTCCGACCATGTACCTGTCGATTGTGCCGTCTTTGAACACCTTGTTCTTGATCGCTTTCTTGACCGTATGCGTAAGAATGACTTCCAAGCCATCCAGATCAATGCCCTTGACTGTATTCCTGATCGTGTCAATTTGAGGCAGCTCAGTTCCTCTTTTAATGACATTGCCAAACTCGTTTTCAGCAAGCATGAATTTCAGCTCATTCATACTTTCGATCCTGAGCAGCAATCCGAGAAGCAGTGGCAGAATAACCTGACCGGTTTTGTATTTCGGGTTGACTCTGGCGTCATTCAATTGACTGAGTCCTTTATCAACGCCAAAGACGTCTTTCATGTACTTCACGAGCTTGGCAAAATGATTGTTCCGCATGTAGTCACCTGTTGGCTTTTTATGATATTTTAGCAAGGATCGTTAGGATCATGAATCTTTGTGAGCATGCGGAATTCGAAACACTTCTTTGATAGGCTTGAAGTGCCTGTGGAATATAGGGTTTTCGGGCATTGGAGCGAAAGTGCTGCACGGTACGAGATTGCCGCCTCAGCATCAGCCACTCCCCATATTTTGTGCAATCCAAGTTTTGTAAATCGTGGGAATATGATCTTTTGCAAGGTCCTTCGTAGATTATAGTTTTTCGTTGCTAATATGTGTTGCCTTCCATACGTCATGCAAAGAAACCGAAGAATCGTACAGCAACAAGATCCAGTGATTGATAACGAAGGTAGAACTTAGCGTAAAATCTCTAGCTTGACACAGAGTTACTAAACGCATAGAATGAAATTGTTCTAATTAATTAGTAATCATGCTCAAAACGGAGATGCCATTATGACAGATCATCAATTGCCACGACTTTCGGACCGAGAACTTGAGATCATGAAACTTCTGTGGGAGCACGGCCAGATGAGCGCCGGCGAGATCGCCAGCCATTTCCTCAAAGTCAGAGGGCAGTTTAGAAACTCAACCTATACTTTTATCACCAAATTGATCGAAAAGGGCGTCGTCCACCGCGAAGACCCGGGGTATATCTGTATCCCGCTCTATGAGAAAGATACTATCCTGGTCAACGAAGCTCATTCTTTTTTGGATAAGGTTTACGATGGTTCATTTAACAGCATGTTTGCTCAGTTCGTCCGGAGTAAGGTTCTGACCCCCCAAGAAATCACTGAACTTCAAAAACTGATTGACGAGTCTACGAAAGGCGGCAGAAAAGATGATCACGCTTCTAAATAACATTATCTCATTAATGCAATTCATTCTGCCTATAAGCTTAAGCGCTACTGTGATCCTCGGTGTCATCCTATTAGCTAAAGCAATTGCAGGGCAACGAATAAGCATGAAAAACCATGCTCTGATCTGGTTGGTATACATAGTCGTCCTGATCATCCCTTTTTCATTAATAGCTGAGAACCTGCCCGCCTGGTCATCGCCTATCAGCCAAATTTGGACACCTGTCAATGAAGCCGTTGCTCCACTATCTGCTGGTTCGATTTCAGTCCTTGCCATTGATCCGGAATCGAACATACCTGTTCAGTCTTCAGCAATATCTGATACATCCGTTGCCGAACCAATCGCTTCTGATCAAACGACTCATACCGCGAGCTTTTTTGCTCAGCTTGACCTTAAACAAATAATCTGGTTGTCCCTGAGCCTTGTATGGTTGGTTGGCATGATAGTTCTCTCATCAGTCTATATCTCAAGTTATTTAAAAACCAGGAACCGCGTCAGTAAGCACAGCCAACACATGGATGCTTTTTGGCAAAATCAACTGGAGGGTCTGGCAAAACGCATTGGTTTGAGGCAATCCGTCGAGCTCGTCGCGTTGCCAGGTATTTACGGCCCTTTTGTATTCGGCGTCCGCCATTGCCGGATTGTCCTCCCCGCTGAACTGATCAAGCATCTAGATCATCCGTCCATTGAGCTGATCCTCATGCATGAACTGGTCCATCTCAAGCATCGAGACCACTTCCTCAGATTGCTGCAGTGCTTGCTGCTGAGTATCCATTGGTTTAATCCGACCGTTTGGCTGGCCTTCAGATGGCAGCAGCGTGACAGTGAGTACTATTGCGATGAATCAACGATCAGCTTGACCGAAGTTAATAATCGTTCGAATTATGCTCAGATTCTGCTGTCAACAGCTGCACGTCCTGTCTATGCACAGGATAGCAAGACCAAACCTAATTCTTTGCTAACATCATCCTTTATTGAGATCAACCTGCACAAGCGTATCAAAATAATTCTGCAGGAGCGCAAAACATCTTCTGTGATAGCGCTTGCTGTCATTCTTATCGTAGTTCTGGCAGGGTGCGCTCTGATACCTGGAATATCCGGGTCATCAACGTTGACCCATGAGACTTCAGAATCACCTGGTGCTCAGACGGATCCTTCAATGGCACAGGCCAGTCCGTCTGTATGGGATTTGGATGATTTCAAATATGATCTGCCGATTGGGCTGTCACAAGTCTCATTCGATTACTGGGGTGAGAACAAAGCCAAAGTCTTCTTGTCGAGCAGGCAGCAGATATGGAATCCGACTGATGAGATTTTGCCATGGGATGTTGCGGGCGGCATGATTCTTCTGGATCTTAAGGGGTTGGAAAACAGCATTGTAATATCAGGCGATCGTATTGAAGTATCCTCGCCATGGGTCAACCATGCCTCAATTGTTTCAGACACTACGCATTTTGACAAAAAACTGGGGTTTGAAATGAACACTGTCATTTTCGAAGCTTCGTTTGATCTATACACTGCCGCGCAGATAGCTCAAGCCGAAGATGAAGGCCACCCTATCGCGGATAGTGAACAAACTGCAGAACACTGGATAGCACTCATGACTGACGGCAATGAATCCACCATATATGTCTTCTACCTAAATGCCAGACTGTACACTATCTACGATCTGATCAACTTCGCTCAATCTGTCACGATTCACAAGGAGAATCCGACACCGGCTCCGAGTCTCCCTACGGTCGATTTAACGCTGCCGACAAACGATCCAACCACCCTTGTTTATCATGGGATCACTCCAGGTTTCATCTATCGTATTGACTTGAATGGCGATGGTACAGATGAATTGGTTTCTGCTGCTGAGACATCAGACGGAAACATCACTGGTATTGAGGTTAATGACAGCCGGATCGAACATCTATGTACTCGGGTTTATCTGGCAAATCTTGATATCGATGATCCCGGCATCGATCTTGTTTTCGAGAATGCCGGGGAATACCACAGCGGCGGCACATACACTTTTTACTACTTTGATGGTCAGGCTGTGCAGACTCGAGGAACAGTCAGTTCAGCTTCGAACGATGGTTACGGCATTCGTTCAGATAACCAAATAACCAGCACAGTTTTTGATGGACATGGCGGGATCGCCACCAGAACCCGGGGCAGTATCCTGTGCACATGGTTTTTGGAAGAGCATTGGCAGATCGATACCGATGGCCATCTGGCATTGATCCCTGAATACTACTCATTGGTTGATTACGGGCTTGCCTATCCCAACATTGGCGAGCCGAAAGTTACAACACTCATGGACCTGCCATTGTATGCTGATCCTGGTGAATCAAAACCCGCCATGGTTGCCAGCCAAGGAACGACAATGCGGCTCGTCAAGTCAGACAACAAACACTGGGTTCAGGTCAGAATCGAGAATCATGATTTGGCCTGGTTCAAGCTTCAGGCCGCTGAAGAAGGAGCTGATGCAAACACCATTCAAATCGATTCGGAGCTTTTCCCGCTCCATACGGTGATTGACGGCCTTTTTTACTCGGGGTGAATGAGTCTTTGTCAAACTGTCGTAAACGCCGACTTAAAAACCGCTGAAGCATTTGCGACAGCGGTTCTTTTTGCAATCTTTTGGCTTTCATTGAATCAAGATACGCGTTATGACAAAATCATCCTGTCGTTATCCAAAACGGTACCGCTGACCTTCTCAAACTGGTGCAGCAGATCCTCGACCGTCAGTTTTTGCTTCTCTTCACCGCGGATGTCCAGAATGATCCTGCCGGCATGCATCATGATCAGGCGGTTGCCGTAATGAATCGCGTCGCGCATATTGTGCGTGATCATCAGGGTGGTCAGGTTGTTTTCCGCAATCAGCTGCTGCGTCAGCTCCAGCACCTTAGCGCCGGTTTTGGGGTCCAGAGCAGCGGTATGCTCATCGAGCAGCAGGATGTTGGGGCGCTTGAGGGTTGCCATCAGCAGCGTCAGCGCCTGGCGCTGACCACCGGAGAGCAGCCGTACCTTGGTGTCCAGTCGGCCTTCCAAACCGAGGTTGAACCCTTTGAGTGTCGTTTTGTACTGCTCGCGTTCTGCTTTGGTAATGCCCCAGGACAGTCCGCGGCGCTTGCCGCGGCGGGCTGCCAGCGCCAGATTCTCGTCAATGCCCAGGTCGCCTGCCGTGCCTTGCATGGGATCCTGGAAAACACGGCCGAGATACGGCGCACGCTTGTGCTCCGCAAGCCAGGTGACATTTTGTCCGTCAATCGTCACCTGTCCGTTATCCGGCAGGTAGAGCCCAGAAATAATGTTCAGGACAGTGGATTTGCCGGCGCCGTTTCCGCCGATCACGGTCACAAAATCTCCGTTGTCCAAATGCAGGCTGACATCGTGGAGGACATGGTTTTCGTTGGGTGTTCCCGGATGAAAAGTTTTATTGATTTCAATCAGGTCAAGCACTGCCATCCCTCCTGCGTAAATTGAATTGCTGAGCGTTTGACTTAAGCCTTGGCAGATAAAGCGCCAGGGCGACCAGAATGGCAGTAAACAGCTTCATGTCGGTTGAATTCAAACCCAGCTTCAAGACCAGCGCGATCACGATCCGGTAAACCACCGCACCCAGGATAACGCCGATCAGGCGCATCAGGAACGATGTCTTGAGGAACAGGACCTCACCGATGATAATGGCAGCCAGCCCGATAACGATGGCGCCGGTGCCCATGCCGATATCGCCATAACCCTGCTGCTGGGCCACCAGGCCGCCGGAAAGTGCGACCAGGCCGTTGCCCAGAACCAGCCCGAGAATGGTCGTTGTATCCGTGTTGACGCCCAGGGAGCGAATCATCCGCGGGTTGTTGCCGGTTGCCCGGACGGCGCTGCCGATTTCAGTGCCGAAGAACCAGTACATCAGGGCAATGACAATCAGGGTGAACGCGATTGCCAGGACCATGACAACCCAGCGGCTCGGGAAACCCGCGTCGCGAAGCCGGGTGAAAATCGTCTCGATTCTCAGCAAGGCGATGTTGGGTGATCCCATAATGCGCAGGTTGATCGAATACAGGGCAATCTGCGTCAGAATACCGGCCAGCAGGGCCGGGATCTTGAGTTTGGTGTTGAGCAGCCCGGTACAGAGCCCGGCGACCATGCCGCCGATCATGGCTATGGAGATCGCCACCAACGGGTTGGTTCCGTTCATCACCATGACAGCGGAAATCGCGCCGCCGGTGGTGAAGCTGCCGTCAACCGTCAGGTCGGCGAAGTTCAAAACCCTGAAAGTGATGTAGACACCCAGGGCCATGATGCCCCAGAGGATGCCTTGCGATATGGCGCTTTGTATTATCCATAACATGGTCAGGCACTGCTCCTTTGACAGTCCGATCAAATGGCTGAAGCCAAAAGCCCCCTAAGCTGGGAAAAGGGCGTTTCGGGCAGCTGTGCTGTTCCGAAACGCCCCAGTCGGGTCGTCTTGCTTATTCTGCTGAAACGTAATTGTTCTCAGCCGCGAGGTCTTCCGGGATCTCTACCCCGATAGACGCCGCCATATCAGTATTGATGGTCACGGATACATTCTCGAGATACTCGATGGGCATCTCCGCCGGATCAGCGCCATCCTTGAGAATGCGGACGGCCATTTCGCCGGTCTGGTAGCCCAGGTTGTAGTAGTCGATACCCACGGTTGCGAGACCGCCGCCTTTGACCATGCCTTCCTCACCGACGATGACCGGCATCTTGGCCTGCTCGGTCACCATGGTGACCGTTGCCATGGCGCTGGCAAAGGTATTGTCGGTCGGGATGTAGATGGCATCGACGCTGTCGATGACAGACTCGACAACCTGCTGAATTTCATTGGACGCCGAAACAGTAGCCTCAACGACTTCAAGACCCAGTTCGGCAGCCGCTTCCTTGGCGATGTTGGCTTGGAAAACGGAATTGGTTTCGCTGGAAGTGTAAAGGACGGCAACCGTCTTGACGTCCGGCAGCAGCTTCATCATCAGGTCGAACTGTTCACGGATCGGCGTCAGATCGGATGTGCCGGTGACATTGCCGCCAGGTGCTTCGTTGCTGGCGACAACCTGGGCATCAGCCGGATCAGTGACAGCCGTAATCAGGATGGGGATATCCTTGATAACATTTGCAGCCGCCTGGGCAGACGGGGTCGCGATCGCCAAAACCATGTCCATGTTGTCATTCAGGAACTGGGTGGCAATCGTATTGCAGTTGGACGGCTCGGCTTGAGCATTCTCCAAGTCGATGGAGATGTTCTCGCCATCCACATAGCCGTTGTCAGCCAGCGCATCGACAAAGCCCTGGTAAGACGCGTCAAGCGCCGGGTGCTCGACAAACTGGATGACGCCGATTTTGATGGTGTCGGTCTTGTCTGAACAGGCCGTCAGCGGCAATAGGCCGAGGGTGGCAATAATCAGCAAGGTCATGGTCAGCTTCAGAAATCGCTTCATGATTTTTTCCTCCAAGTCATGATGAGTTGATCATAGGTATCTTGTGGTGCTGATGATCTGATCCTGTTGTCTTTAAACAACAGTTAAGCAAAATTTTAGCAAAGCAATTGCCTGCCTGTCAATCAAATAAGGACTTATAATGCGTTCAAGTTAACTCAAAATCGAATTATGCTGTCTGCAAAGCTTCATGCTATAATACAAAAAGCGTTTAAATAACCAATTAGTTATTTTGTAAAAATCGGAGGGATCGCCTTGACCAGTGCAAGTAAAATCGGAGCCAAGCGAAATATGCTGATGATTTTCGGCGTCACCCTGATGGCCGTCCTAGGCGTGTCCAGCATCACACCGGCTTTCCCGAAGATCATAACCGAATTCAGTTTGTCCAAAGGCCAAATCGGCCTCCTGATCACATTCTTCACCCTGCCGGCAGTCATCCTGACACCCGTACTGGGCGTCGCGGCTGACCGTTTCGGCCGCAAGCGCATTCTGGTGATCTCCCTACTGCTGTTCGGCACGGCCGGCGGCCTGTGCGGTTTTGTCAGAGATTTCGATACTCTCCTGGCGCTGCGCATTGTCCAAGGCGCCGGCGCGGCCTCGCTGGGCGCGCTCAACACGACAATCATCGGCGACATGTACAAAGGGTTGCAGCGGACCAGCGTCATGGGCATCAACGCCAGTGTCCTAAGCATCGGCACGGCGTCCTTTCCCCTGCTCGGCGGCGCCCTGGCGACCTTCGCCTGGTATTTCCCGTTCTTTCTGCCCTTCCTGGCTATTCCCCTGGGTCTGGCGATGATCTGGCTCCTGAACAACCCGGAGCCCCGTTCAACCCAGAGCTTGAAGGACTACTTCATCGGAGCCTGGCGCGGGATCCGAAATGTTCGCGTTGTATCGATATTCGCGCTTGGCATCCTGACATTCATCGTGCTATTCGGCTGTCTATCCACCGCGTTTTCCGTCATGCTGGGTCTAAGGTTCGGCGCATCCCCCTTGAACATCGGGATCATCATGTTCATCATGTCGATCACGACCTCGCTGACGTCTTCGCAGCTCGGTCGGATCAGCCGCCGTTTCAAGCGTGAGAAGATGCTTCGGTTCGGCTTTATCTGCTACATTGTCGCCCTGGTCATGATCGCCCTGATCGACAGCCTATGGCTGTTTATTGTCCCGATGCTGATCTTTGGCATCGGCCACGGCATGATCATTCCGGTCATCCAGACCCTGCTGGCGGATGAAGCGATCCTGGAATACCGCGCTATCTTTATGTCCCTCAACGGCGCCATGCTGCGGATCGGCCAGTCTCTGGGACCGCCGCTGATCACCTTGGCTTATGCCCTGCCCAACTACCGCTGGGCCTTTTATGTCGGCGCGATCATCAGCTTCGTTTCTGCCCTGATCGCGTATTTCGGTCTGATCAGAACAGCCCGCCCTCTACAGACCTGAACCGGGCGTTCAAGCCCCTGGAAGCTAGTGATCTTCAGCACTTTTGCTGATCTGTCCGTAGTACTGCTTAGGCGTTATGCCGTACTCGTTTTTAAAAGCTCTGAAAAAATTCGAGTAATCTCCAAAGCCGGATTGCCGGTAAACCTCGATAATCGGCTGGTTTTGCGCAATCAGTTCCTTGGCGAAAATCAGCTTCTTCTGGACGATATAGCGGTGAAGCGTCGTGCCTGTCTGTTCCTTGAACTTCCTGGACAAGTGAAACTTGCTCAAATAGAACAAATCAGCCAGGGTGTCCAGCCGGATATCTTCATCAATGTGCTCGTTGATATAATCGATCACGCTGTCGATCAGGCAGCTGTTTCGGGCAAAATAAGATTGCTGGTCACTGCCGCCTGCGAGTTCCTCATTCAAAAAAAGCAGGATCTCGGTGACATAGACTTTGGGATACAGATCGGAACCAAACCCCTTATACCTGGTCATGGACAACAGTTTGTTCAGCAGGCTTCTGAAATACTGCCTGCGTTCAACATTGGTGCGGATGACATTGTTCTGCCGCGCCAGCTCAAAGCAGTCCCCCAAATCAGACTGGTCGGTTGACAGCGAACTGACATAGCTTCGGTCCAGCCACAGGACAATCCGCTCATAAGGCCGGTCATGGTTGTGGACAATGGTCTGGTGCAGTTCGCTGGGATGAATAAGGATGATATCTTCGGGCTCCAGGTTGAAATTTCCGCCTTCAATCTGAGTGGAAACATTGCCGCCGATCAGAAAATAGACTTCAAAAAAATCATGGTGGTGCAGCCGGACGCTGTCCATGCCGCGATCGAAATAGTGGTAGATCTCATAATCACTGCTGACCATGTGCTGCCGGGTTTGAAATTGTTGCTGCCATTTTTTCATCTTGAGTGCAACTTCCTATATTAAGATGAGTACGTCTTTAACTGACCCTGCTGTAGGTACAGCAGCGCTTATATTATATCGACAGTGCGCAAGATTTACAATTCGAGTTTATTCCAATACTAATGGTCGCAAAGCACCAGACAGGATATCTTTTGCTCTAGACGCCCTGCAAAAGGCCTGCCCGGGCCGTCTCAAGAAAAAACGAGGTGAATTCGGCAGGCTGCCAAATTCACCTCGTTCATTGCACCAATTGCTTTTCGTCGCTGTCAAGTCAGATGTTGTAGGTTGTCGAAGCCGTATCGCCGCCCTCGCCGGTCCAATTGGTGTGGAAAAACTCGCCGCGTGCCGAGTCGAGGCGCTCATAGGTATGGGCACCGAAATAGTCGCGCTGGGCCTGCAGCAGGTTGGCCGGCAGGAATTCGGTTGTGTAGCCGTCGAAGTAGGATAGCGCGGAAGTCATCGCCGGAGCCGGGACGCCCTGGAGCGCGGATTGGGCTGCAACCCTGCGCCAGGCTGGCAGGCAGGTTTCGATGGTCTGCTTGAAGTAGGGATCCAGGACCAGGTTTTTCAAGCCAGGATCAGCATCGAAGGCTTCTTTGATCTTGCCGAGGAAAACGCTGCGGATAATGCAGCCGCCGCGCCACATCAGGGCAATGGATCCATAGTTCAGGTTCCAGCCGTAGACCTTGGCCGCAGCCTGCATCAGGGTGAACCCCTGGGCATAGGATATGATCTTGGCTGCATATAGTGCCTGCTTGATATCATCGATAAACGCCTGGCGATCGCCGTCGAATTTCGGTTTGGACCGTTTAAATGCATTCGCGGCGACAACACGTTCAGCCTTCATGGCCGACAGGCATCTCGAGAAAACCGCCTCGCCGATCAGGGTCAGCGGAATGCCCTCGTCCAGTGCTGTGCTGGCGGTCCATTTGCCGGTGCCTTTCTGTCCGGCGGTATCCAGAATCTTGTCGACCAGCGGCTGGCCGTCTTCGTCTTTGTAGGCCAGGATGTCGCGGGTGATCTCAACCAGATAGCTGTCCAGCTCGGCTTCATTCCAGGCCTTGAAAACTTCGTGCATCTCAGGCGCGCTCATGCCCAACACATCGCGCATCAGCTGATAGGCTTCGCAGATCAGCTGCATGTCACCGTACTCTATACCGTTATGGACCATTTTGACAAAATGTCCGGCGCCATCCTCACCGACCCAGTCACAGCAGGGTGATCCGTCTTCGACTTTGGCCGCGATCGACTGGAAGATCGGTCGGACGGCAGACCAGGCAGCCTTGGACCCGCCCGGCATGATCGATGGACCCTTCAGGGCGCCTTCCTCACCGCCGGACACGCCGGTGCCGATGTAAAGAAGGCCTTTGCTTTCAACGGCTTTCGTTCGCCGGATCGAATCCGGGAAATGCGAGTTGCCGCCGTCGATCAGGATATCGCCCTCGTCTAGCAGCGGTATCAGCAGTTCAATGAAATCATCAACCGGCTGACCGGCCTTGACCATCATCATGATTTTCCTCGGCTGCTCCAACTGGGAGACAAGCTCTTCCAGGCTGTACGCACCGACAATACTCTTGCCTTTGGCACGGCCTTCAACGAAAGCTTTAACCTTGTCGGTCGTCCGATTGAAAACCGAGACCTGAAACCCCTTGCTCGCCATGTTCAAGACCAGATTCTCGCCCATAACCGCAAGTCCGATCACACCGATGTCGCTTTTTTTCATAGTGTTCCGCCTTTCTTGATCAGCGCTTGACGCGCGCATTGCCTTCATAAATGGCCCAGACCTGCTCTTCACTGACCGGCTGGGCGTAATCGGTGGACAGTGTCGCCGCCATGGCGCCGGTCGCCCACCCGAACTGAACCCACTGTTCAGGCGGCCAGCCCTGCAGCATGCCGTACAGCATGCCGCCAACGAATCCGTCGCCGCCGCCTATTCTATCGTATACTGGAATGTCCCTGGGATCAACTACGGACCACTGATTGTCATGAAGCAAAATGGCGCCCCACCGATGCTGGTTGGCGCTGATGACTTCGCGCAGCGTGGTCGCGAATGTTGTCGCCTGGGGAAATGCCTTTTTGACCCGGCCGATCATGCCCTTAAAGGCATCGATTTTGTCAGACAAATTCTCGCCGCCGGCTTCAGGGCCTTCAATGCCCAGTGCCAGCTGGAAATCCTCCTCGTTGCCAATCAGGATATCAGACAGGCCGGCGATCTCGGTGAATGCTTTGCGCAGATCGCGCTCCCGCCCTGCCCAGAAGGACGCCCGGTAATTGAGATCGAAGCTGACCTTCGTCCCAGCCTGCTGGGCTGCACGCGCCAGCGAGACACAGAATTCGCTTGTTTCCGGTGACAGCGCGGCAATCAGTCCGGACAAGTGCAGCACTTGGCATTCTTCCCGGTTGAAAAGCCGTTCAAGATCGAAACTGTTGACATTGAGCGTCCGTCCGACTTCGCCGGCACGGTCGTTCTGGACTCGCGGACCGCGCATGCCAAATCCGCTGTCCGCGATATTGAACTGATGGCGATAACCCCAGGGGCCGCCCGCGGGAACTTCCGGGCCTTCAAATTCAAAATTTCGCTTGCGCAGTTCGCCGCGGATAAATGCCGAGATTTCGCTGCCCTCAACAAAAGCGGTCAGCACCTTGACCTTCAGCCCAAGAGATGCGGAAACATTGCCGACATTCGATTCGGCGCTGGTCGCCTGCATAGAATACTGGTAGCTTGTACTGACCGGCTGGCGGTCGGCTGGCGTCAGACGGACGCCCATGCTGGTCGGCAGCACCAGCGCATATTTGCAGTCTTTCATCATGATTCACCTCTCTTTTTCTCCGGCACGTTTGCACCGGTATTGGTTTATAAATGCAGATACCGGACGATGTTCTTGTAACAGATACCTTCAACCAGTTCCTTTAGAATTTCTTCGGATGCCCGATATTCCCCACGGTCAAATCGCTCGCCGATAAACTGGCAGAGAATGCGTCGGAAATAGTCATGCCGTGTGTATGACAGAAAGCTTCTCGAGTCGGTCAGCATCCCGATAAATGTCGGCAGTATGCCCTGTTCAGCCAGGGATTTAATATGGGATTCAATGCCGCCCTGCGTATCGTTAAACCACCAGGCCGCGCCGAACTGGATCTTGCCGGGCATCGCTGAATCGGCGAAGCACTGCGGCAGGGTAGACAGCACCAGGTTGTCCTTGCTGTTCAATGTATAAAGAATTGTAGCCGGCAGGGTTCCTTTTGATTCCAGACGGTTGAGCAAAGCAGCCAGCGGCACGGCCACCTGAAAATCATTCATGACGTCAAATCCCTTGTCGGCACCCAGCCGGGCAAACATCCGGCTGCTGACATTACGCAGCGCGCCGACATGCAATTGCATGACCCACTGGAATTCAGTGTATAGGCCGGCCAATTCGACTAGCAGCTGGCTGCTAAATACCCGAGCTTCATCGGCGCTGACAGTCTTGCCGGAAAGCCTAGCCTTAAGCACCGCGTCCGCCTGTTCCCGACTGCTGTCCACAAAATCCAGCGCTTCAAGCGAATGGTCAGACATCAGGCATCCAGCCTGGCCAAAAAAGCTGACCCGCTGGCGCAAGGCTGCAACAAGACCGGCAAAGTCCCGGATCGCCCCATAGCCGGCACAATCCGCCAAACTGGCAAGATAATCAGCGAACTCGGCTTTTTGAATATTGAGCGCCCGATCCGGCCGAAATGTCGGGATGACACGACAGTCGGCCGGCTTGCATCTGGCAAGCTCAAAATGCGCGGCCAGATCGTCCGTCGGGTCGTCAGTTGTCCCGATCAGTTGAACATTCGACTGCCGGATCAGGTCGGATGGCCGAAGGCTCCGCTCACGGAGACTTTTGTTGCATGCCCGGTAAATCCGGTCAGCGCTTTTTTCATCCAAAGGTTCTGCAATGCCGAAATAAGTGTCAAGTTCAAGATGCACCCAATCGTAAAGCGGGCAGCCGACCAGCCGGGCGACGGTTCGTGCGAAAGCCCGGAACTTATCAGCTGGCGCGGCAGAACCGGTGATCAGCGCTTCCGCAACGCCGGCCTGGCGCATCGCGCGCCACTTGTAATGGTCATGGCCGAGCCACATGTCAGCAATGTCTGTAAAGACCTTGTCCTCGAGAATCTCTTTGGCGGACAAATGACAATGGTAATCGTAAATCGGGGCAGTCTGGGCATAGGCCGAGTAGAGGCGTTGTGCCGTCGGGCTTGTCAGGATCAGGTCTTGATTTGACATTTTACAGGTCCTCCATGATTAAGGTCATCCTTCAAACCGGTTTCTGTCAGCCCAAAGGCCGATCGCCGGATTGCTGATGTAATAGATCTCCTCACCGTTTGCCAGCGTATTCCAACCGTCTTCCAGCTGGTCAGGGGGATAGCTCTTCAGCGCCTCATCGAGCGATAGATAGCGGAAGCCGACCCCCTCGATCTGCTCACGGTCCATGTGGCGGACCGCGTAGGTGATCGTGAACCGGTCGTCCGAAGATCCATGGATCAGGTGCGCGGCAGCTGACATGTTGTTCTTCAATTCATCGCTTGCCTTGTAGTCAGCCAGCACCTGGAGCCGGCCGCTGTAACCATATTTCCGGATCAGCTGGTCGATTTGCTCGTCTTCCCCAAACTTTTTGACGCCGGGCGCCAGAATAACCAGTTCGCCGCCATCGGCGATGGCCATTCGGGTCCTGTAGACTGCCTTGTTGCCCAGCCAGGTGCTTTTAAACTCCTGCTCGTTCAGATACACGACGACTTTCTTCGGTGCCCGGTCGAGATAACAGATGTTGCGGGCCTGGCTCTGTTCAACCGCCCGCTCAAAAAGAACGCGCTGGCGTCCGATGTACAGCCCTTCCAGTTGGAGCTGCTCTCGTTCGACTGTCGTCACGGTCAGGACATACAGGATCGGCAGGTTCTGGATGAAGTTTTTCTCCGCGTAGTCTAACACCTTGCGGACTGGTGTATGGTCGCGCCCCATCATCTTCTCCATACCGTAAACAGCTCCGAGGAAGTGCGAACGGTTGATGATACTTTCACCGCCGCAGCCGACAAAGATGTTCTTGCTGTAATTGGCCATACCGACAACTTCATGCGGCAATACCTGCCCCAGCGAGATGATCAAGTCATACGACGGATCGAGGATCCGGCGGTTGACTTCAACATCGATCGGATAATCCAGCAGCCCGTCACTGACATCCCGGATGAAATCCGCCGGCACCGTTCCGATTTTGACGATATCGTCTCGCCAACGGTGGGGAACAAAACGCTCATAGGGTATGTCCGCCCCGAAAAACGCGCGGCATTCGGCTTCGGTCATGGCGTCGTGCGTTCCGAGCGCCGGCATGATGTCAACCTGACAGGAATCTTTGAGCAGATTGTAGTAGTATTCCGTAATCCGGTTCGCATAGGAATGAAGCCTCGTCATGTCCGGCGGCAACAATAGAACCTTGCCGAGCTGCCGGCCTTCAATCGATTTGGCCAAGGCCTGCTTGACTTCAACATCTGAAATTGTCCGGTCTGTCGCCCGTAGGGATATGCTGACCATGGGTCTCACCTCATGTATTTGAATTGTTCTGTTCGGCTTAAGCTAAGCTTGCCACGGCGGCAAGTCGGGCAGGCAGTTTTTGAACGCCCGGATGACCGCGTCTTCATAAGCTCCTGCGTACTCGCCGCCGATAAACTTGTTAAAGGCTTCGTGGTAGAAGCGGTGCCATGACCGGTCTTCATCACCGGGGTTGATCGGATAGAACAAGACATTGTTGGCTTTCGCGGCATCCAGATCGCCGAGCGCGTCTCCGATCATGATGACTTTTTCGGGATCGTAGCGGCCGGAAACAGCCGCCTGAATCTGATCCGTTTTCGTCCCGACTTCCTGACCGGCGACAACCGTCATATACGGCAAAAGGCCGTGTTCGCCCCATTCGCGGTCAAGGGCTTCGGCTGGCGTCGCCGATACAACAACCATCTCCGCCATATCAGCGCCTTTGGCCAGCGACTCTCGAACCAGTGAAAACGGCGGGACGCCGCGCACAATTTTTGCAACGGCTTCATTGGCGTCGGTCGAATACCGGTACGCCTGCTTCAGCGACGGGTCACCCGTCTTGTCGATCGCTTCTTTCAAAGCCGGGTTGCCCAGACGGCTTTCCGTCTCAACCCATCGGCGAAGACCCGTCGTATCAGGCACTTCAAAGCCTCGAGCAGCGACTTCCGGCCGCCGGGCGAGAAGATCCAGCGTTTTGATAATCGCGTGGAAGCGGTTACAGCCGCGGCTTGAGGAGTATAAATTGACAAACTCCCAGCACTCACGGGCATATTTGGACACCGGCTGCAGGTTGTAGACGTTGATGAAGTTCGGACAGAAGCATTCCTTCTGCTTGATTTCCATGGCATCGAAGGCACAGCCGTCTGAATCGACGCATATCATGAAATCATGGTTTTTGGGCATATCAATCAGTACTTGTTTGCTATGGGTCATGATCTTGTCTCCGTTATCGTTCTTGTTTGAAAATAATCATTCGTTCATGGCGTGGTTTTTCGATGGGCTAGACACCGGAATATGCGGAGAAGCCGCCGTCCACCGGAACCACTATGCCGTTGACAAACCTGGACGACGGTGCGTGCACCAGCCAGAGCAGTGTGCCGACCAGTTCGTCGACCTCACCGAAACGCCCCATCGGGGTCATGTTTAAAATCTTGTCGGCGCGGGCGCTGGGCGTCCCGTCGTCATTGAACAGCAAGTGATGGTTCTGCTCGGATACGAAAAATCCCGGGGCAATCGCGTTGACGCGGATGCCAACCTTCGAAAAGTGGACGGCCAGCCATTGAGTCAGGTTGGATATGGCCGCTTTTGCGCCGCTGTAGGCCGGTATCTTGGTCAGCGGGGTTAAGGCATTCATCGACGAGATGTTGATAATCACGCAATCTTTCCGGTCAACCATCCCTCTGGCAAAAACCTGGGTGGGAATCAGCGTGCCGAGAAAATTGAGGTTGAAGATTGTCTCGATGCCATCCGGATCCAGATCGAAGAACGTGACAAGGTCTTTATGATGCTGGAGATCTTCTAATTCAAAGTACTCCTTGGTCGTTGTGCCTTTCGGATGGTTGCCGCCGGCACCATTGATCAGGATATCGCATGGCCCAAACTTCTTGCTGATCTCATAGCTCGCGGAGCGGATGGCTGCCGGGTCCAGAACATCCGCCGAAATGCTGAATACTTCGCCGCCTTTAGCCTTGATCTGTTCGGCAACCCGGTCCAGCTTGGATTGAGTTCGACCGATCAGAGCAACTTTCGCGCCGCATTCAGCCAGTGCCAGTGCGAACTGGCTGCAGATCACGCCGCCGCCGCCGGTAATGACTGCGGTTTTTCCTTTTAGGTCAATCGTATAGGGTAATTTCATGACAGTATCTCCTTCTCCTGGCAAGTGCAATGTCACCTGACGAGTCGATTCATCTGTTTCTCTACTCTTATTTTACGCCTGTCAGTCAAAATGCAAATGTGATTTGTTGTGATCTAACTTGCATAAATTGCTCTCAGCACCCGTGCGTCATCTGAGCTAACCCTCATCAGCAGCATCCATGGCCTGTACTTTTCACTTGATGGAATAATTTTCGGGTGTCGAAATCGGTTGCCAAGAGGGAAACCAATTGACCTTCTTGTGCCGATATTGAAGTGGTCAAGGCTGTTATAATTGATTTGTAAGCACAAAACTGGCCGAACGTCGGCTTGAGTTTCAGAACAGAAAGGAGACCTGTATGGACATCAACCAAAAATACATGTTGAATCCAGATGAAGTCGAGAATGTTGTTTTAGAAGACGGCAACAGGATCGGCTTCCAGTTCACGCTCATCATCCCTTATTACAGGGGCGTTTCCCTGAGCATGGTCAATGACCTGTTCGTCAAGGTGAACGGTTACGAGTATCCCAAGGAAGTTTTGACCTTGATCGTGGATGGACACAGCTATACCTGGCCGATGATCGAAACGGTCGCGACCATGCGCTGGGAATACGGGGTCAAGGCCACCGTGTTCGTTCCGGTCGAAAATGGACTGGATACCGGGTTCCACCGTGTTGAAGTGGGCTGTAGCATCCGTATGAGCTATGGCGGCCGCTGGCTGATGCAGCCAACCATCGCCCACATGACCGTCGACGGCTATAACCTCGGCGCCGTCAAGGTTTGAAAGGAGACGTATCATGGCAATCAAACGCGGTGTATCGCTATACAGTTACCAGCAGGCCTACCTCAAGGGCGACCTTGATCTGGAAGGCTGCATCCGGACCGTCGTAGAATCCGCTAACGCCGATGGCATTGAGCTGATCTATGAGCAAATGCCAGTCGAGCGCTATCCAGACGCTGTCTATCCCGATATCTCCGAGGCTGGCATTGACCGGTGGAAGGGTTGGATGGACCAGTACAAGACTCGGCCGACCTGCATGGACTCATTTATCAATTACCGCTTGTACAATACCCGTGAGCTGACCGTTGCCGAACAGGTGCAGCGGATGGCCAAGGATCTGAAACTGGCGTCCCAGCTCGGCTTCTACTGCATCCGGGTGCTGTCCTGTGTCCGGCCTGAGGTTATCGAAGCCAGTATCCCGGCCGCTGAACAGTATGGCGTCGTGATGGGTCAGGAGATCCACGCGCCCCTGATGATCACGGACCAGTGGATCCAGAACATTGTGGAAATGCGGCAGCGCAAGAATACTAAATACGTTGCCCTGATCCCCGACTTCGGCATTTTCCAGAAAGGTGTGTCGGCAGCTGAACTCAACCTGGCGCGCATGATGGGCGAAAGTTCCAAAGTCGTTGATTATGTCAGTGAAAACCTGCTCAAATCCACACCGGTTGACGAAATCGAGGAAAAGGCCAAGAGTATGGGCAGCGGCAAATACATCGACCATATTCTCATGCTGGCGCGCCGCATGAACCGCTACAACGATCCTGAACTGCTTCGGGATATCGCTGATTCAATCGTCCATTTCCACGGCAAGTTCAACCGGATCGATAAGAACTACGAAGAGCTGACCATCAATTACAAAGACCCCATCCGAATTCTCAAGGAAGTCGGCTGGGATGGCTATATCGCCTCTGAGTTCGAAGGCCAGCGGGCTTATCATGTTCAGGATTGCCCCTATGAGGAAGATGAAATCGAACAAGTGCGCCGTCACCACGTCATGATGCAAAAATACATCGACGCCTGATCAGACTCGGCGACAAATGCTTAAGAGGCGGTTCCCTTGGTGGAACCGCCTCTTTTAATTGATGCGCCATTCAGATCACTTCGATGCCAAAGTACCGGCCAGCCGGCGAAAGCAGTGTTCGAAGCTCTCGTTATCCTGGTGGTTTCTCTTCTTATGGTGGCGGATTCGTTCGCCGGCCTTTCTGGCTTTGGCCGCCAGATGTCTTTCCGCCAGAAGCCTGTCGATATTGTGATCTGTATATTCCATGCCGCCGGGATGCACTGCGAGAGCACCCTTGGCCAGCACCAGTGCCGCCAGGCCATAGTCCTGGGTAATCACCAGATCCGTCGCCTGTGTCTGGTTGATCAGAGCCAGGTCGACAGCGTCCCGGCCGCGGCCAACCTGGCGGACTTCGCCGTATCTCGGATCAAGCTCATGGCTGTCATCGATGTAGTAGACAACCGGAATCCCTTTTTTCTGTGATATTCTTTCGACAATGCTGCGGACACTGACAGGACAAGCGTCGGCATCGACGCGGATATGCTGCCGGGGTTTGCGGTTTGAGTCATTCGTCACGGTTTGTTCACCTTCGCTCAAGCTTTTATTCGTTCTTTAATGATATAATAAAGTACAATTTCAAACATGAACATCCCATAAATTTTAAACGGAGGCTTGCATGCCTGTCTCAACCAACAACCAATCCACCCGGCTGAATCTAAAAACCATGTATAACGTCCGCGATCTGGGCGGATATCCGACCCGAAATGGCAAGAGCACGGCTTTCGGCCGCTTTTTACGCGCGGATGCGCCGATAAACCTGGACAACCATGACCTCTTGACGCTGCTGGACTTTCCTGTTCAATCAGTCATTGACCTGAGGAGCCCATCTGAAATCCGCCAGACTTCCGACCACCGGCTCAAGGATCAGTCGTCCATCGCATATGCGAACATTCCGCTTTTAGGCCAGGACATGATGCAGACCATCGTCGGCATGAATGAAAAACCGAACGAGCAACGCTTTGTCCAGCTTCACGAAATCTATATCAACATGCTGCAGCACGCACGGCACTATATCGCCGAGGTATTCGAGCGCCTGGCCGAGTCGAATCAAGGCGCGGCATTCTTCCACTGCACCCACGGCAAGGACCGGACCGGCCTGGTCGCCGCGCTGCTGCTGCTGCTGGCAGACGTTGACGATGTCGATATCATCGCCAACTACCAGATCAGTGCCACTTATCTCAAACCACTGTTTCAATCGTTCATATCCGAAATCGAACCCGAAGCGCTGCACTTTTTTGAGACGAAGCCGGAAAGTATGGAGCAAACGCTGGCATTCTTCCACGCCGAATTCAACAGCGCGGAAGACTACCTCTCCCTGTGCGGCCTGTCGGACCAAACGATTGATTTATTGAAAAACCGCATGGTCGCGAGCTGATTTCGCCTTCTAGTCCAATGAAGCATCCCTGCTGTCTTTCCTGAATCGCAGCAGTTTCTGGCGAGCTCTGCCCAAAGCGTTGTCAACCGTCTTGACGTTGCTGGACAGACAATCAGCAATCTGTTGGTAACTGAGTTGCTGCAAGTAAAGCAGGACAACCTGCTGTTCAAGCTTGGACAGGCCGGTCATGAAGAATACCTGCAGATCGGACAAGTTCTCCTGATCCAGGAGGTCCTCTTCCGGGTCGGATTCTCCGACCAGTAGATCCTGAATCTGGAATTCACTGCTATCCGAGGAAGAGACCAGAAAGTTCAGCGACAATGACTCATTCAGCGGGCCGTGCTTTTTCCTTGAAGCCTGGCGAACAGCATCCGTAATCTGCGACATGATGCAATAAGACGCGAACGCCGGAAACGGCACCTGGTGAACCGGCTTAAAATCCCGAATAGCTTTATAGAGGCCGATCATACCTTCCTGGATGACGTCTTCAGCATCGGCACCCGCCATGTACATGGCAGAGGCCTTGCGTCTGACGAGATCTTTGTAGCGCGACAAGAGCGCTTCAATCGCGCGTTGATCACCCCTGGCTGCCAGCGCCAGCAGAAAGTCGTCATCCTTGCCGTCATAGGATTGCCCAAGCATCCAGGATTACTCCTTTGCAGTCACATCTTCCGAAAGCGTCTGTTGCTGTTTGGATCGGCTGGCTGCCGCTTCAAATGTCACGATGCCGGCTGCGACAGCGGCGTTGAGTGAATTAACCTGGCCGTGCATGGGGATTGAGACCAGAAAGTCGCAGTGCCGGCGCATGCTTGGACTCAAGCCCTCGCCTTCGCTGCCGATCAGGATGCCGATTGGCCCCTGCCAGTTGGCGTCATGATAATCGGTCGTGCCCTCAGCATCGGTTCCGGCAATCCAGAAGCCCTGATCCTTCAATTGTTCGATGGTTTGCGCCAGGTTGTTGACCCGGCAGACCGGGACATGTTCAATCGCGCCAGCGGATGACTTGGCTACCGCGGCATCCAGGCCGACTGAACGACGGACAGGGATGATAACACCATGCACGCCGGCTGCGTCTGCGATCCTGAGAATCGATCCTAGGTTGTAGCTCTCCTTGAGCTCCGCCAGAATCAGCAGGAACGGGCTTTCACCCCGCGCCTTGATCTGCATGAGCAAATCGTCAAGCGATGCGTAATCATGCGAAGCGACCTGAGCGATGACCCCTTGATGGCTGTGGGTTGTCGACATGCCATCCAAAGCCTTGCGATCCACTTCAACCAAAACAGCGCCGGCATCGCGCGCCATGGTGATCAGGCGGCTGATCGCCGGATCCGGCCGGCCTTCTCGCTTCAGTACCCAAAGCTTGTTGATCGTCCGGCCGGCGCGAATGGCTTCCTGAATTGGATGTCTGCCTTCAAGCCGGTCTGATGGACCGGGTTCAAGGTCTTCTGCCCGGTCATGCTGCATCGGCTGACTGGCGGGCTTTGAATCTGGTTTGCGGTCAGGCTGATGTCGTTTTTTAGACGGCTGGCCCGGACCACGTTGGTCACGCTGGTTCATAGCTGATCTTCCTCCAGTATGGCTGCCAGCAACTCGTTGAGCCGAGGCTGATCTTCCTTGAGATACAAGTAGCCCACCACGGCTTCAAACCCGGTGGCTTTGAGATAATCCTGCAAGTTGGCGTTTTTGGGCATGCTGCTCGGGCTGCTGTTACGGGCCCGGCGGTAAATGGACTGCTCTTCAGGTGTGAGCTGCGGCAGGATTCTGTCAGCTGTAGCCGCCTGGGCAGCGGCGCTGACATGTTTTATGCTCTGGCGGTGCAGCTCGCCTGCTTTGCCCATGCTCTGGCGGCCTAGATAGAGGCGAACGGCCAGTTCGAATACGGCATCCCCGATGTATGCCAGCACACTGACGGGGACCTCGCGGAGGTCACCCTTGAAATCCGGCTGGATCATGCCTTGCTGACCTTGGGTCCCTGCGGTGTATCAACGACGGCATAACCTTTGTCGGTAATCTGGTCCCTGAGGTTGTCAGCCCGTTCAAAATCGCGTGCCTTTTTGGCGGCTGTACGGTCATTGACCAATTTCATGACATCCTCCGGAATCTCATCGCTTTTTTCCTGGTACAAGCCTAGAACATCCAGTAGTTCAATCAACAGCTTGCGGGCGGCCAGAATTGTTTCCCGGTCAAGGCCGGCGACAGCTGCGGCTGAGTTTGAAGCTCTGACCAGCTCGAAAATCGCTGCCAGCGCATCTGCGGTATTCAGGTCATCATCCATCGCGTCGATAAAGGCTTGCTTGAACTGGGCCATCGCCTTGCCAAGCTGCTGTGCCGCGGCCAGCGCTTCCTCGCCATCCGGCTTGGCAGGGGCTGCCTGGGCGATGAATTCCAGATTGTCCAGGCAGGTCTGGATACGCTCCCAGCCGTTTTCGGCGGCGGATAAAAGCTCCGCTGAAAAATTGATCGGCATCCGGTAATGGCCGCTGAGCATAAAAAAGCGCAGAACCATGTAATCGTAGTTTTGGGCCAGATCGCGGACAAGAAAGAAGTTGCCGGTTGACTTGGACATCTTTTCCTGGTCGATGTTGATAAAGCCATTGTGCATCCAGTAGCGGACAAAGGGTTTTGCGTTGGCGCATTCACTTTGCGCAATTTCGTTTTCATGGTGTGGGAATACAAGGTCCTGCCCGCCGCCATGGATATCAATCGTGTCGCCCAGGTGCTGCTTGATCATGGCCGAGCACTCGATATGCCAGCCGGGGCGGCCTTCGCCCCAGGGGCTCGGCCAGGACGGCTCGCCAGGCTTTTTCTTTTTCCACAGTGCGAAGTCGAAACTATTCTTCTTCTCCTCATTCGAGTCGACCCGGTCACTGGCTCCGAAAGCCAGCTCTTCAAGATTTCTTCGCGATAGCTTGCCGTAGTCATCCATCTTGGCAACGTCAAAATAGACGCCACCGCCTGTTTCATAGGCATAGCCCTTCTCTTCAAGAGTCTTGACCAGCCAGATGATCGTATCCATGCTCTCGGTCGCCCGAGGATGAATTGTCGCGCGCCGGATATTCAAGCGGTCGGCATCGTGAAAATATGCCTCGATGTATCGGTCTGCCAGCTCGCGGATGGTGATCCCTTCGTCGTTGGCCTTGTTGATCATCTTGTCGTCGATATCTGTGAAATTCTGGACATAGGTCACGGTCATACCGGTATACTCAAGATATCTGCGAAGTGTATCATAGGTGATAAACGGCCGTGCATTACCCAGGTGGAAGTAATTATAAACGGTCGGACCGCAGACGTAGATTTTGGCATGTCCTGCTTCGAGCGGGACAAATTCTTCCTTGCTGCGGGTTTTCGTATTATAGATCCTCATGTCTGTTCATTCCCTCCGGCGTTCATGGCTTCGGCTTGCTTTTCAGCCTTGTCGTCATCGCATGTTTCACTGATGACGGTCGGTGCTGACGGTATGACGCCCATTTTCTTTTCCAGCGCGTTGATGCGGTGCAGCAGCAAGCAAATCTCCTGCTCGACCGGGTCGGGCGTATTGGCGTGATCAAGCTCAATGTTATGGCTGACCCGAGCGCCCTGGACGCGGACAATCCGGCCGGGCACCCCGATGACGGTCGTATCCTCCGGCACCTCGTTGAGCACCACTGCGTTGGCGCCGATCATGGCATTGTCGCCGACTTTGAACGGCCCTAGAATTTTTGCGCCCGCCCCGACCAGGACATTGTTGCCTAAAGTCGGGTGACGCTTGCCGCGCTCCTTGCCGGTGCCACCCAGCGTCACCTGGTGGTACAGCGTGCAGTTGTCGCCGATTTCAGATGTCTCCCCGATGACAACACCGGATCCGTGGTCGATGAACAGACCATTGCCGATTTTAGCGCCGGGATGAATCTCGATGCCGGTGAAAAACTTGCCGATCTGGGATAGCATTCTTGCGGGGAAGTACAGTTTATGTCGATACAGAAAATGGTTGATGCGATGATAGATCAGAATATGGAACCCCGGGTATAAAAAGACAACCTGCCAGACACCTTTCGCTGCAGGATCTCGTTTGGCAATCGATTTTGCGTCAGCAAAAAGCCCCATATCGTATTCCCTTCCATAGCTTTATCGCGAATATTATATCAAAAAAAGCGAAGAACCCGAAATGCCGGCCCCTTTTTTGACACCCAGCATTGTAGCTAGGTGGGTGCCCTGCAGCGGTCTTGGGTCTTCCCCTGTCAGACAGCGTCTGGGGGTCTGACCGTATTCCACATTGACGCGGGCTCCCTTTTCAGTCATGTCGGTTCAAAAACAAGGGCAACTGACATTCCAGGCACCTATAGTATACCGTTTTTAAATCTATGACTCAAGTTGATTGGATTGGTGACACGTACGGAAAAAACGTTGATCCCAAGCCTAAAAACGTGATTTTGCACGATGCTCGGACGATACCGTCACACCAGTGACGGCCAGACCTGATTCCAGCAAGGGTTTGGCAGCAGCAGCTAGTGTAGCACCGGTGGTTAGGACGTCATCAATAAGCAAAACGGTTTGCGGCATTCTGAGAATCGAGCGCGGCAATGTGTCTTGCCTGATCGAGAAAGCACCTTCAACATTGGCCTGGCGCTGCCGACGATCTGACAATTCGCTTTGCCGGTCCGTTCGTATCGATCGGATCACAAGATCCGACCAGTCCTCGACGCCCAGCCACTCGGACAGTCTGGCAGCCAGGAGTCCGGATTGATTGTACCCACGTTCGCGAAGCCTTGCGGCATGGAGCGGGACCGCAGCCACCGCTGTGCAATCAAGGTTCTGGCTTCGTATGAGGTAGCGCAATAAAGAACTCAAGGCCAGCGCCAGATCCGGGGAATCGGAAAACTTGAATCGCCGGATCGCGGACGTTATGCAGCCTTGATACCACGAAGTGCAATAGATTGGAAATTCCCTAACCGGTTCTAGCTTTACATCTTGACCCATCCGAAACGGGACAAGCGGAAGGCAGCTCCGGCAGATGCCGGGAAATCCGGGAGCCGAATCGGTGACTTTGCCGCAAAAGGCGCACTGATGCGGAAAGAGAACGTCAAGCGCCCTTTGGGTTATGTTGGATAGTCTTGAAGGCCGCATCAGTCTGGCTGATCCAACCCGAAAGATCTGAGCCGCTCTGCCAGCATGGTATAGCGCTTGTAGGCTTTATCGTTCTTGAGCATGGCAGAGACGGTCCACTTGGCCGCGACCAGAATCAACTTGCTTTTGGCGCGGGTGACCGCAGTATAGAGCAAATTCCGGGTCAGCAACTGCGGCGCCCCTGCCGGCAAGGCGAGGACGACGACAGGGTATTCACTGCCCTGGCTCTTGTGGATGGTCATGGCGTAGGCAAGGTCAAGGTCTTCCAGTGTCATGCGGTCATACTGCACGATGCGGCTGTCGTCGTAAAGAACTTCCACGATTTGCTCGTCAGGATCAACCGACCGCACCAGCCCGGTTTCGCCGTTGAACACGCCGCTGCCGGTGCTCGACCGATCCGCTTGCAAATGCCAGGCCATGTCGTAGTTGTTCTTGATCTGCATGACCTTGTCACCCGGCATGAAGCGGATGCCGTGGGCTTCCACAGCCGGCTGGTCGGTGTTGAGATCGTGCTGGAGAACAAGGTTTAGCGTTCGCGTGCCAGATGGACCCTTGCGTGACGATGCCAGAACCTGGACATCCGACTTACCGTCTAAACCGTACTGATTTGGCAGGATGTCCTTGCACAATTTTTCGACCGCCTCGGCGATCTGGACAGCGGAATCTTTGACCACCCAGAGGAACTGACTGTTCAGGGTCTGGTCCATTTCCGGCATCTGCCCGTCATGGATGCGGTGGGCATTGCGGATGATCAGGCTTTGGCTGCTCTGCCGGAATACTTCGGTCAAGCGTGCGATCGGGATCGTATTGGAATCAATCAGGTCCTTGAGTACGTATCCTGGACCGACAGACGGCAGCTGGTCGGCATCGCCAACCATGACCAGCCTGGTGCCCGGGATTACAGCCTCGATCAGGCTGCAAAAAATCGATGCGTCGACCATGGACATTTCGTCGACGATCAGCAAATCGCAAGCCAGCTGGACATCGGACTTGTATCCGCTCGCGTATTCGCTTCTGCCGCTGTCCGGCTGAAACTGGATTTCCAGCAGGCGGTGCAGCGTCTTGGCCTTGATGCCGCATGCTTCAGTCATCCGCATAGCCGCGCGGCCGGTCGGGGCCGCAAGCAGAATCTTGCCGCCCAGATCTTCAATGCAGTCACAGAGCAGCTTGACGATGGTTGTCTTGCCGGTGCCCGGCCCGCCGGTCAGAATTGAAACCGGGTTCTGAAGTGTCTTGACCAACGCGTCCTTCTGGCTCTGGGCCAGCTGCAGATGCTGCCTTGTGCAGCTTCGATCGATGGCCTTTTCGGCACGGGCAGCGTCAATGAAATCGTCGAATCGTTTCGGTCTGCTGCCAAGCAGAACCGCCAGGCGGGACGCCGCCTTATCCTCCGCAAAAAACAATCCGGCCAGGGCAACACGGGCTTCCTTCTGATTGTTGGTATCCAGGAAAAATCGAATTTTTGAATCCGCCTTGAGAATCGACAAGGCTTCATGATCCATCCCGACGGTCAGGTCGAGCAGTTCACCAGCAAGCTGCAGCAACACTGCAACCGGCAGATAGGTGTGTCCCTGCTGGACAGACTGGTACAAAAGGTATTTCAACGCGCTGGCGATGCGCTGGGGCGATGTCGGGTCAAGCCCCATGCTTTGAGCCAGCTTATCCGCGGTGGCGAAACCGATGCCGTCGATTTCATCGGCCAGGCGGTACGGATTTTCAGAAACCAGTTGTTTGGCCTGTTGGCCGAACTGGCGGTAAATCTTCAGGATCTTGCCGGCAGTCAATCCCAGCGGCGTCAAAAACAGGGACAGTTCCTGATAGTCCAGCTTTTCAGCCAGCTCATCAGCAATCTTTTGCGCTTTCTTGAGTCCGATCCCCTTGATCTGGGCAACGCGGTCGGGCTGTTCGCGAAGAATGTCCAGCGTATCAACCCCGAACTCGTTAACCAGCAGCCTGGCGGTTTTCGGCCCAATCCCCTTGATCAGGCCGGATTTCAGATATTGCAGGATGCTGTCCCGGCTCTTGGGCATGGACAACTCATAATGATCGACCTGAAACTGTTCACCGTAATCCGGGTGTGTCACCCATCGCCCGTATAGACGGATGGATTCGCCGGCTGAAAGATACGGCAGCGTACCGACTGCGACAGTGTCGTCGCGTCCGGCCAGCGAGATGACCGTGTAGCCGTTGGACTCATTGCGAAAGACAATGCTCTCGACAAGGCCATCCAAAACCTCAGAAGAATCTGGATGGCGCTGGCCGGCTGACGCGGCATCAAGGCTTAATTGTCTTTTTTCAGGCGATTCCGGCATCTTCTCTCAACAGTTCAGCTTTGTCGCAGGCCTCCCAGGGCAAATCAAGATCCGGCCGTCCGAAATGACCGTATGCCGCAACCTGTCGGTAGATTGGCCGCCTGAGATTCAGGTCCCGGATAATCGCCGCCGGGCGCAGATCAAAGTGGCGTTTGACCAGTTCGGTGATATCATCATCCGGAATGTGGCCGGTCTCAAATGTATCAACCATGACGGATACCGGGTGGGCGACGCCAATGGCATATGCAATCTGGATCTCGCAGGTATCGGCCAGGCCTGCTGCGACGACATTCTTGGCGATATAGCGCGCCGCATACGCGGCAGAGCGGTCGACTTTGGTGGGATCTTTGCCTGAAAAGGCGCCGCCGCCGTGCTTGGCATAGCCGCCGTAGGTGTCAACGATGATTTTACGGCCGGTCAGCCCGGCATCACCCTGAGGTCCGCCGATTACGAAACGGCCGGTCGGATTAATCAGAATCCGGGTTTCGGGATCCATGAGGTCCTGCGGCATAGTGGGACGGATAACATGTTCGAGCAGTGCTGCTTCGATCTGGTCGTGACTGACATCCGGCAGATGCTGGGTAGAGACGACAATCGTATGGATTCTGACGGGCTTGCTGTCTTGATACTCGACCGTGACCTGAGCTTTTCCGTCAGGTCGCAGAAATCCAACCGTACCGTCCTTGCGCACGTCAGCCAGCCGTTTGGTCAGACGGTGGGCCAGTGATATCGGCAGAGGCATCAGCTCCTCGGTATCCCGATTGGCAAACCCGAACATCATGCCCTGATCGCCGGCGCCGGTGGCCATCTCGTCGTCATCTGTTCCGGCCTTGTTCTCCAGTGAATGATCGACGCCCAGCGCGATGTCAGCGGACTGCTCGTCAATGGATGTCAGAACCGCGCAGGCATCCGCGTCGAATCCGGTGTCATGGCCGGTATAGCCGATGTCGCGAATCGTATTGCGGACAATGCGTGCGATATCCACATACGCTTCGGTCGAAATCTCACCCATCACCATAATCATGCCGGTCGTCGTCGCCGTCTCGCAGGCCACACGCGCATTGGGATCGCTTTCTAGCAGCGCATCGAGGATTGCGTCAGATACCTGGTCACAGACTTTATCCGGGTGTCCTTCAGTAACCGATTCCGAAGAAAACAGCCAAGTGCCTTTTCTATTCATATTTGCCTCCTATGACAAAAATGGCCCCTTCATCAGAAGAGGCCGTTGTAAGCTGAACATACCTCATCTATCAGACGATATCGCCTGCTGGATTTGGCACCGCCGCATAACCGCGGTTGCCGGGTTTCTCAGGGCCAGTCCCTCCACCACTCTTGATAAGAGATGATTAGTTATTTGATTATATGCCCCTGCGGACACCAGGGACATCATACCATGACAATCCTGATAATTCAACCGTTGGGCTTACCCGCTGATCTGCGATGTCAATGCCGGATTTTGTCGTGACTTGAGCACTCGGCAGCCGATGTCCGGCTGGTATGATTCGAGAGAACGAAGGAGGCCAAGCCATGACCATTATCCTGGCAGATCAAGATACGGTTTTCACTCAACAGCTTTCAGCCAAAATACGGCAACGGCTGACGGATGCTGCGATTGTCACGATCAACGACGCCCAGCAAATTGAATCCAGTCGGCTCGACTTAAAAGAGCCGCATTTGATGATTCGCAATCCAGCCAGTGTTTCCAATCTGGACGCAAAACGATTTGACCGTCATTTCAAAATCGACGAGTGGCTTCTGGTAGAGCATGGGATTGACCCGGCAATCTTCCGATTTGCCAGACTCGGCCCTCAGACGGATCTGATCGCTGCGATTGACGTCTGGAGCCGGCAAAACAGCGGGCAACTGGATCCACATAGCGATGACATCGAGACTGATTCGTTCGATCGCACCCCGCTAGTTCACTTTCTGTTTTCAGCCGACAGCCAATCTTTGCCCGGAACACACAGTCGCCAGCGGCTCAACATATTGGTCGAACAAGGCCATAAAGTCATCTACCTGCCCCTGATGCCGACCTATCAGATGGTTAACATTCAATCAAACGGCAGCGGCTTGGGTTTGTCCGACCTGTTAGTCCGGCTGCTTGATCCGGATTTTCCGTGTTCAGAAATTGGTCATTTCCTGCAACCCCATCCTGACGGGTATCTCCAGATTCGACCACCGGATCGCTCGGACGATCTTGTTGGGATCGAGAAACCGCTGGCCCGCCGATTGATCAGCGGGATCAGGCAATTTGCTCAACTCGATGCCGATCAGACCAAGGTTCTCATTGACTGCGCAGGCCTTCCGATCGAAACCACGAAAGCCATCGCCGTGCTTTGTGACATCTGCGAAATCATTCTGCCTGTCGCGGCAAATACATTTGCAGCCAATGCCGCGAAGCGAGAGAGCAGCGATCTGCTGGCCGAACTGCCTTCGACATGTCAGATCCTGTATTCAGACGAATTGTGAGGTTTAAGATGATCCTTGACTATCTAGACCGTCAAAGGCTAGTCAATCGTATCCTCGATGTTTCCGAGACCCGGCACGTGCATAGTGACACCGAAATCCGACGGCTGATTATCGCCACGGTCGCCAAAGAATACTCCGGGTCTAACCGTACATTCGACGATCGCAGAAGAATCGCTCAGGAGCTGTTTGACGCCATGCGCGGCATGGATGTTCTCCAGCCCCTGATGGATGATCCGGACATCACCGAAATCATGGTCAACGGACCCGGCGAAATCTTCTTTGAGCATCACGGACAGATCCAGCCGTCCGATATCCACTTCAACGGCAGGCAGCATCTCGAAAGCTTTGTATCAAATCTATACGGACGGGCCAATCGCCTGATTCACGAAAAAACACCGCTGGCTGATCTGCGTCTGGCCGGGGGCGAACGGGTTCATGCCGCTTTGCCGCCAGCTGCGCCGGACGGACCGGTTTTGAATATACGCAAATTCACCGGCATTCGGCAGGACATGGCCGCACTGACCGCAAGCGGCTTTTTAAGTGAAGAGGCCGCCATCTTTCTTCAGTCGGAGATCGAAATGCGCAAAACGATTTTCATCTGCGGCGGAACCAACACGGGCAAGACCACATTGCTGAACGTCCTTTCAGGTTATATCCCCGGCAACGAGCGTCTGATCACCATTGAGGATGCCGCTGAACTATGCCTCCAGAACCATGACAACCTGGTTCGGTTGGAAACACGCAAGCCCGGACCTGACGGTGAAGGCGGCATCTGCCAGACGGATCTGATCAGGGCTGCTTTGAGGATGCGGCCTGACAGGATCATCGTGGGTGAAGTGCGGGGCAGCGAAGCCTATGATATGCTTCACGCTATGAATACCGGACATGCGGGGTCGCTGTGCACCGGGCACGCCAACTCCTGCCGCGACATGCTGGAGCGCCTCTGCCTGATGGCCATGATGTCGATTGAATTGCCCTGGCCGGTCATGCGGGCGCTGGTCGCCTCGGCGATCGATACGATCGTCCATTTATCAAGAACAGTCGGCGGATGTCGTCAGGTCAGCGTGATCAGCCGCGTGCTGGATCCGGACGAGCAAGGCTTTCGGCTTGAGGATCTGTTTATTCGGGATGAACTGGGGGGTCTGGTTCATGCCCATTAAGAAAGGTCGGCAACTTTCAATTAAAACTGTCGGCATCTGGTTTGGCAGCGTGATCTTATGCGGCCTGGCCGGCTACTTGTTTTTGTCAGCGAGATGGCTGGTCCTGGTCTCGTCACTTGCTGCCGGCACCATTCTGGCGCAGTTGTCGATTCGTTTGTTTGATGTGCGGAAGAATCTGTTTGAACAGGTACAGTTCAAATGGTTTCTCGAGCACCTGCTCTCGGATCTATCCACCGGATCGACACTCGAGCACGCCTGGGCAAAAGCTCCCGAAAGGCTGAGTCTGCTGCTGCCATCAAGATCACGGATGATCAAGGATCTTAAAAGAATTCAAGGTAACTTATCCGCCAACCAGCCGCTGGACCGACTTCTGGAAAAGTGGTCCAGGTCGCTGCCGACACCGCAAGCCCGAGGGTTCGTCAAAGCGCTGCCGGCCATTCGCCGTGCGGGCGGGGATGCCTGCGGCTTTGTCAGGGCACAGCTCCAAATCATGTCTGACAGGATCAATCTGTTTCAGGATCTTGGAACAGACACGACACAGCGCAGAACAGAAGCGATCATCTTGGTTTTGATGCCGCCGGCAATGCTGCAGATGGTTGCAGCTAGCGGATTGGGCGATAATCTGACATCCGGTTCCGGCCTTGCTGCCGGTATGCTTTTTGCGTATGTGCTTTTTTTAGCATCATCGTTGCTGCTGCTGTCGATTCTGTGCTCGATGATGAGTGTCTCTTCACGTCAACAGTCAAAACCCCGGTCGATCAACCTGGACTATCCATGGCTTCAAAAGCCCGCTGCCCTTCTTGTGCGCCTGTATCGTACTGTATTGCCGGACACCTACTATTCAAACCTGATTCATATCCTGCAAATTAGGGCCCGGCGGCATCATCTGGACAAGGCGCTGATCGTTCAGGATCACTTCAAACTGAAAGCGTTGCTGATGATCGCTGCTCTGCTGCCGGCCACAAGTCTCGCCGCCACCAATCTGCAGCTGGTTTGGCTGCTGCTGGTCTTGCCAGCCGTCCTGGCCGGCTTGCATGATCAAATCCTGATCAGACGGGCCATGGAGAGCCAGCTGGCCGACCAGGTGGAGTACCCTGAATTCTTAAATCTCTGCGCCAGTCTGCTGATGACCGGGATTTCCCTACATAAGGCGATGTGTATAGCACTTCTAGTCCGTGAGCCTGGATCATCTGATTTCAATATTGATCTCAACCGCTTCGAAAAACAGCTGGATGTCGGTCAAACTGTCCAACAAGCATTGGAAACCTTATCAGCCGACTGTCCTGTTCACCAGGTACAGTCGGCGATTGCCGCCATGATTCGCTATAGCCTGGAAGGTCGCCCTGAGAACTTGCAGATTCTACAGATGAAGACGGTCGAGTGTTGGTCGCTGCATCGAAGAGCCATTAAAAAGCGGCTGGAACAGCGATCCCTGGCCTTGCTGGTTCCAATGGCCCTTGATCTTTTATCGGTTATGGTCATTGTCATGCTGCCAGCCATCGTATCAATACAAGGTATCTAGGAGGGTGAATTATGAACACAAACAAACGAGGAGCCGGTACCCTGGAAGTCGTCATCATCATTGCTGTCCTGCTGACTATCGCGCTGCTTTTTCGGCAGTCGATTACGTCATACGCCCGGACATTGATGGGACAGGTATTCAATGAGCAGCAGGCCATTGACATCATGTCGGAGGTGGATGGATGATCCCTGAACTGACTTCTGAAGTGACTGGGTTTACGCTTGATGCCCGGCGTAGCTGGCTGGTTATGAATCTTGAGTCATCCGGCCGGGTGATCAAACATCAACTGGATATTCTGCTGAACAGAAAACCTGAATGGCTGCTGCCGGGGGCGTTGCGGCCAGCAGATGATCACGATCAGCTGATTCTTGACATCTGTGGGCAGACAAGCCTTGTGTCTGTCCTGTCAACGGAAATCTTAACTCCGGGTCAAAAGCAGCAGGTTTTCCAAGCGTTGATCGATACCCTGCTTGAAGCGGGAGACTGGCTACTGGATCCAAGTTTATTTGTTTTGGATGCTCGGTATGTGTTTATCAATCGAAGATCAGATGAGGATTACAGTCTTAGGCTAGCTTATTGGCCGGTCAGCCAGTCCGATCCGTCTTATAATTTTGTCCTGTCCATCACGCGCCTGATGGAGATGCTAGACTATCCTGCTGAGCAGATCGAACAGCTTGACCAACTCGAAGGGCAGCCTCCCGAGCAGGTTCTATTATCCGTCAGTCGGTTTTGTCAGAATCATCAAGATCCGGATACATTCAGCCCGTTGCGAAATCAAAACTCAGGCGATCGCCAGTCCGACGTCAAAACTCGCTGTCTGAACAAGGTCGCCTCCGGCCTCAGTCAAATCAGGCAGAAAGTCACTGTGTTCATTGAGCAGCTTTTTACTGATCCGGATGATCCTGACATTGACGATGAAGACAGTTGCACTCAAATCATTGCCGCCGATCCCGATTCGTTCAGGATGGCGCTGCTGTCCGAAGGGAAACCCGGCACCCCGGATGAAAACACCGGCGTCCGGGCTTATATTCTGGTAGATGACTTTTTAATCGGCCGGGATGAAAAATCCTGTGACCTGGTCTTGGCTTCACCGGGGATCGGTCGACAGCACGCCCGCATCTGTCGGCGCGGCGGATCGTTCTTCATCGGTGATCTTGGTTCGCCGAACGGTACGCGTGTTGATGGTCGAAGGATCAACAAGGACGCTGATGTGCTGCTGGGAGATAATTGCCAGATCCAATTTGCGGATCAAATCTTCTTTTTTACAGCCGATTAGCTGTCAGACGCATGCTGGGCCGCGACTTTAAGACGGGCTCTGGCGCGCTGGACCGAGTGAGTTGAGCGGTTGAACTCCTGTGGTGTCGTCGACGGATCCTTGAGTCTTGCTTCTGCTCTAGCCAGTGCTCTTTCGGCACGGGCTGTGTCGATCTGGTCCGGCCATTCGGCTGCGCTGACAACGATAATCGTCAGCTCGGATCCGATTTCAGCATAACCATTGGTTGCCAGGGCATAGTGCCATTCGCCGTCCACTTTAATTCGGACTTCGCCCGGGACAAGCGCGGCAACCAGCGAGGTATGACCCGGCAAGATGCCGATTTCGCCGTCTTTACAGGTGACAACCACCATTTCGACCTGTCCGGCATAGAACATGCCGTACGGTGTGACTATTTCAACATACAAGGTGTTCTCAGGCATGAATCATTTCCCTCTCCGCACAACCAGACATCCTACTTGCTGGCCTTGTATGCTTTGTAGACATCATCGATTGAACCCTTCATGAAGAAGTGCTGTTCAGGAATGTGATCCAGATTGCCGCCGACTATTTCGCCGAAGCCTTTGACAGTATCTTCAATTTTGACATAGCGGCCTTCAAAGCCAGTGGTCGATTCGGCAACAAAGAACGGCTGAGACAAGAATCGCTGGATTCTTCTGGCTCTGCCGACGATCAGCTTATCCTGCTCACTGAGCTCCTCCATACCGAGAATTGAAATAATGTCCTGCAGCTCTTTGTATCGTTGCAGGGTTTCCTGTACACGGCGTGCCACCCGGTAATGATGGGTTCCGACAACTTCTTCGGTCAGGATTCTGGAGGAGGATTCCAGTGGGTCGACAGCGGGGTAAATGCCCAGCTCAACAACAGCACGAGACAAAACCGTGATCGCGTCTAGGTGGGCAAAGGTTGTCGCCGGCGCCGGGTCGGTCAGGTCGTCAGCCGGGACATAGACAGCCTGAATCGATGTAATTGATCCTTTGCGCGTTGATGTAATCCGCTCCTGCAGCGCACCGACTTCATTAGCCAAGGTTGGCTGGTAGCCGACAGCTGACGGAATACGGCCAAGCAGGGCTGAAATTTCAGAACCGGCCTGGATGAAGCGGAAGATATTGTCGACAAACAGCAGCACATCCTTGTTCAATGTGTCACGAAAGTATTCTGCCATGGTCAAACCCGTCAGCGGGACACGCATACGGGCGCCTGAGGTTTCATTCATCTGTCCGAAAACCATAACGGTCTTGTCAATGACGCCGGATTCGCGCATTTCGTTCCACAAGTCATTGCCTTCTCGGGAGCGCTCGCCGACACCGGAAAAAACCGAATAGCCGCCATGCTCCTTGGCAATATTGCGGATCAGCTCAAGAATCAGGACGGTCTTGCCGACACCGGCGCCGCCGAACAGGCCGATCTTGCCGCCTTGGGCATAGGGCACCAGAAGGTCGAGGACTTTAATGCCGGTTTCAAGCACTTTGGCTTCCGGATGCTGATCTGTGTAGGAAGGTGCTGGACGGTGAATCGGCCAGTGGTCGTCCGCTTCAACCGGTCCGCCATTATCAATGGTTTCGCCCAGGACATTGAACAGGCGTCCGGTGATCTTCTCACCCACCGGGACAATGACCGGCGCGCCGGTTGAATGCGCTTCAGCACCTCTGATCAGGCCTTCGGTTGCCGCGAATGAAACGCAGCGGACAATGCCTTTGCCGCGCAGCTGCATGACCTCGCAGGCGACGACGCGCCCTTCCTGCTTGATTTCAACCGCTTCGTTGATGCCCGGCAACTCTGCTTCCGGGAACCGGATGTCGATGACAGGGCCGATGATTTGTGTTACATATCCAATAGCCATTTGCTTTTGTTCACCTTCCGTTATTAATTGTCCTGTTGCTTAGACAGGACCTCAGCGCCGCCGACGATCTCGGAAAGTTCGTTGGTGATCTTGGTCTGACGAGCCCTGTTGCTTTTCAGTTTCAGTTTATGCAGCATCTCTTCAGCGTTTTCAGTTGCGTTGTCCATCGCTGTCATGCGCGCGGTCTGTTCACTGGCATACGCTTCGGTCAGCGCGCCGTAAACCATGCCGTTGAGATAGATGTTAATCAGGTAGTTGGCGACATCATCAACGGTTGGCAGATATTCAAGCCCGCCGGATGAAAGGCCGTACTTGAGACAGTATTTTTCAGGAATGATTTTTTCCAGTCCGCTCGGGTTGACCGGCAAGATGCGTGTTACAACCGGCTTCATTGAGACAGCAGATTCAATCTGGGTGTAGATGAAGTAGATCAGGTCCAGCTGGTTGGAATCATAAAGGTCATGGATAAAATCCGAAATTTCCCGAGCCCGATAGTAGGTTGGCTCACTGATGGGGTACTCGAAGTCCTCTACAACGTCAAAGCCTTGCTTGATCAGGCGCTCCTTGCCGATTTTGCCGGCAACGAACAGCTTGATCGTCGTCTTCTGGTTTTTGCGGACGTTGTCCATGATCTTGTAGCGGATGTGCTCTTCAGCCGTTGACAGCACGTTCATATTGTAGGCACCGGCCAAACCCTGTTCGCCGGTCAGGACAAAGTAGCCGATTTTCCAGGTCTCACCCGGCTTTTTCTGGTGAAGCTCGAAAAACGGGTTGTTGATGTAGCCGCCGGCATCCCGCATCTGAACCATGCTCTCGGCGCACGCCGCGAAGAATGGCATCGTCTTCTCCAGCTGACTTCTGGCGCGTCGCATTTTAACCGCGCTGATCAGCTGCATGGCATGGGTCATCTGCTTGATGTCCGTGATACTGTTGATATGCTTTTTTAACTCAGACAGTTGTTCCATAATCTTCGTGCTCAGCTTTCCAGATATCCATGTACTCCGCGACAAGCTGGTCGACGGACTCGGCTGTCTCGGGCGTAAACATTCCTGTACCGGCAATTTCTTCAACCAGTGCCTTGTTCACGTTTCGGATATGGGCGATCACATCTTCCAGGAAATCACTGACGTCTTCCTTGTCCAGGTCCGTCAGGACGCCCTTGTTGGCCAGATAAAGCATAATGACCTGGTCTTCCATCCGGACCGGTGCGTATTGCGATTGCTTAAGCACCTCGATCAGGCGCTCACCGGTTTTCAGCTGGGCCTGGGTTTCCGGGTCCAGTTCGGATCCGAATTGCGAGAACGCCTCCAGCTCACGGTACTGGGCAAGGTTGATGCGCAGCGGGCCGGCCACCTTTTTCATCGCCTTAGCCTGGGCTGCGCCGCCAACACGCGAAACCGACAGGCCGACATTGATCGCGGGACGCTGGCCTGAGAAGAACAGTTCGCTCTCCAGGTAAATCTGGCCGTCCGTAATCGAGATGACATTGGTCGGTATATAGGCGGATATGTCGCCCGACTGGGTTTCGACAATCGGCAAAGCGGTGATCGAGCCGCCGCCGAGGCTATCATTCAAACGAGCCGCGCGCTCCAACAGCCTCGAGTGCAGGTAGAAGACGTCGCCCGGAAAAGCCTCACGCCCGGGCGGACGGCGCAGCAGCAGCGAAATGGCACGATAAGCCTGGGCATGCTTGGTCAGGTCATCGTAGACGATTAGGACATCTGCCTTGTCGTTGTACATCAGCTCTTCGGCCATGGCACAGCCGGCGTACGGCGCGATATACTGCATGGCCGCAGAAGAGCTGGCGCTGGCGACCACAACGGTGGTGTATTCCATGGCGCCCTTGTTCTGCAGCGTGTTGACAACGTTGGCAATTGTCGACATTTTCTGGCCGACCGCGACATAGATGCAATACACATCCTTGCCTTTCTGGTTGAGAATGGTATCAATGGCAATGGCGGTCTTGCCGGTCTGGCGGTCACCAATGATCAGCTCGCGTTGGCCGCGTCCGATCGGCGTCATCGCGTCGATCGCGGTGATGCCGGTATGCATGGACTGGTTGACCGGCTGGCGGTCGATAATGCCTGGTGCATGGTATTCAATCGGTCGATGGCTTTTGGTCACGATGGAGCCCATGCCGTCAACCGGGGTGCCCAGCGAGTCCACAACGCGTCCGAGCAGCGCTTTACCGGCCGGAACGCTGACCGTGGTGCCGGTCCGCTTGCAGATCATGCCTTCGCGGATCGCCTCGTCTTCCTGAAGCAGGACAATACCGACGCGCTCTTCTTCGAGGTTCATCGCGATACCGTAGGACTTTCGGGTGAACATGATCAGTTCACTATTGCGGCAATGCTCAAGCCCGCTGACGTAGGCGACGCCGTCGCTGACGCTCAGAACTGTGCCGACCTCATCGATTGTCGATTCCATGGACAGAGACGATAAGGCGTCCTCCATTGTGTCAAACAACTGGTGCGCAGCAGCCTCTTCTGCTGAGACCTTGATCGGCTCAGTGTCCCAGAAGATATCATGACCGTCCGGCGCCATTGGCGCCTCTTCAAACATCTCCAGCGCGTCAGTCAGGTTTTCCTTGATCAGTCTGTTTGAATCTTGCTTTATCTCGTCGCTATCCAGGCCAATCGCCTGCTGCGATTTCAATTTGTTGACAATTCTGCTCAACTGGCCCTTGATGCTGTAGTCGTAGCGGAACCCTCCGGCGTAAATAACCATGCCGCCAACCAGTGAAGTATCAACTTCAGTTTTGACGGTATAGTCGCTTATGCCGAAATGCTCGGCAAAACGGCTGGCAACCAGCTCACTCTTATCAGGATCCAACTCGACTGAAGCGACGATACGGATCTCCCGAACGGTCGCATCAGACATTTTCATTCACCTCGCTTGGTTTATCGCCCGCTTTTTGATCAACAGGCTTCATTTCTTCATCTAAAAACGTTTGGACCAGTTCTTTCTGGCGTTTGTCATCCATCACATGTCCAATGACCTTGGACGCAATGGAAACCGAAAGATCCGCAACTTCATCGCGCACCTCGTTAAGCATCGCCACACGCAGGCGGGCCGTCTCGGTTTCCGCCCGAGACATGATAGCTGTTGCTTCCTGCTTGGCTTCAGTAATAACCGATTCAGCCTGGCTGTCCGCCTGGGTTCTCGCATTGGATATAATCTCAGCCGCATCATGGCTGGAGCTGTCCAGCTTCTGTCGGGCATTCGCGAGCTTGGATTCGGCATCCGCCATTCTCTCATCTGCCATCTTGACCTCATTTTCAATGTCCTCTTTGCGTTTCTTGAGGACCTTGATAATCGGCTTGAACAAAAAGCGCTTGAGGACAAAATAGGTCACAAGCAGGTTCAAGACCGTGAAGAGGGCTGTCACAGCATATTCAGCAGCTATTTCTGGACTCAACATACGTTTTTCTCACCTTTCATGCTTCTTGGGTCTTCAGGTCGTTTAGAACACGAAGAGAAGCAGCAAGCTGACAACGAGGGCGTAAATCGCGGTCGCTTCGATAAAGACGATAGCCGTCAGCAAAATGGTTTGGATCTTGCCGGCAATTTCAGGCTGGCGTGCGGAAGCGTCAACTGCTTTGGCTGTCGCGATACCGATGCCCAGCGCAGCACCCAGTGCCGCAATACCGATTGCCAGTCCAGCGCCGAGCGCGATTAATCCTTTATCCATGTTTGTTTCCTCCTTGTTTATAAAATAAGCACTTAATCATTAATGATTGAATATATGAAATCGCACACTATGTTGACTGTGCGACCTGGTTTTTCTCCTGGCTGTGATGCGCGTCTTCAATGATCTCGCTGACATAGGTAATCGTCAGATAGGTAAAGATTACGCCTTGCAGAATCCCGTCAGCGAGGTCAAACCAGAGACCCAGGAGACCGGGCAGCAGCATCGGGAAGACAATATAGACAAACTCCATCAGGATGAACGCGCCGAAAATATTGCCGAAGAGTCGAAGGGCCAGCGACATCGGCTTGATGAAGAAGTCCAGAATTTTAAAGGGCAGCAGCATCGCCCGCGGGTAAACCAGGGATCTCAGGAACCCCTTGATGCCGACAAAACGGATGGATGTTGCGATAACATAAAGGATGGTGAAGATCGCCAGGGCGATCGGGAAAGCCGGGTTCTTCGCCGGCGGGGAAACCTTGAACATGGCGGACAGGTTGGACAGGGCGATAAAGATCGCGATCGTGCCGGCATAGGGCACTACGCGAATGGTCTGTTCGTAGGACATGTTGGCGGACTGGCAGACCTTCATCAGCAGGCCGATCAGGCTCTCAGCGACCAGCTGGCGACGGGTCGAAGGGGTTTTAGCGGGCTTGTAGCCCAGCCAGATGGCCAGGGCGGCGATCACCACCATGACGCCCCATGTCGCAATGACGGCGTCTGTGATCGGCAGGCTAACATCCCCGATATCCAGCGTGAACACCGTACGGGGCGTAATGGCATGACGAATCTCCTCGCCGATATCGCCGACTTTGATTTCTTCCCAAAGCTTTTCAACAAAAGCGTGAAAAAACTCTCTGATAAATTCCATAACCCTCACCGTCAAAATCTAAATGCAAAACTCGGGAGGCAAGCCTCCCGAGCCTCATCGCACTTAAACTACATTACACCCATTGAAATCAGATTGCAAGTATTAAATTGTATAAAATACTATAGCCCTGAGTATAATGCAAGTATCAATTTATCAAAATTCATAATCAATTTGCATTTGCTGGATTACTTGGTGCCGAACAATCGGTCGCCGGCATCGCCGAGGCCCGGAATAATATAGGCGTGCTCATTGAGCTTGGTGTCTCTGGCAGCGCAGAAGATCGGAACATCAGGGTGATCATTGTGTAATCGCTCAATGCCCTCGGGGGCAGCAATCAGACACATGAAACGGATATTGGCAATGCCGCGCTGCTTGAGAAAGCTCACCGCGGCGGATGCAGAACCGCCGGTGGCCAGCATCGGGTCAAGCACAACAATCTCACGCTCGGCGGAATCATCCGGGAGCTTACAGTAGTATTCAATCGGCTCCAGCGTCTCTGGATCACGATAAAGGCCGATGTGGCCAACCTTGGCCATCGGCAGCAAATTCAGCATACCGTCGACCATGCCTAGCCCAGCGCGAAGGATCGGAACCAGGGCTAGCTTCTTGCCGGCCAGCACGTTGGTCTTGGCGACGGCAATCGGTGTTTCAATCTCGACTTCCTTAAGCGGCATGTCACGGGTGACTTCATAAGCCATCAGCATGGCAACTTCAGAAACCAGCTCGCGGAATTCCTTGGTGGTCGTCCGCTTGTCACGCAGCAGAGAAATCTTGTGCTGGATGAGCGGGTGATCAAAGATAAATACATTTTCCATTTCCTTATTCATGCGTACCCTCCCGGTCTATTGGATTTATGATTTAAACTGTCGGTCTTCAGCGGCTTTGATTTCATCGACACGGACCTGGTGGCGGCCGCCGGATTCGAACGCTTCCGTCAGAAAAGCATCTACGATGGCAAACGCCAGGGATGACCCAACGACTCGCGCACCCATCGCCAAGACATTCGCGTCGTTATGCTGCCTGGCCATCCTGGCCATGTACTCATTGGTGCAGAGCGCGGCCCGGATGCCCTTGATCTTGTTGGCTGCTATTGAGATGCCCAGACCGGTTCCACAGATCAGGATGCCAAAATCGGCTTCTCCTTTGATGACCGCTTCGGAAACAGCCTGTGAAAAGGGAACATAACTGGCGGCATCTACGCCGTTGGGCGCGCCATAATCTTCACAGTCTATTCCGTCCCGATGGAGGTGGTCCATGATCAGGCGTTTAAGCTGGTATCCAGCGTGATCGCTGCCTAAGGCAATACGCATTGTGTAGTCCTCCGGATGTGTCAAGTTTGGTTCAATTGTATCACAGAAATCTGTCCGCTGTCATAGCGGATACTTGCGGTTCAGCGACTTGTGGCTGAAGGATTTCCGGCCGGCCGAATAGTCGCCGACGATCTGCCCGTGCCCCAGCAGACGATACTGGTATGTTACCAGGCCTTCCAGTCCAACAGGACCTCTGGCATGGATCTTGCTGGTACTGATTCCGACCTCAGCGCCAAAACCGTAACGGAAGCCGTCGCTGAACCGGGTTGAGCAGTTCCAGAACACATTGCCAGCGTCAACGCCGAGCAGAAACGCTTTGGCCTGCAATTCGTCAGCGGTCACAATCGACTCGGTATGACCGGATCCGTAGCGATTGATGTGCCCGATCGCGTCGGCCATGGAATCAACTACTTTCAGGGAGACCTTGTAGTCCAGGTACTCGGTGTGCCAATCGGATACAGGTTTGCAGCCGATCAAAGAACAAGCGCGCTCGCAGCCGAAGATCTCGACGCCGGCATCCTGTAGTGACCGGGCCAATTCCGGCAGGAACCCGGATGCCAGGTCATGATGCACCAGAATGGTTTCAACCGCATTGCAGACAGCCGTGTATTGTGTCTTGCTGTCGACTGCCAGACGGATGGCCATATCGGAATCACACGCCTTGTCGATATAGAGATGACAGACGCCATCGGCATGGCCCAAAACAGGGATGCGCGTGTTGTCCATGATGTGCTTGACAAATTCATTCGATCCTCTGGGAATCAGCAGGTCGACATCGTCATCCATTGACAGCAGTTCGCCAACCGCGCTCCGGGTCTCTAAAAGGCCGATCCAGCCGTCCGGCATTCCGGCAGCCTGGCTCGCCTGATCAATGATCTGGCTCAGAATCCGATTGGTTTCAAGTGCTTCCGAACCGCCCTTGAGCAGAACAGCGTTGCCGCTCTTCAACGCCAAACTTGAGATCTGAACCAGCGCATCCGGGCGAGACTCGAAAATGACGCCGATTACACCGATCGGACAGCTGACCCGATACAGGTCGAGCCCTTCATCCAGCTCAGTGGCCATCTGCGTGCTTCCGACAGGATCAGCAAGGCGCGTCAGGCTCTTCAAACCACTGATAACGTCATCCAGTTTAGCCTGGTCGAAGCGCAGGCGTTTGAGCAACGGCGCCGCCAGGCCCTCCTGGGTGCTTCTGGCCAAATCCGTCTGATTGGCCGCGATGATTTCATCAGCACGATCCTCAAGGGCGTCCGCGATCGCGCCAAGCGCCTTGTTTTTGGTCGCCCCGTCCAACTGGGCGGATTTCAAGGCCGCCTGTCTGGCGCGGTGCGCAATTTGTCTGGTATTCATGTCGTTCACCTCCGAATCCACATTGTGGATAATGTGGAAAACTCTGTGTATAACTTCAGGACAGGCCTTTTGGCGATTTCGTCTCCGGAAAGCCCTGATATGCTTGAATTCTGACTTTTTGAACCAACAGCCCGGGAAACCGAACACACATTTGTCATCTGCCTCAAACCCCTGTATTTCAGCCTTTTACTTAATTTTTACATTCCTATAATATAGCTAGGTGTTCTTCACTCGCGGACTCGGGAAGGCCTTGCTGACCTCTTCATAAGCCTCGGGTGTTCCGATGTCTATACAAGTTCCTGAGAAAAGGAATCCTCGAACCGGCTTTTTCGTAAACAGCCAAGCCGGGAAGTATCCCGGCGCATCCGGTTTGTTCCCTTCCTTGAGATATTGGGCGATCAAGGGCACGGTCTCACGCTTGTAGAAATAGGTCGCGAAAACTGCAATGTCTGACTTGGGATGCTCGGGTTTTTCCTCAAGGCTTCGAATCAGACCATCATTATCCAACTCGGCGATAGCATAGCGCTTGAGGTCATCCGTGACCGGCAGCCGCGTCGCCAGCACCATGTCCTGCTTTTTATCGACGAAGTGCTGCCAGGCGTCGCGTAAACTATAGGTAAACAGGTTGTCTCCGGCGATGACCAGAAGATCATCGTCAATGCCCATCTGCTCGATGCAGAACTGGATATCGCCAATCGCGCCCAGCCGGGTTGCTTCACTGGTTGTGCCATCATCCAGCACAACGATGTCGACTTTATTGCTTTCCTCAGCTTTTCGCTGCCTGGCCCAATCTTCGAACTGGCTGGCAAAACAGCTGTTGCTGACCACGATAATCTGGTCCAGGTTATCCAGTGTCAGCATTTCATCAACGATGAAATCGATGATCGGCCGGCCGTGAACCGGCAGCAGCGGTTTCGCCTTGTCTTTGGTTAAAGGATAAAGCCGGGTCGCATAGCCCGCGGCTAGAATGATGCCTTTCATTGGATGTCTCTCCTTTGTTTGAAGTAGTGGTACAAGGTGCACTTGATCATGCCATTATACAATTTTCTGCGTTTGTCCGCACGCCCGCCGGCAATCTGTTCGAACTGCTCGTCCGGCGTAATGACAGACAAGCGGATGCCCTGGCGGGCCATGCCCTGATCTAAAAACACCTGGCCAAGTCTACCATACAGTTGCTCGGCCTGGTTTTGATCGAGGAGACGCTCGCCATATGGCGGATTGCAGACGACCAGCAGCTTCTCGTGAACGGTCCACGCCCTGAGTTCGCCCAGATCCTGTTTAAACAAATCGGATGTCCTAAATCGGATCATGTCACCGACGCCGGCTCGCTTGGCATTAGCTCTGGCAATCTCGACCGCTTTGGGCGAGATATCCGAGCCGAAAACAAACGGTTCGTCCGGCGCAGTCAGATCCATAACTGACAAAGCCTCTTCCCGGGCCCGGTCAAAGGGCTTTTTACCGATAAACGGCCACTGCTCGGCACCAAACGGCCGGTTCATGCCCGGTGCGATGCCAAAGGCCATCATGGCGGCTTCGATCGGCAGTGTACCCGATCCGCAGAAGGGATCATAGAAGGCTTCTTCACCGAACGGTCGGTATCTGGAGACTTTGATCATGGCTGCGGCCAGCGTCTCCTTGATCGGAGCCTCGTGAAGCAGCGGCCGGTAGCCCCGTTTGTGCAGGCCGTCCCCGGATGTGTCTACCATCAGGCTGACCTGGTCGGATACAATCCCGAACTGGATGCGCACCATGCCCTTGTCCGGGTTTTCCGGCAGACGGCTGTCCAGAGTTAGTCCCTGGGCTTTCAAAAGCCGTTGGACAATGGCCTTCTTCAGCAAGCGCTGGCAGGCAGGAATGCCAAACAGGGCAGATTTTCGGGAATAGCCTTTGACGACAAACGCAGCTCCCGGTTCGATCCATTCCTCCCAGGGCATCTCTGCACTTAAATCAAAAAACGCATCGAAATTCTTGGCCTCGAACGCCCCGAGTTGCAACAAGACGCGTTCAGCCGTGCGGATAAAAACATTACAGCGCGCGACCGCTTCGATCGCGTCACTGACTGAATTTGTTCGCAAACGGAGCTGGCCGTCGCTGACTTGAATTTTGTCTCGATCATATCCCAGTTGGGTCAACTCGTCGGCGGTCAGTGATTCAACCCCGAAAAGTGTTGTCAGAATTACAATCATGTGTATCCTCCATCTGCATTATACAGTTATTAAAGCAGAAATTGCCAGCTGAACAGGAAAGTCATACCCGCCAGTGCCCAGCCGCCGAGGATATCCGTCAGCCAATGGACATCCAGGTACAGCCGGCCGTATGCCGTCAGCAAGGCGATGCAGAACAAGACGGTCGCCAACAGGATGAGCAGGGGCAGCGACAGGTAAGGCAGCAGGACAGAGGGGACAAGCAGGGCGAAAGTCATGCTGGCCGAACTGTGCCCGCTGGGATACGAACCGGACTTCATGATCACGTGGGCGAACAGCTGAGGCGGCCGGTCTATGGATGTCAGACGCTTGGCCAGACTGACAACGGTGGTCTGTAAAAACATCGCCGCCATGAGAACAGTCGCACGGCGCCAGTCCCTGAGAACCAGACCCAAAACCAGGGCGAGTACGATGAGCTGGATTGAAAAGGACAGCACATCGTTGTATTGGTGCGTCAGGATCATCAGTGGGCGGATGCGAAGGTTCCTGTGGCGTTCGACCTGGTTGCGTACAAGCTGGTTGAGCGGCATCAGAAGCGGCCGCAGAACCACCAGTCCGATAAAAACAACAAACAACGCGACATTGATAATCCAAAATGGAGAAATCAGCTTAGGCATCCCTTCATTTCCCTTCCATCGTCATATCAGCTAGCATCGGGGCTATACCCTCAGTCATCTCGTATTTGCCACCTGAGAGGATCCAGAGCGCTTCGACGCCGTCCAGCGACTCAACCAGTGCCCGGCCTTCTTCATAGGGCATTAGAAACAGGGCTGTCGACAGAAAATCCGCCGCGGCACTGTCGGCAGAAACAACACTTACCGCACGGAAATAGTGTGTCGGCCAACCTGTTGCTGGATCCAGCAAATGGTGGTAGGCCACGCCGTCAACGATATAAAACCGCTGGTAGTCACCTGAAGTCACAACCGACAAGTCAACTGCATTCAAGACCGTAAAGAGCGCGGCTGGTGTGACGGACGGATCAGCCAGCGGATCATCCGGCAAAAGGGCTGAGGGATTCTGCAGACCGACCTGCCAGGTTTCGCGGCCGTCAAGCGGCTGTCCGATCAGGCAGACATTGCTGCCCCCGGCGTTGATAATCAATGAGGTGGCGCCAGCCGCGACCAAATCCTGGCGAACCAGTTCAGTCGCATAGCCTTTGGCAACCGCGCCGAGATCGATGCGCATATCCGGGTCGGAAACAAACACCGTCAGAGCAGATTCATCCAAGACGACCGATGACAAATCGGTATGGGCAATAAGCGCCGATATCTCCTCGTTGCTCGGCAACTGGGTATCAGCACCTAATGATGCCACCGCTGCCTCACGATAGTCCTGCCATAAAAGCGAGACATTCCCCATCGCGATGTTAGTCTTGTCCGAATAGGTTTCATGCCATTCAATCGAAAGCTTAATCAGTGCGTAAAGCGGCTCGGGAACCGCAACCGGATCAACACCAGCCATATCATTGATGGTCTTCAAATTATTCAGGCCTTCATAATTATGGAAAGCGTCAAACAGCCTGTGCAGCTCCTGGTAGCGTGATTCTCCAAGTTTGGCCAGGACATCGAATGCTTCCTCTGATTCGGCGTAGCCGATAAACTGGATGACGGTGTCGAAAGAGCCTGTAAATTCATAGGAGTATTTTTCAACACTGCCGGAATTGCTCGAAGACGAGCAGCCGCTGATCGGCAGAATAAGCAAAGCCGAAGCCAGGATCACCAAAACCACCTGCGGCATAGCCTTGCCGACAGCAAACGGTGACTTGATCTGGCGGATAACCGGCAAGGCCGCCACGCCTGTCAGCAAGCCAGTCGCAAGCCCGGTCAGGAGTAGTAGCGGTAAATAGGTCGCGATCAGGAGCGGTTCAGACAGCAGAAGACTGGCAACAAGGACCTGCCCGATGTTATGAAGTGCCGCACCAGCCAGGCTGATGCCAATCACCGAGACAAAGCGTGATGCTGCGCGGCTCAGCAGCCACATGCCCGCCAGGGCAAGCAAACCGCCAACCAGCGAAAATAAAAATGTCGTGATGCCGGATATGGCGCCGACAACCGAACTTCGAACTACGAGAATCACCAGAGCGTCCACAGGACGTAATCGCATGAGGGCAAATAACGTGACAATGTTGGCCAGCCCAAGCTTGATGCCAGGAACAGGAACAATCAGTTGCAAAGGTATCCAGCGTTCAGCGAGCGCCAGAACCAGGGCAAGCGAAATCAAGATGGCGTCCAGCACCAGTCGTTGGATACGTTGTCTGTTTTCAACTGCATGGTTATTCACTTGATAATCACGTCCACTTCACTCTGATCGGTACTCAGACCGTCACCCTTGCCGATCTTGAGAATCAGGTGCCCCGGCACGCAGGCCGCGATCTCGTTTGGATTGCTGACCCACCCGGTATGGACACAGACCAGATCCGGGCAATCAGCTTCGGCAAATCTGATTCTGCCGCCTTCCCAGGCAACGAGGTAATGATATCCATGGCTGTCGACCTCAAGCTCACCGGAAGTCGACAGATCTTCCATTGACCAAACATGAATCGGGTTTCCGTCCTCCAGCAGAATAGCAGCAGAACCCTCGCCGCTTGCCAGTCCCGGTAAAAGCAGCAACAGAACAGCTAAAAAGGCAATCAGGAATGCGATGACAAAATCGCCCCACTTTAAAACACTGATTACAGAAATTGTTCGGCTTTCAGATTGGTTCATTCTATATCCTTTGCAAATAAGATCCATTTAAATCCATTGTTTCCCTATTATAAGGGCAAACAGCCTGGATGAACAGATGGACAGTTTCAGCAAAATACACTCAAAGTGAATTGACAGTCTATGCCAGATCACCTAAAATGATGTCTGCACTACGGTCCCGTAGCTCAGCAGGATAGAGCGTCGGTTTCCTAAACCGCAGGTCGGAGGTTCGAATCCTCTCGGGATCACCACATCATAAGCCGCTAGACGCCCTATTCTAGCGGTTTTTTCTTTTTATAATACTTAATATAGTTTTATCATTTTGCGAGATTGGACAAAGTGATGTTCGTGGGATGTTTGTTTCTATTACACTTTATTTGCCCATATTCGCTGAAATTAGGCTTTATCAACAATTATTGAGCGATACAAAAGCTACCAAGGGTTCTGTTACAGATACTTATTACCCGGAAAATAAACGTATACCCCGCAGGTCGGAGGTTTTGGACAGGCAAGTCCGGTAGCTTCTAGACACTATATCCCGGCCTAAGCACCAGACCCCTCATTCGAATGACTGCACAGACCTGACTGTCTTCCACAGTGGCTGGTTTCTATTCTGCCAGAAACAAGGCAAATACAGCCATACCTGTGCCGGATGTGTTCGGATGTTTAACCAGTGCTTCATTGCGAATGACTTTCAGCCAATAATAGTAGCGGCCTTCTTTGATTTCATTCTCCCGACACCAGCGGGAAACTGACATGCCGCTTGTGCGACATGTTGTGATGAGTTGCTTCCATTCCTCAACCAGGACTTCATGCTGGACTCGGCGCATATCCATCTGATTCTCCAACGACTACTGCGATTTGCTTTCAAAGTCTTTGATAGTCTTCGAAACACTTTGAAAGTACTTGTCTTATGAGGATCTCATTTCTTAATGGGCATGTAAATCCGTCGTTAATTGGACGCTTACACCACAGCTTTTGACAGCAGCACCCAAAGGCGGTTTGAAATCAATACCTGAATACCGATTCCGAGGGGCCTTCTCTCATCTCAAACAAAGCATGTTTCGGTTACGTCTTCCCCCCCTTTCGTTGCATCCGATCCTTCTGGACACACTTTTGCACCAGAACCAGTTAGTTTAGTCATTGAGCAAAACATAATATAGAATCTGCTCTCGATCATTACTATAATGGCTCATAAGGCATGCATCACCAAACATATTCCAAACTCTGGTATTTAAATGGTTTGGTTCATTTGTGAATTTATCTATTTCAAGAAAAATATCATTGTGATAATCATAAAGGAATTGATTGTCGAATCCACCGTTGTACCAGCTGATATAATTTTCGTTAATCTTCGGCATCGATCGATAAAGCTCGATAGCGTATTCACAATTTTCATAGCATGGAGAGCTTGCTTCAACGATCGTTCGAACCTCCATTGATTTTAAATCAATAAGAACCACTTCTGAGTTGAGGCTATTTTGTTCAGGGATGCTCTCAGGTATATGGATAGCAACCATTTTATCTTCAAAGATATACCCCTCATTATAAAAATCACCAGACGTTATTTGCTCAGTCAAATCGCTTTGAAGGTCGTAAATATACAAATCACTGTACAGATACCTAGTATCTCGGATGCCAACGGTCTCATTGAATTCGCAAAACCTGCTCCATACAATTTTTTGATTATCGATACTGCAATACGCAATCAGTTCAGTATTGACGTCCCTTGCCTGATCAATGATCTCAAGTTTTTTAGTTTGTAGGTCATAGGCTATGATTTCGCTGGAAACGGTTGGACCGTTTGGCGTCGTCCGGCAATAGACAAGCACATTTTGATCTGATATCATCAGCTGGCAGGGTACAAATTCATTGCACTGCGGTACATTATATTGATTGGTTTTAAACTTGCTTTGATCGACAGCGAATTCATCGCCATTCAGAACATTTTTGGCATACATCGTCCATTGATATGTCTTGTTTGATGTATCATACAAAAATGATTCGTCCTCGACCCAGACGATCCATTCTGAATTGCAGGCAATAGAATCAATAAATCGTTCCTCTTTTGCCAGGACGATGACTTCCGTTGAACCATTTGCAACATCATACGAAAAGATCGCTTTCCCATCTGCATCAATCGTTATTAGAACACCTTGTCTCAACTGCTTTGACATCCGCATTAATCCTGCATCAGGAATTTCTATTTTCTCGAGATCTAGCATGGCATCCGTCCGTGCCGGACCATCGGCGTCATCAAAAACAATGGTGTTTAATACCGCTTGATCACTTTTCAGCTGCAACGATGGTTTGCAACTTGTTAAAACGATTAACATACTTAAAACCAGCAGGCCGCCCATCAAAAATACTAGGCGGCGCTTCTTCATAATTGCATTACCATTTACCATATTATGCCTCTGTTATAAGTAGCTTCTGCAACACACGAAAATGACGCTATATACGTTCTAGAGACATTAGGGTTTGAATCAGAAATATTGAAGTAATCAGTTGAATCATTGTATCCATATATGCAAATATAGTGCGCAACACTTGTGCTATTCTCATAACCGGGCATTGCATCGGTAACTTGACTCGTTGTATAATTAAGATCCCCAATAACATTATAGCCATCCGTAAAATATGTATATGGATAATATGGCCAGTTCCAACCTTGATCAATAGTATATAGCACCCGATATCTCAAATTATATTCCCAATTACTACACCCCCATTTAAGGCTGTATGAATTCCCGGGAGCATATGTATCAAGTGTATTTTCCCAGTAAGTAGCATTAAAATCTGTCCCAGCAGTTGATGTGTGTAGTGAACTCCTAAGTGTGGCTTCACTGGGCACAGCACCCCCTTGAGCTTGGACATACCCATAAATTAAGTTTCGTGCTGCAGCGGCACCACAAGAGTAAGAGTATTGTTGAATATACGTCCCAACAGGGTTTATCCGTGATACTGCCCATTTAATAGAAACATCTCCAACAGAATCACTGCCGTCTCCATAATTGTCTAGAACATATTCTTCAGCAATTCGGGCTTTTTCTCTTTCTTTTTGAATTTGTTCATTGCTTGGCTTCAATTCATTGCTGTTTTTGGCAAAAGCAGAAGATCCCATTGTAAATAGGACAATTATTGCTAAAAGAGCAGAACAGATTCTTTTCATTATTTACACCTTAACCTTTCACAATAATGCTCAAACAATCTTCCCACATAGTTTAAAATCAAGATCGCGCAATCTTACCTACAACAATATATAGTGAAAATATTCATGTCAACAGGTTTGCATCAAGCGGTTGTTTTTTTGCATTAAGCGGTAGTTATTCTGTAAACGAAAAAACCACATTTAGAACTTATAGCTTAACCCGAAGATCCGCCGACAGGCTGGTCGACCAGGACACCAGAGCGTCCCAATACTCAGCGCTCTCGAATCCGCCAACCGACAGCCATTGTCCATTCACGTCTATCGGCGTCGTTATTTGCCAGGTCAGTTATTTCGATTTCAGGCACATATTCGTTGTTTACATTCGGATAGGGGGCCAAAAAGTATTGGTTATAATTTGCAGTTACTCATTGGTTGTTTAGGAGCTGTGCGAGTTGCCAGGCTATTTCATCCGGGATCAAACAGACAATGTATGACTCTTGTTCAGAATCGTACTGTAGCGAAATAAGTGTCTTGATACCAGCCTATATCGAGCAATAAACTTTTTGAAACGCTGAATAGAACTAGAAAAATCACTGCTGGACGTATTGACGACTTCGGAAAGATCCATCGCCAGATCTGGATTTTTAATGGTTATGCTAACAAGATCATCTTGTCAATGAGATGAATGATTGTCCGGCTGAACCTGACCGCAGCCAGCCAGATTAAAAATTAGAACAGTGGCAATAATCAATAGAACATACTTGTGTGCTTTCTAACGTCTCTCCTGATGATAGAATCTGCACAACAAATTTATATACTCTTTTTTATCCGTAGTATGTCTGAACACCTCAAAATGCCCTATGGCGAATATACATCATAGACAAGAACAACCTGATCCTGCTCGACAACAAGACCCATGAGATAATCATCTATTGGTAGGTTCGCAATAAACTTAACAAGGTCGGCTTTAGAAATCGAATAATAGAGCGGCGGATTCCCTTGTATCCATATTTTAGCATCTGGCGATAACGGCAGACTTTGAATCGTTACATCCTCATTTGAAACCAACTGCTCATGTGAGTCTGAGTTGCCATAGTTAACCGGATCATAATAAACAGTTTGATCATCGATGCTTTGGATAAAGCAATATGTAAGATCGCCTATGGCATCTTGAAATTCTGTTTCGCCTAGACTAACCTGATCGATTCTAATTGGATACCAGCTCGGCAGACTCGAATAAAAGCTGGTTGAATCCGGATATCCAAGCTGGTCGAGAAGTTCAAGATCCTTCGGGGAAAGCAAATCTAAATTGATTGTTTCATTTGCTGACAACTCAAATGTTTCCAGGGTTGTTTCAACCAACTGGGTCGACGTACTCGCATTTGGTATTGAAGTAACCTGTGGTTCGTTTTGCAACGAACCACAGGCCATTGATACCATAAGCAACAGCACCGACAAAAGACAAATTAATAATCCTTTGACTTTCATCATATTCACCTCGTTCTCTACTACATTACCAATATTCGTTAGTTCCTCTTCTTTGGAGTAAAGACATTCACAATATCACTCATGTTTCTATAAAGAAGTTGGGCACCTTCTTTGCTGTATTGTGATCCATTAATGCTTTCAAGCGTGCTAATCATATAAATCTCTCCACCACTTGTATATTTATATTTTATCATAAATACGTGAGATCCTGGGTTTAGTCCAATGTCCCCTTTAACCGCAGAATTCCAGGTTGTCGTATAAAAATAATCCAACAAACCGGTAGTGCCCTGTTTCGTTGGAATTTTATATGCAACATCAATAAACCCACTACAATCCACGCCACAAACAGTCGTTAGAAAATTTGAAGCATAGGTGTTTCCTGCTGTTTGTCCATGCTCAAGCGCATATAAAAACTCGTATGTGTAGGAATACGATGATGAAACAAAATCATCATTATCATATCCGTTCATGCCTCTCCAACAATAAGGGAGTCCCACCAACCACTTTGATACCGTACCAGTTTGTTTTGGCGGCGTTCTTTGCGCATCATCAGGAGTGTGCATATACGATGCATTATAATACCATGTTTTATATGCCATATAGTATGCACGGTCATATGCAGCAGATGGAGTTAATGATAGTATCGCTTCTGATTGATTCTCTTCAGGAAGTTCTTCCGCGCATATTGATTTCGGATCACCATTCTTTAATATCATTTCAGGTGTGATCCTTGTCCAAGCGCCATCTTGCCACGGCACAATATATATATTTACACAATCCTGCTCAGGAACCATCTGATATACAACCCCAGAATCAACTATATACAACTTTTTGAATGGTAGTGAATGGTTATATTCGGTTGTTGAAATTGGCAAGGCTGTTGCAACTTTTTCTCCGTCTACATATTTCCCAATTCTGCTTTCTGCGTACGGATAATAGTCCAGCAAAGCTTCTTGCTCCATAACGTATGCATATGACTTATCTGTTTTTATAATAAAAGTACCAATTGGTTGGGCTACATACGATACTGATACAGTCGTATCCAATCCCGACAGAGATATTACATTATCGACATTGGTTTTGTTAACCTTAGAGGTTGAAGCGCCAAGTGATGAGCTTAGTTTTAAATCATTACCTCTCCAGGTTCTGAGATAAACAATATTGTCCTGTTCCACCAATCCTATAGCTTCAATCTCAGTAGATTTCACACCTAAACTTGTCCAATTTTCTAAACCAATCAAATCATTGCAAAACACTTCTCTATTAACATCCATAATATATATTTCATTCGATGTCACTTCGATATCATACGCAATAATATCTTTGGGCAGAGTGATTCTATCAATAAATTTTCCGGCAGAGGAATAATGCTTAATATTCGAGCAATCGGAGTCAATAATATATACTGATCGATCATCCGCAACAGCAAAACTCATTGGACAAGGTTTAATTTGATCTTCTAAAACGTCTGGTGAATATAGCGACGCTTCATCTTTTCCGTATGGGATAGAGACCAACAATTTGTATTGTATGATTTCACTTCCAGACACATAATGAACCAATTCTGATTGATTTGCTTCAGCGCCAGAAGAAACTGCAATCACTGACATAATTAGCATAAGGCATATTAGACCTGAGATGATTCTTTTCATAATTTCACTCCTACTCTGTCGATTGCATTGTCAAGCCCAAACTCCATGATTTGGCATAAATTTACTCCCGACAATGCTTATCTATACTGATTGCTTACAATTGATCTGCCCATGCAAACGCCTATCGAACGTACACATCCAAAATAACTTCATTTTCAAATTGATTTTAGCCTTCACTAATCTCATTAACCCCGGACGAATTCCGCGGTTGATAAAATATGAAGAAAGATACACTCGAATTACCAATAATCGCCATCGTCATAAATATTGTCAGTAGTCCCTTTAGCAAATGACGCATTCTTCACACCTCCATTTTGATACTCGAATTGAAACTAGAATTTTTTGCCATAAATATTAAAACCGATCCAATAATCAAGTTAAACATAGCTGAGACCAATAGAGATCGGTAATTCCCCAAAATGCCAGGCACGAGTGGCGCAATAGCAATAATAGAAACTTCGGCAATGCAGATAACTAAAGATATTTTTCTATATTTCGAAATATCTTTTTGTCTTATTGGTGCATTTGAGTGTTGAACAGGCGAATATCGATAAACTAAACAAATCAAAATAATCGAACCTATAACTATCATTGGTCCGATAGCTACAGCTGGCAAGTAGTTAATCGTAAAAGTTAACAGCGCTAAAATGAAAACAAAAGATAATGAGCAGCGTAATAATGTCGGCGCGTGATATCCACCCGTAAATATTCTCAGCGGAATAAACAAGACCAGAAAGATCAACACCTCAATCAAACAGTGAAATATTATCCCCCACGAAAAAGCGATCGCAAATGAAATGAGGCTTGCAACAGTCAGTGATACTCCATACTTGAATGCATCGATCTGCTCTTCTTCGATCAGATTATTTTGTGTATAGTAGCTTGCTATTGAAGATACAAACATTTCATATTGCATTGAAATCCACCCTATGTCAAAACGCTTCTAATGTTCTATTTTACATAGTAGATGAACAAATTATTTAATTCAATATACTTGCATCAAGCGGTTGGTTTTTTGCATTAAGCGGTAAGTTTTCAAGGGATATTGATAGCGTGAACGTCTTATCCTTGCTCTGAAGATCAAGAAAACCATGGTTTTTGTTAACCAGATTCCTAATGCTGTTCAAGCCAATACCATGGTTTCTAGAATTTATCTTAGTCGACTTGATCTTCCCGTTTTGGATAACAACGTCCTGATCTACCGAATTAGTAATCTTGATTGTGAAGATACCATGTCCTGATCGCAATTGGAGATTGATTACCCTTTCATACTTATCATTGAGTTTAGCAACCGCCTCAATAGCATTATCCAGAGCATTCCCTAGCATCACACTGATATCCTCATCCGGAACCAAGACAGGGGCATCCATTTGGCGGTCAACCTTGATTTTTACGTCATCTGTTCGTGCCTTCGATATTTTGAATGTCAGAATCAGATCAAGCATGGCATGACCTGTAATTTCGGTTGGCTTTTGCAGGTTGTTCAAGGTTTCGGTTAATTGCTCAAGGGTTTCCAAGCTTTGATCCGGCTTGCCTTGCCGTAGGTACATAACGGCTGGGAGAAGACGATTCTCCAGATCATGCGCCATTTTTCGAATGTCCTTTTCCTGGGCTTTTATCATTTCGGCCCTTTCAATTTGTACAGCCTGGTTTTGCTTGATCTGATTAATTTGGGCTATGACTTCCGCGTCTTGAACAAAACGCCTATATTGATCGAACACAATGAAGTTGGCGAATAGAAGACAGATCTGACTAATACCAGCTAACATAAATCGCGCCGAAGATGGTTCGTTCGTCCAGAAAAGCTGCATGGATATGATGATCATGATCGTACTTAAAGGCAAAACATAGAGCGGTAATAACTTTTTAAATGGTAGTTTAAAACGATTAGTTGTAGAGAACTGTTGAATAAATTTCAAAATAACAAAGATAGTCAATTTGCTTGCGACAATCATCGTGATTCTTTCAATTGAAGGTTGCTGTACATTAACCACGAAAGCTTCGGAAAAAGCACTAAAAACAGTTAAGACGACAAGTTCCGATGTCATCCAAATCGCATAAAACGCAATCATGAGCCCGAATCGGATGAAGATCCCGCCTTGATAAAAGACAAAGACTAAAACACAAGATAACGCTATCGTCATCAAAGCTGTTGAGACCTGATTCATAGCCCAGGCATTCAAGATACTGACAAAGCTAGTATGGAAAACTGGCAGGATCCAGTAAATGACTCGATGATTCATTGTCCGTTTGAAAAACGAATCGAAAAACGAGAAAAGAATCAATGCCTCAATAAGCGTTGCTGATATCTCGATAACCACCCAAAATAAACTCATGCTTCAGTCTCCATTAATCGCTGAACCGTCAAATGGACATCCCGCTTGCAGCGTCGACTCATAGGAAATTTTGACCCATCGGATAAGAGAACTTGATCCTGAGCTAATTTCTCGATTTCCCTGGAATTGATCAAAATCCCTTTAAATGGCTTAATAAATCCACTTTGTATAAAATAATCCGAATAATCGCTCAGAAACGATCGAGATGCAACTAGCATTTCGTTCTGCTTTAAACGAACAGTTGTTATGGCGTGCTGATTTTCAATCGAAATAATGTCTCTAAGCCGGATGATATGAGTTGTTTTGCTTGCATCTTTGATTTGTATGGTTTTTTCACGGAAGAGCTTTTTATCATACGCAGCTCGCAAGGCTTCAGGCAAATCTGTACTCAGATCTCTCTTGGATATGTATCTGAACATCGTCAGCTTGGATGCTTGAGCTGCATAATCGCCATATCCGGTAATGAAAATAATTAAACAATCCTGATCTATATCTCGAATTGCTTTGCCGGTCTCTTCACCTGTCAACATAGGCATATCCCAATCGAGCATAATCAAGTCATATCTTTTCCCGCTCGAAAGATCGTTTATCAGATATAGCCCATCTGAAAAACATTTGATTTCAATATCAAGGCCTTGCCCAATCCTAGCCGATATGCTAATAGTCAACTCTTTCAGCGAATCAAGAAACTTTATGTCGTCATCACATAGTGCTAATCGAAACATTATGATGACCCATTATGATCATCATGTGTGTGAGTAAGCATTGCAACATCAAATTGATTCTTATCGCATAACTCGTCTGTATGGATAAATCTTTTGTCTTCATTTTCATCTATATGTGTATCTGCAAAATTAAATATAAACGTTTTGTCGTTGGATAATTCCAGTAGAATTGTTTCCGCATTTCCAATGGGGTAAAATGTGATTTTATGGCTCATGTTAGACTCCTTACAATTTTACATGGTCTGTTAACTTAAAACTAAAAACGAGACTTGAATTCATCAATACCATTCTACTTCACCGTCCTTCCCAAAGGTGTCATCATGATACGATTGATCTATTTCGCGACCTCTACTATATAAACGAAATAGCTCACCTGTTTGTTACACGAATTTAGTAATTATTTTTTGCAAATTAAGCATTTTGTTCAAATAAACAAAATACGAATTACTTTTTTAGTGACTTTGGATAGAGTCCATATAATTGGTGTAAATTCGAAAATATAAAAATGAGCCATGAGCTCGCTTTCGGCTTAATTGGTTTTGCTGAAACTTACACACTGAAAGTAGCGTCGATTAGGTCCGGGGAACCGCCCCCCCCCCCCCCCCCCCCCGAGCCGCTCACAGATCCGTACGTGACAGTCTCCCGTCATACGGCTCCTGTTATCTCATCGTCGGGCGGATGCCCATTTACCAGTGGCAGAAGAGATTAGGTCTGACTTGAGATAAAAGTCCTGGACAACTGAGTACAAACCAATGTTCATCAGATGCTTGTCACAACAAAAGCTATTAAACTCTACCAATTTTTATCAACAATTATCAGCCTTCACCGCCCATTACCAATATGACCAACCGCTATTCATTTTCATTCCACCAATTTCTCCACCTTCCTAAACCGCAGGTCGGAGGTTCGAATCCTCTCGGGATCACCACATCCAAAGCCGCTAGATAGGCCATTCTAGCGGTTTTTCCGTTTTGGATATTTTAATAAATTCTTATCTAAATGTGGAAATTGGCAAGTCGAGTAAGCCCGGGGAACTTCCCCCCGAGCTTCTCACGGAACCGTACGTGACAGTCTCCCGTCATACGGCTCTTGCTATCGCATCGTCGGGCGGATGCCCATTTGCCAGTGCCAGAAGAGATTGGGCCTTGCTTTTGCCAGCATAACTAACCAGCAATAAGCTTTCCCAAAACTCCCTCTCAGTCGTTTGTATCTCTTCCGTGCCCATCTGACAATGAGATAATTCAAGCAATCTAAAGCTTTCTTTCTTGCTTCACTTGGACAGAATTTCATGAAGTAGTTTGTCCAGCCGCGAATAATGGGATTCATCATCGCTGCCAGTTCTTCAGGTTTCATCAACCTGCCTCGCCTACGGCATTCTTTCATCTTTTCCTTGAAAGATTGTATGGCCGATTGACTGACCGCTGGCGAGAACGCGCTGAAAAACTTGCCGGAATCGTTCCGGGCTTCTCTGCATCTAAATGTGTATCCGAGAAAATCGAATGATTCATTTTCATGCCTCTCTTTATTCTTATAACTCCGACAGTACACGATCCTCGTTTTCTCCGGATGCACTTCCAGTTTGCAGGTTGACAGCCGGTCTTTCAGCCGGTTCAGCAACGCCTCTGCTTCAGCCTTCGTCTGACAATGGACAACACCGTCATCGGCGTATCTTGCCCATGGATTCCCGGGGTTTCGGGTAACCATCCATCGATCAAAAGCATAATGCATGTAGAGGTTGGCCAGCACCGGACTAATCACGCCGCCTTGCGGGGTGCCGGATGTCCTCTTGCAGACTGTTCCATCCAGCATGACCATGTCAGCCTTCAGGAACCGTTCAATATAGAGGATCATCCATTTGCTGTCCGTATGCTTCCTGACCACCTGCATCATCAGCTCATGATCGACGTTGTCGAAAAGTCCCTTGATGTCAAATTCCAAAACCCATGCCATCTGCCAGCAACGCTTCCGGGTTACGCCAACAGTCGCTTCTTGCCATTTTTCTTGGGTATTTCCACACCCTTGACCGCCTTCGGGAAGTAACTTCCCGACGACATTCTGTTCCATAGCTTGTACAAGTTGTTCTTCAGATCTTTCTCAAATTCCGAGAAAGTGATTCCATCAATGCCGGATGCCCCTTGATTCGCTTTGACGCGTTTGTAGGCTTCCAGCACCTGATCCTGTGAAATCTCATACGATTGACCTTCCCTCATCAGATCCTCCCTTGCGGTTGCTTGATTCTTGAAGGCTAGATAGCTGAATCCCTTCGCTCCATTGCCATTACAGCAACTTCTTCACTACTACGAATTCATCCGCACCTGTGCATCGCTTCCCTATTTCCCCCTTGCGTGTTTGCGCTTGGGCTTTTTGGTTTGCATCAATGCTCAGGATTCTCCAGTTCCGTGCAAAAGCCTGTGACATGCTCCTGTAGCCTACACGCCGACAGCCACCTGGCCAGTAATCAGGCTCCTTCCAGGTTGTGTCCCACCCTCGACAAAAGAAAGTGGTTTCGACTGTGTTCTTGTATTAACGACGCTTCGTCAACTGTTCACTTTCGTTCAGCTTCATGTCACTCACCTGACCGATTCATTCGGCCTTTTCCAACTGCATTCAGCACCATGGATTTTGGCCACAGCACCCAGCGGTGGTTTGAGATCTGCACCTGAATGCCGATCCCGAGGGGCCCGCCCTCATCTTTTACACAGCATGATTCAGTTGCCTGTTTCATCATCTCCTTTCTTTGCAACTGTGTCTTCTGGACACACTTTGTCGCTTACGTTTATTAGACGATATTGACCGTTACAAAAGCTACCAACGATTAATTGACGGATAGATATTTTGATCTCTAAAAACAGCCCGCAGGTCGGAGGTTTTAAAATGGGCCGGCCTTGATTAAATGATTTTCTCAAAGCCGACCCTGAATTAAGTTGTAGTATGAAAAGTGAAAATCTTTTTTATTGCTGCATTACTTTTTTGTTTCTAAGTGATATCAACATGATAGTGAGGATTGCAGCAGCAATTACCGAAATGGTTGAAATGATAATGAGCGATGTCGTACCGTTATCTACCTTCATCTCATCGGGATTGACATCCCAAACATTAATATAAAGAGAACCGCCCATAGCCATATTCTCCGGATCTGGGTTTTTTTCTAAAAAATCCTGGTAATTTTTTTGAATCGCAGCAATTAGCTGATCAGATGTGATGACACCATTTCCGGAAACTACCTTCGCATCGGATTCTTGATTATATGGGACTGGAATAATATATTCTTGCCCATCTTTTGTTGTCATTAGAAAATCCTGCATTCCAAAGCTGAGCAAAATTGGCTCGACCGAATCACCTGCAAACTCCTGAAATGCATCTCTTGCATGACCGAAGTATTCATCAGCTTCTTGAAAGGATGCAACATTATAAGAACCGTCTCTTTTATTAATGCTTAAAAATGCTTTTGGCTCTCCATTGAGTTCAATGACAAAAAGCCACTCTGGATATTTAGGTTCTCTTTTCAAGTCTAGAATACTCGCATCGCTATGGACAGATGTAATATCTCCCCTTAGAAACACAGTTTCAAATGCTTCAAAATATATCACCTGATCTGCTTCTTCATTTGTTGCCAAACCCCATTTATCTAAGTCTCTTTTTACAACTGTTTTATACATCAACATGCCTTTTTCGGCAGTCTGCATGACTTCATCCGGAATATCGCCACTGCTTAAGATATCAGTCGCTAAGACTGGAACTGACGAGAAACTCAATATCAAAAATGCAAGAAGGGCAATCATTAATTTCTTCATTGTATTCTTCTCCTTTAATCATGAATATTATATAGGGTTTTCCACCAGAAAAATTCTTCATTATCAAGAAAATCATTGTATGACATGTATACCGATATTGTGGAGTTTGGTTCCCATCGTGGATTCATATATGTTATATAATTGCCAAATTCTGTATCATAGCCATCAATCAGAACAGCATGTGGCATATGATAATATATATATGTATTAGCAAATATCGGTCTGTTGTAATAATATATTTGGCTTTGTATCGAACCAAATGACAAATATGAATTATATGCAGTACTTGAAATGGAATAATACCCAAATCCTGTTTGAACTTGGGATATGTCTGCGCCTTGATTATTGTAGTTTAAGAAAGTATGATAACAAAAATCATACTGATCATCGTAAATACCAAAGTAATGAAGGGTAACACTACCGCAGTCAGCCCAACACCACAATGATTTTGCTCGAGTCTGATAACTAAGAACAATTCCATCAGAGATCGGGTAAGCTAGAACGCCTGTTGAGAAACTGAAACAAATTAAGAGAACGATAATGAGTACTACGAGCTTGTGTCGCTTTTTCATAATAATCTCCTAAATCGAACTGGTAATGATGATCAAAGATTTCCCTCTACTATATAAACGAATAAACGCACCTGTTTGTTACGCGGATTATGCAATTATTTCTTATAAATCAAGCTTTTTGTACAAATTAACAAAAGCAACGCCTCCGTTTTGGTTGTTTTGTATAGATCCTTATTCAATAGTATGCGTTGAGATTTAAAATTCAATAGGAATGTACTAAGTGGTAGGTTTTTTGAATTAAGTGGTAAAGTTTTGAAGCCGGTATGCATGAAATAAACCGCACTCAGCAGTTGTGGAGTTTTGGGTGATTATTTATCGGTCAACGCTAAGATTAGCGTTTATTAGACGATATTGACCGTTACAAAAGCTACCAACGATTAATTGACGGATAGATATTTTGATCTCTAAAAACAGCCCGCAGGTCGGATGTTTTGAAATGGGCCGGCCTTGATTAAATGATTTTCTCAAAACTGGCCCATTTCAAATCGGTTCACTAGTGAATTTACATGTATTAATTGTTTTCAAAATATGAACGTATCTGATTAATCGTATCTTCCAGATCGGCATCTTTAATTTTGGTGTTTGTAGCACCATTTGCCTGTAAAACATCTTCATTGATCATACACAATGAGTTGAGCTTCTGATTCGAGTAGTACAACCTGCCTTGAGCGCCACTAAGAATTGTATACGATTGATATTCTGTACTAACATTTTGCTTGCAAAAGATCAGCATTTCATCTCCAATCTCTAACAATGGCGCATCTTGAAGTTCATATATTACATTTTCTTCGGTTCCACCAGTCACCCTAATTATTAAAGTGTTTCCTTTAGAAGTGCTTAAAACAGGCGTGATCACTTCTGCATTATATTCAGTAAATGGCGTTCCTTGACTCATATACTCTTTTGAAATTGAGGAAATTCTTACCAGAGCAATTACATCACTTGAATTTGTCATTTCTTCAATATCTCTATAATTGTATATCCAACTTGCATGCAAATATCTTGTCTCTTGTGTTTCGTTACTGTTAAACACTCCACTTTTTAGTAAAAGCGCACCAATTAGAGCAAGAGAAACTAATAAGCAAAACGTAATAATTGCAACTTTTTTTCTCGTAATCATAATCTTCCCCTTCCATTAATAAATTGAATTAACACCATTTCTATCATCTGTTGTTGTGCTCTCTATCCAAAAATATTCATACCTACTGCCATCGCCCCACGTATAACCATTCATAACTTTTTGGTTGTACAATGACAAATCATCCAGCCCCAAGGCGTGTCCCATTTCGTGAACAGCAACCGATTTAAGCGCTCCGTTGCTGTTCCAAGTTTGTGTAGCTGAAGCATTCAGTTTAACAGTACAACTTGTAAAATAACCTCCACTGCCGGAACAACTACATAAACCGTCCCAGCCTAGCAATTTCGCTTTTGCCCAAAATCTGTCAAATTCATCAACGCATTACCATAATCATGCCATATTCAACTCCAGAAATCGACAACTAATCATTTAAGGATATAATGGTCGAGTAGGCCCGGGGAACTTCCCCCCGAGCCTCTCACGGAACCGTACGTGACAGTCTCCCGTCATACGGCTCTTGCTATCTCATCGTTGGGCGGATGCCCATTTGCCAGTGGTGGAAGAGATTGGGACTTGCTTTTGCCAGCATTACTAGCCAGAAAAAGGATTTCCCAACCCTCCCTTTTAATCGCTTATACCGTCTTCGTGCCCACCTGACAATTAGTTCATTCACATAGCCTAAAGCTTTCTTTCTTGCTTCACTCGGACAGAATTTCGTGAAATAGTTCGTCCAGCCGCGAATAATGGGATTCATTATCGCTGCTAATTCCTGAGGGTTCATCATACAACCTCGTCGTCGGCATTCTCTCATCTTTTCTTTGAAAGACTGGATAGCCGATTGACTGACTGCTGGTATGAAGGCGTTGAAATACTCTCCCGATTTGGTTCGGATGTTTCTGCATCTAAACGTGTATCCGAGAAATTCGAATGATTCATTTTCATGTCTCTCTGTGTTATTGTCGCTGCGACAATAAACAATTCTCGTTTTCTCCGAGTACACTTCCAATTTGCAGGTCAACAGCCGACCTTTCAGTCGAGCAAGCAATGCTTCCGCCTCAGCCTTCGACTGACAGTGGACGACACCATCATCGGCATATCTTGCCCATGGGTTCTTGGGGTTTCGGGTAACCATCCAGCGATCAAACGCATAATGCATGTAGAGGTTGGCCAGCACCGGACTAACCACGCCGCCCTGCGGTGTGCCGGATGTCCTCGCACGAACCGCTCCGTCTGGCATGACCATGTCAGCCTTCAGGAACCGTTCAATGTAGAGGATCATCCATTTACTGTCCGTATGCTTCCTGACCACCTGCATCATCAGCTCGTGATCAATGTTGTCAAAGAGTCCCTTGATGTCAAATTCCAAAACCCATGCCATCTGCCAGCAACGCTTTCGGGTTATGCCAACAGCATCTAGTGCCGACTTGTTCGGCCGGTAGCCGTATGAATCTTCGCAGAAAATCGGCTCCACCAGTGGTTCAAAATTCATCCTGACCACCATTTGAGCGACCCTATCTGCGATCGTTGGCACGCCCAACAGTCGCTTCTTGCCATTTTTCTTGGGTATTTCCACACCCTTGACCGCCTTCGGGAAGTAACTTCCCGACGACATTCTGTTCCATAGCTTGTACAAGTTGTTCTTCAGATCTTTCTCAAATTCCGAGAAAGTGATGCCATCAATGCCGGATGCCCCTCGATTCGCTTTCACGCGTTTGTAGGCTTCCAGCACTTGATGCTGTGAGATCTCATACGATTGTCCTTCCTTCATCATATCCTCCCTTGCGGTTGCTTGATTCTTGAAGGCTAGATAGCTGAACCCCTTCGCTCCATCGCCATTACAGCAACTTCCTCACTACTACGAATTCATCCGCACCTGTGCATTGCTTCCCTATTTCCCCCTTGCGTGTGTGCGCTTGGGCTTTTTGGTTTGCATCAATGCTCAGGATTCTCCAGTTCCATGTAAAAGCCTATGACATGCTCCTGTAGCCTATACGCCGACAGCCACCTGGTCAGTAATCAGGCACCTTCAAGATTTTGTCCCACTATTAGGGGGAAATTGTGGTTTCGACTGCATTCTCGGGGTAACGACGCTTCATCAGCTCTTTAATTTCGTTCAGCTTCATGTCACCTACCTGACCGATTTGTTCGGCCTTTTCCATCTGCGCTCAGTACCATGGATTTTGGCCATAGCACCCAGTGGCGGTTTGAAATCTGCACCTGAATGCCGATCCCGAGGGGCCTTCCCTCATCTTTTACACAGCATGATCCAGTTGCCTGTTTCATCATCTCCTTCCTATGCAACTGTGTCTTCTGGACACCCCCCCAAACCCCCACAATCAAGGATCGCTCTCATGTCTTTATTCTACTGTCTTTTACATCATCCGCTGCTGAAAACCAGTTCCCTGTCATATTTCAGCAGATATAGTCCCTTTAACAATTTTCTGACTATTTCCTTCTGAGTCTGATAGTGGCTTTTCAACCGCCTAAGCAGAAACAACTGCATGATGTTGGCCGCAATAAAGATCAGACAAAGAATAGCCTCAACAGCATTTCCGCCATGTACGTAGCAGTGCTCTAATCCACAATCGGTTTTCAGGTTGTTGAATACAGAATTCTCTATGTTCCATCTGCCCTTGATCATCTTCAGAAGCGTTCTGTGACTCATTCCTAAGCAACTTGTCACGACCATGATCTGGTATCGTCTGCCGTTATCGTACTTGAACAGATACTTCACAAACCGCAGCGGCCGATCGACATCCGTCATCATGAACTGTGATTCAAATACCAGGATTTGAGCATGATCTTTCTCGCTCTGCCAAGCTGCAACTGGTCCGCGCTTGTTGGCCAGACGTTTGACCTTTTTAACGCATTTGTTCTTCTTGGCTCGGACTATGATATCCAGATCAAGTCCAAGGCAATGGTTGAACCACTGCGAGTTACACGCCAATGCATCATAAACGACGACATCAAATAAATTTGATTAAATCCTTGTAACATCCGTGATCAGGCGCTTTGCGGCATTCAGCTCGCCTTCGTCTTTCCTCACCGAATCTTCACCTGGTTTGTATGTGTCTAATCCAACGACCATTTTTGGTCCGTCCCCAATGGTAGACATGACAACGCCGCTGTGGTAGAAATGATCCTTGCTAGTCAGACATTTTGGACAGCTCTTCTTCTTGCTTCCGAAGAACTTCGTTCCATCAACAGCTCCGACCATGTACCCGTCAATCGTGCCGTTGCTGAATACCTTGTTCTTGATCGCTTTCTTGACCGTATGCGTAAGAATGACTTCCAATCCATCCAGATCTATGACCTTGATTGTATCCCTGATCGTATCAATCTGAGGCAGCTCAGTTCCTCTTTTAATGACATTGCCAAACTCGTTTTCAGCAATCATGAATTTCAGCTCATTCATACTTTCGATCCTGAGCAGCAATCCGAGAAGCAATGGCAGAATAACCTGACCGGTTTTGTATTTCGGGTTGACTCTGGCGTCTTTCAATTGACTGAGTCCTTTATCAACGCCAAAGACGTCTTTCATGTACTTCACGAGCTTGGCAAAATGATTGTTCCGCATGTAGTCACCTGTTGCTTTTTTATGATATTTTAGCAAAGATAGTGTTAGTTCTGAAGTGATGTAAACATGTTGAATTTGATACACTTTTACAATAGGCTTTAAGAGCCTAGGGAATATGGGGATTTCGGGTTTTGGAGCGAAAGTGCTGGGCCGGCTCTGATAGAATAATTCAAAGTCGGCCCACACCCATTCCACTCTTTCACAATAGTCTAATTATTTTTCAAGTGATGTCGGAATAGTTCTGTTATATAAATTTTCCAATATATAAGATTTGAACGTATACGCAGGGGGTTGATAACAGAGAGGCTCGTTGTCAATCAAAAAAACGTCTTTGCTATCAACGGTGAAGTGAGCAACGGTCTCGTCATTAAATAGTAAATAGACAATAAAGCAATTTGAAACATCCAATCTTTCGTCAGTTTCTTCCAAAGATAGAGAATTTAAATTATTTACCAATTGATCAATTTCTTCTTGACTAGCTTCGAATGGCACGTAGCTGGAATTGACAGAATAGATAACAATTTCATCTGCTTGCTTAATCTCAAATCTAAAATTCACAGATGTATTTGACTGAGAAGAACAGCTAACAAGAAGGATACTGCAAATCAGAGCCAGAATTACTATACGTCTCATTTTACACCTCCAATAATCTACAGTCGGTTTCAACTATTTTAGACATGTACAAATTACTGGATTACTTACCCAGTTAATGTGTAAAGCCTAATTCATTAGACATAATAATCTACTGAATTAGGCATATTACATCAATAATTATGGAATGATTTTACAAATAAAGTCATTCCAGCTTCCCCATAATTGATAACAGTCTACACTAGTGCTTGACCAGGCGTCATGAACTATTGAATAATAGTCATCACTTACACCGTCCCAGTAATATCCAACACCACATGTCATGTGCCCATTTGTACCATCACCATAGTAACTGTCTTTATCGAATCCAAGCAAAGTTGGACGGTTATACGAAATTTGCGTTTTATATGACGTCCAAGAAGGACTCCATAAGTTAATCGCATCAAAGTTGCTTGGATATCTGGAATGACAATAATATTCAACAGCATCAGGTATTGCAGCGTTGTTTTTATTATTACCGGACTGATAGATCATCCTTGCGCTCACATCGTAAATCACATTATAAAGAGTACAAGGACTAACAATTAAATTTGAGTAGCCATGCGTATCCCAATATCCGATGGCATTACCAATTGCTGTTGGTATACAACTTATATAATAAGGAGAATCTGGCACACCGCTAATTAGCTTATATTGTGTTAAACTCTCTATTGACACTTCACCAAGTTTATCATTTTCACTTATCTTTGATATATTCGGAACACTAATATTTACTAATTCATCTTTAGTAAATTCTATAATACTAGTTGCTCCGCTGTCTTGATCTGTTGCTTCAATCGCATAGAGGCCAGGATAATATAGCATTTTGTCAATGCTGAACTTCTTCGATCTAAATTTAATTTGACTGTAATTACTTAGATATTGTCGAAAGGGTGATAGCCCGGATGAAAATTCAACTATCTTATCGGTGCTACGATCTAATATGATGTAGCCACATGCGCTATTAGCGATATTCAATTCATATATAACAAAATTTCCAGTTAATCCTTCTGGTGTATCTAGATCATTCTTTTCAAATACAATTGCCTTCTTCCAATCATTAAACTCTGGAAGTGTATTTGAAATTTTGTTAATAAATTCAAAGGCCGTTTTAACGGCCAAATCAAGGTTGGTTTGATATAATGATGCTGCAAATATTTGTATTGGTAGTATTGCAACAAGCAATGTTATTGTCATTATCATAAATATTTTTTTACATATTTTCATTTAATATTCCTTTCATTATCAGTTGTTATCAGCTGACTCTTCTGATATCCCATACTACTGTACTGTATCTACAATCTTAGCCAGAATTCATCAATATCATTCTCCTTCACCGTCCTTCCCAAAGATGTCATCACGATACGATCGATCTAATTCGCGACCTCTACTATATAAACGAAATAGCTCACCTATTTGTTACACGATTTATTAATAATTTTTCTCAAGTCAATAATTTTGTTCAAATAGACAAAACGAACCACGCTGCTTTAGCAATTTTGTATATATCCTAATTTGATAGTACGCGTTGTAATTTTAAGATTCAATAGGATTGCATCAAGCGGTAGGTTTTATGTAGCACTTTCGCTTTTAACTCAATCTGTCAAAATCATCAAAGCATTACCATAATTATGCCATATTAACAATTCAAAATCGACAAGTATTTCTTTTCAAGGCATAGAGCCCCCATACCCCCGATTTATCAGGAGCTCTCCATCAACACTATTCTAATGTCTTACACATCAGCTACTGCTGAAAACCAGGTTCCTGTCATATTACAGTAAGCAAGTCTCCTATGCTGCCACCTGCTGTTTTATGGTAATATTAACAGAGATGGCAGAGAATCTGAAGTGATAGCGATTTGCGGAATTTGATACACTTCGCCGATTGTCTTATAGCACTTAGGAAATCAATGGTTTACGGGTTTTGGAGCGAAAGTGCTCCCTGTGAATATGGGGTTATCGGGTTTTGGAGCGAAAGTGCTCCCTGTGAATATGGGGTTATCGGGTTTTGGAGCGAAAGTGCTTACACCCAACCGCCTGAATCACCGATTTCGTGTTTCTGCCCACATCCTCTTTATTATGCAAGCATCTAGTAGTAATCAAATATCCAATTAATTACGGTTCTGGTGCGAAAGTGCTGGCTCTATCATGTGTGTTTTCGTAATATTTTCAAATATTCTTCATATGCAAACACACGATTCCTGGCAGCGTTAGTGGTTTCTTTAACGATTCCCAAGTCAATTAATTTCTTCATTGCAGAAGACACAGTGTTATAACTGACATTAAGCGCATTGGCCGTATGCCCAATGTCAATGATCGGAAATTGCTCAAGGTAACCAAAGACCAGACGAACATTATTCTTGCTTCTGTTAGATTGAGGTAGAATAGCTACGTTCTTGTCGTGTAATGCGGACAATTTTTCAATAGACTCAACAGCATCCAAAGCTGCTGCACTGACAGCCTCAAGAAAAAATTGAACCCATTGTTCGTAATTACCATTTCTTCTGACTTCACTCATGCGATCATAGTATTCGATCTGATTTTTCTTCAAAAAACAGGATACATAAATTACCGGTTTGCTAAGCAGCTTCTGCTCCATTAGATAAAGTAGAATTAAAAGTCTACCGATTCTTCCATTGCCATCGAGGAACGGATGGATCGTCTCGAATTGATAATGAATGAGCCCCGCTCGAATCAAAGGATCATATTGGGAGTTCTCGTTAATATACTTTTCCAAGTCTGCAAGCGCATCTTGCATATCTTCCACATTGGGTGGAATATACCTAGCTTCTTTTAGCGTGCAGTTTGCCGGACCAATCCAGTTTTGCGAATGTCGAAATTCACCTGGATTCTTTTCTTGTCCGCGAACATACTGCATCAAAATAGCATGCGCTTCTCTAAGCAGACGATTACAAATTGGCAAGTTCTTGTTTCTCTGCAAAGTAAATTGCGCAGCTTTGACATAGTTGATGACATCAGATACATCAGCATTTGAATTCATATCTATTTCAGGATCAAGCACATCATCAAGTGTGCATTGTGTTCCCTCGATCTGAGATGAAATCAGTGCCTCTTTACGAACATACATTGAAACAAACAGATCGGCATTAGGAACAAGTCTCGATGCGGTATCTAATTGAGCAAGGTGTCGATTTGCTTCAACCAGCAGCGTCATCATCTCATCGTCAATCTTTAATTTTGGATCCGGGGGCAAAGGAGCTGGACGAAAAGAATTGTATGCCAACTCACCAGTCATGTTTTTGATATATTCGCCTGATCTGCTTATCATTTTCCCTCCAATTGAATTGAAACACTCCGCTGCTCAATTCGTTTTATTTCATTATAACATCACTTATTGAAATAACAAGCAAATTTGCCATCTCATATTTCAAATTCAAAAAGTTATTTAATTCATTCAGAACATCTATTGATAAGAAGATTATCAACAATAATTTTAAGTGAGGTTGATCAAGTGTTTAATTCGCCAAAAGCTATCTAGCACCACCAACTTTCACCAACGCTTATCAACCTTTTCCGAAAATTACCAGCTTTACAAACCGTCATCAGCTTTCACTCCACCAATTTCTCCACCTTCCTAAACCGCAGGCCGGAGGTTATTGGACAGGCAAGTCCGGTAGCTTCTAGTCTAGACACTATATCCCGTCCTAAGCACTTGGATCATCCGGCCAGCGCTTTTAGAGAAATACATCGAGCGGGGTTACAAACTAACGGTTTTACCAAGCAGGCGAAGATCGGAGCAGCAACGCTGCAGAATATCCTGAAAAGTAAGCCGGTCAAGCGCTACATCGCCGAGCGCATGTGCGACGCCATGGGTGTGTCGATGACCAGAGGGTTTCGCGAAAAGGACGAAAAAACAACGCTTTACAATCGGACGGTTCAGCATTACCACCGGCTGCTTTCGTCGATCCTCAACACGGCAATAGTCTGGCAGATCATACCGGATAATCCTGCCAAGCGTGTGAAGCCGCCGAAAGCACCAAGGCGGGAAGCCAAGTGCCTAGATGAGCAGCAGGTAGCACAGCTGTTGGATAATCTGAAAGACGAGCCGATTAAGTACCAGACGATCGTCAAGCTCCTGGTCTACAGCGGAATGCGAAGGGGTGAGCTCTGCGGGCTTGAGATGATTTATTATTGCTATAATTTTATTATATGTAATTCATTTAGGTGGATTTTTGTACCAGAACCAATTCGAAAATGTTCGATCAAATATCAGATGAACCCATTAGCCATTCTAATGCATTAAGTTGTCGGATACCGTTGTAATCTGCTTCCGGATCCTCGTCAAGTGTCAAGATCACTTTGGGGTAATGATCATCAATCTTCTGAAGCGGAGCTAGTTCACGGTCTCTCGTTTTTTCATCACGTACAGTAGCCGCTATCTGGTAATAGGTAATCTTCTTTGCCTCCATCGCTACGAAGTCGACCTCAAGTTGATCAACCTTTCCGACATAGACATCACAGCCACGTCGAAGAAGCTCAAGGTATATAATATTTTCGAGAATATGTCCAACATCTGAAGATCGGGTGCCTAAAAGCATATATCGCAAGCCAATATCGACAACATAATATTTGTCGAGGGTTTTCAGGTATTGTTTCCCCTTGATATTGTATCGTTTTGCCCGATAAATGATATAGCTTTCCATCAATGCGCTAATATATTTTTCAATTGTTTTAACATCAATTTTCCTTCCATCAGATGTCATTGTATCGGCTATCTTTTTCATCGACATCAAATTGCCAATATTGTCAAAGACAAATCTCGCAACGCTTTCTAACATCAGTGTGTCTGGAATCTTCTTACGGTTGGCAATATCTTTAACAACAATTGTATTGTAAACGCCATCGAGATAGTCGCGTATCTCCTTTGGCTGACCTACTAGTTCAAGTACATACGGCAAGGAACTTGTTTCAATATACTCAAGATATTTTCGTGAAAGGCCAGTCGTTTCACCCGTACTTGAAACGTATTCCTTGAATGATAAAGGCAACATTGAGATTTCAACATATCTACCGGATATAAGCGTCGCAATTTCACTCGAAAGCAAAAATGCATTTGAACCAGTTACATACAGATCAACATTTTTCCTGATAAATAAACTGTCGAGCACAACCGGAAAGTCATCGACACGCTGGATTTCATCCAGAAACACATATGTCATTTCGCCATCTACCAAACGTTCCTTAATGTAGCTGTGAAGCTTTGCAGGATCACGCAATTCGTAAAAATCATAATCTTCGAAATTGACAGTGACAATTCGGCTATCGGGTACTCCCTGATCTTTTAGGAAATCCTGAAATATTTCCATCAACGTGGATTTTCCGCACCTGCGAATTCCGGTGACAATCTTGATTATATGTTTATCTTTGAAAGCAATAAGCTTATCTAAATATTCTTTTCGTTCTACTCGAAGAACACTCATAACAAACCTCCAAATAACCATAGTGCCATTCTATAGTGTCATTCTATCCTAAAACCACAGCCAAATCAATATAATGTAGATATATTATCCAATATGTTTGTTATTATTAATGCTTTTTGGAATTTTTACCATATAAATTTGGCGCTTCGCTGTATTGAGTGGGTACAGCAACGAAAAGCAAAGGGGGGGGGGGGGGCATGATACAATCGTAGGAAAATGAATGGTGGTGTTTTCCGATTAGCAATTTCGCTTCTACCTCTAATCCGTCTGAATTTCACTCCATTATCAATAATTATGCCGTATTCAGATTGGAAAGCACATTCGTCAGCATTTGATCAGATTGTTACAAAGATCATATTCTCTTGGCAATCCAGACCAAACTCAACTGAAGAAAGCGATTAGAAATTGGTTTTTCAAGATAAATCCAAAACAGTTTTGAGCGAAGGATATTTTGGTGATAGAATAAAGATATGAAAGAAGGAACGACATATGAAAAAGCATCTTCTTGTTATCTTATTGACATTTTCAATTGCTTTATCCATTTTGGCCTGTTGCGGCTGTTCTTCAGCATCGATTGAATCAGTTGCCTTTGAACCGCTTGCGGAAGTTTCCTATCCTGCTGCCTATGCTTTTGATGATTTCGATGCCTGGAAAAAAATTGTCGTCGACAATAAAGTCAGCAGCAGTTTTATTCAAGCGCAAAGAGCTTTTTCCTTTAAGATTGCAACTTTGCTGCTTGATGCCGAGTCAGTCAACGCCAATTGCTCACCGCTGTCCATTTATATGGCGTTGGCCATGGCCAGTACTGGCGCAGACGGTCAAACTCAGGAACAGATGCTGACTTTGCTCGGCATGCAGGATGTCGAAGAACTATCCCTGCAATGCGGCAATCTATATCGGCTGCTCTATACCGACAATGAAATGACTCAGCTTAAACTGGCTAATTCCCTTTGGCTGAGCCGGGATGCCGATATTAAAGACACCTTTGTCAAGCAGGCAGCTGATGCCTTCTACACATCGTCTTATAAGGTGGATTTTGGCGATCCGTCAACCGGGCAGGCCATGGGTCAGTGGATCTCGGAGATGACCCAGGGGACATTGGCACCGGAACTCAAAACTGATTCGACTTGGATTCTTTCGATGATCAACACGCTCTATTTCAACGATGAATGGGATGTCCCGTTTGATGAAGAGAAAACCGCCCAAGGTGTTTTCCATGCGCCAGACGGCGATGTGCAATTTGATTTCATGAATGGAAGGTCTGGTGGCGAATTTGCCAAGACCCAACAGTACACCCGAGCGTCTCTTGTCCTGAAGAGCCGAGCCAAGATTATTTTCATCCTGCCGAATCAAGGCATCAGCCCTTCTGATCTGATCAGCACGGCAGATGGCATTGAAGCGCTGTTTGGCAGCGCTGAAGATCAAGGTGCTACGCTGACTTTGAAAATTCCGAAGTTTGAAATCGACTCCGAATTCGAGTTAGCTGATGACTTGAAAAAATTGGGGATGACACAGGCTTTCGAACCACAGGCAGATTTCTCAAATATTATTGATGGTATGGTTTTCATCTCAGAAGTCACGCATCAGACGCACATCGCACTCAATGAAAAAGGCGTTGAAGCATCTGCATTCACCATGATTTCATTAATGGGCAACGATGGTTATTCGAATGAATTTGAGATGATCCTAGACCGGCCATTCATCTATGCCATTACAGCTCAAAACGGCGCCATCCTGTTCATGGGCATCTGCAACAACCCGGTCTCCGGGTAGCACGAGTCTAAACGAGGAAACAGTAAAATGTCCACCGTAGAAATGAATTCATTCACATTGCAGTCGGTTTTTTCTCAGATGACAACGAATGACCCGTTGCTTTCTTATAAACCCGATAGAAATAGCGCCAATCGCTATACCCGACTTGTTCAGCGATCTCATAGATTTTCATGTCTGTATTCAAGTATAGTTCTCGCGCCTTTTCGATTCGCAGTTGCGTGATGAAATTGATAAAATTAATCTTAAAAGTTTTTTTGAATAAACTGCTGAAGTAATTTCGGCTCAGCACCGACACTAGTAATGACGCGAAGAAATTTTCTATCTGCTTTGACAGACAGGACATGTCTGAAATATAGGCCATCGCCAGCTGCCTGGCTGAAGGCCTGTTTCATCAGCAGGATCACGGTTCAGCCAAAACCATGTCTACCCGACTGGCAATTTCAGATGCCGGAACGGCAAACCCGATCACACCGTCTTCAGAAGCGGTGTCTGACGCCGCGAAAACCATGCCCATAAGCTGTCCGGAGCTGTTAAAGACCGGACTCCCGCTGTTGCCTTTAAAGACAGGGGCCTGGATCAGCAGGACGGGAGATACAGACCAAGCCAGACTGTATTGGCCAACCGCATATCCTTCCCCGATAATCCTGACAAACCCTTCGGGATTGCCAATCAGGAAGATCGGGTCCATCTCCTGCGGTTCGACTAATTCATCAAAATCAACATACGGCAATCCTGACAGATCCACATCGATCAGCGCGAGGTCAGCATCCTTGAATTCAGTCCACTGATCGACGATCTCGGTCTGTCCGGATTCAAACGTGATCTCAACAGATCCAGCGCCTTCAACGATGTGGCGGCAGGTTACGATCAGACCATCCGCTCGGATATTAAAACCGGTGCCCAGGCGGTTGTCCGCCTTGACCGACACAACCGCTGGCAGCAACGGCCTGATCGCGGGATCGTCAGCAAGCCTGGCGGAATCCATCAGCAAGCCGAATGTCGGAACTCCCAGCAAACGAAGTACACCGCTGAAGGTCAGAACAAGAAACGCTGCGACCAGAACAACCGAAAGTAACCGGACAACGATTTTCCGAATCGGGCTTTTGACCTCCGGGTTTTCTATCTCAGATTCAACTGTAAACAGATCATCTGGTTCGTTCCTGATGTGACCACTCCTTCATCGACCTAACAGCTTCATATTGACTGCCGCTTTAATCGTAACACATGCATTTGTCGTATCCTATCGATCATTAAATCGATCCAGAGCCGCCTGCTGGATGGCAATTGCCCGCTCAATATCCATACTCTTGACGCGTTCAACAAAGCTTTCGTAGCTGTCCATCGGCTCAAGACCGATGATGAAGCGCAAGGCCATGTCATCGACATAAGCGCTTACCCGCTGCATAATCCGGCCAAATTCGATGCCTTCTTCCGGCGTCAAGGTAACCGGCGGCATCAGGTTTTCACAGCCGGCCTGGCGCCATGTTTGCTCAGCGCTCAACTGGCCGTCTGACATGCCTGCCTGTTCACTATCAATACTGATAAATGCAGATCCGGATCGCAAGGTGTAACGGCTCAGATTGTTGAGAAAGCCAAATCCGTCTTCATTTTGGGTCATAAAATCAGTATACACCGGCATATTCTCCACGATCTTATAAGTCAGCCCTTCTATGCCATAGTTAACCAGGAGATGTGCGTCATCACTGTAAAAGTAGTCCAGGAACCGGGCTGCGATCTCTGGTTCACGGCATCGGGTCGAAATCGAAAAGGAAGACCAGGTCGCCGCCTGTTGATTGTACTGCCGGATCTTCAGGTCGTCTTCTCGATTCAGCTTGGGTTCCGGCACAGCAACCCAATCAATCCCTTCAGCTGCCGATGCACCGCCATTGTCAGACAGCATGGCGCTTGGCAGGCAGGCGGACGCGACTCGCCCGTCAATAATCTTCTGTCGGGCATAATCCGAATTGGCATTAGACATGAAGTCTTCACTGATCAGTCCCGCCTGATACCAGTCATGCAGCATCTCGAGGTAAGCTTGGAACCCAGTCTCAAGCGGCCCATACTGAACATCTCCTGCAACCTGGTAAAACGTCTGAAGGTCATCGTAGACAAAACCATAACCGGCGCTGAATACGCTGAAGTTCGAGAACCCGTTCTCGTTGAGCAGGAATGGCTCTTCGACACCCATGGCTTTGAATTTGGTCAGCATCGCTGTCCAGTCACTGTAGGTTTCAGGGCATGCAAACCCGGATTCGGCAAGCAGGTCCTGCCTGACCGCAGGACCGTACCAGGGGGCTCTAGGCGCATCGCTGATCATGGCGAATGTGAAGATATTGCCCTGGTCGGTGATGGTCCGTTTGCGGACATCCTCGTTGAGGGTCATTCGCGCCTGATAGTTCGGTGCATATGCTGCAATTAGCTCATTCAGACGGATGATCACGCCATCGGCGATCGCGGCGTCCGGTCCCGTCGTGTAATGGTTGGCAATCCCCATGATCAGACTGGGGTAGTCACCAGACGCGATCATCCGATTGAAATGATCCTGAACCTCATTTGCTGCAGGCGCATGGTCGAATTCGAGGCGGACATTGAGGATGCGTTCAATCTCCTGCCAGATTTCGTAATCACCGATTGAGTCCAGACCCATTGATTTGAGCGCCGGGTCAAACGGCGCCCATGCGGAAAAGGTGATCTTCTGTTCACTGACAAACCTTGAGGCATCTGCTTTGGTCGTTTCAGGATTAGTCGCTTTCGACTGCGTGCCCTGGCCGTAATTGCTGCTGCACCCTGACAGGACCAGTAGGCACCCTGCAAGAGCGAGCCCAAAGCTTATCCCTTTTGTAAACCGCTTAGTCATCGAAATCGCCGCCTTCCGCCTTGAGTCGCATCTCACGATATTTGCCCGGTGTCATGCCCTCCTGTTTTTTAAATACCCGAATCAGGGCCAGGCTATTGTAAAACCCAACTTGGCTCGCGATATCCTTGACGCTCATATCTGTTGACAGCAATTGCCTGGCCTTGTCGATCCGAACCGTGTGTATCCTGTCGAGAACGCCTGTTCCAGTGGCTCGCTTGAACAGCCGGTGCAGGTAAGATGGATCCAGTCCATATTCACCTGCGATCGCTTCAACACTCAGGTTCTTATCATGATAGTTATTTTCAATGTATTGCAGGATTGAACGAATTCTGTTTGAGCGTTTACCCAGTTCCTTTTGATCAAAATAGTCAGCGATCTCTTTGAATATGAGCTTGGTTTCACGCCTTAATTCGGAAACGCTATCCGCAGCAACCAGTCGTTCAATCGGATCCAGCTGGTTGAAATAATCAGCATCCACGACGCTTTTCAGCTCCTCCAGCAAGTTCAAGATGGCGTTGATCAGACCAAACATTCTGTATTTGACCATCTTCAGTGTCGTGGTTCCGGGTGATATGTAGGTCGAAAGGATCCTGTCCAGAACCTGCATGGCACTGTTGTAATTGCCGTGCCTGAACAAGTCGATGAACTGCCGTTCCAAATCGAGTTGCGAGTCGGATTTCGATTGCGCCGCTCCATCGCCGCTGACTTCGCTGACATGAATCACCGTCTGTTTCTGGTTTGTCATGTTCTTGTATTCGATCACATCCGCAACTTCGGTATAACCCTTGCTGGCCAAATGCAGCGATGCATAAAAGTTACTGATCGCGATCGATATCTGAATTGAAAAGCGGCTGGCGAAAAACTGGACGAGCTGTCTGGCGATCTTGTCCAGCTGCTCTGTCACCACCCGGCGGTCGGGCAGACTTTTGCCGGCTTTTACGACAATCAGGCAGACGACCGAGCCATCGATCACACTGGTGTTGCCTCGGCAATCGGCTGACAAGGTCTCACCGAGGATGTTGTCAGTTAGAAACGCCAGCAGATCAAGGACCTCCGCGGTATCATCTTCAGGCCGGATATGCTGTCCGAGATCTTCCGCGTCGATCAGCATGACCACAAACAGGTCACCTTCCAGGTCAATACCATATTGTCGGCCTTGGTCCGAAATCTCTTTCGTGCTGCCTGTCCAGCCTTTCAAAATTCGAGCCAACAGGTTCTGACGGACGATCGGCCGTTGCTGGTTCAGGATTTCATGAATGCTTTTGTGCTCATTGAGCATCTCGCGGACGGCATTCTCAAGGAATGGAAACTCGTCAAAGCCGAGACTTCGCCGATTGCCATGCTTGGACACATAAAGCGACATGAGATGTTCCAGGGGATGGTAGGCGCGCTTGGTCATGATATAGATCAGGACGCTGCCAATTGCCAGGCAAATGCCGAGGTAGGCCAGCATAAGGTTCTTGGTATATTGAACGCTGGACAAAAAATAGCTTGTCGGAAGCAAGGAAACATACTGCCAGTCTGCCTGTTCGGAGGGCAGGTTGATCACCAGCAGCTCTTCTCCGGCCATCTCCTGATACGATATCTTGGCCTGGGTTTTCAGATCGTTCCGTCGCAGGCTGGCACCGCTTTCAAGCTCGCCGAATTCGATCAGGCCGCCGTTTTGGTCGACCAGGGTCACCAGCCCTTGCTGCTTCAAATTGTTGTTCTCGAGAATCATCTGCAGGTTGACCGGGTTGGCAACGACAATCAGCCAGGCCTCGGGGCTGTTGATACTGCCCCGAAAAGCAATCGGGTAATAGTAGACGATGCGTTCGGTGCCGCTTTTTGAATCTTCAACCGAACCGGTGATTGTATATTCCGGCAAGCTGCTATTGCTCTGTTCTAGCCAGCCAGCCGACTCCAGGCCGACCAACCAGCTGGACTCGGTCTGATCCCGGTCAGCGTCAATCAGGATGTTTTTTGTCACCACCGTCTGAGATTGAGGCAGATACAAATAGATGTCTTCGATGAAGCTGTTGGAGACAATGAATTTGGCAAAATCCTTCTGCAATAGGGATTTTGTGTAGAAATCCTCCGGTTCGAGTTGTTCAGTCGCGAAAACCAGAGACTGTGTTTTATCATCTAAGGCAATTGACGCGCAGACCTTGTTGATTTCTTCCAGCTTGCCGTCTATCAGGATTTTGACCTGCTCCAGGCTGGCCTCGTTGACCCGTTCAACCTCCTGCTGGATGGTTGCCAGCGACTGGCGGTAGAAGAACGACCCAATGACCAACGGCAGGATCAAGATCACTGCAAACGAAAGCAGCCACCTAAAAAAGGCTTTCCCCTTGATCTGCCGGTTTTTCAAACTCATTCGTTCACAGTCATCTTTCAAGAATTGATTCTGTTCCTATCATAGCACTTCGCCTTGCCGGAATCGAATCCGACCCACTTCATACTATACCGTGTGTTGATCGCCCGGGAAATTTCCAATATCTTGCAACGGGCATATTCAAAATCTGCACTGGGATCATAGCGGGACGCAGACAGAATGAAGCGGCTCCTGAAAGAAGCCGCTTCACCACATTGATCAATCGTTCGCTTTTCAATCATGAAACTGAACGAACCAAGACCCGGTTATCAGGTTTGGGGGATGATGTATTCAGCGTAGTCGGCGGATGCCGCATTCTCAACGACGATTTTAACCGCTTCATCAGCATACGGGCCATAATCGATCAGGCCGTCCGCGACTTCGATGTCGGCAATTTTGTTGCCATCTACGTCAACAATATAACAGTCAACGGCAAAGGATCCTGATGTGCCGATCTTGAACGTCATGCCCGGTTCCGGCACATCGGTGCAGTAGACAATCGTGCCGCCCTTATGCTCGAAGAAGACGCCGGTCTCGCTGGCCGCTGCATCTGTTTCTGCCGCAGTCGTTTCGCCATTCAATGGCTCGCCGGATTCGAACGCTGTGATCAGCTCCATGAGTTCCTGGTCATGGTTGTAACGGACTTCTGAAGCCCGGTCAAAGACCATGCAGGCGCCGTTTTCCGTGGTGTAGTTCTCCCAGTCCAGTCCATCCTGGCTCGGGTTTCCTGTATAGGCAAAATTGACCAGGGCTGTCGACATCTCATCGGCAAGCTTCAAAGCTGCAGCTTCATCGCCAATGATCCAGGCCGGCATATAGGCCGTGTTGTAAAACCAGAACGGCACATCGCTGGCCGTATGGATCGGGGTGATGCCGCCGAACATCTTATAATTGAAGGCAGCCACATAATTGTAGACCGTGCCGCCGTAGCTGTCCATGGCATCAGCCAGACGAATGGCGCTGAAGAAGCCCTGGCGGTTGTTGATGTACAGGCCGTCTGCAAGGCTGTGGCTCGGATACGCCGCTTGGAAGGCTGCCATGATCGGGTCGGAGTAATCGCCGTACTTGATGTTGTAGCGTGCCTTGATCTGACCTTCGGTCATGCCGTCAAGCTTGTTTGTATAGTATGAATCTTCATCTGAGCTGAACACAACACCGCTCATATTGGTGCTGAACTCACCGAAGACATTGCCGCACATGTAGGGAATATCGCTGGACATGGCATAGGTGCCGTCTGGATAATAGTCACCATCGACCACCGGTCCGTAGGAGACCCCGGCCGATTCACAAGCCAGCGCAAGGTCGTCGTAGTGGACGGTCGCTAGCGCCTCGGCGATTTCCGTGTCTGACAGGTCCGACAAGCCCAGTTCTTCAACGACAGCAGCGGTTTCAGCCTGAGCCTGTTCGGTCGTACGGGTGACCTGGGCTGAGCCGCCGGACAGGGACACAGCCTGGTTGAACAAGCCGTCCGCAGATGGCATGCCCATCAGGGTTGTAACCTTGCTGCCGCCGCCGGACTGGCCGATGATCGTAACATTGCCAGCATCGCCGCCGAATGATGCAGCGTTCTGCTGGACCCATTCGAGTGCCAGGACGATGTCTGCCATGCCGACATTGCCAGAATACTGGTACTCATCACCATACGCAGACAGATCAAGATAGCCTAGCGCGTTCAGCCGATGGTTGATGCTGACAAAGACAACATCACCCTTTTCAGCCAGGTTGGCGCCTTCATAGAAAAGAGATTCATTGGAAGCACCGGACGAATATCCGCCGCCATGCAGCCAGACGACGACCGGCTTTTGGACATCATCGCCGGTTGTCCAGACATTGAGCTGCAGACATTTGTCCTCGTTTTCCACCATCTTGTAGGTGTAGTTCATGAAATCAAAATTATTCTTCGTTGATTTGTAGGTATTCTGAGGCGCGACTTCGCCGAACACCATGGTGTTGCGAAGGCCGTCCCAGACAAACGGTTCAGGCATCTTAAACCGTTCAGCGGTTCCGTACTGGATACCCAGGTAATACTCGACACCATCGTACTTGTAGCCCATAACGTTACCGCCAGTCGTTGTCGCGAAACAGGCATCGGTATACTCGGCAGTTTCACCAGGCATCTCCCCTGGATCGGTTTCGGTGGTTGTCGCAGAAGGTGCAGGCGAAGGTTCTGGAGTCTCGCTGCTACTTGGAGTGCATCCAGCAACCAGGCTCACTGCCAGCGCCAGACAAAGCATTAAAATAATCAGCTTGTTTTTCACAAGATAGTCCTCCCGATATGTTTAGGTTTTTCTCACATAGGTTCGCGCAAACCTCATATGCACACTATAGGGCAGTAACTATCACATTAAAATCGACATTATCTTGCCAGACCGATGATCAAAATCTGTACAATCGCGAAAAACGACCTGACACCAGGCATTTGCCGCAGATAACCTAGCCAATGTGTATCATTGGCCAATATAGATAGCTCTACTCAAAACCACCTGTTCACGAGTGACATATGAGCGTGAATCGATGAAGACCCACTTGAGTTGTACCTGACTTTTTTGAACTTGATGAATTGTCCGAGCAGAAAAAGGAGGCTTCCGATAAATTCAGAAAGCCTCCTGTCATGTCTGTCTGGATTTTGCTGATTCTTAATCCGATCTGCTGCCAGCCTTCAGTCCTCGAACATAGACGAACAGGTCGCCAATACCAATGCCATCGCGTATTCTGCTTCTGACCGCGGACTCGTGCTCCGGCGGTACCATTCGTCCCACCATGGCCCACAGTTTCTCGTCATCGAATCGCCGGTCAAAATCATAGGGTACGATATCCGCTGTCGCTTGCAGCCACTTCAGCATTGCCTGCTGCAGGCGGCCGATCTGATCCGATAAGGATGGATCATCGATCCGGTTTTGTGTTTCGTTAGGGTCTTTGTCCAGATCATACAATTCATCCGTTCCGAGGCTTCTGCTGATGTACTTGAATCGCCGGTCGCGGATCATAATACCTTTTGCATGCGCTTCGTCATCGAGCTGCGCCATTTTCTTCGGCCAGTAGGCATCCCGTTCGCTGGCGCCCTCCCCTTTTTCATTGTGGTATTCATCACAGTGCTGCTCGCCCGGCATCCGGCCACCCTCGCAAAAGGCATATTGTCGATGCATTCGGCTGCGATCTGCAAGAACACCGCGCAAACTGATCCCGAAATGGGTATGGGCAGGCGTGACGCCTGCAAAATCCATGGCCGTTGCATAGAAATCCACCAATTCAACCAAACTGTCGCTGATGCCGGAGTCCAGCGGAAATCCCTCCGGCGGCTTGATTAAAAACGGCACCCGGGTCAAGCAGTCCTCGAAGCAATTCTGGGCTTTTTCGACCAGACCATAGTCACCGATGTAGTCGCCATGGTCGCTGAAGACAAAAATGGCGCTGTCGTCATAGATGCCGGCCTGCTTCAAGGCTGCGCTGAGACGGCCGAATTGCTCGTCAACCTTCGTGCACATGCCCTGATACACAGCCCTGAGTTCCTGCCAGTCAGCTTCGTTGTAGTGGTCCATTTGCTGCAAGTTCCGAATCAATGTCTCCATCCGGGGCTTTCCGGAACAGTCTTCGGGCCGTATGCGTGGCAGTAGCCGGCCGCGCTCAATCGCAGAAAAATACGGATCCTCGACCGCGTAAGGCGGATGAGGTGCCAAGAGACCCAAGAAAATGCAGAGTGGTTTGTCGCCGGGTTGCCAGTCGAGGATTCTGGTGCAGGCTGCGTCGACATCCTCGTCATCACCGGAATAATTCAGATCCTCATCGTCGGTTTCAAGTTGACCGGAATAGTGCGAGTAATCGTGAGCGACTGGCCGCTTCGGCCTTGGTGCGGACATGGACTTGCCGCCATAATAGATCTCGCTGGCATGTTCGGCAGACCATCCGGCATACTGACTTGCCGTAAGATCGTTTCGGGCATTGATCCAAACATGGTAGCCGGATTGCTTTAATTCCTGAAGCAGCGTGGTTTCACCAGGTCGCAGCAAGTAGCTCATGGTTCGGTGACCATTGACATGCGGATACAGGCCGGTGAAAAAGCTGCAGCGAGATGGGACGCAGACAGGGTTTTGGCAATAGGCATTGCCAAAGGATACCCCATCATTAATGGCCAGATGGTCTAGGTGGGGGGTAACAGCTGCCGGATTGCCTAGATGGGCCAGCGAGTCAGCTCGCATTTCGTCCGGGTTGAATATGATGATGTGAGGTCGTTTATTGGTCATGACAGCCCTGCCTTTCGCTGATGTTCATCCAGATAACGACTGATCTGAAACCATCATACACCAACCTGCAACATTGTCAGTTCAATTCTATCGTTATGCCGCGTTGGTTTGATGATGCTCCTGATGCTTAGTATCGCGTCTTTCAGAGACGGGTGTCCCAGCGTGAGCACCAGACATTGTCATCTGCCCGACCTTTGAAGGATGATTTGCCGGCAATCTTGGCAACCAGTGCCTGGATGTATTCCCGGGTCGGCGCGTAGGCATGAATGAAGGTTTTCAACATCGGCAGGTCATAGAGGTGGTTGGTGTAGCTCAGGGATACGCCGAGCGTCGGCACTTCTTGGACAAAGCCTGGAATTTCATTGGAATGTGAAGCCGAAAATTTAATCCTGACATTGCTCTCCTGAGCATAGCCCTTCATGTTGAAGCAATACAGAATAAGATCAAATTTTCCCTTGACAGTTTCGTGGGACTCGGAATCGGCGATCCTGAAACGGTTTGCAAAACCCGGATCGGCCATCTCCATCTCATAATAGTCGGTATTGGCTGCCACTTTAAATCCGGCGCTCTCGAGCTCTTCGACCAGTATGGCCTTAGCCGGATCAGATCCGTCAGTCAGCGAAACCGGCGCACTTTGCACGAAGATCAGCTTGACGCGCCGATATTTAGCCGGCAAGGCCGGCAGCAGCTTCTGCGTGTCTTTAACCAGCGTAATGCTCTCATCCGCCGCCATCCCGGCAACCTGGCGGTGTCGGTCGCAGCCAACAGTCCGAATTCCGCTTTTATCCGGAAAGCTCAGGTTATCCAGGCCTAGTTTGGCCTTCAGTCCGAGAATTCTCCGCAGAGCATCCTGCAAACGTTCTTTGCTGATCAGGCCATTATTGTAGCCATCCAGCATGTACCGATAGTCCTCATCCGGGTCGTTCAGAAACAAAAACATGTCACAGCCAGCAGCGATCGCGCCGGGAACCTGGGTGCTTCTGGGGGCGGCGCAGGTCAGACCCGCCATGTGCGAGGCGTCCGTCAAGATCAGGCCGTTGAACCCAAGCTGGTCGCGCAGCAAATCATTCAGAAGCTCAGGTGCTAAGGACGCCGGCATGATATCCTGGTTTTTCATGCTGGGCCGGAATCTCCGGCTGTAAGCCGGCAGACAGATGTGACCAGCCATGACGCTCTCAACGCCATCATCGATCAGAGCCTTATAGACTTTGCCGAATGTCTTGTCCCAGTCTTCACAGGACAGATCATTGCAGCTCATGAGCAGGTGGTGATCACGCTCGTCGACACCATCGCCCGGGAAATGCTTGGTGCAACAGGCAATCCCCAGCTTGGACATCTCATCCATATAGGCTTTGCTTCGGTCGATGACCAGTTCGGGATCCTTGCCGAAAGCCCGGGTGTTGACAATACTGTTTCGCCAGTTCAAAAGCAGATCGGATACAGGAGCAAACGTCCAGTTGCAGCCGATGGTCCTGGCTTCAGAGCCGCCGACGCGTGCCATGCCACGGACGACATCCAGCGTACTGCTGGCACCGCAAGCTGCATGGGTTGCGACTAGAGTACCTTCCCTGACCGCACCGTTTCCGCCCGATTCACAGTTGGCTGCTATTAGCAGCGGGATGCGGCTATTTTGCTGCAGATAACGGTTCTGTTCGTAGATTTCTTCAATTGTGCCGCCTTGCCAGCGAACCCCGCCGATGTGGTATTGATCGACCAGCTTGTCCAGATATTCCGGATCACGCTTTAACGTCAGATTGATGAACAACTGGCCGATCTTTTCTTCAGTTGACATCGATTCAATCGTCGAATTGACCCAGTCTATCTGCTTTTGTTTTAAGTTGAATGGTTTTGCTTTCAAATTGACCATCTGCTTCATACTCCGAATAATATTGTTTAAACCGCTGCACTCTTTATCTTAGCAGGGCTGTTTGTCAAGGATTTCTTTTTTGCGGTTGCCTGGGCGATTCGAGCCTTTCGGGCTCGTCGGTTCTTGATCAGGTCCTGATTGGCCAGAAAGACCAATAAAGCCAGAAATGCGATCATGTTGATCACGTTGGTCACTTCAGATGAAAGCTTCAGGCCTGACAGACCGGCGGCGAAGAACCGGATAGTAACAGTTGCCGCCAGAATGCCGACGGCCGGGTTTGACCAGCGCGCCAGATACCCGCCCAGAAACATCGGAAAGGCGTTGACGACAACCGCGCCGTTGGTCGAAAAGCCCATGGCTGTCCCCATACCGCCTTCGAAAGCCGCGACAAACGCGCCGGAGATTGAGACAAGACCGCCAGCGAAAGTGTAGCACAGCACGGCATGCTTGAAGACATTGATCCCTGACGAGCGTGCGATATGCTGAGAACCTTGGATTGATCGCAGATGATAACCGAATTTTGTATAACCCAAAAGGATCATAACGATGGCTGTGACCAGAACAACAACGGCGATCGTAAAATTAATGTCCGTCAGGATGCCGATACCCTCAACTCCAAACAGCTGCAGGCCCTTTGAATCCGAGCCGACAAAGGCTACCGTTTCATAGAGAAGTGCCATACCGATGCCCAGCACCATCGGCGGCACACGGGTCAGCACGAAGACCACACCAACAATCGCACCGAACAGGAGGCCGAACAGCAAGGTAGTGAGCAACAGGCCAATACCTGAAAAACCCAGCTGTATAGCTATCAAGCCCCCAATTGTTGTCGCTGCCAGGCGCTGTGCTCCAAGCGACAGGTCGAAGCGTCCGGACGGCAGGTTCATCGACAGCGCCAATGCGATCGTGGTGGCGACGCCAATGTCTCGAATCTGGTTTTTAATGTCCAGAACCGACTTGATGACATGTGTGCCCATGGCAAAATAAACGATCAGTTCCATCGCGATCAGCATTACGAGCGGGAATGCGATGGTCAATAGGATGTTTTTGACTCTCGGATTCATGGTCTCTTCCTTCTTTTCATCAACACAAAGTGGTTGATTTTAGCAGAGGTCATGGTGCAGACTCAAAAAGCCTGCACCATGACCAGCTATGCCTATCCTTTTTTCCAGTTAATTGATCTTCATTTCGATCAGGGCTTGCGCCGTCAAGCTGTTCAGGGTTTCTTGCATCAGTTCGAAACTGGTGTTCGGGTTATAGTTGTAGAGCACCATCTTGAGATCATCGCTGTTCAAGGCGTATGTCTCATGACTGGTGTCCAGCATTGATAACTTTGCATAATCCTCAGGTCCGTTGACTGCCCAGGGCAGCACATTGAGCTGAATCGACGTGCCGTCAGGACAAATTGCGTCCTTTTGTCCAATCAGGGCGTTGTAGAGCATACCGACAGCCATGCCGACCTGAACATTGCCCGGATTGATGATTGCAGCTGAAAGAACTGAGTTGCCCAGACTGTCTTGAGATTCAAAAGCGGTTCTGGTCGCGTCGTTCACGCTGGTTACCGCGATCTGCTTGATGTCCATCTCGAAGGCTTTTTCAACTTCATCAATTGCGACAGCGAATGTCTGGAACGCGGCGTATGTCTCGAGGACGATGTCATAATCGCCGGTCTGCAGCAAGCTGGAGAAGTCTGAGACATAGGTCGGGCCGCCAAACCCTGGATAAACAGTAATCTTCATGTCGGTGCCGGTAGCGATTTCGCTGACGGCGGTCGACGAGGCCAGATCATCAATGCTCTTGTCATATGTCAGGCTGAATTTTTCCTGAAGCATGCTGAGCAAGCCTTTAGTGCTCTCGAAATGTGATTTGACACCCATGCCGGCACCGCCGGAGACGATAATGACGTTGTGCTCATTGCCATCGTCAAGAACGGACGTCGCGACACTCTTGAAGACTTCTGCCTGAAGGGCTGCGGAAATGCCGATCACGCCGAGGTTATGCGACAGTGTTTCAACGGACGGATAATAGGTCGAAGAGATGGTTGTGAAATATAAGCCCAGTTCTTCAGCCTTGGTCGCGCCTGCCTCATGGGCGTTGGTGATCGTGCTGATCACAGCGTCCGCTCCAGACGAGTAAGCGTTCTCCATAAAGGTCAGCAGGGCTTCGGCATCTGCCAGCTCCTCGGAAAAAATGAACTCGATGTTCAGGGCAGAACCGATTTCTTCTGACAGGTATTTCTTTTGGAGCTCCGAGGCTTCGTCGGCTGAATTGATGCCAACAGCGATGACAAATTGCTCCGAGGGGATTTCAGACATATCCAGTTCGGCGGTTGTCCCGCCGCTGGTCTGGTCTGCCGAAGTTTGTGCCGTGGTTTGTTCTGTTGTGCTTGTGGCAGTCGTATTGCTGCAGGCACTAGCCAGGCTCAGCAGCAAGACAACAGCGAGAAACAGTGTAGTAAATTTTTTCATGGTTCTTCCTCTCTTTCTTTCGTAGAGAATTTCGATTGTGCTTATATTCCCCGCTCAGGCAGTCCTTGCGGACGTTTCTGGCTGGAAAACACCAGGATTAAGAATATGATGCCGCGGATTCCCTGCAGGATTGTCGAGCTGACACCCAGCATCAAGAGACCATTGTTCAGGGTTGTCACGGTTATGGCACCGATTATGCCAGCGTATATGAACGACCGGCTGCCGCCAAAAATCGACATGCCTCCCAATACTAAGGCTAAGATAACATCCATGTTCAGGGATATCGCGGTGGAAGTACTGATTGAGCTCGTCCGAATGATCAGCATCACGGCTGCTGACGCAACGCCGATGCCGGCAATCGCGAAGGATACTAGCAGCATGATGCTGTTCTTGATCCCGCTTTGCTCTGCACAGGCTTCATTTGTGCCAATGAACTTCAGTTTTCTGCCCAGTGCGGTGAATTCAAAAAGGATTGCACAAAGGATTGCAAAGCCGCCAAACAGGAAGTAGGGAATATATCTATCTTTCAGCATCGTGGTCATTTCAAATGGCAGCATTATGGTCGACCCGCCGATGATAGCCGATTGAATAGCGGCCAGCAGGATCATCATGACGATGGTAACAAACATGACCCGGACACCCAGCCAGGTGCTGAGCAAGGCACTGGCAACCATCAGGCCAACTCCGATTAACAATGCGGAGACCAGCATCAGCGGGAGTGATCCTGTCGCCTGGTAGATGAGTGCTGATAACGTTGCTGCCAGTGCGGATGTAGCTCCCATGGCAATGTTGACATTGCCCGTCGCGAAAATGAAGACAGCGCCCGAGGCTACAGTGCCCGTGATCAGGGCCTGCTCAAGAATGAGACGGAGATTTCTGGCTTCAATAAAACGGCCTTCTGTTCCTGCAGTGAAAACCAGGCTGATTAGAACCAGAAAAATGATCGGCATGATTCTGGTGATTAAGCGGCTTTCACTTATTTCTAATATTTTCTGACGCATCTTAACTCCCCTTAATCAAATCATGTGCTCAATCAGCTCATGCTCATACAGACCGTCTCGCCTCAGCTTCTCAAACGCAATTTCGCCGTCTTTCATGATGATCAGCCGATCACTCATACCGATCAGCTCCATCAGCTCTTCGCTGATGAGAACAATTGACTTGCCTTGGTGCTTCATTTCCACCATCAGCTTGTACATCGCAGCCTTGACACCAACGTCAATGCCTCGAGTCGGACAATCTAGAATTAGGATCTCGGCATCCGCTGCCATCCACTTGCCAAAGACCACTTTCTGCTTATTGCCGCCGGACAAGGTGTTGACATTATGGTTGATTGATGCACATTTAATTGACAGGGCACGAACCTGTTCGTCAACGTATGCCTTTTCCTTCCGAAAAGAGATTAGCGGGCCGAGCAGTCGGTTCGCCCGGTAGCCAAGAGAGGCAATGTTTTCGCGGATGCTGGCGGCGAGCCCTAATGATTCAGTATCCCGGTCTTTTGATAAGTAGGCCATGCGGTTCATAACCGCCTGGCTGGCCTGGGTGATCCGAGTTCCATCAGTCAGGCTCACTTCACCATCCAATACCGTTTCGATCCCGAACAGCGCTTTGCCCAGGGTATGCATGCCGCAGTGGGACAGCCCGCCAATACCTAGGATCTCACCCTTGTGCAACTCGAGTGAAAAGCACAGGAGGTCCTTGATTGTTGTAATGCTATTCGCCTGGAGTACAACCTCATCGCTATAGCCGTCTTCATCTGTTCGATAGTAATCGCCCTTGATCTCACGGCCGACCATCATCCGCTTGATGCGCCTTTCATCAAACGCCTCCCGGCAAAGCTCTCCGATGACCACACCGTCTCTCAATACCGTCAAACGATGACAATGCTGAACAAGCTCTTCAAGATCATGCGAAATGAAGATCACGCACTTGCCTTCAGCAGCAAGCTTTTGCATCAAATTATAGAGCAGTGTGCGACCGGTCTGGGATAGAGCGGTTGTTGTTTCATCGATAATCAGGACGTTTGGATCCCAGTACATGGCCTTGGCGATTTCAACGAGCTTCCTGGCCTGCATATCGAGATTTGCGATTCGGCTGTCCGCCTTGATATCGCTCAGCCCCATATCGTCCAGGAGCTTTTGAGCCGCTGCATTCATCTTCTTCTTACTGACCAGCGGACCGGTACTGAACAGGCCCTCATGACCCATGAAGATATTCTCCGCGACTGTCGTCCGCGGGATGGTTCCGGCTTCCTGGACAATCATGCCGATGCCTGCTTTCTGGGCTTGCAGCATATTGGCCGGCTTCCAGTGCTCGCCTTTGTACAGCATACTGCCGCTTGATGGGTCCAGTAGGCCGGCAATAATTGATGAGATTGTGGATTTGCCGGATCCGTTTTCACCGATCAATCCGCTGATCTCTCCAGCCCTCATTTTAAACGATACATTATCGAGGGCGACTGTGACGCCGAAATTCTTCGACATATTTTGAACTTCGATTATGGGTTGGTTTTCTGGCATATGGTCACTCCCATATTGGATTTGTTGCGGTTGTTATTGCCGGCGCGGATAGACAATGTAGTGATGCGCTCAAGGTTGATGGTTAGAGTATAGATGCTGAACGGCTTTAATGATAGAATACAGCTATGACAATTAGTAATTATCTCTGGTGAATTTGTTGAAAATGTCTAAGACCAAAAGACTTTTATAGATCTGTTCTGCGCAAATACCAAGTAGAGGTAAACCTGATGGAACTTTTGAACAAACTTGAAATCGGTAATATTTTCGTCAAGCACGCCCTGGCAATCGACGCCAATTCTTTTGATAATAGCTCAATCGCCTATACCAGACAAATCATGCCTAGAGTCTACTATCCGGCACAGCTGTTTGAAACCGAACAGCTGTTTGAAGCCTTTGTCCAGGATCTCGAAGAAAAGTCCATCAGCGAAATCACGGATCGTCTAGGATTGTCCTGGCTTTTCATCAAGACTCAAGACTGGTTGACGCTGGTCGGACCTTATCATACACCGAGTGACAAAACCCAAGATGTTCTCAGCATTTTACGGGGCAACGGGATTGACTCCCTGAAAGCCAATTCGCTCAAAATGTACATCAATAGTTTTGCGACCGTCAATTCGGATGTTGTCACTGAAGTCGCCTATGCTTATGTTTTGGCGATCTATGGGAATACTGAAGATACGCTGTTCAATCGGGTTCGGATCGGCGCATCAAGCCAGCCGGTCAAGCTACAGGAAGACACAATGATGACCCAGCCATTTGCAACTGTCGAATACACGCATGAAATTGAAACCCTATATATGAACGCCATCGCCCAGGGCAATACGGCCGAAGCAGTTCTACTGCTTAGACAGCTTACCTTGAGGACCGGCAACCTCATTAGCAACACTTCCAGCCAGAACCAACTGAAAGCTGCTGTAGCCGGCAGCGCAATTGCCAGAACCAGCACAAGAATTGCCGGTAAGCAGGCCGGCGTTCCCTCGCCCGCCATCGACCACCTGACCAGTGAATACGCCAAGCGGGTATTGGACGCGGCAACACCTGATGAAATCGGTGCGCTTACACTAGAGATGGCTGAGCGTTGCTGCGACCTTGTGCGCCAATATAAGCTACGGCCCTATTCGCCCAAGATCCGTAAAGCCATTCATTTTGTTCTCCTGAATCTTGGCAGCCAAATCACCGTAGAACATATCGCAAAGGCCGTTGAAGTTTCACCCAACCACCTGTCGACAGCCTTTCACAAGGAAACCGGCGAGAAACTTCTGGCGTTCATCCAGCGGTTAAGACTCGAGAAAGCTGCCCAGCTTTTGACGTTCACATCCCAGCAGATCCAGGAAGTCTCTACAAGCGTCGGAATCCTGGACAACAATTACTTCACAAAGATTTTCAAACGCCGATATGGTTTAACGCCAAAGGAGTATCGCAAAAATCCAAGCCATGAAATGGCCATGCCATTCAAGTAATATCCGCAGGGCAAAAATGGATATTTGATTTTTTGAGCAATCTTGATCAGAATATAGATAGCAGATCGGCAGCAAAAGCCATCCGCGATGATCAAACGGTTCAACACAATACCTAACGAGGTGACAACTATGAAAATTCTAGCAGTATCAGCCGGAACAATGAACGGCAACAATGACGCCATGGTCAAGGAAGCCCTGATGGGGGCCCAGGAGCATGGCGCGGACATTGAGTTTATCAATCTGAACAAGCTGGATCTCAAGCCCTGTACGGGCTGCATCGCCTGCGTCACCAGCCTGATGAACGGCGGCAACGGAGATTGCGTGATCAAGGATGATTTTGAATGGATCGACAACAAGATCCTGGACGCCGACGGTGTGCTGTTCGCGGTACCGGTCTTCGAAAAGGCAGCGCCGGCAATCTTCAACATCTTGCAGGATCGACTCTGCGGACCCGGCCATGACACCGGAACCAACACGGTTGCCAAGATGATCGCGGAGAAGACCGGCAAGCCCGGACCCGATCCCAGAAAGTTCAAGAAGAAAGCCGTCGCCTACATCGCGATCGGGGGCAGCGACTGGACAACCAAGGTCTCCAGCGACCTAAACAGCGCAGCCATGTCAGCGATGTGGAAAGTTATTGACGAAGAAGTGTTCCAATGGAGCAAGGGCATCATGATGGATGACGATGCGGTTGCCAGGTGCCGCCAGATCGGGACCAATCTGGCCAAGGCCTGCCAGGACATCGAGAATGCCAAGTACGTCGGACTTCCGGGAATCTGCCCGATTTGCAACAGCAGGAATTTCTACTTCGACAAGCGCGGCATGGTCATCTGTGAAGTTTGCGGCATGGAAGGCGACCTGACATGCTCCAATGGCCAGTACACCTTCACCTATGACGAAGCGACATTGCCGATGGCACATACCACCCTATCCGGCAAGATGAAGCACATGGATGATATTTATCAGAATGAAACCAAGCTGATGGAAGCCAAGAAAACACCAGAGTACAAAGCCCGGCGCCAGAAATACATTGACTTCATCAAGGCTTCTGTTCCTAATTGAGACTGAATAGAACCAAACACATGGCGTTGACACACTTGTCATAGACAACGGGTTGCGGGTCAGTCGCATGTGACTGGCCCGCGACTCGTATGAGCGTTTCGCATATGATCATTATATGACACAGTTTGAAAAACAAATACCAGTTGATCAGGATCTTTAATCCCGCTGCAGCAGAAAGTCAATCCGGTTTCAAATGAATAGCCATCACGATTGTTCGATCCAACGTCCGGACCGCTCAGTCCGGACACCCGGTTCGTAAGACCCATCAGGCCGGCGGTAGCCTGCCAGCAGAATTTTGGCCGAGCGAGCAAGTCCGGATCATTCAATCTGTACGTTTTCGCGTCCTAACAATCCCCCATGGCGATGATGCTGCCCGGACGGGCCAGGACCGGCAATGTCAGATAACGATGCTGCTCACGCTGCCAGCTGACACCTTCGATGACCTGACCGGTCAGAATATTGGTCCAGCGTCCCTTGGGCAGATAATACTCGACGCAGCCTTCCGGGCTGAAAATCGCTGCGACCAGCAGGCTGCCGCCCAGCATGTACTGGCGGTCCAGCGTCTGGCAGGTCGGGTCGCCTTCAAATTCCAAAAGCATCGCCGCAGCATCGGCAGGCCGTCTTCCATCGCCTGCACCGAGAGGCTGTAGATATAGGGAACCAGGCGGTTTTTAAGTTTGCTGAATGGTCGGGAAACTTCGACCGCCTTATCGCCATAGAGCCGTCGCAACTTGTATTTTTTTCTGAAACGCAGTATAATTACTGCATTATGGAAACAAACAGAACTAGCTTTCAGAATTTTCGCAAGACTTTTTTGCCATTGATCTGTTTTACCGGTGAACAGGTACGGCTCTGGAAGCCTGATTTTTGTCGTGATAATCTTACGCGCTGGATCGCTTCCGGCGACATCCTGCGCTTGAAGAGAAACCTGTATACATTCCCCGATTACCTGCAGATCCCAGACAGCGCTTTGTATTTTGCCAACCTGATCTACCGTCCGTCCACCATCAGCCTGCACACGGCTTTGCACTTCCACGGCATCATACCCGAGGAAGTGGTTCAATTCACCTCGGTATCAAGGCTTAAGACGGCATACTTTCAAAATTCTTTTGGATCTTATACCTATCACCATATTTCATCAAAGTATATGTTTGGGTATGAGTTGATAAGATCCGAGGGACAGGTCCCATTTGTCATTCAAATGGCAACACCCGAGAAAGCCATCATCGATCTGCTGCATCTATATCCCGACTACAGCACTACCGAAGACATGCTGCATCTCAGACTAGACGAGGATTATATGCAAGACGAGATTGATCTGAATAGAATGCTGGAATACGAAATGCGTATCCAGTCTCCGGCATTATCGAAGCGTATCAAGCAACTGAAGGAGGCGTATGACCTGTTATGATGGAATCCATGGATCATATTAAAATCTTTTACCCAGCTGCCATCGCTCAAAACAGCGCGTATTATCCCATGATCCTGAAGGAATATATACAATGTCAGGTTCTGGAGTATCTATCTCGGCAACCAGAAGCATCCGGAATGAATTTTATCGGTGGTACCTGCCTGCGGCTGGTCCATGGTATTAACCGCTTTTCCGAGGATTTGGATTTTGATTGCAAAAACTTGGAGGTTCCACAGTTCAGGCGCCTGACTGACAGGTTGCTTGTTTTTCTCGAAAACAGCGGATACAAGGTTGAAGCCAAAAACAAAGAAAGTGATCAACTGAAAGCTTTCCGACGAAGTATTTATTTTCCTGAGTTGCTTTATTCTTTGAAACTTTCTGGATACAAAGAGCAACGTTTTCTGTTGAAAATCGAAACGCAGGATCAAGAAGTTGAATATCCGGCTGAAACCACATTTCTCAATCGCTGCGGCTTTCTGTTCCCATTGAAAATTGCCCCGATAAACGTGCTCTGTGCAATGAAAGTATTAACTGTTCTAAACCGCAGCAAGGGCAGAGACTTTTATGATCTTATGTTTCTTTTACAGCGAACTGAACCCGACTATGATTTCCTTAAGCAGAAAAATGGCATCCGTTCAAAGGAACAGCTAATTATCGAACTTGTCAAAAAAGCTGAATCGACTGATCTGCGTATGAAACGTCGTGATTTTGAGCATTTGCTGATCGAAAAAGCCGAATCAGAAAAAATAGCTCACTTCGGTGATTTTATCAAGCAGCAACTGGTTTAGTCAGCCAGCATTTAGCCGATTACGCTTTTTAAACACCGTCGTCGAATTAGGTAATCTAGCAACATCATCTGCGATGTCTATGCCGAGGAAAAGGACAAGTTGAGCCTCCTCAGATGTCCTCAGTCTGATTAAGCATACAGCTAAACTGATTATATCATTTTCTCCAGCTCGACCATTTTATGTTCTCACCCGATCTAATGTACAATAGAGAAAACGCCGACCTTATTCTGACGAACAAACTTGATCAAACCGATTCGGGAGGCTGGCAAACGCCATGGCTGAAGCACATGTCCACAAAGATCAAACAGCGAACCCGGCACTTCGAGGACCGCCGCTTCACAAATACTTGTGGGTCTATTTGATTTGCGGCTTCCTGGGCGTTGTCAATGAAACCATCCTGGTCTATGCCGGCAACCAGGTCTTCGAGATCCACTCCGGCCTGCTCTTCGTCCCGTTTGTTCCGTTGTACGGCGTTGCTGGCGTGCTGATGGCAGTTCTGCTCGGCCGCTTTGACAAAACTGTTTATATTTTTTTAGCAGGTGCTGCCTTGGGCGGGATTTTTGAATTCCTGACCAGTTTCGGCCAGGAGCAGATCCTGGGGTCCATCTCCTGGGACTACAGCGCGATGCCGCTGAATATCAATGGCAGGACAACGCTCGTGCACATGCTGTACTGGGGGCTGCTCGGCGTGGTTTTCACCAGGCTTGTCTCCCCCCTGCTGATCCGTTTGTACGATGCGATCCCTCAAAGGGTCGTCAATCCTGTCGTCTTGATTGCATTCCTGCTCCTTTTACTGCTCACTCTCTTCACCCTGTTCGCGGTCATCCGCTATATCCAGCGGTTCAATGGACTCCCCGCGGTTCTGAGCTGGCAACAGTGGATGGACCGCCACTTCCCCGACAGCACCATTCTGCGCCACCTGCCCCTGCTGACACAGCTCCACTGACGGTTTTGCCCAAAGCTTGACAAATATTGGCTAAGTGAACACAAAGATTGGCAAGTACCTGAATCATGGTAAAATTATAATGACATCGTAACCACTACCGTTTTAGGATCAGGAGGTATTTATATGGATTCACAATTTTCAAAATTGCTGCAGATCGGAATTATCGTCGAGAACCGCGAAGAAGCGGTCAAGCAGTATGAAGAGCAATACGGCATGGGCCCCTGGGACATCGTTGATTTCGGACCCAAGCTGTTCCCGAAAATGCTGGTCAACGGCAAACCGGGCATGGTTGAAGGCAAGTTCGCTTTCTGCAAGGCTTTCGGCATGGAGATCGAACTGATCGAGCCAGTCAATGACAGCCCATACAAGACTTGGCTGGAAGAACATGGCCCTGGCATCCACCACATCGCCGCGATCACTCGCGACAACTTCCACGACGTCATCGCCGAGCATAAGCAGCTGACCGGTCAGGATCCCTGGCTGCACTGCAAGGAAGACAACGGCAAGGACAACGAAGGCATGGAATTTGCCTACCTCGACCTGACCAAGCAGCTTGGTATCTTTGTTGAGATCTACAACGAAGACAGCTCCCACAAGCCTGGCCACGATTTCTAAAAAAGATAGCTCATTGGTCCCTGATAAACCTCCCGGCACTTCGGTCCGGGAGGTTTTTGATTGCTATGCGTGAGTACTCGAATCGCTGAAACGACGCCTTGCTCGTAACGGCCGATATAGCAAAAACTACATGCGCAACCCCTATGTCTTTTCCGTCCTCGGTCAACAAACAGGACATCAAAGCTTGAAAGTTTGACTTTTCGAGTCAAAAGTTACATCTAATTCACAAAAAGTGATTCATAATGAAAGTGATGGAGCAGCAAGACTTTCACAGACAGGAGGACATCAATATGAACAGTAAGCAACTGACGATCATGGGTCAAGGCAAGGGGTTCATCGCCGCGCTCGACCAGAGCGGCGGCAGCACGCCGAAGGCTCTGGCAGCGTATGGCATTCCCAAAGATGCCTATGCAGACGACAAGGAAATGTTCGATCTCGTTCATGAGATGCGGACCAGAATCATGACCAGCCCGGCGTTTTTTTCAGACCATATCCTGGGAACCATCCTGTTCGAGCAGACCATGGATCGTGAGATCGGCGGCATGCTGTCCGGTGATTTTCTCTGGGAAACCAAGGGCATTATCCCCTTCGTCAAGGTTGACAAGGGCCTGCTGGATCCATCTGACGGCGTGCGCCTGATGAAGGACATGCCGGCACTGGACGAGCTGCTGACGAGGGCAGTCAAGCGGAAAATGTTCGGCACCAAGATGCGTTCGTTCATCCAGGAAGGCAATCCTGACGGGATCCGGAAAAATGTTGAGCAGCAGTTCGACGTTGGCAAACGAATCCTGAAATATGACCTGATGCCGATTCTCGAGCCGGAGATCGATATCAAGAGTCCTTCCAAAGCCCGGGCTGAACAGCTGCTGAAGGCAGAAATCCTGAAAAATCTCGACAAGCTGCCGGATGGCAGCCAGATTATGCTCAAGCTCACGTTGCCGGATGTCGATGATTTCTACGCGGAAGTCATCGCCCACCCAAAAGTGCTGCGTGTAGTGGCCCTGTCCGGCGGATACAGCCGCGAGCAAGCTGTCGATCTGCTGGCTCGAAACCACGGTATGACGGCCAGCTTCTCGAGAGCACTGACCGAAGGATTGTCGGTGGATCAGACGGATGACATGTTCAATGACATCCTGGCGCAATCGATTGAAAATATTTATCAGGCTGCTATCACTTAAGGGTCATTCAATGAACGGCTCCGTCCGGCTGCTTGCATGCTGGAGGAGCCATTCGTTGTTTTTTACAGCCAAAATAATCCCACCCTGCTTGGAGGTTCGACTATGCGCAGCAATGGCATCCTGATGCCGATCAGTGCCTTGCCCTCGCCTCACGGATTTGGAAGTCTCGGTTCAGCCGCAGATGTTTTCCTGGAATTTCTGAGCGAGGCAGGCCAGGCCTACTGGCAGATCCTTCCGATCGGACCGATCGGCTACGCCGACAGCCCCTACCAGAGTTTCTCGACTTTTGCGATCAATCCGTATTTCATCGATCTGGATCAGCTGGTGATGGACAATCTGCTGACCGAATCTGAAATCCCGGACGAGGATTGGTCCGGAACTTGCGATCGGATCGATTACGGCAAATTATATGAAAGCCGGTTTCAATTGCTGGCCAAGGCCGTCAGCCGCCTGAACCCCAGCGGACCCGGTTACCTTCGTTTTATCCAAGAACAAGCGGACTGGCTGGATGACTATGCCGAATTTATGGCGATCAAGCAAAGTCTCGGTATGATTCCCCTCAAGAACTGGCCGAAAGGCCTTAAGCTTCGCCAATCCGATGATATGGCGAGAATGAGACAAGACCGGGCAGGAGACATCCAATTCTGGAAGCAGCTCCAGTTTCTGGCTTTTAGTCAGTGGCAGTTGTTCAAGCAGCGCGCTGACGCCCGCGGCATCGCCCTGATCGGCGATGTTCCCATCTATGTCTCGTCAGATTCAGCGGATCTGTGGGCCAATCCAGAACTCTTCCAAACCGACAGCGAACTCAACCTGGTCAGCGTTGCCGGCTGTCCGCCTGACTTCTTTTCGCCGACCGGCCAGCTTTGGGGCAACCCACTGTACGCCTGGGATGCCCACCGAAGCGAGGGATACCGCTGGTGGCTCAGGCGCCTGAGCCATGCTGCCAGCCTGCATGACAGCCTGCGGATTGACCATTTTCGGGGGTTCGCGAGCTACTACGCCATTCCGGCAGGGCAGCTGACGGCTGAACGGGGCACCTGGGAAACCGGCCCAGGCCTGGATCTGGTCCGAACGATCCAGCGTGAACTGCCCGACATTCACCTGATCGCTGAAGACCTCGGGGTAATCACGGACGATGTTCGGGAACTGCTCGATGCCAGCGGCTACCCGGGGATGAAGGTCCTCCAGTTCGCCTTTGGCAACCGGGACGGCAATGAATACTTGCCCTACAACTACGAGCGCAACACCGTGGTCTACACCGGGACGCACGACAACAACACAACGGCCGGCTGGGCCGAAACTGCGCCGGCAGATGAATACCTGTTCGCCTGCGAGTACCTGGATGTCCGAGATCCTCATGAGTTTGTCGAACGGTTTGTCCGGGCCGCCATGTCATCTCCGGCAGACACCTGCATCATCCCCATTCAGGATTTTCTGGAACTGGACGGACACGCCCGCATTAACCTGCCCGGCACGACCGACGGCAACTGGCGCTGGCGTGTGCGGGCAAAGGATCTGACTCGCGACCTGGCCGCAAGAATCCGGGCCCTGACCATACTTTACGGGCGAGCGAAGCGGCAACCGAAAGACCCCGACTCCTCATCCCGCCACGTATAGCGTTCGGTACATGACGGTTCCAAACTTACAGTTTTCAACGCAAAATTACATTCTTTCAGGCTGAGGTGACCAGACAGTTCGATCCAGTCTTTTAGATCACTCGGATCTTGAGCTTTCGACAAGCCAACAGCCCTTCCTTAGCTTTATCTACATTCATACCCCTTTATGCTTTAATCCGGGTTTTGCTCAAATACAAACCGGATTATGAACCAGTCGGTTCAAGCTCACTTTGTCGGACTCGAAAAAAGCTGTTATGAGCAGGCTTATGCATTTTGATCTAATGCATCCTTTATGATAGAATAAATGAATATTATTAAAGATTTAACGAGAGGGACAATTATGAAAAAATTTGTAATGATGTTCATCGTATTGGCTATGGCAGCAACTCTTTTCGCCTGTACGAGCAGCCCTCCAGTTGTGGAAAGCTCTGAAAGCGAAGATATCGGATATTTCAAAGACGGCCAGGATATACATCTTTACAAAAGTGGTACAGTATTGGCCAATATGACTATAGCCGGCAACCTGTATATCGACGAAGCAGTTGGTGATGGAGAGTATACATTAGAGCACTTGGTCGTCGCCGGTGACCTTATTATCAACGGCAGTGGTTCAAAATCAGGCCATTTAATCGATGTACAAGGGTCCAGGCTGATTATCAGCAGCCAGACCAACCCCCGAGTTGTTCTGGATATGGAGACGAGTTTCGAAGGTGTTCAGATAGCTTCTGACTGCATCATTGAGTCTGAAGGAGAGATCTCTGGTCAAGTAACGGTTAATAACGATAAGACCGAGGAAGCCATAAAAATCATGCTGACAGGTTCCTATCCTGAAGTTACTCTGGAATCGACAGCCCATGTTACCTTAAATGGCGAAATCTCCCTGATGCGGGTTCTGCAAAGCGCCGGTATGACCGACATCAAGATGGTTGACGCATCAAGGATGTACTTCTTCTCCAATTACGGACAATCTGTGAGCATTTCAGGTGGGACGATCATCGAAGCCTGGATTAACGCTGAATACTGTTCATTGCCTGAGGATGTCAGCAAGATTGCCAGCGAAGTCGGCGTGGCTGATGTCAGAATCAATGACATATCCTATGTCATCCCTAAATCCGCATCCGAACAGGCTGGCAACACAGAAGATGCCCCAACCCCGGCTTGCGAAATCCTGCTGGATGGTTACCCTCTAGTCGAGTCGAACAATATGATTATCTCAATAACATCGGCAGCTTATGAAAAGAGCGGGCTTTATGTACTGGTTGAATCCCAGGAAGTCGGAGCCATGGGGACAACACCCGAAAACGTTCGAGATGGCATCAGCGCAGGCGCTGGCATGACGATGCAGGATGGCAACCCGTATATTGTAATTCATCAAAGCTTTTCAATCGACAATATCCTCACCGAGCAGACCCATAAAATCGACATGGATGCCTTTCTGCAGGAAGACGGTGTTGGCGATAATCCAAAAACTGCAACAGACATGCCAAACGACAGCACAACCTATGTCTTCATTGTCGCAGAAGATCTGGATGGGAATTTATCCCGTGTTTATGAATTTATACGATAGAACGGGCAAATCAACAGCTTCAGAATCATCAATTTCGGTGGTTTTCTGAATAGGACCCGCTTTCTATTGAAATTATTCAGCTAAAACGGCACTATGAACAACCGGATTCTTATGGCAAAGATCGTAATTTGAAACCACGAACAGCGATTGACCGCTCAATGATTCCCGGCAATATTTGGGGCTGGTAGCGGTGCTTGATTTCAGATAAAACCTCACGGTGTCACTTCCCTCGACTGACTGCAAGTTATTGCGTGACCCCTACCAAAAAAAGAATGTTCAACATCTCGTGTCTAGCCATGCGTAGCACATCTTAACAGAAGCCTGCCTGCCGGCAGGCCTTTGTCATGAGATGCCCTTCAGGAAACTGAAGACTTCCTCGATATCCGGCAGCTGGCTGGGCGGATAAACCTTGACCCAGACGACCTTGCCCTGCTCATCAATCACGACATTGGCGCGTTTAGAGGCACCAACCGCTTCATTAAACAAACCGTAAGCATCCGCGACTTTGCCATGCGGCCAAAAGTCACTCAGAAGCGGCGTCTTGCGGATCGACAGAACCGCGCTCCAGACTTGTTTGCTCGGTACGGGGTCAATGCTCAAGCCCAGCGGCACCGTGTTCAGGGCTTCAAAGCGGTCCCAGTTGGCTTCCAGCGCCCGCATCTGGTCCGTACAGACCGAGGTCCAGGCAAAGGGATGCCATGACAGGAGCACTCGCCTGCCTTTGAAATCCGAGAGCTTAACCTGTTCGTTCTTGTTGTCTGTCAATGTGAAGTCCGGCGCTTGATCGCCGACTTTGATCTGGTCCATAATCCGTCACCCTTTCGTGGTTATTGTCAGTCAAACCGACTATTTCGATTTCTATGTACTATTATAACCAGCTCTGAATAGTTTGACGTAACCTAGCGTACGCAGTAAATAAAATTGACAGGCTTTGCATTATTCCTTTAAGATGGTGTCGTGTTGAACACACATCAAGGAGCGGCTGCCATGGGCGATTTTTTCATGACCATCATCAATGTCCTTCTTCCGATTTTCATTCAGGTCACCTTGGGGTTTATCCTTAAAAAGCTCACAGGATTTCAAGTCGCGCCGCTGGTCAAGATCCAGTTCTACCTGATCATCCCCGCCCTTTTATTTGTGACCATGTACGAGATGCCGATCAGCGGTTCGCTGTTCGGCCTGATCATTCTGCACACCCTGTTGCTGATCTTCGTCCTCTTTCTGCTCAGTCTTGGATTATCCAGACTGCTGGGTTATTCCAAATCCATGTCCAGCGCGATGATCAACTGCGTCTGCCTCTATAACAGCGGCAACTTCGGCATCCCGCTGGTTTCAATCCTGTTCAGTTCAAACCCTCTGGCACTGTCAGTTCAAATGATCATTGTCATGATCACCAACATCATGACCAACACGCTGGGCATCTTTAACGCCAATCGCGGTAAAAAAGGCTTGCTCAAAGCCCTGCTTGCTGTTGTCAAGGTCCCGATGCTGTTCAGCATCATTGTGGCCTTCATTCTGAAAGGCTTGTCTATTCCTGTCTGGACGCCGGTCTGGCTCGCGCTGGATTCATTGGGCAAAGCCATGGTTCCGATTGCCCTGATCACCCTGGGCGCTCAACTGGCTCAAACTAGCCTGTCGTTCAAGTGGCTCAAGGTGTTGCCAACGCTGGTCCTGCGCCTGCTGGCAAGTCCTGTCATCGCTTTGGCGCTGACTTATCTGCTCGGCCTGGATGGCTTAGTGGCCAGGGTCCTGATCATTGCCTCAGCCGCACCGGTGGCTGTCAACGCGGTGCTGATCGCCATCCAGTACAAAAATGAACCTGAATTTTCTTCAGAAGCGGTTTTTTTGTCAACGATCCTGAGTTCAGTCACCGTCGCGACGATCATTCAACTGACCGGGTTGCTGCCTTTATAAACCGCAGCCGAATTATGGGAGGATATACATAATGGGTAAGACTTCAATTTCAATTCAGGGGGGGGATTTCCTCATCAACGACCGCAAGGTCTATTCAGACCTTCCCGGTTCGAACACCAGAGCGCATGGCCTACTCATGAACGCGCGCCTGATCCAAGGCATTTTCGATGACAAGACGGACCCAGACCGGTTCAACCGGTTTGGACGGACATTTGACCCCGACCGCAACACCGATGATCTGATCAAAGCCCTGCCGCAGTGGTACTTGTACGGCCTGCGAGCATTCACAGTCGGCCTGCAGGGCGGCGGACCGTGCTTCACGACGGACAATAAGACGATTGACAACAACCCTTACGGTCCGGATGGCCAGACGCTGGACCCCGACTACCTGGCACGGCTGGATCGCCTGATCCGGGCTGCCGACGATCTGGGTATGGTTGTCATTGTCAGCTTCTTCTATCCTGGACAATTACCACGTCTCAAGGATGAGCAGGCTGTCATTTCCGCCCTGAAATCTATTTCGGGATTCCTGAAAGCGCAGCGATATTCCAATATCCTGATCGAAGTATGCAATGAAATGGACATGGACAAGCGGCATCCCGTTATTCACGATCCCAGTGAGATGGCCAGGCTGATCAGCATGACGAAGCAATTGAGCGGCGGCATGCCGGTCAGCTGCAGCGCCAGCGGCGGTACATCCTTTAAAGAAGTTTCACAGGCAAGCGACTTTATCCTGATCCACGGCAACGGCTGCACCCGACAGCAATTCGCCAATCTCATCCGCAAGGTCCGGCAGGAAAGCGGCGGCAAGCCGGTGATCTGCAATGAGGATTCACCGGCGCTCGGCAATCTGCAGGTCGCGTTTGATCAGCATTGCTCCTGGGGTTACTACAATAGCATCACCAAGCAGGAGCCGCCTGCCGACTGGTCGATCACGCCTGGTCAGGATCAGTTTTTTGCCTGGCGGATGGCCCGGGACATCGGCCTTGCAGTCGATGAGATTCCGGAATCTGACCAGTATAAGCTGATGGGATGTGATTTATTCCTTGATGACAGACAATGGATTCGCCTGGACGCGCTGTTTCCGGAACTGATCGATTATGTCGAGTTCTGGCTGGATGGCCAACTGGTGGACATCAGCTATGACGAACCCTTCATGCTCAACCAGATGACGAATTTTTTCCAGCGGTCCTGGACGCCGGCAAAGTCCGGCAGTCACTGGCAAGCTCACATCCACCTGCGAGACGGCCGCGTGCTGGAGCGCTAGACCACAGACTGGTTGCGACCGCAGCTTTTGACCAAGCAGCGATTCCTGTCAGCCCGGTCGATCAGATCTTTGGCCGACAAGCCTTCACAATGGCTCAGGCGATGTTGAAACTGGCGATTCGTCGAAACGGCTCAGTATTGGCCTGGAATCAACGGTGCTGGATGGCCAGCCAATTTCCCCGCAACAGGATCATCTCCGGATTTTGCCGATAGATCTTTGCAAATGCATTGAGCACAACTTCTCGGCAGGATAGGATGACGGGCTGGAAGAAGGCCGTGAGACGATTCTGCTAGATGATCGATTCCAGATCTTTGGTCAAGCTATTATGCATGACCATATGCTGCCTGTTCGCTCCTGTCAAAAAACAACGGCGGCAGGAAGGCTCCTGCGCACCGTTGCTTGGAATCTTGATCGATATAACCAACTGAATGGCAAATGCAAGCCATTCGCAAGGATTGGCTGGACTGATCCTTTTCGTCCTAAGCCTTTTTGGGCGGCTTGGTTGTCTTGATCCAGTTCAGCGGCTCCTGACGTTTCTTGATCACGTCTCCCAGCTGGTCGAACGGGATCTTGCCCATGGCGCGGCCACCCGGCGCAATGTCCGCCCCGTGCAGAATTTTGCCGCTCAGGGTATAGTGCGAATACTCATACTGGAACGGCTCATACTCGACCTTGATCTTGCCGTCGACGATCGACAGCGTGCCGGTCATGCCGCAGACCGAGCAAACAGTTTCCTCCGGTGTTTTGCCCAGCACCATGACATCATTATGGCAGACCGGACAGTGGCCGGGGTCACCGATATAGGTCATCTCTTCATATTTGAGTCCGGCATTGGCCACGAGGTTTTCGCCCATCTTGGTGACACGCTCAAACACGCTGTCCTCCGGCCAGACGCTGGTGTTCCAAGGCAAATGGAGTTTGTCGACGATGCGCATGTTCATGGGTACGCCGGCAACCGCCATGGTCGGCAGACCCAGCGTAGTCCACTCACTGCCGCCGTGGGCAATAAAGGCAACCGGACGGGTCTTGAACAGGCGCTGGTCCGGGAGCGGACCATCCTTCTGGCCGGACTCGACCAGCTGCTGGTGCTCCAGCGCAAAGGCCGTATCAAAGAAGGGGCCGAAGCGATCCAGGAAGACCTTGAACAGTCCCGGCGGATATTTCTCAAACATCGGCATGACGTATAGAATGGCATCTGCGTCCAGCACCCGGTCAGCGATAAAGTTGAAATCATCCTTGCGGAAGCAATGGAAAGCCTGCTCGCCGCGGCCGGCGCTGTGGCGCATGCAGTAATCGCAGCCGATGCAGGTGTCAATCTTGTAGTCGTTGAGGTTGAAGAGCTCCACCTCATCCGCGCCAGCTATCTTTGCGCCATTCAGGGCTTGTCGGGCCAGGGTCTCTGACATCTTGCCCGGGCGGCCGATCACAATCGCAGTGACTTTGGTCATATTATTTCCTCCAATCAATCAGGGAACTTTTTCTGATACATTGCTTAAAGTATTAATAGTATAGGGGCGACACAGCAGGGTTGCAAGGCGCTGAGCAGAAAATTGGCCATTGCCACAAAACCCCAAGCACCATATGTCTCATCAATTATATAATATTACAGGGAATTTGTCATACATTCATCCCAGGAACAACTGGAAAAGATCATGACAATCATGGATCATCTGCCCGGAGCATCTTGGCTTGGTTCAAGGTTTGCGATCTCTCAAATCCGATTGATGATAATGCGGCCGGTTAAGGCATCTGTTTCTATTTTATTCAGTCACTCTAAATCCAGTCAGCCAGGCGATTGGCAAGATAAAGCGGCGTACTGAGCAGCGGCGGTTCAGTTCCTGCATTCTTCATCGACAGTCGGACCGCATGGGCGGGTTTGTATTTGTCAAGATAGACCTGAAGGCTTCTTGAACGGACATTGATATTCGATTTGACTTCGATCGGCACCAAGTGCCGATTGATCCTGCAGACAAAATCGACCTCCGCGCTCTGCTTAGAGCGCCAGAAGAACGGGTTCAGATCGCTTGATACCAGCTCGTTCAACACATAGTTCTCAGTCAATGCGCCGCTGAACTGATTGAACAGCGGATCTTTCTGCTTGATTGAAATCAAGGGAATATCAGCCATCGTGCTGATCAAGCCGACATCACATAGAAATATTTTGAAGAAGCTGTCATCTGCGTAGGCTGATAACGGTATGCCGGGCTTTTCGATTTTGTTGACTTTATAAATCAGACCAGCAGAAATCAGCCATTGAAGAGCGCTTTCCAAGTCGCGCGCTCGAGCGCCCTCTTTAACCCGGCTGAAAACAAATTTTTGATTATCCTGCGCCAACTGAGACGGAACTGCATGCCAGATCGCGGAAAGCTTGCCAAAATCAGACTTTGGCGCATGCTTTACAAAGTCAAGTTCATAACTTTCGAGAATCGAGCGTTTGATGCGCATTACAGCATCCTGATCTTGATCCTTGGTCCAAGATTTCACCGCTTCCGGCATGCCGCCAACAAAGTAATAGGTGTACAACAAATCAACCAATTTGGGGTGAATGCTGGCAGGAACAGGTTCACCTGCCTCGAGTGTGCGAATTTTTTCAACGATCAGATCTTCTCCTTGGGCCATGAGAAATTCAATGAAGGATAATGGATAGAGATCCAGAAACTCAACTTGACCAACAGGAAAGGATAACGGCTGGGAAAGCGCCAGGCCCAACAAGGAACCCGCTGCAATGATCGAGGCATCGGGCAAGTTTTCGTTGAAGTACTTTAGACTGGTAATTGCCTTGTTGCAGGACTGGATTTCATCAAAGACGATCAGTGTCTCTCTCAAGTTGATTTTCTGATTTTGAAGGAGTTCCAACTCTTGTACAATACGTTTAGGATTCAGATCAGCATCAAAAATCGCACATAAATCCGGGTTGCCTTCGAAGTTGAAATAGGCCAAAGCAGAATAGCACTTTTCTCCAAATGCTTTGAGCAGCCATGTTTTACCGCTTTGCCGAACACCCCGCAGGATCAATGGCTTCCTATTAGGATTTGATTTCCAAGCTAAAAGATCAGCCCATAATAACCTTTTCATAAGCAATAAACCCATCCTGACTGATTGTATATGGATCAATTATAACACGATTGGTTTATTTTACCACCCTATATCGTGATAGTTCGCACGTTATTACCACCCTATATCGTGCACACATGTGCGTTTTAGGGTGGTAATAACGTGCAATCGTGTGCGTTTTCCTTTGCCGATGCACGATGATTATGCAGGTTAATATTGATGAATCTCTGCTATTTCGACATAATTCCGGTCAGGATAATATCATAGGCCTGGCTGATTGCCTGCTCTGTCGTATCGACTGTCATGTCCACGTAATCATGAAGGTTCACAGTCAAAGCCGCACCATGAAGCAGCGCAACGGCAATTTGAGGATCAACAGATTGCTTGATCCGCCCTTCCTTTTGACCTTCCTCAATAAGCCCTGCCATCTTCTGGAAGACGGCCTTTAGCCTTTTGTTATGTTCTTCTAAGATATGTGGCGCATCAGCTTTCAGACGATCTAAAAGATCTCTTGTGAATTCATGCTGGTAGGACTCCATCAATTTCAATCTAAAGAAATGCATTTTGTCATCAAAGCTGCTGTTGCTTTCCATATAATCGTCTATCTGGCTAATCAACTTGTTAATCTGAACTTCAACCAGACTCCTGGCAGCAGCATCCTTATTGCTGAAATGATTATAAAAGGTCTTTCGTGTAATGCCGGCTTTTCTACAAATTCCAGCAATCGAAAGATCATTATAGCCGAGTTGGTTAACAACCAGGCTTTCGAGAATCGCTTCATGGATTTTTACCTTTGCGCCTTTAGAAAGAACCATTCTCACCTTTACCTTTCAGCCAAATGATTACCCTATTTTATCACGCATCGTGATTCATTTGTATTCAAGCCTATGCGACTGCCTGACATCTAATCAACTCCAATCAATTGACTGCCTGGCTAAGATATTTTTGCATCATGTTTTGATGTCTCTTGACAATCGCTTTGCCCCGATATGCCGTGTCGACATCGTAGCCTTCATATTCAGATGAAATGTAATCGCTATAGCCCGACTCGGCAATAATCTTCATCAGCGCTTCATATGGCACGCTGACCTCATCGTCGTTTTCATCTAGATCCCAGAATTTGGCATGGATATGATTGACATATGGCATGACGGCCTTTAAGTCATCCGGTGTTCCTCGGACAACAAGATGGTAAAACAGGTCAATCAATTCATCCACTTCCGCTGGTAAACCTTTCCGGTGCGCTTCTTCCTTTAGTTGTGTGATATTGACGCCTTCTCCATACGCACTGGCGATAAACCGGGCAATATCTTCCGGCACGCCCATTCCGATTGCTTTCTGCAGCAGAATGCCAGGAACAGATTGTGCGAAGCATGAAAAGTCCGGTACAAGTCCAAGACTATCCGCATTGCCTTGCTTGATCATTTCAATCAGTTGCTCGATCAATGGATCATTGACGGAAATCGGCGCATGGATCTCCACGCCAATTTTAACCTGGCTTTTACGAGCTTGCGGCAAAATTTCGCGCAGAACTTCAATCGGCGTATTCGGTCCAACCCGAATCAAGGGGAATCCCAATGTCTTTGCCAGTCGGATGTCTGTTTCGAGCTGTTCACACATTTCTTTTTGTGTCAGTCTGCCATTTGTACGGATCGCGTTGTCCGTATATGTTCCGTAGGAAACCGGTATCAACCCATAACGGTCTACCAGTTCATTGAAAGCATCAATGAATGACTGGGAAGGTTTCGGAAAACCATCGATATGCTGGGTATTGACGATTTCCAGACCTTGAATGCCTAAATCGGCGACCTGTCGAAAACAGTCTTCTAGGGAGTAGTATCCTTCGTAGAATTCTTTTGTAAACGAGTAGATAGAAACGGCTTGCTTGGCCTTGATTGCCTGCATATCATACGCTGCTTCTGAAACTTGCAGCACCTTTTGGCAGATATTGGTATCAAAATTCACCAGTTCCTGGTCTCCCGATGGAATAAGTATCGGCCACCTCAGTTTCAGCGTCACCGATGCTTTGACTTGACGCTTGTCTATTGCTTCATCCGCTTCAATACTTAATCTTGCCGGCACCCTGAGCCCCCACCAGATATGCATCAAATCCCCAAGTTCGTCAATCCGATAACTTTGATCGCCATAACCAAACCTTAAAGCTGCTGCTTCAATGACTTGCTCATCCAGCTTGACTTCTATTGCTTCAACACAGGACAGCGGCACTGACCGATAAAATGGCAGGCGGATATTCATTGAGTAGTTGATTTGGCTTTTATCTGTCCGTCTAGCTTCTAAAACATCACTTTGAATCATCTTTTCTTCAAACATATTGGCCTCCTTCGAATCGAAATATAGATTGAAACTGCCGACGCCTTAAGTATACGATTTACACACTTATAATGTCAAGTGTATAAATCGAACGATCAAGAAAAAGAGCAGGAGTGTCTCCTGCCCTCCATCCCGACTTGTATATCCGGATCAAGCCTTGAACTGATAGACCGATACGGACGCCGCCGGCAAATCGGCGACCCAGGCACCGTTTCGCCCAACCGGCGGGCGGCCATCTCGGATCTTAACGCGGTCCGGCGATTGGGCCGAGTTGAAATCTGTTGGCCGGTCTGAGTAGAGCGCCCGCGATGAGACAAAGTCGACCGACTGGTCGAATTCCAGCTTAACTTGACAGCACGACGTGTCGTCCGAGTTGATCACATTGACATGGATGATGTCATCCTTGATTGAGGCAAAGCCAAAAACCGATGGCACACCATGATCCAGCGGCTTGGCCTGGACCTCCACAGGCAGCTTTCGTGAGTTTCGATGGACCCGGTAAAGGTCAAAGACATGGTAGGTCGGTGTCAGAATGGTTGCATCGCCATCCGTCAGAATCAGGGCGTTCAAGACGTTCACGGTCTGGGCTACACAAGCGGCCCGAAGCTTGTCGCAATTTCGATGGAAGATGTCCAGTGTGATTGCCGAAGTCAACGCGTCACGCATCGTTGACTGCTGCCACAGCGCAGACGGCGCGGACGGATCCATGCGGTGCCAGTTGCCCCATTCTCCGATGATCAACTGGCAGTCCCGCGTCATCGCGAAAGGCCCTTCTGTTTTCGGGTAGCCGGCCAGGCCTTCCTGGATCAGATCGTACTGCTCGCCGATGACCGCTTCAATTTCCATTGCTCCGGCCAGCACCCGGTACCAGTCGTCCGACGAAAAATCGGTCACCGTGTCCTCAGGGTGTTCGATGTTCCAGTTGTAGAAATGCAGATCCAGAGCGTCCATCGGCGGCTGCCGGTATTCAGCAAGCGCCTTGAACAGATCCCGGGTCCAGGCAACGCGCTCTTGCGGCTTGTTGCCGTCGGGCCCCACTGCGATCAGAGTCGTTTTTCGCTTGAAATCCGCAAATTTGTTGAAATCCGGCTGCTCAAACCCGGAATAAGCGGTTGCATACTTCCGGTATTCAGCCGCGTAGCCTTGGGCGGTATAATTGCCGCCGCCGGACCAGCTTTCATTGCCGATGCCCCAGAAGCTGACGTTGAAAGGTTTAGGGCTGCCATTTTCAGACCGTTCCAGTGCCAGTGTCGTTGGCTGGGTCTGGTTCGAGTATTCAACCCATTCCACCATTTCGGCCACGGACCCTGTCATCATATTGACATTGAGCCACGGACTGGCTCCTATCTGCTCGCACAAGTCCATGAACTCATGCGTGCCAAACCCGTTTTGTTCGATAGCTGCGGTTCCGAAGACCGGATTGTAGGTGATGGGCCGCTGCTCTCTGGGACCGATCCCGTTGCGCCAGTGATAGGTGTCTGCAAAGCAGCCGCCCGGCCATCGCACCAGCGGCGGTGCCAGTCTTTGCAGCGCCTTAAGCGCTTCGCTTCGAATGCCCGCACAATTCGGGATGTCGGAGTCTTCACCGACCCACAACCCGCCGTTGATGCAGCATCCTAGATGCTCCAGGAACTGGCCATGAAGCTCTGAATGCACCACATCCCGCGGCTCTGCTGTTTTGATTCTGATATGATCCATAATCCTCACCTCTGTTTTGTCTTGAACCGGCTCTGGCCAGACAAAGATCGCTTTCATCTAACTTATATGATACACCGCGCATCAGAAATTGGTTTCGAATCCATATAAACGGGCTGGCCGTTAAGGCCAGCCCATTCGAAATAATCCTCTGGATTGCTTGTCAGCATATTACCAAATCTTTACTGGTTAGCCATCCAGGCATCCAGCTGGGCCTGTTTTTCAGCGATGATGATATCCAGTCCGGCATCCTTCAGTGCGGAGTTGAATTCGGGAATCGCGGTAGCCGGATCAATTGCGCCGCACAGCAGAGCGTTGTTATACTGCGCCACGACACTGGAGCAGGCGGCGTATTCGGTGCTGATCGAGGATGAGTCAAAGGTGAAGCCCATGGCTTTGGAGATAATCGCGCCTTTGTTGAAAGCATCCATCTGTTCCCAATAGTCTGCAGGGTTGCCGTTCCAGATATGCGAGATGAACTGATTGCCGATATTCCAGCCCATGGAGACCGGGTATTTGATGGAAGATGCGTCAACGCCTTCAGCGTAATCGATGATGTCGTTATCCGCATCGATCACCTGGTAGTGGGTTCCTTCAACGCCGTAGATGAAGAGGTTGGAGATATCTGCGTCAGTGTTCCAGAGATTTAAAAGCTTGACGGCTTCAGCAGGGTACTTAGCGCTGCTCGGCACAACCCAGCACAGCGAAGCCGCGTTGGATGTTGAGCTTTGGGCAGGCGAAAGCTCGACAATATTGATGTCCATGCCGGTCTGCATTTTGGTCTGAGTGTCAAATCCTGGCTTCAAATTGGTGACATACCCAAATGATTTCCCGGACTTCATGATCGCATCGCCGCTATCGGTCGAGCTGAGGATATCCGGCATGACCAGCCCTTTCTGGGCAAAGTCATAGATGGTTTCACACCATTCAACGAAATCATCCGATTCATAGTAGTTCTTGAAGGTTGTTTCCTGACCCTGGTTCAGCAGGACGCCAAGGTTGTTAGTGTCGCCGCAGTTGTCGATGCCCCAGTCGGCAACGCGCATGGACGGCGCAGCCTGGGCGGTCAGCGGATATAGGCTTGGTTCATTGTCCTTGATGGTTTTCAGAATGGGCTCGAGATCTGCCAAGCTTTCAACGCCGTCGAACGACAGATTATACTGGTCCATCAGGTCAGTGCGGGCGACATATCCGTAAGAGGCTGCCAGGTCCCGGTTGTTGGTGATGCCGTAGAGCTTGCCGCCGACCATGCCAGCGTTGACATAATCCTGGCCCAGGGCTTCAACTATGCCCTGCCCGTACTCGGCGACATAGTCGTCAATAGCCTGGATCTGGCCGTTGGACACCAGGTTGGCGATCGGGAAGACAAAGCCGTTGTTCATCAGGTCGATCTGCTCGCCGGATGACAACATCAGGTTCATCTGGTCCTGCCAGGCGCCGAAATTGACAAAATTGAGTTCGATTTCAACACCGATCATGTCAGCAGCGATCTTGTTGATTTCGCCGGCAACCAGCGGCGCATCCGATGCGTCGCCCAGCCCGATCGTATAGACGATGATGGTCGAGACTTCACCAGTCGTTTCGGATGCTGTGGTCTGGCCGTTGCTGGTCGTTCCTTCTGTGGTTGTGGTGGTGTTGCCATTATCGCAGCTGGCAATGACAGTCACCAGCATCGCTGCGATCAGCAGCAGGGTAATCAGTTTGAGTTTCATGATTTCATAGCCTCCTTCATAAATTGAATGGATTGGACTGAACATATAACCAATATAGGACTAATTGCACAAACAAACTATCGCACGCGTGACCACAATTGTTTCATTTGTGACAAGACGTTCATGATTATGATATTCATTGCAGTTAATTGAATCAGCCCTTGACCGCACCGATGGTAATGCCCTTGACAAAAAACCGCTGGAAGAACGGATAGATGGCCAATATTGGCAGGGCGCCGATGAAAGCGATAGCCATTTTCAGGCTGGTGCCTGGCAGCTCCTTGACCGCGGTGGCGATCTGGCCGGATGTCGATCCCATCTGTGACAGGAACTGAGCATCCCGGAGCATGCGGTTAAGCACATTCTGGATGCTGAACAGCTTGGGGTCGGTCAGGTAGTAGAGTCCGTTGGTCCAGTCATTCCAGTAGATCAGGCCGACCATCAGGCCGACGGTCGCGATGATCGGCAAAGACATCGGCAGCACGACCCTGCCCAGGATCTTGAACTCATGCGCGCCGTCAATCTTGGCGGCTTCGATAATCTCAGTCGGAATATTGGTCGAAAAATAGGTCCGCATCATGATGACATAGAACGCGGTCAGCATGAACTGGGGCACAATCAGGGCGAACAGCGTGTTCTTGATCTGGAACAGCTGCGTGTACATGATGTAGGTTGGTACCAGACCGCCATTGAACAGCATGGTGAAAAAGATGATAAAGGCAAAGAGGTTACGTTTGGGCAGATCGCGCCGTGACAGCGGGTAGGCTAGAAGGACGGTCAACAGCAGATTCATGCTGGTGCCGATCACAGTGACCAGGACGGTGATGCCATAGGATCGGAAAACCGCGTTAGAGCTGTTGAAGATATAGTCATAGGCGTTCATGCTGATCTCGCGAGGGTAGAAAGAATAGCCGAACTGGAGAAGGCTGGACTCGCTGGCGAATGAAGAGGACAGCATGAGAATAAACGGAATCAGGCAGAACAATGCCAGTGCCATCAGGATTATATGAAGAAACGTATTGAAGACTTTTGAATTGTCAACCATGTTTGACACCTCCTTAAAACAGTGCGTGTTCTCTACTGAGCTTGCTGACGACGCCGTTGGCGGTCAGGACCAGCAGAAAGCCGACAATCGACTGATAGAAGCCTGAGGCCGATGCCATGCCGATGTTGCCCATCTGCAGAAGGCCGCGGTAGACATAGGTGTCGATCGTGTTGGTGACCGGGTAGAGCGGGCCGGAATTCATCGGGACCTGGAAGAACAGGCCGAAATCCGAGTAGAAGATGCGGCCGATCGCCAGAAGCACCAGCGTGATGACGGTCGGCTTCAGTAGCGGCAGGGTGATTGAACGGATCTGCTGCCAGCGTCCGGCACCGTCAACTGTCGCGGCTTCATAATAGGATCGGTCGATGCCGACCAGGGTCGCGAAATAGATGATACTCATATATCCGAAGGTTCGCCAAGTATTGACCAGCGTGAGAATGAAAGGCCAGTATTTCCGGGTCGTATACCAGCTGACCGGTTTTTGCCCAATAGACTCAAGGAGGTTGTTGAGGTAGCCAACATCAGTACTCAAAAAACCATAGACCAGATACGCGATGACCACAATCGAGATTAGGAACGGCAGCAGGTAGATGCCTTGATAGAAGCTCTTCATGCCTTTGCCCCGGACCTCATTGAGCAGAATCGCGATCGTAATCGCGATCATCGTACCCAGCACGATGAACACGGCGTTGTAGCCGATGGTGTTTCGGGTAATGATCCAGGCGTCCTTGGTCTTGAACAGATACTCGAAGTTTTTGAACCCGATAAACGGACTTTGCAAGATGCCGATCTGGAAATTGATCTTTTTAAATGCGATGATCAGACCGGCCATTGGAATATAATTGTTGATGAGCATGTAGACAAGACCTGGGACCATCATGATGTACAACGGTGCAAAATGACCCCGGCGGTTCTTTTTCTTAGCTTTCAGCTCAAGTTTTTCTGACTGTCTGGACAATCGAATACCCCCCTTAGTACGGTTAAACCTGATCGGCTAACCGATCAGAATGGAATTTATGACGAGATCAATTGAAAGTCTACACTTAAGTTTTAACCGATTCGGGGCTTGTTGCTCTACCCGGGGCATGACATATATTGTTGCGATTGTGACTTCCCCCTATTGGTTATCTGTCTGTCCGGCATGGGATTTTCTGTACTCATTAGGCGTCTTGCCGGTCGTCTTTTTGAAGATTTTTGAAAAATGGGAAAAGTTGGAATATCCGACCTTGGACGCGATGATGCTGACCGGCATGCTGGTTTTGACCAGCAGCCCGATCGCAGCGCCGACACGCTGGCTCGTGATGTACTCGGTCAGGGACTGGCCGGTCTTCTTGCGGAATAGGCGCGACAGGTATTCGGGGTTTAAAAAGACACGATCCGCGATTTCGTTTCTGGACAGTTCCCGGTCCAGATTCTCATCGATATAGGCTTTGACCTTCTCAATCGTTGAGATGTAATCCTGATCTGACATGGTCGGCTCGAGCGGGATCGTAATCACATTTTCAACAAAAGCCAGCATGTCTTCAACTGTATCCAGACTGGCCAGAAAATGGTCAATGACCTGTTTGGAAAAAAGCATATCCAGGTTCTTGACGCCCTTTGATTCGGACAGCTGCCAGATCATTTGTAAAAATTCACTCTGGAAGCGGGCAAGAAAGGCCGCGCTGACCGCTTCACTGGCGACCTTTTTGCCAAAATAAGCCTTGATCTCTTCCCTGACCCGTTCAACCAAGCCCTGGTCGAGCAGCTTGGACCAGTGAGCAATCTCAGCGGTTTCGACCGCATGAACTGTCGAATCTGCCTCGTTAGAGAGCGAAAACACCTTGCTATATGAAGCCACATTAGTGCGTTCAAGCGCGACGAGCCGGTCATAGACTGCTGCCAGTTTGTCTACCGGGGCATGTTCGCCGATATAGACCGCCAGGCTCATTTTCAACTGGGTCTGGCAGAAGTTCTGGAAGAACTTCATCTTCTGAAACAATAGCATGTCATTCACCTCAGGCAGCTCACTTTGAGGCAGCAGGAAAACGTAGTGGGTGGCGTCCAGCTGTGTTACTTCAATCATATCGTGCCGGTCGTAGAGGATCTCCTCCAGTACATTTATGAAGGTGCTTTTCAGAAGGTCGTCATCCCAGGCGCTGAGTTGGATCTTGCGACGATGGATATCGATCAGCATGGGCAGGAATCGTACCGGCGGACGAATCGCGAGACCAAGCTGGTCCGCCTGATCGTCCAGCTTGGCGCTGTTCGTGTCATAGCTGCCGGTCAGGATGCTCGCCCAAAGGTTTTCACGGACATTCTGGGCTTGATCCTGCCAGCAGCGGCCCATCTCGGACAGCTCGTCCTGGGTAGCCCTGACCTGGATGCTCTCAATTGCCTGGGCGATGACCCGGGCAAGTTCATCGTATTCGATCGGTTGAATCAGATAGTCGAAACTGCCCAGCTTGATCGCTGTTCGGGCGTATTCAAAGTCCTCATGCGATGTCAGAAAAATGCAGGTCACCTGCGGATAGTTCTCCCGCACCCAGCTGATCAGGTCAAGCCCGCTTCCCATCGGCATCTCGATGTCGCTGATCACGATATCGATTGGGTAGTTGTTGAGCGCATGCTGGGCTTCGCTCATGCTGAAGGTCAACAAAACCTTGTCAACGCCTAGCGCTGCCCAGTCAATTCCGTTTTCGACGCCCTTGGCGACATGGATCTGGTCGTCAACGATCAGGACGATCATTTAGCTGCCCCCTATCTTCCAGTCTGGCCACAGGCGGCTTTTGGCCGTCGGCTTTGATCGGGATAACCATTTCGCAAACCGCGCCTCTGCCGCCGGAAGAATTGGCAAACGCGACATACGCCTTACCGTTGTAAATCAAGTTTAAGCGCATGATCACATTGGCCAGTCCGATATGCGCTTGGGGAAAGGCATCGGGATCTGAGAAGTTGAGCTGACCCAGCATAGCCTGCTCGAAACCCGGCCCGTTGTCTTCGATGGTGATGTCCGCGAAATCGCCCACTTCGGTGCTCAGAAGCCGAGTCCGGATCAGAATCTCAAGCGGCTTGTCCGGACGGACAGCATGCTTGATCGCGTTCTCGACGAACGTCTGAATCGAGATCGGCGGGATCATCAAATCCATCAGCTGCTCGTCAACATCGATCTCACATGAATATGTTTTTTCCGTGTACAGCTGTTGAATGCTGATATAGTTTTTGACATAACTGAGCTCATCCCGCAAATGAACCATTGTAAAATTGTCCTTGAACATGTAGCGGAAATGGTTGGAAAGTGCCAGGATCAAGCGCTGGACTTCACGGCTCTTGTTGTTCTGTACCATGCCGTATAACGTCTTGAGCGAGTTTAAAAAGAAATGGGGTCGGATCTGGAACTGCAGGTATTGCAGCTCAGCTTTCTGCTCGGCCAGCTGACGTTGGAAGACCTCGATCGTCAGGTGCTGGATTTCTTCAATCATCTGGTTGAAAGTATCGTTGACCTGTTTGAACTCGGTCAGCGAATAATGGTCATCCGCTCTGGCATCCAGGTTGCCCGACCGGATCCGCTCCATGGTGTCCACAAGCTGGCCAACCGGCTGGAGCAGCGACTTGCGAATCAGCCAGATGGCTGCCGGGATCAGGAGCACAGTTAGGATCGAGGACGCGAAGAGGACCAGTTGGACCGCGTTGAGGGCGGTCAGGAAGGTGGGATCGTCAATCAGGACAACCATGAACAGTGGGGCTGAACGCATGGCCTCGCCCATGATCATGTAGCGGTCAGGGAAACCGGACAGCTTATAAAGGGCTTCGTCGGGACTCAAGTCAAGTTCATGGATGTCGACAAAATCAGTTTCCGTCAGCGGCTGGCCAGCCCGAGTCGTAAACAGAACCTTGTAGTCGTCGAACAGGCTTTCCCGACCAGCTGAAAAAATGTCGGTCGACAGCTGAACCGCAGCACCCATGTAGATACCTTCTCGACCCAATATGCTGATCAGATAGTATGAATCTTTAAATTGGAAGATCCCCCACTGGAATGGCTGGTAACTGTCTTCGTCAGCAGCGTATTCAAGCAGACTTGTCCGCATCTGCTGCCGGGTTTCGAAATCGAGTGATACACTCAGCTGGTCGCTGAAAATCACCGAGGTCTGGTTTCGAGTGAATAGGAAAAACAAATCGGCAGCCGTGTCGCCGATCAGGGTGGACTGGAAGCGCTGAATGACATCATCGGATACGAGATGTTCCTTGAGATCAGACGTGTTGTTTCGAATCCGATAGTAATTGCTGTTGACCGTAAAGATTTCCAGGAGCTGAGCGTTGGTCAGCTGCAGCTTGTCATCCGCGATTTCAGTATAGATAGCCAGAGTGTTCTTGTTGGACTGTGCGGTTTTCTCCCTGAATAGCGCTATGGTGTAAAAATTGTAGATCAGCAACAAGGCTATCAGCGGCACCAGCAACACCATCAGACCAAGAATAACCCTGGTCTTGATGGAGGTTGTTTTTTCTCTAGCCCGGTTGTCACCCATCCAGATCATCCTCATTCCACCGTTGCCGCTGCAACCCAGACAGTACTTTTCAAGCCGATCAGATCGACTGGCAGGCAGCGTGTTGCCCGGTTGACCCTGCTATCATCATAGCAGTTTAGTTGGAAATACTTCAATCCAGCTATCAGTGCTGTCCATGCACCAGCGCCCAGACTCAACAACCAGCTTAATGCACGGACAGCAGATGTCTACAGCTTTCATTATAAAGTTTTCATCACCAGGATATGTGACTTTTCTTAGCACTATTGTGACATAAAAACACATTTTGCCGGATTTTATCTTTGTCAGCCAAGGCCGCTTTGTTCCGCGAACAGGTCCAGCTGGCGCTGTTTTTCGGCAATGATCTTCTCGACACCCGCTGCTTTCAGCTTACCCAGAAATTCAGGGAGTATGACATCCGGGTCTACAGAGCCGCTGCCCAGGGCTTTGGCATAGCGCTGGTAAACGTCAAGGCAAGCTGTGTATTCCGCGTAGACCGGATTGATGTTGAACGTGAAGCCCAGGGCTTGGGATTTCGGGGCAGTTTCGTTGAATGCCTTCATCTTGACCCACATATCCTGATCCTCGCCTGCCAGAATATGTGACAGCAGCTCGTTGCCCCAGATGAAGCTGTAGTTCATCGGGTAAGTCGATGTTGTGGCACTGACGCCTTCCGGGTACGAGATCGACCCGTCTTCGTTTTTAACATAGTGGGTGCCCTCAATCCCCCAGTCCAGCAAATTAACGACGACCTCGTCACTGTACATCAGGTTCAGAAATTTCATGGCGTTGATCGGCAGCTTCGAATGTTTGGGAATCGCCCAGATAAACGGACCGACCCGCTCGGTTGTTGACAGCGGATCCTGGATCTCAACCAGCTGCATCGGTGTCGCGCACTGCGTGTTCACCTGACCCTGAGCCGCAGGATGATAGGCCTGAAGGTAAGACATCAGAACATTTGAGCGGATCAGGGTCTGTGGATCTTCCCGGTTCGTCAGGATGCCCGGCATGACATAACCGGCCTGGTTCCAGCGGTAGATCAAGCGAAGCAACTCCAGACAGGTTTCGGTTTCATAAAAATTGACAATTGGCTGCGAAATGTCATGCGGATCCATCAGGACACCGGTGTAGTAGTAATTGCTGCCCAGCGGATCCGCGCCCATGGCTCGGATGCTCACCTCAATGCCAGTGTCCGCGGCAGTGCTCGGACTGAAAATGGCCATTTCCCGATCGGCACCTGCCGCTTTTAATTGCGCGAATACGTCTTCTAGGTCTTCGAGGCTGCTGACCCCGGACAGGTCCAGTCCGTATTGATCCACCATATCCTGGCGAATGCACAAAGCGATGCCGGGCGCTTCATCGTTAACGGACTCGACACCGTATATTCTGCCGTTGATTTCGCCCACAACCAGAAACTCGCCGCAGGCTTCGAGAATGCCCTGGCCGTATCGGTCCAGAAGATGGTCCAGCGCCAGGAGCTGGTTGCTGTTGGCCTGACCGGCAAAGTCAACAAATGCCAGATTACCGGTCATCAGCAGATCCATGGTTTCCTGCGAGGTGAGCATCAGCTTGACCTGCTGCAGGTAGTTGGACAACGGAATCGCGACTATCCTGACGGTCGTATTGATTTTGACCGACGTATAGCTGTTGATTTTTTCCACTACGCGATTCAAATCGGGAATGTCGGCACTGGAATGACCAAAGACCAGCACAATCTCTTGGGCGCCATCTGCTGCTGGTCGCACAGTAGATGGCAGTCGGTCCGGCTGTTGTCCTGTGGTGGTGACTTGCGGCAGGCAAGACGACACCAGCCCGGCCGTTACAAGGATCATCGCCAGCACCAGCGACAGCTTGCTCATGAAAAGCCTCCCTCTGATAATGCCTTTGTACTACCATTGTTTTTACGGAACTCCGCTGGTGTCTGGCCTATTTCCGTCTTGAAGGCACGGTTGAATGTCCGGACACTGTTAAAGCCCGCTTCACCGGCAATCAGGCTGACCGACAGCTTCGATTCGGCCAGAAGTTTACAGGCCGCCGCCAGTCGCTGTTCAAGCAGATAACGTGTGACTGAGACATCCATCTCGTTTTTGAACAGTCGATCCAGATAATCCGGGCTGATAAACAGTTGCCTGGCGATGGTATCCCTTGACAGGTCCTGATCTAGATTTTGCTTGATGTATCGAATTGCTTGCTGTGTCACCGGCAGATTGTCATCCGACTGGATCAGATATTCATCGGTTTTTTGATCCAGCCACTTGATCCAATTGAGCATATCGGCTATCGACTGTGACGATCGTTCCTCAAGATGCACAGATTGCTCATCGCTCAACAAGTCCGAGTGCTGGATGTTCTGATCCGCCAGCGCGGCATGAAAGAGCTGGGTGAAATCCTGCTGAAAAGCTGTCAGCGACCGGTTGTCCATCCGGCCTGTCTTATTCTGGCTGTTCAGATAGCGCATAGCTTCATTAAACACCTGCCTGAACTGGCCGTTAGCCAGCATCACGCGCCAGGTTGAAACATCCGGCCGAGTCGACTGCATCCTGGGGAACGGGGTGCGACCGGACAGAACCGCATTGTCAAAAGAAATGTTCTGCTGGTCGATTCGGATCAGGCGATCAATCTGGTCTGCCATCTCACATGGATCGGACGCTTCGCCAAAGGTACAGTTCAAGTCGCAGTCCAGATATTGATTACAGGTTGCGATAAATGAATCGCAGTCGGATTTCAATTCATCAAAATCCATCTGCCCGGAATCGAAGTTTGTCATCAGCACAACCAGCCGGTTGCGCTCCAGATCGATGATCAGGCCGCGGGCATCGTCGTGGAGGATGATCTCGCGGGCGACATTCTTGAAGGCGAACTCCCGCGATTTCTGGTCTCTGGCACCCCAATCGGAATGCCAGCGGCGCAGCGTAATCAGCACGGGAAAGATTCTCATCTGTTCAGGAATGGGAATATCGCGGAGTTTCGCAACACGGCGGATCGCCGCCGGGTCAGCCTCGATGCCGCGATTGATGATATCATACCAGAACCGTTCGATCATGACCGGCAGATGCCGGTGCCAGTATTCTCCGAAGCGACTGGCTTCCATCAATTGGTCGGTCTTATTGATTTTGTCGATCGCTCGCCTCAGGCTGGCTGCCAAGTCCGAGAAGTCGACCGGTTTCAGTAAATAGTCGAAGCTGCCCAACTGCACCGCCTCTCTGGCGTATTTGAAGTCGGCATGACAGGTCAGCAAGATGACTTCTGTCTGCGGGTACTCGGACTTGACCAGTCCGAGCAGTTCAAGCCCGGTACCGCCTGGCATCTCAATGTCGCAGAGAATCAGATCCGCACCCTGCTCGTGAATCACCCGGGAAGCCTGGTCCAGGTTGAACGCGGTTGCCACGCTATCGATGCCAAATGTCTGCCAATCAATGGTCTGAACGATTTCATCCACGATCAAAAATTCATCGTCTACAATTAGAATATTCATTTACACCACCTCAGGGCTGATATCTGACAAGTCGGCCGGCAGGTCGATTTCGATCATGGCGCCGCCTTCCTGGCGGTTACCGAAGACCAGCGATGCTTTCCCTCGATAAAAATGATCCAGCCGCTGCCGGAGATTACTGATCCCGATATGCTCTCCGCGGTCGTCCGTAATCGGCTGACCGGATTTCAACTTATCCAGGATATGTGGGGCAAACCCTTGCCCGGAATCGGATATTCGGATTCGGGCAGTCTTGCCGTCTGCTACTTCGCTTTCGATTACGCCAATTACGCTGAAGACAACCCGTGTATCTTTGGCCACCGCGTACTTGACCGTGTTTTCAATGAACGTGTGAATCAAAAGCGGCGGAATCAGCAGATCGAGCAGATAATCGTCAATTTCAATCTCCGACATGAACTGGCCTGGGAAACGCAGTTCCTGAATGCGACTATAGTTCTCGACGTGCTTGATCTCATCGCGCAGCGAGACATAGGTCATGTTCGAACGGAACATATACCTGAAGTAGTTGATCAGGCAGTGGTTCATTTCGATCATCAGGTCGTATTTCCGGGTTCTTGCCAGAGTGTTGAGGATGCTCAGGGCATTGAGAAAGAAATGCGGCTTAACCTGCAGCTGTAAACGCTCGATCGCCATGCGGTGGCGGCTGATTTTTTGTTCGTAGATATCGATTTTCAAGTGATGGATCTGGTCGAGCATGTCGTTGAATGAGTGATTGACCTGGTTGAATTCTCGGGAGGTTCGGATCGGCAAGATACGGGTCTCCAAGTCTCCGCCCCGGATGTCGCGCGTCGTTTTCAGGATATGCTTCAAAGGCACGACGACAACCTTCCGCAAGATGATCAGGTAGATCGGCAGCAGCACTGCCAGCAAAATGACCAATAACAGCAGCACCTGCTGGATATAGGAGTTGCTGGAGAAGACCAGGCTGTAGGGCATTGCCGCAGCTAGCCCGAAGTCCCCCATGCGAGCAGTCTGGCCGACGACCAGGAACGGGACGAGATCGCCGGTCAGATAATTCTGGTTCAAGTCCCGGGACAGGTCCAGTCCATTGCTGACAGCCAGGTCTTCATGGCTCATCGGCGCACCCTTCCCGTCCACCAGGATGTAGACCGGATAGTCAGCGGTCTGAACCAGGGATTGCTGGAGTGTTGAACTTTTGATCCATGCACCGACATAGGCGCTTCCGGCTTTCATGACGCGCAGCAGGTACTGATTCTTGTCGACTGGTTGAAACGTTTGCCAGCCCGTCAGATCCAGCGGGTTGAAATCAGCAGGTTCGATCAGCGCGCCGGTTATTGAACGGTTAACCCCTAGGCTTTCAGAATAAGGCGCCCGGCTGTTCAGGGCATAGATCATTTCATCGTTGCCTGGCAGAAAAACAAAGAACGAGTCCACATTCCGGTACAAGAGGATATCCCGGTTGATCTTGTTCGACAGGCTGATCACCGCCAGGGCATAGGCATTATCGTCACTTGATTTGGTATAGGCAGGGCTGATCCGAGTTTCCATGGCCAGATCAACCAGATACTGGTCAATGTCATTGAGGGAGCTGTCAATCTTGTTTAGAAAGAGCGTGGTGACGTCAAGGTTGGACTTGGCGATTTGTTCGCGAACGAAGCCATTGAAATACATGCTGTTGAAGATGGCCAGCATAGCAATCGGCAGCAGAAAGATCGCAAGGCCCAGGATCAGTTTGGCCTGAATTGTGTTGAGGTATTGAAGCAGACGGTTGAACGGCATGTTTTCCCTCGAATGCCTGGGTTAATTGACGGTTTACATCCTGATGAGACTCAATCAGTTACAGCATAATACAGCAGAAGCGATTTAGGGTAGCTTATTTTGCAAGTCGGCAACAAATAGCTAATGGGCAGCAAGATCTGTCTATCTTGCTGCCCATAGGGGTTGCTTGCCGAAACGGCTCCTTATTGGCCGGCCAGCTGCCTGGCACACCTCAGCGATTCAACCGGGTCCAGCAACGGTTCGTATTCCAGACCAACGAATCCGTTGAAACCGGCATCGGCAATGCGGCTGAATACAAAGCTGTAATCCAACTCCCCAGGTTTGAGTTCGTTTCGCCCGGGGATGCCGGCCGCGTGGAAATGGACGATTTTATCCAGATTCTGAATAATCGTTTCGGTTACATTGCCATCCATGATCTGCTGGTGATAGACGTCATAGAGCAGTTTCAGCGAGGCGCTGTCAACCGCGTCGACAATCCTGAATCCATCAGCGGCATGGGAAAGGACGCTGTGGGGGTGGTCAACCTTGCTGTTCAGCGGTTCCAGCGCCAGTACAACACCTTCGGACTGTGCGATTATGGCAGCCTCCCGCAGCACGCTGATCGCATTGTCCAGGGTGCCATCCGGGTCTGTGGGCTCGATCGCGCCGCCCAGGCTGATGATCATGGTCTTGCAGCGAAGCGGCCTGGCCCGTTCAAGATCAGATCTCAAGTCAGCCAGAAAGTCCTGGTGCCCGGCTGTGCTGCTTAAGTCAGAGTACGGCCCGGCATAGGCCACACAGGTCATTTCTAACCGTTTTGCTTCTCGAGCGATTGCCGCGATGTTTTTATTGCGGGCGCCAATGCCCAGCGGGTGATCACCCAGCGTCCACATCTCGAAATGATCAATACCTGCTGACTTGATTTTTGGCAATGATTCGATGAAATCCTCTCCGAAGAATAGACTGTCGACACAAACTGAAAATTTCATGCAGTTCTCCATGATTCCTGAGACCCCGTTCACGGGTGCCTCGTAATCTTGACCGTTTCACCGGTCTCGCTGGACTGGTAGATACTCTCAATAATCTGGACGACGGCGATCCCTTCAGCAGCCTTGATTAGTGGCTCACGATCGTTGATCAAAGCCTGGATCCAATTATCGATCTCAACCGCCGGCGCCTTCCGGTCCTCGATCTCAAATTCTCCGACCAGGGCAGCCATCGGCGGCATGATCTCCGGCTCCATGACTGCCATCTTGCCATTGTAGATCTTGTTGACGCGGACAGCGCCATCTTTGCCCTGCATGTCAACGCCGGCCTTGGTGCCCACCAGCAGGGTCGAATTGGCGTATCCTAGCATATTGATCAGCCAGGCCGCCTCGAGATAGATAACCGCCCCGCCTTCCATCGTAATCATGGCGAAACCGGTGTCTTCCACATCGCTGTTCTCATGATCCCAGACGCCCCAGGGATTGCCATCGGTCTCATGGCGCATTTTGCTCATGACCTTGCCGTAGACCGAGACCGGCTTGAAGTTGCCCATCAGGTACATGGTCATGTCCAGGGAGTGCGGCGCACCGTCAAACAGGATGCCCCCACCATTTTTCTCCTTGCTCATATAGTCGCCCCAGGTTGGGACGCCGCGGCGTCTGGCATCCAGCGCCTTGGCGTAGTAGATCTCGCCCATCTCGCCGCTTTCCACCAGCTTTTTCATGTATTGCACGGATGAGAAAAACCTGCGTTGGTGCCCGATCGTCAGGCGCTTGCCGAGCTTTTGCGCAGCCTCAACCATTTCAAACGCGTGGTCCGACCGGGTTGCCAGCGGCTTTTCACAATGGACGTCCTTGCCGCCGGCCAGAGCGGCCATGCACATCTCGTAATGCAGCGCGTTCGGCGTACAGATATGCACGACATCGATTGATTGGTCTGCGCATAGATCGCGGTAGTCGCTGTACTTTGTGACACCTTCAAGATTGAATTGCTTCTGGGCCGCATCCATCCGCTCCGGTACGATATCGCAGATTGCGACGATTTCAGCATTGGGATGCTCGCGCAGGCTGGCGATATGCTTGCCGATCCCGATCCAACCGCAGCCGATCACTCCGAATTTGAGTTTTGACATATGATGACCTCCTTGTCATGTGAAACGTATTTACCCTATTCTTCAATTATGCTACCGTTCGTAAGACTTTTCCACTCCAGCTTGAGACCCCTCTGCATCTCAGACTGATGCAAATGGCACATCATTCGAGGCTGGCCTTGATATTCAATTTGGTTTGGTAGTCAAGCATTCCAATTGGCACAGATGGCAGGTTTTGGCATAATGGAGCTTGAGAAGCACCAATGATGCATTTAAGTTAGAAGGTATTTGAATCATGAACATCATGCACAACATGTTCGCGCTCTACAACGACACAGCCCGGGATGACACTTATCACAAGGCTCTGGAAGGCCTTTTCAAGAACCTGGATCAAATCGAGCACGCCACCATTTTCGAACTGGCGGAGCTTTGCAAGGTATCCAAGGCGACGGTCGAACGCCTGATCCGAAAGCTCGGCTACAACAGTCTGCCGCAGTTCCGCCATGACGTGAGCCTGGTTTATAACAAGTACACGTATTACAACCGGGTCCTGCCACCAGAGCTCTGCCAGGATGACCCAGGCATGCTGCAAGCCTATTTCAGGACCATGCGAGAAATCATCGACAACCTCGAGAACAGCATCAACCTGAAAGAAGTTCATCGGGTGACAGATGCCCTGCACCAGGCCAAGCGCGTCTGCTTCTATACCTTCGGCCGCTATTTCGCGGAAATCCCGCTTCAGATCAATCTGGCGATGTCCGGCAAGGACACCATTGTTTTGCCGCGCTACTACGAGCAGCTTGAGGATGCCAAAACCCTGAACAGTGACTGCCTGGCATTCATCTTCACAGTGGACTTCCACATCGCGATGGACATGATGCCGGTCTTTACCGAGGCCGCCAAGCACGGCGCGAAGATCGCACTGGTGACGACCAACGAAGTCTCCCAATACAACAGGTTCGCAGATTTCACTTTCGTCAGCCAATTCACCGAGACCATGGTCAGTGATTACGGCATGCAGATGAACATGGATCTGATTAACTCGGTTTACCGAAAAAAGTACATTGATCAAGCCTGATTCGCGACTTGACCATCTGAGGATCAATTAATTATTCTTGTTATAGTTTCATTATGAAACATATTGCAGAAGTAAAGTACCTCATGTATAATTAAAGCACAGGATGCTGATAAGCAGTTGTCCTCAAGCGTTATTCTATATTATCTTAGATCAAATAACCGTCGAGCGGCAACTCGGCGGTTATTGCTTTTCTGGAGTGTCCAGTAATTTTGCTGTGATGACAAGAATCAAAAACAAGATCGCCAGATATTCCATTCGCACCTCCTCCTTTCGGAAGTGGACAACCGCCAGAATCAGTATCCCGTGCCTAAGATTATTTTAGCAATATTTGTTTCGTTATGCAACAGTTCTTGCTGTGCTTCATTTCCTGATCATTTACAAGCTTACCCACGCATCGTCAAACTGAATCCTTAACCTCAAAGCTTTCATGGTTTGTCCTCAAATGCATGTATCTGTAAATTTTTATCATCATCAGAAAAATTTCACCAAGCAGCTTTATGTTCGGAAAATCCGTCGCTTGACCAATCTAGACGATATGAAATTATTTTCATTATTAGTTTCATTATGAAACATATTGCATGAATAAAGCGCCTCGTGTATAATTAAGACACAGGATGCTGATTAGCAGTTGTCCTCAAGGGAAATGAGATGATATCAGATCAAATAACCGTCGAGGGCCAACTCGGCGGTTATTGCTTTTCTGGAGTGTCCAGTAATTTTGCTGTGATTACAAGAATCAAAAACAAGATCGCCAAATATTCCATTCGCACCACCTCCTTTCGGAAGTGGACAACCGCCAGTATCAGTATCCTGTGCCTAAGATTATTTTAGCAATATTTGTTTCGTTCTGCAACAGTTCTTGCTGTGCTTCATTTCCTGATCATTTACAAGCTTACCCACGCATCGTCAAACTGAATCCTTAACCTCAAAGCTTTCATGGTTTGTACTCAAATGCATGTATCTGTAAATTTTTATCATCATCAGAAAAATTTCACCAAGCAGCTTTATGTTCGGAAAATCCGTCGCTTGACCAATCTAGACGACATGAATTTATTTTCATTGATAGTTTCATTATGAAACATATTGCATGAATAAAGCACCTCGTGTATAATTAAAGCACAGGAAGCTGATCAGCAGCTGTCCTCGCTAAAAAAGTATAATTTTAGATTAAATAACCGTCGAGGGCCAACTCGGCGGTTATTGCTTTTCTGGAGTGTCCAGTAATTTTGCTGTGATTACAAGAATCAAAAACAAGATCGCCAAATATTCCATTCGCACCACCTCCTTTCCAGGAGATGGACAACCGCCAGTATCAGTATCCTGTGCCTAAGATTATTTTAGCAATATTTGTTTCGTTCTGCAACAGTTCTTGCTGTGCTTTATCTCCTGATCATTTACGAGCTTTCCAAGCATCGTCAAACTGAATCCTTAACCTCGCCAGATCACGTCAGGATCGATGCAAGTGGGGTCAGGGGAACAGGTTCTGGCCATGGCAGCCCGGAGTTCATCGGTCATGCTGACGATCTTGTCCCGGGCGCCTTCAGCGCCATCCTTGACCAGAAAATCGATCAGGACTCTTCCGACTGATACGGCTTTGGCACCGAGTGCAAGTGCTTTGAAGGCATCAGTTCCGCTGGTGATTCCGCAATCAACAAAAAGTTCCATGCTGTCCCCGACAGCTTTCTTGATCCTGGGCAGGATCATCAGGGGCGGAATCGCGTAATCCTGAATGCCGTGATGATGCGATACAACTATGCCGCCAACACCGGCTTCCAGGCATTTTTCAGCGTCCTGTAAGCTGAGCACGCCCTTGACGACAAACGGAATTTCTGAGGCTTGGACATATCGCTTCAGGTTATCCAGCGTTTTTGTGGTCATGTCATGTCCGAGAACGGATCCGCAGCGGCCTTTTGGATCGAAAATATGATCAATATCCATCCCCACCGCGACGACACCCGTACGCTTGGCGTGCTCGATCTTCCGATAGATCAGGTCCTCATCGGCATACGGCTTGATGATTCGCACGATCTTGGCGCCGGTTTCGGCCATGGCTTCAAGTTCTTTCTCCTCGCCCATGCCGGCCCACATCAGGGCACTGGCCATTTTTGCCCCGTAGGCCAGTTCCACCATGCCATTAGGACGGGCACGGTCAAGATGCGACAAGGCTGCGGTCATGACTGGCGTGGCATAGGTCTGGCCAAATATCTCAACCTTGGTCGATGGTACAACGCTATCGATGTATCTCAGTTCAAGCAGCAGCGAATCCAGGTACTCCCGCGTGATCCTGTTGGCATCGCCGGCCTTGATCTTGTTCTCTTTGTTATCTGGCATAAGTATCCTCCGGTCTGTTGACTCATCAGTCTGTTTCTTTTTTATCTTACCAGTATTATCCATGATTTCCCCTGAATTGAAAAGCGCTGCGACGATCAGGCAGAATGCGTCGGATGAATCATGGGACGAAAGCTATCCGATTCGTTTTCATGTCAATCTGATTTTTGGAGACTATCGATTCTCACTGTCCGCCTGTCCGGCATTTTCAGCGATCACGATTTCCGATCGCGTCAGCCACTGGTCGTCAGGCCGATTGCCGTCCAGCAGAAAATTGAATAGCATCTGGACTGCCTGGTAGCCTTGGGCAAAAGGCTGCTGCCCGATCGTTGCTGTAATTGTACCGCTTTTTAAATAGTCGATTACCGCTGGCGTGACATCATTGCAGACGATCTCAATCGATTCATCCCTTCCGGATTCTTCAACCGCTTTACAGGTGCCAGCAACCCCGCCGGCTGCCAGATAGATCGCGTTTAGCTGCGGAAACTGCTTTAGCGCTTCCTTCGTCAGATCGTATGAAATCTGTTCGTCGTCAAGGTTTTCGACAACCTCCAGAATATGAATCTGCTCCGGGTGCTCTTGGGCAACCTGCACGAACCCGTCTGTCCGCTGGTTGTGCCCCAGCACCAAATGTGATCCGGTGACGACCAGGGTCTGCATCGCCCGGCCTTTGGCGAGCACACGGAAAAAGCCAGCTGCCGTCCGGCCGCTAAGTGTATAGTCCGTTCCGATATAACACAGGCGTTGGCCTTCAGAAATGTCCGAATTGAGAACAATCACCGGGACGCCCTTTTCCGAAAGCTCATCCATCAACTTGCTGGTCATCGGGTCGTCAATCGGGACAAAGGCCAGTCCATTGATCCCTTCATCGATCAATTGTCGGATCTGGCTGACCTGTTTGGCGGGATCAAAGCCCTTCATCTGCTTGATTGAAACCGTGACGCCGAAATCAGCCAGTTCATCAACGGCCTTGTCAATGCCAGCCAGAACATCTAAAAAGAAATCGTTGCCGATTGACGGCATCTGTATGCCGATTTTGGGCGGCGCCTTGCGGATGCTTAACATCCTGCCCGCCCGGTTGAAGCGGTATCCATGATCCTTGGCTACTTTGAGGACTTTCGCCTTGACCTCAGCGGAAATGCCCGGGCGGTTGTTCAGCGCCCGGTCGACCGTCCCTCGGGATACGCCAACGATTTCTGCAATTTCCTTGATCGATATACTCATAGATTGCTTCGCTTTCAAGTTGAATGTGGACTTCTATGATTATGAGATGAAACCCTGATCACTGTCAAGTTATCCAAATCACTTGACAAATCAGGTAAATGGGCATACGATGAAGACACCGTGCACGAGCACGGTCAATTAATTTTGATTCGACTAAACCCCTAAAGAAAGAGAGTGATTGAAATGGCTGATTTCTACCCCCAGATCCCAAAAATCAAATACGAAGGACCCCAAAGCAAGAACCCGCTGGCTTTTTGCCATTATAATGCATCCGAAATGGTCGCCGGCAAGACCATGAAGGAGCACCTCAAGTTTGCCATGTCCTATTGGCATACGATGGTCGGCGAAGGCACCGATATGTTCGGAACCGGTACAGTTGACAAGACCTACGGTTCTGAAGACCCCATGACCAGCGCAAAAAACAAGGCTCGCGCCGCCTTTGAGCTTATGGACAAGCTCGGTATCGAGTACTATTGCTTCCATGACCGGGACATTGCACCCGAAGCTGAAACCCTGGCCGAGTCCAACGCCCGCCTGGACGAAATCAGCGACCTGCTGATGGACCTGCAAAAGCAGTACGGCATCAAGCTCCTGTGGGGCACGGCCAACTGCTTCTCCAATCCTCGCTATGCCGGCGGTGCCGGCACATCACCGGAAGTTGACGTATTCACGTTCGCCGCGGCTCAAATCAAGAAGGCCCTTGAGCTGACCGTCAAGCTGGGCGGCACCGGCTATGTCTTCTGGGGCGGCCGCGAGGGCTACGAGACCCTGCTCAACACCAAGATGGGCTTTGAACAGGACAACATGGCCCGCCTGATGCGTCTGGCAGTCGACTATGGCCGGAGCATCGGCTTCACCGGCGATTTCTACATCGAGCCCAAACCCAAGGAGCCGACCAAGCATCAATACGATTTCGACTCGGCTACGGTTATCGGCTTTTTGCGCCATTACGGCCTGGACAAGGACTTCAAGCTCAACATTGAAGCCAATCATGCCACGTTGGCCGGTCACACCTTCCAGCATGAACTCCGCCTTGCTCGTGACACCGGATTCTTCGGTTCGATCGATGCCAATCAGGGTGACATGTTGCTGGGCTGGGACACCGACCAATTTCCGACCAATATGTACGACGCGGTATTCTGCATGCTCGAGGTTCTCAAAGCCGGTGGATTCACCAACGGCGGCCTGAATTTCGACGCCAAAGCCCGCCGTGCATCCAACACAATGGAAGATATCTTCTACAGTTATATCGCCGGTATGGACAGCTTCGCCCTGGGTTTGAAGATCGCCAGCAAAATTATTGAGGATGGCCGCCTTGACGAATTCGTCGAACAGCGCTACGTCAGCTGGAACGGTGAGTTGGGACAGAAGATCATCTCAGGCAAGGCGTCACTTGAAGAACTTGAAAAAATCGCTCTGGCCAAAGGCGATGTCAAGGTCGGATCCGGTCGTCAGGAGTATCTCGAGACCATTGTCAACCAGATCATGTTCAACTAAAGGAGCAGTTTATGAGCAGCAAGTATATCATCGGCATCGACGTTGGCACTAGCGGCGTCAAGGTCATCGCTGTCGACCAGAACATGCAGATCCTGCAGTCTGCCGTCGAGAGCTATCCGCTGGCCCAGCCCCAGCCGGGCTGGACCGAGCAAGCGCCATCTGACTGGTGGCAGGCGACGCTCAAAGCCTTGAATACTGTTACGGATGCCTGCAAAGACCTGCAGCCGGCGGCGATCGGGCTATCCGGTCAGATGCATGGCATGGTCGCCCTGGACAGCGACTGCCAGGTCATACGGCCGGCCATCCTCTGGAACGACCAGCGGACAAGCAGTCAGTGTGAAGAGATTACCCGGCTGGCCGGCGGTCCTGATGGCCTGCTGGATGCGACCAACAACCAGATGCTGACCGGGTACACAGGCGGCAAAATTCTCTGGCTCAAACAAAACGAGCCGGATAACTATGCCCGCACGAAGCTGGTTATCAACCCCAAGGATTATATCCGTTACCTGCTGACCGGGCAGTTGGCGACTGATGTTTCCGATGCCTCCGGCTTCGGCCTCTACGATGTCAAGACCAATTGCTGGGCCAAAGACCTGATTAACACAATCGGCCTGGATCTCTCCATCTTCCCGAAGGTTGTCGAGTCCGGTGATCTGACCGGGGCGGTTACTCAGGATGCCTCTGAAGCTAGCGGCTTGCCGGCTGGGCTGCCCGTTGTCGGCGGCGGCGGTGACGCGGTTATTTCGACAACCGGACTGGGGCTGGTCAAGCCCGGCCAGGTCGGCGTGACGCTCGGTACATCCGGGGTTGTCGCCATGAACCTTGACCGGTATATGCCAAACCCCCAAGGCAGTCTCCAGGTCTTCCGCGGCAACGCACCCGAAACCTTCACGGCGATGGGCGTCACGCTCAATGCCGCTGGGTCCTATGAATGGTTCCGCAATGCGCTGGGACAGCACGAGGGCGCTCTCGCCCAAGAGCAAGGCACCAGTGCGTTCCGTTTGTTGGACAAGGCCGCAGCGGCTACCACGCCAGGAGCCGAGGGGCTGCTTTTCATGCCCTATCTCAACGGCGAGCGCTGTCCGATCCATGACGCGAACGCACGCGGCGGATTCGTCGGCCTGACATCCCGGCACGGCATCGGTCACTTTTCCCGTGCGGTGCTGGAAGGCGTCGCGTTCTCGCTCAAGCAGGTCTATGAACTGATTGCCGGCAAAAGCGATTTGTCAGAAGAAGGTGAAGTGGTTCTCGCCGGCGGCGGCGCCGCCAGTCCTCTCTGGCGCCAGATCTTCGCCGATGTCTTCAACCTGCCGGTCCGAACGGTCTATGGCAGCGCCGAGGGTGGATCTTTCGGCGCGGCACTGGTTGCCGGCGTCAGCTGCGGTTTCTGGAAAAGCTTCGAAGAAGCCGCCAGCATGATCCGGACTGAAACCACGACCCGGCCTGATCCGGACAGCCTGGCCGTTTACCAGACGCGATATGGACAATACATCCGCCTGTATGAAGCGTTAAAGGACATCATCTGATTCATGTACCTGCCTTGCTCTGCGCCATGCGTGGCGCACCACGAATAAAAATCCCGCTCAATGATTTTGTGTTGAGCGGGATTTTGTGTTCGAACAGGATCTATTTTAACCAGAGCTGCGGTTTCGGACTATTTCTTGATCGCATCGTCGAAGGCGATGTCCGACGGGTTGAAGTTCATCTGCTTGATCATCTCGCAGGATTCGGTTGCGCCGAAGACACGCTCCATCGCGCTGTCTTCCCATTCAATCGACAGCGGACCGTCATAGCCGATCGAATTGAGTTCACGGATCATCAGCTCAAAGTCGACGCTGCCGTGTCCGGGCGATACGAAGTTCCAGCCGCGGCGCGTGTCGCCGAAGGTCAGGAACGAGCCCAGAATGCCTTCGGTCCCTTCCAGGTTGACCAGTGCGTCCTTGACATGGACATGATAGATCTTGTCCGCGAACTCGCGGATGAACAGGTGCGGCTTGATCCCCTGCCAGACCAGGTGGCTCGGGTCGAAGTTGATCCCGATCGTGTCGTTGCCGGCGAACTTGTCGCGGAACAGCTTCTGCGCCGAGTAGAAGTCAAACGCGATCTCGGTCGGATGCACCTCCAGCGCGAACTTCACGCCGCAGCGCTTGAACTCGTCCAGGATCGGCGTCCACAGCTCGACGATCTCATCGTAGCCTTCCTCGATCATCTCCTCGGTCGTCTGCGGGAACGAGTACCAGAACGCCCAGATCGGCGAGCCCATGAACCCGGTGACAACATCAACGCCCATCGCCTTGGCGGCCTGGGCCGTGTACTTCATTTCCTCGATCGCCCAGGCCCGGATTGCTTCAGGATTGCCCTTGACATTGTCCGGCGCGAAGTTGTCCAGGCGCTTGTCCCAGCGATCGCCCACGCACTGGCCGGCCAGGTGGTTGCCCAGCGCCCAGCACTGCAAGCCGTTCTTCTCGAGAATCGCCTTGCGTTCGGCCACATAAGCCGGATCGGTCGCCGCCTTGCGAACGTCCATGTGGTCGCCCCAGCAGGCGATTTCCAGGCCTTCAAAGCCCATCTCGGCTGCCAGCTTGCAGAGTTCCTCAAACGGCAGGTCGGCCCATTGGCCGGTGAACAGTGTGATTGGTCTTGTCATTTTCATTTTCCTCCCGGTTCGTTGTTTATATCTCTAATTGGTTTTGATCCAATATATAGATTAGCATATGGAAACTTGCCATGCCAATAGGGTCAGTAATTTTCAGTAAATTTTACATCGCTGGTTCTGCCGATTGTATCAATACTTATGGTTTTCATGTATAATTTGATCAGAAATCAGCAAATGAATGCAGCCAAGGAGGACGCACAATGGCAATCAACTCGATCAAGATCAGTCAGGGCCTGGTGAAGGGCATTGACCAGATAGACTATACCCTTTTCAAGGGCATTCCCTATGCCAAACCGCCGGTCGGCAAGCGCCGATTTAGGCGCCGCAGCCGCTGAATCCTTCCAATGCCGAATGGGCTGCGGATAACTTCAGACCGATGTGCGTCCAAATGGAATCTCCGGGTGAATTCTATAAAAAGGAATTCTACTCCAACCCGGCCTATGATGTTCCGGCCAGCGAGGATTGCCTGTATCTGAACATCTGGACACCCGCTTTATCGACTTTTGCCAAACTGCCGGTCGCCTTGTACATTCATGGCGGCGGTTTTCTGGGCGGACGCGGCAGCGAACTGGAGTTTGACGGCGAAGCTTTCTGCAAACAGGATGTTATTCTGGTGACCATCAATTACCGTCTCAATGTCTTTGGCTTTCTGGCCCATCCCTGGCAGAATGAATCCGGTGAAGCCGGCAATTCGGCAAACATTGGCTTTTTGGATCAGATCGCGGCGCTGAAATGGGTCTATGAGAATATTGAAGCATTCGGTGGTGATCCGGACAAAATCACGATCTTCGGCCAGTCAGCTGGCTGCATGAGCGTGCAGACTCTGGTCTCGAGTGAGCTGACCGGCAACATGATCCATGGCGCCATCCTGCAGAGTGGCGGTGGCTTCAATCGAGCCTTCATGAACGGTATGACACCGGATGAAGCAGGCGCGATCGGCAGCCGCATTGTCGAATTATCCGGTGCCAAATCACTCGAAGACCTCATGGCGTTGGATGCCAAGAGCCTGCTGGACGCGCTTGGCCAGTATATGCCGGAGCACATGGCCAAAGGCGGCATGCTCCCATTCGGCCCGGTTATCGATGGCTATCTCCTGAAGGACGAACTGGAAAACTTGACAGAATCCGGGCGGATCAAAGACATTCCCTATATGATCGGTTCTACCGAAAAGGATATCGCAGTCGATCTGGACAAACTGAATGCGGGTGATAAGGGCCTTTTATTCACCGCGGCGATCAATTGGAGTCTTCAGAACGAGAAGCTATTCAACCGACCGTCCTATGTCTACTACTTCACCCGCGACCTGCCCGGCGATGATGCTGGAGCCTTCCACTCAAGCGAATTGTGGTACATGTTCGGGACGCTAGGCCGGGCATGGCGCCCGTTTGCCGCCTGCGACTTCGAGTTGTCCAGCCGTATGGTCACCTACTGGTGCAATTTCATGAAGCACGGTGATCCGAATGCTGATGACGCGCCTGACTGGAAGCCCTGTCAGGCAAGTGACCGCCATGTCCAAATCCTGGATTGCCGATAAGACGAAGGAGCCACTGAGATGGAAAAACTCGAGTTTTTTACTGCACAGAAACTATCCGACCGCATAACCTGCATCACTGGCCTGACCAAGGAACTGATGTTCCTGGTCGAAGGCGACCATAGCGTCGCTCTGATCGACACCGGCATAGGCGTCGGCGATCTCAAGGCCTATGTTGAAACCCTGACCCAAAAGCCGATCACCGTGATCCTGACTCACGGCCACCTGGATCACGCGGGTGGTGCTGGCGCATTCGATAACGTTTATCTCAATCTGGCTGACAGGGAAGTTTTCACTGAGCACAACCGGGTTGATGATCAGTTGAAGGATTATATCAAGATGTTCCTCAAGGATCGATTCCCGCTCCTCAAGCCCGAAGACTACACGGTGCGGCGAAGTGACAACATCAAGGGCATGTTCCCTGGCGATCGATTTGATCTTGGCGGCATCCATCTGAGCATCTTCGATGGCGCTGGGCATACCCCGGGATCAGTCGCGATCCTGATTGAGGAAGAACGTACTCTGCTATTGGGTGACGCAGCTAATTTCATGACGTTCCTCTTTTTCGATTACAGCCTGCCAATTCGCGCCTACAAAGAGAATATGGAAACCCTCGCCCACCAGGTTGACGGCAAATTTGACAGTGTCTTGCTGTCCCATGGCAGGCCGATGGCACCGCAAGCGATGCTCCGGTCAATCATTGACCTATGCGACGATATTTTACGAAGGAACACGGACGATGTGCCCATGGATTTCATGGGCATGGAAGCTGTCATCGCCAAGCGCACAACCGGCGAGATGCCGCAGCTTCATCGAGAGGATGGCGGCCTGGCCAATATTGTCTATGCCAAAAACCAGATCGATTGATGCTTAATCGCTATCTGCCAGCTGTTTGAGCAGATTTTTGCCATAGGCATCATCGACAATCATCCACCGGCCGCGGTCGCTGTCCAGTCGGCCTTGCGTGATGGCCTCCGCGTTCAGGTAGACGCCGGCCTCCAGATCCAGACTGAACCATTGGCCGTTCTGGTCGAGTGCCAGGAAACGGAACGCCTCGTCATTGGCAGTCAGGAAATAGACCTGATCGATCTTGGCGTCGTTCTGGTCTTCCCCCTGGCGCCTGACTGCCTGCTTGATCAGCTCAATCAGGCGGTCGTCGCAATTGTGGTCGACAATATGGATCTTCTCGTTCAAGGTATTGTATTCCGGAACCAGGCGCATCATCCAACCGTCAACACCCGGGAGTTTATCGAGAGCCAACTGGACATCGGTTTCAGACAGGCCGGTATGGCAATACACCAGCAGTTTATGGCTTGCATCGCGATAGAGCAAGGGGATGGCCGGGATCCAGAGATGTCCGCAATTGCTGCAGACCTGGCTGACCAGTTCTTTTTTGAGCAGCTTATCTTTCAGATCCGGGTCTGTTTCAGCTTCAATGACCTCCCAAATCGTGCAGGGCTGCTCATTCAGGCAGACCGGGCACTGCAGATCGATTTGTTTGAAAATGCTTTCTTTCACAATATTCCTCCGAGTATGACTTGTCTGGTTTTTTACCATTATAATGCAAACGCCGGAGATGTGCATATCACATCTCCGGCGCCCAAGGCTTACAGCCATTTGACTATTCCTGCTTGTTCTCTTTCGCTGATGAATCGCCCTCATGCTCCGGTTTTTCTTCGGCTGGTTTTTTTGCATCCGTATCTTCCTGGTCATCCGGCTTGCGGGTCACCCGTCCGGGCTTGCCGGTGATGACGATCTCGCCGTCCTGGCTGTCCACCGTCGCGATGTCGCCTTCCTTGACCTTGCCGTCGAGCATGGCTTCCGAAAAGCGGTCTTCGACCATGGACTGGATAACACGCCGCAACGGGCGGGCACCGTATTGGGGATCAAACCCCTTTTCAGCCAGCAGGACCTTGGCTTGCTCGGTCACCTCCAGCGTCATGCCCAAGTCGGCGATCCGCTTATGCAGCGAGCCCAGCATGATGTCGACGATCTTGAGAACAGCATTGCGATCCAGCATGTGGAAGAAAATGATTTCATCGACGCGGTTGATGAATTCAGGATTGAACGTTTTCTTGAGTTCGGACATCACCAGGTCCTTGGCTTCGCTATATGTTTTGCCGCCATAGAGGTGGTTGAGCTCGCCTTCCTCGCCTTCCGAAACCGGGGAGAACCCGATTTTTCTGCCGGCTGAGGAAGTCAGCATGCGGGCGCCGATGTTTGACGTCATGATCAGAATGGTATTTCTGAAATTGACCGTTCGTCCTTGACTGTCCGTCAGTCTGCCGTCTTCCAGAATCTGCAGCAGTGCGTTGAACACATCCGGATGCGCTTTCTCGATCTCATCGAACAGCACAACGGAGTATGGTTTTCTCCGGACCTTCTCGGTTAACTGACCACCTTCTTCATACCCGACATAGCCCGGGGGCGAACCGATCAATTTGGAGACATCGAATTTTTCCATGTACTCCGACATATCGATACGCACCATGGCATTTTCGTCACCGAACATGACTTCCGCCAGCGCCCTGGCCAGCTCGGTTTTGCCGACGCCGGTCGTGCCCAGGAAAATGAACGAGCCGGTCGGCCGTTTCGGATCCTTGAGCCCCAGCCGCCCGCGGCGAATCGCTTTGGCCACGGCATGAACTGCTTCGTCCTGGCCGATGACACGCTTTTTCATTTCATCTTCCAGGGTTTTTAGCCGTTCGGAATCACTCTCGGTCAGTTTTCGGACCGGGATGCCGGTCCAACTGGCCACGATATCCGCGATATCATCCGGACCCATCACTTCGTGCTCCCGGCTTTGTTGTTCGTGCCAGGCTTCGCGCTTCTTTTTGAGCTCATTCTCCAGATCCTGCTGCTGTTTACGCAATGAAGCCGCATCCTCGAAGGCTTCATCCTCAGCGGCCTTCTTCTTCTGTTCTGCCAGCTTGTCGATCTGCTCTTGCAGCGTTTCAAATTCAGCAGGTTCCGCAGACTTGCCCAGCCGGATCCGGGATGCCGCTTCGTCAATCAGGTCGATCGCCTTGTCGGGCAGGAAACGATCTGAAATATAGCGGACGGACAGGTTGACTGCGGTCTCGATCGATTCATCCGTGATCTTGACGTGATGATGTTCTTCGTACTTGTCACGCAGGCCCTTGAGGATCAGGACCGCTTCCTCTGGACTGGGTTCGCCGACGGTAACGGGCTGGAACCGGCGTTCAAGCGCAGCGTCTTTTTCAATGTGCTTCCTGTATTCGTCGAGGGTCGTAGCTCCAATAATCTGCAGTTCGCCCCGGGTCATCAGGGGTTTGATGATATTTGCGGCATCCATCGCGCCTTCAGCGGCACCGGCTCCAATCACGGTGTGCAGTTCGTCAATGAACAGCAGCACATTACCCGACCGGATCGCCTCATCCAATCCCTTTTTCAGCCGTTCTTCAAATTCACCGCGGTATTTCGACCCGGCAACCATGCTGGCCATGTCAACCGAGATAACCCGCTTGTCCTTCAACAGCTCCGGCACATCACCTGAGGCGATTTTCTGCGCCAGACCTTCGGCGATTGCCGTCTTGCCGACGCCTGGTTCACCGATCAGACAGGGGTTGTTCTTGGTTCTTCGGCTTAGGATCTGCATGACTCTGCTGATTTCTTCAGCTCGCCCGATAATCGGGTCAAATCGCCCTTCACTGGCGTACTGAGTCAAGTCCCTGCCGAATTTCTCTAATGTCGGTGTGCCAGACTTTGAAGAGCCGGCACCGCCGCGCTGTTCAAGATTGCGGTTGATGTCCGCAAACTCACCGCTGTCGCCCGCGCCGGCAGCTTGTCCGGACGGCGCGCCGCCTGGTGTCAGCCCTTGTATGTTTTGCGCCAGACTATTATAAAGACTTCTGGGCTCAAGGCCGTTGGCTTTCAAAATGCGCATCGCGACACTTTCGCCCTCACGGACGATACCCATCAGCAGGTGCTCCGGTTCGATGACATCCAACTGGCGCATTCGCGCTTCATAGGCTGCAAGCTCCACGACCCGCTTGGTCCTGGGCGTAAACATCCCCATGATTTTTTCAGCGTCAAGACTCTGCTCAGGCTCAACTTCCTGAGGCGGCTGCTGGCTCATCTGGTTCAAGGTATCCTGCACTTTCTCCAGGGTAACATCGGCAGCACTCAGCAGATCATAAGCCGTTCCCTGCCCTTCGGCCAGGATGCCGGCCAGCAAGTGTTCGGTTCCTATATAGTTGAGGCTGTAAGCTTTGGCCAGCTGATAGGCCGCAGCTAAAACCCCGCCACTTCTTTCTGAAAATCTCATCATCATTGTCTTGTTCCTCCTTCGTTTCAGGATTTTTGAAATATTTCGTTCATCAAGGAAGCCCGTGCATGGTCACGTTCCTCGGCTGTCATAGGCTGTCCTTTAGATTTTTGGATACTCGCCGGCCCAATTGATGACCAAGCTTTGTTGATATCAGTTTCCTTGACGCCGGGCAGCAGGCCAAGCGCCAGGCCCAGCCGGATATCGGATAAAAGCCCGGTGACTTCTTCATGACTCAACAGTCTGGCATAGGTCAGTAATCCAAAGGATCGCATGATGCGGTCCTCGATCTTGATCGGCTGTTGGCGATACACTTCGCGACGGACTTTGCGTTCCTGGTCAATCAACTGCACCAGCATGCGCTGCAGATCGCTGATCAGGTCGTCCTCGGTCAGTCCAAGGGTCAGCTGGTTCGAAATTTGAAACATATGGCCTTGTGCCTTGCTGTGTTCGCCATAATTGCCGCGAACTGCAAAACCCATCTTGTTCAAGCTCTCAATGACGTCCTTGATCCGTCCACTCATCACCAGCCCTGGCAGATGAGCCATCACCGAGGCCCGCATGCCGGTACCGGTATTGGTGGGGCAGGCTGTCAGAAAGCCGTATTTTTCACTGTAAGCTAATGATAATGATCCTTCCAGAGCCAATGTCACAGCGGCAGCAGCTTCATAAGCGGCTTCAAGGTTCAATCCTGGCTGCATGGACTGGATCCTAATGTGGTCTTCTTCGTTGATCATGATCGAGACAGCCTCGTCACGGCTGATAATCACCCGTCGGTTGCTGCCGTCTTTCGCCATGTCGCGGCTGATCAGGCGCTTCTCGGCCAACGCGAGCTGGTCTGCCTCGTTCAAGTCGTCCAGCTCGACCAGCAGATAATGGTTCTTGCGTTCTTTGTTATGACCGAAAAAGGCTTTGGTAATTTCTTCACCAGCCTGCCTGGACTGATCTTTGTCCATTCTATGCGGAAAAGGGTAATGATCAAGATTTCTAGCCAACCGAATCCGGCTGGTGATCATGACATCGCTTTCCGGTCCCTGATCAATATACCAAGTCATTGGTCTTCCCCTCCTTCCGGTTTGTCTTTATCTAAGTCCGGCTTATCCTCCGGCATTTCGCCCATGCTGCAGATTCTGTTCTCCAATACGCGAATTTCATCCCTTAGCCGGGCCGCTGTCTCATACGCTTCGGCTTCAACCGCCTTTTGCAGTTCCACGCGTAATTCAGACTGCCTGGCCCGCAACAGGTTCTGTTCCTGCTGATCAGCGCTTTGGCAGATTTTTCGGCCGACATGCTGCGTACTGCCCTGAACCCTGCGCATCACCGGATCCAATCGGTCTGCAAAAGACTCGTAACAGTGGCTGCAGCCGAACAGTCCGGTCCGTCGGAACTCATTAAAGGACTGGCCGCAGGACTTGCAGACAATATTCTGCTCGGCCGCCTGGCCAAAAGCCGGGATGCCGCCGGTTGTATTGAAAATATTGCCGCCGCCGACCAATCCGGAACCAAAGAGGTTGCCGATATTGCCAAAATAGCTGTTGATGTTCATATCCACGCCGAGTTCGTTGGCGCATTGATCGCATAGATGGTGCTCGGTCGTTTGGCCATTGACGGTTGACGACAGATGAACCGTTGCTTCATTTTTCTGACATCGTTCGCACTTCATGATTGATGTCCTCCTCTCAAAACGTTATCTGACAACCAGACTGATCAGCATGTTTTTGAAAATTTCCATCCGGACCTGATCGCGGAATTCAATCGGAACACGGATCACTGACCGATCAGATGTTGCGGAGCGAAGCAGGCGTCCTTCACGTTCCTTGACGATGTTATAATCGATGAAATTTCTCACCAAAACCTCAGCCTGATGCTGTGACAGACGATCACCGATCGTGTTCAGCGCGTGCATCAGGTACTGGTTCGGCGTGTCCATTTCAACCCGTCGAATGCGTATCCATCCGCCTCCGCCTCGCCGGCTCTCGACCAGGAAGCCCTGGTCGTTTTTGAATCGTGTGGCCAAAACATAGGTGATCTGGGACGGGACGCAATTCAAACGGTCTGCTAGTGAATTTCGACTGATTTCAATCAAACCGCCGTTCTGCTCAATCATTTTCTTGATTAAGGTTTCTATATGATCGCTAATACGTGCCACAGGGCCTCCCCCCTCTCCTTATCTGACTTTGACTATCTTTGACTTATGTCTTTATTATAATTCGCCACGTACTGATGTCAAGCCATTTTGATTGGATTTTGAAACGTTTTTTAATGCCTTAACAATTTGTTTTCAAGTGACTCGAACAAGGTCTAAAGCGTCTCACTGTGATATAATCAGATGAATTATTTGAGGGAAGCGAGATGTGACCATGCCTACAAAACTTCGTCGAACAGCAGTTAGTCAACTGGCTCATTTCATGAAGGTTTATCGCCGATACGCCAGACCTTTCCAGGCGTTTGCCCTCTTGCTTGCCGTCCTTGTCGCCGCCTTGCTGGCCAATTTGATCAGTCATTCGATCAATGCTGGTCATATCCCAGACGAGACATTGCCGCTAACCCAGACTGCTCAAGTGCCTGATAAAGCCTATCAAAGAGGATCGACTGTTGTCGTTGGCGTCGATGATCCTTTTGAGATCATCCATCCCTTCTTTGCGGCAACTGAAGGTGAACTGGAAGCATGCTTGCTTGTTTTTGAATCCCTTCTTCAACCAGACAGCCAAGGCATTTACCGGGGTAATGTCGCCGAAAGCTGGTCGTTCGACCCGTCCGCCAGCCAGCTGACCTTTACCCTCGACAATACCCATGTTTTCAGAAGCGGCCGTTCAGTTGAGGCTAAGGATGTTGTGCTAACCTATCAGCAGCTCATGTCGCCATCCTATAATGGACCGTTCAAAGGCCAGTTTAAAGAAATTGAAGCTGTTATGCCAGGTTCTGATAATAGCCAAGTGATTTTTCAGCTTAAGTCTGGCATTGAAGAGCCGGATCTTAGATGCTATACAATCGGCATGATCAATGCTGAAACCTATCCTGATGATCCCGACCAAGTCTACCAAATGGGCAGCCAATACATTGAACCCGACGGCAGCGGGCCTTACCAGCTTACATCAATTCAGAGCGATGAGCTGGTGCTGGCATTAAGGCCGGAATACAGCGGTGATGTCCAGCAAGTCATCTTCAAACAGATTGACGATTCTCAGGCTTTTAGTTTGTTGGCGGATGGTTCACTGGACATCATCCGCTGTGATTGGACTGAGCGATCCAAGCTTCGGGCGGCCAATCTCGGCTTCTGCAGCATCTTTCATTTTTCCGCAACCGTTCAAAACTATTTTCTCATCAATTCGGATACTGCGAAGACTGAAGCAATCAAGGATCCGTCTCAACGTCATGCCGTCCTCTCGGTCGTTTCCGAAACCGGCCCAACACCAGCTGATATCAAGGCGCTTAATCAGATGAGGGACAAGTCATTGCCGCTCTTGATCTACCAGGGACTGGATCAGGCAGTTTATCATCAAAATCTCGAACTGGCTGAAAGCATCGCCGATATGCTGGAAGAATACGGCCTGACAGTTGAAATCATTGACCTTGACTGGCCAAATCTGGCTGCCCGATTAAAGGCGCGGGATTATGATATACTATTACTGCCTGCGACAGCGTTCAGCCGACTGCCTGACGATGCGAACATCTTAGACAAAACAGTCGAACCTGATACTTCAGCTTTTGTTTATTCGTACCGACCTGAAATTTGGCTGGCCAGCAGGCGACTTGACCAAATTGATTTCAATCCTTATTTGAACCCGCTCTCGGTGATTGGTGGCGGATGGTCGAACCGGATTGAAAATGTCCGGATCCTTGATCAAGACGGCAGTGACCTGGAGGTGCGTCCATGAACAAACAAGATTTTTCTGACTTGATCCAATCGACACCCATTCTGCTGGATGGCGCAACTGGCACACATCTGCAAAACGCCGGCATGCCGTCCGGCGTGTCCAGCGAACTCTGGGTACTCGAAAACCGTGATGTTCTAGCCAGTCTGCAAACTCAATACATTCAGGCAGGCAGCCAGATTATCGTGTCGCCTACCTTCGGCGCCAACAGACCCAAGCTTGAGAAGCACCTGCAGCAAGGTCAGGATGTTGAAATCGTCAATCGCGAACTGGCTGCCATCAGCTGCAAGGTGCGTGACGATCTAATATCGGCCGTTCATAAGCCGGTCTATGTTGCCGGCGACATCGGGCCGACAGGTCAATTTCTTTTTCCGTCCGGCGAGTTGTCATTCAACGAGATGGTCGACATCTTTCGTGAACAGGTCCGTGGCCTGCTGGCCGGGGGGGTTGACCTTTTCATCATTGAGACCATGCTAGACCTGTCCGAAGTCCGCGCTGTCGTGACAGCCATTCATAGCGAATGTGATCTGCCGATCATTTCCTCGCTAACCTTCGAGAGTAACGGACGCACCTTATCCGGCAATTCACCCGAAACCTGCCTGATCACCTTGACTTCGATGGGCGTCGATGCATTTGGCATCAACTGCTCGTTCGGTCCCGACAAGCTCGGTGAGTTGATTGAACCCCTGCGCAGCATATCGCCGGTGCCCCTGTTGCTCAAGCCCAACGCCGGTTTGCCGCAGCTCATTGACGGAGCCACGGTGTTTCCAATGAACCCAGATGATTTCAGCCAGGTGCTGCAGCCCTTATTGGGCCGAAACGTTCTATTGGCCGGTGGTTGCTGCGGAACCGGACCAGATCATATCGCAAAGTTGAAAGCCAGAATCAACGATCATCATGACAGTATGGATTTCTCATTCAAGGCACATTCACTCAATCAGACAATTTGCTCGTCCAGATCTGCCTGGTTTGCTGAAAATATTGAAACGCTGCCCATTATCAGCTGCACAGCCATCGATGATCTTATTGACGATGCCTTTGATGCGGCCGAGGATGAACCGCCTGCGCTGGTTTTGTCATTTGATCTAGCTGTCACCGCAGAACAATGGCCCGAGCTTGAAGAGACTTTTATGCAGCTTCAAACCATGGTCGCGCTGCCTCTGATTCTCAAAGTGTCGGATCAGGCACTTCTGGAACTTCTGTTGCGTCATTATTGCGGCAGGGCCGGCGTTCTCGGCTCATCTCCGAATCATTCATACGGCGCGCTGTCGCTTTGAATCGACTAAACGGATCCTGAATCAGGATCCGTTTTTAATCGTCGTAAAACCTGCTCCATGTGAATCCCAGGATCCTGGCTAGTGTTTTTGCGGTCCTGATCGAAGGCGTTCTGCGCCCCAGTTCAATTTGTGTGTAGTAGGCCCTGGAAATACCAGCTCGTTCAGAAACAGTCAGTTGAGTCATATTCGTCTTGTGTCTAATCTCAATCAGCCAGTCGCGCATTTTACCACCGCCTAAAATAATGATACTCTATTATAGTCGCGCTATGAAACAACTGTCAAGGCTAAGGTCGTATTCTAGTTCCTTTTTGCAACATTTATCGTTATCTTGACGAAATCAGCAAATATTTTGTTGCTCTATGCTACATTTTCGGATTATAATTTAGATAGAGGTGATCTTGTGACTAACAGGCTTGCAGAAAGATTGAGAATTTTACGGCGGGAACGGAAAATGACCCAAGCCGCTCTGGCAAAGGCCTTGTTCCTGCCGCGTGTAACCTATACCCATTATGAGCTCGGCAAGCGCACGCCGGATCTTGATATGATTATCGCCATCGCGCGCTATTATCGTGTCTCGGTTGATTACTTGATCGGCAATAGCGATGACAAACACAGTGTCCGTTACGAAACCAATCGCGGATCTGAATATAGCCTGGTTGCTGATTCGGGAGATGAGGATTCGAAGTATTCCTGACATTTAGAAGATTCTGATTATAAAAAGAGGCTGTCTCTCAAGTTCCATCGAACTTTTTGAGACAGCCTCTTCTAAATTTGTTTTAGATCGGATCTGTCAGGGTTTGATCAGATCCTTGTTCGCGTCAATAACCGGGACAGCGGTGACATTGCGATAACGCATCATGCCGGTACCGGCCGGAATCAGTTTACCAATGATAACATTCTCCTTGAGGCCGAGCAGCGGATCAATCTTGCCTTTGACTGCGGCATCCGTCAGAACACGTGTAGTCTCCTGGAATGATGCTGCGGACAGGAAGGAATCGGTCGCCAGAGAAGCTTTGGTAATACCCAGCAGGACCCGATTGCCGCTGGCCGGCGTCAGGCCTTTGGTTGCAGCCTTAGCATTCTCGATCTCGAATTCGAACATGTCTGCCAAGCTGCCAGTCAGCAGTTCAGTATCGCCCGGATCATCGATTCTGACTTTACGCATCATCTGGCGGGTGATGATCTCAATGTGCTTATCATTGATTTCAACACCGTTGTTCTTGTAAACCTTGAGAACTTCCTTGATGATATATTTCTGAACACCGCGAACACCTTTGATGCGCATGATGTCGTGCGGATTGACTGAACCATCGGTCAGCAGGTCGCCAGCCTCGATGTCGTCACCCGCGGCGACAACAAGCGGCGCCGACAGCGAAATCGAGTAGGATACAGTTTCACCGTCAGCCGCAGTGACCGTCACTTCACGCTTGCGCTTGCCATCTTCCTCGATACGGACAACACCGTCCAGGTCGGAAATGATCGCCTGCCCTTTGGGCTTTCTGGCTTCAAACAATTCTTCAACACGAGGCAGACCCTGTGTGATGTCATCGCCGGATGCGATACCACCAGTATGGAACGTACGCATAGTCAGCTGGGTGCCGGGCTCGCCGATGGATTGGGCAGCCATAATGCCGACAGCCTCACCGCCGACAGCTGATTCGCCGGATGCCAGGTTCAGTCCATAGCATTTGGCGCAGACGCCATAACGGGCGCGGCAGGTCAGGACAGTCCGGATGGGGACCTTGGCCATGCCGGATGCGACGATGCGCTGGGCAATATCATCTGTAATCAGGTCATCTTTCTTGACAAAAACATCACCGGTCTTGGGATCAGCGATCTCCTGTGCCGCGTAACGGCCTGTGATGCGGTCGGCCAGCGACTTGACAACACGCTTGGCTTTTCCGCTGCCGCCAACATTGACCTCATTCACTTCAACGTATTCTTCAGTTCCGCAGTCGCTTTCCCGGATGATGACATCCTGAGCAACGTCAACCAGACGACGGGTCAGATACCCGGAGTCAGCCGTTTTGAGCGCCGTATCCGACAGCGCTTTACGGGCACCATGGCTGGAAATGAAGAATTCCAGAACGTTCATGCCTTCACGCAGGTTGGACTTGATCGGAATCTCAATCGTCTTACCGGACGTATCACTCATGTTGCCGCGCATACCGGCCAGCTGCTTGATCTGGTTGATATTACCACGGGCGCCAGACTGCGACATCATGTAAACCGGGTTGTATTTACCCAGGTTTTTCTTCAGGGCTTCAGTAATGTCATCAGTCGTTTTGCGCCAGATTTCAACAACCGAGCGGTAGCGGCCATCGTCATTCAAAAGACCACGTTGATGCTGGCGATTGATGTAGTCAACCCGTTCTTCCGCCTCGCTAATGAATTTCTTCTTGACGTCCGGTACGATCATATCGAAAATACCGATCGAAATACCGCCAATGGTCGAGTAGTGATAACCCATGGCTTTGATCTTATCCAGAAGCGCCGCGGTTTTGGAAATGCCGTACTTGTTGATGCAGCGTTCGATGATCTGTCCCTGCTCGCGCTTGCCGACTAAGAAGTCGCATTCCAGCGTGAAAGCATTGTCAGGATCGGTGCGGTCAACGAAGCCGAGGTCTTGTGGAAGGATTTCATTGAAGATGAATCGTCCCAGCGTGCTTTCAACCAGCTTGGTCTTTATCTCGCCGTCGATTTTCTTGGTCATGCGAACCTTGATGCGAGAGTGCAGTTCGAGTTCATTCTCATCATAAGCCATGATGGCTTCTTCAACTGAGCTGAACGCCTTGCCTTCACCGATCTCGCCCGCCTTGTCAATGGTCAGGTAGTAGATGCCCAAAACCATATCCTGGGTTGGTACGGTAACCGGCTTGCCGTCCTGTGGCTTCAGCAGGTTGTTTGCGGACAGCATCAGGAAGCGGGCTTCAGCCTGCGCTTCGGCGGAAAGCGGCACGTGGACCGCCATCTGGTCGCCGTCGAAATCCGCGTTATATGCCGTACAGACCAGCGGATGCAGCTTGATGGCACGACCTTCAACCAACACGGGCTCGAAAGCCTGGATGCCCAGCCTGTGCAATGTCGGCGCACGGTTGAGCAGTACCGGGTGATCCTTGATGATCTCCTCCAACGTATCCCAGACCAGGTCGTTGGCGCGGTCAACCAGCCGACGCGCGGTCTTGATGTTATGCGCGTGCCCGGCCGCAACAATCTTCTTCATGACAAACGGTTTAAACAACTCAAGCGCCATTTCCTTGGGCAAACCGCACTGATGCAACTGCAATTCCGGTCCGACAACAATAACCGAACGCCCGGAATAGTCGACACGCTTACCCAGGAGATTCTGGCGGAAGCGGCCTTGCTTGCCCTTGAGCATATCGGACAGCGACTTAAGGGCGCGGTTACCTGCTCCGGTGACCGGACGACCGCGACGGCCGTTGTCGATCAGCGCGTCGACAGCTTCCTGTAGCATGCGCTTCTCGTTGCGGACAATAATCTCAGGCGCACCGAGTTGAAGCAGCTTGTTCAGGCGGTTGTTGCGGTTGATCACCCTTCGGTACAGGTCATTGAGGTCAGACGTTGCGAAACGTCCGCCATCGAGCTGAACCATGGGCCGAAGTTCCGGCGGTAAAACCGGCAGGACATCCAGGATCATCCAATCGGGATGGTTGCCGGATTTCTTGAAGGCTTCGACAACTTCCAGTCGCTTGATGATCCGGACCTTCTTCTGACCGGTAGCTGTGCGGAAATCTTCACGAAGCTCACTGGCCAGTTCATCGATCTTGATCGCAGCCAGCAGTTCTTTGACGGCTTCAGCACCCATTTTCGCCTTAAAGGAATTTCTTCCGAATTCCTCAATGGCGTCGCGGTATTCCTTTTCCGTAATGACCTGGTGCGGTGCGAAACGCGACATGCCAGGGTCAACAACGACATACGCCGCGAAATAGAGAACCTTCTCAAGGTTTCTCGGTGACATGTCCAGAATGAGTCCCATGCGGCTGGGGATGCCTCTAAAGTACCAGATATGGCAGACCGGTGCTGCCAGCTTGATATGGCCGAGGCGCTCGCGGCGAACCTTGGATTTAGTGACCTCGACGCCGCACCGATCACAGACGATGCCCTTATATCGGATCTTCTTGTACTTGCCACAATGGCATTCCCAGTCTTTGGTCGGACCAAAGATTTTTTCGCAGAACAGGCCGTCCCGTTCCGGTTTCAATGTGCGATAATTTATTGTTTCAGGCTTTTTGACTTCACCGCGAGACCATTCAAGGATCTTCTCCGGTGATGCCAGGCCAATTCCAATGGCTTCGAAATTGTTCATTTCAAACATTAAGCGCCGTCTCCTTCCGCAAGTGGCAAATCACGACAATCATCACTGATCTTCAGAATCCTCGTCAACTTTTTCATCCGAAACTGCCAGATCAGTAAATTCATCAAAAGCACTGCTGGCATCCGAGTCAGCGGATACTCCGCCATCCTTGTCGAGTGTTCCTTCTGAGAATCCGGCGGCAGCGAAGTTCTCGCCGGTCTCAGCGTTACCGATCAGTTCATCCAGTTTGCTGCGATCCGAGCCTTGAGCATTGCTGTCTTCATCATCAGCTTCCTTGATGTCGATCTCCTTGTTCTCTTCCGAGTAGATATGTACATCAAGCGCCAGACTCTGAAGTTCCTTGACCAGAACCTTGAAGGATTCCGGAACACCTGCTTCAGGAACGCTTTCGCCCTTGACAATTGCTTCATAAGTTTTGGTTCTGCCAGTAATATCATCTGACTTGACCGTCAGGATCTCCTGCAGGGTATAGCTCGCGCCATAGGCTTCCAGCGCCCAGACTTCCATTTCGCCGAAACGCTGTCCGCCAAACTGGGCCTTGCCGCCGAGCGGCTGCTGGGTGACGAGTGAATACGGGCCGATCGAACGGGCATGGATCTTATCGTCAACAAGATGCAGGAGCTTCAAGTAGTACATGATGCCAACCGTGATCTTGTTTTCGAATTTCTGACCGGTTCTGCCGTCATAAAGGACGGTCTTGCCGTCCGGATCGATGCCGGCCTTCTCGAAAGCTTCAACGACATCCTGCTCGCTCGCGCCGTCAAAGACCGGTGTCGCGATCTTCCAGCCCAGCATGCTGGCTGCATGGCCGAGGTGAACCTCAAGCAGCTGGCCGATGTTCATACGGGACGGAACGCCCAGCGGATTCAAAACGATGTCCAGTGGTGTACCATCTGGCAGGAACGGCATGTCTTCTTCCGGCAGAATGCGGGAGATAACACCCTTGTTACCGTGGCGGCCGGCCATTTTGTCTCCAACCGAGATCTTGCGCTTCTGGGCGATATAGACTCGAACCAGTTTATTGACGCCATGCTTCAGGTCGTCCTCGTTCTCACGAGAGAAGACCTTGACATCGACGACGATACCCGATTCGCCATGCGGGATGCGTACCGACGTGTCACGGACTTCGCGGATCTTCTCACCAAAGATTGCACGGTACAAGCGTTCTTCAGCGGTCAGTTCGGTCTCGCCCTTGGGCGTAACCTTGCCAACGATGATGTCGCCGGCCATGACTTCCGCACCGATGCGGATGATACCGTATTCGTCGAGGTCTTTGAGCGCATCGTCGCCGACATTCGGAATTTCACGGGTGATTTCCTCGGGGCCCAGTTTAGTGTCGCGGGCTTCGCACTCGTATTCCTCAATATGGATCGATGTATAGACATCGTCCCGGACAAGACGTTCATTGATCAGGACGGCATCTTCATAATTGTAGCCTTCCCAGGTCATGAATCCGATCAGGACGTTGCGGCCAAGAGCCAGCTCACCATTGTCGGTTGAAGGACCGTCAGCGATTATGTCACCGGCTTTGACCTTGTCTCCCTTGCGGACCAGCGGACGATGATTGATGCAGGTGCCCTGGTTCGAGCGCTGGTACTTGGTCAGTTTATAGGTGTCATACCCCATGGAACCGGTCTTGATGATGATCTTGTCAGCGCTGACAAAGTCAACGGTGCCATCATTCGCGGCGACTGAGCAGACGCCCGAGTCTTTGGCGGCACGATGCTCCATGCCGGTTCCGATGATCGGCGACTCGGTTTTGATCAGGGGAACCGCCTGACGCTGCATATTCGAACCCATCAGGGCGCGGTTGGCGTCATCGTTGCCGAGGAACGGGATCAGCGCCGTCGCAACAGAAACGAGCTGCTTGGGCGAGACGTCCATGAGATCGACTTTTTCAGGTTCAGTTTCAAGGAACTGGTCCAGATGGCGGCAGACAATCTTCTTGTCGATAAAGCGACCGTCTTCATCCAGTGGCTCATTAGCCTGGGCAATATAATAGTAGTCCTCTTCGTCAGCCGTCATATAACGGACTTCGCGTGTTACGAGTCCGGCGTCTTTGTCATAAACCCGGTACGGCGTTTCAATAAAGCCATAGCGATTAACCCGAGCATAGGTTGCCAGTGAGTTGATCAAGCCGATGTTCGGGCCTTCAGGTGTTTCGATCGGGCACATGCGGCCATAATGCGATGCGTGAACGTCACGGACCTCGAAGTTCGCACGTTCTCGGGAAAGGCCGCCCGGACCCAGTGCTGAAAGCCTGCGCTTGTGCGTCAGCTCGGCCAGGGGGTTGGGCTGATCCATGAACTGGGACAGCTGGCTGGATCCGAAAAATTCCTTGACAGCAGCACTGACGGGACGGGTGTTGACGATAGTCTGGGGAGTTGCCTCTGCCATGTCGGTCAGTGTTCCCATGCGCTCGCGGACAACACGCTCCATCCTGGAGAAACCGACGCGGATCTGGTTCTGCAGCAGTTCGCCGACAGAACGGATACGGCGGTTGCCAAGATGGTCGATATCATCCTTATGTCCGATGGCATACTCAAGGCCGATCAGGTAACTGATCGACGCGACGATGTCATCGACGGTCAGATGTTTGGGCATCAGTTCAGAGACGCCTTTCATCAAGCGGTCTTTCAAGGCTGCCATCGGCTTGTCAGCGGCTTTGGCTTCCTCAATCATGCGGCGCAGGACATCAATACGGACTTTCTCGGTCACGCCCAGCTTGAAGACATCCAGATCGCCGACTTCCTTGGCAGTGAAATGCCGGCGGATGAAATCGTTGGCGTCGACACGGTTGTTGCCGAGGACCTTGATCTTGTTTTCCAGCGTGGTCACAGTATCGCCGACAGTATGCATCGGGAAGACTGTCACCGCATTGATACCGGCAGCCTGTATCGCCAGCGCGGTTTCGCGGGTGATGATCTCACCTTCCGCAATCAGCAGTTCACCGTCTTCATCGACGACATTTTCAGCCGCCTTATGACCGATCAGACGATTGGCCAGCGACAGCTTTTTGTTCAGCTTGTAGATGCCGACCCGGGCCAGGTCATAGCGCTTGGGGTCGAAGAACATGTTCTGGAGCAGCGACTCCGCACCTTCAACCGAAACGGGCTCGCCCGGCCTCAGCTTTTTGTACAGTTCCTGCAAACCGTCTTCACGCGTGACGCAGCCGTCCTTCAGCATGGTCTGCATCAGGCTGTTCTCTTCGCCGAATGCATCAATGATTTCCTGATTGGTGCCAAAGCCCAGTGAGCGCAGAAAAATCGTCAGGTGGAATTTGCGGGTGCGGTCAACACGAACCCAAAGCAAATCGTTGCTGTCGGTTTCATACTCAAGCCAGGCGCCTCGGTTGGGAATGATCTGGGACGTATACAGTTCCTTGTCATTCTTGTCCAGCGCTGTGGCATAGTAAGCACCGGGCGAACGTACCAGCTGGCTGATAATGACCCGTTCGGCACCGTTGATAATAAACGTGCCGTTATTGGTCATAATGGGGAACTCCCCAATGTATATCTGTTGATCCTTGACGATATCGTCCGCCTTGTTGTGCAGGCGGACCTTGACGCGCAGCGGAGCTGCAAAGTTCGCATCGCGCTCTTTGCATTCATCTATGGAATAAGTCGGACTTGTCGGGTCAAACTCCTTCTCAATGAACGACAGCTCAATATCGCCCGAATAATCAGTAATCGGGGATACATCGTTGAGGACTTCCATTAATCCTTCATTTAAAAACCAATTGTAACTGTTTTTCTGAATTTCGATCAGATTCGGAATGTCAATAACTTCATCGATCCTAGAATAGGACATTCTTTCGGCTCTTCCCAGTTGGACGGGACGCACCATTAATGATCACCTCACGCAAGCTCCAGCCAGGATTTGAACCCTGGTTGACTGTATTTCGCCAAAAAGATTGACGACAGTCTTTCAAATGCTATAATTGACTTGAAAAGTGTCTGTTTTGCCACCCGATTTTTGGTGCAGGCAACAAACCGCCATCTTATGACGCGTTATAAAATAATATCATTCTGGATTGAGGGTGTCAATTGTATTTGACATCTTTTTTAGATTTGTTCATCACTTCCAAATCGACGCTCAAAAACCGCCTAAATTCCAACTCAATCACAAGAGAATGCAGCTTTGGCGGGCGAGCCCGCCCGCCAAAGCTGCGTAATAAATATATAGGTATATAATATAAGTCTTACTCAAAATCACTTAGCCGACAAAACGCAGGCCGAAATCTTCCAGGGCATAGGGATAGTTTTCGCTCGTCTCGGCCAGGTAGTCGCTGTACAGCTGGTTGACCAAGTCGCTTTCGACATTCATCTCCCATTCGATCCCGTCGATGGCTTCGAAGTACATGATGTGGAAGCCGAATTCAGTCTGGACAATGCCGGTATCGCCGATTTGACGCGCCGGATCGACGCACCAGGCTAAAAACTCTGCGACATACCCGTCGCCCGGGGCGATGTCACTGTACAAGCCGCCGGTTGAACTACTGCCGGGGTCTTCAGAATATTCATTAGCCAGTGCCGCGAAAGCATCCGCGGTCTGCTCGCCGGCCAGATAAGTGTCCAGGATCTCTTCAGCTTTGGCTTCGGCCGCTTCGATTTCTGATGATTCAGCTGTCTCACTGTCAGCCGAAATCAGGATGTGCCGAACAGAGACATGGGCGTCATCCGGTCGATAGCGCTCAACGAAGTATGTCACGTAGTAACCATAGTCCGCACGCTCGATGACGGTCTTGTCTCCGGATTTGCGCGCGGTATCGAACAGCCAGGCTGACTGGTCCTGCGATGTGATGGCGTTCATCGAACTGCCCTCGACCAGGGAGGCATCGGTTTCGGAATATTCAAGTTCTTCTTCTTCATCGACAGCATATTCAATGCATAATGCTTTGAAAGATGCCTCGTCGGTAATCTTGCCGAACATTTCATCGGCTGTGGCTTTGGCAACCTTCATCGCATCTTCGATTTCCTCGTCTGTCGCGTCGGTCTCATAATCAGCAAAGATGTAGAAGGAGCGGTAGGTCACGACATCATAAACGGCTTTGTTATCCTGGTAGTAGCTTTCGATATCCTCGCCGGTTACGGAAAGATTTTCAATGACTTCATTTGAATATTTGTTGGCCAGAACATAGCGTTCGATGATCTTCTTCATGACTGAAGCGTCGATACCGCGGCCGTATTCGCTGATCAGGTAGTTGTCCAGGGTCTGGCCGTTACCGGTCGCACTGGTCTGCAGTGATGCGATGTAGCTGTCGACTGTTTCCATATCCGTGTCGTCAAGCGATACGCCGTTGGCTTTGGCTTCTTCACAGAGCATGACGATCTGGCGCATTTCAAGCGCCGCCTGATCTTGAAGGTAGTCAGCGACCGTCGGATAGGTTTCATCGTAGGCCTGGTTCAATGTGGACTTGCCGGTATCGGAATCCGGGTCAATGCTGTAATAGTTCAGCTGCGACTTGTAGAAATAACTGAACTCGGCTGCCGTAATCTTGGTGCTGCCGATCGTCATGGCCGTCACAGTTCTGTGCGGGACACCCAGGCTGAACGCCCACCATGTTCCTGTTGCGAGCAAGGCAACAACAACGATGACAGCCGTGATCACCATGAACAGACGGTTGGTTGTTCGGATCGGCTTCTTGCCGCCGCCGTCCGTTTTCATCGCAGCCAGTCTGGCCTTGCGCTGTTCACGCTGCTGCTCGTAACGCCATTTGTCCTGATTTTGATTAGAATCGCTCATCGCTATGATCCATCCTTCAACATTTTTAGATTTAAGTGCTGATCATTCACCCGTTCCATTTTACAACAGAAGCTGTCAAAGATCATACATCATCTTTGTGACAGCAGTATGAAGATCGCTTATTCAGACTTGCCGCCGGCAGACGGTGGTTTTCTCGGCGGTGCCTTGAAGCCCAGTTCGCCGGCTTTCTTGTAGAAGCTGGTGCTTCTGAGGCCTGAGCGCCGGATCGCCTCAACCCCGCTGATCTTGCCGTCTGACCAGGCTTTACAGATGTCACGAAATCCGGGCGGAATGGAAACCGGCGGTCTGCCGATTCTTCGTCCCTGCTCCCGAGCTGCTCGGATACCGGCTTTTTTTCGTTCTGACTGGTATTCAAACTCCAGCCGGTTGACGGATTCCAGCAGGCGAAGTGCTTTCAAGCCGGCGGTACTACGGCTGTCCAGCCCTTCCTGGAGAATCGCCAGGTGAGCCTTTCGGCCAGTCATCTCGCCAATAACCGAGACCAGGTCCTTCAGGTTGTCGCTCAAGCGGTCGACTGACGCACTGTAAACGACATCGCCCGGCTCAAGCTGCAGGATCATGCGTGAACGCTGGCTGCGGCTGCCGGAATCGTCGCCGTCTTTTCGGCGGTCGACAAAAATCCGGTCAAACTCGCCAATCGTATCCAACTGCATCGCTTGCCGGTTGACATCAGGATCTGTCCGGTCAAGCAGCATGTATCCATATCGTGCCATCCGATTGCCTCCTGTCAAAGCTGATTCATATAGTCCAGCAGCTGGTCGCTGCTATCCAGCCATAAGTCCGGGGATTGCGCTTGCAATGCGTCAACGGGCATCGCTGTCCAACTGACAATGGCGCTATGTACGCCAGCGCGCTTGGCACAGATCAGGTCGTGGGTGCTGTCGCCGACAAACAAGACCTTGGACCGGTCGCTGACACCGAGCTGGCGCATTGCTTCCAGCACCGGTTCGGGATCCGGCTTATGCCTATCGGTCGATTCCTTGGTGATGATCGCTTGAAAAAAGCGCCGAAGGTCAAAGTCATCAAGTCCGATATTAGTTGAATACGCGCGTTTCGATGTCACAATACCCATTGGCAGACCGGCATCTTCCAGTTTTTGCAGCAGATCGAAAGCCTTTAGGAAAACGCCGACATGCGTGCGCAGATGTTTCACATTGTAATCAAGGTAAGCCTTGATCATCTTGGTGCCGAGCGCCGGGTCATACTGTTCAAAGACGGTTTCCAGCGGCGTGCCGATACTGGCCAGGATCTCGTCCATCTGGCCGCGGTGGCCCAGGTATTGTTCAAAGATGTGGTGATAGGTTTCTACGATCAGCGGGACTGTGTCCAGCAAGGTACCGTCAAGATCAAAAAGAACCGCTTTGTCTGAACCGTCGATGCGTTCACTCATCCGCTTCAAATTCGTCCTCCACATTAGGCAGAATCGTCAATTCGATACGCGAGATCCGTTTTTCATCCATTTCCAGAACCTTCAGCCGCAGGTTTTCGAACTGAACCTCCGGGTGTTCCTGCCCGTCAGGGATCCGGCCTAGCAAGTCCAGCACCAGTCCGCCGATGGTCTCATAATCCTCATCCGGAAACTCGACATCGACCACTTCGCCGATATCATCCAGTGCGGCCTGGCCGGTAATCAGATAGGTCGTATCATCTTTCTTGACAATTTCCAGCTCTTCTTCATCGTATTCATCCTGAATATTGCCGACAATCTCTTCCAGCAGATCCTCAATCGTCACGATGCCGGCCGTTCCGCCGTACTCATCAATGACAACCGCCAGCTGGACCCTGTCGCGCTGCATTTCCCGAAACAGCACATCAATCGTCTTAGATTCGGGAACAAAATAGGGCGGCCGGGTCATGTTACGCAGCGAAAACGGCTGGGAAAGGCCTTCGGCAGCATGATAAAGCAAGTCCTTGATATGGAGGATGCCGATGATGTTGTCGATATTCTCATCATAGACCGGAATACGGGTATATTTCTCGTGCACAGCCACTTCCAGAACCTGAGCGTAATCAGATTCGACATCCAGCGAGACAATGTTGGTACGGTGGGTCATGATCTCGAAAACTTCCTTGTCATTGAACTCAAAGATATTCTCGATCATTTCCTTTTCGTTCGCGTGGATGCTGCCGGATTCACGCCCGACATCGACCATCAGGCGGATCTCTTCTTCTGTGATGGTTCGGTCGCTCATGCCCGGCTTAACGCCGAACAGCTTCAACACCACGTTGGTTGACACGCTCAGCAACCAGATGAACGGCCGCAGAACCTTGCCCACAGCGATGATTAGGCCAACGACCCTGTTGGCCAGTTTTTCGGGATTGTTCTGTGCAATCCGCTTGGGAGCCAGTTCGCCCAGCACCAGCGAGAAATAGGAAAGAATCAGGGTGACCGCAATCAGGCTGACATTGTAGATTGCCCGGTTGTCGACCCCGATCAGGGCATAAAGCCGGTTGGCAAACTTGTCGGCGGCAAACGCGGACGACAAGAACCCTGCCAGCGTGACGCCGACCTGGATGGTTGCTAAAAACGAACTGGGCTCGGAAATTAGCTTTTGCAGCTTTTTGGCAACGCGATCGCCTTCATCCGCGCGTCTGCGAACAAAGTTGTCATTCAGCGAAATGATTGCAATTTCGCTCGCCGAGAAAAAAGCGTTGATCAGAATAAGAACTGCCAGAATGAGTAAGTCAAGAAACAAGGGTGAAACTGAAGAAACCGACTGCGCTGCAGTCGCTAACATCAAGCCTATACTACTGCCATCTTCCACGATGAGTCTCCTTATCAGGCCAGGCATACCGTCCTCGTTGGCTGCCTATCAATGAAACCCAATTACTATTCAGATTAATGATACCCATCATAGCAGTTTTTTCGGGCTTGAGCAAGACTGGCTCCGATCTTCGATTGATAAGCCAGATTGACGATGCTAAACTGAAATTGACAGGGGGTGGTCTGATTATGAAAATTCGAGTCATCGGAGCCGTTGCCGCCGGCACGTCGGCGGCCGCAAAAGCGCGGCGTAACAATCCGTCAGCAGACATCAAGGTCTATGAGCGAGGCACCTATATCTCCTATGCCGGATGCGGTATGCCTTATTACCTGGCTGGGGATGCCAACAGCCTTGATCAGCTTGCGCCAAGGAACGCCGACTATTTTAAAAAGAAATATAATGTCGAGATCTTGACAAACCATGACGTCATCACACTTGACCGGTCAAACAAACAGCTGGTTATCCACCGGTCAAGTGACGGTGCGACGCTGACCGATGACTACGATGTCCTGATTCTGGCCACCGGCGCCCAAGCGTTCAGGCTGGATCTGCCTGGCGCTACGCAGCATAACGTTTTCTATCTCAGAACACTCCAGGATATGCTGGCCATGGATTCCTTCATCCGGCAGCAACAGCCCAGAACCTGCGCCATTGTCGGCAGCGGCTTTATCGGGTTGGAGATGACCGAAACGCTGGTTCGCCGGGGGCTGTCCGTTACGGTCATTGAAAAATTAGGGTATCTTGACCCGGCGTTGGACGAGGACATGGCGCCATTCATCGGACATGCGCTCGACAAGCACGGCGTGTCCTGGATGGCTGGAGCTGAGGTTATCGGTTTCGATTCCGATGGCGTTAAAATCGCGAACGGAACCGTCGTACCAGCTGATTTGATCCTGGTCGCGGTCGGCATCAAACCGGAGGTCACGCTGGCCCGGCAGGCTGGACTAGCGATCGGTACGACTGGCGCAATCGCGGTCAACCGCCAGATGCGCACCAGTGATTCAGCGATTTTTGCCTGCGGTGACTGTTGTGAAAGCTTTTCAGTCATTGACGGCAAGCCCCTTTATGTGCCGTTGGGATCAACGGCGAACAAAACAGGCCGGATCGCGGGAGATGCCGCGACCGGCGGCGACCTGACATTTGCCGGCATTGCCGGCACAGGCATTTTCCGGCTGTTCGACTTGACGGTCGCAACGACTGGCTACAGCGAGCGTCGAGCCCGGGCACTCGGCTTCGAAATCATTGCCCGGCAAATCGCCCAGAAGGACCGCACAAGTTTTCTGGGCGGTCAGGACATGACGATTAAGGTCATTGCCGAAGCCGAGACAAAAAAGCTGCTCGGCGCCCAGATCATTGGAGCCCAGGGCGTTGACAAGCGCATTGACGTCATGGCCACGGCCTTGACGTTTGGCGCCAAGGCGGCAGATCTATCTGGTTTGGATTTGGCATATTCCCCGCCCTTTTCGACTGCCAGAGAACCAATTCACACAATCGGGATGGTTGTCGAAGGCGCAGACCGTCATTGAAAACCGCAAGTCACTGTTTGTCATTGACATTTCTTGTCAAAACATGTCATAATAAGTCTACAGTAATTTTAAGATTCCACCGAAGATATTTGTCGGCGTGAATGTTGTGGGGGTTGGCATGAATTTTGACCAAAAACTCAATACCCTGATGCATTTGTTCAAGATCAGCAACAGCAAGCTGGCTCGTGGAATTGGCGTTGACGCGTCCCTGGTCAGCCGCTGGAAATCCGGTGAGCGGAAAATTTCTCCGAATTCTCCGCATATACCCATGCTGTCCAGTTTTTTCTTGAAGCTGAATGCCTATCATTACCAAATTGAATACCTCAACAAAATCATCAACGCCCACCTTCCGCCCGGCCAGGAGCCCGACGAAGCCAGCAGGATCCATATTCTGGCAGACTGGCTGGTCTCACCAGAGCCGCCAGAGCCCCAGCCTGACGAGCAACCAGAGCAGCTGGCCCAATCCGTCAGCGTGATCAACAATATCTCAGAAATACTCTCCGGCGAGAAGCCTTCGAATGCCCGGACACCGCAGCCGATCAGCGTATCCGGCGGCGAGGAAACCATCGATTCCGGCTGGCAGCCAGTTGTACTGCCGGGCAAGCGCCAGACCTATGAGGTGTTCGAAGGGCGCACCGGTCGGCGCCAGGTGATCCTCAACGCGTTTTACCAGATCCTGCAATCCGAACAGAAACTTGAAATCTATCTGACCAGCGAAGATGACACGCGCTGGCTGACGGAGGACCCCAGCTATACGGCCCTTTGGGCCAAACTGATGCAGCAAATGATCGACAAGGGGCACAAAGTCACCATCATCCATGTGCTGAGCCGTAAAGTCAACGAGATTATGGGCATGCTCTCCTATTGGATCCCGCTGCATATGACGGGCAAGATCGATTCATATTTCTACCCGCGGTTCGGCAACCGCCAGATACGCCAAACCTATATGGTCATCCGCGACAAGATGGCAATCTACTCCAGCACGATCGCCGATTTTTCCGGCAATGATCTGACCTACAAGTTCGATGACCCGGTCACTGTTAATCAGATGATGCGGCTGTTCAACGTCCATCTAAAAGGCTGCCGCCCGCTTTTCTCGGTGTTCAACCAAAAAAACGCTGACGAGTTCTACGCCTTTGAAAGTCAGCTGAATAAGAAAGGCGGCCGAACCAGCAACATCCGGCACCACCTGAACATCCGTATGTTACCCGAAACCATCCTTGACCACCACCTGCTGCCAGAAGATCGCAGCATCAAAGAGGCGATCACCGCTCAACAGGCGGCTTTCATTCAGCGGCTGGACAGCGAAGCCTATGTTGACATCCTGCCGCTGTCCCTGATCCGCAGCATTCAGGAAACCGGCAGGGCGCAAATTGCCTGCTGTGACATTTTCACCGCCGAACCGGTCAAGCTGGATGAAGACGAAACTGTTCTATGGCTCAAGACCATTCTGGACACGCTGCAGGATCATGACAATTATCAGTTGTTCTTTGTACCGGATAATTCCGATTTGAATAGAATCGCTGTCAACATCACCCTGCGTGAGGGATCGACAGCAATGTTTTCGCCGTTTGAGGCACACAATATGCAAACATCTATTATCAGCCTGAACGAGCAGAATATCATCCGCTCGATGAGTTACCTGGTCGATGACATCGTCCAGAACATCCCGCCCAACCTCAAGGACCGGCGAGAAGTAAGCGCCCGGATCGAACGCCTGATCGCGACCATTTCAGGCCGGCCGGCGGATCAGATCAATTGATCTGCCGGAATGTTGCATTCACTGCTTCGCAAAGGGCTTCGGTTGAATCAACCGAAGCCCTTTGAAATAATATCGTATCTTGGATCAATCAGTGCTCGTCTTCTTCCATCCGATGCTTGGCGTCTTCAATGACCTTGTCGGCAATCTGCTGCGGCATCTGCTCGTAGCGGGCGAAGCTGATCGTATACCAGCCGCGGCCCTGCGTCATTGACTTGAGATCGGTTGCGTAACGCATCATTTCGGAGGTGGGCACTTCGGCGACCACCACCTGGCTGTCGCTGTCCGGATTAATACCCATGATATGGCCCCGGCGCTTGTTCATATCGCCCATGATGTCACCAAGATTCGTTTCCGGGATATGTATCTCAACCCGGCTGATCGGTTCCAGCAGAACGGGTGACGCCTGCGGCAGACCGTTCTTGTAAGCCACGCGAGCCGCCAGCTTGAACGCCATTTCAGACGAGTCAACGTCATGGTAGGATCCGTCGACCAGTGTCGCTTTCAGTTGTACAACCGGATATCCCGCCAGTACACCCTTGCTAATCGCATCCTGGAGACCTTTTTCGACAGCCGGATGATAGGATTTCGGGACAGATCCGCCGAATATTTTTTCGACGAACGTCAGGCCATCCTCTTCTCCCGGTTCGAACTCAATCCAGACATCGCCATATTGACCATGGCCGCCAGACTGCTTTTTATGCTTGCCCTGGACCTTGACCTTGTTGCGAATGGTTTCGCGAAAGGCGATGCGGGGTTCTTCCAGAATAGCTTCAACATTATACTTGGCTTTCAACTTGGTTCTAAGCACTTCCAACTGCTGTTCGCCCAACCCGGACAGGACCATCTGGTGGGTCTCCGCATCATTGATGATTTCAAAAACAGGGTCTTCTTCCTGGAGCTTGTGCAGCCCGGACATGACCTTGTCCTCTTCGCCCTTGGTCACTGGATGAATCGCCATTGACAGGCACGGAACCGGCAGTTTAACTGGTGGCAGGATCAGCGGTGTATCATGCTCGCAGATGGTGTCATTGGTGGCAGTCAGCACCAATTTGGTCACAGCACCGATATCTCCGGCTTTGACGCTGTCAGTCGGCACCTGCTTTTTACCGGTCAGCGTGACCAGTGCGCCGATGCGTTCGTCCTTTTCCTGCTGTGGATTATAGACTGTGGTGTTGCCGGTCAGCGTTCCGGAATAGACCCGGAACATTGAGATATGACCGACAAACGGGTCAGCGATTGTCTTGAACACAAAAGCGGCCAATGGACCATCAGGATCACACGCCAGGTCCAGTTCGGTACCGTCCGGCTTTTTAGCCTTGACGGATTTGATTTCCGATGCGGCCGGCATATATTTAAGCAAACGGTCCATCGTCCAAGATACGGCCCAGTTCGCCGTGGCAGATCCGACAACAACCGGGAGGACCGCGCCTTCTGTCACCGCTTTGGAGATGCCCTTTTGCATCTCGTCCGTACTGAATTCCTCACCGCTGAAATATTTTTCCATCAGGGTGTCATCCGATTCAGCAACCAGTTCGTTCAACGCCTCATGGACACTTGCGACACGGTCATGCATACTTTCCGGAACGTCCATTGGCTCGGTTTTTCCTGTTTGGGGGTCGATCGAAAATGCCTTGATGTCTATCGCATCGATAATGCCTGTCATTTGACCGTTCTCGACAATTGGCAAGGCAAACGGAATAACCGTCTTACCGAATGCTTCCTGAAGACTGGCCAGAGCTTTGTCGAAGTTGGCATTTGCTTCATCCATCCTGCTGATCATGAAGACCAGCGGCAAATTATTCTTTCGGCCCTGCCGGACTGCTTTTTCAGCGCCTACAGAAGCGCCGTCCTTGGCACTGATCAGAATCAAACCGGCATCAGCCACTCGAATGCCCATCATCATTTCGCCCAGAAAGTCAAAATCACCTGGCGTGTCAATCAGATTGACCTTGTAATCGTGCCACTCAAAGGCAGCGACGGACGTACCCAGGGATTGCTGTCGGCGAATCTCTTCCGAATCAAAATCCATCACGGTGTTCCCGTCAGTGGATTTGCCCATTCGGTCGATTACCTTGGCATTGTAGAGAACAGCTTCGGCAAATGCGGTCTTTCCTGATCCGCCATGGCCCAGCAGGACCAGATTTCGGATCTTTTCTGCAGGATAGTTTTTCATATCCATCGTTCCTCCTTTGAATGAGTAGTCTGGTCACACGCACCGGTCAAAATTCATCTGCAAACCGACCCGGAGACTTTGCCTATCATTATACTATGCAGGTTAACCAATATCCATGAGAAATCTGATCAATTTTTTTGTATTAATTACACCAATCGGAAAGGACAGACGCAACATCTGCCCGCGTTTCAGCTTGCATGGCAAGCACTTTGAACGTCGCGCCGTGCGGCGTGCCCTTCAGATAGAATGCCAGTTGCTTTCGCATCTCCCTGACCGCCATCGCCTCGCCATGCAAGTCAATCAGGCTGTCCAGGTGCTCCAGTATGACCGCGGCCTTATCGGCTGGCGCAACTGTCCTGGGCAGATCGGAGCCGTCCGTCAGCGACGATAAAATCTGGCTGAAAATCCAGGGATTGCCCTGTGCGGCACGCCCGATCATCAGACCGTCGACCCCGGTTTCCAGCAGCATGCGGCGTGCCGCCTGCGGTGAGTCGATATCACCGTTTCCAAACACCGGAACGCCAACCGCCGCTTTAACGTCACGGATAATCTGCCAGTCGGCACGTCCGCTGTACAACTGGGCGCGTGTCCTGCCGTGTATGGTTAGAGCCGCCGCGCCTGCGCGTTCGCAGCGTTTGGCAAAATCAACAGCATTGACCTGGCTGTCGTCCCAGCCCTTGCGAAACTTGACGGTAACCGGCTTACCCATTGGCGAGGCGATGCTGACAGCCCGCTCGACGATCCGGGCGGCCAGATCCGGGGTTTTCATCAGGGCTGCGCCTTCGCCGCCTTTAACGACTTTGGGAACCGGGCAGCCCATGTTGAGGTCAATCATACTGGTTTGGCCCAGCAGCGGGTGGAGCAATATGCGCCTCAGCGCCGTTTCGAAATCATCCGGGTCATGACCGAACAGTTGAATGGCCACCGGCTTTTCAGCAGGATCAATCACCAGATAGCGCCAGTTGCGCTTGAGCTTTGGATCATAGCAGATGCCACGGGCGCTCACCAATTCGGTGACCGTCAGACCGGCACCGAAGCGGCGGCAAATGCGCCGGAAAGCCAGATCGCTGGTGCCAGCCAGCGGCGCCAGCGCCAGGTTGTTTTCGAGGCGCACCGAAGCGATGTCAACCGGGTGGATCAGGGGTGTAGTCATCGGGTTGTCTCCTTGATGCGTTGTTTAGAATCATTCTACCATGTTGACATGTTCTGGAAACAACTGTTCATACGTTACGCATTTTTTTGATTGATCGGATTATAATATAAACCTATAAACGGCAGGTAACCGTCAAACTTGGCGAGACAGTGTAAATTTCTAGCCAAGCGAGATGGCAAACCATAAAGAAGCGGAACCTTGACAATTGAATATGGTGAAAAATGAATTGAAATGGCAATTTCCGGTAGAGATCCGACGTTGAAACCTGCTTTTAGCGACGCAAAGCAAACCGCTAGTGCAGTTGAGCAGTGATGGATGTGTTTGGGTCTGTGAGCTTAGGCTGACAGCGGTTCGAATCGTCGCAGCTTGTCAATGACAGCCCGGACTAACCATTCGATCTGCGGGTTGCCAGGATAGCGGATATGCCGGTATCGACCGTGTCCGCAGATGTTCGCTGCCAGATGGTAAAACTTCCTGCGGACCGTCGCGATCTCGAAGCTGTGCCAGGCTTGCGGCAGGATCGCCTGCTTGAACCAGACATGTAGGTTGTAGGCCAGCATTTTGATCAGCAGGAACAACTGGTTGCATTTGTGATTACGCTGGCTGTTCTGGTCGAAGGCGAACCCTTCCTTGAGCTCGTCGATTTTGTTTTCAATGTCGCAGCGCTGGTTGTAGTCGTGGAAGATCTCGGTGGCCGTCATCGTCTCGATATTGGTCACAATGAGCTGGTACGAATATTTGACAGCATCCAGATCCATCTGCTGCTGGCGGTTATCTTTGACCGCCACCGGCTTTCTAATCACAATGAACCGATAGCACTTGTTCCAGCACGGCAGCCGGTAATGGCATTCGTTAACACTGAATGTCTCGTCGACTTTGGCCCAGGGATAGAGGTGCTCCTGACGATTAATATGATCAACAAGAAGCTGCAGACTCTTGTACTTCTTGCATTTGACGAGAAATTCCAATTCCTGCTCGTCCAGGTAGTCGAGATTCTTGATGTCAAAGCCGCCGCTGTCTATCCTGACCCGTTTGAGTGTCCATTCAGTAGGCATGAGTAGCCTGCACTTGCGGATGAAGGCCTGCAGCTGGTGATTGGTGTGATGCTTGCCGCTCTCCAGAGTCAGGTTGACGATCTCGTTTGTCAAACCCAGAATGCCAACCTTCTCCTTGAACGAAGCACGGCCATGCTTGGTGGGATTATAGCCGACGCCGCTGCCCTCCTGATCACCGTAGACTGTACAGACTGTATCGTCGATGTTCAAGGATACATCCCTGGGTCCTTCGGACCTGGCCTTGATCTCCAGCAGACGCTTGTTGATGATTTTTAACTCAGTCGCGGTTGAATTTGGCAGGTGCAGCAGCAAGTCCCGGCAAACCTTCTCACTGGGTGCCTGCCCCTTGAGCGTGAGGTAGGCGTTGTCCAGCCTCAGATCTTCCATGTGATTGAACCGTGAAAGCCCCAGCAACTGAGCGTCAACCATGAAATCCACAATGCCCGCAACATGGAACTGTGAATTATGACGTTTGCTGTAGGAGATCCCGGACTCGAGTAATTGCAGAAAGCCAATCTTGTCCTTGAAGGCATCCAAATAAGACATGGATGCCCGGTTGGTGACGGTGGTGTTGTCAAATTTAGCGGGAAGAATCTTGGCGGAAGACTTTATTGATGGCTGCTTGTGTGCTAAACTCATGGTAACAGGCGGCTCCTTCTTCTGGTTTATGTGTGTGTTGCAACTCCATTTTACCAGATCGAGACACCTGTTTTTTTATGCAAATTTATTTTCACCCTATTCAATTGTCAAGGTACTGGGACTCTATGGTTTCCGGACTTCTTATCTGGTTACCTGCCGAATACAGGATAAACAGTTTCTAAACAAAGATCGGTTTGGAGGTGATTTTGATGAAAAAGAAGAACAAGACGCTTTTTAAGGACAAAGATGTAGAAGTGTTCACCCACGAAGATGCCGTCTTCCTGCATAGCCCCCAATCGGACTTCTGCGTGAAGTCAGACCTGGCATCCGAGGAAAACTGCTCCCGGTTGATCAGCGAGGCCAAACTCATCGCGTTTAACCTCGGACAGGATGAGCGAAAACCTTAATCCGAATAAAACTTGTTAACCGAATTGAAGTCAGCACCGGCAGGGTATTTCTTTCTCTGCCGGTCTTTCATTGTTTACGCTATTATTCGTTATTTGATGATTTTCGCACTAGGATAACATGTTCTCGCAGCATGGATCTTCGTTTGAAGTCTCTGCTTTTTCCCAAGGGTGTTATAATGATGATTAGAACAACCAATCCAAAACGGAAGGAGACGATACAGTGGACGATCTCATTGTAGGCGGTCACGAACTTTTAGCGACCGTTCGAAAAGAAGTCAAGAAAATCGAAAAAGCGCATGAACCACACCAGGTGCTTCTGTATTCAGATGACGAGGCAGAGCCAAGACCGATGGCCGGCAAGCAACTGGAAACCCTGCTGGAAGAGCGTCTCACGCTAGAGATGCCCACAATTGCCCGTAACAATCGGCATACGATGTCGATCTTCGAGAAAGAAGACCACCAGGACATGGTCCTGCTCGGCCAGTTTGTCTGGTATTCACCTAAGGTCTCGACATAAGGTCTGACTGGATTCATCACACCAGCCAAAGGGGCTGACCCAATCGATTGGGCCAGCCCCTTTTCAAATCAAGATCAGCATCGGACTAGTACCCGAGGCAGTTGCGCAACAGGGTATGCTGCCGGCGGACCTGCTCGACTTCATTGACCGTATTGGGTATAATTCGCTGGCCTTCCAGCTCTGTGCTGATATAACCCTTGTATCCGCCTTCTTTCAATGCCTGGATGTACAGCGGATAATCCATCTCGTCGCAGGTATAGTCTTCATTGATCCAATTAACCTTGCCATGGACATAGCACAGGCTGGAAGCGTAGGCCTTGATGACCTTCGGCGGCGACATCTTCATCTTTGCCCGCCTGGCATAGACCAGGTCGATCGGGCCTGCGCCCATGGCCTCCAGCTTCGCATCCATTTCATCCCAGTCGATATCAATCTCGCCGTCGTCGGTGGTCTTGTAAGCATGGGCCTTCCGGCGATACTCACGGACCAGCTCAATGCAATCCGGATTCGCGCCGCGCGCGATCTGCGCTTTGATATTGTTGGGGAAATCATCCCTGAAGCAACCGGAAAAATCAAGCATCAGCTTGGCATAGGGAATACCGGTTTTCTCAACGGCTTCAAGAAAGTCGTCATTGCCGCCGTCATCCAGCAGACCCGGCCCGTGAACTTCGAGCGCCATGACGATGTCATGTTCCTGGCAGACCGGCAGCAGACGCGCGCACAACTCAGCATTGACCACTGAATGCGACGGTTCATCATTCATGATGAACATGCCGTTGTGTCCGTCGTGGGACAGGCGAATGAACTTGCAACCTAGTTTTTTCGCGGTCTTGATGTACTGAACCGAGATGTCAAAGATGTCATCGTCACTGAGGTACCGGCTGTGGTCCTTATAGTAGGTCCGGTCGGCAAAGTGTTCATAGCAGACCGGTTCGAGCCCCAGGTTGTCCATCATGTAGAACCATTTGTACAAAAATTCGTCGCTGACAAACGGGAAATCGCGGATCATGGCTTCGCCGAATATTTCAACGCCCTCAGCGCCAGCGCCAGCTACCGCTGTCAGGCAGCCTTCCAAATCGAGTTTTCTGTGGAAGAACGCTTCCTGGTAGCTGTACATCGAAACGCCCAGCTTGATATCGTGATTGGTTCTCATATTCTAATCCTCCTTTTACGCAAATATCTTGTTAAACGATCGTGACTGTTTTTGAACAGTAGGCCGTGCTGCTGTAATGATCGCGCAGGGCCAGTCCGAAGTTGACCTGGTGAATGCCCTGTTCAATCCCGCCATCAATCTTGAAAAAGACGCGGAGATAGTCGCCGTATTTCCAGAACCAATTGTTTTCGATTTTGTCAGTTCCAATTTCATCGAAGGGATACTCGCGGTTTTCATATTGGATGAATTTGCAGTCATCCGGGATCAGCTGTCCATCCACTTCTAAAACAAGCGACCGGATCAGGTTGATCGGAAGCCCCCTATAGCCGCAGATTCGAATGTCCAGCGCATAGCCGATCCGCTCGCCCTTGAGGTAAATGTTCCGGCCGTAGTCGCCCAGGATATAAGGGTTCTCCCGCGTCCTGCCGCCTTTGAAATCTTCAATCTTGTCATAGCTCAGACCATCCTGGCCCATACCCAGTGTCTTGCGCTTGATGGGTTTGATGTTGAGGTTCATAAAAACGCTCCTTCCTAGCTTTGCGTGAAAACGTGATTTGGTCGACTTTTATTCACCTTCCATGTTATGTGATTTTGTTTGGAATTACACGGGCAGTTTACGGCAATGATTTTCTGAATCCGAAAATTTGAAACAAGAATCAATCGGTTCGCCAGTACGAAAACCGATCAATTTTCTGGATGGTCCAGCTTTTGCGACTGGTTTTCGCCAACCTGGGAAATTTGATGAACAAGCGAGATCTGAGACCAAACAGAGCAGCGTCAAACCCAAAGTCCTGACATTTTGCGATCTTCAGTCGACAGGCATTTTTAATTGCTCAAACCCACGCCAGACGGGCTCGCCGGAATAGACCGCAGCCGGCTCCTCCCCTTTAAGCACCCGGATCGCGCCACTGGCCAGGGCTTCCATCTCAAAAGCGCCGGGATAGACGGTAATCGGGGCGATCCAGTCCAGGTAGCCGGTCAGCTGATCGATCAGAGCCGGATCGTTGGCCGCGCCGCCGGTCAGGATGATCTGATCGACCTGGCCACGCAACACCACTGCCATGGCACCTGCTGTCTTGGCGATCTGGTAGATCATCGCGTCCAGAACAAGACGGGCGTATCGGTCCCCTTGTTCAATGCGCCTTGATACCTCCAGCAAATCTGATGTTCCCAAATGATCAGTCAAACCGCCGTTTTTGGTCATTCTCTGATAGAGCTCGTCTTCACGCCACTGCCCGGAATAGCACAGGTTCACCAGGTCTGTTGCCGGCAGGGTCCCTGAGCGTGTCGGTGCCATCGGGCCGTCTCCGTTGACAGCGTCATTGGCATCGACCATTTTCCCCTTGGCATGCGCCGCGACAGAGATGCCGCCGCCGATATGGGCGATGATCAGGTTGAGGGCCGAATAATTTTGTCCGATGCTTTGGGCATATCGCTCACCACAGGCCTTCTGGTTGAGGGCATGGACCGTGCTGTGGCGGTAGAGATCCTTGAAGCCGGTAATTCTAGCCAGATCTGAGAACTCATCGACGCAGGGCGGATTGACCACAAAGGCTGGTTTGTCGTATCGATCAGCGAAGATTCTGGCGATCTGGCAGCCCAGGTTGGACGGATGCTGGAGCAGCATGCCCTTCCGGGTGTGCTCGAGCAGCAGGTCGCTGACCGCATAGACGCCGCCGGACATCGGGCAGGCGCTACCACCGCGTCCGACATAGGCATCAATTGCTTCCAGGTCGATCTTGTTGCGGTTTATAACGTCCAGCACAAGTGCCGTTCGATAATCGAGCTGATCATTGATCTTGTTGTATTGATTCAAGCTGCTTGCGTCATGCTGGATTGTCTCTTCAAACAGCATACGATCGTCATGGAAGACCGCGACCTTGGTCGATGTCGATCCCGGGTTGATCACCAATAGCTTAACTGTCTTGTTCATGTTACCCCTTTCAAAGTCAAGTCACCCATTGAATCCGTCGACAATATTTGATGCATATCGCACCATCCTTCCGATCTCTCCGGGGCTTTCTGAAACAGCGGCCTGACAACACTATTATACAATATATTCAGTGGGGCAACCGCAGCCGCTGCTTGGCGGTTGGGGGCCATAAAAACAAAAAGCCACGGCGTTTCCGAGGACGGAAACGCCGTGGCCGGGTACGATTTGCGCCAGACTTATCGTGGCTTACAGATAACCTCCTTGACCCGGGTGTCGAAAATCGCAGCCGAATAGCCCGGACGGACCAGAATCGCGGCATCAGCGCCGCCGCGCGAGCCGCCCACGGCAACGACATCCTCGTCGTAGGGAATCGCACCATTGTCCAGCGCCATGGTTGCGCATTCGACGCCGACCTTGACGCCGGCGCCAAACATGCGCAGCGTATGTGCCATAATCTCAACGGGGTAAACGCCGCCAAACTGGCTGCTAATCCCCCGCTCGACACCGGACAGGGCATGGGCAGCTGTGACGATGCGTGCGCCTTTTGCTGTCAAGTCTTCCCGTTTGGCCTGGCCCATCATGTCTTTGCCTTTTTCAATTGAACCGACAACATGTGTCACCACGACAATCTGCGCCTCAGGAATGGCTTTCAGGAAGATATCCGCCGTGGTCCCGGATACGGATGCGACCACGACATGCCGGATCTTGTTTTGTTTGACATAGTCCGCGACAATAGCAGCGACCTGCTCTGTATTGTCCTTGCCTTCTTGCTCAAAGTACATTTTAACAACCTCCAATTGTATATTCGTTTATATTTATTATGTCGGCTGGCGCTTTCAAATTCAAGTGCTCTGCCAGCTCCATGCTATTGACCCCGCATGAATTCACGCATCAACTCGACCGTGATCTCCTGTTGCAGCTGTCGGCTGATCGACGCAGTGCCGTCCCCGGCCTGCTCGCCGTAGTTGCCGAAATAGGCATGGTTGCCACCCTCAATTTCAAATTTATTGAGTGTGTTCTCCAACCGCTCCAGGTCCAGCCGAATATCCTCGCTGCCGTAGATCGCCAAGGTGGGGAGGTCGGCATCGTTGACCGGGTAAGCGCCCAGCAGGATGAGACCATCGAGCCTGTCAGCGTTGCCGCCGCAATAACTGCTGGCCATCGCGCCGCCCAGCGAGTGTCCGGCCAGATACCAGTGTTCAATTTCAGGAAATTGATCATAGACCCTATTGGCGCCATTGATCCTGAACACGGCCAGGTTGAAAGGCATTTTTATCAGGACACAGGTGATGTTGTTGTCTGACAACGCTTTCAGCAGCGGTGCGTAAGCGATGTCCTCGACTTTGCCGCCGGGGTAGAAGATCAGGCCGGTGGTTGACGCGTCTTCTGTTTCAGGATAGAAGACTGTCAACTGCCCCTCGCGAATCACCCTCGCATCTTCCGCAACCAAGCGGACAGCATCGCTGTCCGCCCGATAATAGTCCAATGTGTAGATATAAAAACCGCCGGCCAGGACGACCAGCAGTGCGCCCAGGGCTATTAATGAAATGAGTATTCTTCTTCTCACTTGAGATCGCATGGCTAGGCCCTCCTGCCGAGATGATCAATAAATCGCGTTGGCTGTCATTAACTCAATTATACCAATTGATCTGACTGCAAGTCGCACCAGTTTGCGCCGAGCCCACTAAGTATCAGTAATTGCCGAATTGCCCAAACCAGTTCAATCGAAACGCTGGCTGCGTGGTCAACTTCCCGTTTCAAGGGTATGCAAAGACTTTTTTCTAGATCATTTGATTGTTAGGACCTATAATGATAAGACATCCATTTTAAGTCGGATCAACAAGGCTCCAGCCCTCGCGCCCACGGCTCACAATGCACCTGACTCCAGCGGTCAGCCAGCATCTGCGGGTGCTGATCGTTCGTGGCAAACAAGAGGCTCCCGATCGCCTAAAAGGTTGAACACTACAGAAAAGATGGTTTACAACAATGAAATCAAACAGTGCCAATCCCCTTGCCCGCCTGGTGGACACCCGCCGGCTTGGCCGCCACTATGCTGCCATCCAGGGGCTATACTGGGCCAATATCGCCTGCACGGCTGCCTACGCCGTTGTCCTTTTGCAAAGCCGCGGCATCAGCAACACGCAAATCGGCATCGTCATGGCCATCCGCGCGCTGGCCAGCGTCTTCCTGCAGCCATTTTTGGCAACGCTGGCGGACAAGCTGAGTCATCGGATTCCATTGAAATACTTTGGGTTGGTTCTGACCCTGATCGCCTTTGCGGCCAACTTGACACTTTTGGCCTCCGGCTCAAGCTTTGTCTTCTCCATCATCATCTTCATGGTTCTGGGTGCAGCCGAAAGCGTCCTGGCGCCGATCAATGATGCGCTGGCCATCCAATATATCAACGGCGGCTATGCGTTGAACTACAGCGTCTCACGCGGTATCGGATCGCTGATGTTCGCCTTGAACTGCCTCGCCCTGGCCGGCATTGTCGGCTTATTCGGCGTTGACGCGACGATTATTGTTCATGCCGGCCTGCTGGTTGCCCAGTTTTTTGTCCTGATGACATTCCACAATTATCCCGGGCCGCTCAACGGCGAAACCGAGCGCAGTTCAATGCTGCACGACAGTCAGAAATCTTATCGCCAGATCCTGTCCGGCAATCCCGCGCTGATTGTGTTTTTGACTGCGGCCTTCCTGATGTTCATGGGCGCGTCGGCGGTTTTTCAGTACCTGCCGAATTTCATCGACCGGGCCGGCGGCACCAGTTCGCATGTCGGCGTCGCGCTTTTCGTGCTCGCAGCCGTCCAATTCCCGACTTCACTCGTCTACAGTAAAATCGCCCGCAAAGTCAGCGCCCGCACTTTGCTGCTGGTCGCCTACCTCTTTGTTTTTGTCAGGTCGCTGATGACCATGATCCTGGGCAGCCCGGAGCTGATCATCGTCTTCATGATGCTGGACTTGCTCGGTGGCGGCCTGCAGATCAATTCAGAGGTCTTCTTCATCAATGAGAATGTCGGCCCGGCCGATGTCGTCAAGGGCCAGTCGCTGCTGAGGATCATCCCCGGCGGCGTCGGCGCCATGCTGGGCAGTCTGCTGGCGGGCTACCTGATCGATACAACCGGCCTTGCCGGCATGACCTGGACAGCTTCTGCCCTGATGGTGTGCAGCGTCCTGATCCTGGCGGTGGACCGATTCATTCACCATCGCCGGACGGCAAGTGCTCAAATTGAAATCATCCCGGAATAGCCGCAATCGGCAAGTGCTGTGCAGGATCTGCCAAACTCATCTATAATACAAGCATGACATCAATCTGATTGGAGAGATCATGGCACTCGTAATTGGCATAATCGCATCTGCCCTCGCTTTGCTGATCGTCCTGCTGCCGGCTATTCTGGCGATCCTGGGGTTGCACAGGCCTTATGAAGGCCGGCGTTTCAATCTGCGCGGCAAGCGTGCCTTGATCATCACGACAAGCCATGGGGCAATGGGCCCAAACGGGCGGGCGACGGGTGTCTTCGCATCGGAAATGACCGCTGCCTATTATGCGTTTTCCGATTCAGGCGTCCAGGTCGACCTCGCGTCAATAGAGGGCGGTATAATTCCAGTCGAACCCATGAGCCTTCATTTCCCGCTGGCGACCGAAGCGGACAGACGGTATTTAAAAGATCCTAGGTTTCGCGACAAGGTCCAAAACTCGATCAAAATCGATGATGTCAATATCCCACAGTATGATCTGGTGTATATCGCAGGCGGCTGGGGCGCGGCATATGATCTGGGCCAAAGCACGGTCCTGGGCACAAAAATCAGCGAAGCCAGAGCACAGGGGATTATCCTGGGTTCGGTCTGTCACGGTGCGCTGGGATTTCTCCAGGCTTTAGAAACCGATGGCCGGCCGCTGGTTGAAGGCAAGATCCTCACGGCAGTCACCGACCGGCAGCTGCAAGAGCTTCGTGTTGACAAGACGCCACTGCATCCCGAAGCCAAATTGAAAAAACTTGGTGCCGACTTCAAGAGTCAGTCCAGGATTCTCGACACATTTGCCAGCCTTGTTGTCACTGACAAGAATCTCGTGACCGGGCAAAACCAGAACTCCGGCGCCGAAACGGCCAGCCGAATGATGGCGCTGCTTTTCAAAGCCGGCAGCCCGGACGACTAGGAGACTGCCATGGCCAGCATCATCATGATCAATGCAAGCCTCCGGAAACAATCCACCTACAAATTGCTCACCCGGATTGCCAGTCACTTCAATCAGGACGAGATTGAATTTCTGAACCTTTCCGATTATGAGATCCGTCCCTGCATCGGTTGTGAAAACTGCCTGCGCAACGGCACGTGCAGCCTGCCGGATCAGGCAGATGAGGTTTTGCACAAGATCCAACAAGCCGATGGCATCATCCTCGGCTCACCCGTATACCTGAGGCAGATATCCGGATACCTCAAACTCCTGATCGACCGCGGTTGCGCCTGGTACCACCGCTCGCCGCTGGTCGGCAAACCCATCTTTTTTGCAACCACAACCATGGCGTCCGGCTCCAAACAGGCCGTCCGCTATCTGCAGGACTTGTCCGTTCAGTGGGGAACGATCTACACCGGCAGCATTTCCCGCACGCTGTTCAACCTGGATGCCCCAGTCCATGCCGATCAGCTCAAGCGGTTCAAATTCTATCTCGACGACCAGAACAGATCCAGTTTCAGGCCACCCATGAAACAGGTTATCGAGTTCAACACGCAAAAGGTTCTGGCCACAGCGATCCTGCCGCTGGATCTTGAATTCTGGACTGAAAAGGGCTATATCGATAGCCCTTACTACTTCACCTGCCGCATCAGCCTGTTCAAGCGCCTGGTCGGCAGGATATATTACAAATTGCTGCTGTACTTGATCAGTAAGAACAAGGCGTAAGACGACAAAGCAAAGACGGGGGCAATGTTCCTATCAAGTGTTATCAAAAAGATGCTTTTCTCTCTAGATCCTCGGCCGGTTTTACTGTCGGCAGGATTGACAAAAAGCATAAAATGAGATATTTTTAATGAATAGAAATTGTGGTTGCAACGGCGTAAGATTTCAGGAAAACTTGCGCCGTTTTCCCGTCAGTGCAACTCAAGCCAATCGATCCTAAAACTGAATTTCCAACGACATCCACGTGAACATTTTGCATCGGCAAAATTTTATAAACAAAATGGAGGAAGGAAAAGGAAAATGAAGAAGACACTTGCAGTTCTACTCGTTCTCTCAATGGTATTTGTATTTGCAGCTTGCACCACAGATACCTCCGGCACAACACAGGCAACAGGCGGAGATGCTGACGTCAAGATCGGTGTGATTCTGGTCCACGATGAAAACACCGGCTATGATTTCGCCCACATCCAGGGCATCAAGGCAGCTGCTGCGGCAGTTGGTATTTCCGAAGATCAGATCATCTGGAAGTACAACATCTCAGAAGATGAAAACTGCTACGATACGGCATCCGATCTCGTTGAGCAGGGATGCACCGACATCTTCTCAGACAGCTATGGCCATCAGAGCTATATGCAGCAGGCCGCCAGCGAAAATCCTGATGTGACCTTCGTGTCTATGACCGGCGATCAGGCCGCGCTGTCCGGCTTGGATAATTTCAAGAACGCTTTCAACTACACCTTTGAATCCCGCTATGTATCAGGCGTTGTCGCCGGCATGAAGCTCGCTGAGCTCGTCGCTGACGGCAAGGTTATGGATTCCAATAAGGACGCTGACGGCAACATCAAACTCGGCTATGTCGGCGCCTACCCCTACGCTGAAGTTGTTTCCGGCTACACCGGCTTCTATCTCGGCGTCAAGTCAATTGTCGACAATGTCGTGATGGACGTCACCTACACCAATTCATGGTATGACCCGACAGCTGAAGCTGAAGCGGCCAATGCGCTGGTTTCATCCGGCTGCATCATCCTCAGCCAGCATGCCGACTCGACCGGTGCCCCCTCCGCCTGTGAAGCTCTGCTCGCAGCCGGAACAACGGTCTACTGCGTCGGCTACAACGTTGATATGCTGTCAGTTGCGCCAAACGCCGCGCTGACTTCTGCCCAGAATGACTGGGGCGTCTATTACACCTATGCTTTCGACAGCATCCTCAAGGGTGAAGAAATCGCGACGGACTGGGCCAAGGGCTACTCGGACGGCGCAGTCATGATTTCCGAACTGGGCGAGAGCTGCGCTGAGGGCACTGCTGAAAAAGTGGCCGAAATTGAAACCGCGTTGAAGGATGGCACACTCAATGTCTTCGACACGTCTAAATTCACGGTCGGCGGCGAAGAGGTGACCAGCTACCTGGCTATTGACACAGACGGCGATTGGGTCGGCGACACCGGCGAGGCGATCTCCGATGGCGTCTTCCATGAATCGACACTGCGCAGCGCGCCGTACTTCGGTCTGCGCATTGACGGCATCACCGAACTGAACGCTGAGTAATTAAACAATTGCAGGATAATGGAAAGGGCCACAACCAGTGGCCCTTTCTATGATTTTCAAAGAGGTACACTTCTATGCAAAACGCCAAAGCGGCTGTCTGCATGCGGGATATCACCAAAACATTCGGATCGGTTGTCGCCAACGACCAGGTGAACCTGGATATTTACGAAGGTGAGATCCTGGCTCTGCTCGGCGAGAACGGCAGCGGCAAAACGACCCTGATGAACATCCTGTCCGGCATTTACTATCCGGACGCAGGTCATGTGCTGGTCAACAAGCACGAGGTTTCCATTCGCAGCCCAAAAGACGCCTATGACCTGGGCATCGGCATGGTCCACCAGCACTTCAAGCTGGTGGATGTCCTGACCGCGGCGGAGAATATCATCCTGGGCATGCCGGGCAGCGGGCATCTCGACATGAAGGCTGTCAGCCGTCGGATCCGCGCCATTTGCGAGCAGTACGGCTTTGACGTTGATCCCGACCGAAAAATCTATGATCTGTCCGTTTCGCAGAAACAGACCGTCGAAATCGTCAAAGTGCTTTATCGCGGTGCCAGCATCCTGATTCTCGATGAGCCGACGGCTGTTCTGACACCGCAGGAAACCGAGAAGCTTTTCAGGGTTCTGCGCAACATGCGCGACAGCGGCAAGGCTATTGTTATTATCACGCACAAGCTGCATGAAGTTGAGGAAATATCGGATCGCGTCGTGATTCTGCGACGCGGTCAATTCATTGCAGAAAAGCCGACCCGGGAGCTGACCGCCGCCGATATGACCGAAATGATGGTCGGACGGGCGGTCTCTTTGAACATCGAGCGTCCCGAACCTGTCGACCCCCAGCCGAGAATCGTTGTCAAGAACCTGACGGTCCGGGATATGGAGGGGGTTGTCAAGCTTTCAGACGTATCGTTCACAGCCAACTCCGGTGAAGTCTTGGGCATCGCCGGCATTTCCGGCTCCGGTCAGAAAGAGTTGCTGGAATCGATCGCCGGGCTGCAGCACCACGAGTCCGGGAGCATTCTCTATATTGATCCCCAAACGGGACAGGAGATTGAATTGATCGGCAGAGACCCGCGCGATATCTTCTCGCTGGGCGTCATGCTGTCTTTTGTGCCGGAAGACCGGCTCGGCATGGGTCTGGTTGGCAGCATGGATCTGACCGATAACATGATGCTGCGATCATTCAGGCGCGGCAAATCTGTCTTTACAGACCGCAAGACACCGCGCAACCTGGCACAGACCGTCGTCAAGAACCTGGATGTCGTAACCCCCAGCCTGTCAGTGCCGGTCCGCAAGCTTTCCGGCGGCAATGTCCAGAAAGTGCTGGTCGGTCGCGAGATATCCTCTTCCCCGACTGTTCTGATGACCGCCTACGCGGTGCGCGGGCTGGATATTAACTCATCCTACACCATTTACGATCTGATCAATCAGCAGAAACGCAAAGGTGTTGCGGTGATCTATGTCGGCGAGGATCTTGATGTCCTGCTGGAACTGTGCGACAGGATCCTGGTCCTCAGCGGCGGCATCATCAGTGGAATCGTACCGGGGGAAAATGCCGACAAAAACCATGTCGGCATGTTAATGTCGAAAAAAAGGGAGAATAGCAGCTATGGATCAGATTAACAAGGTGCCCTTGGTGCGCATCGCCAAGCGTGATGCCATGCCGATCTGGAACAGCTGGCTGATTCGTGTGATCGGGCTGGTCGCGGCACTGATTGTCAGCGCAGTTGTGATCTACGCCATTGTCCAACTCAATCCGATCAAAGTCTATGTCGCGATGTTCGAGGGCAATTTTGGTTCTGAAAAGCGGATCTGGGTCAGTCTCCGGGATATGGTGATGCTCTTGTGTATCGGCATCGGGCTAGCCCCGGCTTTTAAGATGCGCTTCTGGAACATCGGGGCTGAAGGCCAGATTCTCGTCGGCGGCCTGGCAACCGCTGCCGTCATGATCTATCTGGGCCGGGCAATGCCAACCTGGATGCTGCTGGTCGTCTCGCTGGCCACAAGCATTGTCGCCGGCGCGATCTGGGGACTGGTCCCGGCAGTGTTCAAAGCCCGGTATGGCACGAACGAAACGCTGTTTACCCTGATGATGAATTATATCGCCATTCAGTTGACGTCTTACTTTGTAGCTGAATGGGAAAACCCATTCGGATCAAATACCGTCGGCATTATCAACCAGCAGACCAAGGCCGGCTGGTTCCCGTCTATTTTCGGCCAGCGGTATCTGCTGAATGTCATCCTCGTGTTGGCTCTGACGATCGCGATGTACATCTATCTTCGCTATTCCAAGCAGGGCTATGAGATTTCAGTGGTTGGCGAATCCGACCGCACCGCTAAATATGTTGGCATCAACGTCAATCGCGTGATCATCCGCACCATGATGATCTCTGGCGCCATCTGCGGCCTGGCCGGCTATATCGCAGTTGCCGGCGCCTCACACACAATATCCACCAACACCTCCGGCGGCAGCGGATTCACGGCCATCATCGTGGCCTGGCTGGCCAAATTCAATACATTCACCATGATCCTGGTCGCCGCCCTGCTGGTCTTCATGGAAAAGGGCGCGATCCAGATCGCGTCGCAGTTCAACCTGAATGATTACGCGTCCCAGATGATCACGGGCATCATCCTGTTCTTCATCATCGGCAGCGAATTCTTCACCAAGTACCGGCTGGTTTTCCGCAGCGGAAAGGAAGAGAACTGATATGGCACAGATCATAGCCCTCTTGCAGGCAGCCATGGTTTTCGGCACAGTCATCCTGTTTGGCGCCATTGGCGAAATCCTGACCGAAAAGTCCGGCAACCTGAACCTCGGCGTTCCTGGGATTATGTACCTCGGCGGCATCGCCGGCCTGGCCGGCGCCTTCGCTTACGAGCTGAATGTCGAGTCGCCGCTGCCCTGGCTGGGCCTTGTCATCTCGCTGCTCTGCGCGTTGACCGCATCGGTTCTAGCCGGTCTGATCTACAGTTTCCTGACCATCACGCTGCGCGCCAACCAGAATGTTACCGGTTTGACCCTGACAATTTTCGGCGCCGGTGTCGCCAATTTCTTCGGCGGCGGCATGAACAACCTCGCCGGCGGCGTCGGCCAGATCTCGGTTGCCGCGACCAGCGGCGCCTACCGCGCCACCCTGCCATTCCTGAACGAAGTGAGCCTCCTGTCTTCGCTCGGCTTCATGACCTATGTCGCAATCGCCCTGGCGATCGTTGCAAGCTGGTTCTTCGCCAGGACCAGGAAAGGCCTCAACCTGCGTGCTGTGGGCGAAAGCGCCGCCACTGCAGATGCCGCAGGCATCAGCGTCACGCGTTACAAATACCTGGCGACCTGCATCGGGTCTGCGATTACCGGAATGGGCGGGCTCTACTACATCATGGATTATATCAAGGGTACATGGGCCAATGACGGCGGCATCGAAAAGCTGGGCTGGCTCGCTGTCGCGCTAGTTATCTTCGCCCGCTGGAAGCCGGTCCAAGCGATCTGGGGCTCGTATCTCTTTGGCATGCTGTTCTGGCTCTACTTCTACATCCCGGGACTGACCCGGTCGTCACAGGAGCTGTTCAAGATGCTGCCTTATGTGGTGACCATCATTGTCCTGATTGTCGTCTCAATGCGCAGGAAGCGCGAAAATCAGCCACCCGCCAACCTCGGTCTTCCCTACTTCCGCGAAGATCGATAAGCGACAGATCTTCTGAAGCAAGTCCAAAAGGCGCACAACTAAAAACACCGGGCCGTTCATCTACGAACGGCCCGGTGTTTTAGTCAATAAGATACAGTCGTCAGAATCAGCCTAGTCTCTGAAAACAACTTGACCCGGCGCCATGCTGTCGATGATCGCCAGGCTCTGGACGTTGTATCCGGCTGCGCGGAGCTTGTCTCCGCCGCCCTGGAACCCCTTTTCGATCACAACGCCGATTCCGGCAACGGATGCGCCGGCCTGGCGGCTGATATCCAGAAGACCCTGGGTTGCCTCGCCGGTCGCCAGGAAATCGTCAATGATGATGATCCGGTCGCCTGCGGTCAGGTAACGCTTGTCCAGAATAATCGTATAGTCCAATCCGCGAGTGAAGCTGGTGACGGTCGTCCTGTAGACTTCACCGTCGATATTCTTGCTGGCGGACTTTTTGGCAAAAACGACCGGCACATTGAAATAACGCGCCGTCAGGCAGGCAATGGCGATACCGCTGGCTTCAATGGTGATAATCTTGGTGATCTTTTCCCCGGCGAACAATCGCTTGAATTCCTTGCCGATCTCATCGATCAGCTCAACATCGATCTGGTGGTTCAGAAATCCGTCCACCTTGATGATCTTGTCGTCCTTCACCCGGCCTTCTTCGAGAATCTTATTTTTCAGAAGTTCCATGACCTGTCTCCATCCGCCAATTGGTTTTTACACAAGGTATTTTCCTATTATAACCGGACTGCCCAGTTTTAGAAACAGGAAAGACGAAACAGCTGATGAGCGCCATCGATTGGTGGATTGTATCAGGGGACTTGTCAAGCCTTGGCAGCGATTGCTTTTTGAGCACCTTTCTTCAAGTACAGAATCGTCAGGATCGCAGCGGCTAACATATTAACCGCGACCCATACCCAATACCCTGGTTGGGCAACCTTCGCCATATGCAGGACCGGAAACAGCGGTACAGACACATTGCTGATAGCATGCAAGATCCACGGAATGACCAATTTTTTCCCGCTTGCATTGTAAACCCATCCAAGAATGACTGACATGCTGATCGTATAGAGTAAAAACGCAAAGAACGAATAATTCGCGTGCCCTTCACCCGTCATAAACCACAGCGGCAGATGCCACATGCCCCAGGCGATTCCCAAAAGGATACTGCCGCCCAAAATGCCAAATCGCTGTTGCAGCGGATCCTGTGCGTAGCCACGCCAGCCGAACTCTTCCTGTCCGCCGCCTAAAATCAGGATGAAAATAAAATATGGAATGATCAGGACGACCACTGGAATTTCCAATCCTTCTGGCAGTAAATTGGCCGGCAAACGATCAATCCCAGTAACATTCACAAAATAATGAGCGACTGCTGCAGTGATCAGCGGTAAAGCCAATGCGAGGATATAGTATATCGGTCTCACCCGAAATCTGAACGCATTGCGGAAAAATTGCTTGATCCCGGCCCGGCCTTCATTACGGCCGATCAGAATAAGCGCGGAAACTAAGGGTCCAAAAGCCCCGATCATGACAGCAAGTGTCATCAGCGAAGATATCGACTCGGACAGCTGGATGATGCCCAATCCATCAAGTACAAAAGGCAACCAAAGCAACCATGAAAAAATGAAAGTTATGATGAAAAAGAATAATACACTTCGCTTGTTGTTTCGTTTTTCGTCTTCCATTATAATTTCCCCCAATTAAATTCCGCTTTTATATCTATTTCAGTTTAGTTCAATACACACGGCAGGTAAAGATATTTATATATTTAGGTTTTCACATAGAATGCCTATTAAGTCTGCATCCTAGCCAATGAAAATTGGGAGCTGGCAAAGGATCAGTCGCTTGTTGTTCTCATCTGATGGTAATCATCCAATTTGACTTGTCTAGATATTTAGCCGCACGACCTTGCATATTGCTGTATACTGTTGATTGCATATTTAGACAAAGAAAGGCAAATATGGAAAGACTAGTTAACCTGCAGAAAATAATTGCAACAAAGACACCTGTCTTTTACGGATGGTGGATAATTATCCTAACCGGTATAGCTATATTTTTTACAGGCCCTGCACAGACATATTCTTTTTCTCTGTTCATAGATCACTTCATCAATGATTTTGGCTTTACACGCGCCCAGGTCAACAACTATTATTCACTTGCATCATTAGTATCCGGTCTAACAATGGTAGGTATCGGGAAAAACGTGGATAGATTCGGCGCAAAGAAGGTCATGCTGATCGCAACGCTGCTTTTAACCGCTGCAATGCTCGTTTTGAGTTTTATGACAGGAACTTTCATCTTGCTTTTCTTGGGTTTTTTCCTAGGCCGTTTTTCAGGCCCGGGAATGCTTGGGCTCGCAGCAGGCGTGGTAACTCCTCACTGGTTTATAAAAAGGCGCGGGTTAGCCATTATGTTAACAGGGCTGTTTGGTTCACTCAGCGCATCCGTTTTCCCTAAACTCAACCAGGTTTTGATCAACACATATGGTTGGAGGACAGCCTTTATAGTTTTAGGAGCAAGCTTGCTTATTATATTCCTTCCAATCTGCTTTTTATTCGTAATTAACAAACCAGAGGATGTTGGGCTATCCCCAGATAATGCCAAGCATAATACCATAAGCAAGATTGATTTTGAAATGATCGAGTTAGACGAAAAGACTTCTCTAACAAGGCGTGAAGCTTTAAAGTCTTTCGCATTATGGATCATTTTGTTTTCCGCCATGCAGGCTTCCATGATCGGAACGGGACTCTGGCTAAACTTCATATCGATCACTCGGGAGATCGGACTTTCGGAAGATTTTGCAACCACAGCCATGTCGATATCCCCCATTTTAGGATTAGGATCCAGCTTGCTCACAGGCCTATTCATAGACAAAGTCAAAAGACCCCAGATCCTATTAGCAATAATTTCACTGATGCAATCTTTATCATATGTCTTGCTAGCATTTGCGAATTCTGCAATACAAACCATGGCATATGCTGTAATCTTTGGACTTACAGGTGCAGCGTTTATGCTTACCCAAAAGCTTATTTTTCCGACCTTTTTCGGCCGAAGGCACTTGGGGAGCATTATGGGGTTGTTTTCAATGGCGCTGGTTATAGGCAGCTCGCTAGGCCCCACAGTCTTTGGCAATGCGTTTGTCCTCTTCAATGGTTACAAAGAAATACTCTTGGCTTTGGCCGCTATTCCTGTTATTTCAGCGATCTCACTGTTTTTCACAAAATCACCGAAAAAGCGTCATCACCTTATCACGAGTATTTCGGACGCAGAATGAACCTCTCCCACTGATCGCTCAATACGATTGAAGTGGGAGTTTCTTATTTCCACTGAAACATTTCTCAAGCGAGCTGGTGGTTTTGCCACCAGCTCTCATGGCAAAGACATGTGAGTCAACATCTCAGGATCCATAAGCAACACATCTTGTGGGCCGGTCCTGGCCTTTTACTACTTCTTGCTTACGCAATCCGTAGATACGTCAGTTGGGTTGTCCGACAGAGGTGTCGGATTTCATCGTAGCGATACTTCGACAGGATGTTTCTGGCACCATGGATATCACGGTGTTCTTCATATCCGCACCGACACTTGTCATGGCGTGAAGAAATTTTCTTTCTGCTTTGACAGACAGGACATGTCTGTGAAGTATAGGATTCGTCTTGCATCGCAAACACGATTCCCTTGGCCTCCAGTTTATAGGCCAGGAACGCCCTGGTTTGGCCAAAAGTCCAGTTCGATAATTTTTGCCGTTGGCCTCGGCTGGCTTTCTTCTTTTTCCTGGTCGATAACTGGACGCCTTGCGGGTTGCCCATGGCCACCTCGGTCATGGCTTGCTCCAGGCACCAGTCTACAAAGCGTTTCGTAGTTTTGTGAACGGCATCCTTCAGCTGTGCATCAGACTTGGAAAGCATATATCGCTTGGCTTGATTGTATTTCTTCCATTGTCTGGACCCTTTCTTGCAGTGTGACATTTTCTTTTGCAGTTCCTTGAGTTTCTGATGCCTGAAATGATGGATAGCCCGTTGTTTACGACCGGTCACAATCAGGGCATTGCCCTTTTCACAAAAGGCTGCAATGGCATGTATCTCGCCCGGATCAATGGCTGCCACACACGGGGGGTTGTTCTGAAGCACAGGCTCTTGCCCATCATCATAAGAGACGCACAACATCAGTTTGCGGTCATAGATCAGTTCGATTTCCTTGATATCACCTGCAGGCAGTTTGGGAACACGAACCGCAATCGGTCGTTGGCGTTTGCCCTGCCAATTGCCTAAAGACAGGCTGATTGTATTCCCGTTGATCCGAAAGGCCTGATCGATCCATTTCGTGTTGTAATGCGCTTTCTGCTTATAGGGATACTTATTGCCAACCCCTAGTCTTCGTGCTTGTTTGGCTGCATCTCTGGAAAAAAGATACTGATGGGCAACCGCCTGTACGCTCTGGGAATGAAGTGGAAACTTGCCTTTGAGCGATTGCTGCAATTTTGTCTTGCTGATCCATTGGCCATGATGGGCAAGCGCATACTGCTTGGCTTCCAAAAGGCATTGGTTCCAAATATCTCCGCCGATACGGTTGCATTCAAACAGACGGTCGATATCCTGGGTTTTGGCTTTGAAGGGTATCTTCATTGTTCTGTACATCTTAACCTCCTCTCATAACTTAACCGAACGTATGTTCTTGTCTTATCATCAAGAGGTGGCATTTTCAATGATTGATGGTCAAAAGAAAGACAACGCTCATGCATTGCCTTGTGCTATCCATCTCACCACCTTCGCTAGGCTTAGAGGTGGGAGAATTTCGCACATTTTGTTAAATCAATTAACATGAAAAAGACCCGAACCATCACGATTTTGAGTCTTAGTTTAGCTGAGAGAGAGGGATTCGAACCCTCGAACGGCTATAAACCGTTATGCGACTTCCAGTGGGATTGAGAGGATATTATTTAGTTCTCTTTCGGATTAATGCATTGTAATCATTGGGTTGAGTGAGCTTGATGTCTTACTTAATATTATTGAGAATTGAGAGGCTTCGGGCATAAGAGTGGGTAGAAAGCCAGTATAAGACAATTGAATATTGATGAAACCACCTGCAATCCTTTAATGTATTAGTGTCGAACAAAACACACAAAGGAGATCAAGCAGATGGCTTCAGCTAATACATTATGCAAACAGTTAGTTGGTGTCAAGAGGGCGGTTGTGCTTGGACACAATTTCTACTCAGATTCGTACGGGGTAAAGCGCTTGCGGATCAATGCCCGGCCATCCAAGTGGCATCAGGACAAGTGTCCATTCTGTGGCAAGTCCAGCCCATGTTCAGCCTGATCGTTCTCGGCCTTTCACTGGCAGTGGTAACGGTGCTGATCAACATTTTGGGCGATGCCTACATTGGCATCAGCTCTCTGAGCACAATGATGCCTGGCCTGGTTATCGGCTTGATTCTGATGATGCTAAAGGCCAAGGAAACCCGAGGTGTCGATATGGCCGCTGTGACCGGCAACGAACACTAAATAACCGTTTTTTATGGGCGGCGGCAGTTGCCGCCGCCCAATTTGGCCTGAACCATCTCTTTGCCAGTTCAATTATAAGTTCTCGCAATTGGTGCGGATGATTTCCCGATAATAAAGCGCTGAATCTTTCAGGGTGCGCTTCTGCGATGCAAAATCCACATGCACGATGCCGAACCGGGGGCCGTAGCCTTCGGCCCATTCGAAGTTGTCCATCAGCGACCAATACTGAAAACCCAGTACCGGGTAACCTTCATCTACGGCACGCTTGACATGGCCGATATAATCTTTCATATAGCCGATGCGTTTCTCGTCGTGAATTCCACCGTCAGCGGCGACAACATCGTCGTCGCACATGCCGTTTTCGGTGACCATGACAGGCAGCCCGTAGCGTTCGTGGAAAAAACGGATCGTCCAGTAGAGGCATCGGCCGTCATTCACCCACCCCAGAGAATTTTTACGTCCCGGAGGAAGTTCATTGTTGGTGCCGTACCAGTTGTTTTGGAATGGCGAATAGACATTCAAACCGATAAAGTCCAGCTTGGTCTGGATCTTCGGCATATCACGCTGGCGAGTCCGGTAGAGGCCATATGCGCGGACGGGCTTGCCCAACAGCAGCGGATCGCTCCACCAGCGGTTGGACATGACGCCGGATTTGACGTAAAAAGTTTGATGTTGTGCCTCTTTGATGGCTTGCTCGCTTTCATTCTCGGGAATAAAGCAAGATGCCGCCATGGCGATGCCAATTTTCGGCTCAGTTTTCGCATGTTTGCGAATGACCTCCGCACTGGCCTGGAATGCCATCAGGCAATTCCGGGTCAGTCTGGACAGGGCCAGATAGCGCTTTTTAAAAGGCGCATGAGCGCCTACCATATGGCCGTTCATGATGAAGCACTGGGGCTCGTTTAATGGGATCCAGCAGGTCACCCGGTCAGAAAGCGCGTCGACCACCGCTTGGGTATAGTCTGCAAACAGATCGACAATCTTTTTGGACAGCCAACCGCCTTTTTTCTGGACCCAGACCGGAAGATCCCAATGGTAAATCGTCACCAGGGGCTCGATGCCATTTTCACGAAGCTCGTCGATCAAATCAGAATAGAACGCAACGCCCTTGGCGTTGATCTTCCCCTCCTCAGGCATGATGCGGGACCATGAGATGGAGAAGCGATAGCTCTTCAGGCCTAATGCCTTCATCAGGGCCACGTCTTCGCGCCAACGGTGATAGTGGTCACAGGCATTATGACAGTTTGCGCCGTTCTTGATCTTATCTTTTGGTGCTACATCCCAGATGGATGGTGTTCGGCCGTCTTCATTCCATCCCCCCTCGATCTGAGCGGACGACGTGGCAGCTCCCCACAGGAATTCTTTCGAAAATGCCATGATCAGCCCTCCAGTTCAAGGGTATATAATGCAATATCGTTGGTCTGAACAGAGCATTGTAGGACAGTCCTGCCGTCTCGAATCTTATACCCAGCCGTTTCTGCCTTAAGCTTTGACTGCGCTTTGATGTTCTCAACCTGCATGGGTGTCAGGTTCTGAGGCGCACCCATTTCCAGCCACATTTTTTTCGGATTGCAATGACTGTCATCTATACGTTCCACCTGAGCCGAGACTGCTAGGCCGTCGATCTCGATCTCGATCTCGTGGCGTTCATTTTTGTTCGGGTCATTCGACTGTGCGCAGACCACCGCCTGAACGCTGTCATTCTGACGGAAGGCTGCATACGCCACATCGCCAAAGGCACGAAAGCCAATGTCCAGCCGCTCCGGATAGAGCTTGCTCAACAGCTTGAACGCCCAGAAATTGGGCTTGGGGATGCCATCGTTGGTCAGGATGCCAAAGCCGCCGATAAACGGTTTGTTGAGCTGAATCTGCTCCTCAAAAAGATCACTCAGGCACCAGAAAAAATAGCCGGCAAAGTCATTTTTGAGATCAAGAACCGATTTCAGGACAAAGGCTGCCGAATATTTCTCATCATGGATGGGCGCGGCAAAGATAGCCATAGAGTTCCACTCGGTTATAAACAAGGGCAGATCATTCACCTTGGCCGAAAGCTGATCGTCCATTTTAGATAGGGCGTCTCGGGTTACCCGGGCGGCCTTGTCGGGGTAGAAAAACATCTTGCCCAGGGTCTCGGTCAGGTCGGCGCGCTTTTTCACCGCGTTCAGCATGGTTTTGAAAATGCCGGCATAGTTGGCCGGGGTGATCAGATTGCCAAATGCATCGCCGGGGTAGTGATGGGTGGAGATGAAATCTAACGGAACATCATTGTTCTTGCAATAGGCCGTGAATTCAGCGATCCACTTGCAGGCGCTGGTGGAGGGGCCGCCAACGCAAATGTCACGATCGACAGACTTCACCGCCCGGGCGGTGACTTCGTAGAGTTTAAAATATTCAGCCTGAGTTCCCGAGAAGAAGCCAGTCAAGTCCGGCTCATTCCAGACTTCGAACCACCAGCTTCTCACTTCCGCTTCGCCATAACGGTCAAGCAAAAAACGGATAAACGCTTTGATATAATCGCTCCACTCGTTCCAGTCCCTCGGGGGCGAGGTATGGTTTTTGTAGTGCAGGCCGGTTTTTCTGGTTCTGGCCAGCTGGCTGGGCATGAAGCTCAGCTCCACAAAGGGTTTCACGCCAACGGACAGCAGATTGTCATACACATGCCCGCACTGGCGGAAATTCCATTCTCGCACTTTTCCGCCACCGGGCATGGGTGATAAGGTGCACAGATCAGCGATCGTCCACATGGCATCGTCAAAGATGCCATGGAAGCGCAAGCTGCGGATGCCCAGCTCCTGATGGGCGTAGCGGAGCTGTTCCACCATATCCGTGCGGTGAAGCTGCCAGGCATGGTCACAACCCAGACCTTCCTGCCAGGAGTAGTCGGTTTTTCTGGTTTTACCTTTAGGATCAAGGGTAATTTTCATGTCAGTCCTCCCCTAATATCAACTCGAGTATTTCCAATTTCCCGCTGCCGCGAAAGGTCAGAAAAAGTGCCGATTTTCCGTCTTCGTTTTTAAGCACGGCCGTCACTTCATACCAGCCGTCAACGGCTTCGACCTTAATGCTGCCAATATATTTGCCCTTTTCTCCGCTGCGAACTTCCAAAGTTCCGGTAGCCGATCCCCGGATTTTCACGGTCAGTCGTGTGTTTGCCAAAAGGTCAAAATATTTATAGCCCAAAATCGTCCCGTCCACGATGCCGGATACCATCTGTACGCCATTTTCCTCGATAACCTGCGGAAATTGACCCCGGTGCTCCAGGCCTAGCGGCATCTTGCCTCCGGTATAAAGATTGCAGCAGATGGCTGCTGGATAAGTTCCCTTCCCGTTCAACGGCTTGCCATTCAGGCCGCAGGAGGTGATCTCGACCTGCCGAATGGTTCCACCCGTTTCAATTTCGATGGGCTCAGCGCAGGCCTGGCGGGAAAAGTCTGTACCATGGGTGCAACGATGATAGAAAATATAGTACTGTCCGTTAATTTTCTCGATGCCGCCGTGAATGGTACCCGCGGGGGCTTTGGGCACATTATTGCCGTTCACCCCAAGGTCGGCATTGGAAATGATCGTGCCCCGGCAGACAAAGTCCCGGTCGGGGTATTGGCTCGTGGCGTAGGCAAGCTCGTTGTTATGCCCGGAGGAGTAAACCAAGTAGTAGAGGTCGTCGAATTTGCGGATTGATGCCGCCTCGTAGAATGGGTGCTTATATAGAAGTGTACCCTTTTGTGCCGTGGTCAGGCTGTCCAGCACCAGCTTCGGCTCCGACTTTACGGTCTGCATATCGTTCTCCAGCTCAACATAAGCGCAGCCATTGATACTGGGTTGAGTATTCCTGATTTCGGCTATCGGTCTTGCGAACAGCTTGCTTTGGACCAGATTGAAAACGGGCGCCAGCAGCTTGCAGCGAAAATCCCGGTTGATTGACCAGCCATAGTATAGCCGGATTGTTCCATCGTCATTGATTACGGCTGGGTCGTTGGTCAGGTAGCGAGCCAGCGGCGTCCCGTCGGGATTACGAACATCGCCCAGATATGCAAAAGGTCCGGCCGGGGCATCGCCCACCGCCACCGACATGGGACCGAACGGATGGACATTGGGGCCCATGGCCACGTAGTAAAGATAATATCTGCCGTCGTTTCCCCGAACGCAGTCGGGGGCATAATAATCCGGCAGCTTGCCTTCTTTAACTCTGGCATCCTGATCCTTGCGATAAGTCACGCCGTGACAAGTCCAGTCAGCAAGGTCGTCAACCTGCGCTGACCACACGGTGTAATCTTTTACGCAAAAGCGGTCGGCACCTGCCTGGTCATGGCTGCCGTAAAGGTACAGCCGATCACCAAAGACATGGGGCTCGCCATCAGGAATGTATTCGTTCAGGGGAAGAAAAGGATTATAGACTTGCTTATTCATCGCTTAACACCTCCAAACTGACCGGTAACACATTCTGACTGGTGACGCTCATGCGGCCGTGTCCCTGAACGACCGCCAGCAGCCGACCCCGGTAGCTCGTGAAATTATCGCTGTCATAGCGCTCGTCGGTCTTGCAAAGCGCACTACCCAGGCCCAACAGCGTGCAGCCCTCTGTTCTGACGTTACAGACTGCTCCACATAGGGCAGCAAATTGCCGTTTTGATCGGTAAACTCGATCGTAATGAAGTGTTGTTCTCCGGCAGGCGTTTCGTCTTTGGCCGTGAGGATCATTTCCTGACCTGCAGTTGTCAGACTGGAGCGGGAGATTTCCTGTCCGTCTGCAGCCAGCGCAACGGCGGTCAAAACGCCCGGTGCGTAATTCATCTTGAATACCGTACGGAAGTTTTTCAATTTCCTTGTGCCGATCCGCTTGCCATTCAATTCCAGTCGAACTGCATCGGCATCCGAGTAAATCTCAACGGTGGCTCTCTTCCCTTCAAAGCTGTGCCAGGTCCAGGAGTCTATCGCATTGGTGAATTGCCAGGCGCCGGTGGAGGGTGTCTCATCAGCGTGATTGAGGGGCGAAACCGCGATGAAGGGTTCTTTTCGCAGTCCCCACACCGTCTGTAAAAACGCCATGGATGCCAGCGGTTTGCCGGTCATGTCGATCATCCCCTGGCCGGCCAGTAGTGGCAAGCCTTTATAGGAATGGTAAGTCCAATCACCAATACAGGCCTCGCCTACATAATCCCATGCCGACCAGACAAAGTCACCGATCAGCTGTGGATATTTTTTCACCCGTTCCCAGTTGTAGGGCAGGTTGGCCGCCATGGTTTCAGAGCCCACCATCATCCGGCCCGGGTACTTATGCGCATCAATGTCATAAAGGGAGGACGCGTAATTTAGTCCCACAATGTCAAGAGACTGTGCTATATTGGCTGTGATCTTTTCCGCCAGGCGATTTTTGCTCATGAAAAACATCAGTCCGCCAAGTTTACCAGCCATGGCATTGAAAAATGCTGAACCAGCCTTTTTCTCCTGATATCCCTTCCCTTCGGGCAGAGGTTCAGGACTGTAGTTTCCTTTGTCCTTATACACGCCCAATCCCAGCCTCGTGTACACGTTCAGAAGCACATTCACGCCGCAGGTAACCGGACGACTATCATCCAGTCGGTGCAGCAGGTCCCGCATTTTTCCGGCCAGGGCGACGCCCCTGGCATCGGCGGTTTCGGTGACCTCGTTGCCGATGGAGTAGATGATTACGCTGGGGTGATTGATGTCCTTTTTGGCCATAGATGTAAGATCCTCAGGGTAATGATCCATGAACTGTCTGGAATAATCATGGTAATCCTTCGGTGTATACCATCCATCGAAGCACTCATCCATCACCAGCATGCCCAACTCGTCGCAGGCCTCCAGTAACGCGCGGCTGGCAGGATTGTGGGCACTGCGCAAAGCGTTGAATCCCTGTTCTTTCAGAATTTTCACCCGGCGATGCTCTGCTTCCGGGTAAGAACAGGCGCCCAACACGCCATTATCGTGATGGATACAGCCACCACGGAGCAGAGTGCGCTTGCCGTTGATCAGCAGACCGGTTCTGGCGCTCCATTCGATTTTACGGATGCCGAAACGGATGCTGTGGCCATTTGCTCTGCAGGTGTAAAGGTACGGCGTTTCGTCACTCCACAGCCTGGCATCGTCAATCTCATAGAGGCCGGCGCCGCCCCTGGCGATCAGCGTTTCACCGTCGTAGATCTCAATATGCTCCGCTCCGGTCACTTCGATCACGGCGGGATCATACGACTTTGTGACAATCCGAGGTTCATCTTCTTCATCCACCAGCAGCCACACCGGACGATAAATGCCCGCACCCGAATACCAGCGGCAGTTGGGGACGAGGCTATTGTCCACATCCACGGCCACGATATTTTCACCAGCTGTCACGAAATCGGAAATATCAACCTTAAACTCCGTATAGCCATAAGCGTGGAAAGCAGCCGTTTTTTCGTTAACCAAAATCGTCGCATTGCGGTAAACGCCTTCAAACAGCAGCTCGATCCTCTTGCCGAGCCAATTACGATGGATCTCAACTTTCCTCAAATAGGTATACTTCCCGCCAGGAAAATAGCCGGATTGAACACCATTTCGGCTTTCGGCAAAACGGTATTCCGTCAGCATGGCATCATGAGGCAGATTGACGCGAACGGTTGCGGCACCCGCTTTGCCAAATTGCCAATCTCGATTTAAGTCGAATCTTTTGCCCATATCAGTTTTCCGAAGCCGCCGCTTCCTGTTTGCGACGGTCGAGTTCATTTCTCATCTCTGCCCGAATCTGTTCGTCGATCGGATAGAAATAGAGGATAATGTTGGAGATAATGGCAAATACTGCCGGCAACAAGCCACTGACAACGATAAACCAATCGGTCATGACTGGGATTGAGCTAAGTTCACCGAGAAAAGTGTCAGTCGCAGAGTCGACCTGATAGCCGATCGCGATCAGAATCGCTCCGACCATCGCCGACGACAAGGCGCCCTGGGCTTTCATGATGAAGTTGCTGGTGGCATTGATAATACCATGCATTTCACGGCCTGTTTTATAATGCCCGTAATCCATCGTTTCCATGCCGATGACGGTGCCTGGCACGAAGCAAAGGCCGATCGCAAATTCCGTCACTGCCAGCAGGATGAAGAAAACTGTCGGGCTGGCTGCGAGAATCTCGGCCAGATTGAGCAAAAACATGATAATACCAATCGCAGCAATAACATACTGGGCAAATTGGAACAACCGGACTGCGTTTTTGAACAGTTTCATCAGGCGAGGACTGAGGATGGCGGCCAGCATGACCGGCAACATCTGCATCATGCCCATGATCGTGATGTAAAGGCCAAGCTTTGCACCGTCAATTGCACCCGTTGTCAGATCGGCACAATAGGTCCATTTGACGTAATACGTTGTCGTAGCGAGCACCAGGGTCCAGATGAATCCACCAAAGATCGCCGATAACTGACTGATCGCCCAAGGTTTGTTGTTTCTGAACATGAAGAAGATTTCTTTGATATTGAATTTTCCCTTGACGTCCTCGGGGACCGCATGTTTGCCTTCTTTGACCAGCAAAATACCGATCATGGAAATAATGCCGATCGGCAGCATGATAATCAGCGTCATTAAGGAAAAGGATTTACTCATATTGCCGATCACATTGTTCAGACCCGCCACCATTGAAATAAAAAATGCAAACGGAATGGCGACGACCATACCGACGACACGCGGCCATACGGTCAGCCGAGCCCGGACATCCGGATCGCTGGACAGTGAAATCATCAACGGTGTCTGCGCATAGAACGAGGAGCCAAAGTCATACAGCAGATAAAAGAAAATGACCCAGATCGACACAAGAACAGGGTTTTGGGCGATGGCCGGCGGCAAGCCGTAAAGCATCAGGATGGCAATGACCGTCAGAACGATGCTGAGCATGATGAACGGCCGGTATTTGCCAAATCTGCCCTGCTTTGCCCGATCCATGATCCAACCCTGGAGCGGATCATTAACCGCATCGAAGATCCGGCCGAAAAGAAGCAGCGACGTGCCGAGAATTGCCGCGAAGGCTCCAATGTTTGCATAGTCCGTCAGATAAAGCATGAACAGACTGGTCATGAAAGCAGCCCCGCCTGTATTAACCCAGGGCATAGTGGACAATCCGAATTTCGTTTTGGCATCTTCCGGATATTGTCTGCGAGCTCGTTTGGTCATGGGTTATTCCTCCTGACAGTGAATTGGGCAGAATTACCTTTATCGTCATTATGCAGAAACTTCAGGCTGCTATCTTGTAATTATGTGCATTTCATTATAGAATTAATTCATATTTTCGTGGGCGGTGACTGATGAATATTGATTATCGATACACGGCTAAAATGATGGGGAATTTGTCGAATTTGCCTGTCAGGATTTATCGTGGGACAGAATGGATCGAAACAATCAGCCAAGCGACCTTAAATCCTGATCCCGCATTGCCCGAGCGTGAGAAAATGCTTACTGGTCAGGCACCGGCCGTCTTTCGCATCACGAATGATCATATGTGTTTCGGGCTTGTACGAGAAATGTCAGATGATATTTCTTATCTCATCGGACCCAGTCTTCAGTTCCCAATGACACGAGCCCAGGCCATTAAATATTTGCATACCCAGGGTGAGCCAGCTGCTCGCTGGCGAGAGCTTCTGGATTATTTCAACAGCATGCCCCATCTGGATATTCGTAATTTTGCTCAGATGATCTGCTCTTTCTGCTGGTTTGTCAACGGCACAAGAATATATCTGGCTGAATTGATGCTCCCCGGAGATTTAAAAGAGATCATTGCCAGCAACAGAATCGATCAATCGGCGAGCGCCGAAATTGAACAGCCCGTTCACAATACTTTTGAATATGAACAGCAGATCTTGTCTCTGGTCGAATTCGGCCAGCCGGACAGACTGATGGAATTATTTGCTGTCGCGCCAAACAGCGGCATTGCCGGCAAGGTAGCTTTGGATGAAATCCGGCAGGAAAAGAATATCCTGATCGGTTTTTCAGCGTTGCTCTCCCGCGCCGCCGTGCGTGGCGGCCTGCCGGTGGAAACGGCTTTTGCCCTGGTTGACCGCTATGACCAGCAGGCCGAACTTCTTGATAATTATTTGGGACTCACCAGGCTGCTGATGAGCATGATCATCGATTTCGCCAGTCAGGTCAAGGCCATCCGCCATCCAGTCAGCTCGGCTAAAATCGTGCAGCAAGTGATCAATTACATCAACCGTCACATTGATCAGAAAATCACGACTGCGGATATTGCAGAGTCTATTAAGGTTGAAAGAACCTATCTGTGTAAACGCTTTAAACGCCATACGGGACAGAGCATCAATGAATGTGTTACCTCAATGAAAATTGAGGAATCAAAAAGGCTTCTGGCTATGACCAACAAAACATTAAGCGGAATTTCCGATCACCTGGCTTTTTCATCACAGAGCTACTTTCAAAATGTTTTCAAGAGGTTGACTGGCATGACGCCGCTGGAGTATCGGAAGAGTGCAGTGCGGACAAGGTAGACTGCATGAATTCATGCCACGCATCAGTTGTTCCAGCATAGTAGGATTTTTACAGTAATCACTGCAGGGAATCAATATTAGAAGCGTTTTGAGATAAGCATAAGGTTCAATACCGTTAGCTTTAGCGGTTTCAATCAGCGAATAAGCGCAGGCACTGGCATGGGCACCGGCCGGACGCACAGCCAGTTCCTCATTTCGCAGGATCTGAAGCCAATAGTAATATCTGCTTTCACGATTGCTTTGCGAGTATTCCGTAGCACGCTGTTTACTTTCAATGTGTTTGGAGTGGGTTTGGTTTACTTTGCAAGTATCCTAGATATTATTTGGTTCAATCGGTCATTTTGTTGCTTTTTTCCCTCATTTTCCGCCCGAAGGCGTTGACCCGCCAGACAAAATTGCCGCTTATCAACATGCTTATCTAACGGCATAATCATTCACCAGAAGACAGTGATTGTGTGATTTTCAATACACATGCCCGATCGTGCTTCACACCACGGACTTTAAGCAGATTTTGTTCGACCATATCGTGAATGATTTGTCTTGTCTGAGAGGCCTACAGGCCAAGAATCTCCATGGCAGCCGAAGTCGTAATAAAATCACCAAATAGATACAAGAAGGGCTTCCGGAGTCAAACTCCAGAAGCCCTTTATCTTGGCGGAGAGAGAGGGATTCGAACCCTCGAACGGCTATTAACCGTTACACGATTTCCAGTAATATCGGGGGTGCATTGTTTTCATGCAATAAGTCCCGAAAGGCCTTATTTGCCAACATTTCTTACTGTTTTGACGTTATCTTTAATTGCTTATATTGATATTTGATTTTGTGCGATGTTAAAAAATGTTAAAACCACTATTGAAGCCAATTGCTCAAACTAATTATCAGCTTGTGGAAGATCTTTTTCTACATAGCCTTCCCCAACATGAGTCATGTAGTAGCCATTATTTGAATCTCCTGAGATTTTATCTTCTAACTTTAAGTTTGAAAGAACTGATGAAATTCTCTTTGGAACTTTTACATTAACAACACGAAATCCAGTGTATATTTCATTGACACCAAGGTTATTAACTTCCATATTCTTTTTAAACCAATACATAATTGTTAATACTTGGTCCTTTTGAATCGTTGGAGATTTTTGAGAGTAGAACGAGCATAAATCATCTTTCTTCTCTTTTGAGACATCGGTTAGCTTGTAACTTTCTAGCTTTGAATTTGATTTTGCATTTACCTTTTTATTATTCTTTGTCTTCTTCGGGCCATTGACTTGAACTGGTTTAACTATTTCTTCAGATGAGATTTTGGTATTATCTTCAACATTGGTTGATCTATTCGGTTGGGAATTTCTTGCATCAATTAGTTTGGGAATTAAAACCTCGATTTTGCGAACGATCTCATCAAGAGCTTCTGTTGGTGCTTCAATATCGATATTGCCGTTAACTATGTTGATGCTTATTTTTACATCTGACATTTTTTCGCCTCCCATATATTTTACTTTTATTCTATATCACATGAAAATTACATTCAACTTTTTTATAAGCTACTTTCTACATTAATTTACTCAATAAACCCGGCTAAGTAGTAAAGTTCTTCAAGGCATACGCGGTACTTAATTTTGATGTTATCTATATCCATTCTTCGAGCATTATAATATCTTTTATGTGCAGAATAGTTCCCAAGCAATCGAATTTCGTCATAATATTTTTTTGATTTTGACAAATTCAATACTTTGTTGCTCTGTGCTTTAGAAATAATTGCTTCAAGGTTAATATAGTCACCGTCGTTTTGAATCTCATTTTGTAAACCCTTTTTTTCAAATGCAAGTATCAAAATAATTTCAAATATCCTTCGCATACATACAGCACATGCATCATAGCAGTTATACTTGTAGCAATGATTAATTTGTTTGATTAGTTTATCTAAATATCCCCTTTTCCCTAAAAATAGGGACTCATCTAATATCTCACTATTCGATACAATTTCATTTTCATCATTAAAGTAACAATCATAATCTTCATGTAATTTCTCCTTATATGATGGTATTATCGCATATTCACCATTTGATATTTTTTTGAACGCTTTGGACTTAGCTAGGTTCTGTTTCAAACGAGATTTGTTAGAAATATGATGCCCAATGACACTTAGTATCTCAATAATATCATCAATGATAAATGTTGACATTCCTTTTGTAGCATTTTCAAAAAATGCAACAAGCTTGACCTTTTCAATTTCAGTTTTCTGTGAAAGGTTTACTATTCGAGCAAATTGACTTAAATTCATCTTTATATCCTCTCGCAGGAACTAGATCTAATCCATATATAATATTAGAATCACTTGATACCTCAATTCTAATAATAGTTTACAATTCATATGTTTACAATGATCACCAAAATTATTTTATCTAAACTAGTTCATTTTGATTTTTTTCACATATTAATTAAATATGCTATCTATTTCATCCATCATTATCTTTGTCTTCTCAACTACTAATACAATTTTTTGATATTGGAATATTTCTGCTGAAGATATTGATTTACCCTTTCGGTCTTTAAGCCATTTTTGAAGTGGGTTATAGCTTCCAATTTGAAACTCCCAAGCAGAACGGCTAATGTTATCAAAGTATTGTTCGTTGTTAATATAAACACGTCTATTTGTGTATTTAATTTTCTTTACTACATTATCACCATTATTGGGATATGTTGTTATCAACTCATCAGTCGAATCACTCTTGAATAAGTGTAATAAGCGTAAATCCTTCCCTAATTTTGCTAACTGAAAGAATGAATCTCTATTTTTAGGATAAGGAATTTTAGGAAAATCAATCTTAAGAAATTCCACATATTTTTTTCTGTAAGTTGGGCAATGTAATATCGCGTAAACATAATCGAAAATATCTATTGGTTGAAGAGTTTTATTTTGAGCATTATTAGAAGTGAAAGGAATATTCACTATTGAAGATAGTTCTCCAACTATATCCAAATTTAGATTATGATTTACATAACTTGGATTTGAGAAATTATTTTGCTTATTATTCGAATCAAAAATATAGAGAGGGAATACTATATTAATTTCGCTAGTTCGATTTGATATGAAAGAAGATTCAACAATTTTATCTGTAAGAAATACATGGGCATAGTTTTTACCAGTTTTGAACTGTTTGCAAATAACCAGTCCTAAATTATTACCTGAGATAAATTGTTTCATAACTTCATTTCTCGGTCTACACAAGAATCCTTTTGATTTCCCTGTATAATAAGTATACTTGTCATCAAATAATCTATAAGCAATCTTAGTAATTTTATTTTGATCTAAATTTGAATTTATAAGATCCTCTTTTGCGTATTTTATTTTCCAGTCTTGAACATCTTTCCCAAGTTTAAATGCCTGACGAGCTTCTTCTTCATCAAGATCAATAAATTTCATTATTCTATTAATTAGCTCTTCTCTATTATCTGCAATAGTAAATGCGTCTCTTGCAGTTACAATGCCAACAGAATAAATATTAAACAATTTATCAACAGCAAAACCTTTGGAATAATCTTGAAAGCCTTTAAAATCTTTGAAAACAAAAAAGTAGCTTGGTGCAATTGGACTCAATCCTTCAAATTGAATATCCATAAAAGACTTATTATTGAGAAAGTTGTATTTATGCTCTCTACTTCCATATATATCAAAATGGTACACATTAGCTATTGTATTTTCATTTTTGACTTTTTCTTTCACAAATATATTTATGCTGACACCTTGTTGAATATCGAATACATTATCATCTTTCCCACCATCTGGTGCAAATTCCTTTTTCTTGGCATTTCCATGTAAATCTACAATATATATTTTGTCAAAGAAACATAGCAAATTCCATCGCATTCCACGAAAAGTCGGGTTATCAAGATAGCCGTGTGGGTTAATATATGCTAATATTCCTTTGCCATTTTTTTTAATAATATCCTGCCCATAACGTATGAATTTAACATAGTCATCATTAATCCATTTTGTATTTTTCTCGTTTAATTTCTGATTTTTACCAGGCTCCTTTTTATAGTCATTTAACAAAGCTAATATCCATTCACCTTTATTTGCGCTTTCTCCAGAATAGGGAGGATTGCCAATTAGTATGTTAATTCCGTTGTTCATTTTTACAGCATTAGCTTCAACTGATTCAATGGCAATTGGATCATCAAATAACGTAAGCTGCTTATTTTCAGTTCCTGCTTCCTCAAGAGAGTTTGTCAAATACACATTCAGACGAGTATCGTCAATAAAATTATACCCTGTATCCTTCAGTACCATAGCAAGCTTCATGTGAGCAACTGCATAAGGTGCCATCATCAGTTCAAAGCCATTCAATCTAGGAAGCAGGTGTTTGGGTACATACTTATTCCATGCTGAAGCAATTGAGTCAATGGATTCATCTTTGTGTTTATTTTTGAAATTCTCGTAGATCTGAATTATAGACTGACGCAGAAAAGTACCAGTTCCTGTAGCAGGATCAAGTATCTGTATTGCAGGAACATCCATTGTTTCAAGAATTTCTTTATAACGACCGTTTATCTTCCTTTTACTTTCACGCTTGCCTTTAATCGTTTTAGTTTCCGTTGAAGCCAGCCCATCTTCTATCCCAAAATCATGCTTCAAAATAGAATCGACTGCTTTCACAATAAAATTGACGACAGGTTGTGGTGTATAGTAAACACCGCGTAGTACTTTTTGCTCTTTATCATAGGCTGTCAAGAATTCCTCATAGAAATGAATGACTGGATCTTCGCGACCTCCACCGGTTTGACGATTGAAGTCCTGAATAATCACATCAATTTTCGTATGTAATAAAATGTCAACAACATTACCAATTTCCAACTCGTCAAATGAAAGTTTTCTGTTCTGCTCTGCACCAAGACACTCTCGCATGAGGCTCTTTAGAAATGGATTGGTGTTTGGGATACATTCAATAGCTTCTGTTGCGCTAAAATCATCTTGTGTATCATCCATGCATCGCGCAGAGAACAAACCGTACACAACTGTTTGTGCATACATATCTGCAAACTGTGTGACAGTCATATCATGTATTAATGTGCTTTTGAATTTGTCAAACAGAAGATGTACATATCCATTCGGAGACTCAACTTCGATGATGTCCAATATTTGATTTCTAATATTCTGAGCTTCTGCAGCAAGCTGTATTGTGAGGGTTGAGGAATCTTGAATCGTTTGGCGATAGCCAGTAACAAATGCACTTGACCAGTTCAATCTCCAGCTTTCAATGTCGGAAGTGTCAGATGGCCATTTCAGATAGGATAGTCTATCCTCAAACATTTTAATTTGTGTAAAATCTTCAATAGCTGGAGCACATGAAATCATCTTAATTTGCGGCAGGCCACTTTTCTTATCTTGGAAGTGAGCAATACCAATTGTACGATTGTTATCTTTCCCCCAAAAGCAGATGAATAGCAAATTTTGCTGGGACCATACTGCGTGATCAGCAGAATTTCTTTTTTTAGGCACAAGTCCAGAAAGAATCTTTCTTAAAGCGGTGACTTCAAATCGATCGCTGTTAAACTCGATACAGAAGATCCCCCATTTCTGTCCATCAATCAAAGGAGGTAACTGTTGTAAAGATTGAATTTTTGCAAAAGCTTCTTCTTTTAGTCCAATGTCTAATGCTGAAAAACCATACGTAATATCATCGATATTATTAAAATCATCGATATCTATATTCCATTTCAATGCTTGAGAGAAATATAGAATCAAGTCGTCAAGCTCTTTTATTTCCCTTAAATCATAAGTCATTACCGCTAACTCCTTAACAAAGCTGCATCCATGTTACCAAGCGAGGCTTAATACCAACTGGAGCTTGTACAGCTCTAAGATAGTTTTTCTTGATATATCCATCCATCATTTTTCTAGCATTGGAAAAGCGCTCAACACTGATGCTAAGTTGGCGGTTCTCATGCGAATCACACTTGATAGCTTTCCAAACTTCATATGTTTGCTCGGTTACTCTACCAGATTCCTCATCGAGCAGATACCAGCGGTAGAGACCATCACCCTGTGACCAAGAACCATCAGCCCGCTTGGTAGGTAGTTCATAGCAAAAGAATATACCCATCCGTGTCGAAGCAACTTTGCCACTATACATTTTTTTAGGTAGAGCTTGTACCGTATCAGTATAGTCAGGATTGTCTGCAAGCAACTGCTGATACGCGAGAGCAATCTCTTCATCGCCGGACGGGATGCCTTCATAAAGAGAGTTGAAATCCTTAAGTGCCTCATAGTCGTCATTTGGTGTCAGAAGCATTTTCCCTTCAATACCAAATGTTTTGGAGATGCGTAACGTTTTCTGAGATACCGTCCGGTACAAAGATAAAAGTTGTTCCAATTCAGCCGGGGGGAGAAAATTCCAGTAATAGGCATTGTCTCGGTCAGCCGCTAATTCGGGATGGTCCGTCAATAGCTTCGCCTCGATTTCAGCGTCTCTTCGGCGATCAATACGACCTATTCTCTGCATCAATCTGACAGGATTCCAGTGCAGTTCATAGTTAATTAGGCAGGATGCATCTTGTAGGTTTATGCCTTCTGCCATTACATCTGTTGAAATCAGAATTGATATTTCGTTCTCAACACTGGCAGAAGTGGAATCGTTATAATAAGGCGCAAAACGCTGAATCAACTCATACCGATTAACTTTGCTCTGCCCGTCAATCTCGAACAAGTTCTTAAAGCCAGCTTTCAAGAGCTCTCGATATATGTACTTGGCAGTAGCTCGGTATTCAGAGAATATAATAACTTTTTTATCTTTGATACGCACATCTCCGGTGAGTATGTGTTTTAACTCGCGGATTTTATCGTCGTTTTCCGGAACAAACTTCATCATATCCTCGATGAATTCGGCCAGGACTTCCATGTCCAGCATTGTATCGTCAAGCATTGCCCTTATATCAAATTCTGAAACATCAATTTCATTTTCCGTGTCCCACACGTATTCTGGCAAATCATCCTCGTACTCTTCAAGTGTGTTTTCCCCAGAACTGATTATGAAACTATCAACATATCGGATTACAGCGTTTTGTTTAACAAGTAGGCGATCGATAGCTCTGACATTTCCACTGTCCTTATAATCTTTTAGAAATTTTTTAAGTCTAACATAGATACGTATACAAGTCTCTTCGAACGCGGCAATGGAACTTTCAAATCGCTTTAAAAGAAGTTGGCGAATTAGATTCACAACCTGCATCTGCCGTCCGGATACCATCTCATCGATCTTCGATTTGTCCCCAATGAAATAGAAGTCTTCATATGGAGAGTACACAGCCAAAGCGAGGATCGGAAGATTTTTACCATTTTTGTCTTTTCGATAGAAGGAATTTACGAAGTGGTCTATTAGGGTTCCGTAAGATTTTCTAAGGGAGAAATCAGCAACCATAGGAGCTTGCCGATTGGAAAACAAGACCTTTGCACCATCTGCTGTGGAAAGACTCTTCTTGACATACGCGCGACTTCTCTGAACTACAAGTTGATTGACAAGTTGATCTCCGCGAAAAATGTCGTCGGAAACATCAATTGATTCAGATACGTTTGTACCGGTCCTAGATGTAAGCTTAGCTTCCATTTTCTTAAAGTGTCCTGATAAGCTATGAATACCCAGCGGGGCAGCTGCGAAATAATTGTCCTGGCGGTGGGTAAATAATTCTATTAGGTGCTGCAAATCCAGAAAACTGTTATTGATTGGAGTTGCGGTCAACATAAACATTTGCTTATTGCTGCCTTGAGTCATCATATCAAATAACTTGCGATAACGATTGGAAGAACGGTTTCGGAAGTGATGAGCCTCATCAATAACTATGATCTCTGCCTGTTCAGAGATTTGGTTCATTAGATTCCAATTTTTATCAAGTAATAAATCTGTGTGGTTAATAATCTTAAAAGGGTAAAACCCTTCAAGAATTTCAGGTATGTATTTATTAATCGTTGTTTCCCAAACAGGAATACGACCAGATGCTGGAACGATTAACACTACATTTTTACGTTCCTTTTTTACGAAACGCTCAATAAGCATCAAGCCAACATAGGTTTTCCCCAAACCAACACCATCACAAAGGAATGCACCTAAGTATTGATCTGCAATTTCGACTAGCCGGTTATATCCATCACGTTGGTATTGAGATAATCCTCTGTAAATAATAGAATCATGGTTTTCCCATTCAGAAATGGTTTCTTCTCGGCTCTTGAAATATTCATACATTGAGCGAAGATATACGTCATAGGGACTGTACTCTTTACTGTGATTCTCAATTATCTGAAGGATTGCTTCTGTAATATCCAATCCTTGTTCCCAATGCGCATCAAACCACCGTTGCAATTGCTCAACATCACTACTAACTTGAACATTAAGCTCAATATTTTTAACTAGCCCAGCCTTGGTAAAGTTGCTTGAACCAACAAGTGCATAACCAGCAGGTATGTTCATAGCTGTAATGAATTGCTTCCGGTACTCTTCTGTGAAATAGGTTATATAGGCTTTTGCATGAAATTTGTCACTATCAAAAACGCGGCATTCTATTTTTCCAGATTTCATTGCATTAAGAATCGCAGGAACCCCAACAAGAAAATCATTCTTTTCTTGCTCTCCATCAACACTATCCTTAAATTTCTCAAGAAGTGCACGAATGACTTCATCAATTACGTCTTTTGTCCGCTTGGTTAATTCGTTGCCAAGAATGATTCGGATTTTGTCAAGTTTCTGCCAATGTGTATCAAGAGAAAGCAATCCACCGATTTCCCAATATCCTGTGGCAATATCCATCTGTTGTGATACGGAACACCACTCTGTCAGGTACATATTGACACTTTGGTTTTCTGAAGAATTATCTACAATATAAAGATTATTATGTGGCATAAAAAACTCCTTCAGTTAATTTTGATAAAACATTAAGATGGTAGAGTTTCTTGTTTCTGTCTTTCATAAATTAAATCTTATAAATATCAATATCTCTAAACTGCTATTGGATTAATGGTATCACTACAAATTTGATTTAACAAGTAACGGCACGAGGCAAGTCTAGAAAAGTGATGAAAATTTACTTCCAGCAAACGACATCAATTTGATTAGCATTTTATAAGTAATTAGCTGTGATTATATAACCAGGTAAAGGTTAAGTAACATTACGATGCCTCCCTGAGCCTTCAGAATTGTGGTCAGATCACATTCTAATTATATGGATATATATCTATATATCTTTAGTATCAAACCCCTTCAGACCACAATTCTGAAGGTTCAATATATGCAATGTTTTTGACGAATGTAAGGTAAATATCAGTCACGTTTTCAACCTTTCAGATTAAGCCAGAACTCATTCTGTTGTTTAGGCATATAACCCATATAGGTCTATTAATGAAAGGCCTTAGAGCTTAATCTGATTGGTCTGAGGTATATCTATTATCCTTCAACCTTGTTCCCAAGAGGCAGGTTACGGTTGTTAATGGTTGGGAAGCTAATAAACATGCTTAATCCTCAATGGTTATCGCAGACCATAATGGTTATCTCAGTATTTGATTGGTGAAGGTTGTGACGGTTTCCGTTGTATTTGATAATTTATTCTTTGTTGAAGCACCTAATTATTCTCTGTTTTTATGATATTGATCATCTAAATAAGATTCATCCAAAGCGTCATATCTTTAAATATTTATAAATATTCTATTTTTGGTAATTATGTAATTTCTCTATTTCCTACGTTAAAACATTCTGGACAGATAGCAGAGTATAAATACACTGTGTTTTCCAAGTTTTTCGTTTTCTTCTATCTTGATTGACTATCGTTAATAATTACAGATTGAATTTCTTTCTATATTTGCTTATAATTAGAGTATCAGATGATCATTCGATTTATTGTTTTTGATAAACAAAATTTTAGCCCTCAAGAGGAGGCAAAACTGTAATAAGAAACGCATAATCTTATTATTAAGTTATGAACAGAATAATATGCGACTAAATCGCTAAGGTTAGCATCTCATTTATGGAGGTGTTTTTTTATGCCCAAAAAGCAATAGCTTATAAGTTGCTGTAATGATTTGAACAAAATTTTTAGGAGGAATTACAATGAACAGAAAAATTGATACTTCAAAGGTTATTGAAGCGTTAAAGCTTAAGGATAAATTTTTTAAAGATGTAGAACAAGAGAACGCATGGGTTAGCTTCAAAACTAATGGTAACTATAAAACAAGAACAATAGCTAGTGATGATTACCATCAAAGGGTTCAAGTGTTTATAGAAGAAGAATTTGGACATTATCCATCAAGAGGATGTGTTGAACAAATTTGCTATGCTTTAACCGCATTTACAAAAGATAAAGGCCCTAAAAAGAAGATCCATTTGAGAATAGCTCGTAAGAGTAATAATATTTATTACGATCTAGGTAATGAAAAAGGTGACCTCATTAAAATGTCTCCTGATGGAGTTAAGTTCATGTTAAAAAAGGATAAGCCATTCAGAAATCCCCCAAAACAGAAAGCACAGGTTCTGCCAATAAAGGATACTTCAAAAAAGATTTCTTTAGAGAGTATTTTGGAATTTGTGAATATTAGTGATGAGTACAAAACCCTTTTCATTATTTACCTCATCACTTGCTTTATCCCGGAAATTGAACACCCCATGTTGGTTTTATGTGGAGGTGCTGGGCAAGGAAAGACAACAATTTCGTCTATTGTTAAGGGATTGGTAGATCCTGGCCATGCGGAACTATCTTCGTTGTCTTCACTTAAAGATGAAAATTTTTATTTGTCACTACATAATAGTTGGTTATCTGTCTTTGAAAACGAATCGAATTTACGAAAAAGTGATTCAGATAATCTATGCAGAGCGATCACCGGTTCAGCGTTCGAAAGACGAAAACATTTTTCCAACGATGAAATGTTCTATATTCATATAAAGCGATGCATAGTTGTTAATTGCATTAAAAATATTCTTCGTGAAGAGGACATTATTGACCGAAGCCTAATATTCACTGTAAAACAGAAAAAAGGGGACAACTTTAAGCTTCCATCAGATTTGATGGAAGAATTCAGAAGCATCAAACCATTCTTGTTATATGAGGTTTTTGAAACCATCAGCAAGGCGCTATCACTCTATCCATCCATCGAGTATGTCCCAAAAACCAGAATGGCAGAATTCGAAAAATGGGGTTATACCATTGCAAAGGCTATTGGGAAAGAGAAAATATTTCTACAACAGTATGAAAAAATGATCAGAACGAAGCTCGATGAAACCATCCGCAACAACACCTTGTTAATTGCTATTGAACACTTGTTGCATCAAATGCCTGATAAATGTTGGAGCGGTAGAATTCTTGATCTGCTTCGCGAACTTGAACAAATTGCCATTTCACAAAAATTAGATGTGAGAGACAGCTCGATGCCACGAAGCCCGGAACAATTGTCTAAGATGCTAACCGCATATGAACACCTATTGAAAGCCAATAAGATCAAGTTAATTAGGAAGAAGCGTACAAATCGAGGTGCAAATGTTTCTTTAGAGATGATTGAATAACTTACATAACCTTCACTAAATCATTAGGTTTATGTACGATCGGAACTGCACAAAATATAATGGATAGGTGGATATTATGGATAGCAAAATGATTTTATCAGCACGGGAAACTGCCCTTTATTTGGGTATCGGTATGAACAAAACATACGAACTTTTGGCAAGTGGTCAGATCCCAACCCGTAGAATAGGGCGGAAATATCTGATACCTCGCTTGGCATTAGACAGATGGCTAACGGCAGCTAGTACTAACAAGGAGATTGCACATGAAAGGTTGCATAAATAAAATTGGAAAGAGCTGGGGCTACACAATAACGATTGGTATTGATCAAGGCGGGAAACGCATCCAGAAGCGTTACGGCAAGTTCAAGACCAGAAAGGAGGCAGAGAAAGCTTGCAATGATGCGATCTATCATATTGAGCATGGAACATTTGTCATCCCTCACAAAGTAACGTTGGAAGAGTATCTGTGGGAGTGGCTCAGCACCTACTGCAAGCCTAACTTAACCCCTTGCTCCTATAATGGGTATAGGACAAATATTGAGAAACACATCATTCCTGCGCTTGGCAACATACCACTGCAAAGCCTTCAGCCGATTCATGTCCAAAAACTATATAATTCAAAGGCTGGAGACGGGGGTGGCAAGCGGAATAAAGGGTTGTCTCCTTCAAGCATTCGTTATATCCATGCAGTCTTGAGAAAATCGCTAAACCAAGCTGTCAAGATGCAGTATATCTCAAGAAACGTCTGTGATCTGGTTGAGCTACCCAAGATAAGGCGGAGAGAGGCAAAGTTTTTGGATGCGAAACAAGTCAAAATTCTACTCGACTCTTTTCAAGGAGCTGACATCTATATCCCGACATTGCTGGCAATAGGTTTGGGGTTGCGAAGAGGTGAGTTGCTTGGATTACAGTGGAAGGACTTTGATTTCGGTAAGAGATCCGTTACAATCTGCAGAGCCCTTCTACCCTATAGGAACGACGATGAAATCTTTAGTGAATGCAAAACTTCAAAAAGCCATCGGGTCATTGCCGTGCCAGATTCAATGATCAGCACCCTTAAGCAGGCAAGGAGAAAACAATTGGAGGATAAGATTTTCTTCGGCTCAGATTATTACGATTACGATCTAGTCTATTGTCAGCCGAATGGCAATCCAGTATCACCAAACGCCTTTGACCATCGCTTCAGCAAGGCCCTGAAAGAGCATGGGTTTGATCACATAAGGGTACATGACCTTAGGCATACGAATGCCAGCCTAATGCTAAGTCAAGGAGTTCCAATGAAGGTTGCCAGCGAACGTCTAGGCCATACGACCATATCAATCACGATGGACTTGTACAGCCATATAGACGACGCACTCCAACAGGATGCTGCTGACAAGCTGAATAACGCTTTGTGTATCTGATTGCTCAAACAACTGAATATTATTTTCTGGAATAGCCTTGGGTTTGGTCACCCGGGCTTTTTCATTACCCACATGGCAAGATGTCAATGGATAGGGTATATAGCGGAAACATTCTGCAGGTTTTTATTTTCATTACTCCTTGATCATAAAATCATTAACTTCTACTGGCTAAACTGATATACTGATTAACATTATGAGTTATCTATAGTGAACATTTTAAACATCAAGGAGGGCAAACAAATGCTAAAAAAAATTATCACTGTTGTCATTATTCTTTCTCTACTAATTTCAATTTCTGGTTGTTTTGGAACAAGGGTTACATCACATTCTGTCACTGACAATGATGCCCCCGGCCAGACTACAGCCACCGCTGGCAATGATAATGACAGCACTCCGACAACTTCTAAAACAGCAACGACGACTACAGAAGAACGAATCTTCAGCGTTGGAGATCGTGTTGTTGTAGACGATGAATACGCTCTAACTATTGTCAACGTGTATGAAACTGAAGACCGGAATGATTTTTCCGACCAAGAAGTGGAGCAAGTTGTCATTATTGATTACCTTTATGAGAATCTTGCCAAGGATGAAAATCTATATATTTCAGAATTTGATTTTAAGGCAGTTGATGAAGATGGAAACATGACGGATACATACCCTGTAAGTGGACTGTATAACCCAGAGAATGCACCAACAGGTGCGAAATGCTTAGCATCAATGGTTCTAGGAATAACCAGTAAAAGTTCATCGCTCAAACTGCTTTTCTATGGCAATATGTTTGATTCAAAAGAAACTGCAGAGTTCGATATAACAATTGGAAATTCTGTTGATGTGAATTTTGCTGGTGAATTGCCTCAGTATGAGAATATGTATTCTGTCGGTGATATCATTCAAGTACAAACAGCAGATGGTGAATATACCATTTCAATAAACAGCGTGAAAAAGACAACTAATCGTAATCAATTTGCAGATATTGATCCTGCCTCAGTTTATATTATTGACTATACATATTCAAATGTTAACATGGAGGAGCCACTCTATATCTCTGAGTTGAATTTCAGGATTATTGATTCCCATGGATTCATGGCTTTTACTTACCCTGCTGATACAAACAAATATCCTCAAGATGTTATTGAAGGAGCTAAATCGACTGCTGAAATGGCTTATGGCACATTGACCGAAGGAGACCAGTTGATCCTCTGTTATTCAGATAATATGTTCTCTGATTTAGCTGATTTGTATATTTTAGTTCCATAAGCAGGTTTTTTCAGGAGGCAGCTGACATGATATGCAAAAATTGCGGAACTAAATTCGAAAGCCCATTTTGCCCTGAGTGTGGTGCAAGATCAGAGGAACAGGTCAACCAGACCACACAAGAGAAGGCAGTGCTTGTTAAGAATGATACACAGCCAAAATACAGTACAAACCCATATCAAGCACAACACTACCAACAGCCAACATACCCGCCAATCAACCAGGTTATCATTAATCAGCCTGTGAGGAGTACCTCCGGCATAGCTGTAGCTAAGACTATCATTGGCATAATATGCATGGTGTCTTTTCTGTTAATTATCCTTTTTTCTTGCTCTGCCACCTTTGTGGCTGTATTGGATGATGCAGATACCGCTGCATCAAGCGGAGCCGGGATGTTTATAGCGATGTTTTATCTGGTTGCTGGTATAATTTCCACAGCCGGGAGATCAAGCAGAGGAGCTTCCTTAGCGGCGATGATCATGTTTATTATATCTGCAATAATCGGATTTGCTGCACTTGGAGCTTATTATGAGCTGATTATGTGGGCATTGCTCGCTTCAGTGTTCGCATTGGTGTATTTAATATTCTTTCTGGTACAAAAATCCGAGGTAAGGTAACTCAAGTTAATTATTTTATCTTCAAAAAGGGCAGGCAGTTATTCTTGTTTAGTGATGAATGCTGTCTGTCTTTTTATATTTTAACTCTATAATTGCCTACGGCGTTAAAAAAATGTTAAAACGAATGGTGTTTGCTTAGTTAAAAACGTTAAAAAAGACTCCGAATCAAATTCAATTCAAAGTCTTTTTGTGGCGGAGAGAGAGGGATTCGAACCCTCGAACGGCTATTAACCGTTACGCGATTTCCAGTCGCGCGCCTTCGGCCAGCTCAGCCATCTCTCCACGTTTCAAGTAATTCACATTACTTTCTATAATATTCAGTTGTCGTTTGCACATTATTTCCAGTCGTGCGCCTTCGACCAGCTCAGCCATCTCTCCAAGCAAAAGAAATATTAACATCGGGAGCAGGAAATGTCAATTTAATTCTCTTGTATGCCTGATTCGGCTTTATTGGTGGTCTATATCTAATTTCTGTTTGCGAGCAAGATTTCAGGATTATTATCCTAGTCTCTGAGGTTAATAGGAGCAGATAAATCAGCCGTGATATAATGAATTAGTATTCTATGTCTACCTGAATTTCACCAACAGTACATTTCTATCTGTATTAATTAAAGGGGGAATTGACTTGATCACTCCGAAAATCGGCGTTGAGGAACACATCAGCTCGGCTAAATTTGATGCTTTTATTGAAAAGCTGCAGCCTGCCATGGTTGGCAATGATTTTCCGAACCTGGTGGATCCTGACCGGCAGAAGGAATTAGGACCAAAGTCGTATAAGCCGCTGGAGGAAGACCGTTTTCTCCTGATGGACCGGCATAACTTCAAGCATATCCTGTCCATGGGTGGCGAGATCCAGCGCATGGTCGACTCATCTGACGCGATTGCAGCTGCAACCATTGCCAATGACATCATCAAGGATCATGTCGATCGATATCCTGACCGCTTCTGGGGCTTTGGCAACCTGCCGATGCAAGATCCGGTGGCGGCCCTTGAAGAGCTGGATCGCTGCCGTGAATTGGGGTTTATCGGCATCATGCTGCATGGTCCGACCTGCTTCCATTACTACGATGAACCTCAGTTCGAGCCGGTCTGGGAAAAGCTTGAAGCGTATGACATGCCGCTATACCTTCATGTTGGAAACCCGGAAGCTGACCAGATCAGAATCTATGATGGATATGATGACCTGCTCGGCAACACCTGGAACTGGGGCGTTATGGGAGGCACCCACGCCATGCGCATTATCTTCGGTGGCGTTTTTGAGCGCCACCCGAACGCCAAGCTGATCCTCGGCCATATGGGCGAAGGCCTTCCTTTTTGGGTCGGACGTATCGACGAAGGCTACGAATGCCGCAAAACCTGGAAACGCGGACGCATCCCTAAACTGCCGTCCCATTATATCCACCGTAACCTTTACGCAACAACCTCCGGCGGTTTCCACGAGGAAGCTGTCCTCTGCAGTCTGAAGGGATTCGGTCCTGACAAGGTCCTGTTCTCGACAGATTACCCGCATTATCCGGCGGATACGACCGTTGAACGGATTGACGCTATCCAATCCATCTCAGAAGATACCCGAAAGGATATCTACTATCGAAACGCTGAGAAACTGTTTAACATCAAGTTCTAACTTTTGTGAAATCAACCTGTTTGGCCGTCAATTTCGACCCGGATTATCGGTTTTAACAAAAGGAATTGAATTCTGACTGCCTTTTTCTTGCAAGCTGCAAATAGTTTCTTATTGAAAAAACCGCAAGTATCAGCTAAAATTGTAATGATGCAGTATTTGTATTATCCCTCATTGAAGGGGAAATTTTAGGAGGACTGATCTCATGGCTATCAAAGTAGGTATTAACGGTTTTGGCCGCATCGGCCGCATGGTTTTCCAGGCGATCTGCGACCAGGGTCTGCTTGGTAAGGAAATTGACGTCGTTGCTGTCGTCGATATGACCACAGACGCTGACTATTTCGCATACCAGCTGAAGTACGATTCCACTCAAGGCAAATTCAAGCACGAAGTTTCCACCGAGAAGAGCGACGCTTCTCTCGAAGAAAATGACATTCTCGTTGTCAATGGCCAGAAGGTTCGCTGCGTCATGGCTACCCGCAATCCGTCTGAACTGCCCTGGGCCAAACTCGGCGTCGAGTATGTCATCGAGTCAACCGGTCTGTTCACTCAAGCTGAGAAGGCTTCCGGTCATATCGAAGCTGGTGCCAAGAAGGTCATCATCTCTGCTCCTGGCAAAGGCGACGTCAAGACCATTGTTCTGGGCGTCAACGAGAACGAATATGATCCCGCTGCCCACAACGTTGTTTCCAACGCGTCCTGCACAACCAACTGCCTCGCACCGCTGGTTCACGTCATGCTTAAAGAGGGCATCGGCATTGAGCAGGGCCTCATGACCACCATCCACTCCTATACCGCAACCCAGAAGACCGTTGACGGCCCTTCCAAGAAGGACTGGCGCGGCGGCCGTGCTGCGGCGATCAACATCATCCCGTCAACCACTGGCGCTGCCAAGGCTGTCGGACAGGTTCTGCCTTCCGTTAACGGCAAAATGACCGGCATGTCTTTCCGCGTGCCGACTCCGACCGTTTCGGTTGTCGACCTGACCTTTACCGCTTCACGCGACACCTCAATCGAAGAGATCGACGCCAAGCTGAAGGAAGCTTCCAAGACCTACCTTAAGGACATCCTCGGCTACACCGACGAAGAGCTGGTTTCAACAGACTTCCTGCATGACAACCGCTCCTCAATCTATGACAGCCTGGCTACCCTGCAGAACAACCTGCCGGGTGAGAAGCGCTTCTTCAAAGTTGTCTCATGGTATGACAACGAATGGGGCTACTCCAACCGCGTCGCTGAACTGGTCACCTTTATGGCTAAAAAAGACGGCAAACTGTAAGTTGTAACCACATATACCCTTCGAATGGCTCCTGCTTTTTGCAGGAGCCATTTTTTTTGCGTCAGTCTCATTTTGTTCATTAATAATTCAAACCTATGCCAAAGCGTGACACTATCAAATTTCGTCGATTCGACTGATTTTTGCGCTATATGCCGGGCAAAATCAAAGAAGCTACGCCGTCTAACCCCAAAGCCACTGCTATCAGGGGGTTTTGTGATGACCCTTTTCACTGTTTGTTGTTTTCGCCCAAACAGGCTATAATATGAAATCATGACATTTCTTGACATATTTTTCCAAAAACCCTCTAAAAACACGCGCAAGCTGCGAATAAACCAATAGAAGCGCTTTGTACACAAGAATAATTGGAGGTTTAATATGTTTTGGCTACTGACAGCCCTGCAGGATGTCCTTGCTGAAGAATGCAAGTTGGATCGACCGGTTCAGCCCACGCTGAGCGTGGAAACCCGCGTGCGGCTGATCCAGGCAGAACAGGATGAAGACCTTCGAAACCAGGTCATCTCGGATTGTCTGCCCTATATCAAGGGTGTCGTCCGGCGCATGGTTCCGGTCTCCAACCTGGAGCAGTCGGATGAATTCAGCATCGCCCTCTCTGCTTTCAACAGTGCCATTGACCGGTATGACGCGTCCACCAATGTACCCTTCCTCAGATTTGCCGGCCTGGTCGTCAACCGCAAAATCATTGACTGGATCAGGAAACAGCGGCACAGTACCGAAGAGTTGACATTCAGCCAGGTCGAAGCCGATCATGGCGATACCCTGATCGACAAGCTGGGCAGCGTACCCGGCAGCCGGATCTGGGAAAACATGGAAATTGAAGAAGAAATCATGCTGCTTAAATCGCGCATGGCCAATTACGGACTGACGATCAAGGAACTGGCCCAGATGTTCCCAAAACACCGTGACTCCCGACTGATGTGCATCAGCCTGGCCAGGCATCTTCTGGCCACGCCTGAACTGATCGAAAAATTCGAGCTCAAAAACCGCCTGCCGGCCACCGACTTGTCAAGAAGTTCGGGCGTACCGGTCAAGACGATCGAACGCAACCGCCAGTCGATCATCTTCGTGGCTCTGCTCCTGTCCAGTGATCTTGAGGTCATCAAATCCTACTTAAGCAGCTATAGCAAGGAGGCCCCGCAATGAAACAGGGAATCATTATGGAATTATCGGCGCAAACCGCCTATGTCTTTACCAATGACTGCCAGCTGGTCGAAATGCCGGCAAACCGCGACATGTTTGTCGGCCAGGCCATCCGCATGCCCGAGATTGAACAGAAAGCGCCGCGTCGACGCTGGCTGGTGTCCGCACTGGCCGCCGCCTGCCTTGTCCTGCTGATCAGCACCGGAATTTTACTGTCTGCGCTGGTTCTCCCTCAGGCAAGTACGGCCTACCTGTCTCTCGACGTTAACCCCAGCATCGAGTTTAAACTGGATGCCGAGCGTAAAGTTGTCGAAGCCACGCCGCTTAACTCGGATGCCTGGACGCTCTTGCAGAAGACCAGCCTGATCGGTCTGACCTACGAAGATGCGATCGTCGAATGGATCCAACAGATCCGCGAGCACTTCCCCAAGCACTATGAAGACCTTCTGATCTCAGCGGTCCTGAGCAAGCGTGACAAGGCGCTGGCTGACGAACTGATGTCACTGGACGGCGAGGCCGCGGCCAAGCGCCTGGCACAGCTGCAAGGCCTCAATGTCAAGGTGCTGTTCTCGACAGACGCGAAGATCAAGGAGCAGGCAGATTCAAACCAGCTGTCGATCGGTCGCCAGCTGCTGCTGAATATGGCCCGGGAACAGGATGCCGGGCTGGATACCGAAGATATTCGTGACGGCGTGCTGAGCGATCTGCTCAATTGCCTGCTGCCGGATCAGACCGGCCAGACAACCGAGACCATTGCTGAAACGACCGTTAAGGAAACAACCCAGACCCCGACTGAAACAACCGCTAAGGAAACAACCGAAGAAACAACTGAAAAAGAGACCACCACGACCACAACCGTCAAGGAAACAACCAAGGCGACCACAAAAGCGGCCACCACCGCCAAACCAGTCAGTGCCTTGAATGTCGAAGTCGACAGTTCGGCTGAAGGCTGGACGATCTACTGGACCAAATCACCCGAAGACAAGACCTTGTCCTACTACAAGGTGGTCATCAGCCAGGGTGACTCGACGCCGAAGTACCCGGATAACGGCTATCTGTACGCCATTACCAACCGCACATCGAACAGTTGCACGGCCAACAACAGCAAAGCCTACAACGGCGGTGACTTCGGAGGCTACCTGACGCCCGGCCAGAAATACTATGTCAGCATCACCTATGTCTACAAGGACGGCAGCAAAGCCTACTCAAACGTCATCCGAACCACCTACAACGGTCCGGCTCATGCAGAGCCCGCTCCCTTCAACCCGACCCTGGAAGGCACGACCGATTCGGAAGGCTTCCATCTGGGCTGGACGATCAGCCCGGATGACCGGACGCTCAAATACTACAAAGTCGTCATCAGCCAGTATGACAGCACGCCCCAGTATTCCGAAAATGGCTATCTGTACGCCCTGAGCAAGAGCCAGAACGCTTGCCTGGCGGACAATTCATCCAAATACAATAGCGGTGATTTCGGCTACTACATGGTTCCCGGTCAGACTTACTACGTCGCAGTCACTTACGTCTTCAGCGACACCAAGATCACATCCAACGTGCTGCAGCTGACCTACAACGGACCGTCCACAGTTACACCGACCCCCTCACCGACACCGGCGCCCTTCGAGCCGTCGCTTGCCGCCGAGTCGGACGAGACGGGATTTCACCTCAGTTGGACGATCAGCCCTGAGGACAGAACCCTAAGCTACTACAAAGTCGTGATCAGCCAGTATGACAGCTCGCCCCAGTATTCCGAAAACGGCTACCTCTATGCCCTGGGCAGAAGCACAACGACCTGCCTGGCGGATAACTCATCGAATTACAACAACGGCGATTTCGGCTACACGATGGTTTACGGTCAGACATACTATGTCGCGATCACCTATGTCTTCAGCGACACCAAGATCACGTCCAATGTCCTGCAGCTGACCTACCAAGGCCCTGTGCCGGAATAGGTTCGGCAGCGATCTTCAACCCGCTTTTGCTTTTGGAGCAGCCTTTTCGAAATGCCGTCGTGTCAGGCGCCTCACCCGAGGCGCCAGCACGGCGGCAAAAACACTTTTCAGGGTATCGCCGATCAGAAACGGCAGCATGGCGACTTCAATTGCGCGGACAAAGGTCATGCCAGAGCCGGCATAGACCGTTTGGATCATATATAGATACGGGACGCCAACCAGATAGACCACCGCGGTTCCCGACAGGCTGAAGATCAGGGCCTGCCAGACTTTCATCCGGCTGCGATCAGGATCAAAGCGGTCGCTGAGCCAGCCGATCAGGCCGGACGCGACAACCATGCCGATCAAGAATCCAAAAGTCGGGTTGAGGACATAGGCGATACCGCCGCCATAGGCGAAGACCGGCAGCCCGATCAGACCCATCAGGATATACAAGAGCTGCGACAGCAGACCCAGTCGTGCGCCGAGCAGCAGGCCGGCCAGCAGGCTGACCAGCGTCTGCAATGTAAACGGCACGGCAAATACAGGGACCTTAATCAGGCCGCCGATAAACGTCAGCACGGCAAATAGGGCTATCAGGGTCATATCGCGAACAGATAATTTCATGGCAAGGGCCTCCGCAGTACTAAATTTCGACCTTTAGTATACGGCGGTCTAATTCTATTGTCAACTCGTGTTTGAGTTTATGGTTTACAATTAGATATAACCGAACAATCCCCGAACCGACACCTCTCCGGAGCGGACAACATGGCGTTGGCCCGCGGCGTCCAGGACGACCAGCTCACCTGCGTCATCCAAATCAATGGCCTGTCCTTGCCAACTCGAACCATCGGGTGAAATGACCTGGACTTCCCGGTTCAAGGTCAGGCAGTTATCCTTGTAGTCGGATAACCAGTCATGCTCCAGAAAGGCGGGGTAACGCTCACAAAACGTTTGAATGATAGCCGCCAGCATGTCTGCCCGGCGGATGCGCCGGCCGGATTCGAGATAGGCGGACGTCGCGATATTTTCAATTTCGTCGGGGAAATTCTCACTGCCCACGTTGATGCCAATGCCGATAACCAGACTGGTCACCGCGGTCTCTTCAGCGGTCATCTCGGTCAGGATACCGCCCAGTTTGCGCTTGGATTTTTGCCCAATCAGGTCGTTTGGCCATTTAATTCCGGTTGGGACACCCAGCGACTTGAGTGCCAGGGCGACACTCAGGCCGGCGAACAGAGTGACGGGTGCCATGCGTGACGCCTCCTGATCCGGTCTAAGCAGAATCGAGAGCCACAAACCTTCCCGGCTGTCAGACAGCCATGTCCGCCCGCGGCGGCCGCGTCCGGCCGTCTGGCGCTCGGCTATGAAAAAGCTCAAGTCAGGCGCGCCCTGCTCAGCCATCGTCCTGGCCAATCGGTTGGTCGAGTCAACCGCCTCAACCAGCGTCACCCGGTCGATCAGGTCAGGGACGCCACGTTTTTCCAGCGCCTGCAAGACCTCATTTCGGGTCAGTACATCCCCGTCGCTGATCAGTTTATAACCACGATTCCTAACCGCTTCAATTTCATAGCCATCCTGCCGCAGGGTCTGAACCGCCTTCCAGACTGCCGCACGGGTGACACCCATCTCCTGGCTGAGTTGCTCGCCGGACAGGTGCTGCTCACAGTTTTTTAACCTGTTTAGAATTATTTCTTTCATGAACTTCCCTCAAGCTAAACTTTACTCAAGCTTAGCAAAAATCACAGAAAATTGACAGCCGATGTATGATTCCTGAACGGTTATACGTTATACTTGATACAAAGTCCTCTCAGAAAGGATGACAGGAAGGTATGATCAGCAGACGCTATGGATTTGTATTCAAGACGTTAGGGCCTGTCTTACGGCTCTACAACAGGCTGGCTTATAACTTCAGCGTTGAACCGGCTCCGCAGCTAGATCAGGAAACGCCTGCCCTGATTATGTCCAACCACGTCAGCAACTTCGATCCCATCTTTCTGGCCACCGCATTCAGGCGGCCGATCTTCTTTGTCGCCAGCGACCATATCTTCCGGCTTGGCCTGATCAGCCGCCTGATCGTCTACCTGGTCGCGCCGATTCCCATCGTCAAGTCAAGAATCGACATCCGGACCATCCGAACAATCCTGCGCATCACCCGGGACAACGGCCTGATCGGTCTGTTCCCGGAAGGCAATCGCAGTTTCAACGGCGTGACCGGCCGCATTCCGCCATCCACCGGCAAACTGGTCAAGCAGCTGAAGTCGCCCTTGATCCTTTACCGGATAACCGGCGGAGCGCTAACCATCCCGCGCTGGGCAAGGTATCGGCGCAAAGGCCGTATGCTGGGCAAACTGTCCCGGGTCATCGACCCGCAGACCCTGGCGGCCATGACGCCGGAAGAGATCAACCAGGCGATTCATGACGCCATCTTTGACGATCCATATGCGGAACAACTCAATCACCCAGTCCATTTCAAAGGCAAGTGTCTGGCGGAACACCTGGAACGCAGCATCTTTGTTTGCCCCAAGTGTTTCGGCATCTCGACCCTGACCAGCTGCGACGACCGGTTTTCCTGTTCCTGCGGCTTGTCTGTGCGCTATAACACTCTGGGCTTTTTTGAGCCAGCGGACAGCTGGAGCAGGGACGCGCACCAGAACGAGCAGTTTCTGGAAACACCGGCAGCCTGGGACAGCTGGCAGCGTGAAACGCTGGCCCAATGGCTGGACGAAGAAGCTGGCCCTCTGGATCTTTCCGGCAGCGAGCCGGTCTTCGCAGATGAGCATGAAACCTTGTTTGATTGCCAACGAGCCAACCGCAACATCCAGATTGATCACGGCACATTGTCCATGACGGTCGACAAGATCGAATTTACGGGTGAGCTACAGGGGACTCAAACCTTTTTGCTCCGGGATATCGACCGGATGATTGTCCATGGTCCCCAGGTTCTCCAGTTTGCGACACGAGCCGGTCAGGTTTATGAATGCAAATCCCCAAAGGCACGTTCCGCCTATAAATATGTCACACTGTTCAACCTGCTGCTGCAAAGGGAAAAAGGAGAAGCATATGGATTTCACGGGCTCTAATTCGACGCTTTGGTATCTTGTCATCCAGTTCGGACTGCTAGGTCTGATGATTCTTGTCGGCAATACGCTGCGCAGGAAGATTCCGCTGTTTCGCAACACCTTGCTGCCCACAGCTCTGATCGCCGGTTTTCTCGGCCTGCTGGTCCGCCAACTGGATCTGCTGCCCTTCGACAAACCTTTCCTCGAGGCGATCACGTTCCACATGACGGCAATCGGCTTCATTGCCTTGTCACTGAGAATTCCAACCCGGTCGGAGCGGCACACCAGCAAGTCGCAAATGCGTGACGGTATCAACAGCGGTGCCTTCATCGTCAGCAACTACCTGATGCAGGCGGCTATCGGAATCCTCCTGATGATCGGCCTGGCGGCCACATTCCTGCCAGACACCTTCAAAGCAGCCGGTATCATCCTGCCGCTCGGCTTCGGCCAGGGGCCGGGTCAGGCTTATAATATCAGCAACACCTACCAGACCGGCTACGGTTTTATCGGCGGCGGAACATTCGGTCTGGCGATCGCGACCATGGGTACGCTTTGGGCCTGTATCGGCGGCATCTTATACCTCAACGCCCGCGCCAAGGGCAAGCGCAAGAAGATCAGCGACGAGGAACGCGCCCAGATGGATCTTAAATCCGAACCCGTCGCAGTTGCCGGCGAGATCCCGCTGACCGAAGCCGTCGACAAGTTTGCGATTCAAATCGCTTTCGTCTTTGTCATCTACTTCGCGACCTATCTCCTGGCCAGCGGCCTGACCCTGCTCTTCAAGCAGAACCCGGGGCTGGACAAATCCCTGACGCCGCTCGTCTGGGGATTCAATTTCCTGATCGGCTCCATGCTGGCACTGCTGATGCGGGCGGTTCTCGATCTCCTGAAGCGCAAGAAGCTGATGACCCGGCAATATACCAACAATCACATGCTTAACCGTATTTCCGGTACCGCCTTTGACATCATGATCTTCGCCAGTATCTGCGCGATCGACATCGGCGACCTGTCCGGTCTCTGGGTCCCGTTCCTCCTGCTGACAACCGTCGGCGGGATCGTGACCATGGTCTATATCCACTTCATGGCCAGAATCCTCTATCCGGGCTATATCCTGGAGGGAACCATCGCCATGTACGGCATGATGACCGGTACGGTCAGCAATGCTATTCTGCTGCTCAGGGAAGTTGACCCGACCTTCCAGACACCGGCTGCCAACAACCTGGTCATCGGCAGCTCGACCGCTATTGTCATGGGCTTCCCCATGTTGCTGATGATCGGCCTGGCGCCCCAGTCGGATCTCTTGCTCTATGTCACGCTGGCCGCCTGCTTCGTCTACGGCGCGATCCTGAATATCTATCTGCTCCGCACCCGGTTGTTTAAACGGTTCAAGCCCATGACCTGAGCTGTGCCAGCCTGATCTCAAGGGGGTCATGACCATGGAGATCTGCTATCCGAATTATGACAACAGCATCCTGAGCCTGATCTCATCAATTCTGAATGGGTATCATGTGCCAGCCCGGCATCCGGGACTGGCGCTGGTTGACCAACATCTCGCAGCACCGCGCAAGAACACTCTCCTGATGGTGCTGGACGGACTAGGCGACAATGCCCTGCAGACTATGCTGCCTCCCGACAGCTTCCTGCGCTCTCATCAGGTGGGTACACTGTCATCAGTGTACCCGTGCACAACCGCAGCCGCGACCACCACCCTGATGTCCGGCCTGTCGCCGATCGAGCACGGCTGGCTGGGTTGGAGCCCGTGGTTTCGAGAATTCGGACGGGTTGTGGATATCTTCCTGGACCGGGACAGCTTCAGCGGCGCGCAGGTCTCGCCCTCTCCCGGACGAACCCTCTTGCCGTTCGAACCCATTGACAATATGATCGCCAGAGCCAACCCCACGCTCAAAAACATTGCCAGATTGAATCCGTCATTTGATCCCAACGGATTCGGCAGCCTGTCCAGAATGGTTGAGAAAATCCGCGAAATCTGCAGCCAGGACGGCGAACAGCTGATTCTGGCCTACTGGCACGAGCCTGATACCGTTATGCACAATGAAGGTCCCTACAGCCAATCCGTCATTGACGAGCTCATCAAGATCGACCAGCTGCTCACGGATCTCTACAACGACCTGAATGACACCCTGTTTCTGATTACAGCCGACCATGGCCAGGTCGAGGTCGAGCAGGAAGTCTACTTCGATGACCTGCCCGAGCTCACCGACTGCCTGATCCTGCCGCCGACGCTGGAAACACGGGCCGTATCGCTGTTCGTCAAACCAAACAAGCTGGACCTGTTCGTCGAGCGCTTCAACAACATCCTCGGCGACAGTTTCCAGCTGATGCCGCGAGCCGAAGTCCTCGAGCGCGGCTTATTCGGTCCGGGCCAGGCCCACTCAAAGGTCGACGATTTTCTCGGCGACTTCCTGGCGATGGGATGCGGCCGGAAAATCATCCGCTATCACTCCATGTTCGAAAAGCCCCAGCATGTCTTCCTCGGCCACCATGCCGGCTTATGTCGCGAGGAGATGATCGTGCCGCTGATTATCGCGAGAAAATGAAAATCTTGATGAATTGCCTTGATAATTCTAGATTAGCAGATTAATCTGCCAGCTTCTTGATCTGATTCAAACGCTGGTTGGCTTTTATAATCAAGTCCGGCGGCACGATTTTTCCGGCCCGCTGAATCAAGGTCTCAAGTGTTTGCCCTTTGACCAGGGTCATCATCTGTTCCAGCATCTTCGAGGTATTCGGATCACCATCCTGGTCGCTCAAGGCCTGAAGCAATTCGATTGCAATCGGGCTGGCTTCCAGATTGTCCATCAAATCACCCAATTTGTCCCGGATGCTGAAATAGCCGTCCGGAAAACACAGCGAAACCGGCTCGCCCGTTTTGTCGTCAAACCAGTTGCCGGCCAACCCCGCCTCGGCTGGCACAACATATTCCGGGTTGCTTTGTGCTACGCCTCGCAGCAGAATCGTATCTTCAAGCCCGGTCTCGGTTCTGGCTGTCACCGTGTTGTCGCCGAGTGCCAGTGGAAGATCCGTGAATACAGCGACATGGTGCTCCGCTTTTTTGATTTCGACCGGATTGCCGTTGACCAGTAAGGTAATTGTCTCGCCATTGGTGTAGATTTTAACATCTCGTTCGCCGGGTGCACGGTCGATGAAGCGGCGCCCGCAAACATGGACCATCGGCTCAGGATTCCAGTAAGCTTTGTAGATATAGAATGCGTCCTTGCGGATTTTTCGATCATATGTCACCAGACCCTTGTTGTTGCGTCCGCGTGATGCACCTTCGCTTCTCGCATCTGATGCAAAGTCGAACAGATTCCAGACAAAGGTACCCCATAGGTAGCGGCGCGTCTCGAAAATGCTCAACATTCGCTCGTGTAATAATGCTTGGTATTCTTCCGTATAATCGTGATTGCAGGGGTTGGCACTGTGCCATAAAACCAACGCATCTGCTCCGTATTCGCTCAAAGCCAGCGGCCGGTCCGGGTTTGTCTTGTGAAATGAGTCAAGCCAATCGGCTATGTCGCCAGTTTCGCCCGTGTACCATCCAAAATAATGGTTATAGGCTACTACATCGGAGATGAAATTATGTGGACTGGCCTTGTCAACAGCACCCAGATTGGCCATTGTCGTCAAGCGCAACGGGTCCAGCTTCTTGACATGGCTTTGCAGGTTGATCAGGTCTTGATACAACAGCTCCGTTTCACCACCCAGTGTGACTTCATTGCTGATGCCCCAAAAGCATATCGATGGATGTTGTTTGCATTGCAGGATCAATTCAGTCGCCTGACTGATGATATTGTCACGCGCTGCTTGTTTCGTCTCGTGCATGCTGATGAATGGAATTTCCGCCCAGACCACCAAGCCCATGGCATCACAAAGATCGTAAAAGTACTGATCATGCTGATAATGAGCTAGTCTGACGGCATTGGCACCAATTGCCAGAATATGATCAAGGTCTTCCTCCTGATCTTCAAAGCTGATCGCCCAGCCTTTATCCTGCCGGTCCTGATGCCTGCAGACGCCTCGCAGCGGATATGGACGACCATTCAGGAAAAACCCCTCGTCAGGATCGACATGGTAACTTCGATAGCCGAGTTGGAGCTCAACCCGGTCTACTGCTTTAGCCAGTTTCTCCAACGTGATGATTACGCGATACAGGTACGGATCCTGCCGTCCCAGCCAAAGTCGGGGGGTTTCCACGCTCAAATTGAGAATGGTTTTTGACACGGCTAACGTTTCATCCTGGACAACAAGCCGTCCATCCGAATCCAGAATTCTAGCCTTGACGCTATAGCCGTCAGCGCCAACTGTATGGGCTTCAATCCGGGTATGCCCCGAACTGAAAGGGGTCACCAATACACCTTGGCTGCCGTGTATCGACAGATCGAAGTGGGCCTGGTCTGTCTCAATGAAAAACACGCGCCGATACAATCCACCGAAGAAAGTGAAATCAGCCATTTGGGGATATACGTCAGACGGTCCATTGTCTACAGCGATATCCAGGGAATTGTCGTGCGGCTTCATGAATTGAGTCAACTCGAACGTAAAGCTGGAAAAACCGCCCGCATGTCTGCCGGCTTTTAGCCCATTGCATCTGACCTCAGCAATGTGGTTTGCCCCTTCAACTTGAATGAACTGGCAGCAGCCCGGCGTCGGATCCGGCAGGTCGAATCTATATTCACCTACACCCCGCCAATAGTCATGACCGCCATCTTGGCCATCCAGATTATTCCAGGTATGCGGAAGCGAGATTGAGGAATAGGTGTCCCCGCGTTTTCTGAAAAAAGCATGACTCAGCAAAACCTGTTTGCGCATTTCAACCACCTGCCAGCCTGCATGAATCTCAGCTAAAGCTGCCCAGAAGTTTCAGGCTGTCCTTGGGCTGGCGCTGCTGGGTCTTACGGTCAACCGCGATCAGGCCGAATTTGGGCACGAAGCCGAGCATCCATTCGAAGTTGTCCAGCAGCGTCCAGTGAAGGTACGCCCGGACGTCGATGCCGTCTTCGATGCAGGCCATGACGCCGGCGAGGGCTTCCCGGATGAAGGCCTGGCGGCGCTCATCGTCCAGGGTGGCGATGCCGTTTTCAGTGATCAGGATCGGGCGGTCGAAATGGGACGCGACAAAACGGACAACATTCGAAATACCCTGCGGATAGTACTCGTAGTTCATCTGCGTCATTTCACTGCCTTCCGGCGGATCCACCGGGCCGTCCGGCCCGACCAGTTTTCTGGAATAGTTCTGCACGCCGATGAAATCATCCTTCTCAAGATGCTCCAGGTAATGCAAAAACTCCTCGTCTTGCTCAGCCAGGACATTGGCCTCGCCACCGGGCAGTGCCTGGAAGTCATGCAGCGACAAGGTCAGCCCGATCTTCAGCTCCGGCCGGATTTGCTTCATTGCGTCCCTGGCCTTCTCATGGGCGTGGATGATCACCCGGTCGCCGTCCGGCGTCCGGCCGGACAGGAAGTGGTGGATCTTCTGCGGATCCATCCCGCCGAAAGCTTCGGATGCGCCTTTCATGCGTTCTGCCATCGGGTTGCCGGCATCCAGGTTGACGCCAACCTGGACATTGCCCATCTTGGCCATCATGTCGCGAATGATCTTCATCAGCTGCAGGCCCATGTTGGCCTCGTTGATCGTGCAGACATAGTTGAGGAGGTCGCCGAGTTCCGTGGCCATGCGGGCGCAATAAGCCGCGAAGTAGTCCGCCGTCTTCTCGCTTTCCCAGCCGCCTTCCTCAATCAGCCATTTGGGGGAGGTGAAATGGTGCATCGTGACAACCGGTTCGATGCCCTTGTCGCGGCAGTATTGGATGACCTGGCGGTAATGCTCGATCTCATCCAGGTCAAACCGTTCCTTGTCCGGCTGGATGCGCGCCCATTCGATGGAAAAGCGATAGGCGTTGAGGCCTGCAGATGCCATCAGGTCGATGTCCTCACGATAGCGGTTGTAGTGGTCGACCGAATCCAGGGACGGTTCCCTGAAGATGGACCCTTCAGCCTGCTCCATCGCCCAAAAATCACTCCTTGTATTATTCCCTTCAACCTGATGTGCCGCAGTCGATGCGCCCAGCAGAAAATCCTGATCAAATTTCTTCATTTCAGTTACCTCGCTTGATTAATGGCTAATTTTGAACTTCGTGTTTGCGGTCTGCCTACTCCTTGACCCCGCCGAGGATCATGCCGGACTCCAGACGTTTCTGGAAGAACGGGAAGGTAATAAGGATCGGCAGCGTCGCGGCGATAATGACCGCGTACTGGACCAGCCAGCGGCTGTAGTCGGGGTTGGCGGCCTGCAGGATGTTGGCGTTGTCCGCCACCAATTGCCGGATCCACAGCTGCAACGGCCACAGGTCGCGCTTGTTCGGGATGTAGATCGAGGCCGGGAACCACGAGTTCCACTGCAGCACCACCGACTGGATGATAATAACCGTCAGCATGCTCTTGGCCTGCGGCAGCATCACCTGGAACATGACCCGGATATGCCCCGCGCCGTCGATCCTGGCCGACTCCACCGTCGAGACCGGCACGTTCCGGAACGCGTTCATCATGAAGATCACGAAGAAGGCGTTGGTGCAGCCGGGGATCAGAAGCGCCCAGCGCGTGCCGACCCAGCCCAGCGACCGGATCACCATGTAGGTCGGGATCAAGCCGCCGTTGAACAGCATCGTGAACGTCACGAAGATCGTCAGGATCCCTTTCATCCTAACGTCACGGCTCAGCACATACCCGCCCAGCGTGTTGAACAGCACCGAGAAGAAGGTCGCGCCCAGGACATAGGTGATGGTGTTGAGATAGCCCTTGAGGATGCTCAGGTCCGCGAACATGATCTTGTAGCCGTCGACCGTCGCGTTGCCGACCGGCAGCAGCACCAGCCCCTCATGCGCTAAAAGCTGCTTGCCGTCCGAGATCGAGGACATCAGCACATGCCACATCGGCACCAGCGAGACAAACGCCACGACGATCAGGAAGGCTGCGATGATGAAATTGGCCAGAGAGTTGCCGAAACCGCGGTCGATCACCAGGGTTGTTTTTTGCTTGCTCATAATCTTGCGCCCCCCTTAGAACAGCGAATACTTGATGACGCGTCGGTTCAAGTAGTTGGATGTCAGCAGAAGGAATGTCCCGACCACCGACTGGAACAGGCCGGACGCCGCGGACAGGCCGAAGTTGCCGCCGCCCGAGCCGAACGCCATGCGGTAGGTATACGTCACCAAAACGTCCGCCACGTCATAGGTCGCGGGCATGTAAAGGAGCAGGATCTTCTCGAAGCCCATCACGAACACCAGCCCGATGCGAAGCGTCAGCAGCATGATGATCAGCGGCAGGATACTCGGCAGTGTGATCCGGGTCAGGCGCTGCCAGCGGTTCGCGCCGTCGATCGCGGCCGCCTCGAACAGGTCGCCGCTGACGTTGCCGATCGCCGCGATGTAGACGATCGTGCCGAAGCCCGCGCTCTGCCAGATGTCCGCGAACGTGTTAATGAGCCAGAACACCGGGATGTTCGGATTGGCCACCCAGTTCTGGACCGGCAGTCCGAACAGCGCCAGAACCTGCGTGATCCCGCCGGATGTGCCTAAAAACTCGCGAACCAGCGCGGCAACGACCACCGCCGCCACGAAGTTCGGCATGTACGACATCGTCTGGATCCCGCGCCGAAACCCCTTCCAGGGCATCTCGGATATGATCAGGGCTAAAACGACCGGCGCGGCAAAACCCAGTGTCAGGCCTAGAAGCGCCATCATCACCGTGTTGCGGATAACCAAGGGGAACGCGTCGCCGGTAAACAGGTCAACGAAGTTTTGCAGGCCAACCCAGTCGCTGCCAAAGATCCCCTGGCTGACTTTAAAGTCCTCAAACGCGATCGTGATCCCGACCATCGGGATGTAGTTAAAGAGTATAAAGTAGGCGGCCACCGGGATAAACAGGGCATATACCACCCAGTTGCGCCGGAAGTCCGTCTTCCAGGGCACTTTGGGCAGCCTCCCTGCTTTTGGCTGGCGGCCAGCTCGAATTTTCGAAGTCATATCGGCTCTCCTCGTTCTACAAAATTGTTCAAAAGAACAGTCGATTGGGATTGCGACTCGCTCGGATGTCTGACAGTTCAATCAAAGGGGTTCAGTCCAGATAAAAATCGTGGTGCAGGCTCATGAATTGTCATGGTTCAAAGTCTGGAACAGCTCAGGGTTGGGCGTTCGTCCGGGCGGGGATTTCCCCGCCCGGACAGATTTCGGATTCCAGGTTAATCGGTGTTCGGATTACTCGGCGGCTGCCTGGTAATCAGCGAATGACAGGGCCAGGGTCGCTTCGAGCTGGCCGGATGAATTCGTGAAGGCAAAGTAGAATTTGGTGGCATAATCGCTCTCGACAGGGACTTCAACGTCCGTGCCGTCGATGGTTTCAGCCAGTGTCAGTGTCCAGGCGGGCAGCTGGTTGGTGGTGTCGATGGTCCATGTGCCCGTGGTCACGGTGCCCATGCCGCTGTAGATCAGGGCGCAGGTGCCGTCCGAGTACATCTCCAGGATGACGTTGGCATCGCTCTCGCCGGTCCACGTGTACACCGTCTCGACCGCTTCGGCCGTTGTCATGTCGACCGTGATATCGTTAACGCCGTCGCTGGTCGCCAGTTCGAATGAGAATGAGTTGTCCTCGAGGTTAATCGGCGCGACATAGTCGGCTTCTTCGAAGGTCAGCGTGATCGACATGTTGTCGTCCGCCAGCACCCAGGCGCCTTCAGACGTAATGGTGTTGCCTGAGTATTCAGTGGTCATTTCGGCCGTGCCGTCTTCCTTGCACGCGATCGTGACGACCATCTCGCCGTAGGCGGCTTCTGCATTGCTGCCGGTGAAGGTGATGAGCGTCGGGGACTCAACGACCAGGTTCAGGGTTTCGGTGCTGCCGTCCAGCGCCACGTACTCGGCGGTCAGGCCGTCGGCGTTCAGGGTGACAGTATAATCCTCACCCGTGTCGGCGTCGGTCAGGGTATAGACGTCGCCGTCCACTGCCCAGGTGCCTTCGACCATCGCGCCGATCGTGTCCTGGAACGTGCCGTTGTGCATCAGGCGGACCAGGCTGTAGTCGTCCTCGCCGAGCATGAACTCGACAATCGCGATCCCGTTCTCGTCAGCTGAAGTGTGCTCGGTGTCAATGACGTGTGGGAAATCCAGGTTATACAGGCTCGGCAGGTCATAGATCGTATCGTCGACATACGGTACTGTCGCGTACTCGGAGCCGTCCAGGTTGGTCAGCACGATCGCCTGTTCGGACATCGCCTTCTCGGTTTCGTCTTCAGGGTTCGGCATGTACTCGACCGCCATGTCGGCCACTTCATAGTAGCCGGCCATGTACTGCCCGCCGTTATACAGCGACAGGTAGAAGATCCCGTTCGGGTAGAAGTTGAAGTAGTTGACGAACTCGCTGTAGCCTTCCGGCGTGAAGCGGCACTCATAGATGCCGTCGACAATCGTCGGCTCGGCCGGTGCGGTCGTGCCGGTGGTGGTCGCTTCGGTCGTTGATTCGGTGGTGGTTGTTGTGTCCGCCGGTGTGCAGGCCGATAGGGCCAGCAGGAATACCAGCAGGACGGTCAGGAGACTTACGAGCCTGGTGTGTCTTTTCATGTTCTTTCCTCCTAATTTTATTCAAGCGATTGCTTGTTAGCCTTTTGATTGCCCAATCAGCATTACTGACTTAACTGATCCAGCAGCGTCTGGTAAATCTCGGTCACGTCGTCCGGGCTGTACTTGTTGATCGCCTTGACGTAATTGGCCCAGTCTTCGTCGTCGAAGGGATCCTTTTCGCCCTTGATGAACGGCGGCACGGACTTGGCCATGAATTCATTGATATTGGTTTGAGTTTTTGAGACTGTTTTCTGATCTTCTGATGAAACCTTGTTGGTGAATGAGGTCTGCAAGAAGCCTGTGTTCTCATACCAGACCCACTGATCCAGACTGCTCAGCAAGGGGTCGGCACCTCGAACCAGATATTGGGAAACCGAATCGAGATAGAAGAAGCGGTTGGCTTTACAGGCACTCATAAGTGTTCCGCCGTCATTGACGATGGTGTCGACAAAAGCATAGATCTTGCTGCCGCGTTCTTCATCTTCCGGCACACGGTAATAAGAACCTTCCGTCATACCGTAGCGGGTATACAGTTCGTTCTGGGTCTGATCGTACTGCTCTTGATTCAATCCGAATGTACCAATTTTTGATCCTTCCGGCGTGTACATATAGTCGAGCATGGCCAAAAGCGGCACGACGTCTTTATCATTGACCTTGTCTGTGATGATCCAGGAACCGCCTTCACGGCCCTGCTGGTACATGGTGTAAGGCTCGACATTCTGCTGGGCTGCTGTCCCGTAGATGTCATTGATCGGCTGGCGCGCTCCAAAAGCGACCATGCCGGCTTTGAGGCCTTCACCATCATCCAGATTGCCCATGAGCTGATTCTGTACGCCATACCAGAGGCCGACTTTACCGGATCGGACCTTGGCATCGTCGATTCGGAAAAACATATCGGCGGTATGCTCAGAAAATGCTTTGTCGACCCAGCCATTCCGGTACCAGGTGTTCATCGCCTGCAGATAGGTCTTGAAATCATCGCTGTTGCCGCCGAAAACGATCTGGTTGTCCTGATTTTTGTACCAGACCGGGCTTCCCCCGCCAAAGGCGCAAACCAGATCGCCTGTGCCGATGTACCCCGGGTAGCTTAGACTGGTGACGTATCCGTCACTGATTTCGAGATCGTCAATCGCTCGAGCGAAAATCTCAAACATCCATTCCCAGTCGCTGATATAGACCGGGTCTGTGTTGCCGCTTGGAAAAATGACATTGTCTGACCATGTGTTTTTATCGATTGAGCCGTCATCCAGCGTACCGGTGTAACTGCCGGAAAAAGCGCTGCCGTCCGTCGGGTTTTCGCCGTACTTGACGATCCAGTCTCGGCGATACATATAGCCGCCCCAGTTGTAGCCAACAGCATCCCGGTAGTTGTTGATGACTAGAATTTTCCTTTCGCCATCAACAATATGGTACGCTTCTTTGGCAATATCAGGGTTGGCTTCAAGGAATGCGGTGTAATTGGGCATGTACTGTTCGACATGTTCAGTCAAGTCGATGATAATGCCTTGTTCATATAGATCAATGAAAGATCCAGTGTACATCGTACTGGACATCATATCGGGATAGTCGCCGGTCGACAGCAACGTGTTGAAATTTTCCTGCTGGGCACCGGATACCGGAATGAAAAACTCAAGTTCAACCGACTTATTCTCCGGACCCCAAGTCTTACTCAACAGGTACTCAATGCCCGGGTTCTTATCGTAAGCATCATAATATGAGCTGTCCTCTCCATTCAGCAGCCAGATGCTGTACTTGGCTTTGCCAGAATCATCTCCCTCACCACTGCTGCAGCCGGCGAGGCCCAAAGACAGCACAAGCATCAGGCTAAGGCTCGCGATGGCGAGACGTTTTATCAACCCTTTTTGCTTAAACATAATTTTCCCCTTTCTCATCAATCTTCTACATCCAACAGTTGCATTCAGCCTTTAAAACCTCGTGTCGATCAGGCCACAGAAAGCATCGACTGTAGATACCCCCTTGAATTCGCTTTCTCCAGCCATCTTGCGGATCACATAATCAACCGATGTGTCATGGGCGTCGTAACAATTAATGAAGTTCTTAATCTGGGGAACATCCGCCAGATGGAACGGGCAGTTGAAGGATATAAAAATGACCGGCAGTTCATTGACGTACCAGGGATTGTCCCAGCCGCCCTTCGAGATCGCCCATTCCAGACGCTGGGTCGTGCGCATGGTCGAGCTGACATTGGCCACGCAGATCACCAGGTCATACTGCGTCGTCAGCGCTTCGATCGTCTGCTTGTTGCCGTAGGCCCCTTTGCTGCTCTTCTTCAACGAGTCCTTCTGAGCCGCCATGATCTGCTCTTTGGTCATGTGCTTCATCTGCTCCATCGCCTGGGCGACCGGATCTACGTAAATCTCCACCTGGTGGCCTCTGGCCTCCAAACCAGTCTTGACTTTGCCGATCAGCTTGGCGCCGTCGGCCGCCATGCCGGCCATGACAATGGCCGGATTCGGTGCCGGCCCGACCGGGACCAGCAGAATGCTCTTGTATTTCTCCGGCGTCACCGGGAAGATGTTCTCGCCGACCTGCTTGACCAGGGTAATCCCATGGTCCGATACTTCCTCGGAGACTTTCCGGTGCTCGTCGCAGCCGATGATCTCCAGGCCGTCTTTTGATGGGAACTTGTCCAGTGTGAATTGATCCAGCCCGATCATCGCCTTGAACCCGAGAATCCGGGTCAGCGCCTCATGCAGGCGCGCTTCGGTGAGGCGCCCGTCCAGATAGGCCTCCGTCATGTATCGGGTGTCTTCCTCGATATCATTGTAGAACAGGAACATGTCGTTGCCGGCCATGATCGCGTCGGGGACGATGTCGCGGCGCCTGGCCCGACCGGCGACGCCGACCATATGGCTGGCATCCGTGACGACCAGGCCGTTGAAGCCGAGCTTGCCTCGCAGCAGGTCGGTCAGCAGTTCCCTGCAGATGGTCGCCGGTTTGATCTCGTCATCCTGCATATCCGGGTTGAAGTGCTTCTGGTAGGCCGGCTGCATGATATGCCCGGTCATGATCGACTGCACGCCGGCCTCGATCATGCCCTTGTAGACCTTGCCGTATGTCTCGTCCCATTCCTCGCAGGAGAAGCTGTTGACACTGGACGCGACATGCTGGTCGCGCTCATCCAGGCCGTCGCCGGGGAAATGCTTCATCGCGCAGGGTATGCCGCTTTCGGATATCCCGCGGAAGTATTCTCTTGAAAACTCCAGCACCAGGTCCGGGTCGTTGCCGAACGCCCTCGTCGAGATAACCGGGTTATGCCAGTTGTAGATGATGTCGACGATCGGGGTGAACGCCCAGTTTGATCCCGTCGCCGCCGTTTCCCGGCCGCAGATCTGCCCCATCTTGTACGCGTACTTTGAATCGCCGGTCGATGCGACCTTGATCGCCTGGCCGACATTGGTCCCGTCGCTGGTCGCGCCGTTGCCGCCGGCTTCGACATTGACTGCCGACAGGATAGGCACTTTGCTGTTTTTCTGAAACAACCGGTTCATCGTCCACATCTCTGCCTTCGGTCTGGGATTGAATCGGATACCGCCCAGATGCGTTTCGGCGATCTCTTCCCGGATGTCCTCCTCATCCGTCGTGTTCCCTGTCAGGTGTACGAACAGCTGTCCGATCTTCTCTTCCAGCGTCATCGAGTCAATCGTTTTCTCAACCCATTTAATCTGTTCTGCCGTCAGGCAAAACGGCTTTGCTTTCAAGTCAACCATATCGTTTTCCTCCAATGAATTTATTAATCAGTTCGTATATTTCCCTAGATATTCGCATTCATAAAAATCGAGCTGACCGCCATGGATTTGACAGCAGAGTGATCGATCCAGTTATCATGACTCTCCAGAATAATCGCCTTGACGCCATAACCTTTGGCAGCTGCTACAAGATCGTCTAGCCGCATGTTCCCGCAGCCCAGCGCCATGCTGGAGGACTTGACCATCGCAGTAGCCTGTCTGCCGCCGTAAAATCCACGGTCGTTGATATGGTATAGCTTCATGCGTGCTCCGATTCGGTGCATCAACTGCAGCGGATCGCAGCCCGCCTCGGCTGGCCAGTACGAATCATACTCGAAATTGACATAGTTCTCATCGGTCTGTTCAAGCAGGATATCCAGCGCGCACTCGCTTTTCAGACGGGTTAGCTCAGCATTGTGGTTGTGATACAAGAGATTCAAGCCACTGCTCTGCAGGATCTGTCCGGCCTCGTTAAGCTGTTCAGCCAGGCCGATCACGGCTGATTTGTCTGAGAAGTCAAAGCGGCGTAAGCCTGGAACAACAATTGTATCCGTCTTGAAGCTGTGCGCCCGCTCTACAATTCGGTCTGTATCATTCAAGATACCTTCCAGCCCTTCATGGATGGCTACGACAGACAGTGCAGATGACTGGATTAGGTCAGCCCAGTCCATTTTTCCACCGCTGCCGATTGAATAACCTGCCATTTTAGCCAAGAGTCGGATGCCAAGCGGCAGTCTGTCAATCATGAAGCCGCACAGTTCAATGCCTGTGAATCCTGCTTCAGACACTTTGCGAAGAACTTCCCTGGCCTTGGCATCGGATGTCAGTTCCTGGCGAAGCTGAAACTGTTGAATAGCTTTAACGGTCATGATGCGCGCCTCCAATGTCAGTTGAATCTTCATGTAATCCTGCCATGACTTCATCTGTATAACCTGGAGCAAACAGCTGATCGCCTATTTTCTGTCTATTCAGCTCTGCTTCATAGACGTCCAGTGCGGTTATCATCAATTTTGTCCGCTGACAGCGGCTCACTGAATAGCGCTGGTGAAAGATCAAAACCGCGCCTTCACGATAAGGTTGCCGACTGGTTATGAAAGATTGTTCAAGACCATGCATTTTAACTCCTAATCAGCTGAATAACTGATTCAAACAAACGGGCTGACAGATGAACTAATTCTTGATGCTGTCATTATAGATGTCTATGCACCTAACACAAACAATATATTCGCTATGAAAATCATATTCTTGCTATTTATTCAACAATAGGCGATAATGTGATTGTATTAGCTAATATTTGATTGATCGGAGGCCCCAAATGAAGGATGCCGCGCAAAACGTAGCCTTTTTAAACCAGATGATGTCATGCGTCTACGAAAACCTATACTCTTGGCAATACGATGAAAAACTGCACTTATCTCAAAGCTCATGTCCGCATGAATCAATTCTTCATTCGTTGTTTGTCGGTAGCGGATGCATGGATTATCTGACGGAATATGCCCGGGACAACACAGTTCCGTTATTGCTCAGTTCGCCAATCGGGCTGATCTGGCTGGCTGCCTTTGAATATAAAGAGCATGAATTAAAGCGAGTCTATTTGATGGGTCCCGCAGTCATCAATGATTCATCCGCAGAAAGCATTCGCCTAGCGCAGCAAGTCATGTCCAGCATGAACTTCAGCCTTGCTGCCCAGCAGCAGTTGAAACAGGTGATCGAGCATTTGCCGGTTATTTCCCATGTCAACCTGTCTCAGATGGCACCGATGCTCCATTATTGTGTCACCAAACGAAAATTGGGGATTTCTGACATCAACTCCCAACATAAGATCCCGCTGCCCGACCAGTTTGAAACACTTCCGGAACGCGACCGTTATCAGGCCTGGCGAGCCGGTCAGATTCTCATGCGCGCAGTTAGGGAGGGCGACATGAACTACCGGCAGATTCTCAACAGTGTTTCCGGCATCAGCACCGGGGTCTCACTGCAATCGAATGAAAACCTCCGACAGGTCAAAGATACTGCCATCGTTTTCTCGTCAATGTGCGCAATTGCAGCCATTGACGGCGGATTGTCACCTGAAACCGCCTACACCGTCGGCGATGGTTATATTCAGGGTATTGAAAACGCGCAGACTTTCAGTGAAATCGTAGCGTTGGACAATACAATGTATTCGGATTTCGTTCACCGGGTTCACAAAGCTAAAAGTGACAGCGCACTTTCAAAGCAGGTTCAAAAATGCTGTGACTATATCCATCAGCATCTTGAAGACGATCTTTCTCTCAACACACTGTCACGGCAGGTCGGTTATTCGCAATACTATTTATCAAGAAAATTCGCGAAAGAGACGGGGACCAATCTGACAGATTACATTCGGAGCTCCAGGATTGATTTCAGCAAGCACTTACTGATCGTGACGAATGACACCATCCAGCAGATAGCTGACCGTCTCCGCTTCTCTTCTCGAAGCCACTTCACGAGTGTGTTTCGTCAATTAACAGGGTCGACGCCCATCGAATATCGCAAGCAGAACCAGCGAATTTGAAAGACCGCTAAAGCTTAGTGCTTTAACGGTCTTTTTGGCGTCCCGGACAGGAATTGAACCCGTATCAACAGCTCCGGAAACTGTCGCCTTATCCATTAGGCCACCGGGACAGATAGCTTTGCCATTATAGACCATTCAAGCTTAAAAATCAATCACGTTTAGACCAGCCTGGCGATCGCCCGCACCGGGCTGCCGTCACCGCCCCGGATCGGCAGCGGCAGAGCCATGAATTCAACCAGCTTTCCCCTGAACGGGATCAGGCGAGTGAGGTTTTCGACCAGGATGATGCCTTGCCCCAACAAAGATTTGTGCATGGCTGAAGAATCACCTGTTTTGTTCATCTCACGAAATGTGGGCAGATCCGCGCCCACCAGTCGGATGCCCAGTTCAATCAGCAAATTAGCACTGCCTTCAGCAAACCAAGGTGTGCTGGCGAAGTACTGCTCACATCCCCATTGGGTTTCATAGCCGGTTGAGAGGATCAGGATGTCCGGCAGTTTCCTGACAGTCTTCAAAAACCGGATATCGATCGGCTGGCCGGGCTCGGTTGGGCAGGCAATCACGCTGGCCCGGCCGGTAAAACGGTCCAGGGGCAGATCCAGGATGGTCTGCCCGTCTTCAATGAAATGCCTCGGTGCGTCCAGGTGGGTACCGCTGTGGCTGCCCAGCACCAGCCGGGACAACTGGCAGCGGTCTACAGGCTGCTCGGCGACCCGCTCAATTACGACCTCGGGGTCTCCGGGATAAACCGGCATGCCGTTCCCGATCGGCAGACTCAGGTCGACCCAGCTCATGTCTTGTCCTCCCTGCCCTGACCAGCGGCCATAAATAACTGGCGCATCCGGGCAGGTGCCTTCATCATCTGTGCTGCTGCATTGCGGAAAACAACATACGGTTTGCTGCCGGCGTTGAACAGCAGCAGCCCCTTGAATTCGGCCTGTCCCAGCAGCGCTGCGAGCAGCTGCATGTCCGGCTGAACGCCATCGGCATATGAGAGTACAATGTTGTCGTTATGGCGGCTGATCTTGCCGAATCCATGCTGTTCGGCCTGGGCCCGAACATAGGCGATGTCCGCCAGCGCGATGGCCTGTCTGGGCGGTTCACCGAACCGGTCCAGCCATTCGTCCAGAACATCGTGGTAGTCTTCGGCCTTCTGGATCGCAGCGACCCGGCGGTACATATCCATGCGAATGCCTTCATCCGGAATATATGAACCGGACAGGAAAGCGTCGACATCCAGATCAATGGTCGCGGATGCTTTCGGCTTGGCAGTTTCGCCTTTGAGTTCCTGAATCGTCTCATCCAGCATTCGGCAATACAGGTCATAGCCGATCGCATCCAGATGGCCGTGCTGCTCGGCGCCCAGCAAATTGCCGGCGCCGCGCACTTCAAGATCGCGGAGGGCGATTTTGAAACCTGCGCCGAGTTCGGTGAAGTCGCGGATGGCCGCCAGCCGTTTTTCGGCGACTTCGGACAGGACCTTGTCCCGTCGGTAGGTGACATAGGCGAAGGCCTGGCGGTCGGAACGTCCGACCCGGCCCCGCAGCTGGTACAGCTGCGCCAATCCCAGCCGGTCCGCGTTCTCGACCACGATAGTGTTGACGTTGGGCATATCGATCCCGGACTCGATGATTGTGGTGCAGACCAGGATGTCATGCTCATGCTCGATGAATTCCGTAATAATCTCTTCCAGGCGTTTTTCGCTCATTTTGCCATGGGCATAGGCGACGCGGGCGCCCGGTAGAGCCTTCTCGATTTCAGCGGCCTTGTCGATGATGCGGCGCGTGTCGTTGAATAGGTAGAATACCTGGCCTTGGCGTGAAATTTCACGCAGCAGCGCTTCGTTGACCACCGCCTGGTCGTATTCCATGACATAGGTCTGAACCGGCCTTCGATCGTGGGGCGGTTCTTCCAGCACGCTGATATCCCGGATGCCGGACATGGACATGTGGAGCGTTCTGGGAATCGGTGTCGCGGTCAGGGTCAGCACATCAACGTTCGGACTTATGGCCTTGACTTTTTCCTTGTGGTCAACGCCGAATCGCTGCTCCTCATCCACGACCAGCAGCCCGAGGTTTTTGAATTGAACGTCCTTGGACAGCATGCGGTGGGTGCCGACGACAATGTCAACTTTTCCGGATGACAGGCCGCGGAGTGTATTTTTCTGCATGGCTTCGCTGGCGAACCGGCTCAGCAGGCCGACCTCCACCGGGAAGCCGGTCATCCGCCGGTGCAGATTCTCGAAATGCTGCTGCGCCAGCACTGTTGTCGGGGCCAGAATCGCTGCCTGCCGCCCGTCCATAACGCACTTGAACATGGCTCGAAAAGCAACTTCGGTCTTGCCAAAACCGACGTCGCCGCAAAGCAGTCGATCCATCACCTTGTCGGATTCCATATCCTGCTTGATCTCCTGGATGCTCCGAAGCTGGTCCATGGTCTCTTCATAGGGGAAATTCTCTTCGAATTCCTGCTGCCAGACGGTGTCCGGAGAACAGATGTAGCCTTTGACCGACTGACGCTCGGCATAGAGCTTGATCAGGTCGACAGCCAGCTTGCGAATGGATGCCTTGGCGCGTTCCTTGAGGCGGTTCCACTCTTGTCCGGACAGCTTGGAAAGCCTGGGTTCCTTGCCGCCGGCACCGACATACTTCTGGATCTGGTCCAGGCTTTCCATGGGAATGTACAAGGTGTCATCGCCAGCGTAGGTGATCTTCAGGTAATCACGCTTGGCACCTTTGCTCTCAAGCTGGGTCAGGCCATCGTAGCGGCCGATGCCGTGGGTTTCATGGACGACCAGCTCGCCTGGCACCAGATCGCTGAACAGATCAATCTTGATCCCGCTGTGCCGTCGGCGCCTGACCGTTCGCTCACTGCCAAAGATATCATGCGTGCCGACGATGTGCAGCCCGGCCTTCGGCCAGGAAAAACCGCGCGGCAGGGTCTGCGGCAGAATCGCGCAGGCCGCCTGTTGCTCAGGCAGCAGGTCGGCAAGCCGCTGGCGGCGGCTGTCCGAACCGGCAAAAAGAACCGGGGTACCAGCTTCTTCCAACCAGTCATCGACCTGCCGGATCAGTCGGTCCTCCCGCCCCCTGAAGCTGTCTTGCGGGCGGCCCTGAATATCAACATGATCCGCCTGGGGCAAGCCGTTGCCAGCCGCGGCGATCTGTCCCAGGGCAATGACCTGGCGGGCTTGTGAAATCCGCTTGTTGGTCTCCGGGCTCTTGAACATCGCCTGGGCAGTGATTGGCAGGACCTGACCCTTGGCCATCATGGCCTTGACGCGTTCGAAGAAATCGGCTTGTGCCGCATCCAGCCGATTGTTGAAGCGAAGCATCTCATCGACAACCAGCTGGGCATCGCAGGCCGCGGCATAGTCCAGGATGCTGGCCGGTCGGTCCCAAACCAGTTCCAGCCAGCGGTCCAGCGCGGTAAACGCCAGACCGGCTTCCAGCCGTTCGGCATCCTGGCGGCAGACTCTGCGCGCCTGGTCCAACGCCTGACGGGCCTCCGCACTGGCGCCGTATTCACTGCCGGCACTGTCGCCGGCAGCCAGAATCTTGCTGATTAGCTCGGCTTTGCGGTCGGCATCCAGCAGAACTTCGTGGGCAGGCGGTATCATGCAGTCGGTCAGGTTTGCTTCAGAACGTTGGCTTTCCAGATCAAAGGTCTTAATCGCGTCAATTTCAATGTCAAAAAACGAGAGCCGGATGCCGTCTTCCGTGTCGCCATCTTCCGGCTGCTCCGGAACAATATCGAGGATATCCCCGCGTCTGGCGAACTGGCCCGGTCCATTGGCCAGGCGCATACGTTCATAGCCGTTGGCCAGGAGCTGGCGCACCAGATCGTCAGGATCGACCCGGTCGCCCACCTTCAGTCGGAGCAGGTGGCTTGAAAATTCTTCCCGCGGCATCAGCTTCTGCAGGCTGGCGGCTGCCGGGATGATCAGGGCGCCGAAATTGCCGGTCTGTAAGCTGGCCAGGATCGACATCCGCTTGCGCTCACTGTCGCGGCTGACCGCTTCAGCGTCAGTCAGGTTCATCTCCCTCGGCCGAAAGACCAGGACTGGCTGCTCTGACAAAACCCTGAGATCTGTTGCCAGTGATCTGGCCCGGAGTTCGTCCGGCACCAGAATGCAGGGTCGCTTCCCGGTTTGGCCGGTCAAGGCCATGATCAGCCAAGCTTTCTGCGGGTCGGACGGCCCAAAGACATTGACCGGTCTTTTGGCTGCACGCGCGGCAAGGCCGGCCATGGCCGGATCCTGAAGGGTTTTAAGCAATAGGTTTTGTATGGACATCTCGGTCATCTGGAACTGCTCCATCCGATCATCTGCGGGTCTGTCGGCTCATGGTTTGTTCCAGGCCAGATTTCAGAATAGATTCGACGGCGTCAGCTGCCTGGTTCAGAGACTGCCAGAGATCTTCACGTTGGCTGGTCGGAACATCCGACAGCACAAAGTCCGCAATGTCCCGCATCTTCGGCTGGGGGCCGATCCCGATTCTGATTCGCGGGAAATCTTGGGTATGCAAATGGCTGATAATTGACCGCATGCCGTTATGCGTTCCTGAACCGCCGGATGCGCGGATCCTGATCTGGCCCAGGGCAATATCGATATCGTCATAAAGGACCAGGCATTGACTGGCCGGAATCTTATAATAGGCCAGGGCTTCCTGGATCGACTCGCCGCTCGAATTCATGTAGGTCGTCGGCTTGAGAAACAGCGCTTTGTTCTGGCCAAAACGGGCCTGGCCGACCAGCCCCTTGAATTGTATGCGGCTGATCGGAACCCTGTGCCGCTGCGCCAGAATTTCAAGCACCATATAGCCGCAATTATGCCAGTTCAGCGCGTACTTGGTGCCCGGATTGCCCAGTCCGGCAACGAGCCAGGTCGATTGGTCCGTCATGTTGATCTCCTTGTCAGACCCCGGCTCATGGGTTGACCCGCCGGCCGCGCAAACGGCCGCGTGTCTTGACCCAGTCAGCCTTGACCTGCTGATGGGACCTCGCGATAGCCAGCGCAAATGGCTGGACGTCGTCCGTGATGGTTGAGCCAGCGGCGACATAGGCGTTTTCTTCGACACTGACCGGCGCGACTAGCGTGCAGTTGCTGCCAATGAAGGCATGGCTGCCGATTGAGGTCCGCGACTTGACCAATCCGTCATAGTTGGCGATACTGCAGCCGCTGCCGAAATTGACGTTTTTGCCGACATCCGTATCGCCGATATAGCACTGGTGGGCAATCAGGGTGCCGGCACCGATGGTTGAATTCTTGATTTCAACAAAGTTGCCGATCTTGCAGCCTTCACCGATTTCTGAATTATAACGGATCTGGACATAGGGTCCGATCTCGCAATTGTCCCCGATGCTGCATTGCCTGGCTGTAACATGGTCCAATTTACAGCTGTTGCCGACGATCGTCGAATCCAGGTGCGAATCTGGACCAATTTCGCATTCATCACCGATGACGGTTTTGCCAGCCAGCCGGCAGTTTTGCCAGATCACGCTGTCGGATCCAATCTGCACGCCCGGTTCGATCCATGTCGATGAGGGGTCAATGATCGTAACGCCGTCCATCATATGCTGTTCCAGAATCCGATTGTTGAGGATGCTGCTCGCCTGCTGCAGTTGAACCCTGTTGTTGACGCCCAATGTCTCTTCGTATGGCGCAAAACAGGCTTCAACCTGATGGCCTTCGCTGATCAGTACCGAGATGGTATCGGTCAGATAATACTCATTCTGATTGTTTTTGCTGCCGATCTTGCCCAGCGCCGACAACAGGAGTGCTGTGTCGAAACAGTACATACCGGCATTGACTTCATCGATCGCAAGCTGCTGCGGCGTCGCGTCGCGGTGCTCGACAATTGCCTGGACAGCACCCTGGTGATCCCGGATGATCCGGCCGTAGCCGCTCGGATCCGGGGCTTTGGCGGTGATCAGAACAACGGCGCTTTTGCTCTGCTGGAATTGGTTTAGTGCCTTTTGCAGGGTCTCGGCCGTGACCAACGGCGCGTCACCCGACAGAACAATGGTGCAGCCATTCCGGCCCTCCAGGAAATGGCTGGCCTGCATGACCGCATGGCCCGTGCCCAATTGTTTGTCCTGGAGAATATAGGCAACATCCTCACCTAAAACTTCCCGGACCTCTTCCTGCCGATGTCCGACAATACAAGCCTGATCAGTTGCTCCGGCAGCCAGCAGAGTATCCTTGACCCAGCAGACCAGCGGCTTGCCGGCAGCGGGATGGACAACTTTGGCATGAACCGAATTCATGCGCTTGCCAGCTCCGGCAGCCATGATCACAGCACAAACATCCATGAATATGAACCTCCAATAAAATCCGTAAAAACCAGTCGCACAGAACAGCTGGTTCGATAACAATCCAGTTAGATTATATCAGACTCCCACGCGCTTTCAAAGAAAACCCACAGAAAACAGCCGGTCAAAATCAGTCGGATTTTTCCACTGGCCCGGTGGAAAATGTGGATACTCCATCGGGCGCCCCTGTGGATAATGTGGAAAACTATGTGTAAAACTTATGTTTTTGTTTCACGGAGCCACCCTTGTAAAACCCCTGTAACATTGCTGTTTCACGGCTGTAAGCGAAATTGTCAATTTGTTCAAAGTCGATGACCCGAAATCTCTCAAGACGCTTGTCAGATCGGCGATTTCAGGTCTGAGACGTGATTGGCCAAAACAACACGCTGAACATTCTTTCTGTCTGGCTGCAAAAGTGGAAAACCGCCGGCAGACTGGGCAGGCCGCCATCGTTTTCCACATGACTTGACAGATTGGGTCAAGGCGACTATTATGATTGTCATCCGGGCTTTTGCCCGACAGTCAATAAATTGAAACCTGTGAGTGAAAAAAGTAGGTATTGATCGGACTTCCCAGAGAGCTGCCGATGGTGTGAATGCAGCAAGAACCCCTTTACCGAATGGTTTCACGAGGGTGACCCGAAAGGCTATTAAGCCCGGTAGGCGTCAACGGGGACCCGACCCGTTATCCGTCGGGCATGCATGAACGTGCATGATCAAAGTGGGTCTTTTGGGACCAACTTGGGTGGTACCGCAGGAGTTTATGCTCTTGTCCCTTGATTGAGGGGCAGGGGCATTTTTGTTTTTCACAAAAGGCCTTCAAAGGAGGAGTGATCATCATGATCGAACACGCCATTCAGAAAATCAGCAGCGGCCAGGACTTGAGTCAGCAGGAGTCCTATGAAACCATAACCGAAATTGTCAGCGGCCAGGCCAGTGATGTCCAGATCGCAGCTCTTCTGACCGGCCTTCGCGTCAAGGGCGAGACGGTTGACGAAATCGCCGGCGGCGTCCAGTCACTGCTTGAAGCCGCCAACCGAATCCACCCCAATGTGCCGTCAACCGTTGACACCGTCGGCACCGGCGGTGACAAAACCGGCACCTTCAATATTTCTTCTGCCTCGGCACTGGTCGCGTCAGGCGCCGGCGCCTGCATGGCCAAGCACGGCAATCGGTCGGTATCCAGCAAGTGCGGCAGCGCGGATGTCTTCGAGGCGCTGGGGCTCGATCTGGCACTGACGCCAGAAGAAGCCGAACGCTGCATCGAGCAGCACGGTTTCGCCTTCCTCTTCGCGCCAGTCTATCATCCGGCTATGCGTTATGCCGCGCCGGTCCGGCGCGAACTGGGCATCCGGTCGCTGTTCAACCTCCTCGGTCCCCTGTCCAATCCAGCTGGAGCCAGCCACATGCTGGTCGGTGTCTGCGATGCTGGGCTGCTCGGTTTCATGGCCAAAACCCTCAAAAAACTGGGGGCTGCCTCGGCTATGGTGGTCAGCGGTCGAGACCGAACGGATGAGATCAGCCTGTCCGGGCCGACAGATTACTGTGAACTCAAAGATGGTCATGTCTCGAGCGGTGTCATTGAACCCGAGCTATTCGGGATCCAGACAGCGCCGCTTTCGGCCATCCAGGGCGGTACACCCCAGGAGAACGCCCGCATCATTGAGGACATCCTCGGCGGCATGACCGGCCCCTACCGCGATATCGTACTGCTCAACGCCGGCGCGACATTATACGTGGCCGACAAAGCTCAAACAATCGCCGGCGGCATCGACATGGCACGCCATGCCATCGATTCCGGCGCCGCCCGGCAAAAGCTTATAGACCTTCGCTCCGTCCGGGGTCAGAAAAGCCGCGAGGAGAATGCTTGATATGCCACCTAAAGCGACCAACACCATTCTAGATAGAATTGTTGAAAGAAAACTTGAACGCTTGAATGGATTGAGGATTGAGCAGTCCATCGAGTCGCTCAAGGCACAGTATGATGTCCAGAAGGCTCAGGGAACGCTGCCGGCAATCTCCAATTTTGCCAAACAGCTGATCCGACCGGGCAGCCTGGGTGTCATCGCTGAAATCAAAAAGGCCTCTCCATCCAAGGGTCTAATCCAACCCGATTTCCACCCGGACAAACAAGCCAAAGCTTATTTGTCGGCCGGAGTCAGCGCGATATCCGTTCTGACCGAGCAGGATTTCTTTCTCGGTTCAGACGATGACCTCCGGCTCGTTCACAGAACGGTCGACCTGCCCGTGCTGCGCAAGGACTTTGTTGTCGAGCCCGGCCAGATTTACGAAGCTCGGCTAATGGGTGCGTCAGCCATCCTGCTGATCTGCGCCTTGCTTGACGACCAGACACTGGCCGACTACCTGGCCCTCGCCAACCATCTGGGGCTTGACGCCCTGGTCGAAACGCACGACGAAGCCGAGCTTGAGCAGGCGCTGGCGAGCGGCGCCCGGATCATCGGCATCAACAATCGTGACCTGAAAACATTCGAAGTTGATCTGGCAACCACCGAGAAATTGGCGGCCAAAATCCCGGCGGATCGGATTATTGTTGCCGAAAGCGGCCTGATGAAACCGGAAGATGTTCTGCGGGTCTACGAAGCCGGCGCCTCAGCGGTTCTGATCGGCGAATCCCTGATGCGGGCTGCCGGCACCCACGAAACCGTAGCCAGCCGCCTAACCGAGCTATTGGGAGCGTTGCCGACATGAACAACCAGACTGTCAAGATCAAGATCTGCGGCCTATCCCGGCCCGTCGACTGTGCCGCTGTCAGTGCCAGCGGAGCAGACTATGCCGGATTTATTTTTGCGCCAAGCCGGCGTCAGGTTTCAATCAATCTGGCCCAAAGCCTGGTCCGGCAGCTGGATGTATCCGTCGTTCCGGTTGGCGTGTTTGTCGACGAATCTGATGATTATATCTTGCAGGCCGTCCGTCAGGCCGGTCTGGCGATCGTCCAGCTGCATGGATCACCTGATCCTGGCAAAATCTTGCGGCTGAGAAAGGCCTTGCCCAAGACCATCGGAATCTGGCAGCGTATCGCCGTTTCGTTGGATCTGGCGGCCGCCGAAGCCTTCAAGCAGGCCACAGCGGATATGCGGAATCTGGTCCAGGACGCCGCCTTGCCGGACGCCTGGCTGGTCGACAGCTGCCGGAAAGACCAGGTCGGCGGTACCGGTGAAACCTTCAACTGGGCAGCCTTCGACCAGTTGGACCGATCCATTCCCCTGGTGCTGGCCGGCGGCCTCAATCCGGATAATGTGAGACAGGCGATCCAGATGATCCAGCCGGACATCGTTGACGCCAGCAGCGGTGTTGAAAGTCAGGGTTATAAGGATCAAAATAAGATTGAACAGTTCTGCAGCCAGGTACGGCAGCAGCACATAAAGACAAATTAAGGAGATGAATGAGCATGACGCAATACAACCTGCCGGATAACAAAGGCCGTTTCGGCGAATATGGCGGCCGTTTTGCCGCAGAAACCCTCATGCCGGCTCTGCACGAACTGGCCAGCGCCTACGATAAAGCCAAGCAGGATCAAGCCTTTATGGATGAGTATCACCGCCTGCTCAAAGAATACGCCGGCCGGCCATCGCTGCTCTACAAGGCCGAGCGCATCAGCGCCGAGCTGGGATTTCCTGTCTATCTCAAACGCGAGGATCTGAACCATACCGGCGCCCACAAGATCAATAATGTTTTGGGCCAGGTCCTGCTCGCCCGCCACATGGGCAAGACAGCACTCATCGCGGAAACCGGCGCCGGCCAGCATGGCGTGGCCACGGCGACCGCGGCGGCATTGTTCGGGATGAGCTGTAATGTCTTCATGGGCGCCGAGGACACCCGCCGTCAGGCTCTGAATGTCTATCGGATGGAGCTGCTGGGCGCTAAGGTTCATCCGGTTATCACCGGAACGGCCACCCTCAAGGACGCGACCAGCGAAGCCATGCGCGAGTGGTCAAGACGAGCCTCTGACACCTTCTATGTCATTGGCTCGACCATGGGACCGCATCCCTATCCCATGATGGTCCGTGATTTCCAGCGCGTCATCGGCGATGAAATCAAGGTGCAGATTATGGAGCAAATCGGTCGGCTGCCCACAGCCCTGATTGCCTGCGTCGGCGGCGGCAGCAACGCCATGGGCACATTCTATCCGTTCATCGAGGATACCGGGGTGCGCCTGATCGGCAGTGAAGCAGCCGGCGAAGGCATTGAGACCGGCAGGCACGCAGCCACCCTGGCCAAGGGATCCGGCGGTATCTTCCACGGCATGCACTCGCTGTTCCTGCAAGACGACGACGGACAGATCATGCCTGTCTACTCGATATCTGCCGGCCTGGACTACCCCGGGATCGGGCCGGAGCATGCCCATCTACAGAAGTCTGGACGAGCCCAATACCGCTCGGTCACTGACCATGAAGCGGTCGATGCATTTGCCTGGCTGTCAAGGATGGAAGGTATCATTCCCGCCATTGAGAGTTCCCATGCCCTGGCCCTGCTTCGCAAGATGGCGGCGGACGGTGAATTTGGTCCTGAAGACCCGGTCGTCGTGACCCTGTCGGGTCGTGGCGACAAGGATGTCGCGGCCATCCAAGCCTGGCAGATCGAGCATGGAATTGAAATCGGCGAAACCAGCATTGGCTTGCTTTAAGCGAAAGGAGTCGTTCGGCATATGAATCATCTCAAGCCCAATCGAATCGAGACTGCATTCGAGCAGCTTCGGAAAGACAATAAAAAGGCCCTGATCCCTTTCCTGGTCGCCGGTGACCCGGATCTGGAATCGACCAGAACACTAGCCATGACACTTCTGGATAATGGCGCTGACCTTCTGGAAATCGGTGTGCCGTTTTCGGATCCCAGTGCGGACGGCCCTGCGATCATGGCGGCAGATGCCAGAGCTCTCGCCAAGGGAATCCGCATCGGGCATGTTTTCGAACTGGTCAGCGATCTTCGGCGCAGCACTGACAAGCCGATCCTGTTGCTGCTGTACTTCAATCTGGTGTACCAGCAGGGTGTGGACTGTTTCTTCGAGCAGTGCGCTCGAGCCGGCGTTGACGGCGTGATCATCCCGGATCTTCCGATGGAAGAACGTCATGTGGCTCAAACAGAGGCTGACCGGCACGGCGTGATCATGACGCATCTGGTGACGCCGCTGTCCAACAAGCGTCTGCCGGACCTTGTGCGCGAAGCCAAGGGATTCCTGTATTGTGTCGCGGCGCTCGGCGTCACGGGCGAACGCCAGGAATTCGGCACCGACTTGAAGGCTTACAGCCGCCAGCTCGCTGCGGCTACCGGCATGCCTCGCGCGCTGGGATTTGGTATCTCTTCGCCCGAGCAGGTACGCCAGCTGGCACCCGATTGGGATGCCCTGATTGTTGGCAGCGCGCTTGTCCGCCGGATCGCAGAAGGGGCAAAGGCCGGTCTGGATACAGACGAGATCGCACGGCAGCTGAAGACGTTTATCCTTTCACTGCGCAAGGCCCTGGACGAGGGCGCCAAGACAGCTGCGGCGCAAAACCTTGTGCCCAGTCGTGAGGATTTTGTCCGTTTTGCCCAGACCAGTCGCCTGATTCCAGTCAGCCGGCGTGTTATGGCGGATACGGTGACGCCGATTTCGCTGTTCCAACGTTTCGACGACCAGCAAAGCGCTTATCTGCTGGAGAGTGTCTTGGGCGGTGAGCGCTGGGCCCGCTATTCGATCATGGGCCGCAAACCGCTGATGCGTCTATCCTGTCAAGACGGGCGGATCAAGGTCACAGACGGCAATGGCCAACCCATGGCCGAAGTCGATGCCAACAGCCATCCGGTGGATGGCATCCGTCAGCTGCTCAAGGACTATGCCATGCCGAATGAACTCAGCGGCATGGGTTTCCGCTGCGGTCTGGTCGGTTACTTCGCTTATGATTTCATTCGGGAGCTCGAGCGATTGCCGGACGATAATCCGGATGAACTGAACCTGCCGGATTGCGACCTGATGGCGCCGGCCGAGGTCGTGCTATACGATCATCTCAAAGCCGAGCTAACCCTGATCTGCAATCGCCTGGTCACTGGTGACCCCCATCAGGATTACGACCTGGCCGAGGCTCGTCTCGACCAGTTGAACCGCGACCTGTTTGAATCTGATTCAAATAGCCGACGGCAGTACCCTGACCATCTCGATCTGGATTTCAAGCCCAATGTGACGCAGCAGGATTATATGGAGCAGGTGGGCAAGGCCCGTGCCTATATCAAGGCCGGTGACATCTTTCAAGTTGTCCTGTCTCAGCGTTTTTCAGCGGACTACCACGGTGATCCGTTCGCAGTCTACCGCGCACTGCGCCATGTCAACCCGTCGCCCTATCTGTTTTATTTACGCACGCCGCAAAGCGTCCTGATCGGCGCCTCACCCGAGATGCTGGTCCAGTTGGATGGCAATACCATCGAGACCTGTCCGATCGCTGGCACCCGGCCTCGCGGCCAGACGCCTGAGGAAGACAACAGACTGGCCAACGAGCTGCTCCAAGACGCCAAGGAACTGGCCGAGCACGCCATGCTAGTCGATCTGGCCCGCAACGACGTCGGACGGATCAGTCGCTTCGGTACCGTCAAGGTCAAGGACTTCTGCCATGTCGAGCGGTTCTCCCATGTCATGCACCTGGTTACCTTCGTGGAAGGGCAGTTGCGAGAAGATCGCTCCTCGATTGACGTACTGGCTGCCCTGCTGCCCGCAGGCACCCTGTCCGGCGCGCCCAAGATCCGGGCGATGGAAATTATCGACGAACTGGAGACCGTCCGCCGCGGGCCGTATGGCGGCGCTGTCGGCTATCTCGGATTCGATGGTCATTTGGATACTTGCATCACGATCCGAACCGCGGTGCTCAAGGACCAGCGCATCCATGTCCAGGCCGGCGCCGGCATAGTCGCCGACTCAGTGCCCGAAACCGAATACCAGGAATGCCTGAACAAGGCTAGAGCCGTCTTTTCGGCCATCAGCAAGGCAGGTGATTTTGCATGATCCTCCTGATCGACAACTACGATTCCTTCACCTACAACGTCTACCAGATGGTCGGCGAGCTCAATCCGGATATCCAGGTCTACCGTAATGATACTTTGTCACTTGAGCAGATTTTCGACTTGAAGCCGGACCGCATCATCCTGTCTCCCGGCCCCGGCTACCCGTCCAATGCCGGCCTGATGCCTAAGATTATTGACACATTTGCCGACCAGGTCCCCATGCTGGGGATCTGCCTGGGCCACCAAGGTTTGGCTGAAGCATTCGGCGCACGGATTGTCGAAGCCGTTGAGCCAATTCATGGCAAGCGATCCCCGGTGAGCATCGACACAAGCTGTCCGCTTTTTGCCGGTCTGCCCGATCAGCTAATCGTCGGCCGTTACCATTCACTGATTGTCGATCGGCAGACCCTCCCGGATTGCTTCGATATTACCGCCGAAAACCCGGAAGGCCAAATCATGGGCCTGTCGCATAAGCACCTGCCGGTCTTCGGACTTCAATTCCATCCTGAATCCATCCTGACTGCCCAGGGCCAGTCGATGCTGGACGCTTTTCTCAAAGTCTAGATACAATCGAAATATCAATCGGAAAACCTGATGCTAGACATTTCTTGCCGGCATCGGGTTTTTTCTTGGTCAATATTTGGCGCGTTTTAGAAAAGTATAAAATTATCATTGACTTTGATCGGATCCGAGCGTAAAGTCAAAATTAAGATATCAACATGTCATAAGACTTGGGTCCCCTTAGGGACATCTATTTCAAGGAGGAATTATGGAAAGCAAAATCAAGAAACTTCTGCAGCTCGGTATCATCGTCAAAGACGTTGAAGAAGCCGTCAAGAACTACGAAGAGATGCTGGGCATAGGACCATGGCAACACGGTCGGGTCAGTACGGACAACATGCCCAAGATGCATATTGATGGTAAACCTGGCGTCCTGGATTTCAAAGCCGCGTTCTGCAATTGCTTCGGCATGCAGATCGAGCTGATCGAGCCGGTCTCCGACAGTGTCTATTCGAAGTGGCTTGAAGAGCATGGCCCCGGCCTGCATCATATCGCCGTGATCACCAATGACCCGTTCAAGCAGGTCGTTGAAGAGCACAAAGCTCTGACCGGCAAGGATCCCTGGATCTGGGCAAAGGACACAGGGGCTCCTGAAGGTCGAAACCTGGAATTCGCCTACCTGGACCTGGTCAAGGAACTGGGCCTCTTTGTCGAAATCTATCCTGAACACGTCGAAGCCCACCACGAGGGTAACATCGGCGGCCATGAATACAACGAGGTGAAGTAAAATGGAAATGAAAAAACTCGACTTTTTGAATCGTGAAGTCTCCAGCGTGGCCATGGGAACCATGCCGCTGTTCTCCGGTGATCTCCAGGAGCATATGGATCATTTGGATATGGCGACCGAAATGGGCGTCAACCTTCTGGATACCGCGATCGGCTACGGCGGCGCTGAGATTTCAATCGGCAAATGGATGACAGCCAGAGGCAACCGCAAGGACATGGTCATCCTGACCAAAGGCTGCCATCCTGGACCGGACGGCAAACGTGTCACACCCAAGGATCTGGCCGAGGACCTTTACAAATCACTGGATCGACTGGAGACAGACTACATCGACATCTATCTGCTGCACCGCGATGATCTTGACCTGCCGGTCGCACCCATCGTTGATGCCCTGAACGAACACTTTCAGGCTGGCCGAATCAAATCCTTCGGCGTATCCAACTGGACACACAAGCGCATTCAGGAAGCCAATGAATATGCCAAGGCCAACGGCCTTGAGCCGTTCCGCCTGAGCAGCCCCCAGTACAGCCTGGCTGAAGAGTATTCTGCCCCCTGGGCGCCGGGCACTGTGACGATTGCGGGTCCGAAGAACGCAGAAGCACGCGCCTGGTATGCCGAGAACAAAATGCCTGTCCTGGCCTACTCCAGCCTGGCCCGTGGCTTCTTCTCAGGCATGATCACACGCGAACGCTATGAAGCCGAGAAGGATCATCTCATGAGCCCGGCCGTCCTGTTCTCGGGCAAGGCGACCAAGGACCAGCTGACCGGCCGCGGTGAGACGATGGATCCGATCATGGCCCACGCGTATTGCGGCGAAGGCAATTTCGAACGGCTTGACCGGGTTCGCATCCTGGCTGATGAAAAGGGTGTTACGATCGCCCAAATCGCGCTCGCGTTCATCACCAGCGGCGCCATGAATGTCTTCCCGATTTCGGGTGTCGCCAACCGCAGTGAACTCCAGTCGACGATCGACGCGATCAAGATCAAACTGACGCAAAAAGAGCTCGACTGGCTTGACCTGATCTCAGACAACAGATAGCCTTTGATTTGGTATAATGGGTGCATTAACCCGATCAGGTTGGAGGCGCGTTCATGAATAAAGCAGCAACTAACAAGGAAGTTCGTATTAATAACCAGAAGCGAATTGTCAATACGCTGTTTCATTATGGACCCATGACCAAACAGGAACTGGCGGGCAGACTGGGACTCAGTCTGCCCACCATTTCTGTGATCAACAAGAATTTGTCGGCCAAGGGACTGGTCATGCAGGGCGAGAAGCTGGAATCGACTGGCGGCAGGCCGCCATCCTATATCCGCCTGGTCTTCGATGCCCGTCATTCGATCGGCATTGATATCTCCTCACGCCATGTCCGCATCGTCCAGGTCAACTTGGGTCCGGAAGTCATCCACAGCGCCAAACACCGGCTGGATTACACCGGAGATTTGAATTATTGGGAAAAGGTCCAGACACTCCTGTCTGACTTTATTGCTGAGAACAAGATCGACGACAATATCCTGCTGGGTGTCGGCTTTTCGATCCAGGCTCCGATTGAGTTCGGCAAGGCTGTTGTCGCGTCCAATCAAGCGGCCAGCATTGCCGACACGGCCTTGGATCATGTCCAACGTCTTTTTGGCGAGGACATCGAAATCCACAATGATGCCAAAATGGCCAGCCTGGCCCAGGTCTGGGGCGTTGGTGAGGAAGACGATGTCATCTATCTGATGCTGAGCGGCGGCGTCGGCGGAGCCATTATCACGAATCACCAGATCCTTAGGGGCAACAGTAAAAACGCAGAATTCGGACACATGGTCGTCCAGGACAAGGGGCGGCCATGCACCTGCGGCCAGTATGGCTGCCTGGGTGCCTACTGCTCATCCCGAGCACTGATTGAGCGCTCCGGGGTCAGCCTCGATGAGTTTTTTGTCCAACTGCGGGAAGGCCACCAGGCATTTCAGCAGATCTGGGACGAATACATGTATTGTCTTGCCCTGGCAGTCAGCAACCTGCATGTGATCTTCGACACGGATGTCATTATCGGCGGCGAAATGAGTCCGTATATCAATCAATTCCTGCCAGATCTGTGCCAGCAAGCAGCCCGACGCAATCCATTCGGCAAAAACGGAGATTATATCCGGATTGGATCTTACGGCGAGTATGATTCAGCGATCGGCGCAGCACTGATCTACAATGACAAGTTCCTGTCGTAGACACGAACCTTTCACGGATTCGAAACACCCCGATGCCAAGCAAGGCACCGGGGTGTTATTGATTCGTGATCAGATTTCAAGTCAATCAGATCAGTCGACCTGCCACAAGTCAAGGCCTGTCGGGAATGGCTTGGGCCTTTCGCAGCAGGTTGTCATCTGGTAAATCGAACCCTTGTTTTCACTGGCGTCAAACGCCAGCAGGGCTTCAACAACATGCCGGGCCAGTTCGCCGTTAGCCCTGTTCGGCCGACCATCGATGATGGCCTGTGCCATATCGGACAGTCCGAGACCTCTCATGTTGCTGCGTTCGGTGTCTTCAGCCGGGTAGAGGAGCTCTTCCGTCGTCAGAAACTCGTCCGTCGACGGTCCGTGAAGCGCCATGATTTTTTCAAAAGGCGTATGGCATTGAGTCTTGACCCGTTGAACAAGCCCCGCACTGCGGAAGACCTTGACCGGACCGCCAAACATGTTGGGATCCGGGACAAAGATCGATCCTTCTGTACCGTAGATCTCGATGCCTGGCAGGTTTGATTTCCAGATATCAAAGCTCATGTTGACATTGCCGATCACGCCGCTGGACAAATCCACAATACCCGTATAGTTGGTCTTGACTTCAACGTCCACCATCTCATCCTTGATTTCACGCTGCGGCTCAGATGTTCGGGCAAAGCAGGCGATTTTGCTGATCGGTCCCAGCAGCGTGACCAGCGCCGTCAGGTAGTACGGTCCCATGTCCAGCATGGGGCCGGCGCCCTTTTTATAGTAGAAAGCCGGTGCGGGGTGCCATAATTCATGACCATGCCCCACCAGGTTGGCGGTGAACCCGATCGGGCGTCCGATTACACCATCGTCCAGCAGTTTTCTGCAGGTTTGGATACCGGCGCCAAGAAAGGTGTCCGGCGCGCTGCCGACCAACAGGCCTTTCTGGTCCGCCAGCTTCAGAATCTCATCGGCATCCTCAAGACTGGTCGCGAAAGGTTTCTCACAGTAGATGTGCTTGCCGGCTTGAAGCGCCTTCATGTTGATCTCGTAGTGGGCGGCGGGTATGGTCAGGTTGAGTACGATTTCAATTGCCGGGTCAGCGAGCAGGTCTTCAACTGAGCAAGCTTTCTGTAATCCGTATTTCTTCTGGCTCTCAATCGCCTTTTCAATGAACATGTCCGCACAGGCGATGACCTCAAGGTTGTCAAAGTGACAAGTCAGGTTGTCCAGGTAAGTCTGGCTGATGGTACCACAGCCGACGATGCCGATTCCGATTGTCCGCTTATTCATATCGCTAATCTCCCATTTGTTTACATCGATTAATAAATCCATTATACGGAGTTGAAGTTGAAAATTCAATATAACTTTTATAGTTTTATAAAACTATTGACTTTATTTTGCTGACAGGCTATTCTTAAGTCAAATGGAGTCATAAAGGAGGCAATTATGATTAACGCTAAAAGGTTCGGGTTCAGTCTGGATCTTGTAAATCTGGATTATCAGGAACCCAACAGAAACCGTTATGAAAGCAAGTACTTCTGGGATGAACTGTTCACCCTGATCCCTGCTGCCGGCTTCAGCGCTATTGAAATTCCCTACCAGCCGAAATGGGATTTTGGCGGCAGATCAGGCATACCGCTTACCAAGTACGCCGTAGAAACCAAATACAAGACCGTGGCCGATTTCGCAGCCTTCTTGAAAGTCGGCGGGATTGACCGGATCAGCAGCATCGCTTTCGATCCGTCACTGTTCTTTGGCGACAACCTGGACATGTATTTCGGCGCTTTCGGTCATTTTGCCGACGAGGCGATTCAATTCGCTCGTGAAGCAGGTGCCGGCGTGCTGACCATCACCCCGACGCCGTGCTACGGCCTTGTCGATTTCTACTATGGGAAGGCTGAAGATTTCGTTGGCTGGAAAAGCCAGTTTATTGACCGCACCGTCGAACTGCTGGGCAGCCTGGCTCAGAAGGCAGCCGATCAAGGTGTTGTTCTTTCCGTTAAAAACGAGTTCTGGAGTCTTGCCAGGGAGACTGGGTTTGATGATTTCACGAGCAAACTGGATGCCGCTATCCGATTTGACATCGATACAGCTCATCTGGCGATCCAGGGCGCCGATCCGACACAAGCTATTAAGAAACTTGCAGGCAGAATCGGTTCGGTTCATCTGACAGATACCAGCTATGCTGACCCCAATGGTGCGTGGCGTCTCGTCAATCCAGAGTTCCCGGCCGCCAAGGCGACTCAGGTTTTCCGGGATATCGGCCAGGGTAGCCTGGACATTGCAGCGGCGGTCAATGCGCTGGATGCCATCGGATATGATGGCCCCGTGATCTGCAGCTGCCGTCAGACCCGTGACGTTTCGCGAGCCTTGCTCCGGACCAGGCACCAGATTGAAAAGATCTGCAAAGGATAAAGAGGTGAGACCATGAAAAACATTAGACTTTCACATATGAGTCACTGGAAGACCATCCCCTACAAGACAATCGATAACTTCAGGGACTTCTATTACGAAGAAAAAAGCAATACAGCCTATTATTCAGATTGGGACAGAATTCTCCGCTACCACAAGGCAACCGGCTATGACGGCATTGAAGTCGCACCCTGGGACATGGCCGACATGATGCCGTTGTTCGGTTCGCCGCAAGCCTTCAAGCAGTTCGCGGCTGAGCGGGGTGTTGAGATCAGCGGCATGTTCCATGGCGTCGAAGGATCGCATGATAAAACCCGTTTTGAAGAGAATTTCGCTGCTGCCAAAAAGAATATTGACCTGCTCGCGCAATTCGGCGGCAAGCACCTGAACACCTGTCCAAACTCTAATTACTTTGGTGTCGGTCCCTTAAGCCGCGATGACGTCAAGACCGCAGCCGAGACGCTGACCGAGATCGGTCGCTACGCGACAGACAAGGGGATTATGATCGGACTGCATAACGAGTTCTTCTGCGCGATCAACAAAGAAAATCACCGGGAATTCATTGAGCTGACCGACCCGAGGTATGTTCACTATTGTCTGGACACCGCCCAGATTGAAATCATCGGTGAAGACATGAACGTATTCTATGAAGACTACCACGACCGGATCTGTACCTTCCACCTCAAAGACACTGCATCGCCCAAGCTGTCGGATGACATCCGCTATGCCAAGGATGTCGAGATCCAGGATGACGGTATGCGCTGGTTCTGGGAGCCAGGAGAAGGCGTTCTGGATTTCGAGGGACTGTGGAAGCTGCTGAAAAAGCATCAATTCAAGGGTTGGATGACCATTGAAACAGACGGAACACCGGACCTGCTGGCCTCAATGGCGCTGACCTCCTACTACATCAATCACGATCTGTCCAAAATCTATCAATAATTCGTGATCAGCTAACAGATATGCAAAAGAACCGCTGCCTTACTGGCGCGGTTCTTTTTATATGACAGAACATCAGGTCACTTGCTGTCAATTGCTATCGGCCTTTGAACCAATAACAAACTAAAGCATTAATCCGTCTTATTCCACCATAGGATATTTCAAGGTCTTCATACATTCGCCAAGACACGGCTTGCCATCCTTTTCATTGTTCAAAAGAATACTGGCTCTGATTCATAAAAGCACCGATTAACCGATCGGCATCTCTGCTCGTTTGCCACTCGAGTGGATTTCCCATGCTATTCGACCCGTATTGGAGCTGATCGTCAATGACCGTACAAGAATCCGCTGTGATCAGCAACAGGATTTGTCCTGGCAGCAACACCCGGCTGAATCACCAACGCTGGTGTCTGGGATAACCGACTTGTCGCATCCGAGCGCTGCTCGAACAGCATCGCGGATGGCCTTGGCCGGGATATCGTCGAAGGCTTGACCATCGTAGACAACCGTTCTGCAGTCAGTCTCCTCTCCAATCAAGTCAGTGCAGGACGCGCAGTGCTGGCTGACAACCTTGAGGTCAACCAGTTGTTCAATCGCTGCCCCGTCAATCAGAATCATGTTGGACTCGTCGATCCGGTCAGAATCCAGTGGCGTTTCCGACAGCTCAACACGAATACCACGGCCGGACAGCAAGCGGTTCAATCGTTGAATCTCCTGGACAAGGGTTGCCCCGGTATCCGAACAGAGGTCGCAGGTCTGGCCGTCAACATCCAGGTGGCGCCACTCTATTGTCAGGGTTGTCATTTCTTTCTTTTTGAGCAGCATACTAACCGTCCTCACTTGTGGTAGGGTTCATTGTTCATAATCTTGAAGGCCCGGTAACATTGTTCCAATAGAAACAGGCGGGTCATCTGGTGCGTCAGGGTCATATTGGACAGGCAAAGCCTTTGCTGAGCCCGCTCAAGCACGGATTGCGCCAGACCATTGGATCCGCCGATCACGCAGGTGATCTCGCTGCCGCCCGCTTCAAACCATTTGCCAAGCAGTTCAGAGAATTCAACGGAGCCCGGCTGCTGCCCGTCCAGCGTCAAGGCGATGACATATGCAGACGGCCGAATTTTGGACAGCAGTCGCTTGCCCTCTTCCGCTAGCGCTTTGGCAATCGGCCAGCTGTCCGGAACATCTTGAACCAGCTGAATATTAACCTCGCAATAGCGGCCGAGACGCCGGGTGTACTCGTCGATTCCGGCCTTGAGCCAGGGTTCGCGAACTTTGCCCGGGGACAGCACGACCAGTCTCATCAGAAACAGACCGGCTTGCTGACCGCAAAGCGGGATGCGATCTCCAACTGGAAATCCTCACCAGGACTGGCACCTTCAGACCTAAGATGGCTGTCGACCGTCAGAACGGCCAGTTCCGGGAAATTGTTATCCTTGCTGAGATGGGACAGGATAAATTTTTGGGTTCCCTTCTTCAGCAAGTCAAGGACAGCCAGTGCGCAATCGTCATTGGACAAGTGGCCGTGGCTGCCGACAATCCGCTGTTTCAAATGCTCGGGATAGGCTCCGGCCATCAGCATGGCATGGTCGTAGTTGGCCTCGATAAAGACAATTTCGCTGCCGGCAACAGTTTCCAAAAGCTCCTTGCTCAATGAACCGATATCCGTGAAGACGGACACGATACCGTAATCAGACTCGATCTTGTATCCGACCGAGGAAACCGCGTCGTGCGGTGTCTCAAAGCTGTTGATGCTCAGATCACCGACCCGGGCAGATCCCCGGGGGGGCAACAGGCGGATCAGGCTCTCGTCGACCTTGCCGACCGAACGGCGCATGGCCTGCCATGTTTTGGCGTTGGCGTAGACCGGCACCTTGAATCGGCGCATCAGGACACCGACACCGGCGATGTGGTCGGTGTGCTCATGGGTGATGAAGATGCCGTCAAGACGGGCGGCGGTTTCATCAATTTCGTTAAGTGCCAGCTCGACAGTCTTGGCATTGACGCCGGCGTCGATCAGCAGGCGGGTGCTCTCGCTTGAAATAAAGATTGAGTTGCCGCTGCTGCCGGATCGGAGCGCGCAGGTTTTAACCCTGGTTGTATTCATCCGTTTTCGGTCCGGGTAATATCCGCGCCGATTGAGCGCATCTTTTCAACGAATTTCTCATAGCCGCGTTCAACCTTGCTGATGTCGCAGACCTCGGTTTCGCCTTCTGCGACCAGCCCGGCCAGAACCATCGCGGCACCGGCACGCAGGTCTCTGGCCGTTACCTTGGCGCCGGTCAGATTGCATTTTCCTTCGATCATAGCTAGATGGCCGGAGATCATGATGCTCGCGCCCATGGTCTTCAAGTCATCAACGTATTGGAACCGGTTGTCCCAGACATTCTCGATCATCTTGCTGCTGCCTTCGGCGCAGCAGAGCAGAACCGTCGTCTGCGGCTGAAGATCAGTCGGGAAACCGGGGTAGGGCATGGTTTTGAAGCTGGCCGGTTTAAGCTGGTGATCCGCATCGACACGAACCGTGACCCAATCATCATCGGAAATTATTTCAGCGCCCATCTCTTCGAGTTTGGCCGACAGCGGTTCCATGTGCTTGGGGATGATATTACGTACCGTTACGTCACCTTGTGTGAGCGCGGCGGCAATCATATAGGTTCCAGCTTCAATCTGGTCAGGGATGATCGAATACGTGCTGTTTGCCGCCAGGACAGGCACGCCGGTCACACGGATAACATCAGTACCAGCTCCCCGTATATTGGCGCCCATGGTGTTCAGGAAGTTTGCCACATCGACAATATGCGGTTCCTTGGCGGCATTCTCGATGACCGTAACACCCTCCGCCTTGGTCGCTGCGATCATGATGTTGATGGTCGCGCCGACGCTGACGGTATCAAGAAAGACCTGGTTGCCAACCAGCTTCTCAGCTTCCAACTGAATCCGGCCGTGTTCAAATATTGTTTTTGAGCCCAGGGCTTCAAATCCCTTGGTGTGCAGATCGATCGGGCGAGACCCGAAATTGCAGCCGCCCGGCATGTAAATGCCTGCTTTGGCAAAACGCCCGAGCAGCGCACCGAGAAGATAATAGGAGCCGCGAATGCTTCTGGATCGCTCGTCCATGACATCGCTGCTGTTGATCGTGCGGGGATCGACTTCAAGAACACCGTCTTTATCGCGGCGGATCTGGGCACCGGTCGAGCGGCAAATCTCTATGAGTGTGCTGATGTCGTCGACATCAGGTGCATTTTCAATTTTGCAAGGGCCGTCCAGCAGCATGGCTGCGGCAATGATGCCCAGCGCGGCGTTTTTCGACCCGCTGACCGTAACATCCCCCATCAGGCGGTTTCCGCCCTGAATAATATAGCTAGCCAATATGATCCCCTTCCCAGACTTCATTTAATTTGCCGGCAGCCGGCTTTGAGTCCCGGTCGACCATTCGTCTTCTTCACAAATGAGCGCACGGGACAATAGCTTATCCTGATCAGAATCAGTAAGGTCTGATAGACAGTTTTCAGGAAACCCCATGTCCGTCGCATGCTGCTGTAAAGCTTGCGCAGCGGTCTGGTACAAGAACCCCTGCATCGGGCTCCCGACCTGATATGCCTCCAGTGTATCACAAAAAACTTTACGGGCAATCGGTATCATGACGGTAAATTCAGTCCCCTTGCCCAGGGTGCTGGCGACATTGATTTTGCCGTCATGCAGGTCCACCAGCTCCTTGGCGATGGACAGACCGAGACCCGTACCGCCGAACATTCTGGATCCGGTCATGTCAACCCGGTAAAAGCGGTTGAAGATCCGCGGTAAATGCTCCTTGTCAATCCCGAATCCGGTATCGGATACTTTGACATACACATCATCGATCAGGTAGCTGATGTAGACTTTGACCTGTCCGCCCCGCTCGGTGTACTTGATCGCATTGCTCAGTAAATTGGTAATGACCCGTTCCATCGATGTCTTGTCGATATACACAGCGGGTATTCGCGACAGCGTATAGCAGGACAGCTCGATCTGCTTATCCTTGGCCTGGTGGTGAAGCCGGTCGACAACCTGGCGAACAAGGCTGGCGAAGTTCAAAGTCTCCATACGCACCCGGATACCCTTGCTGTCAATGCTGGAAAGCAGCAGCAGATCTTCGACCAGGCGCTCCATGCGCAGGGAGTCATCATGGATTCGCCAGATGTCCTTGCGAATGGCATCCACCGGTTTTTCTTCCAGTCCCCAATCAATCAGTGATTCGGAATAGGTCTTGATTGTCGTCAGCGGTGTTTTCAGCTCGTGGGAGACATTGGCGACGAATTCCTTGCGCCGCTGCTCCTCTCGCTCCTGCTCGGTCACGTCATTCAGCACAACCAGCCTGCTCATGGCCTGTCCCTCTTCAAAATGGGATAATTTAATCCGCATACGAAGAATCTTGTCACCCATCAACAGTTTTCCGTTGATCGCTTCGCTACCAAGCAGCAGGGCAGCCTGCACACCATTGTCCTGTCCATATGAATCGATAAATTCATCGAATTTGTCTGGGATGGACGCTGGCTGAAACATCTTCTTGGCCGCGGGATTGACGTTAATCCTGACGCCGCCTTTGCCGTATGCGATGACACCGACATCCAGATCATTGAGGATCTCTTCGGATTTGGTTCGTTCACTGACAAAATCCGAAACAGCCCCGGCAAATTTTCGTTCGACGTTCTTCAAATTGCGTTTGTTCGACGGCACAACAAAAAGCAGAACAACCAGAATGGTTGCCAAAACTGTCGCTAAAATTATCAACCCGGGGTGGAAGCCAGATAACATCTGGCCTATCCAGTCACTTATATTATTGAAAACTTCCAGTCCGGATCGGGCTGGCTGCGCCATGATTATCAATGATCAAATCGTCCCTTCGGTAGTTGGCCTTATGCCAGCTTAACTGGCGGGGTTTTTATCGAAATAATAGCCGACCCCTCGTTTGGTCAGGATGTATTTGTAGTTGTGCTGATCCGGCTCAAGTTTTTCACGCGTTCGGCGTACCGTGACATCCACAGTTCTGACATCGCCGAAATACTCATAGCCCCAAACTTTTTCTAGCAGTGCTTCACGGGAAAACACCTGCCCTGCATTCTGGGCCAGAAAACGAACCAATTCAAATTCCCGCAGCGTCAATTCAATGATACTGCCGGCTCGCCGGACCTGATAGGCTTCATGGTCGATTTCCAGATCTCCGAAAGCCATAACCTTCTGCTGTTCGGCTGAATCCATATCAGACAGGTTGACGCGCCTGAGCTGCGCCTTGACCCTGGCCAGCACCTCGCGCACACTGAATGGCTTGGTGATGTAGTCATCAGCGCCCAGTTCCAAGCCCAAAACCTTGTCAATCTCTTCAGATTTTGCCGTCAGCATCAGGATCGGGACATTGATCTGCTGGCGAAGCTTGCGGCAGACATCAAAGCCGTCCATCTTGGGCAGCATGCAGTCCAACAGGATCAGGTCCGGCTTCATGGCCAGTCCCATTTCCAATGCCTGCGTGCCGTCATAGGCCACAAGGGTCTGGTAACCTTCGCGCTCGAGGTTGACTTTCAGAATATCAACGATGTTGTGTTCATCATCAACGATGAGGACTTTGGCGCACATATTGACCTCCCATGGACCGTTGTCAAGTCTTGTTAATCGTACCTATTATAGCATGATTTCGCAAGATACAATATTGTTAGATTGCCAGAATAAGAAACAAGGCCATTGGCAATGAGCCAATGGCCTTGGTAAATCCGGCGGAGACCTATCTTCCCGGGCCGTTACCAGCCAAGTATTGTCAGCATAAGAGAGCTTAACTACTGTGTTCGGGATGGGAACAGGTGTGGCCTCTCCATGATATCCACCGGAAGGGTAGAGGGTAATGAATGCACCCTCAAGACTGCATAAGGGGAAACGAAAGACATTGAAGATAAAAGGCAATGAACGAAGCGAAGATGGATGAAGGTTTCAAACAATGCGGTCAGGATTCAACGAAATTGAATCAAGAACCAATAAACTTGTGGTCAAGTCCTCGACCTATTAGTACCGGTTAGCTGAACACATTACTGTGCTTACACATCCGGCCTATCAACCAAGTGGTCTACTTGGGGTCTTACCATTGCTGTGGGAAATCTCATCTTGAGGTGGGCTTCACACTTAGATGCTTTCAGCGTTTATCCCATCCAAACATAGCTATCCAGCCGTGCCACTGGCGTGACAACTGGTGCACCATTGGTTTGTCCATCCCGGTCCTCTCGTACTAGGGACAGCTCCTCTCAAATTTCCTACGCCCACGATAGATAGGGACCGAACTGTCTCACGACGTTCTGAACCCAGCTCGCGTACCACTTTAATCGGCGAACAGCCGAACCCTTGGGACCTGCTACAGCCCCAGGATGTGATGAGCCGACATCGAGGTGCCAAACCTCCCCGTCGATGTGAACTCTTGGGGGAGATCAGCCTGTTATCCCCAGGGTAACTTTTATCCGTTGAGCGACGGCAATTCCACATTCTACCGCCGGATCACTAAGCCCGACTTTCGTCCCTGCTCGACGTGTTTGTCTCGCAGTCAGGCTACCTTATGCCTTTGCACTCGATGCACGATTTCCAACCGTGCTGAGGTAACCTTTGGACGCCTCCGTTACCTTTTCGGAGGCGACCGCCCCAGTCAAACTGCCCGACTGCCATTGTCCTGTGACCGGATTACGGCCAGCAGTTAGAGACCCAATACTGTCAGAGTGGTATTCCAACGACGACTCCCGCACAACTGACGCCGTGCGTTCACAGTCTCCCACCTATCCTGTACAGACAATACCGAATCCCAGTAGCAATCTACAGTGAAGCTCCATGGGGTCTTTCCGTCTAGTCGCGGGTAACTTGCATCTTCACAAGTACTACAATTTCACCGGGTATGTTGTTGAGACAGTGCCCAAGTCATTACGCCATTCGTGCGGGTCAGAACTTACCTGACAAGGAATTTCGCTACCTTAGGACCGTTATAGTTACGGCCGCCGTTTACTGGGGCTTAGGTTCACTGCTTCGCTTACGCTAACAGATCCCCGTGACCTTCCAGCACCGGGCAGGCGTCAGCCCCCATACTTCATCTTTCGATTTAGCGGAGACCTGTGTTTTTGCTAAACAGTTGCTTGGGCCAATTCTCTGCGGCCTCTCGCGAGGCACCCCTTCTTGCGAAC
>OY776634.1:157500-1110000 GCA_963675845.1 uncultured Saccharofermentans sp. | reverse complement strand
TGTTGCAGGTGTCAACGTGCATGCGCTTGACATAACCGAAATGGGTCAGCGTAATCATAATGTCTTCTTCCTGGATCAGGGATTCATCGTCGATATCGTCGAACCCGCCGGGTTCAATCGACGTCCTGCGCTCATCGCCATATCGGTTTTTGATGTGTGCCAGCTCGTCCTTGATAATGCCCAGCAAGAGGGATTCGTCTGAAAGCACCTGGTTGAAATACTCGATTTTCTCACACAGGTCGTTGAATTCCTTTTCAAGTTTTTCACGCTCCAGCCCGGTCAGCCGGCCCAGTCGCATATCGACAATATGCTGCGCCTGGCGGTCGCTGAAATCAAACCGTTCCGACAGCCGGCTTTTGGCTTCATCTTCGGTTTTGGAGCTTCTGATAATTGAAATAACTTCGTCAATATGGTCAATGGCCACTCGCAAGCCTTCAACGATGTGGCGTCGGGCTTCCGCCTTTTCCAGCTCAAAACGCGTACGGCGAGAGACGACATCCTTCTGATGGGCAATATAATGCTGCAAAGCTTCCAGCAAGTTGATGACCTTGGGCTCGAATCGGCCCAGTTCATCCGGCACCAGCGCCAGCATGTTGGCATTGAAGGCGTCCTGCAGCTGCGTGTTCTTATACAGCTGGTTCAAGACGACATTGGCATTGGCATCCTTTTTCAGCTCAATGACAATGCGGACAGCCTCGTTTCGGTCTGACTCATCTCGCAAATCGGAAATACCGTCGATTTTCTTGTCTTTGACCAGATCGGCAATGCGTTCGATCAAGCGGGCCTTGTTGACCATATAGGGCAGGTCCTGAACGACGATCCGCTGGCGGTTGCTGCGCATCTCCTCAATTTCTGTTCTGGCTCGAACCACGATTCGGCCGCGACCGGTGCGGTAGGCGCTCCGGATGCCGGACTGGCCGATAATCGTACCAGCCGTCGGAAAGTCCGGTCCCTTGATGACCTCGCACAAGTCATCAACAGTTGCCTCCGGGTTATCGATGAGCATGTTGACGCCATCAATCACCTCTGCCAGATTATGCGGCGGTATATTGGTCGCCATGCCAACGGCAATGCCGGTAGACCCATTGACCAGAAGGCTCGGGAACTTGCCCGGCAGAACAATCGGCTCCATTTCGTGTTCGTCGAAGTTTGGACGGAAATCAACGGTGTTTTTGTTGATGTCACTCATCATTTCCATCGAGATCTTGGCCATTCGGGCTTCGGTATAACGGTAGGCAGCTGCGGAGTCACCGTCTCGGGACCCGAAGTTGCCGTGGCCGTCAACCAGCATATGGCGCATGGAGAAGTCCTGGGCCATGCGGACCAGGGAATCGTATACCGCGGCATCGCCATGCGGATGGAAACGTCCGAGAACATCACCGACAGTTGTCGCGCATTTGCGGTACGCTTTGTCCGGCGTAAATCCTTGCGTGAACATCGAATAGAGAATTCGACGGTGAACCGGTTTCAAGCCGTCACGAACATCGGGCAGCGCACGGTCTGAAATAACGCTCATCGCATAGTCGATAAACGATTTTTTCATTTCTTCTTCCAGATCGATCGGGATAATCGTGTTTTCAGGATTTTTGAAAGCGGCATCCACCGCGAGTTCCTTTTGTTTTTGTAAATCCTTCTTGCTTAGATTCTCTGAGTTTGAATTCTTGTCTTGCTGGTCTGACATGCCAGTAGTTCCTCCTGTCACGATCCTTTTTTACATCTTTATTATTATATCATAAGAGAGCGCCGCAAATGACAGTTTATCACAGCGGATTCTTGCTGGGTTGACCCGCTTTTCGCGGATAGCCGCGCGGGGTTGGATTCGCCTTTCGAACAACCAGGATCGTACGCTTCATATCCGTTCCCGGCAGGTCGAATTCCCGGATTGATTCCAGCTTGCCGCCGAGCAGCCCGATCGCCTGTCTGGCATCTTGCCAGTTTTCTGAAGCCTGGCCTTTCATGGCCACGAAGATGCCGCCGACCCGGACAAACGGCAGGCAGTATTCACACAAAACCGGCAGGGCGGCGACCGCACGGGCGGTGGCAACATCGAAATGCTCGCGCAGATCAGGGGATCTTGCCGCGTCTTCGGCGCGGCCGTGCCAGGTTTCGATGTTACCGAGACCCAGTTGATCGATTATCGTATCTAGAAAGCGAAGACGCTTGGCTAATGCGTCCAGCAGCAGGACGTCCATCTCAGGATTGAGAATTTTGAGCACCAGCCCGGGAAACCCGGCACCGGTCCCGACATCGATCAGCCTGACCGGGCGGTTCGGATCTAGCCCGGCCTTTTCAATATCATCCCGGATCGAGACCGAATCCAGCATATGCCGCGTGGCGATGCCGCCTTCATCGACGATCGCAGTCAGGTTTAGTTTCTGGTTCCAATCCACCAGCATCGCTGCGTACGCTGTCATCTGCTCACGCTGACGACTGGTTAGAGAAATACCAGCCTGGCTGAAGGCACTTTGCAAAGTGGCTTCAAACAACTGGGGTGAAAATTCACTGCTCGTCATGTCTTCACCTGACCTGCTGCTGACCGGCTCTGAAGATAGACCAGCAGCACTGATATATCGGCTGGCGACACGCCCGAGATGCGGCTGGCCTGACCGACCGACATCGGACGAATGCGATCCAGCTTCTGCCGGGCTTCCAGCCGCAGGCCGCTGATCGCCATGTAGTCGATTTGATCCGGCAGGCGTTTAAGTTCCATTTTACGAAACTGCTCGATTCGGCCCGCCTCCATTAGAATATACCCTTCATATTTCAGCTCAACCCCGACACAGAAACTTTCAGACCAGGTCAGCGCCGGCCGGTCAGGATCCAGCGGCGCCAATGCGGCATAGTCAAGTTCGGGGCGCTTGATCAGGTCGGCCAGGGTTGTTCCGCTCTTGATCATTGCGGTCCCGGCCTGTTCGAGAACCGCTGCCACTGCAGCGTCCGGTCGGACGCGCGTCTGGCGTAGCCGCTCGATTTCCCGATTGATATTTTCCTGTTTGGTCAGATGCCGCTGATAGCGAGCATCATTGATCAGGCCGATCTCATGGCCGATCGGAGTTAGTCGACGGTCAGCGTTGTCCTGACGAAGCAGCAGGCGGTATTCCGCTCTGGATGTCATCATGCGGTATGGCTCCTGGGTACCCTTAGTGACCAGATCGTCAATCAGAACGCCGATGTACGCCTGGGATCGGTCGAGCACCAGCGGATCCCTGCCCAGCAAACGGTGAGCGGCATTGATGCCGGCGATCAAGCCCTGGGCCGCGGCCTCCTCATAGCCGGATGATCCGTTGATCTGCCCGGCTGCATAGAAGCCTCGGACAGATCTTGATTCCAGCGTCGGTGCCAGCGCCGTCGGATCAAGGCAATCATATTCGATGGCATAGGCGCTGCGCTGGATAACAGCCTGTTCGCAGCCGGGCAGCGATTGAACCATTTTGAGCTGAACATCTTCCGGCAGACTGCTTGACATACCCTGGAGATAAAGCTCCTGTGTGCCCAGCCCCATCGGCTCAAGAAAGACCTGGTGGCGCAGCTTGTCCGGAAACTTGACGTACTTGTCCTCAATCGAGGGACAGTATCGCGGCCCTACGCCTTCGATATCGCCGCTGAACAGTGGTGACCGGTGGATATTGTCCTGAACCAGCTGTCCGGTTTCAGGTGTTGTCCAGGTCAGCCAGCACGGCTGCTGATTCTTGCTGTCCAGCAGCGGATGATCTTCGTTCTCGAAGGAAAACGGCATGACACGCTCATCGCCGTCCTGGCGGTCAATAGACTCGAAATTGACCGAATTGGCATTGATCCGAACCGGCGTGCCGGTTTTAAAACGCTGCAGCCCCAACCCCAGATCCAGCATCGATCGGGCCAGACCAAGTGACGGAAAAAGCCCGTCCGGACCGCCGCTATAGCTGAAATCGCCCATGATAATCCGCCCTTCCAGGAAGGTGCCGGTGGCGGCGATGACAGCCCGACAGGTATAGACAGCGCCTGATTTGGTGCGAACACCGGCGATTTGGATCCCTTCCCCCCCGGATTCAGCCAGCAGCTCGCTGACTTCACCCTGACGGAGGATTAGATTGGGTTGCTTTTCCAGTGTGTTCTTCATCAGCTCCTGATAGGCCCGTCGGTCGATCTGCGCCCGGGGCGACAGCACAGCCGGCCCTTTAGAGCTGTTTAGCATACGGAACTGGATCATGGTCTGGTCAGCAGCCCTGCCCATCTCGCCGCCCAACGCGTCGATTTCACGCACCAGCTGGCCTTTGGCCGTGCCACCAATATTGGGATTGCAGGGCATATTGGCAACGACATCCAGATTCATGCCGAAGATAACGGTCCGAATGCCCAGCCTGGCAGCTGCAAGCGCAGCTTCACAGCCAGCATGACCGGCGCCGATCACAACAAGTTCGACTTCGTCGGCCAACCACGCGTTTTTCATGTTTAAAGCCTGTTTTGGGGTCATCATATCAAGATCCTCTTCCTGGCTGACAATCGTTTATTTGCCGACGCAGAATCGGCCGAAAATTGCATTGACCAGCTCATCGGTCACCGCGTCACCGGTGATGCCAGCCAGGGCATCAGCACTGCCACGCAGCAGTGATGCGACTAAGTCAAGCGGTATCTGCTGCTCCAGGGCCCGTGAGGCTTGACTCAGGGCATCTCCTGCCCGATCGAGACAGGCTTTGTGACGACTGCTTGTGATCAACAGATTCTCGGTCGATGAACTGCCAGCCTTCTCGTAGATCTCAAGAATGGTCTGGCGAAGCTGATCAGCACCCTCACCAGTCAGGGCCGAGAAGCTGATCAGCGGCAGCTCTGGGAAATGGACCTTTAGAAAAGCGCGCACCTCCTGGTCCTGATCCAGGTCGTCTTTTCCGGCAACCAGTACCAGGGGCAGGTTCAGCCGTGCCGCGGCAGCAATGCCGTCAATCTCGCTGTCCAGGTCAGACAGCGGTGGGGACGCCAGCCAGAAGATCAGATCGGCTTTCTGGAGGGCCAGACGAGCCCGGTCGACTCCGATTTTTTCGACGGTGTCCTCGGTTTCCCGAAGACCTGCCGTATCAACCAGGTGAACCGGCAGCCCGCCAATATCGATCGTCTCCTCGACCGTGTCGCGGGTTGTGCCCGGGACCGGTGTCACGATGGCCCGGTCTGATCCGGAGAGTACGTTCAGCAGGGAGGATTTGCCGGCATTCGGACGGCCGGCTATGACAACTGTCAGGCCTTCACGAAGGATTTTGCCTTGACGGAAGGTTTCGGCCAGCCATTTTGTCTGGCTTCTCAGGTTTTCAATGCCCTGTGCCAAGTCGCTATAGGCTTCCGGTGTTTCTTCATGCTCCGGATACTCCAAAACTAGTTCGATCTGGGCAAGCAGGGCGTAGTTTTGATCAGACAACTCGCGCACACGTCTGGACAGCTGGCCATGAAGCTGCTCAACCGCAGCTTTGGATGTCTTGGCGGCTTCGGCCTGGATCAGATCCATGACAGCTTCCGCCTGAGACAAGTCCAGCTTGCCGTTGACAAAGGCACGCTTAGTGAATTCACCCGCTTCGGCAGGGGTGACGCCCTGCGCGAAAAGGCAATCAAGAATCGACTGTTTGACGGCACTGCCGCCATGACAGCTGATTTCCACGACATCCTCGCCGGTAAATGAATGGGGTGATGCAAAACGTGTCACGACAACCTGGTCGATCATCCGCTGGTCGGACGGATCGACCAGATCCCCCACCGCACAGGTGTACCCCGGCATGTCGGCTACAGCGACTGAACCCGGACGGGATGGCTTAAACAGGCGGTCAACTGCCTGGGCACAGCCGTCCCCAGACAAACGGATCACCGCCAGGCCGCTTTGGCCGGGCGGTGTCGAGATTGCAGCGCACACTTGCCGGAACTTGGCGCTGGGCGTGTTTTGGCTGGTGTTATCCTGAGCGGACATTAATTTGTTCTCAGTTGGTCTTGTCCGGTGCGATCACAACATAACGGTTGGGGTCTTCGCCTTCACTGTATGTTGTCACACCTTCAAAGCCCTGAAGGGCTGAGTGGACAATTCGCCTTTCGGCAGGATTCATTGGGTCGAGGTTATAGTGTGCACCGGATTCGGCAACCTTGCCGGCCGCGCGTTCAGCCATGCTGATCAGTGTCTGTTCACGGCGTCGGCGATAGCCTCCGATATCAAGAATGACACGGATGCGCTTATCGCTGACCCGGTTGGCTACCAGTGAAGACAGGTACTGGATTGCTTCCAGGGTTTCGCCATGGCGGCCGATCGCTGCGCCGCAGTCCTGTCCAGTCACTTCAATATGGATGGAGTCATCTTCACGATAAGAACTGATTTTGCCGTGGATGCCAATGCCGGCCAAGATTGCGGCAACATACGATGTTGCTTCTGCTTCTTCGGGTGTTTCAGGGTCACCGTCATAACTCTCGTCATCGCCATAGTATTCCCCGAAAACCTCTTCGTCGTCCGGCAGAGTCTTTTCCGTCGGCTCGCTTTCGGTTGTTACAAGAACTTTAGCCGGCTTGCGTCCCAGACCAAGCAGTCCGGCTTCGCCTTCATCCAGCACTTCAATGATGACATCGTCAACCGCCAGGCCCAGCTCTTCCAGTGCCTGGTTGATCGCTTCCTGCACTGTCTTGCCGGTCTTTTCGATGGAAAGGGCCATGTTAATACCTCCTGAAATCAGGCTTTGGCTGCTTCTTCAGCAGCAATTTCTTTGGTTGCCTGATCGTGTTTTTCGGTGTCCAGTTTGCGCGTGAAAAGGAAATAAATCAGCACGGACTGCAGGATTGCCATGACATTGCCGATGGTCCAGTAAAGGCCCAGGGCAGCCGGCAGTGAAAATGTCGTCCAGAGCATGAACAGCGGCATGATGAAATTCATGGTCTTCATCATGGATTCGCTCTTGTCTTCAGGGTTTTGGCCTGCGCGTGCCGGGTTAACCTTCTCGCGAGCTTTGTCGATTTCCTTTTTCTTACGGTTCGGCATGGTCAGGCGGGTGATCCGCATCTGTACGACCGTTGTCGAAAGCACAACAACCGGGATGATCAGCAGTGGCACATAGGTCTGCCATGTGTCTGCGCCAAACAAAATATTCGGCTGCCACGCAGGAACCAAGCCCAGGTTGAGACCCAGGAAGTCCAGGCTAAGCAGCTGGTTGATGTTCATCAGTCCCTGATCAATAACCGACGCCAGAGCCGATGCGTGATCATGAAGGGCGGTGATCAGTGGAATGTTGTCCGATGTAATGCGTTCAGCCTGGGTATCCGTAATCCAGGTTGCCTCACGCAGAAATTCGCCGATCTTGCCGATGTTGTCAGCAGAGACGCCCATGATGTACTGCATCGGACGGCGGATAACCTGGAAAATCGGCAGGATGATGATCAACTGGACGATCGATGGCAGGCAGCCGGAAAGCGGCGAGGCACCATGTTTCTTGTAAAGCTCCATCTGCAGCTGACTTTGCTTCTGCTTGTCTTCCGGGTGCAATCGCTTGATCTCACTCAGCTCGCCCTGCAGCGCCTGTTGCTTAATTGTACTCTTCTGCTGCTTGATGCCCAGGGGAATCATCAGGCCCCTCAGGATAATCGTGAAGATAATGATGACAACACCGTAGTTGCCAAAGGCTTCATACAGGACTCTCATCACCCAGCCGAAGGCTGTGTAGAATGGATCGAATATTCCGAGTGAAACAACCGCCAGATCCATAATCGTGCTCCTTTAATCTTATCTCAGCCGATGCCGCATCATGCAACAAGGCATTTTCAACGAACGGGGTCGTAACCGCCCTTGCTGAAAGGGTTGCAGCGCAGGATTCGCCAGGCTGCCATCAATCCGCCGCGTATCGGGCCATATTTGCCGATGGCGTCTATCGCGTACTGTGAGCAGGTCGGCAGGTATTTACAACTGCTGCCTAGTGTAGGCGACAAATAACGCTGATACCATCGTATCATACTGATCATCACTTTTCTGATCATTCTGGGCTGCCTTTCTGAGCGGCCGCCACGGCTTCACCTAGATCGTCTCAGGGACGCCGGATGCCGGCTCGCTTCAAAAGCTGTTCGACTTCCTTGCTGACCTGGTGATAGTCCGGAGGGGACGAGCTTTGCCGCCCAACCAGAATCATGTCATAACCGGTATTAAGCTCTTCTTCAAGTAATCTGAAGCTCTCTCTGAGTAATCGCTTGATCCGGTTTCTCGGGACACTGCCCTTGATCTTTCTGCTGGCCGTTACGCCTAACCGGTTAGCCTGTCCTTTTCTGCGCAGATAGTGAAGCACAACAGTGCGGCCAACTAGAAAGCGGCCACGGTTATAGACTCTTGAGAATTCATAATTCATGCGAAGCGGCTTCGTCAGCTTCACGCTATCGCCTGCTTTCTTTAGGGTTGGTCGGTTGCAACTTTCAGGCCAAAAAGAAGAAAGACCACAGGGTCTGCGGTCTTCAAGCGGACAGCTGCTTTCTACCCTTCAGCCTGCGCTTCTTGAGAATGTCACGACCCGCAGCCGTGCGCATGCGCTTTCTAAATCCGTGTTCTTTGGCTCTGTGCCGTTTTTTCGGCTGATATGTCATTTTCATCTTTATATACACCTCCAGCGTGTTTAAACCAATAGCGTTAAGATTATACAAGCCTAGTCCGCATTCTGTCAATGGTGAGCTGAAAATCCGACCGGCCAATTTAAGCCGCCTGGCTGGTGGTTTCAATGTCCACACGGATCTTTGAGGCAGATTAGCGGTCCAGAAAGCTTCTAAATGATAGAGGAGTCAACCGACACTGCCTGTCCAATCGAATGCGAAAATGATAGATACGGTCACAACAATTGCGATCAGCATGGCGATAACCAAGCGCTTGATACGCCGGCGCCTCATCCCAAGTCTTGTGGCATAGAAGTCAAAGCTTGGATCACACCGATTGATCTTCTTGTTCATTTGGCTGTCCTCCGATGATGGTGCTGTGCTGTCGAGCCATTGATCAGGACTGTAACCAGGTACGTACCTACTGACGTTATATTTATTATAATTGTTGTTATAAAGGTGTCAAACCCTTTCGTGAAAACATGAACCCACTCACTGATGTGGCCGGGTTCTGGTCCTGTTGATGGATGCCTGGCTTCGAATCACAACGACGTCAGCTGTCGGCCAAATCAATTTCCGCTTGGACAGAAGGCCTTTATGCACCGCTTCGGATGCTTTGGGCCAGTTGACTGACCGCCAGGCAGGGTAGGCGTCCAACACTCGGCGATGGTCTCGCCGGATGGTTGCCGCCATAGCTGACACGGCCCGGATCTCCGCGCGAATCAGGGTTTTTACAGCTCGATTGCGGCGAGCAGCAGGTGATTTCAGTTGAGTCAGATGATTGATCTTTTGCTCGAGCTTCGCCAGTTGCCGGTTTAACCGGCCAAGCTGCACCAGGGAGACCCACAGATCGATCAACAAACCGGCTGCCAGGACTAGTCCGACTCCGACACGCCACATGTTTGGGACATTGTCAAGCAGGGTCTCTACCCAAGGTTGGATGATCCGGATCAGCATTATGCCGGACAGGCCACCCAGTACTGCAGACACAAGCGCTGTCCACTTCGTCTCGGCAAGCGGCCAGAATTCAAATCCGTTCCACCGGGCACGAAACAGTTTCTCAAGGATGAAGTCTCCAAAATGATGAAGCAGCAGTGTTAAGATCATCGCCGCAGCCATCACAATCGTCCAGTGGACAGATATCTGCGATGACAGTAAAACCAGCAGGCAGGCGCCCAAGCCAGCCCCGATGCAGAACGGACCGCCAAGCAGTCCGCGGTTGACCCATTTGCCGGTGCGCAGGCTGCATACAATGGAACTGACTGTCCATCCGGCAAATCCATAGCCGGCCAACAGCCAAATCCAGTCAGCCCAGATCAAAAGCCTCCTCCTGGCAATACCGTCATGTCACGCAGCATATTTTTTAACATAATCTGCCAGATCTTTCATGGACATCGGCCGCCCGATCAAATAGCCTTGTCCTTTGAAAAAACCAGCGTCTTCGAGCAATTCCATCTGCTCTGCGGTTTCAATGCCTTTGGCGCAGACGGTAATACCCATGATCTCAGCCATCTGCTGAATGGCGACGATCAGTTTGAGATCATCTTCATAGGTTGTAATATCGGCGGTAAACGCCTTGCTGATCTCAATCATGCTGAACGGCAGCTGGCGCAGCAGATCGATGTTGGAGTATCCGGTGCCGAAATTGCCGAGGACCAGTGAAATGCCGCGCGTTTTGTGCAGGCAGTTGAGGTTCTTCAGACCAATTTCAGTCAGCTGTTGCGCTTCGCTGAGTTCAAACTGAACGTTTTCAGGCGACAGCCCGGCTTCATCCATCATGGCTGAAAGCCGTTCGCAAAAAACCGGTTCATTGGCTTGCTCACCCAAAAGGTTGATGGAAATGATGAGGTCCATGTCAAGATCGTCCATCAGCTTGACGCCGTCATTGAAGGCTTGCCGGAAGAACCACTCGCCGAAACTGTGCGTCAGGGCGGGATCGGATTCGATCACCGGCATGAAATCCGATGCCGTGCCGGTCTGGTGGTTGTCGGAAATGATCAGGTCTGCGAACACCTCATAGGTATTGCAGGTGTTTTTCCCAAACGTCCATTTTGGTTGTCCGAACAGGCGAAACTGATCGTTTTTAAGCGCTTCAGCTATCTGTCCTTTGGTAAATCGTGTCATTGATAAGCACCTCCTGGCATCCTGATGAATCAATCTCATCAATCTTATTTTTTATTATACACCAGCCGGCCGGATTTCAGTTTGCCCAATCGCTGCAACCTGGATTATAATGCACTCATCTTGATCCAGGAGGGCGAAAATGTTGACGCTATATCTCGCCAGACATGGTGAAACGGTCTGGAACACCCAAAGCAGAATGCAAGGCCAGCAGGATTCGCCGCTGACGACGATGGGGCGCGAACAGGCCAGACAACTAGCCCAGAAGCTGTCATCCGTTCAATTGAATTCTATTTACACCAGTCCGGCGCCTCGTGCCGCTGATACCGCTAAAATAATCCAGTCGTCCCAGACGCGGTTCGTGCCGCTGGTTGAAGAACCCCGCATCCATGAAATGGCGCTCGGCCAACTGGAAGGATTAACCGTCGATGAAGCGATGGCTCTGGATCCAGAAAACCTGAACGCTTTCTTTTATGCCCCCGACCGGTTCAAGCCATTTCCCGGCGGCGAGGATTTTTCACAGGTCTCAAGGCGCATGGCAGAATTTCTCCAGGATCTGTCAGCTTCAACACACCAGAATGGCCGGAGAATAGCAGTCATCACGCATAACATCACCCTCAAGGCGCTGTTCGCCTTGATCGAAAACCGGCCACTGGCTATGCTCAGGGACGGTCCACCGATCCAACAGGCAAAGCTTTATATCGCGACGTTCAATGGCACATGGCAACTCGAAAGCCCTGGCGAGCCGTGAACCAACAACCCGTTTTGTGCTAAAATGAAACCATCTTAAGACAAAAGCGAGGAATCCACCATGCAAGACGGTTATATCAGGGTCGGGGCTGCTACGCCCAAAATCAAGGTGGCTGACTGTTTCGGTAATCGCGACAGCATCCTGGACTTGATCAGGCAGGCTGCAAGCCAGGCCGTACACCTGGTCGTTTTCCCGGAACTTTGCCTGACAGGCTATACCTGCTCTGACCTTTTTCTCAGCCAAACGCTGCTGGACGGCGCCAGGCAGGCGCTTCAGGATCTCGTTGAGTCGACCAAAGGTCTGGAAACCGTCTGCGTTGTCGGACTGCCTCTAGTTGACGGATCAAATCTGTACAATGTCGCCGCGGTCTTCCAAGACGGGCGGCTGCTAGGCCTAGTCCCCAAAACGCAAATCCCGAACTACGCCGAATTCTACGAAGCCCGCCACTTTTCACCGGGACCGCTGTCGTCCCAGATTCACCTAGGTGGCCAGCAGGTTGAGTTCGGCCGTAATCTGTTGTTCAGATGCCGTGAAATGTCGAATTTTTGCATCGGTGTCGAAATCTGTGAAGACCTCTGGGTCCCGCACTCCCCTTCAATTGACCATGCCCGCGCCGGTGCGCTGGTTGTCGCCAACCTGTCCGCCAGCGACGAAATCGTCGCCAAGTCCGCGTATCGCCGATTGCTTGTCCAGAGCCACTCCGGACGCTTGGTCTGTGCCTATGTCTATTCTGACGCCGGCGAAGGGGAGTCCAGTACCGATCTGGTTTTTGCCGGCCATAACCTGATCTACGAAAACGGACGCCGCTGTGCCGAGTCCAAGCTATTTGACAACGGCCTGCTGACTGCCGACATCGATCTGCAGCTGCTGGGTCGCGAACGCGTCAAGATGAATACATTCAGTGGACCGCCGGCGCCTGAGCATCGGGTTGTCCCGTTTTCACTGACCATCCGTGGACTGGACCTGAAAAGAACGTTCGAACCACAGCCTTTCGTACCGTCAGACCGCCAGAATCTGGCTGAGCGCTGTGATGAAATCCTCAGTTTACAGTCGGCCGGGCTCAAAAAGAGGCTGGCCCATATCGGATGCAGATCTGCCATTATCGGCTTGTCCGGCGGACTAGATTCGACCTTGGCTCTGATCGTCACCGCACGGGCTTTTGACAGCCTTGGTTTGGATCGAAAAGGGATTTTCGCGGTCACCATGCCGGGGTTTGGCACCACGGGCAGAACGCGTCAAAACGCCGTCCACCTGGCGGAGAGCCTCGGCACAACCCTGCTCGAAGTGCCGATCGGCGAAGCCGTACAGCTCCACTTCAAGGACATCGGTCAGGACGCTGAGACGCATGATGTGACCTATGAGAACGCCCAGGCGAGAGAACGCACGCAGATCCTGATGGATCTGGCAAACAAACACGGCGGCATTGTCATCGGGACTGGCGACCTTTCCGAACTGGCACTCGGCTGGGCAACTTACAACGGCGACCACATGTCGATGTACGCAGTCAACGCCTCGATTCCCAAAACCCTGGTTCGCCATCTGGTGCGCTACGCGGCAGATCAGGCTGACGACGCGCTCAGATCGACCCTATACGATGTCCTGGATACGCCGGTCAGCCCCGAACTGCTGCCGCCCGAAAACGGCGAAATTTCCCAGAAAACCGAGCACATTGTCGGCCCATATGAACTGCATGATTTCTACTTGTATTATCTGGTACGGTTTGGGTTCACGCCCTCGAAAGTCAAGCGTCTGGCCAATCTGGCCTTTGCCGGCCAATACACCCCTGCTGACATAGAGAAGTGGCTCAGGGTTTTCATTAGCCGCTTTTTTGCCCAGCAGTTCAAGCGCTCCTGCCTGCCGGACGGACCCAAGGTCGGCAGCGTCACCCTGTCACCCCGGGGTGACTGGCGCATGCCCAGCGACGCAGCCGTCGATCTCTGGCTCAAATTTTAGGCTGACACTTCTCAATAACTAAAACAGCTGGATATACATGAATACCAACGGCAGCGTGACCATGCTGGCCACGGTGGTAATTGTGGTGCAGCTGGCGGCGTATTGGGCATCAGCGCCGAAAGCGGACGCGGTCGCCGCGCTGGTGGCAAAGGTTGGAATAGCGATGGCGATGATCAGCATCTGGAAATTGATGTCCGACATGCCGGGAAACAGTAAGGCGACCAATACGGCAGCCGCGGCCGGCAGCAGGATCATCTTGCTCAGGACAATCATCAGGACTGATTTGTAGCGGCCGATTTGCCTGAACTCAAAGGTTCCCAGAATCCCCCCGATGATAATCATTGGCAGGTAGCCGCAGATGGCGCCGATGCCGCCAAGGACATCCCAGGCCAGGTTGCCGACGGGGTTGATTTCCAGCGCCAGCAGGGTGCAGGCCGCAATGATGGCAATGATATTGATGTTGATCAGCATTTTCCAACTGAAGCGGGGCTGGGCATTGGCCGCATTTTCTGCGGGCTGTTCAAGCCCGATGTTCAAGTGCCTGGCCAGGATGCTTCGGCCGATCGTCCAAAGCAGGATATCGCTGGCCAAACCAACCATGGAAGCTGCCAGCACACCGGGGGCGCCAAACATCGCGCCACCCAGCGGAATGCCCATGAAGCCGGTGTTGGTCATGGCGTTGCTGACAATGTGGGCACGTGCCTTGCCGTCCGGCATTTTCAGCCAGACCGCGGTCAGCGTGCCGACGACCAGCATCAGGGTCAGGCTGAAAAGCCCCAGGCCGAACAGCGGCAGGGCTGTCAGTAGATCTTCGCGGTTACCGGCAGCCGGAATGACCGTCAAATAGAAGCAGGGTAACAACAGCCGGATGACCAGGCGCGAATAAGCATTGAAATCGTCTGACGAGAGCCATTTGAGCCGGACAATGACAAAGCCGATGACAATCATGAGTATAAAGCGAAAAAGCTGCTGGATCAGCAGCGTCATTTGAGCATCCATTCAACCACTCCTGTTCAGTCTACCCATGGATTGTACCACAACAGGCGAGGCGCGATTGAGTTAATTCGCCAAATCAGGCGTGCACTGGGACAAGATCAGATGGCGCTGGAAGACAACAGCATCAGCAAGACTTTCTCGGCAATCGGCGCGGCATCGGTCATGATCGTATAGCGATTGCTGCGGGTCTGGAAATCCACGAGATTGGCGCTGCAGTCAAGCAGTTTCAAACTGTGGAGTAAAACTTCAAAACCGTTTTCATCCGACCGGAAAATAATCCGACGGCTGGTGACGATCAGTTCGCCGCCGATTTCCTGTTCGGGGGTCGCCGGCAGCAAAATTTCCTGAGGTCTGATAATATAGTAATAAGAGCCGCCGGATAATCTGGCCAGCATATGGCTGGGGTCTATTTTGAGATCCGCTGGCAAGGGTTCAAACATTACACGCCGTGCATTGACAGCGAAATGACAGTATTCATAATCACGAAGCTCCAGGTCCGGCCTGAAACAAATAGGCAGACGCCCTTTTTCGATCATCCTGGCTTGAGCCAGCGGGTAGACCAGTTGCTGGTCACGCTGACGTATCTTTTCCCTGAACCGGGCGCGCCCGAAGAGAATCCATGCCAAAATTGCTGCTCCCAGCGTCATGTCCGCAAAAACATGAAGCGAGATGTCCGGATACAGCCTGGACGCAAAGGATGCCAGCAGTGCCATGCTGGAAAAAAGGATAGCAGCAGCTAAATGAATTTTGGCATGCGTCTGTTTCAAATTCCCTCCACTGGTCAACCGTTTGTCATATCGCCGCAAACCGGTTTCAAAAGCCGTTCAACAACTTTAATCGGGCGCGGGAGCTGGACAAGACCGGCTTGGACATAGGGCTTGATTCGGGAAAACGGCTGGCAGACCCAGGTCAGGGTATCTGCCAGATCTTCAGGCTGGCCCGATCGGTCAATAATCTGCAAAGCGCGCGTTAGGGCTTTCAAATCATCCGGCATTGTCAGATAATAGTAGGGCGAGCAAGTTTGACAAAGGCCGTTGACATCCGTCTCGACCGTAAACCCCTTGCGTTGGCAGACTTTGCATTTTGCCATGGGACAACCCTCCCCCAGATTCATATTATACCCGAATCTGGCAAAAAGTTGATAAAATATAGGAAAATTGCTGGAGGAATTGAAATGCCGGAATTACCGGAAGTTGAAACTGTTCGCCAAAGCCTGCTGCCCGAAGTTATTGGGCGTACAGTGGAGAAAATCGAAACGTTGACCGCAGGTGTCCTGATCGGACACCCTGGCGCTGCGGCTGGCCTGAAGATTTCCGGGATTGACCGTCGCGGGAAATATCTTTTGTTCAAGCTGCAAAACAGCACCGCTGATCTGGACATGATCGTTCACCTCCGGATGACCGGCAGGATCCTGATCCGGCATGCGCCTGGGCCGGTCCCAAGGCACACCCATGTCCGAATTCAGCTATCCGGACAGAACGAAGCCAAATCTGCTCCGCTCTGGCTGATCTTTGTCGACCCCAGGCGGTTCGGCCGCATCTGGCTGGCCAGGGACAGGCAAGACTGGCCCAAAGGCCTGCTGGGACTGGGCCCCGAACCGCTGGACGATCCATTTGACCATAGCCGTTTCAGGCAGGCACTGAAGCGGCGTCAGACCAGCATCAAGGGGGTGCTGCTGGATCAGAAAGTCCTGGCCGGTCTTGGCAATATCTATGCTGATGAATCGCTTTTCGCGGCAGGGATAAGACCCGACCGTTCTGCTGCGACGCTGTCGGGTCCTGAAGCCGATCGGCTGGCAGATTCAGTTCGCCAGACCCTTGACAAGGCTATTGCCTGTCAGGGCACAACCCTGCGCGACTATGCCGATGGCTGGAACCGGAGCGGTTCGTTCCAGGACTGCCTGATGGCTTATGGCCGAGGTGGTGCGCCTTGCCGGCAATGCGGCGAACGCATGGAACAGGCCCGTATAGCCGGGCGAACCACCACCTGGTGCCCCAATTGTCAACCCCTAAAACGCAGCCGCAGGAAAGGGACAAAAAATGACTAAAAAAGGTAAGCGAAGGCTTCTGATTTTCATCTGCATCCTTGTCGTCTTCTTTATCGGCTATTCTTTTGTGTTCAGAACATTTATCGACCCGGACCGGTACCTGGAAGTTGCCTGGGAATACACCGGCCAGGATCCACACATCCTGGACTGGCAGATGCCCGAAGCCGAGCTGATCTGGCGTGACCGGCGCCCGCTGATCCACGTCGTCTATCACACTGACCAGGATCGGGAGCTGGGGCCATACAGCTTCTACATCGACCCGTTCAAAATGGAAGTGGTCGATGAGGACCCGCGGCGCTGACGCTTGCTATTTCAACCCGATCGCTTCGACCGGGCAGGCGTCCGCCGCGTCCTGGACACATTGAAGATCCTCTGCCGGCGTTTTGTCCGCCGTAACAATCGCGATCATGTCCTCGTCCATTGCAAAGACTCTGGGGCACATTTCCGCGCACAGGCCGCAGCTGATGCACATCTCACGCCTGATAAAAGCATCCATGATTAGACCTCCCTGCCTGACAGCATCAATCCAAGTGTTGTTTGATTACGCTTCCTACCTTCATTTTAACACGGCTGTCCCGGAGAAACAGCCAGATCACACTCAATTATGGGGCTGGTATTCTAATCGAACCGCTCATGTGCTATGATAAATCTGTTTGAAATCAGGTTACCGCTTGAAAAACCATCGGGAGTGTGAATCATATGGATCTGTTCCAGAAATGCTGGGATTACAAGCCAGCGAAACAAGCGAAAGCTTTAGGCGTCTATCCGTTCTTCCACATGCTGACCTCCGGCCAGGACACTGAAGTGATCATGGACGGGCACCGCACCATCATGCTGGGCTCGAACAACTATCTTGGATTGACCGCCGATCCGCGCGTCAAGGAAGCCGCGATCAAAGCTGTTGAAAAATACGGATCCGGCTGTTCCGGATCCCGTTTTCTGAACGGTACGCTGGATCTGCACGTTATGCTGGAAAAGGAGATGGCGGAATTTCTCGGCAAGGAAGCATGCCTGACTTTCTCGACCGGTTTCCAGTCCAACCTCGCGATCATCTCGGCCATTACCGGCCGAAACGACTATATTCTGTCGGACAGCCTCAACCACGCCAGCATCATAGACGGCACACGCCTGAGCTTTGCCAAGACAATCAAGTATCGGCACAATGACATGGAAGACCTGAAGACCAAGCTCGAGCGTTGCGCAGCCGATGAAAAAGCCGGCATCCTGATCGTCACCGATGGTGTCTTCAGCATGGAAGGTGAGATCTGCAACCTGCCGGAGATTGTCAAGCTAGCCAGGCAATTCGGAGCCCGCATCCTGCTCGACGACGCCCATTCGATCGGCGTTCTTGGCGAGCACGGCCGCGGTACTGCGGAATACTTCGGACTCGAAGGTGAAGTCGACATGATCATGAACACCTTCTCCAAGACGCTGGCCTCGCTGGGGGGTTGTGTTGTCGGCGAAGAGGATGTCATTGAGTATATCAAGCACACCTCACGCCCGTTCATCTTCAGCGCTTCCATCCCGCCGGCCAATATCGCGGCTGCCCGGGAGGCGCTCAAAATTCTCCAGCTCGAACCCCAGCGCATTCGTCGCCTGAACGAAATCGCCGGATACATGCGCAAGGGACTCACCCAATTCAAGAGTGTCCATGTCCATGACAGCGGCAACAATATCGTACCGATCATTCCGCTGCTAACCGGATCTGTCGGCAGGACGCTGTTCACCGCCAGCACGCTGCTGGACAATGGCGTATATGTCAACCCGGTCTTCCCGCCGGCCGTCCCATCAGACAGCTGCCTATTGCGCACCAGCTACACCGCGACGCACACCAACGACCAACTGGATGAAGCTTTGCAGATTATTGGAAATGTCTATGAGCAGCTGGCCGACAACAAGGATATCGATTTCGTGGTGGATATCTGACCGCTGCAATTCGTATTCTGATTATTCAGCAAACGGCCGCTCATGCAGCGGCCGTTTGCTTTTGCTTCTCTTTGCTTTTCTTTTTGCAAAAACGATAACAGGTTTTTTAATCTCTGCTATAATTGAGTCAAATATCACTCTAACAGGAGGTTTCTCATGAAAACAACTGGAAACACCGTCCTCATCACAGGCGGCGCGACCGGCATCGGCTTTGCCTTGGCTGAGGCGTTTTTAGATGCCGGCAATGATGTCTCGATTTGCGGCCGGCGACAGCAAAAACTCGACCAAGCCCAGGATCTGCTGCCCGGTCTGACAACCGTCCAGGCGGATGTCGGTACTGAGGAAGGGCGCCTTGCCCTATTCGACTGGATTCTGGCCAACAAGTCTGACCTGAATGTGCTGGTCAACAACGCCGGCATCCAAAGAACGATTGATTTGACGCAGGGTGCCGACGCTCTGGCTGGCGAGAGCGAGATCCGGATTGATCTGGAAGGCCCAATCGAGCTGTCCGCGCTGCTGATCCCGCACCTGCAGGACAAACCCAACGCCGCGATTGTCAATGTCACGTCCGGCATCGCGGTCCGGCCTTCGGTCGAGATGCCCATCTACTCAACTGTCAAGGCCGGCCTGCACGTCTTTTCTCAATTGCTGCGCAAACAATTGGAGCCGGTTGGAATCAAGGTCTTCGAGGCCTTGCCGCCGATGATTCTGGATACCGAACTCAACCCGGAAGGACGAAAGGCGGCTGCCAAGAAGCACGGACCGCCGGAAGTCCGCTTCAAGCACATGCACGTTCCGACGTCTGCCCAGTTCGCGGCGCACTGCATGGATCAATTCGCAGCCGATATTTATGAATTTGGAATGGGGGTTTCACAAACCATGCTCAATAACAAGGAAAACAGCCAGACAATCATCAACAACGCACTGGACCAAGTCATCATCCAACGCTGCTCGGCTCGCAAATTCAAGTCCGACGTGCCGGACAAGGATTTGATCACCCAAGTGGTCGAGGCAGGCCGACAGGCCCCTTTCGCAGGGCTTGCCAATCACGGCCGTTCGGATTTCCGCCGTTTCTTTGTCATCTCGACCAAGAGCCCGGTCATTGACAAGCTGCGCGCAGCTTGTCTTGAGGCGATCCGGCATAAGGTTAAAGCCTATGAGGCTGAGAATAATCCGGCTATGGCCGGCCTGATCAAGGTGATGAATATGATCTCCGAAAAAGGGCTGCCGCCTTGGAATGCTCCGTGGCTGGTCATCGTCGCCGAGCGCAAAGGCTATCCCGCCCGTGAAAAGGAAGCAGTATCGTATTGTATGGAAAGCATGTGGCTCAAGTCTACTGCGTTGGGACTAGGCATGCAGATCGTCTCTGCGATTGCAGACCTGGAGGGCGACCCGGTGGTCAAAGAAGTCCTGGATCTGGATCCGGAAGAATTTGTCTTTGATGCCTGTCAGATCGGTTATTCTGAAACCGGTTTCCGTGACGTGCCGCGAGAAGATCCCAAGATGATGCTGACCTTCATTGAATAAAGTCTAAGCACGATTTGACTACCAGTTTTAGGGGCCGCTGTTGCGGCCCCTTTTCAAATGTGCGAAAGTCACAGACCCCGTCTGATGCCAGATGATAAGATCAGTTCGACCAATTAAAAAAATTGATTTGAACAGGAGGCGTTTTGCATGAGCACACCCCCATTTGGAATCTTCGGTCAAAAGACCCGCATAAAAGTTGACCCCATTACCGCTGAGCAGGCAAGAAAACTATTGAAGGACAATCCGGAAGCGCTGCTGCCGGACGTTCGCATGGGTTATGAGAACGTCTACAACCTTGGCGGCATCATGAACTGGCCGTATGAGGTTGTTCGGGGTCGCTGACCTTTTCCTTGACCTTGACGGCAACAAAGAAGTTAATCAGAGACAATCCGGCAGCCAGAAAGAAAATGTACTGCGGCCCCCAGATGCTCCAGATCAGTCCGCCACCGGTCGCGCAGATGATCGAAACAACATGGTCCATGGCCTGTCCGGTGGTTAATGTCGGCGCCAGTTCGGATGGCGAACGGATGATTGACCTCAGGTACAACGAGCGGATGATGCCCATTTGCATCGACATGCGGTCAATGATGAACAGGGCAAAGGCCAGCAGCACCGGCAGGCCGGCAGTCATCAGCCAGCCGGATGAAAAACCGGCGCTCAGAATCCCGTAGACAATGTAGACGCCGACGAATGATAGGGCATCTGCATAGAGCATTTTCTTGATGCCGAAACGGTCAATCCAGCGTCCAAGCGCCGGAACGAAGAAGATACCGGCTAAACCGCCGATCATGCCCAGCATGGCCAGGGTGTCCGTCTTCTTGTCCAGCAGGTCGATTAAAACCCAGGGCGCGTAGACAAACATGATCTGCTTTTGCACACCAAATACAATCGCCAAAAGATAGAAGAATTTGTATTCTTTCCGAAACACCAGCCGCAGCCTTTTGCGGCTGGTGATTTCGATGCCGGTCTCCTGCGGTCTGCCGGTTTTTCGGTCCAGGGCAAAGAGCAGGATGAAATTGACCAAAAGCAAGGCGGCGGCGATCAGGAAAACCGTCTTGATCTGACTGGTGAAGCTGAACAGTTCGGTTCTGAAACCGACAAAGACCACCAGCGCGGCGATCAGGCTGAAGGCCATGGTCACGCCCTTGAATCTGCCGATCAGACTGCCGGCTCGGCTCTCATCGCGGATCAGCGACATACCGATACTCTCCTGGAGCGGCATCCACAAGTGTCCGCCAAAGGAGTTAATCAATAGAAAAACCAGCATGACGGCAAAAGGCGGCGTCAAAAGACCCAGCCAGAGCAGTCCGAAGATTGACAGGATCTGGGCAACCATGGCAACGCGGATGTCGCCGAGCGATGACAGCAGCGACAGCAGAATGAAAACCAGGACGCCCGGCGTCTCTCGCGGAAACTCGATCAGGCCGCGCTGCACCGCACTGACATCATAGGCATCCTTGAAGAAGTTGGAATAGACCTGGTCGGAAAGTCCGGCGGCCATCGCCGCGAATGCCAGGATGAACAGGTAGATCCAAACGGATCTGCGATGATCTTTTTCGCTTGTCAAGACAAAATCCCTCCCTGCCGGATCGGTAATTTGTCTTGACCGTCCTGCCGGTATACTTAATTCATGAGCATATTGTATCAGTAAATCGCGCCGAACTCAGACCTTATCGTGAAACCAATCCCCGAGACAGCGCCTTGCTGGTTTTCAACGCTTCCAAACCGTGATTGGCCAGCAGCCGGATGTACGGCTGGGTCGCATTCGACAGCGCGGCGGTCGCGGTACACGGGGCCGCTGCGGGGATATTGGCAACCGCGTAATGCAAAATGTCGTGCCGAGTATATGTTGGACGATCGTGTGTTGTCGCTTTGTCGATGGTTTCGACCGAGCCGCCCTGGTCAATGGCGATGTCAACAATGACGCGTCCGGGCTGCATGGAACGCACCATGTCACGTGTCACCAGACAGGGGGCATGCGCGCCCGGCACCAAGACAGTTGAAATCACCGCGTCGGATAAACGAATCGCCGCAGACAGGTTCTGCTGGTTGGAGTAGAGGGTATGGATTCTGGCGTGGAAGCGCTCCTCCAGCATTTTCAGTTTTTTCAGATCGATGTCCAAAATGGTGACATCCGCATTCATGCCGATCGCATACTGCAGCGCGGCCTGGCCGGCATGGCCGGCCCCAATGATCGTGAACCTGGCCCGCTCGACACCGGAAAGCCCGCCGGGCAGAATGCCCGGACCGCCTGAAGGCTTGAGCAGCAGATTGGCTGCCATCAGCGCCCCGATCCGCCCGGCAATCTCGGACATCGGCGTCAGGATCGGAAGCGTTCCGTCATCCAGGGCTACCATTTCGTAGGCGATAGCGGTCATGCCGCTGTCCAGGATCGCCGCCTCCAAATCGGGTGATGCGGCCAGGTGCAAAAACGCGAACAGCATCTGATCTGGACGGAAATAGCCATATTCATCGGGTTGCGGTTCTTTGACCTTAACCACCAGTTCACAGGCCCAGCAGTTGTCAACTGTGCCGATTTGAGCACCAACTGCCCTGTAGTCCCGATCAGGATATCCGCTGTCCAGTCCGGCCCCCTGCTCAACAATCACCTGGTGGCCTAAATGGCAGATCTCCTGAACACAGCCCGGGGTCATGGCGACACGGGTCTCGCCGGTCTTGATTTCTCTAGGTACGCCAATTTTCATGGGTAAACACCTCACTTGCTGCCTTTCTTCATTATAGTCCCTCGCTTCAGCCAGCTCAACAGCACTGAAGTTGTCTGGAAGACCATTCAACGGTAAAATGAAGTCAGCAAAGCCAAAACAAGGAGAGCAATATGAAGCTGATCAGTTGGAACGTCAACGGTATTCGAGCAATCGAAAAAAAAGGGTTTGCGGACTATGTTCAGGCGCAGGACGCAGATGTTTACTGTATCCAGGAAATCAAGGCCATGCCCGAGCAGGTGCCTGAATCGCTGCGCACCATTCCCGGCTATGAAACATGGTGGAACAGCGCAGAGCGCAAAGGCTATAGCGGCACAGGCATCCTCAGTCGGGTTGAGCCGAAATCCGTCCAGTTTGGCTTCGGCAACCCGGATTTCGATCAGGAGGGCCGCACCCTGATTATGGACTTTGATTCCTTTGTTTTGTATAATATATATTTCCCGAATGGCGGTGCCAACGACGATCGGCTCAAATTCAAGCTCGACTTCTACGAGCTGTTCCACCAGCATGTGCTGGATCAGGTCCGGCAAGATCGACAGGTTGTTGTCTGCGGTGATTTCAACACAGCGCACAAGGCAATCGACCTGGCAAGGCCCGAGCCGAACCGGAAAGTGTCGGGATTTTTACCTGTCGAATGCGCGTTTCTCGACCGTTTTGTCGACAGCGGCTTCATCGATACCTTCCGCGAGTTCAACCAGGATCCCGAACAATACACGTGGTGGGACATGAAAAGCCGTGCCCGCGACCGCAATGTCGGCTGGCGGCTGGATTACTTTTTTATCAATTCGGCCATGAAAAACCGGCTGGACAAAGCATTTATCCAGCCGGAGATTATGGGATCAGATCATTGTCCGGTCGGACTGGACATCCAAACAGACGGTTAAGGCTTATCGTCAGCGCTGGTGTCTGTGTTCAAGCGCTGCTCCGACAAAACCCGCGAACAGCGGATGCGGCCGGTTTGGCCTAGACTTGAACTCCGGATGGAATTGGCAGGCAACAAACCATGGGTGGTCTGGCAGTTCGATCATTTCAACAATGCGGTTGTCCGGCGACGTTCCGCTGATCAGCATGCCGCCCTCGGCCATCGCGTCACGGTAGTCGTTGTTGACTTCATAGCGATGACGATGACGTTCGTGGATCAGACTTTCCTGGTAGACGCCAAAAGCCTTGGACTTTTCGTTGAGGACACAAGGGTACTGGCCCAGGCGCATGGTTCCGCCGAGCTGGTCGACATCCTTTTGCTCCGGCATCAGGTCAATGACCGGATACGGTGACTGCGGCATGAATTCGGCGCTGTGCGCACCCTCGAAGTTCAAGACGTTTCGGGCAAACTCAACAATAGCGATCTGCATGCCCAGGCAGATGCCGAAGTAGGGTATCTTCTTCTCACGGGCATAACGAGCTGCCTGGATCTTGCCTTCGATACCACGCGTACCGAAACCGCCTGGCACCAGAATGCCATCGACATCCGACAAGTGTTCAGCGACGTTGGCCTCAGTGACTTCTTCCGCTTCGATCCACTTGATGTCAATTTCGGTCCGGTGCCCGGCACCGCCGTGCACCAGCGATTCGACAATGCTCAGGTAGGCATCCCGAAGCGCGGCGTATTTGCCGACAATGGCGATTCTCGCCGTGTGGACCGGATTCTCCAGCGCATTGACCATGTCTGTCCACTCGGCCAGGTCAGGGGCAACCGTGTCTAAGCCGAAGCGTTCTACTACGATCTCAGCCAGCCCTTCCTTTTCAAGGGCCAGTGGGACAGCGTACAGCAAGGGCAGGTCCAGGTTCGCGATGACACATTTTTTCGGAACATTGCAGAACAGGGCTATTTTGTCCTTGAGTTCGCTGGGAATATCGATTTCAGAGCGGCAGACAATGATGTCGGGCTGGATGCCGTAGCTTAAAAGCTCGCGCACGCTGTGCTGGGTTGGCTTGGTCTTCTGCTCATGCGATGCTGAAAGGTATGGCACCAGGGTCACATGGATGAACAGGCAGTTTTCGCGACCCACCTCGGCGGTGAACTGGCGGATGGCTTCAATGATCGGCAAGCCTTCAATATCGCCGACTGTTCCGCCGATCTCGATCAGCGCGACGTCATAGCCGGCCTTTCCTTTGCGGATCCTGTCTTTGAATTCATTGGTTATATGCGGGACCACCTGAACGGTACCGCCGTTATAGTCGCCTTTGCGCTCCTTTTGGATGACATTGTAGTAGACCCGACCAGACGTGACATTGCTGTTCTGTGAAAGGCTCTCGTCAATGAACCGCTCGTAATGGCCGAGATCCAAATCTGTTTCAGCGCCGTCATCCGTCACATACACTTCACCATGCTGAAACGGGTTCATGGTACCCGGGTCAACATTGATATACGGGTCGAATTTCTGCATGGTGACGCGGATGCCACGCATTTTCAGCAGCCGTCCGAGTGATGCTGCGGTAATTCCCTTGCCGAGACCGGATACAACGCCCCCGGTAACGAAAATATATTTCATGTTTTTCTCCTCCTGATCAACAGCAGTTACTGATCGATCGTCATTCCCACTCGATTGTTGCCGGCGGCTTGCTGGTTATATCATAAACGATTCGATTGATATGGCGAACTTCATTGATAATCCGATTGGCGATCTTAGCCAGTGTATCGTGAGGGATCCGGGCCCAGTCAGCGGTCATGAAGTCCGTGGTTGTCACGCCTCTCAAGGCGATGGTGTGGTCGTAGGTCCGCTCGTCACCCATGACACCGACTGAACGAATGCCGGTCAGTACGGCAAAATACTGGTGGATATCCTTATCGAGTCCGGCTTTCTTGATTTCTTCACGAAAAATGGCGTCTGCCTCCCTCAGAATAGACAGCTTTTCTTCGGTAATCTCGCCCATGATCCGAATCGCCAGTCCGGGACCCGGGAAGGGTTGGCGCCAGACCAGATCCGGTGGTATGCCCAACTCAATGCCTGCTTTTCTGACTTCATCCTTGAACAGGTCTCGAAGCGGCTCGATAATACTCTCAAAGCTCATATCCTCGGGCAATCCGCCCACATTATGATGGCTCTTGATCATGGCGGCGTCGCCGGCGCCGCTTTCAATAACATCCGGATAGATGGTGCCCTGAACCAGAAAATCGACTTGGCCGATCTTCAAGGCTTCTGCTTCGAATACCCGGATGAATTCCTCGCCGATGATCTTGCGTTTGCGCTCGGGATCACTGACGCCGGCCAACTTGCCGAGGAATCGGTCCTGGGCGTTGACACGGATCAGGTTCATGTTGAACTGCTGCTTGAAGACACGTTCAACCGTATCGCCCTCATCTTTCCTGAGCAAGCCGTGATCAACAAAAATGCAGGTCAGGTTGCGACCGACCGCCTGATGGATCATGACCGCGGCAACAGATGAGTCGACGCCGCCGGACAGTGCACATAGTACCTTGCGGTCGCCGATGCGCTCCTTGAGCTTTTTGATCGAATCCGCGACAAAGGTCGACATCTGCCAGTCGCCGCGGCAACCACAAACTTCGTATAGGAAGTTATGAAGCATTTTGCCGCCTTCTGGCGTATGCATAACTTCAGGATGGAACTGCACCGCATAAAATGCGCGTTCGCTGTCCTCCATTGCCGCGACCGGGCAATCCTCTGAAACAGCGGTCACTTCAAAGCCTTCCGGTGTCTTGCTGATATAGTCAGTATGGCTCATCCAGCAAACGGTCTTGGGTGAAACAGACTCGAACAGCTGAGTCGTTTTTTCAACCGTCAGCGGAACATGCCCGTATTCCCGCTTGTCCGGCGTCGCGACCTGGCCGCCCAGCATGACGGCCATCAATTGGGCGCCATAGCAGATGCCCAGAATCGGGATGCCCAGGTCGAAAATGGCAGGATCACATTTCGGGGCGGTCTTGCCGGTCGTGCTGGCCGGTCCGCCTGTGAATATGATGCCCTTGTACTCACCCTGCCGGATTTTATCCATGTCAGTGTTGTACGGCAGAACCTCGCAGAAAACATGGTTTTCGCGGACGCGCCTGGCGATCAGCTGATTGTACTGGCCGCCGAAATCAAGAACCAGAATGGCTTCGTGCTGCAAAGAATACTCCCCCTAATCAATTACCGGATAATGATTTCATTGCGATGCGGGCCGGTTGAAACAAACGCGATCGGGACACCCAGTGCCTTCTCGCAGAAATTGACATAATCCTTGGCGGCCTGCGGCAGCTTGTCGAAATCGGTTATGCCGCGAACGTCTGTTTTCCAGCCGGGCAGTTTTTCGACAATCGGCTTGGCTCGGTTCAGCGTCGAAGTTGCCGGGAAATCGTGAACAGTCTTGCCGTCGATTTCATAGGCTACGCAGACTGGAATTTCGTCCAGATACGACAGCACATCGATCGCGGTCAGGGCAACATGGGTTGCGCCCTGGACCTGGCAGCCATAGCGGGTAGCCACGACATCGAACCAGCCCATGCGTCGCGGGCGGCCGGTCGTCGCTCCGAACTCACCGGCATCTCCGCCGAGGCGGCGCAGGGTATCGGCTTCTTCGTCGAAAATCTCGCTGACAAAAGCGCCGGCACCGACCGCGCTGGAATAGGCTTTGACAACACAGACAATTTCCTTGATCTCGTACGGCGGGATGCCGGCACCGACCGCGCCGTATCCGGCGAGGGTCGATGACGATGTTGTAAAGGGATAAATGCCGAAGTCAGTGTCCTTAAGGGCACCCAGCTGGCCTTCCAACAGGATGTTTTTGCCTTCACTGACAGCTTTATGCATATAACTGGCAGTGTCCGTGACCATCGGCTGGATAAACTCGCGCCAGCTGACCATTTCTTTAAATAGCTCGTCACCATCGATTTCAGGCTTGTTATACAAATGGCGGATAATGGTGTTTTTAATCGTCAAGACATTCTTGATCTTTTCCTTCAGGGCTCCGTCGTCAAACAGTTCGCTGACCTGGAAGCCGATCTTGGCATATTTATCGGAATAAAATGGCGCGATGCCGGATTTGGTTGAACCGAACTGGCGGCCGGCCAGACGTTCCTCTTCATATTGATCGAGCAGGAGGTGATACGGCATAACCAGTTGAGCACGGTCCGAGATGAGCAGTTTGGGCATCGGAACGCCGCCGTCAGTCAGCATCTTGAGCTCCGTCTGCAGCGCCGGGACATTGAGGGCAACACCATTGGCGATGATGTTGGTTGTCTTGTCACGGAAAACACCGGAAGGCAGAAGATGAAGCGCAAACTTGCCATAGTTGTTGATGATGGTGTGGCCCGCGTTGGCACCGCCCTGGTAACGGATGACGACATCGGCGTCGGCTGCGAACATGTCGGTCAGCTTTCCCTTGCCTTCATCGCCCCAGTTCGCGCCTACAATTGCTTTGACCATTGATCTAATCCTCCTTTGGATCACATGAAACAAAGATAGGGATTAGCCGCTATCTGAATCATGTTTTAGCTGTGTTCTGACACAGCAATTTTACTTTTAAAAATGAGAAAGACGTCCCGGATCAAACGTATCGGGACGTCTTGCCCTATCTATTATATAATACGCCGAGAAACACTGTCAAACAGCATTCAGAAGGCTTCCTTCAGTCGTTCCATGGCTTCGATCGTGTTTTCATGGGTCCCGAAAGCGGTCAGGCGGAAATAGCCTTCGCCGCACGGTCCGAATCCGGATCCCGGTGTTCCGACAACACCTGCGTTTTGCAGCAGATGGTCAAACAGCCCCCACGATGTCATGCCGGCTGGCGTTTTGAGCCAGATGTACGGCGCGTTGACGCCGCCGAATACGGTCAGTCCGAGATCAACCAGACCGTCCCGGATCAGCTTGGCATTTTTCTGGTAGTATGCAATCGTCTCCTGGACTTCCTGCTGGCCGGCTTCGCTGAAGATCGCCTCGCCGGCACGCTGGGTCAGATAGGATGCGCCGTTGAACTTGGTTGTCTGGCGACGGTTCCACAGCGTGTTGATGCTCACGCCGCCAATCTTAAGCGCCTTGGGTACCACCGTGAAACCGAGACGCATGCCGGTGAAGCCAGCGGTCTTGGAAAAGCTGCAGAACTCAATCGCGCATTCCCTGGCGCCTTCGATCTCATAGATCGAGTGCGGCAAATCTTCCGTGATGAAGGACTCGTAGGCTGCATCGTACAGAATAACTGATCCGTGCGAGCGGGCATAATCGACCCACTCTTTGAGCTGAGCCGCCGTGATGACCGAACCCGTTGGGTTATTCGGGAAGCACAGGTAGATCAGGTCAGGCACAGGATCGTGCTTGCCGGGCAGCTGGGGGCAGAAGTCATTTTCTTCCAGACAGGGCAGATACACCAGTCGGTTCCAGTGCCCCGAAGGCTGGAAGTCGCCGGCGCGGCCTGCCATCGCATTGGTGTCAACATAGACCGGATAGACCGGGTCGCATACCGCTACGACAGCGTCTTTGGAAAAGATATCGCCGATGTTGCCGGTATCGCTCTTGGCGCCGTCTCCAACAAAGATCTCGTCCGTATTGATCTTGACATTATACTTGCCGTAATGGACTTCTGAAATCTTGTTTCTCAAAAAATCATACCCTTGTTCCGGTCCATAACCATGAAAGGTTTCGGTCGCAGCCTGGTCATCGACGGCCTTGTGCAGCGCCTTGATTACACTGGGTGCGAGAGGACGTGTGACATCGCCGATACCCAGTCGGATGATCTTGCGGTCAGGGTTCATTTGCGTGAAGTCATTGACCTTGCGGGCAATTTCCGAAAACAGATAGCTGCCGGGCAGCTTCAGGTAGTTCTCATTGATTCTTAACATAATATCTTTTTTCCTCCTTAAAGCATCTTAGTCAATTTCGATTGATCCGTCAAAGGCAAACGTCGCCGGACCTGTCATCAGGATTTCTCCCGTCTCTTCAAGCCACTCGATCGTCAGCAAACCGCCATTGAGATGAACCGTGGCCTTTCGCTCGCAACGTCCGGTTACAACCGCCGCCGCCAGCGTCGCGCAGGCGCCGGTTCCGCAGGCCAGTGTCTCGCCTGATCCGCGCTCCCAGACTCTCATGCGCAGATTGCTGCGATCCATCACCTTGACAAACTCGGTGTTGATTCGGTCTGGAAACAGTCTGGAATACTCAAACTCGGGCCCGAGTTTCTCAAGTTCCAGGCTATCAACGTCATCGACAAAGGTGACGGCATGCGGGTTGCCCATGGACAAACAGGTCACCTTGAACAGACGCCCGGCCACCGGAATAGCTTCATCAACCATCCGTTCTCCATCCCACAGAACCGGGATCTCCTTGGGTTCGAACACGGGCTTGCCCATGTTGACCGTAACCGAATCAACAACGCCGTCCTGGACAGCTAATTCCAAAGTCTTGATGCCCGATAGCGTTTCAATCGCTAGCGTCTGCTTGTTCGTCAAGCCGCGTTCGTAAACATATTTCGCGACGCAGCGGATGGCGTTGCCGCACATCTTGCCGCGCGAGCCGTCCGCGTTGTACATATCCATCATGAAGTCGGCCTCGGCTGACGGCTTGATCAGGACCAGGCCGTCCGATCCGATGCCGAAATGGCGGTCGCTGACCCGGATGGCCAGTTCTGACGGGTCACTGATCTTTTGGTTATGGGTTGTCATATAGACATAATCGTTGCCGATACCGTGCATTTTCGTGAATTCGAGTCTGGTTGACATATTTGTCTTGTCCTCCTTAAACTGTTTCCAGCCTTGTCATGACCGGAGTATGCGCATGGCCAGGTCAATCATATTGATGCCGGTTTCCATGCTGCGGCGCTGCAGATAACGGTGTGCATCCTGCTCGCTCATTCTTCGGCGGTTCATCAGCAGGTACTTGGCCTGGTCGATCATCTTCTTGTCGTCAGTACTTCGATTGATGCCCGCATTGGCCTGCTCGGGCTCATACGCCTGAGGCTTAGCCGGAGGCTGAACTTCCGACACGGCATGCGCGACCTGAGAAAGCTTGAGCTGGCGCGTCTCCAGCAGCTGGCGGACGCTGCCGACAATGGTCGCGGCTGTCACAGGCTGGGTCAGAGTAAAGATGCCGGAGCCGAAGATCTGCGTCTGCTGCCGTGACGTGACAAAGACCAGCAGGTCGAAATCCTCCGGCAGCAAGCTGATCAGCTCTTGTGCCGTCATATCCTGAAATCGGATTGGACAAACGACGACGCCGCCGCCGAGGGTGTCCGCAGCCATCTGCAGGATCTGTGCGCCGGTCTGGCAAGTGCCGCGAACCGGAAGTCCGGAATTGATCAGCAGTGTTCTGACCTTTGTTGCTGCAGCCTGATCGGCAAACGCAATAATAACCTGGCGCACAACTGATCCCCTCCTTCCAGCGCGGCATGTGGCAGACGGTCAATGGGCAAATGAATTAGTATTTCTTCAAATACTCATCCAGCTCCCATTTCGTGATCGACTGGCTGTAGCGTCCGATCTCCTGCCGTTTGGCTAAAAGGTAGTTCTCCGTGATGTGTTCGCCGAGAACCTGGTGGACCAGGCTGTCCTTTTCCATTTCATCCAGCGCTTCGCCCAGGCTTTTGGGCAGGCTCGCGATGCCCTTGGCTACTCGCTCCGATTCTGTCAGGTTATAAATATTGCCGTCGAATGCCGCAGCGGGTTCAAGCCGCTTTTTGATACCGTCCAGGCCAGCCGCCAGACACAGGGCCAGCATCATATAGGGGTTGCCGGCCGGGTCGGGACTGCGAAGTTCAACTCTCGTGCCATTGCCGCGTGTTGCCGGAATGCGAATCAGGGGACTTCGGTTATGAGCAGACCAGGCGATGTAACACGGCGCTTCAAAGCCGGGCGCCAGACGCTTGTATGAGTTGATCAGCGGGTTGAGAACCGCAGAGAGCCCCCGGGCATGCTCAAGCAGGCCGGCAACGAATTGCCTGGCTGTCTGTGACAACTTGTCCGGACTATCCGGATCATAGAAAGCATTGATACCATCCTTGAACAGCGACATATTGATGTGCATGCCGGATCCATTGATGCCTTCAATCGGCTTGGGCATGAAGGTCGCGTGCATGCCGTAACGCCGGGCGATCGCCTTGACCGCCAGCTTGAAGGTCACAACATTGTCGGCGGTCTTCAACGCTTCATCGAACCTGAAGTCGATCTCATGCTGCCCGGGCGCGACTTCATGGTGGGACGCCTCAATTTGAAAGCCCATATCTTCCAGACTGAAGACAATCTCACGGCGGACGTCCTCGCCCTGTCCGATCGGTTCAAGGTCGAAGTATCCGCCGGTATCTGAACTATTGGGGGTAGGCTGGCCTTGCTCGTCATGGTTGAAGAGGAAAAACTCGCATTCCGGTCCGACATTGAAAGTGTAGCCCATCGCCCTCGCTTCATCCAGCACGCGGCGCAGCACAAATCGCGGATCACCTTCGAACGGCTTCCCGTCAACGGTCAGCACATCGCAGATCAGACGTGCGACCTTGCCTTGCTGGGGCCGCCAGGGGAAGATTGTGAAAGTATCCGGATCCGGCATCAACAGCATGTCGGACTCTTCAATGCGGGCAAACCCGTCAATGGATGACCCATCAAACATGCAGCCGTTTTCCAGTACATTCTCTAGCTCGGTGGCGACAATGGCAACGTTTTTCAAAACACCAAAGATGTCAGTGAACTGAAGCCTTATAAAACGGACATCCTGTTCCTCGACAAACCTGATAATATCTTGTTTGCTGAATCGGCTCATATCAAATCCCCCTTCGCGCTTGCATCGGGCAAGCTGCTGTATAGTAAATTTGGCAGGTTCTGCAATTCTAGTGATCAATTCATGATAGTCTGACCTCATTCTATCGGCCGCTTGCAAAACTTGTCAAGGCCGTTTGCAAGTCAAGATGGCGGATCTTGCATTTTTCTCCATTCTGTCGGGAAGAGGCTCTAACTGTATTGGCTGGCTGTAACGTCTTGACAAGGCTCTTTGGATCAAAAGATCGGCAACAGCCGGGTTTTTTGGCAAAAAACTGCCATGGGAATACGTACAGAATACATTTTTGTATAGGGCGCCTTCCGAACCATCCTCGCCGTTATTACCGCCGCCCTGGACAACACCGGCCAGCGGTTGGACTGTGCTCCCCAGATAGGTTCGGCCGGCATGGTTTTCAAAACCGACCAGCACAGGATCCAGACCGAGCTGTTCCAGTTGCTCGCTCCGGTAGATCGTGTCACCGATCAGGCGGTCGGCTTGACCGATCGTATGGACGTCGATCGCGCCGACGCCTTCAATCCGGTGTCCGTCCTGTTCTTCATAGTAGTTGCCCATCAGCTGATAACCGCCGCAGATGCACAGGTAAACCAAGCCGTCCTCAACGGACTGTCGAAGCGCAGGGCCCTTGAGCTCGAGCAGGTCCTTATGCAGCAGGTTTTGCTCATAATCCTGACCACCGCCAATGAAAACCAAGTCGAAATCGGCCGGGACAAAGGGCTCTCCCAAGCTGACCTGCTTCACTTCGCAGCCGATGCCGCGCCATTCACAGCGGCGCATCAGCGTCAGGATATTGCCCCGGTCGCCGTATAAGTTCAGCAGGTCGGGGTAGAGGTGGCAGATGCGAAGCATCCTATCATCCAATGCGATTACCCCCTTTCATCGCCAGAAGGCTTTCAGGTCAAATCGCCTGGCAAGCACTGCCCGAAGATCAAGCATGGCCGTGTAGTTTGGCAAAATGTAAAGGCATTGGCCTTGCGGGCAGTCCGCCAGCAGTTTTGAGAAAAGCAATTCATAGTCACTTTGAGTGATCAGCTGCTTCTCCGGCTTTCCGGCGTAATACAGGCGAAGTGCCATGTCGTGGCAGCGCTGACCGGACACCCCAATGGTTCCGAGCGGCAAATGGTGCTCAAAATGCACGTCCCAGATCCACGAAACGTCGCGGCCATCCGGGTCGTTGCTGTTTAAAAGCATCATAACGCCGCCAATATCCGAGGCGGCGGCGACAAAGTCAAGCGCACGGTCCATGCCTACGGGGTTTTTGACCAGGATCAGGCAGACATCTTTGCCGTCAACTGTAAAACGCTCCATGCGGCCAAATGCAGCCTCTGCTGTTGATAGAAACTTGACACCCTGGCCAAATTCGATGCCGCCAGCGATGGCGCCGAGCAATGCGGCCGCGGCATTGTAGGCGTTGTGGATGCCAGGAATCGGCAAGTGTGCAGAAGCGTTCTCTTCGGCATACTCAAAATCAATGATCTGGCCTTTGCCGTCACCGGATGCGGGCAGAAACGACAGATCGGGCCTGGGCCGGGAGAATCCGCAGCCCGGGCAGTGAAAACGGCCGAGGTGACCGTAGATCATGCCGTCATAGGTGTACTTGGTTCCGCAGAAGGTGCAGAACGCGGATTCATGAATGGCGTCGGAAGACATGTTCCCAAATCCTTCGGTCGCCATGCCAAACAGCAGGGTGTCATCTTCTCGCCCCCTGGCCAGCGATGCACACAACGAATCATCCGCGCAGAGCACGACCTTGCTGGATGTCTGATCGAGGCCGCGGGCAATCAGGTCGCGGGTGTGCGACAATTCACCGAAGCGGTCGAGCTGGTCTCGAAAGAAATTGGTGACAACCGTGACAGACGGATCCAGCTTGCTGGCCAGTTTGCCGAAAAAGGCTTCGTCGATTTCGAAAACCAAGGCCAGCGGTTGATCGCCGCGCTGCCTGAGCGCTTCCATGTTTGAAAGCAGTGTGGTGGTCAGCCCTGAATCCAGGTTGGCGCCAGAAGGGTTTGTCACAACCCTGTAGCCGGCGCTGTCAAGGATCGAGCACAGGACACGGACGGTTGTTGTCTTGCCGTTGGTACCGGTGACCAGAAAAACCTGGCGATCCGCGGTCAGGGCGGACAGCAGGTTCGGACTCAGGGTCAGGGCGGTCTTGCCCGGCATGGCCGTCGCACCGCGTCCGAGCAGGCGCAGCAGCAAAAGAGCCAGCTTCCCCATCCCGATCGCCAGATGGTGGCGACAGAGCTTCGGCAGGCTGGTCTTTTGTAGAAATAATCGGTCGTGCATGAATCAGGCCTTGTGCCGGTCCATCAAGGCGGTGAACTCATCGAACAGGTATTCCGAATCCTGCGGACCGGGCGCGCCCTCTGGATGGTACTGGACCGAGATCAGCGGCCGGGACTTGTAGCGCAGGCCTTCAACCGAGCCGTCATTGAGGTGGCGATGGCTGACTTCGGCAATGTCCGGGTTGAGCGTATCGTCAATAACGACATAGCCATGGTTCTGGCTGGTGATGTAGACGCGGTCAGTCGCCAGGTCCTTGACCGGGTGATTGATGCCGCGGTGGCCGTATTTCAGGCGCTTGGTCCTGGCGCCGGTAGCCAAGGCGACCAGCTGGTGCCCGAGGCAGATCGCCAGCGTCGGAACACCGGAATCGTAAATAGTCTGAATGTTTCCCAGGATCGGCGTGCAGTCGACCGGGTCGCCAGGCCCGTTGGACAGCATGATGCCGTCCGGCTTGCCAGCAAGAATTTCAGACGCCGGCGTATCCCAGGGGTAGACCGTCACTTCACAGCCTCGGCGGGTCAGGTTCCAGATGATGTTCTGCTTAAGCCCAAAGTCCAGCATGGCGACGCGGTATTTCTGGGCGATGCTGTCATCAATGACATAGGGCAGTTCAACCATCGCGTCAGACGGCCGGGCGACGCCGGCCGGGCGATGCGGTCGTCCGGTGCTGCCGGCGGCATAGACTTTTTCGGTCTTGCGGCTGACGCGTGCGACAGGATTCGAGTTGACATACTGCTTAATCCGGGGCAGGCACTCGTCCAGGTTAAAATCCGGACCGACGGTGATCATGCCGTTCATGGTACCGTTCTCCCTCAGTCGAAGCGTCAGGGTCCGGGTATCAATGCCGCAAATCGCGGGGATATCGTAGCGGGCCAGGTAGTCGTTGAGATCTTCCGAATCCCTTTCGTCGTTGACGATCTGGGTCAGGTCGCGAACGATCAGGGCATCGGCCCAGGGACGCGCGGATTCGCTCTGTTCGGTAAAAACACCATAATTGCCGATGATTGGCGAGGACATGACAATGCCCTGGCCGGCGTACGAAGCGTCGGTCAGCAGTTCAAGATAGCCGGTCAGACCGGTGTTGAAAACCATCTCGCAGATGACTTCTCGGGGAGCGCCAAAATGCTCTCCAGGAAAAATTGTGCCATCTTCAAGAATCAAATAGGCTTTCATTGGTAATGTCCCCCTTTTTTGTAGAAAAGACGCAACCGCCTTCGATAGCAGTTGCGTCCTTGTGCCTTCAGGCGACCTATTTTAACATGAATAGGCCAAGGATGCAACGGATCCGGCATGGATTTAGAACTCGATCCCTTCCCGCCCGGTGATGCCTTTCTGCCAGGGATGCCGGACACATTGGATATTGGAGATATAGTCCGCCATTTCCATGATCCGAGCGGATGGATTGCGACCGGTCAGGACAACTTCAAGGCCGTCCGGCTTACCCAGAAGAAAGTCTGCCAGTGCGTCTTCGGACAGCAGATTCGTGTCGATCGCGTCCAGTACTTCATCCAGCACCAGCAGATCCACCTGTCCGGCCTTGGCTGCTTTCCCGGCTGTAGCCAGGAAACGCCCATGCATGACGAGCGCTTCCGCTCTGTCTTCCTCGTTCATGACATGCGTGAACTTGAGGCTGTCCGGCCCTGTCAGGACATGAACACCCGGCAGGGTGCGAAGGGTTTTGACTTCACTGGATCTGCCATTTTTCAGAAATTGGACCAGCATGGCCTTGCGGCCGCTGCCGACAAATCGCAGGATCAACCCGATGGCCGCCGTCGTTTTGCCGCGACCGTCGCCGCAGTGAATATGAATAAGACCCAGCTCACGGTTCGTATCCTCGTCCGGGCTGGCTTCATTTTGCTCAGCGGCTTTTTTCTGGTCTGCCGACCAGGTGTACTCGCGGATGAACTGACGGACTTTGCCATTGGCTTCACGCGCTTCCGGCACCAGTTCATTCATGGCCTGCCAGAGATGCCAAACGCCTTCGAAGACATCCAGCTGAACCAGAACACCGGACTGCCCGGCCTTGTTGGCGAGGGAGATCACCTCGCCCAGCAGGAGTTCTTCCGCGCAGACTTGCAGCAGGATCGGCGGCAGGCCGGTGAGGTCGCCGAAAATCGGTGACAGATAAGGATGTGTTCGGTCATGGCCGTTCGCGTACAGTTCTGCCGCGCCGTCCAGAAATTCCGGGACCAGCATGATATCCTTGCCGGTGTTGGCTTTGATTGTCGCCTGGCTCATCGTCAGATCCACCCATGGGGAAAGGCAGACGATGGCTCCTGGCAGCGAAACGCCCTGGTCTTTCAAGGCCAGTACGGTTGCCAGGGCCAGCCCGCCGCCGGCGGAGCCCCCGACGATCGTGATGTTACCAGCAAAATAGCCCTGGTCCAGCAAGGCTTTGTAGGCCGCGGTTGAATCCTCCAGCGCAGCCGGATATGGGTTTTCCGGCGCCAGGCGATAGTCCAGGCTGACAACCGTCTGCCGGACAACCCGGCATAAGTCGGATGCGTGGTTTTGTGTGAAGTATACGCTGCCCGCGATGTAGCCGCCGCCGTGCAGAAAAATCATGATATGCCGGTCATCGCAATCCGGCGTCGAGAACCAGGTAGCCGGCCGGCCGCCCAATGTCCCTTCTTCAGCCTTGCAGCCGCCCAGCACCATGCTGCCGACATCTACAGCCATTTCACGGCGGTAGGCTTCAAGCTGTGTCTCCAGGAACGGCTGCCCTGAGACCTTCTTTCGCAGGCGATCCATGCGGGACTTGAGCATCTTGTGCATCATCGAAGCGGGCAAGCTGGCCATCGGTCTACCTCTCAGTTTGGGGATATTTCACGAATTGTCTGACTAGATTCTAGCAGATATATCAGTTGGCGGGCAAATTGTTGATCGCTTGCATTTCATGTATAATTAATGTTGCAAAAGACAACATTTTCAAGAAAGAAGGGATTTTTATGAAGACATTGCCAGTCGCCGTCCAGGTGTACTCGGTCCGCGATCAGGCTGAAAAGGATTTCAAGGGCACCATGGAGCAGTTGAAGGCCATGGGCTATGACGGCGTAGAACTTGCCGGCCTCTATTCGTATTCCAAAGAAGCGGTCAAGTCCATTCTGAATGAAGTCGGCCTTGAGCCCGTCTCCGCCCATGTCCCCCTGCAGGACATGCAGGCAGATATCGATTCCGTGATCGAAACCTACAAATACATCGGTTGCAAGTATATCGTCGTGCCCTACCTGATGGAGGGCAACCGTCCGGGCGATGAAGCCTTCAAGCAGACACTCAAGGACATCATCCGCTGCGGTGAAGCCTGCACGGCTGCCGAAATGACGCTGTTGTACCACAATCACGACTTTGAGTTCATTAAGCTTGAAGACGGCACATTCGCCTTGGATGACCTTTACAACAAGACAACGCCCGACCAGTTGCAGGCCGAGCCAGATACCTGCTGGATCAAAGTTGCCGGCCAGGATCCTGCCGCGTACGTCCGCAAGTATGCCGGCCGCGTCCCGATTGTCCATCTCAAAGACTTCTTTAAGGAAGGACAAGTCGGTTCCATGTATGAACTGATCGGACTCGAAGCCGAAGAAGATAAAGGATCCGGTGTCTTTGAATTCCGCCCTGTCGGCCATGGCATGCAGGATTTCAAGCCCATTCTCGAAGCCTCAATCGACGCCCATGCCAAGTGGGTTGTTGTCGAGCAGGACGAACCCTCCGGCGGCCACGGCCGTCTCGAATCCGTCAAGATGAGTCGGGACTACCTGAAAACACTTGGCTGGTAAGCTTCCCGTGGCATCATAAGTCTGGTTTTTTACAAAGTTTGAAGCACAAGGGGCGTCGATCTGTCGACGCCCCTTGTGCTTTGCGGGTTAATCCTCATCGAGTTGAACATCTGTCTGCGAGTTACGAGCAGCCGGTTGTCTCGCCGCAGTCCAGGCAGACCTTGCAGGTGCCATTTCTGGCCATCCGGGTGCTGGAACAGACCGGGCAGACTGAGCCGTCATACAGCAGTTCAAGCTGCTTGTCCTGCTCTTCCTGCCGGTTGTGCCGCAAATGCGCGCCGGAGGCGTATTCCGGCACCAGGTCGTCTTCCGGCTTGATCTGGCAGCGAGAGAAGTCGCCCATTTCAATGTCGATGATCTTGCTGATCAGATCGGAAATCGAGCTGCAGTTCTTGATGTAGGGATGACGCGATACAAAGCCGTACGGCTCGTACTTCTGGCCTCTGAGCATCTTGGCGATGTTCTGGGGCGGGATGCGGTATTGGAGCATGACCGAAATCGTCTTGGAAAGCGAGTTTAAAAGCCCCATGATCAGGGTCCCTTCGCGGTCGGTTGTGATATAGATTTCGGAGATCTCGCCGGTCGCGCTGCGGTTAACTGTGGTGTAGATCTTGACGTCCTCGACCTGGGCCGGGTGTGTATGACCAACTCGGATGCCGATTGGTTTTTCCCGCCGATGAAAGCGGTGCCCGTCAGGGCCTTCTTCCAGTTCAAGCAGCTTGGCCTGTGCCTGTTGGGCATATTCCAGCAGCGGCTTGTAGGTCAGGTTTTCAAGGTCGAGATTGGTGTCGTCCGAATCCAGCCGGGTATTCAGCGGCTGGGCAATCTTGGATCCGTCGCGGTAGAGCGTAATACCCTTGACCCCAAGCCGCCAGGATGCCAGCACAACCGCTTCAAAATCCTCAACGCTGGCATCCCCGGGTAAATTGACGGTTTTTGAGATCGCGCCGGACAGCAGCGGTGTCAGTGCGGCCACCATCATGACATGGCCCATGTAGTGGATGAACCGTTTCCCAGAACCACATTGATTGGCCGTGTCAAAGACCGCCAAGTGCTCATCCTTAAGGTGCGGCGCGCCCTCGATTTTACCATCGGCGACCTGTCCGTCCTGCTCAAGCGCGATGTAGTCCAGAATATCTCGGATCTCGTCCGGCTGGTAACCCAGCTGTTTCAAAGCAATGCCGATCGCCGGGTTTGCCAGCTTCATGGTGCCGCCGCCGGACAGTTTTTTGTAGACAACATGCGAGAAGAACGGCTCGATGCTGGTTGATGCGCAGTCCATCGCGAAGGAAATCGTACCGGTCGGCGCCATCACGGAGACCTGGGCATTGCGGTATCCAAAAGACTGTCCGCTTTCGATCGCGGCCTGCCAGTCTGATTTCAGTGCCTCGCTGAAGGCGGTAAAGCCAAGCTTGGCCAATCGTTCGTGATCTGCCCGGACCGGTTCGTAGGATAAATCTTCCAGGTCACCGGCCAGGGCGCCGGCAACACGGGCGTGGTTTCGGATGACACGCATCATTGGTTTCCGGTTCAGCTCATACTTGGCGAATGGCCCCTTGACTTCAGCCATCAGGGCCGAAACATGGTAGCTGCGGCCGGTCAAAACGCCCACCAGGGCCTGGCCGACTGAGCGGGCGTCGTCTGAGTCATAGGGCAAACCGAGCACCATCAGCAGGGCAGCCAGGTTGGCGATGCCTAGCCCGGTGGTGCGGAATAGCCAGGTTTTGCGGGCGATGTCCGGCGTCGGGAACTGGCCCCAGTGAATGGATGCTTCCAGAACAAGCTGCACCAGGCCGACTAAGTGGCGAAAGCCCGCCAGGTCGAAACTGCCCTGTTCTTCATCGAAGAAGCGCAGCACGTTGATCGACGCCAGGTTACAGCTGGTATCATCCAGGAAGGCGTACTCGCCGCAGGGATTAGTCGAATTGATCCGGTTGTAGCGCGCGCCTATTTTACCGTCTTCGCCGGCCGGGCAGGTGTGCCAGGCATTGAAGGTGTCGTCGAACTGCGGCGCAGGATCCGCGCACTTCCAGGCTGATTCATTGAATTTTTTCCATAGCTCCGATACCTTGACTTCCCGGTCGATAGAACTGTCGATCCTGCCGGCCAGCTTGAACGTCGCGTCCGGGTTTTCATCCAGTTCGCTGACCTTTTTCATAAATGCATCGGACAGCCTGACCGAGTTGTTGCTGTTTTGCCCGGAAACGGTTTGGTAGGCCTCCCCGTCCATGTCAGAATCATAACCCATTTTGGCCAGCGCCCGAGCTTTATCTTCTTCATGGGCCTTCCAGAGCATGAAGTCCTCTATTTCCGGATGATCGATATCCAGACAAACCATTTTGGCTGCGCGCCGGGTAGTGCCGCCCGACTTGATCGCGCCGGCATTTCGGTCCAGGCCTTTCAGAAAGCTCATCAGGCCGGACGATGATCCGCCGCCGGACAGTTTTTCGCCCTCAGCGCGAATGCCCGAAAAATTGGTCCCGGTGCCCGAGCCACCCTTGAAGAGTTTGGTTTCCGTCACGTATTCTTCCGATATGGAGTGGGAGCCTAAGAGTTTGTCTTCAATCGACAGGATAAAGCAGGCCGCGGCCTGTGTCCGGGTATAGTCATCGTCTGACTCGACGCACTGGCCTTGCTGCTCGTCATAGTACCAGAGGCTGTTGTGGCCGCCCGTGATGCCGTAGCTCTGCTTGAGGCCCGTATTGAACCACTGCGGGGAATTCGGGGCGAACATCTGGTTCAACAGGCCGAAGACCAGTTCATCATAGAGGATCTGGAACTGCTCACCCGCTTCGACCAGGCCTTCGTCAACCAGGGCACTGACCCAGAAATAGACCATACGGTGGGCAACTTGTCTCATGCTGTTCTCCGCACCGGTTTCGGTCGGGACACCGGTCTTGCGGAAGTATTTGGACGCGATGATGTCGCAGGCAGTCTGGGAATAGTGAGCAGGAAATTCCAGACCCTGCATGTCTGTCAGAACTTTGCCGCTCTTCCAGTCCTTGAGCAGGACATCCCTCGTCTCCCACTGGAAAAGGTCATAGACCGTACGATCCGGATGGTCGTCCAGTTCGCGCGTGTAGTAACGTTTGATCAATTGGTGCAATTGGGCCATAATAATTTCCTCCAGGACGCGTGATCATACACGATGTTGTGGCTATGAATTATGATGGCACAAAATATTGGGCAACGCAATCAAATTATGGGATTGACTGGCAATTGTAAAAATCTCGGTAACACAGGCTACGAAGATTCCGGGGTAATGCCATTTTGCTAATTTGTTACGGCTCCTTCGCGCTTAAAACCGCCTGGTTTTCAGCCGGGCTGCCGCGCTGTCCGAGTTTAGGCATACGATGCTCGATCGCAGCCATTGATATCGTGATGTCTTCTTCAACTTCTGCCGGAGTATGCGCACCAACTGTAACCATGTCCATGTCCCGGATGGTGTTCCAGGCAAAGCTCAGGCCGACAAACGGGGAGCATCGTCCGGCTGCCATCGGCTTGATGGTCATGACCGGTTTTTTAGCCTCGTGGATGATGGTCGCGACCGTCTCGATTTCGATCTGCATCATGAAACCCATGCAGTTGTAGATCTGAATGTAGGTTTCGAAGTCATAGTTGTTCTGGTCGCCAAACAGGATGATTTCCGGCATGTGTGCTGATGAACCGGGAATCATGCCGGCATCCCGGATCATCTTGGTGTAGTCGTCAACACGGTCAATGGTTCTCTTGTTCTTGTTCACCAGCTCTTCGGCGCAGCCATGGTGGATCAGGCAAATCTTGGAACCGCTGGCAGCGCTCTTCTTAATCACGGCTTCAGCTTCGCGGCGAGCCTCCGGCGTATCGTTGACATTGATGATCGGGGTGTCGACCATGATGATTTCCCTGCCGGTCTTGTCCTCGATCGTCTTGATCGCGTCGACCAGCTTCGGCGCGAACAGGAACGGCGCCATGATTGTATCCACGCCATATTTTAAATAGGTTTCGAGAACCGGATGAAAAGCCTCAGAACTGTCATACCTGGCCTGAATGGCTTTGTCCGCGGCCGGGCTGGTGTGGCTCCAGCCCAACAGCCAATTGGATCCCATGATCATTCTCGAAACGGATAGACCACCAACGGTGGTTCTCGGAAATTGCTGTTCCATGCATCAACCCTCCTGGTTTAGCGTAATCGGTTTGAATTAAAGTATTACCATCAATATTATATCAGATACTATCCACTTGCCCCAGATATGCATTGCTTGAAATATAATGGGTTTTCATATCGATCAGCTCGCTAGTGCTAAGATCAAATAGTTTTCTGACTGTAAACAAACCGAAACGTCTGGAACTGGTTATTTCAAACCTTTCGTTTCCCGCAGCTTCAATTCATGCTATCATTTGCTCAACAGCAAACGATCAGGGAGGTATCGCAATGAACAATCAAGTCATCCGTCATATGGTTGTCTTTTGCCTGAAGCACGAAGTTGGATCGGATATGGCGACCACATTTCTTGAAGACGGCCGCCGCATTCTGACGAGCATCCCGCAGGTCAGAAACTTTGATGTCTTGCGCCAAACCAGTCCCAAGAGTGATTTTGACTACGGGTTTTCCATGGAGTTCGACAGCCTGTCCGATTATGAGACGTACAACAAGCATCCGCTGCATGTCGATTTTGTCAAAAACCGCTGGCTGGTCGAGGTATCTCGCTTTCAGGAGATTGATTTCATAAAGATGGATTGAATATTCGGCCAGATGCTGGACAAAAAGTTTACTCGGAAAACTGTTATGGTTTAATATCCGCTGATAATTATCGTTTTGCTGGACAAAACTTGTTAAATCATGTTAAATTAAATCAGCACCTACTGCAGGCGATGCCCAGTGCCGCCTGATTTTGCCGTATTGCTCACGGCCATACCGCATCTTCCAGGACAATTGCCGGAAGCCGATTGCGGACTCCAATCATTTCCCAGGCACCTGCCAGGCCTCTAGCCGACAGATTGCCGGGAAACAAAGGAGTGCATTGTGATGCGCCGATATTTATTCCAGGGAGATGTCAGCAAGCTCCCGCAAACCACCTGTGACGTGGTCATCGTCGGATGCGGGCTGGCGGGTTTATACACCGCCTTGAACATGGATCCGAAGCTTAAAGTTGTCCTGATCAACAAAAACGGTCTGGATGAAAGCAATTCCATGTATGCCCAGGGCGGCATCGCCGCTGCCATGGCGGATGACGACAGCCCTGCGCTGCACTATGAGGACTCCTGCCAGGCAGGTGCCGGCAAGAATGATCCGAAGGCATTGCAGGTCCTTGTCCAGGAAGGGCCCGACAATATCAACCAGCTGATCGACTGGGGCGTGCCGTTTGACCGCAAGCTCAACGGCAGCCTGTCACTCGGGCGCGAGGGCGCCCACTCCCGACAAAGAATTATTCACAGCCATGGCGACGCCACAGGCCTTCACGTCACCCGAACCCTGGCCGAGCGTCTGGCAAAGGCAGATAACTGCGAGGTTTTACACAGCACCTGCCTGGTTGACTTCCTGTCGGATGACCAGGGCGCGGTTGTCGGTATCTTGACCATGTCATCCGATACCCCGAACAATTTCGCGGCCATCCTGGCCACGCATGTCGTGCTCGCGACCGGCGGCATCGGCGGACTGTATCCAAGGACGACCAACGCGGCCGCCGCAACAGCCGACGGTCTTTCTGCTGCGATTCGCAGCGGCGCTGACGTTGAAGACCTGGAGTTTATCCAGTTCCACCCGACCGCGCTGCCCCAGCCGGATGAAACCGGGCGCTGCTTCCTGATCTCGGAAGCCGTCCGGGGCGAAGGCGCTGTGCTCAGAAACCATCGCGGCAAGGCCTTTATGGCCAATGAGCACCCACTGGCTGACCTGGCTCCGCGTGATGTCGTTTCGCGTGCGATTTTCCGCCAGATGCTGGACGCAGGCACTGAACATGTCTGGCTGGATGCCACGATGCACAGTCAGGATTTCCTCGCCAAGCGCTTCCCAACCATTTTCAGCCATTGCATGCGCTTAGGCATCGACATGGCCAGCCAATGGCTGCCGGTCGCGCCTGTTCAGCATTATTTCATGGGCGGTGTCAAAACCAATACCGAAGGACAGACATCCCTGCACGGACTGTGGGCCTGCGGCGAGGCATCCTGGACCGGTGTTTACGGTGCCAACCGTCTGGCCAGCAATTCACTCTTGGAATGTCTGGTCTTCGGTCGTCGAATCGCCCGGTCGATCAGCCTTGACCCGAATGCCTATACTTCGCGTAACGGCGTTCCGGCCAAACATGAACCCATCAAAATACGACGCCGGTCTGTCGAAGTCCCTGCCCAGCGAATTGATACCATCCGCCGTCAGATTCATCAGGTGATGGACCGCGACTGCGGCATTGTCCGCAATCAGGAGGGGCTCAGCTTGGCCGCGGCCGAGATTGAGTCACTGGCCGCCGAGCTTGACCAGGCGACTATACACACTGTGCGCACGATGGAAACCTGCCAGATGGTTCTTGCCGCCCAGAAAATAGTCGAGGCCGCGCTCACCAACAAGGTCAGTATCGGCGCGCATTACCGGTCGGATGACCCGGCATCTAAATTGGACTCGGTTGTCTGAGCAAAGGATCTGTAGTATATATATATAATGCATATTTTTTGAATTCTATACTAAATTAGTCATCCGAATCCATTAATCACTGCCATCCCCCAGGAGGAACCCATGTCTGCCAACAATACATTTTACCAGCCCAGTGCCTTTATTCTAGATCCGATCATCAGCAATGCCCTGACCGAGGACGTCGGAACCGGGGACATCACCACGTTGTCGGTGATCCCTGCTACCACGGCCATCCACGGACGCCTGATCGCCAAAGAAGACGGCCTGGTTTGCGGATTGCCGGTTTTTAGCCGGGTTTTTGAACTGATTGACAGCGCCGTCAAAATTGACATCAAGTTCGCCGAAGGCAGCCGTGTCCGCCAAGGCGATGTCATTTTGACCATCGACGGTCCGGCCCGAAGTATCCTGACAGGCGAACGCGTTGCCTTGAATTTCCTCCAGCGCCTATCGGCAATTGCCACCAAGGCGGCCCAGGCGGTTGAACAGACTGCCGGCACTCAAGCCCAGATCGTGGACACCCGCAAAACCACCCCCGGGCTTCGCGTGCTCGAAAAATACGCCGTCCGCGTCGGCGGCGGATCCAACCACCGCTTTAACCTGTCCGACGGCGTCCTGATCAAGGACAACCACATTCAGGCAGCCGGCAGCATCACCCGCGCTGTCAGCGCGGCCAGGGCCAATGCCCCGCATACGCTCAAGATCGAGGTTGAGGTTGAAAGCCCGGACATGATCGCCGAAGCGTTGTCGGCGGGTGCGGATATCATCATGCTGGACAACATGAGCCAGGCCGAGATTGAAGCGGCTGTCAGCCAGATCAACGGCCAGGCCTTGATCGAAATATCCGGCAACATGGGCGAGCGGGACCTGGCTTCACTGGCGAAAACCGGCATCGATCTGATCTCAATCGGCGCCCTGACCCATACCGTCAAAGCCATGGATATCAGCCTTAGATTCGATCCGCTGGCCCAAAAACTGTAAAGCGGCATATTTTGCAAGATCAGTTTTCGTTTATTGCAATTAATGTTTTTTGTGCAGTCAAAATGCATTATTGTGCAACCCACTTGACCGTGCTATAATTGGTAGACCAAAGTGAGTGACTGTCGGTTTTTTGAGCAATCAAATCGTCGACCGTTCTGTCGGAAATCCCGACACGGCCAATTATCCCATCATTTTCAGCATGGGTTCAATCGCAACATCAAGACTGTGCAAGCGATCATCAGAACGCCGCCTTGACAGGCAAAACCCCGCGCAGCAGATTTGCAGGATATGACTGGAGCCACTTCATTTTGAACGGGTGTAGAACATTCCCCAAAATATGTGGCGTGTTTTATTGAGCTAGGGAGGTCAGATATATGCACCAAAAGGAAGCCGGATTACCGGCCAAGCAAGGTCTTTATGATCCGCAATTCGAACACGATGCCTGCGGAATCGGATGTGTCGTTAACATCAAAGGTGAGAAGTCTCACACAATCATCCGCCAGGCCATCACCATATTAGCCAATTTGGCTCATCGCGGCGGCGCGGGCAGCGAAGACAACACCGGTGACGGTGCCGGTATTCTGCTGCAGATGCCAGATCGCTTTTTCCGCCAAGTTTGCCCTTCGATCGGCATTGACCTGCCGGAGCAGGGCTCCTATGGCGTGGGCATGGTTTTTCTGCCTAGAAATGAGACCAGCCGTAAGTCGCTGGAGAAAAAGATCGAACAGATCGTTCTGGAAGAGGGACTGGATCTTCTCGGCTGGCGCACACCGCCGATCAACGAGTCTTCACTCGGCAGCGTGGCCAGATCCAACCGCCCTCATATTCGTCAGATTTTCATCGGGCGTCCTGAAAACATGTCCGACAAGAGCGAACTGGCTTTCGAACGACGCCTTTTCGCAGTCCGCAAGCGCTGCGAGCTTTTGACCAACGGCGTAGCGGAAACATCTGACAACTATTTCTATTTTGCCAGCCTGTCTTGCCGGACCATCGTCTTCAAGGGCATGCTGACCGCTGATCAGGTTGATGCCTTCTACCTGGATCTGGCTAGTCTGGAATTTGAATCCGCCATGGCCCTGGTCCACTCGAGATATAGCACCAACACATTCCCCAGCTGGGAGCGTGCCCATCCTTACCGTTATCTGATTCACAACGGTGAGATCAATACGCTGCGCGGCAACAGCAACTGGATGCACGCCCGACAGTCGGCCATTGAGACCGATCTGTTCGGCGATGACGTCTCTAAGATCTTCCCGATTATCAATCCCAACGGCAGTGACTCGGCCATGTTCGACAACTGTATGGAATTCCTATCGCTATCCGGCCGCTCACTGGCCCACTCCGCCATGATGATGGTTCCGGAGCCGTGGCACAAGCACGAAGACATGAGCGACGAGAAGCGTGCGTTCTACGAATACCACAGCACCGTCATGGAACCGTGGGACGGTCCGGCTGCGATGGCTTTCACCGACGGTAAGGTCGTCGGCGCGATCCTCGACCGGAACGGCCTTCGCCCTTCCCGCTACACCATCACCAAGGATGGCTTTGTTATCCTGGCTTCCGAAACCGGCGTGCTGGACATTGATCCCGCCAATGTCGAAAGGCGTGAGCGCCTGACACCCGGCCGCATGCTGCTGATCGACACCGAAGCCGGCCGGATCATCAACGACGAAGAGCTCAAGGAATCGATCTCTGCCGAACTTCCTTACCAGTCATGGCTGGATGACAACCTGATCCGCCTTGAAGACCTGCCGGATGCCCCGCATCGCGAAGAGCCGGTCAAAGGCGCCCTGGAACATCTTGAAAAAGCTTTCGGCTACACCTATGAAGATGTCCAGGACATCATCCTGCCGATGGCCAAGAATGGTATCGAACCAATGGCCGCCATGGGTGTTGATGTCCCGTTGGCTGTTCTCTCTGAACGGCCGCAGCCGCTCTATAACTATTTCAAGCAGCTGTTCGCCCAGGTCACCAATCCGCCGATCGATGCCATTCGTGAGGAGATTGTCACCTCGGCCGACACGTATATCGGTTCCGAAGGCAACCTGATCGATCCGAAGCCAGAAAGCGCACGGATGATCAAGATGAAATCTCCGATGCTCAGCAACCGTGAACTGGCCCGCATCCAAGAGATTAACCAGCCTGGCTTCAAGTCGGTTACGCTGCCGATTCTCTTCCCGTCCAGCGAGGGCGGCAAGGGCCTTGAAAATTCACTGGATGAGCTATTCGCCAAGGCCGACAAGGCCATCGCGGACGGCTCCAACCTGATCGTCCTGAGCGATCGCGACATCAGCGAAACCCTGGCGCCGATTCCTGCGCTGCTCGCTGTCGCCGGCCTGCATCACCACCTGATCCGCCAGGAGACGCGCACCCGCTGCGCGCTGGTCCTTGAGTCCGGTGAACCTCGCGAAGTCCACCACTTCGCGCTGCTGCTCGGCTATGGCGCTTCCGCGATCAACCCATATCTGGCTTTCGACGCTGTCGCGTCCCTGATCGATGACGGCATGCTCGAGGGCGAGTCCTACGACGAGGCTGTCGCCCATTACATCAAGGCGTCAGTCAAGGGCATCATCAAGGTGCTGTCCAAGATGGGCATTTCAACGGTCCAGAGCTATCGCGGCGCGCAGATCTTCGAGTGCATCGGCCTGCAGCCGTCTGTAATTGACCGCTACTTCACCGCCACAGCTTCACGCATCGGCGGTATCGATATCAACATTATCGCCGAGGAAGTCATCCGCCGCCATGAAGCCGCCTTCGATCCCAACCAGGTCGACCAGGGTCTTGAAACCGGCGGTCAGCACAAGTGGCGCAGTGACGGCGAATACCACACGTTCAATCCGCTGACGGTGCACAAGCTTCAGATGGCTGTTCGCAACGGCGATTACCAGCAGTTCAAGGAATACTCCGAACTGCTCAACTGCGAAACGCAGCAAGCTTGCACGTTGCGCGGCCTGATGGACTTCAAGAAAACCGGTCAGTCCATCTCAATCGATGAAGTTGAATCGATCGATAGCATCGTCAAGCGCTTCAAAACCGGTGCCATGTCTTATGGCTCAATCAGCCAGGAAGCCCATGAATCACTGGCTATTGCCATGAACCGCCTGGGCGGCAAGAGCAATACCGGCGAAGGCGGCGAGGATGTTAATCGCTTTATCCCGCTGGAAAACGGCGACTCCAAGTGCAGCGCGATCAAGCAGGTTGCATCTGGTCGCTTCGGTGTAACCAGCGAATACCTGGTCAGCGCCCGGGAAATTCAGATCAAGATGGCCCAGGGCGCCAAGCCCGGTGAAGGCGGACAGCTGCCCGGCCGCAAGGTCTATCCCTGGATTGCGCGAACCCGTCATTCAACCCCCGGTGTCGGCCTGATTTCACCGCCGCCCCACCATGATATCTATTCGATCGAGGATCTGGCTGAACTGATCCACGACCTTAAAAACGCCAACAACCAGGCTGACATCTGCGTCAAGCTGGTTTCCGAAGTCGGTGTCGGCACCATTGCCGCCGGCGTTGCCAAGGGTCGTGCCGATGTTGTTCTGATCAGCGGCTACGACGGCGGCACCGGCGCTTCGCCGATGACCAGCGTCCGTCATGCCGGCCTGCCCTGGGAGCTCGGCCTGGCCGAAACGCACCAGACGCTGCTGCTCAATGATCTGAGAAGCCGCATTAAGGTTGAAACTGACGGCAAGCTGATGACCGGACGTGATGTCGCGATCGCCGCGCTGCTGGGGGCTGAGGAATACGGTTTTGCGACCGGTCCGCTGATCGCCCTGGGCTGCGTCATGATGCGCGTCTGCCACTTGGATACCTGCCCGGTCGGTGTTGCCACCCAGAACCCTGAACTTCGCAGCTGCTTCAAAGGCGATCCGGACTATGTCGTCAACTTCATGCGTTTCATCGCTGAAGAGATGCGCGAGATCATGGCCGAACTCGGATTCAAGACAGTCGACGAGATGATCGGCCGCACCGATGTGCTGCTGACCGACCGCGCCGTCCGCAACTGGAAATCATCCGATGTCGATCTGTCAGCCCTGCTGTACAGACCTGAAGTCGGCGAAGATGTCGGCGATTACTGCACTGAGAAGCAGGACCATGGGCTCGAGAAATCACTCGACCAGCAGATCCTGATCCCGGTTTGCCAGAACGCCCTCAAGCACAAAACACCGGTCCAGTACACCCTGCCGATCAAGAACACGGATCGTGTTGCCGGCACTCAGCTTGGTGCCGAAGTCACACGCCACCACGGCGGCGAAGGACTGCCTGAAGATACTATCGAGCTCAAGTTCATCGGCTCAGCCGGACAGAGCTTCGCGGCTTTCGTCCCCAAGGGCATAACCATGCTGATCGAGGGCGAGGCCAACGACTATCTCGGCAAGGGACTGTCCGGCGGCAAGGTTATTGTCCGCCCGGATCCGCGCGGAACGATCGTGCCGGAAGACAACATCATCATCGGCAACGTCGCCTTCTACGGCGCGACCGGCGGTGAAGCCTATATCCGTGGTGTCGCCGGCGAACGCTTCTGTGTCCGCAACTCCGGTGTCCACGCGGTTGTCGAAGCAGTCGGCGATCACGGCTGCGAGTACATGACCGGCGGACGCGTCGTCGTTCTCGGTCCGACCGGACGCAACTTCGCGGCTGGCATGTCCGGCGGTATCGCCTATGTTTATGATATCGACGGCAAGTTCCAGACCCACTGCAACACGGAAATGGTTGACTGCTTCCAGCTTGAAGATCCGGAAGAGGTCGAAGAAGTCAAAACCATGATTAAGAAGCACATCGAGATGACTGGCAGCACCTATGCCGCCAACATCCTGAACAACTGGAAATATCTGCAGCCCCGTTTCTGGAAGGTTCTGCCTCGTGACTACAAACGGATGCTGGATGCTCTGACGGCTGTGCAAGAGCAGGGACTGTCCGGTGAAGATGCCTTGATGGCGGCTTTCACTGCGAACAACCAGGACCTGAGTCGCGTCAGCGGCAACTGATGACCGGAAATGGAGGATTGAAACATGGGTAAACCAACTGGTTTTATGGATTACGAACGCGAGCTGCCGCCAGATCGCGCACCACTTGAGCGAATCAAGGACTGGAACGAGTTCCATGAGGAATGGCCCGAAGAAAAGCATGCGCTTCAAGGCGCCCGCTGCATGGCATGCGGCATCCCCTTCTGCCATGCCGGCGTACTCTTCAACGGCGCGGCTTCAGGCTGCCCGATCAACAACCTGATTCCCGAGTGGAACGATCTGATCTACCGCGGCCTGTACCACGAGGCCTGGCGCCGCCTGATGAAGACCAATAACTTCCCGGAATTCACCGGCCGCGTCTGTCCTGCGCCCTGCGAAGGCGCCTGCACCGTCGGCATCAACCAGCCGCAGGTCACGATCAAGGCCAACGAATGCTACATCATTGACAAAGCCTATGAAGAAGGCTGGATGAAGCCGAACCCGCCAAAGGTTCGCACCGGCAAGAAAGTCGCAATCGTCGGTTCCGGCCCTGCCGGCCTGGCTTGTGCCGAGCAGCTGAATAAGGCGGGCCATACAGTGACTGTTTATGAGCGTGCCGACCGCATCGGCGGCCTGCTGATGTACGGTATCCCGAATATGAAACTGGACAAGCATAAGGTTGTCCAGCGCCGTGTCGACCTGATGACTGAAGAAGGCATCCAGTTTGTCACCAACTGTGAAATCGGGACTGACAAGACACTGGCTGAGCTTGAAAAGGACAATGATGCTGTCGTGCTCGCCGGCGGTTCAACCAACCCGCGTGACCTGCAGGTCGAAGGCCGCGAGCTCAAGGGCGTCCACTTCGCCATGGAATTCCTCAAGGCCAATACCAAGAGCCTCCTCGATTCCAAGCTGGCGGACGGCAACTTCATCAGCGCCAAAGACAAGAACGTCATCGTCATCGGCGGCGGCGACACAGGCACCGACTGCGTCGGCACCTCGATCCGCCACGGCTGTAAGACCGTCAACCAGATCGAGATCATGCCCAAGCCGAGTGAAACCCGGAAGCCCTCCAACCCTTGGCCGCAGTGGCCGGCTATCCTCAAAACCGATTACGGCCAGGAGGAAGCCATTGCACTGACCGGCGAAGACCCCAGAACCTATCTGACCACAGCCAAGCGCATCATCGGCGATGAGATGGGCCAGGTCAAGGAAGTTCATACCGTCGAAGTCAACTGGGAAAAAGACGAGAACGGCCGCTTCATACCGGTAGAAGTACCCGGCTCGGAAAAGGTCTGGCCGGCACAACTCGTTCTGCTCGCCATGGGCTTTCTGGGACCGGATGACACGGTTCTCAAAGACTCCGGCATCGAGCGCAACGCAAGATCCAACATCCAGACACAAGACGGCAAGTATGCCACCAGCAAACCTGGCATCTTCACCGCTGGCGACATGCATCGCGGACAGAGCCTGGTTGTCTGGGCGATCGACGAAGGCCGCCTTGCAGCCCGCGAAGTCGATCTCTTCCTGATGGGCAAGACTCAGCTGCCTGGATAATTAAACTCGTTTTATGGCAAATTAAAAGCTGGCTCGGAATCGGGCCAGTTTTTTTATTGATTTCTGAAAAGGCGGACGAGAGGTTTGATCGTAAACTTTCATCTGGGGCCAGTTCAGTCCTGTCGCGACCGTGCTGGCAACATTACCACAAAATGATAAAATGCACACCCCTCGCCGGCATATCGTTGAACATTAGGCCAAGGGGTGTGCATCGAGTTTTTGTAGAATATTATTCATACCAATCTCAGAACAAACCGAAACGTTCCAGTAAATTCATGTTGCTTTATCTAACTGCATAATACTTCTCATTTCACTACACAACCAATTTTCATTTCTATTTTTCAATCTCAAATAGTTTTCTTTTGTAAAATAACTGCTTGTTACATTATCTGCGTTTGGATATTCGTGGGGACTCCCTTCTGGCATTCCAATGGATACCCAAAATTCTGTGAGCTCTAATAAACCTTGCAAGGTGTCATCATTGATGTATTCAAGTGTTTTCTTTAATAGGTACGCTCTCCATTTACGAAGTTCCAGTAGCGGGTTAGCGTTTTCAATTTCTTCGTAATGACGAATCATTTTATCTGTCTTAATATCATCCTCTCTTTCGCAAATTAAAGAGATAATCCTATCAGTCTCATTTGACTCATTAACAAGCAGACCATCTAAAAAGAAAAAAACATCTTCTTTGGCTAATTGAGGTTCTATATATGATAGCCCATATAAACCAATTGAAATTAGTCTCCAGGTCACCTTAAAACCCATCTTTTTAATTTCAAGTAACTTATTCATGACATAATCGGAATGCCATTCATTCCGTCTCCTGATACAAAAAATCGGTGTGTAACCTTAGCGTCTTGAATTATCCATTCGAATCGTCCCAGACTACCATTCAATGAACCTTGAAGCTGATAAAGTGTTCCGTTATTAATGGGGGTTTTTGTTGCATACCCAGCATAATTATCAACAATATCCGGAAATGCGTGATGTGGATCTGTTTTTAACGCTTTTCCCGCTCTGGGCAAGTTAATAACATCATTATTTACTTGCGTATTCTTTAGAGGATTTGCTGTGCTTTTATTACTTGGCGAAGATACTTTTGTCCCAAGATAGGCACTTCCTCCTCCGACCACTCCTCCTCCTACCGTAGTGGCAACTGTCCCCCAGTTCCCTTGCTCGAAGAATTCTTCCGCTGTGTCAGAATCACCAGCAGCTATAAGAGCGGTTGTTCCAAGTGCTAACGACGCCCCAACGAAAGTTCCCGCTGCTACTGTGGAGGCAGTAGACATAGCAATGCATCCATTAACGACAGAGGCGGCTGCAATTAGCGCAGGTGTTGCTCCACCGGCTGTCACAACTACCGCAGCGGCTGCAACTACCACTACTGCAGCCGCAATTGCCCAATGCCACCACGCATGACCACTCTCATCAACACGGTTGACAGGATTGTTTCCACAATTTGCAAATAGGTTCAGACCGGTGGAATCATCATCAGTATTGATCTGACCATCCGCATTAACAAACCGTCCCCACTGAGGATTATAATACCTAGACTGCAGGTAATAAAGCCCTGTCTCAGTATCATACCGATATCCACGGTAGCGATACGGGTTCGCAGCACCCAGCGTCGAGGCCATGCTGCCGGTCGTGCTCATCAGGTTGCCCCAGGCATCGTAGGTATATTCGACCACCACGTCGCCGGCGTTATTGATTAGCTTGGTGATGTCTCCCTGAGCATTGCGGACATAGAGATAGGTATTACTGTTGTACTGAACTGCCCACAGCTTGCCGGATGCATCATACAGATAATACATCGGGGTGTTCGAGCCGGTCTTCTCCCAGGTCACCTTGCCGCCGACAACATTGTAAACTGTGGTCACGCCGTTGACAGTCTTCTCAGTCCGGATGCCGTCGCTGTTGTACTTGTAGCTGGCTGTCGTTCCGCTTTTGGAAATCTGCTCGAGCTTTCTGCCCTGGGTCCAAGAATAGGTCCAGGTTCCATCGCTCAGAGGATTGCCGATGTTGTCATAGGTGATGGTATTGCCATCAAAGCTGGTCAGTTTGTCCTTCCAGGTCGAATCCGTATAGCCATAGCTGACTGTATCGACAGCCGTGCCAACAGCACCATCGCCAGCGACAAAGGCGTACTGGACCTGGCTGGTTATATTCCCGCCAACATCATAGCTGAAGATCTTGGTGAAGCTGGTTCCACCCCATTTGTAGTTCTCCCGAACCAGCTGGCCAAATGCGTCATAGCGATACTGCGAGTAGTTGTTCGAGTCCTTGTAGACTTGGGTAATATAGCCTCGCTCATCGTAAATGTATGACAATGTTTCAGGCGATCCACTGCCATAGTCATTGACAATAGAGGATATCCGATAGGACTTGGTTGATGTCGAGCCGTCCCCAGCCTGATAATTGACCTGGGTTTTGTAGATGTCTGAGCTGTTGTATTTCAGCGTCAGCATATTGGCCTGGTTCAACCAGGATGTATCATATCCCCAGTTTTTGCTGTAGCTGCCATAGGTTGTTGCCACCGGCCTGGAATCATCATCATAGCTGTAATTCGTCTGGTACGTGGTCCCATCGATGGTTTCCAGGAACTGGCTCAAGCTGTTGGTATTGTTGAATGAGTATTCGGACGTTGCGATCTTGCCCGCTGAGTCGACTGACGTAATCTTGCCAAGACGATGCAGCGAGTCATACTCATACCTGTATTCCTTATCCTGAACCAGGTCATTGAGGTAGCCCAGATTGCCACTGTAGTCGTACTCGAATTCATATAGCCCCGTCGATCCTTCGCTGACCTTTTTGAGCTGATCATAGCTGTCGTAGGTGTAGTTGATTACATCGCCGTTGCCATAAGTCAGGGCATTCACCCGCCCTGTCCTGGCTTGCAGAGTGTAAGTAATAAGATTCGTGCTCGCCCCATTTACTTTGACACCGGTCATCCAGCCTAAGTCATTATACTGGAAGTCGTAGCCGACCGATCCAGATGTGTTGTTATGTGATACATTGGTCAGCCGGTCATCCAGATAGGTATAAGAATTGGACATGGTGACGCTGCCGGATGTCTGGCTGGTCTGTGTCAGGTAATCCGTATTGCTGTTATAGGTGTTGCTAACTGTGTTTCCCAGCGGATCAACCACACTGCTTGGTGTTCCCTTATAGCTGTCGTAGTTGTAGTCAACCTGCTCCCCGAACGGATCGGTCACAATGTCTGTGTAGTTACCTGAGGTATAGGATACATTGGATTTCACGTAATTCGTGGAACCGCCGACCTTAGCTGACGTCTGGTTGCCATAACTGTCATAAGTAAATGTATAGACAATTCCCTCAGCGCTGGTAGCCGTCAGAATATTGTGATTCGAATCGTATGTGTAGGTGAATGTCTTGCCGTTCGAATCAATGTACGAGGTCAGATCATTATTCGTGTTGTAATTAAATTGTTCTGTCTGGCTTGCAGAATCCACAACACTTTTCAGGTTGCCGCTGCTGTCATAGGTGTAGGTGTTACCAAATTGCTCTTTGAACAGCTGCATTCCGTCAAACTCTGCAGTATTTGCATTGTTTTGATATTGAACGCGGATGGTCATCTGCTGATAATCATATTTGGCGACAAATGCGTTTGATATATATTGCCAATTATTAGAATCCTCGGAAAATGATAGCTTCAGCCATTCATCGGATTTCGTCGGATCAGTGTAGTTGAAATATACAAACACAGCGAAATCACGAGTAGGACCACTTGTCAATGAAACGCTGGCAGCCTTTGCCCAGGCCCCTGCAATATAGGTATCCCCTGCTAGACCTGACTGATGCAAATCCTGAACAAGCCACTTTTTAATGCCTGGCTCTCCATACATGATAAAGCGACTATCATTGTTTGTGACTGGGTTTGTGCTATCTGATGTTGTGATTACTTTATCATTGCTTGTACAGCCGTTTGCAGTCCAGTAAATAGGCATGTTGCTTGTAGTGTAAGTAAAATCGGAATTTTCAACCATGTTATAGCGATTCGCGACAGATCCTTCTTCCAACTGTAGGCAGTCAAACCAGGCTGTTCCCGAGCTTGCGTACAACATATAATATAAATAAACTGTTGTCGATGTGGAATCCGCTGGCACAGTGAACGTCACACTCAGTTTCGTCCAGTCATTAGTTCCTCTCAAATAGCTGGATCTAGATGTCTGGTAACCGCCCGAGGAGTTAAAATATCCAGCATATAGGTACGCGCCTGCTCCAGATACTGAAACACTACTGGTTTTAACATAACCCGACAGTGTATAGGTTTGTCCCTTAGTTAAGTTAACCGTTTGAAAGGCTGCTTCGTATTCTGTAGTATTCGATTTATAGAATTTGGCTGATCTCGATCCCAAATACTTCTGGTCAGTAGAATAGCCATATGTGCCAGTGGACCCAGAACCACTGTACATATGCCATACATCATCAACTTCCATGTTATGGTTTTTAAGTAAATTCTCACCATACTTCTGGAAATTCGAAGCGGCGAGCATCTTGCTCATCTCTCCGGATGTCGGAGTTGTTCCGTAGGAAGCGAAAGCCGCTCCGCCATCTGGACCAGTGACGCAAACCGTGTTGCCAAAGTCGTTGAACTGGTAAGTCGCTTTTCTGCCTTCAGAGTCTTCAAACGTTGTGCGGTTATAGCCATACGTCAGATGAGCATGTCCACCATCTGTTGTTGTTCCACCAACTGTTGCGCTCTCGCCCATATAGATTATCCGGTACGGAGCTGCTGAGGTATATGTCAGATCTAGTTTGTCGTTGGCGATGCCGTTGACGTAATCAATGTTGTTGTGCGAATCGTAAGTGAAGGTTGTCACTTCGCCATCCGGATATGTGATGCTGGCAAGCCTGGAGCTTGAGTATGCAAAAGTTGTATAGCGCCAGGTATTGCTGGCTGTTGGCTCACCGATCTGGGTCAGGTTGCCGCTGCCATCACGGATAAATTTGACAATGCGGCCAGCAGGGTCTGTAATCTGGTTGATTCTGCCATTACCATCGTATCCCACTGTCTGGCGGTTGCCATTCCTGTCCTCGATGTAGTTGAGGAAGCCGGGCTTGAGTGAATCGTTGGTCGCATAGAACTTGAGGATGTTGTCGCTCTTGTCAGTAATCGTCACAATGTTGCTGGAAACAGTCAGCTTGAAGTCCAAGCCTGATTCGTCTTTCCATACGCCACTGACAGATTTGAAATAATGGATTGTTCCGTCTTCATCCGTATACTGATAATAGTTGACGCCTGCTATGGTTACATACGAAACCCGCTGGTCATAGTTGGTCCGCCAGCCCTTACCGTAGAGCATTTTAGAGTCGTTGGTATCCTTGGTTGTACTGTTGAAGACATGGGTGACCGCGATCGGCAGACGGTTACCGGTCATGCTGACATCGCTGTGGGTATAGACCAAGTTGCCGTTATAGAGGTTAACATTGGCTGTACCGCTGCGGCCCAAAAAGCTCGAACTGGTATAGTCCCAATAACCTTCTAATCCGCTGTAGTTGGTATAGACAAAGTAGGCATAGGGGACATACTGCGGGTAATAAACCGCGTCTGCTGACCAGAACTCCTTATAACCGCCGGTGCTGGACATGTCTTTTAGAAGAAGGCCATAGTTCGTTCCACCTGTATACCAGGATTTGGCCATCTTCGTGATGTCCCATTCGTACTGAACGTTTGAAGGCAGATTGACAAACTGCCAGTCATCGACCGTTGAATCAAAGCTAGGCTTGGTGTTCCAAGTCACATTAGAAGATGTCCAGGTCGACGTGACCTTATGAACTGAAACGTTGCTGGTTACAGTCGAGGTGCTCTTTTTATAGAGCCTCAGGCCACTGTACTGGACCATGGATGCAGAACCGATCGACGGCAGGTTGTCAAACTTGATCAGGGTATAGTTGGTGCCGCTGCTGCTGCCTTCACCCGTGCTGAGGAATTCAAGACCGTAGTAGTTGCTGGTGGGGTAGTTTTCAACGATTCGGGTATCCTTGATGTCTGAAGAGTTCAATGAGGTCAAAACGGTTGGATCGATTGTGACCGGGTAGCTAGCCTGGGCAAGCCAGACGGTATTGAGTTCATATGTAAGCTGATAGGTTCTTGAAGTTTCGCTGCCGGGTTCAGTCGTTTCATTCAACGTGACGCCAATATCGTAATTGGTATCGTAATTTGCATCATAGGCAAAAGGTGCAGGCAATTCATAGACGACAGTCTCTCCTGCCTTTGCAAGTATAGAGCCGTCTTCCTGAAGAACAAGTTCCAGGCCATCAGTTGTCAAGGTCTGGTTGATTGTCTTGATGTCCATGAATTTATTGAGAACCAGGTTCTCTTTGATGCGGTCGGATACAACCTGGAGTTCCAAGTCAACGTCGGGCATGACACCTCGGAAAGCGACTTGTGATGAAAGATTAGCGACAGAATGCCGCTTATCGCTGTTACCCTGGTTGCTCCACTCAGACTTGCTCATTGCGGACGTCGCGAGAGCCGAAGTACCGCGACTCAAGCCGCTAATGGACCAACTGAGTGTGTACCCGTCTTTGGTGATTGTTGAAACAGGGTCGTCGCCGATTTCAGTGGCAAAGGAAGCCTTAAAGCTGTTTGAACGATTGGTGTATCGATTGCCATTAGATTCGGTTTGCACCAGTTCCAGACTGTTGTCGATATCAAGATACTGACCATCTTCCAGGTAATGCACTGGCAAGCCGAAAACAATGGATTCAAATCGCTTGCTTTCCAGGAGATACGTCTTGCTGCTGACCGTTCGTTCATCGGTCAGTTCTGTATAGGCTTCATCGCCGATCGGTATATAGCCTGACTGCCGGTCGTCGGATGAATCGACAATAATATCAGCCGAATTATTGACGACTGATGTTGCTGTTGGGATTTCCGAATCAGCGGATTGTGCTGCCATTACTGGCGATGCGAAGAGATTGAGAAGTAGAACAATAGCCAAAAAGAAACTAAGATGCTTAATCGAACGAACCGTACGCATAAATGCCTCCAACTTTGATGTAAACAAACGTAACCGATGCGCAATTTGACTGATGGTGCTGAATATTCAATTGAGTAAAATTATACTGAATGCTCAAATCAAAATCAAGTTCCTCTACGCATCCGATTATTTGTTCAATTTACATCTTCTAAAGCCAAAACGAAACTAAGGTGCTTGATCGAACGAACTGTACGCATACCTGCCTCCAACATAGATGAAATCAAACGTATCTGATGGTCAATGAACTGGCTCGACTGGGTTGATATATTAAGTTATTCAGATAAATCATACCCCCCCCTTTTTTGATATGTCAATATATCATCCGTAATTTTTCTATATTTAATCGATTGAAATTCTTAGCCCCCGGCGTCCCAGGAAATTAGCACTGCAAAAGAAATCCGGGTAGTTAAGCCTGCGAAGCCAGCATCTGCTACAATCAAGACAGTCTTCCATGGGCCACTCAAAGGAGGTAAACATCATGGCCCACTTCAAGCATCTGTCATTAACCGAGAAAATCGCTATCCAACGAATGCTGGCCAGCCGGCGCAACTTACATGCCATTGCCAGGGAGTTGAAGCGAGATTACAAGTCAATTGTCCGGGAAGTTCGCGTCAACAGAACCTTTATCTTCAATGGCGCGATTGGTCTTGTGAGAAACAATTGCGCCAACCGCAACAGCTGCAAGGTATGAAACATCTGCAAAATCTGCTATAGGCCTCGAGGCATCTGTCATCTGTGCGATCAATGCAACAGTTGCTGCAAGGATTTCGTTGCTGCCCATTGCCAGCAGCTTGAGCATTCGCCATACTGCTGCAACGGCTGCAAGAAGCAACGCAACTGCATCATCAAGCGCTACTACTACGATGCTGAGAAAGCCCATGAAAAAGCTCAGGCGCGGCTCTCAGATGCTCATTCAGGCATTCTGCTAACGCCTGCGGAACTGGAACAAACCGACCGGATCGTATCACCGCTGCTTAAAAACGGTCAATCAATCCACCATGTCTACATCAACCACAAAGATGAACTCTTCTGCTCGGAGCGAACCCTCTACTCGCTTGTTGACAGCAGTCGGTTGTCAGCCCGGAACTTGGACCTCAGGCTCAAGGTCAAGCGACAAACCAAGCGCCCTAAACCTGAGTTCAAGGTCGATCGGGCCTGCCGTCAAGGCCGCACGTACAATGACTACCTTGAATTTACACGGGACTGTCCTGAGACCCTTGCAGTTCAAATGGACACTGTCAAAGGATGCCAGGACAGCTCCAAGGTGCTGCTGACACTCTTTTTCCCTCAAGCTCAACTGCTGCTGTGCCGTATTCGCCGTTACAATACTGCTCGCTCAGCACTTACTGCAATCGACAATTTAGAATCTGTTTTGGGCAAAGAGATTTTCGGCATGCTGTTTCCTGTTCTTCTGTCCGACAACGGTTCAGAGTTCAGTGATCCTAAAAGCCTCGAGCGTTATGGCAGAACCAAAATCTTCTATTGCGATCCCATGCAGTCAAACCAGAAAGCTGCGATTGAAAAATCTCATGAGTTCATCCGTATGGTGCGTCCGAGAGGGACTTCATTTGACAACCTGTCTCAAACCGATATCGACTTAATGTGCTCTCATATTAATAGTTATCGGCGTAAAAGCCTCATGGGAAAATGTCCAATCGAAGTGTTTGAATTTCTCTTTGGTGATCAAATCCTGAACAAGCTCAATATCCAAAAAATAGAAGCAGACAAGATTATCCTAACCCCTCGCCTGCTTCCAGCACACTAACCGGTGAAACCGGCCCAGAGAAGACCACCAACCATGCAGTCAGTCCAAGTAGGTGTTTCGTTCTGCAAAAACGAGTGCCTTGTCTTGAATTCGTGTTAAGGTTGCGCTTTTCTCTGTTTTGCATAAACAGCATAGCCTGTTTCAGGCTTCTTGTATAAGCCTTGAATCACTGATCGCTTATATTTTGGGGAGTTGCTTCTGCAATTGGGGATTAACCTTTGCAGTCAACCATTTTCTATATTTATATATATATATATAGCTCATTTGAGTCGCTCGCTCCCTCTTAAGTTTGAGGCTGCAATTAAACAGCTCGCCTGCTGTATCTACTCGTTATTTTCATCAAACGTCGAACTGAGCCACATGAATCCCACCCAAACTCTTCAGATTTTTCACCATCTCACCCCTGTTCCTATTCGCCGGGTGCTGTGCTAAACTTGACGATATGAGAAAACGAAAGCAGCCGAATACCGTCCGCAGATTCATCAGGCGATTGATTTCCATCTGCTTGGTTCTGATCTTCATTGGCACAGCCCTGACCCTGACCGTCGACTGGCGCGTCAAGCGTCTCGGCGGTGATGCCATCTTGACGGTGGATCAGCTTTCAGGTAGCACCTTCGACTGTGTGATTGTACCCGGCGCTTCGGTTCTGCCCAGTGGTGTTCCGAGTCTCATCCTCCAGGATCGCCTGGATATGGCGGTTGAGATTTTTAGATCGGGCCTGACCGATCGCATTCTGGTCTCCGGCGATCATGGAGCGGTCGACTACAACGAAGTCGGCGCGATGCGGGATTACCTGCTGGATGCCGGCATCCCTCCGGCGGCCATCTTTATGGATCACGCCGGTTTCGACACCTATGACACACTGTATCGAGCCCGATCGGTTTTTGAAGTTGAGCACGCCTTGATCACCACCCAGGATTTCCAGCTGGTCCGGGCTTTGTACATTGCTGACCGGCTCGGTTTTGATGTTCTTGGAGTCGACTGCGGCTACGTCAAATACGCAGAGAAGCTTCGCAACCGGCTGCGCGAATATCCGGCTCGCGTCAAGGCCTGGCTGGACGCAGAACTCCTGAAGGTCTCCCCGACATATGAAGGCCCGACCATCCCCATCGAGGGAGACGGCCGGGCATCCTGGGACGATTTTACTGATTCGCAAACTATTGGTTAATGTTGACTGTAACCACCGTAGGCAGGTATGCAGAAACATCAAAATTGCCTTCTTCGTTAACCTTAAGGCTGTGAACGACGACGTCGGGGAACTGACTGATCAAGCGGTCTGCATAACCGAAGACGGCATCTCGCTGGTCATCGGATATGTCACCAATCACGGGTTTAAGTGATACCATGCCAACATCTAGTCGATTCAGCTGCTGCGGTACGACAAAGTGGTTTTCGGAAATCTCAAAAGATCCCTCCGTATAGAGGTTGAACCGGTCCGGCAGCAAACTGCTGACCTGTGACGGAATGGAACCGGCGACATCCGGAATGATCTCTTTTTTGATCTGGTCAAACCTCACCCGGTACGAACAGGCAACTGTTCCGTCGCTGTTGATTCTGGTCTGGAACTTTTCATAACGCATAAAGGGCGCCGCGATCTCATTGGCGAACGCCGTCATCTCTTCAGGCGTCAATTCCAGGCTCATTTCCTGATAATCCGTAAAGACAACCTCGTAGTCATCCTCATCGATGACTTCGTTTTTCATGTCCTCAAGATATTCCAGCGAGTCTTCCTGGTCCATCCCGTTGATGGTCAGCTCAAGATCCAGCTTCGACAAGATGCTGTCCAGATCGTCCTGGTCGTATTTTGTCCCCAAGTTTTTGGGGCCGAGCCAGGCGAACTTGGCAAAGACGAAAACGCCGGCGGCGATTATCAGCACGACGATAATGACTGCGACCAGGCAGCCGACGCGACGCTTTTTCGGCGCGGCAGGCTGTTGCATGACCGGTTGTGCCGGGCTTGGCGGCACAGGCTGCTGGGCTTGAGGGGGCTGGGCTGGCTGTTGATCGGCGCCGCAGTTGCTGCAGAATTGGGCGCCGTCTTCCATCTGGCTGCCGCAGTTTTTACAATAGGCCATGGTGCTCCTCCTAAAGTGATTTTCACGATCTTGTGATTTCAGTATATCAGCTGGGATAATTGAAGATCAATCATGATTATCCGACGGCGCCAATTGTTCTTCGGTCATAACTTGAATGCCCGCCCGAGCCAGCAGGTCGGCCGCAATACCGTTTCCCGAAACTTGCCTGCCGCAGAAGGTTCCATCGTAGACCTGACCAAAACCGCAGGACGGGCTCCTGGCTTTGAGGATGGCATGGCGGCAGCCGATTGCCCGGGCAACTGCCAGGGCGCTTTGTGCGCCTTTTTCGAAAGCAGCCGTTCTGTCAGTTCCTTCCTGGTCGATCACCTTGCTTTTGCTACCGTCCCTGACCAGCTCACAGCAGGCGCGGGGGATGGGCAGTCCGCCCAGCACTTCCGGACAAACGGGAACAGCCTGCCCCTGGCTGACCAGACGTTCAACCAATGGGTGAGCCGAGTGTTTGCCGTCATAGCGACAGGATATGCCGGCCAGGCAGGCACTGACCAGAACAAGACCATTTCGCTCAATCATTCTTCAAAATTGAAGACCAGGATGCGCCGCTCCGGCGCGCGGTCCAACTCGATGATGTTACCATCCAGCTGCTCAATTGTGAAGTCCTCGTCTTTCATCTTTAGAAACGGCGTAACCGATTCAATCGGCAACGAAGAAAATCCCGGGTTGTAATGCATTGGAACCACGGTTTTGGGCCGAATCTGGTCAATGACATCCCAGGCCTGCTGCGCGTCAATCGTGAAGTGTCCGCCAACCGGCACCAGCAGGATGTCGACCGGACCGATTGCCTCGACCTGATCCGGCTTGAGGATGTGTCCCAGATCACCCAGATGCGCCAGCGTCAAATTGCCGGCTCGAATGACATGGACAAGATTCTTGCCGCGCTTTGTTCCGCCAGCTTCGTCATGATCCGTTTCAACCGCCTTCCAGCAGAACACGCCCGGTTCGGTCATTTCCGGTAATTCATCCACCTGGACCAGGACATCATGGTCTGCTGTCTGCCGGCTGATCGCGGCTTCATAGTTATGATCTCCATGCTGGTGGCTGGCAAGCATGGCGTGGGCTTTGACCGCAAGCTGCGGGTAGCCGATCATATCGCCGTCATAGGGGTCGAGTACCAGGATGCTGCCGTCCTTCTCAAGGGTAAAGCAGGAGTGTCCCTGCCAGCTAAGCGTGATGTCGGGCATGTGATCACCTTCTTTCACCTTCTATTCTATGCCTGTTGACCAAGGGTTTCAAACCCGGTTTTGAACAGCAGCCCATATGCTATAATGAGCTAGCAGCCGGACCTTATATTCATTGACCATCCGGCCCAGAAGGAGGCTTTTATGAGCAATTTCTCGAAAGCGATTGGCCGCATGATCACCGGCGGCGCCAAATCTTTCGCCAGGTTTCCAGCCGCCATGGTTAGCGCGCTGGTCGTCGCAGTCGCCGCGACCATGAACATCGCCGTCGAACCGGCCGATGACAAACTCCTGGCCAGTCTGATCCTGGCCTTCGCCAGCGCCGCCTTCTGGGGCATGGCCGTCAGTTCGATATCTGATACGCTATCCGGCAATAAGCTGTCGTTTGCAATATCCAACGGACTCGGCCTAATCGCCGGCGCCGGCCTATTCGCCTATCTGCAGTTTTTAGTTCCGGATGACGCACCGTCCATCATTTTCGCCCGGATCGTGGCAGCCGGGGTTGCGGCCTTTATCATCTTCCTGATCGCCATCTCAGCCAACGAGGTTGAGAGCGACTTCAACCAATCGGCCTTCATGGTCCTCAAGTCCTTCATCATTGCCGGGCTATATACCCTGGTCATCATGCTGGGGTTGTTTTTTGTCGCCTTCGCGGTTGAAAGCCTGCTATATGACAATCTGAGTGAAAAAGTCTACATGTATATCTCCATCTGGTCGGCCTTCATCGGCTTCGCGTTCTTCCTCGGCTATTTCCCGAGCTTCAAGCGCCAAATTCGCGACAGCCATCTGGAAACCGCCCAGAAGCACCCGGCATTCATCGAGATCCTGTTCGCCTTTGTCCTGGTGCCGATCATGGCCGCCATGACCCTGGTCCTGCTCATCTGGGCGATTCAGATCCTGATCGTCGGCGATTGGCCCGAATTCGAACAGCTGTCGGCCATCTTCACGGTCTACACCCTGTTCGGCGTTTTCCTGGCGGTCATGATGGCTCACTATGACAAAACGCCGGCTCATGTGTTCCGGCGCTTCTTCCCGTTTGCCGCCCTGGTCTTCCTGGCCTTCGAAGCCTACGCGCTCTACGTCCAGTTTGCCGACCACGGCATTCGCGCCAACGAATACTTTATCGGCATTCTCTGGATCTTCGGCCTGCTCTCGGTTTTGGCCTTGCTGCTTCGTCCGGTCAAGCGCACCCGCCTGATCGCCTTTGTCGCCCTGGTGCTGACTGTTTTGATCGTTTTGCCGGTCACCGGCTATCAGGCGGTCCCGCTGTCCAGCCAGACCAAGCGGCTGCAAAAGGTTCTGAATCGAAACGACATGCTAATCGACGGCGAAATTGTCAAGGCGCCAACTGACATCAGCCTGGCTGACCGTGTCACCATCACTGACTCGGCACTGTACATCATGCGTGAATCATACGACGACACAGCCAAGGCGCCCTGGCTGTCGGACCAGCTGGACTCCAGCCAGTCTTTTGTCAGCATCTTCGGCTTTGAGCCCGAATACGAAACCTATCCGGACGGACCGGGCGACAAGGTGTACCGTGAAGTCTATCTGAGCCTGCCAGCCGGCAGCATTGATATCACCGGCTACACCGGCAGCATCCTGATCGGCGAAGAGATCTACGGATCGGAAACCATCACTGCCAAGATCGGAGATTACGCCATTGAGTTTGTCAACATGACCGGCTCAGGTGTTCCCTCCATCCAGATTGCTAAGGACGATCTGGTAATTGTCCAGCAAAGTCTTGAACCCTGGCTCCAAGACCTCCAGGACAAATACATGACCGAGGACGGCCGCAGGATCGAGCCCAACTTCAAGGACATGACCTATACTGTTGAGGGATCCGGTGTTGAGCTGCTGGTTGTCTTCAGAAACATTTCAATCTACTACAGCACCGGCGAGGAGATGGAGATATTCCTGATGCCGGCCGCAGCCTATTTCAGGGAGACCGACTGATCAGCGGCGGTAGACGAATTCCCGCTGAACGAAGAAGCTGACCGCGTACAAGATCGTGTCGGCCATAATCTTGGACAGATACAGGTTGATGCCCAGATACAGGTTGAACACCTTGATCAGGCCGTAACTGGCCGCCATGACGAAAACAACCAGTCCATAATAGCGCAGCGCAGCTGTTCTATGAACTTCCTGGCGTTTGAAAACAATATGCCGGTTGATCTTGTAGTTGACAAACGAACTCGTGATCCTGGCCACCGCGACACTGCCAATCAGCTGCCCGGGAACCAGGATGTTCATGGCTGCGAAAAGGCCGTAATCGACGACGGTCGAGAACAGCGACGAGCCGATGAATTTAAACAGCAGCAGGTAAATTCGGAATGAATCCTGAAAAACCTTGAAATGGGATGATCGGTTCCCTTCGATATAGATCGTTTCAATTGGCACCTGGCTGAGCTGGAAGTCATGGTCATTCAAGGCTAAAAGCATATTCATCTCATATTCATAGCGGTCGCCGGGCAGCGACAGCAAGACCGGGATCTGGACTGGCGGCAGCCCGCGCAGGCCAGTCTGTGTATCACGGACATCACTGCCGTGAATCAGCGCGAAGAAGTAGCGTGTAATCGAATTGCCCAGCCGGCTTTTAAGAGGGACTTTGCCCTTGAACGCACGAACGCCCAGCACCATGGTGTCCGGATTGTCAGCCATCGCCCGGGCGATTTTGAGAATGTCTTTCGGCGCATGCTGGCCGTCCGCGTCAGCGGTGATGACGCCCCGGTCAAACAGCCCCTGCAGCAACCCCTCATTGAATCCGGTTTTCAAAGCCCGTCCCTTGCCCATATTAATCGCGTGACGCAAGACGGTGCAGGACAGCTTCTCGGCCTGGTCGAACAGTGACTCGAATTCGGCTCCGCTGCCGTCATCGACGACAACGATGCGGTCGAAGCCATTCGCCTTGAGTGACGAAATCAGGCTGATCATCTTGTCGTCCGGTTTGTAGGCCGGAATCAATACGCAGGGCAAATCTTGTTGAGCCATTGGTCCTCCTGAAGCAGTTTAGCTTCCTGGTTAGGTATTCGAGGCGACGACGCTCAGACTGTCAAGATGCCTGCTTGCTGAAAAAATGATCTGATTGCCACATGCCTATCATGATATAATAAATGGCACATGTCACGCAATGATGAGGTGCTATGAAATCAAATATACATCAGATCAAACATAAAAGGGGTAATCCGCCGCTGGTCCTGGTTATCCTGATCGACCTGCTGCTGGTCTGTCTCGGGCTCGTCATTTTCGCGCTGTTCCATCATGTCCTGCCCCGGGATATCAAGACCTCCGGTGAATCCCTGCCGCGTCCGACCACGGTTCAGACTTCATCCGCGCACCCAACTGCTGTTCCGACTGGCACGGCGGCTTCTGAAACAACAGAGCAAACGACAAGCGCCGATCCTGGCGACTGGGGGGCCAAATTCTCAGAATATTTTGTCGGCGGTGATCCGATTATCACTGACACTTCCTATGCCAGCCGCGATCTCTCAGTCTCGATCGAGAAAGTCCAACAGGACCAGGTTACGTATTACATCGCAGACATCTATATTCGCAATATCGAGAATTTCAGGACGGCGTTTGCCGGCGGCAGCTATGCCCGCGGCGTCAGCGCAGATGTTGCCGACATGGCCGCTGAAAACAATGCCATTCTGGCCATCACCGGGGATTACTACGGCATCCGCGACCTCGGGATCGTCATCCGAAATGGCGAACTCTATCGGGAAAAAGTCTTCGAGGATGTCCTGGTCATGAATTACGATGGCAGCATGGCAACTTTCACGGCGGACCAGTTTAACATGGCGCAGGTTCGGCAAAACGGCGCCTGGCAAGCCTGGTCTTTTGGCCCGATGCTGCTCAATGACGGCGAGGCCATGACGTCGTTCAACAGCAAAGTCAATCCGAGGAACCCGCGTACGGCGATTGGCTACTATGAGCCCGGACATTATTGCTTCGTGGTGGTCGACGGACGGCAGGACGGCTATTCGATCGGGCTGACAAACAGCCAGATGTCCCAGCTGTTTTATGACCTCGGCTGTTCGGCAGCCTACAATCTGGACGGCGGCCAGTCCGCGGTCATGGCATTCATGGGCGAGGTCATATCCCAGCCGTATAAAGGCGGCCGACAGGTCAGCGATATCGTCCTGATCGGCGAGCAGGAGGACTAACAGATGGTCAAGCGAATCTTGCCGCATCTTTGCCTGGTTATTTCGGTCATGATGCTGACCTTCTATGTGATCGACAAAGTCAATCCAGCCATGAATTTTATCGGCAACGACCTGTTCAAAACGCTGCTGCTGGTCTATGTGTTGCTCGTAATCGCGACCTCAATTATTCTGGTCGCGATTAACCGCCGCTCGGGCCGCTGACAGGTGCGGCTATCCAAGGAAATCGTATGCGCGCAAGGTTAAAAACGGCAAGAACTGATCGTCTGTCGTCAGTTCACTGATAATTTTCGCGGCCAGATCATAACGATGGCAAACGACTTCGTCATCAGGCTGTTTGGATTTCAGCTGCAAAAGGATCTCGTCTTGAAGCGCCTGGTACAACGCCAGGGTGATTTTCTCGCCGCTGGCCAGCCTGCCCCCGTCATGGCGGATCCACTGCCAGATTTGCGCTCTGGAAATTTCCGCCGTCGCAGCGTCTTCCATCAGGTGATTGAGCGGAACGGCTCCGCTGCCGCCAAGCCATGCGGCCAGGTACTCAATGCCAATGCTGATGTTGGTCCGAAGCCCCTCAAGTGTGATCTCGCCGCTCGGCAAGGACAGCAGATCGGCGGCCGAAACCGATACATCGTCCCGTTTGACGTCCATCTGGTTTGCACCGCTCATGACACTGTTGAATGCTTCGAGCGCTACATCAACCAGCGCGGGGTGCGCCACCCATGTGCCGTCATGGCCGTTTTTGGCTTCGCGCATTTTGTCTTCGCGGACTTTGTCCAGCGCAGCCCGGTTGGCGTTATCGTCACCGCGGATCGGGATCTGGGCGGCCATGCCGCCGATCGCATAAGCTCCGCGGCGATGACAAGTCTTGATCGTCAACAGGGCATAGTCGCGCATGAATGGTACGGTCATGGTGATCAGCTTGCGATCCGGCAGAACCACCAATGGATCGAAGCGGAGCTTCTTGATATAGCTGAAAATGTAATCCCAGCGGCCGCAGTTGAGGCCGACAATATGATCTTTGAGCTCATAAAGGATCTCGTCCATTTCAAAAGCAGCCAGAATAGTCTCGATCAGGACAGTAGCCTTAATCGTACCGACAGGCTGGCCTAGAAGATTCTGGGCTTTGATGAAAATATCGTTCCAGAGCCGGGCTTCGAGGTGGCTTTCCAGTTTGGGCAGGTAGAAATACGGTCCCGATCCCCGGTCAACCAGTGTTTTAGCGTTGTGGAAATAATAGAGTGCGAAATCAAGGATCGCTGCGGCCATCGGCTGGCCGTCAACCAGAATATGCTTCTCGGTCAGGTGCCAGCCACGCGGCCGGACAATCAGGGTTGCCGGATGGTCCGAGAGCGAATAGGACTTGCCCGCGGGATTCGTATGCTGAATGCTTCTGTTGACCGCGTCCCTGAGATTGATCTGGCTGTCGACCACATTCGACCAGATGGGCGACATACTGTCCTCGAGGTCGGCCATATAGGTCGATGCACCCGAGTTCAAGGCGTTGATCACCATTTTTCGGTCGCTGGCCGGGCCCGTGATTTCAACTTTGCGATGCTTGAGATCGGCCGGGATGGCACCAACTGTCCAATCACCCTGACGGATATAGGCCGTTTCGGTCAGAAAATCCGGCTTCTGACCGGCGGCAAAGGCCGCTTCGCGCTGAACTCGCATCCTGATCAGTTCGAGACGTCTTGGGTTGAATTCGCGATGCAGGGCTGCTGCAAATGACAGCGCTTCATCAGACAGGATCTCGCTGTATCCATCCTGGATCGGAGCACTTATTTCAAGGCCTTGCGGCAGTTTTAACGCATTCATGTCAATATCCCTCCTCACGATTGACTTCGAACAGCAGCGGCTGGTCGTTCACATAGCGAATCAGGTTGGCGACAATGATCTCAATGGCACGGTCCATATACTGCGGCGACTGGGCAGCTGTGTGCGGCGTGATGATCACATTGTTCATCGACCAGAGCGGGCTGTCTGCGGGCAACGGCTCGGGCTCCGTCACGTCCAGCGCAGCCCCGGCGATCTCTTGCGCGCCCAGCGCTTCAACCAAAGCGTCTTGGTCAACCACACCGCCGCGGGCGATGTTGACCAGCCAAGCACCTTTTTTCATGCGTTTGAACTCACGCCTGCCGATCAGGTGCCGGGACTTGTCGGTCAGCGGCAGGCAGAGGATGACAAAATCGGATTTTTCCAGCAGCCTGTCCAGCCCGGCCGGATCCAGACACTCATCCAGCCACTGGCTTTCAATCGGGGTGCGTTTCAAGCCGATGACCGTCATGTCCATCAACTTGCATTTCCGCGCAACTTCAAGCCCGATACCGCCCAAGCCGATGACACCGGCTGTTAAGGTCGACAGTTCGCGGCTGGCCCCGCCGATGCCTTCAAAATCCCAGACCCGTTTGGCCTGGTTGCCGAGCGACGCTGGCAGCTGCCGAGTGGCGGCCAGCAGATAGGACAGGACATGCTCGGAGATCGGATAGCCGTGTATCCCTTTGGTGCAGGACAGACGGTAACGGTTAATCCGGCCGGCTTCGGACTGCAGGAACATGTCGACGCCGGCGATGAACAGGTGCAGCCATTTCAGGTTGGGCGCCTTTTTGCAGAAGCTCACCACTTCCGGCTTCATGCTCGGCCAGAGGATCAGGGCGTCGGCGTCATGGGCCAGCTGATCGATCTTTGTGCCGTCATTGACGACGATAAACTCGCATCCCGGCACAGCCTGGCGCATGCGCTGCAGGTGCTTTTCGGTGACTGGAATGTTCTTGTTATCCAGCACAGCGACTTTGTCCAGTTTCATCAGATTCAACACCTCCTGGTTAGATGGGCAGCCGTTGAGTCAGTTGCTTCAGTGGCTTGTCCGATCGGGCGTCGCACGTTCGCTGTCATTTGGATTCGGCCTCCGGCGATGGCTGTTCTGGATCGGCTTTTTGCAGTCTGGATGAGCGCAGGAAAATATAACCGATGCCAATGACCGCCACGATGTTGATTGCCGCGCAGATCAGAAAGGCATTGCTGTAGCCGATCTTGCTGACCACCAGGCCGCCGCCTGCCCGGCCGATAATCTGGGGGATGCCCATGCCGAACAGCGCATAGAAGCTTTGTCCGGAAGCCTTGAGCTCTAACGGAACAGTTTTGTTGATGAACAGCGCCATGCAATAGACAACTACGATGAAGCCGAATCCATGCAGCAGGCTGTTGGCCAGCACCAGCGTGACACTCGACGTCAGCCCGATAAAGAGCCAGCGGACAGCCTGAACGAGGACCGAGAGCAGAATCGCCCAGCGCTCGCCCAGCTTTTTGACAATCCGCGGCGCGAAGATCAGAAACGGAACTTCGGTAATCGCTGAAACAAACCAGAAAACGCCCAGCCAGTTGGTATTGCCGCCCAATTCGGAGAAATAGATGGAGAAAAAGCCGGCATAGAACCCGAAGGAAATCATGGCGAACGCGCAAAGCGCCGTCAGGATAACCAGGTTCTTGTTTTTCAGCAAAACCAGCGGCGATACGCGATGCGTTTTTGACTGGTGTCCGGATATAGGCCGGAACTTAAATGTTACAACGATTGAAATGATCGCCAGCAGGGCGCTGACCGGGAAGAGCAGCCGCAGATCCAGTCCGGTCACCAGACCGGCCATGACCGACAGGACGGCAAACCCGATGGTCGAACCCATTCGAACCTTGCCATAATTGGACGTGCTGGAGTCCAGCGCCTGCAGAGTCAGTGTATCCTGCATGGGGAACATCGCCGAGTTGAAAAAAGAAAAGACACCGGTCAGCAAAAGGATCAGGTAGAAATTCTGAACCAACGGATAGAGCACCACCGTGATCGCCGTGCCGGCAAGCATCCAGCGAAACATCCTGTTCAGGCTTTTGGAACGGTCACCGACTGTCCCCCAGAAGGGCTGTGCCACCAGGACCATCAGCGGCGTGACCGACAAGATCAGGCCGATTTGAGAATCGCCGAGGTCGATCGCCTTGAAATACAGCGGCACGAATGTGTTGTAGGTCGCACCGATGCCGGCTGTCAGAAAATACAGCATGATGTAAAAGATCGGAAAGCGTTCTGTGACTGCCTGTTTATCCAAAGTAGAAACTCCTATTGACACAATGGCGGATGGTTATTATTCAATTCTAACACCAGACGCAGCTGGCCTGAATGGCAGGAATCTAGACTTGATTTCTGGAATTGAAACACAAGCCGCAGCCAGCGGTCAGATCCGAACGCAAGCAAGGCCGGCCACAAGGGGCCAGCCGTGCCGCGTTCAAATTCAGATGGTTTACAGACTGTCCAGGATCCGTCGTTCCATCGCCAGGTGCCGGCGGGTCATTTCCAGTGTCAGGTCGCCGTGATGCCCTTCGTTTTCAGTGACGATGGTGCCGTCGAAGCCGGCTTCTGCCAGGGTTTTGAGAATTTCCGGATAAGGGATGGAGGCCTCTTCCAAATCTTCGCTGATGTAGTGGAACTTACCGTGGCAGTAGCTGATATAGGGCACGATCTCGCGCAAGCCTTGAAAGTCCGGTTCCCTGTAGAATGTGACAAAACCGTACATTGACTCAAACGCGACCATCGCGGCCTCGCTGGCGTTCATCTTGATCAGGGCAGCGCGTGCTTCGTCGCGCGGCACTTTGTCGTAGACGCACTGGGCCGCGAAGTCGAGCTCTTCTTTCGTCGCGCCGTTGGTCAGCGCCCGGTCCCAATGCGGCTTATTGGGCTTGTTGGCAAAGCACCCGAAATCGATGACAAAGCCCAGGTACTGACTGCCGATCTGCTTGTAGACATCGAGGTACTCGAGCATCTTGGGTGACGATGGCGTTTCGGGGTTGTGGATCTCAATGCCGCAGTGGATGCCGTAAGCTTCGGCGTAGGGATCCAGCGCCTTCATGACGCTGGGCGGTGCCATATACTGTATGCGCATCATTTTGGCACCCAGTTTGCTGGCGGTCTTGAGATCCGTCACGCAAGCCATCAGCATTTCTTCCTCCGTCAGGTCGCGGTCCGGGCGCTTGCCCCGGTCCATGTTCGCGCCGTACGATGTCATATAGATGCCATGCCGGTCGCACATCGCTTTAAACTTTTTAGCATAGTCGTCCGTTATGTAGGGATAGGTCGGCAGCATCTGCGCGCCAACCATCTCAAAGCATTCCGCTCCAATCTGGGCGGCGTTGCTGATGCAGTCCTCCAGGGAATATTGGCCTGACGTATATTCACGCGTATAGCTGAATAGGGATACGCCGAGTTTCATCTTCTTCATCTTGACTGACTCTCCTTTCAGGTCGTTCCGCTCACAAGGTCTGGCTTGCAGCATCGCTGTTGTCGATCGGGACGTAGCGGTTGGGGCCATTGGGGTCCGGGTTGGGCATGTACGGAGACCTGAGCATAAAAGTCAGGTCAATTTTGTGCTCGCCCGCGGTTAGCCCGCCCAGCTGGTGGACGACAACACGGGCCGGCTCCAGAACCTGCCAGAATTCTGAGATCAGCTCCGGCAGCTGTTTGACTGGAAATTCCTTGTCGTTAATGCCCAGCGTGATCTGCGCCGGATCGACCAACTGATCGTCGATTTTGAGTTCAAACTGCTCGGTGCAGGACAGGTAGTGGCCCCGGTAGTACCTGAGTTTGATATCGAAACCGAAACCGACCGTCTTGCCGTTTTCGGCCTTTATATTTTTCAGGGATTGGGGGACAATCGAATGGCCTGGAAATTTCATAATGAGTGGCATGTTCAAATCATTCCTTTCTATTTAAATAGCTACTGATGTTATTATCTCATAAAACCAGTTATATGTCTTCGGGTTTTGCGACCTTGTTCTGATTTTCCGAATGCCAAAGATCCGATCGGCAAATCGGGTCGGCCGGTTTAAATTGATATCAAACTTCTCTATAATTAAGGTGATTCAACTAATCTACTGGGTGAGGTTTATAACGTGCTACACGAATTTACGCGGATGGAGATGCTGATCGGCCGTGACGCCCTTGATCGGCTGGCGATGAGCCGGGTTGCAGTATTCGGCATCGGCGGTGTCGGATCCTATGTCACGGAAGCACTAGCCAGGGCCGGCATCGGCCATTTCCGGCTGATTGACAACGACGTTGTCAGCCTGACCAACATCAACCGTCAGCTGATCGCGCTCCACAGCACAATCGGCCGGGCCAAGGTCGATGTCATGCGCGCGCGGATTCTGGACATCAATCCCAAAGCCGAAGTCGAGGTCGAGAAGACTTTCGTCCTGCCGGACAACGCCGGCCAATTCATCGACAGCCGAACGGATTACATCGTCGACGCCATCGATACCGTCTCCGCAAAAATCGAGTTGGCGGTCCAGGCTAGCGCCGCCAAAATCCCCCTGATCAGCTGCATGGGCGCCGGCAATAAGCTGGATCCGACCACGTTCAAGGTTTGCGACGTCTACAAGACCACACACTGTCCGCTCAGCCGCGTCATGCGGCGGGAGCTCAAACGGCGCGGCGTCAGCCGGCTCAAGGTCGTCTATTCGCCGGACAGTCCGTTGTCCACGGTCTTCGACCCGCTAGAAGATGCCGCCAAGCGCAAGATTCCCGGCAGCATATCGTATGTCCCGTCCACCGCCGGCCTGATCGCCGCCGGAGAAGTCATACGCGACCTGCTCGCTGAATTAATCGAACGCTAATTGATTTTAAGATCAAGCATCAAGTCAAATGGAGGACTCAAGTATGAATCAGAACCCGCCCCCTGCTTTCTGTCCCAACTGCGGGAACCGCCTCGAGCCCGGCACTGCATTTTGTTCGAATTGCGGCCAACCGGTTTCGCCGCCCCAACAACCGGCACCGCCGATTCAGCCAGCCGGCCAGCCGCCAAAACCTGCCGGCCATTCGAAAATGCCGCTGATCATCGGGCTGTCCGCCGCGCTGGTGATCGTGATCGCCCTGATCATCTACGCGGTGACAGCGCTGATTCCCGGGAAGGACGCCAAACCCACCACGACGACACCACAGCAAACCACGACACTTTCGACCACCGCCACCCAGCAGACCCAGGCCAGCACCACGGCCGAAGAGACCGAACCTGCGCCGACAACAACAGCGACAGCCGATCCCGGAACAGGCAACGCGCAGTCGATCATCCAGCCGCTCGGCGTCGCGCTGGATGACCTGGGCAACAGCATGAACGGCCAGTTCTACTATGATGCAGAGCTTTATGTCTATTTTTCAGATTATGACGCGTCCAACCTAGCCAATATTTTTCGCTACGATGTCGAGAACGATATCATTGAATCGATTTTCTCAGGTTTCGGCTGGTCATTTGTAGTGTATGACAACTGGCTGTATTTCGCCGGGAACGAAGGAGACATCATCGACAACACCTATCTGCTTTACCGCTGCCGGCCGGATGGATCCAGCCTTCAGCTACTGCAGGACGGCTACCATTACGGCATTACGGTCTATGACGAAATGCTGTATTATATCCGCTACGATGATTCCAGTCAGCTGTACAAGCTGTGCCGGGCCAGTCTCGACGGCAGCGGCGAGCAGATCGTCATTGATGATGCCACCGGCAATTACACCATCTTCCAGGACCGCCTCTATTATGTCAACCAGGATGCCATGCTGTGCCGGGCCAATCCGGATGGTAGCGGCGAACAGGTCATTATAGACGATGCGACATACTTTATCATCGGCCAGGGCCGCCTGATCTACCTGGACTGGGCTGACAACATGTTCCACGCCGCCCTGGACGGCAGCCAGGAGACCCTGATCTTACCGGCGCAGGACTATCCGGTCTACTCGCTGAACTCCTATGGGGATCTGATCTATTACACGCTGTCGCTGGACGAGATGGACGAGGCTGAGAGCGCCTATGCCTATGAACTGTACCAGACAGACTTCGACGGTCTGACCAACACCATGATCTACAGCAGCTATTCTTATGGCAACTTTCTGAACATCGCCAATGACAGGGTTTTTGTCATCAATTATGTGATGGACCCTGAAACCGGCGACATGCCGGCGATGCTGATCAGTATGTACCTAGATGGCACAGACGTCATGTTCATCTCACGCTAGATCTGACCCTGCAATCGATTGGACTTAAAAGGACGCCCTGACGAGCGTCCTTTTAAGTTCAATGATTCGGTTATTCGGTCCAGACCCGGATTCTGCCTTCGCCTAGTTGGAAGATGGTTTGGGCAGGAAGGGAATCAGGGACTTGGCAAAGCCTGGCAGCGTCATGGTCTGCAGCCAGACTTTGCCCGGTCCGGTCAGGGTTGTCAGGAACAGGCCTTCGCCGCCGAACAGGACGTTTTTGAAGCCTTTGACCATTTCCGCCTGGTAGGTGACAGACTCCTCAAAGGCCGCCACGTTGCCGGTGTCGACACGGATGGTCTGGCCGGGTGCCAGGGTACGCTCCACCAGGCTGCCGTCTATTTCGAGCATGACGGTTCCGAAGCCAGTCAGACGCTGGAGCACGAAGCCTTCGCCGCCGAACAATCCGGCCCGGAGGCCCTTGGTCACATACGCACTCAGCGTGACGCTGGGCTGAGCGCAGAGAAAGGCGGATTTCTGGGCGATGATCGCATTGCCCTGCAATTCGATCGGGAGAATATCGCCCGGGAACGTGCTGGCGATTACAATCTCCTGATTCGGCTGGGTTGATGAATATGTTGCCATGAACAGCGAATCCCCGGACAGCATGCGTCCGAGACCTTTCATCAGGCCGCCCTTCATGTTGGTTTCCATGGTAATGCCGTTGTCCATCCAGGTCATGCCGCCGGACTGGGTGTAGATGCTTTCGCCCGGATTCAGCTTGATCTTGACCGCCGGCAGATTGTTGCCGAACACTTCATAGCTCAGTTTGGCAGGTGCTGGAGCCTGGGCGGGAGCTGCAGGCTGCTGAGCAGGCGCGGGTGCTCCATTGAACGGCCGGCCGCAGCTGCCGCAAAATTTCGCGCCATCAGCGTTTTGGGTTCCACAATTCGGACAGAACATAGATTGATCCTCCTAAAACTTATTGATTTTCGGGCTTTCTATAGCATCATAACATATGCACAAAGGCGAAGAAAGCGATATCAACCATCCTTTTTTTTGCAACAGTTCTTGTATTTTTGCCCGCTCCCGCAGTCACAAAGCCGGTTGTCTGATATCCATTGCCGGAAATTGTCGAGGACGCTGCCATGACCCAGTTCGATGCCGGAAGCTTCCGCCGTCCGACCCATCTTCAGCAAGACATCGCGAAGCTTCTCTTTGACATCATTCGCGTTGTTCAGTACATCCTGGCGAAGAGCCCGGCGCAGGATCTCCTCCGCCCGCTGCAAGCTATACCACGGCAGGCTGGCATTGAATGAATACTGGTGCGCCCAGCTGATCCAGCCCCAGCCCCAGGACGGTTCGGATGCCAGCAGGGTCTCATAGAGCGGGTCACCGGACTCAGGCCCCCTGGATTTGAAAATCGTGTCAGCCAGGAGACGTTGCTGGTTTTTCAGTTCATATGATTTGGATTGATCTTGGGAACCCATCAGGGCCTGGAGAACCGGCCTGATCTGAGACAACTCAAAATCGGTGTCTGCAAAGGACATATTCATAGCCTGGAGGTAATCCGCAGACCATTTGCCGATCGTTTCCGGCAAAGCGCCGTTGATGGATTCAAGGTCAAGCGCCTGGTCGGATTCCAATCGGTCACCCAGTAGCAGCCACATCGGCTGCCAGCTGTGAACGGCTTCATCGTAGTCGCCCTTGCTGAATGACTGGTAGCCTTGCTGCTGAAACTGCTTGAGCTGATTGAGATATCGATTCCTTCGCTGATCCACCGTCTCCCATGACCTCCTTAGGATGTTTTACGCTGTTCGGCAATCATAATCAGCTCGACCGTCAGCAGCATGCAGATGGCCGGCAGCAGATTGCGTTTGTTGGCAACATCAAGCTGGATACAGTCCGTCTCTTCGAACGCTTGGAGAGCGACCTCGGCCACCTTGTATTCATGGTTGAAGATGCCAAAGTCATAGGAATCCGCGTCACCTTCGGTATGCCAGTTGATGCCGTCAAACTGAAAGCTGCTGCCTTGAAGGTCGAAGCGCCGAACCACACGTCCGACTAGCTTGGAGCGGACGGTGACATCAACGAAGGGCTTCCAGGCACTCAAGCGGCAGGAAAGCCGGCTGATGTGCTTGCCATCCTGGTCAATGAGTTCCAAAGCAACGCTGTCTGCCTGCTCGGTCGGCCGGACATCCAGCACGGCGTTACCGGCCTCGTCAAAGATCTGCCATGGCGCGGTCAGGTCGTTATTCATTGAGTTGACCAATAGTTTCACGTTGCGCCTCCAGTCGAATACTTCAAATGTCGTCAAGTCTTATTTTAGGCTTATCCGGCTGGATCTGGCAAGGATAATCTGCAATCACTTCAGGCTGGTATGCCGCCGAATCAGGTTGGCCGTTACAACCAGGAACGCCGGGATCGCCAAAAGGATGATGACTACAATGCCCAGCCCGATGACCGGCTGGTCCGGATTCGTGATCATCCCGGCCATACTTTCGAAGACAACCCAGAACTCAACCTGCGGCTGTTCAACAATCCGGATCCCGATTGGAACGATGAGCATCGCGGCCAGACCGGCCAACTGAAGCACAAAGTAAGTGACGAAATAGACAACGATTGGACCGGCGATTCCCAGGCTCTGCAGCTTGGATGTCGTGCCAAGCGAAATCGCGAAATAGACCTGGGCAATCAGGTACAGCGCCGACAGGAGCATGTAGACCACCAGACCGGCGGCTGCCCATTTGAGCTCAGGACGGGCCTGGATGACATCGGCCAGCAGTCGAAGTGGATTTGGGGCGCCCGTCGCGGACCCGACCATATAGAAGATGGTCAGTACAACCCCCGCGGCCAATATATAGCTGATCACGACCCAGACGAACCCAACCAGGACCTTCGCGGCCAAAAGCTTTGATGGCTTGACCGGCAGAGTATGGGTCAGATAGCCTTCCTCGCCGTAGAGGTTCTTGTAGTAGCGGAAAAAGACAATGACGTAGGTCAGTATGATCATACCGACGCCGAGCACGGCCAGCAAAAAAATCATCACAGAGTTGAGCCAGCCGATATCCAGCTTGCTGGTCAGGATATTGCCGCCGATCAGTAGGATCGCCGCCAAATAGACAAACAGGATGACACGGCGTGTCGCCAGAAATTCGTGCTTTACAAGTTTAGCGAACATTTGAATACCTCCCGAAACACTTCATCGATGCTTTTGCCATAGTTTTGCCGGATCGCGTCGGTCTCATCGTCCAGGATCTTCTCGCCGAATCCAAGGATGACCGCCCGGTCGAAAATCTTTTCAACGTCCTGGATCAGGTGCGTCGCCAGGATCATGACGGACTCGGCCTGGTAGTTTTTCAGCACCAGGTCCAGTATCGCGCTACGAGCAGCCGGATCGACACCGCCAAGCGGTTCGTCCAGCAGATAGACACGGGCTTTGCGGGACATGACCAGCGTCAGCTGAAGTTTTTCTTGCATGCCCTTGGACATGTTTTTGGCCTGCTGGTTCAATCCGATGTTGAACTGACCCAGCATGTCTTCGGCCAGCCGCCGGTCAAAATCGGAGTAGAAATCCGAAAACAAGGCGAAGATATCCTGTGGCCGCATCCAGCCGGGCAGGTAGGTCTTCTCCGGCAGGTATGAAACCATAGATTTAGTTTCGAGGCCGACCGGTTTGCCGCTTATACTGACCTCGCCGTCATAGTCGCTGATCAGTCCGGCCATGATCTTGAGCAGGGTGCTTTTGCCGCAGCCGTTGGGCCCGAGCAGCCCGACAATTGAGCCGGCATCCGCGTGGATTGTGAGGTCTTTGAGCACCTCCTGACGCCCGTATCGCTTGTTGACATGATTGATTTCAATGGTTGCCATACTGCTCCCTCCATTTTTCAAGGATGATTGTGATGACTTGCTCTGACTCAAAGCCCATGGACTGCATCTGCTGAATGAATTGTGCGATTTGCTCGGATGCCAGGTCCTTTCGTACCTTTTCGATCAGGCCTAGCTCACGGGTGACAAACCGTCCAGATGTCCGATCTGCATAGACCAAACCTTCCCGTTCCAACTCAGCCAGAGACCGTTGTGCTGTATTGGGATTGACGCCGTATTCAACGGCCAGGTCCCGAACACTGGGCAATTTTGATCCGGGCGCCAGCTCACCGGCAACAATCCGCTGACGGATCATTCGGATCAGCTGCAGGTAGATCGGACTGTCGCCGGAAAATTCAAAGGCCATGGCAGATGCCTCCTTGTATTATTGTATTAAGTTCTTAGTACATTAATACAATACACCCAATCCTTACGCCTGTCAAGACCCGCTTGTCGTCTGCTGTGCTATAATATTAAAAAAGATCGGAGGATGGCATTCATGCTGAAGAAAGCTTTGATACTTGTTTTGGCTCTCGTTTTTGCAGTAGCATTGACCGGGTGCCTCAGGCCGTTTCAGCCCAGCGGTCAAACATCATCGACCGCTTCTCAAACCGACCCTTCGGTTTCGCCATCTGAATCCAGCACGGAACCCGGAACGACCGAACCCTCCGGCGAAACAACGCGCCCGACAACCTCTGTCCCGTCTCAAACGAGCGTTGAACCAACCGAAACCACGCTGGAGCCAGTCGATATAACCTATATTGTCCTGACAGCCGACGAACAGCATCAAGTGGATCTCAACGGCGATGGCCAAAGCGAGCAGATCACATACAGCGTTTTCAACGATTACAGTTTTCAGCTGGTCGTCAACGAACATATTGACGGTAAGGTCGGCGAAAACTTCCTGTTCTCACACATCTTCCTGACTGATCTGGATGTGCGTGACGGCTTTCTGGATGTCGCGGTGCAGGAGCTCGGCCCCAGCGACGACTACTTCACCTATTTCTTCTACTATGACGGGACAAGCCTGGTCTACCGGGGCCACGTCCCCGGCACGATCTGCGACCCCTATAGCGATACCATCGCATCCGACCCCTATGGCCTGGGAACCATCCAGCTGGACGGCTACGGCCACCTGACGGCGCGGGCGCGCGGCGAAGTGCTCTACACCTGGTTCTATCCACAGCCCTGGATCCTGGATCCACAGGGGCAGCTCCAGCCAGTCGAGCAAGACTATGTCCTGCTGACCGGCTTTGATGAGGAAACCGGCCAGGAAACGCCTGAAGCCATGGTCACACTCAAGATGGATCTGCCGCTCTATGAGCAGCCTGGCGACAGTTCAGCTTACCTGATCGCCAGACGCGGCGAAACCGCTTATCTGGTCAGGACGGACAATTCAAAATGGGTCCAGATGCGAACAGAAGATGACAGCCTGGGCTGGTTTGAGCTCGGCGACAACATTTATTCCGTCATGATCGGAGCCAGCGAGTACTTCAGCGAGGAAGTCTTCGGCGGTTTATGGTACGCGGATTAGACATTGCCAGTTCCAGATTGGAAAACAGTGGTCAATTTTTCGCCGCTTACACCAGCACTTGAAGCATACGGCTATGTAGATTTCATTGCCGCCTAAAGGAACCTGTTCGCCAGACCCTTATGCCGCGCACCTCATAGTTGAATTTAGTGATCAGGCCTGGGCGGTCTTGCTACTGCTCATTGGGCCGTTTTTGAAATAGCGTTTAGCCATGTTATCGCTCCAAATTTCGCTGATTTTAGATAAAACATGGATACCCAGCAGCCGCGACAAAGATCAACTGGATTTTCTGTCGTTCGAAAAATTTGACAGCCGCGAATGGATTTTATATATTTAGAGTATACACAAACGAAAAGGCAAACTCAGAGAAATTTGAGGACGCAAAGCTAAAGGGCCTACGCGATCGTTTTCGCAAGGCAGCCAGTTGCCGAAAGGTTAGTATGCTATCTCAAGATACTTTCCTTTCAACCCGCATTGAATGGGAGAGGGGGTCTTGAGTTTTTTTTATGGTTGATTCGAGTTTTACCAGACGTTTCAATAAAAACACCTTGTTAAGTTTCGAGAAGCCAGAACTTGCTGATCGGTCAGATCTTGCGAGTTTGTCTTGATGATTCAGCAAGGGCAAAGAGCAACGAACAGCGGAAGACGGCGCGGCCAATCTTGTCCCGCTGCCAAAAAAGTGAATCTGCTAATTCAAACAATAAATTAGATTGGGTGATCAATATGAACGGAAATGTGTTTAGACTAGGCGACTATATGGTTGAAGCTGGCTTGTTGACCGAAGCGCAGCTCAACCTGGCGCTCGACAAGCAAAAGGGGTCAACCCGGAAGCTGGGCGATATCATTGTCGGAATGGGTATGCTGACCGATATTGAAGTTATGAAGGTGTTGGAAAAACAGATCAATATACCCTTTGTGGATTTCTCGGACATTATTGTCGACCCGGTCGCAGCTCGACTGGTCAAAGAAGAAATGGCCAGAGAATTCTGTCTGATACCCATTGGATTTGAGAACGAAAAGCTGGTTGTCGTCATGAATGACCCGATGGACTACATAACCATCGATGAGGTCTCCTATGCTACAGGTAAGAAAATTCTGACCAGACTCGGCACCCGGCGTCAGATCCAGGCTGCCATTGATGCGAATTTCAAAAAAGATCAAGACTTGACCCTTGAGCTGGAAACCGAAAAGACAGCCAGTCATGTTATGGTACCCAGTTCGATCGGCCAAATCAAAGCGGAGGAAATTGGGAGCATGGAAAAGCTAGACAATAGGACTGAGCAAGACCCCGAACCGAAAGCGAAAAGCGACGAGAAGCCCTGCAAATCGGATTTTAAGCCTCAATTTGAAAGTTCTGAAGACCATGTACTTGACTTTACCAAGTCGGTCAAGCGATATTTTACTGTGATCATGCTTGACCATCAATCCATCCGTGTTCGGATGCCGACCAAAAATGCCTACACCGCGATCCTGGAACTTCGCGATCGCATGCTTGCACTCAAGACCCTCGGCACCGATGAGATCAACAATCTGGATGAGATTTACAACCTGTTCTCTGTCATCCTGTCGAACAACTTGGATCAGCAGGAAATCACAAGCGATTACCTGAGCAACATGCTTGACATTGAAGATGTTCGACTGCTCTATAAAGCCTATCGGAAATTTGCCGGACTGGAATCCTCCAGTGAGGATTAACAGCCTTCCAATATTCGCATACAAGCGCGGTACGGCAGTGAGAAAGCCGAAGAAGCCGCTCAATACTGCGGCTATTACTGCCTGATCAGCAGTGAGCTTGAAGTGCCAGACAACCAGATCATCGAGATCTATCGCGGATTGTCTGACATTGAGGATAACTTCAAGGTTGCCAAAAACGATTTTGATATACGGCCGGTTCATGTCTCGCGCAAGAACAAGTATCCCAATATTCCATGGCACTCGATTTATGGATTAAGAAATAGAATCGTTCATGCCTATTCGGATGTCAAACTACATATTGTATGGGAAACAATAACTGAAGATTTTCCTAAACTTCGAAAACTGCTTTTAGAAGCTCGACAGTCCTTGTTGATTTAGATCATTGGAGTTGCCACTAATAACTAGATGCCGAGAAACATCCTTCATATGCGCAAGAAGCATCTTGTCACAAGATGTGCTGATAAACAAGTGCTGCATTTTCGAAGATTTCGTATGCTTAGAATAATAACGAAAAACGCCACAGCCTTTCAGTTGAAATATTATACTATTACCGAAATAAAATGATCGGCTTTATAGGTTAATTCATAATGCCATCCAGGTTTGATCCCATCGCTTCAACTTTTAATCAATTGGAGTGCATTTATCTATTTGAAATATTACTGGTAAAATATTAGGTGGAATGAAAAATATTCCAACCTTAAGTTGTTATACATATAAACGGGTTACGGTAGCATATGGATTTATCACTTGAGAAGAATGAAGACATCGAAGATATCGATCAGCCTGAGGGCCTTCTATTTCAGATGATGTTAAAGCAATCAGATTTTCTTGAGGGGACAGGAATCTCGACGTCTGTCCTGTACCCCAGAACCAAACCGAAATAGGGCGTGAATTCTGCCGGCATACCAAGTTTGAGCTTAATGGCGCTACCGTATTCACTTTTTAACAGACCAGTTACCATGTTCTTCCAGCAACTGGCAAGTCCCAGAGACTGGGCAGCCAGCAGCATATTCTGGACCGCAGCTGCACAGTCGGTCTTAGAATAGGGATCTTCATCTTTGCCACTGACAATAATATTTACAGGTGAACCGTAAAACAAATCATATTCGATCACTTTTGCACGCTCCCGAAATGCTGGTGTCTCCGAATTACTCGTCCAGATGCGAGCCGCCTCTATCATTTCGTTGATCATTGACGGACTTTTGATGATCGTAAAATGCCAGGTTTGTTTGTTCCCTTGGCTGGGGGCATAGCTTCCAGCTTCGATAATGACGTTCAGATCATCTTCACTGACTGGATCGGTCTTGAAAATACGGATGCTTCTTCTCTCTTTAATGTTTTCAATAACTTTGTTCATAGCAATTGTCTCCAGATAATTTATGTTGTCACAAATGTACCATCGCTTATAACCATATGGCCGAGCAACTTCAAATCAACTTTTATATAAATTGGCGTATAAACCGCCGCGAGATAAAAGCTGATTGTGTGTCCCGGTTTCCACCACATCGCCTTCGTTCATGACCAGAATCGTGTCCGCCTCATGGATTGTTGAAAGTCGGTGAGCGATAATAAAACTAGTTCGCCCTTTCATCAGTTCTTGCATTGCTTTTTGAATGAGCAACTCGGTTCTTGTGTCGACGCTGCTGGTGGCTTCGTCGAGAATCATGATGACCGGATCAGCCAGAACTGCTCTGGCGATTGTTAATAGTTGTTTCTGTCCCTGCGAAATATTGGATGCTTCTTCGTTGAGGATCGTATCATATCCGTCAGGTAAAGTTCGGATAAAGTGGTCAGCGTAAGAAATTCGGGCGGCATTCATGATTTCCTCATCGGTTGCGTTTTCCCGGCCATAGGCTATGTTATCTCGGATACTGCCCTTAAACAGCCAGGTGTCCTGCAAAACCATCCCGAAGCAATTTCTCACCGCCGATCGCTCAATATCACAAATATCATTTCCATCTAAGGTGATTCGACCGTCATCAATTTCATAAAAACGCATCAGCAGGTTAACCAAGGTTGTTTTGCCGGCCCCGGTCGGACCAACAATAGCCACCGTTTCTCCGGCTGATATATTGATCGACAGATCTCTGATCAGCGAGATATCATTGCGATATGAAAACCGGACGTGATCAAACCGGACATCTCCTTGAGGTTTGAACGATTTGAGGGCACTCGCGTAATCTGCTTGCTGTTCTTCTTCATCCATCAATTCGAAAACCCGCTCGGCAGCGGCGATAGCTGACTGAATAATGTTGGCGATGTTGGCAAATTGCAGAATCGGTTGGGTAAACTGCTTTGAGTATTGAATAAACGCCTGAACATTGCCGATTGTAATGCTTCCGCGCGCAACAAACACCGCGCCAAAAACACAGATCAGAATATACCCGATGTTATTGATGAAGCCGATGAGCGGCATGATCAGTCCAGCGACAAACTGGGAACGCCAACCTTGTTCATACAAGTTATTATTGATCTTCTGAAACTGCCGAAGCGACTTCGCTTCGTTGCCGAATGATTTAACAATGGTATGACCCGAGTACATTTCTTCAATGTGACCATTCAGAATCCCAAGTTCTCTTTGCTGACGCGCGAAATTTTTCTGCGACCGCTTAGCAATCCTGGCGGTGACAACTGTCGTCAGTGGAATTGACACCAGCATGATCAGCGTCATTAGCGGGCTGATCGTCAACATCAGGATGATAATGCCGGTTACCATAACGGCTGAAGTGATAAATTTCGCTAAACTCTGCTGCAGTGTTCCAGCTATAGTATCAATGTCATTGGTCAGACGGCTGAGCGTTTCACCCGACTGATGTGCGTCAAAGTACTTCAGCGGCAACCGGGTCAGTTTGCTTCTAGCATCATTGCGGAGATCAAAAACAATTCGCTGAGCGACATCTGACATGACAAATGTTTCTAGAAAGGAAAAAAATGCGCTAAAAGTATACAAGCCTACCAGCAAAACCAGAATCTGACCAATCCGTCCATAGTCGAATGGTATAAAATCCCCTTGCATACGGCTGACAACAGCAGAAAATATGATAGTTGTTACCTGGCCGAGGATTTTTGGACTGAAGACAGCAAATAGCGTGCCGGCAATAGCTGAAAGTAGAACAAGCAGCAGTTTCAGATAATGCGGAAGGATGTAGGTCATTAACCGCTTCAGTGTCCCTTTCAGATCCTTTGGCTTTTCGGCCGGCGCGGCCATGGCCATGCGGGCACCCCCGCCGGGAAGACCGGGCGTCGATGGCTGATTATCTCTTTGGGTCGTGTCGTTTTTTTTCTGATCAGGTTTGCCGCTCAAGCGCTCACCTCCTCTTTCAGTTGAGTCTGAACAATCTCAAGGTAGGTCTTACATGATTTAAGCAGTTCTTCGTGCGTGCCAATCCCTTCAATCCGTCCGTTTTCCAGTACAATGATCTGGTCGGCGTCCATAATCGTACTAACCCGTTGCGATATGATGATGACGGCCGCCTTCCCAGTCTCTTTGAATAATGCTGACTTTAATTTGGCGTCAGTTATGAAGTCGAGGGCAGAAAAGCAATCATCAAACAAATATACGGCTGGTCTGCGGATCAGTGCCCGCGCAATAGCCAGACGCTGCTTCTGACCGCCAGAGATGCTTTTGCCTCCCTGAGCAATCATTGAATCCATTCCTTTTGGCATGGCGCTGATAAAATCGCTAGCTTGAGCTGTTTTGGCAGCCTGTTCGACTTCTGCTTCACTGGCATCCTCCTTGCCATAAGCAATATTCTCGCGAACTGTGCCCGAAAAAAGCACGGCCTTTTGCGGGACATAACCAATCTGGGCTCGTAAGGTTTCCTGCCTCAGATCTCGAATATCAACCCCGCCTATCCGGATTGTTCCTGCTGAAACGTCGTATAGCCGCAGAATAAGGCCGGCCAGTGTCGACTTGCCTGAACCTGTACCGCCAATGATGGCGGTTTTCTGGCCGGGCCGGGTAGAAAACGATATGTCGGATATCGCCGGAATTTCGGCGCCGGGATAGCTTAAGGTAACATTTATGAATTCAATCTCACCCGCCTGCCTTTCAATTTCTCGCTCCTTGGATGGATCATCGATTTCCGGCAATGTTTCCAATACAGCTCCTATTCGGTTAGCAGATACTGTTGCCCGGGGGACCATGATGAATACCCGTGTCAACATGATAAGAGAATTCATGACCAGCATTGCATATTGAACGAATGCCATCAGGTTACCGATCTGGATGTGGCCGCCATCAATCCGGATGCCGCCGAACCAGACGATCGCCAGGATTGCGAAGTTCATGATCAACGAAACCAGTGGCATCGTTGTTCCCATGATCCGATTAACTCGAGTCGCCGTCTGCGTATAATCAGTGTTGATTTTTCTAAGACGTTTTTCCTCTGACGGATCGCGATAAAAAGCACGAACCACTCTGATGCCAACCAGTCCTTCGCGCAGGACAAGGTTTAAAGCATCCAGCTTATTCTGCATCCGGGTGAAAAGTGGCAAACCACGTTGCATGATCAGGTAGATAATCAAGCCGATGATGGGAACGGCTATCACAAAGATAAGTGCAAGAGCAGCGTCCTGGGAAAAAGCCAGAAAAATGCTGCCCAAGCTCATGATTGGTGCTATAACCATCATTCGGAGGCCAAAATCCATGATGCCACGCACCTGGTTAATGTCGTTTGTTGTCCGTGTAATCAACGAAGCTGTTCCAAAGTGGTCGAATTCCTGCAGTGAAAAACTCTCGACGCGGGCAAAGACTTTGTCACGCAGTATCTTGGCAAAGCCGTTACCGGCTTTGGCCGAAAGATATCCGGCGATGATTGCGAAAGTTGTGCCGAGAGCAGCCAGAGTCAGCATTTTTATCCCTATTGTGATGATATAGCCGACGTCGCCGTTAACGATGCCAATGTTGACCATATCAGCCGTCAGGCTGGGCAGATACAGATCGGTCAGCGTCCGGATCATCATTAGAAGCAGAGAAACGGTGATTGGCACCCAGAAGGGTTTGAGATATTTGAGCAACATCTTCATATCAGTAATCTCCCATCAGCTTTTGGCTTGTTGCTGCAGGTGGTCGAGACTTTCCTCAAGCAATTCCAGCAACTGGATACTTCTATATCGACCCAATTGCCCGATCAGGACTTCGTATTTTTTTCTAAAAATCATCCGGGCATTCTGACAAACGGCTTCGCCTGTTTCGGTAAGCCTGATGCGGTAAACGCGTCGATCTACGCTATCAATTGCGCGAGAGATCAGGCGTTTATTTTCCAGAGTAGCCAAAACATGTGTCAGTGATGGTGGGGCTATCTGCAGACTATTGCTGATATCAGATGTCCGAACGCCTTTACCAACACTCATTTCGCGGATCCGCAATAAAGTTTTGATTTCTCCGGAGCTTAGACTATCGACGGGACTTTTCTCCTGACGCTGCAGACGGTTCAGTCGGACGAAAGCCATGGCAAGCAGATCGGGCAGAGAATCTTTTGAGTCAGGCAAAGGATCACCTCCAGCAGATAAATATCTATATAGTTAGTTTGCCTAACTATATAGATTCGAACTGTTCTTGTCAATAGCAGGAAGTAGAGAGGTGATTCTCAATCAATCCCTGTATCATTTCTCGTACTTTGGGAAAATCAAACAGTTTTTGCCCTGTATGCTCATTCATATAAAGTGATCGGTTGATTTCAATCATAAGGGATTAAAATCTATTATCTTTGAGATAATATTTTGAGGGCAAAATCGATCCAGTGAGAATTAAAGCTTTGGCACATACAATTACAGGTGGACCTCGGCATATGTGATCGAAAGGTTAGAAAATCCTCAGGAAGATCCTACGACGAGCCCTATCGTTGGCTCAAAGCAAGAGAGACAGACTCGGTGAATGGGCGGGAAATCTAGATCGCTCGCCTGAAACCGATATTCTGAGTTTTAGGATTTCTATTCACGATCGATGAAGAAGACTATAATTCTTCGCTTCCGGCATCAAGATTTTCGGGCATTGCTTCTGGTACTTCAAATGTAGATGAAATGTTTTTGCGCATTCCATCCTCGCTACTCTGATAGAAACCTTCAAAAACCTCGACAGCATGGGCGGCCATTTCTTTGGATGCCCGGTTTCTTTTGCGATGCTGGATGGCCCAAGCGATATCGGCAACGCCGATGCCCCTTGAATTGTCGGAAAAAGCAAATTTGTTTTCCAGGATGGTCTCTTCTGCTCTCTTGCTCCAATCACTGATCCCCGGTGCAAAGAGTACGTCACCGCCCATGTAGTTCGCACAGGGAAGTCTCAGGATGCCCTTTTTACCAAATAATTCTATGCCACCCTCATCCTGGATAACACTTTCTCCATTCAGGTGTATTGTTCCGCAGATGCCGCTCGCAAGCTCCAAAAAACCGTAAAGCTGCGTTTCGTCTGCAATGGTAAACTCCTGGCCAAATTCAGGGTGACTGGGTACGCTGTTTTTTCGAACAGGCTTTGGGTTTTTGCGTATTCCTGCGACTTTCTTCACCGGGCCCAAAATGCACAGAACCTCTGTAAGATAATAGATTCCGTAGTCTTTCCCGATTCCGCCCCCCGGTACACGCAACGATGGAGAGATACTGGTTAAATCATTCAGGTTCCTGTTTGCTTGGATATGGAAGGAGGTCACCTCGCCCGTCATGCCTTCCCGCAAGGCTTTCAGGCCGGTCTGGCAGGCGCTGCCCATGAATGTTTCCGGCGCGGACCCCAGAATCAAGCCCTTTTCGTCGGCCAAACGACACAATTCCTTGGCCTGCTGATACGTCTCTGCCATCACTTTTTCAGTAAAGACATGTTTCCCTGCTTCCAGTGCCGCTTTGATGATTTCAAAATGTGCATCGGCAGGCGTCAGGTTGACAATGATGTCAATGTCAGGATCCAGTAGCATTGCCTGATATGTTGTGGCTTGTATGCCGTACTGCTTTGCTTTTTTCTCAGCTTTTTCAAATTTGCGCGAACAGATTGACTTAACATGGAGGATCTCAAAACGGTTGATCATGTTTTCCAGAAAAATATCACTGATTGCACCTGCACCATTGACACCTACAGTCATTTTCAGCAAGGTTTGGCTACTCATAACTTTCCTCCAATGTAAATATTACCAGACAAAATGCAAAATCGAACAAGGGAAACCTGCAGATATCATTATTGTTGTATTGATTTTTTCTTTCGTGGCAGGTTCAGCTAATTATAATCACTGATCACCAAACTGTCAAAGTTCGTGAAAATGCAGATTTCGAGCGATAAAATAATCCTCGGACTTTTCGTACTATTAGCAGCTCGACTTCTTGAACATATTTAAATGCTCATAGAATTGATTCCTCAGCTTTTCCAAATTTTGCAACGGAAATATCGGATATTATTTGCGAGATATTCCGAATTTATGATAATCGTGCAAAGATGCACACACTCAAAGTATAGACTATATATTTTCACGATCTTATAGAAGATAATATAAAATATACCCCATAAAGTGGACATCACAAAGGTTGAAAACCCCATACTGTGGACACCCGAAAGGTATGAATCCTTTTATGTGGACACCGAAAAGGTATAATCAACTGGAGTGATTTCATCGACGGGGGAATAATATGAGCTGGAAAGAATTCACGCCTCAAGAGCTCGTTGAACTCAAGAAGAATCCGTACGTAAAAAGTGTCACCAGCAAAATGGTCCGCTTCACCGTGAATTTCAAAGAAATGTTCTGGGATCAATACCAGAACGGCAAGTCTCCGAAAACAATCGTAACAGACCTTGGCTTTGACCCCGAAGTATTGGGCGATTCCCGTATCAGCGGGATTCTTCAACATATCAAAGACGCTGCTGGGAGCAGCGAGGGTTTCAGAGATGTCAAGCAGCGCAGCGTATTGGTTGAGAAAATCGGTGATTTAGTCCCGTCCAAAGCATTGATTCGGATGCAACACGAACTTGAATACATGAAGCAGGAAGTAGAGTTTATAAAAAAAATTATTTTGGTAGACAGAGAGGCAAGTCGGAAATGCTCATCAAAGGAAGGCCGGACATCAAATTCGGAATAATCCGGGAGATGATCACACGAGAAGACAATATGCTGAACCTCTCCTTGCTCTGTCAGATTGCCGGTGTATCCAGGTCCGGGTATTATCGCTGGCTCGCCGCCGAAGACAGCCGGTCCAACCGCGAGGAGCAGGACAAAGCGGATTTCCTGATTATTGTACAAGCATATCAATACCGAGGTTTTGCTAAGGGTGCTCGTGGAATATACATGCGCCTCCTTCACCGTCAGCCGCCCGTTGTCATGAACATCAAGAAGATCCGGCGGCTTATGGCGAAATATGGATTGATGTGTCCCATTCGCAAGGCTAATCCGTACCGCAGAATGGCCAAGGCCCTGAAGACCAGCAATGTCGCGCCAAATCTGCTTAACCGGGAATTTCGCGAACACGGCGCTCGCAAGGTGCTGCTGACTGACATAACCTATATCTTGTATGGCGGCGGTCAGCGCTGTTATCTTTCAACAATTCTGGATGCTTTTACCAAGCAACTACTAGCTTATGTCGTCAGTGACTCTCTGGAAGTTGAGTTCGTATTGGAAACGATCCGGATTATGGTTCGTGACCATGGGATTTCTCTGCAGGCTGAAACACTCATTAACAGTGATCAGGGTTGTCATTATACCAGCTATAAATTCGTTCAGATCGTTAAGGGCGCTAATCTTCGACAATCTATGTCGCGCTGGGCCAACTGCAGAGACAATGCGCCGCAGGAAAGTTTTTTTGGACATATGAAAGATGAAATTGACATCAGCTGTTGTGAAATATTTGACGAAGTTAAGGAAGTGATCCAAGATTGGGCTGATTATTATAACAACGATCGATATCAATGGGGTCTTGCCAAGCTTTCGCCAAATGAGTATTACGAGTTCATTCGGACGGGCGTTCATCCATTGGGACTAAGCTAGCTTTATTCATTCAGGAGAACACAAATAGTCATACGCCTCACCGGAAATTCAACTGACAATACTTTTCAAAATGTCCTTGACAAGGGGCCTACCCGATTTCAATGGAATTGCAATCGAACGGGATTGATCACTCGTTCGCTTAGTTTGTTTGATGCTACACTTTACGTTCTTGTCTGTTTTTTCAAGCGGCGCCGGCTCGAAAAATCCAGATTCATCGTTAGGGCGATATCCGAATTAAAGATCCTGCTTGCCAAAATTATCATGACAATCAAGATAACCGTCTGGTAGAGGATGCCGATTCCGATCAGCATCCAGTTACCCATGTAGATATTGGCGACCACAGCGAAAGTATGTGAAAAAGGAATGAGGTATACGATGGTTCTGATCACGATAGGCAACGTATTGACATCGGCTATCACGGAGATTAGATACGGAACCATCACAACAAAGATCAGCGGTGAGATCGCACCTTGGGCTGCTTTAACATCTTTGGCTAATACTCCAACAATAATAGCCAGAGAAAGTGCAACAAGTATAGATAGCAGAACATCCGCTCCAATCAGCACATAGTGGTTGATCCCAAGACTTAGCCCTAAAGCTTCGAGTTTCTGCAACGGTACAGGTGAGGAACCAAAGAGAGAGCCTTGTCCCATAAAAGAAAATCCGATCAGGTAGACCACTGCATAGATTATACCCATCAAGCCAACGCTTATCATTTTGGCAATCAGTACGGTGGTTCTGGAAACCGGCATAGACAAAAGGGTTTCAAACGTTTTATCAGACTTCTCGTTGGCCATGGAGGCTGCAGTCATCTGAGATGCAAAAACGATCACGACAAACAAGGCAACTGGCAACAGCATGGACTGAGACGTCACCGTTCCTGCAGCCGCCCTTGCTGAAATATCGGCAGATCTGCCATTTAGATAAGTCTTGTTAGTCGAATATATCGGATTCTTCACCAAGCCTGGATTATTCAGTTGTCCTTCTTGAATCAACAAAGTTGAGGTCGCATCATCAATCGCCCGGTGTGCAACCCACTCGGCATCATACAAGCCCATCGCACTAACAGCCAGTGAAGTGATCTCGCAAACAGTCCTGATACCGGCCAGCTCTTGTCCCGCCAGGATAGTATCTCCAAACCCTTCAGGTAATATGGCATAGCAGTTTGCCCCTTCTTCTGCTATAAAAGCCAGTGCCTGTAGTTCATCTAGATTTGCCGGAACGTCGATGATCTGGAAATCTTGAGACAGCTGGCTGATGACCTGACGGGTCATTTGGCTGTTATCCTGATTTTGAACCGCGATGGTGTTTTTGCTTATTGCATTGTTCACTTCGATGCTGCTAACCATTCTGCCAAGCAGGGTGAATCCGACCAAGATAAGAATAAGCGGAATCAGACTTTGCAGCGTTAATAGATCCTTCAGCTCCTTTTTTAAAAAAACACCAAATTTACCCATGGGCAGCCACCACTCTAGCGAAAGCCTGTTCAAGGTTTTCTGCATTATACTTTGCCTTGATGGCTTTCGGTGTGTCGATCTCCCTGATTTCACCCTCATGCATGATCCCAACCCGGTCAGAAACATATTCGATCTCCAACATATTATGGCCTGAGATCAGGAAAGTTACACCACTTCTAGCGAGTGATTTGATCAAATTTCTAATTTCCAACGCGTTCAATACATCCAGACCACTGGTTGGCTCATCTAAAACAGCCAGCAACGGGTTACTCATAACAGCACGAGCAATCATGAGTTTGCGCACCATGCCTTTGCTGTATTGGCCAACCCGGTCTCCAAGTCGAATCCCAAGTCCGCTAACCTCGACTGCGTATTCAACTCTCTTCTTTTTTTCAGCAGGATCTGAAAAGAATACCGATGCCATAAAAGACAGGTAATCCCTGCCAGTCATGCTTTTATAAGCGCCAGCCTCCTCCGGCAAATAAGAAATCCTCCGCCGGACTTGAAGCGATTGATGCGTCACATCATATCCGCCCACATGGATCTGTCCAGAGTCAATCTTGAGCAGGGTTGAAACCATTCTCAAAGTCGTGGTCTTCCCAGCGCCGTTAGGCCCGATTAGTGCAAAAATCTCTCCCTGCGATACATCAAAGGAGACCCCATTTACCGCGCGAATTTTTTTATAGTCTTTATAGACTTTTTCGACCTTGAGAATACTGTCCATAAATGCGACACCTTATTTCATTGAAACATGTTTACCGGCCTTTTGCTGTCCAAGAAATTAACAAATCGGTGCTTTCAACTTAAGCTGGTCCACCCCCACTTGACAGATAAAAGATTCAGTCACCCCTATTGATCAGCAGTTTTGCTTTCACCCGTTCATACTGTTAAAGCATTGTTATTGGCGTGTTTGATATGTCAGATCTGATAATATTTTGAAGTTCGATCAAGATTGATAAATCTCCAAATGTTTGAGTGACCCGCAGCGAGATAACCTCAGTATTGACCATTTCATTCAGACGGGCAATTTCACCTGTTGTTTTTACTGACAAATGAAATATTCCGATGCAATCCGCTATGCGATTCCGATATTTAAATGGTAACACGAATATAATGTTGCAGCAACCAGTGCGGAGGGGCAACAGATTGCTGTATTGTTATTTGATTTATTACAGTTGCGCCTTGGATGGTGTTTGTACTTTGTTGCCGGTTTGAATCAAAAATCGTGATATGTATAACTGGGCCATTATATTTTGCGAGTGATATGAACCTCTCAAATCATGCAAAAGTGCACACACCCAAGGCAATCGTGAAATTAGGCACACGCCTGAGGGTAATCGTGCAAAGATGCACACACATGAACAGCAGTGCATATACTGGGAAGTGGCATTTTTGCGGACGGTCCATCAAATTTGAATAATTCATTTGCGAAGGCACAATCTTTGACGAACGGGGGATACACCATATTTCTTTCGGTAAGCTCGATAGAAAACCGAGTAGTCATGATAACCACACCGTTGACTGACTTCTTTGGCCGGCTCACCTGCTAGTATTTTTTCTCGGGCCAAGATAAGCCGCTTGGCAGTGATGTAGTCGCTCAATGTAGTGCCCGTCAGCTGCTTGAACCGCCGACTGATCTGCGACTTGCTTAGATAAAACTGATCAGCTAAAGCATCCAGTGACAGGTCACCCTGTATGTTTTCATTGATGTATCGGATCAGTCTGCTGTCATCTTTTTCATGTGATGAAGCGTCAGGCTGGAGCGATCGCCTTAAAAATGCCTCCCGGATTTCATAAAGCAAATGAAAAAGGTTTGAGCGTATCACAACTGCTTTCTCTTCCTCACGCCGGGGTGGGTCCTGATTGACGATCTGCATCAGCGTTCGGCTGAACCCCGTGTTAAGATCCCCCGGCTTGTACAGGTTCATTTGCCCTAGGCCCCGGTCTGTAAATGGCTGCAAGAGCAGACATTCCGGGTCGATCTTCTTAACCAGCTGCTGGCTGAAATTAATAACGACCCTTTCATAACAAGGATCCTGGTCGGCAATCAGGCAATGGACTTCAGCTGGTCGCATCAGCAGCAGGCAACCCGGTGTCAGCATATACTGATTGCCTTCTACTTTATAGGCGCAGTCGCCGCTGATAAAGTAGAATAATTCATAATCGTCGTGGGCATGCATCACAGAAGTCCCTTTGTTGCCCAAAAGTGTCGAGTATGTGTGATGAATGAAGAGATCATTATCTTGATACTGGCAATATTGCTTCATCGCGCACCTCCTGGCATAAGCATAAGTCAACGACGATGATAATGCAATGATTTGCAATATATATCGCTTAATTATGCTCTTCTATTGCATATGAATATTCTATATTCTTAAAATACCCGATGACATTGTTGAAAAGTGAGGATTGTACATGCGTGAGATATTGAGCTTCAATAGCGGCTGGACATTTGTCCGCCAGGATGTCGGACTTGAGTTTGCCCAGAACACCCCTGGCGAACCGGTAGATCTGCCGCATACTTGGAATAATCTTGATGGCCAAGACGGTGGAGATAATTACTATCGAGGTGCCTGCTGGTACACAAAAAGCTTTGGCTGGCGGCAAGAAACCCAAGGCAAACGAGTTTACCTCGAATTTCAAGGTGCAAACAGCTCGGCACAAGTCTATGTCAACGGTACGGCATTGATCACACATCACGGTGGCTATTCAACATTCAGAGCTGACATCACTGACCATCTCAGGCGGGCCAATACCCTCTGCGTTCGCGTTGATAACAGTCCAAATGACAAGGTTTATCCTCAATTCGCCGATTTCACCTTTTATGGCGGACTCTATCGCGACGTCAACTGCATCATCGTCAGCGAAAGTCATTTTGACATGGACAATTGGGGCGGGTCCGGTGTAGTTGTAACATCCTCGCTGTGTGAAAATATCGCGCGCGTCCATGTGCGAACGAAGGTCACGCTTGCCAAGCCAGAACAGACGATTCATATCGACCTTGCCGACCGAAACGGAGCGATTGTCAGCCAGGCGGTGCAGTCAGCAGGACAGCCATCGTTTGAGCTAGAACTGAGCTCACCACATTTATGGCAAGGCATTCAGGATCCATATCTTTACACCTTACGGACTCGTCTCCAGGAAGATCAAGTTGTTCTCGACAATCTGGAAATACCATTTGGCATCCGCACCTTCGCCATCGATCCTGAGCATGGTTTCATGCTCAATGGTCAGCAGTACCCGTTGCGCGGCGTCGCTCGCCATCAGGATCGAAAGGGCGCGGGCAATGCTCTGAGTCACTCGCACCAGCTCGAAGACATGCAGCTGATCTCCGAATTGGGAGCAAACACAATCCGGCTGGCGCATTACCAACACAGCCAGTTCTTTTACGACCTGTGCGATCAGCACGGCATGATCGTCTGGGCTGAGATCCCGTTGATCTCAAGATATATGAGTCAAGGGGACGACCTGATCAACAATCAGCTCAAGGAATTGGTCCACCAGAATATCAACCACCCTTCTATCGTCTGCTGGGGTTTGTCCAATGAAATCTCAATCGGCGGTCAGGCAGACGATCAAGTGATCAGCCTCCACCAGAAATTAAACACATTGTGTCATCAGCTGGATCCCACCCGGCTGACCACGCTGGCGTCTATCGGCTCCCTTGATATCGACAGTCCGCTCAATCACATGACCGATATCCTGTCCTATAATCATTATTTCGGCTGGTACTATGGCGAAATGGATGAAACCGGGCCTTGGTATGACGCCTTCCATGAACGCTATCCCAATCGCTGTATCGGCATATCCGAATATGGGTGCGATGCCAATCTTGCCTGGCATACCAGCACACCGTCCGTCGGTGATTACAGCGAAGAATATCAAGCCATCTACCACGAAAAAGTTCTGGCGCAGATCAACGCCAGACCCTACCTATGGGCTACCCATGTCTGGAACATGTTCGACTTCGGTGCTGATAATCGGGAAGGCGGACATAATACGAAGGGGTTAGTGTCGTTTGACCGCAAAATTAAAAAGGATAGTTACTATTTGTATAAGGCACATTGGTCACCTGAAAAATTTGTACATCTGTGCGGCAAGCGCTACATTGATCGAGCCGAAGCAGTCACGCAAGTCAAGGTATACAGCAATGCCGGCAGAATCAAACTCTATGCGAACGAAAAGCTCATTGCCGAGCAGTCCGGCAAATTCATTTTTGAGTTTGAGGTGCCTCTGGCGCCGGGCGAGAACAGGATCACTGCATCCGCCGATCAAAGCAATTTGACAGACAGCAGCATCGTCCGGCGGACTGAACAGCCTAACGACGCTTATTACAACCCTTTCTTTATTAGGTCTGGGGTTAACTGGTTCACAGAAGATGGCAGTGCTATTGAAGTCAGATTTCCCGAAGGATATTACTCGATCAAGGACAAAATCAGCGAGATCGCGGATCTTGCCGAGGCACGGCCTGCTTTACTGGAAGCGGCTCAGGCATTATCTGATTCCTGGGGTGGCAAGATGAACGCTGATGAAATGCTGGAAATTTTTAAAAACAGCTCATTCGAGTCTATTGCCAATAACAGCGGCAAGACATTGAATCGCGATCCGATTTTCCGGCTTAATCAAGTGCTGACATTGATACCGAAGCCAAAGGTCTAATCTTGGCTATAACAGGATGAAGTATTCGATTCTACGCAGTCTGATATCAGCAGCTGTTACTTTTCGCGACGGCGATAATCATTTCCATGCACTTTTTGACTTCGATACTCCCGGATCTCATCCACAGGAAAATCGGCCAGATAGATCCCCTCTCGTTCCCCCGCTTCAACGATCATCGTATCTCTGGAGCCAGCTTAAGAAAGCCTGTAAGCAATTCCGTCAAACGAAGTCGGACTGGCCTTGAGGAAAATTGACCGTTGCGAAGCCGCCCATGATTTCAAAGACTCGCGCCCTCAGCTGTGATATACGGTTTTTCCCATGGGCCAACGCCGTCCTCTCCGGTCTATTATATTCCGGCAGTGACACATTGGACAGGCATTCGGCACCCGAATCAGAATACTTTTTACCCAGAAAACGTAGCGCGTACCATCACATTTTGGCCATATGCCTGAAAATAGCATTTTTCATTCAGGATCTGTAGACAGCAAACGGGCTTAGGAATAGAATGGTGATTATTTGCTGGCCGGGGGTATAAGCCCATGCTGAAAAGGTACATCTCACTTTTAAGGAGCGAGTTTAACCAATATAATCCAAAACGATTCGTAAATGATCTCTTGGCAGGCCTGACCGTCGCGGCTGTTGCTTTGCCTTTGGCGCTTGCTTTTGGTGTCAGCAGCGGCACCGATGCGGCTGCCGGACTGATCACGGCCATTGTTGCCGGCATTGTGATCAGCATCCTATCCGGCGCTTCTTTTCAGATATCCGGACCGACAGGCGCGATGGCGGCCATCCTGATTTCCATTATCGGCAGATACACGTTGCAGGGTGTTTTTGTAGTCAGCGTCATGGCTGGCATCCTTCTTTTGCTGGCTGGCTTGTTCAGAATCGGCAAACTGGTCAGCGTCATTCCCAGGCCCGTTATCACGGGCTTCACATCCGGCATCGCCCTGATTATTGCGCTAGGTCAGCTCGACCATTTCTTCGGCGTCAAATCCAAAGGAGAAAGCGCGATCCAAAAGCTCTTGTCCTATCAGGAACTTGGGTTTAATGTCCAGTGGCAACAGGTTGTGATCGGACTAGTTGTTGTCGCCACGATGATCTTCTGGCCCAAGAAGCTCAACAGCATCGTACCGTCTTCGCTGGTCGGTCTGGTCCTGGCTACAATCATCAATGCCGCTTTTGGCTTTTCATCGCCGACACTGGGCCAGATCCCGCAGACGCTGCTGCCGGAAACACGGCTCATGTTGGATATGGACATCCTTGCAAAATGGCCGTCCCTGATCTCGCCGGCCTTCTCCATCGCGGCATTAAGCATGGTTGAGAGTCTGTTATGCGGCACAAGTGCCCTTAGAATGAAAAAAGGCAGCTCCTTCGATGCAGATCAGGAGCTGGTAGCCCAGGGGATTGGCAACATCCTGATCCCGTTCTTTGGCGGTATACCGGCAACCGCAGCAATCGCCCGGACCAGCGTCGCGATCAAATCCGGCAGTCAGACGCGCCTAACCGGCATACTGCACGCCCTCATGCTGCTTGCATCGATGTTCCTGTTGGGCAACGTCATATCACAAATTCCCTACGCGGCACTGGCCGGTGTGCTAATGGTCACCGCATGGCGCATGAACGAATGGCCGGCAATAAGGAGCATGTTCGCCAAGCGCCACGCTAGCGCTCTGCTCAAATATTTAATCACTCTGTCAGCAACCGTGGTTTTCGACCTGACGATCGCCATCATAATCGGATTTGCATTTTCCGCTCTGGTTTTTATCATCAAGGCTTCCAGGCTTGAAGTATCTTCATCGCAGGTCAAAAACGAACTGCTCCACACATCTGACGTCGATGTCGAGAAGTCACATGGCAATACAACGGTTATCTATATCAACGGCCCAGTCTTTTTCGGAAATGCAGAAAAGCTGATGGATCAAGCCGTACTGGAGCTCATGGATTCAGAACTAGCCATCTTTTCCATGCGTGGTGTTTCTGTAATGGATACAACCGGTGGTGAAGTCATCTTAGAACTTGTTAGAGATTGCAGAGCGAAGGGCATCTCTGTATTATTCTGCGGCGTATGCGGTTCAGTACGCGAACAGCTTGATCTGGCTGGCCTAACCGAGCTGATCCAAGAAAGCGAATTCTTCTCCAGTGTAGACCGGGCTCTGCTGCACCTGTCTGATAACAGCAGCTGCTGCGAAATTGTGAGCAGCCCAACGAAAACTATAAATACAATTGCTTTGGAGAATGAGACAGTGCTAGAATAGCGGACAGTTCGGTAAGATAGTGACGGCTCATACGGGGGAGCTGAAATGCCAAACAACCAACCGAAATACGATGAGGGATTCAAACCTCGATCAGTTCGCCTGATTCACGCCAAAAAACTGGTCATGCGTGGCGCATTCCAGTTGCTGAAGATAAGCCGGGATGGTGGTTTGGGGATATTAGATATGAAAGGCCAGCACGTCTTCGGACAAGCTATTCAGACCAGTTGTCTGGATATTGAATAGCACTTCTTATCTTTTCTTGTCAGCTATAGGTTAAGCAACTCGAGACTATTAATGCTTACTTGTGTAGTGCAATAAATGCCTGACTCAATATAATATAGATCTGGATAGCTTCAATTTAGCAAAGACAGGTATAATTGAGTCAAAGGCGATGCCAAGCCAATCTCAGGAGGCCTACTATGGAAGCTTTATATCACATCGGTTTTGATGACACGCACGGCGCGAAATATGCGATTCTGCCGGGCGACCCGGCTCGTGTGGAGCTGATTGCCAAACATTTGGACAACCCGCGGTTTTATCACCAGAACCGTGAATATACCACATGGCTGGGGGAAATCAACGGGACAACGGTCATGGTGATGTCTACCGGCATGGGTGGTCCATCAACGGCGATTGCTGTTGAAGAACTCTTTCAAACAGGTGTCCGGACGTTCATCCGTGTGGGAACCTGCGGAGGCATCAATCTGAATGTCATCGGCGGCGACCTGGTGATTGCTACCGGCGCGATTCGCATGGAAGGCACTTCGCGCGAGTATGTGCCGATTGAATTCCCCGCCGTAGCCAATATCGAAGTCACAAACGCCCTGATCAACGCCTCGAAAGCGCTCGGTTCAAACTGGCACGCAGGCATTGTTCAGTGCAAAGACTCATTCTATGGGCAGCACAATCCAGCCAGGATGCCAATCGGATATGAGCTGGAAAACAAATGGCAGGCTTGGAAAAAGGCTAACTGCCTGGCCTCAGAAATGGAGAGCGCAGCTTTATACATCGTATCGCAGGTTCTTGGGGCTCGGGCCGGCTGTATTCTGAACACCGTTTGGAATCAGGAGCGCGAGGCAGAAGGTCTGGACAACCCGCATTGTCATGACACGACGCCAGCAATCCGGGCAGCGATTGGAGCAATCGGCTTGCTGATTCTGCAGGAGTCAGATGACAAGCAAGCAAGGAGATAAACAAATGGATATAAAAGCAATTGTTTCTGCAGTGGACCATACACTGCTCAATGTCGACTCAACCTGGGATCAGATCAAGGCGCTTTGCGATGAAGCGCTGGCCTACCAAACCGCGAGCGTCTGCATCCCGCCGGCCTATGCCGTTGAAGCAGTTGAGTATTTGCAGGGTAAGCTGCCTGTTTGCGTTGTCGTTGGCTTCCCGAATGGTTATGCCACGACGGCAGCCAAGGTCTGTGAAACCAGGGATGCCCTTGCCAATGGCGTCGCGGAAGTGGATATGGTTATCAATGTCGGTTTTTTGAAATCGGGTCGTTTCGATGCTGTCGCAGGCGAAATTACGGCGATCAAGGCTGTGTGCGGCAAGAAGATTTTGAAGGTCATTATCGAGGCATGTCTTCTCACCGATGCAGAAAAAATTAGAATGTGCGAGATCGTAACAGCGGCTGGAGCAGATTATATCAAAACCTCAACTGGATTTTCGACCGGCGGCGCAACGCCCGAGGACGTCGCGATGTTTGCCAAGCATATCGGTCCCGACGTGAAAATCAAAGCGGCAGGTGGCATCCGTTCGCTGGACGATGCGCAGCAGTTCTTGGAACTGGGTGCAAGCCGCCTGGGCACCAGCTCCATTGTCAAGCTGCTGAAAAAGCAAGACGCTACGGGTATTGATTGCAGGTAAAGTTTTGATCAATTGGATCGAAATGACAGATCGTGCCGATAGCAGGGCCGGGCTTTGAATCAAATCCTATTGTGAAACCATCCAGTTTTGAGGTCAAACAGAGACCGGTTTAGAGACTTATGACGATTTTCGCTGCCGCGTTGCATAATCAATTGACACCCTGCGGGAAAAGGTTTTGAATATAAGTCAGATGCTGCTGTAACAGCAGCATCGAATAATACGCAAGAAAGGAGTTGTGAGTTATGAAAGTCTATAATGTTGACGTTGAAGATTTTGCCAAGCTGATTCATGAATGCAAGGGCAAGGTTACAATTATCACTGAAGACGGCGACCGTCTCGTCACCAACAGCATGCTGTCCGCCTTGGTCGGTTTTTCTGCGGTGTTGAAAGTCGCTACCATGAAGGAAATCGAATTTGAGTGCGAGTTTCCTGAAGATCGTATACGTGTCCTGAACTTCATGATGGGATACAAGCGCAAGACAGAAGCATAAACTTCCGTTTATAGCATTCGGAAAGAACGGATTAGCCCCCGAACCTTCGGTTTAGGGCTTTTTATTTACCTTTTTTTATTCGGTGACGTTTTATCATCTAAATGACAGGTTGGTTCACTACAGATATTGCGCCATGGTCTTGAGGTTCTCGAAAACCAGATCCGGCTTGATCTCGGACAAATCGATCGCTTCCGGCTTGGTTTCACCAGACAAAACCAGAATGCCTGCCGATCCGTTATTGACACCGGTCGCGACATCCGTATACAGCCGGTCACCGACAAAGGCGATGTCTGATCGGCCAAAACCCGTCGCATCCTCAATCATCTCGACTGTTTCAATAAAGGGCTTGCCACAATATTTCGGCTGCCGCCCGGTCGACAAGCTGATCGCGGCGCACAGCGCACCGCAGTCCGGGATAAAGCCGGTTTTTGTCGGGCAGTTGATATCCAGATGCGTTGCCAGAAAAGCAGCCCCATTGCGGATATAGGAGCAGGCTCTTTCCAGCTTCAAATAGGTCAGCTCAGTATCAAAAGCTGCCACAACCACATCCGGCTGCGTATTTTCAACCAGTCGAATCCCCTGGGCTTCGAAGTCCTTTCGCAAGGCTTGGGTGCCCATGAGGTAAACCGTCTGTCCAAGGTGTTTGGTTTTCAAATAACGAATCGTTACATCGCCCGATGTCATGATGTCCTGGCGTTGAATGGCCAACCCCATTCCATTCAGCCGTTCAATATACTGAATAGTTGTTTTCGACGAGTTGTTGGTGAAAAACAAATAGGATCGCCCGGTACTCCTCACCCGATCGATGAAATCCATTGATCCGTCGATCATCTGGTCGTCCAGGTAGACTGTACCGTCCAAATCCAGCACAAACAATTTGATTTTCTTGAATAATTCAACTGCTTCAGACATGGCTTGACCTCCCTCATGCAGATTCTACAGGCTGTCAGCCGTTTGTTGCCGAGCTGCCTATGGCTATTTTACATCATTTTTCCCAAAGTTTGCCTAAATACAGCCTATTGGGCGTGTTTTCAGTTGCAGAATAAGGTAAAATAACACTATTTAGTTGTATTTTAGATTATAGATCGTAGGAGGAAGCCATGTATTGCTCAAACTGCGGCAGTAAAATCCCTGCCAATGCTGCGTTCTGCGCCAATTGCGGCAAACAGCTGCATGCACCCAGGCCCCAGCTAACGCAGCCTGTACAGCCCGCCTATTACGCAACTCAACCCAGCCAGGCAAACCGGGAGAAGAAAACCCATACGATTATAGGCATTCTTGCCAGCGCGGTCGTCGTATCCGTCATCGTGCTCATCGCCCTACTGGTCAGCCTAGGCAACAGGCCGCCTGCAGGTCCGACGGATCTAACCTCCAATACCGCCCTTTCAACCAGCCAGGCAGTCCCGACGATTCCGCAGCAGGGAAGCTTTCGACCCAATTACACGACCATCCTGGGGGGTGGCCAGGACGTCAACACGATCATGATCTACATGGTCGGATCGGATCTGGAATCCAACAGCGGAGCCGCGACCCTCGATCTCCAGGAAATGCTGGATGCAAGGTTTGGATCCAACGTCAATGTGATTATTGAAACCGGCGGCTGCCTGTATTGGCAGAACAGCCGCATGACCGACGGCGAGGTCCAGCGCTGGACCATTCGGGATGGCGAGCTGATCTTGCTTGAAAACCTTGGTCAGAAAGCAATGCTGACGCCGCAGGCACTTAAGAGCTTCATTGACTACTCCGTTGCCAATTATCCGGCCAACCGCTACTCCCTGGTCTTCTGGGATCACGGCGGCGGCTCGCTTTATGGTTTCGGCAGTGATGAGGTTTATCCGGACTCCTGTCTGTATCTGCCAGATATTGCCCAGTCTCTGGCGGCCTGCGACATTAAATTTGACTTTGTCGGATTCGATGCCTGCCTGATGGGATCGATTGAGACAGCGTATATGCTTGAGCCCTATGCTGACTACCTGATCGCATCCGAAGAAAACGAGCCAGGACTGGGCTGGGATTATTCGGTCTGGCTGACTTCGGTCGGCGATAACCCCTCAATCGATACGGTGGAGCTGGGCAAATCTGTTGTGGACAGTTTCATCGATCAAAACGACCCGCGCTATACCTTGTCGGTCGTATCGCTGCGTGAAATCCCCTACGTCTACGCCACGCTCTGCGCGATGATGGCCAATGCCTCCGGGGACCTGGCCGAACAGGAGTTTGACCTGATCTCAGATGCCGTTGCAGATACCAAGTCATTTTCGGAAGGCCGCCGCGACATGTTCGACCTGGTCGACCTGACCGACCAATGCGACCTGGACGGTGAAGCCGAACTGGTCGCGGCAGTCGAAAGCTGCGTCAAATACCAAAACGACAGCACGTCTCGCGGCATCAACGGACTGTCCTTTTATTTCCCCTATACGGATTTAAGCGTTTACCAGTATGCTCGAATGATGTTCGAAGATATTGGCTTCGGCGGCCAGATCTACGAGTTCTACGATTCTTTCGTCAACATCCTGGCAAACGGCCAGCGCAATTCAGACGGCCAGTCACTGCATGCCTATTTTACCGATGACGCCGATGAAGTCACCGACTTCAACCAGTATGACTGGTATGACGAAGATGCCACGGCCGGCTACGATTATGACATGATCGAATACACCGAGCTGGAAATCTTCTGGGATGACATCAATGAGTATTACTATCTGCCGATGACCGATGAGGACTGGGACCTGCTGACCGAAGTCCAGCTGCAGATCCTGGTTGACGACGGTGAAGGCTTTATCGATCTGGGGTTGGACCAGTATTTCGAAAACGATGAAGACGGCAACCTGATTTTCAACTACGGCCAGGACAACACCTGGGTGGCGATCGGCGGTCAGATTGTCTGCTACTACGCCGAAGACATCCTGGAAACCGACGACGGCACGACCTTTATCGGCTATGTTCCCGCTGTGCTGAACGAAACAACTGATATCGAAATTATCCTGATCTACAGCGATGTCGACCCCGACGGCAGCATCGCCGGTTACCGCATGGCTTACAGCAATTCACAAATCGGCGGCGCCGGAACTGAAGGTAAAGGCTACTTCCAGTTTTCGGAAGGTGACCTGGTCGAATTTGTCTGCGACTTCTATACCTACGAGGGAGACTTTGACGCCAGCTACTATTTCGGCGATCCCCTAATCATCGGCGAGACACTGCCGGAAGTCTCCTATGAAGATATCGGCAGCTGGCCCATATACCAGTCCTACCTGCTGATTGACATCTACCAGAACTACGCCTGGACCGAAACCGTTATTTTTGAATAATCCGAACTAGCCAAGACAGACTCATTTGATCGGTATTTCACGGGGGACGCCAGCAATTGCTGGCGCCCCCCGTCCGTTCAATTCCAATCAATACCCATCATCTGCTCAAGCAAATCACCGACAGCCCGGACCTTTTCCAGCCTGTCTGACTGGATATCGAGGATATCGTGATAGATTGCAACCATTTCCTCCAGATCTTCCTTGGGGTTAAGCGCTCTTAAGTCTTTTGTCAAATTCCCAATGTCTCCTCGTGTATCCAGCAATATCTTTTGGACAACCCGGACTTCATGATGCAGCGACTTGAGCGTCGCCAGGGTGGATTCAGACAAGCTGTCGCGGTTTTGCTCCAACCGTTCAATCAAGACAAGCCGCAGGTTGTCGTTGGCCTTGATCTCACCAAGGATCTCGCGCTGCAGGTCAAGCACCTGGATTCTCAGGTCCAGAATCTGCTGACGAACGGTGATGAGCTCGGCAATCCGAGATGGGTCCGGACGATCTGGCGATTGGATTTCCTGGGCAGAGACTGCCGCAGAAAATCCGGACAGTGCGATCATCAGAACGAGGAGCACGGCTAATGTTTTTTTCATGGCTAAACACCTCCAAATATTGGTCTAGTCTTCAGGGCTTCTCAGGTCGATTTCAGAAACGGATTCCAGATTTGCGGCAAGATCCCCCAGTTCGATCAATGAATCGATGAGCAGATCAACTTCATTGGGCTCGCAGTTGACGTCAACACCCCTCGATGACACCACGCTTGTCTGTGCTGGACTGTTGTTTTCGCTCTTATCTTGCACGCAGGCGGTGATGTTCATCATCAGCACAACGGCCAGTAGAACTCCTGCGGTTTTATATGGCCATTTTGATTTTCCCTTCATATCAGTTTCACCTTTCAAGTCGTTTCGCAAAGCCTATCGATTTGTTTTGCACCCTGAGCATAGCATCGGCGCTTGCCGCAGTTCAAAGGTCAAAATGCGGCAGATTTGTGGCAGATGCCAGGGCGGCCGGCTGTTGTGCTAAAATACAGCTGAGGTGCACGCAGATGGCAAAGCTGATTTATGTCGCAGATGACGAAGTCAATATCCAGAATCTCATCCGCAGTTTTCTGCAAAACGAGGGTTATACGGTCCAAACTTTTGGCAATGGCCAGGATCTTCTGATGGCCTTTTCTGCTCAGCCGGCAGATCTGGTCATCCTTGACATCATGATGCCTGGCGTTGACGGTCTGACCTTGTGCAATCAGCTTAGGCAGGAGAGCACCATCCCGATTATCATCGTCTCTGCCCGTGATTCGGAACTGGACAGGATAACCGGAATCACTTTGGGGTCGGATGACTATCTGACCAAGCCGTTTTCCCCAATCGAGTTGGTCGCCAGAGTCAAAGCCATTTTCAGGCGGCTGGAACTGGATCGCGGCCAGCGGCCTGGTGAATTGCTTGCCGCCGGCAATCTGTCAATTGACACCGACGCCAGACAGGCTTTCTGCTGCGGCAAGATACTGGATGTCACACCGACTGAATACACTCTACTCTGCTACTTATTGGCCAATCCCGGGAAAGCGATCTCTCGCGAAGAGTTGCTTCGGGAAGTCTGGCAGTTTGATTTTGAAACCGACACGCGCGCGACAGATGATGTTGTCAAGCGGCTGCGCAAAAAGCTTGCGCCACTGGATACCGGCATCCGAATCGAATCGGTCTGGGGGTTCGGTTTTCGCCTCGAGGAATGGTCATGAAAAGTATTCGCCGACGAATTACCGTCCCGCTGATAATCAGCGCGGTGCTTATCCCCCTGGTCATCCTGCTGGCCTTCAATGTTGTGATGCGGTTCTATATGCAAAAAACAACCCGCGACAGCCTGCAGGAAACGGCAACGATCACGCAGACTCTGATTAGACAACAATTACTTTTGCTGCCAGATACAAATAGCGAACCTGACCAGATTGCCGACCGTCTGGCCAACATCCGAGCCTTGCTAAGAACCACCAGCAGCATCAGCGAATCAGATATGTTAGTCATCGCCAATGATGGGCAGGTTCTGTTCCCGTCCAGTCTTGAGAATCTGGGTATCAGTCAGCGGATTCTTGGGCGCATCCGCCAGCAAACAAACCTGGGACTGACCGCAGGGTCGGTCGAGACATTGACAACAATTTCCGGCCAGGTCATGTATCTGGGTTATCCGGTCGTTGAAAACCGACCCGGTCAATCGCCCTGGATTATTTACCTGGTGCGCTACAGTCCGACCCATGGTCTGCTGTTGCTGACCAACCTCCTGCTGGTCGGGGTCCTTGTAGCAGGCAGTCTGGCCAGCATTCTCTGGACCCGACACACCGCCAGGCATATTCAGCTGTCTCTGCTTGATTTATCTGGATTTGCCAAACAAGTCGGCCAAGGATCGTTTGAAACCCAGAGACCTGAAGCCTATTGCACGGAAATTTCCGGCCTGAAGGCACAGTTCAATAAGATGGCGATACAGCTTGAGCGAGCCGATTCAGTGCAGAAGACATTTCTGCAAAACGCCTCTCATGAACTCCGGACACCGCTGCAAGCTATCCAAGGCTACGCCGAAGGTCTGGAAAACGGGGTTCTAGAGGATGTGCCGCGGGCAGCCGGTGTGATCCGTGCTGAGAGCATCCGCCTAAGCGGACTGGTAGAATCATTGCTGACCCTGAGCCGGATCGACAATCCGGCAGGCAAGCTGGAAATCATCCGACTGAACCCTTCAGATTGGCTGTGTGATCTGGCGCAGCGCTTTCGCGGCGTTCTGGCTACCCGAAAAAGCGATATCGCGATCCAGTTGGAAATACCGGACAGCAATGTTGAGATCAGCACAGATGAAACCCTTCTCAACCAGGTGATCTCCAATCTGTTGACGAACGCCGTTCGCCATGCCCGACAGACCATTCGCTTGACATTGGAGATTGATCAGAGCCTGGCACGTTTTTCTGTCCGCGATGATGGCAGCGGCATCGCAGCTGAAGACCTGCCACACCTTTTTAAGCGTTTCTACCGCGGGGAAAACGGACAGTTCGGACTCGGTCTGGCTATTGCACAAGCGGCTGCCACGGCACTCGGCGGCACACTTGTTGCCAGCAACGATGTCTCCGGCGGTGCAGTCTTCACGCTGAGCCTGCCGCTTGAACAATCAAATGACTGAGCAGCTGGCAGGACAAGGCTTTTGTTTTCAGGTAAAATCTTCAAGTAGAGGCTCTAAAACCAATCAACTGTATGAACTGAAGGTGTCAAGATGAAGCGTATGATCATCCTCTTGCTCTTAGTGCTCCTAATCTCTTCCGGCTGTCAGAACCAAACAGCCGGGTCATCCGCGCCTGCGATCGCTCAGACTGCCGACAGTTCGAGTGAGCCAACCCATATCATTGTATTACGCGAGGATAAAATTCCGGCAGATTCAATCAAGATGGTCCCCGAAGCGGATCCAAACCCGCCAAAATCGCTGTCTGGAGATTATGAGAATCCCGTCCCGCTGCCCTATCCGGTCAACACCGCCGGCGGTGAGGATTCTGCCTTTATCCTGCCAGATGGCCAAACGCTATATTTCTTTTTTTCGCCGGATGTTACTGTTCCGGTTGAACAGCAGCTGACCGATGGCGTCACCGGCATCTACCGCTCCACACTGAACGGCAGCGAATGGTCCCTCCCTGAACGGGTCTGGCTGCAAACCCCCGGCAAGCTGGCATTGGACGGGTGTGAAGTCGTCCTCAATGACCAGCTCTGGTTTTGTTCCGCACGGGAGGGCTATGCCGGACTCCATTGGTTTACCGCGGATTTTGATTCGGAAACCCGCCAATGGCAGAACTGGAAACTCGTCGAGTTCCCTGACGATTGGGAAGTCGGCGAACTGCACATCTTCCAGGATAAACTGTACTTCCATTCGGCAAGACCCGGCGGTATGGGCGGCCTGGACATCTGGGTCATGACGCAGTTTCCTGACGGTTCATGGCAGCGTCCGCAAAATCTTCACCAAATTAACTCCGACCGCGACGAGGGCTGGCCGGCGCTGTCGCCAGACGGCAGCGAGTTGTGGATCTCCCGGGATTATGCGCTCTGGCGATCAATGCGGGTTGACGGCCAGTGGACCGAGCCAGAAAAAATCTTCTCGCCACTGGCGGGTGAAGCGACCATTGACCAGCAAGGCAATGTCTATTTCACACACCACTATTTTGTCGATAACCAGATGGTCGAAGCGGATATCTATGTCGCCTATCGGAAGTGAACGATAGCCGTCAGGCGATTTTTTTGATCCAAAGCCGTATAATGGTAGTAGCAAACAGCAAATGGGGTGGTGACATGAACCAAAAAAGCAAAAGGTCTACATGGGCTTTTCTACTGATCTTTCTGATATCTGTCTCGTTCGTCCTGGCTTTTGCGATGACGGTCTCAGCGGATTTCGGCCCCAAGCCTTCGATTACCATCTTCGTTAAAAACCCGCCGGAAGACACCTATTACCTCGACCTGATGACCGAGGACAGTAATCGACAGCCCAATCTGGATAACGAAGACGGACAGTTCGATCCCGTCAAATTCAATATACTGCTGACGCTTCAGGATGGCGATTGGGCGCCGGCTCTTGTCCAGGGCACCAGCGCGCCGCTGTTCGGCACCCTGACCGGAACGGCTGAAGGGAAACGGATGGTTCATCATTTCAGCTATTTCGGGACGCCGGACCGATTCAAGATGATTATTGTCGCGCCAGACAACAGCCTGACCATCAGCCCGGTGTTGGATAGGACAGCGTTTCAGATGACCCTGACCTACGATTATGAAACCGGTCGGATCACCACCCGTTCAGCTTTTGTGTCCTATCTCATTCAGATTCTATCGACCCTGATCCCGACCCTGATCATTGAGGGCATCATCCTCCTGTTGTTTGGATTCTCACTTCGCAAAAATTGGCCCTGGTTTCTAGTCGTCAACCTGGTTACCCAGGTACTGCTCACCGCGGTCGTTGGCACGGCAGCCATCAGCAGCGGCATGCTGACCGCGATTCTGCTATCGGTGCCGGTCGAAGCCGCAATCCTGATCATTGAAACCATTGCCTTTGCTTTCCTGCTCAGGCAGCACAGCAAAGGCCGGCGGATTGCCTATGCCATCACGGCAAATCTTGTGAGCCTGATCGCCGGCCTGATCGTCATGTCTATCAACCTCGCCTAGCCGACGTTATATATGCAAGGAGCACACAGATGTCCTACCTCGACATTGACTACCCGCATGACAAACAAGCCTTTTACCAATTGCTTCGTGAGCAGGTCGCGGTGTATACAGACCCTGCGCCGACTGCCGTATCCGCACTGGCCAACGCGGCGGCCGTACTGGGGGCGGCATTTTGCGACATCAACTGGGCCGGGTTCTATATCGTCAGCCGCGGCAAGCTTGTGCTCGGACCGTTCCAGGGCAAACCGGCCGTCCAGACAATTGACCTAGGCCAAGGTGTTTGCGGGGCTGCATGGCAGAACCGTAAAGCCGTGATCGTCCAGGATGTGCACAGTTTCCCCGGCCATATCGCCTGTGACTTGGACTCCAGATCTGAAATAGCCGTTCCGGTCTTCGATCAGGACTGGCAAGTGCTGGGCATCATCGACATCGACAGCCCGACTCCGGCACGCTTCAATGATCAAGACGCACAAGGGCTTGAAGCTGTCGTCAGCCTGATTGCCAGACACATGGCGATCGAGCTATCCTGAAAACGTCTGGAAACTGGAGGAGGTCTGAATCGATGGACGCTAAACCATACCGCATCGAGAACGATCAGGCATTCAAATTGACTGATTTCAAAACCCGTGACAAAGGCGGCTTATCCAAAGGGCCGGATGTCCGGGAAATGCTCAAAGGCAACATCCGCCAGCTGGCTGCTTTGCAGAATAAGCTTTACGCCCATAACAAGTATGGCGTTCTCATTATCCTGCAGGCAATGGACGCTGCCGGCAAGGACAGTGCGATCAAGCATATCTGCAGCGGATTGAACCCACAGGGGGTTGTTGTCACGCCGTTCAAGCAGCCGTCCACCGAAGAGCTGGACCATGATTTCCTCTGGCGCAGCCACCAGCATCTGCCCGAGCGCGGCAACATCGCCATCTTCAACCGCTCGTACTACGAGGACGTATTGGTCGTCAAAGTCCATGATCTGCTGCTCGACCAGAATATGCCGGCAGAACTGGTTGACAAGCATATCTGGGAAAACCGTTATCGGCAGATCCGCGATTACGAACGGTATATGCACGAAAACGGCATCCAGGTGATCAAGTTCTTCCTTCACATCTCTAAAGATAAGCAGGCCAAGCGATTTCTCGATCGGATCGACAACCCGGACAAAAACTGGAAATTCTCAGCAGCCGATCTCCGCGAGCGCCAGTTCTGGGGCCAGTACCAGCAAGCCTACGAAGAAATGATCCGGCAGACCGCAACCAGGCACGCACCCTGGTACATCATACCATCGGACCACAAATGGTATGCTCGCCTGCTCATTTCAGACATCATCGTCAGGCAGATCGGTTATCTACCGCTGGAGTATCCGAACCTCTCGGATCAGGAAAAGTCAAAGCTCAAGGACTATCGCTTGCAGCTTGAGGGCGAGCTCCAAGACGAACGCCCTGATTCATGATATAGTTTAGGACAGATCCGCTGACTTGGGTAGCTGACATTCGGCAGCCATCACCGCTCGACACCGATTACTGTAGACAGTTGAAGAAAGCGAGGAAACCCATGATGGAACGCCGCTTGCAAGATCATGAACCGATCAAACCGACCGACAACATCCCGTCTGAGCCGGAACCTGCCGGCGACATCAAATCTCGATTGAAGGAGTTTATACTGTCCAGCCTGGCGGCAGTCGTCTTTATTTTTGCCGTGATCGCGCTGCTCAGCCTGGTCATTCCGTCCAAACCAGCGGAATCCGAACCAACAGCCGAACACCAAGATCTGGTGCTCGGATATCTTGCCGCCATCGATTATCTGATCCTTGAAACCCGACTTGCAGACCGGCAGCTGGACTATATCTCAATCGATACCAGCAACCTGGACAACTTGTCCGAAGACAGCCAGGCCGAGCTGCTGGACTTGTCTGAATATAAGGATTGGACCATCCTGAACCTGTCTTTGGATGAATTGGAGGCCAACGGCTACCTGTCAGATTCTGAAATGGGGTTTGAAAGCGGTGCCCTGATTATTCTGGATACGCATAGCTTTAGCGAATCGACGTTGGTACTGGACATCAGGATCTATTACTCGGCTCTAAATGGTTTTGGCTATCAATTCCTGACACTTGAAAAGACAGATGGGACCTGGCAGGTCGTTGGCAGTGAAGCCACGATCCAGGCCTGACGATTAGGAGAAATCAATATGATTCAAAAGACCCAAACAGCGCTGCTCGTGATTGACATGCAATATGGTGGCGGCGCGCCGGACGGATCGCTGGTGCGGATGCTCAACGTGGATGTCTCCCGGCAGGAGGACATTGTGACACCCATGGTCCGGCTGAAGGACTACTTTAACGCCAACGGCATGCTGGTCGTCAATATCAAAACGGAATATGAAGCGGCTTTTAGCGACTGGCCGATGCTGGCTGAGCGCTTCGCCGTGAAAAAGTTCAAGCATTTTGTCAAGGGAACGCCGGATGCCGAAATTATCCCGCCGCTGGCGCCGCGAGCGGGCGAGGAATTGATCGTCAAGAACCGCTGGAACGCCTTTTTCAACACAGATCTTGACAGCCTGTTGAAATCAAAAAACATTCGGAACCTTGTTGTTGTCGGTGCGGCAACCGATGTCTGTGTTCTGGAAACCTGCAGTTTCGCTTTTTCACTCAACTATAACTGCATTGTCCCGGTTGAGACCACCGCTTCTTTTTCGGCCGAGCGCAAGGCGTTGGGCCTGGAAATGTTGGCATTTGGCCGCAGCCAGGTGGTTCCGGTTGAATCTGTTTACAAGATGTTCGACTGACTCGGGTTCTCTGGCATATCCTAGGAAACTCCAGGCTGGCTTTCGATCTCATCTGGTTGTGCATGGACCGCGCTGTTGACCGAATGCCGGTAAACGACAAAGCGGCAAAACAGGAATTCGGTGGCGAAGTTGCTCAGCATGGTGCCACCCAGGACCAGGTATTCATTCCACCCGATTCCCGTCAGCGCATCCCCCCACCAGGTAGACAGCGGTGTGAAGATCAGGTAGTAGCCGAAGACTTTCAGCATGGCCTTGGGGTAATTGGTTGCGGATTTGAAGGTGAACTTCCGGTTGATGGTGAAATTGTACACCACCGACAGCACCAGCGCGATCAGATAAGCCGGCCAGTATGGCAGATGCGCCAGTTCAAACAACACGGTAAAGCTTGCGATCTGTATGATGCCGGCGGTCGCCGAAAACAGCGCAAACTTGACAAAACGGATGAAGTCCTGAAATTTGGTTTGGTCAGCGCGATTCGACATGCTTCAGCCCATCCTATCTGTTTTGATCATCAAAGCATTTGGATGGTTTTGACTTTATACCTGTTGTTGTGGCTTGTCAAGACAATCCGCAAATCAGCTTTCGGCCTTCTGTTCAGAAGATCTCGAACGCCTTTTTTGAATCAGCGTGTTGATCATAATAACCGGTATGCCTAAAAGCGAGATGGCGGCCATGACGCGAAACATCGAACCATAGCCAAGGCGCAGCGCGATGCTGCTGCCGGCAATCGGGCCAACAATAAAGCCAAGCGATGTGCCCATCATATAGGTCGCACTGGCTGAGCCTCTCTTTTCGTTTGGAACATTGCGGATAGCGGCTGCCTGCAGCACTGGCATGGCACCACCAAAACCAAGCGCCATGAAAAATGCCGCGACCAGGAAAGCGGTTAAACTTGACGCATAAGATGACAAGACCAGAGATGCCGCCATGAAGATAATGGCTGGGTATACCACTGCCTCGAGCCTCAATTTATCCGAAATCGATCCCAGCAGGGGTCGACTGATCAGAATAAATGCCGAGTAGACAGTAAAATATAAGCCGATATCACCGACTCCCTGTATGTCAGCATGTATGACCAGATATGCAACAATTGTTGAATAGGCGACGGCGTTAAAAAAGCTGATTGTTGAAACCGGAACGGTCTGGAGATAGATGATTTTCTTTAGAGAAAACTTGTTTTTTACAGTCTTTTCAGCTGGCACCGACATCACCAGGAATGACAGCAGGGCCGAAAAGCTGACCAGCGCAAACGCAATCAGGAACATGTTCCTGTATCCGATCCGATTGACCAGTTCAATACCGATATAGGGACCTACCGCCATCGCCAAAGTCTGCCCCAGACCGTAAATCCCCATGCCCATTCCCAGTTTGGTTTTTGGCAACGCAAAACCAACCATGGCCATGGAAACTGTCATAATCAGACCCGAACTCAAACCATGAAACAACCTCAGCGCCAGCAATATATAGATGTTCTGGCTGATCAAGGCATAGCCTAAGACCGCTAGCGCCTGACCAATCATGGCGATGTTCAAAATGGTTTTCTTGTTGAAGCGGTCGATAAACAAGCTTGATAACATGCTGGCAACGAAGATCATCAAGGCATATGCTGAAACAACCAGTCCGACCAGGCCGTCCGGTGCGCCAATCGACAGTGCGTATTTAGCCAGAATCGAATTAAACAGCTGCATGCCGGCATAGCTGATGAAGTTAATCGAAAATAGCAGAATAAAGTCTCTGGTCAGAATTGTCTCCTTTTTAATAAGATTCATTTGTATCGTGCACCTTTCATTAATAAAACTGCTGCAGCCGTCAAGTGCTGACTTCAAGTTGCGGGATTTCCGTTTGATCGCGATCAGTTTTGATCAGGGTCAGGATTAGGATGCTCACTGCTGCGAATCCAGCCATCACGGCAAACATCGTGTTATAGCCCAGGCTGGCAGAAACAATTCCTCCAAGCAAAGGGCCGGTGATAAAGCCTAAGGATGTACCCATCATGTAGGTTCCGCTGGCCGCGCCACGTTTATCCGGCGAGACATACCGGATGGACGCAGCTTGTATGACTGGCTGCGAACCGCCAAAGCCGATGCCCATGATAACCGCAGAAACCAAAAACATCCACAGGCTGGTGGCATATGCACAGATCAGGAGTGATACAACCAGCAAGACGGCGGTCGGGTAAACTACCTGCTTGAGAGAAAGCCGGTCGGATATGGCACCGACACCTGGGCGGCTGACAATCAATATAATCGAATAAACCGTGAAGAACAAACCGATGTTGGCAACACCAAGGCTTTCGGCATGGAGCAGGATAAATGCTGTGACGGCGGCGTAAGTCGTGGTGTTGCAAAACGAAATCATGGCCAGTGGCAACGTCTTGATATGGATCAAATGCTTGATTGAAATCTTGTGTTTGGCCCGGCCGGCGCCTTTGATCGATCCCAACATCAGTGTAATTGCGGCTGCCATCGCGGCCAACACAAACGCAACCAGGAACATGTTGCGGTATCCAACACGCTCGACCAGAAAAATGCCCAGCATGGGCGCTATAGCCATGGCTAACGTCTGACCGAGTCCGTAGATTCCCATACCGGATCCCAGCTTGTTCTTCGGCAGGACAAAAGCAATCATGGACATGGTCACAGTGAATGTCATGCCAGCGCTGAAGCCATGGATCAGGCGCAGGGCAATCAGCATCGCAACATTGCCGTTGGTCAGCGCATAGCCTAAAACCGAAAGGGTTTGGATCAGCATCGCGACAAACAACAGGTTCTTCTTGTTAAATCGGTCAATGATCGGTCCTGATATTAGGCTGGCAAAAAAGACCATCAGGGCGAAAGTCGAAATCAACAGGCCGGACCAACCTTGTGGAAACCCGATCATCACGGCATATTTCGAGAGAATCGGACTGAATATTTGCATGCCGGCATTGCTGACGAAATTGATCATAAATAGAAGAATATAGTCTTTAGTTAATAAGCTGTTTTGAGATATTCTGTTCATTGATATACCCACGTTTCATGAGATTGCTTCAGATAATAGTTAAGTATATCACTTATTAATGGTTATACATATCTGGCATTCTGAAACCCGTTGCACAATCTGAAAACATCTTCAGGAGCGGCTGCTTGGCCGAACAAGCGACAACCTAATAAGCGCTCCGCCGGCAATGGTTTGCCGGCGGGGCGCCTGTCATTAATATAATGGTTGAATTTTCTCAAGGCTTGATATTTTGTTTAGAATCTGATCAACTTCTTCAGCCGGATAGCCTGCCCGATCCAATCGTTCACCTCGTATTCATAAGGAATCCGGCGCGACAGATGGGCTACCTGGTTGGCCGCAATCATGTCGATCTGCAGCTGCTTCGGATGCCGAAGAGACAGGTCATTGATGCAGCGGATGCCGGTCTGGATCATCAACTCGATGTATTCATCCGAAACTCTATCCAGGCGATGCAGATCTGCCAGCTGGATCAGCCGGTTGAGCAGACTGCTGCTGATGCCAAGCTTTGCAGCCAGCTCCTGCTTGTTTTGCGCAGTCTGGCATCGGTCGAGCAAATCCTTGCAGCTCCTGATGCCAAGTTTGGCGAATTTGAGTCTTTGGTCATCGCTTATAATCCTGAGCTGGGCTAGTACGTCATAACGATCACCCCCTGTTGCAGACAATGATGTTTATACTTTTATTATAGACCATTACTCAGAAATCTTGTACAGAAAATCTGAACAAAAGAGATCGCACAGCGCTATTTCAGCTGATGATCATGTCAGGTGCTCAACCGTGAAAGTCCACCTGGACGCCGCTGTCGATCAGGGTCTGGATCTGGTTGCGGTCAATGATCTTCTGATCCAGTTCCTCGTATGCTCTTAATTGCATCAGGTTGGGTAAATCCATAATCGGCTTGAGGTTGGTCACGTGATTGTAGGAAATATTCAACATCTCCAGGCTGGTGCATGAAGACAGTGCAGAAATGTCTGTCACTTCGTTCTGGTGAAGCGTCAATGAAACCATCGCCGTCTTGCCGGCCAGCGGGCTGATATCCACAATCTGATTATCTGAAAGATTCACTTCCTCCAGGCTGTTTGCATTGGCTAGAAATTCAATCGACGTGGCACCGCAGCGCGTGAAATTCACACTCGTCATGGCGGTGGCATTCTCCAGGAATGCAAAGTCCGAGACGTTGGTTTCAATGAAACTGATTCTAGCAAGCAGCGGCGTGTTGAACTGTTTAGGCGCCTGATCCACGGTCGAGTAGCTGATGTTCATATAGGTCAGCTGCTGCATGCCGGAAACGGGGTCGAGGGATACCAGTTGACCGTATCGATAGCTGAAATCGCTTAGATTGACAGCATATTCCAAACCATCCAGCACACTGACAGGCGTCTCTTCGTTGTTGATGTTAATTGAGTAAACCATGGCCATGTCGGATACCAGGATGTCGCCTTCAGGCTTGCCGATTTTCTCGCGGATAATCTTTTCCAGTTCTGCGTCCTTGATCTGGACGACTTCGTCGTCTGAAACGGCTTGGGAACTGGTCGAAGTCTGATCGGTCGCCTGATCGCCGTTTTGCGACGCTGTCGTTGTTTTAGCCGGACCGGCGCAGGATGCCAGCAATATGATGGTTGAGATTGTAAGCAGCAGGGCAAATTTTAGTTTCATAGTCTCCTCCGTTCGTCTATGTCCAAAGTGTGTTGAACCTGCATTGTTGAATCCGCAATATGCACACAACAAGATTTATTTTACCACAATTCAATAATGAAAAGCCCTGATAAACTGTTTTTAGCAGACAAGACAACATGCTATACTATTAATAGTTCCTTTTGATCAACCCACAGTCTTTCAAGCCGCATGGTCAGGAGGTTTTTCATGAAACGCATCTCATCTATTATTCTTGCCTTGCTGTTTTTTGCCTTGACATTTTCCGTCGCCCTGCCGCAAGGAACGGTCAGCGCTGCCGAAGGCTACTGGCAGCTTGAGAATGTCGAGATCGACCAAGCCGAATACAACTCGGATGCCATTGAGCTGGTCGCTGAGCGCGGCTTCGCCTCATACCGAAACAAAGATGAGCGATCTGGTGATGTGTTCGCGGCATCCGCGAGCTGGTCAGAGCCGCGTGACAGCTATATTCCCGGGGAAGAGGTGAAGCTGTCGCTAAGCTGCGCTGTCGACAACTATACCTGGAACGGTGTGGAAGGGCAGTTCCATGGCGGCATCAACTACACCGGGTATCATATTTCTGCCCGTTTCGACGATCCCGGCGTGCCGTATGGCTTTGCCGGTAATTCGTCTATACGGCTAACCGATGAAAGCGGCGACAATACGGCCGGGGTAGCTGTCGAGGTCGGCAAGATCCTGACTGCAAGCGATGAGATTGAGGTCTCGGCTGAAATGCCGAACGCCTACCGCGACGGCGACCAGATCGGACTGTATGTCTCAGCCAGTTCAACCTGCAATGTCGTCTATATCTACACCTTCAAGGCAGACGCCCAGCCACCGGAGGAAACAACACAATCCGAAACGGAACCGGACGCTCAAGACCTGACAATCTGGCTGTCCGGCCAAGCCCTGAATGTGCTCAGGGAACCCCTGCCGCGCATGAAAGTCACCGTCGACCTTTTCCTGGACGCAGCAGACGCGCAGTCGGGACAAGCTTCGTCCAAACAGTATGAAACAGTCACAGACATCAATGGCCTTTTCTTTGTCGAAATCCCCTTGCCGAAAGACCAGGAAAAGCAAGTGGCAATTCTCGTCAAGCTCCATACGACTTGCAAGCTCCCCGACAACAAGACCCCGTTCTATCTGGTGGATATGAAGGATGCGCCCACCGATGACGACATCTGGGCAGCCTCCCTGATCAAGGTCGATCCCAGCGATGCTGCATTCGGCCAGATGGGTATCATCCCGGTCAAACGGCAGTTCTCCTTTTTCTACCTGATGCTGGATGCACTCAGTTTCAGCGATGATGGTTCGCCGGACCAGTATTCAAGCAACGTTACCGATCCTTATGCCGTCTCAGCCGCGAGCTACCAGTACCGCATGGCCTGGGATGCTTTGTTCTTCGGATCAGTTATACTCGACGAAGTTGAGGCGCTGAAAAACAGCGATCTGCGGATCGAATCCCGTTGGGAGAGATCTGCCGGCACGACTGGTGTCTCGGTCTCGCACTTTGAGTCGGACGGCATCGACCGCGGCGGCGGAACCATCCGCCTGACGCCGGACAACTGCCGGGTCAATGATGATTCTAAATTTACGATTCTGCACGAGTTCGGGCATTACTTCGACGCGATCACCAACCGCGGCGAAACGCGCGCAACCAGCCTCCAGCCCATCGGGACGGCCAACGTCAATCATGGTGGCTACATGAATGAAAACACTGCCGATTCCTATATGGAGGGCTTCGCCTCCGCTTTCGCAGCTATGGTTCAGAAATTTCGGGGCGACAAAAATCCGCACCAGATCGGACCGTGGAATCTAGGATCGCCAGGCCGCTATGTCGCGTACGAGAATGTCGCGACCAATGAGGAGTTTTCGATCGCCACTTTGCTTTACCAGACCAGCCTGCTGTATCCGGACAAGCTGGACTTCTGGAAAGTTCTGGATCCCAACCGCAAGAACTTCAAGGAATACTATGATGCTCTGGCCGAGGACCTGAAGGATAATGAAGCGAAGCTTTCCCAGCTGAAATCATTCGCCGAGAAAGGCGGGCTGTACAAAATGCCGTTCGGCAGCAGCCAGTACGAACCCGGCGAACCGTATGTTGACGCCAATAAGAACGGCCAATACGATTCCGGCGAAAAGTTCGGGGACCTCATGTTCGGTATCGGCTCCGATGGTTCAATTGACACCAGCGCCCCGATCCGGCCTTTTACAGGCAATTACGAGTACGGCGTATCATCCGACAACCTCCGGACGAGAAACACGGTCTCGAAACCTGCCAACAGTTATCTGTACCTGGATGGCTCACCGGTTTCCGACCTGACGATCCGGATCTATCATGAGGATGGTTCTGAGTCGGCCTGGGTGGCTTCGGTCGAAAACAGCAAAGTCTTCCTGCCGGTCGCCAATCTTGAGGCAGGATCCTGGATTGATGTCTCGGTCCCGGGCGGCAATCTCATTTTCAGCGGCGAAGCCGGGCAGCTGAACGCCGTATTCGAGACAACCCGAGGACTTGAGACACCGCTCGCGACCACCACCGTCTTCGAAGATGACATCAGCAGTTCAGGTCAATGGGCCCTGCCCGCCGAAGGGCAGACTGACTACGAACAACTTCTTGAGGTGCCTGACCTGACCGACATCGCAGCCGTTAACAACTCGGTTGCCGATGAGCCCGGAGATGTCAATCTATCGCTTGATCAGCTGGCAGCCCAGCAACACGGCCGCCCCTGGCGGACAGGCCTTGGCTGGGAAGTCATTTTGCTCCTGGTATCCATTGGACTGTTCCTGATCCTGGCAACCGCACTGGTCCTGGTCATCCGCCAGCCGAAGAAAACTGCGGTGCCTGTCGCGCACCAGACCGTCCAAGCCTCGGGTCCTGCCGTCGCCACAGCACCGAAATTCTGCCAAAACTGCGGAGCGGAAAGAAAGCCTGACGCTGATTTCTGCCACAACTGCGGCAAACCCTACCGCCAGCCGCCGGAGGTCTAATTCCGCTATTCGCGAATCATTCTTCAAGCTGTAAAGACAAGGCCGCCGGGCATCTGCCCGGCGGCCTTGTTTCTTCTTTGATTCAGGAGCTTGGTAGATTTGTGATCAGCCCAGTACCTTCTGCCAGTCGCTGATCATCTGGTCGGTCATACGGTTATTTTCTTCGTCGACCTGCTGGGCTTCCGGATGGTTCTGGTACCAGCTGATCGAGCGTGCCAGGCCTTCGCGCAGCGGCACTCTAGTCCGATAGCCCGGGACAAATTCACGCAGCTTGGTCAGGTCGAAAATCGCATTTTCCAGCATGTCGCCGTACAGCGCACCTTTGGCGGATTCGCTGTGTTTGGCGATGAAGTCAGTTGGAACGTGAGCGATATTGACATCAATGCCCAGGACTTCACCATAGGTCTTCATGATACTGTTCCAGGTATGCGGCTCATCGTTGGTGATATGGAAGCGGTGGCCGATCGCGGTATGGTTGCCCATCAGGCCAACAAACGCATAGGCGAAATCATCACTGTGGGTTGTTGTCCAGAAGGTTCGGCCTTTGTCGTGGACGATCACCGGCTTGCCTTTAAGCATGCGATCTACCAATGTCCAGTGCGGCACCTGCCAGCCCATTGTTGGTCCGACGACCAGTTTCTTTTCGCCATAGGTGTGGGATGGGCGGACCACCGTGATTGGGAAGTTGTCCTGACGATAGCAGTCGATAAAGAATTCCTCACAGGCTGCCTTGTTCTGAGCATAGTCGCTGTAAGGATTGTTGAGCGGTGTGTCCGGCGTCACCGGCAGGCGCATGATCGGCTTCTGGTAAACCGTGCAGGAGCTGATGAAGATAAACTGGCCGACGCGGCCGTTCAGAGCTTCATAATTGGCCTTGGCCTGGTCGGGTGTAAACAGGAAAAAGTTGGCGGCGACATCAAAAGCCTGGTCTTTCATCTTCTCCTTAAGCGTTTCAGCATCAAAGGCGTCACCAATGATATACTTGGCCCCCATTGCTTCGAACGAACGATCGCTGCCTCGGTTGTACAGATAGACATCATCGCCGCGCTCAAGCAGCATGCGGGTGATTGAAGCGCTGATATTGCCGGTACCGCCGATCATTAATACTTTCATGAATTGTTCCTCCTCCAATAATCGCGAAATATTTGCTATATTGATTATATAACGTTTAAGATTAGTATCAAAGGTCTGATGACATATGTCAAACCAAAATCACTGCATTTTCGATTTGTCTGAGTAATCGTCAGAGAAATCAGGATCGTCATATACGAGAAACCAACCCCCGAAGGCACAAAAGGAGGCGCCGACTTCGAGCTTTCGTGGCAAAACAAATAGGCCAATTCAAATTTGTGGATCTCATCTTTGATGACCGCTTCAAATAGAGCACTTGGCTATTCGGCCATGATCAACAAGCGTGTCACAATTGCCGGCTGGAATTGTTACAAACCACCGGTTATTATGGTCACAATTTAGCGGTTATAGATGTCGATATGCACAGACTAAATGCAGATCAGATTGCAAGCTTCGTGTCACCAGCTTGGCCAATTGAACGATAATACATCTGGGGCTTGGCAGTGGCTTGCTTGACCAACGGGCAGGATTTTAGCTTCTGCGATGTTTGGTTTCAAATCAGCCAAACCCGTAACAAGTCTTGCATCAAATGGCAAACCAAAATGATGCAAAGTGCTATAATTAGGCTATTCAATGCATATATGAGGGAGCATCCTGATGTTTAACAATCTGGTACTTTTAGCTTTTGGATTGACGTTTCTAGCGGGTATGGCAACCGGTATCGGCAGCTTTCTAGCCCTTCTTCTCAAAAAAACCAGCGACCGCTTCCTATCCGTCTCTTTAGGCTTCTCTGCCGGTTTCATGATCTATATCTCTTTTGTCGAGATTCTCGTAGATGCGAGGATCAGCCTGGTTAACTACTGGGGTAAGGGATTGGGCTCCTGGGCAACTATCGCGGCCTTTTTCGGCGGTATGGCCGTCATGGCTATCATTGATCAGTTGGTGCCGGCGGTTGAAAACCCGCATGAAGTCCGACACGTCGAGGAAATGGATGCCGCGAGCTGCAAAAAGCAGAAGCTGATGCGCCTGGGCTTCATGAGTGCTTTGGCCATCGCTATCCATAACTTTCCGGAAGGCATCGCCACCTTCGCGACGACGCTGCAGGAGCCGACATTCGGTATCGCAATCGCCGTCGCGATTGCCATTCATAACATCCCTGAGGGCATCGCAGTCGCGGTTCCCATCTACTGTGCGACCCGCAGCCGGCGCAAAGCATTCCGCTGGTCGCTTTTGTCCGGCCTGTCCGAACCGATTGGCGGGCTCATCGCCTATCTGATCCTGGCACCTTTCCTCAACGAAATGCTCATGGGCATTGTCCTGGCGGCTGTCGCCGGCATCATGATCTATATATCACTTGATGAACTGCTGCCCAGCGCGCGCGAATACGGCAAACCCCACCATGCCATCCTGGGACTGGGCTTTGGCATGCTGGTGATGGCAATCAGCCTCCAGCTCTTCCTGTAAGCGGATTATTTATCTTTTTTGACCCGGTTGCCGGTATTGAGAAAGATAATGCCAACCACGATCGCGACGGCCAAGTCGGCAAATCCGACATAAACCACAAGATCCTGATAGGCAGGAAAGGCCAGACTGGCCAGAGCCATCAGGAGAAAGATCACCGCCAGCACAAACAGAAAATTGCCAACGTTTCTTGTCAGCTTATCAATGTCGTACTCCGCCTGCTTTTCCCTGGATGACGTGTTGTAGCCCGAGATCAGCCAGGTGATTCTCTTATACTTGACCAGTATACCAATGATCAGCAGCAGGGCTGCGGGTGCGAAGAAAATCATGATTGCCTCCAACCGTCAAGTTTGATTTCTGTTCCGATTCAATCTACACATAACATTTGCGACATTCAACGACTAGCTTATTCATGAATCAGTTCATTCGACTCATTCACGAGCAAGGACGGATCCAGAAAGATTTGTCGTAGTCGTTGCACCGGGCATGGATCTTATCTGCAACAAGGTTCTCACGCTGCACCAGATTCGGCGGCATGGGCGGCAGCTTGGTTCCCATGTCAGGGGCCATGGGTCCTTTTGAAAAGCCCAAAATGCCGCCGATAATCCGAACCCCGGTCCCGATTGTTGGCCGGTCGATCGTAACTGAAGTGGACAAGCATCGGGGACAGTAAACCTTACCGTTCTTCTTATGCTGTTTGATGATTCTTCGCCGGGACACGCTTTCCTGATTGCTGAATAAACTCATTGCTGTCACCTCGCTGTTTGACTCGAAAATACTTATCTAGTTATATTATATCATTTTCAGCTGACCCTTGCCCTGGCCCATCAACACGAAGGGTTCGGATTCTGTACCGAATGACTGCATCTAACGGCCCTTTGATGCGTTGATCTGTTTTTGAATGATATACATATGGTATGTCGTCTGAAATGCCGGATACTCGGTGTAATCGTCACGCAGAACTTTGAACGCTGTTTTGGATTCCTGATAGATTTTTTTCAACTCATTTTCCCGGGTTTTGCCTTTCAGCATGAAATTGCATAGCAAACCACCCGGCTTCATCTGTTTAAGTATCCTGGTCAACAACTGCTTTTCCCGTTCATAATCCTTTTTATACAAGTGTATGATCGAATCCAGCAAAATGATGTCGACCGACTGGTCGATAGCAAAGGTATACAGGTCGGCAACTTTGCCTTGAACATCGAGTTTTTCCTGCCGGGCTGCTTCATTCATCTGCCGAATGCCAACTGTCGACAGATCCACGCCCGTGACATGATACCCTAGTCTGCCGAGCATGATCGCATCCCGGCCTTGCCCGCAACCCAGATCGAGAACTGAATTTCTCTGAGGGTGGTTTTCGAAAAATTCAACCAGCCCTGGATACGGCTGACCGAAATACGCTTCTTGGTCATAGTATTTGTCATATCGAGGTCCGATTCCGCTCGCCCCCTTCCAGTTGCCAAATCATCCCGGCTCCTATGATTCGCCCCATTCCGAATAGTAGCGGGATGAACACTTTCTATTATACGCAGGTATTGCGCCATTTGTTCGACGCCATCGCAACGCACTTGTTTTCGTTAATCTTCCCCATAAGCAAAGCGCCCCGTCGTGGACACTTCGACGGGACGCTTTGCAGCACATAGTGTGCAATGAGGGGGATGATTATGTCAACAGACCAAACGAATGGTCGATTAACCCTTGATGACGAAGTCAGGATAGCTTTCAGATCCATGTTCATGGATATCCAGGCCATCGCCTTCTTCGAGGGCAGAGACTCTCAGACCGACAGTTTTCTTGATGGCAAAGAACAGAGCGAATCCTGTCACAAGGCACCATGCGCCAACTGCTGCAACACCCAGCGCCTGGACGCCCAGCTGTGCGAGGCCGCCGCCGTAGAACAGACCGGCTGAGCCTGCGCCTGCATCAGTGATCGCGAACAGGCCGACTGCCAGGGTGCCAAATGCACCATTGAAGAGGTGAACCGGGACAGCGCCGACAGGATCGTCGATCTTGAGTCTTCTTTCGAGGAAAGTCACACCGAAGACAACGATGATGCCTGAAATTGCGCCGATGGCAAGTGCGCCGTAGTAGTCGACAACCGCACAGCCGGCCGTGATGGCAACCAGGCCGCCGAGCGCACCATTCAGGGTCAGGCCGACGTCAGGCTTCTTGAAGCGGATCCAGGATACAGCCATTGCGACAATCGCGCCAGCTGCGGCGGACAGGTTGGTGGTCATGGCGATTTCGCCAATTTCCGGACCAACGGCCAGGTTGGAACCAGGGTTAAAGCCGAACCAGCCGAACCAGAGGATAAAGACACCCAGAGCACCGAGGGTCAGGCTGTGGCCAGGGATGGCGTTCGGTGAACCGTCTTTGTTGAACTTGCCGATACGCGGGCCGAGGATGATTGTGCCGACGAGAGCCAGCCAGCCGCCAACCGAGTGAACGATGGTCGATCCGGCAAAGTCATGGAAACCAAGATCAGCGAGCCAGCCGCCGCCCCAGGTCCAGGCACCGACGATCGGGTAGATGATCAGGGAGATCACGGCAGAGTACATCATGTACGACGCGAACTTTGTACGCTCAGCCATGGCACCCGAGACTATGGTTGCTGCGGTTGCGCAGAACACGGTCTGGAAAAAGATCGAGTAGCCGAGGTCCAGCGACAGCGGATTAAAGAATCCTGACGTACCAAACAGGTTGTTCGACATGTCGCCATACATCAAGGCAAAACCGAAAATCATGTACAGAACCGAACCAACGGCAAAGTCCATAACATTCTTCATAATGATGTTGCCGGCGTTTTTGGAACGGGTGAAACCGGACTCAACCATCGCGAAACCAGCCTGCATGAACATGACCAAGATACCAGCGATGAGCACCCATAGGATGTCGAGATTAGCAATAATTGCGTTAATATCTTCCACGAGATAAACCTTCCTTTCTTCCATTCCGAACAGGTTCTACGGCCTGTCCGTCATGCGCATCTTAGAGCGCATCTTCGCCGTGTTCACCAGTACGGATACGGACAACATCAGCAATGTCTTTAATAAAAATCTTACCGCCGCCAATATCTTCCTTGGCCATCTTGGCGCATACGTTGTCAACAATTTCCTGTGCTTTGGCGTCTGTCGTGATGGTGCGGACAGTGATTTTGGGCAGCAAGTTGACGGAGTACTGGGTGCCGCGGTATTGAGCGAGCATCCCCTTCTGGTTGCCATAACCCATGATGCTTGAGATCATGAGGCCGGTGGCATCACACTCCTGAAGAATTTCCTTGAGTGTCTCCAACCGTTCAGGCTTAATGACGATTTCTAATTCTTTCACGGTTTCTTCCCCTCCTTAATTATTGAAGCAAGTGCACTTAAATAAACTGTGTCCGCATTTTTCAAATGCTAGCGAACAGTTCGACACTTCCTTATGTCTTGATTTGCGGGCGAATTAGATTTGAGAACTTTTTCCAGATACTGCAGTTATCCGGAAAAAGAAAAAAGCGCCTGGCCTTTGTGGGGCCGAGCGCCTTTGCTTGATTCATATATTATACGCATCCATCCTGTTTGTCAATATAAATGATGGATTTTTTGTCAGTTTATGCAATTTTACAAATTCACCCTCTCATATTCACCTGTATTAAGCCACTTTCGATATAATGTATACTCTTTTTTGCAATTTGCCCTGTAACTGCTGTCACCGCGCCGGCAGTCGATTCTGTCCGGAACACAACGAATTCCTGTTTCATTCCCGCTACGCCGGTTGTTAATTCCTTCGTATGCCGGATGTTGCGAAAACAACGCTTGTTTGCTCCAGCAACGCAGGGCATGACTTCAATTTGTTCAGCATATCTGTCAAAAGAAGGGGCATCGCGACGGGGCAGAATTAGCCCGGCCGACGAGACGAAGATCTCCTCTCAGAGCACAAACCTCCTAACCAGCCTGTTGCAGCCATATGTGCTGAATATACTTAGACAAAATATTGATGAAGTGTTATGATGGACTTGATAGATCGTTATATAATTTCGTTATGTATTGTATTGACATAATATTATGGTATTATCTACTATATTATTAATACAGCTAGCAGATTCAATCTGAAAAGAGGTGCGCGATCAAATGAGCAAGTCCGATTCAAAGTTTAATCCGAACCAGGTAAGACTTGGCAACCTGCTTCATCAGGCTGACAAGACGGTCCTCAAATACCATAATGAAGCTTTGAAACCTTATGGCGTCAGTTTTCACACCGCCATCATCCTGAATTTCATCGTCGGCAATGAAGCTTCACGCTCCATTAACCAGCGGGCAATTGAGAACCTGACAGGCTTCACCAACCCGGCAATTACCAAGATCGTGACATCCATGACTGAAATGGGCCTGGTTGAGCGCCAGCCGGATCCTGTGGACCGCCGTAACCACCGCCTAGTGTCTACTGAAAAAGGCCGTGAGCTGGCTTCAGTCTATCGCAGCGTTTTCGAGAAGAGCGATACGGATATCTTCTCTAAACTGACCGAAGATGAGCGTAATACACTGATCAGGATTCTCGAGGACAAGATCATCAACCCCAAGCTTTAATCGAGGTTTTACAATGTCAAGTGACGCTATGCTCAAACAAAAGATTTGGGCGGTTGTCGGGGCGAATCAGAACCCGACCAAATTCGGCAATCGGATCTATCGAAAACTTAAAGAATACAATTACCGTGTCTATGCCGTCAACACCAAGTATACCGAAGTCGATGGCGACCCTTGCTATCCGTCGCTGGCGGACCTTCCCGAAAAGCCTGATGTGATCAATATGGTCGTCGAACCTGAGATCTGCCAGGAATATCTTCAGAAGGCATCTGATCTGGGCATCAGGAACGTTTGGCTCCAACCGGGCACCTATAATCGTACAACTTTGGATCTGGCCGGACAGCTCGGACTCGAAACCGCACTCAACTGTGTCTTGGTCGCGATTACCCAACCTTTTTCAGATTGACCCCCCTGTCTAATTGATATCCTGTTCGAAAAATCGGTCGGCATTTGCGGATCGATTTTCTTTTTGTTAACAATTAATGTGATTCCATCACAGATCAGGATCGGCCAACCTGTTAAGATGAGAGCAAATCAAAGCTTGATACAAAACAGGAGATGAATGAATATGGCTGGAAAAAATGTACTGACGATTACCAAAGACAATTTCGAACAAGAAGTCCTTCAATCTGAAAAACCCGTCCTGATAGATTTCTGGGCAGAATGGTGCGCACCTTGCCGCATGATCGCGCCGACCATAGATGAGCTGGCAACCGAGATGTCGGGACAGATCAAGGTCGGTAAAGTGAATGTCGACGAACAGCAGGAACTGGCCGCCGCCTTCAAGATCATGAGCATCCCGACGGTTGCCATGACATCCGGCAACACGGTGATCATGCAGAGCGTTGGCGTGAAATCCAAAGATGCGCTCAAAAAGGATATCGAAACCTCGATTGCAGGTTAACAAAACCTGATACTGCCTGGAAAAGAGCCGGAAACTGACCGTGTTTCCGGCTCTTTTCTGTACCCTTTTCTTTTTCTGTCAGAATAATGCTTTCATTTCAGGCAATTCCCCCCGAAACAATCCGCTAAAACAGTATTATATTAGTAGAGGGACCTCAAACCTGACAACAGCACGAAGGAGAACCATGTGAGTTTTGGCATGAATCAGACAATGGAGCAAACTGTTCAAATGATTCAGGCTGGCGATCAGGACCTGCGCGAGCGATTTATTGAAAGCAACCTGACTTTGCTCAGGAAGATATCCCGCCGATTCGTCCGATCACAGCGATTGGACAGCCAGGATGCCTTCAGCATTTCGCTCATGATGTTCAACAGGGCGATCGACCGGTATGATCCGGCTAGCGGTGTTCCGTTCAAGGGCTTTGCTCAACTGGTTATTCGCAACCGGTTGATCGATTGGGCTGGGAAATGCCAACGGCAATCCAGAACTCTTGATTTCACCGATTGTGAAACCGGCGAGGGCATACCGTTTGAAGAGCGGCTGGCCGACCCCATGAGTTCAGTCGCTGTGGAAAACCTCGAGACCGAGGAATCACTGGCAGTTCTTGAAGGGACGCTTAAAACATTTGGATTGACCCTCGACGGCATGGTTGACCGTTTTCCGATTCAGAAACCTTCCCGGCTGTTCTGCATCAAGGCCGGACGACAGATGGCAGGGGATGATCAGATGATGCAGGCTGTCATGAAAACCAAAAGGATTCCAGTGTCTGAATTGTCCAGGCGTCTGGATGTGCCGGTCAAGACAATCGATCGCAATCGTGCCAATATCATCTTTGTCGCACTGTTGTTGAAAAGTGATTTGAATCTAATCCAATATTATATCTCAGCATTTGAGAAGGAGGCCGACCATGAATAAGGGCGTCATATTGAAAGTGAATCATAAATCCGCAACCATGCTGACTGAAGACTGTCAGATGATCAGCGTCAAACGGCAGCCTGACATGATGCTGGGCCAGGAGTACACCCTGGAGAAAGGACTGAAAATGGCTGTTAAAAAGAGAAACTACTTGATCCCTTCCTTAGCAACCGCAGCCGTCGTTGTGCTGCTGGTCGTTGGACTGATGCTGTCAGGACTTTTGACGAGCCCTGTCTATGCAACATTATCCGTTGATGTCAATCCGAGTCTTGAGCTGGATTTGAACCAAAACCTGGAGGTTGTCCAGGTTCGTGCGATGAATGAAGACGCCGAGCAACTGATGATCCGTGAGGAGTATATCGGGCTGGGCTGGCGGGAGGCGGTTCTGAAATGGGCACAAACGCTCCGAACCCAGACACAGCTCCAGGTCGAAAACATGCTCATCTCAGCGGTTATGCCGGAAGATGCCATCCAACTGCAGGAGCAGCTGGTCAACATGGAGCAGACCGCCAATCAGGGTGAACTGAACAACATTGCGGTGCGCGTGATCTATTCCAATGATGAAGCGGTCCGCAAGATGGCCCAGGATAACGATTTGTCCGTCGGCCGCCAGATGCTTTTGAATCAGTCGCAATACCTCCACGCCGGCTGGGACGCCGAATCTATCGCTGATGCTTCACTCAGTGACCTAGTTCCGACTTTGCTGCGCAAGGGCGAACGCGACCAGACTCGCCTAACCTGGCAGACTACCGAATCACTCGAGGATCCGAATGGCAATACGAACCAGTCCCAGGCCACTCAAGCCCAAGGCAGCCAGAACCAGAGCCAGCAAGCATCTTCCGAGTCCGCCCAGGCGACACATCGTGAAACCAGCGGATCCGCCAAGATGTCAGGTGTCGACGTTGAGAACGGCAATATGAGCACAGACGCCTCGACTGTTCGTGAAACACTGCAGGAATCCTCAAAGGTCCAGGCGACAACCTGCGAACCGTCATCCGAAACCTGCGAGAGCAGCCAATCCAAGCAACCGCTGGGATCTGCGGCCTGACTTCATTCTGGAGCATTCAATTGGCAACCACCCGGTTTCCGGGTGGTTTTGCTTTGTCCTCAACCGCATTGCGAAGCACACCCGCCTTCCGAAAGAAAATACGGTATAATGGTTCCAGATCAAATCTTAAACAAAGGTGGCAAGTCTGATGAATCCTGAAGAAAAAGCTATGATTGAACTGATGCAGCGCTTCGGCGAAATGGAAAAAAATCGAAAAATCGAAGGTTTCAAGCAATTAAACAAGCACATTTTGCCCGGCCAGATCGTCATGGCCGGTTCATCCCTGATGGAAGGTTTCCCGATCAACGAGCTGATGACCAGCCTCAAAATACCTGGCGTCGTTTACAACCGCGGCATTGGCGGCATCACAACCGATGTTCTGATTGAAGCGCTGGACGCATGCATAATTGATCTCAAGCCGAGAAAGCTGTTCATCAATATCGGAACGAATGACCTGTCCCAGCCCGATTTTACTATTGAGCGGCTGGAAAGCAACTACCGGCTGATTCTGGAGCGGGTCAGGACGGCCTTGCCAGACTGCAAAATTTACCTGATGGCTTATTACCCAATGAATGAAGTGGATCAATTTGACGGGATCGAAAACAATATGATGCAGTCCAGTCGAACCAATAAGCTGCTTAATGAATGCAACCGGATGATTGAGCGCATGGCCCAAGACCTTGGTGCAGACTTTCTCGACCTCAATCAACCGCTCAGAGATGAGCGCGGTCAGTTAAAGGCCGAGTATACAGTCGAAGGTGTCCACCTTTATCCAAATGCCTACTATGAAGTTTTGAAGGGTCTTGTCCCGTATCTCGATTAGCTGGTCATGCGTCCTGACAGATCCTGACAATGGCGTCGGCATAAATGCCGGCGCTTTTTGTCAGTTGGTTGATGTCTGCATATTCGTTGGCACCGTGTACATAGTACTCCACATCGGGATCGGCCGCGCCAAAGGCTACACCGTTCTTCAGGTTGTGCACATACGTTCCGCCACCGATCGCAATGCAGGATCCAGGCTTGCCGGTGACCGACTCATAGCTCTCCAGCAGTTTTGTCACCAGCGGGGAGTCTTCAGGTACATGGTGGGGCAGCACCATGGGCTTGTCCTCAAGTTCAATGCCCAGACTGTCTAAAAACTTGGCGATGACAAGCCGCACATTTCGATCATTGGCGCAGATTGGCGAGCGGCAGTCAAATACCGCTTCCATCCCGGTTTTTGTCATCTCCATCAGGTTCAGGCTGAGTGTCAGCTCACCTGACAAGTCATCTCGCATGGCTACACCCAGCGCACGGCCAGCCCAGTCACCATGGGGAAACGCCCGGTTCATGGCCAAAAGACACTGACGACCGAGGCCGTCGGCCAGCGGCAGCATCGCGAGATAGTCCAGCAGGCCGGTCAAGGCATTATTGCCTTTACTTGGCGTCGAGGCATGCGCCGACCGGCCCTTTGTCCGGATCGTAAGCTTTCCATCATCCGCCTTCAGGTCGATCTCAACGCCGGTCTTCTGCCTCGCCGGCTTGACATAGGACTGGGCCACAGAAAGGGATATCCCCTCAACAGCAGCCTCGGCTTTGTCGGGCACTACATTGAACTTGAATCCCGATTTTAAGGACAGCAGCCTAGGCAACCGGTCATCTGCCGGCCATTTGGCCGTCATCTTGCCGCGCATACCGCCTTTTTCAATGTTGATCACCGGGAATTCCGCATCCGGTGAAAAAGACATTGGGGCTTCCTTTTCTCGCTTGTAGTAATGCTCGAGATCTGAACTGCCGCACTCTTCGTCAGTGCCGAGAATCAGCCGGACATTACCGTTAAGGGAGATACCCGCTTCACGAACCGCCAGCATGGCGTAGAGAGCTGCAACAGCCGGTCCTTTATCGTCCATGGCACCGCGCCCGTACAACTTGCCGTTTTCGACCTTGGGTTCAAACGGCCCGGTCACAGTCCACCCGTCACCGGCCGGAACAACATCCAGATGGGCCAGTATATCCAGCCGCGGCTCACCATCGCCAAAATCGACGGTGCCGGCGATGTTGTCAAGGTTTCGGGTTTTAAAGCCAAGTTCACCGGCGATGGCCAAGGCTTCCGCCAGCGCTTGAGCGGGGCCTTCACCGTAGGGCTTGCCTGGCCGGGGCTCCTGGCGATCGCTTTGAATGCTGATCAGTCGGGCGATATCCCGAACCATGTCCTGTTGTCGATCGGCTAGAATTTGTTTGATTATTTTCTGGTACATGTCTTTGTCGCTCCAAATTATTGAATGGCTCAATTATAGCATTAGTGCTCGACTATGGCATAATAAGGGCAGCAACAGACGGAGGGCTGAATATGTCAAGCGAACGCAACACTTTACTGGGTAAAACCTGTCTTGTCACCGGCGCCGGGGCCGGTATCGGTCTTGCTGCTGCCCGGGCGTTGGCCATGGCAGGCGCCGATATCATCCTGTGTGATATCGATCCGGATCTGCTGGCAGCTGCTGCGAGCCTGATTGAGGCTGAACAGGGTCGGACGGACATCCTTGCTCTGCAGGGGGATGTTCGTTGTGATCTGGATATTGACCGCGTCTTTTCAAAAATTCAGGCACGACTCGGCCGGCTGGATATTCTGGTTCATTCAGCCGCGCTGCAACAGCCAGCCGATTTCTTCGGCTTGTCGGCAGATGCCTGGCGCAAAACGATAGATGTCAACCTGACCGGCACGTTCCTGGTCTGCCAGGCTGCTGCCAGACTGATGCGGTCAACGGCCAGACCGAATGCCGATTGCAACGGCAAGATCATTACGCTGACTTCGATCCATGACATCCTCCCCCGATGCGGCAAGTTCGATTACGATGCCGCTAAAGCTGGTGTCAGCATGCTGACCCGGGAAATGGCACTAGCGCTGTCTCCTTGGAGAATCAATGTCAATGGCGTCGCGCCGGGCGTGATCGATACACCGATGAACAACGATTTGATGTCCGATCCGACTGAACTTGATAAAGCAGTAGCCCGGGTGCCTTGGAGCCGCGTTGGCCGCGCTGATGAAGTTGCCGGCCTGATTTGTTTTCTGGCATCCGAGCAGTCCAACTACATGACCGGCAGCATCCTGCCGATCGACGGAGGCCGCAGCCTGAACAACGGCGGACTGCTCATAAATTAGCCTACTGCTGATTGTTTTTTTTCTTGGCGAAGCGCTTTTTATAGAAAATCCAGGCGACCAGAACCAGTGCTACGAGGATAACGACAAGAACAACAGTCGAGAATGTATCGAAATAGCCCGCAATCTTTTCCCAGGAAGCCCCGGCTGCTGCGCCCAGTAAGACGAGCAGGGTATTCCAGGCCAATGAGCCGACAACGGTATAGAAAAGGAACTTGGGTATTTTCATGCGGGTCATGCCGGCCGGAATCGAGATCAGGCTGCGGACAATCGGTATGCAGCGGCCGATCAGGACGGAAATATGACCTCTTTGAGTAAACTTTTCTCGGGCCATTAAGACATCACCCGGCTTGAAGTGCAGGATGCGGCCAATCCGGCCGTGCAGCCAGCTTTCAAGGCGCTCTGCCGATAGCAGCCGACCGACCGCGTAGAGGATGCCCGCACCACTGACCGAGCCGATTGTCGAGACGCCGATGACGCCGATTACCGTCATCGAGGTGAACGTGGTCATGAATCCGCCGAACGACAGAATGACTTCTGACGGAATAGGCGGAAAGATATTCTCAATGATAATCAGCAGCAATACGCCCCAATAGCCGAATTGTTCCATGATTTCAATAACCCATTCCTGCATAAGAGAAAGCCTCCCTTTCTGTCTGCACCATTATACACAATTGGCCATTGCTGAACAAACAGCTGTTAACCAGTACGCCTGACCACTTCCTTCTTGTTGACAGGGTTTTCATCGTCTAATACAATCAGGGATGTGCGCTAATCAATGCAACTGATCGGGGGATAACCAATTTGGACCAGATTTTAGCCTTCATACTCTTTGTTGTTGGCCTTGTCATGATTATCAAGGGCAGCGACTGGTTTCTGGACGCAGTCATCTGGGTATCTGCGGTCTTCAAGATCCCGCATATCCTGGTCGGCACAACGATCGTCAGCATCTGTACCACACTGCCTGAGACATTCGTCTCGGTTTCCGCCGCTAGTGCCGGGGACACGAATTTCGCCTTCGGCAATGCTATCGGCTCGATCGTTGCCAACACCGGCCTGATCCTGGCCATCGGCATCATCTTTTCGCGACCTGTCGTGGATGATCGCAAAGGATTCTTGAAAAACGGCCTGATTTTGCTCAGCCTGCTCATTTTCTCCCTGGTCATCGCCCTCACGGTCGGCTCTTTCACCCTGACGCTCGGCCTGATCTTGATCGCTGGCCTGATCTTCTTTCTGGGCAGCAACGCCTGGTCAGCCAAAAGCAAAATGGATCTGGCAACACACTATGACCTTGAGACTGACGATGTCGTCAATTCTGAACCGCTTATCTATGAAGGCGTCGGTGTGGATAACATCGAGCATGATCTGGATATTTCAAGAAAGACCGTACTGAAGTATATCGTTCTGTTTGCCGTGGGCATTGTCATGGTTGTCTTCGGTTCCAACCTTCTCGTCGACAACGGCATCGAGATCGCCAACATCATGGGCGTGCCCTCCATTGTCGTCGGTGTTGTGTTTGCGGCTTTCGGGACATCGCTGCCCGAACTGGTCACCACCATCACCTCAATCCGTAAAAAAGCATCCAATCTCGGTGTCGGCAACATCATCGGAGCCAACATCCTCAACATCCTGCAGGTGATTGGCATCACATCGCTGGTCTCACCCATTAACCTGACGAACGAACCGGATATTATCAACACGCAATTGCCAATCGCGATCGGCATGATCATCCTGGTTGTTGCGGCGGGCTTTTTCAGCAAGAAGGGCTTCAAGCGCTGGCAAGGCTTCGTCCTGTTGTTAACCTACGTGGTTTTCCTTTCGATTAATCTCGGTTTGGTCTAATCCCGACCCGCCTTTTTGCAACCGTTACAATTTGTTTCATTGACAAACCGCCAACCCGGAAATAGAATTAAGTTGTTGGTTCGGATTTTGACCTGCCAGCTTTAAGTACGACTTTTTAGACCGGGGGATATGAAATGACCAATAACCAAAGCGAGAGGAACAGGACTGAACTGATCAACAAGCGCATGGATCGGCTGCGCGACGATATTTCCGATTACACCGCGGTCAAGGACACGATCGCGACAGGAATCGATAGACAAGATGAAATCGCCGCGCGCAAAGCCAAGATCATGAAGGTGCTTGGTGCTTCTGAAGAGCAGTGGAACGATTATCGCTGGCAGTTATCAAACCGCATCACATCGGTTGAGGAAATGACTCGCTTCATTGATTTCGGAGACGAGTCCATGAAGGGGATTCAGCAGGTGGCGGACACCTATCGTTTCGCCATTTCACCATATTACCTGTCCCTGATCAATCCGGAAGATCCCCACGACCCCATTCGCAGGCAATCGGTGCCCTGCATCGATGAACTGCTGGAACTTGGCAAGCTAGATCCCATGGACGAAGCTGGTTCCAGCCCGGTGCCCGGCGTCACGCGCCGCTATCCGGACCGCCTGATCATTAAGATTACCAACCAGTGTGGCATGTACTGCCGATTCTGCCAGCGCAGAAGGCTGATCGGTGAAGAGGATCATCACACCCTGCCGGACACGTTGAAAAACGCGGTCGAATATATCCGCCAGAATCCTGAGATCCGTGATGTCCTGCTGACCGGTGGCGACGCGCTCATGCTGAGCGATGCAGCCCTCGATCGGTTACTGACCGACCTTCGGACAATTCCCCATGTTGAGATCATCCGTCTGGGAACCCGTACGCCAGTCACCTTACCGCAGCGAATAACACCCGATCTAGTCGAGATGCTGAAGAAACACCACCCGATTTATGTCAACACCCACTTTAACTCGCCAGCTGAAGTCACTGTCGATTCCAAGCGAGCCTGCGACCTGCTGGCCAATAACGGTTTCCCGCTTGGCAACCAGATGGTTTTGCTGGCTGGCGTAAACGATGACCCGTTCATCGTGAGAAAACTCAATCAGCAGCTGCTAAAGCTGAGAGTCCGCCCATACTACATCTTCCACCCGAAGCAGGTTCGCGGCACAAGCCATTTCTGGGTCAACCTGGAAACCGGCATGGAAATCATCCAGTCGCTTCGCGGCTTTACATCAGGCCTGGCGATACCGACCTATATCGTCAACGGCACCGGCGGTCTTGGTAAGACCCCGATGATTCCCAATTATATGTTCTATATCGGCAAGGACAAGGCGGTTTTCCGCAATTGGCAGGGGGATTCGTTCGAGATCGAAAATCACCCACCGCACTGACCTATTGTTAGATTGCACAAGAAATTCACACAGATTTCTCATCAAAATTATGTAAGAAAGCACCCTTTCTCATTGACAAGGGTGCTTTTCTGCTATAAATTTAAGAATTGAAATGTTTGATAGTCAAACAAATCTATAAATTGGGGGCATTGACAATGACACAGGACCAACTTGTCTCAATCCTGTACTACCTGATGCCTGTCGCTGCAGTGATCGCGTTGATCTTCGCGTTCATTCAGACCAGGAAGATCCTCAAGTTCTCTGAAGGGTCATCAAGAATGGCAGATATTGCCAAGGCTATACGCAAGGGTGCCAACGCTTACCTGAAGCGACAGTACACCGGCGTCGCACTGTTTTTTGCTGCGATGTTCATTATCCTCGGCGTCCTGGCCTTCCTGGATTTCCTGACACCCTTCGTTCCGTTCGCTTTTGTAACCGGCGGCTTTTTCTCAGGCCTGTCCGGATTCATTGGCATGAAGATCGCAACGTCTGCCAACGCCAGGACAGCTAACGCGGCTCAGAGCAGCCTGAACAGAGCGCTTCGAGTCGCTTTTTCATCCGGAGCTGTCATGGGCTTTACGGTCGTCGGCCTTGGCCTGCTCGACCTGTCCATCTGGTTCTTCTTCCTGAGGTTCTATTATTCTTCCATCCAGCCGCTTGCTACTGAGGCTGCAACCATCCAGGCAATCACGTCTGCGATGCTGACCTTCGGCATGGGCGCGTCATCCATGGCACTGTTCGCCAGGGTTGGCGGCGGTATTTTCACCAAGGCTGCCGACGTCGGCGCCGATCTGGTTGGTAAAGTTGAAGCCGGCATCCCTGAAGATGATCCGCGTAACCCGGCCGTTATCGCTGACAATGTCGGTGACAACGTTGGTGACGTCGCCGGCATGGGCGCCGACCTTTATGAATCATATGTCGGCTCGATCGTTTCAACTGCGGCGCTTGCTGTTGCCGCTGGCTACGGCTTTTCCGGCGTTGCAGTTCCTATGCTGATGGCTGCCGTCGGCATGCTGGCTTCAATCATTGGTACGTTTTTCATTCGCACCAAAGAGGACGCCACGCAAAAATCGCTGCTCAACGCGCTGCGCAAGGGTACATGGGTTTCAGCCATCCTGATCGCTGTCCTTGCCTGGTTCCTGATCAGTTTCCTTATCCCGGAAAACAAGTTCCTATACGTTGCTGTGCTGTCCGGCCTGGCTGCTGGCGTTGCGATCGGTTTCTTTACCGAATACTTCACCTCAGACCATTACAAACCGACCAAAAAGCTTGCTGAAACATCGTTGACCGGTCCGGCCACAATCATCATCGGCGGCATCTCGCTGGGCATGCTGTCCACTGCGATTCCTGTCATTATCATTGGTGTTTCCGTTCTGCTGAGCTTCATGGCTGCCGGCGGCATCTTTGCCGGCGCTGAACTCAATTTCAACCACGGCCTGTTCGGCGTCGCGCTATCTGCAGTCGGCATGCTCTCAACACTGGGCATCACCCTGGCAACCGATGCTTATGGCCCCGTTGCAGACAATGCCGGCGGCATTGCCGAAATGGCCAAGCTCGCCCCCGAAGTCCGTGAGCGTACTGACGCCCTCGATTCACTGGGCAATACAACTGCGGCAACCGGTAAAGGCTTTGCTATCGGCTCCGCTGCCTTGACCGCTCTCGCGTTGATCGCAGCCTATATCGAAGAAGTCCAGCTGATTGCGCCGGAGTTCGAGTTCAATCTCAGCTTGACCAACCCGCCGGTCCTGATCGGTCTGTTCGTCGGCGCGATGCTGGCATTCCTGTTCGCGTCACTGACCATGAGTGCCGTCGGCAGAGCTGCCCAGTCGATCGTTATGGAAGTTCGACGCCAGTTCCGTGAAATTACCGGCCTGATGGAGGGTACGGCAGAACCCGACTATGCCACCTGCGTTGACATCTGCACCCGCAGCGCTCAAAAAGAAATGGTCAAGCCGGCCTTGCTCGCCATCCTGTCACCGCTCGTCACCGGCCTGATCCTCGGCGTCAACGGCGTTGCCGGCATGCTGGCCGGCGCATTGGTTGCCGGCTTCATTCTGGCGATCATGATGGCAAACTCCGGCGGTGCCTGGGACAATGCCAAGAAATACATCGAAGGCGGCAAGCACGGCGGCAAGGGTTCCGACGCGCATAAGGCGGCAGTTGTCGGCGATACTGTTGGTGATCCGTTCAAGGATACCTCCGGTCCTTCGATCAACATCCTGATCAAGCTGATCTCGATGGTTTCGATTGTTTTCGCCAGCCTGATCGTCAAAGTATCGCTCCTCGATCGGTTCTTCTAAACATCAAACTTGGATAAACATCGTAGAATTAAGAAGCCGCCTGTCGGGCGGCTTCTTTTTTTGTTCATTTTGTTTTCATTGAATTCAGGCCAGGGGAAGGCTATACTGATAGTAGATTTAGTTCTCGACTCATCGGTCGCACAAGGAGGATATAAGATGATTTCCCTTTTGGCAAGCCTCGGCATATTCAGCTTCGTCGAAGGCATCGGCACTGTTCAGGCCATTTTGTTCATTGTCGGACTCGTTCTCATGCTGATTGAAGTTTTCACACCGGGCTACGGCATCGCCGGCGGCGCCGGCGTTGTCCTGATCATCATTGGCATCATCCTGACAGCCAGCAACCTTTTCGAGGCCATGATGATGGTCTTCATTCTCCTGGTCATAATCGCCGTGTTGCTGGCCATCATTATCCGATCCGCCCGACGGGGAAGGCTATCGAAGAAGCTGATCCTCAAAAACGCCTCTTCCCAGCAGGAAGGCTTCAGCTCAACTGTCGACTACCGGGACTGGGTTGGAAAAACCGGCACGGCACTGACCATGCTGAGACCATCCGGCACCGGACTCTTCGACGGCAAGCGCCTGGATGTCGTTTCGGCCGGGTCCTTTATAGACAAAGATGCTGCTATCAAGATCGTCTATACCGAAGGCCGGCGCGTTGTTGTCGAGGATATCAGCCAGTCACAAGACAATCCCACCCCCTAAACTTTTGTTTTCCAGTTTGCAGTTTATCGTATAGGGACAATCGAAAGGAGTTATCAACATGAATTCTGAGGTATTTGTTTACATTCTCATTATCGCGGGTGTCCTGGTCTTCCTGTCGCTGTTTTTCAGCTTCGTACCGGTCGGCCTCTGGATCTCTGCAGCCGCAGCCAATGTCAAAATCGGTCTGTTCAATCTGATCGGTATGAGGCTTCGCCGCGTTATTCCCAACCGGGTCGTGCAGCCGCAGATCAAGGCTACGAAAGCCGGTCTGGTAGTCAACACCAACCAGCTTGAAGCGCACTTCCTCGCCGGCGGCAACGTCGATAAGGTCGTCGATGCCCTGATCGCTGCGCAACGCGCCGAAATCGCCCTGGTCTTCGAACAGGCCTGCGCCATTGACCTGGCGGGCCGAAACGTTCTGGAAGCCGTCCAGATGAGCGTCAACCCGAAAGTCATCGAGACGCCACTGGTCGCCGCAATCGCTAAAGACGGCATTGAACTCAAGGCTAAGGCCCGAGTCACCGTTCGAGCCAGCATCGCCCAACTCGTCGGCGGTGCCGGCGAACAAACCATCATCGCCCGTGTCGGCGAAGGCATTGTCACCACGATCGGTTCATCGCTGACACATAAGGACGTGCTGGAAAACCCCGACCGCATATCCAAGACAGTCCTGAGCAAGGGGCTGGATGCTGGTACAGCATTCGAGATCCTGTCGATCGATATCGCGGATGTCGATGTTGGCCGCAACATCGGCGCCCAGCTGCAGACCGACCAGGCTGAAGCCGACAAGCGAATCGCGCAGGCCAAAGCCGAAGAACGCCGCGCCATGGCAGTCGCTCGCGAACAGGAAATGAAGGCAGCCGTTGTCGAAATGCGAGCCAAGGTTGTTGAAGCCGAAGCTGAAGTCCCCAAAGCACTGGCGCAGGCATTCCGCGAAGGCCATCTCGGCGTGATGGACTACTACAATATGCAGAACATCATCTCTGACACCCAGATGAGAGGCTCAATCGCTGGCGGTCGCCAGGACGGCGGTTCCGGTACGACTGATTCATCGAAGTCATGAGGCTCTTGAAGCAAAAAAAGGAGGTGATCTCCAATGGCTGATCTAATGGCACAGATCAAGGAAATGCTACAGATGCTGGAGATCATGGATCCGCGATCGGCAGCTGAACTTCGCGGACAGATGCAAAGTCAAGCCCCCCAACAAAGGCAGCGGGTTCAGTTCAGTGGCGAAGGCGTCAGCATGGAGCAACCGCGGGATGCGATGCCTGCTGATATCAGCCCGTTTGATGTCACAGCCGTTAATATGTCTGGCATGGGCATTGGATTGCAATCCAATCCATACGCGCTGGGCGCCGGCGCAAGCTATCAGCTTGATTTGGATCTAGGCGCTCAAGGGATGGCCAATGGCATCATCTACGCTGAACTGATTTCACCGCCGCTTGCCAAGCGCAGAAACAGGAACCGCAGATCGTAAAGTTTTACTATTTGTTTAACGATCAGAGGGAATCGATTGCGATTCCCTCTTTTTCTGTGTAAAATTTGTGCTGACAGCTAAAACGATGCTCACAATCCTTGTTAATCTACCATGGTTTTTATTATTGTCTTGTCAACCTAAAAATGTTAGTATATATTGAACAAATTTTTAAATCAGGCTTGAGTTGCCTGGCAATAAGGTTAGGAAGGGAATCGTAAAATGAAACTGAATGTCACTGAAACTGTTCTGCGTGACGCCAACCAATCCCTGGTCGCCACCAGAATGCCCCAAGAAGACTTTGTAAAGATCTTGGATACCATTAACAAGGCAGGCTATTACTCTATCGAGTGTTGGGGTGGCGCAACGTTCGACTCTTGTCTCCGCTTTTTGGATGAGGATCCATGGGAGCGGCTGCGCACCATCAAGAAGCATATTCCTGACTCCAAGCTGCAGATGCTGCTGCGCGGACAGAACATTCTGGGTTACCGGCATTATCCGGACGATGTAGTGCGTAAATTTGTCAGCCACTCGATTGAGAACGGCATCGACATCCTGCGCATCTTCGACGCTCTGAACGACATGCGCAACATTCAGGTCGCTGTCGATGAAACCATCAAGCGCGGCGGCCATGCCCAGGGAACAATCGTTTACACCATCAGCCCGATTCACGATCTTGACAATTACGTCCAACTTGGCAAGCAGATGGAAGACATGGGTGTCAATTCGATCTGCATCAAGGATATGGCCGGCATTATGAGCCCGAAGGAAGCCTATGACCTGGTCAAGGCCCTCAAGGAAAATGTCAAACTGCCGATTGCCGTCCATTCTCACTGCACCACCGGCCTGGCACCAATGACCTATCTCAAGGCTGTTGAAGCTGGCTGCGACAGCATTGACACCGCGATCTCCTCGTTTTCCGGCGGCACCGCCCAGCCGGCTACCGAGACATTGAACTACACCCTGAAGCAGATGGGTTATGACACCGGACTGGATGACGCAGTGCTTAAGCAGATCAATGATCACTTCAAGCCTGTCATGGACAAATATATCGCTTCCGGCCTATTGGATCCATATGTTCTGAGCACCAAGACCGATGCCCTGGTCTACCAGATCCCGGGCGGTATGCTCTCCAACCTCGTTTCACAGCTCAAGCAGCAGAATTCGATTGATCGCCTTGAAGAAGTGCTCCTTGAAACTCCGAAAGTCCGTGAAGACCTTGGGTTCCCGCCACTGGTTACGCCAATGAGCCAGATGGTTGGCGTCCAGGCTGCGACCAACGTCCTGCTGGGTGAGCGCTACAAAAGCATCTCCAAGGAAGTCAAGGCGTATGTCCGCGGCGAATATGGTACCCCGCCGGGAGAAATCAGCGACGAGATGGTCAAGAAAGTCCTGGGCGATGAAAAGCGAATCAAAGGCCGCTATGCCGAGTCGCTGGAGCCTGAATTCGACAAGGCCAAGGCGGAACTGGGCGACATCGCTGAAAGCGATGAGGACGTCCTGGATTACCTCCTGTTCCCGCAGATCGCCGAGAAATTCTTCGCCAACCGTGAAGAGAAGCGCAGCAACACAGTCACCTACGCCATTGAACAGATTCAGGAAGGTGAGTGATCAAGTTGTTTATTGATAGCCTTAGCACTGCAGCTTTTGGTATTGCCATGGTCTTTGCCGTACTGGTCAGCCTGATCGTGCTGATCGTTGTTCTGTCAAAGGTCGTGCAGCTTATCGTTCCGGATAAATCTTCACCAGCGCCGGTCGCGGCTGCACCTGCACCTGAAGCGCCAGCTCCGTCGTTATCTTTCGATCCTCAGGCTCTCAAGCTCAAGGGTGTTGACGAGAAAACGGCAGCCATGATCATGGCTATCGTTTGCGACGAATCTGGCATTCCGGCCAACGAGCTATATTTCAAGTCAATTACCCTTTTGGAAAGCTGAGCTTCCAACACGTATAAATGAAGGAGACTGATCCCATGAAATATGTCATCACCATCAACAATCAAAATTATGAAGTTGAAGTTGAGAAAGGCGAAGCGCGCGTGATGTCCGTAACGACTGTTCAGGCCGCACCGGCTCCAGCAGCTGCCCCTGCGCCGGCTGCAGCGCCTGCTGCGCCCGCCGCACCAGCCGCGGCCGCGCCAACCGGCGCAGGCGAACCGCTGGTTGCCCCAATGCCCGGTACAATTCTCAACATCGTTAAGCAGGCCGGCGACGCCGTCAAGGCTGGCGAGGTCGTGCTGCTTCTTGAAGCCATGAAAATGGAAAACGAAGTTGTCGCCAAGAAGGACGGTACAGTCACACAGGTTCTGGTCAGCAAGGGAGCTTCCGTTCAGACGGACGATCCCCTGGTCATGATTCAGTAAGGGAGGACCGTCATGTTTTTAGAAACACTGCAAAACCTATGGGCAGATTCCGGTTTCTCGTCGCTGAGCTATCTGCACGTCATCATGATCCTGATCTCATGCGTGCTGATTTACCTCGCGATCGTCAAGAAATTCGAACCGCTGCTGCTGCTGCCGATTGCCTTTGGCATGCTGCTGGCCAACCTGCCGCTGGCAGGTCTGATGACGCCAGCGCATGACGGCCAGCTGGGCGGACTGCTCTACTATCTCTACCAGGGTGTCAAGCTAGGCATCTTCCCGCCGCTGATCTTTATGGGGGTTGGCGCGATGACCGACTTCGGTCCCCTGATCGCACGCCCGTCCAGCCTGCTGCTGGGAGCTGCCGCGCAGCTCGGCATCTATGTTGCCTTCACGGTTGCCAGGCTCTTGAACTTTGACCTCCAGGCAGCCGCATCGATCGCCATTATCGGCGGTGCTGACGGCCCGACAGCCATCTATCTGACCTCAAGACTCAAACCTGAGTTGTTACCGGCGATTGCCATCGCGGCCTACTCATATATGGCGTTGATTCCGATGATACAGCCGCCGATCATGCTCGCGCTGACCACCAAGAAGGAACGCCAGATCGAGATGGGCCAGATCCGCAAGGTCTCCAAGACCGAAAAGATCATCTTCCCGATCGTCGTTACCGCTGTAACCGTTCTGCTGCTTCCGTCTGTCGCACCGCTGATCGGCATGCTGATGCTGGGTAACCTGTTCCGTGAAGCCGGTGTTGTCGAGCGTCTGTCCAAGACCACCCAGAATGAGTTGATCAACATCGTCACCATCTTCCTGGGCGTTACGGTCGGCGCGACAGCCAGTGCGGAAAGCTTCCTGCAATGGGAAACACTCAAGATCATCGCCCTCGGCCTGTTCGCTTTCGTCTTCAGCACCATCGGCGGTACGCTGCTGGGCAAGCTGATGAGCGTGATCAGCGGCGGCAAGATCAACCCGCTGATCGGCTCGGCCGGCGTTTCCGCCGTCCCGATGGCCGCTCGCGTTTCTCAGCTCGAAGGTCAGAAAGCCAATCCGAAAAACTATCTGCTCATGCATGCCATGGGCCCGAACGTCGCCGGTGTTATCGGCTCGGCCGTTGCCGCAGGATTCCTGCTGGCTATGTTCGGCTAAACAATTCCTGCACTTAACAAAAAGAGTCTCCCGACGGGAGGCTCTTTTTGTTACTGATAGACATTGAAAAGGCATCGCCAAATTGACCCGCTACACGTTTGGTCTTTGCGTCTTATTCCGTAACAAAGATGTCGAGACACTTGCTAGCCGGGTCTGAAACAGCATCGATCATTTTGATCGCCTGTGCATTGATGTTCAACATCCCCCGGTTTGCTTTCAGATGCGGCTACCAATCGGGAAGCCCTTGGCCATTGGGATTTACCGGTTTTGGCATAATTGATTCAGTAGTCGATCATCCTGTTAGACAGGTCATAGTACCGGTCGTCGAATCTTCTCCAGCGTCGGCCGAGCGTTCCAAAGAACACCACCATTCGCTTGATATGATGCTTAACACTTATAATCTGATCGTTTGTCTACTCCAAGGATTTGAGATAGCTGATGCTTCTAAGGTCAACGCCGCTTTCGCCGGTGATAAACAGAATATCGCCGGCATTAAAGATAGCGGACGGCCCGGGCGAGTGGATGATGGTCTGACCGCGCTGAATGGCAATGATCGTGCCGCCGGTGTTCTGCCAGAACTTGGATTCGTTGATCGTTTTGCCGGCAATCGGCGAGTTTTCGGGAACGGCGACTTCATAGGGAAGGACCGGGCGAATGTTTTGCAGCCGTTCCGCCTGCTCTTCCAGCTGTTCCATCAGGTCATGGATTCTGGACTCCAGCTGGCTTTTCTCTTTTTCAAGTTGACGGATTTCATCCCGTATCGATCGGAACCCGGCGATCATGCCGTTGCGTTGAACATACTGCAGGGCTTGTTGGCGGGAGAGGACGATGATGCCGCTGCCCGCCTTCTTTTCGACAATCTGGATGTCTTCGAGCAACTGAACCGCTCGCCGGATCGTCTCTGGCGAAACATGGTAATGTCCTGCGAGCAGTGAACGGCCTGATATTCGGTCGCCTTCTTGAATCTCGCCGGCAGCGATTCTACCAGCGAGGTCGAGTGCGATTCGAGCATAAACGGGTGTGTCAATCCGGTCTGGCATAAATTCACCATCAATTTAAGATTATTTCAAAAAAAGGATAGCACAATCCACGACGGCATACAAACAGTTTGAGCGGATGACCTGATTGCTCCGATTTGAATCTTCTCCAAAGCACCCGTCAGTTCGCTGCCGGGTGCTTTGGAAGATTGTGCCAGGATTTTGATCAATCGCTTTTATGACAGCAGCCGCTTTTCACCCTCGATCGCCTGAATCGGCGCGATGTCCTGTGTAACCTCAAGTGTGCCAAGGAACTGGCCCTGATCGTCACGAACCGCGAAATAGCGGATCAGAACATAGCGCGGGCCCATTTGGATCCAGAAATCCGCATGCTCTCGCTTGCCCTGCTTGAAGTCGTCGACGATTTGTTCAACGACATGAACGCTGGCCGGCGGGTGGCAGTTAACCACCTTGCGACCGATAATCGCCTTGGTGCGCTCGAAAATCCGTTCACTGCCTTGCGAGAAATACTTGACAGTATCATCTTTGTCGACAAACGTGATGTCAAACGGGAGGGTGTTGAGCAGCCCTTCCAGCTCCCTGACGCTCAAATTACCAGTCGGGAGAATGATTCGCCCGGCAGCCGGCGCCTGAACGGCGGAATCTTCTTCCACCGGACCGGTCGCCTGCCAGACCGGCGGTGGATCAATCAGGCAGAAGCCAATTTGCGGGCTCTCAGCCGCGATGCTGCTCCATTCGGAAGGTTTCAGGTTTTCCATGGCCATCGGGAACAGGATATTGTCTTCTTTGAAGATCATCTCCCGTACCTTCTCGACTGTAGCCAGGAGGTCTTTTGCCGTGGCTCGTCCGGTGTCAAGGTCCGCGCCGGATCGTTTGATCTGGTCTCGAATCTCGTCATCCACACCCCACATGACTTTTGGCGGCGCTGTGATGCTATATCGCTCAAGGTACGGGAACAGCAGGTTTTCCTTGCGGGAATAGTGTTTGTCCACTTCACTAAGCAGCGACCAGGCCTTCTTCAGCGCATCGCCCGACTCTGCCAACGCCTTGATCTGCGGCTCGATCTGCCCGGACAGCAGCCTTTCCAGCGCGTCATTTTCAGCTTTAAAAGTATGAATCGGGTGGCCGGGCGTCTGCTCATCCGGCTGCGGCTTATGTATATCTTCGATCGAACCTTTGAAAACCGATGCGTGGACATCGCACAGGCGCTGGATTTCGGAGACCGGCATGCCGCCTTCGATCAAGGCCTGCTCCGCTTCGGATATTTCAGCTGCGGAAACGCCGTCAAAGGCTTCGGCGAATTTTTGTCTGACATCCTCCACGCTTTTGCCAGCGTGCAGATCCTTGATAAGATCCTGGAGAATCTGGCTGCGTTTCTCGCGATTGTTGATTAACTCGCTCATGTTGAATTTCCCCCTCTTCATTCCTTTGAATTCTGAATCCGGTATCCATGTGATTCGAATACCGCACAGATCTCTTTAATATCCAGCCCCTTGAGACGCGCGCCCTTGGGTATGGTCATGAAGCGTCCGGCGGTCTGGAGCATGCCGGGCTTGACAATGTCTTCAAACCCGAGTGACTTCATGATGTCTGCGATGTTTGGGTCGTCTTGGGTCAAATCATAGACGGATTTGGACAAATCCAGAATTTTATCGCTAACCATTTAAGATCACCTCACTCTGCTTATTATTTTATCATCCGGACCCAGGTGGCCGGCGATAACAGAGGATACGGGATCATGCTCAATCGCAGGATTATTCTTGTAATTGGCATAGCAATACAGACAGCCATGCCGACAGGTGTTGTACTGCCCGATATCGATGCTTTGGCTGCAGCCGCAGAATGGCCGCTGGTTGCGGTCCTTGGGGATCGAGAGTTTTCGGCCGAGCAGCTTTTCAAATATCGCCCGGTCAACGCAGCGACCGTGTTGAACGCCGCAAGATCCAAGATCCACCGCCTCGGCGCAAGTCACCAGCTCCAGATGGTGCTTGCGAGCGATGTCGGCCAGTCGGCAGGCCAGTGTCTGCTGAGCGTTCTCGTCGAGGGGTTTGGCTCCGATCGTCTCGGCATGGCGGCGCGTATTGCGGTAAAAATCCAGAAAGCTGATCGTGCAACGATGGGTGCAGCCACGCAGCTTTTCACACCATTGGTCGAAAGCATTTTCATGCCAGTCCTGGGTGTAGGTGTTGGAGACCAGGATCGGATCATAGCGCCAGATGATCCGCTCCGGCCCGATCCGGTCCGCCAGGCGCCTGATCGCTGGCAGAATAATCCGGTTCTTGTCCGGGACTTTCGGCTCGAGATCCGAGCCATACGCTGTCAGGGTCACCTGGAAATAATAGGCAAAGCCATTAAGTCTATCCAAATTTTTTAGCATGGGTGCGGGGTTTTTGGTCCAGAAGACAAATCCGGTGACAGCTTCCGGCAGCAGGCTGACCCGGCTGACCCGGTGGTAGGCGAAAGGGTTGCGGACATCGACGAAACCTGCCCGGAGCCGGTTGAAAAACCAGTCCGTGTAAAAAGCGGGGATATCGCATCGCCGGCTGGCGCTGATGATCATGACTGCACACTCGCTTTCCTCGAGATTCCATGCTCTTATTCTAACATGTCTGGAAGCATGAATTTATCAGGTTGAAGTCTTGTGGGAAGCGGCCTATAATTAAAGAACATTCGTTCCCTTTAGACAAAGGAGGCTTCTTCGTGCAACGGGTCATTCTGCATTGTGACATGAACAACTTTTATGCCAGCGTCGAGTGCCTGTACCGGCCCGAGATCCGAGACAAGCCGGTCATTGTCTGCGGCGATCCGAATCTTCGGCACGGCATTGTGTTGGCCAAAAACGGGCTGGCCAAACAGGCGGGTGTCGTCACCGGCGAGGCCGTCTGGCAGGCACGCGGCAAATGCCCCGGCCTGATCGCCGTGGGCGCCAATTTCCCGCGCTACCTGCGTTTTGCCCGCGATGCGCGCGCGATCTACAACGGCTACACCGACCAGATCGAGCCGTTTGGCCTGGATGAGGCCTGGCTGGACGTCACTGGCTCCACTGGAATCGGCGGCGGCGAGGCCTTAGCCAACGAGCTTCGGCAAAGGATCCACCGCGAGCTGGGCATTACGGCTTCGGTCGGCGTCAGCTTCAACAAGATCTTCGCCAAGCTGGGCAGCGACATGAAAAAGCCGGACGCAACGACCGTCATCACGCCGGAAAATTTCAAGCAGACAGTCTGGCCGCTGCCTGCCAAGGACCTCCTGTATATCGGTCCGTCGACCTGGCGGAAGCTGAAACGAATTTCGCTCAATACCATCGGCAAGGTCGCCGAGGCCGAACCGGAATTTCTGCGCAGCTATCTGGGCAAGTGGGGTGAAGTTCTGTGGACTTTCGCCAACGGCCTCGACCAGTCGCCTGTCAGCCGGTTCGGCGAGCAGTCCCCAATCAAGTCGATCGGCCACAGCACAACCACACCGCGTGATCTAACCAACGATACGGATGTCAAAATGACCTGCCTGATCCTGGCTGAAGCGGTCGCTGCGCGACTGCGCGAGATGGGATTTCTGGCCCGGACCGTTCAGATTTATGTCCGGGACAGCGCCCTGCACGGATTCGAACGGCAACAGCGCCTGTCCGAGCCCACCTGTCTGGCCACGGTGCTCACCGAGACGGCGATGCGACTTTTCCGAAGTAACTACGCCTGGCAGTCCGGCATTCGAAGCATCGGCATCCGGGCCTGCGACCTGATCGCTGCGACAAACTGGCGGCAGCTGTCGGTTTGGGCTAAAAGCAATCAGCGCGAAGAAGCACTTGAACGTACGGTCGAGGATTTACGAAAGCGCTTTGGCCATTTTGTCATCCAGCGCGGCCTGATGTACCAGGACCCGAAACTTTCCAACCTCGCGCCCAAGGAAGACCATGTGATTTTTCCGGTTTCCTACTTCCGCTAACGGTTTCGTCGGATCAGATTGTGATATAATTGAAAATTAAGATTGCTGATTGGACAGGTGCATCCGCTTGAAAAGCAAACTGCAGAAGATATCAACCTTTATTTTCCGTCTGACGCCGGCCAGAATTGTTGTTTCTGGCTTTATCGCCCTGATCCTGATCGGCGCGATTTTGCTCAGCTTGCCGTTTTGTTCAGCGGCACGGGATGCGACATCCTTCACAGACGCCCTCTTCACCGCAGTTTCTTCGGTCTGCGTGACCGGCCTGGTCGTTGTCGACACTGGCACGTACTGGTCGGTTGCCGGCAAAATTATTATCTTGCTGCTGATCCAGATCGGCGCACTCGGCGTCATGTCGATCGCTGCAGTTTTCGCAATGCTGACCGGCAGACGCCTGCGGCTCAGCCAGCAACTGGCTATTCGTGAGGCCTACAGCCATTTTCCGATATCCGATGTTCTGCAGATTTTTAAAAAGATCATGCTCATGACAGTCATCGCCGAACTTGCCGGCGCCGTGTGCTTCATGTTCGTCTTCGTCCCGCGCTATGGTCTGCTTTCCGGTGTCGGAGTCAGCGTCTTTCACTCGGTTTCGGCGTTCTGCAACGCCGGGTTCGATCTCTTCGGGGCGGCGGAAGGCCAGTTCACAAGTCTTGTCACATTCAACCAAAACCCCTGGATACTGCTGGTTACCGCTGCCCTGATCATCGTCGGCGGCCTCGGCTTCATGGTCATCAACGATATTTCAACCCAGCGGCGCCTGTCCAGGTATTCCCTGCACAGCAAGATTGTCTTACTCTCGGTTCTGATCCTGCTTGGCATGGGCACCGTTGGTTATTTTTTCCTCGAGACCCATGCCAGCATGGAGGGCCTGTCCCTCGGCCAGCGCATCCTGAATTCGTTTTTCCATTCGGTGACCGCCAGAACCGCCGGATTCAATTCGGTCGACATGGCGCAGATGAGCGGCGGCGGCACCCTGCTGACTTCCGTCCTGATGTTTATCGGCGGCGCGCCTGGTTCAACAGCCGGCGGCATCAAGGTCACTACGGCTTTCGTCCTGGTCCAGGCTATCGTTTCATACCTTAGCGGCAGATCGCAGGTGCCTGTCTTCCAGCTGAATATCCCGGACCATATCATCAGGCGCTCGCTGGCTATCTCGATGATCGGGCTGACATTTATCCTGATCACAGCCGGTGTCCTCATGACGACCGAAACCAGGACGCTTGCCGATTCGCTGTTCGAAGCGTTCTCAGCCTACGGCACTGTTGGTTTAAGCCGGGGTATCACGACAAGTCTTGATACATACAGCAAATACCAGTTGATGCTATCCATGCTGATCGGACGTGTTGGCATGCTAACGCTCATCACAGCCCTGATGGCGAGGCCGGCACGAAACGGCCACCTCTACAACCTGCCGGACGGCAAGATCATGGTCGGATAAGGAGTTTACTGTCATGAAATCATTCGTAGTTCTCGGTCTCGGAAGATTCGGAAAAAGCGTAGCCAAGTCGCTTTACGATAGCGGCCACGAAGTGCTCGCTGTCGATGACGACATGGCGATCATTCAAAGCATCAGCGGTCAGGTGACGCACGCGATCCAGGCGGACATCACCGATGAGGAGTTTTTGCTTTCAATCGATATCGATAAGTTCGATGCCGCCATTGTTGCGGTCGGTTCGAACATGCAAGTTTCGATCATGGTCACCGTACTGCTGAAGGAGCTCGGCGCCAAGTATATCCTGGTCAAGGCTCAGGACGATTTCGAAGAGAAAGTCCTGTACAAACTCGGTGCAGACAACGTCATCCTGCCTGAATCGGACATGGGCGCCAAGGTCGCGTTCAACCTGGTTTCAGACAATCTCTTCGACAATATTGAGCTGTCGCCAGATTACAGCATCGCCAGCGTCACACCGCCGGACAGCTGGCATGGCAAGACCATCGGCAAGCTTTCGGTCCGAGCCCACTACGGCGTGAACATCATCGCGATCAAAACTGGAGAGACCTTAAACATCGCGCCGGAGCCCAATACGATCATTACAGCTGACATGACCATGACGGTTATGGGTTCAAACAGCAATCTCAAGCGGCTGCAAAGCGTCAAGTGAGCCGTTCAATCAGCGGCTTTTCATCCTGAAACGCTTCAATCTCAGTGCGTTGCTGACAACCGATACTGAACTTAACGCCATCGCCGCACCCGCGAAGACCGGACTTAAGAGCGGGCCGCCAAAGGCTGCAAGCAATCCGGCCGCGATCGGTATACCGGCGGTATTGTAGAAAAAGGCCCAGAAGAGGTTCTGCCGGATATTGCGGATGGTCGCCCGGCTGAGCGCAATGGCCGTTGCGACATCGTTCAGGTCTTCATGCATCAGGACGATATCTGCGGATTCAACCGCAATGTCCGTACCCGAACCGATTGCCAGGCCGACATCAGCCTGTACCAGAGCCGGCGCGTCATTGATGCCATCGCCAACCATGGCAACGATTTTCCCGTCACGCTGAAGCCGCTTAACCTCGCCGGCCTTATCCTGAGGCAGGACATTGGCCAGCACCTGGCTGATGCCGGCCTCGCCCGCGATCGCCTGGGCAGTTGGTAGATTGTCACCGGTCAGCATCACAACTTCAAGACCCATATCTTCGAGTTGCCGAACCGCCGAACGGCTGGTCGGCCGCACCTGGTCGGCAACGGCCATCACGGCGGATAGCCTGTTGTCCTCGGCCATATAGAGCAAGGTTCGGCCGGCGCCGGACAGCTTCTGCGCGTCGGTCTTGGTCTGAGTCAGATCAATCCCGGCCTCCGCAAGGAGTGCTTCGTTGCCGATCAGCACCTTGATGCCATCAACCGTGGCCTGGATGCCGCGTCCGGGAACTGCCGAGAGATCCTGGGGCCGGCTATAGATTTCTCCGTCAGCTGGAGCTGCCTTGATCACAGCGCTGGCTAGCGGGTGTTCAGATCCCTGTTCAACGACGGCAGCCAGCCGGAGCGCTTCAGCTTCTGTGCGCTGTCCGTAGACAATCGTCGAAACCAGCACGGGCTGCCCCTGGGTCACAGTTCCGGTCTTGTCCAGAACAACCGTCTGGATTTTATGCGCAGTTTCCAGCGCCTCGCCGCCCTTGATCAGGATACCGAGGCTGGCGCCACGGCCGGTGCCAACCATGATCGCAGTTGGTGTCGCCAGGCCCAGCGCGCAGGGACAGGCTATGACCAGGACAGAAACGAATACAGTCAGGATAAAGTTGAAATCACGGCCGGCCAGCGCCCAGGCGGCGGCAGCCAGAATCGCGATGCCGATAACCACCGGCACGAAATAGAGGGAAATGGTGTCCGCCAGCCGGGCGATCGGGGCTTTTCGCCCCTGAGCGTCTTCAACCAGCCGGATGATTCTGGACAACGTCGTGTCTTCACCGATTCGCGTAACCCGGCAGGTCAACAAGCCCTCGCCGTTGATGCTGCCCCCGGTGACTTCACTGTCTTGTGATTTTTCGACCGGCAGGCTCTCGCCGGTCAGCATGGACTCGTCCACCGACGAGCGACCTTCGACCACGACACCGTCAACCGGAATCGAAGTCCCCGGGCGAACCAGGACCAGGTCGCCGATGACCACTTCGTCTAAAGCGATCTCCAATTCCTTGCCATCTTTGAGAATAACTGCAGTCTTGGGGCGAAGATTGACCAGTTTCCGGATCGCGTCGGATGTCCGGTTCTTGCTGACGGCCTCCAGGTGTTTGCCGACCATGACCAAGGTGACAACAACCGCGGCTGATTCAAAATAATAAGACATCGCCATTTCCGTCATACCCAGATAGACTTGGATCACGGCATAGGTGCTGTAAAGAAAAGCGCTGCCAGTGCCGATCGCGACTAATGAGTCCATATTGGGTGCCAACTTGACCAGGGTCTTGATACCGTGGCGGTAAAATCTGTTGCCCGCCAAAAGGACCGGCAGCGTCAGAATCAGCTGGACCAGTCCGAACATAAACGGCTGGTCATGCGGCGACATAAAGGCAGGGACTGGAACGTCCAGACCTGGGATCATGTGGCCCATGGCCAGATAGAGAATGGGTGCGGCAAACAGGATCGCGACGATCAGGCGATTGCGGCTTCTAGTCAGCTCCTTCTGCTTGCGGACCATGTCCTCATCCCTGTTTTCAACGACGATATCCTTCGGCGTATAACCGGTCTGTTCGATTGCCGCCTTGATCTCGGACAGTCGGACCGAGGCGGGGTCGAATTCAATACTGGCCCTGTTGGTGGTCAGGTTGACGGATGCAGAGTAAACGCCGTCCAGCTTGTCCAGGGTTTTCTGGACGCGTGAAGAGCAGGCCGCGCAGGTCATGCCCTCAATATCCAGGTCGACCTTCTTTTGCATCGACTTGTCTTTTTCCAGACCATAGCCGGCATCCTCGACGACCGCCAGGAGCTTATCAAAATTAATTTCCTGGTCGGATACAACCGTCAGCTTCTCGGTAGTCAGATTGACCGCAGCGCTTGCAACGCCATCTATTCTGGACACGACTTTCTGCACACGGGCCGAGCAGGCCGCGCAGGTCATTCCGATTACCTTGTATGTTTTTTCCACGATAACTTCTCCTTTGTGACATCCATTCGGAATTAATCTTAGCATATTCGAAGATCAAATTCCGTATCCTAGGAATCAACTAGGATTAGGTTGCTGTCCGGCAGACGGGCCATCATGATAGAATGGAACAAGAAAACCATCCTGCACCTGGAGGTGTCAGCATGAGCGAACAGGTATCCAAACAGCAGATCAAGCAGCTTCAGGCCATCATTGACGGTGCCAGGCGCATGGTCTTTTTCGGCGGCGCAGGCGCTTCGACGGAAAGCGGTCTGCCGGATTTTCGCGGTCAAAACGGACTCTATAAGCAAAAGACTGGATATGACTGGCCACCCGAGATCATGCTCAGCCAGGAATTCTTGCAGCGGCACCCTGCAGAGTTTTTTGACTTTCACAAACGCTATATGGTGCATCAGGATGTCCAGCCTGGTGTTATCCACCGCAAGCTGGCCGAATTGGAAAAGGCGGGTAAGCTTGCCGGCATCATCACCCAGAACATCGACGGACTGCATCATCTGGCCGGCAGTACGAAGGTTGTCGAGCTGCATGGCGCAATCTCTCGGAACTACTGTGTTCAATGCAAAAAAGCCTATGGCTTGGACGCCATTTTAAGTGTACAAGGCGTTCCTCATTGCGACTGCGGCGGCATGATCCGTCCGGATGTCGTCCTCTTCGGCGAACAGCTTGACAAAGCTGCCCTGTTTGAAGCAGCCCGGCTAATTCGCGACGCGGATGTTCTGCTGGTCGGCGGCACGTCGCTCACTGTCTATCCGGCGGCTGGTTTGGTCGATTATTTCGAAGGAGATAAACTGATCCTGATCAATCGCGACAGCACGCCGCTGGATGACATGGCGGATCTGGTGATCCATGCGTCGATCGGTATGGTTATGGCAAAAATCAGAACGAATTAGGCACGCTTTCGAATTGTATAAAATTTGACGTTCTCTTTACGCTTGTTGCGTATTTCATTCGCTGAGCAGATAGCAGACCAGTCGAGGGCTGCTTGCCTGCAGCATCACTCGACTAAAAAGCTCGCTCACTGCGACCAACCGACCGGACCGTCATAATCCCGCTTTGTGTGCAAAACTCCACGGTTCGGCCATAATCAGCGCCGGTATCTTCCGCTGTCAGACGGATGTTCAGCCGCTTGAGCTCATGCTTGACCATTGAAACGTTCCTGTCGCCGATGCTGAAGGCGCCTTGCGTCTTGAACATCGTTGCGCCACCGGCAATCTTTGCCGTTAGCCGACCCTTTTGGCAACCCTTTTTCAGCAGTCGTTCGATCATAGCTTCAATGGCCCGATCGGCGTATTTGAACACCTCTTGACTCTGTTCCTGATGCAGCGGTGACGGCAGCAGAATATGCGACAGACCGCCGATTCTCTTGAGTGGGTCGTGCAGGCAGATGCCGACGCAGGACCCCAAAGCGTAGGTGATCAGCCGTCCTGGTGCCTGTGTGATCTGGTGATCGGATATACCGACAACGATCGGCTGGCTCATTCGCCTGCCCCCAGGCTGCCGAGAATCTTGTCCAAAGACTCTAAATCGGGCATGATTAAAAGGTGGCTTCGGATGGTCTGGTCGCCGCTGAGAAAATTCTCTTCGATAAACAATAACTTGTCGCTCATCTGTCCGAACTGCGCGGCGGGAAAGCTTAATATCGCGCCGACCATATCGATCGCGACTTGCGGCGGCGTCAGTCGAATGTCCAACCCGGTCAGTGACGATATGGCGCTGGTGTAGGAGCCAGCCAGGATGTTGCCGATCTCGGTGATCGCCGACAGGTCCAGATCCTTGATCTCTTCAAGATCTTGGATCTCTTTTTGCAACAGGACCCGGATCATGAGTTTGACGAAGTGCGGCGTCAGCAAAAACAGCAGCATGCCCTCGATATCTTCGGTCATATTGACTAAAATCCCGGTGACTTCCTTTTCCGGACCGCCCAAGATCGTCGTCATGTCTGACACATCAATAATTGACAATTCCGGAACTGACATGGAAACCCGGTCAGCCAGAAGTTCGGACAACGCGGTCGCCGCATTGCCTGCCCCGATGTTTCCGATCTCGGACAACACACTCAGTTGAAAGGCATTGAAGTCTTCAAAACTCTGCATGATTTTCACCTCGACAAATAGTCATACCTATCTATACGAATAAATACGGCCGAAGTTGAGACCAATTGTGCCTTATTGCTTTTTTCGATAGAGAAGATAGTTGTAGGGATACCCGGTATCCGCGTAGACCAACCCTTGCTCGGCAATGAGTTCATATTGCTCGTCAAGACCTGGTATGTCTTCCCAGGACGTCTGCATGCCCGCCCCGGTTCTGACAATCACAAAAGTTGTCAGACCTTCGGCGACGTAGCGCTGCTGCTCGTAGTACATGTCTGCCAGTGGAATGTTGTTGCGCATGAAGTATTTGAATGCTGGCGTGATGTCCGCTGCGGTATAAAAGCCACCGTCCAGAAAACCATAGTTGAGAATCGACGCGTCCTGCTCCTGGTTAATAATTTCGGCAAATGTGAATTGCGGATAGTCGGCTACGCGAAGGTCTGACTGGTAGAGGTTGGGCGACATGATCAGGGACAGGCCGAAGATGACCAGCAGCAGGTCCGCTACCAGCATCTGGCGGAAGCGCCGGTTCCTGGTTCGGGCAGGTCTGGCGGGCACGATTACGGCCAAAAACGCGACCAGACCAAACATGGCGTACGGTGCCATGGACAGAAAGTAGTAAGTGTAGTCACGGCCGCCCGCATAGGACAAGAAAAGCTGGATCGATAGACTAGCCAGGAAAGCGGCCTTCAACCCGCGGGATTTAAAGGGCGGCTTGTTGAACAAAATAGCTGCGACAGCAACCACCAGCAGGGCAGTGATCAGGATGTTGGACTGCGCACTCTTGCCGGCACCCGACCAGGTATTGGCCAGTCGATCCATCAGCCCAGTGGATTTGTCATACAGTTTAAAGTTGATCAGGAAGTAAGTATCGACAAAATCGTCCAATGCTCGGTGCCAGGCAAAATAGACCAGCCAGGGAGCGACGGCGCAAAACAGCCCCAAAGCTGCAAAAGCCAGCATTTCGATCAGTTTGACAAATTGCCGCCTGATGATCAGGATGACGACAAGGGTCAGCGCAAAACCCGCCCAGCCGCCAAGCAGGACAAACTTGATCATCAGAACACAGCCGCCTAAAAAGCCCGCCCAAAAAGCTTTATCGGCGTTGATGGTCAACCCGGGATGACCCGGCCGGTTGCTGATCACCAAGCAGAACAGTCCCAGCGTCAGCGGCGTGCAAAGTTCTTCAGCAGAGTCGCCGCTGACAAAAGCTCGGCTCGTCAGCATGACAAATGACAGAATCGGCGGCAGAAACCAGCTCAGAACGGGCGGCAAAAAACGCTTGCACAGCTTGGCGGACAAAAACAGAGTGGCAGTCATGGCTGACACTTCCAGCAGGTACACGCCGAAAAAGCCGGTTCGGTCAAAGAGGTAGGCGATTCCATGCAGCAGATACAACAGCGGGCCTTTCTGCTCAAAAAGGTCCCGATAGGGCACCAGACCCTGCAACATGCCTTTGCCGACTGTCAGGAAGGCATTGGGGTCCGCCCAGTCATTGAAGACATAGAGCGGCGAGGAGGCCGAGTGAATCAGCAAAAGCCCTGCCGCACAGAAAAAACAAAACAGAAAGCGCGATAACTCGCGTCTTTCTGTCAGTTGGCCGATCCAGCCAGACATCCTGCTTACTCTAAGCGGCGCTGTGACCTTGGGTGCTGTCATCTGGCGGCACGTTTAATATTCTTCGCGGTTGCCGAATTCAGCGTCTTCCACCCATTCGACTGGTCGGTTGAGCAGGGTGGCCAGTTCATCGAACAGCGCGAAATGATCCCGCTCCTGATTGATAATGAACATCAACATGGCCTTGTCGTCCGGATCAGTCGCCTCTGCCAGCATCGCGTCGTACAGAGCAATGCTTTTCTGCTCAAGGTCCCGGGCCAGGCGATAGACTTCAAGCTGGCCGGGCTTGTCGATGAATTCATGCTTGTAGTCCGACAAACCTTGGAAGATGTTCTTGCGGTCAATAATGCCTTCATTGTCGGGGATTATGGGATTTTGACCGCTCTTTTTCTGTTCAAACAACGCCGCATGCTGCTGTTCGGCTTCCGCCAGGGTTCGAAAGATTTTTTGAAGCGGCGTCTCAGCGTAAAGCTTAGCCTGCTCTCTGTAATAACGTTCACCGTCTTTTTCCATCCGGATCGCAAAATCGATTCTATTCATGAAGATACCTCCGATCAGTTTGGTTAATCTGTCTTATGACTTGGGGTTCTCCTCTATTTTATCATATTGTTATCCAGGGTTTTCGGCATCGGTTAAAGCTTGTCGCGGAATATCCTTTCAACCTCAGCGCCAGTCAGCACACGCCCAGCAGAAACGATCTCATCGTTGATGATCAATGCCGGCGTGCTCAGGACGCCCTCTTCTGCGATTGCAGTTATATCGGTAACATATGTGATCTCGGCCTTGATATTCAGCTTCTCGATCGCCTGCTTGGTTCTTCTAAGCAGCATGCTGCAATTCTTGCAGCCTGGTCCAACAACTTTGACATTCATTTGCAAAACCTCCAGTGTGTTTTTGATTTCCTATTTATTCTATCCGCATTGACCCGATTCAGCCAGTTGATTTGTTACCAACTGAGCAAATCTAGATGAGATTTCGACCAACCAGGTTGAATCCGTACCCGATCAGCAGAATGCCCGCCAGAACAATGCCGGTGAAAATCGCCAGCAGCCTTGGCTTGACAACTTTGCGCAGCATGACCAGCGAGGGCAGCGACAAGGTCGTCACAGCCATCATCAGGGCCAGCACGGTACCCAGGCCGACGCCTTTAGCGACCAGGGCTTCGGCGATCGGCAGTGTGCCGAAGATATCAGCGTACAACGGCGCGCCGGCAAGTGTCGCCAGCGGTACTGAGTAGAATTTGTCCTGACCAAATACCGCCAGGACCAGATTGGTTGGAATCCAGTTGTGAATCGCGGCTCCGATGCCGACGCCGATCAGCACGTACAGCCAGACCCGGCCGAAGATTTCGCGGACCTGCTGCCATGAAAACGACAGGCGGTCACGCCAGCGCATCTGCTGTTCAGATTCTGCAGCTTTTTGAATACCGAAGACAAAAGACTCGATATCCTTTTCCGGCTTCAAACGGCCAATGATCGTACCGCCGACCGTCGCCAGCACAATCCCGACCAGGACATACAGCAAGGCGATCTGCCAATTGAAAATGCTGGCCAGAAGGATCACGGATGCTAAATCGACCAGAGGCGATGAGATCAGGAAGGAAAACGTGACGCCGGGTGAAAGCCCCGCGCTGGTAAACCCGATAAAAAGCGGGATGGAGGAGCATGAGCAAAACGGCGTCACCGTCCCCAGCAGCGCGCCTAGAAAATTGGCGCCTACGCCGCCAAAACGGCCCAGGATCCGGCGGGTCCTCTCCGGCGGGAAATAGCTCTGGATCAGCGAGATGAAAAAGATCAGCACGGACAGCAGAATCAGGATCTTGATGGTATCATACAGGAAGAAATGAATACTGCCGCCGATCCGTGACTCAATCGACAGACCAAAGAGCCCTTCAACCAGCCCCTTCACCAGATCCGATAACCAGACCATCTTCAGCACCTGGTCGTTGAATTGTTCAAACCCTTGTGTCAGCCAGCTCATTGATCCACCGCCTTGCAAACGCAATTCTCGTGATCTGAAGACACCTGCTCAAGATAATTTTGCAAGCCCCTGCACAATTCGCTGTTCAAGGTATACCGCATCCATGCGCCATCCTTGCGGGCACTGACCAGGCCACTGTTCACCAGCATCTTCATGTGGTAAGACAACGTCGGCTGGGTGATCGAAAAGGCCTCCTGCAGCTTGCAGGCGCATTCTTCGCCGCAAGAAAGCATCTCAATAATCTTCAACCGTGTTTCATCGGACAAGACTTTGAACAGTAGCGCTGCGATTTTGGCATCCATTCTGTCTTCACCTCCAGAATATAAGTACATTGACGTTCATCTATGTGATGATACTTCAAATATAGATGGATGTCAATGTGTCGGCTGAAAAAAGAGCCGCCTCTCGGTTGAGGCAGCTCTTTCATGTTTAGGAATCTCAGCGATTAGGAGAAGAGGACTTCCTTGCCGGCATCGCTTGATTTGTAGATGGCTTCGAGAATCTCGGTCACAACGAAGGCCTGCTCAGGCAGAACCAGCGGGCTTTCTTCCTTGTGGATCGCTTCCAGCCACTGCTTGGCTTCGTCTTTGCCCGGCTCTCCGGATGAACCCGAGAAGTAGGCGACCTGGCCGACAGCAGATTGAACTTCGTCGGTCAGCATACCGTTTCTGGACTGGTTGTAGATGATCTCGTTTTCCTTGTAGCTCATGCCGGAGTTGATCTCGGCACCGCCCTTGGTTCCACACAGGGTGGTCGAGGCTTCCTTGGAGATGCGCATGTTGATTGCCCAGGACGCTTCAAGGCTGATGGCTGAACCGTCGGCCAGCTTGATGTGACCAAAAGCGGAGTCTTCCACTTCGTAGGTCTTGGTGTCCCACGGACCGAAGAGGTTGCCTTCTTCAGCGCCAGGCAGGTTTCCGAGCTTGTAGAAGACGCTGCCGGAAACCGAAACCGGCTTATAATTGTTCATCATCCAGAGGGTGATGTCCAGCGCATGGGTGCCGATATCGATCAGCGGACCGCCGCCCTGTTTGGACTTGTCCGGGAAAACGCCCCAGGTCGGGACAGCACGACGGCGAATGGCGTGAGCCTTGGCGTAGTATATTTCACCAAGTTCGCCCTTTTCGCAGGCTTTGTGCAGTGCTTGGACTTCCGGACGGAAGCGGTTCTGGTAGCCGATGGTGAACTGCTTGCCGGATTTCTTCCAGGCATCCATCATCTTCTTGGCGTCAGCCGTTGTGGCAGCCATGGGCTTTTCACACATAACGTGCTTGCCAGCTGCGAACGCATCAACCGTGATCGGGCAATGATCGTTGTTGGGCGTCAGGACGTGAACGAGATCAATAGTGTCGTCGGCCAGCAGTTCCTTGTAGTCCGTGTAGACTTTGGCGCCGTCAGCACCATACTCCTTGGCTGCTTTGGTGGCGCGTTCTTCGACGATATCGCAGAATGCAACCATTTCGCCCAGCTCAGGATATGTCGCCAGCGAAGGCATGTGCTTTTGGTTGGCGATGCCGCCGCAACCAATTAGACCGATTTGAATTTTTCCGTTTTTCATAGGGAGCCTCCTATTCGCTTAATATTTTTTTGTTCAATGCAACGTAGCGCTGCAATTGTTCAACAGAGTCAACCGACGCATCAAAATGATGGCCTTCGTATTCAGACGCGATATAGCCTTTATAGCCGGCATCGCGCAATGTCGTCAGGATATCCTCGTAGGAAATGCAGGGGTCGTGCTCGCCGTCCGGCAGGTAATAGAACTTGCCATGGACATAGAAGATGCAGTCGACATATTCCGCGAGCTGCTCAACTTTGGCCGGATGGTTGAACTTATGGTAGATCTCATCCGTAATTTCGCGCTCTATGTCTGAGAAGTCCGCTTCGATTGCATCCTCTAACGGGATACCGGCGCTGTGCTTTTCGATCACGCTGTTGAGCTTGTCTTCCCGGAAACCAAATTCCAGCTGCTGGGTGATATAGAGCTGATGGGGACGATGCTGGAAGATCGAGAAATCCGGAACGAAGCCCAGGTAGCCCTTGCCTTCGCCGCGCATGATCTCAAAAAACGACTGCCAGACCGGAACATCGAAATGGTGCGGGTGGTGCATTTCAATCGTCAGCTTCATGTCCAGTATCTTGCAGAACGGAATCATCTCACGGAAAATCTCAGGAGAAATCGCGTGCTGGGTGCGGACCATCGGGAATCCGGCCTTCTTAGCATAGATCAGGTCGTTTAGGGTATACTGAATAATTTCTTCGCGAGTCAGGTCGCGGTCGCTGCGGATGCCCATATCGATATAGGCGCTCCAGCAAACCGGCTGAAGGTCATATTTCTTCAGCAGGCCGGCCAGATACTCGAGCCACTCGTCTGAAGGGTACGGGTATTCCGGCACCATCTGGGCGGCGACCAGCTCGATGCCCTGATAGCCCATTTCTTTGGCTTTCCGGAGAACGCCTTCGAAATCGATCTGGTCGGAAATGAATTCTGTTGAGAAACTGTAAAGTGAAACACCTAGCTTGATATCTTTCATGTTAAATTATCCCTCCTGCTCAACCGGCTACGGTCAGCGTTTTCTTCTCGTCGCTGTCCAGCACCAGGTATTCACCGAAATAGCCGGTGTAAGGGACTCTGTGCTTCATGAAAACACGAATCTCATGCTTGTCTGCTGAAATGCCGTTCGGATCAATGACCCGAATCGTCGCTTTGTCGCTGATAAACCAGTACTCTTTGAAGAGCTCCGGCAGTTCGTCAATCAGGAATTGCTTGCCGTTCAGATAGAAGAAGATCTTATCTTTGCCGATCTGTCGGTCATCCACATAAAAATCAAGCTGTTCAATACAGCTTAGAAAAACCCCGCGGTATGAGGGGTACTTGATCTTGAACTCGTAACCGATCGTGGCGTCGCCGATCTTTACGTTGACAATCTCGTCGTCACAGATCAAGATCTTGTTGTAGGCCTGGAAATCCATGCCATTTCCTCCTTTGGTCTTTTTGAAAAAGTTAGAATCCGTTGGCCGATAGTTAGCCCGGAAAACGATAACATTATATCAGTTTTCAGCCATTTGTGCTACAATTTTCAAAGTTTTTCACAAATTTTCAGCAGACGTTCCGCGAAAAAAAGCGCCTGGACTTGGCAGATGATGACCCTGTCCAGGCGCCGGATAGCAAGCTTTTACCCAATGTTTATGGCAAAATGTCAGGTTTTACTCAGTTGCTTGAAACGCTTGCCAAGTTTATCGTCCAGCGTTTTACGCAAGGTCTCCGGTGCACCGACCTCAAAGCCTCGCTTGCCGACCAGGCAGGCCTTTCGCTTCATGGTGTAAAGCAGGAAGTATTCATCTGTCTCATAGGCTTTATGCAGGTCGTTATAGTAGATGTCCGTTGTCTCATCAACCGTCCGTTCAGACCGGATCTGGAAATAATCGCTGTAAAAATTGTATAGATTCGGCTTTTCAACCGTACTGTGATAAATGCGGTAGAATTTCTTGGGTTTGAAAAAGATATAGTTGCCCAAAAAAGGGACCAGGACAAGGGTGAAGAGTCCGATGTTCAAAAAAACGAAATTCGTCGTTGCGAAAAAAAGGGCCGCCGCGCCCAGCAAGACCGCGCTGCAAAGGTAAAAGACAAGCGGAATGACCAACCGGTAGTGCCGGCTGCGGCAGATGTTGAACCAGAGGTAATCCTGGACAACCTGCTGGGTGTAGACGGTTTTGGCGACAAGATTCATAGGGCTGTTCCTCCTGCTGGCAATGCCCTTATATCATATCAGATTTGCTAATTGATTCAAATCACGGTGCAACAGTTTCATACGGCCAGTCCTGAATACCGCCGAGGTCATAGATCTCGGTATAGCCCAGGGCTTTCAGCGACTCGGCGGCGATGGCCGATCTGCGCCCGCTGCGGCAGTAGACGATGATCGGCATGGCTTTGTCGGCCGGCAGTTCATCTGCACGCGCCTGGATTTCATCGTAGGGAAGCAGGGCGCTTCCGGGGATATGGCCCTGGTCGAATTCATCCTGGGTCCTGACATCCAGAAGATACGCATCCGATTCGCCATCGAGCATTGTCCTGGCATCGGCTGGGCTAATCAGACTGATCACGGCTGTGGATGTACCATTTGCTGTCGTTTCGCTGGACGTCGGCGATGCGCAGGAGGCAAGCGGTGCGAGCAACATGACAGACAACAGGAGCAAACCGGTTATACGAAATACTTTCATCTTCAAACACCTCTGTTCAAGGTTAAATCTGTGATTATTACCGCTTTCATCATAATCGATAACCCGCAGGGCTTCTGTTACCTGGGTCACGTTTGAAACTTGGATCAACATCAAAGGGCTCAACCGGTTGTTATCCGGTTGGGCCCTTTGATGTTGATTCGTTTGTTTCAGATCTGTCGATCAGACCTTCTGCCAGAGATTCTCCAGCATCTGGATGTGGCGAATGATCTGCTCTTCCTCGCTGACCGTCGGATCATGGTGTCCGCCCTCGTATTCGGAAGCGATGAAGCCCTGGTAGCCTTCTTCCTTCATGATCTTGACGAATCCCGGATAATCGATTCCGAGGGATTCCAGATTCTCATCGACATAGAAGAACTTGCCATGCATGTACTTCGAGTATTTCAACAGCTTGCGGAAACCGTCGTAGTCCGGCTGGGTTCGGTAGTAGATCGTTCCCATCTTGGAATCCATCGGGATTGAAAAAATAGCTTTTTTAGCAACCTGGACGTCAACTTCGTCGCCGCCTTTCTGACGGATCTGGTCGATTAGGTCGGCTTCTGGAATTTCGGTCGTGGAATACAGCTTGTTGATTTCGTTCAGCAGCAGCTTGTTGCAGACATCATCCGGCAGGCGGTTCAGCACGGTGGCCGGCGCGCCCGATGCAAAAGCGGAAAAGTCCATGACAACGCCCAGGTAGTCTGAGTTCTTGCGTTCAAACAATTCCAGGTAATCCTGGAAGACCGGGGTGCTCGGAGACCACGGCCCGTGCAGCTCGATTGACAGGTGGACACCCAGCTCCTCAGCATATGGCAGCAACTTTTCCATTGTGGCTGGCAGCAGCGCATCCTGGGAGCGGACAATGGAAAAGCCCATTTTCTTGGCATATTCCATTTCGTTGATCGTGCAGGTCATGCGTTCGGCCTCGGTCAAAAAGCGGCCTTTGTGCTTGCCGCTGTCGATATAAACGCTGTAGCAGACAGGCACGAGCTCATTGTCGGCCATCAGGTCGCGAAAGTAAGCCATCCACTCCTCGCTGGGATTGGGGTGTCCGGGTATCATCTGCGGCGAGACGATTTCAATGCCGTCGCCGCCCATGTGCTTGGCCTTGAGGATGACGTCTTCGAACGAGTCGACGCCTTGGATATATTTCATGCCGAAGCCATAAAGTGTAATGCTGTGCTTGATTTGTCTCATGTTATCCTCCTCCTATGACACCGTGTAGACAATCTTGTCTTTGATGACGCTGGGGTTCAAAAACTCCTTGGCGTCCTCGTACCCTTCAGCGCCTTCACCATAGGAATGGCCGAAGTCCTGCCGCTTGATAATCTCGATTTCAACCGTGTGCTCACCCGGAGCCAGACCGCCAACCTTGTTGACGCTGAGCAGGCCTTCATCGCGGCCGCCCCAGAATACTTCGGAATGTCCGCCGAGATCATCGATCGGGATTTTCATGCCCTTGATGCAAAACAGCATATCGCGCTTCGACACCGTCTCACCGTCAACGACCAACTGGATGTCCTCAATGGTCGAAACCCAAATGCCACGGTAGCTGAGGTTGTCAATCTGAAAGGTATAGCCTGTGCAGCTGTCACCGATAGTCCTGTTTTTCAGGGTGCCGGCTTTCAGGGGTTTGGTCATCAGCATGCCAAACTTGAACGTGTTGTTTACAATGTCCAGTCTTTCTTGGATACTTTTCGTCATTTCACACACTCCTTAATATTGATGGATCTGCTTTGTGGCAATCACCGATTGTTCCACTTAGCGCTGCTGTTTCAAGACCTTTGCGGCTTGCGGCAAGGCGCATCGACAGTCAAACCAAATTGGATACCTATGACACTATTCATTATATCAAGCAAAACATTGAAACCGGGTCTCCGGATGTGAAAGCAAGCTCATCATCCTGATCGGAAGTCATTTTGACTATTTCATAGAAGAGTTACTGAATATATAATATATTTTACAAAAAGCTTGCTTGCATACCGCTCATCCGCCTATACTATTCAAATGGATAAGTACAATGCCATTTGGAACAGGTTCTTTATACTCATTCTGGCAGTCGCCCTGCTGTCGGGCATGAGTATTCAGTTTTTCAACTCGACCATATCACTACAGGTTGAGGCCTTGGGCGGCCGGCAGACGTTCACCGGTATCCTGATGATGGTCTTCACCGTTGCCGCTGCGGTCTTCCGCCTGATTGGCGGCCACTTCGCGGATGCCTTCGGCCGGCGGCCGGTCATCCTAGCCGGGACGCTGCTATTTCTGGCCGCCAGCGTCGGCTGCGGCCTGGTTCCCAGCCTGGAATGGCTGGTCCTGTTCAGGGTGCTTCAGGGGGCGGGCTTTGCAGTATCCGGAACCGCAACCATGGTCGCAGTCGCGGATGTTGTGGAGAAGCGGCGGATCGGCGAAGCAGTCGGCTATTTTGGCTTACGAACATCACTGAGCCAGGCCGTCGGCCCCATGATCGCCATCGGGCTCATGACTGGCAGCGGTTTTTCCACGGTATCGTTCGCTGCGGCAGCTGCGTTGGCCTTGTCAATTGGCATTCTGTTCTTCTGTAATTACGAAAAGATCCCTCAATTCGCGCTGGAGCCAAAGCAGAACCAAACGCCTGAAGCGCAGGCTGAGAGCAACGCAACAGACAGCGACACGCCGAAAATCTGGCGGGTGTTTGAGAAAAGGGCAGTCCCGGCAGCATCAATCATGATCTTTACGTCCATCGCCTCCGGTTCAATCCTGGCCTTTCTGACCCTGTATGCCGTTCGCCAGGAGATTGCCAATCCCGGCTTGTTTTTTACGTTTTCGGCTGTCCTGACTGTCATCGCCAGGCTGCTGACCGGCCGGATAACCGACCGGTTCGGACCCTTGTTCTCCGTCGCGCCGGGACTCTTTTTCGGGATTGTGACCTTCGTACTACTCGCGATCAGCCAAGCCAACCCCATGATCTACTATACGGCCGGTGCGGCATACGGCCTGTTCAGCGGCATGACAACCCCCGCGCTCAACGCGACCGCTATCCGCTCCTCACCCGACCGACGGCGCGGAGCTGCCGCAGCCACATTCCAGGTGCCGGTTGAAATCGGTCTCGCTTTATCGGCTTTACTCTGGGGCAGGGTTATTGAGCAGTCGTCATTTGATGTTGTTTTCTGGAGCTGCGCGGCAATTCTGCTGGCAGGACTGCTGACAGCTATTATCTTGTTTCGGAAAATCGGGGGTACATCGGTCTAAAAAGGTCGGCAGATTCAAGATCAAAAGCCGAAGATCAGGTTGTACAGCGCCAGCACAAGGCCGATGCCGTTTAAGATGATTCCCGCTGCAGCCATCTTTCGTCCGGATTTACGGCCGAGACCAAAGAATCCCAAAATCAGGCCGGGCGTGACAATAAACAGGTTCAGAACCGGAACCAGCCATAGCACCACGCCAAAGATGCCCAGAATCAGGGCTGCTGCGCTGACCATAGTCGAGCTTTCTGCCGGCGGCTTTCTGCTTCGTTCAGGATGCTTGTCCGGCACATTGCCGACAAGCGGAGAATAGGGCGTAATCGGTTCAGCCATGCCCAGCATGTCCGCGCCGCACTCAGAACAATACCTCAGATCCTCGCCAACTTCAGACCCACACTGCTTGCAATACATGGTATCACCCTCGCATTTAAATGAATCAATTCCAGACGATCAGAATCAAACAGGCTATCCACTTCATTATAGCACTTTTAGATCGAATTAACTTGTGACGACTGGTGCCGGTCAAGCCCGGCCAGAACCCGTTCAATCCGCGGCCGATTGAACCGCTGAGCCAGGATGCACGGCAGGTTCACCGCCAGGGCATAGGCCAGCATCACCGGGATGACGCCTGGCGGCGCGAAAAGACCGAACACCCAGAATGGGGCCACGGCCAGCCAGTGAGAAAATTCCGCTCGGCAGGATTCATTTAGGAACTTTAGCAGGTTGTCCTTGGAATAGTCCGTGAGATGCTTCTTGGCATAACCGCCCGGAACGATCGCCCCGCCGTCCGGCAGCCAATGTTTCCAGCGCCGGATCCTGAACAGGGCATGATAAACCTGTCCCTTCCGTTCCCATGACCGGGTTTTGTATAATCCCTGGCCAGCCTTGAAAAAACGGTCAGGCAACCAACGGCTGATCGCGGCGGTCAGGCTTTGGAGAATCAGCCACACCAGACCGCACAGCAAGATGGCAATTGCCGGCGGCAGCTCAACCAGTCTCACGTGACCACCTTGCGGTCTTTCCAGTTGACCCGGATACCCAGCGTCCTGCACACAACCGACAAGACGAAGATCGCCATGAAAACCAAGAGATAAAACGGGTACGCCGCCAGATATGGCCATCTGAAACTGCCGATCCGGCGGGCTGCCACAGCAATTAGAACTCCGAAACCGATGGACAGCCCTGCGGCCACAAAAGCCAGCGGGCTTTGCTGGCAGGCATATAAAACCAGATCGACAAGACTGGCGATGCAGCCGGTCAGGAACCAGAACGTCAACAGCATTAACGACATCGGGACCATGGCTGCTCCGGCCGCCATGTTTTTCTGCCAACCCCGGGTCAGTTGTCTCAGGCCGTCCGGATACATTCTGTATTCGATGAGTTTTTCACCCCAGAACAGGCGATCCTTGATCCGATGCTCGCTCAGGGTGCGCCCAAGGGCCAGGTCGTCGACAACCGAATCCTTGACCGACTGGTGGCCGCCAACGGCGGCGTAGTCTTGCTTTTTAATCAGGATGACCGGACCAAAAAGCCCGGTATGCTCACGGCCGAAAGGCAGGCCTGCGCCATTGCCGGCAACCTGGATCAGGCTGAAGAACATGGACAGGTGCTCATACGCACGGTTTATTCGATGGTATGGCAGAACTGAAATCACACCCTCCGAGCGGCGGCTTTCGGCCAGCAAACACCGAATCGCCTCCGGCTTAAAACAGACATCTGCGTCAACGAACAGCAGGATATCGCCCTGTGCAGCCTCTGACCCTCGCTGGCAGGCCCAGCTTTTTCCCAGCCACCCGTCCGGCTTCTGGTCGACGCGCAGAACCGTCGCACCATAATCCTGTGCGATTTCAGCCGTTCGGTCTGTTGAACCGTCATCGACAACGATGACTTCGTCCGGTCTATGCGTCTGTTGCTTGAGACTTGTCAGCAGCCCGGCCAGATTCCGCTCTTCATTCCTGGCTGGAATAACCACCGACACCGTCGGCGCCGTATCTCCGATCAGGCTTTGCGTGAGTCGTCGACGTTTCCAGAACAGCAAGACGCCGCAGACCAGCCCCAAAAAATCCACTAGCAGAATCGCGATCACGGCTTGTCCTGCCTGTCGATTGCCTTGACGGCTGCGTCCGCGGCCATTTTTCCGGTCAAAATGGAAATTGGCAGTCCTGACGGACTGAAACTCCATTGGCCGGCCTGGAAGATGTCCTTAAAAGGCGTTCGGATTGAATGACTGATTTTCTTGAACCGGTTTTCAACCGGCTTCATCTCAGGTGTGAATGCCCATCCGGTAATTGCACCGTCGCTGTTGCCGGTCAGCCGCTTGATGGTCAGCGGCGTTGACACATTCGACCAGCGGACCTTGTCCGAAAGGCCTGGGAAGAGCGACTGCTCCATGACGCGGATCATTTCCCGGGCGCAGACTTGCTTGAATTCATCGTACCAACCCTGGTCTTCCACCAGACGCGTCAGGTCATAGTCCAGCAGTGTGCTGACCACCAGGCCGGTCGCACCCGGCGGAGACAAGGTCGGATCGCGCAGCGCAGGACATGAAATCTCATAGGTAGTCAGTGACAGGTACTGCTTGATCCAGTCTGCAATCTCGCTTTTTTTCCGGCCAGTGAGCTCGATCCGGTTTTGCCCGGCCTTATCCGGGGTGAAAAACATATGAGCGCCACAGCGCTCGTCAAACCAGGATCGCTCCTGATCGACGGCCAGATAAAGCGACAGAATCGAATTGCCGCCGCGGCGCGTCTCAAGCGTTGTTTTATTGGCAGTTATGACTTTTAGACGGTTTTGCTTCATACAGCCAGGGTCGATGGCGCGATAAAAGGATTTAAGATCTCCGGCCCAGACCAGGCTTATATACTCGTAAGTCTCACCAGAGCTGTCCGTGATCTGCCGGCGGTCCGGGCATACGCCGACGATGCGGGTGTTCATCTTCAATTCGCCCTGGCGCTCTGTGTAATAATCGACAAGCCGGTCAACCAGTTGTCCTGTCCCACCCAGCGGGTAACTATAATCCAGGTACAGGCCAAAGTAGCTGAGCGCGAAAAAAGTCGGTGTGTTGGTGAAGAAATGCTGGGCAATAATATCGATCAGCGACTCGTTCGATGTGAAACGGCGCAGGTAGTCTCCGATCGGCTCATCAAGCTTTAAAGCCTTGCCGATCTTGATCTGGTACTGGATAAACCAGGGCAGCAGTGTCTTCATCAGGTAGTCTTTGTCCTGGCCGATGTGCATAAACAGCGGGTTGTCAATGCCGTAAAGGACATCCATCAGGTCGATGACTTCATCGATCTTTTGGCAGATTTTTGCGATCGCATCTTTGTCCTCCGGGTACAGCCCGGTCAGCAGATCCTGGTAATCCTTCAGGCTTTTCCGGCTTTTCAGACGAATGGTCTCGCCGGCGATGCTGATCGAGACCGGGCTTTTAACCACAGGCAGATCAATGCCCAGCTGCTTGAGCATGGGGAAGACAATGCCGGAGTTCTCAAAAGCCCGGATGCCGCCGTCAAACAGAAAATCGTCTTTCCAGAAGGAATTGACCAGTCCGCCGGCATGGTCGGCCTGCTCGACAAGCAAAACCTTACGACCAGCCCTGGCCAGATAAGCCGCGCTGACCAGCCCGGCTGAACCTGCTCCAACTACAATTGCATCATACACCATACAAAATCCCCTTTATGCTGGTCTGTATAGGGCTGTGATTGATTCTTGTTATCGATTTTATCATAACTTTGCCAGATGCGTCGTCAATTCAATTTGCTATAATGATTTTGCAGACTTCAATAAGGGGATTGAACATGCCAAACCACATCAATACAACCAATCCGATCAACGCGCTGGTCGCCATCAATAATTTCGGCCATTACAAAGCTGGCGACAAACAGATTGCTCACACCCTGCTTTCGGGTTTGCGTGATATTCCTGAATCCACTATTGAGCAAGTTTCCGTGCGATGCAATGTTTCGGTTTCAACTTTCCAGCGCTTCTACAGGGATATCGGGTATGGCTCCTATTCCGAATTCAAACTCAAGATCGCGGCCGCGCTGGACGCGCACATCGACAAGAACGCCTATATCGACCACCGGGATCTGTCCTTCGGCCTGGACCCGATTAATGCACTCCTCATACAGGCCCGTACCAGTATTGAGCAGCTTGAATCGTCTCTGGACCGTTCCAAACTGGAAAACCTGGCCAGATCCATTCATGGTGCGGACAAGGTATTCATCCATGACACTTTTTTCTCCAACGAAAAGCTTCTGTTCCAGGGCGACCTGGCACTGACCGAAAAGACGGTCACCTTTTCCCTGCTGACCGAAGACCAGCAGGCGGACTTGAAAGCATTGGACGAGACCAGCTTTCTGCTGGCCATGGTTGGCAACTCCAGCCGTTATCGAGAAATTGTCTCGGAAATACCCTTGGCGGCAAAAAGCGGCGCTGCCATCGGCGTGCTGTCTCTGTCGCCAACATTTCCTCATGTCAATCTTTGTGACCATTACCTGCCATTCAGTGGTGTTGGAAACAGCCTGGACATTATGACGGAGGGCTTGATCTTCAATATGCTGTCCATCGTTTACCGCCAGTTGTATTTATTGTAGCACTGCCATTGTCGATGACTAATCGCGGCTGTCAGTCAAATATTATACAATGATCATATTCTAGTCATTTTTCATTCACAGATGATTGCTACTCTAGATGTATAGATCAGGCAGTGCTTTTCATCGTTCTTCATCCTCCTTCAAATAAACCCCGGGTGTGGTGCCCCGGGGTTTATCCTTTTCCTATCTTTGATCCAGCTTCAAATCACTTAATATAATGTAATATTTATTTCAAATTTCGACACAAACGACACATGATCCATTCACATGAAGTTGCTAACATTTAACTAAGGAGTACAGCAGAGAACTCCAATCGATCCAATCGATTCATACCTCCTCCAATTGTAAAGACCCGGGCGTGGTGCCCCGGGTTTTTACTTGTTTCAAGAGGGATCTTTGCAATCACGGCAAAGGTAGGAAAGCATCAGATAAAGGCGGACATCGTAATCGTCCAGGTCGACCTGGATCAGCTCGTTGATCCGCGCAATCCTGTAGACCAGCGAATTGCGGTGGATAAAAAGAGCCGCTGCGGTTTTAACCAGGTTGCGTTCATGCTGCAGGTACGAGAACAAGGTGTCATAGTACTGGCTGTCATGGAGCCGGTCGTGTTCAATCAGGACCTTCAAAGCCGGATGCATGATTTCACTGCCATGGAGAAGCTCGGACAGTTCTGTCACCAGGTAGCGCATGGCGCTGCCCGGATCCAGGCCCGATACGCTGTGGTCGCCATGTTCGAGCGCGATCTTGGCCTGACGGTACGCGCTGCGCATGGCCAGAAGATCCGTGAACGGATAGCTGATGCCGATCCGGATCGGCAGACCAACGGCGATGGTGAACAGGCTCTCCCTGATCGTACCGATATCCGTCTCGGTCGGGCAAAGCAGCAGCAGGTCGTTTTCATACTCAAAACTCAGGCTGTTATAGATCTCTTTTTCCAGAACCGGACCCAGGAATGGAACCTCCAGCTCTTTTGGCGCGGGAATGACCGCCAGGTAAAAGGTCTTGCCCTGCAGGTGATGCATCGACATCTGCAGCTCGATTTCATCCGGATCGAGCGGCTGTTCGCCGATCAGATCAGCCATGAGCTCGCTGATGCCCTTCATATTGTGGTCCTGCCGGTGCAGTTTGGCCCAGCGGCTTAAGGCCAGACTGGCAATCCTGGCCAGGTGCATCAGGCCGGGTGACAGTCTGCGGCTTGTTTCAATTATGACAAAATTGCCGATTGCTGAATCCGATGAGGGATCCGGAATCCTGAAAATAATGCTCCGGTGCTCCATGCCAGGCGGCTTGAAAAGATAGGGCTTGCCGATCGTATCCGGGGAACGCATAACGCTGGCAAAAGTCTCGTCCCGGTAGATGGCGCTGACCTGCCGATAGGGCAACCGCCCGTTGTCCAGCATATAATCCCATTCAGGATCCACCGTGCCGGCTGGGTCATCGGACATGGCAAAGACGATTTCCCGGCGGTCCACGATAAATATCGGGTTGCCGAGCACAGGCCGGCAGCAATCAACGATATCCTTGAGTGTTCCGTTGGTGTCAATGCAGGCATCAAGCTCTTTCTGCCACATTTCCAGCCGATCAGACAATTCAGCGATCTCGTTAAAAATCACACGAACTTCACGGTTTCCGAATTGAATGAAATCGTTTCCGCTTCTCAGGATAACATCCGCCCCGTTCTGCTCCAGATAAGCGGTGAACGGATCTCTGCCGCCTGAACCGAGCCGAAGGCTGCTCAGCAGGTCGGCATCCGGCGAAATTGATTGGTACGCAATGCTTTGTGCCATCTGGTCTGAAATGATTGGTAATGAATAAAGCATAGGTTCACCTCAATCGTATTATAGTACGAATCGTACAAAATTGTATACACATTCCGGGCAGTCCTTTGAACGAACCATACATTGTTTATGGAAATTGTTCAAAGTATACTGAATTCAAATGCTGGAAATTAAAAAACTTGCCTAATTTTCCGGCACATTGTGATCGGTCTGCCCGACCGACTTGTCCAACCTGGTTGTATCGTTCGCACGAACAGCCAACGAAAACGTTTGAGGAGGTTATATGGAAATCATTGGATTGATTGGAATCATTGTTGCCCTTGTCCTGTTCCTATTGCTGGTCTACAGGGGTTGGTCGACCTACTGGGTCGCACCGATCAGTGCAGTCATCGTCGCTGTCACCAACGTCATTGACGTCGACCCGCAAAACGAGGCTGCGCAGGCGCTTTTAGCCAGAACCGGCCTGGATGCCGTGCTAGACAAGATGCAGCTGTTCCAGTCTGCATTTATCTTCGGCATGCTGGATGTCGCGTTCACGCTGTTCTCGATCATCTTCCTCGGCGCCATTCTCGGTAAAATCTTCACGGATACCGGCGCGGCGTCAGCCATTGCCAAAACCCTGACCAGAAAGTTTGTCATCAAGCAAACCGGCACTAAGCAAGCCCGCGTAGCCCTGCTGGTCATCCTGATCATGGCCGGCCTGTGCACACTGGGCGGCATTGACGGTTATGTCCTGACGTTCACGATGATCCCGATCTGCCTGATCGTCGCCGAAACCGTCGGTATTCCGCGCCGTTTCGTCCCGGCCATGATCGCGCTCAACGTCGCCTTCATGACCATTCCGGGCGCGCCCCAGATCTATAACGTCATGGGTTTGCAGGCTGCCCAGATGACCGGCATTCCGGGAACCGAAACCCTGACCTTTACATCCGGCCTGATCCCGGGCCTCGTGTCCTCCCTGATTATTGCGGTCGCCGGCTATTTCACCTTGAGCCACATGGTTGTCAAAGCCATGAACAAGGGCGAGGTCTTCGAGTACGGCCCTCTTGAGAAAGTTGAAGAAGAGGATCGCAAGCTCCCCAATTTCTGGATTGCCATCCTGCCGCTGATCGTTGTCTTTATTCTGTTTAATGTCCTGAATGCCGCTCTGCACCTTGACTCGTCGATTGTTGTCACCATTGCGCTGACAGCCGGCATTCTGGTCAACATCATCCTGATGTTCCGTTTCCTGCCTAAGAAAGCCATGTTTAGAATTCCGAACCCAACCCGTGGCAAAAGCCTGATTTCTTCGCTGAACCTCGGCGCCAACACCTATCCCGGCGCATTGATGACTGTTGTCACGCCCGCCGGACTGGCTGGCGTCATCACGATAACTTCCGGTTTCGGCATGGTCGTCGGCGTTCTGGTTGGCTTGCAGATCAACCCCATTCTCCTGACGGTCATCGTTACGGCTATTGTTGTCGGACTGACCAGTTCGCCGCCGGCAGCCCTGATGGTTGTCGTTCCGATCATGCTGGGCATTTCGGCTGGCATGGCTGAAGCAACCGGCATCATGACCAATCCGGCGCACATCATGCGTACATCAATCATTGCGGCTTCGACACTGGAGACGCTGCCATTCAACGGCTTGATCCTGCTGACGCTTGGCCTGACCAAGACCACGCACAAGGAAGCCTACAAACCGCTGTTCCTGATGACCGTTACCTATACGCTGATCGGTACACTGGTCGCCATGGCACTGTTCATGCTCTTCCCGGGCTTGAAATAAATTTTTATCCCTATTTCTGAAAGGTGGTCAAACAAATCATGAAAGTACTCGGATTATCCTGCGGGCGCAAGCTCAGCAACACTGAAATCCTAATCAAGGAAGCCCTGATGGGCGCCGAAGAATTAGGTGCTGAGGTTGAAATCGTTCGGCTGATGGATTTGAACATCAAACCATGCACCGGATGCAACGCCTGTGTTATTGATCTATTTGAAAAAGGAGGCTCCGGGGATTGTGTCCTGAAAGACGATGCGGCTTTCATCGATGAGAAAATCATGGAATGCGATGCTCTGATTGTCGGCTCACCGATCTACGAGAAATCGCCGACCGGCTACCTCAAGACTCTGAATGACCGCTTTGGTCCATCCCACGACGTCGCGTTCCGCATGATCGCGCAGAAAATCCGCGAGGCCAAAGGTCTGACGGATGGCAAGGGACCAGACCCGAGATCCTTCAAGCCGCGTGTTGCCGCCCTATTCGGTGTCGGCGGCAGCGACTGGACCGAGTTGACGCTGCCGATGCTTCAGCTGTTCGCTATGCCGATGCAGTTCAATGTTATCGACCAGCAGCTGTTCAATTGGACGGCGCTGCCGGCCATTGTAACGCTCAAGGAGGACTTGCTGTCCAGAGCCAGGGAGTCGGGCCGCAACATCGCCCGGGCCTTGAAGAGTGGCAACCCCGCCGAAGCGCCGTATGTCGGCCCTGATGGCATGTGCCCGGTCTGCCACACAAACCTGATCGAGATCAATGACGCTTCCATGAGCAAGGCTGGCTGTGCAACCTGCGGCATCAAGGGCAAGTTGGTGACCGATGGTGACACGGTCCGTCTGGAAGTAACCGAAGATGCGATCAAGAAATCGCATATGCTGCTATCCGGCAAGTTCTCGCATGCGGACGATCTAAAAAACGTGTCCTTGAAACCGCTGCCGAACATGAACGAAATTCCGGAGCGCGTCAAGAAATACCGGGAGTATCTCGAGTATTCCAAACCCGCTAAATAAGGGACGCAAGGCGTCCTCATTAAAAGACCGGTTGCCTATGGCAGCCGGTCTTTTAATGTTTTCTGAGAATCATCACCACAGAACCGGCAATGACCAGGATCATCAGAAGCTGCAGCGGCACAAGTGCGGCTCCAAATATAAAGTAGGACGCCGCGACCGGGTAAAGGATCATGCTCGCGTTTTGGATGGGGCCGATCAGGATCATGGTACCGTTTCTGAGGGCGATCTGCAGCGAAACAAAAGATGATGCGCCGCAAAGCAGGTACAGGTAGAGAAAGGGCTTGTCGAGGTAGGCGAAAACGTCAAAACCGAGACTTTTGACCACAACGTTCATCACCACCAGCGCCAGACCGCCGGTACAGCCGGCAAACGTCGCCAGAAAGATCGCACGGCCCCGCTTGGTCCTGCCGGGCAGCAACGCGGGAACGAGCAGCAGGAGCGGGGCTGCCAGCACCAGATAGAACGCCGTCATGTTGATGCTTGTGTCGGCAACCTGTCGATCGAACAGGTTCAAAAAGAAAATCCCGGCCATCAGGGACAGTGTGAGAATCAAATCGGATTTGAAGAGTTTTTCCTTCAGAAACAACCAGGACAAAATTACCATCACGGAAATGCTCCAGCCCGAAACCGCGGATATGATGTAGGGCGGCAGCTGGCGCGAAGCGATTCCGTTGGGAATGACCGAAAGGTTGTACAGCGCAAAGCCACCAATCCAGATCAGCAGGGCTCGGACAAATCGTTTGTCCTTTTTACCTTTCCAGCCAAACCAGCTACCGCCGGCCTTGGTCATGACAATGCCGATGGCAAAAATCGTAAAACCCAACAGGGTGAGCAGCAGACTTGTGATGTCAATCATGGTGCATCTCCTGACCAATTTGATTTCTTTTGATTTTACCACACCGGTTTGAAGTCAGACAGGTGCCGGCTTTCTGGAGCTATGCTAAAATGAACTGGAAACAGATTTCACTGGCTGCGGCCGGAAAGGATATCATGATGAGATACATGAAACTTGGTAAAGCAGACTTGGAAGTGCCCGTGATCGCGGTCGGCTGTATGCGGATGCGTGAATTATCCAAAACGGATACCAGCGCCTTTATTAACAATGCAATTGACCTGGGGCTGAATTTTTTTGACCATGCCGACGTTTACGGCGGCGGGACTTGTGAGACAAAGTTCGGTGAGGCCTATCCGCTGACCGGCGACCGGCGCGAAAAAATCATTTTGCAATCCAAATGCAGCATCGCCCACGGCAAAAGCAAGCGATTTGATTTCTCGAAAGAGTACATCCTGTCGTCAGTCGATGGCATCCTGAGCCGTCTGAACACAGATTACCTGGATGTTCTACTGCTGCATCGTCCGGACGCGCTGGTAGAACCAGACGAAGTCGCTGAAGCGTTTGACCGGCTGCAAAGCAGCGGCAAGGTGCGCCATTTCGGCGTGTCCAACCAGAATCCGATGCAGATCCAGCTGCTGCAAAAATCCCTTAAACAGCCGATTGTGGCCAACCAGCTGCAGTTATCAATTGTCCATGCCGGCCTGATCACCTCCGGTATTCATGTCAACATGACCGATGATGGTGCTATTGACCGGGACGGCGACGCCCTCAACTTCTGCCGCTTGAATGACATCACGATCCAATGCTGGTCACCCTTCCAGGTCGGTTTCTTTGAAGGCACGTTCATCGGCAACCCGGATTATGCTGACCTGAATCAAAAGCTGGACGAGATTGGCGCGCGCTACCAGGTCAACAGCACAACCATGGCGCTGGCCTGGCTTTTGCGTCACCCGGCCGGTCTGCAGCCGGTCACCGGCACCATGAAACAGAGCCGGCTGGCTGACTGTGCCCAAGCGGCCGATATTCGGATCACCCGTGACGAATGGTACGAAATCTATCTGGCTGCCGGCAATATCCTGCCTTAACGCGTGTAACAATATATCACGTTTGATTCGGTCAGTTCATAGCCCAGTTTTCGCTGCAGCGCGATCGACGCCCGATTGTCCACCTGGATCTGGGCAAAGGGTGTGAAGCCCTGCGCTAAAAGCCTGTTGGTCATATAGATCTGCAGGGCTTCACCGATGCCGTGACGGCGAAAGTCCGGCAAGACTTCCAGCATGCCCAGCGCACCGGTTTCGTGCACCCCGATAAACGCGGCCAGCTGGCCGCCAGTCCAGGCGCCGAACATGGAATCGGACTGAAGATGGCGCAGCATGACGTTCCGGTCGTGAAACAGGGCATAGTGCTCAAGTACAAAATCAATGTGCTCTGCTCCCAGCACCTCAATCTTCAGGTCGTGGCCATTCTGCGGAATGGGCTGCTTGCCAAAATAAGCGGACTGAAAGCAGGGCATCGCGCCGTCAAGCCCAAAACGACCCTGGATCTGATCCAGATAATAACTCTGGTGGGCAATAAACAATGACGCCCGGCCGACAAGACGCAGCAACTTCGACGCTGTATCGGGATCATCCGAGCTGATCGCATAACCGTTCGGATGCGGCGTGGACATGATCACGCCCCGGTCGGTGGCCGCAACAAGTTCGCCACGGCCGAACCGGAGCATTTCGAGCATGTCAACATGCAAAAGCGGGTCTTTTTTCAGATAACGGTCCGCGATTTTCAGGCTGTCTGCATCAGCCATCTTTCCGTTCAGCCGGAATCAGCATGACAGACGCGGCGGCATGCCGCGCGATGTTATGACTGACGCTGCCCAAAAAGACTTCTTTGATGAAGCCTCGGCCCTGACTCCCCATGATGACCATAGAGACGTCATTATTTTTGACGAATTCGAGAATGTCGGCGGTTGGAGAACCCAGCGTGATCTGGATTTCGACTTTTCCGACACCTTCGCTTAGCAATGTCTGGCGCATTTCTATCAACCGGGCTCGATCCTTCTCATTGAAGCTGTCGAGATTGCCGAGTTTTTCCGGATCGATTCTGCTCTTGTCCTGAACATGATAAAGCGACACTTTGCCAATGCCCTTTTTGGCCATTTTACGGAGATAATCAAAAGCCCTCAGCGCGTTGTCCGAAAAATCGGTTGCAAACAAAATGTGACTGAGCAAATCCGGTAGCGGCTGCGCTTCAACATCGGTATCGGGCTGGCGAATGATCAGAATCGGATTCTGGTTGCTATGGATAACTTCAAAGGCGATGCCGCCATAAAGGAAACCGCCAACCAGGCTGTGTTCGGCAGCCGCTGAAACGATCAGCGAGCAGTTTTCTTCTTTGGCAATCCGGCTGATCTCTGTTCGGGTCATGCCGTAGACGATTCGGCTGTCAACCGTCAGCCCTTCGCCTTCCAAATATTTCTTCTGCGCGTCCAGAGCTTTCTCGAATTGTGTCGACAGGTAAGACAGCGACACTTCATCGATTTCGTAGGTCGGCTGGCATTGCAGTAGCAGGCAATGCTTCAAACCCAGTTTCTTGAGGTCGACAATCGAAGCGAAAATCGTTTTGAAATCAGGAAAGATGTCAGATGAAGCAACAATGATTCTTTCAAACATAGTGACCTCCCATTTCCGGAGCTGCAGTTCAAGTCCGAGGTCTGGCGTCTGGGTCAGGGCTTGATCCTAACAGCCTCCTACATTTATATTATAAAACTTTGGTCAAACCTTGACCAGTTTTTAAGATTGAACTATTTCGGGAAAGCGCATAAAATGATATCTAAAGTGCTACACGTTTTCAAACCGGAGGTTACTCATGAGCGATGCTGACTGGCTGGACCTGATTCATGGCGATGCTGACATTTTAGCAAGCGACGGTGATTTTTATCTGCCGCAGCGCTTTTTGGACCAGCAGGTTTCAGCCATCTCCAAGGTCGCCAAATATTCGGCTTTTGCCCGCCATACTGCCGGCATCACCCTGGCCTTTAGAACCAATAGTGACGAGTTCGCCTTTGAGTGCGCGATCGAGCCCAAGCTCTCCCTGATCCGAACATTGGCTGCCATGGCGACTGATGCTCTCCCGCAGCTAAGCCAGATGCGCACAAGGCGCGGCAACCGGCGGCGATATAATATTGGGGCCATGATCAGCATGGACGTATTTGAGATGAAAGTTGATGATGCGCCGCCCATCCGGGTTAAGGCCAACAACGATCTGATGGTCTTTCGCCTGGACAACCCCGATCATCGCGAAGTGGACGTCCGACTGTATTTTCCGATTCTGGAAAGCCCGAAAATCCGCTATTTCGCAGCCAGCGGCGACATCGAACCTATCCGCCAGCCGGACAGACGCATGCTCTTTCTGGGGGATTCAATTACCCAAGGGTGCTATACGGCATCCCCATCGTCAACCTATGTCAGCCAGCTCGCGCGCGAACTGGGCTATGAAGCCCTCAATCAGGGGATTGCCGGCTGTACCTATGACGCAAGATTTCTGGATGGTCTGTCGAACCTGGAGCGCATCGACCAGATCATGGTGGCCTACGGCACAAACGACTGGGCCGGCGGGCAGTCGGCCGCGCAGATCCAGCAAGCAGCGTCCGATTATTACGACACGCTGACCAAGGCGCTCCCCAATACGCCGATCACCGTTCTATCCCCAATCTGGCGTGGTGATATGGATAACCCGGAAGCCGTCTTCCCATTTGAACAGCTAGACGGGATCATCCGTCAGGCAGTCTCTGATTGGCCGGACATTCTGGTCATCAATGGCCTGGACGTCTCAGCGCACGACAGTTCCTGCTACAGTGATCAATTCCTGCATCCAAATGCCAGCGGATTTGAGTTCATGGCCGAGCGGCTGACTGAAGCGTTCAAAGCCAGTGGACGGACAAACAACTAATCAGCTGTCAGATCTGGTGCCAGGGTCTTGATGATCCATTCACCGTTGAGGTCGGCGATGCCGACATATGGACCGCGTTCCAGCCAGATTCGTTCGCCATACGGCGTTGGCCAGACATCCACCGGCATTTCGAGGTGTTTCGCATACCTGCGCTGACCCTCGAGATCCAGAATATAGAACCCTCTTGGGCGCAGTGTCGTTGAATCGCGACCCAGGATTGATACCAGAAGATAGCTGTCCGTCACTTCAACGTTATCTGCTTTGCTCAGATCCAGAACTTGCTTTGTCTCCAGGTCGACGGCCATAAATTGCCCGGTCCTGGTCTTGTAGACGACCCATCGCCTGTTCATGCCAGCGAAGACCGCTCCTTCGCCGGTCTCCAGTACGATCGATTGGTCGCAGCTTCTGATCGCCATCTTGCCGCCGTCGCTGCCGACCGCAACCAGCCGGCCTAGATCAACGCCCCAGGTTGTATCCAGCCAGTGTTCGTAATATCTATCGGCAATACATGCAATTTCTTCGACCAGATAAGTGTTTCCCCAAATCAACTGGCCGTTATCCTGCGTCTGGTCGGCCGACACAATCTTCAGCTGATTATCATAGAGCTGCCCGTCGGATTCATACCAGTCGATAAACAGCGCCGGCATTTGGCCTTCCTGATCGCCATAGTAGGCGCCAAAGTCGAGACGTGAATTGTTCCATTTGAAGGTTAACGTTTCAACCTCAATATTCCCAGCCAGATCCGTCAGATAATAGGCTTCTAGATCCGAGAAAAATTCATCCGTCAGCAGCAGATGGCTTGTGCCGCAAAGACCGATCAGAAACCGGTCGTTGTCGTCATGGACAATCTCCTGCAGGATTTTACCGGACGGCGAGATGGTCAGGATATGTGTGCTGCCCAGCTTTTCCGCGCCCCACGGCATATAATTTCTGAACAGGATCAGGATGTTGCCATGATAGCCATAAACTGTCAGCTGATATTCCCAGTCATTGCCAGACAGAATTTCGAATTGCCTGTTGAAGATCGGGCTGCCATCGACATTATAAAGCACAAGCTGAATCTTGCCGTCCCTGGCCTCTGCCTGGCAAAACCCCAGCAGGTACGGCTTGATTTCAACCGGCAGTACCGGGTCAACCTGATCCATGCCGGGACGCCAATACCGGGACAGCTCTTCCAGTGTCGCCAAACCGTAGCACTGCTTGTACTCGTCGATATTTGTGAATGAACCGACCAACTCGCCAAACCCATCATAAACCCGGTAGCTTGCGCCGAGTCCTGGTAGAACCGCGTACAGTCCCGCTTCAAAGAGCCGGCCATCCGGCAATTCATCGCGGGGTATGTAGACCGATGCGGGCGACGGCGTCGGCGAGAGCTTTTCAGTCGGAGTCGGTTGAGCGGCTGTCTCTTGTGTTAAGCTTCCTGTTGTATCCAGCTGGCTGCCGGGGGTGCTGTCAGATATTCCTACACATCCAGCCAGCAGCAAGCCGCTTGCCAGCAAGACGACCGCTGCCACCAGGATTCGATCATGCCTAATCATAGCGCTGTCCTCACAGGAACGTATCAAGACATCGGCAGGATCGGAACGTACCCTGCCGATTCAAGCAAGCTCTGGCCATCCGGCGTTAGCAGCCAGTCCAGCAAGGTACTTGCCGCAGGATTGTCGGAAGGCTTGCGGACAACCCCGTAGAAGGGATTGACATAGCTGTAGGCCTGGCTGTTGATCGTCTCATTTGACGGCAGGACACCATCGATTGCCAGAAATTTCAAGCCAGGCTGTTCAAACATGTTTTTGGCATAGTAGTAAACCGAGTAACCCATGGCATTGGCGCTGTTGTTATAGGAGGCGATATCCTGGATAATGTCCGCCATGGACTCGGATATGGTCTCCATACGGGGCGCCATCATTGCGGTGTCTTTCATCATCAGTTTGAGCATCAGGGTCTGGCTGCCGGAGAGCTCCGGCCGCTGGAACGGCACAATTTCTCTGTCGTTTCCGCCGACTTCAGACCAATGGGTGATCTGGCCGCTGTAGATGCCGCGGACCTGGTCTGCGGTCAGGGAGTCAATCGGGTTGTCCTCATTGACGATAAAAACCAGGGCGTCCAGGCCGATTTCACGGATGTCCATGCTGTTGAAGACGTCCAACTCGTCAATGGTCGACTGGGCCGGCGCGTAAACCAGCAGCAGGTCGGCTTGGTTCTCGTTCAAGGCATAGTAGCTGTTGTTCGTCTTGCTGAAATCAATGGTCTGCTCCGCTTCAGCCTCATCACACCCGGTGACGTATCGGACCAGCGCCATGGCCAGCGGAATGGTCGCGGTCGATCCGTCAACTTTCGGATAACCGTCATAGTTGATCTGACCGATCGAAAACTCGGTTGACGTGGCAATGGTTTCAGTTCGAGTTGAAGTCTGAGTGATTGTCGTCTGATCGCTGCCGCTTGTGCTTTGCTTTGTGCAGGCTGTGACTGCCAGCGGAAGGATCAGCAGCGCTATGGCTGTCATCAGGATTAGCATTCGAAGTCTCATACTTGGTGTCCTCCATATTCAGTTGGCTTAGATGTCAATATGTTCATATTATAGCAAAAAGACCGCGAAATGTTCGCGGCCCTTTATGGGTTGATCATCGACGATGTTCAGTCTTTGTCACGAAGCCCTGTATGAACAACGTATTCCTTGCCAGCCGCGACAATTTCCGCGATGTTCTGGCAATGGTCGCCAATGCGCTCCATGGTGTGGACAATTTCCAGGAACAACACAGTCGATTTCGGGTCGCACTGACCTTCATTCAGGCGATCCAGATGGCTGGCCCGCAACTTGTCTTCCATACGGTCGATCTCATTTTCCAGGCTCATGATCCGACCGGCCATCACCGAGTCGTTGTTCCGAAGCGCCGTGACCGCTTCTTCAACCATTCTCTCAACAAGCGTAAAGGCTTCATCCAGCTCATCCTGGGCGCTGCTTGAGAACTTCAGGTCTTGCTCGCGCATCCCCTTGACGGCCTCGCTGATGTTCATGCAATGGTCACCGATCCGCTCGATGTCATTGGCCGCGTGCAGCAAGCCGGCAATCCGGGTCGAATCATCTCCGGTACTGGCGTCGGAGCTGAATATATTCGACAAGTAACGGACAATCTCGTTTTCAAGATAGTCCATTGTATCCTCATTAGACGCTAATCGCTTTTCCAGTTCATTTGTATAGTTTGCGATGGCGCTGTGGCTGTCCCGGGTCATGGTCATGGCGACTTCGGTCATCCGCGCAAGCTCCTTGGTTGCGAGGTCAATCGCGATTGCCGGGTTGTTAACAACCTTGTAGTCGATATAGGCGAGCCGCTTGACCGTCACAGGATCCTGACCAGGAACGATCAGCTTGACCAGCTTGACCATCAACCAGACAAACGGCAGCCAGATGGCGGTGTTGACGACATTGAACAGCGTGTGCGCGACGGCAATGCTTTCTTTCATGTTGCCGGCAATCGGCGTCAGCATGTTGGCGAATCCAGTGTTGGCGTCAGCGATCAGATTCTGGCCCAGCCCCTGCAGGACGGTGTTGACCAGCCAGGTGTAGGGGTAAAGCAGGATCAGGAAAATGACCGAGCCGACAATGTTGAACAGGGCGTGAGCGGCTGCGGCCCGCTTGGCATCTCTGGATCCGCCGATACAGGCCAGAACCGCAGTTACGGTCGTGCCGATATTGCTGCCCAGCAGAATCGGCAGACCCTGGTAGAGACTGATCAGCGGTGTCCCGGTTGTATCTGCCGCTGTTCCGGCTAAGGATTGCAAAACACCGATCGCGGCCGATGAACTTTGGACGATCAGGGTCGATACGGCACCGACGGCCAGACCCAGAACAGGGATATCCTTGATCGACAGCAGCAGATCGGAGAACCAGACTGTTTTGGCCAGCGGTTTCATCGCGGCGCCCATACTGGAAAGACCGACAAACAAGACACCAAACGCGAAGATGATCTGACCCAGATAACGAACCTTCGGTTTCTTGATGAAGAACATCATGACAAAGCCGATCGCGACAAACAGCCATGAAAACTCATCGATTTTGGCGGCGACGATCCAGGCGGTCATGGTGGTGCCGATGTTGGCGCCCATGATGACACCAACCGCCTGCGGCAGGGTCATCAGGCCGGCGCTCACAAAGCCGACGACCATGATCGTCGTAGCAGATGAGCTTTGTATGATCAACGTGACAAGCGCTCCAATCATGATCGCACGGATCGGTGTGCCGGTCAGCATCGCGAGAATATTGCGCATACGGTCACCGGCAGACTTCTGAAGACCTTCGCCCATTTGATTCATTCCGAAAATAAATAGGGCCAAGCCACCGAACAAGGCTATAATTGTTTCAAAATCCATTAGGGGATCTCCTCGTCTTGATCTTCAAGCCAGCCGCTTGGGCTCCCTGAATTGTTAATAACATATTAAGGTCATGTTAATTGTATCGAATTGAACTTGCAAGAGCAATGGCAAATTATGAAGAAATCCCGCCGTTGTCCAACGGCGGGATGGGTGCGGTTGATCTCATTGCTTTGAACGCGAGCGATCTTGTTTAAGGCAGCTTCGAACTGTTTTTCCCATGACCATTTCATCCATTGTACTTGGAATCTGGGCTCGCCATATCATCTCAGGCATCATCGGGGCAATGAAAGCTGTTATGCTGAGTTGCCCTCAGCCGTTTCCTGAGATTTGGCAATTGTTGATTAGTATTCTGTCCATTTGGCGAATTCATGGATCGTCATATCAGCGTAATATGGCCAGACCCGGTAGCGGTTTTCGTTATCGAGATTGGGCGGGTCAAGCGTGACCTTCCCGCAGGCCGCCCATTCTGCTGATCGACAGAACAGGGCGACAAACTCCTTGTTGCGGATTGTATCGATGCCATGCCCGATAAAGATAGACACGACCCTGCCGTGACCATAGGCATGGGTCCAGGCAACCGGCTGGTCCGTGTTGATACCCGGCAAATTATTGACATCCAGGCTTTCCAGTTCGCGTTTGCGGTGGGCCTGCGCCTTGGACAGGTCGTAGTCCTCCGCACTGTCTCTGACCGTTGCAAGCACAGTGATGTCGGATTCCGGATCAAGCCTGACATTGACAAAAAAGTCGTCCTGGGGTGTCAGCCAGCTGGCAGCAAGCCCTTTGGTAATCGGGTGGGCATCCACGTTGACATCGACCTGAAATTCAAGTTTCGGGCTTTTTCTCCCGCCGTTCATGAAACTGAAGTCGCAGCCAGACAGCTTGACGAATTCTTCCGCCAATTCAGGCTCACCCTTGATCAGGGATGAGTGAAACATGATCACCCCTTTCCCAGATGCCACGAAATCATAAAAGGCCTGTTCAGTTTCCCTGCCCCAGCCGATATACGGCGATGTATGTGTCTGGCGGCCATCGTAGTTGACCAGAACTGCATCATAGTGCTTGAGTGTATCGGCTGTCGCGCCTCTGAATTCTTCCGTGATCTTGACTTCAAACCGCCCTGTCGATTCCAGCATCCTGCGCAGCATAGCATTGATCTTGGGATCGTGCTCAGAAGTGACAATGCCTGTTATCAACAGGACTTTCAGTTTTTTCTCGATCATCGTTCCGCTCCTTTAATTATACCGTCACTAGTTATATTAATAGTTTTATTATACAATAAAAAAAAGGAACCGCCAGTGGTGATTCCAAAATCAGATCATTCGGAAGCCCGAACAGCCGGGATGGATCAGGATGTCTCCGGCACAACGGCAAGGGATTCCAGCTTCTGCCGTTCAAGAATCACCAGATCTTCCAGTGTCATGTTGTCGACAACCTTGCTGACCGCATCGTCAATCTGCTTCCAGACCTCCAGCGTTGCGCACGAATCATGTCGCGGGCAACGGTTGGGATCGTCTTCCATACAGGCCACCGGAACCAGGCTGCCCTCAATCAGGCGCAGAATCATGCCGACTGTGTAGTCACGCGCCGGCCGGGCCAGCTTGTATCCGCCATGGGACCCGCGTGTGCTTTTGACAAAACCGGCCCGGTTGAGCACGGTGATAATCTGCTCCAGATACTTGACCGAGATATCCTGGTTGACGGATATCGCCTTGACCGGCGTGTAGACTTCCGGTTCGCTCATGGCAAGCTCCAGCATCAGGCGCAGCGCATATCGACCTTTGGTTGAAATTTTCACGATCGTTTTTCCTCCAGGTAAAGCTTATCGGTTTACTCGTTATCAAACAGCGGCGTGGACAAGTACCGTTCGCCGGTATCCGGCAGGATCACAACGATTTGCTTGCCCGACGCTGCCGGGCGGGCCGCGACCTGCCGTGCCGCCCAAAGCGCAGCACCAGAAGAAATCCCGACCAGAAGGCCTTCGGTTCTAGCCAATTCACGTGCGGTTTCAAACGCGTCGTTGTTTCCGACAGTTATGATTTCATCATAAACGCCGGTTTTAAGAACATCCGGGACAAAGCCGGCTCCGATACCTTGGATTTTGTGAGGCCCGGGAGTCGCTTCAGACAAGACTGGCGAGCCTTCCGGCTCGACTGCAATAACTTTCAGATCGGGGTTTTTGCCTTTGAGATATTCGCCGGTCCCGGTGATCGTACCGCCGGTTCCGATGCCGCAGACAAGATAATCGACCTGCCCATCAGTATCCTCCCAGATTTCAGGCCCGGTCGTCTGCTGGTGCGCCAACGGGTTTGCCGGATTGGTAAACTGACTGGGCAGGAATGAATTCGGGGTTTTGTCTGCCAGTTCGACAGCCTTCGAAATTGCGCCTTTCATGCCCATCGGTCCTGATGTCAGGACAATTTTTGCGCCATAGGCTTTGAGCAGTTTTCGCCGTTCAAGGCTCATGGTTTCCGGCATGACCAGGATCATCTTGTACCCGCGTGAAGCAGCGACGGCCGCTAGTCCGATGCCGGTATTGCCGCTGGTCGGTTCAATGATGGTTGAACCAGGTTTGAGCAGACCGTTTTGCTCGGCATCTTCGATCATGGCTTTGGCAATTCGGTCTTTGACGCTGCCGGCTGGATTGAAATACTCAAGCTTGGCCACCAGCTTGCCTGGCAGCTGGTGTTCAAGCCCATAGTTATCAAGCGCCATCAGCGGTGTTTTGCCAATCAGGTCGGATAAGGACTGGTGGATGTTTGACATGTAGGATGCTCCCCGGTTGTGATATATTCATATCTGTTAAGTATGAATTCATCTTAATACGGTGAGCTGATCATGTCAAGGATTCAATGGTCAATTAGGATGTCTGCTTGGAATGATTATTGCGAATTGCTGAATACGTAAGGCAGATTGCTGGAATATCCTTTAATTGCCAAGCTGAAAATTCGCTCAAAGTCCCGATGGTGTTCGAGAAACACCTCAACCATCTCCGGGTCGAACTGACGACCAGACTCATCCGCGATGATCTGACAGGCTGCAGTGTGGGACATCGCTTCTTTGTAGACACGTTTTGAGCGCAGGGCGTCGTAGACATCGGCCAGTGCCAGGATGCGGGCGCAAACAGGAATCGATTCCCCGCTAAGCCGATCGGGATAACCGGTTCCATCCCACCGTTCATGATGATGCTTGACAATGCTCGCCCCGAGATTCAGAAACTGGTTGCTCGGATATCTTGCCTTCACCTTGTTCAGGGTTTCGGCACCCAAAATCGTATGTTGCTTCATGGCCTCATATTCAACTTCAGTCAGCGCACCGTTCTTGAGCAGAATTCGATCCGAAACAGCGACTTTACCGATGTCATGCAGCGGGCTGGCTTGGTAGATGTTTTCAATAAACGGATCATTGATCTCCGCCTGATAAAGATCCAACCGCCTCAGATGCCTGGACAGCGTTCTGCAATATTCTGCCACGCGTTTAATATGTGATCCGGTTTCATCATCTCGCGACTCGGACAACATGGTCATCGCGAAGATGGTGGATAGATGGGCATCGCTGATTTCCTGGTCTTTTTCGATCCGCTTCTTGATCTCAAATTGATACTGCTCAGCAAAGAAGCCGACAACCAGCGCGACGGTCGCAAAGATCAGAATCCTGATCAGCCAGCTAAATGGATCTGCAGATGGGGCAGCCAGGGATTGTGTCGGCATCAGGGGCCCGATCATCAGACCGCTGACGAACGCGTGCATGACGCCATACTTGCCGCCGTTGGTGGAGGCTACCAAAACAATCGGTAAGACCATCAGACTGGCAAACACGTCATTTCTGGCACCGGCATAGAAGATAAACAGCGCAATCGCCAACGACATCAGGTAGGCAAAAATATGGAAGTAAACCTTCCGCTCGTCGTTCTTGTCCGTATAGAATCTTTTCAGTTCATTCATCATCGTCAAATGACTCGCTTCTCTGGATTAGATTTTTTAAGGTGGTGTAAATTGACCGGGATTCAATACTGTCAGTGCACGCTGTCTGCCTGTTACCGTCCCTGCTGTCAAATGCCAGAGCAAAATTGCCTGCTGCCTCCTCCGTTTGTCTACCCGCTGTCAGATCCTGTTGCCTTACTGTTGTCTCGTCCAGCTGTCTTCCCGATGTCTCGTTCCTGATGATCTTTTGCTATGCTGTCCAGGCGATTTCATGAAGTCCCGGTCAATTTACGAAACCCGTCCTTGCATTAAAAAATTAACTGCAAGGATGTCACGGCACAAGTGCCGTTACTATATAAACGAAAAAGCTTGCCATTTTGTTACACTAATCTGATAAATTTTTTCAATAAGTGAAATTGCACAAATGCCCTGTTCAATTGACGACAAGTTGCACAAGGCTCTAGACGCCCGAATAGCCCTGTCAGCTTAAAACTGCAGGGCTATTCGCGTCATGATGAATTGAAGCTCGGTTTTATCTAGTGGCTGCCGCAATCTCCCGCATGACCATGCTCCTGGCAGACTGATCCGGTCGACAGCAGTTTACCGCTCAAGTACAAGTCGATAGCCTGATCTGCTTCGCCTGTCGCCCCGGTGATGACATCAATTCCCTTGTCGTTGAAAATCTCGATCGCTCCGGCGCCCATGCCGCCGGCAATCACGACGCTAACGCCTTCATCATTAAGCAGATTGGGCAGCAACCCTGGCTTGTGTCCCGGATTTTGAATAAAGGTCTGCGAGGCTACCCGGCCGTCTTCTTCGACATAGACCTTAAAGCCTTCACAATGACCAAAGTGCTGACTGATAAACTTCCCGTCGCTGGCAACTGCTATTTTATTCGTTTTCTGCTGGTTCATGCTGGCCTCCTGTTCTTGTTGCTGGCCGGATGCAGGCATCTGTCCGGCTTTTTTCTCCAATGTTTGAATGGCTTCAGTGAGATAGGGTTTATGGATTCTTTCAATTTCTCCCCGGTCGCAAAGCAAAGCCAGGTCGGGATCGACCGGCAGGCTGCCCAGGTATGGAATCTTCCATTCGGCTGCTGTCTGTTCGGCTTTGCTGTCACCAAAAATCTTGATGCTTTCGCCGCAGTGCGGGCAAACAGCCTCGCGCATGTTCTCGACCATGCCAATAATCGGGATGTTCATCATATTGGCCATGTTGACAGCCTTCTTGACGATCATGGACACGAGATCCTGCGGCGAGGTGACAATGATGATACCCTCGAGCGGTATCGACTGGAAGACCGTCAGCGGCACATCTCCGGTGCCCGGCGGCATGTCCAGGAACAGGAAGTCGAGATCTCCCCAGATCACGTCGGTCCAGAACTGCTTGACCGTATTGGCTAGGATCGGTCCGCGCCAGATAACCGGTGCGTCCGGATTGTCCAGCAACAGATTAATCGACATCACCTGGATGTCGCTGTGTGTCCGGACCGGAAAGATCCCGGCATCGGTCATTTTTGGGTTGGCATCATCGACACCGAACAATTTAGGTATCGACGGTCCGGTAATATCCGCGTCCATGACGCCGACCCGGTATTTGCCGCTTCTGGCCAGATATGTCGCCAGCAGTGCTGTGACCAGTGATTTGCCCACACCGCCTTTGCCGCTGATCACGGCAATTGTCCGTTTGATTTCGTTCAGCGGATTGTTTTCCAGGCTAAAGTCCTGGGTTTGATCTGCTGTCTGTGCGGTTTGATTCATGATTTTTTTACCTGCTTTCATTGATATTATTTATTCAATCACCAAAGTGTCTCCAGTGCAGATGAACTCGACCTTGCTGCCCAAGACTTGTTTCATCCGACAGGCACTGGCCTGCCCAGTGCAGTGGATGGGAATGATGGATTGGATGCCCATCGACTTCATTGCCCCAATCACAGCATCCAGATTCTCTGGTGACGCCTTTTCCAGGTGCAGGCCGCCGATCACCGTGTGAATCGAATCATTCGGGAATGATTGCCTGACCGTATCCAGACAGTTGACAACGCCCGGGTGGCTGCAGCCTAAGAGCACCAGCAAGCCTTTTGCTGTTTTGCAGATCAGGATCTGTTCATCTGACATGGGATCTGGCAGCAGCTGGCTGTCCTTCATCACCAGCAAATCTTTTGCCGGCTTGTCGATATCCCGACCCTTTTGAATCTGGGCCAGCAGCGTCACCTGTTGATCCAGCTTCGTGACAGCGCCTGTTCGGTGTATCGCAAGACCCTGGTTTTCTAACTGAGCGGGGTCCCATCCGATGCCGATATACCGCTTTTCCCCTTGTCGCATGGCATATTTGGGCACGAAGGCATCGGCGTGGATATAGAGATCGAGCTGATTCGCCCTGCTGACAAGGTGTGGTAAACCGTCGGCATGGTCATAGTGGCCGTGACTGATCACGATGCTGTCGGCCTGACCAGGTTCAATGCCTAGCTGATGCGCGTTCTTGATAAACACGTCGCTTTGACCGGTGTCAAATAGAATCTTCTGTCTATCGGTCTCTAGCCAGAAGGATAGCCCGTGTTCCGCCAAGAGTCCCGCCTGACGGACCGTGTTTTCGGTCAGGACTGTCAGCTTAACCATCCTGGCTGTCCCCCTGATCAGCCGCACCCGGGTTATTGTGCGGCCTGCCCTGACGGCATCGGCCCTGGCAAAAGCCCGAGCGAGCGCCGCGCCTGGGTCCCAGTCCGCCGCCGGTCGGCAGGCAGCTGATGTTTCGCGACTGGCACTCGGGACAATCCAACGGCTGGCGTTTCGCCGACAATTTCTCATAGCTCTCGTCCCAGACGGCACCGCAGTCAAGACATTTGACCCTGCAGATGTTGCGGGTGAAATTCCCGCCGGAAATAAGAATGGCTTTGCCTTGAATCAGGCTATCGGCAATCTTGCTGCGGGCTGTCGTCAGAATCCTCTGGAAAGTGGCTCGAGAAACCTGCATCTGCTCAGCGCAGGCTTCTTGTTCCAGCATTTCTTGATCTTTAAGGCGGATCGCTTCAAGCTCTTCAACCAGCAAGATGATTTCTTCCGGCTCGCCCCTGGACTTTGGCAGGTCGGGACTGAAATGCCGAAAGCTTGGCATCTGCTCAATCCTTCGCCACTTAACTGGGCGTCCCATTTGCAGCCTCCTTGGTCTTGACCTCGATTGTTCCATCCAGACTCATATGTCCAGCCAGATTATGCCAAAGATCCTGGATGGGTCCGATGACATTTTCAAGACCGGCATCAACCGGCGTCTTGAACTGCTGAATAGCCTTGACAATCTCGGGCTCAAAGGGAATTTTGGCCAGCACAGGCACGTTCCTGGTTCGGCAATCTTCCTCAATCATCTCTGTGACTTCCAAATTCAAGTCGTACTTGTTGATACAGACAAAAGCGGGCACTCGAAAATGCTCGGCAACAGACAGCACCCGATCCAGGTCATGCCGGCCTGAGCGAGTCGGCTCGGCGACAACGACCGCTGCGTCGGTTGCCGTGATGGATGCAATGACAACACAGCCGGTTCCCGGTGATCCGTCGATCAGGGCGATTTGTTCATCCTTTTTGAACGAATCAATATTCTTCCGGACTTCAGTGACCAGCCTGCCGGATCCTTCCGCACCAATTTCCAATTTGGCATCGGCAAAGGTCAGATCCTGACTGCGGCCAACGCTGGTTGTTCCGGTTTTGACATCGATCAGGCTGATCGCGCCATGCGGGCAGACGGCCAGACAGGCCGCGCAGCCTTCGCAGGCCATGTCGCGGATGGTGTAGTCCGGATTGATGGCTCCAAACCGACAGACCTCGCGGCACTTACCGCACTGTCGGCATTGATCCAGGTTGATCCGGGCTTCCCTGGCGCCATAAAAATCGGCTGTCATCAAGTTCTCGCTTTGTATGATCAGATGGAGGTTCGGAGCGTCAACATCGCAGTCCGCTAGCAACCGGTCCTGGATCATCTGACTCAAGGACAAGACAAGGGTGCTTTTTCCGGTTCCACCTTTGCCGCTGACAAAAACAATTTGTTTCAATGCATAACCTCCTGTCCGATCCGCCAATACAGCGCCTTGAACCGCCCTACCCATTCCGGGTTGAAATGGATCGGCAGCATCCCCCGGGCATAGTGTTCGGCAATTTCCCTCAAAAACGGAATCTTCATCAGGATTTCGAGCGATTCTGACTGGCAATAGGATTCAATCATCTGGTCGCCTGCACCTGACTTGTTGATAACAACACCTGCCCGTATCCCCATCTTTCGAACCAGGCTGACAGCTACCTTGAGGTCATGCAGTCCAAAGGGGGTCGGTTCGGTAACCAGCAAAGCAAAATCACAGCCTTCGATCGTGCGCACAACAGCGCAGGCTGCTCCGGGCGAGCAGTCCAGAATCGCCATCCGGTTCGGGCTGATCTTTTGCTTCATCGCTTCAATGATGGGGATGCCGACAGGTTCACCGATGTTGAGCAACCCCTGTTGAAACCGACCGGAGCTGTCGGATTCAATCACACCGATCGGCTTTTCGACTTCCTGTATCGCACCGGTCGGACAAACCAGCCCGCAGGCTCCGCAGTGGTGGCAGAGCTCGGGGAAAAGCAGCACGGTTTTATCCGTCACGGCAATCGCGTTGAACTGACATATTTTCGCGCATTGTCCGCAGCGCGTGCAGAGCGATTCGTCAACCTTGGGAACCAGGACTTGAACGGTTTCGGACCTGTCCAGTTGAGGAGACATAAAGATATGTCCGTTCGGCTCTTCAACATCGCAGTCCACGTATTGGCAGCCTGGTATCACCGTCGCAAGACATGTCGCAACTGTTGTCTTGCCAGTCCCGCCTTTGCCGCTTAGAACCGCTATTTTCATTTTTTCCCACCGTGAAATTGAATGCCGCCATGGTCCGGCCCGCTTGTTGTCACACGCTCAAGCCCGCCTTGCTCAAAGGCTTCGACGTTGTCCGAAACGCTGCCGCTGTGTCCCTGGTAGCATTCAAGCTCTGAATTGATCAGCACATCGAACGCTTTGGGGCCAAGACGCCCCGTGATCAAGACATCCGCATTCAGGTCAAGCACCGTCTGTGCAGCAGAGATACCTGCCCCGCCGGATGCATTGGCCGCTGTGTTCTGAATGGATTCTGTTGAACCGGTGTTGGTATCAACCAGAATAAAATAGGCCGCCCGACCAAATCTCGGATCCATTGAATCTTCTTTTTTCGGGCCTTGGCTGGTCACAATAATTTTCATTGAATTCACCTCTTTATTGGCATTTGTTCATAACAATTCTAGATCGATTACGGGCATATGTCAATAACAAGTATTTATGCCGTTCAATTTTCTGCTGTTCCACTAGTTGACATATGCCCATAACGGGTGTATCTTGTTTATGGGCATATGCTAATAAACTCAGAAAGGAGATGAACCTTATGCCAGGATTTGATCAAACAGGACCACAAGGTCGCGGACCGGCAACCGGCCGCGGATTTGGCAATTGTGTGCCAAGAGGAATCAGTCGAAATTTTGGATTTGGCCGGGGACGAGGATATCGTCACATCGCCAGAGCAACCGGCTTACCGCGTTGGCAACGGGATGGCTTTCAAAACGCCAGCTTGGATCCGGACGCTAATGATCGTGACGCATTGCGCGAGCAAGAGAAGTTTTTCGAATCGCGTTTAAATGAAATTCGTGAACAGCTCAAGTCATACGACAATGAATGAAGCGGTTGATTAAAGAGCCGTCGGTTTTATAACCGGCGGCTCTTTGAAACGAAAGGAAATGCTATGAAATCAAGCACATTACTGACTGTAAGGTATGCGGAAACTGATCAGATGGGCATCGTTCACCACTCCAATTATCCCATCTGGTTTGAAGCTGGCAGGACCGATTTCTTTTCGACCATCGGACAGCCCTATGGCCAAATAGAAAAACTCGGGGTCATCGCACCGCTGATTGGTATGAATGTTCAATTTCGCCTGCCAGCGCTCTACGGAGACCAGGTTAAGGTCGAAACCAAGATGTCCAGCCTGTCAGTCGTTAAAATGCGCTTTGCCTACAACGTTATCCGACAACAAGACGGACATCTTTTGGCGACAGGCGAAACCGAGCACGCCTGGACTGATTCAGCGCTCAAGCCCGTTAACCTCTTCAAGCGAGATCCCCAGCTGTTTCATCAGCTGAATCAGGTCTTATCGACCTGATTTTAGATTTTCATTGAATTTCCCGTCGCGCTCGTATTGATCCATCAGACGGGCGGCGAATTTGACATACTCCCCGCAGGGACGTCGCGCATAATAGTCGGCCGTCCTTTTTTCCGGCACGGGTTCACTGACAGTTTCGTCGAGCTCGAGCAAGTCCCGGCATATAATTGAGCCGTACGCCTGTCGAAAGTCGCTGGCAAGCGACTGTATGATCTCGTAATGGGCTGATTTCGCGTCATCATCTTCAACATCGTGCGGTCCATAGCGCATCCCGACTACCATGAACAATCCGCTTAAAGCGCCGCAGACTTCGCGAAGCCGACCCATGCCGCCGCCGAAAGACGACGCGAGTTTGAGCGCCGTCTGAGGATCCAGACCCAGCTCTTCGTGGAAGCTGAGCAAGACAGCCTGTGCGCAGTTGCAGCTCTCGTTAAAGTTGTTTTCAGCTATTAGACCGTGATCTGTCATGCTCTGCATCCTCTTCGCCAGTATGTGTCATATGCTCAATAAACAGTCGAAGGATATCACGCCTAACCACAGCCGTCAAGCATTCAAGACTGCTCCGGCTGGTTTGCGGCTCCAAGCTTTCGGCAACGACGGCGACAGGCTTCACCTTGTTCCGAGTGATCCCCGGAACAGCAGGACAATTTGGCAGAATGACATTTGGGGCAGTTAAAATCGTCGTTATTGTTCTGTGGAATATTTTCCAGACTTTCCGTCCATTCTTTACCACAGTCCAGGCAGCGGATGGGACAGATCTGCTGGGTATAATGGCCGCCGTCGATTTGAATCGCACGGCCATGAACCAGGCTGTCTGCAACTTTTCCACGTCCGGTCAACAGAATCCGCTGGAAGGTCGGACGGGATACTTCCATTTCACGGGCGCATTCTGATTGATCCAACCCTAAAAGGTCCTTAAGCCGAATGGCTTCAAGTTCTTCAACTTTCAGTGTGTTTTGGCCTTGGTTTTCACCGGAATCTTTGGGCTCAAACGCCAGAACGCTTGGCATATGGCCGATTCTGCGCCATTTCTTTGGTCGTGGCAAATACATCACCCCTTAAATATTCAAAATCATACTATCATCGTCTGATATCTAATGTCAATGAAATCACACCGCCAGGTTAGCTGGCTGAAGAAGCCAGAAGGGGTGGATCTGTGATTTTCCTTACGAAGCCCATTCACTGGGCTGATCGGATATTGTTTTGTGAATGAATCATTTGATTCTCGCTTTCTGATTTTGAAAACTGATCCAGCATCATAATTCCGGTTGGATCCATTGGCTTGATATAATGGATTTGTAACAAGGAGCCAGCTTTCCCAGCACATCTGCCAAGGAGGCAATATGATAGATTTTGATCATTACCGGACCAAAGACCTTCCCGAATTGTCAGCAGATGACCGTCAAAAACCTTATGCGTCATACTACGAGCGCGGCCGGCTGACGCCGAACGCCGATCTGCTGGCGGCCGTTTCGCCGCAAAACCCCATGGACCCCCGGGATGCCTACAGACTGGACCAGGTCAAAGACCTGATCCAGCCAGACTGTCCTGCGCCGGTGGTCGGATACTGTGCGCTGCCGGGCGGTGGTGCCTATGCCTGCACCGTCGTTGAAATGCCAGGCGTCAATATGAACATGGTCAACTGGTGGATCCCCTGGGTCCTTAGTGACCATATGCGGTATAAGATCTGGCATCCGGGGTCGCATCTGGAGCATTATGAGGGGCTTGCCGTGGAAGACATCGGCGGCGGCATGGCAGATATCTTCATGGATGAATCATACAGCAACAGCGATTTCGGCTTTGCAGCTGAACCGTCAACCGTCAATCCCGAGATACTGTCCCTCAACAGCTGCAAGGGTCAGATACGGCTGCATTCAGAGCCGGTCAACTCCAGGAAAGGCCAGTTTTCGATGATTCATCTGGTGAAGAAGACGAGCAGCGGCATTGTCTACTGGTCCATGGCCTGGGTCGGCCTGATTCTAGACCAGGGCCGAGTGGTCAACGCCATCCAGCCCGATGAAACCGTTACAGCCGAGAACGGCCGTCATTTCGCATCTCACCTGGCTCATGAGTATACAACATTTGCCAAGATTTTACCGGAGCTCTACGCTCAGTACAAAGACGATCCGATCAAAAAGCCCGAGCCGTGGCCTGATCGTCTGAAGGATCGGGTTTCTCCCTTCAAACAGTGACAAAAGCCCCCGGTCACCCGCTGACCGGGGGTTGTCTTTGTTCTAATCTTTCCTTGTTAGCCAGTTGTGCAGCCCTGCCACTAAGTCAGCTGTGACCGGCTGCCTTTCCCAGATAGATCAGCGCGCCGCCTTGATCGGATGTTTCATACCACTTCTTGAAGTCGATTCGTTTAGCGCGGTCTCCATCAAATATTTTAACCGCAACATCTGAACCGCTTTGTTCCAGTTCAACAATTGTAACCCAGTGCCAGCCTTCAAGGTTTTCAACCTGGCCATTGGATCGGTTGAGAAAAGCCACCGGACTGTCCTGATCCAGGCCGCTGGCGATGAAATCGACTGCCCTGGCCAGTTCCGGCCGCTCGCTGTCGATACTGAGGGACTGGCAAGTCAGTTCAAGGTGGTGGGACGCAGCAAACGACATCATCCCCTGGCAGAACTGCTCAACCAGATAGATGCCGCGGCGAGTCGGCGTCACATGCTGCCAGACTTCATCCATAACAAGCCGGCAGTCTTGATGCTCTAAAACCTCGACCGGCAAATGGATCCGGCCGGTTTTCTGAAGGTAAACCAGCAGCGTTGTCGCGGTCGTCGGGCCGCAGCCGGACGCGCGCTGCCATGGTGAGGCATACCAATCCTGATCACAGCCAAAGTAATGCATGCCCTGCGTGTTTTCACCCTGAATGTTCGTCAGGTTTTTCAGCTGATGCAGACGCTTCATGGCTTTTGTCGCCGGTCTTTCGGCTTCAGGAAGGATAGGACCAAAGATATGCCCAGTAGCGACAGGGCGATGTAAATCCAGGGTCCGCTTGCGGTAATCGGGCAGGTTCCGGTAGCCAGCGCGCCTGAGAAGAGATAGATTTTGGCCAACAGATAGAGGGCACTGGCAAGGCCCGCGAAAAACGTGATGTTGCTAATGATTGATATTACCCGGTACAGTTTGTTTTGTGCCGCCTGATCCATAGCTGTTTCCCCCCATTGACCTGATTTACTTCAACCTGTATTCGGCAGGTAACCAGATAAGAAGTCCGGAAACCATAGAGTCCCAGTACCTTGACAATTGAATAGGGTGAAAATAAATTTGCATAAAAAAACAGGTGTCTCGATCTGGTAAAATGGAGTTGCAACACACACATAAACCAGAAGAAGGAGCCGCCTGTTACCATGAGTTTAGCACACAAGCAGCCATCAATAAAGTCTTCCGCCAAGATTCTTCCCGCTAAATTTGACAACACCACCGTCACCAACCGGGCATCCATGTCTTATTTGGATGCCTTCAAGGACAAGATTGGCTTTCTGCAATTACTCGAGTCCGGGATCTCCTACAGCAAACGTCATAATTCACAGTTCCATGTTGCGGGCATTGTGGATTTCATGGTTGACGCTCAGTTGCTGGGGCTTTCACGGTTCAATCACATGGAAGATCTGAGGCTGGACAACGCCTACCTCACGCTCAAGGGGCAGGCACCCAGTGAGAAGGTTTGCCGGGACTTGCTGCTGCACCTGCCAAATTCAACCGCGACTGAGTTAAAAATCATCAACAAGCGTCTGCTGGAGATCAAGGCCAGGTCCGAAGGACCCAGGGATGTATCCTTGAACATCGACGATACAGTCTGTACAGTCTACGGTGATCAGGAGGGCAGCGGCGTCGGCTATAATCCCACCAAGCATGGCCGTGCTTCGTTCAAGGAGAAGGTTGGCATTCTGGGTTTGACAAACGAGATCGTCAACCTGACTCTGGAGAGCGGCAAGCATCACACCAATCACCAGCTGCAGGCCTTCATCCGCAAGTGCAGGCTACTCATGCCTACTGAATGGACACTCAAACGGGTCAGGATAGACAGCGGCGGCTTTGACATCAAGAATCTCGACTACCTGGACGAGCAGGAATTGGAATTTCTCGTCAAATGCAAGAAGTACAAGAGTCTGCAGCTTCTTGTTGATCATATTAATCGTCAGGAGCACCTCTATCCCTGGGCCAAAGTCGACGAGACATTCAGTGTTAACGAATGCCATTACCGGCTGCCGTGCTGGAACAAGTGCTATCGGTTCATTGTGATTAGAAAGCCGGTGGCGGTCAAAGATAACCGCCAGCAGCAGATGGATCTGGATGCTGTCAAATATTCGTACCAGCTCATTGTGACCAATATCGAGACGATGACGGCCACCGAGATCTTCCACGACTACAACCAGCGCTGCGACATTGAAAACAAAATCGACGAGCTCAAGGAAGGGTTCGCCTTCGACCAGAACAGCCAGCGTAATCACAAATGCAACCAGTTGTTCCTGCTGATCAAAATGCTGGCCTACAACCTACATGTCTGGTTCAAGCAGGCGATCCTGCCGCAAGCCTGGCACAGCTTCGAGATCGCGACGGTCCGCAGGAAGTTTTACCATCTGGCAGCGAACATCTGCGGACACGGTCGATACCGGCATATCCGCTATCCTGGCAACCCGCAGATCGAATGGTTAGTCCGGGCTGTCATTGACAAGCTGCGACGATTCGAACCGCTGTCAGCCTAAGCTCACAGACCCAAACACATCCATCACTGCTCAACTGCACTAGCGGTTTGCTTTGCGTCGCTAAAAGCAGGTTTCAACGTCGGATCTCTACCGGAAATTGCCATTTCAATTCATTTTTCACCATATTCAATTGTCAAGGTTCCGCTTCTTTATGGTTTGCCATCTCGCTTGGCTAGAAATTTACACTGTCTCGCCAAGTTTGACGGTTACCTGCCGTTTATAGGTTCAATATAAATGATCCGGTCAGCATTTTCAGTGACTTGGTTACAATCTCTGTAAAAAGAAGCCCCCGGTTGCTTACCGGGGGCCGCTCTGAGCCAATATCAAATCAGCTATTTAATATGCTGGCCATCAACTGTTGCTCTTTGGCAACCAAGTCTCGGGAATCCGGGGGCTCAATCGGGCAATCAATATCCCGGTAGGCGCCGGCCCCTTCGTATTCCGATGATATCCAGTGCTCATATCCGCCAATCTTCAATGATGCCATGGCGCCTTCAAGATCGATCGCCGGATCATGGTACAACCCATCTGATCCGGATTCCATGTTATAGAATTTCGCATGGAAATGCTTGATGTACGGCATATACTCGATCAGCCACTTGGGATCATCGTAGGTCAGGCGGCGGAAGAGGTTGATTTCCAGATCACTGCCACCCATAGCCTTGGCTTTTTCAAACGGTTCGGCCATCCCATAGCAGACAACATCCCGGTAATCGCCGAGATTCAGTATTTCCTGTTTGGCCTGCCGAACTTTGAAGGATTCTGTGTAGGCTTGCTGCAGATAATCGATCACGTCCTGCCGCGCCCCAAGTCGCAAAGCCTGTTCAACCCGGCCAAGATTGGGACCTTTGGAGAAAATGCCGCAATCGGGGTGGATGCCGGCGAATTGGCTGCCGGTCCGGTCGATGATATCAAGCCAGTTCTGGACATAGCTGGATTTCAATGAAAACGGGGCATGGATTTCAACACTGACGACAATACCGTGGTACTCGGCAACCTTGAGGCAGCGCTCCAAAAGCTCGACCGGCATTTCAGAGGAGCCTCGCACCGATTTGAACCCCAGTGTTTTCGCCAGCAGAACGCCATGTTTAAACCGTGCAAAGCGCTCGTCAAGGGTTTGAATCCGGTTGGGATAGACATCAAAGTCGTCGTATAGATTCATGTTGGTCGATTCAAGGTCATACTTGGCCATCCAGTCCTTCCACTGGGCAACAAAGTCCTCATCGATCGTTTCGTACTGGAAATCCGTCAGTGACTGCTCTGGCACAATCTCAATGCCACGAGCGCCGACTGAGGCTGCGTGCGCCAGGCAGTCTTCAAGATTCATCTGGCCGCGCAGGACTTCCAGCTGGTAGCTGTATAAAGAAACTCCAAGTTTAGACATACCAAAACCTCCTCAAATGACAACATCCCGGCTGCCGCCGATATAGTCGCCATGCGTCCCCAGATAGCCGCGGGATTTTATCCCGGCTTCGATGTGATGCTGTCCTGGTGTCAAACCCCCGGGTAGCCGGACAAACACGTCCCCAGCTTCAGCGTAATTCCATCGGGAGAAGCCGCAGGTCTGCATCTTGTCAATGGTGTAGGAACCGGATTTGAGCGTAACGACGATTGATTCACCATTGAATTGTCTTCCGTCAACAGTCACCAGGATGTCACTGATGTAGGCCAGATACATGCCTCGATAGTTGGGATAGTAGAGTTTGAGTGAAAACCCGGTTGTCTTGCCGTTTTCCACCCGATTAACGATCGGGTCGTCAGCCAGCAGGTACTTTTGTAAAATCATGAGATCGCTCCTTTCTGTTGGGCAAAGCTTGTACTGCCTTGATTCGTCGGGCAACAATGATTGGGTATCATGACTCAATGCTGATCGCCACTTTTTCACGGCGCTCAACTCGCGTTAAGTTCTTCATCCAATTAAACCGATTGATCTTGATCACAGCAACGATACATTTGAGCACTTCATCCGATTTGAGGCAGGCAAACACCACCCAGGGCGGCGCCTGGAAAACCAGCAGCGCGAGCAAGGATGACGGAATGACCACGAGAAAGACAAAAATCGTGTCATTGATAAAGACAAAACTGGTGTCGCCGCCCGATTTGACCAGTCCGCCCAGCAGCGTTCCCTGGTAGCAGGTTCCGATGACAGTAACAGCCAGGACGCTCATGAACTGCCTGCCAAAGACCTTCGTATCGGCAGTGATATTGTACATTTGAAGGAGCGGGTCCATCATGACCAGGATTAACAAGGCAGAGAGGATGCCAATCCCTAAAAATATGACCTGTATAGTTTTGGCATACAATTTCATCTTGTCGTATTCCCCGGCGCCGACCGTCTTGCCGGTGATGATGCCGACACCTGCGGAAACCCCCATCGCAAAGATAAATACAATGCCCTGCATCATATTGGTGATGCTGGCAGCCGCAATGGCGCCGGCATCAAATCGCCCGATAATCGCGCCGTTGACAAATCTGTTGACTGCCCAGACAACCTGCCCGGCAATAATAGGAGATCCGTATCGGAAAAAGTCCCTGAACATGTCCCGATCCCGGATCAGCAGGTCGTGCAGCCGAAGCTTTATGCGCCGGTCAACAAACAGGACATAGACCGCAGCGAATCCCGCTTCAAAGAATCTCGAAACCAGGATTGATATCCCGGCGCCACGGACACCCAACGCCGGTAACCCGAGATTGCCGTAGATCAGCAGCCAGTTCAAAATGAAATGCAGGACCAATGCCAGAACAGAGATATACATCCCGATCTTGACCTGTTCGACACTGCGCATGGTCGCGATCAGGTGCTGTGAAATCCCAAAAAAGACAAATGACCAACACAGAAACTGCAAAAAATCCCTGCCTTCGGCCATAACCGCGGCATTAGACGTAAACAATCCCAGGACTCGATCCGGAAACAGCAGGGATACTAGCCAGAATGCACCCGAAACAACAATCGTCATCCGAAAACCAATCGCGACAATGTGTTTTATGCTATCCGTGTCACGCTTCCCCCAATATTGCATTGAGAGAACCTGCAAAGCCATCGCGATGCCGATCATCAGGATCTGCAGAATCATCTGAACCTGGTTGCCCAGATAAACACCGGATATGGCCGTTTCGCCAAGCGCGCCAACCATTAGATTATCGATAAATCCAACACTGAACGTCACGAGGTTTTGCAGAATGATCGGCACAGCCAAAACAAGCAGCATCTTATAGAAGCTTTTATCGCGTACAAAGATTGTCATGGTTTCTTAGCCTCACAAAAAATATAGTTCGTCATGTTTTTAGGTTAAACCATTTTTGAACGATCCTTGTATTCTATTTTTGAAAAACTGTACAGATTTTGAGATGCTCCGCCTTCGAAATCAAGTGGGGGTGCGGACAAAATCCTGGACTCTAAACCACACCCTGCACTAAAGTACAGGGGATTGTCTTGCGACTGAAAGTCGCCGCTCAGGCTTAAGCCAGCTGAAAGCCCGCACGCTCGCGCGCGCTGAAGGTTGTGACTGAAACTCACTCGTTGATTGTGAATACTTTGTCATCTCTTCCGTCTCCCTGGTTTTCGATATACTCTTTGATCATTTCTTCTGTAACCGTTCCGACTGTTCGTATGAAATATCCGGGTGCCCATAAATGCTGTCCCCAGTACCTTTTCTTGAGATCGTCAAACTCTTCTTGGAGTATCTTCGAGCTTCTCCCCTTCAAATACTGCATCATTTTGCTCGGCGCTATTGTTGGTGGACATCCGACCAGCATGTGTACGTGTTCTTTGTTAATGCTTCCCTTGATGATTTTGATTCCCCGCGCCTCGCAGCCTTGCCTGAGTAGCTCGCGCAGCCGTTCTGCCGTTTTCCCTTTGAGGATCTTGTATCTGTATTTCGTTGTCCATACGATGTGATACTGTATATCGTGTACCGTATGGCTTCCATATTTCTTCTGTCCCACTTGCTCTCACCCTTTTTAGTTTCGATTATACCAGATGACACTCAAGTGTCTGCCAGTCCTGAAAGGATTTACTGGCTGAAAGCCAGTGGGTTTAGACCAGTTGCTGATTCACTAAACAGGAGGTCTGCCCTTATCTTTTGCACAGCATGATTCAGTTGCCTGTTTCATCATCTCCTTTCTTTGCAACTGTGTCTTCTGGACACAATTTGACGCCTACATTATTTCCCTTCATTATTCTCTTTATTCCTTTGATTAAATATGTTATTGAAATAATTGAAAATACAATAACCAAGATTAGTACTAGCAGAATTCGAGCGAAATTATCTGTTCCATAATTATAAATTTCGATTTCACCCATACTATCAACAGCAACTAGTTCTGAATATCCATCTGTAAAGAAATTTAATAGAAATCCATTACTATTTCTCAATATATATTTAGTATCACCAATTTCAATTTCGGTGTTTTTCAAGAAGTCCCATTTTTCTCGATTCTCATAAACACTTGAAATTGATTTTAAATCTATTACATTTCCATGTATATCAATATTTATTGCGATACCACCTCTTACAGTGTACAACCAGATACCGTTGATTCCCCATTCAACATAGGCAGTTCCAGAATTATTAAATTGAAAGCCATACAAATAATTCCCACTACTATTAAGAACAACAATCTCATCATTTACCATCAATAAAAGCATTTCTCCGTCAGAGTTAATGTCAAAATTCCTTATATTTGACCCTGGAGTGAATCCCTGAATTGATATGATTTCAACGTTATCCTTTATAAGATTCTTCTCGTTAGCGCTCATTTTGTTTGTTTCAAAACTAATCCTCTCCGCGAATGAAAAAGTAGGCACTGAGTAAATAGTCAATAAAACAACGCAAATGAGAAATATTCTTTTCATCAATATCATTTGTATTACCTTACACCTCCTATTTCATCAAACCCTTTTTCGATTTTTTTGAATATATTGAAGCTCAACAAAGTGTAAGTTTTTCCGCCTCCTACATGTGCCTCTCCACCATAACCAGTCTTAGTTAAGCCAATACCAGCATAAATCGTTCCTCCATAATAGTTTTCTCTAGGACCAGTTATGACATTAATTTCTCCGCCTGCAGCAACGGGAAATCCATAGACAGGAAATACTCCTGTCCCACCAGCTTGGTACCCATTCCCTTCAAGATATTCATATGTTAGAGAATTAGTAATCATGCTATAGCCACACAGTAATGCTCCTTTAGATGTAGTTATATTAGTAAATGGTGTTGCCTGTAATGCAAAATTGCCTTCTCTATCGACAGTAATTCCAGCTTGTACCCCATAGGCCCAAAATGAAGGTGATCCGGAAAGTAAAAGCCCCCTCGTTATTGTAACTTTAATTTCTTCTTTAAAAGTAGATACTTTGATCGATTTCTCTCACTCCTCTTTTTTGCGATATTCTCATAGAATGGAACTGATCCGTCAAGTCCATCTTGCGCATAATTCTGAATTAAATCTCTGAAGATATTTAAAACATGTAGAACACCACTTTTACTACTAGCTTGATAGAATATATTATAATTCTTCAGATTAAAAAATGATATGATGTCCACAGGTTCAGCATATAATTGATTGTTATATTCACATGGGAGGATACCCATCCTGAAAGTTATTTCATATGAAATCCTGTCATGATAAAAATTCACATAAGCATCATTGGTTATGTATTCAACAATATACAAACTATTAGATATGCATTTATAGCCGTAATGATTCTCTAAAAATCTAAAATTCATATTAACGGAATCCTTAAATTCCAATTTCTCCCTATTTATATCCATACTATTAATCTCCATTAACCCCCGGGTACCAATAGCTATTGCTGTATGTCCAACCATTATTCTGCAACAAATTTCTTTCCGCGCCTAAAAATCCTGTGCTTGTATCAGGATATAAAGATATATCTTTTATTGGGTTTCCAACTCTCATTATACTCCTCAATACACCATCATTCTGTATCCAGTTAGCTTTTGAACTTCCCATATCAGGCAAATAATCAGCTACTATAAATTCACGCTCAACAAAAGTCGGCCCATTCCAATCGTCAACACTTAACAACCGTAGCTAGTTTGGTATATAAATCCCAGCGCATCTATCAGCGACTCTTCCTACTAAATTATATTCGCCTGATGTTCCTTCTGTATTAATTATCTGAAGCATATAAATGCCTACCTCCTTAGGATCAAAGTCATTCACAGATGTATATATAAAAAACATTAAATATTCACTACCATCAGTTTTGATTTTATAATGCCCCTCAAATCTTCTACTAGTTTTGCCATCTTGTATACTTTCAGACACATGCGAGGTTCCTTCTATTGAAACGACTTGTCCTCTAAAAAATCCATCAAATAATCAATCCCTGAATTAATATCTTCCGCATCCGCAAAGGCCTTTTGTGAGAACATTGATTTAAGCTTATCACTATCCTTATTCTCTAGTGCTTCAAGAATATATTCTGCTTGTTTATCAGAAACACTGTCATCGTTAGTAATAACAAATGGCAACCTAGCTTTTGAGCAAGAAGACAACACACCTATCCCTAGCAACATTAAAATTAGCAGTTTAATTATTGATTTGTACATTCTCTTTCCCATGATCATATCACCTCTATCGTTTATTAAAAACTGTATCCATTCGTGTTGATCTGACAATTAAATCCCAGATGTGCCTCTTCTACATATTATTGAATCTCAATGTGAACTCCAAGTATTTTTAATTTAATGTTGCCAATAAAATCTAGCTGTGTAATTATGCTCATTAAAATCCCAAAATCCTTGCCCATAATATGTATTATAAAACCATTCCACAAATCCAAGCGGCTTTCAAAATTTATACTACCAACTGAAGTAAGCTGATTTGCAGAAGTGTTTTGAGAATTAGGATCAAAACCGGCAATCCACAACTGATTTTCTTCTGGATGCCATGAAAAAACCTGTCCACAAGAATCATAAAGATCTAAAGTTATCGGGAGAGCATCATCAACACCAGCATACCAATGATCTAACCCAGTTCCAGGGACAGTAAATCCATAATTGTAGATACCGATTTCAGCACCGGCTCCAAGGTTACAGTAGTCACCTTTCCAAAGCCAAATCATATACGGTTGCCCATCAGATGTGCTGAATGGGAACTTTTCTGTTTTCATGCTAGTAGCTTTATTGAATACAATGTCATATAAATCATTATATCCACCATATTGTTGAAGCGCATCCTGATCTTTATGGTATATTCCCTCTTGATCAGGTGTGAATCCGCCTAACGCCATTAGATTATTATCAAACGTGCCTGCCTGTGTTTGATTTACAAATTCTTTTGCGCTATTTGTATCATCAATTAATTTATTCCACATATTATTCTGGTCGTGAATAAGTGACTCAATCACTGCAATCCTATCACTTATTCCCATGCTTATGATATTTTACTTTCTAGATACTTTAGCTCTAGCTGAGGGACGTGAAGCTCCTCCATCAATCATCATAGCCTTATGCCCCGTCGGATCAATCATATTAACAGGATTATTACCGCAGTAGCTGTACAGATGCTGTGTCCAGGGATCATAGGGGTTGCCCGTATAGCTGTCCTGGGTGATGAACCGGCCTGTTGTCGGTTCATAGTACCGGGCATTCATGTACTGAAGACCCGTGCTTGTGTCCTTGATACTGCCCGTGAACGTAACCTCATTGTCAAAGGTCGCTTCCCCGGATTCACTCAGGTTGCCAAATTCGTCGTAGGCGTATGCCTTAACGCTCTCGCCGTCAGGATCAACAATGGCTGTAACACTGCCGCGAATATCATAGTGATAGAAGAAGTACTTCCCTTCCCACTGGTTCGGCGTGTTCTCGTCACCATCATCATCGAAGCAGGTTGACGCGATGATATTACCACTAAGATCAAGGATGTTCTCAGTCATCATCCTGCCGCTGCCGCTCTTCGTGTAGATCAATGAGCTGCCTGAATAGAAGTACTTCTCGGTTGCGCTGTCCTCACTCTTGCTGATCCGCTGACCGTTGGTATTGTAAATGTTTTCGTTGATCGTCGTGACGTTTGTCAGCCCCGTCACATCGGTGGTCGTACCGACATCTTTAAGCTGGTTTCGCAGATCGTAGCTGTAGACCACAGCAACTGTTGGATTGCCGCTCGAATACTCAGCATACTTGACCGTCTGGTTGCCAAGAAGGTCATATTCACAGGTTTCAAAAGTGCTGCTGTTCTTGGCCACTTCTTCCAGCTGATTGAACTGGGTATAGCTGTACGCATAGGTATCCGTTCCATCGTCCATAGTCATAGATATCTGTTCTGATTTCACAAATTCCAATCTGTTTTAAATATTCAATTATTTCAAGAATCTCATCAAAAACAAAGGGTTTTCAGGATTTTGTCCGCACCCCCTCATCTATTGTTTATCAAAGCAACGATAGCTCTATCATCAAGATCAATCAGGCAATGATTAACAAAGCCCACACAATATATCATATTGCTTCCACACTTATTAACATCAAAATATTGTTCTTTATAATACTCCAGACCTTTTCGCTCTGAATAATCAGCAAGCAAATCGGCAATATTCCATACCAGCTCCCCCTTCAAGTTATAAGCACTGATGTTATTGTTTTGTGAGAATTTTAAGTCTTTTGACTCATCAGGCAAATCTAATTTAATAACAAAGCCCCCCTGAGTAATTTGAATAGTTTTTTGCATATATGATCCTCCTGAATTTATTTTTACAGCTATTGTATTGGCCGACCATTTTTAAAACTACCAACATTTGCGCCTAATAGATCGTATTGAATGCCCATACCATTATAACCATATAAATTATTTGCGAACCCAACATTAACATAAGTTCCTGAGAGCAAAGTTACATCAGCAATATGCGTAGGAGTGTAAGCGACAAATAATCGACATCTTTTAACCGCCGGTGATCTAACGTATCCTTTCCGGTCATACGTGTATTCGGTCAGATGATCCCAGTTGCTCCAGACCGTCTCCTGATTATCGCCTCTCGCTGCCTTGACCAGCCGCCCGATACTGTCATACTCATACGCCTTGTACAGGGTCGTCATAGCTTCGGTGGTGCTGTAGTCCAGATCCAGCTGCTCCCCGACGATATAGCCTCTGCCGTCATACTCAACGGCATACTGCTCGGTGATGCCTTCTGTATTGTTGGCGTCAATGAGATCAGCATCGCTGTAGGTCAGCTGAATCAGAAGACCTGCGCTGTTGTACTCGAAGTCGGTCTGGATGTAATCGGCCAGTGTGGTTTCGGTCGCGAAATCACGGTAGTCCCGGGTGTGGGTCAGCTCCCCGGTCGTGGTGTCATAGAAGTATTTCCTGACCGTGTTGTCATCGTTTTCTTCCGGATCCAGCCGGATTTCATCGATCCGACTAAAGCTATCGTAGACATATTCAATCGTTTATGGAATATAGACCCCCGGGCATCTGATCTCTGTACCCCAATCAAAATTTCCATCTTTATCATTGTAAGGAATGATTTGAAGCATATATAAGCCTATTTCATCTGAGTTATAATCGTTTATTTCAACTTCGACAAAAAACACCAGAAATGTATCTACATCAGTTTTTACAATTGACTTGCATTTAATTTCTTTTATCCTTTGACCACCTTTTGTACTGCTTGAGGTTTTTATTGCTTGCTCTATTGAAAGAACGTCACCTTTGAACGTTTCCAATGCATACTCAACACCAATTTCAAGAACATCTTCATCCTTCTTCACCGCATCAGAAAAAAGAGCTTCTAAAGCAGTTTTGTCATTTGCTTTCAGTGCAGCCATTATTTCTTCAAATCTATCATTTGCAATCATACGATCATCCTTGTGTAAAAATCCATCTATAGGATTTGAACAGGCAGATAATCCAATTATAAACAGAAGCAGTAATAATAATGATACCTTTTTCACATTTTTTCTCCTCGTTTGTGAATTCTAATTGCTCACCAGTCAATATTAACAGTATAACCGCTGTCTGAGAAAGATAAATATGGATCATCTTCGAAAGCCTTTTTAAAATCATAATACAGGTTTCTTCTATTTGAAAAGATAATACTGCCAACCATTCTTAACCCAGATCCCGTAGCATCTTGGACTGAAGGATTAAATGTAGTCGCCCACCACTGAGGTGAATCTGGATGATATGATCCAACCAGGCTGCCATTAGAGGCATACAGATCCAACCCCATCGGAAGCTGATTCAAAACACCCGCGAAGTAATGTGATGTATCATTGAATGGCGTACTGTAAATACCTATTTCACCACCCGCACCTAAATTGCAATAATCACCTTTCCAGAGCCAAATACAATAATTTCTCCCTCCACTTGCAAAATCATATTTTTCATAATCCATATCAGTATACCAGTCAAACACCTGGTCGTATAAATCATTATATCCACCAATTATTTGACACGTATACTTATTCGCATGATAATAGCCGCTACTATCTTTTGTAAAGCCGCCAATACCAAGCGGTATATTAAAGTCTCCGGACTGAGTGGCTTCTATAGCCTGCTGAACCAGTGCAATATCATCATGTGTTTCATTCCAGACTCCACTGCCTGACGATCCATCATTTTGTCTAGAATCTATACCTAAAGCCGTTTTTAAATATTTACTCCCACTTGTATTTATTTTTTGGTCATCACGAATATCATTGATAAAGACAGATGCTGTGCTGACTATGGATTTCATAGCAGTTTTGAACATACCACCAATAGCACTAATAAAGCTATGCCCCGTCGGATCAATCATATTAACAGGATTGTTCCCACAATAGCTGTACAGATGCTGTGTCCAGGGATCATAGGGGTTGCCCGTATAGCTGTCCTGTGTAATGAACCGGCCTGTTGTCGGCTCATAGTACCGGGCGTTCATGTACTGCAGACCCGTGCTTGTGTCCTTGATGCTGCCCGTGAACGTAACCTCATTGTCAAAGGTCGCTTCCCCGGATTCACTCAGGTTGCCAAATTCGTCGTAGGCGTATGCCTTGACGCTGTTGCCGTCAGGATCGACAATGGCTGTAACGCTGCCGCGAATATCATAGTGATAGAAGAAGTACTTCCCTTCCCACTGGTTCGGCGTGTTCTCGTCACCATCATCATCGAAGCGGGTTGACGCGATGATATTACCACTAAGATCAAGGATGTTCTCAGTCATCATCCTGCCGCTGCCGCTCTTCGTGTAAATCAGCGCGCTGCCTGAATAGAAGTACTTCTCGGTTGCGCTGTCCTCACTCTTGCTGATCCGCTGACCGTTGGTATTGTAAATGTTTTCGTTGATCGTCGTGACGTTTGTCAGCCCCGTCACATCGGTGGTCGTACCGACATCTTTAAGCTGGTTTCGCAGATCGTAGCTGTAGACCACAGCAACTGTTGGATTGCCGCTCGAATACTCAGCATACTTGACCGTCTGGTTGCCAAGAAGGTCATATTCACAGGTTTCAAAAGTGCTGCTGTTCTTGGCCACTTCTTCCAGCTGATTGAACTGGGTATAGCTGTACGCATAGGTATCCGTTCCATCGTCCATGGTCAGCCGGTTTCCGATCCGGTCATACGTGTATTCGGTCAGATGATCCCAGTTGCTCCAGACCGTCTCCTGATTATCGCCTCTCGCTGCCTTGACCAGACGCCCGATACTGTCATACTCATAAGCCTTGTACAGGGTCGTCATGGCTTCGGTGGTGCTGTAGTCCAGATCCAGCTGCTCCCCGACGATATAGCCTCTGCCGTCATACTCAACGGCATACTGCTCGGTGATGCCTTCTGTATTGTTGGCGTCAATGAGATCAGCATCGCTGTAGGTCAGCTGAATCAGAAGACCTGCGCTGTTGTACTCGAAGTCGGTCTGGATGTAATCGGCCAGTGTGGTTTCGGTCGCGAAATCACGGTAGTCCCGGGTGTGGGTCAGCTCCCCGTTTGTGGTGTCATAGAAGTACTTCCTGACCGTGTTGTCATCGTTTTCTTCCGGATCCAGCCGGATTTCATCGATCCGACTAAAGCTATCGTAGACATATTCAATCGTGTGCGAGACCTCGGTTGCCGCGGTCTTATAGGTAATGCTTTCGACCTGCCTCGCTTTGTTGTAGGTATACGCGAGGTCCAGGCCGTCCGTAACTTTGTTTGGCTGGCCATTGTCCCAGGTGCCTTCCCAGACGCTCAATGTCTGGCCCATTTCGTCATAGCGGTAACTGGTGTCGTGCGTGATTGTACCGTTGGTCGACGACTGGGTGTCGATCTGGCCCAGATCGTTGTAGTCATACTCGATTCTATGGTTTGATATTCACCTGATTACCATCAATTATAATTTGATAATTGTTTAAATCTTCTTCTGTAACATAAAAATGCAATCGAATAAAATATGGATTGCTATCATTTGAGTCATACTCATAATATTCAAAATCAATCATACTAGAATTCACAATATTTAGAACAGGTTGGTCTTCAGAGGTAACCAATTCAATGATATAAATCAGATTGCTCCGGCTTCTTGGGCTCGATAACCTATTAATCGCTGTTATACCGTCTTGATAAAACTGCCGACCTCTATACAATGACAATAATGGGAAGGGGATTTTCCAACCTTCACCAGACTTCTCAACACATGTCATGCTCAAACTATCATCGTTATAGTTTTTTAAATGAACATAAGCACAGTCCTCAGAATATATTATGTTTTCAATCTTTCTATTACTGTCTACATAGTCGATTGCTGATTTAACTGAATCGAAATCAACCAGATAATATTCTAAAGGAAATACAAAGGTTGACAGACATACTAAAACTGAAACAAGTGCAATGCCTATTTTGGTTCTCTTCTGATAGAAAAGAAACCTCTTCTTAAAAATGATAAACATCACCAACAGGAATATCGCTATAGCAACATAACGAATATAATAGTACACTTTTCACCTCACCATTGTTTATTATACAACTGACAGAACATAGCACAAGGCTCCCTACAAATATTAATGCTATCATAACCCAACAAAGCGTTCAATCTGCTTCATTTAAGATTAATCAAATTTTCCAACTCATAAAAGCACAGCACCTATCCCCTCAACGCGCTGGCACTGGCTGAGGTGCATATGTAGGAGAAGAACCCGTTCTGGTGAACACGCCATATTTTGCTGCAAGATATAATTCAATTGCAATACCAGCATTGATATCTAAGTATGTTGTATCTGTTCTTTCAATATTGCCAAGAGTTACAGTAGTCTCATATCCTAACCTAAATGCAAATTGATTCAGCACTGCTCCAACATACCCTTTATAAGATGAATTGCCTATAGTTGAGCCAGATTTAAATGCGATACAATCGTTTCCATAATATAACTCATCCAACTTGCTGCCACCAAACACCTCAGGTGCGTTAAATACTAACCCAAAGCTATCGGGAACATTATCAACATAGTTTGAGTATAATGTAACAGGGAGGAACCGATTCTTCTAATATTTCCCAGTTGGGCTCTATTCCCACTTTTATAGCTGGAATCCTTTTATTTCAAATTTCTTGCTTTATATATCTGCCGTCCAATCATAGTGACAACTATAGCAATTAATATAATTACTGCTATCCCAACTACAATGCTTTTAATGGTATTCGTATTACTTACATCATATATTATCCTTTTTTCACCATTTGAATCTATCGAAATCAAACGTGAATAACCAACTGAAAAGATAGACTCAAGAATATTACTATTCTCTAATAGATATTTTACTTCTTCCTGAGTTTTTTTCAGGTTATCAAGGGATTTGAAATATCGATTTGATTTATAATTATCTATTATTAAAAAACTCTCTACTACTTCATCACTATTTAGCCTTAAACTAACACCAGATCTTGATAAAATAAGATATACACTATTATTTTGCATTTCAAGATGATACGTTCCATCTACTGAAATTTCATATCCGTATAAAAACTTCAAATTACTATCCATAATATAAATTTCATTATCAACCATGCCCAAAGCAATATCACCATTTTCATTAACATCGTAACAAAGAATGTTTTCAGATGTATTAAAACTGGTTATTGGCTCTAGCTTAATATTTAAGATAAACTGCGAAATATTATCTTCTGGTATTAACTCGGTATCCACTGATATGCTTTCAGCATAAATTGTTTGATGATGGCAAATCATTACAAATATTATAACACTTAAAATAATAATCTTTTTCAAATTCATCATAAAATCACCAAATCACCAGTCTTTAATAAAATCCAGAATTGAATATGCTACATAATAGTAGTTAAAGCTATATTGTTCATACGGCTTAGTATATGTGAATTCTACATGACCTTCAACTCCAGGCGTCGAAAACCCAAATAAATATGTATTTCCAACGTAGTTGTTGATATTGATGTTTCCATTGATATCCAATTCCTCGTTTTGCAACATATTGAATTCATAACCGGCTCCTAAAGGCGCGCTTAAAACAGGAACACCTGCAGAACCTCCAATCTGATACCCCATTCCCCTTAGATTTTCTGCAAAAGGTGCGTTAGTAGTTGTTAAATAGCCCATTATTGAACCCCCTGGGTTCGATGTTATAATCGGGCCTGTTCCATAAGTAACTTGAGTTTCAACATTCCCCTTGAAGTCGAATGTTTGTCCGATCTGAACATTATAATTCCAAAATGTTGGGGATCCAGCTAAACTAATTCCTTTGGATAAGGTGCCATCTAACTTAGACAAGTTTTCTTCTGCAGATTCAATCATTGGTCTTACAAAATATTCCGCATAGCCTTTGATGGCAGTTTTTAACGAGACTCCAGAATCGAAAGTTGAAATTAAAGTTTCCAGTTTTGATTCAACGTGTGAGCGTCCAATAATTTCATCAGGATCGTCAGAAATTAGTGGATTTTCAGTAAACATAGACGTTATTAGTAAATCTGAGTTAAATCTTTGATAACGACTTAGACTCGGTCCTCCTCCAATCATCATAGCCTTATGCCCCGTCGGATCAATCATATTAACAGCATTGTTCCCGCAATAGCTGTACAGATGCTGTGTCCAGGGATCATAGGGGTTGCCCGTATAGCTGTCCTGTGTAATGAACCGGCCTGTTGTCGGCTCATAGTACCGGGCGTTCATGTACTGCAGACCCGTGCTTGTGTCCTTGATGCTGCCCGTGAACGTAACCTCATTGTCAAAGGTCGCTTCCCCGGATTCACTCAGGTTGCCAAATTCGTCGTAGGCGTATGCCTTGACGCTGTTGCCGTCAGGATCGACAATGGCTGTAACGCTGCCGCGAATATCATAGTGATAGAAGAAGTACTTCCCTTCCCACTGGTTCGGCGTGTTCTCGTCACCATCATCATCGAAGCGGGTTGACGCGATGATATTTCCACTAAGATCAAGGATGTTCTCAGTCATCATCCTGCCGCTGCCGCTCTTCGTGTAAATCAGCGCGCTGCCTGAATAGAAGTACTTCTCGGTTGCGCTGTCCTCACTCTTGCTGATCCGCTGACCGTTGGCATTGTAGATGTTTTCGTTGATCGTCGTGACGTTTGTCAGCCCGGTCACATCGGTGGTCGTACCGACATCTTTAAGCTGGTTTCGCAGATCGTAGCTGTAGACCACAGCAACTGTTGGATTGCCGCTCGAATACTCAGCATACTTGACCGTCTGGTTGCCAAGAAGGTCATATTCACAGGTTTCAAAAGTGCTGCTGTTCTTGGCCACTTCTTCCAGCTGATTGAACTGGGTATAGCTGTACGCATAGGTATCCGTTCCATCGTCCATAGACAGCCGGTTTCCGATCCGGTCATACGTGTATTCGGTCAGATGATCCCAGTTGCTCCAGACCGTCTCCTGATTATCGCCTCTCGCTGCCTTGACCAGACGCCCGATACTGTCATACTCATACGCCTTGTACAGGGTCGTCATAGCTTCGGTGGTGCTGTAGTCCAGAACCAGCTGCTCCCCGACGATATAGCCTCTGCCGTCATACTCAACGGCATACTGCTCGGTGATGCCTTCTGTATTGTTGGCGTCAATGAGATCAGCATCGCTGTAGGTCAGCTGAATCAGAAGACCTGCGCTGTTGTACTCGAAGTCGGTCTGGATGTATTGGAAAAGTGCTGATTCGCTTGCATCAATCATACCACAAAATGACCTGTGATGCCCTATTTTCAGTCACTTTAAGGTTTCTCAGCAGACTCAAATTAATCGTTCAGACTTTGTATTTCACCATCAATATAAACAGCATAATCTGATTCGAGTTTTTCAATCACTGAGTAATATACTCTTAGTGATACTGCTACATCATCGTAGTATACATCATAAGAATTGAAGATAGCATTGTTACTATCGGTAACAGCCCATACTATATCTTCAGAGTTTTCAGCGCCAATGAATTGAAGAATTAAAGCAAAACCGCTCATGCTTTTCGAATGTGAATACAGATACACTGCACCATTATCGATTATATAATGTTTATAATCCTTATTCGATTCACTTCTCTCTATCCTCCAGCCTTTGTCAGACTTCTCAATAAGGCTTAGTGATACCTTTGTATGTGAAGGTCTTTCCGTCGAAATAATATATGCGCACTGTTCCAGCTCGGAAATATCAACAATCACTTCGTTGGTGTGATTGAACATAAATGCATCTTCTGGCGTGTCGAAAAAACGAAGGTAATAGTCCACATTAAAGGAGAGTACAAATGATGATACCATGACAACAAGAATAACTATGATAAATCTCACTCTTTTTGATTCTAGGTTCACTTTTTTACGACTTAAAAATATAGCAACTGCTATAAGCACCGCAATAAATGCGACTTTAATAAGAAAAATCATACCAGAGATCACCTCGTCCATTAATTGCCTAGCAAATAATTCTAGCACAGAATTTATTATAACACCTCTCAAACCAATGATATTTGAATAACCGAAATAATTTCGATATTGGCTATCTCATAACCCAAAGCTAAATAGTTAATTTATATTAATGTCAGCGGCATATTGCACTCGCTCATTTTAGAAAAATTTATTATTTATTGTCAGTTTTTTCTTGATGACTGTTTTAATCCACATATGCTTCAGCTTTCCGCTTTTAGATCTCGACAAAATTTTCAAAGCACAAATGGCGAAGACGACACCATAATCCGTTATGTCGACAATTACAACTTATGTATCATCAAGTCACAAACTAATTCGCATAAGCAAATTGGGGGTTGCGCTATCAAGCGCAGGTTTTCTTGTTGCTTGGTATAATGCACGCAGACGCTGTGGACTGGTAAATCCTCCTACCGCTTTGACGGTTATCATTAGGCTCCAGCCACAGCTTTTTGCTTAAATTGGTGATGAGTCAGATACCGCCCGACGGTTTATATAGAACGAGGATCCGGTAGCAAAAAGTCTGTGGAACATGCAGCGTACTTTATTTTAAGGATGGTTTGATTATGATCTATGTCGGCATTGACGCCGCCAAGGACAAGCACGATTGCTGCATCCTAGGTGGCAATGGACAAGTTGTCCAAGAAACATTCACCTTTCAGAACAATCTCAAAGGGTTTGAACTGTTAATGACTGCAATCCTGAAAAGCTCAGAGGCCGAAAGTTCCGGCCAAATAAGAGCAGGACTTGAATCCACCGGTCATTACAGCGGCAACCTTGAAGCTTTTCTCCGTGACAGCGGAGTCGAGCTGGTGGTTTTCAATCCGTTACAGGTCAACCTGTACCGAAAATCTCAAACTCTACGGAAAACCAAAACAGACAAGGTCGATGCCAAGTGCATCGCGCAGCTGCTCGTGACAGCAAAATCAAATCCTGTGTCTGTATCTTACCAGATTCAAGAGCTCAAGGCACTGACTCGGCATCGCTTCCGCCTGATTTCTCAACAAACTAAACTCAAAATAAGCATTTCCAGATTGGTGGACATCCTCTTCCCTGAGCTGCCAACGGTCTGCACGTCGGTTACCCAGGCCTCTATTAAGGCTGTGCTGCTTGAACTGCCAGGCTCTCGCCAAATCGCAGCTTGTCGGATTGACCGACTGACCAATTTGCTGGCGAATGCCTCCAAAGGCCATTACCAACCTAAATCCCCAGAGAGATTATAACTAGCTGAAAGCAGAAACGGCTCAAACTATTGCTACAATTGCATTACAAAGCGATTTGGCTATTTCAATTCGTCCAAAAGAGAGTTACAATGTAACTATGAATAAGCGAGTTAACCATAAAGCGCCCAATGGAACGATCTATGTCTATGAGATTGTTGAAAGCGGCTGGGACAAAGAGAAGAAGCAGTCACGCAACAATCAGGTCTGCATCGGCAAGCTTGACCCCGTGACAAATGAACTTATTCCGTCCAAGCGTTTGGGCGAGCATGGTGCTGCCGCTCTTGACCCGGCCGTGACTGCCAGCACTTCGATCAGCGGACCGGCGCTCATCCTGAAGAAGATTGATCAGGATATTGGTCTGTCTCAGATTCTGAGAAAAGCCTGTTCTGATCACTGGCAGGAGATTTTGTCACTGGCCTGGTTCATCCTGGCAACCGGCAACGCCTTAAGTCATGCGGATGCCTGGTGTACTAATCACGAAGTGCCAGCCCAAACCTCGTTGGCCAGTCAACGTGTCAGCGAGCTGCTGGATCAGATCAGTGAGGATGATCGTCAAACTTTCTTCAAACTCTGGGGCAAAAGCATCGCCGAGCACGATTATCTGTGCTATGACATTACATCGGTTTCCTCCTACGCGGAGCAGAATGAATATGTTCGCTGGGGCTATAATCGCGACGGTGAGAAGCTGCCTCAGATCAATTTGGGCATCGTCTATGGGCAAAAGAGCCTGTTGCCAGTTGCCTATCGTCAACTTCCGGGTAGCATCCCGGACGTTAAGACGCTTCAGTCACTGCTGGATCAGTTGGACAAGCTGGGCTTTCCCAAGCTACACTTGGTGATGGATCGTGGCTTTTACAGCCAGGCGAATATCGATGATCTGGCCGCAGGCGGGCATCACTTCACAGTCGGTGTACCGATTCACTGCAAATGGGTTCAGGATCTGATCGATCAAGATCGCCACCTGATTGACGGGCCTGCTGGGTTCCACAAGCAGGACAATGAAGTGATTTATGCGCATACGCGGCTGATGTCTTGGGGCAAAAGCAAGCGTCGCTGTTATCTGCATCTGTACTTTGATCCGGACAAGATGGCGGATGACCGCAAGGCGTTCGACCAGAATCTTCTGATGTATCAGGAAGAACTGATTGAAGACAAGCGAGTTGTTGAGCATGAGGAGTATTATGAACGGTTCTTTTTCTGCAAAAGGACACCAAAGCGTGGCTTGAAGGTGGAATTCAACTGGCCAGCAGTGGAAGCCGCCCGGAAGCAGTATGTCGGATTCAGTGCTCTTTTGAGCACCAAGTTCAAGGATCCGTTGCAGGCTCTGGCTGTTTACCGTGAGAAGGACACTGTAGAAAAATGCTTTGACGACTTAAAGAACGAGTTGGATATGCAGCAGCTTCGGGTACACAAGGCGAAACGCATGAAGTCCAGGTTGTTTATCCAGTTCATAGCCTTAATTCTCTTGTCTGGACTCCGCCAAACCATGAAAGAATCATTACCTGCCAAAAAATACACAGTTAAGAGTCTGCTTTGGGAAATGGAGTCACTGACAACCATTTACTATACCGGCAAATACAAAAACAAACTCAGTGAGATTACCAAGGCTCAGAGATTGATCCTTGATGCATTCGGGGTTATAGTCGATTCCTAGTTACAAATATGCCGGGAATTTAGGATACTACGCTTATCACAATCATTGTCGCCTCCGAACGGTGAGCAGGTGACTCATAATCAGGCGTGTGCTTGTTTCGAATTATTTCATGCTCAATTACTATATTTCTTATTGAATCTTAATAACAATCGGGTAGGACCCCGGCCATTATTTGGCCGGGGGACCTCCCACAGCACCGTACGTACCGATCGGTATACGGCGCTTCCAAAGTTTACAGATTAAGTTGCAGAATAGCATTCCGTCAAGCTGAGGTATTTTGCGCGCTTGAGCAAGTCATTGGGTATGGCGCGTTTCAGGATCGGGCTATTGGCGACTCGCCAGTAGCCTTTTCTTGTGTTCGCCCACATCCAAGCTCTATCCCGGTCAATACCGGCCTTTTTCAGGTTCTCGAATCGCGTTTTAATCCTTTTCCTTCGTTTCCATGTGACCATGCGGATTCTCCGCCGGATCCATTCGTCCAATCCTTCGAGTAGCTTTCTGGCATCCGCCAGCTTGAAGTAGTTCATCCAGCCCTGAACAAGGCTGTTCAGCCTGGATTTACGTTCCTCGATTCCCATTCCGTTACTGCGTCCTGTCACTTCCCGGACTTTGTCCTTGAACTTTACGACGCTTTTCGGATGGATTCGGAGTCTGCCTTCTCCCCGGTAGATGTAGAAGCTGTAGCCCAGGTATTTGACGTAGTTGACGTGCGCGACTTTTGTCTTCTCCCGATTCACTTTGAGGAACAGTTTTCCCTCGATGAATGGCAGAATCTTGTCCAGCGTTCTAATTGCCGCTTTCTTGCTTTTGCAGAAAACCATCAGGTCGTCTGCGTAGCGCACAAAGCGATGACCGCGCCTTTCCAGTTCCCAATCACATTCGTTCAACATTACGTTGCCAAGAAGCGGGCTTAATGGCCCTCCCTGAGGCACTCCTTCCGGGCTTTCCTCGAACATTCCGCCGACCATCACTCCTGCTTTGAGGAATTTATGGATCAGCGAAATCACTCGCCCATCTCGTATCGTTTCCGACAGGATTTGAATGAGCCGGCTCTGGTTGACCGTATCGAAATACTTTTCCAGATCCATGTCGACCACATATTTGTAGCCCTCTGTGATGTTGGTCTGGCACTTCCTCAGCGCGTCATGAGCGCTTCTTCCCGGTCTGAATCCATAGCTGTTGTCCGAGAACTTCTGCTCGTAGATTGGTGTCAAGACCTGACAGATCGCTTGTTGGATCAGTCTGTCCACGACGGTGGGTATTTTCAGCTTTCTGGTTTTCCCGTTCTCCTTGGGTATTTCTACCCGGCGAACGGGGCTTGGACGGTATTTTCCGTCCCGAAGGGCCTGAACGAGCTCGTTCTGGTGTTCTTTCAGGAAGGGCAGAAGTTCATCCACCTGCATTCTGTCGATCCCACCTGTACCCTTGTTCCTCTTGACCTGACGGCATGCCAGATCCAGGTTCTCGGGGGTTAGAATTTGCTCGAGCAGTCCTTCCGTCTGCTTCTCGCTGTTGGTGATGTCCGTTTCGGTTATCCTTCGTAACTCGCACACTTCTGTTATCTTTTCCCGTTCCGCGGTATCCCTTGGCAGATAGTCCCACACTGTGAGTTGTCTGTGCTTATATTCATCACTTCCGGTAATCCTCATTGACCTTCACCTCCTTTGGTTCAGCCCTTCCCAGCCGTTCTAGAATCGTCTGGTACTATGGCCTCTGCTGACTTCTCACGATAAATCTTGTTTCAACCGGATCTCTTACTCTGTTTCGACCCGTCCGTGAGACCTCCCACGGTAAGACGCTTCACCTTCGTTCCATATACCCGCAACATTTACACTGGCATGTCCGTATAGCTTTTGGACTTTGGCTTGTTAAGCAGCCTTATCCCACGCTTCGTGCCTGATGCTGTTCGTGTTCCTCGGGCCAGAACTTTGCCGCCGGCTTCCTTCAGATTCCCCTCGCGGTGGACACCCTTGCCTTGGGCTAATGGTTGGTCGCTACATACCCCCATAACGGACTTTCACCGCCAAGTGAAGCGCCATGCGTGGCGCACTTAAAACAAAACACCGAAAACAAATCGTTTCCGGTGTTTTGCTCTGCTGAAAATATTATTTTCAGTCAATAAGTGGCGGAGAAGGAGGGATTCGAACCCTCGCTGGGGTTGCCCCCACTAACAATTTAGCAAACTGCCCCCTTCGGCCTACTTGGGTACTTCTCCGTATGCTACTATTATGACACAAAGATCTGGCTTTGTGGTTGTCATCTGGCGGAGAGAGAGGGATTCGAACCCTCGACAGACTTGCATCTGTGCCGGTTTTCAAGACCGGTGCCATCAACCATCTCGACCATCTCTCCCTATTTGGTGCCTTGCTATTTTACAATGTTGACCCTGCTTTGTCAATTGTTTTTATACAGGGCTTTGAAACGCTTGAAATCTCCTGTTTTCAGACGTTTTCGCCACCAATTAGTTCCAGGAGTCGGTCCAAATCCTCATTTGAATAATATGAAATTTGAATAAATCCCTTGCCTTGTTTATCCTTAAGTTTGACTCGGGTTCCCAATGAACTAGCCAGGCGCTGCTCAACATCCTTGACACTCAACTCATAAACCGGATCGACCGGTGGTTCAGGCTCTTTTTTCGGCATCAGGAGCTTTTTGACCAGTTTTTCTGTTTCCCTGACGCTCAAACCCTTTTTGATTATCTGACGAGCGGTTTTAATCTGTTCATCTTCTGTTGGCAATGAAAGCAGGGTTCTGGCGTGGCCAGCTGACAACTCCTCATTAACGACATAGGTCTTAACCTGATCCGGTAGATTAATCAGCCGGAGCGTATTGGCTATAGCTGGTCTCGAACGTCCGACGACGGTCGACAACCTTTCCTGGGTCATCTCGTGTTCTTTGATCAGTTTATCAAGTGCATAGGCTTCTTCAAGCGGATTGAGGTCCTGTCTTTGAATATTTTCGATCAGCGCCTGCTCTAAAACTTGCAGTTCAGTCAATTCTCGGATGATTGCCGGAACAACAGCCATCCCAGCCAACCGGGCAGCTCGCCAGCGCCGCTCACCAGCTACAATTTTGTAGCCTTTTTGCGCTTTGCAGACAATAATCGGTTGTATAACGCCGTTTTCCTTGATCGAATTGGCGAGATCCTGCAGTTTTTCCTGGTCAAAAGCTTTTCGTGGCTGTTCAGCATTCGGGCTGATATCATTGAGCTTCAACTCGATGATCGAATCTCTTACGGTATCGGAAACCAGATCCATATCCTGAATCAAAGCACCTAATCCTTTACCGAGTCCTTTAGTGGCTGCGCACATCAGTTCATTCCTCCTGCCCGTTTTATGATTTCTTTGGTTAGAGCAGCGTAGCTTTCCGCGCCTTTTGATTTGGGATCATATTCCATGATAGCCTTGCCAAAGCTGGGGGCTTCGGACAAACGGACGTTTCTGGGAATAATCGTCCTGAAAACGCGATCACCAAAATATTTACGAACTTCACTAGCCACCTGATGAGACAATTGGGTTCTTGCGTCAAACATCGTCACGATTACGCCAAAAATATACAAGTCGGGGTTGAGTCCCTTTTTGACCAATTTTATGGTCTCCATCAACTGCGTCAATCCTTCCAAAGCAAAATATTCGCTCTGAATCGGTACCAGGACGCCATTTGAAGCGGTTAAGGCATTAAGCGTCAATAATCCAAGGGACGGCGGGCAATCCAGCAGCACGAAATCATATTGATCTCGCACGCCTTCCAAGGCACGTTTTAAAAATGTTTCACGTGAAACTGCAGAAACCAGTTCAATTTCCGCGCCGGCCAGTTGTATATTGGCTGGAATCAGGTTTAAATTCTTGCGGCCCGTATCAAATATTGTATTTGTTATGCTTTCTTCATTGATCAGAACATCATAGACAGTTTTTGGAAGGTTGTTTTTATCAAACCCGAAACCAGATGTTGCATTGCCCTGGGGATCCATATCGATCATGAGAACTTTTTGTCCGAGCGATGCTAATAGACTAGCCAGGTTTACGACCGTGGTCGTTTTTCCAACACCACCTTTTTGATTGACAACAGCAAGAACTTGCGGCATAGCGGTCTCCTCTATTGATTGGATTTTAGCATTTTATCATAGAAAAAAAGATAAATACAGACTTGACCTTTACGTTATTCGCGTAACCTGTTAAAAAAGCGGTGTGTTTCACGTGAAACACACCGCTTTATATCTTTCACAGGCCTATTTGCTCTGGATCAGATATCAGCTTGGGCATATTTGGCGTTCTGCTGAATAAATGCTTTTCTGGGTTCGACCTTGTCACCCATCAGCAGCGTGAAAGTTTCATCTGCAGATTGAGCATCTTCAAGTTCCACCCTTAACAATTTACGCGACTCGGGATTCATTGTTGTTTCCCAAAGCTGTTCGGCACTCATCTCGCCAAGACCCTTATATCGTTGAAGTTTCGGGTCTTTCCATCCTGTTTCTTTTTTGATCTCTTCGACCTCGTGGTCATTATAAGCATAGTAGGAGGTTTGTCCTTCATAGACTCGATAAAGAGGCGGACAGGCGATATAGACGTAGCCGGATTCGACCAGTGGCTTCATGTAGCGGAAGATGAAAGTCAGGAGCAGCGTTCTGATATGAGAACCATCAACATCGGCATCAGCCATCAGAATAACTTTATGGTATCTCAGTTTGGTTACATCAAAATCAGGGCCAATTCCAGCGCCCAACGCCAAAACGACTGGTAGGAGCTTCTCGTTTTCAAAAACCTTGTCGATTCTGGACTTTTCAACATTCAGCATTTTGCCCCATAACGGCAGGATTGCTTGGTATTTGCGCTCTCGGCCGGATTTGGCAGAACCACCAGCCGAGTCGCCCTCAACAATGTAAAGTTCGCAAAAGGTGGGATCCTTTTCCTGGCAATCTGCCAGCTTACCCGGCAAAGCGTTGGACTCAAGGACATTCTTGCGCCGGGTCATATCACGAGCTTTTCTCGCCGCATCCCGTGCCCGGCAGGCCGCCAGGCATTTATCAATGATGGCTTTGGCTGTCGCCGGTGTCTCTTCAAGATAGGACGACAATTTATCGTTTACGACACTTTCAACGAGTGTTCGGATCTCAGAATTACCCAGTTTCGTTTTGGTCTGGCCTTCAAACTGCGGTTCCGGAAGCTTCACGCTGATAATAGCCCCGATCCCCTCGCGAACATCCTCTCCCTGGAAGTTTCGATCGTTGGCCTTTAACATATTATATTTTCGGGCATAATCGTTGATCACTTTAGTCAAGGCGCTTCTGAAACCGGTCATGTGCGTACCGCCCTCAATCGTCGCGATGTTGTTGGCATAGGAGTAGACATTTTCCGCATAGGAATCATTGTATTGAATCGCCACTTCAACGTAGCAGTCCCCATTCTTAGCAGCGATATAGATCGGCGGCTTATGAAGGACTTGCTTATGCTTGTTCAGGTACTCGACAAAAGACATGATACCGCCGTCATAATGAAGAACCTTCTCAACATGAGGATCAGATCGCCGGTCATTCAACATAATCGTCACTTCTTTATTGAGAAAGGCCATTTCCCGATAGCGGGTCAGCATGACATGAAAGTCATACTCAAAATCCCCGAAAATCTGGTGATCCGGCTTGAAAACAGTTTTTGTGCCGTTATGTTCACACGTGCCTGTTTCGGCCAGCTGTTGAGTTGTCAGTCCCCGCTCAAACTTGATATTGTAGGACTTCCCGTTACGGCATACCGTGACATCCATCCATTCAGCCAGCGCATTGACGACTGACGCGCCAACACCATGAAGTCCGCCGGATACGCTATAGGCGCCGCCGCCGAACTTTCCGCCGGCGTGCAGAATAGTATGCACGACTTCTACGGTTGGTATGCCCACTTTAGGATGGATTCCAACCGGGATGCCGCTGCCGTTGTCATAAACTGAAACTGAGTTGTCCGGAAATATATCGATCACGATCGTATCACAGCGTCCCGCCAGCGCTTCATCAACCGAGTTGGCCACAATTTCATAAACCAAGTGATGAAGCCCCCGAGGTCCTGTGTCACCAATATACATACCGGGTCTTTTGCGAACGGCTTCCAGGCCTTCTAAAACCTGAATGTCATCGTCGTTGTAGTTCGAGGTATTTGAGGTGTCAAATTTCTCGTACTTGTCAACTTCAAGTTCGACCAGCTCTTCTGTAAAATCGTCATCGGTAAGAGCTGCTGGATTTTCTGCTAAATTCTGGACGTTGTCCAAATCATTTAAATCATCCATATTTTCTGTATTATTCGTGTTTTTTTCATCAGCACTTGCCATTTTTACACCATCCTGGATATATTCATTGCTTATAATTAACTATTCCAAATTTTCTTTCTTCCAAACGTCGACGTAGTGTACTCACTGATATCGGGGTCATATAGATGCGATCTAACGTGACAACAAAAGATCTTGGAATATCGGGTAATACGTATTCAACAAGATCCTGCTGTTCTGCCTGTTGTAGAAATTCAATCGTCTGCTGCGATGCAGTTGTTTTATCAAAATCAAAGATACCGACGATAAACCGATCAGATATCGAATATTCGCCGCCTAGATGGACGTACATCCCTTTTCGATCCTTTCTGCAAGAATGGCTGTAATCGCGCATTATTCCGTGATTTTTACAAAAGGCTTAACAGAAAGATTATATCATACCAAGTCCTTTTCTTCCACTTTGCTGACTGTTCCATCCTCTACGTGAAAGAATGTAAATGGATGCTCTTTCTTTTCAATTTCTTCGTCGTTGTGATACTCTTTTTCAATCTCACTAACCACCTGATGCGCATCCGTGCAAGTGACAAAAACCTGAGCCTCGTGGATGTTTTCCAAGAGGCTGATCCGCCGTTTTTCATCCAGCTCAGACATGACGTCATCCAACAGCAAAACCGGTGATTCCCCGGTTTCCTGTCTTAGAATCGCAAGTTCTGCCAATTTGAGAGAAAGGACCGCTGAACGCTGCTGGCCTTGGGACGCAAAGGGTTTCATCTGGTCACCGTCCAATGACATTTCGAGGTCATCCCGATGTGGTCCAGAGGTGGTAATGCCTTTGTCAATTTCATCGTAAACATTAGATTTAAGTTTAGAATAATACTTGCTATAAATCTCTTCAATACTATTATCATGGGATAATCCAGCTATCGTCTTATATTTTACGTATAACTTCTCTTTTCCGGACGATATCTTAAACTGAGCCTCTCCGGCCAGATCACCGACCTTTTGAGTGAATATCAGTCTCTGATGGATAACCTGGGCAGCATGCTTGGCCAGTGCCTGGTTGAAAATATCAAGTTGCATCATATCGCTATCATCAAGTTTCATTTTTTGCGCGTATTGTTTATCTCTCAGATTCTTGAGCAGTTTGTTGCGCTGCATGAGAAGACGCGTCGTTTGCTGGAGTGCGCCGAAATAAGAAGGTCTGACTTGAGAAATTAGCAGATCCAGAAACCTCCGCCGGGTTGAAGGGCCCTCCTTGATCATCATCAGGTCTTCAGGTGCAAAAATAACAGCATTGAATATTCCCATCAGCTGGCCGATGCGATCCAGTTTCAACCCGTCGTGACTGACCCTTCGTTGAGAACGACTGCGCCCGGGGTCTCCGGGCACAGCCTCAATATACTCGATTTCAACCGTTTCTTCGGCGCCGTTATGACTGGTAAAATCAATCGCAACACGATAGAAATCATCATCATGTCGGATCAAATCACTATCCCTGGCTGTACGATGCGACCTTGCGCAGGCACACAGATAAACAGACTCCAGCACATTGGTTTTGCCTTGCGCGTTATCGCCATAGAAAACATTGATACCGGGATTTGTTTCGATCACCTGCTGTTTATAATTTCTGAACGATGCCAGCTCAATCCTGCGAATATTCATGCGCTCTGGTCAATCTTTTCATCAGCGTCGCAGCGGCAGAACAAGATATGAGAAAGCCTTCCCTTCTGTCGGCCTGATCACACACGGGCCCATGCTGCCGTTAAAGACAACAGAAACTTCATCGACATCGATCGCCTTCAAGGCATCCAAAAAGTATCGCGGATTAAAATCAATATCAATCCTGTTTCCTGTCATCGATACCTGAATTTCCTCGCGCAGTGTTCCAATCTCAGTACTGGCACTGACGACGAGGGTTTCATCGTCAGGCATGGTCAGTCGAACTGGAAATCTTCTTTCCTCGGTTGTAATAACCAGCGAAGCACGTTCAATCGCAGCCAGCAACGATTTGGGTTCGATGCTCATTGTCGTTTCTGCGGTCTGGGGAATAATGCCGTTGTAATTCATATACTCGCCCTGGATCAGTCTTGAGACAAGCTTGACCGCTCCAAGATCAAAACGAATATGATTCTGCGACGGATAGATATCAACAGTTGTTTCGTTTGAAAGCAGTATTCTGCCGACTTCATTCAAGGCTCTCCCGGGAATGATAAAATTCATTGCCGGCAGCCCTTCACTTAGCACCTGTCGGCGCAGAGCCAGCCTGAATCCGTCAATGGCGACCATTTCTAATGTGTCGCCGTCAAAATTAAAATAACAGCCGTTCAGAATCGGGCGGCTCTCGTCATTACTGACAGCGAAAATTGTCTGTCTAATCATTTCTTTGAGCTTGTTTTGCTTCAGTGTCATTTTCTGGGCATCCTCAACAACGGGGATTTTGGGAAAATCATCCGCCTTGATGCCCTTGATCGAAAAATGCGTGCTGCCGCATTCTATTTTCAACTGCATATTCTGCGCTGTTTCCAGCGTCACAATATCGTCAGGAAGCTTCTTGATAATCTCACCAAACATTCGGGCGTTGATCACGATGCTGCCTTGCTCAGGTACATCGGCATCCAATTGACACTCAATACCGGTTTCAAGATCATAACCTGTCAGTTTGACGTTGTCTTCCGCCTCGATCAGGATGCCGTCAAGAATGGGCAGGGTTGATCTTGTGGCTACGGCTTTTTGTACGATGCTGATGGCGTCCATCAGCTTATCTCGGGAACAGATGAATTTCATGCTGGCTCCTCCTTGGCTTTAAAACACTGTTGTCCTAATTTAATATATTTTATCACTTTTCTTATTATGTGGTGTGAATTCTGTTGAAAACTTCTAAAAGACTTGTCTCTCTAGAAAACACCCTGTTGATAACGCTGTTGAAAAGCAGCTGTTTTTCCGGGACTAATTGTGGACAAAAGAGACGTTGATATTATACACACTGAATCCACACATAGTTTATCCACTTATCCACAATTACTCTGTGGAAAACAATCGTTTGTTCGGTTATCGATCAACTGACAATTCGCTTCCGAATGTCTTCGATATCTTTTTTCAAGGGTCCTTCCTCCTTCAGAGCGGCGCCTATTTTATTACAGGAATGCATGACTGTCGTATGATCGCGGTTACCAAAATCCTGACCAATCTGCGGCAAGGTCATGTCGAGCATATTCCTGCACAAATACATCGCGACCTGGCGTGGCGCTGTAACTTCCTTGCTTCGCCGGTTGGATTTTAGATCCTCGACCGTTACACGGTAATAGCGGGCCGTTACTTCCATGATGGTCTCACAAGTCACCTTTTTGGCTGCGGAAGGCTGGATGATATCCTTCAGCGCTTCAGAGGCTACCTCAAGCGTGATTGAACCGGCCAGCATTGAAAAGGCCAGGACGGTATTGAATGCGCCTTCCAGTTCGCGGATATTAGAAGCGATATTGGTGGCAATATAGTCAATGACGGCATCGGGCACGGTGACCTTGTTGATCTGTGCACGGCGCTTGAGAATTGCCACGCGTGTTTCGTAGTCTGGCGGCTGAAGATCAACGGTTAAACCGCTGGAAAAGCGGGTTCTTAAGCGTTCCTCAAGCGAAATCAGACTTTGCGGGGGTTTATCACAGGTCATGATAATGTTTTTGCCGGATTCATATAGCGTGTTGAAGGTATGAAAAAACTCGATCTGCATCTGTTCCTTGCCTTCAATAAACTGGATGTCGTCTATCAGCAGCATATCGGCGTTGCGATATTTGTTCCGGAAATCGTCGTACTTGTTTTCCTTGATCGTCTGGATGAACTCGTTGACGAAATGCTCGCATTGAACATAGACAATATCGCGATCCGAAAGATGGTCCATGACAAAGTTTCCGATGGCATGCATCAAATGGGTCTTACCCAGTCCGGAACCGCCATAAAGAAAAAGCGGATTAAAATTGCGGCCTCCCTGCTTTTCTGCGACCGCAACACAGGCGGCATGGGCGAACCGATTACCGCTGCCCACAACGAAAGCCTCGAACGTGTATTGAGGATTTAACCGGCTTTGGCTGATTGGACCAGAAGAATGGCTGTCAGGTTCATAATTTCTCTGTTCTGAAACGGGAACAGTCGGTTTATCACGCTCGCCAACAACAATCTCGACGTCATACTCAACAGAACAGGCCGATTTGAGCGTGTTTTTAATCAACGGAACATACTGGTCAACGAACGTCTTGTGGAATTCGTTGGGAACAGACAGCACAAAGTGCTGCTGATCCACAGAAAGGGGCTTCATCGGACGGATCCAGGTGTTCAGGCTGATTTCGGAAATTTCACCATCCAAAAGGTTCAGCGCCCGCTGCCAGATTTTGTCAATATCGGGACGATTCATTCAATTTACACCTCGTAATAAAGTAGTTCTATCTTAGCAGATCAGACCTGAATATAAAAGACGAGCACGCTGTTTTAAGCAAGAATTAAAAGCCGGACAACTCTATGGTATAATTTTGAACCAGGGAGGCGCCAATATGGATTATGTCTTCTTTGCCTTCAGCGCGATTTGCGTTTCAATGGTCCTTGTCATGTCATCATTAATCAGAAAACCCGGTCATCGCCGGATTCGTTTGGGTGTGATTCTTGCATCAATCATCTTAGGGATCGGATATTACTATTTCGATGTCTATGTATCAAACCTGTCGCTGCTGGCTTATTATTTCGCCAATATGATGCCACAGGTTGTTTTGCTGATTCTGCTGGCCGTCGCACTGTCTCGGAGTCGAAAGCAATGAAGAAGAGCATGAATCTTTCGCCTGAAAAATCATGGGTCGTATTGGATCTTGGCGGCGTGTTGATTGATCTTGATCCGCTGAAGGGTTTATGGCCGGATATGGCTAATGACCCGGCTAAGCTGGAACGGCTGGAAAGACAGTGGGGCTTGAGCCGCGTGGTCAGGGACTATGAAACAGGCAAGTTGACGGGACTAAGCACCTTTTTTGAAGCAGCCAGACGTGAAATCGGCATGTCGATCAGCCGTGACGCATTCGACCAGGTTTTTCTGGATATGATCATCCGGCCATATCCCAACACATTACGAATTCTTGAAGCGCTCAGCCGTGACTATCCATTAGCCCTGTTGTCCAATATTGGTCAGGACCACTGGCACAATTGCCAGAAAAAACTAAATCTTGACCGGTATTTCGACCAGGTCTTTCTATCTTTCGAAATGGGGCTGATGAAACCGGATCCGAAGATCTACAGACAGCTCATCCAAAGACTGGACACTTTGCCGGAAAACATCATATACTTAGACGACAATCCGGAAAACATCAAGACCGCCAAACGATTTGGCCTGAATGCTTGGGTTTGCCAGGGCGGCGCGCCGCTGCAGGAGAAACTGGAAGAACTCGGTCTGTTGAAACAGATGTAAATTCGCTGGAAAGAGGAACGCAATGAGTCCATTGAAACTAGCTATTATCGGTTGCGGCAAAGTTGCCGTCAAACATATCAAGGCAGCCCTTTACCACCACAAATCGATAGAGCTTGCCGCATTGGTTGACACCAGGCCTGAAGCAGCCAGGCAGGCTATGAAAGCTGCAGGCCTCAATCCTCAAAAAGCGAGCAAGGTCGCTGTTTTTTCTGAGACTGCGGCAATGCTGGAACAGGCAAGCCCGGACCTGGTTGCCATTACAACGCCCAGTTCGAGCCATTTTGCGTTGGCCAAGCGATCAATTGAGCATGGCTGTCATGTGATCTGTGAAAAGCCGATGACGCTGTCCCTTGCCGAAGCCGATGAACTGTCAAGGCTGGCCGAGCAGTTTCGGGTGGTGCTGGCCGTTGGCCATATCTACAGGTATTTCCCGGTTGTTCAGCAACTGGAGACAGACCTGAGATCCGGCGTCTTTGGCAAAATCCTCTATGGCGATGTCAAAGTCCGCTGGGGACATGACCAGGCGTATTATGACCAGGGGGACTGGCGCGGCACCTGGGAGCACGATGGCGGCGCCCTGATGAACCAAAGCATCCATGCGCTGGACCTGATGATCTGGCTGCTTGGCGGCCGGGTTGTGGAAGCTTGCGGCCGTCTGGAACAATACAGCCATCAGATGGAAGCGGAAGATTTCGCGCTGGCAACTCTGAAGCTGGATAACGGTGCCTGCTGCCAGGTCGAAGGGACAACCTGTACACCGCCTGACCGGCAGGAAGCATCCTTCTACATTCTAGGCAGCGGCGGGGAGATCCGCTGCGGCATCCGCTCTGGCCGACCCAGGATTGAAGTTTTGGACAAGGACGGCAAAAAAGTCGGAGGACAGTATCTTCGCAAGGATCTGAAGCGCCGCTTCAAGCACGGCGGCATCCAAGCCATCATCCAGCTGAAGAACCCGCATAGCGGACTCTACGGTGATGTCATCCAGGCTATTCAAAACAAGAAAAAGCCGCTGGCAGATGACCGGTCGGGTCGAGACGCGGTTGAAATGGTTTTGGCGGTCTACCAGTCAGCAAAATCCAAGCTACCGGTCAAGCTGCCGTTACAAGACTTTTCGCTGGCGGACATGACCGGCTATTTCAAATAGACAGATCGGTCTTCAAGGCTATACTGCTGTCCAAAAACAGCATCATACTGAACGGTGTAGTAAGATAAGACATCTTGTTGCCAGACGCCCGGATCTTGGATTGAGCGGGTGATGGCACCATCTTTTGTTGCCAGACCGCCAACACTCAAAACCTTATATTTTTCCATCAGGCTCTGATTGAACTGCCAATAATCGGTCATCGGAATACCCAGGGAACGGCATAGCCAAGACCCCAGGAAATTGGTGCTGATTAAATCCCGATCGTCAAGATCCAGCCCATAGTTCGTCCAGAGAAGACCCGGGGTCGTGTATTTCTGAAAGGGTTGGGCGTCGTCGCTGAACGCCTCGATGAAATCATTGCCAACAGCAGGCAGGTGATCCCCAAAATACAGGACAGCCGTGTTTTCATCTGAAGATTCCAATTGCTCAATAAATGATTGCAAAGCCAGATCAGTCTGCTGCAGAAGTGTCAGAAAGCCATTGACTTTTTCGCTGCCGGGTCCGTCATAGGCATCCAGGATCTGCAGCTGGTCAAACGAATTGCCGCCATAGGGCATCCGCTCCTGGTCAGTAAAGGCGTCAGCAGTATAAGGCATGTGGTTCTGAATGGTGATGAGAAAGATGAACTGCGGTGCGTCATTGGCATCGACGATGTCCAGGACTCTGTCAAAGGCCGCCTGGTCAGAAACCAGCCCTCGGATGGTCTCGGCCCCTTCGAAGTCCTCGATGCTGAGATACTGGTCGAAGCCCATCAGGTCATAAACCCGATCCCGGTTATAATATGAGCTTTCATTCGGGTGAAGAACCGAACTCTGGTACCCGGACAACTCGAACAGCCTGGCAAGCGAAGGGATTTCCTGATTAAGATAGGTGTAGTAGGGCATGGCAGACGTTCCGTATAACGCGATAGACTGGCCGGTCAGCAGTTCATACTCCGAATTGCAGGTTGTACCGCCAAAGGTGGGAACAACCAGGTTAAATGAAGCAGATTCGAGTTTCAGCTGATCATAAAATGTGGTCGCGCCGATCGACTGGATTGATGGATCCCAAGCAGAAAGGTCGGCAAAAGACTCGCTCATAATAATAATGACATTATCGGGCATTTCAGCGGTTGCATCCGTCTGGGACTGTTTGGCATCTGAAAGAATTTCAGTCAGGTGCTCCGGCGTATAGTCATCCGGCTGAGCGACACGAACAGGATAGGTCGACAGTAAAAACCCTAGAAAAACCCCGTTATCCTGATAGTTATCGACCTGGTCCCAAGTCTTGTTCGTAATACCGAATGCTGATTTTAGATTGGCCGGCTGCCAGAAGACCAGGGTAAACAATAAGGCCAGAACCGTAAGGGACAAGACCGGGACCAATAGGCGGGGCAGCCATCCCAGCTTGAGGGGCTTGACCCGGGAAAATGCCGCAATCAGGACAGTGGAGACCAGGATGCCTACCCAAAACAGGCGCGGGAAAGCCAGATTGATCTTCCCGGCATAAGCCATGCCGTCCCCAACAGCAAACAGGTCAGACATGAAAAATGGCGATCCGCGCTGGTCCATCATGATCGAACTGATAATCATGATCAGCATATAGAGGATTTGAACCACGGTCAGGCTGATCCAGGGCCTTCTCGAAATGGCCGTCAAAACCGAGAATGCGAGGTAATAAACAGCAAAAGGCAACACGACCTGCCAGAAGTTGACGGCAAGAAAATGCCCGGTTAAGATCCAGTCGGTCAAGACAAAAAGCAAAAAAGGAATCACAAGGAGACTAACCCATGCCAGCGTCTTTTTGATCAAGAGATTGTGGTCCTGCGGTTCCTGATGAAAAACCCAATTATTTGATAAGTTGTTACTCACGGCAAAAGCCTTTCCAATCACGGTTTGTTGAATATCACCCAATCATTTTATGACAAAACCGCAAAAAAATAAACCGTCCAATGTCCAGATTAAAATGGCCAACCGGTTTTCCTGACGAAAACCGGTTGGCAATAACGTGCTGGTGATCAATTTGGATCAGCAGGATGGCGAGGAGATGAACGCCGGCTAGACCGAGACTTTGGAATCATGCCGGCCGCCATCATCCAGGTCAAACTGTCGCGAAACGTATCCAGCAGTGGCCGCGGCTGGTAGCCCAGCTCCCGGGTCGCCTTGTCATGGCTGATATTGCTGTTGGATTGAAGCACATCAATACTGTATGGTGTAAAGATCGGCTTGATATGCAGCAGGCGCGTGGCCCAATGGGTGATGAAAGCTCCTATCTTGACCACCCAGACCGGCGCGAAGAAAATAACCGGCTGTTTCTGGCCCAGCGCTTCCCGTTCCAGACGGATAACTTCGCGCATGGTCACGCGGTGTCCGGACAGGATATAACCCTGGCCGGCCCGACCTCGATCCATCGCTGCGATAATGCCTTCAACAACATCCCGCACATCGACAAAATTATAGGCGCCGTCAAAAGACATCACGAGCTTGAGCCAACCCTGGCTGGACAGGTATTTGATCAGCCGGCCCATCTGCGACTGCTGATAATCATAGGGCCCGATGATTCCGCTAGGATAGACGACCACGGCGTCCAGATCCTGTGCTATCCCATCATAGACCATGGCGGTCGCGTCTGATTTGGATTGGGCATACGGACCCAAAAGGTCAGGTACCGGGAAATCATCAATTTCCCGGATGGTCTGGTCATCCGGCAGATCAGGCAGGGCATGGACTGAGCTGACATAGAGCAGACGCTGTACATGGTGTTTCAAACAGGCGTCGACGAGCAGCCGGGTTCCCTGAACATTGACGTCCTGCAGCAATTGGGGATTGCGCGGCGCGGTATCAATGATACCAGCCAGGTGGAAGACCAGGCGGGCGCCTCTGACTGCACGATCAACGTCGGTCTTCTTTCGGATATCGCCATAGATCAACTCCAGAGTCAGGCTGTCAAACATGTCCAGGGTCTGGCCGGGCTGCAACAGCAGACGAATGGCTTCATTCGGGTAATGCTCGGCTAAACGGCGGACAAGGATATTGCCGATATGGCCTGTCGGCCCGGTTACAAGAATCATGGGATCACTTCCCTTTATCGTTCAAGCGAAACAGGCAATGAACAAGGCTCCGGTTCCATCTCTATTATATCACCAATCCGATACGGCCGGTAAAATGATACCGTTAAAAACGCTCATGGACGACGAGGTCGGCCAATGGTTTGCGATCCGCAAGATGCCTGTCCGGGCTCTTGGGGGTGCCGGCCTCATACCCGATGGCCAGAATGTTCACGGGCTCCAGCTGTGTCGGGATATTGAACGCCTGGCGGACTACTTTCGGATCAAACCGGCAGATCCAGACCGAACCAAGGCCGAGATCAGCTGCCTGCAGCATCATGTGGTCGGTGGCGATGGTCGCGTCTATCTCCCCATGGTCCTTGTTATCGTACGATCGCTTCCAGCTGACACTGCGATCGGCCAGCACAACGATAACCAGCGGCGCCTGGTAAGTGTTGGTGCCAGCCTGCAGCTTCTGCAAGCCGTCCTGGGTTTGAATGACCAGCATGCGCTGGGGTTGTAAGTTTTTAGCCGTCGGGGCGACCCTCGCCGCTTCCAGGATTGTCTCGATCAGCTCATCGGAAACTGGTGTGTTTGAGAAATGACGTGTTGAGTAACGAGTTTTAGCAAGTTCTAAAAATGACATAGCGCAAAATCCTTTCTGTTGTTCTTCAAAAACAGTATAGCACCATCTGTTGAAATCAGGGATCGGTCAATAGAAGATCGGCTTACAGCCAGTGTCTTGTTTCGTAACATATCCGCTGGTCGGCTGTCTCGAGTTTCGTTATAATTTTATGTGTATGAAAGCTGTTTGAGCAAGAAATGAGGTCGAGCATATGACGATGAACTCAAATTTGCCGGATAATCCGAACCTGCAGATTGATTACCAGGAAAAAGCGTTGCACGACATCTGGCTGGCCGGTGGCTGCTTTTGGGGCGTTGAAGCTTATCTGGAGAGATTGCCCGGCGTCGCAAAGACCGATGTCGGCTATGCCAACGGTCGGGGGGAAACTCCGACCTACCAACAGGTCTGCACCGGAAAAACAGGTTTCGCAGAAACGGTTCACATTCGCTACGCGCCAGATATCCTGCGGTTGGAAGACCTGCTCCTGGCCTTTTTTTCAATCATCGATCCGACCAGCATCAACCGCCAGGGCAATGATGTCGGCAGCCAGTATCGAAGCGGTATCTACTACCATGATCCGGCAGATCTCGCGGTGATCGAAAAGGTCATGTCCAGTGTCTCTGCAAGCCAGGGTCGAGAAGTGGTGACCGAAGTCAAGCCTTTACGCAACTACTATTTGGCGGAAGATTATCATCAGAAGTATCTTGATCACAACCCGAACGGGTACTGTCATGTCGACCTGTCAAAGCCGCCCAGAATTCCAGCCAGATATGAACGGCCCAGTGACGAAGATCTCAGAAGGATTCTGTCCCCGATGGAATACAATGTCACCCAGAAAGACGCGACCGAGCAGCCATTCACTGGAGCCTACTGGGACCTCGACCAGCCAGGCATCTATGTTGATGTCACCACCGGTGAGCCGCTGTTCTGTTCCAGCGAGAAATTTGATGCCGGCTGCGGCTGGCCAAGTTTCAGCCGCCCGATTCAACAGGACGTGGTTGTGGAGAAAAAAGATAAAAGTCATGGGATGGAGCGTGTTGAGGTGCGCAGCAAAACGGGCGACGCGCACTTGGGACATGTTTTCACGGATGGTCCGCCGGAAGCCGGCGGCCTGCGCTATTGCATCAACAGTGCCGCCTTAAGATTCATCCCGGTTTCAGAAATGGCGGCCAAAGGATACGGTGACCTGGTCGACAAGTGTCTCGGCAAGGCCTGATGCTTACCTGCGATCCGGCACAATCTCCAGCCAATAGCCGTCCGGATCTTCGATGAAGTAAAGCCCCATGTCCTTGTTTTCATAGCAGATGCAACCCATGGACTCGTGCAGCCTGTGGGCTGCTTCAAAATCGTCGGTCCGAAACGCGAGATGAAATTCGTTTTCACCGAGATCATAGGCTTGAGGGTGATCCAGAAGCCAGGTCAGCTCCAGCTGCCAGGTGCCGACGTTGTCCCCCAGAAATGCAAGCTTGAAGCTGTTGTCCGGTGCCTCGATTGTGCGAACCGGTTCGAGCCCGAGCGCCTGCCTGTAAAACAAGATGCTGCGATCGATGTCAGTCACGTTGATGTTGTTGTGGAACATTTCAAATTTCATAACGATCCTCCATTTTCGAGCCGGTTGTTCTCATGAGACGACAAATCTAACGGCGGCTAAAACCACCATAGATGATCCTTAAGGACAATGCGGCCCTGCCCGTCAAAACGGACGCCTTCGCTTTCCAGACGACGCTGCTGGAGATCCTGGCCGCCAAACACATGGTCCGGTGCCAGCGTTCCCAGTCGATTGACCACGCGGTGACAGGGCAGGTCGCGGTCGAGCGGCGCCCTGGCCAGCGCGAAGCTGACCTGACGAGCCGCCCTTGGGTTGCCGAGCATGGCCGCGATCTGGCCGTAAGTCAGGACGCAGCCGGCCGGAATCTGGGCGACGATATCATAAACGGATTCGGAGAAGCTCTTTTCCGGCCGGGTCATGTCTTGGTCTCCCCTTCTGCAGTTTGAACAATGCCGCAGGCCGGGTTTCTGCGCTGCCAGTACCAGCGCAGCAGAAACAAACCGGCGCCGATCAGGCGCAGCCCGCTGGATATTGCCATCGCCACGGTCATGGCGATCAGGTCTGAGCCTAAAAGCGCATAGAGCCGAACACCGAGAATGGGTGCGAAAGCATTGGCTAACAGGAGAATGGATGTATAAAACGAGATATTGATCGTCCGGTACCGAACCGGAACATCCTCCAGCAGAGACTGCAGGATTGACAGCTGGAAAGCGCCGAAAGTCAAAGCGTTGATCAGATTGAATACCAATAGGGCATAAAGCCCGACCCCGGACGGCATCCACGCGCACGACACAGCCAGCAATGGGTTGACTGCCAGGCCGACACAGCCGATGACCAGTGCCAGCCGAAGGCCCTGACGCTCGATAAACCGGCTCCATCGCCGGACGGTCAGCCACTGGACAATGCTGGCCGGAACGGCAACCAGCGCCAGCCATGTTTCGTTTGATTCCAGGTAGTTGACCTGGATCAGGAAGAACAGCGGCCAGGCCATGTACCAGGCAGCATGAAAGAACAGTGAGGCCGCGCCGAAAACCAAAAAGCTGCGGCAGCGAAGCAAGGCCTTTCCGGCCAGCCACAGGTCGCGCCAACCAGTCTGGACGGTGTTCATGACCGCTGGCGCACGCCGGATCGTGCGGGCCTGGACGATAGCCGCTGCGAGTGCCAGCCAGTAACAACCCTGATACAGCCAGGTGCGCAGGGCTTCGTTGCCGACACTGCCCAGGACGATGCCGACCAACTGCGTCACCAGCATGCCGGCGAGAAAGGTCATTGCCGTACGCCGGGCGTAGTAGGTGTTTCGTTCCGACATCGGAACGATTTCTGAAAAGTAGTTCTGCCAAGTCGCGTTGTACAGCGCGACCGGCGCGTTGGCCAAGGCGATTGCCGCAATGAAGAACCAGACCTTGAAGCTGCCCAGCCAAGGCGAAAATCCAGCCAGACCGAAGAGAATGCCAAAGGATATAATGGACAGTTCGATGGGTCGCCTGCTGTTGGTCATCCGGCCTGCCAGGACAGCCCCTGGAATCAGGACGATCAGCGCCATCAGCTGCGGCAGCGAGACCACCAGTCCGATCTGGTCATCAGTCGCGCCCATACGGTTGGCAAACATCTGGGCATAGGTTGTCGTCAGGTTGAGAATAACCGCGAACAACAGTCCTTCAACTGCGAGTGTCGCGGACAGGTGCGGCCCAGGTCCGCCCGTCGTCGACGGCAAGTATTTTTGGCGGATCCGGCCGAGAATCTGCATGGTGTTTATTCGTTTAGCCGACAACATCTCGATGCACCCCAGACGATTGAATTCGATACTCCCATGATATACGAGTCCATCATCTTTTCAAATAGGGTTAACAGCTAATTCGCGAACTTTCAGCTTGGTTTCAGCCGGTGACGATAAGAAAAGAGCCATTCAATCAAACTGATTATCACATTATCACAACAAGAAGGGCTAAATTCATGCTGAACCGAAATACAAAGATCAAAATAACCATCGATATCACCATGAGCCTGGTGCTGCTGCTGAACCTTGGCTGGACCGGTCTGGCTGACACGAGCTGTTGGGCTTGGCGATCGTGGTTGTCCATACCCTGCTTCATATTCAGTGGCTTACCGGTGTGATCGAAAAGGCAGCGCCCGCCGGTTCAGTCCAGGCGGACGCTGCAACTGATGAAGATTACGAAGCGGTCAAATCCGGCGAGCTATAGGGCTTAAGGTTTTGCCTGCCGGACAATCGACTTGATCTGATCCAAACGGCTGTCGATCAACTGACTTGCGCGAGATTCGGAGAGATTGAACGACTGCCAGGGCAGGTCCCGCCGATTGTTAAGCTGACGGTTCAATCCATTTAAGGTCAAGGCGACTTGCGTGCTGGCTTTAACATCATCAGAATCAAGCAGTGTGATCATGACCGGCACCGCATCCCAGCCGAGCATGTCAAAGTACTCGCTGTCCATCCGACCTGTTCTTTCAAGCCTTTGAGTGTTGTAATTAGCGACCAGTGCTTCGCTGTTCAGGTGGTTCAAAGTGATCAGCGAGACCAGCATGACAGCAATGACCAGTTTGACCAGCGGGATCTTCGGAAGAAATAGCCGGATCGTCACAATCGCGACAATGACCAGCAGCATGATCATGAAAGCTGTGACCCAGAATCGCATCAGGGTCAGGCCATAGGCATCGACATACATCGACATTCTGAACATCGCGGATGCCCATTGCACCAGGCTGGCAAAGATCAGCAGGATGATCTCGATCATGACCAGGGTGCCGGACATGCCTTGGCGATCGCTGCTCTTTGATGCCCAGAGGATCAGCAGGATGTTGATCACCGTGACTGCCGCCAGTTCAAAGAATCCACTTCGGGCATATTGGGCATATGTCATGCTGTCCGGCAGATGGGCACTGAAGGCGCCGGTGAGGTAGACGGCCTGGATCGCAGCAAACAGGATATAGATCAGGTTGATGCAGCTCAGGAAGCTGATCAATATGACTTTGTCAATCCGTAAATATTTGTTTACCGTATTTGATATGTGGTCAGAAGCACCTTTTTTATCAATATAATTTGTGCGATATTTGGTTGTGTACATATAACTAAAGATAAAAGGAAATAAGATAACTGCGAGCAATATGCTGCCAGTGATCCTTTGGTTGAACAGCGTAGACACCATGTCGCCAATCAGGTTGCTGAAGATCTGGTCAGCGGACGAGAGCAATGCCCCGGTCAGCAGCATGATCGGGAAAGCGATCAGGATGCCCAGCAGGATCTTGCCGGCTACAGACCTCTCCGACCGACTGTGACTGGAGTCCCTGGCGGGCTTGCGAAATCGTTTCTGGACGCTAGCCGCAAAGCCCGACAGCCCGGTGAACGGGCGGATGAAATAGGAGACGCCGACTTCCAGCCAGCAGGCCAGGCGGGACAGGTCACTATTGAGGGTCCCTGCGGCCAGCAACAGGTGGTACGGGATGATGACCAGCAGGACCAGGACATTCAGGACCCGGACGACCTCGTTACTGTAGATGAACATGCAGGCGGATAAGTCGAGGACCACTGCGGTCAGGATCAGGTGCACAATGAAGTCCTGTCGAGGGCGTTTGCGCCCGGTGAGATAAGACGGAGAAAGTCTAGGGAAAACCCAGATGACGATTTCAGCGCAAATGGCGGCGAGCAGGAAGCCGAGGCTCCAGCCGCCGCGCAGCACAAAGAATGACAGGGCTAGGGAAAAGCCCAGGGCTAAAAGCAGTGACCAGCCTGAAAGTGGTTTTTTAGCTTCAGTGATGATTGGTTGAGTGTCCATCTATTGGTCCTCCTGGTGTTTGGCCGGGCTGTCTGGCTCGAACGAAAGCAGGTCGCCGGGCTGACAGTCCAGTGCTTCGCAGATCGCTTCCAGGGTCGAAAAGCGGATGGCCTTCGCCTTGCCGGTTTTGAGGATGGAGAGGTTGGCCAGAGACAGGTTGATGCGGCCGGCGAGATCCGTCAGGTTGATCTTTCTTTTCGCCATCATGACGTCGAGATTGACAATGATTGCCATGATTTCCCTCCTATATCGTCAGGTCGTTTTCGAGCTTGACCTGGTATGCCTTGGCAAACAGGTCGCGCAGCACCAGACCGATCAAGGCGAGCACAGCGAACAGTGCACAGCAGAACATGGTCAGCAATGTGTTGTAGCAGAAGATTTTAACTGCGAAAGCCATCGCCAGCAGCATGAAGGCGAGACCGACTCGGGTAAAGGACGCCGGCTGGCGGGCACTGAACGGGAGCCCCTTCTCGATCCGCCGGAGAATCAGATGACCTTCGGCCAGAATCCAGGCGGTCAGCAGTCCGCAGGCGTATAGCAGGCCTAGGTAGAACGGATAACTCTCATAAGGCAAGTCCTGCGGCCGCTGGTATTGCGCGGTGATGTCCGGAGCCGATTCCCAGGCATGGCGGTCCAGGCTGGTGAGAAGATCCGTATTGTCATAGATCGCGGTCAAGAGCAGCGGCAGGAGAATTAAGATGATCAGGTTGATCACCAGAACAATATCCAAAATCACTCTGAGAATTTTGGTTGACGTCATATAAGCACCATCCTTTATGTGTTGATGCCCATAGTTTATCACGATAATTATCGATTATCAATAAATAATTTGTGCTATTCAATATATTTAGACGACAATCGCATATTGATAGGCGTTGTAGCCGCTGATCGCGATGATCAGGATCATCAGGATCATAAAAAGCCGTTCGACGGCCAGCGAATCCATACGCATGTACAATAAGCGCCCAGAAATACCGCCGAGTAAGCCGCCAATAACCATCAGGACTAAACTCAGCCAGGAAAAGGCAGGTATCGTACCGGTCAGAAGTGTCATGACCAGGCTGGTCAGCTGGCTGAACAGGATGATATAAAGGCTGTTCTGGGCCGCCGCCTTGATATCCATGGAGAAGAAGAAATAGAGGACCACCAAATTGATCGGTCCGCCGCCGATGCCTAAAAAGCTTGCAATGATGCCCAAACCGATGCCGATCGCGGTGCAGCTCAGCAGGTGTGACATGTGATGGGTCTTGATCCGGGAGCGGTTCAGGGTGTAGATCAGGGTTCCGATGGTCATCAGGGCGAGGCAAACGGCCTGGACAGTGCCGACCGCGGCGTCATTATCGAAGGCTTGCCGGGCCAAGGAAAAAAGCTGCTTGCCTAAAATGCCGCCGATCGCGCCGCCGATCGCCATTGGGGTAGCCGTTTTCAGGTTGATCTGGCTGGTTTTGGAAACCTTGGTTCGAACGACGGAGTACAGCGACATGGACAGAACGGTACAACCCGACAGAAAGCTGATCGTCGGTACCCCCGCCATCTGAAAAAGGTCGAGCGACGGCTTGATGATAATACCGCCGCCGATGCCGCAGATTGCGCCGACAACCGACGCGATGAAACTGATTAGAAAGAATAGAAAATCCATGGCACACCTCTAACCTAAACAATTATAGTATAGAATGATCTGAAATTCACCCACAAAATCAGCAACACGGCGTCTGGAAGAACATGGACATTTCTTGACGGTTGCAAACCCGCCATATTATCCTTATAGTAAATCAGTTCATTCGTGATATGATTGGAATTGCAGTTCTTGAAGATGGAGGAACAGACGTGCTTCATAATCAGATTAACTTGCTGCAAATTGAATATTTCCTGACCCTGGCCCGTCATCTCAATTTTACGGAGGCGGCCCGGCACCTGTTTATTTCGCAACCAGCCCTGTCCAAGCAGATCGCCCTGCTTGAAAAGGAAATCGGCGCCAGGCTCTTTTTCCGCACACGCCGTTCGGTTCGGTTGACACCGGCTGGCGCTGTTTTCTACCGTGAACTGGACAGCATCGTCAAGGATATTGAACAGGCGATCGATCTGGCGCGACAGCCGGTCATCGGCGAAAACGACAGCCTGACGATCGGCTGCCTGGAAGCGATGAACACGCCGTTTCTGCCCAAGCTGATCAAACAGTTCCGCCAGCGCTATCCCGGCGTCCGCCTGATCTTCGAGCGTCATTCCTTCAAGCCGCTGCGCGAGAAGTTTCTAGCCGGCGAATTCGACATTATCTTCACGCTCGGCCACGAGATCAAGGATACACCGGATGTGATCTGGGATACCTTTTTCAAAGCCAAGCCCTATGTCTTTATGTCATCTTCCCACCCGCTGGCCGGTAAAAAGGACTTGAAACTGGAAGACATGAAAGATGAAGGATTTGTCATGGTCAGCCGGGACGAGTCGCCGACGTCGTATGACACGACCATCGCCTTGTGCCGGTCGCACGGCTTTACCCCCAAGATCATCAAGGAGATGCCCAATGTCGAATCGGTTTTATTCAGCGTTGAATCCGGAGTCGGCATCGCGGTCTATGACACCAGTGTCCGCAATATCCAGTCGGCCATGTTCAGTGGCTTTGAGATTGAAGATGAGATTGTCGAGGTCGGCATGGCCTACAGCAAGACCAACCTGAATCCGGCTGTCGCCCTGTTTGCCAGCCACTTCCGGGAAAGTGACCTGCTTGACACGGTGCTCTGACAACCCAGGGGATCTATGATAGAATGTGACACGGTTTGTCTGGCCGGGGTATAAATTTGACTAGATCGCGCCCCGGCTTAATGCTATAAATGATAATACTACGATTAAAAAGAATGAAGATAAGGAGCAGCACCATGGCAAAAATAATCGAAAACGACGTCGTTAAAACCATCCTCGACAGAAGATCGATCCGCAAATTCAAGCCGGACCAGATCAGCGAGGACCAGCTGGAGACCATTGTCCAGTGCGGACTGAATGCGCCCAGCGGCATGAACCTGCAGTCCTGGCATCTGGTTGTCGTTCAGGACAAGGCACTTTTAGATGAAATCAGCGCCGAATTTGTCAAGATGGTCAAGCAGAACCCGCCGCTGCCGCCGGTGATGGTGGAGCGTCTCAAGGATCCGAACTACACGGTATTCTTCAATGCGCCGACGGATATCCTGATCTGCTGCGAGACCGACAAAGGTCCGCTGAACAGCGGCCTTCTGGCGCAGAATATGGTGCTGGCAGCCCACTCGCTTGGACTGGGTACCTGCTACATCGGCGGCGTTATGGCATATCTTAACACACCGGACGGCGCGAAGTACCTTGAAAGGCTGAAAGTGCCTGAAGGCTACACGCCGATGTTCTTCCTGTCGATCGGCTACCCGGCAGAACAGCCGGATGCACGTGTCCGCGATCTGACCAAAGTGACCAGGATTTGATTGTCCGCGACTCAGGATGGGGTGGCCCCCTCCTGAGTATGCTCCCTTCGAGGTGCTGAATGAACCGACCGGTGATCAAAAAAAAGGTTTTTGTTTCGTGGCTTTTGTCATACTGGGTCATTCTGCTGTGCAGCCTGCTGGCCAGCCTGCTGATCTATTCAAGCGCGACCAATGCTCTGAATGCTGAAATCGAAAAGGTTGAGTTGGCCGCTCTGGAAAACACCCAGTCCCTTCTGGATTCCCGGCTGATGGAGGTTGAGTTCACGGCGACCTTCCTCAGACAGGACAACGACCTGATCAAGTTCGCTCATGAGTTTTACCCGTTCTACAAATCCGACATTGCGATGAGTATGGCGGACGGCAAGCAGCGGATGGTCCAGGCTGTAAACAACAACCAGATGATCAGCGAGATCTACCTCTACTCATTGCGCAGTCAGGCGACACTGTCCTCCCGTTTTGGATTGAACCACCAGGATTCCTATAAGTTGCCATCGCAGAACGCGTTTGGCTTGGACTATGAATCCTTCATTGACATGCTGGTATCTTCCGGCAATTTACCGCAGTATGTGATTCTGCCCAGCATTGAAGCCGGCCAACCGCAGCCGTTGTTATTGATTTATCCCCTCTTCGGCAACTCGGTTGAGCGTGAAGGCGTCTTAGTGATCAAGCTTGATACGGCCTACATTCTGGATCAGGTCTCAAGCACCAACGAGCAGAGCAATCTCCACGTAATAATAGTCGATCAGACCAACCAGCAGGTTTTCAAGGGCGAAGAAGAATCCTTCTATTCTGATTTACAATATGAAACCCTAGAGCTGGGTGCGCAGGCAATCAAGACGCAAGCCGGCCAGTTTCTGGTTTCGACTGCTGTTTCAACCCGCAATGACTGGAAATATGTGATCGTATCCAATCTTGACAGTTTTCAGGCTAACCTGAAGAATGTCCGCAACATGATGATTATCTTCATCGCGGGCTTTATGCTGATCGGCACTGCGGCCTCGATCGGGCTGGCCCGCAGAAACTACACCCCGATTAAACAGCTGTTGTCCAGGGCATCCCAGTTGACCCCCAAGGGCGCCGGACAAAGCGCGAATGAATTCCAGCAGCTGGAAACTGCCATCCAGGATATCTATCGGGAAAAGGAAAGTTACTCGAAACTGCTTGACCGCCAGAAATCCCATATGCAGGGTGTCGTTTTAAGCCGGCTGCTCAAGGGACGCGTGACGTCGTCTGAACAGGTTGTTGAAATGCTGGCTTCCGAGGACATCACCTTCCAGCATGACAGCTTCGTCCTGATCATGATGTCGGTCGAAGATTATGGCGTCCTGCTGTCAGCCGAAGACGCAGATCCGTCAACCGTTGAGGCGGTTGAACTGGCGCAGGGCATTATCAAGAATGTCCTTGAAGAACTTTTTGCTGAATTTGCCCAGGCCTTTGTCTTTGAAATGGACGATTTCTCGGTCTGCCTGGTCAACACCAATAAATCGGACGATGCCCTGAAGCAGATCCGGGCTACACTGAAAAAAGGTCTAGAAGCGATCAACCAATACTTCCAAATGGTGATTACCGCCGGTATCAGCGACCTTCATACCGGCATGATCAACGCTGCTCGCTGCAATCAGGAAGCACAGGAGGTTCTTGAAACCACAAGAATGCTTCATACGCCGGGGACCATCGGTGACTATCAGGAACGGGTCGGACGCCAAAACAAGCTGGTCCAAACGGCCATGAACCTTGAATCGCGGCGACAGCTGTTGAATTATCTAGTTGTCGAGGACTTCGAATCCGCCATGGAGATTACAGGAGACATTCTCAACACGCTGGAAAACAGCAACATCCCGTCAACGTTCCGGCGTATCGCCCAATCCGGCCTGATTGAAGATCTGTCGGCAGCCTTGGATTCGGTCGTCGGTGAAATGCCGGAACTGCGAAATCCGGCGGCTGAACAGCAGTTGGCGGACATGGTATCCGTAGATTCCCTGTCTGAATTCAGGCAGGCGGTCCTGGACTTCTATCAGGAGCTGATTAAGATTCGGCAGGAAAAGGACAGCCTTTTACAGCATGATGTCAAACTCAGCCAGATCATTGATTATATCCAGAACAATCTGAGCGATTTCAATCTTTCTGTTTCAAGCCTGGCTGATGCCGTTGGCCTGAGCGTATCCCAGGTCACCCGCTTGATGCGCGGCAAGTTCGGGCAGGGCACACTAGACTACATTCAGCGCAGCCGTGTCGAGCAAGCCAAAAAGCTATTGATTGAAACCGATTTAAACATGTCAGAGATTTCCCGAAGTGTCGGGTATGAGAATTTCAGAACCATGAACAGCGTTTTCAAAAAATTTGAGGGCATCACCGGAACCCAGTTCCGGGAGAAATCAAAACGATCCCGGCATTAGATTGAACTGGATTTGTCGCCCCCCCCCAAGGGAACAACCGGACTGATCCGAACGGGTCGTGCTTTTTTGGACTTAAGCGGCCGAATGCTCAATTCTTGTACCTTTGAAAGATTATATGACATGTATTTTTGGCGTAAATGGCGAATATGCGTACTGCTTCCGAAACCGAAACTGGTTATATGATGCGTCTTGCCCTATACTCGGGTACGGCGTCTAAACTGCAGTTCAAAGGTTCGAGCAGGCAACTGTGGTTCAGACCAAGTCATGCAAACCATTCACAGGAGGAACTATGATCAGAATGAAAAAGCTTCGTTTACTCACCGTTCTTGTTGCACTAGCCATGCTGCTGACCGTTTTGGCCGGCTGCCAGGAAGCAACAACGACCACGACCACTGGAGCAGGTGAAACTTCGTCCACCACGGTAACGGGTTCGACCGATGTTGTCCTGCCCCTGACCGATGAAGAAGTCACCTTCACCGGTTTCTTTCCGATTGTCCGCGCTGAAGCGGATATGAGCCAGAATGAAGTCTGGCAGAAGATGTACGAATTGACCAATGTCACGATTGACTGGGAAAGCGTGACCATCGAGTCAGCCCAGGAACGCTTCACGCTGATCCTTGCGTCCCAGCAGCTGCCGGATCTGATGATGCAGAACGCCCAGGTTTCCTATCCGGGCGGATATGAGACGGCTGTCGACGATGAAGTCTTTCTGGACCTCAAACCGCTGCTGCCTGAGTATGCTCCTGTTTACTGGGACCTGCTGTCCGGCAACGCGTCAGCGCTCCGTGACGCCCTGACCGACAAGGGCTACATTCCCGCGCTGTATCAGGTGATGGTTAAGGATACCAACCTGAACACCGGTCTTTGGACTAATGTCACCCGTGCCGACTGGCTGGCTGACCTCGATCTGGAAACCCCTGAAACCATTGATGAGTGGACCACCACGCTGACTGCTTTTAAAGAAGAAAAGGGCGCGACCTTCCCGCTTCTGTGGCAGCTCGGCAACAACCCGATCTGGGCCCAGGCCTGGGGTGTCCGCCTGATGCCGTTCTCACCGAACACCAACGGAAACTACCAGCAGTTCTACCCGGACGACAACAACGTCATCCATTACGGCGGCATCGAGCAGGGCTTCGAGGATTACCTCGTACAGTTCTCCGAGTGGTATGAAGCCGGCCTGTTTGACCGTGATTTCGCGACTCGCGCCATTTTTGATCTGCCGACCGCTGCAACGCTGTTCGGCACCAACGAAGCTGGCGTGACCGGCGGCTATCTGGCCTGGACTGGTATGTACATGGCCAACGCGACCGACGACGATTTTGAAATTGCTGTTTGCCCGACCCCTGTTCTTAACAAGGGCGACAAGGGTTCACAGGTTTCGACCCGTGCCGAATACCTCTATGATCCGATGGCGATCACCACCGGCTGCGAGAACCCCGAGCTGCTGCTCCAGTTCTTCAACTGGCTGTCGACCGAAGACGGACAAAACCTGAGTAACTACGGCATCGAAGGCGAACACTTCACCATGGAAGATGGCGTGCCCACTCTGACTGACAAAGTTCTGATGGACGACATGGGCGCTTATGACGCACTGGAAGTCATGACCTCCAGCTACCGTCCGATCAAGCTGACTGCGACCGAGAATCTGATGAGCCAGGTCTACAGCGAGCAGACTCTGACCGCTGCCCAGATTCCGTCCGACAGCACCAATGTTGTCTACATGTACTACGCTCTGAACGAAGATGAAGCGCTTGAACTGGCCGAGATCTTCGGTGACATCAATACCTATGTTGCCGAAAACTGGGCGCAGGCGATCATGAACCCTGACCTCGCAGCCAACTGGATGGAAGTCCAGGCTGAGACCATCAAGGGCATGGGCATCGAACGTGCCATCGAAATCTGTCAGGGTGCCTGGGACCGCTACATGGCCAAACAGTAAAGCCAAAAGCGATCTCATATAATTGATCTGACTCAATAAAGCACGGTCAGCCACCTGCCGCTCGAGCGTCGAATCCCTTGGGATTCGTCCGGCAGGAGGGCTGACCGTGTTTTCATTCAAATGATTCAACCAGCTTTGATCAAAGCCGTGCCTTCGACAGAATAACCACAATCGAGCGATATGAATTGCTTGATTTTAGCACCTTTGACGAAATTCATTACCTTGCAAAAGCCGCTTAATGCGGATTTACGATACAACCAAGCAAAAATGTGACTGGATCGTGAAAAAGACGGCTTCTATACTTGAACTGTAACCGTAGCGGCCTACGAAGTTCGAGCGTTTAGCCGATGCGGCAAAGATCTAGCTAATTGTGAAAGCAGGAGGAACGAGATGAGAATGAAAAAATTACGTCTATTAACCGTTCTTGTCGTTGTCGCTATGCTGCTGGCCGTTTTGGCCGGTTGCCAGGAGGCAACAACAACCACCACCTCAACCACAACTGAAAGCTCTGCTTCTGAAACCACAACCGGTTCAACTGAAGTTATGCTGCCGTTGACTGAAGAGCCTGTGACATTTACCGGCTTTTTCCCGATCAACCGCGCTGAAGCAGACATGAACCAGAATGAAGTCTGGCAGAAGATGTATGAACTGACCAATGTCACGATTGACTGGGAAAGCGTTACAACAGAATCCGCCCAGGAGCGCTATACCCTGATCCTGGCATCCCAGCAGCTGCCGGACCTGATCATGAATACAGCCCAGGTTTCCTATCCGGGCGGTTACGAGACGGCAGTCGACGACGAAGTTTATCTTGACCTCAAGCCGCTGCTGCCCGAGTATGCTCCTGTTTATTGGGACTACCTGTCCAGCAACGCGTCCGCCCTGCGTGATGCGCTGACCGACAAGGGCTATCTCCCTGCGCTGTATCAGGTTGTCATCAAGGATACCAATTTGAACACCGGCCTTTGGACCAACGTCACCCGTGCCGACTGGCTGGCTGACCTCAATCTGGAAACCCCTGAAACCATTGATGAGTGGACCACTGCTCTGACCGGCTTCAAGGAAGAAAAAGGCGCAACCTTCCCGCTGCTCTGGCAGCTCGGCAACAACCCGATCTGGGCCCAGGCCTGGGGCATTCGCCTGATGCCGTTCTCGCCGAACACCAACGGCAACTACCAGCAGTTCTATCCGGACGACAATAACGTCATCCATTACGGCGGCATTGAGCAGGGTTTCGAGGACTACCTCGTGCAGTTCGCCGAGTGGTATGAAGCCGGCTTGTTTGACCGTGACTTCACCACCCGCGGCATCTTCGACCTGCCGACCGCAGCGACTCTGTTCGGCACCAACGAAGCCGGCGTCACCGGCGGTTACCTGGCCTGGACCGGTATGTACATGGCCAATGCGACCGACGAGAATTTCGAGATCGCTGTTTGCCCGACCCCTGTCCTGAACAAGGGCGACAAGGGCTCACAGGTTTCAACCCGTGCCGAATACCTCTATGACCCGATGGCGATCACCACCAGCTGTGAGAATCCTGAATTGTTGCTCCAGTTCTTTAACTGGTTGTCAACTGAAGAGGGACAGCTGATCAGCAACTACGGCATCGAAGGTGAACACTACACCATGGAAGATGGCGTGCCGACCTTGACCGACAAAGTCCTGATGGACGAAATGGGTGCATTTGACGCACTGGAAGTCATGACCTCCAGCTATCGCCCGATCAAGCTGACCTCGACCGAAAATCTGATGCGTCAGATTTACAGCGAGAAGACGCTGACCGATGCCCAAGTTCCGTCTGACAGCACCAATGTTGTCTACATGTACTACTCCCTGAATGAAGAAGAAGGCCTTGAACTGGCTGAAATCTTCGGCGACATCAATACTTATGTTGCTGAAAACTGGGCGCAGGCGATCATGGATCCTGACCTCGCAGCCAACTGGATGGAAGTCCAGGCTGAGACCATCAAGGGCATGGGCATTGACCGCGCCATTGAGATCTGCCAGGGTGCATGGGACCGCTACATGGCTAAGCAATAACAGCTGACAGCGTCCTAATCCATTAATTTAAACCACAGGCTGCCGACCGGTGCTCGAACACAAAACGCAAGGCGTTTTGCACACCCGTCCGGTAGCCTGTGGCTTTTAATTTGCGGCAGACCAGACAACGGATTGGGCCAAAAACAAACCGTCAGGATTTGCCATCCGGTGTACATCACCCAGAATATGATTTAAAATAACAATAAGAACATCAATTGAGCTGAAAGCGCTTGTACCAATGGTTGTCTCGCAACTGTTGTGAGACCGGAACAAAAGCATCTCCTTTATTCGCAGAATGAACCTCGACGGCCAGACGTTCGGGCGGCTGCCGAAAGCAAGATGAAAATCTCGCATGAATTGGAGGAACCAGAATGAAAAGGATTCGTATGCTGACTGTTCTTGTTGTTGCAGCGATGCTGCTGGCCGCTTTGGCCGGCTGTCAACCGGCGACAACTACAACCACGTCCCAGACGACTAGCGGAACCACTTCGGCTTCCGACGGGACAACTGCATCAACCGAAGTCGTACTGCCTCTGACCGAAGAGGCCGTGACATTTACCGGGTTTTACCCGATCAACCGCGCAGAGGCTGACATGGACCAGAATGAAGTCTGGGCCAAGATGTCTGAGTTGACCAATGTCTATTTTGACTGGGAAAGTGTCACGACTGAGTCTGCCCAGGAGCGCTTCACCCTAATCCTGGCTTCGCAGCAATACCCTGACCTGATCAAGGGATCCAGCCAGGTGTCCTACCCGGGTGGTTTGGAAACCGCTGTTGAAGACGGCGTCTACCTAGACCTTAAACCGTTGCTGCCCGAGTACGCCCCGATCTACTGGGACTATCTGTCCGGCAACGCGTCCGCCCTGCGTGATGCGCTGACTGATAAAGGCTATATCCCGACGCTATATGAAATCCTGCTTAAGGACACGAATCTGAACACCGGGTTGTGGGCCAATGTCACCCGCGGCGACTGGCTGGCAGATCTCAATCTTGAGACGCCGGAAACGATTGACGAGTGGACGGTTGCCCTGACCGGATTCAAGGAAGAAAAGGGCGCAACCTTCCCGCTGCTGTGGCAGCTCGGCAACAACGCAATCTGGGCCCAGGCCTGGGGCATCCGCCTGATGCCGTTCTCGCCGAACACCAACGGCAACTACCAGCAGTTCTATCCGGACGACAATAATGTAATCCGTTACGGCGGCATCGAGCAGGGCTTCGAGGACTACCTCGTACAGTTTGCTCAATGGTATGAAGCCGGCCTGTTTGACCGAGACTTCACGACCCGTGCCATCTTCGACCTGCCGACCGCAGCGACCCTGTTCGGCACCAATGAAGCCGGCGTCACCGGCGGCTACCTGGCTTGGTCCGGGATGTATATGGCTAACGCCGTAGACGACAGCTTCGAGATTGCCGTCTGTCCGACCCCTGTTCTGAACAAGGGCGACATGGGCTCACAGGTTTCAACCCGTGCCGAATACCTCTATGACCCGATGGCGATTACAACCGCTTGTGAAAATCCTGAATTGGCGCTGCAGTTCTTCAATTACCTGTGTACTGAAGAGGGCATCCGCCTGAGCAACTATGGTATTGATGGCGTCCACTACACGATGGAAGACGGCGTCCCAACCTTTACAGACGTCATCCTGATGGATGACATGGGTGCGTCTGACGCACTGGAAATTGTCACCGGCAACTATCATCCGATCGGTCTGCGAGCCGCCGAGAATGTCCTGACCCAGGTCAACGATCCGGCCATTCTGGAAGCGTCCAAGATTCCATCGGACAGCACCAACCTTGTGTATATGTATTACTCGCTCAATGAAGAAGAAGGCCTTGAACTGGCTGAAATCTTCGGTGATATCAACACTTACGTTGCTGAAAACTGGGCACTGTCCATCACCGATCCGGACATGGCCGCCAACTGGATGGAAGTCCAGGCCGTAACGATCCAGGGTATGGGCATTGACCGTGCCATTGAGATCTGTCAGGGCGCCTGGGACCGCTACCTCGCAAGAGAGTAAACCTTAAACGGCACGACAAATGAGTCACATGCCGCGGAAGGACAGTTCGCAGCCCGAACACAAGCCAGAGACTTGGCAGGCGGACGGTTCTTCTGCGGCTTAAACCCATTGAGAGGCGCCTGGATGAAAGATGCCTGACAATGCGGCTGTATTCAGATGTGTGACTGATTTGGATACCTTTGCTGAAAATCGAAACCGACTGCCAGTCAAGTTATGCCTGATTTGAACACTTGGCTAAAAATTATGATCTATACAACCGGAAGCAGGCCCTTTATTCTATGATCTCGTAAGTGCGCTTTGAAATCGGATCGAATAGCTGATCAGTGCCTGACTTCGATCCGGCATGAACATTGGCCTGACCACTGCATGGCAAAGTTGTAATCTCGACTGGCACCCTGAAACTTTCTGAGAAGAGATTGCACCCATGCTCCACATGGTCAAGAAACATCTGCCAGATTCATTATTCCAATCATTAATCATTGGGGGAACAAACATGAACAAAATTAGAAGAGATTGGAGAAAGAACTATTCTTACTACCTGATCGTTCTGCCGGTCATTGTCTTTTTCATTATCTTCAACTACATTCCCATGGGCGGCCTGATTATGGGCTTCCAGCAGTTCAAGGTATCCAAAGGCATTTTTGGCAGTGAATTTGTCGGATTCAAGTGGTTCGAGCAGTTCTTTACCAGCTTTTACTTTGTCAGAGTCCTCAAGAATACGGTTGTCATCAGTTTGCTCAACCTGTTCTTCGGCGCATTGGCGCCGGTGACGCTGGCGCTTCTGCTGAATGAAGTCAGAAACCGTTACTTCAAGAAGGCGATCCAGTCGATCACTTACATGCCCTACTTCATCTCGGTTGTCGTTATCGCATCCCTGTTGAAGATCATGGTCGCGCCGGAAGGCCCGCTCGGCATGCTGGCCAACCAGTTGTTCGGCATTGAGGTCAGCCTGCTGTCCTTGAAGGAATGGTTCAAGCCTTTGCTGATCGGATCGGACCTGTGGCAGATGGTCGGCTACATCTGCGTCATCTATCTGTCTGCCTTAAGCGGCATCTCCCACGAACTCTACGAAGCCGCCAGGATCGACGGTGCCGGCCACTGGAAGCAGCTGCGCCATGTCACGCTGCCGGGTATCGCACCGACCATTATCGTTCTGCTGATCATCCGGACGGGTCAGATCCTCAACGTCGGCTATGACAAGATCCTGCTCCTTTATTCGCCTGCTGTTTATGAAACTTCGGATGTCATCAATACGTTCGTCTACCGCAAAGCATTTGCGGACGGACGGTATGACTATGCCACAGCCGTTGGCCTGTTCAACTCCATTGTTGGACTGCTGCTGATCCTGGGATCCAACTGGCTGGCGAAGAAGTATTCTGAAACCAGCTTGTTCTAAGAGAGGTGAAATAAATGGCTGCAAGAGATAGCGCAAGTCGCAAAGTTTTTATTGTTATCAATACCATTGTCCTGAGCATCGCGGCGTTGATCGCCATTGTTCCGGTTGTCCATGTCATCATGGCGTCACTGAGCGATGTCGTTAAATTGTCACAGACCTATGGCCTGATGCTGCTGCCGGCAGGCTTCAGCCTGGACGGCTACAAAGCCGTGTTTTCGGAGGCCTCCATCTGGAGAGGCTATCTGAACTCCATCATCTACGTCGCCTGCTCGGTCAGCCTTGGTACGATGCTGACCCTGTTCGGCGCCTATGTCACATCCCGAAAGGGCCTGTACTGGAACCGCGCGATCATGTTTTTCATATCCTTCACCATGATCTTCAACGGCGGCATCATCCCAACCTACCTGCTGGTCAGCGGGCTGGGCTGGATCGATTCGCCCCTGGCGGTTATCATCCCGCTGTGCATGAACGCCTTCAACCTGATCATCATGCGCACCTTCTTCCAGAGCATCCCGGACAGCCTCGAGGAGTCCGCCAATCTGGACGGTGCTGGGCGCCTACGCATCCTGTTCCAGATCATGATTCCGCTGGCCAAATCCAGCATTGCGGTTATCGCCCTGTTCTACATGGTCTTCCAGTGGAACTCCTTCTTCCAGGCGATGATCTACCTGCAGTCGAATGAGTTATACCCGCTGCAGCTGGTGCTTAGGAATATCCTGATCGAGGGTCAGGCAACCGTTGCCAGCCAGGGTTCGTCAGGCGGCTACAACCGTCTGCTGGCCGAATCGATGAAATACGGCACGATCATGGTCTCCATCGTCCCGATGCTGGCCGCCTATCCCTTCATCCAGCGTTACTTCGTTGGCGGCATCATGATCGGCGCGATCAAGGGCTGATCCATTCTGCTGTTCCCCCCCAGAATTGAACAATGGCGGAAACTGTCATCTGGCAGTTTCCGCCATTGCTGTCAGACTGACTTAAAGCCGGCAAAGCAGAGGGCGTTTGTTATAACACATAAATTATGATATAACAGGCGATGTAATGGCACTGGATTTTGATTGTATCGAGGAGGGTTTAAATGAAGCTGATCGCATTTGAAGAACACTTTTCCAGTCGCGAACTGGCAGCCGTCCGCGTTCCCTACATGGCGCGCATCGGGCTGCCGGTCAAGCCGGTCCCGGGCAAAAACTCAAACCTGGGCCAGATCCTGGGCGACATAACCGGCCGCCGCCTGGAAATCATGGACGAGCATGGCATTGAGCGGCAGGTCCTGTCCACGTCCTCCCCCAGCGTCCAGGGACTGACCGATTCAGTGGAAGCTGTCAGGTTGGCGAAGGAGGCCAATGACCTGCTGGCTGAAATTGTGGCCCGAAACCCGGATCGCTTCAGTGGCTACGCCGCCCTGCCGATGCAAAACCCCAAAGCGGCGGCGAAAGAATTTGAGCGCGCAGTGGTCGAGCTCGGACTCAAGGGCGCCTTGCTACACGGCCACACCAATGGCCTCTACATGGATGATCCTGCCTGCTGGCCGGTCTGGGAGAAGTCAGCCGAGCTCAAAGCCCCGATCTATATTCATCCGACTGATCCGATTCCCGGCCAGTGGAAAATCTATGACGGCTATCCGGAACTGCTGACCGCGGCCTGGAATTGGGGGTTCGAAACCGGGACGCATGCTTTGCGCGTGATCCTCAGTGGTGTGTTTGACGAATACCCGGATGCCCAGCTGATCATTGGCCATATGGGTGAGCTGATTCCCTACGCGCTGTGGCGGCTGGAGAACCAGTGGACTCAGATGACCGACGGTGAGAGCCTTCTGGAAATGCCGGCCGGCAAGCGGATCATCAAACAGCTGCCATCGCATTATGTCCGCAACAACCTGTTTATTACGATCAGCGGCAACTATTCTGAACCCGCGCTTCGATGCGCGATTGACGTCTGTGGCGCGGACCGGATCCTGTTTGCCACCGATTATCCGTTTGAGCAGACTCAAATGGCTGTCGACTTCATCCAAAGTGTTGGAATCAGTGAGCCGGAACGTGAAGCGATCGCCTGGCGAAACGGCATTAAATTGTTGGGGCTGAATGGGCTGTAAGCCAATAATTACAGCAGTCATAACCCGTGGGTTATGAACGTCATTCCTAACCGGTATAAGGATAGCCGAGCCGTGTCTGCTACAATAAAATTGGCGGCCTTTGCCACCCCGAATTTGTCTCTTGCTTGACAACGCAGACTGTCAGTCGCCGTGCGGACTTTCCGCCGTGGCATAAAAGCGTCGAAGTTCTGCATATAACCGAATACGTTTTCAATCGTTTGTTAATTTGTTAATCAATTAAATTATTTATTAAAAGGAGAACTAAAATGAAAATATTGGGTTTGTCTTTTGGCCGCAAAATGAAAAACTGTGAAATCATGGTAAAATCCGCCTTGATGGAAGCTGAGAAGGCTGGTGCCGAAGTCAGCTTCATCCGCATGATCGATATGGAGATCCAGGACTGCAACGGCTGCGGCGGCTGCGGTAAATCCCTGGACAACGGCGGTTCCGGCCGCTGCATCATCAAGGACGACCTGCCGTTTGTCGACGAAGAAGTCCAGAACGCCGACGGCCTGATCATCGCAGCGCCAGTCTACGCGCTGGGCCCGACCGGACAGCTCAAGCAGATGGCCGACCGCATGGGTCCGTCCCATGACATCGCCTTTTTATTCCACGCCAATGAAAAACGCATCGCTGAAGGCAAGACCGGCGACCAGCTGGTTGATCCCAGAAACTTTAAGCAGCGCTATGCCGGCCTGATCTCAGTCGGTGGCGCGTCCACCAAAAACTGGGTCTCTTTCGGCTTGCCGACCATGCATATCCTGACCTATCCGTCTCAAATCAAGGTTGTCGACCAGATCGATGCCTATAACATGGGCAATACCGCCCACCCGTTCCTGGATGAGGACCTGATGGGCCGCATCCGCCGAATGGGACAGCATGTCGTTTCCGCGGTTGGCAAACCCCGCGAAGACGTTTCCTGGATGGGCGATGAAGAGGGCACCTGCCCGGTCTGCCACTGCGACCTTCTGACGGTTAACGGCACCACGACGGTTGAATGCCCGATTTGCGGCATTTACGGCAAGATATCGATTGACGGTGACAAACTCAATGTCACCTTCAGCGAGGCTGAGCAGCATCGCTCACGCCTGAATCGCGAGGGACTGGAAGAGCATTGGCGTGAAATCAAGGGCTTCGGCGCGATCGTCGGACCTAAGATGAAGGAGCACGGCGTCCGTCTCAGCGAGATGGAAGCACCGCTCCGGGGATACGCCGAGCTTTCATTCCACCGCGAACTCCGCAAGGACTCATAAACTCAATCCAAAGTAGCGAGGGAGCGTGCGTACATGAAGAAAAAAGTATTTTCTGCCCAGGAAGCTGTCGCGAAAGTCAAGGACGGCGACCATGTCATGGTCGGCGGGTTTTTGCAGGGCGGCACACCGGATGTCATCGTCCGTGAACTGATCAGTCAGGGTCAAAAAGATTTGACCGTGACGTCGAACGACACCGGCCGCGAAGGCTGCGCGGTGTATGACCTGGTTTTTGCCGGGCAGGTCTCCGAGATCAACGCCGACTACATCGGCATGAACCCGGAAACCGGCCGCATGATGATGGAAAAGCCCGGTTCGGTCCGCTTGTATCCGCAGGGGACGCTGGCTGAAAAAATCCGGGCCGGCGGCTTCGGCCTGGGCGGCGTCCTGACGCCGACCGGAGTCGGAACCATTGTTGAAGAAGGCAAGCAGAAAATCACCGTCGACGGTAAGGACTACCTGCTGGAGACTGCCCTGCGCAGCGATGTCGCCATGATCAAGGCCCACGTTGCCGACGAAGCCGGCAATCTCCTGATCCGCGGTACAGCCAGAAACTTCAACGTCGTCATGGCCTTCGCGGCGGATTACGTAATCGCGGAAGTCGACGAGGTGGTTCCGGTCGGACAACTCGACCCCAATCATGTGACCATACCCGGCGTCCTGGTTGACGCGATTGTCAAAGGAGGTGGCGCCCGATGAACAGCCGTGAAATCATTGCCCGGCGCGTAGCGCTCGAATTCAAGGACGGCGATGTCGTCAATCTCGGCATCGGCATCCCGACCCTGGCGGCCAACTACCTGCCGGAAGGCGTCCACATTACGCTTCAATCCGAAAACGGCATGCTCAGCATGGGCCCCGCCGCATCGGAAGACACAGCCACCAACGACGTGACGGATGCCGGCGGTAATCTGGTCACCATTTTACCCGGCGGCGTCTTCTTCGACAGCTCGCTGTCCTTTGGCCTGATCCGCGGCGGACATGTCGATGAAACGGTTCTCGGCGCGCTGGAGGTTGACCAAGAAGGAAATCTGGCCAACTGGATGATTCCCGGCAAGAAGGTTCCGGGCATGGGCGGCGCGATGGACCTGGTGACCGGCGCCAAGAAGGTGATCGTCGCCATGGCCCACGTCAACAAGAACGGCTCGGCCAAGATCCTGGAAAGCTGCCGCCTGCCGCTGACCGCGGCCAACCGCGTCAACCTGATCGTCACCGACATGGCTGTGATCAAGGTTCGTCCCGGCGGCGGTCTGGAGCTTCTGGAAATCGCGCCGGAAGTGACGGTTGAACAGGTTATGGAAGCGACGGAAGCCAAGCTTGAGATCGCGCCGAACCTGAAAGTCATGCCCATTGTTTGAGGAGGATGCATAGATGAGTCAAACGTACAAGATATTCACCATCAACCCGGGATCAACGTCCACCAAGATCGCCATGTTTGAGAATCACAACTGCCTGTTCTCGGTTAATGTCAAGCATGACGCTGAAAAACTGAAGGAATTTGATGAGATCTCAGACCAGTTCGACTATCGGAAGGACACAATCCTGGAAGAACTGGCCAAAGCCAATATCTCACTGGACGGGACCGATGCCTTTGTCGGGCGCGGCGGCGGCCTGGTCGGCCTGGAAGGCGGAACCTACCCGGTCAACGACATTCTGCTGCATCACGCCCGGATCGGCTTCACGATCAAGCACCCGGCAACTCTGGGCAGCCAGCTAGCACACCACTTTGCCGAAGAATACGGTTCCAAGGCGTTTGTTGTCAACCCGCCGGATGTCGACGAGCTCCAGGATCTGGCCCGTGTCACCGGCCTGTCCGGCGTCTACCGCGAGAGCCGCGGACATCCGCTCAACCAGAAGGAAGTCGGTATCCGCTATGCCGACTCCCAGGGCAAGAAGTATGAGGACATGAACCTGGTCATCGCCCATATCGGCGGCGGTATCTCAATCTGCGCTCATCAGGGCGGCCGCATCATTGACACCAACGATGTCGTTAACGGCGACGGCCCGATGGCGCCGACCCGTGCCGGATCGATCCCGGTCAAGGATATCGTCAACATGTGCTTCTCCGGCAAATACACCCAGAAGCAGATGATGGGCTACCTGACCAAAAATGGCGGCATGGTCGACCATCTCGGCACGTCCGATGTCCTGGAAGTCAAAGAGCGGATCGAAAAGGGCGACCAGTACGCCAAGCTGATCTACGACGCCATGGTCTACCAGATTGGCAAGTTCATCGGGGCGTATGCGACCGTCCTGCACGGCAAGGTCGACGCGATCCTGCTGACCGGTGGCATCTCAAGAGATCAGGACCTGGTCGAGCAAGTGACTGAAATGGCTGGCTACATTGCCCCGGTCAAAGCCATGGCCGGTGAATTCGAAATGGAAGCCATGGCCAGCGGTGCAATCCGCGTCCTCAGCGGCGAAGAGCAGCCGAAGAACTACACCGGCAAGCCGGTCTGGGACGGGTTCGACCGCGGCTGAAATATTTACAATTTAAGTTAACGATTTTCCGGACGCTTTCGGCCGGGAATTTAAAAAAGAGAGGAGCAAAACAATGAGAGACGAAATTATCGAGATGATCATCAACAAGTGCGCCAGCCTTTACGGCAAGGATGCCAGCGAGTACAGCGAAGAGACGAAGTTCACGGAGGACCTCAACGCCAAGTCGGTTGACCTGGTCAAGATCATTGGTGAACTTGAGGACGAGTTCGGCCTCGACATCAATTTCATGGAGTTCCGTCGTCAGCCCACGATCGGTGCGGCTGCTGACTACGTTGAAAGCCTGGCTGACTAATCGGGAGGATTGACCCATGGGAATGACCAAAGAAGATGTTCTGAACATTCCAACTGAGCGGATCACCAAGATCAAGAAATTCGGTGACGAAGAAATCGAGTGCATCTACCGCAAATGCAGAAAGCCGCTGACCAAGGAAGAACTGGCCAAGATGCCAGGCACAGCGACGGACACATTCGGCTTCTGTCCGGAATTCAATCCGCGTACGTATATCGCTGAAGAAGGTATCCTCTGCGACCAGGATGTCGCGGTCAAGATGCGTGACGGCGTCACGATCTACACGGACATCTACCGTCCGCAGCATGCGACCGGCAAAGTCCCCTGTATCGTCTCCTGGAGCCCGTTCGGCAAACGCCCGGGCGACGGCATGGACGAGTGGAAGATTATGGGCGTGCCGCCCCAGACCGTATCCAACATGGCCAAGTTCGAGTCGGTTGACCCGGCTTTCTGGTGCCGCCAAGGCTATGCGGTCGCCAATGTCGATCCGCGAGGCATCGGGCACTCCGAAGGCGACCATGAGCTGTTTGGCACCCAGGACGGCCGCGACGGCTATGACTTCATCGAGTGGCTGGCCACCCAGCACTGGTGCGGCAAGGTCGGATTGTGCGGCAACTCCGGTGTCGCCATGACACACTGGCGCATCGCCGCCGAGCAGCCGCCTCACTTGGCCTGCATCGCGCCGTGGGAAGCGACTGCTGACATGTACCGTGAATCCACCTATGAAGGCGGCATCCCCGCCTACGGCTTTCCGGAATTCATCGTTGGCTCGGTCACCGGCGACGGCTACATTGACGACATGGTCGCGATGGCAGTCAAGTATCCCAAGATGAACGGCTACTGGAAGGACAAGATCCCCGATCTCAGGAAGATCAAGATCCCGACCTACGCAACCGCCTGCTGGAACCATTTCCATCTCCGCGGCTCGTTTGACGGTTTCCGCAAGATCCGTTCACCGAAGAAATGGATGCGTGCCCACCGCGAATTCGAATGGCCGGACACCTACAGCTATGAAGGCCTGAAGGAACTAGAGCGCTTCTATGACCGCTACCTCAAGGATATCCGTAACGGCTGGGAACTGACCCCAAGAATCCGGCTCGAGGTCCAGGATGCCTACGACTACGACTTCCAGATCAACCGCCCGGAAACCAAGTTCCCGCTGGAGCGCACGGAATACAGAAAGCTCTACATGGATGCCGCGAGCATGTCGCTGTCTTACGACAAGGTTGACACCGAATCCAGCGTCAGCTACGAGAGCACGACCGAGGAAGCCTGTTTCGACGTCAAGTTTGATGAAGACACGGAAATCACCGGCTACATGAAGCTTCGCATGTATGTTGAAGCCGATGGTCATGATGACATGGATTTCTTCATCAACGTTCAGAAGCTGGACGAAGACGGCAACTTTGTACCGGTCTCGGTTCTTGGCGAACCGCACCCTGGTACCTGGGCTAAGATGCGGGTTTCTGCGCGCGAGCTGGATCCCAAACAGTCCACCGACTACCGTCCGATCCAGGCGCATACCAGCGAATTGAAACTCAAACCCGGCGAGATCGTCCCGGTCGACATCGAGTTCTATCCCGGCTGCCGTCTCTGGCACAAGGGGCAGCAGCTGCGTGTCCAGATCGCGGGCCGCTACATCCGCGAGGGCTGGTTCGAACGGCTCGAGTGGGACATCGATAACAAAGGCAACCATATCATCTACACCGGCGGCCAATACGAATCCTATTTGCAGATTCCGTTCATACCGCCGAAATATGTTGCTGGCGATTATGTGTATCGCTAAGCAAATTCACTGAAATGGTGAAGGGTCCGGGCCGGTCCGTCAGGGCTGGTCCGGACTGACTGCCGACAAAGCATTATAGTTGGCAGACTGCCATCCGCAACTGTATCGCCCGAAAGCGGGCGCGGTTCAATGGAGGATATAGAAATGGGCATGACCAAAGAGGATGTCTTGAACATCCAGGCAGATCGTATAACCAAAAAAATTCAATTCGGCAATGAAGAGATCGAATGCATATATCGAAAGGCCAGACGGCCAATGACTCGGGAGGAAGTCGCTGCCAGCGACAATCCGGACAATACCTTCGCCTTCTGCTCGCCTTTCAACCCCCGTACCTACATCGCGGAAGAGGGCATTGTCTGTGATCAGGATGTCGGTGTCAAGATGCGTGACGGCGTCACCATCTACTGCGACATCTACCGCCCGCAGTATCAGGCCGGCAAAGTTCCCGCGATTATTTCCTGGAGCTTTTTCGGCAAGCGCCCGGGCGACGGCATGGACGAATGGAAGATCATGGGCGTACCGCCCCAGACCGTGTCCAACATGGCCAAGTTCGAGTCAGCGGATCCCGCTTACTGGTGCCGCCGCGGCTACGCAGTCGTCAATGTCGACCCCAGGGGCATCGGCCACTCCGAGGGCGACCATCACCTGTTCGGCTCGCAGGACGGCCGAGACGGTTATGACTTCATCGAATGGCTGGCCACCCAGTACTGGTGCGGCAAGATTGCCCTGTTCGGCAATTCCGGCGTCGCCATGACCCAATGGCGTATCGCCGCTGAGCAGCCGCCCCATCTGGCCTGCATCGCGCCCTGGGAAGGAACCGGCGACCTGTACCGCGAATCCGCCTGGGAAGGCGGTATCCCGGCCTATGCCTTCATGGAAGGCGTTGTTGGCTTCACTGTGGGCGAGAACTACATCGACGACATGGTCGCGATGGCGGTCAAGTATCCCAAGCTGAACGCCTACTGGGAGGACAAGATTCCGGATTTCAAAAAGATCAAAATCCCGACCTATGTGACGGCCTGCTGGAACCACTTCCATCTCCGCGGCTCGTTTGACGGCTTCCGCAAGATCCGCTCTCCAAAGAAATGGATGCGGGCGCATCGCGAGTTCGAATGGCCGGACACCTACAGTCATGAAGGTCTTCAGGAGCTGGAACGCTTCTATGACCGTTATCTGAAGGGCATCCGCAACGGCTGGGAACTGACACCCAGGATCCGGCTGGAAGTCCAGGACGCCTATGACTTTGATTTCCAGACCAACCGTCCGGAGAACAAGTTCCCGCTGGAGCGTACGGAATACAAAAAACTCTACATGGACGCCGCGAGCATGACCCTGTCCTACGACAAGGTGGACGCCGAGTCCAGCTTCAGCTACGAGGGCGCGACCGAAGAAGCCTGCTTTGACGTCAAGTTCGAAGAAGATACTGAAATCACCGGCTACATGAAGCTTCGACTGTATGTCGAAGCTGATGGCCATGATGACATGGATCTGTTCATCAATGTCCAGAAACTGGACGAAGACGGCAATTTCCTGCCGGTTTCGGTCCTGGGTGAACCGCACCCGGGAGCCTGGGGCAAGATGCGTGTCTCAGCGCGCGAACTGGATCCCAAGCTGTCCACCGACTATCGTCCAATCCAGGCGCACAACAGCGAGCTGAAACTCAAGCCCGGCGAGATCGTGCCGGTCGATATCGAGATCTGGCCGACCAGCCGTCTCTGGCATAAAGGCCAGCAGCTGCGTGTCCAAATCGCGGGCCGCTACATCCGTGAAGGCTGGTTCGAGCGTCTCGAATGGGATGCGGACAACCGCGGCAAGCACATCATCCATACCGGCGGCCAATACGAATCTTTCCTGCAGATTCCGTTCATTCCGCCGAAGTATGTCGCTGGCGATTATATCTATCGCTGAGAACCAAGCATTTTATTGGAATCAGGGTGCAAGATCAACCCTGATTCGCCCGAGTCGGCCAGAAGCCTACTCGGCAACAATGGAGGTAACATGAAGAATTTGAAAAGACAGGGGTGGACCGTTCTGGCAACAGCCACCGGCATCAACTTCCTGGCGGGGCTCCTGTACATCTGGAGCGTGATCAAGCAGGGCCTGAAGGATGATCTCGGCTGGAGTGACACCGACGCCACCTTGCCCTACACGATTTCGCTGGTGGCATTTGTCCTGACCATGGTTGTCATTGGCCCGCTACAGGACCGAAAAGGTCCCCGCCTGACCGCCACCCTGGCTGGTTTGCTGATGGGCGTCGGCCTGATCCTGTCCAGTCTGCACACCGATCCGACCCTGATGATCATTACGTTCGGCATCATTACCGGTGCCGGTGTCGGTATCAGCAACGTTTCAACGGTGCCGCCAGCTGTCAAATGGTTCCATCCGAGTCGGAAGGGCATGATCACCGGCATTACGGTTGCCGGCGTCGCGCTGGCGTCCGTGTTCTACTCGCCGTTTACCCATGCCCTGATCGATTCCAGCGGTATTTCCAGAACCTTCCTGATCATGGGAATCGGCATCATGATTCTGACCATCGCGCTGGCCAGGCTCCTGGTCAATCCGCCGGCCGACTTCAAGCCGGAACCGGCCAAGTCGAGAAAGCCCGCCAAACGGTCTGACCCGTCTTCCCACGAGTTCGCTGAGAGCCTCAACTGGCGCTCGCTCTTGAAGCGCCTCGACTTCTACATGCTGTGGGTCATGTTCGCGTTCTCGGCGTCTGCCGGCCTGATGATCATCGGCAATGTCACGATCATCACATCCGAACAGGCCAACTGGGGCGGCGGCTTCATCCTGGTCATCCTGCTCGCGGTCTTCAACGCCATTGGCAGGCTCCTGGGCGGCGTCATCGCCGACAAACTGCACCATTATACGCTGCTGGCCGGCATCTTTGTCATCGCCGGACTCAACATGCTGCTGTTCCCGTACTATAACTCAACCATTCTTGTTTCAATCGGCTTTGCTATCGCGGGTCTGTGCTACGGCGGCGGATTTGCGGCCTTCCCGACAATCCTGGTCAGCAAGTACGGCATCAAGTTCTATGGTTCGAACTACGGCCTGCTGATGACGGCCTGGGGCGTCGGCGGCATCATCGGCCCGATGGCCGCTGCCCGCGTCCGTGATCTCGTTGGCAATTTCGGCTATGCTTACTACATCTGCTTCGGCCTGCTCATGGTCGCCCTGGTGATCGCGCTTGTGACCCGTATCGCTGCGAAAAAACCGGAACCGGAAGTTGAGCCTGTTGTTGCTGTAACCGATGGATCCGAAGAAATCAATTCCATTTAGTCTGGAGTGTCAAACATGGAGAAAATCAAACTGAAAATCGATGGCCACGAGATTACGGCCCAAGAGGGCCAGTCGGTCATGCAAGCCGCCCTGGCGGCTGGGATCTACATCCCGCATATCTGCTCTCATGAAGATCTGGTGCCTGCTGGCGCCTGCCGCCTCTGCGTGGTTGAGATCGACGGCATGGATGATGCGGTGACGTCTTGCTCGACCGATGCCGTGGACGGCATGGTGGTCACCACCAAATCGGAAAAACTCAGGAAGATGCGCCAGCTGGCAGCCGAACTGCTGCTGGCCCCGCACCCGTCTGAATGCACATCCTGCCCGAAGTACCTGAAATGCGAGCTGCAGTCCCTGATCCAGTATCTGGAAGTCACGGACCAGCGCATCCGCAAGCGCCCGAACCTGGTCTCGGCCAATACCGACAATCCGCTGGTCATCCATGACATGTACCGCTGCATCCTCTGCGGCCGATGCGTGCGTGCCTGCGGCGAACTGCGCGGCATCGAGGCGATTACATTTGGCGAAGTCGAAGGCCGCACCCGGGTCATTCCGCGCAGCGGCAACGGCAGTCTGGCGGATTCGGGCTGCAAGTTCTGCGGCGCCTGCATTGAGGTCTGCCCGACCGGATCGATCATCGACCAGATCGGCGTAGTCAAGCCGGACCTGAAAAAAGCCGACTACCTGGTTCCCTGCTCCTATGCCTGCCCGGCCCATATTGATATCCCGCGCTATATCCGGCTGGTCAAGGAAGGCAAGCCTGCCGAAGCCGCTGCGGTCATTCGCGAGAAGGTACCGTTCCCCTCGGTTCTCGGCCATATCTGCACACATGTCTGTGAGAATGACTGTCGCAGAGGCGAGATTAACGAAGCGATCTCGATCAAGAACATCAAGCGCTATGCCGCGGCCAATGACGATGGCCAGTGGAAGCAAAATGGATTCAAGAAAGACCCGAGCGGCAAGAAAGTCGCTGTCATCGGATCCGGGCCTGCCGGCCTGACATCGGCCTACTATCTGACCAAACTCGGCCACAAGGTCACCGTTTTTGAATCCCTGCCGCATGCCGGCGGCATGATGCGTGTCGGCATCCCGAAATACAGACTCCCCTGGGACCAGCTGGATGCGGAGATCGAAGTGATCCAGGAAGCCGGTGTGGAGATCAAAACCAACAGTAAAGTTGAATCCGCACCAGCGCTGCTCGAACAAGGCTTTGACGCCGTACTTGCTGCTGTTGGTGCCCACCAGGGGGCCAACCTTCCGATTCCGGGATCCGAGCTGAACGGCATCCACATCAACACGGATTTCCTGCGCAAGGTCAGCATGGGCGAGGCCGTCACGGTCGGCGAGAAAGTCGTCGTCCTGGGCGGCGGCAATGTTGCCTTTGACTGCGCGGGCGCTGCTCGCCGGCTGGGTGCCAAAGATGTGACGATTGTCTGTCTGGAAGCCCGCCACGAAATGAAGGCCAGCCCGGAAGAAATCGATGAAGCGCTGGAAGAAGGCACGACCGTTCACGCGTCCGTTTCCTTCCAGGGCATTACCGGTGAAGGTGATCATGTCACCGGCGTCAAATGCAGCAAAGTCTGCTCCTTCCACTTCGATGAGAAAGGCCGTGCCCAGATCGTCTGCGAAGTCGGGTCTGAGCATGTCATTCCCGCCGACACGATCATCTTTGCGGTCGGCCAGCGCCCAGACCTGACCGACGCGTTCGGCCTGCCGCTGGCACGCGGTAACAGAATCGAAGCTGACCGCCAGACAACCAAGACCCCAGTCGATGGCGTGTTCGCATCAGGCGACGCCGTTTACGGCACCCTGTCGGTTATCGAAGCGATCGCATCCGGTCGCCGCGCGGCCACCGCCATCGACCAGTACCTTGGCGGAGACGGCAAGATTGAGGAACAGTTGGCCCCACCGACGGAAATGAATCCGTGGTTTGGCCGCGAAGAAGACTTTGCCGCCCGCGAGCGAACCACTCCGGAAATGCTGCCGGTCGACGAGCGCGGCCTGGAATGCCTGGTTGATCAGGGCCTGACGACCGGCCAAGCCTGCGGCGAATCAGAACGCTGCCTGCAATGCGACCAGAGACTGACGATCAAGAAAGAGAAATTCTGGAATGAATATGAAATTCGATGAAAGGCGGCGAGCGATGACCATGAACAGGATTCAAACCCAATACCCGGCCAGTATGCTGGCCGAACAAGAGAAGGAAACACGATTCGCTGCCCTGCGGTATGTCCTCTCACAGGACAAGGCGGCATTGGTTGAAGCGATTGAGACATGCGGCCTTGTCGGCAGAAGCGGCGTCGGCAGACCCGTTGCCGACAAATGGCAGCTTTGCCGGGCGCAGTCGGCGGATGACAAGATCATGCTCTTGAACGGCGTCGACACCGATCCGCTGCTGCCGGCGGCCCGGATCCTGATAGATCAGGCACCGGACCGCGTGATCGAAGGGATGCTGATCGCAGCCTTCATCGTCGGTGCCAACCAGGGGATTGTCTGCCTGGATGAGACGGACGAGGATCAGAAGGCTCAGGTTGAAACCTATTTGAAGACATTGGTTGACGAGGGGGTCCTCGGCGACAAGGTGCTTGGTTCAGACTTTTCCTTCAAAGTCGGTGTGGCCGGCGTGCCGGCCAAGTTCGTCTGCCGCGAAGACACCGCCTTGATCGCAGCACTTTCCGGCAAGCCAGCCATGTCCGGACTCACCCCGCCGCTGCCAGAGGCGTCCGGCTTCGAAGGCCGGCCGACCCTGGTGCACGCCGCCCAGACCGCCGCCCAGATCGCGGCCGTCTGCGCGCAGCTAGCCAGTGGCGGCGATGTTAGTCAGACCCAACTGGTCGCCGTATCCGGCGCTGTTCGTCAGCCCGGCTATGCCGAACTGCCGCTGGGCATCTGCGTGCAGGATGTTGTCGAAACGGTTGCCGGTGGCATGAGCGATGACGCAGAACTGAAGTTTGTTCAGGCTGGCGGCTCAGCTGGCCCCATTCTGACCGCAGAAGAGCTCGATCTCAAGCTCGACTATGACAGCTTTGAGCAAAGCGGCAGGACACTGGGCATCGCTTCGGTTGTTGTCTGCGACAGCAAAACCTGTGTAGTCGATTATGTCAAAGACGTTCAGCGCACCATGAACCAGGCATCCTGCGGCAAGTGTGTCATGGGCCGTGAAGGCACCTGGCAGATGCAGGAGTTCACCCATGACATGACAACCGGTAAAAGCAAGATTGACGATCCCAACATGCTCAAGGAGCTCGCTGAGGGCATTCGTGCCGGCGCGATGTGCTCCGTCTGCAAGTCGGCCGGAATACCGGTCAAGTCCGCGATGGAATGCTTCCCGGAAGAATTTGAACTGCATATGCGCCGCAAGAAGTGTCCGACCATGGTCTGCAAGAAGTATGTGACCTTCCATATCCTGCCGGACAAGTGCACGGGCTGCACCGACTGCCTGACCAAGTGTCCTGTCGACGCGATTGCCGGCGGGGAAGGCCTGATCCATGTCATAGACCAGGATCTGTGCAACAACTGCGGGATCTGTGAGGAAATCTGCCAGCCTGGTGCCGACGCTATCGTACGAGCCGGTGCGGTCAAGCCGAAAACACCGGAGAAGCCAGTGCCGGTCGGCTCGTTCGTCAGCAAATCCGGCCTTGGCGGCCTGCGCAAGAAGCGCAGGAAATAACGAATCAGTAGACAACGGGACCAGCCCGTTATCGATTGTTCCACAAGCCATATTTATCTTCAAAGGAGGAAACAATCATGATCAAGCGAGAACTTTCCGAATGCAAGGCCTACAACCCGCCCAAACACTTTGGTATGACAGCCATCAGACTTCAGGGGACTGAAGAATCCGGCGCAACCAAATTCTGGATGGGCATGTCCCACTTCCTACCGGGCGGCGGCGCGGATTACGATTACGAAGACAGCCCGACCGAAAAGATCTATTATGTCAAGTCTGGTGAAGTGACCGTTTACACCAAGGATGACCAGGAAAAAATCGTCCTGCGTGAGAACGACTCCATCTTCATTGGTCCCAATGAAGGCCGCCGGATGATCAACGAAACCAATGAAGTCGCGACATGCCTTGTCGTGATCAATTATCCAAACACCTGATCAGGAGGGTTTTAAAATGGTTGCTGTAGAAAAAGAATTTGTCAAGAACATGTTCGGCCTGGACGGCAAAGTTGCCGTTGTAACCGGTGCGACCGGCGCTCTCGGCAGCGCGATCGCCAAAGGCTATGGCTATCAGGGCGTCAAGGTCATGCTGACCGCACGCAATGAGAAGAAGTTGAAAGCGCTAGTTGAGGAATTCAAGGCTGAAGGCATCGAATGCGCCTACAGCGCAGGCGATCCCGCCGTTGAAGAAGACGCCAAGCGTATCGTTGCTGAAACCGTCAAGACATTCGGCGAAGTGAACATCATGGTCACCGCGGCCGGTGTCAGCATTCCAAAGTCGATTCTGGAGCAGGATACGGCCGAATGGCAGATGATGATGGACGCCAATGTCCGCGGCACCTACCTGTTCGCCAAGTACTGCGCCAAGGAAATGGTCAAGCAGGGCAAGGGCGGCAAGATGATTCTGGTCTCTTCGGCTCGCTCACAGCGCGGCATGAAGAACTACACCGGCTACTCAACATCCAAGGGCGCCGTCGATCTGCTGGCACAGTCCCTGGCCTGCGATCTTGGCGAGTACAAGATCAATGTCAACACCTTCAACCCGACTGTTTTCCGTTCTGAACTGACCGAGTGGATGTTCCATGACGACAACGTCTATCAGAACTTCCTGAAGCGTATCCCGATCGGCCGTCTCGGCGAGCCAGTCGACTTTGTCGGCATCGCGTCCTTCCTGGCCTCGGATGCTTCTGAATTCATGACCGCTGCCAATGTACCTGTGGATGGCGGCTACTGGGGGAACTGATTATGAAACCAGTCAAAAATATTACGATCATCGGCAATGGCTTGATGGGCTGCGGCTGCGCGCTGGTTTTTGCCCAGAACACAGATTTCAACGTCACGATCAAGCATCGTTCCGGCACCCGTGAAACCATTCACGAGAGAATCCGCAGCTTTCTCGTGCCGCTGATCGACAAGGGCATTTATACAGCCGATGAAGCGGAGGCTATCATCGGCCGCGTCAACACTGAAATGGATCTCGAAAAATCCGTCAAGGACGCCGACCTGGTTATGGAGTGCATCGCTGAAAACATGCAGCTCAAGCAGGACCAGTTCGCTGCGATTGAAGAGATGACCTCGGATGACTGCATCTATGCGACCAACACCTCGGTTATGAGCATCACGGCCATCGCCTCCAAGACCAAGAAGAAAGATCGCGTCGTCGGCACCCATTTCTGGAATCCGCCGTACCTGATCCCGCTGGTCGAAGTCGTCAAGGCTTACGACACCTCCGAGGAGACCATGGAGCGCACGCTGGACTGCCTGATCCGTGCCGGCAAGAAAGCCATTCGCTGCAACAAGGACGTTCCCGGCTTTGTCGCCAACCGCATGCAGCACGCCCTCTGGCGCGAAGCGATCTCGATTGTAGCGCACGGCATCGCCGACGCCGCGACAGTTGACGAAGCTGTCCGTTCAAGCTTCGGAATGCGCCTGCCGGTGCTTGGCCCAATGGAGAATTCTGACATGGTCGGAACCGATCTGACGCTGTCTATCCATGAATATATGCTGCAGCATCTTGAAAACGATCCGACCCCTTCTCCGCTGCTGCATGAAAAGGTCAGCGCTGGCGAGCTCGGTTTCAAAACCAAGCAGGGCTTCCAGGCGTGGGACGACGAATCCATTGCGGCCTCCCGCCGCAAGCTCAGTGAACATCTGATCAAGATGATCTATGACAAATAGTCAATAATTTAGGAGGACCATTAAAAATGGGTAAAAAAGTATTTGTAGACCTGACCCATCCGTTCAGCGCAGAAATTCCGCGTTGGCCTTATTTCGACAAGCCGACCATCGATAACGCGCATACCATGGCCAAAGGCGGTGTTCTGACCCAGAAAATCACCTGCACCATGCACACCGGTACGCATGCTGACGCGCCGCGTCACGTCATGGAAAAGGAATTTGACGGCAGAAGAGCCCGCTACACCCATGAAATGCCGGTTGACGCCTACACAGGCGACGCCGTCTGCCTGCCGATCGAAATCGAGCCATGGGGCCTGATCGGGCCTGAGCATCTTGAAGCCGGCTGCAAAAAAGTCGGCATCGACCCGAGCGAGCTTGAAGGCATGGTTCTTTGCCTGGATACCGGCATGCATCGCAAGTTTGACGACTCCAAGGAATACTATCATTATTCCTGCGGCACTGGCGTTGAAGCCGGTCGCTGGTTCGTCAAGCACAAAGTCAAATGCGTCGCCATGGATATGCAGGCTCTGGATCATCCGCTGCACACCGCCATGGGCAACAACGGTGCAACCCGCATGAACCTGCTGGGTGAAACCGGCAAACCGATTACCGAAGAATACATTGAGAAATTCGGCGAAGAAGCCTACGCCGAGTTTGACAGGGAAGTCTATATCAAAGTGCACGGCAAGGACGCCTATGACAAGAAATTCGGTGATCTGGAAGCCATCGGCAACTGGGGAACCTGGGAGCCTTGTCACAAGCTGATGCTGGGTCACGGCATTGTGGGCGTCGAGAACCTTGGCGGCGACCTGAAGAAGGTTTCCGGCAAGCGTTTCCGCTTCTTCTGCTTCCCGCTGCGTTGGCATCTCGGCGACGGATCCATGGTTCGTTGCGTTGCAGAAATCGACGAAAATGACATGAACGATGTGCCTGACCTCAAGTACGGCTACGGCGGATCAATTCCGCTGGCTGACTAAGCAGTCGTTCAAGATTGAAAGGATAATCCAATGAAAGAAGTTGTAATCGTATCGGCTGTGCGTACACCGATCGGCAGCTTTGGCGGAACCTTATCGGGCATGAGTGCCGTTGATCTCGGAACCATTGTCGCGAAAGCGGCAATGGACCGGGCCGGCATCGCGCCAGAAGCCGTTGAAGAAGTGGTGATGGGCTGCGTTCTGCAGGCTGCGCAAGGCCAGAACGTCGCCCGCCAGGCTGCTGTCAAAGCCGGCATTCCCGAGACCACGCCAGCCATGACGCTGAACATGGTCTGCGGCTCCGGCCTGCGCTCGATCAGCCTGGCTGCCCAGATGATCCGCTCCGGAGAGGTCGACGTCGTTCTCGCTGGCGGTACCGAAAGCATGAGCAAAGCCCCATACGCATTGACGAAAGCTCGCACGGGCTATCGGATGGGCAATGACCAGATCATTGACACCATGATTTCCGATGGCCTGTGGGAAGCCTTTAATGACTACCACATGGGTGTCACAGCCGAAAACATCGCTGAGAAGTGGGGGATCACCCGCGAGGAGCAGGATGCTTTTGCGGCCGAAAGCCAAAAGCGTGCGGTTGAGTCAATCGCTGCCGGAGCATTCAAGGATGAAATCGTGCCGGTCTCAATCCCTCAGCGCAAAGGCGACCCGATCGTCTTCGACACCGATGAATACCCGCGTGCTGGCACAACGGCCGATAAGCTGGCCAAACTGCGTCCGGCCTTCAAGAAGGACGGCACCGTAACCGCTGGTAACTCTTCCGGCATCAACGACGGCGCCGCGGCCATGATCGTCATGTCGAGAGACAAGGCAGACAGCCTTGGCCTCAAGCCTATGGCTAGAATCATAAGCCTTGCGTCGGCTGGTGTCGATCCCCAAATCATGGGCTATGGACCTGTTCCCTCGTCAAAGAAAGCACTGGCAGCCGCCGGCCTTTCGATTGAGGACATCGACCTGGTCGAAGCCAATGAAGCATTCGCTGCCCAGTCCCTTTCGGTTGTTCGAGACCTGGGACTTGATCTGGCCAAGACCAACGTGTTTGGCGGCGCGATCGCCCTTGGCCATCCGATTGGCGCATCTGGTACCCGGATCGCGACCACCCTGCTGCACGGCATGAACAGGAAACAGGCCAAGTACGGCCTGGCCACCTTGTGCATCGGCGGCGGCATGGGCACTGCGATCATCTTTGAAAGACTCTGAACACACGAAAGGAAGTGTAACCATGAGCGACCTGAAAAACAAAGTTATCCTGACAGTAGCACCGACCGGTGCCTGGCCTTCCAAGAATGACAACCCGGCCGTTCCCCTGCAGCCGCAGGAAATCGCCGATGACGTCTATGCTTGCTGGAAAGCCGGCGCGTCTGTCGCCCACATCCACGTTCGCGACGACAACGACAAATCCTCCATGGACTACAACAAGTTTGTTGAAGCCGTCAAGCTGATCCGCGCGACCGACTGCGACATCGTGCTCAACCTGACCACATCCGGCGCGCTCGGTCTGGAAGACGAAGCGAGATTCCAGCACGTCATCGATCTGAAGCCGGAACTGGCTTCCTATGACTGCGGATCCATGAACTGGCTGCACACCTCGGTTTTCGAGAACAGCCCGCGGTTTTTGGAAAAACTCGGCACTGTCATGATCGAGAACGAAGTCAAGCCTGAAATCGAAGTCTTTGACGTCGGCATGATCTACAATGCCCTCTATTATCTTAAAAAGGGCTTCCTGCAGGCACCGCTGCACTTCAATCTGGTGCTCGGCGCTGCCGGCGGCATTGGCGCGACCGTTGAAAACCTGGTCTTCATGAAGAGCCTGCTGCCGGCTGACTGCACTTGGAGTGCTTTCGGCATCGGCAAAGGCCATCTGCCGATTCTTTACGCGACGCTCGCTTTGGGCGGCCACCTGCGCGTCGGCATGGAGGACAATGTCCTGTATGCCAGAGGCGTTCTAGCAGAGTCCAACTCACAGTTCGTTGAACGCACCAAGCGTATCGTCAAGGAATTCAACAAGGAAATCGCAACGCCCGCAGAAACCCGCGAGATCCTCGGCCTGAAGAAAAAAGTATAAAGCATTGACCGTTTCCCCAAGTCAAAAGCCGGCGTCGTCAGGACGCCGGCTTTTGACTTGAAAAAGCTGCGAGAGTCTAGGGATAATGGGATACTATACCCACTCACAAACCAAGGCCGTTTTTCGGCCAAAAACAGCCGCAAAAAGGCCATTTTAGCCTCGTAATTCCCATTGTTTTGGCGTCTCAGAAAAAAACAGTACGCAAGTAGTACGTTTCTTCTGGCCATTACTCCCCTGCCCCGAACACATGGACTTGTCGTTTATGTGATTGCATTAGAGTGCGTGGATCTCCTTTTCCAGTTTACTAATTGACTCCATAACCGTTTCAAAATCCGGAATCACTCCATAGAGCATGTCCTTCATGGACTCATAATCGGATGCCAAAGCAGCGAATCGATGATTCGGCGGTATCAGTTTTAATGTGCACGGATTGCTGGGCAGAATGTTTCCGACAGGAATACTTCCGAACGGTAGTTAGCCTCTTTGTTGAACGCGTCCTGTTTTGTATTGGAACGCTCCTCCCAGGGTTCAACTGCGCTGTACCCCAGCACCCTCCAGTCCAGGATCAGGTCGATATCCTCAGAAAAGCGGCTGATCAGGTTGAATCCTTTTGATAGACTGGTACCACCTTTGAAGGTGATCGCATCTTTCCATGGGGAACTATGGAACAGGTAATCCAGCGTATAGCATACCCAAAAGTCTTTTTCTACTATGGCATCGTTTAAACCCATCTTGTCGGCGGTATTTCTGAACAGCTCCCGTCGATCAATGTCTGAAAGTCTTGCTACTTTTTTCATTTCACTTTTTCACCTCCACAGATTTGCCGAATAGTATCATAAACCCAATCCGTAGATTCTGCAGCCTCTTTCAACATGGCGGTTTTATCCTCATTGCTTAGTTTGTCCGATAGTGTTTGAATGATCTTTGGGGTCACATTCGTTTTGCCAAGTGTTTTCAAAGCCTGAATAACTAAGCTTGTCATGTAAGAAAGGCCTGTGATCTCTTTGTTGGTTCGATGTTTAAATTTGATCTTTGTTGAATTCCATTCATAGGTCTTATAAGGTCCGTCACTAACATAGGACCAGACCGCTGTAACCTGCGTTGACAAGCCCAACAGATTCAGCGCCGTATTACCGCTTGGAGCGATGGTCCAGTGATAACTCCTTGCCAAGGCTTTTGCCACAGCATCAGGATCAGCAGCCACAAACTCGCCCAGCATCTTGCTGTACTTAGGCTTTTCAAAAATGCCTATTAGTATTCGTCGCAAGGTACCATCACGCACGAGTCGGTATATACTCTGCCGTATAGTGTTGGTATCTGCAATATCTCCAAAGTCAGAAGTGGCAAAAACTGTTCCTTCTTCTGCTGCTAGAATTCGTTCTCTGATCTTTTTCGTATACCCGCTGTCCATAAGATCACCCTTCCTTATAACAAATATTATATATTATTCGTTACATTATTCAATATGTTTGACCGAGCCATTCAAGCATTTGATGATAAATGCAGAATATAACAATAATTCTGAACAGATTATAGGCCATGTTATATATGGGAATTCTCAAAAAAAGAAGCGGTCGAGAGATCTGTGTAACGTATTTTATATATTATACGTTACATATAGTCGTCTTCACGTTTGCTCCCTTGCTAGAAATTTCAAGATGATTTCAACCAGGTTGCGCAGTTCCAAAAAGTTTTAAAACACCACCCCATACAGCAGAATTCTCTAAAACCACCTAATCGCAGATGTTCCACTCACTAAAACCAACGTATTACTCTGTCTCACAGAATAATCGCAGAGGAACGCCTTTGATTACACGAATCATTCGTATTACGACGTGAGTGGAATCAATAGTCCTCCTCACGCCCACTCAATCCCGGTGAACTTTTTGAAGGCCTGCATGCTGACTTCGATGCTTTCAAGCTGGTCCAATTGTGAATAGTCCTGCTCGAGAATGATATACTCAACGGATCCTAATTCATTGGCGGTATTGATAATCGACTGGATATCGATGCTGCCGGTCCCGATTTCGGTGAAATCATCAGGCGAGAAACTGCCGACAAAGGTTTCCATATCGATATAATCATGTGGTCCAACAACATTGAACAGGTTGAGCGGCGTACTGGTTTGGGGATTGAAGTCCTTCTGGTGAAGCAGCTTGATTCTGCTGCCGAATTCTTTCATGACCTTAACAGGATCCTGCCCGCCACGCAGCGTCCAGAAAGTATCCAGCTCAAAATTGACCATTTCGGGATCCGTATTGTCACGAATGATCTCAAGAACAGGCTTGCCATTGAAGCGCTGGAATTCCATGTAGTGGTTGTGGTAAAGGTATTTCATACCTTCACGGGTGCAGATTTCGCCCATCTTATTGTAAAACTCGCATTTGGCCAAAACGTCATCTTCGTTTTTGAAAAAATCAATCGGATGTACAATGTAGGAATTGCCGATCTGCTGGTTGTACGCGATGATCTTTTGGCAGTTCTCTTCATTAAACGGCCAGATGTGTGCGCTGACAACACGCGATCCGAAGCGGCCAAGGATTTCATTCAGCTGCGAAGCGCTGACACCAAAACCAACACCAAATTCATTGGCTGCGTCATGATTGGCAACCTCGATGTTTTTATAACCGATCGATGCCACTTTCTCAAGTGTGAGCACAGGGTTATCACTCATTGAATCACGGACTGAGTAAAGTTGAAGTCCCACTTTAATTGACATATGCTTCCCTCCTAAAACTGATCTTTCGCGCGGAATGCGCTGAGCGTTCGAAACGTTTCAAACCCTTCTGCTAACTCATTATACCCCTTTGCACACCAATTTGCATTGCTCACGAAAACGCTAAGTCCTGGGCTGCGCGAAACATCCGAAGCGACTGGTATTACTGTTCTCCAGGTTAATGTAAAAATTCCATGACCTCAGGGGGGGCGCCTATTTTCGAGCCTGGTTTGCTGTGTAAAAACCATACTAGTTTTTTCAAGGTTCACCACCATTTATTGGTGTGAGAGTTGAGTTATTCAAAAGAGCGATCAGGTCATAACCAGATACAAGTTCCCAATATATCTGCCAGCATATAGAATGTTTATATAAAAGGTAGCTGTATTAATGCCGCATCAAGAAAAATTCAATAATACTGTTAATCTTCTCCCTGCGAAATCGAAATATGACATTCCAATCGACTTGATTAGCATGACGAATGCCGCAGAACTATCCGGTAAAATGCAGCGGCTATATTCGGAAAAACAAGGCGAGGATGAGTGCCAAGGTTTCGTTCTGTGAAGTGATTAGAAGCGAACCGGATGTCGTCTTCCCCATGAACTCAAAGGATACAGCATTAATCGAACAGCTGAAAGTACACCTGCTCAGCTGAGGATTGGGCGATGATGAAATGTTCAAGACTCTTAAAGAAGCTTTGAGGATTGAAAGGAACATAATCAATACGGTGATTGCGCGTAAGCAAATACCATTCGAGTTACATTTGAGAAAAGATCGCAAATCAAATCACTCAACTTGATCGGGAGGATGTAAGAATGACACGCAGAGAAGAAATACTCGATGTCTATCGTCACAAAAACATGGGTTTCGTACCGAATTTCTTTACGGATTTTGATTACAGCCAGCCGGAAGAGATTCTAGAACGCCCGCGCGGCAGTGGTAAAGACTGGTTTGGTGTTGACTGGACCTTTGTTCCTGAAGTCTCGGCACCGATGGTTACACCGGGGACAAAACGTTTGACAGATATTTCTCGTTGGAGACAATTCTTGAAATTTCCTGATTTGAATTCAATTGATTGGGCAAGCAAGGCTGCTATAGAGACAAGCAAGTGGGATCGAGAAAACAAGATTTCATTCATGATGATCATCAACGGGCCTTTTGAAAGGCTGCATGCCTTGATGGGATTTGAAGATGCTTTCGTTGCCATGTATGAAGAACCGGAAATTGTGCACGAATTACTTGATGCTATTGTTGACTATAAAATTGAACTGGTCAATATCGTTGCGGAGTATTATAAACCGGATGTGCTGTGCATGCATGATGATTACGGGACGAACGATCGTCTTTTCATGTCGCTAGATCTATGGCGTGAATTCTTCAAGCCGGCAACAAAAAAAATCGTTGACGCCGTTCATGCTAAAAACATGTTTTATGAACACCATTCTTGCGGGTTCATTGAACCACTAATACCTGAACTAGTTGAGTTGGGGATTGATGCTATTGACCCTCTTCAGGTGACAAATGATATCGCTGGGCTGAAAAAGGCATATCAGGATTGCTTAACCTTTGTTGGCGGATTTGATACGCAAGGTGTTTTTGATCGAATTGGCGTTACTGAAGAAGAAATCAGGGCTGAAGTTAGACGTACATTGGACTTGCTGGCCCCTGGGGGCAGTTATATCGCATTTCCGTTGACAATCACTTTTGATTTCGTCCCCGTGTTTTTGGATGAGTTCTATAAGCACGCACATAATTACGGTGAATGGAATGCTAATGAGTGATAGCAAGTCAAATCTGTCTATATTTTACAGACCTGTGAATAAGAATTCGAAAAATGAGAATCAACTCAGCTGGAGTCTGCTGCATTCCGTATTCATCAAAACTCAAAGATTTGCAGGCAGTTGGGGTGCATTTTCGAATTCAGATACTGATATCTCAAGTGGGCTCATCATAAGCTTTAGATCGGTGTCGGAAAGGACTAGTGACAGGACAAATTAACTCATGTTGCTACTTAGACGAAGCAAATTTGTGCTGGGGGCACAATTACAGCAACAAGATTCATTCGTTGTTACTGATGACTGCATAAGTTCTGCACAGTATTATTTAAATTAGTAATATAGCATCTGCCGTTTAGTATTAATCAAGTGAAGGATGGGATTCTTGATTATCCAACATGATATTTGATTGAAATTGAGTGATTGTACAAGTGAATACCGAAAGAGAATGGAGATTGACATGATGACGAATCGAGAAAACGCACTTGAAGCCTTAAAAGGGAAAAAGCCCGAATGGGTACCCTGCTTCTATTCATCCTGTCAGATTATTCCAGCCAGCGCTTCGCTGGAAACGCCACCCATCGGCCAAGGTCCGGGAGTAGATGGCTATGGCGTACACCAGACGCCAACAGTCAGCGCTGGCGGGATGTTCACACCAACGACATCTGTTCCGCCTGTTCTGACTGATATCGCGCGTTGGAGGGAAACGGTTCATTTCCCGCAGTACGACAAGATTCCTGTTGCAAAAATCGCAGCTGCGGAATCTCAGGCCCTGCATTTGGATCCGGATAACTTTGTCCAGGACTTGTTTTGCCCAAACGGCATGTTTGAGCGACTGCATTTTCTGATGGGATTCGAGAATGCAATGGTCGCGATTATGACTGAGCCTGAGGCTGTCTATGAACTGGCTGGCGCAATCGCTGACAAAAAGATTGAGTTTGCCCAAATAGCCAAAAAGTACTACAACCCGGATTACTTCACCTATCTTGACGATTTTGCGTATCTCAGCGGTCTCTTCATTTCGCTTGATACATTCCGAACGCTCTTCAAACCCCACATCAGACGGATCGTCAATGCCGTCCATGCCGAGGGGATGATTTTCAAAATGCATTGCTGTGGCAAGATGGAAAGCCTGATCGATGATTTCCTGGATCTTGGCATTACGGCATTTGATCCGGTCCAGGTCGTCAACGACATCCCGGCCATCAAAAAGAAAACGCTTGGACGGGCCGGTATCATGGGCGGGCTTGATGTGCAGAATGTTATCGATCTAGAATATGTTACCGAAATTGAAATTCGTAAAGAAGTTCGCCGTTGCATTGATACCTATGCCCAGGATGGCGGTTACATGATCTACGGCACATCAGTCCACATGTTCAGTCCGGATTCTTATGCACCCAATGGGCGTATGGGCATCATCAGCGATGAATGTGCGAAGTATGGAAAAGAATTCTACAAATAACTAGTTTCAAACGGGAGGAAATCGATGAGCAAAGTAACTGCAATTGTTATCGGACGGCCTGGGAAGGTATCTGAAACGCTAGCCAAACAAGCCCTTCAGGGCGCTAAAAACGCCGGTGCGGATGAAGTCGATTTGTTTAACCTCAATGACTATAAGATCGAGCCATGCATCGGCTGCGACTATTGTCTGAAGCACAGCGCCGGGCGCGGTGAACAAGCTTTTCACTGCTTCCACAAGGATGATTTTAATTTTATCGCAGACAAGGTTCTGGATGCCGATGCCATTCTCTATGTCATGCCGATGTTCGAAAAATCCCCGCCGGGCAATTTCAAAGTATTTCAAGACCGTATCGGATACTTTTTCGACATGGCTTTTGCCATAGAGCACAAGGCGCTGGTAGAGTCAGGCAAGATCCCAGGGCCACTGCCCGACCCGCGGCTGTTCAAGGTTCGTCCTGTCGCATTTATTGCCCATGGTGGCAGTGAGTGGACCACGCTTGGTCTGCCAACCATGGCGGTAGGCGGCATATCGATGAACATGCGTATTGTTGACAAGCTGCATTACCCGTGGAATAACAGCAGCGTATGGCCTGTCGATGCAGTTTTTGAGCGGGTATCCCGTATGGGAGAGAATCTGACCGTCAACATCGGACTCAAGTACGAGGACATGACCTACATCGGCGAGCCGGGACATTGCCCGGTTTGCCACAATGATGTAATGGTTCTGGGTGAAACACCTGAGGAAACAGTCTGTTCAGTGTGCGGTATGATCGGAACGCTATCGATCGTCGACGGCAAAATCCAGGTTTCATACGAACCGTCTCAATATGAGTACTCTCATTACACCCTAAGCGGCAAGGTTCTGCACGCCGCCGATATCTCATTTGGCGGGCGAGCCATGGGAATGATCCCCTTTGACCAACTTAATGAGATCATCAAACAGCGTCAGGAACCGCTGAACTGGATTGAAAAAACAAAACCGCCTGTCAAAAAGGAATAGATGAGGAAGCCAGTCTGTCCATTTGTCTGAATTCCCAGGCACTTTCGGCACAAAGCTCGAAAGCCCTATATTCCACAAGCATTTCAAACCAATCGGAAATGCAAAAGAGATTCCGCATCAGACCGATAAAAAAATGGCAAAGCTGGAAACCTGAAATTTCTGCCCGGTTTTCTTGACTTTGCTGACGTACGGATGAATCCTTCTGCCAACTAATGATGCCTTTTTGCACGCCAAGTCGCACTGATTGCGAACGTGATATAATCGTAGCAGGCCAAATGACGATTAAGGAGCATCCCATGAAAGTTCTGATCATTTACTATTCCCAGGCTGGCAACACAAAAAAGATCGCCAAGGCAATCGCCCGCGGCGCAGGCACGGCAGCCGAATCAGTTGACCTTGTGCCGCTGAAGCAAGCCACGGCAGCTGACCTGGACAACTATGACCTGATCGGTCTGGGCAGCCCGGTCTGGAAGGCAGACCCCCCGAATGTTCGGCAATTCTACCAGAAGCTGCCGGACCAGCAGGGCAAGCACATCTTCAGCTTTAATACGCACGGCACCCTACCGCATCTCTACTTCCCGATTGTCCTGCCCAATTTGCGGAAAAAGGGGTTTACAGTAATCGGCTACAACGACTGGTACGGCGATGTTGTCATGCCGGGTATGCCGCATCCTTATTACACCGCCGGACACCCGGATGAAATCGACCTGAAGGAAGCCGAGTCATTCGGCCGGGACATGGTCATCTTGAGCGAAAAGGTCCACCAGGGCCGGACGGATTTGATCCAGCCGGATCCGGAAATGAATGAGGATGTCTTCATGCAGGCCATGATCTGCTCGAACATGCTTTTGGAGCCCACCAACCCGCAGGGCGAGTTCATCCGCGACCCGCAAAAATGCGCATATCCCAAATGCACGCTCTGCATGGACAACTGTACAATGGGCTACATTGACCTGGCGGCCGACCCGCCGCGATTTGGTAATCGCGGGACAAAATGCGATGACTGCCACGAGTGCAGCTTTTGCTATATGATCTGCCCGACTGGCGCCATATACACCAACCCGTCGATGGAAGAACATATCCGCCCGCATCTCGGCAAGCGCAAGGTTCTGTTTGAGGAAATGCTGAAAAAGGATGAGGCACGCGGTAAGTTCCGTCCCCTGATTGCCATGGACGATGTCGGGTTCGATACGCCCTATGTGCTGGCCCATCCGAAACACCCGCATTTCAAAATCCCCCGAGATGACGACTAAGGCATCTTCAGAGGGACTATTCAATGCCGGTCTTATGCACTCATAAGACTAATGTAAACAAAAATCTATTTTCAGAAAACTCATGAAAATAGATTGATCTTCGCATCATTATCTGCTAAAATAAGCAGGATGAGTGTGGATCAATCTATGTATTGAATGATTTAGCCATAGAGAAAATGATGAGGTGAGGAACATGAAGAAAATTGCAATTCTTGGCTGCGGCGGAATGGGCAGCGGTCATGCGATCGCGATCGCAAGCGGCAGCGGCAACGCTGTCTGGGGATCTGATACAGATGCGGACAAAGCCGCCAAGGCTGAGCAGAAAATCGGCAATGATACGGATATCAGCAAGAAGCTGGTTCTGGCAGGCGTTTACGATATTGATCCGTCCCGCAACGCCTGGGCGGCTGAACGTGGCTACCATGTCTATGAAAACTATGACGCCATCTTGAGTGATGAGGCGGTTGACATTGTTCTGGTCGCGACGCCCAACCACCTGCATAAAGACCAGTCCATCGCCGCGCTGCGCGCCGGCAAGCACGTCCTGTGTGAAAAACCGGTGACGCCCACCAGTCAGGAACTTGAGGCGATCATGGCTGTGGCTCAAGAGACCGGCAAGATTTTCTACCCGCGTCAGAACAGGCGCTGGGATAAGGACTTCAAGATCATCCGCAAGATTTATGAGGAAAAGCTGGTTGGCGAGACGTTCAGCATCGAGAGCCGGGTTCAGGGTTCACGCGGCATACCGGGTGACTGGCGCGGCATGAAGGAATATGGCGGCGGCATGATGCTCGACTGGGGCGTCCACCTGCTGGATCGCCTGCTCGACATGGTCCCGGAGAAGATCACCAAGGTGTTCTGTGACCTGACCAACATCACCAATGATGAAGTGGATGATGGATTCAAAATGCACATCACGTTCGAGAGCGGCCTGACCGCCATGGTTGAAGTCGGCACCTGCCACTTCATCAACCTGCCGTTGTGGTACATCGCCGGCAAGGAAGGCACCGCAGCGATCCAGGACTGGAGCTGTACGGGTAAAATCGTCCGACTCAAATCCTGGGAAGACAAGGACGCCAAACCAATTCTGGCCGGCGCCGGCCTGACCAAGACGATGGCACCCCGAGACATGACGTCGGTTGACACCTACGACCTGCCTGAGGTTAACTTCGACAACAACGAGCTGTACAGCAACCTGGTCGACACGGTCGAAGGGACTGCTGACCAGATTGTCACGCCCGAGCAGGCTCTGCGCGTGCTCAGGCTGATGGAAGCGGCGTTTGAATCATCAAATCAAGGCATCGTGGTGAATTTCGAGTAATCCGGCAAGCATCTAACATCCATTGACTAATCTGCATAATCAATAAACAAAAAGACTGCCCCTGGCCGCATAATCGGCCAGGGGCAGTCTTTTTCGGCTTCACGTTGTCTTGCCTATAATTGATCTGATTTCCGGGCAGTGGATAATATGAGATGACCCTGTGACTGGTATGGAATGATCATGCTGATGATGTGGTTTAAGTAGTCACTGATTATGACTCAAAAACCCGAGAAGAAATTAAAATGTAAATGGTTATGAAAAGCAAACGGTACTTATTTTCACGGTGTGAAAATGGAGTGTAAATAACTGAAAACAATTGACAGTCAATCAACGGCTGTTTATAATTACAACAGTAAGGTGATATATTTCGATCACTTTCATGCATTTTGCACAATCAATCTTGATTGTACAAAAACAAAAGATCCACAAGAAGGAGGCTTAACAATGAAAAAGACACTCATCCTGATTCTTTGTTTCTCCCTACTGATGGTCATGGCTGTGGGCTGCCAACCGGCAGAAACAACCCCGTCCGCGACCACCTCAGAAGGCGAAACAACGACATCGGAAACAACCACCATGGGCCCGCCGACGCCAATCGTCTATGTGTACCCAGCGTTTGCTGAACAGGTAGACCAGGAAATCGTTGAAGAGAAGATCAATGAGATCTCGTTGGCCAAAATTAATGTTGATGTCGACATCTACCCGATCGGCATTGCCAACTTCAGCCAGCAGGTTCCCCTGATGATCACCGGCGGCGAGGATATGGATCTTGTGCTGGGCCTGCCCGGCGGTCCGACCATGTACTCAACCATGGTTGCCCAGGGACAGCTCAAAGACATCACCGATATCGCGCCGATGTATGCACCGGGCATTTTTGACGCAGTCGACGCTGTCAATCCCGGCTTCATGGCTGGTGCCTACATCGATGGCAAGCTCTATGGTTTCCCGGGACTGTATGACAAAGTCACTGAAACCATTATGGACATGCGCAAGGATGTTCTCGTCGAGAACAACCTGCTTGATGCCTACATGAACGCTAACAGCATCACCGACCTCGAAGCTATTGCCGAAACCCTTGCAGCGGCCAGTGACATCCCGGTTATGGTTTCCAGCGGCAACGCCTGGGGCCACGTTCTGGCATCATCTGCTCGTGCGACCAATTTCGACGACTTCTCCTCCATCTACTACTCTGAGTTCTTCAGCAACAGTGAATGGGCCTATGGCGCTGTCTACGGCAATGACAATACCAATGTCGTCAACGCCTATGATTCAGACTATTACAAAAAGATGATCGGCATTGCTCGTGACTGGTACACCAAAGGCTACATCGCCAAAGACGCCGCTACCCAGGTTGATATGGGCTACCAGATGATTCAGGCCAACGGCGGCCTGGCCCAGATCACCGACGGTGAGCTCGGCCACCAGACATTCGCATCCAACCAGTGCGGCCAGGACATGATCACCATCACCTTGTCCAAAGCCGTTGTCAACACCGGCACGATTCAGAAATTCATGTGGAACGTTCCCGTCTCCTGTGACGAAGACGAAGCCGCACTGAAGTTCCTGGAACTGACCTATATCGATCCTGACGTGGTCAATTTGATCAACTATGGTATCGAAGACACCCATTATGTGATGAATGACGATGGTACAATTTCACTGCCTGAAGGCGTTGCATCCGATTCCGCACGCTACTTTGTCAACGCGACTTTCATGTTTGGCAGCCAGTATCTCGCCTATCCCGTCAAGCCGGACCCGGCAGATCTGCGCGACCAGGCCCTGGCCCTGAACCAGGATGCTGCGATCGCACCGCTGATGGGTTTCTCGGTTAATACTGCTAACTTCACCAATGAGTATACTGCGGTTATCAATGTTGTGACCCAGTACGCTCCAGGCCTGAACTCCGGCTCCAGCGATCCTGAAACGGTGCTGCCGCAGTTCCTGGCTGCATTGGAGAATGCAGGTTATCAGACAATTCTAGATGACGTACAGGCTCAGGTTGATGCTTTCGTCGCCGCTCAGTAAGCAACTAATGCGATAAAGCAGGATTTCTTGTCAGAACTATAGAAGTCGGCGGCGGGCACCCCGAAACGGATGCCCGTCGCCCTCCTGTATCTCAAATTGAAAGCTCTCATGCTGCCATGGGGCGGCAGATAATACATATAGAATGGAAGCGAATCAATTATGAAAAATGACCAGACCACTACGTTGCCGCTGGCCAGGAAAAAGAGGAGAGCATGGTTTAGCATGCTTGACATTATGGTCTTGCCGGGCATTATCTACCTGATCATCAACAACTACATCCCGATGATGGGCTTGTTCATTGCCTTTAAGCGGATCAATTACGCTTTGGGTATCTTTAAAAGCCCCTGGGTCGGTTTTGACAATTTCATCTTTCTGTTCAAGACCCGAGACGCGTTCGTCATCACCCGGAACACGATTCTGTACAACGTGGTGTTTATCATCCTGTTGAACCTGATCGGTGTCGCGGTTGGCATCATGCTCAGTGAACTGCGCGTGCGGCGAATGACCAAGTTCTACCAGACTACGGTCCTGCTGCCGCAGCTGATCTCGATCATCATCATTGCCAACATTGTGTTTGCTTTCCTGTCGGGCCAATACGGCTTTGTTAACAAGACAGTATTGCCGGCACTGGGCTTAGAGTCGGTCAACTTTTACTCCGAACCAAAGCTGTGGCCGTTTATCCTGACCTTCGTGTTCATCTGGAAGGGGATCGGATACGCGGCGGTTATCTACTTCGCCTCTGTCATCGGCATTGACCGAGAGTTGTATGAAGCTGCACTGGTCGATGGTGCCAACAAGCGCCAGCAGATCGTGAGTATTACGCTGCCAATGCTCCGTCAGACGATCACGACACTGGTCCTGATCAATGTCGGCCGCATCTTCTACTCGGATTTCGGCCTGTTCTACCAGGTGCCGATGAACTCGGGCGCGCTGTTTGAAACGACGAATACGATTGACACCTACGTCTACCGAGCTCTTTTGCAGTTGAACAACATTCAAATGGCCGCTGCTGCTGGTTTCTACCAGTCGATTGTCGGTTTCCTCGTTGTCCTCGGCGCCAACTTGCTGGTTCGCAAGCTGGATCCGGACAGCGCATTATTCTAAAGGAGGCTGACAGACATGGCAGTTGTTAAAGGAAAAGGAATTCAATGGGGTCAGATCGGCCTCCATATTATCCTGATGTGTTTTTCGCTGGCGGCGATCCTGCCGTTTTTGATGCTGATCATCGCATCGATCACCAACGAGAAGACGCTATTGGTTGACGGCTACACTTTCTTCCCCAGCAAGTTGGGTCTCGAAGCCTACACCTACCTGTTCAAGGTCAATGTAATCACGATCGTCCGCGCCTACGGCATCACGGTTGGTGTCACGGTCGTCGGAACCATGCTAAGCCTGGCGATCGCGCCGATGATGGCCTATGTGCTGTCGCGTCGCGACTACAAGAAGCGTCGGCCGCTGACGTTTCTCGTCTTTTTCACCATGCTGTTCAACGGCGGCCTGGTGCCGCAGTACCTGATGTGGACGCAGATCTTCGGCGTCAAAAACACGCTGTTCGCGCTGATCTTCCCCAACCTGGTGTTCAACGGGTTCTATGTCCTGCTGATGAAGAGCTTCTTCACATTGAACATCCACCCGGCCCTGATCGAAGCGGCCAAGATCGACGGTGCACATGAGTTCTTTATCTACCGCAAGATCGTCATGCCGCTGTCGCTGCCAATCCTGGCGACGATCGGCCTGATGGTCGGTATCGGCTACTGGAACGACTGGATGAATGGTCTTTATTACCTGACCAACGTCGAGCTGTTCAGCTTGCAGAACGTGCTGAACCGAATCCTGGTCACGATCCAGGCGCTGGCCCAGATGGGCAACGACTCCAGTCTGGCGGTCGAGCTGCCCAGCATCTCGATCCGAATGGCAATGGCTGTTATCGGCACTGTGCCGATCATGGCGCTGTATCCATTCTTCCAGAAGTACTTCGTCAAAGGTATTTCACTCGGCGGCGTCAAAGGTTGATGCACACAAACTGACGGTAAGAATACTTCCCGAATTATTAATCGAGCGGCAGGCAAGACCGACAGGGATTGCCTGCCCCTCTTACATTACTACTCTTGGGTTTGGCACACGCTAATAAACTTCAAATAGCAAAAATCGCGTTCCGGGACGCATGCCGGACCGTTCGAATCGTGGATTGTCGTTTGTTTATATAAATGATTATAAAAATCGGTGTATAATGTAAAATATGAAACAAACCGCCTGTAATCAAGAAGGGAGTTAAGGCGAACAGGCAAACAAAAGAAATTGAGAAGACACTACGAAAAGCAATTGAAACAAAGGAGATGACTTTATGAGAAGAATACTGATTATGATGATCTGCCTTGCCATGCTTTTAACGTTAGCGACAAGCTGCACCGAGCAGACGACGACCCCAACGACAGCGACTTCCGGTGACGGTACCACCGCATCGGAAACGACGACGATGGGCCCGCCTGCTGAAATTGTTGTGGTCTATCCGTTGTTTGCGGACCAGGTCGAGCAGGACGTTGTGGCCGCAGCTATCAATGAAATATCACTGGCAACAATCAATGTTGATGTCACGCTGGCGCCAATATCAATTGCCAACTACTCGCAGCAGGTTCCCTTGATGATTACCGGCGGCGAGGATATGGATCTGTTTGAAACCTTGCCGGGCGGACCAACGCTCTATGCCTCGATGGTCAACCAGAACCAGATCAAGGATATTACGGACCTGGCGCCGATGTATGCACAGGGCATCATAGACGCGATCAATTCGGTCAATCCAGGTTACTTGTCCGGGGTCTATATATCCGGCAAGATGTATGGTTTCCCGAGCCTTTTTGACAAGGTCAGTTCGACTTATGCCGATATGCGCAAAGACGTTCTCGTCGAGGCCGGCATGCTTGAGAACTATCAGAACATGAAAAACATCGATGATTTCGAGACGGTTGTCGCTGCCGTGGATGCTGTGAGTGACATTCCTGTGCTTTGTTCATCGGGCAACGGCTGGGGCAATGTGATCAGCTCAACGGCTCGTTTGACCAATTTTGATGATTTCGACACCCAGATCGTCAGCGAGTTCTTCAGCAGCGCTGAGTGGGCATATGGCGCTATTTTCGGCACCGACAACACGACGGTTGTCAACGCCTATGCGTCTGAGTACTTCCTGGAGAAAATTACCATCGCGAATGACTGGTACAACAAGGGTTATATTTCCAAAGATGCTGCTACCCAGATTGAAGGCGGCGGTGCCACCATCAAGGCCAACGGCGGACTGGGCCAGGTCACGGATGGAGAGCTTGGTCACCAGACATTCAACAGCAATGAAACCGGATATGACATGATCAGCGTGATTATCGCGCCGGCGATCGTCAATACCGGCATCATGCAGAAATTCGTCTGGGCGCTGCCAGTCAGCGGCAAGGACGATGAGGCTGCGCTGAAATTCTTAAACCTCATGTACACCAACGCAGATGTCGTCAACCTGTTCAATTATGGTATTGAAGACAGACATTATGTTACCAACGAAGACGGCACGATTTCGCTGCCGGAAGGCATCGAATCAGGTTCGGCCAGTTACTGGGTCAATTCTTCGTTCCTGTTTGGCAGCCAGTTCCTGGCCAAGGTTGTTAAGCCGGATCCTGCGGACTTGCGCGAGCAGGCACTTGAACTGAACAAGAATGCGACAACGGCACCGCTTTTGGGCTTCGCAGTTGATTCAACCAGTTTCACGAACGAGTACACGGCTGTGATCAACGTCGTTACACAGTATGCGCCCGGCCTGAATTCTGGTTCAAGCGACCCGGAAACAACACTGCCACAATTCCTGTCAGCGCTGGAAGCTGCCGGCATGCAGACGATCATCGATGATGTTCAGTCTCAAGTTGACGCTTATATCGCGGCTCAATAATCAACCATACGATTGGTATCGATTTTCGAAACCAAATCAAAAAGAGGCGGGCATCCTTGGTCGGATGCCCGTCTCGCTTTATTCTCAATCGGCGTGATGAAGATGAATTGGTTCTAGTTTCAATTATCGCAGGGTTGACTCGCGAGCGATCAGCTCGGTGTTTAATAGAAGCTGTCTGGATGGCGACTTGGGGTTGGCCAGCTGTTCGAGTAGGAGGTCACAGGCATAATAGCCCAGTTCGTAGCGCGGCTGGCTGATGGTTGTAATCGAGGGTTCACACATCTGGGCGATTTCGGTGTTGTCAAACCCGATAATGCCCAGCTCCTGCGGAACCTTGATGCCGCTTTTGAGCGCGACCTTGATCGCGGCGGCGGCGATGACATCCGAAACCGCAAAAATCGCGTCTGGCCGCTCCGGGAGCTTAAGCAGTTGGTCTGCCGCGCCAAGCGCCAGCGAATAGTTGACATCGGATATGTGGACGATATAGTCTTTTCTAATCGGTATGCCGGCTTCCGTCAAAGCCTGTTCGTATCCGGCCTGACGATCCTGGGCGTATTTGAACTGGAGACTGGAGTTAATCAGGGCGACGCGCTTGTATCCGACAGAGTAGAGGAATTGGACAGCTCGCTTGGCTGCCGCAATGCTGTCGATACTGACATACGGATAATCCAGGGCATCGTTGTATTCACAGCACTGGACGATCGGAAAGGCGTGGCCAAGCGATGAGAAGACGGACAAATTCTCGGACGGGTCCAGGGTGACCGCGCCAACAACAATCTTCTTGCGCAGCAGGCTGATGTATTCCTCGGTCCGGTGGGGGTTGTTCATGGATTGGCAAAGCAGAACTTCATAGCCGTTGCGTGAAGCGTTGTTCTGGAAGCCGTGGATGATTGCGCTGTAGAAGGGGTTTGAAATCCGCGGGACGATCATCAGCAGGATATTGGGGCTTTGGCTGCCGTCAGTGTTCAGACGGTCTGTATTATAATCCAGCTTTTCAACAGCGGCGAGAACCTGCGCTCTTTTTTCAGATGAAACTGGCCCCTTTCCATTGAGTACCCGGGATACAGTAGCGATCGAAACGTGAGCCTCGTTTGCAACATCCTGAATGGTTACGGATTTCAAAGCCTGTCCTCCTCTGCTGAGTGAAAATTTACATTTTTACTATTAGATTATAGTCAAAATACAGCCAATAAACAAGCTAAACAAGCTGAAATCTCGCCATTTCCGTTGAAAATAGGCTTTGTGTATAGTTTTACAGTTGTTTGCAAGGCATACGAGCTGACAAGTCCTTTTCTTTTTTCTGATAAACGGTAATAATATAAAGGAATATCAATCCGACTGACTCGTTAAAAGATGGAGGCTGGCAGATGGCAACGATTGAAGATGTAGCCGCCAAGGCAGGCGTATCGATTGCGACCGTTTCACGCGTGATGAACAACAGCTACATGGTGTCTTCAGAGAAGCGGGAAAAGGTCCTGGCCGCTGCCAAGGCACTGAATTACCGGACAAGCCGAAGCGCGGCCAGGCAGGCGGAGAATCATGTGATTATGGTTGCCGGGCCGGTCTTTATCGGCGGCATCTATGAAGGGATCCAGGATAAGGCGGCAGCCTACGACTATGACGTCGTCTTCAGCTACACCGGCAGCGAACAGGGTCAGCTCAAGTCCAATAGTCTGATCCGCCAGGGTCTGGTCGACGGACTGATCCTGATTAATTACGTATTTGCCGAAGGTGAGCTGGAAGAGCTGTCATCCCTGTTTCCGGTCGTGCAGTGCGGCGGCATTCTCGATACGCCGGACAGCTTCACGGTTTCGATCAACAACGAGCGGGCAGCCAATGATGTCGTCAACCATTTGATTGGCCTGGGGTATAGCAGGATAGCCCTGGTCATGCCGGGTTTGTCGGATCTGATCCCGGCCTTTACGTCGGAGCGTGAAATCGGGTATCGATCCGCTTTGCTGGAGCACAATCTGGTGTTCGATCCAGAACTGGTCTTCAATACGGACATCGATCCCGAGAGCTTTGACCAGACGGTGCAAAGCATGATCGGCATGGATAACCCGCCGGATGCGATCTTTTGTGTGTTTGACACCCTTGCAGCCGGTATCATGCTGGCCATGCAGGATGCCAATGTCAAGATCCCTGAGGAGATCGCCATAGCAGGATTTGACAATGATGAAATCAGTGAAATGATGCGGCCACCGCTGACGACCATCAGCCAGCCGAGAAATGAGATCGGCGTCGAGTGCGTCAGACTGCTGATGTCACTGCTCAAAGAAGGTCCGTCTTCAGGCCGCCATATCCTGATGGCCCACCGCCTGATGGTTCGCGAGTCAACAAGTCCATCCTGATCGCCCGGATATATTCTGCTTCAAGCGTTGATCTCCATCAGTTTGAAGGTTAGTGAAAGCTGCATAATCTCATCGCCGTCACCCAGATCGAGACCGGTGATCTTTTTGATCTTGTCAATTCTAAAAAAAAGTGTGTTCTTATGAATGGACAGTGCTTTGGCCGACCGGGTCGGGTTGCGGACGAATTTCAGATAGATGCGCAGCGTGTTAAGCAGGTCCGAGTGGTGCAGGCGATCATACTCGTCCAGCAGTCTGATTGCAGGGTGGTGGATGCTGAGCAATTGGTTTTTGTCCAGACACAGGCTGGACAGGTGATGGATGCGCAGGCTGTCATAATTGTACAGTCGCGCCAAGGGGATGTGCCGGTGGCCTATTTCGATCGCGTTACTGGCCTGACTAAAGTGCTGGGGTGCTTGTTTTAGATCATCGAACGCACTGCTGATTCCCGCAACCAGCTGGAAGTTGTCCAGAAACCGCAGGATCTGCTGATTGGCCAGATCCTCATCGCCGGGCTGACTGCCGGACCCGAGCAGAACGACCAGACTGCCCTTGAACAGGACCGGCAGGCTGTCGGGGATGTTCTTCTCAATCTGAACAAGCATCATCTGCAGCCGCGTGTCCGATCGCTGGTCGGTCTTGGCTTCGATGACCATCACGCGGACAAAGCGCTGGAGGTGAAAGCCAAAGACGCTGAGCCGACGGCGGGTCTCGGTATCGCTTGCGACCTTGCCATCGATAACGTCTGTGACTAGATTGGCGTAAGCGGCGATGTTGCTGGCGTTGACCAGACTGTATTTCTGGATGTCATTGGCCACCATCTGTGAAAACAGAACCAGCAGGTCCTGTTCAAAAGGTCCGACCTCGCGGTCTTGCGGAAACAGGCTGACATGGGCGACTTCCAGGTTGCCGATTGATGCGGACATAACCAGGTAGCGCTGGCCGCGCCCGCTGGTGACCAATAGCGGCCTGCCGGCCGAACGGATTTTTTCATCGATCCGTCGGTTCTGGATCTCGCGGACAAACTCATCCGCGATGTAGTCGTCATGTTCATCCCATTCGATGAGATCATCATCGCCCTCGACCCGGGACCAGGCCAAATAGCGATAGCTGTTATCGGAGATCAGGATCGACATGTTGAAAATCGAGGAGGCCACGTCAGTCAGGTATGCCAGGCCTTTGTCTTCGAGCATCGCCCGGGCCAACCGGGAAACCGCCTCGTTCAACCGAGCGGCCATTGCCAACGTCTGTTTGGCCTGGGCGCAGATCAAGCCGGGCGAGGTGCCTTGCGGCAATATCCCAATATTGGCTTGCCCTTGAATGAAGGTCGCTGCGCTGGGATTCGAGTCCTCGACCAGCCAGAAACTGCAGCCATCTGTATAAACCGGGTCTAGCTGGACAAATTGGCTCCGCAGGCCGATATACAAAACGTCGGCTGACAGGAAGTTCTGGACATCTTCCAGCAAGCGGGCATCTGACAGCGTCCGGCTGTCGTTTCCGATGAGCATCTGCTGAATAACAACACCTTTGATTGATTCGGATATTGTGCGATAGTCCATATCTATACCTCGACTAAAACGACCTTATTCAAAGGGGTTGGCCTGATCTATCCAATCATATCATCCGAGAGTGGTGTTTTGCAAACGTTTTTGTTGTGTGATAGTACAATGCATAATTGTTGATCGATTTGATATAATGAGAATGAACTCTGTTTAGCCTTGATCGAGGTGGATAATTTGGTTTATGGCGTGGGTACGGATATTCTCAGCATCAAACGTTTTCGCTCAGATCAAGCCTCGCTTGAAGCGGGAAGTGCTTTTCTGCACAAGGCTTTTACCGCTAGAGAGCGTGCCGAAGCCGATTCGTGCCATGACCGGGTTTTGTGCCTGGCCCGACAGTTTGCCGGCAAGGAAGCGATCTTCAAGGCAATTGGATCGGGTGACGGAACCATACGGCTGAATGAGATTGAAATCACGACGCTGCCGTCCGGCAAAAGCGCCGTTCGGCTGAGCGGCAGGATGCATGAACTGGCCAACGCCAGCAGAATCAGTGACATTCAGGTTTCACTCACACACAATCAGGATTACGCCATGGCCTTTGCCATGATGATAAGCTAAGACCAACTAGGAGGATTATTTCAAATGAGTACATCTGTCATGGAGAAAATGTTTGAGCGCGCCCGTCTAAACCCCAGAAAGCTGGTGCTGCCCGAAACGGATGACGACAGAATTTTGCAGGCTGCACGCAAAGCCAAGGATATGGGAATTATCCAGCCGATCCTGATCGGCAATCCTGAAGAGCTGAACAGCCGGGCCAGGGGTCTGGGATTTGACCTCGATGGAATCGAGCTGGTCAATCATCCGGATGAGGACCTGTATGCTGAATACGCGAAGGCGCATATGGCGATCAGCGACGAGTTTTCTGAGAAGCGGTTGCTGCGCAAGATGAAAGATCCGATGAATTTTGCCATGATCATGCTCAAAATCGGCAAAGCCGATTGCATGATGGCCGGCATCAACCACTCGACGGGGGAAGTCGTTCTGGCCGGACAGACATTCATCGGCCCCAAGGAAGGCATCCGCACCATCTCCAGCATTGGCATCATGGACATTCCGGGCTGGCAGGGCTCGGAAGGAAATCTCCTGGGTTTCGCCGACGCGGCGGTCAACGCTGACCCGGATGCCGAAGAACTGGCGGATATCGCGATGACGACGGCTGACTCCATCAACCGCCTGCTGGGCTGGGAGCCCAGAGTTGCGCTACTGTCTTTCTCAACCAAGGGCAGTGCCGAACATGCACAGGTCGACAAAGTTCTCGAAGCCTTGAGAATCTGCCGTGAGCGCCGACCCGATCTCAAGATCGACGGCGAACTCCAGTTGGACTCCGCGATCGTTCCCAAGGTCGCCGAGCGCAAGGTCAAAGAAGCCAGCGATGTCGCGGGCAAGGCTAACGTCATTATCTATCCGAACCTGTCCGCCGGCAACATCGGCGTCAAGCTGGTTCAGATTTTCGGCAACGCCAATGCCTACGGCCCGATGCTGCAGGGATTTGCCAAGTCCATCGGAGACTTTTCCAGAGGCGCGCCGGTCGATGAAATGGTCGGCAACATGGCGATGGTCGCCCTCAATGTCGACTGACAAGGCTAAGCGGGAAGGATGAAAGCATGGACAAGAAAGCGTTTCTGAACCGGTTCTATGAGGAAGTCTTCAACGGGCACGATGCCCAGGCGGCGGTCAAATATCTCCGGGAAGACTATATCCAGCACAACCCCGGCGTGGGCCAGGGCCGCCAGGCGTTCATTGACGCCTTTGCTGGCAAGTTCCAGCAGGTGCCGGGATTCAAACTCAACGTCAAGCGCATCATTCTGGACGGGGATATGGCAGCGGTGCATATTCATGCTGTTGGTCTGCCCGGTGAAAACGAAAGTGTCGTTGTGGACATGTACCGGTTCGAAGACGGCCTGCTGGCCGAGCATTGGGATTGCCTAATGCCGATCCCCAAGGACAAGATCGGCAGTAATATCTATTTTTAATCGGTCGAACCAATCATTTTCAATATAGCCAATAAGGCAAGAGTCAAGAGAAATCGAAGGAGGAAAGATTATGAAACAAATGGAATGTGATGTCGTTGTCATCGCGGCCGGCCCGTCAGGTCTGGCAGCTGCAGTCGCGGCTGCTGAGAAGGAAGCCGAAGTCATCGTACTGGAAAAAGCCAACACCACGGGTGGCGCCAGCAACATGGGCATGGGCCCTTTGGGCGTTGAAACCAAAATCCAGCGCGACAACCTGATCGGCATCACCAAGGAAGAAGCCTTCCGGAAATTCATGGACTATACCCACTGGCGCGTCGACGCACGCCTGGTTCGCGAATACCTGTACAAGTCAGCTGATACGATCCAGTGGCTGCAAGACATGGGCGTGGAATTCTTTGGCGCCTTCAAGTACTTCCCCGAATCAGAAGCCAGCTGGCACATCGTCAAGCCTGAAAGCGGCGAGATGGGTCCCCGCGCCGCATCTTCAATGCTGCGCATCATGACCCAGCGTGCTGAGGAGCTTGGTGTCCAGTTTCTGCTCGAGACCCCGGCGAAGAAAATCCTCAAGGAAGACGATGAGATTGTCGGCGTCCTGGCGGTTGACAAAGACGGTGAAGAGATTCAGATCGATTGCGGCGCTGTCATCGTCTGCACCGGCGGATTCGGCGACAACCCTGACATGATCAAACAGTTTACGCCGTATGAATATGGCAAGAATATGTTCAACTTCCGCATTCCCGGCGTTGTCGGCGACGGCATGAAGATGGCCTGGGAAGTCGGCGCGGCCCGCACTGACTGCAACATGGAAGTTGCCTACGGCTGCCCGGTTGGCGACGAGTACCCGACTGTCAAGGTCACCCACCAGCAGCCAAACCTGACCGTCAACCTGAACGGCGAACGTTTCTGCGATGAAGACGTCATGAGCAATACCACGTTCTTCTCGAATGCCCTGTTCACCCAGGAAAAGTCTGTCGGCTTCTCGATCATTGACGAGACGATCCTCAATTACTACATCAAGAACGGCGTTGACAAGGCCAGCCTGGTTTTCCACGTCGAGGATTTTGAACCCTACCGCGATGAAATGGCCAAGGCGGTTCAAACCGATCCGGACTATTTCTTTGCAGCTGACAGCATCGAGGAACTGGCTGACAAGATGAAAGTCAACAAGGATAGCCTCTTGAAGACCGTCGAAGAGTACAATGAGATGTGCGCTTCCAGGGATACCCTGTTTGGCAAGGACTTCCATTACATGAAACCGCTCAAGGGCCCGCGCTACTACGCAGTCGCGTTCTACCCCGGCGCCTACGGTTCGCTGGGCGGCATCAAGATCAATTATAAGACTGAAGTCCAGGACGAAAACTGGAAGCCGATTCCGGGCCTTTATGCCGCAGGAACCGATGCCAACACCATCTTTGGTGATTCCTATGTCTTCATCCTGCCGGGCAACACCATGGGCTTCGCCTTGAACAGCGGCCGTATGGCGGGTGAAAACTCAGTCGACTATCTGGTGGACCTTTACAGCGAAGACGAAGCGTAATTCGTCCAATCGACCTGAATACCAACACTGAAAAGACCCCCTTCACCCTGTGGAGGGGGTCTTCCACTCAAAGGAGATGATTGAACATGGCTGAACAGCTCAACAATCCGATTTTATCCGGATTCTATCCCGACCCGTCCATCTGCCGGGTCGGCAAAGACTTCTACATGATCACCTCCAGCTTTGCCGTCTATCCCGGCATCCCGATCTTCCACAGCACGGACCTTGCCAACTGGCGACAGATCGGGCATGTCCTGGACCGACCTTCACAATTGCATCTGACCCCGGATTCGCTGTTCGGCGGTATCATGGCGCCGACGATTCGCTATCATGAGGGCACTTTCTACTGCATCTGCACCAATTTCTGCGACCGCGGCAACTTCATTGTGACCGCAACCGACCCGGTCGGTCCCTGGTCCGAGCCGCATTGGATCCCGGATGCTCAGGGGATTGATCCGTCGCTGTTTTTCGATGACGACGGCCGCTGCTATTTTACTGGAACGCGGCGTCGGAAAAACAAGGACGGATCAACAGGGCCACAGGTCATCTGGATGTGCGAGATTGATCTGGATACGCTTGACCCGATCGGACCCCAGGTGGACATCTGGGGCGGTGCACTGGTCAATGCCGACTACCCGGAGGCACCGCACTTGTACAAGCGGGACGGTTGGTACTACCTGGTGATCGCCGAAGGCGGCACCGAGCATTATCATTCAGTGACCATCGCCAGAAGCCGTGAGCTGTTCAAACCATTTGTCGGACATCGGGGCAATCCAATCATGACCCATCGGCATCTGGGTCAAAATTTCCCCATCTGCAACACCGGCCATGCCGACCTGGTGGAAACCGAACAGGGCGACTGGTATGCGGTCATGCTGGCGTCTCGCCTGATCGGCGGCTATTATAAAAACCTAGGGCGTGAATCCTTCATCGTTCCGGTTGTCTGGGAAGATGGCTGGCCGGTCATGAGCCCGGGCACCGGCCGGGTTGAATGGTCGTATCCAGCCCCGGAGCTGCCAGCATCGCCCCGACCGTCCAAGCTTGTCCGCGACGACTTTGACTCGGATCAGCTGAACATGAATTGGATTTTCCTGGGGACGCCCTATCAGGACTTCTGGACGGTTGGGAACAGCCGTCTGACCCTCTCACTGCTCGAGCGTCCGATGAGCCCGGAGCTCGAAAAAATCTCGATGGAGCATCCGGATGAGCCGGACAGAACCATCCCGACGCTGCCGTTTGTCGGCCGTCGGCAGACAGACATCAGTTTCCTGGCGCAGGCCTGCATGCGATTTGCCGCCGGCGGTGAACATGAGCGTGCCGGGCTGGCGATCATTCAGGCCAACAACCACCAGATCCGGGTTGAGCAAACGCTCAAGGACGGAAAACAAATGGTGCAGGCTGTACTGGTCACCTGCGATTTCAATGGTCTGCCCATGCGGCCTGGCTTTACCAGTAAGACCCGCGAAGCTGTTCTTGCTGAGCGGGAAATCGAGGGTAGTGAACTGGTCATTGAAATTGTCCAGAAAGGACAGGATATCCAAATTTCAACCGGCCAGGCAGAAGACGCCCTGACAATCCTGGTCGATCATGTGGACGGACGCCTGATCAATCCGGAAAATGTCGGCGGCATGATCGGGACGGTGCTGGGCATGTTTGCGACCAGCAATGGCAAAGCCAGCATCAATCAGGCGGAATTTGACTGGTTTGACTACAAAGGGCTGGCATGATCCATAGGTTGTTATATAATAGAGAAGAAATAACCTATGGAGGAAATTCTGAATGAATACGATGGAGTGTGATTTGTGTGTTATCGCAGCAGGGCCGGCAGGCCTTGCCGCGGCAGTCGCAGCAGCTGAAAAAGAAGCGGATGTCATTGTTCTGGAAAAGTCCAATACGACCGGCGGCGCAAGCAATATGGCAATGGGCCCGCTGGCAGTCGAGAGCCGGATTCAAAAAAAGATGCTGATTGGCTTGACTCGTGAGGAAGCCTTCAAGAAATTTATGGACTACACCCACTGGCGTGTTGACCCCAGGCTGGTCCGGGAGTACCTATGCAAGTCGGCAGATACGATCGAGTGGCTCGAGAACATGGGTGTCGAGTTTGCCGGCGCGTTTAAGTATTTTCCCGACTCCGAAGCCAGCTGGCATATCGTCAAGCCTGAAAGCGGTGAAATCGGCCCCCGGGCTGCCGGCACCATGATGCGCCTGATGACCGAGCGCGCCGAGGAACTGGGCGTCCAATTCCTGTATGAGACGCCGGCCAAAGAGCTTGTCCGTGAAGGTGGCCGGATTACCGGTGTCATTGCCGTAGACAAAAACGGTGAGACAATCCGGATTGACTGCGCCGCGGCGATTGTTGCGACTGGCGGCTTCGGTGACAACCCGGACATGATCCGGGAACTGACACCGTACGAATACGGCAAGGACATGTTCAGCAAACGCGTACCGGGCATTGTCGGTGACGGCCTGAAAATGGCCTGGGCTATCGGTGCCGCGAAAACCGACTGTAATATGGAGGTGGGTTACAACTGCCCGACCGAAGGCGGCTATGGCACGGTGGTTACATCCCATCGCCAGCCCAACCTGATGGTCAACCTGCAGGGCGAGCGCTTTATGAATGAAGAGGTCCTGCAGAATACGACTTTCGCGTCCAATGTCCTGACCACCCAGAAAAAGAGCGTTGGCTTCTCGATCATCGACGATTCGATCAAGAACCATTACGCCAAATACGGCTTTGACAACTACGGGCTGGTATCCCACATCGAAAACGCCGAAGCCTATGACTCGGAAATGGCTAAGGCCGTCGCAGACAAAGACGCGTACATCTTTGCCGCGGACAGCCTTGAAGAACTGGCGGACAAGACTGGCATCGACAAGGCCGGACTGCAAAAAACCGTCGCAGCCTACAACGAGGCCTGCGGCTGCCGAGACGAGCTGTTCTTCAAAGACGCAAGGTATCTCAAGCCGCTTAAGGGCCCGAGGTACTACGCGGTGGCGTTTTATCCGAGTGGATATGGCTCTCTTGGCGGTTTGCGCATCAACTACAAGACAGAGGTCCTGGATACCGGATTCGACCCGATCCCGGGCCTGTACGGCGCCGGAACCGATGCCTGCACCATCTTCGGCGACTCGTATGTCTTCATCCTGCCGGGCAACACCATGGGATTTGCCTTGAACAGCGGTCGGATAGCGGGCGAGAGATCAGTCGGCTACCTGATCGATCTTTATGACGCGGAGGATCCCGGATGATCACTCAAGAGGTCATTGACAAATCTACGATGGTCACCTGCCGCGTTGCGGTGATCGGCATAAAGCACGAACCGGAATGAATCTGGCCGCTGGCTGGCGGCGTTTCAGTCATTCATGTCAGAACCAGTAACTTTTTCAACCGGGTCTTGTTCTAAACACGCAATAGCCCAATGAGAAGATGCAGAAGCTTTGCTGGTCCGCCAGCAGCTTCTGCATCTTTTGGGTCAGGCGAATCCTGCGGCTGATTTCAGATCGCCATCCTCGGTGAACAACCTGCTGCTATATGTTCATTTTCGGTTTATGTCAATAAGATGGAGGCGTAAGTTATCGAAAAGTCTTCTTCTGTCCGGAGTGGACAATTGGCGGCAAAATAGATTGTGCCATAGATACAAGCCATTTCCGCACCTTGTTATTATATAATTATAGGTATAAACAAGCCGATGGACTTACAATCAACGACTGGTTTTGGTATGCTTGAATCATTCATGCAACATATTAGAGTTCCGGCTTGCACGAGGAGAAGAAATCATGAAGAAGAAAGTACTCGGCCTGTCGTTCGGCCGTAAAATGTCCAATTGCGAAATCATGGTCAAGGAAGCCCTGATGACCTGCGAGCAGCAAGGCTGCGATGTTGAGTTCATCCGGATGCTGGACCTGGATATCAAGGACTGCACTGGCTGCATCGCCTGTGTTATCGGACTTGTTTCAGGGAGGGGCAAGGGAGAGTGTGTCCTGAAGGATGACTTCCATATCCTGGATGAGGCCTTGATGGACAGCGATGCCCTGATCGTTGCCTCCCCAACCTATGTCCTGTCACCCACCGGCCAGTTCAAGACGGTCTGCGACCGGATTGGCCCGTCCCATGACATCACCTTCCGCCAGCCAGCCTATGACCAGGGTCTGGCAGACGGCAAGCCGGCAGACAAGCTGCCGGATCCCAGATCCTTTAAACCCCGTGTTGGAGCCCTGATCTCGGTTGGCGGTGCTGTCACCAAAAACTGGCTGTCGTTCATGCTGCCGACCATGTATGAGCTGCCGATGCCGATGGGCATCGATATCGTCGACATGGTTGAGTACCACGGCGCCATGAAATTTGAGCACGTCGTCGGCAACCAGCCCATGATGGCGCGTATGGTGCAGCTGGGCGGTAACATTGCCCAGGCCGTCCAGGCTGAAACGGCCGAAGTGCGCACCCGCTGGCGCGGCGAGCAGGAGGGTGCCTGTCCGGTCTGTCACTGTGACATGCTGACTATTCTTCATGACCAAAACCGCGTAGAGTGCCCGGTCTGCGGTATCGAAGGCCGGCTTGAACTGGTCGACGGCCAGATCCGGACAACCTTTAGCGAAGCTGAGCAGGCCCGTTCGCGTCTCAAGGATGCCGGCAAGCTCGAGCACTCCACAGAGATCAAGACACAGGCCGTTGGTCCGGGGCAGATCCCGAACAAGGCGGAACTGCTGGCTAAATACAAGGATTATGCCGCAAAGCGGTAGAAATAGCCGGAAAGGGTAGCGGATGGCGACCATTGAGGATGTGGCAGCGCTCGCCAAGGTTTCAGTGGCGACGGTTTCCAGGGTTATGAACAACAGCTATGTGGTCTCGGAAGAGAAACGCAAGCGTGTTCTGGCTGCCGCCAGAGATCTGGACTACCAGCCTTCGACTTTCAGCAGAATCCGGCCCAAATCAACCAATAAGACCCTCCTGATCATCTGCACCGCCCTGATCTATGAAGTCGTATCCGGCATCCAGGCTGAAGCGGAGGGACTTGGGTATGATGTCTTGATCCACTATGGCAGCCATCGGGCAGAGGATCTTGAATCAATCAAGATTCTCAATGAGAAGATGGTTGACGGTATCATCCTGCTAAACATCCCGCTGACCCAGGACCAACTCAAAGACCTGCGCAAAAGATGCCCGGTCGTCCAATGCGGTGAATACCTGGGCATCAGCAATTCGTATGTCGTGTCGATCAATAACAAGCGCAGCGCCAGAGACATGGTCCGGCACCTGCTGGACATCGGCCGGCGGCGCATCGCCTTCGTCGCACCATATCTGGACGATGGTCTGCCGGGATTTGTCAGGCTCAGGGAACTGGGATACCGCCTGGCCTTGGCTGAAGCCGGATTGGCATCGGACCCGAAGCTGGTGATCCAGGCGGATTTTGATGAGCAAAGTGCCTATGAAGCGGCTGAAGCGATTCTTGAAATGGCTCCGCGACCAGATGCTGTCTTTTGCGCCAACGACCATTTGGCCGCCACCTGCATCCATGCGTTCAAGGAAGCTGGGCTCAAAGTGCCCGAAGACATCGCGGTGGCCGGTTTCGACAATGACGAAATTGCTGAAATCATCCGCCCGCCGCTGACCACGATATCCCAACCGTTCTTCGAGATCGGCTGCGAGACAGCCAAGCTGATCCACTTGTTGATCAATGATGAAATATCAACCGGCTACCATGTCATGGTTGACCATGAATTGAAAATTCGCGAGTCAACAGTTGGTCAGGTTCCGGCGATAGCTGAAAAGGAGGCTGAAAATGACTGATTCAGATATGAGGCAGCAAGACATGGCTTGCCTGTTTGTCATCTTCGGAGGAACCGGGGATCTGACACACCGAAAACTGCTGCCAGCCCTGTACCGACTGGAGAAGAATGGCTTATTGCCAGAACAGTTCGCGATCGTGACGGTTGGCCGCCGAGACAAGCGGGAAGCCGAGTATCGCCAGGATGCCGAGCAGTCGGTCAGCCGGGCAATCAATAAGAACGGTAGCCATCCGGTCGACCGCCAGATCCTGGACATTCTGCTGTCGCGGATCTATTACACCCAAATTGACTTTGACGCTGACGAGAACTGCTACCAGCCGTTGATCGAAAAACTCGAGATTTTAGACAAACAGTATGATACTGGCGGTAACCGTCTCTACTTCCTGGCTGTTGCGCCGGACTACTTCGGCGTCCTGTCGAACCGTTTGCAGAAATGCGGGCTTTTGGACAACGCAAGAGGCTGGCAGCGCCTGATGATTGAAAAGCCTTTTGGTTCCAATTTGCCCACCGCCCGCGAGCTCAACAGCATTATTACCAAATCTCTGCCGGAAAGTCATATTTTCCGAATTGATCATTATTTGGGCAAGGAGATGATCCAGAACATCCTCGCACTGCGATTCGGCAATTCGCTGTTCGAGCCGCTGTGGAACCACCACTACATCGACAACATCCAGATCACATCATACGAGACGCTGGGGGTTGAATCCAGAGGCGGCTACTATGAACACTCCGGCATCCGCCGCGACATGCTGCAAAACCACCTGCTGCAGATGCTGTCCCTGATCGCTATGGAGCCGCCCGTAGACCTTGATCAGGAATCGATCCGGGACGAGAAGGTCAAGGTGCTCCGATCGCTGCGCGCGATTGACGAGCAGTCCAGCACCCGTACCATTGTCCGGGGCCAGTACGGTCCAGGCCAGGTGAATGGGACTGCCGTCAAGGGCTACAGAGAAGAAGAACGGGTGTCTCCCGAATCCGAAACCGACACCTTTATCGCGCTCAAGGCGCATGTCGACAACTTCCGTTGGGCGGGTGTGCCGTTTTACATCCGGGCGGGCAAGCGCATGGACCACCAATCGACGCGAATCGTGATCGAATTCAAAAAACTGCCCGGCATTGAGTTCTTCAGCGATTTCAAGAACCAGAACCCGAATCTGCTGGTGGTCGAAATCCAGCCCAACGAAGGGCTGTTCTTCCAGATCAACGCCAAGCGGCCGGGCAACACGTTCGCGATGGAGCGGATTAACCTCAACTTCTCACAAAGCGCCCAGGTCCAAAGCAACTCGCCTGAGGCCTATGAGCGCCTGATCCTGGAAGCCATGCGGGACAACCAGTCGCTGTTCACCCGCTGGGATGAACTGGAATGCTCCTGGCAGTTTGTGGACAGCATTGAGAACATCCTGTCCGCCCGCCCGGTCGATTTTCCGAACTACGCGGCCGGCAGCACAGGTCCGGAGGCGGCCAAGCGCCTGACCAAGGCCGATGGCCGTGAATGGTGGGAATTGTAAAAATTTAGACCATGAGCCGGGCTTGTTCCGGCGCGACCGACAAGTCAAGCAGCGCCAGCGGGTCTGAATCAGCAGCCAGCCAGCTGCGGATCAGGTTTTTGGGGAAGATCACCGGCATCCGGTCATGGATATCGGCGACCGCGCCCGCGGCCTCGCGCGTCAGGATGACGAAGCAGTCGAGTGCCTGACCATCCGTATCCTGGATCTGGCTGTAGATGCCAGCCATGTACATGACTCTCCCGGGCAGGGACAGGTAATATTTGTTTTGCCCTTTGGGCAGACGGCGATCCCATTCGTAAAAGCCGGTTGACGGCAGAATCAGGCGGCGGCTGACGAAAGCGTCCTTGAACATCCGCTTCTCATGTGCGGTTTCAGACCTGGCGTTAATGATCACGCTGCTCTTCTTCTGAAAATGCGGGAAGCCCCATTTCATGACATCCAACGCCACCTTATCCGCCTGGCTTCGAAGAACCGGGACGGTATTGGTCGGGAATATCTCGCCGCGAGAAACGAGCTTTTGCCGATCTGCGAACTTCCGATTGACCTCCTGGATAATCTCACGCATTTCCAGAATGTCCTCTTCTTCAAGGATGGCATATCTTCCGCACATCTCATAACCTCCAGGGAACGCTAAACAAGCTGTCTTGATACTGTCTATTATACATCCTGTCCGGTGCAATCTAAACGGAGCATGCGGTTTGAATAGCAAAGGACGCAGGCATCAAAGAATCATATTGAGTCAACACCAGCATCTATGCATAACGGGATATTCTGCACATGAAACAAACAACTATAAATGATCAATTGCGCTTCGCGCTGCTTATTTCTGTAACCTATCAACAGAAAATAATGCTCGATAGTCCCCGATCGGGTATATTGTTATGCCAAAGGATCAAGAGTAGCTTGCGCTGACGCTGAATGGGAAGAAGAGAACTATCCGACGAAATGATTTCTTGAAATTTGCGGACGACTGCTCGATTTCAGTCAAAGCCGCCAATTCAATACCGAACAAGCTCTGTTCACTAACAGATTATTTTTTACACCAATGTGATCTGTCATGTTTATCAGAGGAGCTCAAGAACGATAAAACAGTTGATCGTGCAAAGGGCAGACGTGATCAGGGCGTAGTTACCCTAACTGATATTGACAATATTTCCTAGTTAACCGCCGTAACCTGTGGTACAATCTAAAAAAGAACCGTAAACGTTTGTGGCAGCAGTCTTGCCTGTTGATCCAACAGGCCGCAGCAATCCGAAGCCTTTCGCGATTGAAGAAGGTGCGAAGGGCATATCTGCCGGAGGTGCGCGCCATGGAGCGGACTTTGGATTGTGCCACTGAGGTGGCAACAGAAGAACAGCGGTTCGACCTGCTTCGCCAGGTCATTTCGGATTATGACAGACGCGAGAGCAATCTCATCCAAATTCTCCACATGACCCAGGCCATTTTCAATTATCTGCCAGAAAACGTCTTGCAGTTCATCGGCAGCGAGATGGACTTGCCGATGTCTAAGATTCATGGCGTTGTTTCATTCTATTCGTATTTTACAACCCAGCCCAAAGGGCGGCACACGATCCAGATCTGCCTTGGGACTGCCTGCTATGTGCGTGGCGCCACCAAGGTCCTGGATGCCTTGAAGGAGACGCTGGGCATCGACGTTGGCCAGACAACGCCTGACCGGCGTTTTTCGCTCGAGGTCAAGCGGTGCATCGGATCCTGCGGGTTGGCGCCGGCTGTTTCAATTGACAATGTCGTGCACAAGCGGGTCAACCCGAACAAACTGCAGGACATTCTCAAACATTACGAGTAGAGGGTGTAAATATGGATAAACAGAAAATTAGAACACAAGCTGATTTAGATCAGATGCTTGATTCTTTTCGCGAAAACCAAAAGTCATACCGCTATTCAGTCTTGATCTGCGCTGGCGCAGGCTGCATATCCTGCGACTGCTCGGCCGTTAAGGAAGCACTGCTCAGTGAGATCGAAAAGGCTGGGTTGATTGACCAGGTTCAGATCAAGATGACCGGCTGCATGGGCAATTGCGATGCCGGACCGGTCATGCTTATTCGACCGGGCGGCGTCTTGTATTGCAAACTCGCGCCCGAGGATATGGCGGAAATCGTGCAACAGCATCTGCAGGGCGACCAACCGGTCGAGCGGCTCTGCTGCCAGGACCAGCAGACCGGCGAGAAGATTTTGCACCAGCATGATATTGCATTTTTCAACCGCCAGCAAAAACTCGTGCTGGACAACTGCGGGCGCATCGCCTACGACAGTTTAGACGAGTATATTGCGAACAAGGGCTTTTCTGCCCTGTGCAAGGTTTTGACCAAAATGGAGCCCCAGAATGTCTTGGACGAAATCAAGGCATCCGGGCTGCGCGGCCGAGGCGGCGGCGGCTTCCCGACCGGCCTCAAATGGTCGTTCGCAAACCGTGTCAAGGCTGACCAGAAATACATAATCTGCAACGCTGACGAAGGCGACCCCGGCGCATTTATGGACCGAAGCCTGCTTGAGGGCGACCCATTCTCCGTCGTTGAAGGCATGGCGATCGGCGGCTTCGCGATCGGCGCGAGCAAGGGCTATGTCTATGTCCGTGCAGAGTACCCTCTGGCCATCGAGCGCCTGGCCAACGCCATCGACCTGGCTCGGGGCCTTGGGCTTTTAGGCAAGGACTTGTTTGGTTCAGGCTTTGACTTTGACATCCAGATCCGGATCGGCGCCGGCGCGTTTGTCTGCGGCGAGGAAACTGCCCTGATGAACTCGATCGAAGGTCAGCGCGGCGAGCCCCGACAGAAACCGCCTTATCCATCCGATGTTGGCTTGTTCGGCAAACCGTCGGTGATCAACAACGTGGAGACCTTCGGCAATATCGCCCCGATCATGCGGCGCGGTGCGGACTGGTTCGCATCGATCGGAACCGACCAGAGTAAAGGCACCAAGGTTTTCGCCCTGGCCGGGGATATCCAAAATACCGGCATTGTTGAAGTCCCGATGGGCATGACGCTGGGTGAGATCATCTTTGACATCGGCGGCGGCGTTCCCAATGGCAAGACCTTCAAGGTCGCGCAGACCGGCGGTCCATCCGGCGGCTGTCTGACCCGTGAGCACCTGAACACCCCGATTGACTATGAATCACTGGTGGAACTCGGCGCGATCATGGGATCCGGCGGCCTGATCTGCATGGATGAGGACACCTGCATGGTCGATGTTGCCCGCTTCTTCATGGAGTTTGTCCAGGAAGAGTCCTGCGGCAAATGCGTGGCCTGCCGGCTGGGAACCCGGCGGATGCTCGACATTCTGGAGCGCATCACCCGAGGCGATGGCGTGGAAGGCGATATCGAGGAGCTCGAAGAGCTGGGCAAAACCATTCGCGACACTGCGCTGTGCGGGCTGGGCCAGACCGCGCCCAACCCGGTCTTGAGTACAATCAAGTATTTCAGGCATGAATATGAAGAGCACATCCGCGACAAAAAATGCCGGGCTGGCGTCTGTTCTGACCTGTTCCTGTCGCCTTGTGAAAACGCCTGTCCAGCCGGCGTCAATGTACCGGGGTATATCGCCCTGATCGCAGCCGGCCGGCCGGTTGACGCCTATCACCTGATCCGGCAGGAAAACCCATTCCCAGCCATTTGCGGCCGGGTCTGCACCCATCCTTGCGAGAGCCATTGCCGCAGATCCCAACTGGACGAGGCACTGGCGATTTGCGATCTCAAGCGCTACGCGGCAGACGAAGGTTTGAAGCAGAGTCAACCGAGGACGGAACTGGTCTTCCCCAAAAAAGGCAAGTCGGTGGCCGTGATCGGCGCCGGACCTTCCGGCCTTACCTGCGCCTACTATCTGGGCCGCCTGGGCTATGACGTGACCGTCTATGAAGCACAGCCGGTCGCCGGTGGCATGCTGGCTTTCGGCATACCGGAATACAGGCTGCCTGAAGCCGTGCTGAACAAGGAAATCCAGACGATTCTTGATGTTGGAATAACCTTGAAAACAAATGTCACGATCGGCTCCGACATGAAATTCGAAGAACTTCGTGACCAGTACGATGCCCTCTACATTTCAGCTGGCACCCAGAGTTCGCGGAAAATCGGGATCGAAGGCGAAGAGCTGCCCGGGGTATATCATGGTCTGGACTTCCTGCGTGACATCAACCTGGGCAAGCCGGTTGACGTCAAGGGCGTCGTCGCCGTGATCGGCGGCGGCAGCACCGCGATCGACGCCGCCAGAGTCGCGCTTCGCCGCGGCGCGTCTGAAGTCATGATCCTCTACCGCCGCAGCATCGAGGATATGCCAGCTGACCGCCGTGAGATTGTAGAGGCTTTGGAAGAAGGCATACAGATTCATCAGCTGGTCAAGCCAATCAGTTTCTCTGGCGTTTCGACCGTTGAGAAAGTCGTCTGTCAGAAGATGACGCTCAAGGGTTTCGACAAGGACGGACGCCGCAAGCCGGTGCCGGTTGACGGCGGCCAGATTGATTTTTATGTCGACATGGTCATCCCGGCGGTCAGTCAGGAAGTTGACTTGCCATTCGTCAAACCGGAAGAGATCGGCCTGACGGACTGGGGCACCTTCATCGTCGACGACAAGACGCAGCAAACCACACTGTCCGGTGTCTTTGCCGGCGGCGATGTTGTCCGCGGCGCCGATGTCGCAATCACTGCGATCGCCGACGGCAAACAAGCTGCCCAGTCAATTGACCGATATCTCGGCGGAGACGGCCGACTCAACAAGGGCGAAGAGATCGATATTCCAGTGATCGCCGAAGACGATGAACTCGCGGAACATGATCGTTTCGCGATGCGGATGATGGACGCCAAGACCCGTCGTTCAAATTTCGACGAAGTCTATCAGGGGTTCCACAAACTCAATGCCATGGCGGAGGCTCTTCGCTGTCTGCATTGTGATCGGCGATAAGCAAGGGAGGCGCTAAAATGCAGATTACGATCAACAACCAGCGGGTTTCGGCCAGAGACAACGAGACCATTCTCGACTGCGCCAGCCGCAACAACATCTCGATTCCGTCCCTTTGCCATCTGGAAGGCCTTCATTCATTGGGCTCTTGCAGAATATGCTCGGTTGAAGTTGAAGGTGCCAAAGGCCTGATGGCGGCATGTATGACCAAGGTGGCACCGGACATGGTGATCCGGACCAACACCCCGCGCGTGCGCCGAGCCAGAAAGGTTCTCTATGAGCTGATCCTGTCCGACCATCCCCAGGACTGCCTGGCCTGTGGCCGCAACCAATCCTGTGAACTGCAGGCGCTGGGAGAGATTCTGCAGGCGGAAAGTGATCGCTTTTCCGGACAGAGAAGTCGGGTATTGGTTGACGACTCTAGCCCGTCGATCGTGCGAGACACGAGCAAGTGTGTGCTCTGCCGGCGCTGCGTTACGATGTGCAATGAGGTTCAGGGCGTCGGTGCGTTGAATGCCCAGAACAGAGGCTTTACAACTGAAATCGGACCGGGATCGGGTCTTTTGCTCGGAACCGCGGTCTGTACCAATTGCGGACAGTGCACAACCATCTGTCCAACGGATGCCCTGCACGAGGCAGACGCAACCCAAACTGTCTGGGATGCGCTGGCCGATCCGACCAAAACAGTTGTCGTCCAAACGGCACCTGCGGTTCGTGCCGCTCTCGGTGAGGAATTTGGCATGCCGGCCGGTACCCTGGTAACCGGCAAGATGGCCAGCGCGCTGCGCCGCCTGGGTTTCGCGCAGGTCTTTGACACCAATTTCGCGGCCGATCTGACCATTCTCGAGGAAGGCACTGAACTGCTGCAGCGTATTGTTGCACATTTTCTGAAAGAAGAGGTGATCACCCAACAGGAGGCCGAGGCATTGGGCATGTCCGGTCACCTGCCGGATCCGGTTCTGCCGATGATCACCAGCTGCAGTCCGGGCTGGATCAAGTATATCGAACACTTCTATAGCGACCAGCTGGGACACCTGTCGACCTGCAAATCACCGCACATGATGCTGGGGGCACTGGCCAAGACGTACTACGCCGACAAAGTCGGCATTGATCCGAAAGGCGTCTTCGTCGTTTCGGTCATGCCCTGTACAGCCAAGAAATACGAAATCACCCGGCCGGAGATGGAACAGGACGGACTCAGGGATGTCGATGCCGTGCTGACCACGCGCGAGCTCGGCCGCATGATTCGTGAAGCCGGTATCAACTTCGTTGAGCTGGAGGATGAGCCATTCGATTCGCCGCTGGGCCAGTCGACCGGCGCAGCAGACATCTTCGGGACCAGCGGCGGCGTTATGGAGGCGGCGCTGAGGACGGTTCACGAACTGGTGACCGGCCGGGAGCTGCCGTTTGACAAGCTTCATGTTGAACCGATCGTTGGTTTGGAGCGGATCAAGACGGCGGATCTCCAGTTCAGTGATGTCCTGGAACAATGGAAATTCCTGGAAGGATTCACCGCCAAAATCGCTGTGACCCACGGCCTGGGCGGTGCAGCAGTCTTGGTGGATCAAATTGCCCAGGGAACTAGCGAGTATCTCTTTATCGAAGTCATGGGTTGTCCCGGCGGCTGTATCAGCGGCGGCGGTCAGCCACGGCCGACCACGCAGGAAGTCAGGCAGCTCCGGCTAGAAGCGATTTATCGGGAAGATGAAGGGAAGATACTTCGCAAATCACATGAAAACGCCGCGGTGCAAGAGTTGTACAAAGAATTTTTAGGTGTTCCCTGCGGACACCTGTCACACGATTTACTGCACACCCATTACACGGTGCGCAATCGAATCTGACAATCAGCTGATCGCCAGCATCCGCTCGAGCGCGGTCTTGGCCTTTTCGCTGACCTCAGGATCAACATTGATCTGGTGCTGGTCCTTGAGCAGCGCAGTATAGAGGCTGTCCAGCGTGGTCTTCTTCATGTTGGGGCAGATCATGCCGGGCGACAGGAGGTAGAAGGTTTTATTGGGGCTGTCCTGCTTGAGCTTCCAGAAGACGCCCATTTCAGTTCCGATCAGGAACTTGGTGGCGTCGCTTGCTGCGGCAAAATCAATAATCTGCTTGGTGCTGCCGACGAAGTCCGCCTGTTTCCAAACCTCGGGCTTTGTTTCGGGGTGAGCCAGCAGAACGGCATCCGGATGCGCCTGGCGCGCCTTCGCGACATCATCGGATTGAACCCGGTGATGGGTAATGCAGTAGCCTTCCCAGAGATGGACTTTTTTAGTTGGAACCTGCTCGGCGACATACTGGCCGAGGTTGCAGTCCGGCACGAAGAGGACCTCGTCGGCGTCCAGCGAGTTGACGACCTTGACCGCGTTGGAGGATGTGCAGCAGATATCGCTTTCGGCCTTGACTGCAGCCGACGAATTGATATAGCAGACGACGGCCACTCCCGGGTGCTCGTCTTTCCAGGCCTTCAATGCCCTGGCATCGACCATGTCGGCCATCGGGCAGCCGGCGTCGCGTTCCGGCAGCAGGACAGTTTTTTCCGGAGACAGGATCTTGGCGCTTTCTGCCATGAAATGGACGCCACAAAAAACGATGGTCTTTTCAGCCGCGTTGGCACAGGTTCTGGCCAGGGCGAAAGAGTCACCGACAACATCCGCAATCTCCTGGATTTCGTCTCGCTGGTAATAATGGGCAACGATAATCGCATTTTTTTTATTTTTCAGCCGCAAGATCTCAGCTGTCAGGTCAGCGGGCTGTGTCAGATCGCTCATGGTACATCCACCTTTCAGATAAGGTTCAGACTTAGATTCTAGTGCGGATCCGGCCTGTTTGTCAACTTATCGCCGATTAATATGGGCCGCAGGTCATCCAGTTTATCACAGCGATAGGTCGGCTCGTGTTCAGCTGTTCCGTGCCCATGCGGCTCGTTGACCAGAATGGCCGGCAGGCCTGCCTCGACTGCGCCGTCGACATCGGCGATTGGATTATCGCCGATCATATAGCAGACATCAGGGTTGCCGGCCAGATTCATCGCGTAGTCAAATATTTCGCGGCGGGGCTTTTCGTAGCCGATCAGCGCGGAGACGACAATGTGGTCAAAAAGACTCGCGATACCCAGCTGCTCGCAAAGCGCTTCGAGCTCCGGAAAATTATTGGACAAGATCACATGGCGCCATCCTGCAAATTGAAGGTCCTTGAGCAGACTCTGCACTTCGGGAAACAACCTGAAGTTTGACTGATCGCAAATCAGCGGACGGATATCGGGCAGGATGGTCTGGGCTTCGGCTCGGGTGAAGCCTACCCGGACGAGCGTTGTGAGCATCATGTTGGAGATGTTAACCCACCAGGCTTCGGGATGGGTCAGGTGGCGATAGTCGCGCTCGGGATGACGCCAGGGGAAGCCGTCATTGTCTTGCAGGCGCCGCACTGTATCAAGCTTGAGACCACAGTTCGGAAACCGTAAGAGGGCAGCCTGGTGGATGCTCTTGCTCCAAAGGCTGTCGGGATGGGTCAGTGTACCGTGAAAATCCCAAAACAGGACCTGATTTGACATTTGCATCGTGCCTCCTTATGGTATTATGCATTTGACAGATTTTTTCGTCAAACAGGAAAAGGAGCACACAGTGAGCATGAACCAACAGACCGATCAACAACTGATACAATTGGCCGAATCTCTGGGCGCGGACCATGCCGCCCTGGTCGCAACGTCTGAACTGACCTTCCATGCGTCGCTCAGGGGCTACTGCCAGCAGAACAGCTGCGGCCGGTATCAAACCAGCTGGGCCGGACCGCCGGCCATCGGCGAGGTGAAGGACCTGGAGGCAAGCGCCCGACAGTTTCCGCTGGCGCTGGTGATTCAGACCGTGGATCCGCTGGAAGACTCATTTGACATAGATGGTATGGTTGCTGCCAGAAACCGGCATCGCAAGGTTTTTGCCGAGATCCGTCCGGCAATTCACCGTTTTGTGGGGCACCAACAGACGTTGGACTTATCCTGCGGTTGCTGTGAGATCTGTGAAGACTGCACCTACCCGGAACTGCCATGCCGGTTCCCGGACCAGGCAGTCGCATCGGTCGAGGCCTATGGCATCGATGTCAACCAGATGCTGGTGGCCTGCGGCCTCAAGTACAACAACGGCGCCGACACGGTCTCCTATGTCAGTGCATTCTTTCTGCCGCAATCAGAACAGGCTGGTTCCAGCCATCCATCGGAGGTGTGATCCTTGACCAGGCTTGCCAACCTGACCTGGTTGATGCTCGGCGGATTTTTGCTGGGATTCTTCTGGATGGTTGCCGGGCTCCTGTGCAGCCTGAGCGTCGTTGGCCTGAGGCTTGGACGGCGATGTTTTGAGATCGGGCGCTATATCTTCTGGCCGTTTGGCTCGAAACTCTCAATTGACGGCATCAGCGGTCTGCCGGTTGCCGGCCATGTCGCCTGGCTGTTTCTGCTGGGCCAGCTGCTCGCGCTGCTCGCCTTTGTGCTGGGCACAATCTTTTGTGTCACGGTGATCGGCTTTCCGTTCGGGCTTTTATATTTCAAGCTGGCCAAAACGGCCCTTTTTCCGATGAATGCTCGCGTTACGGCTGCTGGTTCATCCGCTCAGCAAACACCTTGATCGCTTCCATGTCCAGGTGATCGACGTCATCGCCCGGCGAATAATCTTCATTGTCCGGCATTCGACGAATGATCATCTCCATCGCCTTACGCTGAATAAAATTGACCCGGGCTGGCAGGAAGCAGCCGCCAAAGGCCGATGTGATGATGGCTCGCTCGCGAAGCGGTTCCGGAAAAGCTGTCGCCAGCTCATCGTCTGCTTCCTTGTCTTCAGCCAGACAGCAGATGAAGAGACCAAGGCGTTTGGTTACCAATTCATCGTAGCGGTCAACCAGAAATTTCCGGACAGGTTTTTGAATTCGGCCGATATGGATGGACCCACCCACGATGATCTGGTCGAAGTCGTCCAGCGGCGGCACTTTCTGAACACCAAGCTGTACAAGGGTTGTGTCGCCATCCAGCAGCTCGAGCAGATGCTCGGCACAATTTCGCGCCGTTCCGTGACTTGTGGCATAAGCGATTAGGGTTCTCATAATCCAGTCCTCCCTATCTATATTATTCCTTATATTTATGATGATTCATTCGTCGGTAAAACGCAAGCCCCCAGCGATCAATATGCTATAATCAGGGCAAGATTAAATGCCATATCAGGGGGGATCAACAATGAATTTTGGAATTATTGGGCCCGGACATATCGCTGACCGTTTCGCAACTGTATTGAAAGATGCGTCAGGCTGCCAGCTGGAAGCTGTCGCTTCGCGTAACCAGGACCGTGCGGCGGCCTTTGCGCAAAAGCATGGCGCCAGCAAAGCCTATGACAGCACGACGAAGCTGCTGGAAGATCCAGCCGTGGATGCCGTCTACATTGCTCTGCCGCACAACGCGCATAAAAATGCTGCTTTGGCAGCGATCGCGCATGGTAAAGCTGTGCTGTGCGAAAAACCGCTGTCGACCAATGCTGCCGACGCCCGGGAGATGATTGACCAGGCCCGGCAGCACCAGGTCCTGCTGATGGAGGCGATGTGGACCAGGACGCTGCCAGCGTATCGCCAGGTGCTGCAATGGGTGCGGGATGGTCGGATCGGTGAGCTCAAGCTGATTCAGGCCTCGTTCTCGTTCCAGATGCCCTACAACCCGAAATTCCGTCACTATAACCCGGATACCGCCGGCGGCAGCCTGTTAGATGCCGGGGTCTATCCCGTTGAGTTCGCGATCGGCTGCGCGGGATGCAAGCCCGATGCAGTATCCGGACTGATCACGCGAGCCCCTAGCGGCGTGGACAATCTGGCGTCATTCTCACTGTCGTTTCCCAATGATATCCTGGCCAGCCTGTCCTGCGGCTTTTCAGTCAAAAGTCCTGGAGACGCCTGGCTGCTTGGCACCGAAGGCCGGATTCTGGTTTCAGACTTTATCAGAACACGGCACTGCGAGCTGCAGGACGCGGATGGTTCGATGATCGATCAGTTTGATTCCGAAGATGTCGACGGCTTTATTTACGAGATCGAGCATTTTAAGGCGTTGTTCGAGTCAGGAGCCGTCGAAAGCCCGCTGATTCCATGGCACGATACGATTGCCAGCGCCGAGGTGATCGACCGGATCTTGGCTCAGAACGCCTGAAATCTTGACAAATCGGCCTTTCAGGGGCTATCCTATCCTACAGTCCGCCGTTTGCAGGCGCATTTTCCCAACACCAATGGAGGTGTCCTGATGGCCAAAAAAATAACACTGGGTATCACTGGCTCGATTGCCGCCTACAAGGCAGCTGAACTGGCCAGCGCCCTGACCAGGGCAGGGCATGATGTTCATGTCGTCATGACCCAAAACGCGTCTGAATTCATCTCGCCGCTGACTTTTGAGACCTTAACCAAAAACCGCGTGTATTGTGACATGTTTTCAGATGAAGACCACACTCAGGTGACGCATATCGACCTGGGGACGACCAGCGATCTGATCTTTGTCGCACCCGCCTCTTACAATATCCTGGGCAAAGCCGCCCAGGGTCTGGCTGACGATCTCTTAAGCTCCATTCTGGCTGCCGCATCACCCGCTAAGGTCATGTTTGCGCCGGCGATGAACAACAACATGTATGACAATCCGGCCTGCCAGGCCAACATCGCCACGCTCCGCGAACGCGGCTGTAGCTTTGTCGAACCCGAGGAAGGACAATTGGCCTGCAATTCGGTTGGCCGCGGGCGCCTTGCGGCCAACCCGGTTCTACTGGAAGCGGTTGATGACTATTTCTGTGCCAAGACACTGACAGACCTCAGGGTTCTGATCACGGCCGGCGCCACGCGTGAGTACCTTGACCCGATCCGATTTTTAAGCAATGCCTCGTCAGGCCGAATGGGCATCGAACTGGCTCGTGCCTGCAGAATGCGGGGTGCGAAAGTCACCTTGCTGTTGGCCAATTCGAATCTGACCATTGACGGCGTCGACATCGTCAGGGTGGATACGGTATCTGATTTGTACCGGGAGGCGGTCAAGGCCTTTGATCAGTGTGATTGGCTGTTCGCGGCAGCTGCGGTTTCGGATTTCAAGCCTAAAACGACCAGCGACAGCAAAATCAAGAAGCAATCAGCAAGCCTGCTGCTTGAGCTCGTGCCCAATACCGATGTATTGTATGAGCTGGGACAGCTTAAAAAGCATCAGAAAATGATCGGGTTTGCCGCTGAAAGCGAGAACCTGATCGACAATGCAAAAGCCAAACTGAAAAGCAAGAATCTGGACCTTATCGTTGCCAATACGCTGGACAATTTTGCCGCAGCCAAAGGCAGCGCCCACCTTGTATCCTCCAAGGGCGTCGCGAAACTGGCCCTTCAGGATAAATCAACACTCGCCTCAGCTATTGTTGACGGCGCCCAGGAGATATTTAAAGATGATACTGACAATTGACATCGGTAATTCCCAGACGGTTTTCGGTCTGTTCAACGATCACGGCCTGCAGAAGACCTGCAAGTTGCCGACGGATCCCGACCGGCAATCCGGCGTGATCAGCGAGTGGCTGGACGGCGAACTGTCCAGCTGCATCAGCTCCACCGGAAGCATTCAAATCACCGTCTTTTCGTCGGTTGTCCCCGATGCAAACCAGGAAGTCGCACAGGCGGTCCGCCAACTGACCGGCAAAGCGCCGGTTCTGGTCAGTTACGAGAATGCAGGCATGCCCTTTGCAATTCCAAACCCCGGCTCGGTAGGCAGCGATCGTCTGATCAACGCCTTCGCGGCCCGGCTTCAATATCCCTGTCCCTTGATCGTACTTGATCTGGGAACAGCTACAACGGTCAGCATTGTCAATAAAGCCGGTGAATTCACCGGCGGCATCATCGCCCCGGGCATTCAGATCCAGGCGGACAGTCTGGGCAGGGGGGCGGCTCAACTGCCGTCAGTCAACCTGTCAGATCTCACACGCGATCCGTCGGAACTGACGCAGCAGATCCCGGTGATCGGTCAAGATACCGCAGGCTGCATCCGAAGTGGCATCGTTCAGGGGACGGCCGCGATGCTGGATGGTCTGATCGAGCGGATTGAGCGTGAACTCAAGCAGCCCGGCAGCCTGGTGATCACCGGCGGCCATGCGCCGCTAGTGCTGCCGTTCATGCAAAACACGCCGGTTCATGAACCCGTTCTGCTGCACGAAGGCCTGCATGCGCTGGCCAGGAGGTTTCTGCAGTCATGAAAAACACTGTCACGCGTTTTCTCAAAGCCAAACAGGAGCATCAGCGCCTGGCTGTCCTGACAGCCTATGATTATGCCAGCGGCAAAATGGCCGATGAATCTGGTGTCGACGGTATTCTGGTCGGCGATTCACTCGGCATGGTCTGTTTGGGCTACGAGAACACGCTGCAGGTGACCATGTCTGATATGATTCACCACACCCGGGCCTGTTCGCGAGGCGTCCGGCAGGCCTTGCTGATTGGCGACCTGCCGTTCATGTCCTACCAGGTTTCGGTTGCCGAAGCGGTCGCCAATGCCGGCCGGCTGGTCCAGGAAGGCCACGCTGAGGCGGTCAAGCTTGAAGGCGGCGCCATCGTCGTACCGCAAATTCGTGCAATTGTCCGCGCCCAGATCCCGGTGATGGGCCACCTTGGCCTGACACCTCAATCCGTCAACGCATTCGGCGGGTTTAAAGTTCAAGGTAAAAGCAAAGCCGCGGCTAACCAGCTGCTTGAAGACGCAAAACGTTTGGTCGATGCCGGCGTTTTCGCCATTGTTCTGGAATGTATTCCGACCGAAGTGGCCGCCAGAATCAGCGAAGCTGTGCCTGTACCGACCATCGGCATCGGCGCCGGGCCGGACTGCGACGGCCAGGTTTTGGTCTACCATGATGTCCTCAATCTCTATTCGGAAATCCGGCCCAAATTCGTCCGGGTTTTCGCTGACGCCGGACAAACCAGCCGTGAAGGCATTCAGGCCTACATCAAGGCGGTTCGAGAAGGCACTTTCCCGGGACCGGAGCATGTTTTCCACCAGGAGCGATCTGATTCATGATTCGGATGACGAGCAAGCGTGAAATGCTCGAAGCGATTGCCCGGGCTGAGATGAACGGTTTGTCAGTCGGTCTGGTACCTACCATGGGTTTTTTGCATGAGGGCCATGTCAGCCTGATTGAGCGTGCTAGGCGGGAAAACGACCGGGTGGTCGTCAGTATTTTTGTTAATCCAACGCAATTTGGCCCCCAAGAAGATTTTGACAGCTACCCCAGGGATCTGCAGCATGACATGGCCATCTGCCAGGCTGCGGGTGCTGACTGGGTGTTCAACCCATCTGCCGGCGAGATGTATCCGTGTGATCCAACCGTCAGCCTGGACTCGGGCGATCTGGGCAGGTTCTTGTGCGGCCGCCGCCGACCCGGTCATTTTGCCGGCGTCATGATGGTTGTCTCCAAGCTGTTCAACATCTGCCGCCCGACGCGTGCATACTTTGGCGAGAAGGATTACCAGCAACTGGCGATTATCCGCAAGATGGCAGCCGACCTTGATTTCCCGGTTGAAATCGTCAGGTGTCCGATCGTCCGCGAAGCTGATGGCCTAGCCAAAAGCTCCAGGAACAGTTATCTGGACAAGCAGCAGCGCCAGGCTGCACTGGTCGTCCCCAAAGCCATGGCACTGGCCCGCTCCATGCTGGAGCACGGCGAACGGGATGCCGGCAAGATTATATCAAGTTCCGAGCAGCTGGTTGCCAGCGAACCGTTGGCACGAATCGACTACCTGTCGATTGTCGATCTGAACACGCTGCAGCCTGTTCAGACAATCGATCGGCCAGTGCTTGTCGCAGCTGCCGTTTATATCGGCAAAACCCGTCTGATAGACAATCTGATATTTGCCCCGCAAACGAAAGAAGACTGATCCAAAATAAAAAGGAAAACCATTCATGCTACTTACACTTTTAAAATCAAAAATCCACCGTGCGACCGTGACCGAAGCCGACCTTCATTATATCGGCAGCATTACGATTGACGAGAACCTGATGGAAGCCTCCGGCCTGGTTGACCATGAGCAGGTAACCGTTGCCGATATCGACAATGGCAACCGACTGGTCACCTATGTGATTCCCGGCCCGCGCGGCAGCGGAACCATCTGCCTGAATGGTGCGGCAGCACATTTGGTCAGCGTCGGTGACAAGGTAATTATCATGGGCTATTGCCAGGTGGACGAAACGGAAGCGAAAACGCATTTGCCCAAGGTGGTATTTGTCAACGCCAACAACCAGGTCGTCTCATTGGCCGATCATGAGGAGCCGGGCAGCATCGGCTGACCCTATCGCTTGGTATAGATCAGCTTCTCGCCAAGTTTTTCCTTGAGTAGATTCTCGAGATCTTCCGGCGTTCCGGATTGGATATCTGTCTCGCCAATGATGCAGACCTGACTGCCGCCAAGGTCTATATAAAAGGCGTTGGCTGTGCGATAGGCCTTGGCGATTTTGTCGTAGGAATAGACAAATGGCAAGTCACGGGTTTTTGGTGTAAAGGTCTCCAGGTGTTCATCTGAAAACCGATAGGTATTGGGCTCCATGAGCTGGTCTTCCATCATTTTGTAGAAAAATCTCGGACCCAGCGTAATCAAGGCCGCTATCGCCAGCGTTGCCACCAGCAACAGAATAAAACCGATGATGTTCAACACATCACCCGGGTTGGCGATGGTCAGAATCAGAAAAACCACGGTCATGATCGGTGCCAGGATCATCAAGGCAATGATCTGCCAGGGTGATTTTCGGCCGCGCAGCAGCGAAAACAGGAAGAAGTGGCGATAGGTTTCATAATCGATTTGTGTGGTTGCTTCGATTTCAGGCATTTGTCAGACCTTTCTTTGAATCGGATCTCGAGAAGACCCTAGATCAATTCCAATCTTATCATAACGCAATGGCCGAGGCCGGACAAGAGATGGGCTGTCATTGAACCGCCCGCATCTTCTGCACCCAGTAGCCCGCGCTCAGTAAAACAATGGCCAGCAACGCCGGCAGATAGAACGGCAGGGTGTCATAGCCCTTGATCGTGTGCAGGACCCAACCCATCGGGGTATATTGGCCGATGCTGCTTAGAATTTTTTCCGACAGCTGAAAGAAGCAGCCGCCGAGTACGCTCAACAGCAGCAGAACCAGTAGGCTCAGGTACAACCGCAGGCTCTGCTCAATCAGTGATAGCAATTGTCCCAGCCCAAGCATCAGCAGCAGATAGTCCAACAGCAGCAGGACTTCAGTCAAACGCAGGGGACTTTGCATCAGAAGCTGCATGGTCAGCGTATAGGCAAGAATCTGGACCAGACCCAGAATCATCAGGGCGATGATCGATGCAGCATAATCCAGGGCAAGGCCGCTGCCGGTCGAGGCCAGGCGCCGTCTCAGGCTCGCCTGGCTGATGGTCATGACGCCCAGTACGGCATAGATCGAGAGGAAGAATACCTCCATGGAATAGTCGGACACGACAAAAGTCAGAGTCGGGCGGATCTCCACATCGCTGATATAGTCGATCCGGATGGCGGCATTGCCATCTAGATGCAGCTCGACCTGCCGGTCGAACAGAGCGTCAAGGTTGGCAGGGGCAACCAGATCCATTTCAGCATAGCTGTCCCGTGCCATCTTCAGGTTGGTCAGGCGGCTATAGGCTGGCAGCACTGCCGCCGCAAGCCCTTCCTCCACGACTGTTGTCAGCAGCGAACCTTCTGCCTGGCGATAAGTCAGCTTGACGTCTTCGAGGGTCGCCAGATTCTCACCATAGCCTTGCTCCACGGTCAGGATGCCGTCAACCCGGTTGCGCAGCAAGAGGCGCTCGGCTTGCTCAGGCGACACATTTAGAATTGTCCAGCCAAGTTCTTTCAGACTTTCGATCAGCCGGGCGCTTTGCGGGCTCTGGTCCTGGTCGACCAGCGCGGCCTGGACGTCGGTGTGCATATTCTTGAGATTGGCCGTGCCGGCGATCAGGCCGAGAAGAACCGGTGTGACCAGGAGTATAACCAGCAGCAGCCGAAGCTGCAGCAAATCGATCAACTTGATTTTCAAAATCGTCAGGAATCGCATCATTTCATCCTTTTCTCAAACAACCGCTCGCACGCGCCTGGATATCAGACCGACAGCCAGGGATGACAGCAAAGCCATGCCGGCGAGGATCGTGATCGCAAGCCAGTTGAACGGGTCTTGTTCAAGTGAGCCGTACAGCGACAGGTAAGACCAACGGACCGGGGATATAACCGCGATCCGCTGCAGAAAGGCAGGCAGCAGCTGGTACGGATAGATGGCGCCGCCCAACAGCATGAGCGCCAGCATGCCCAGCCAGGCGCCGAGCAGGGTGGTTTCCGCCGGCTTGGCCAGATAACCTACAGCTTGGCAGAGCATCGCGGTAATCCAGAACAGCAGCATCAACGGCAGCGCCAGTCTGACAATCGGAAGCTCCGGGTAGAAACTGGCCAGCAAGGCCAGCAGCGGCGCGAAACCTGTGACCAGCCATAGCAGGCCGACCAGCTGTTTGCCCAGAATGGGCTGGTACCAGGGGACGTTTCCCACCAGCAGGCGTTGGTGCATGCCCAGCCGGCGTTCCTGTGAGACTTGAAGCAAGGCCTGCAGGGCGGTCAGCATGGCCAAGAGCGATGTGAGCGAGCTGATAATGAAACTGACCGTGTTTAGTTTGCCGGAGGTGTCAACATCGACAACCGTTCGTCTGCCCAATAGCCTAAACGACATGTCAATCATGGCAAACTCGCGCTTGGCCAGATAGTCCGCCTCGTTGTCGTACAAAGGTCGGATCAGATCCTGACCGGCGAACAGCGAAGCCTGCATAGCCTCGATGCTTGTCTTAGTATTATTGAGCAGCCGGACGAAGACGGTGCTTTCTGCCGGCATCCGGTCATTGAGATGGACCGTGAGGGCGTCTCGCATCAGGCCGTTGACTGTTTGTTCGTAAAACTGGTCCGGGATGACCAGGATCAGCAGGACTTCGTCCCGGTCGAGGCGTCTTGAGGCCATATCCATGGAATCGACATGGACGGTTCCCACAAATTCAACGGCCTCAAACTGGCTGATCAGGGAATGGGAGAGATAACTGTCATCATTGTCCACAACCGACAGTTCGACCGGGTCATAGATGTTGATCTGGTCTTGACTGCCCTGGATGTTGGCCACCAAAAAGATCGTGACCAGCAGCATCAGGGCGACAAAGACCGCCGTGTGACGGTTCATCGTCTCGCGCAGGTAAAGTCCCAGCAGTTTAGAGAACATGAGCCATGGCTTCGGCAATCCTGCCGTCCTTCAGCGTAATGACGCGGTCACAGACTTGGGCTAGTTCACTCTCGTAATGGTTGACCATCAGGGTAATACATCCGGTGCCGCGCAGCGACGCGATCGATTTCAACATCTGGTCGCGGTTGACCTCGTCTATACCGGCGGTCGGTTCATCGAGCAAAACGAGTCTGGGCTGGCCAATTAGGCCGGCTGCCAGGTTGGCCCGTCGGGCCATACCGCCGGAACACTGCCCGACGGGCTTGTTTAAAAAATCCGTGACATTGGCCGCGATCGCGGCTTGTTCAACGGAGCTGCGCAGCGCCCGACCATGATATCCCCGGACAGCCGCCCAGAACTCCAGGTTTCTGCGCACGGACAGCCGCGGCGACAGCGCAATGTTTTGCGGCACGTATCCGACCATGCTGCGATACTCGCGCAGCCGTGTGATCGAGATGTCAAACAAGGTGACCGACCCCTCGTCGGCCGGCAGGATGGAGGCGATGACACTGATCAGGGTTGTCTTGCCGGCACCATTGCCGCCTGAAATGCCCAGGACCTGACCGGGCTGCACAGCAAAGGAGACCCCGTTCAGAACGGGCTCTCCTTTATAGGCCTTAAACAGGTTATTCGCGATCAGCATTTCAGCAACTCGATTATCCGGCCGACATGGACTCAAACATAGCCATGATCTCCATCATTTTCTCCTGAACTTCAGGGGTGATCAGGCCTTCCAGACCCTGCGAGTCGGAAACGCTGACCATGTTCGCGCTGTCGTAGGACGGCATCACGAGATCTTCTTCAGCCAGTGCTGTGTACCCGATCGATAGGCTCATGGTATTAGGCATTTCGAGGTCAATCAGCAACTGGTCGTCCCTTGCGCTGGTTACAAGATAGATTTCGGTCGGCGCTGTGTCTTCCATGGCATCCGGGTCGATCAGGGTTAGCTGGAACTGGCCGAGCAGGCGCTCGACATTATTGACTTCAACGGTTTCGACATCCTGGAATTCGACTTGCATGACGTCCATGCCCATGTTGGACAACGCGGCGTAGCCGGTCTTCATATCACCATCGTAGGAGTATTCGGACATCCACGTAAAGTCTTCCTCTTCGTTGTAGATCATCAGGTAGAGTGCTTCGTCGTCGCCGTCTCTCGGCTGTGCGTAGACGAAGTTGAACATGACATTATCCTGTCCGTCGAGGATGGCCAGGTCACGGCCGACGATCTGGTCGTCCTTGTCGACATACACGAGCTGGTTGATCGTATAGTCCTCGGTTGACTCATCGGCCTCAATCTCATCGATGGCGTCCTGGAGGTCCTGCTGATACTCATCGAAAGATATGACTTCTGCAGTCTCGCCGGAGGCTGCGGCTGCGGAAGCCTGCATACCGGCGACCAGGTTGTAGAACTCTTCGTCATCCTTGAGATGCTTGAAGATTTCGATTGCCATGGCGCGGGCGCTGTCTTCAGTAATCGTGACATCATACAGGTCATAATCCGCCTCGACATTGCCAGCTGAGAGCGTTGCGCCCTTTTCCAGTTCACAGCTGTCGATATGGTCGAGCATGATGTCCACGATGGAAATAAAGGTTTTCTTAAGGTTGCTTTCATTAACGCCGAGATCCAATGCGCCGGAGCCAGTGACCAGTCCGGCCATCGGGGCGATCGCGCCGGCTTCAAGGCCGAAGGATCCGCCCATCTGTTCGATTTCGGACGCGGTGGCCAGGACGCTTTTATCCAGAAGATCCGGCAGGTTGATAATCAGCTGGTCCTCGCCGTACAGGGTTTCCAGCGACAGCATCATATCGTCATAGGCCAGGATGTCCAGCCGGTTGAAGTAGCGAGGCGTTTCTGCTGTACGGTCATAGATGAAGCGGTCTCTAAAGGTCAGCATCTCCAGGATACCGGCGGTGGTTATGTCGATATCCGGATTGTTGGCGCTGGGAGTCAGTTGGATATCCAGGTCCATGCCACCCTTCAGGGATTCATTCTTGTTGCCGTATTTGGCGATGTCGGCCGCGGCATTATCTGCCTGCTCTTTGAGGGCCATTCCCTCGATTTGGAGATAGGCGGCTTTCGGCCCCATGACAGACCGCTGAATAGATTGACCGAATAAGGCATAAACGCCGATGCCGGAAACAATGACGACAGCCGCGATGATGACAGGGATCAGCCAGCCGCGCTTTTTTCTAGGCGCGGCAACCGGCTGGGCGGCATAGTAGGGCTGCGCCGGGGGTGGAACAGGAGGTGCGTATTGGCCGGCCGCCTGCAGCTTGTTGCCGCAACCTGGGCAGAATGCCGCACCGGGCTTGACTTCAGAGCCGCAAGCCGGGCAGACGGCCTTGTCGGGCTTGGGGTTCGCAACGCTTTTGCCGCAGTTTGAACAAAAAACCGCACCTGGCGTGACAGGTGTCTGGCAGGACGGGCAGAGGGATTCGAGCTGTTGTTTGCGAGTGCCGCAGGATGGGCAGAAAACTGCATCATCCGGCACATCGACGCCACAAGTTGGGCATTTCATCAAAGGACCTCCTTCTCAATGGCAGGTGCACTGTTGTAAAATTCAGTTATGTTAAAGATTATAATCATTTGCAAGGCGACAAGCAATGAATTTGAGTCGATCTGGTTGACAAAGGCAAAAATATATACTTATTATGAACAAGGTCAATCACCTATTCCGGCTATAATCAGGAGGCAAGCTATGAGCAAAGACAGCGTGTTTCAAAAAAGACTGACACAAACCGCCCGGTGGAGCGCTCTGGCGGTCATCTGCCTGACGCTTGTCGGTACAGCTGTCCTGACCTTTCGGCAGGTTTACCAGGAAACCGCGATCGCTGCGGCCAGCCTGCTGATTTTCATCTTCGTCCAATTTTTTACGGAGCGAGGCATCCGGCTGAAAAATCCACCGCTCATGCAGTTGATGATCACGGTGCTCTTCTTCACCAGCCTGACGATCGGTCGTTTCTTCAACTTGTATCGAACCCTGCCTGGCTTCGATAAATCACAGCATCTTCTATACGGCATTGCCTTTGGCATTCTCGGCGTGGCCGTGTTCTATCGGCTCAATCCTGCTCAGGGCAGACATCTGACAGTGAGTCCGGGAACCGTTTTCTGGTTTGCGACAGCGTTCGGTTTCCTCTGCGGGTTTGCCTGGGAAATCTTCGAGTTTACGATGGATCGACTCTTTCAGACAGACATGCAGTTCTGGCAGCCAGGGATTGCCAATGGCGCCCCCAGCGGCTTGATCGACACGATGTTCGACCTGGCCGCCGATCTGATCGGATCTGCTGGTGCGGGCATGGTCTGCCTGAGCAGGCTCCGCCGTGATCCTACCCGGTTTTTCGACCATTTCTTCGCCGATTTCCTGCCACCGGAGGCTTTGACCAAATGAGCCGGCGAGATGCGATACAAATCGGCGTTCCGATTCTGATCGGTCTTCTAGCGTCAGCGATCTATTTTTGGGCAGCCAGGATCTTGCTTTTGGATTATGCATCCAAATCCGCGGTAAAAATGATGGTATTCCTCCTGCTGCCGCTTTTTTATTGGCTGTTAATCCGGAAGGCCAATCTGAAAGCCGTTCTGATCTCAATGGTTCCCAAGCGATCGCAGCTGCCGAAACTTGCTGTTCTCTTGGTAGCAGGGTTGATCCTGATCGTTTTAATCAATATTCTTCTGGAGCCGATTTCCCAGGCTCTTGGACTAGGACCGATCCTGGAAACGATCCGCAGCCGAAATACCATCCCCCGAAACACGATGCTGCGCCGTCTGTTCTATATCCCGACAGTCAACAGTTTTGCCGAAGAATTCTTCTTCCGCTTCTTCCTGCTCGGATCATTGAGCCAGCTGGGCTACAAGCGTATCGGGTTTATTGCTTCAGCCGCCATCTTCTCGATCTACCATTTCGGTATCTTTGAGAAGTGGTTTGACCCGCTGCAGATGATCGCTGTATTGCTGCTGCTATTTATCTTTGGACTGCTGCTAAATCTCAAGGCGCGCCATGATCACCATATTGCCGGCGTTTTTCTCATTCACGGCATGATCAATATCCTGATCATGACGATCACTTTACAGCTCTACAGCTAAGGAGGTCGAGTATGTCCACGGATCTTCAAACAAACAACCGACCCTATCTGATCGACGCGATTTTCTGGATTGCGGTTTCCACCCTGATCGGCGTTGTCCTCTGGCTGCCGGCCGGCCGCAGCCAGGCCTATATCTGGCTGATGCTCGCGGTGGGGGTGGTCATCAGCTCCAAAAACCTCTGGAAGTCTCTGCTGATGGCGATTGATCTGGCAACCCATGCGGAGGCCAGTGAAACGGTCGTTTTTGAAGGTCGTGCGGATTATTCCCTGAAAATCGGTCCGATCCGCATGGCTAATCAGGAAAAACCCTTTTACTACACGTTGTTCACCCGCAACCCCATTGTTCCCTATTTGTTCAACATGAAGACAGCCGATGGTGCAACCAGGGTTTTCAGCCTTTCGCTGTCACGCAGGACTTTCCTGCAGCTGGGCGTCAAAGCCGGACAACCCATACGGATAACCTATCTCAAACGATCCAGAGCAATTCGCAGCTTTTCACTCCTGGGCAGCTGAACACAACGGCGATATATTCCAAATGATCTAAAATACTCTTGACAGATCAGCTCCTTACTGACAAAATAGTTATGTAACTAATGATTATGCACATAACGATTATTCCGATCGAACAAGGCGGTGGCTATGACAAGTCAAAATAAGATGGATCATAATAAGATCGAGCGTCTGGGCTTTTTAATCCGGGACATCAACCACCAGCACCGAAAACTGGTCCAGAACGCGCTGGTTGAGATCGGGCTGCACCACAGTCAGCCGAGAATTCTGTTTACAGTCAAGGAGCTCAAGGACGCATCGCAAAAGGAGATCGCCGACCACCTCAAGGTCTCGCCGGCTTCGCTGGCGATTTCGCTGAAGCGGATGCAGAAAGCGGGCTTTCTGGCGCGCAAGATCGATGAGACGGATCAGCGCATCAACAAGATCAGCCTGACCGAAAAAGGCAGCCAGGTGATTGAGATCTGCCGTCAGATTATCCATGATATTGACCGGCAGATGCAGGACAGTCTGACCGAAGCAGAGCAAGACCTGCTGTTTTCGCTGCTGCACAAAGTGAGTAGCAACCTGTCCGGCATTACGCTGGAAGTTGCCCACATGGCCCCGGGCAGCGATGATGAAATACATCAACAATCTAGACATAGAGGTGAACCATGATCAAAAAACTCCTTCCGTTTTTCCGGCGCTACCGCGTCGCGACGATTCTATGCCCGTTAATCGTCATCCTTGAAGTCGCCGTGGACGTCATGATGCCTTATATGATGTCGTATATCGTGGATATCGGCATCGCCAACCGGGATGTCGACTACATCCTCCGGATGGGCTTCATGATGATCGGCCTGGCAGTTGTCGCCTTAGGCTTTGGCATTTTGAGCGCGAGGCTGGGCGCCGTCGCCGCCATCGGCGTCGGCAGCGAGGTTCGGCGCGGCTTGTTTGTCAAAATCCAATCCTTCTCGTTCAAAAGACTGGACAAATTCGGCATCCCGTCCCTAATCACCCGACTGACGACCGACATCACCCACATCCAGAATTCGGTCATGGTCGGTCTGCGCATGATGTTCCGCGGACCGTTCATGCTGGTCCTGGCCCTGATCATGGCGTTTAGCATCAACCGCCAGCTGTCGCTGGTCTTCCTCTGCGCCATTCCGGTGCTGGGTGTTAGCCTGTTTATGATTATGCGCAACGCCGTTCCGCGCTTCAGAACGCTCCAGAAGAAATTCGACCAACTCAATTCGACGGTCCAGGAGAACCTGATCAGTATCCGCGTGATCAAGGCTTTTGTCCGCTCAGACTTCGAGAAGGAGCGATTCTCCAAGGATAACAATGACCTGCGGCAGTCAGCCATGCGCGCCGTCAAGCTGGTCATTCTCAACATGCCGATCATGCAGCTGATCGTGTTCGCCTGCATCATTGCCATTCTCTGGTTCGGCGGCGATATGGTCCGCTCCGGCGAGATGCTGACCGGCCAGCTGATCAGCTTCATTTCCTATGTCAACCAGATTATGATGGGCCTGATGATGCTGTCATTCGCCTTTATTATGACGATCCGCGCTAAGGCTTCGGCGGAACGCGTCGTCGAAGTTCTGGACACCGATCCCGGCATGGAAGAGCAGCCGGCAGAAAAAACCGCCGAACTCGAAGTGGACAGTGGATCGATTGAATTCAGAAACGTCTGGTTTAAGTACTCTGAACGGGCCAAGGCGCATATCCTCTCAGACATCAACCTCAAGATCAACTCCGGCGAGGTGGTTGGTATCATCGGCTCGACGGGGTCTTCGAAGACAAGCCTGGTCCAGCTGATCCCAAGGCTATATGACGCAACCGACGGTCAGGTGCTGGTCGACGGCCGGGATGTCCGTGAGTATTCGCTTGAAACCCTGCGCGATTCGGTGGCAGTCGTGCTTCAGAACAATACCTTATTCTCCGGATCAATCCGCGAGAATCTGCATTGGGGCGATGCCAGCGCAGGCGATGAAGAATTAATGAGGGCCTGCCGGATCGCACAGGCCGCTGAATTTATTGAAGATATGCCGGAGGGTCTGGATACGCAGCTCGGCCAGGGCGGCGTCAATCTGTCCGGCGGTCAGAAGCAGCGCTTGTGTATTGCCAGGGCCTTGCTGAAAAGCCCCAAAGTCCTGATTCTCGATGACTCAACCAGTGCGGTCGATACCGCGACCGATACACGGCTGCGCAAAGGTTTTGCGGAAAACCTCAATGGTGTTACCGTGATTATCATCGCCCAGCGCATCACCTCGATTCAGCACGCTGATCGGATTGTTGTCATGGAAGACGGGCAAATTGACGCGATTGGAAACCACGATGAGCTGATGAAGACCAGCGAGGTCTACCGTGAGGTCTACACCTCACAGCAGAAAGGGGCGATGAAACAATGAGCGACAAAGAATGGGAAAAGAAAAAAGCCCTGCAGAGAGACCCTGGCGCCGGCCATCACGGACGGCGCGGCGAAAAACCCAAAAACACATTTAAAACCCTGAAGCGCCTGATCGGCAGACTGTCCAATATGTGGCCGCTGGTGCTGGTAGCGATCTGTTTGACGATTTTAGGATCGCTGGGCGTTATCGCCGCGACCTATATGCTCAAGCCCATGATCAACAGCTTGATGACCGCTCAGCCGATTTCCATCTACATTACCGGGCTTGTCCAGATGGCGGGTATCTACCTGTTCTCGGCGGTCGCCACCTGGGGCGGCAACCGGATCATGGTGCATGCCGCCCAGTTCACAACCTTCAGGCTGCGCAGGGATCTGTTCAGCCATGTTCAAGACCTGCCGCTCAGCTATTTCGACAGCAGAACCCATGGCGAACTGATGAGCCGATTCACAAATGACGTCGACAATGTCAACGTCACACTGGAAAACAGCTTGTCACAGGTCGCGGCGTCCATCATCAACGTGATCGGCGTCTTCATCATGATGCTGGTGCTCAGCCCTACACTGACGATTGCCGTCCTCGCGATGGTTGTGGTCATCTATTTCGCAATCCGCTTTATCACCAAACGCAGCGCAAAGTATTTCCGGGAGCAGCAGAAACGACTGGGCGTCCTCAACGGTTCAACCGAGGAGATGATGGTCGGACAGAAGGTCATCAAGGTGTTCAACCATGAGACGCAGGCCATCGAGGAATTTGATGAACTCAATGAAGCCCTTCGCCAGGCGTCGACCAGTGCCCAGACCTTTGGCGGCGTCCTGATGCCGGTCATGGGCAACCTGTCGTATATCCTCTACGCCGTTATCGCCATGGGCGGCGCTATGCTGGCGATCAACAGCGGCTTGGATGTCGGTACGATCGCAGCTTTCCTGACCTATACCCGGATGTTCACCCAGCCGATCAGCCAGCTGGCCAACCAGTTCAATGTCATCCTGTCCGGTCTGGCCGGCGCAGAACGCATCTTCAACGTCCTGGACGAAGAGGTCGAGCTGGACACCGGTTCGGTTACGTTGACCCGGGAAAACGACGGCAAGTGGTACTGGAGCATTCCGAAAGACGACGGCACCACAGAGAAGCGTGTCATGTATGGCGATGTCCGGTTCCAGACGGTAACGTTCGGCTACACGCCGGAAAAAGGCGTTCTCAAATCCATTTCGCTCTATGCCAAGCCCGGCCAGAAGATCGCGTTCGTCGGATCGACGGGCGCTGGCAAGACGACGATTACCAACCTGATCAATCGCTTCTATGAGATTCAGGACGGTTCCATTACCTACGACGGCATCGAGGTCAAGGATATCCGGAAGTCAGACCTGCGACGCGCCCTCGGCATGGTGCTGCAGGATGTCCACCTGTTCAAGGGCACAATTCGCGAAAACATCCGCTACGGCAAGCTGGACGCGACCGATGAGGAAATCGAACGCGCCGCCAAGATCGCCAACGCGGACAGCTTCATCACCAAGCTGCCGGACGGCTACGATACCGTACTGTCAGCGGATGGTGAGAATCTGTCGCAGGGCCAGCGCCAGCTGATCTCGATCGCCAGGGCTGCCGTGGCCGATCCGCCGGTTCTGATCCTCGACGAGGCGACCAGCTCGGTTGACACCCGGACAGAACACCTGATCGAGAAAGGCATGGACCAGCTGATGCACGGCCGGACAACCCTGGCCATCGCACACCGTTTGTCGACGGTCAGAAATGCCAACGCGATCATGGTGTTGGAAAACGGCGAGATCATCGAACGCGGCGACCATGATGAACTATTAGACCAAAACGGAAGATACTACGAACTATACACTGGGATCAGCCAGCTGAGCTGACAACAAGCCGTATATCACAAAACCGGGATTCTGATCAAAATGACGACATCCGGAATACAGGTTGCGACAAGCTTTTCTTGGGGCTCATAATCCGAAGGTCGCAGGTTCGAATTCTCCCTCCTCAACCATTGAAAACAGGCACTTTCAGGTAATACTGAGAGTCCCTGTTTTTATGTTTTCATAATATCGACGATAGTACTGGATGTCACGGGGTAGGGTTAAACGGAGTATTGCGCCAAAAGCAAAAAGCACCGTCAAAGCGGTGCTTTTTGATGTATGAAAAAACCTTACAACCGTTTAAGGCTGTAAGGTTTTCTTGTATCTGCACGACGCGTTGGATACAATTTCACGATTGACAAGAGGTGTGTGCACTTTTGTACGATCATTATTAAGCGTTTTATTGCGCTTGAATCCGCACAAGTTAATATTTGGTAAAGTAATGCGGTTTAAAACGTAATTATTTGCATATCTGATCGTTAGGTAGTAAGATAGGTATAGGGGGTGCTCACATGATAAAAGTCAGGCAACAATATCTCAAACGGCTCATAGAATTCAGAGATACAGAGTTTATTAAAGTACTTACTGGTGTTCGGCGCTCTGGGAAGTCCTTCATCCTGAATATGTTTCGAGATTATCTGATCAATACGGGAGTTGAACAGGATCGCATAATTTATATTAACTTTGAGCATCCGGATACTGATAGAATTAAAAATTACAGTGCGTTAAATGAATATCTCAAATCGTTAGTAGAGAAATCCGGTAAAGTTTATTTTCTATTTGACGAGATTCAAGAGGTTGAAACCTGGCAAAGAGTCATCAACGGTTTGCGTGTTGCGTATGATTCTGATATATACATAACAGGCTCCAATGCGACCATGCTGTCTGGCGAACTGGCAACACTTCTTAGTGGACGATATGTTGAAATCAAGATCATGCCATTATCGTTTGTAGAGTTTTGTGATTTCAGAAATTACCAGGATGATTCTCAGTATTTTCGGTATTATCAGGAATACTTGGAGATTGGTGCATTTCCATCTGTCGCGCTCCTCCAGAATGAGTCTTTAATCGAGAATGTCCTGGAAGGCATTTTTGACAGTATTATCCTTAAAGATGTCAGTCTGCGGGGTGGTATTAAAGATACCGCTCTTCTGTTGCGGATTGTGCGTTTCTTAATGGATCAGATAGGTCATCCTGTGTCGGCCGGATCGATTGCCAACACTTTGTCCAGCAGCGGTAGAAAAACATCAAACGAGACCGTCGATAAATATTTGACCCTTCTGGAAGATGCGTTCATTTTTTACAAAGCTGATCGATATGACATTCGCGGTAAGGAACGGCTGAAAACTTTGAACAAATATTATGTTGTCGACCTTGGACTAAGGAATGTTGTTTTGGGGCGAAATCGTGGAAATTTTGGATCGCAGCTTGAAAACATTATTTATCTGGAACTGATCAGAAGAGGATATGAAGTGTCCGTGGGTAAACTTGATGACAAAGAGATTGATTTTGTCTGTCGTAATCCTCGTGAAACCCTTTATGTTCAAGTTGCTTATGAACTGCCACAGAACAGTAAGAGAGAAACGGACAATTTACTGCGCATCCCGGATAATTACCGAAAAATTCTGATAACTGGAAACCCGATGGATTCAGGAGTTGTGGAGGGAATAGAGATTATACCTGCATCGATTTCCTAAGAGGTTCTTTAATTAGCTGATGCTCTTGTGCCAACATGTAACCACCCCAGTCAACTCTATGATTCATAGGTTGCTTTGAATTGCCTGCTATGACAAACTTACATCAGGCAATACAAGTAGATAGTGAAAATGGACATTGTAAAAATAGGTCATTTTATTTCCGAATCAAGAAAAGAAAAAAATTTGACTCAAAGAGAACTTGCTGATTATCTCAGAGTATCCGACAAAACTGTATCAAGATGGGAAACGGGAAAAGGACTGCCTGATCCATCTTCATGGTTGACACTTGAGATATTCTAGGTGTGAGTATCAATGAGCTTTTAACTGGTGAAAAGAATAATACAGTTCTCGCATCATATTTGCCAGAAATAAACCTTATTGAAGCATCGACTTATTATGAGAAAAAATCAAGAACCTGGCGAAAAAGAAGCATTGTTGCTGCAGTGTGTTTACTTGTTATTCTAGTCTTTTCCGGTTTTCTCCTTGTTCGCCAATTATGGGCTTCAGTACCAGCATCCACTCCCGAAGCAGCGATTATGAAATATAGTATTCTGTCAGGTTTGAGAGTTGATCAAGATACTTTTTTGCTGCGTGAAAACCTTGAATTTTATGATAGTATTCACAAGACTCATCGCTATTTTGCTTCTGGGGTCATGTCTAAGCAAAATGGATCGGTCTGTTTCTTCACTATTGAGGAAAGAAATGAAGGATATTTAGTGGTCGAAGCAGGAACTGGACCTTGAATTCGAATGCTGCTTGATTAGCATGGATTGATGCCGTAGTCCATCTCATGTATCTGCACGGTTTGTGCACAATTGTACGATTTGCCCTAGGCGTGTGCATGATTTCACGACTGGGTTGCAAACAGGTCGTTTTCAGCAGATTCAGGCTGCCAGATATGACCCCTCAAAACCCCGAAACACCCTGACAGCAAAGGACTCCAGCATTGTATCAATACTGGAGTCCTTTTGTGGAGCCTTTAATCAGAATCGAACTGATGACCTCATCCTTACCATGGATGCGCTCTACCGACTGAGCTATAAAGGCATTATTGGCTTTGGAGCGGGTGATGGGAATCGAACCCACGCGGTCAGCTTGGGAAGCTGAAGTTCTGCCATTGAACTACACCCGCAATTTCAGTGCATTAGGTATTATAGCTGTCGGTATTGGCGGTGTCAAGATCATTTTCGGATGCCTAGTGGTGTAACGTTATGAAACAATTCTTCAGAAATGATCAATCCTCGGTTTCTTTACAAGATTCTTGCGATGATTAGCGGTCTGTTTCGCGCTATGATAATCGAAGCGATACGCCCTTTCAGTCTGGAAAATGAAGCATGTAAAGAGGTGATAAACGCGATGATCGAGATCGCCCGTTCGATTCTCCAGAACATTCCCGGTTTTCAGAAATGGGTTCAGATCAACCCGCTCGCAAAATCCTGTTCGGGCAAATCAAGATATCAGGTTCTTTTGTCAGATTGCAAACTCGTGTTACTCGAGGTCATTCCGTTCAGTCAATCAGAAAACTACAGACTGATCGATGACTATACGCAAGCTGTGCAGCGTGCTGGTGTTTTGATGCCGGAGTTGCTGTCGTGCGGGTTTTGCATGGAGCATATGTGTTTCTATCTATTGAGAAACTGGCTTCCGGGAGAGTCGCTGGACAAGATGCTGGATGGTTTAGAGCCGGATCAACAATATGAACTTGGCGTTTTAGCAGGCATTCAGCTAAAACGTCTTCATTGCCTGCAAACGGACAATCAAGCTTGTTTCAGCGGGCAGGCCGATCAGAAGACGGACTTGGGGAAAATGCTTGAAGTGATAGAGGATGCTACTTATAGTGGAACGGTACTAAAACCGCTACATATCAGCTTTGTGCGACAGCATCTGTTGTTGATCGAAAAATGCAGCCAAACGCCTATCCATGGCGATATGAAATTGAACCATCTGATTCAATCCGAACAAAAGCTGTTCTTGATCGATCCCGGTCCAGTCAGAGTTGGAGATCCCTTGTCGGATCTGGCAGGGCTTCTGTATGAAATCACAAAAGCGAAGCAACCCTTTGCACAGGGGCTTCTCGACTGCTATTTAGGATTAAATACTGCTAAAGAGGACTTCCGGCGAATTTGTTTGCTGTGCATCCTGAAGATGGCTGAAAGGATTCGGACATCACGGGTGGATGCCAGCCGATGGGCTTCGACTTGGCTTGGTTCAGGTCAAAACCTTGAAAAAGAATATCCAGGATTCTATAAACCCAAATAAGCCAGGCTAGAAAATTCCACAGATCCTTAAACTTTAGACAACCGCTTCTTGATCGCGTGAGGCATTCTGTTAATTTCCATTCGAACAGCATCCAGCAGTTCAGCAAAGCCGTCAGGGCATGTCTTGGCGTCGATTAGCCGCATAGCCTTGGTGAATAGCTTGGCACCGTTGAGATCGGCGTTTTTATAGCGGCCTTTAAACGATTTAAACAGGAGGCGCTTCTGGCATCTCAACTCAGCCAGTTCGGTAAACAGGTCATATGCTTGGCGCACCATGTGGGAGGCAACAACAGCGGTTAGTTTTTCGCCCAGGGCGGGGCTGCCGGATGCCATGGCGGTGCTGTAATGATACAGGTGCTGTGCGACCAGGACTGCCTGCTGCTTTGGGGTCAGCAGTGACCAGCCCGGCATAGCCCAGGTGTGACGGGAAAAGCCGTTGGCTTCCTCAATCAGTTTAGCTCTCAGCGCATAGATTCTAGGCTCTTTCGGGGCGATGTCCAAAGCCTGCCGGCTGTACGTGTTGAATAGTGGATAATCCATATCGTTGGCTGCCATTTGCGCAAGATGGCACAGTTGATCCAAGTGCGATTGGCTGTCTGCAGTGATAGGTTGTTCTAGCGGCGTTTCAACAGCGTCCGATTTATTATCCGGCACCTGAATGTTTTCGGCTGTTTCGTTGTCCGGCAGGGCAGTCGTTGTTTCAACTGAAGCAACCGGTTGATCACCAATTTCCTCATTGGAATCAATCACTGCGCTGGGTGTTTCGTCCTCGGTTGCCGGCTCGTGCAAGTCTTGAACATTATCCGGCGGCTCAGTTGTGTAGGCTTTATCAACTTCGAGGCTTTCGTCAGGGACTGGTGGATTAACAACAGCCTGGTCATCGACCAGTGCTGCGTGTTCGGCGATTGAGATCGAATCCCTGGACTGGATATCTTCGTTCAATTCGTCTCGAGGGGTTTCGTTTGCCTGCCCAGCCAGCTGTTGTTCGACCGGGGGTTCTTCAACGGTTGCCGGTAAATCTTCATCTGCGTCAAGATCAGTCACGACGGGCGTAGCTGCCTTGATCAGGTCTTCAATTCGCTTGCTGTCAGAGCGGTCTTCCTGAACGTCAGGAGAATCAAAAGTATCCGCGGGGGCTGTTAACGGCTGTTGTTTGGCCGGGGCGGTCAACAGGGTATCGGAAGGCGCGCTTTCTAGTGCGGGTTCCAAAGCCGCATCGGATAGATCCTGTTTGCCATCCGTTTTGGATTTATCGGGTCTTGAGGAAATGATGCCTCGGAGCCGGATTTTGCCGTCACTCATCTGCATCAGGGACTTGTTCCCGCAATAGGGACAGGTCCAAAAGGACTGTAATGAACGGTCCGGGTCGAGTTCGAACTCCCCGCCGCAATGGGGGCAAATCAGGTTGATCAAGGTCATAGGTCGGCCTCCCAGGCTTCTAGTTGAAAATATTATATCATGAAGAACGGTTGTTGAATCAGAAAAAGGCACCAAGGGTGCCTTTTTCGGGTTTGCTACTATGAATAGATCTAGTCGATCAGCTTGCCATTGGCCTTGCGCATGGTCAATCCGAGTTCCTCAAGGCGCTTTTTAATACGCTCTTGTTCCAATGGGCGTTTAACCTTCAAGGTGGTTGTCTTGATGAGTTCTTCCTTGCTGAAAATAGAATACTTGATGGCTTTATAGACCGGCATTTGCTGGTTGACCAGCTTGATCTGAGCGGTGAAGTAATTGGCCAGTGCTTTTTCGTCGTTCAACAACTCTTCAGCAAGATCTTCACTCGACAGGACAATTTTAGCACAGATGTCAACGCCGTCATTGGCGGACTCGTCGCCCCAGACAATTGAATCGGCAACGCCGGGAATTCTGTTAACCAGGGACTCGATCTCTTCGGGAAATGCTTTTTTACCGTTGGCCAGAACGATCATGGACTTGGCCCGGCCGGTGATGTGAATACAGCCTCGCTTATCGAGATAGCCGATGTCACCGGTTCTGAACCACCCGTCTTCTCCCAGCACTTCATCGGTCGCTTCCTGGTTCTCGTAATAGCCGAGCATGACCGATTCGCTTCTTGTCAGGATTTCTCCGATGGCACCTGGTTTTGTCTGATCAGTATCAATAGCTGCTTCAACCCCGGCAACGGGGTTGCCGGCACTGCTATAGACATTGATAAACTGATTGCAGGCTGACAATACCGGCGAGGTTTCGGTCAAACCATAACCGTTGAGGAACAGAATACCGATATCGTTGAAAAACTTGTTAACTTTAACATCAATCGCTGCAGCACCTGAGACACAAAGGTTCAGGCCGCCGCCAACGGCGTCCAGGATCTGATGGAACAGTTTTCTGCGGATATCGATGCCGAAGATGCGAAGGAAATTAGAGATCTTGATCATGATGTTGACCAGTTTGAGCTTGCCAGACTTGACCAGTGTCTTCTGAATCTGCCGATAGATGTTTTCAAACAGAAGCGGCACGGCCAGAATGATATTGATCTTCCAGTCCTTCATATTCTGAGCCAGGTAGCGAAGACCGTCGGTGAAGCAGATGCATGTCCCATAGGCCTGCATCATGTACATGCCGACTGTGTTTTCAAACGTGTGATGCAGCGGCAGCACGGACAGCGTATTCTGACCGGATTCGATGTTGATCGTACTGACAACAGCGTGGATATTATGCGTTATATTCTTGTGACTGAGCATAACACCCTTGGACATGGCCGTTGTTCCAGACGTGAACAGCAGCGAACACATGACCTCTGGATTAATTTCAGCATCGACGAAGCTCCTATCGCCACCGAGCAGAAGCTCATGGCCCTCGGCAATGACATCGGAGAACTCGATAAAGCGGGGATCTTGCTGCTTGAGATCTGGCTCGATGACATCCGGCTTCATGCAGATGAAGTACTTTATCTTGGGGTTGTTCTTGGCGACAGCCAAGGCGATTTCATGGTGCGGTCCGTTGTAGATGAAAGCTTCGGCCTTGCCGCGTTCAGTCAGGCTGACAACTTCGGGTTCGGGCAGCTGGCGATCCAGCGGGACCGAAACGCCGGTGCCGTTGACAATGGCGTTGTGTGCAACAGCCCATTCATAGCAGTTTGCACCGACAACAACAATATGCTTGCCAGCCAATCCCAGATGGTGAAGGCCTGTGCCAAAGTCGTCGATCGCCGCGACGTACTCACGATAGGTCCGGACAATTTCCGGGCCATCCGGCTTTTCATGGTAGCGGTAGGCTGCCATATCAGCGTAGCGGATACCGCAGTCGCGTACCAGATCACGAAGGTCCTTGTACCGCGGCCGGTCAAAATACTGTTTGCCAACTACTGTTTGCATGGTTTTCCTCCTGACGCTCAATGCGTCCATATTTTGACGATCAAAGTATTTGTATTTTAGCACCTGAATCTGTCAAATGCAACAAATCTGACACGCAAAGACTGGCTCTGATTGTGACTTCAGAGCAAATAGCCACATTGAGCGACACTCAATCAACTATTCATTCATAAGATGGTGACGCCGGATTGCTGCGCGAGCTTGGCAACAGCTGCCGGCAGGGCTTCGTCACAAATCAGGGTGTTGACATTTTGCAGCCTGGCGAACGTGTAGGGCATATTGGTATTGATCTTGCTCGAGTCAACCATCATGATGACTTCACGCGCCTTCTTGATGATCAGGCGCTTGAGTTCGGCTTCGTAAAAATCGCCGCAGGAAAAACCACTGTCAGCTGAAAATGCGCTGGCCGCGACAAAGGCCTGGTCGATGTTGAGGTTCTTGACGAACTCTGTGGCATTGAAGCCCGAGAGTGTCAGGGTTTCCCGATTCAGCTGGCCGCCGGTCAGACTGACCTTGGTTTCAGGATGACGAATCAGCTCCAGCGCGATGTTCGGCGCAGGCGTCAGGACGTACAGGTTCATGTTGGACATGCGTTGTGCCAGGCACATACAGGTCGTACCCGAGTCGATATAAAGCGAACGGTCTGGCTGGATCAGAGAGACCGCTTTGGCAGCGATTGTGAATTTCGCTTCGGTGTTTTCGTGCATGCGCTGGGTGTAAGCAGCTTCCTTGACCATCGAGAGATGAGCGATCGACTTGGCACCGCCCCGGATGCGGATGATCTTACCCATTCGCTCGAGGTACTCGAGGTCTCGCCGCAGCGTCATGCTGGAAACGTTCGGATATCGCTCTTCCAATTCAGCCAGGCGCACTTCGCCCTTGGCCTGTATATATTCATCGATGGATTTCCGGCGATCATTTGACATAAATGCCTCCAAAGTTAACATGATGCATGATCATTAATTATCAACGCCATCATAACACACCGGAAGATGCAATTCAATCTATGTTAGAAACCCGTGATGTGCAATGAATAGAGCGCTTTCAACCGTTATAGATCAGTCCATGCCGTTTGCCTGAACAACCGCTGCTGCAAAATGAAAGTGATAATTGTTAACATTCACATGTTAACTATTAACAATTCCTGTGCTATAATCTAACTCATCAAGTTCAAGATATAAAACGCTGTGTGATTCAACACGCGGAATAAAATTGCGAGGTGCGTATGACTAAGACAAGTGCTGTAAGACTTTATGGCAAGAAAGATCTCAGATTGGAAACATTCGAGCTGCCGGAGATTGGCGATGACCAGATTCTGGCTAGGGTTATTTCGGACAGCATCTGCATGTCAACCTATAAGGCGTCCATCCAGGGTGAAGACCACAAGCGCGTCCCGAATGATATCGCAACGAATCCGACCATTGTCGGTCATGAGTTCTGCGGTGAAATCGTTGAAGTGGGCAGCCGCTGGGCCAGCCAGTTCAATGCGGGTGAGCGCTTTGCGATCCAGCCGGCGATTAACGATCCTGCCAATGTGTATGCCGCGCCGGGATATTCGTTTGAGACCATCGGCGGTGCCGCCACCTATGTGGTTATTCCGGCGATTGTCATGGAACGCGGCTGCCTGCTTAAGTATGAAGGTGACGCGTTCTACTTTGGTTCCCTGGGTGAACCGGTTTCCTGCATCGTGGGCGGTTTTCACGTCAACTACCACACCAAGCCCGGAAGCTATGAGCACCACATGGGCATTGTCGAAGCCGGCAATATGGCGCTACTGGCTGGCGCCGGTCCGATGGGCCTGGGCGCTGTAGATTACGCCCTTCATGGTCCGAGGCAGCCGAAACTGCTGGTCGTAACGGACATCAATGCCGAGCGCCTGGCCAGAGCCAGTTCGATCTACACGGTGGAAGAAGCTGCCCGATGCGGTGTCAAGCTGGTTTATGCGGACATGACCGGCGTCGATGACGTGCCAACCGAGCTGATGCGGCTTTCGGACGACGAAGGGTATGACGATCTCTATGTCTACGCCCCGGTCGCGCCGGTCGTCGAACAGGCGGACAAGGTTCTCAGATTCGATGGATGCCTGAATTTCTTTGCTGGCCCGACCAATCCTGAATTCAGCGCTAAATTCAACTTCTATAACGTCCACTATAACGCAACCCACGTTGCCGGCAACAGCGGCGGCAACACGGATGATTTGATCGAGTCACTGGATCTGATGGCAGCAGGCAAACTTAATCCGTCCGCCATGATCACGCATGTCGGCGGCCTGGACAGCGTCATTGAGACGACACTGAACCTGCCGAACATCCCGGGTGGCAAGAAGCTGGTCTATACCCATATCAAGATGCCGATGACAGCCATTGACGACTTCAGAAATCTCGGCCAGGACAGTGAACTGTTCAAAGGACTGGCGGATATTGTTGAGAAACACAATATGCTCTGGTGTGCTGAAGCTGAAAAGTTCCTGCTCGAGCATGCTGACAAGATCGAGGAGGGACAGTTATGAGGGATTCCTGGATTGAAGCTGCAGGGTCTGAAGCCAAGGCGGCAGCCCTGGTTGCTCCGGCCATCCGGGCGAAGTGCTCGGTCGGCGGCGTGGTTCATATCGGATTCAACAGCGACAAGTCGGCCATCCCGGGCGGCAACTTGATTCAAATCGATGCTTCAGAAACAAATCAGATTGACGATGTGTATCAGAAGATTGATGAGATAGTGGTCAACGGCGACGAATTGCCGCTGACCGTCCATATGAAAGGCTTGGGCAACTTCGAAGTGACCCGGCCTGATAAGGCGGGGACGCGGCTTGACGGCCGCGTCTGTCTGGTAACCGGCGGCGCCCAAGGCTTTGGCGAGGGCATCGCCCGGGAGCTGGCAGCCCAGGGCGCGACCATTGTCATTGCTGACCTCAATGACGAATTAGCCGCCCAGGTGGCCAAAACACTTTGCCAGCAGCATGGGGACCGGACAGCAATAGCCTACCCGGTCAATGTCGGCGACGAAGCATCAGTTGAGCAATTGATTAACCGGCTGGTGCTTGATTTCGGCGGACTCGATCTTCTGGTCAGCAATGCCGGCATCCTTCGGGCAGGCGGTCTTGAAGACATGACGCTGGACCAGTTCGAACTGGTGACCCGGATAAACTACACCGCTTTTTTCCTGATGACCAAGTACGCCAGCCGGCCGATGAAAATCCAGGCCCGGTTCGATCCCGGTTATTATTCGGATATCGTACAGATCAATTCTAAATCGGGTCTGGAAGGATCTAATCGCAATTTCGCCTACGCGGGTGGAAAATTTGGCGGGATCGGCCTTGTCCAGAGCTTTGCCAAGGAACTGGTCGACAACCGGATCAAGGTCAACGCCATCTGCCCGGGCAACTATTATGAAGGCCCGTTGTGGAGCGATCCTGATCGGGGCCTGTTTGTCCAGTATCTGAACGCCGGCAAGGTCCCAGGCGCTAAAAACGTTCAGGACATCTACGAATTTTATATCGATAAAGTTCCGATGAGGCGCGGCTGCTCCCCGAAGGATGTGACCCGGGCCATTCTGTATTGCGTGGAACAGGAATACGAAACCGGCCAGGCCATTCCGGTGACCGGCGGCCAGAACATGCTGAAATAATCTAGGTTAAGGAGAACGACAGATGGCTACACCCGTAATTATGCCCAGACAAGGACAATCCGTTGAAAGCTGCATCATCGCAAAATGGCACAAGCAGGCCGGCGATTCTGTGTCGGTTGGCGATGTCCTTTTTACTTACGAGACAGACAAGGCGACATTTGACGAAACTGCTGAAGTTTCGGGCACCCTGCTCGCGATTTTCTATGAGGAGGGCGATGACGTCCCCTGCCTTCTTAATGTTTGCGTCATTGGCGAACCTGGTGAAGACTACTCCGAATTCAAACCAGTCGATGGCACAGCCGAGGAAACAGAACAGGAAGCAGCTGCTTCGCCGGCATCTCCGGCTGTGAAAGAAGCCCCTGTGACTTCTGCTGCAGCGCAGACGCCCGAGTTAACCGGACAACTGCCGGACGCGATCAGCCCGCGCGCGAAAAACCTGGCCAAGCGTCAGCTGGCCGACCTCAGGCAGGCTGTCGGCACAGGACCATCCGGCCGAGTAATCGAGCGAGATGTGCTCAAGCTGGTTGCCGAAGGCAAACTCGCGACGGCCGCGGCCGGAGAATATCCGGTTGGGACCGAAGGCACCGGCATCGGCGGACGTGTCCGGGCTGGCGATGCAGTTGCGGCTCCGATGACAGCTGCCGACCAGCAGTCAACTGCTGCTGATGCGTTTGAAGCCCGTATCGAAAAGCACAGCAATATCCGCAAGGTTATTGCAAGGCAGATGCACCACTCTATTTCGTCCATGGCCCAGCTGACCCATACCGTCAGCTTCGACGCATCGGCGATTATGGGATTGCGCAGCCAGCTCAAGCAGGCTGCTGAAAAGGATCTTCTGGAGAAGGTCCCGACCATCGGCGACATGATTCTTTACGCGGTGTCCCGGGTACTGGCCAGGCACGAGGCCTGCAATGCGCACTACGATGATGAGCAGATGACTTACTTCAAGCATGTCAACCTCGGCGTCGCGGTGGATACGCCGCGCGGCCTGATGGTGCCAACCATTTTCAAAGCCGATAACCTGAGCCTGGGCGAAATTTCGACGGAGGTCAGGTCCCTGGCCGGCATGTGCCGCGAAGGGACGATCAGCCCGGACCTGCTGCAGGGCGGGACCTTTACCGTCTCCAATCTGGGCGCATTCGGGATTGAATCCTTTACGCCGGTCATCAATCCGCCTCAGACCTGCATCCTCGGCGTCTGCACAATCACCGATCGGGTGCGCGAGCGTGACGGCAACCTTGAGACCTGGCCGGCCATGACATTGTCCCTGACATATGATCATCGCGCGCTGGACGGTGCGCCGGCATCGCGATTCCTTCAGGATCTGTGCAAGGCGCTGGAAAACTACCCGGCCTTGCTGGTTGAAGGGAGGGCACTCTGACATGTATGACCTGATTGTTCTGGGCGGCGGGCCCGGCGGTTACCTGGCCGCGGAAAGAGCCGGACATGCTGGACTGAAAACGCTGCTGATCGAAAAGAGAAGCATCGGCGGTGTCTGTCTCAATGAGGGCTGTATTCCATCCAAGACGCTGCTGAACAGCGCCAAGCTGTACGACCATGCTTGTCATGGCGAAAAGTATGGTGTCACCACCGAGGGGGCTGCGATTGACCTGCCCGCTGTGATCAAACGCAAGAACAAGGTTGTCACCAAGCTCGTCAAGGGTGTTGAGCATACCCTGAAATCCTGCCAGGTTGACATCGTCAAGGGTGAAGGGAGAATCCTCGGTCGTCAGGACGGCGAGATGAGCGTTCAGGTCGGCGATGAAACCTATGCTGCCAGACAGCTGATCATTGCGACCGGATCCCAGCCCATTGTCCCGCCCATCCCTGGTGTCAAGGAAGGGCTGGAGACCGGCGATATCCTGACCAGCCGCGAGATTCTGGATCTGGAAACGATTCCGAAGAAACTCGTTGTAATTGGCGGCGGGGTCATCGGCCTTGAAATGGCCGGTTTCTTCCAGACTATCGGAGCGGACGTCACGGTTGTCGAAATGCTCGGCCATATCGCTGGCGCGGCCGACCTGGAAATGGCTGGACTGCTCCAGAAAGCCTATGAAAAGCAAGGCATTACCTTTTATCTCAACAGCCGCGTGACTGCTGTCAAAAACGGGAAAGTCGAAGTCTTGACCGGCGACCAGACCCTGGAGTTGGAAGCTGATAAAATTCTTCTCAGCACGGGACGCCGTGCTGTTACGGAGGGTTTCGGGCTCGATAGCCTGAATGTTTTCGTTGACCGCGGGCGAATCGTGACGGACAGCCAGGGCCGGACCAACATTCCCGGCGTTTATGCCGTCGGCGATGTCAACGGCATCTGGATGCTGGCCCATGCGGCCTACCGCGAAGCTGAGGTCTGCATATCGACCATCCTGGGCAAGAAGGACCGGATGCGTTACGAGGCCATGCCGTCGGTTGTCTATACCAATCCGGAAATGGCATTTGTCGGGGAAACCGAGCAGACCTGCAAACAGAAGGGGATTGCCTACAGAAAGCTGATGCTGCCCATGTCATACAGCGGCCGCTATCTGGCTGAGAACGAAGATGCCTCCGGCCAGATCAAGCTGCTGGTCGACCCGGACGGCACGCGTCTGCTGGGCTGCCACCTGCTGGGCAGCTACGCATCTGAGATTATCTTGTCGGCCGGCATGATGATCGAACGGGAGATGAGCATTGAAGAAATCAAGGAACTGATCTTCCCGCACCCGACTGTCAGCGAAATCATCCGCGAAGCGGTATTTAAAATTTAAGGAGGCCACAATCATGACCAAGAACCTGATCGTCAAACCTGAGGATATCCGCCAGCCAGGCTGGATCAAATTCAAGGATATTCCGGTCAACCAATACCAGAAAACCGTTGCGGATGAAAAAGACAACTTCGCCAGGCAAGACCTGCTTCGCATTTACCAGTCTATGCGCCTGATCCGAGAATTCGAGTCCATGCTCTACCAGATCAAGACCACCAGCACATACAATGGCCTGGAATACAACAATCCCGGTCCCGCTCATCTGTCGCTGGGACAGGAGGCCGCCGCTGTCGGTCAGTCATACCTGCTGACGCCTGAAGACTTCATTTTCGGCTCGCACCGCAGCCATGGCGAAATCCTTGCTAAAGGCTTATCCGCGATTCACCAGATGGATGATGAGGATCTGCTGGCAGTCATGGAAGGCTTTTTGGACGGCAAGGCCTATCGGGTTGTCGAAAATGCCAACCGCGGCAAAGACCTGTCAGTCAAGCAGCTGGCTGTCGAGTTCCTGGTGTACGGTGCGCTGGCTGAGATCTTTGCCCGCGAGACCGGATTCAACAAGGGCCTTGGTGGTTCTATGCACGCGTTTTTCCTGCCCTTTGGCATCTACCCCAACAATGCTATTGTCGGCGGGTCGGGTGATGTTTCAGTCGGCGCAGCCCTTTACAAGAAGATCAACCGTAAACCGGGCATTGTCGTCTGCAATATCGGTGACGGCTCCATGGGCTGCGGTCCTGTCTGGGAAGGCCTCATGATGTCCGCCATGGATCAGTTCTCCACCTTGTGGGAAGGGGACATGAAGGGCGGACTGCCGCTGCTGTTCAACATCATGAACAACCAGTACGCGATGGGCGGCCAGACCCGCGGCGAGACCATGGGATACGAGTTTGTCGCCCGTATCGGCGCCGGCGTCAACCCCGAGCAGATGCACGCCGAGCGAATCGACGGTTATAATCCGCTGGCCGTGATCGACGCCATGTCCAGAAAAATGGACATTCTGCGCGACAAGCGCGGTCCGGTCATGCTGGATACGATCACCTACCGTTACGCTGGCCATTCGCCGTCGGATGCCGACTCCTACCGGACCGGTGAAGAAAAAGCCATGTGGGAAGAACAGGACTCCATCCAGGCTTTCCGCGAGCAGATGATCTCGGCGAAAGTTGCGACCGAAGCCGATTTCGAAGCCATAGACGAGACAGTTATCCAAACCATTACGGACGCTGTCCGCTTGTCCATTGATACGAACATTTCGCCGCGCATGAACCTTGATGTCGCGCCGGATGAAATTGAGAAGATCATGTTCTCCAACCAGACCCAAAAGGCCATGTCCGACGCCCCCTGCGACATGCTTCAGACGCGTGATGAAAACCCTCGCGTTCAGCAGATAGCGCGCAAGGCCAGGTTTGCCTATGACGACAAGGGTAAGAAGGTCTCGAAGAATAAGACTTTCCAACTGCGCGATGCCCTGTTCGAAGCGATTCTGGACAAGTTCTATGAAGATCCGACCCTGGTTGCCTATGGTGAGGAAAACAGGGACTGGGGCGGCGCGTTCGCCGTCTATAGGGGTCTGACTGAAGCGGTGCCGTACCATCGCCTGTTCAACTCGCCGATCTCCGAAGCGGCGATTGTCGGGTCGGCTGTCGGCTATGCCATGAGCGGCGGCCGCGCGTTGGTTGAGCTGATGTACTGCGACTTCCTTGGCCGCGCCGGTGACGAAGTCTTCAACCAGCTGCCCAAATGGCAGGCCATGTCGGCCGGCGTGCTGAAAATGCCGGTCGTCGTCCGCGTCTCGGTCGGCTCGAAATACGGCGCACAGCACTCCCAAGACTGGACGTCACTTTGCACCCATATCCCGGGTCTTAAAGTTGTCTTCCCGGTGACCCCGTATGATGCCAAAGGCCTGATGACCACCGCGCTGAACGGTACGGATCCTGTAATCTTCTTTGAAAGTCAGCGGCTTTATGACATCGGCGAGGAATTCCATGAAGGCGGCGTCCCGGCAGAAAGCTACGAGATCGCGATCGGCGAACCGGACATCAAGCGCCAGGGCGAAGACCTCACAATCCTGACGATCGGCGCGACCTTATACCGTGCGCTGGAGGCTGCCGAAAAGTTTGAACAGATGGGTATCAGCGTGGAAGTCATTGACGCGAGGTCCATGGTGCCGTTCAACTACGACAAGGTTGTTGAGTCCGTGAAAAAGACCGGCCGGATCATTGTCGCCGGCGATGCCTGTGAGCGCGGCTCTTACCTCAGCGAACTGGCCCGGACGATCAACGACCTGTGCTTCGACGACCTGGACGCTCCGGCTGTCGTGCTGGGCTCCAGAAACTGGATCACGCCGGCGTTCGAGCTCGAAAACCACTTCTTCCCGCAGCCGGACTGGTTCGTTGACATCTTCCACCAGCGGATCGCCCCGATCGACGGCTATGTCGCGAAAAAAAGCTATAATGATGTTGAGATCAAAAGAAGAAACCGTTTCGGCGTTTAATCGCCAAGACTCGAAAGGGACCCTAATCATATGAGCCAAGCGCAGCAATTGATCAGACAGCTGAATGCAGCGGATCGGCAGGACCGGCTGGACGCCATGAGTCAGCTGGCCGGCCTGATTCGGCAGGGAAACCTGCCGGCACCGCAAGCCGGATTAGATGTCAACAATCATATTCATACCACCTATTCCTTCTCGCCCTACTCGCCGGCCATGGCCGTCTGGAAGGCCGCCCAGGCCGGGCTGGAGACGGCTGGCATCATGGACCATGATTCTATCAGCGGTGCTGAGGAGTTCCTTGAAGCCGCCCGGATAATCGGCCTGCCAGTCACGATCGGGGCCGAGATCAGGGTGTCCTTTGCCGGCACATCACTAGCGGGGCGACGCATAAACAACCCGGACCAGCAAACTATCGCCTATGTCGCGATGCATGGTGTACCGCACAACCGGATCGATCAGGTCAAGCGGTTCTTTGAACCCATTCAAAAGGCCAGAGATGCCCGCAACCGCCAGATGACCGTCCGCTTGTCGTCTCTGCTTGAAGAGTCCGGCATCACCTTGGATTATGACCGTGATGTTTTGCCGCTCTCCCAAAGGCTGGACGGCGGTGAGGTCACCGAACGGCATCTGCTCTTTGCTGCTGCCGGCAAGATGATCGCAAAGCTAGCTGACCGCAAGGCCTTAATCGACTTGCTGACCGGACCGCTGTCCATCGCCTTGAACGATAGTCAGCGGGCAAAACTGCTGGATATGAATAATGAGCATATCCAGTATGACCTGCTGGGCGTCCTCAAGAGCTCACTGGTCAGCCAGTTCTATATAGACGCGGCTGGCGAAGAATGTCCACCGGCTCATGCAGCCGCGGCTTTTGCACGGGAGAACGGTATTATTCTGGCTTACGCCTATCTGGGAGATGTCAGAAACTCAGTAACAGGCGACAAAGCCGACCAGGCTTTTGAGGACAACTATCTTGATGACGTTTTTGAAATCATCAAGCAAACCGGATTCAACGCGGTAACCTACATGCCGTCCCGAAACACGCGTGAGCAGCTTGTGCGGCTGCGCGGCCTTTGCGAGCAGCACGGCATGTTCCAGATCAGCGGCGAGGATATCAATTCCCCAAGACAGGCATTCATTTGCGAGAAGCTTCGCGATCCCTATTTTGTGAACCTTCGTGATTCCGCCTGGGCCCTGATCGGACACGAAGCGGCAGCAACAAAGGACATTGGACAGTCGCTGTTTGGCTCTGGTGCGATTGAACAAACCCCTGACCTGGAACAGCGAATCAAGAACTATGCCGAGATGGCGAAAAAATCATTTGGGAAAGCCCGATGACAAGGAGGACGAAGACCATGAATCCTAAAACGATCAGCCAGGCTTATGAGGCTGCAAAGGAAATCTACGCCGAATACGGAATTGATACGGAAGCCGCACTAGCCACTTTAGAAACGACTGAGGTATCCATGCATTGCTGGCAGGGCGATGACGTTACCGGTCTTGAAGCCGTTGGCGGCGGAACATCCGGCGGCATCCTGTCGACCGGCAATTATCCCGGCAAGGCCCGGAACGGCGAAGAACTGCGTGCGGATATTGACGAAGCCATGCGTCTGCTGCCTGGCAAGCAGCGCTTGAATCTGCATGCCTGCTACGCCGAGCTGGATGGCGAACCAATTGATCGCGATCAGTATGACACGCGTCACTTTCAGAAGTGGATCGACTGGGCCAAGCAGCGGGACATCGCGCTGGATTTTAATCCGACCTGCTTCGGACACCCGATGGCTGCCAGCAACCTGACCCTGTCCAACCCGGACGAGAAAGTCCGGCGCTTCTGGATCGACCACTGCAAGGCGTCCCGAAAGATCGCCAACGACATGGCCGAAGCCCTGGGCAAAACCGTTGCCTGTAATATCTGGATTCCGGACGGCATGAAGGACATGCCGGCAGACCGTACCCTATACCGCCAGCTGCTCAGGGATTCGCTGGATGAAATCCTAGCCGTCAAGTACCCGAAGGAGAACCTGCTGGACGCAGTCGAATGCAAGCTGTTCGGCATCGGCGTCGAGAGCTATACCGTGGGTTCGCATGAGTTCTATATGACCTACCAGGCCCAAGCCGCGGCCAAGGGCAATGACAGCCTCCTGCTGGCGCTGGACATGGGTCATTTCCATCCGACCGAAACCATCGCGGACAAGATATCCTCCGTACTGCTGTTCTCTGAGCAGGTGCTGATTCATGTTACCCGAAATCTTAAATGGGACAGTGACCATGTGGTCATCTCTGACGAGAACACCCAGGAAGTCATGCGTGAGATCAAGCGGGCGGACGCCTTTGACCGGGTCTTCCTGGCAACCGACTTCTTCGACGGCTCAATCAACCGGATCGCCGCCTGGGTCATCGGCTTGAGAGCGACTCAGAAGTCCATTCTGGCCGCGCTGCTGGAACCAACCGAGCTGATCAAGGGCTATGAAAAGAGCGGCCAGTACGCTCAGCGGCTGGCCCTGATGGAGGAATCAAGAACCATGCCTCTGAGCGCTGTCTGGAATGAGTACTGCAACCGCATGGGCGTCCCTGCCGGCAGCGACTATCTAGCTGAAATAGAACAATACGAGAAGCAAGTGCTATCCGGGAGGTGACAGTCATGGCCGAAGAAACCTTTATTGAACAGAACAAAGCCATGCTGGCAGATTATGTTCGAATGTCCCGAACTGCCGGCGACCGTTCTGACTATGTCCAGGGCGGCGGCGGCAACACCTCCGTCAAGCTGGATGATCGCTTGATGGCAGTCAAGGCATCCGGCTATCGGCTGGATCAGGTCGACAATGCCGATGCCTATGCCGTGCTGGATTACCAAGCCGTCCGTGAATTCTATCTCGGATCTGAGCCGGCTGACTTCGCAGATGTTGAACAAAGCGGTTCGGCCAAAGCCAAGGCATCTGTACAGCAGATTGATGCGTTGCCGCAGCTCCGGCCCTCGGTCGAAGCGGGCTTCCACTCGCTGCTTGACCGGTTTGTCCTGCATACCCATCCGGTCTATGCCAACCTAGCCGCCTGCTGCCGCGAAGGACAGGATGTCGCCCAAACCGCGTTGGCCGGACTGGCCGAGAGCCACGCGTTTATCCCGTATATCAATCCCGGCGCGCAGCTGACGTTTTCAATTCGTGACGAAATGAGAACGGTTGAAAAGGAAACCGGCCGCTCACCGGCCATCCTGATCATGCAGAACCACGGCCTGATCATCACCGGTGAGGATGCTGATGGCTGCCTGAAGCTCCACGACGAGGTCAATGCCCTGCTTGCCAAGGCATTCGAAACGTCAGAAGGCGATTGGCCGACCCCCGTGGTCGTCTCCGCCGGCAAGGCCGACCGCTGGCGATCAGCCACGCCATGGCTTGCCCTGCGGCTCAAAGGCGGCGAAGTCAAGATTGAAGACCTGGTTACAAACGCTCTGTACCCGGATCAACTGGTATTTTTGGGCGGACAGGTCGGATTTGATTCTGATCAAAGCCTTGAAAACGCGTTGGTTTCCACCAGCGAACTGCCCGACAAGTGCACTGTTTTCACCCAGACCGGCGAAGTCTATTACCAATGTTCAGAAAATGAAGCCAACACCATAGAGCAAACGCTTTGCGCGATTCTCTTCATCCGTGAAACCATCGCGAAAGCTGGCAAGACACTTTGCACCATGGACCAGGCCGGCAGTGACTTCATCAAGAACTGGGAAAGTGAAAAGTACCGCAAAGGCATCGCATCCAAATAACGGAGGAGTCCCATGAACAAGTCAAACCAGGTTTTAGCATTCGATTTCGGTGCGTCCAGCGGCCGGGCCATGCTTGGCCGGCTTGAGAACGGCCAGATCAAACTTGAGGAAATCCACCGCTTTTCGAACGATCCCGTCCCGGTCGGCAAGACGCTGTATTGGGATGCTTTGCGTCTGTTTCATGAGATCCGGCAGGGATTGGTCAAAGCCAAGGCCTACGGTAAAATCGACAGCATCGGGATTGACACCTGGGGTGTCGATTTTGGTCTGGTCGACAGCAGCGGGCGACTCTTGGAAAACCCGGTTCATTATCGGGATACCCGAACGGCCGGGATGCTCGACAAAGTCAGCCAGGTCATTCCCTGGCAGGAATTGTACGGAAGAACCGGCATTCAATACCAGAGATTCAATACAATATTTCAGCTTGCTGCCATCCAGCGCGAAAACCCTGCCCTTCTGGACCGCGCGGACAAGCTGATCCTGATGCCGGACTTGTTTACCTACTGGCTGACAGGACGGATGCAGTCTGAGAAAACAATGGCTTCTACCGGCCAGCTCCTGAATCCCTGGACCGGACAGTGGGACACCGAACTTCTGGAGCGGCTCGGCATTCCGACCCGCCTGCTTTGCCCGCTCGTTGATCCGGGCAGCCAGGCCGGGACGTTATCGCAGACCCTCTGTGATGAGCTGGGCCTTGACCCCATACCGGTTGTCTCGGTCGCGGCGCATGACACAGCATCGGCGGTCGCCGCCGTTCCTGCCGAGGAATCGGACTTCATCTATATCAGCAGCGGCACCTGGTCCCTGATGGGCATAGAACGATCCAGCCCGCTGATCAGCGACGAGATTGAGAAAATGAACTTTACCAATGAACGGGGCTATGATAACACCATTCGCTTCCTCAAGAACATCATGGGGTTGTGGCTGATCCAGGAATCACGGCGCCAGTGGATCCGGGAAGGCGATCAGCCGAGCTTCGGCGACCTGGAACAGGAGGCCATGCGCGAAAAGCCGTTTGCCTTCCTGATCGACCCGGATGATCCCAGGCTGGGCACGCCGGGCGATCTGCCGTCAAGAATCCGCGAGATCTGCCAGGAAACCGGACAGGGCACGCCGCAGCGCCGGGGCGAAATTGTCCGCTGCATCTATGAGAGCCTGGCTTTGAAATACCGAACGACGCGAGACCAGATTGAACAAATCAGCGGGCATGCTTATCCAGCCATTCATGTTGTCGGCGGCGGTACCAAGGACACACTCTTGTCGCAGTTTACCGCCAACGCAACCGGCCGGCGCGTGCTGACGGGTCCTGCTGAAGGGACAGCCATGGGCAACGTCGCCGTCCAGCTGATCGCCAATGGGGCAATCCGGTCGCTGACTGAAGCCCGGAAGATCATCGCGGATTCAACTGAAATCAAAGTCTACGAACCCGAACAGACAGACCGATGGAACGAGGCGTTTGCAAGGTTTGAATCGCTTTTTCAATCCATGAACTAAGCTTGGCAAGTCTTGTGACGTTTATGCTAGAATAAGGGTGCCGTCGAAAGCGGCACCCTTATTGATTAACGGGAGGAAGAATCAGCATGAAACTTGAAGGCCGCGTTTTCCGGGCCAATCTTCTGCAAAAGATCGAGACGGTCGAGCATCCGAACACGTCAGAGAAACTGGTTAAACAGTTGGAGCGATGCCTGATCGACCTGTGCCATGCCCTTGAGATTCCGATCCCGCTCTGGCTTGACAAGAATTCGCATGAATTTGCCCGTTTTCATCAAACCATTTTTTTTGCCGAACAGTTTTCTGAAAAGATATATTTTGATCGATTCCAGATTCACTGGGTCGACTGACCGGAGGCCGATATGCAGCAAAACGACTGGCAGGACAACCTGCCGCCAGCGGAAGACTTCAAGATCCAGGACAGCTACACCATGGATGACCTGATTTCAGTCATGGCGTTTCTAAGAAGCGACAAAGGCTGCCCATGGGACCGCGAGCAGACACATAAGAGTTTGCGAGCCAGTCTCCTGGAAGAAACGTATGAAGCGATTGACGCGATCGACAGCGGCCGGCCTGAGCGTCTGTGCGATGAGCTGGGCGATGTCCTGATGCAGGTTGTCTTCCACGCCCAGCTGGCCATGGAAGCCGGGCAGTTCACCTTCGAAGACGTCGTCGCCTCCATCTGCCGCAAGCTGATTTCCCGCCACACCCACATCTTTGGCAGCGACCAGGCCGAAACGGCCCAGGCTGTGCGCGAAACTTGGGAGAAGAACAAATTGGCTGAAAAAGGGCTCAAAAACCATACCCAGGCGCTGGAAGATGTGCCGATATCCCTGCCAGCCTTGCAGCGAAGCTATAAGATCCAGCAAAAAGCGGCCCAGGCCGGTTTTGACTGGGACGATGCCGTCGGGCCCAAGGCTAAAATCTATGAGGAGCTCGATGAAATCGAAACCGAACTAAACAGCGCGCACCAGGAGCTGCGACAGGACAGATTGGCCGGCGAAATGGGCGATTTGCTGTTTGCCGCAGTCAACTATGCCCGACATCTGAAGATATCCCCGGAAATGGCCTTGAACCAGACCAATGAGAAGTTCATTCGCCGCTTTAGACGGGTTGAGAAGATCGCTGAAACACACGGACAAACTTTAGACGAGATGGACTTGGCAGCCATGGATCGCCTTTGGGACATGGCTAAGGCAGAAGAAAAGGCGGAGGCAAATCTAAATGAGATTGGATAAATTTCTCAAGGTATCAAGGCTGGTCAAGCGCCGGACGGTCGCCAACGAGGTTTGCGCCGCCGGACGCGTGAGGCTCAACGGCCGTAAAGCCAAACCCAGTGCGGATGTCAAGACAGGTGATATCCTTGAGATCGCATTCGGAACCGGAACTTCCAGACTTCGGATTCTGGATATTCGACAGACTGTTCGCAAGGACGAGGCCACTGATCTGTATGAGATGATTGACGATGGTCGGGATGCCTGACCGCCGAATAAGATTACACCCTGATTACAAATCGCAATATCTGCACCTTTTGACTTGAGATGCGTCTCCAGTCGTTCTACAATGATTTTAAGAACATACTGGAGGAATAGCCTTTGTCGAAACGACGCCTGAAACCGAACCGCAGACCTGCCGGCAGCCGAATCTTTCTCCGCATCACGATCGGCTTAGTGCTGGTTATTGCGGTCGCGTCCGCGGTTGCTATCTATTTCGACCAGGAAAGCCAGATGGAAAGGGTCCAGGCGGAAAGCCAGGCACTCAAGAACACGCTTGAGGAAGCCCAGGCGCGCTACGATGAACTCAAGGAACTTCAGGACATGGTTGACTCCGATGAGTATATTGAACGCGTGGCCCGGGATCAACTGGGCATGGTTCGGCCGGGTGAGTATATTTTTGAGGATTGATTTCCTGCATATCTCGAATCGCATTAAAAAGGCGCTGTCTAAAACAGCGCCTTTTTGGGTGTTATATTGAAATACTGGATAAATATCACATGATCAGGGAACATAGATCGTTGATGCTTTCTGATAAGCTAAGTTATATTCGTTCAAGGCTGCCTTGAGTTTGTCTATGTTTTTTTCGTACAGTTCAAAATACTTCTGGTTCGCCGGTGATTTGATCTCTAGTTTCTCAACATTATCTGCTTGTGGTCTAATCTTCTCGATATTCAATTTTGACATGGCTCAAACCTCCTTAAATTGTTAATATACATGTCATATCCCTCAATGCTGACCTTTGTATTGTACCATTTTTCCCCTTCACGATATACGATGGAATTTTTGTCATGGATCAATACCCATGGGGTCTTATCATATGAACTGCAAGTTGAATCAATTATTACACGACAAGAAGTTTTACCCCGTTCGAATTCACTGGGGCGTGCTACATCAACACACCAAATAAATTTTGGCAACTCTAAACTTAAAATACAATTCCGCAACTCTGGATGCATTGATTTATTTAGCCGTGTTTCTCTTTTGAGTGAATTGGCTGATGTTAGGTAAGTTCTAGTTACTCGATCATTAGGGAAATCATAACTTTTGCTTTTCGACAATTGCTCGAACTGATACTTGACAGACCGATAACCAAATTGCATTCGATCATATAAGGGGACATATGCAAAATATATATCGTCGAGAGTATACAGAATATTCGAAACAAACTTCGAACAAAGCATGTGAGCTGTTTGATCAAGCGTTAGTGAGGGGTGGACATAGGATCTTCCAACCTGTGTCCCGTCAACAGTCGGTCTTAAAGTGATATAACCTAGATAGGTATTGTCTTTGAGAAAGTGGAGTCTATAACACTTCTTTTCGTACGGATTATGCTTTTTTGAGTAGAATAAGTAATATGTACTTAAATAATCACTATCGTAGTAGGGATATTCAATCAATAGCCTTGTTACTTTCGTCCCAATTCTGTCTTTCAACTCATTAATTATCCGAATATGAATATAGCCTTCTCTAACATGCTGTAATATTTTATTGTAATCTTCAACGGCAGCGATCTCGACACTTATCAGATTTATCATTTCAAAATTCCCTCCGGTGTGTTAGTTGCAAATTAGTATGAGAATAAAATGAAATGATGCGGATTTAGTATTATTAATACTATCATGCAGGCCAAGATAGCGTCAACTCAAGCACCGAATTATAGCAATATCTGTTTGAGAGATCAAAATGTGGATTTCTAAACGTTAACAAATAATGATTGCATTGTTGTCTTTGTTGTAAAAAATAACAATAGATGCAAATAACAAAAGGCGCTGTCTAAAACAGCGCCTTTCGTTTATCCAGCAGAAGAACAAATCAGGGGTTACGCTCTAGATCATTCGGTTTGGACTTAATCGCATCATCGAGTGTCTTGGCGCCGTTGTCGTAAAGATGACAGGACACTCTGTGGTTGTCCTCGATAGACTGCAGCGCGGGACGCTCGAGCAGGCAGCGTTTATGGACATAGGGGCATCTTGTCGAGAATGTGCAGCCGATCGGCGCCTCGATTGGCGATGGCACGTCGCCCTCCAGCACGATTCGTTCGCGCAGGCGTTCCGCCTTCGGGTCGGGGACCGGGATAGCGGACAGCAGGGCTTGGGTATAAGGGTGTAGCGGATTGGAATAAATTCGCTCATTGTCCGCGATTTCGGCTAAAATGCCCAGGTACATGACAGCCACGCGGTCTGCGATGTATTTCACGACATTGAGGTCATGTGAGATGAAAAGATAGGTCAGGCTGAATTGTTCCTTCAGGTTGGTCAGCAGATTAAGGATCTGGGCTTGGATGGAGACATCCAATGCGGAGATCGGCTCATCGCAGATGATGAACTCCGGTTCAATCGCCAGCGATCTGGCGATGCCGATGCGCTGGCGCTGGCCGCCGGAGAATTCGTGCGGGAAGCGGCTGGCCTGCTCGCGGTTGAGGCCGACCATTTCCAGAAGCTCGTAGATTCTAGCCTGGCGTTCTTTGGGGTTTCTGACTTTGTGGATTTCCAGTCCCTCGCCGATGATCGAGCCGACCGTCATGCGCGGGTTGAGCGAGGCGTATGGATCCTGAAAAATCAACTGGACCTGTTTGCAGTATTCCAGGGCGCGGGTCCGGTTGAACGTGCGCAGGCTCTTGCCCTTGAATTTGATGTTGCCGCCGGTCAGGGGATAGACCCTGGCCAGCAGTCGTCCGAGCGTCGTTTTGCCGCAGCCGGACTCGCCGACCAAACCAAGCGTCTCGCCTTTATAGATCTTGAGAGAGACCTTGTCGACAGCCTTGAGGATTCTGCGGCCTTCTACCTTGAAATGGCAGCTGGCTTCCTTGATCGAATAGAGGACTTCCTTGCCGTTCATGCTGTTTTGCTCGCTCATGAAGCCGACCCTCCTCTGGTAGTATTGGGTGCCTGAGGGTGCTGCAGCCAGCAGAACACAGTGTGGTCCTCACCGACCACCGATTGCTCGGGGTACTCTTCCTTGCAGATCTTCATGCAGTGCTTGCAGCGATCGGCGAAAGGACAGCCGCTTGGCGGCTGGATCAGGTCGGGCGGTACGCCTTCGATCGGTTCAAGCTGCTGGTCTCGCGGATGATCTACGCGAGGCCTTGAATCGAGAAGTCCCCAGGTGTAGGGATGCTTCGGATTATAGAAGACTTCTTCGGAATTGCCGATTTCAATAATCTTGCCGGCGTACATGACCGCAATTCGATCCGACATGGATGCGACAATGCCTAAGTCGTGGGTGATCAGGATGGTGGCGTTGTTGGTTTTATCCTTGAGATCTTTCATCAGGTCCAGGATCTGGGCTTGAATGGTGACGTCCAGAGCGGTTGTCGGTTCATCCGCGATCAGCAGTTTAGGAGAACAGGCCAAGGCCATCGCGATCATGGCGCGTTGGCGCATGCCGCCGGAGAACTGGTGTGGGTACTGCTTGGCGCGGTCGGCCGGGTTGGGGATCTTGACCAGATCCAACAGTTCGACCGCTTTGTCAAACGCTTGTTTTTTCTTGTAGTTTTGGTGGAGGATCAGCGTCTCTCCGACCTGCTTGCCGACAGTCATAGTCGGGTTGAGACAGGTCATAGGGTCCTGGAAGATCATGCTGACATCCTTGCCGCGGATCTTTTGCATCTCGCGCTCAGACAGCGACACGATATCGGTGCCGTCCAACTGGACAGAACCGTTCTTGATCGCAGCCGGCGGTGACGGATTCAGTCTCATGATCGTCTGCGCGGTCACGCTTTTGCCGCAGCCAGATTCACCGACAATGCCCAGTGTTTCGCCGCGTCGAATGTCAAATGAGACACCGCGGACGGCCTGGACTTCACCGGCGTAGGTAAAGAAAGAGACCTCGAGATCTCGGACGGATACGACAATATCATTATTCAGTAAGGATTGTTGTTCACTCATATAGCCACCTATGTCCTCATTCTCGGATCCAGCACATTTCTCAAAGCATCGCCAAACAGGTTAAACGACAGCATGGCCAGGCAGATAAATGTAGCTGGAATGAAAAGATATGCCGGGTTGGTGAAGATCATGGACCGGCCTGCATCACACAGGCTGCCCCAACTGGTCTGCGGCGGCTGGACGCCGATGCCGATATAGCTTAGGAACGACTCGGTGAAAATGGCGCTGGGAATCGACATGGTCAGGTTGACAATGACGACGGACAAGGTGTTGGGGAGAATGTGCCGCCGAATGATTCGACCGCCGGATGCGCCCAGCGTCCTGGCGGCGATGACATACTCTTGTTCTTTGAGCTGAACAACCTGGCCGCGGACAAGCCTGGCCAGGCCGGTCCAGCCGACCGCTGCCAGGGCGACAATGATCGTCGCAATGCCGGGCGGCAGGATAACCATCAGGAGAATGACGATGATCAGGTAAGGGATACCGTTGATGATCTCGACAATACGCATCATGATATTATCGACGCGTCCGCCGATCAGGCCGGATAGCGCCCCGTAGGGCAGTCCGATCAAAAAGAAGCTGAATGCGGCGACAAGCCCGACAAATAATGAGATTCTGCCGCCGTACCAGACACGGGTCCAGAAGTCGCCGCCGACCCGGTCAACACCCATGATGTGGACCTTAATGTCGCCCCTTGCCCAGGCTTTGAGTTTTCCCCAATTGCTCAGGGCATAGGCCTCTTCCAAAGGCATTGGTCCCATCTTGCCTTCTTCCTGGCAGATCTGCATGAAGTTGAAATGATTGTCTTTATAGATATCATCCCAATGCTGCTCGGCATAGGTGAACCCTGAGATCTCAGGGAAAATGGCGCATCCGATGCCGATCAGGATCAAAAAGATCATGACGACGATCGCGACCTTGTTCATTTTCAGGCGTCGCCAAGCATCCTTCCAGTAGCTGATGCTTGGCCGGATGCTGGTCATGCTCTTGCTGATGTCGGGACCGACAACGGTGAAATCCTGGTCTGTCAATTGGCGTTCACTCATGCTCAAGGACTCCTTTACACTATTTTGCGAGTCTAATTCTCGGGTCAACAAAACCATAGGCGATGTCGACCACCATGTTGGCAAAGATCAGGAAGGCTCCGTAAAACAGTGTTGTTGCCATGATGACCGTATAATCCTGGGTTTGCACGCTCGTGACAAAAAGTTTGCCCATACCGGGAATGGCGAAGATGTTCTCGATAACAAATGAGCCGGTCATAACCGCCGCGGTCAGCGGACCGAGGATAGTGATGATCGGTAAAATGGAATTTCTAAGCATATGCTTTCGGATAATCCTGTTGCGGGAAAGGCCCTTGGCCCTTGCCGTCTTGATATAGTCCGAGTTGATGACGTCCAGCATGGAACTGCGCATCAACCTTGAAATCGAAGCCATGGTGCCGAATGACAGTGCCAAAACCGGCAAAATGCGGCTGCCCACTGTCGTCCAGCCGGTCACCGGAATCAGGCGGCCAATATTCAGCAAATCTGAAAGGGCGCCTCCAAACTGATAGGCGACATAATATTGCAGGATATATCCTATGACAAAACTGGGGACGGACACCCCCAGAATCGCCAGGAACATCGCGATCGCGTCCTTGGTTCGACCGGCATTGAGCGCAGCGACAATGCCAAGCAGCAATCCGAAAATCAGGGCGATTAGAATGGCCCAAATACCGAGCTCAAAAGAATACGGAAGGCCACGGAGCAGCACGCTGGCTGCAGGCCGCTTGGTTTCGAAGCTGTAGCCCATATCACCGGAAGCGACATTTTTGATGTAAATAAAGAATTGTTGCCAGAGCGGCTTGTCAAGGCCGAATTCGCGTTTGAGGTTTTCCTCGACTGCTTCAGGCAGCTTTTTTTCACTAATGAACGGATCACCGGGCAGTGCTTGCATCATAAAGAACGTTAAAGAAGCAAGAAGAAGCAATGCTATGAATGAATAGAAAACTCGTGTGACCAGAAACCTGCCCAAGTCCAACACCTCCGAATGAACCGTGATCGCCTGATATAAGAAGTCGTCTCGGGGTGCCTTGCGGCACCCCGGACGATTCATAAGGCTGGTTCGTTTTTTTGAGTCAGATCAACTTGATTAAATCAAGCTTCGAGATACGCATAGAGGAAGTTGATATCCTGGAATGCGGAGCGATGGACATTTTTCAGATTGTCAATGGTGACGTAGTCGCGGATGCGGAAATAGACTGGCGCGATCGGCAGATCAGTCATCAGCAGTGTTTCCATCTCGACATAGATCGCATAGCGGTCTTCGTCATCCAGTGTAGCGCGGGCATCAGCCAGCAGGGCGTCGTATGCGGCGCTGGAGTAGCTGGTGTGGTTGTTGCCGTTGCCGGTTTCGAACATGTCGAGGAAGGTCATCGGGTCATTGTAGTCAGGACCCCAGCCAGCGAAGACGACGTCGAAGTCCTTGTTTTCCATACGCTCCAGGCGGCTCTTGAAAGGCATCGACTCAACGTTCAGTGTGATGCCGAGATTCTCTTTCAGATACTGGGCAATAGCATTGGCATACAGGACAGCGCGTTCGCCATCGTCACTGATCATTGACAGTTCGATGTTGTCCATGCCTAGTTCGGCAAGGCCTTCAGCGTAAAGCTGTTTGGCTTCTTCGCTGTTGTCGTCCTTGATCAGGTCGCCGACCATGTCGTGGAACGATCCGGAGCCTTCAGCATCGCGGATGGCTGGTGTTGTGAAAGCCAGGGCCGGAAGTGAGCTGTTGTTGAGGATCTTGTCGACAAAGCTTTGGCGGTCCAGTGCATAGGTGACGGCTGTGCGGATCTTCTGGTTTGCCATGACATCGTTGGCCAGGTTGAACTCGAGATAGAATGTTGCGCCGTCGGGATAGGTCATCGGAGTATAGCCGTTGGCGTCGGCGTCCTGAACCATGGCTGCGTCAGCCAGGCCGACCATGTCAACTTCACCGCTCTTGAAAGAAGTGTAAGCGGCCTGGGCGTCGATGATGACAACACCTGTGATTTCGGTCAGGTTGATCTCATCAGCGTTCCAGTAGTCGTCGCGCTTAGTCATGACCAGGTCGACATCGTGTTCCCAGCTGGTGATTTCATAAGGGCCGTTGTAGACCATCTGGTCGGCTTCCATACCGTAGTTGTCAGCGCCGACTTCGTTGTAATAGGATTCGTTGATCGGCATCATGACACCAAAGGCCATGGTATCAAGGAAATAGGAATAAGCAGCCTCAAGCGTGATTTCCAGTGTCTTTTCATCGATGACTTTGACGCCGAGTTCGCTGGCATCAGCTTCACCGCTGTTGACCGCGGCTGCGTTCTTGATGGTATAGGCAAAATACGCGTAGGGCGCGGCTGTCGCCGGATCCAGCAAAGTCTGGATCGCGAATGCGAAGTCACCGGCCGTGACCATGTCACCGTTGCTCCATTTGGCATCGCGCAGATGGAAGGTGTAGGTCATGCCATCATCGCTGATGTCCCACTTTTCGGCCATGCCGGGCACAACGTTGTCATTGTTGTCACGGCGCGTCAGGCCTTCCATGACGTGGTTGAGGATTGTAAACGAGACAACGTCGGTTGTCAGCGGCGTGTTCAGCTGGGGCGGTTCAGCACCCATGTTGTAGACGATTTTCTGTTCATCCGCCATCTTTGCCGTTGTTTCGCCCGGTGTGCAGGCCGTTGCAACGAGGGGTAAGATCAGCAGAAGGGCCAGACAGATCATCAAGACCTTGGATCTTTTCATACAGTTTCCTCCTTTTGGTTTGTTACGTCAATTTGTTTGGTAGACAAACGAACTCAAGCTTATTTCAATTATACTCGCCCGATTTTTCATCGTCAATGAATTGATAAAATCATTAGAGAAAACGGGTTAATTATTATGCACGGTGTATAAAATGCACAATAGATTTCCGGACGAATTAGGCGGATTGCCAATTGTTTTGCTGCTGCAAGTCAAAATATTTATATTGCTTCGATAATCAAAATATTTATACTCAGCATTCGGACTTCCAAACTTGATCAAGCTTCAAGGTAGGCATACAAAAAATTGACATCCTGAAAAGCTGATCGGTGGACACCTTTCAACTGATTCGAAACCCCGTAATTGCGAACCCCGAAATACAATGGGATAGCCGGCAGTTCGGTAACCAGCAGCGCCTCCATCTCGGCATAAATCTCGTATCTGGCGGTATCATCTGACTCAGATCTGGCGTTCTCAAGCAGCGCGTCATATGCTTCACTGGAATAACCAAACAGGTTGTTGCCGCCTGCTGTTTCGAACAAATCGAGAAAGGTCATGGGATCATTATAGTCCGGGCCCCAGCTCATATAGGCCAGGTCATAATCCTGGGTGAATATCCGCTGCAGCATGCTCATGAACGGCATCGGTTCGACCACGATATCTATCCCGATATTTTGCTTGAGCTTTTGGGCGATGGCATTGGCATGCCGGGCGGCTGTGTCGCTGTCCTCAACGAGCAGTGTCAGCTCCAGGCTGTCGACACCCAACTGCGACAGGCCCATGTTGTAATGCTCTGATGGCAATTCGCTTTCACCGTCAGAATAGATATGCAGGACAGTCGCTTCAAAAGACCCGCTGCCCTGTGCATCGCGTATCGCGGGGGATGTAAAGGAAAAAGCCGGCCGGGAATTATCGTTCAGGATCTTGTCGCAGAATTCCTGGCGGTCGATGGCAAAGGCCATTGATTCACGGATCATCTGGTTGGCGAGCGCTTCGTTAGCGAGGTTGGCTGCCAGAAAAACAGTCGAGCCGTCGCTGTAGCCTTCGGTTGCCACACCGTTTCCGACAGCATCCTGGATCATGTTGGCATCGACCAGGTTAACCATATCAAGGTCTCCTGACAGGAATGACGTGTAAGCAGACTGCGCATCCGTCATGACAACGCCCTTGATTTCGGTCAGGTTGATGAAGTCAGCGTTCCAGTAGTCATTTCGCTTGGCCATGGTCAGGCTGACGCTGTGCTCCCAGCCCGTGATCTCATAGGGGCCGTTATAGATGAGCATGTCTGCTTCCAGCCCGTAATTTTCTGCGCCGATTTCGGTGTAGAAGTCTTGCTTGATCGGCAGCATAACCGCTGTCGCCAGAGTGTCCAGAAAATAGGGGCAGGGATTCTCCAGGGTGATTTCCAAGGTCTTTTCGTCAATCACCCGGACACCGAGTTCACTGGCGTCCAGCTCACCGGCATTATAAGCGGCGGCGTTCTTGATGGTGTAGGCAAAATAAGCGTAGGGGGCTGCAGTGCCGGGATCCAGCAGTGTCTTGAAGGCAAAGGCGAAGTCGTTCGCTGTCACCCGGTCGCCGTTGCTCCAGGTGGCATCACGCAGGTGGAAAGTATAGGTCAGGTTATCATCGCTGATGTCCCATCCGGATGCCATGCCGGCAACGGCAACATCTTGCTGGTCGCGGCGGGTCAGCCCTTCGCAGACATGACCAAGCACCGCAAAGGATACGGCGTCGGCAGACAGCGCAGAGTTCAGCTGGGGCGGTTCAGCGCCCATGTTGTAGACGATCTTCTGTTCCTGCGCCATTTGGACTGTGCTGGTATTGGACGGATTGCTGACGCAGGCTGCCTGAAAGAGCGGTAACAGCAACACCAGCGCCAACATGAAAATTACAAGACGTTTCGTTTTCAAAATATAAACCTCCGATATTGAATTGACATGGATTAAATGAACAGTACTATAAATAATTATTCATCATTCCCGTTAAACGTCAATAAACCGGAGGTTACAATTGTTTTAGATTATTCTTACCCTCTGCTGAAAATCCTGACATATTATGACCGTCAGATATCCCGGCGGCCTTCGATTGCCCGGGCCAAAGTCATCTCGTCAGCGTATTCCAGGTCGCCGCCCATCGGGATGCCGTGGGCGATCCGGGTTGTCCGGATGCCTGCCGGTTTGAGCAGCCTGGCGATATACATGGCTGTCGCCTCGCCTTCAACCGTCGGATTGGTTGCCAGAATAACCTCACTGACTTCGTCCTGGTCTCGCAGCCGAGCCAGTAGCTCCCTGAGCTTGATCTGGTCCGGCCCGATATTCTGCATCGGTGAGATGGCGCCGTGCAGCACATGATAGAGCCCGCGATATTCGTGCATCCTTTCGATGGCTGCCACGTCACGCGGGTTTTCCACAACACAGATCTGGCTGGTGTCCCTGGAGCCGGAAGCGCAGATCTCGCAAGGGTCCTGCTCTGTTAAGTTGCAGCAGACAGAACAGGTCCTGGTGGTTCGCCGTGCTTCAAGGATGGCCTGGGCCAATGCCTCGACCTTCTCTTGAGGTTGGCCCAATATATGAAAGGCCAGCCGTTGCGCGGACTTGCTGCCGATGCCCGGCAGTTTGCCGAGTTCAGCGATCATCTTGGCGATAGCCGGGGAGTATCGGGCCATTACAAGCCGAGCGGCATGCCTTTGCCGCCGGTCACCTGCCCCATGCGCTGCTCAGACAGTTCATCCAGCTTGGCAACCGCGTCGTTGACAGCAACCAGGATCAGATCCTGGAGCATTTCAACATCCTCAGGATCAACGACACCTGGATCAATGACCAGTTCGGTAATCTGGTGTTTGCCATCGACGACAACCTTGACAGCGCCGCCGCCGGCAACCGCAGTCGCTGACATTGAAGCAATTTCTTCTTGAGCCTTTTCCATTTCTCGCTGCATGCGTTGAGCCTGCTGCATGAGCTGGTTCATATTACCCATGCCGCCTTTGCCGCCGGGGAAACCGCCACGTGATCCTTTTGCCATATCTTATTCCTCCATTTTGACCGGGATATTCATCTGGTCCGCGGTCTGTTTTATTTTTTGGATCCAACCAGGCTGGTCGGATTGATTTGCATCTTTTGGTTGATCTGAGTTGTCGCCGTCCAAAACCGGCAGGACGTTGACTTTATGTCCGGCGGCTGCCGTTGCGATCTCGGTCAGCAAACGGATAGACTGCTTTTGACTGACTTCTTGGAAATGGATCTGGTCACTGCCGGCAAAAAGAAGTTTCAAAGTGCTGCCTTCAAGCATCGGTGTGGCCGACCGGCTGAACAGATAAAGCGTCATCTGACCGGAGGACATCAGTTGGTCAAGCGTAGCCTTCCATAAGGTTTCGGCATTGAAGGCTGCAGGGGCCGACGTTTCGGCAGCCGCTTTTTCAACCGGGGGAGCCGTCTGTGAACCTGCAATCGCAGTTGGTTCTGCAACCGGAGCTGAAGGGGTCATATCAGCCGAATCCTCATCGGATTCTTCAGGCGGCGGCTCGGGACCGGGATCTTCGTCGGTAAACGGCGCATCCAGATCCGCAGGTGCTTCTTCGTGCGAGGCCTCGGGCGCCTCTTCAGGCTCGGCAGAATCTTTCGCGACTGTCTGAGGTGTTGGGGTTTCGGCAGGCGTCGAATCGCTGACCGGTACTGATTCCTGCTGATCCGGCTTAGTGGCAGCCATCACAGGAGCGGTGGATTTAGGTTTGGGCTTTGCCGCCAATTGTGCGTCCTGTTTCATCAGTCGAATCAGGCCGATTTCCAGAGTGGTCCGGGCATCCGATGCCCAGCGCATTTCTGACAGCAGGGTGGATAGGCCCTTGATCAATTCAACCAGGTCATTCCCGGAAACGCCAGATGCCAACTGCTGCATATTGCCCAGGGCTTCAGATGAAGCCCGGACAAGCATCTGCGGATTGTCGGTCACCTGGCAGACCAGGATATTTCTGAAATGCTGGGCGAGGTCGGTGACGAAATGAGCGAGATCGCGGCCGTTCATAACCAGCTGCTCAACCAGTTCAAGCAGATGGGAAACATTGCCCTCGAGCAAAGCCTGGGCGATGCTGAGCATGAAGTCGTCCTGGACGATGCCGGCCAGGCTGAGGACGTCGTCGCGGCTAATGGTCTCCGGGAAGCTGGCTCTCGCCTGATCCAGCAGACTGATCGCATCGCGCATGGCGCCATCCGACAGTGAAGCCATGGCTAGCAGCGCATCATCGGAGGCCTGAATCTTGTCCGCCTCGGCGATCTGGCGGAGCCGGACGATAATCGATTCGACAGGGATACGCCTGAATTCATAGCGCTGGCATCTAGAAAGAATCGTTGCCGGCAAGCGGTGGGGTTCGGTGGTCGCCAGAATAAAGACCGCGTGTGCCGGCGGTTCTTCCAGCGTTTTAAGCAGGGCGTTGAACGCGCCGGTCGACAGCATATGGACTTCGTCAATGATATAGACCTTATATTTGGCCTGGGCCGGCATGAAGACGACTTCATCACAGATTCGGCGGATGTTGTCGACGCTGTTGTTGGATGCCGCATCCATTTCAACGATATCCAAAAGGCTGCCGTCGAGCATGCCGCGGCAGATGGTGCATTGGTTGCAGGGGTTGCCTTGCTGGGGATCGAGGCAGTTGATAGCCCGTGCGAAAATCTTAGCCAGCGATGTCTTGCCTGTACCGCGTGTGCCGCTGAACAGGTAGGCGTGGGCGACCTGGCCGCTGATCACGGCTTGTCTCAAGGCGTAAACCGCGTGTTTTTGCTCTACGACATCATCAAAAACTATGGGCCGCCATTCACGATACAGGGCCTGATGGGCCATGGTGAAGCCTCCTTTGCCTGAACTGGCTGTAAAAAGCTGAACGCCGTGCCTGGCCTGCAACCGACGCAGGTTACCTGCGGCGCCTGCGGTTGACCGCTTACCGCTGCTTCCTTCCGGACCTGACGGGGTTCACGGGCCACATCGCACAGGACCAACGATCGGCTGCAGATCAGACACGGCGTATTCTAATGCCAAGCTATTATATCACAAAGTCGTGAAATCATCACGAATCCGTTTTGCTGTCGCGAAATGCATTGATTGGCAAAGATCCACCGAAAAGCTGAAGACATATCGGCATCGCGTTCAAGCATGTTGACAGGCTGCGTTTCTGATTATAGCATGACTGCATACGCGCTAGATGTTTTGCTGCATTCTTGTTTGGAGGCTTCTCATGATCAGAAAACACCTGTCTAAACCAAACCTGATGAAACCCTGGCTGTCTAGAAGTATTCTGGATTTGCTAATGATCCTGATCGGCAGCCTGTTCGCGGCCTTGGCCGTCAATGTTTTCTACCTGCCGCTCAAACTGACCATGGGCGGGCTGTCCGGCGTCGCGTCCATCGTCTACCAGCTGACCGGACAAGGGTCCTTTTTGTCCATGGGCCTGATCTTTCTGCTGCTGAACATCCCGGTGTTTCTGCTGGGCTGGCGCATCATCGGCCTGCATTTTGTCTGGCGCAGTCTGGTCGGGTCTGTCTCATACTCCCTGATGCTGGACATTACCAGAGCTGGCATGAGCGACTGGTTTGCAAGCTATATCAATCGGCCGCTGGGTGGATCGGAAGCTGACCCCATGATCTACTGCATTTTCGGCGGCGTATTTTACGGCATCGGACTGGGACTGGTTTTCCGCCGTGGCTATACAACCGGCGGTACGGACATTCTGGCAGTCGCAGCCAAACGCAAGTGGGATATACTCAGTGTCGGCCAGTTCGTCCTGGCATTCGACTCAGCTGTCGTCCTGGCGTCGACGATCGCCTACGCCAATAGCAGCGGGCCGGCGATCCTTTTGGCGATGTACTCATTTATCGCGATGTTTTTGACTTCGAAAAGTATGGATCTGGTGATCGAAGGTCTGGATTTCAGCAAAATGGCCTATATCATATCAAACGACAGTCAGACGATTGCCGACCGGATTATCCATGACCTGCACCGCGGCGTCACCTTGTTGCCCGGCAAGGGTATGTATACAGGCCAGAATCGGGACACTTTGCTTTGTGTTCTGCCGAGAAAGCAATTACCGGAGCTTAAGCGCATTGTTCAAAATGTCGACAAAGATGCCTTCGTGATCGTCAGCGAGGCGAGAGAGGTCCTCGGGGAAGGGTTTGGCGAAGCCAATAAGTCCTAGTCCTGGCTGTAGCTCTTGACTAGGTCATAAAAGATGGCCGCGACGTCCGCCTGCACCTGATGCGCCGCCGATGCGCTGGCCATTTCGGTCATGACGCACAGTGCAAACGGCTCGTCAGCAAAAACGATCCCGACGTCATTTTCAGCACTGTAAGCGCCGTTGGTTCCGATCTTATGGGCGACCAGAACACCCTCCGGGATGCCCTTCTGAATGCCGAAATCGAATTCGGTCCGGGTCAAATCGTCAATCAGCGGCTGGTAGTCGGCCGGCGATTGCTGCCAGAGCGAATAGAGCCTGACCGCCTGAAGCGCCAGGTCAACCGCGCAGGTGCGATGGCGTCCGCTTTGTGACTGGCCCGCATAGTTCGTATAGGTCACTTTGGTCCGGTAACCGACCTCGGCGCTGACCGACTCAAAATAGGGAATGATACGATCGTCGATACCGCCCAACCGGCGGATGATCATATTGGTTGCGCAGTTGTCGCTGATCCGAATGGATAGTCCGGATGTGTCGCGAACGGAAAACTCAGTCCCGTTGGGTTCGTACTGGATTGTGCCGGTTCCCGCTTCGTAATCCCCGGTGGGATACGGACGGCTGTCGTAGGCCAGCAATTCATCCGGCGAGATCTCGCCGGCGGCCATCTGGTTATATAGGTAAGTATTAATACCGATTTTGATTGAACTGGCCGCAACAAAGGGTTCAGTTTCCTGATATGTCCAGACCTCGCCGGTGACCAGGTTCTGGAAATAGATGCCGAACCGGCCATTCTCTTTGGCCAGCCGCTCAAGGACCCTGCTGCCAGATGCGTCCAGCATCAGCTGGCGAGCTTCAGCGCTCAAGGTTGTTTCGGTCGCAACCGTCGTTGTCGGCTCGGGGGAAGGTGTGGCAGCTGTCGAGGTTGTGCTGCTTGTCGAACCGGTTGTTGCAGTCTCGCCGGGATCGGGATCTGGATTGTCGAACCCGCCCGACAGCCAGACGAGCAGTGCTGAAATGACGATCACTGCCAAGACAATCAGCAGCAGGGGCAGCACCCTGCTGGGGCGGTTGCTGTGGACAACCGAACCATGGCTGCGATCGCGGCTAATCTGGGTTGTACGATTTTTCTTCATTGAAGCAACCTGCCTGTCATAAACGGATTAGAATAAGCCGCAGATGGTGCCATCGTGGGTGATGTCTATCTGCTCGGCGGCCGGGACTTTGGGCAAGCCGGGCATGGTCATGATGCTGCCGGTCAAGGCGATGACAAATCCGGCGCCAGCCGACAGCCGGATTTCCCGGACAGTGATCGAGAAGCCTTCTGGCCGCCCGAGCCTGGTGGGATCATCTGACAGGGAATACTGTGTTTTGGCCATGCAGACTGGCAGTTCAGAGTAACCCATCTGTTCAAGCCGCTGCAGTTCACGCTTGGCTTCTGCGGTCAGCGAGACATCCTTGGCACCGTAGATTTTCGTGGCAACCGTCCGGATCTTGTCGGCCAGGGACTGGCTGTCCGGGTAGATGGGAGCAAAATTTGATGGTTTGTGTTCCAGCAGGTTGAGTAGCATCTCCGCCATCTCGCGACCGCCTTCGCCGCCGCCGGTGAAAACTTCGGACAGCGCGACATCGGCGCCCAACCGCTGACACTGGGCGCGAACCGCTTCGATTTCGGCGTCCGTATCGCTGGCGAACCGGTTGAGGGCCACCATGCAGGGTACGCCGAACTGCTGAATGTTTTCCAGGTGCTTGACCAGGTTGGGCAAGCCCTTGTTCAAAGCGTCAAGATCTTCGGCGGCCAGATTCTGCCTGGCGGCGCCGCCGTTGTATTTAAGTGCACGGATGGTCGCGACGATAACGACCGCGTCTGGCTTGAGATTGCCGGCGCGGCATTTGATGTCGAAGAATTTTTCAGCGCCGAGGTCGGCTCCAAATCCGGCTTCGGTGACCACAATGTCAGACAGCTTGAGACCGATCCGGGTGGCCCTCAGGGAATTGCAGCCATGAGCGATGTTGGCGAACGGCCCGCCGTGCATCAGGGCGGGAGACCCTTCCAGGGTCTGGACAAGGTTGGGTTTGATCGCGTCTTTGAGCAGCAGCGCCAGTGCACCAGCTGCATTGAGGTCCTGCGCGGTGACCGGCTGGCCATCACGGGTATAGCCGATGACGATCTTCATCAGCCGGACTTTGAGGTCAGCCATGTCGTTGGCCAGGCAGAGAATGGCCATGATTTCAGACGCCACGGAGATGTTGAAGCCGTCCTCGCGCGGTACGCCGTGGGCTTTGCCGCCCAAACCGGCGACAATGTGGCGAAGTTCCCGATCGTTGATGTCCATGCAGCGTTTCCAGGTGATACTTCGGGTATCGATATTGAGAGCGTTGCCCTGGTGAATATGGTTGTCGATCATGGCAGCCAGGAGGTTGTTGGCTGCCGTCACGGCATGGATGTCGCCGGTAAAATGGAGATTGATGTCCTCCATCGGGATGACCTGGGCATAACCGCCGCCGGCAGCGCCGCCCTTGATGCCGAAAACGGGTCCGAGCGAAGGCTCGCGCAGCGCGATGATGGCATTCTTGCCCAGCTTGTGCAACGCCTGCCCCAGCCCGACCGTAGTCGTTGTCTTGCCTTCGCCGGCCGGTGTCGGGTTGATGGCCGTCACGAGGACCAGCTTGCCGTCCGGGCGGTCTTTGAGCCGATTAAAAAGCTCGTCGTTGATTTTGGCCTTGTCGTGGCCATATGGTTCCCATTCATTGGATGAAAGTCCCAAGTTTGCAGCGATTTGGCTGATCGGAAGCGATTTGGCCTGACAGGCGATTTCAATATCACTGAGCATTCGAGAGTCCTCCTGAGTATTTTGCGTGAGATGCCCAATATTTGGGGTTTCGCTCAGATTATACCACAATAAGTTGTGCCTGTGGTTTGACTTTAGTATGTGAAAGTGGTAAAATACCGATCAAGATCCGCAAGGGTTTGTACTTTCAAAATAATGTCGCCGGAGGTGTTGACCAGATGATTGTAAAAGCAGACCTCGATACCTGCAGAAAAGGCATGTCAGCCTATATTGGCAGGCGCGTAAGACTCAGATCAAGCGGTGGACGAAAGCGGACGATCATCCAGGAAGGCATTCTTGACAGTTGTTATCCGAATGTTTTCACCGTCCGGTGTTCCAAACACAATGCATCATATCAGGAAATGATATCATTCAGCTACATCGACATTCTGACACGGGTTGTTGAAATCGCAATTGAACCGGAAAAAGATCGCGCTGAACTGGCAAACTGAGTTATGCGAGAACAATACCTAACAGCCCGCGATCACCGCGGGCTGTTTTTTTGTTGGAGGGATTATGTCGTCTGTCAATATCTTTGCTCCGGCCAAGATTAATCTATCTCTGGATGTCGTCGGCAGGAAAAGCGATGGTTACCATTTGCTGTCGACCGTCATGCAGGCTGTTGATCTGGGCGACCGGATTACCGTTGAGCACCAGGCTTCAGGTCAAGGTATCTCCCTGACAGCCAGTCAGGGCCATATCCCGTGCGACAACCGAAACACAGCCTGGCGAGCTGCGCAAAGCTTCATTGAAGCAGCAAATATGAACGGTTCAGTTTCCATTCGAATTGAAAAAAACATCCCGACAGCGGCTGGTCTTGCCGGCGGCAGCGCGGATGCGGCGGCCGTGATTTTCGCGCTTAACCATCTGTTGCCGGGACAAGTTGATGAAAAAAAACTTTACAGCATCGCCGAAAGCGTTGGTGCGGATGTTCCGTTCTGTCTGAAAGGCGGCACGGTTCTGTGCGAAGGTATCGGTGAGATCCTGACCCCGCTTGCCGCCTGGCCCGGCGTTCCCGCCTTGTTGATCAAGCCGCCGTTTGGCATGAGCACACCGCAGGTTTTTAAACGGTTTGATCTCGATCATCCCGGCAGACGGCCGGATACAAAAACCGTGCTGGAAGCCGTTGCCGAACAAGATCTCGGCAAACTCGCAGCCAGCACGGCCAATGTTCTTGAATCTGTTTCCCTCTCGATGCATCCAGAACTTGCAGGCCTGAGGGATCTGCTGGTTGATCACGGTGCGGCACTGGCCATGATGAGCGGCAGCGGACCGACCGTGTTCGGGCTGTTTCGAAGCCAGTCGGTACGCGATCGGGCGGCGTTGTCTCTCGGCCGGTCATTGGGCGTCAAGTTCCGCCTGATCAAGACGAGGACGATTTCCACCGGTCCTTACCAGATCAAAACCTAGCCGGGCTTGTCGCCTAGCTCAGATCGCCAAGGCCATAAACCGCAGCATCGCCCAATGATTCTTCGATGCGAAGCAGCTGGTTGTACTTGGCAACGCGGTCGGTTCTGGAGGGCGCGCCGGTCTTGATCTGTCCCGAGCCGGTTGCCACAACGATATCTGCGATGGTGACATCCTCGGTTTCGCCGGAACGGTGCGAGACAACAGCGGTCCAGCCGTTGTTCATGGCCATGTCGATCGCTTCGAGTGTTTCGGTCAAGGTCCCGATCTGGTTGAGCTTGATCAGCACCGAGTTGCTGACATCCATCTCAATGCCTTTGAGGATGCGATCGGTATTCGTCACAAACAGGTCGTCACCGACCAGCTGGATACGATCACCGAGCCGCGCGGTCATTTGCTGCCAGCCCTCCCAGTCATCCTCGGCCAGGGCATCCTCAAGCGAGATGATTGGGTATTTCTCAATGAGTGCTTCCCAGTAGTCCACCATTTCGCTTCGGGTCTTGTAGACATCTGATTTCCAGAAGAAGTAGTCACCGTCCCGTCCGTTCTTTTTGGCTTCTTCATAGAGTTCGGTTGCGGCTGCATCCATCGCGATCGCGAAATCGATGCCGGGCCGGAAGCCGGCCTCCTTGATCGCCTCGACGATAAACTCAAGCGCCTGCTCGTCGCTGTCGAAATTCGGGGCGAAACCGCCTTCGTCACCAACAGCTGTCGCATAGCCTTTGCTCTGAAGCAGTTTCTTCAAGGTGTGAAAAACTTCAATACTCCATTGCAATGCTTCGCGAAACCGACTGGCGCCGATCGGCATGATCATGAATTCCTGCAGGTTGATGGAGTTGTCAGCGTGCTTGCCGCCATTGATGATATTCATCATGGGAACCGGCAGAATATGTGCCCTGATACCGCCGATGTACTCGTACAGCTCCAGTCCCAGCGCCATCGCGGCTGCCTTGGCGGCTGCCAGCGAAACCGCCAGAATGGCGTTGGCGCCAAGTCGTTCCTTATTGTCTGTCCCATCCAGTTCCAGCATCAGCTGGTCCAAACCCTTCTGGTCAAAGACATTGAAGCCGCACAGCTCAGGCGCGATGATCTCATTGACGTTGAAGACGGCTTTCTGTACGCCTTTGCCGAGATAGCGTCCCGGATCTTCATCCCTGAGTTCAACGGCTTCGAAGGCGCCGGTTGACGCACCGGAAGGAACCGCCGCGCGACCGACCGATCCGTCTTCAAGTTCAACTTCTGCCTCAACGGTTGGATTACCGCGCGAATCAATAATCTCGCGTGCCCAGACTCGGGTGATCAATAGTTCAGAAATCATGTCATTCGACCTCCTTTGGTCAAACCTGGCCAATTGATTTGCCGGCCAGGCAAATGGTATCAAGCCTTACATGGATTAATTATAATTCAGATCAAGCAGATGTTCTGTAACCCCAGTTCCAGTTGAGTTTTTCTGTTCGGCCTTGACTTTTTCATGGCACGCGTGGATACTTTTTATCATCCGATCTAATGCGAAATTGTCCGAAGGAGGGCACTATGCCAATCAAGATTCCTGACAACCTGCCGGCAGCGGAGACACTGGAACGAGAAAATGTCTTCGTCATGTATGAAAACCGTGCCTATATGCAGGATATCCGGCCGCTTCGCATTTTACTGCTCAATTTGATGCCGACCAAGATCGTGACTGAAACCCAGATCCTCCGGCTGCTGGGCAATTCGCCGCTGCAAGTCGAAGTTGACCTGATCTATACAGCGTCCTATAACCCGCGCAACATCGCCACGGATCACCTGGTCAAGTTTTATGATACTTTCGACAATATCCGCGACCGGCGATACGACGGCATGATCATCACCGGTGCGCCGGTTGAACAAATGAAGTTTGAGGACGTCGCGTACTGGCCAGAGCTTTGCGAGATTATGACCTGGAGCCGTTCGCATGTCTACTCGACGCTGCACATCTGCTGGGGCGCGCAGGCCGGCCTGCATTTCCACTATGGCATTCCCAAATACGATCTGCCCGAAAAGATGTTTGGCGTTTTCCCCCACGCCATGAGCTGGGCCAAGCCGGTCAAGCTGTTCAGGGGCTTTGACGATGTCTTTTATGTTCCGCACTCCCGTCATACCGAAGTCCGGCGAGAGGATATCGAGAAGGTCAAGACCTTGAGAATTCTCTCGGAGTCCGATCTGTCCGGCGTCTACGCGGTGTCTGACATGACCGGGCGCCAGATCTTTCTGACCGGTCACCTTGAATACGATCCGCTGACGCTCAAGCACGAGTATGACCGCGATCTGGAACGCGGTGTGGCGATCGACATGCCGCAGTGCTATTTTCAGAACGGCGATCCGGATCTGCCGCCGGTCGTTCGCTGGCGAAGTTCGGCCTACCTGCTGTTCGCCAACTGGCTGAACTACTATGTCTATCAGGAGACGCCTTTCGACCTCGCGTCGATTCACGATTGATGCCGGGGGCACCAATGCATGTAACTTCAGTTACTGATGCCCGGGCCAACATCAGGTATGCTCTCTTTGAAAGCAAGCGGCTGACAAAAGACCGCTGATCAGGAGGGATATGTATGGCTGTAACAATCAACAGCGGCAACTTTGATGAAATGGTAATGAAAAGCGACAAGCCGGTTCTGCTCGATTTTTGGGCGGTCTGGTGCGGGCCTTGCCGAATGGTGGCGCCGACGGTCGACAAACTGGCTGAGGATTTCAACGGCCGGGCAGTAATCGGCAAGATCAATGTCGACGAAGAAACAGACCTGGCCGAACAATTCAAGGTCATGAGCATTCCGACGCTATATGTCCTCAAGGGAGGAAAAGTCGTTGAGCGCCTCGTGGGTGCACGTCCGTATGCTGAACTGGCTGAGATGCTCGAAAAACACATGTAACGGTATTATTGACATAGAACAATCAGGCCCGGGGTTTCGACACCGGGCTTTTTTGATGCGGCGGGATTGTATCAATTACAACTCGGCTGCGCAATAAGGTATAATTGAGAAAAGCTCTGAAAGGGAGGACGGATTGTGCGCCTCATTGGAAGAGAAGAACAGATGGCCATTGACCGCTTGTGGCAAGACCGGACTGGCCTGCCGCTTTTGCTGCTGATGGAGTCAGCCGCGACTGCGGTCAGCCGCGCCTGTCTGAATCTGCTGCCGGAAAATCATCGGAACAAGTCAATTGTGCTTGTGCTTTGTGGAAAAGGACAAAACGGCGGTGATGCCTATGCCTGCGCCCGCCACCTGGTCGCTGCCGGCTGCCAGGTGCGTTGTCGTGAGCTGTTCATGGAACAGACGCTGCCCGAAGAAGCCGAGATGAACCGCCAGGCGCTGATCCGGATGGGTGTCGAGATCAAGACGGGTCAAAATGATGATTTTTGCGACTTGGGCGAAGGCGACATCATCGTTGACGGGATTTTTGGAACCGGGTTTCGAGCCGCCAGACCTTTGCCGCAGGCGGTTCAGTTCATATCCGGACTCACATCAGAGACTCGTGGCCGTGGCGCTGTTGTCATCGCGATCGACGTGCCGTCCGGGCTGGATGCCAATAGCGGAGAGTTGGCAAACAAAGCGCTTTCGGCTGACCTGACCGTGTCATTTGTCCTGCCGAAAATCGGCCTGTGGGCTGCGCCGGGACGATTTGCCGCCGGCACGGTGCTGACGGACAGCATCCATGTCAGCCAGGCGATTGTCAAAGAGGCGATCCAAAGTCTGGGGGATGATCATGCTGATATCCGACTGATCGAGGACATCGATGTTTCAGAATTGGCGCCTGACCGTCCGGCCGATGCTCACAAGGGCACTTTCGGCCGCGTCCTGATGATTGGCGGCGCTCCGGGCATGCCAGGCGCCGCGGTTCTCGCGACGGACGCAGCGGCAAAAGCAGGCGCCGGTTTGGTAACCGCTGCGGTTTCAGCTGAGGTTGGTCCCCTGGTTTTATCGGCCCGGCCGGAGGCGCTGCTGAAAATTCTGCCCACGCACGACGCGGTTGACTCGGTTTCCCAAATGGTCTTGGATATTATGACGGATAATCCGGTGGTCCTGATCGGGCCAGGCGGCGGAAATGAGACCTGGCTCAAAGCCGCACTGGAGATTGTGATTGACCAGGCGGACAACCTGCTGATTGACGCGGATGGTCTCAACATGATCGCAAAACACAGACCGTCCATGTTTGACCGGCTCAAGAGAAGAGCAGCCAGCGGCAGGCCGCCTGCGGTTTTGACACCTCATCCCGGCGAGTTTTCCCGACTGGCACCGGAAACCGGTCTGGCCGACCGTCAGTCAGCAGCCAGATCCCTGGCTGCAGCATCCGGATCTGTTGTTGTTCTCAAAGGCGCTTCGACCGTGGTCGCAGTGCCTCAGGGTCCGACCTGGATCAATCCGACCGGCCATGACGGTCTGGCCCGCGGCGGCAGCGGCGATGTGCTTGCAGGCCTGATCGCTGGCCTGATGGCACAAGGCATGAGCCCGCAAAACGCGGCAGTCGCCGGGGTCTATCTCCATGGCGTCGCGGCCGATCTGGCTGCTGTCCGGTCCGGACACCGGGCGATGCTGCCGACTGATGTGATTGACAAGCTGCCCGACGCTTTCAGGCAAACGGGCTGGGAATAGTCAGAGAGGGGCCAGCAGATCATGAACCATCCTTATCTTAATCGATCCTGGGCTGAGATCAACCTTGACCATATCGCCCGAAATGCCCAGCGCATCCGGCAAGGCGTTCGCCGCGGCTGTGAGGTCATGGGCGTTGTCAAGGCGGATGCGTACGGACATGGTGTCGGCCAGGTCATTCCAGTCCTGCTGGACAACGGGATAACGAGGCTTGCCGTGTCGATGCTGGATGAAGCTATCCAGCTGCGCAAGGCCGGAGTCCGGGTGCCGATTCTTGTCCTGAGCTATACCGATCCCAAACGGGCACCGGAAATCCTCGAGCATAAAATCACCCAGACCGTCTACAGCCGGGATCTTGCCCAGGCGCTGTCTAAAGCAGCCAAGGCTTCAGACTGTGATGCGAGGATCCATATTAAAGTGGACACCGGCATGGGACGGGTCGGCTTCATGGCCGGATACGGCGCTGTCAAGGATATCACCTGGATCAAGTCGTTGCCCAATATTGTCATCGAGGGGCTGTACACGCATTTCGCGACAGCAGATGAGCCGGATGATGCCTATACCTGGCAGCAATTTGAACGCTTTATGTCGATCAGCCGCGAGTTGGACAGGATCGGGCTTTCGATCCCGATCAAGCATGTTTGCAACAGCGCTGCAACGATGCGCTTTCCCGCCATGCACCTGGACATGGTTCGACCGGGCTTGATCCTGTATGGCATGACGCCGCCGGGCTGTCCGGATGCCTGGACGGATCTTCTGCCGGCCATGAGCCTGAAATCCAGTGTGATCCTGGTAAAGGATGTGCCCGCGGACACTTCCGTCAGCTACGGACGGCTGTTCACCACCGACCGTGAAAGCCGGATCGCAACCATCCCGATCGGATACGCCGACGGCTATTCCAGACGCCTGAGCGGCAGGGCTTCGGCGCTGGTCCGAGGACAACTCGCGCCAGTTGTCGGCAGGATCTGCATGGACACCTGCATGCTTGACGTCACTGGCATTGAAGGAGAACGGGTTGCTTTGGGCGATGAAGTTGTGCTGTTCGGCAGCCAGAACGGAACAGGCGGTGAAGTCAATTTATCTGTTGACGAGGTAGCCGACTGGATGGAAACCATTAATTACGAAGTCACCTGCCTGATCGGCCGTCGTGTTCCCAGGGCGTATCTGGCGGGCAACGAGCTGTCAACGGTACGGAGCTATATTCTTGAATAATTGAATAAGCAGGAGGTTCAATATGTGCTTTTCAGCAACAGCCAGTTTTGCCGGCGGCGCAGCGCTGACATTGATCGGAACAGCTTCCATGATCCACAACAAGAAGCCCAGGCAGCGCCTGTTTTCCGCCATGCCGTTTGTCTTCGGCCTGCAGCAGATTTCGGAGGGCTTTGTCTGGACCGGCCTGCAGACTGCCGGCGGTGACAATCTGGCCAGGCTGGCTGCCCATGTCTTTCTCGTTGCAGCCCTGGTCATCTGGCCAGCGTTTGTTCCGATTTCCGTCCTGTTGCTTGAGCCGTCCGGGCGCAGACGTCAGACTGTTTTATTATTGGCCGGTATCGGGGTCGTCGCGTCGCTGGCTTACGCGACCGGGCTTGTCCTGTTCGACGTGCACGTCGATATCAACCGCTACCATGTCTTTTACAGTACCAGTGCGCCCAGGGCGGTCAGCATCGTTTTCTACGTCATCTATCTAGTGGTAACGATCCTGCCGCTGCTGCTGACATCCAATCGCCGCATCCATCTTTTAGGCGCCGCGGTTGCCGTATCCTATCTGGTCGCGTTTTTCTTTTATCAGGAGCATCTGGTTTCGGTGTGGTGCTTCTTCGCGGCTGTCTGCAGCGTCGTTGTTTTATGGATTGTCACTGGCAGCCGATCTGTGATCAAGGCGCAACCAGCCGAGTGATCTTGCCAACCGGGCAAATCATGCTATAATGGGAGCGAAAACCGAAATGTTTCCGGGGCAGGGTGAAATTCCCGACCGGCGGTGATTCCCGCAAGGGACAGCCCGCGAACTTCGCACCGCTTGAATGGCGGCGCAAGCTGACAAGGTGAGACTCCTTGGCCGACAGTACAGTCTGGATGGAAGGAAGCAGCATCTGTTATGATTGCTGAAGAAGCCCCGAACACCTTTGTTCGGAGCTTCTTTTTTGACAGAATGGAGCTTCCCGGTAACGATGAGGACCAAATGATCATGAAAGAGGGAATGACCATGTCTGAAAACAACACAGTTTCAACAATTGACAAGCATCGCGCAAGGATCCGCTGGATTGCCAAAACCGGCATTTTAGCAGCGATCGCCATCGTGCTGATGTTTCTGGAGCTCGCGATCCCCTTGATGCCCAGTTTCCTGAAGATCGACTTCAGTGAAGTCGCGGTTCTGCTGGCCGCCTTCTCGATGGGTCCGCTGACCGGTATCCTGATCGAGCTGATCAAGAACCTGGTGCACCTGCCGATGTCGCAGACCATGTATGTTGGCGAACTGGCCAACTTCATTGTGGGCTCCCTGTTTGTCGGAACAGCTGGCCTGATCTACAAGTACTATAAATCCAAAACAGGAGCTTTTATCAGCATGGGCGTCGGCACTGTGGTCATGACCGCGGGTGCCAGCCTGGTCAACTACTTCTTCCTGTTGCCGTTTTATATCAATGTCATGGGCTTCCCGTTGGACGCCATCATCGGCATGACCCATGCAGCCGGCAATACCATGGTTTCCGACCTCAAGACGATGATTGTCTGGGTCTTTGTGCCGTTCAATCTGTTCAAGGGCATCGTCGTTTCCCTGATTGTCGCGCTGATCTATAAGCGGATCAGCCGATTGTTGCACCGCTGATATGCCGCAGCAGCCAGCGCCAAAGCAAGACAGGCAACTGCCAACCCACAGCCAGCTGAGACAACGCAAGCCGTATCGGCTGGCTGTCGGCATTGGCGTGCCGGTATTCGTGCTGGCCGGCGCCTGGCTGGTCTATTCGATCGACCCGTCCGCCAACATCCTGCCGGCCTGTACCTTCTACCAGCTGACTGGCTGGGACTGCATCGGCTGCGGTACGACCCGGGCGCTGCACGAGCTTTTGCACGGGCAGGTGCTTTCAGCCCTGTCACACAACCTGGTCACGCCCTTTCTGCTGCTGATCCCGGCTTACTTCCTGCTGGCCGAATGGCTTCAGGCCATATTCGGGCGACCGATCCTGAAGCCGATTCAAGACAAAAAGTGGCTGATGATAGCCTTGCTGATGATCAGTCTGGTGTATTTCTTCCTGAGAAACTTGCCATGGGCGCCATTTACCTGGCTAGCCGCCTGATGCCAGGTGTTTCAGGCCGATGCCCTGCCGCCTATTGGCGGCTTTTTTTGTTCGCAGGTGACGAAATGGTGTTAGCAATTATCACAAATATGATAAAATGTAACATGTGCAGCCGCCGATGAACAACGAGGAGACGTGAATGATGAAACCCAACATCCTGTACATTTTCACCGACCAGCAAAGCGCGACTATGATGAGTTGCGCGGGAAACCGAAACCTGAAAACACCGGCCATGGACAGCCTGGCCAGACGCGGAGTTCGTTTTGAACGCGCCTACTGCAGCAACCCGGTCTGCCTGCCGTCCAGATTCTCGATGATCACCGGCCGCATGCCATCCTACGCCGGCTTTCGCAGCAACGAGTGGCAAGCCGAAACCGATGGCATACCAGACGACCTGTTCAGGCATGGTATCGGCGAGCTGTTCAAGGATGCCGGCTATGACGCGCTTTACGGCGGCAAGGTTCATCTGCCGGGATTCAACCCTGACAAACTGGGGTTCGACATCCTGACCTACGATGAGCGCGACGGTCTGGCTCAGGCGGCATCTTCGCAGATCCTGGAACATGACCAGCAGCGCCCCTGGCTGATGTATCTGTCCCTGATCAACCCGCATGACATCTGTTTCATGGCGATTGAGGATGATACGAAGCACCAGGAATTCGATCTGGAAGATTTGAAGAAAAAGCTGAATCTGACCGACGAGGCAATTGAGGTTTTCAGTCAGGGCCCCCGGCTTAAAAACACACTCCTTGAAGACGGCGAAAAGCTTGCCACCGACCAACTGCCTGCCCTGCCGCCAAACCACCAGCCGCAGCAGGATGAACCGGAAGCGATTCAGACGCTTCTTGACCAACGGCCGTTCAGGCGGAATGCCCGCGAAAACTACGATGAACGCCGCTGGCGATTGCATCGCTGGCTTTATTGCCGGCTGACTGAAATTGTGGATCGCCAGATCCAGCAGATCCTGGATGCCGTCGAACAATCGGGGCAGATGGACAACACTGTCATCATTTTCACCAGTGATCATGGCGACCACGACAGTTCGCACAAGCTGGAGCACAAGACAGCCCTATATGAGGAGGCCTGCCGTATTCCGCTGATTGTGGCCGATCCGAAGTGCGGCTGCAGTGGCACCGTTAATACGCGGCATCTGGTCAGCAATGGCCTGGACCTGATTCCGACGCTTTGCGACTATGCCGGCATCCGGCATCCGGACAGTTCGCTAACGGGCAGCAGCATCCGGCCGCTGGTTGAAGGTCAGTTGCCGCCTGATTGGCGTGAGAATCTTCTCATCGAGAGTGAATTCGGGACGGCGATCGTAACTGAACAGTACAAATATGTCCAATATTTCGAAGGTCAAAGCCGCAGGCAGCTCTACGATTTGGATTTGGATCCTGGCGAGACACGCAATCACCTGAATGATCAGATGCATGCCGGCGTTCTGCCATATTTTCAAAAAGCGACAGATGAAATAGTTAAAAAATAACATAACAGTGTTCCAAAATAACATATTTAATGATATATTATTGAGTGGAGTGCCGACGTTGGCAGTCCAGTGCAGCTAACAAGCCAGGAGAATAATAGATATGAATAAAAGACTTAGCGACCTACTGTCCAACCAGGGCGACAATTATATCCTGCCATTCTTCTGGCAGCATGGCGAAAGCGAAGCCGTGCTGCGGGAGTACATGGCCAAAATCCAAGAATCGAACATAGGTGCCGTTTGCGTCGAAGCCCGGCCGCATCCGGATTTTGCCGGTGAGCAGTGGTGGCATGACCTGGATATTATTATTGAGGAAGCCAGGAATCGGAACATGAAAGTCTGGATTCTGGATGACGCCCATTTCCCGACCGGCTATGCCAACGGTCTTTTGAAAAAGAAGCCTGACAGTCTGCGCAAGCAGTATGTGATGTACAAGTCCGCTGTCACCGCCGGACCGATTGCGGGTGGACGCCTCAATGTCGGCAAGATGGCCAGAACCGTACCCATGCCGGGATTTGGTCAAGCTGATACTTTCGGTGAGGCCAAGGACCAGGACACTTTTGATGACGATCAGTTTCTGGGGCTTGTTGCGTATAAGGTCCTGCCAGACAACCGGCTGGACATCTCGTCAGTTGTCGACCTTGGCGACAAGGTCAAGGATGGCTGGCTGACTTGGGATGTGCCCGCCGGAGAATGGCGACTGTTCATCCTCTACCTGACACGAAACGGCGGCGGCAACACCAGCTACATCAACATGATCGACCCGGCATCCTGCGCGGTTCAGATCGAAGCGGTCTACCAGCCGCACTATGAACGATACAAGAATGAATTTGGCAAGACCATCGCGGGATTCTTTTCTGATGAACCCTGCATCGGCAATACCTTCGGCTACGAAGCGAACAAGGTGATCGGCAGAAAGAACATGCCGCTGCCCTGGCAGCCGGCGCTGCCCAATCTGCTGAACATAGCGATGGGCCGCGACTGGCAGCTCAAGCTGCCGCTGCTGTGGTTTGAAGGCCAGACCGGAGACGAAACCGCCGCACAGACCCGCTATGCCTATATGGATATCATCTCCCGCCTGATCGAAAGCAGCTTCAGCCGTCAGATTGGTGAATGGTGTTCGGACCATGGCGTTGAATACATCGGCCACATTATCGAGGACAACAACCAGCACAGCCACCTGGGCTCCAGCATGGGACATTTCTTCAGGAGCATGGCCGGACAGCACATGTCCGGCATCGATGACATCGGCAACCAGGTGCTGCCGGGCTGCGACAATGCCACCCGCTACAGTATCGTCGATGGAGACGGAGAATTCTATCATTATATGCTGGGTAAACTGGGATCCTCACTCGGACATATCGATCCGATCAAGAAGGGACGAACCATGTGCGAGATTTTCGGTGCCTATGGCTGGCGTGAAGGTGTCCGCATGATGAAATGGCTGGCGGACCACTTTCTAATCCGCGGCGTCAATCACTTTGTTCCCCATGCCTTTTCCCCCAAAGACTTCCCGGATCCCGACTGCCCGCCGCATTTTTTCGCGCACGGCCACAACCCGCAATTCCGACACTTTGGCAGCCTGATGCGCTACATGAACCGGATGAGCCATCTGCTCAATGGCGGTCAATTGGTCGCGCCGGCCGCGATCCTCTACCATGGCGAAAGCAGCTGGACCGGCAAGACCCAGCTGATGCAAAAGCCCGCCCGCGTGCTGACTGAATGCCAGATCGATTTTGATGTCCTGCCGTCGGATGTCTTTTCGGACATGGACGCATTCAACACGCAGTTCGGTGGCGGTGTGCTGTCGGTTAACAATAACAGTTATCGCTGCCTGATCATTCCGACGACCGAATACCTGACAACCGATGTCGCAAATTTCGCGGTCCAGGCGCAGTCCGAAGGTTTTCCTGTCATCTTTGTCGACGAACTGCCGATTGGCCTGGCAGACGGTAACCAGACTGGCCGGAGTCTGCCGGACAAACTCAGCGAGTGTCCGGTTGCCTCGCTTGATCACTTACCGAATCTTTTAGACAGCCTGAACATCCGGGATATCCGGATTGCGGGCAGTGTGCCTCACTTGCGCGCGATGCATTATGTGACGGACACCGATCAGTTCATGTTCTTCAATGAATCGCTCAGTAAAACCATCGATGTCCAGGTCGAACTGCCGGTCAAGGGTGATATCTGCCGCTATGACGCCTGGCAGAACAAGACATTGATCTGCGAAAGGGAGGAAACAGCCGACGGATCACGCGTCCGATTGGTCCTCGAGCCATATGAGTCCTGCTTCCTGATCTGCGGTGAATCCGGTCAGCACCCGGCCTCCAAACGGCTTGCCGACCTGAAGACCGTCAAATCCATTGAAGCCCCCTGGTCAGTCTCCTTTGCGAACGCGAAGTCGTACCCGGCCTTCAGCGATGCTGCCAGGCTGGAAGCGCTGGTTGACCTGTCGATTGAAAAGCCTTTCTTTTCAGGAACCGTACGTTACGAGACAACGTTTGAATTGGACCAGGTCGAGGGCGGCGAAGAACTCTTGATTGAAGAGGCCAACGAAGCGGTGGAGGTCTGGGTCAATGACCAGCCGGCCGGCCTGAAAATCTGCCCGCCTTATCGTTTTGCGATTGACAATCTTTTGAAGGCAGGACTCAACCGGATCCGTATTGAAGCAACCAATACACTGGCCAACGAAATGCGCGACAACACCAACCCGATTCTGGAGATGTTCATTCCACCGACGGTTGAAGCGCCGGTCGGCCTTTCAGGCAGGATCGAGATCCGGCGATAAACCCATCAAGCATCACATGATCAAAAACATAGCCGACATCAAGATAAAAATTGTCTAAGGAGTAGATATGTCCTGTGCGCAATGCGGTCAACCCATCCAGCAGCCAGCGAAGTTTTGCCCGGCATGCGGCTATCCGTTGTCAACAGAAAGCCAAATAGACTCGAATGATGAGATGCCTGAGCAGCTGAATCAGATTACGCCGGCCAAACCTTCGGCCAGCGGACAGATCGCCTTTAGCGTGATCAATATTGTCTTTGGCTGTCTCAGTTACGGTGTCGGCATTATTCTTGGCCTGGTTGCCATGATCTTTGCGGTGGTTGCCAGCAGCGCCCATGATCCATCAGATGCTTGCGGCAAGCTGAAAACGGCCAAGATCCTCAACATCGTCGGGGTTGTCGTCCTGGGCCTGTCAATTCTGCTGGGCATCTTGTTCCTAGTCCTGCAAATCGCACTGTTTGCCAATATGCCTGCCTTTGATCCATTTGATTATTATACATACTAACTGGCAAAGCCCGGCCATTGACGGTTTGGCTTGAATCCCCTAAACTTGAATCATAACAACAATTTCAGGCAACAGACATTTGAGGAGGATAAGATCATGCGTTGCACAGTTTGTGGCCAGGAAAGCGACCAGCCATCCAAATTCTGTCCGAATTGCGGTGCTCCGATGCCGGAGCAGGAGAGCCAGCAGGCCGAGCCTGCCCAGCCCGTTCAACCGACTCAGCAGGCTTATGTCCGACCCGATTATGATCCGGCGCAGCAAGCCCAGCCCACTGCTCCGCCGCAGTATGGCGCCCAGCCTGCTGTGCAGCGGCCGTCATCGACCGGGCAGATCGTGTTCGCGGTCATCAATATTGTACTGGGGTGTGTATCCTGGTGCGGATCGACGATTTTCGGTATTATCGCCCTGATCTTCGCGATTCTGGCGAACAGTGCGCCAACGTATCAGGAAGCTGAAAGCAAACTGCGTACAGCTAAGATCCTGAACATTATCGGTGTCGCCATCGCGGTCGTGCTGTTCATCATCATTCTGGTCGCGGGTATCGCGATGATTCCGTTCTACGACAGTTATTATTGATTTTGTAGTTTAGCAAGCCTTTTTTCAAAGAGACCACGCGGGTAGCCCCGCGTGGTCTTTGTTTCGATCAGGTCAAACCCTCTGGCTGTATAAAAGTTAACGAGCTGGGTATTGGCCAGGGCGGTGTGCAGGCGGATTGTGGTGAAGCTGTTAGCCTGCAAGTATTGCTCGGCTTCCAAGTATAGCAACTTGCCAACGCCTAGAAGATGGTGTGAGGGCAGGACGGCAAAACGGCTGAAATAGGCGATGCCATGATCGCCTTTGACCAGGCGTACCGTCCCGACCAGGTGTCCGTTCCGCTCTGCAACCAGCACATGATCGGCCAGAATATGGCGTGACATGTCGTCTAATGTTTCGCGCTGGGAATCAAGCAGCGACCCAATGCCGGCATTCTTGGCGTAGACTGCCATCGCTATGCGCAGCAGCTCCAGGATCTCAGGAGCTTCGTCCTGTCTGGCGGGCCGTATGGTGATGCCGGTTTCCTGGGTCATGGCTGGCTGTCTGGGGCCAGCAGCTTGACCATGACGGCCTTTTGGGCGTGCAGGCGATTTTCAGCTTCATCGAAGATGACCGATTGAGGGCCGTCGATCACCGATTCGGTTACCTCAAAACCGCGATAGGCCGGCAGACAATGCAGGAAGATCGCGCCCGAGTTGGCCGCGGCCATGATATCATCGTTGACCTGGTAAGGCTGAAAAATCGGTACGCGCTCTGCTTTTTCTGTCTCCTGGCCCATGCTGACCCAGGTATCGGTGTAAAGAGCATCCGCGCCCGCAGCCGCGGCCGTCGGGTCCTGGGTGATTGTCACCTGGCTGCCCTGTTTACCAGCTTCCTGCCGGGCTGCCTCGACGATGCTGTCGTCACACATGAAGTCCGGCGGCGTCGCCACGGCGATGTCCATGCCCGCTTTGGCACAGGCCAACAGCAGCGAATGCGCGACATTGTTGCCGTCGCCAAGGTAGGCCATCTTGAGGCCGCGCAGTTTGCCCTTGCGCTCGCGCACCGTCATCAAGTCTGCCAGTGCCTGGCAGGGATGGAGCAAGTCAGTCAAGCCGTTGATGATTGGAATGGAGCCGAACTCGGCCAGGTCGAGAACATCTTGGTGTGAAAAGGTTCTGATCATGATGCCGTCCAGAAACCGAGACATGACCCGGGCGGTATCGGCGATGGTCTCGCCGCGTCCGAGCTGAATGTCCTGGGTCGATAGGAACAAGGCGTGTCCGCCCAGCTGGACCATGCCGACTTCAAAAGAGACGCGTGTCCGAGTGGACGACTTGGCGAAGATCATGCCCAGTGTCTTGCCGGCGAGCAGCGGGTGGGCGATACCGGCCTTGGTTTGAGCTTTTAGCTTATCCGCCAGATCTAGCAGATCGTAAAGCTGCTGCGATGATATATCCTGGATGCTGATAAAATGCTTCATTTAGACATGCGCCTCCTTGATGGACTTGCCAAGGTCCGCGACAAACTGATCGATGATTTCTGCTTGAAGAATCAGCGGCGGCAGCAGGCGGATAACAGTCTGGCCGACAGAACCGACGAGGTAGCCTTTGTCAAACATCGATTGCTTGACGGCTCCTGCAATGGGGTTTTGAAGTTCGATGCCGATCATCAGGCCGGCGCCGCGAACTTCGGTGATCTCTCCCTCAAGCGTCAACCGCAGACCATCCAGGCTGGCCATCAGTTGCTGTCCGATTGACCCGGCCTGTTCGACCAGGCCCATGTCTTCGTATTCATCCAGCACAGCCAGCGCGGCGGCGCAGGCCAGCGGATTGCCGCCGAAGGTGCTGCCGTGGTCGCCTGGCGCGAAGCCAGAGGCGGTATCAGCATTGGCCAGAATGGCACCAATGGGCACACCGCCGGCCATTCCCTTGGCCAGGGTGATAATATCTGGAACGAGCCCGTACATTTGGCTGGCCAGGAAATGTCCGGTCCGTCCCATCCCGGTTTGGATCTCATCGATGATCAGGCGGGCGCCGGTCTTGCGGCAGAGCTGCTGGGCCAACTCGGCATATTCGAGACCTACCGGCCGAACGCCGCTCTCGCCCTGGATTAGCTCCAGCATGACCGCACAGGTGTCGTCTGTGACCGCCGCCATCAAGGCATCCGAGTCATTGAATGCGACATGGACGAAGCCTTCCGGCAGGGGCGCGAATGGATCACTGTACTGCGGCTGGCCAGTTGCAGTAGCAGTTGCCAATGTTCTGCCGTGGAAGGATTTCAAAGCCGAGACGATTTTTTTCCTCGGCGTGCCTTGCTTGTGGAAATAGCCCCGCGCCAGCTTGATGGCAGCCTCGTTGGCCTCGGCGCCGCTGTTGGCAATAAAGATCTTGCTCATGCCAGTCAGGGTGCAAAGCCGTTTGGACAAGCGGGCCTGCGGTTCGTTGTAATAGTAATTTGAGCAGTGGATGACTTTAGCCGCCTGCTCCGAGATCGCGTTGACCAGCCGTGGGTGGTTATGCCCGAGGACATTGACGGCAATGCCGCCGATCATATCCATGTAGCGATTGTTGTCCGTTCCATATAGATAGACGCCTTCGCCATGGTCGACAGACAGTGGAACACGGGCTCCAAAACAATTGAGGTAGTACTGCCGGTCCATTTCAATGACATCATTTAAGGTTTTATCGTTGTTCATGGTGCTCCTCCGATAATCCAGGGTGGTATCCAATCAGATTTTTTCGCCGTCGTAGTAGGGTCGTCGCTCCTTGGTAATCATAGTGCCGATGCCCTTGTTGGTGAATATCTCCAACAGGAGACAGTGCGGGATGCGACCGTCAATGATATGGGCGCGTCCAACGCCGCGTTTGACTGTATCCAGGCAGCCCATGACCTTGGGGATCATGCCGCCGCTGATCACTTTTCGCTTGATCAAGTCATGAATCTCGCGTTCGTTCAGCGTTGAGATCACAACGTCTTCACCGGTTTCGTTCTTGACCTTGACGCCTTCGACATCGGTCAGGGTCATGAGTTTTTCAGCGCCAAGCGCGGCTGCGATTTCGCTGGCGACCGTGTCAGCGTTGATGTTATAGCTCTCACCATTGGGGCCGACTCCGATCGGAGCTACCACTGGAATGTATTCATCATTGGCCAGGGTCTGCAGAATGCGGGTATTGATCCGGACAATCTTGCCGACATAACCGATGTCGATCGGATGGCCTTCGGCATCCTCGATGAGCTGTTCACATTCGATCAGCCGGCCATCGATGCCACACAGGCCGATGGCCATGGCACCGTTCTGGCCGAGCCTGGAAACAATTTCCTTATTCGTCTTGCCGACCAGAACCATCTGGGCAACAGACATTGTGTCCTCGTCAGTGACACGAAGGCCCCTTTCGAATCTGGATTCGATCGCCAGCCGGTCCAGCATCTGGTTGATGTCCGGCCCGCCGCCGTGCACCAGCACCGGATTGATGCCGATGTATTTGAGCAGGGTGATGTCTGCCATGACGTGGCTTTTCAGGTCGTTGTTGATCATGGCGTTGCCGCCATACTTGATGACAACCGTCTTGCCGGCCAGGCTCTGGATATAGGGCAGCGCTTCGATCAGGGTCTCCGCTTTGGCGATAATGTTCTTCATTTCCTGGACATTCAGGTCTTGCATGAGTCGATGCTCCTTTTCGCTTGAAGATCAGATGGCAAATCCCGGCAGTTCAAGACCTTCGGTCTCGAGCAGCCCGGCCATCAGGTTAATGGCCTGGACGGCCTGGGCAGCAGCACCCTTGCCAAGGTTATCGATGGCCGACAGCACCTTGACCTTGTTGGTTCTGCTGTCTGCAAAAACTGCCAGGTCGGCGAAGTTTGTGCCGGTGACATGCCGGGTGTCCGGCAGTTTGCCTGCCGGCATCAGGCGAATGAAATATTCGCCGGCGTAGGTGTTCTCAAACAGGGACGGTAGAACTGCGGGCTCCACACCGGGCAGCAGGTCGGCATAGACTGTCGCCAGCATGCCGCGCTTCATCGGGGCCAGATGCGGCGTGAATGTGATGGCCAGCGGGTCGACACTGCCAGCCAGGAAGCTGGCCTCCTGCTCGATTTCGCTGGTATGGCGATGGCCAGTCACGCCGTAAGCCTTGAAAGACTCTGTGGTCTCGCAGAAAGCATAGGCCAGATCAGCCTTGCGGCCGGCTCCGCTGTAGCCGGAAACCGCATCAATGATGATGCCCTCGGTCCGGATCACGCCGGCTTCCAGCAGTGGCTTCAACGCCAGCAGGGAACAGGTGGGGTAGCAGCCTGGATTGGCGACCAGCTTGGCGGATGTAATCTGGTCACGGTATATTTCCGGCAGACCGTAGACTGCTTCGTTCAGAAGATCCGGCTTGGGATGCGTCATCTTGTATGCTTGTTCATAAACTTTGACGTCCCGATAACGGAAGTCACCGCTGTGGTCCAGCACCTTGACTCCCCGGTCGAGCAGTTCTGGGACAACCGCGGCGGACACCCCGTGGGGGAGCGCCGTGACGACGATGTCGCAGTTCTCGCTGAGGTCATCGACGTCAAGCGTTGACAGTTCCAAGTCGACCAGGTTTGCCATGGCGGGATAAACGCTTGAGAACGATTGGCCGGCATATGACTGCGAAACCAGGCGTGTCAGCTGAACGCCGCGGTGAACGGCTAGAAGTCTGACCAATTCTACACCAACGTATCCTGTCGCTCCAACAATTCCGATTTTAACTGGGCTAACCATGTCGATCGCTCCTTTGTTTGTCCGCGCCAGACTGGGCCGGCGCCAGTAAATAATAATTCATTCTAATGCATAAATAATCATAAATCAAGCATAATATACATCATCTTTTATGACTTGACGATTAATACTGTAATTATACCGCACATTGCAATTATACAGTCGAGCGGCGTGCCTAACAATGCATCTACACGCATATCCGTTGGTTGGTGACTTGTCGCGGGAATAGCAAACGCTAAGAATTGGGCTTTTCATGCAATATCCCTAAAGGAGTGAGGGGGTTTTTGTATTGAATGACGTCTTTGTCATTTTATCGTCCAAAAGTTCGGTAAAACTTTTGGTGAATTTTGCGACTGTTCTGGAAATCGGGCGCATGTTATATTCATACTGCAAGCCAAAGCGCAGTAGCGCATATTGATATTCGGAGGTTTTTTATGGCTAGTGTAACACTCAAAAATGTTTTCAAAAAATACGAAGGCGGCGTTGTAGCTGTCAGCGATTTCAATCTCGACATCGCAGATAAGGAATTCATCATTCTGGTTGGTCCGTCCGGTTGCGGTAAATCCACAACCCTGCGCATGATCGCTGGCCTGGAAGAAATCACCGAGGGTGAAATTTACATCGGCGACCGCGTTGTCAATGATGTTCAGCCGAAAGACCGCGACATCGCGATGGTTTTCCAGAACTACGCCCTGTATCCTCATATGACCGTTTTCGACAACATGGCATTCGGCCTGAAGCTGCGCAAAATCCCTAAGGACGATATCAAGCGCCGCGTTACCGAATCCGCCCGCATCCTTGAGATCGAGCATCTTCTGGATCGCAAGCCAAAAGCGCTCTCAGGCGGCCAACGCCAGCGTGTTGCCCTGGGCCGTGCCATCGTTCGTGACCCGAAGGTCTTCCTGATGGACGAACCGCTGTCCAACCTCGACGCCAAGCTGCGTGTCCAGATGCGTGTTGAGATCACCAAGCTGCATCAGCGCTTGAACACCACATTCATCTACGTTACACATGACCAGACGGAAGCCATGACCATGGGTACCCGCATCGTCGTCATGAAGGATGGCTTCATCCAGCAGGTCGACAATCCGTCGAACCTTTACCGTCATCCAGTCAACGCCTTCGTTGCAGGCTTCATTGGCATGCCGCCGATGAACTTTGTCAACGTGATGGTCGGCAGCCAGGAAGACAAGGTCACCTTGTCCTTCAAGGATGTCACACTCGTACTGCCGGACCGGTTCAGCACGCCGGAAATCAAAGGTTATGTCGGCAAGGAAGTCATCATGGGCATTAGGCCTGAGGCCATGACCGACGAAGCGTCGTTTGTCGCCAAGCACAAGGCCACCAGCTTCCCGGCTTATGTCGACGTTGTTGAAATGCTCGGTGCGGAGACCTACCTGTATGTCACAGTCGGCGGCGAAATCAACCTGACCGCCCGCGTTGACTCTTCGTACAGCCATTCCCAGGTTGGCGAAACCCCGGTGATCGGCCTAGACGCTGACCGCATCCATCTGTTTGACAAGGAAACAGAGAACGCGATCGTGACCTGATCCGATTATCAACCACGTAAAAAAAGGCTGTTTCCTTCGGGAAACAGCCTTTTTTGCCATTTGAACACAATGTTTAGGATATTGTTACTGTATTGCAACATCCGGGCGAACAATATAAGATAATATAAAATAGGGTTTTTGACAAGAATAATACCGAATGGAAGGTGTCACGTTATGGAAGAGCTCAAAAAATGCATTCGGGATGCTGCCGCTTTTTTAGACCGCACTGCCGGCCTGATCGATGAAGACGGCATAATTGTGTCCTGCACAGATGAAACACAAGAGGGCAATGAAGACGCGTCCAGCCGCGCGGTCTTGATGGGTGAGGACAGCTTGGCCGTAACCAACGGGCAGACGTACGTCAGGCTGACGCTGACAGGCAAGCATGATATCTTGTGCTTCGTTCAGGGTGCTGACGGCGTTGCACAGAATTACGCTGAACTGCTGTCCGGCTGGCTCAAAGCCGCTATGCGGCAAAGAAATACCAAGGCAGAACGTGAGAGTTTCCTGAAAAACGTTCTTCTTGAGAATGAGCTGCCAGGCGACGTGCCGCTGAAAGCCAGGGAATTCAAAATCCCTTACTCAACCCCAAGACTTGCCTACCTGATCCGCATCGACCGTGAGGAAGAGCTTGACGGCATTGAAATCCTGCAGAATATGTTCCCCAACCGACGCAGTTCCTATGTGCTGCCGATGGATGAGGAGACGATTGTCCTCCTGACCGAGTATGATCCGGAGGAAGCTGATCAGATCGATATCACGGCGTCGCAGATCATAGACAATCTGAATGCCGAATCCATGGCCAAGGTGCGCATCGGCATCGGCATGCCGGCCGAGGCGCTGAAGGATGTCGCCAAGTCCTATCGGGAAGCTTCGCTCGCTTTGACGGTTGGCGGCATATTTGAAAACGAGACCAAGGTCATGCGCTATGACAAGCTGGGACTCGGAAGGTTGATTTACCAGCTGCCGCCGACACTATGCCATATGTTTCTGGACGAGGTTTTCCCGACAGGCGCCTATGAGGCTCTGGACAGCGAGACACTGCTGACCATCCAGAAGTTCTTCGAAAACAACCTGAACGGCAGTGAGACCTCGCGGCAGCTTTTTGTTCACCGCAATACACTGGTCTACAGGCTTGATAAAGTTCAAAAGATCACCAAGCTCGATTTGCGCTCATTTGATGATGCCGTCCTGTTTAAACTGGCGTCCATGGTTCGCAAGTATCTTGAAAAGCAGGATACTGGCGCCTTGAAGACGACCGGTGGTAAATGGTGGCATAGTTAACGCTGCAAAACTGGCCAGGCAGGAGGGTAGGCCTTGATTGAATTCAACAACGTGTCAATGAAGTACCAAACTGGCACCATTGCACTGAAAAACGTTTCGTTTAAGATCATGGATGGCGAGTTTGTTTTCATCATCGGACAAAGCGGCGCCGGCAAATCGACTCTGATTAAATTGCTGACACGCGAAGAACGCCCGAGTGACGGGCAGCTCCTGATTGACGATTTCGACATCTCGCACATCCGGCAAAACCTGGTGCCTTATCTGCGTCGCAACATTGGCATGGTCTTTCAAAACTTTCGCCTGATTGACACCAAAACCGTTTTTGAAAATGTATCGTTTGCCATGGAAATCATCGGCTGTTCGCGCAAGACGATCGCCCGCCGGGTTCCGATTGTTCTGAGCATCGTCGGACTGCGGGACAAGGCTGACGCGCTGCCCAACGAATTGTCGGGTGGCGAGCAGCAGCGTGTCGCGATTGCTCGCGCCATGGTCAACAACCCCATGCTGATCCTGGCTGATGAACCGACCGGCAACCTTGACCCCGTGAACAGCGAATCAGTTATGGCCCTGCTGGAGGAAATCAACCGAAGCGGGACCACGGTTGTGATCTGCACGCACGATCACAAGCTGGTTGACCAGATGAAAAAGCGGGTGATTGAAATCCGAGACGGCTGCCTGATCCGCGATGACGCTATCGGCGGCTATGTCCAGATCCCTGTCGATTCAGAATGCGCTGTCAATGCGCCGAAAGCCCAGGACGCCGCTGTAGATCCGGAGGACTCAGTCCGTCCAACTGAGGAGGTGGCAGCCCGCTCATGAAGTTGAATCTGATCCGTCACTCCCTGCAGGAAGGGTTAAGCAGCATCATTCGCCATCCGTTGGTCACATTAGCATCGATCAGCACAATTGGCCTGATGCTGGTTCTACTGGGATCCTTCACCGTGTTTTCCATCAATGCGCGCCATATTACCGAAGCCGCCGGCCAGCAGCCGCCGATCGAAATTACCATGGAAAACAACGTCGAAGGCAGTCAGCTGACCGCCGTTGACAACTTCCTGGCGCAAAATGAAGCAGTGCTCGAATACCACATGTACACACCCCAGGAAAACTTCGACATGTTCAAAGCCAGCATGGAGGATCCTGAACTGTTTGCAGACTTCCCGGTCAACAATATCCCCTACACCTTTTCAGTCCGACTCGAAGACCCTGCACTGGGCAGTGAGTTCAAGTCCCAGGCGGAAGGTTATCCGGGCGTTCGCAGTGTCTCGCTTGAACAAGCGGTCATGACGTTTTTGTCCAATGCCATTGTCTGGGTGAACTATGCCACCCTGATTGCATTTGTGGTTCTGGGCATTATTTCATTTTTCATCATCTCGAATATGGTTCGCGTCGCCGTCTTCGCACGCGGCGAGGAAATCAGCATTATGAAGTATGTCGGTGCAACGAACTGGTATATCCGGATCCCTTATATCATTGAGGGCAGCCTGGTTGGCCTGTGCGGCGCACTGTTGGCCTGGGCGATCATCATGGTGAGCTATAACCAGATCTATTCCGTCCTCATGACCGGCACAAAGCCAACTGACTTTTTGACAATGGTTTCCTCAAGCCAGCTGTCCTGGCTTGTCTTGCTGGTTAACTTGCTGATCGGCGCTGGCGTCGGCGCGCTGGGCAGCGCCGTTTCGGTCCGCCGTCATATTCACGTTTAAGTCTGGAGGCAGCCGATGCGGATTAAACTCTCAGAGAAAAAATCATCCAAAGTCAGGATTTTCCGGCTGCTTGCAGTCATCTTGGTTGTTGTCCTGTCTGTTCAATTTGGCGCGGGGTTCTTTGAACCACCCGTCAGTGCTTCGACAGCGAGCCGTCAGTTGGAGGAAGCCAAGGAAAAACAGGCTGAACTGAACAAGCAGAAGGAAGCTCTAGCTGAGCAGAACGAACAGCTCGAAGGCAATGTCGATGAGCTGACCGGACAGTTGTCCTGGCTCAATGAGCGCAGCGACGAGCAGAAAGCGCTGTATCAAGAGAAAATGTTGCAGCTCGAAGCAGCCATTGCCGAAATGGAACAGGCCTATCTTGATTATCTTCAGGCCGAGGAGAATCTGGCGGGTAAGCAAGAGCAGTACGCGGAGAGAATCCAGGTCATGTTCGCCTACCAGCAGAAATCCCTGCTGGAAATTTTCCTGGAATCCAACAGCCTGCAGGGCTTCTTCACAACCCTGCAGTTCATGTCGATTGTCGCTGACACAGATCAGCAGATGATTGATGAACTCGCTGCTGCCCGCGACCATGCAGAAGTTCTGAAGGCGATCGCGATCCAGACCGCCACCGACATGGAAATTGTTGTCGCCCAGCTGGAAGCGGATATCGAGAAGTTGAAATCGGATGTTGAGGCAACAGCCGAAGACCTCGAGCAGGCCCAGCTGATGCTGTCGGAACGTGAGATGGAGGAATTGGCCCTGGTCGAAGAATCCGATGAGCTGGCCGAGGAAATCCGCCAGCTGACCCAGACAGTCGCCAATGAGAAAGCGACCGCCGCAGCAGAAGCGACCCGTGCAGCCCAGAGCAGTACGGTTTCATCGGCCGGCTGGTATTGGCCGTATCCCAGCGATCACACAATCTATTCGCCGTATGGCATGCGCTATCACCCGATTTACCATTACTACCGCATGCATACCGGTGTGGACCTTGGCGGCACATTCGGTTACCCGATCGTCGCGGCCAAGAGCGGTACGGTCGTTCTGGTCCGCAATTATTATGAAGGCAGGAATTACGGCGGCAGCGGCTATGGCAATTACATCGTCATTGACCATGGCGGCGGCTACACCACGCTGTATGGCCACTTGAAAAACACACTGGTCAGGGTTGGACAAACCGTCAATGCCGGTGATAAGATTGCAACGTGCGGCAGCACGGGCACATCGACCGGGCCGCACCTGCATTTCGAAATTCGAATCAATGGATCCACAGTCGATCCGGCCAAATATATCAAATAGCAACCATCTGACGCTGTGAAAGAGAGCTTTGCATGAACGAAACAACACCCCCTGTTCAGCCAAAAACCCATCAGCCTGCCAAGAAAAACTGCAACACCATCCAGGTTGTGCTGGTCACGTTCCTGATCACCTTCATCATCATGTCTGCCATTGGAGTTGGCGCCTATGTCAAGGCGACCGCCAATTCGATTCAGTTCAGCAACGATCCCGAGACCGCTGCTGCTGTGCAGAAACTGGAGGATGTCGCCAATCTGCTCAAGGACAACTACTATGCGGAACTGAGCGACGCGGATGTTCTGGCCGCCATGACCAGCGGCCTGGCTGACGAGATCGGCAGCCGCTACACGATGTACCTGACATCTGAGCAGGTCGAGCAGCTCAACGACAGCATGAGCGGCGAATATGTCGGCATTGGCGCACTGGTGACGATGAACAAGAGCGGTCTGGTCGAAATCACCGAAGTCCTCGAAGGCAGCCCTGCTCAGGATGCGGGGATCCGTGTCGGCGACATGTTCATCGAAGTCGATGGTGATGATGTCACGCAGATGGATACCGTCGAAGAAGTCGCGATTAAGGTCAAAGGTGAAGCCGGCACGATGGTTGACATCGTCATGTATCGGTCATCCGAATCCAGAAACGTTGAGTTTTCGGTCGTGCGCAAAAAAATCACCAACGTATCAATCGCTGGAGAAATGCTGACGGATACAATTGGCTACATCGAAATCCGTGAATTTTCAACCGGAGTTTCGGCACAATTCAAGCTGATGGTTGAGCAATTGATCACCGAGGGCGCCGAGTCCTTTGTATTCGATCTGCGCAATAACTCGGGTGGTCTGGCAACCGAAGTCATCGACATGCTTGATTTCCTGCTGCCGGAAGGCGAGATCGCAACGATCAGAGGCCGTGAGGACGGCAAGGCATTTACGCACACATGGCAGTCGTATGCCGGTGCCGGCGTGCCGGATGACATGCGGTACGCCATCCTGATCAATGCCAATACCGCCAGTGCGTCCGAATTGTTCTCCGGATGCCTGCGCGATTACCAGAAAGCTTATCTGATCGGCAAGCAGTCGTTTGGCAAGGGATCTGGCACCCAGACTTTTTCGCTCCGTGATGGCTCGGCCGTCAACATCACAATCTTCCGGTACTATCTGCCAGGCGGCGATTTCATTGAGGAGATCGGCCTGGAACCGGACTTGGATGTTGACCTGCCTGAAAATACCGCCGGTATGTCACTGTACCAGCTGACGCTGGAACAGGACACCCAGCTGACAGCGGGAATCGAATATCTGGAAGGGCTTGAGTGACTTGAGCGTTACGAACGAAGCAGCTTACGGTGGTTTGGCCGAAATATATGATTTGCTGCAAATAGATGTCGACCCGGTCCAATGGGCTGATTATATCGAATCCCTTGACCGGCGATACAGCAGCCGGAAAACGCCAGGCGATGGTAACGGCGGCCGCCCGATTCTTCTGGATTTGGGTTGCGGAACCGGCAGCTTCTGTCTGGAAATGGCCAGACGCGGTTATGATCCGATCGGTATTGACCAATCTGAGAGCATGCTGGATCAGGCCAGACGGAAATGCGACGACCTGCCGGCAGAAGACGCCGGGTCCCATTGCCTCTTTCTGAACCAGGATATCAGCCAATTCGAACTGTACGGCACAGTTGACCTGGCCTGCTGTCTGCTGGATACGGTCAACCACCTGATCCAGCCCGAGCAGGTGAGGTGCTTGTTCCGGCTGTGCGCCAATTATTTAAACCACGGCAGCCTGTTGATTTTTGATCTGGCAACAGCCAGACATCTGGCTGAGACGCTGGGCAACAATCTGTTTTTTGAGGATCAGGCTGATTATTCCCTGTTCTGGCAGAATCAGTATAATCAACAAAACAAAATCAGCACATCCGAAATCACGCTGTTTCAAAAGGCTGCCGATGGCCGCTACCTGAGATTTGACGAAATGATTGAGGAACGATGCTATGAAAGCCAGGATATCCGGCAATGGCTGGAGATTGCCGGCCTGGAACTGGTTTGCTGCCTGGGCGACCTGTCGAACCAGCCGGCGAGCGAAGCCGATGAGCGGCATTTCTATGTCGCCAGGCGGCCAGATAACAATCAGGAGAATTAGATGATGACCAGCAAAGATCCAGGAACAGATTATATCGTCCGAGCGACGGCCTATGGCGGCTTCGTACGGGCATTTGCAGCCAGGACGACCACAACCTGCACCAAGGCTGCCGAGATTCATCAGTTGTCGCCATCAGCCGCTGCTGCGCTGGGTCGGTTGATGACCGGGGTGCTGATGATGACTCAGGACCTTAAACGGGAAGACCATTCAATTACAGCCATTGTCAAGAGCGATGGTCCGATCGGCGGCCTGACGGTTATCGGCCAGGGGGACGCAACCGTGCGCGGTCTGGTCAGCCAGCCCGTAGTGGAGAGCGTCTACAGCCGGCCGGGCAAGCTCGACATCGGAGCAGTGGTGGGATCCGGCACCCTGACGGTCATGCGTGACTTGGGGCTCAAGGAGCCGTATGTCGGAAAAGTCGATCTGGTATCCGGTGAAATCGCCGAAGACTTGACCTATTATCTAGCCGTCTCTGAACAGACACCATCGGCTGTCAGCCTTGGTGTCCAAATGGATCAGAGGGGTGTGATTGCTGCCGGCGGCTTGATCGTACAGCTGCTGCCGGGCGCCGGCGATGAGGTTGCCGAACGCGTGGAACAGCGGGTTTCCGGATTCCCGGAGGTCACCCACCTGATGAGCGAAGGCTTCAACCCGCACCAGTTGCTGGACCTCCTGTTTGGCGATCCTGACATCAAGTACCTGGATGTAACGCCGTGCGGCTATGCCTGCCATTGTTCCAGAGAACGCATGGTTCGAAACCTGGTTGCCCTGGGCCAGTCCGAACTCGAGGAACTGGCCGCTGACGAAAAGGGCATCGAACTGACCTGTCATTTCTGCAATCAGCGCTACCATTTCAACTCGCAGGACATGAAAGATCTGATTCAGGCGATCCGGTCTTGATGACACTCGCAAAGCATACTCGAACCGGACACAGGATGTTTTTCAGATTTTGATAACCGGTGCATCAGCACTGGATGAGTCATTTGAATGAATTCCTGATCGTACTGACGTCTGCTCTTTTCAATGTAGCTGGAAAAAGGGATATATATGGCTTTTGGGCATTCGCGCTGGGCCAAGAACCAGCGATGAAGTCGTCTGGCCATTCTGCCGATTGCCGTCAATATGGATGTGTGCCAGATAAAAATGTATGACTTTAGCGTTAAGTCTATTTCCGGATATGTATTTGAGTTTTTCCAGATGGTAATGCCAGGTTCACCAACGATCTTGCAAACAAATTCGCATTCATAACAATCACCTCACTGATACTAATTGATACCAATTAGTATCAGTGAACAGAACACAGATCGAACAGCATATCATCCTTAAATCATAATCAAGATTGACATGCTATATGGAATAGGTATAAATGTTTGTATAGAGTGAGAAGCATGGATCAAATTTGACTTGGGTGGTCATGAGGGTTTATGAGCATGAACAAGCACTACTTCATATCAATCCTGCTGGTCTTATCAATGCTGGCACTTGCCGGATGTCAGTTGGTCTTTAAACCGACCCAGTCCACTCCAACCTCTGATGCATCCTTGGATAGTACCACTCAGGCGACCGGCACAACAGAAAGCCTGCCCAAGCCGACAACCTCAGAGGCTGCCGAAACTGACCCTGTCACGACGACAGCCGAGCCATCACCTGCCCAGACATCATCTGAACCATCGTCCGTCCCCAATCCAGACTGGCAAACACTTTCCAATGACAGCCAGTCCTGGTACTATATGGCAGCCAGCCCGACCGGTGACGGCCTGCCGGCGCAGATCCCACCTTCGGTTTCAGATCTCATTGAGCGGTACGATATCCTGTGGCAGGCACCAGCATCTGGCAGCAGAACGATCTGCCTGACCATGGATGAGGGCTATGAGTATGGACAAAACACATCGGCCATTCTGGATGTGGCGGCTTCGAAGCATATCCCGATCACCTTCTTCGTGACCGGCTCGTACATCGACAAGAATCCTGAGTTGGTTCTCCGCATGGTCGAAGAAGGACATCTGGTCGTTAACCACTCGGATTCACATCCGGATTTTGTCAGTCTTCTGGCTGAGCAGGGGGAAGCTGGTGTTCTGAACGAACTGCAGCTGAATGAAGACAAGTTTTCTGATCTGACCGGTCAGGCTATGCCCCGTTATTTCCGACCACCATCCGGCCTTTACAGCGAGCGCCTGCTAGCGTTGCTGGAAAATCACGGATATACCGCCGTTTTCTGGAGTTTTGCCTATCGCGACTGGCTGACCGATGACCAGCCGGATCCTGACCAGGCGATCGCCAAGGTTATCGGTCAGTTGCATGACGGGCAAATTCTCCTGCTGCATGCTGTTTCGGCAACAAACGTCCAGATTTTGCCCGAACTAATCGATGAAATCGAGATTTCAGGCTACAGTTTCGCCAAAATCAGCGATATCGGATAATTTCTTCAAATTAATTGAAAAATCCCTTGCATTCACTTTGCATCCGTTGTAGAATAGCTGTTGCGCGACTCTGCCCGCATGTGTTTGGCAGATCCGCAAAGCGTTGAAATCGGAGATTGCCGCCAGCAGCCGCTGCGGCCGCAAGCGCGGGTAACTTCGAAAGAGCAGTCCGGTTCAAGAAGCCGGACGACAAGCCAGTTGGCCGACGCAGCATATGCCTCGCCCAGCGCCAGTGTTCCAACGGGAACGACGGACTGGGTTTTATGACGGGGACATATGAAACACCCGGCACAGTTGAGACTTGAAAGCAGCAAAGGGAGGAACAACCACATGGCATCAACTCAAAAAATCAGAATCAGACTGAAAGCATTTGACCACAAGATCCTCGACGAAAGCGCCGAGCGGATCGTGGATACAGCCCAGCGCACTGGCGCCAGCATCTCTGGCCCGATTCCGCTGCCGACCGAGAAGGAGATTGTGACAATCCTCCGTTCTCCACACAAATACAAGGATGCCCGCGAACAGTTCGAGATCCGGACACACAAGCGTCTGATCGACATCCTTGCACCCAACCAGAAGACAGTCGAGTCACTGATGAAGCTCGAGATGCCAGCTGGTGTCAACATCGAAATCAAGCTGTAAGGCTTTGATCGCGGCGGTATCCGACGGGTGCTGCCGCCAGGTCATGTTCGCCGCCTGATAGACGGTGAACCAATAACCAGGGAGGTAAACAAAACATGTCAAAGTTCATGATTGGCAAAAAAGCAGGCATGACACAGCTGTTTGACGAAGACGGCCTGGTCATTCCCGCGACAGTCATCGACTGCGGCCCGGTCGTGGTCGTTCAGAACAAGAAAACTGAAACCGACGGCTATGCAGCAATCAAGGTTGGTTATGGCGACATCGCCAGCCGCAAGGTCAACAAACCTGACCAGGGTCAGTACGCCAAAGTGGGCGTCGAAGCCAAGAAGGTGCTGCGTGAGTTCAAAACTGAAGATGATTTTGAACTTGGCCAGGTTATCACTGTATCCGAAATGTTCCAGACCGGCGATCGTGTCGATGTCAGCGGCGTGTCCAAAGGCAAGGGCTTCGCTGGCGTCATCAAGCGCCATGGCCAGAAAACCGGACCGAAAACCCACGGCTCCATGTATCATCGCCGTGTCGGTTCAATGGGTGCTGCCACCTACCCAGCCCGTGTCTTCAAAGGCAAGAATCTGCCGGGTCACATGGGTGCGGAAAATGTCACTGTCCAGAATCTGGACGTTGTCATGGTTGACGGTGAGCGCAACATCCTCGTTGTCCGGGGCGCTGTACCTGGACCCAAAGGCGGCGTCGTCGAAATCCGGACGTCCGTCAAGTCCAAGTAACACGGCGTAAAGGAGGAGCTTACAAATGGCAAAAGTAGATGTATATAACATGGAAGGCGCTGTGACCGGCAGCATTGAGCTGTCTGACGCCATTTTCGGCATTGAGCCGAACCAGGATGTCCTTCACAGGGCTGTCCTCAACCAGTTGGCCAACCGCCGGCAGGGGACCCATTCCACCAAAACCCGCAGCGAAGTCCGCGGCGGCGGCAAGCGTCCGTATCGCCAGAAGGGCACCGGCCGTGCGCGTCACGGCTCAGTTCGTTCTGCCCAGTATGTTGGCGGCGGTATCATTTTTGGCCCGAAGCCGCGCAGCTACCGTTATTCGCTGCCGAAGAAGGTCAAGCGACTCGCGATGAAGTCCGCCCTGTCAGCCAAGCTGGCAGACGGCAACCTGATTGTTCTCGATACCCTTGAGATTCCTGAGATCAAGACCAAAAAGATGGTTGATGTTCTCGGCAAGATCGGCGCTAACAAAAGCGCACTGGTCGTGATGGGAGCCAAGAACGAGAATGTTGAGAAATCCGCTCGCAATATTGTTGGCGTCAAGACCTCACTGGTCAACACGATCAACGTATTTGACATCCTCAAGTTCGATAAGTTTGTCGTGACCCAAGAGGCTGTCCAAAAAGTTCAGGAGGTGTATGTGTAATGAAATCGGCGCATGACATTATCATTCGTCCGCTCATCACTGAAAAGAGCACCATGGACGCCGCGCTGGGCAAATACAGTTTTGTTGTCGCCCCGACGGCAAGCAAGACCGAAGTTCGCCAGGCCTGCGAGAAGCTGTTCGGCGTCAAGGTCATCAAGGTCAACACGACTAACTACAACGGCAAGATGAAACGCCAGGGCGTTCACCAGGGCCTGACCGCTTCCTGGAAAAAAGCCGTTGTCACAATCGATACCGATCCTCAGACCGAATCGTACAAGACCACAGGCGGTAAAACCGGACAGGTCACCAAGAAGTACAAGACATCGATTGAGGAATTCGGGTTCGGCCAGTAAGCCGGGCGAATCATGCGAAGGAGTGAACGAAGATGGCAGTAAAAAGCTTTAATCCGACTTCTCCGGCCAGACGGCAGATGACCGTGGCGGATTTTTCCGAAATCTCGTCCAAGGCACCCGAGAAGAAACTGCTGGCCAAGAGAAAAAAGACAGGTGGCCGTAACAGCTATGGCCGTATAACCGTCCGTCACAAGGGCGGCGGCAACCGCCGCAAGATCCGTGTGATCGACTGGAAGCGCAAAAAGGACGGCATGGCGGCCAAGGTTATCGCGATCGAGTACGATCCGAACCGTACCGCCAACCTTGCCCTGATCCAGTATCTGGACGGCGAGAAAGCCTATATCCTGGCACCGGAAGGCATCAAGGTCGGCGGTTCTGTCGAAAATGGTGCTGCAGCAGATATCAAGGCCGGCAATTGCCTGCCAATTGAAGCGATTCCGGTTGGTACCGTGATTCATAACATTGAGCTGAAAGTCGGCAAAGGCGCTCAGATGGTCCGCACAGCAGGTGCTGGCGCCCAACTGATGGCCAAGGAAGGCGACTACGCTCAGATCCGCCTGCCTTCGAGCGAGGTGCGCATGGTCGCTGTCAAGTGCCGTGCAACCATCGGCAGCGTCGGCAATGCCGAGCACGAAAACATCAACATCGGTAAAGCCGGCCGCAAGCGCCACATGGGCGTGCGTCCGACAGTCCGCGGTGTTGTCATGAACCCGAACGACCATCCGCATGGTGGTGGTGAAGGTAAGTCGCCGATCGGTATGCCGGGTCCTGTTACCCCTTGGGGCGTCAAGACACTCGGCAAGAAGACCCGAAATCGCAGAAAACCTTCTGACAAGTATATTGTCAGGAGAAGGAACAAGAAGTAATGGAATGGAGGCTTGCGGATAAATGAGTCGTTCAACGAAAAAAGGCTTTTACGTAGAACAGGCCCTGATGAAAAAAATCGAGGCCATGAACGAGAAAAACGAGAAGAAGGTTATCAAGACCTGGTCCCGCGCTTCCGCCGTTTTCCCGGAAATGGTCGGGCACACGATTGCCGTCTATGACGGCCGGAAGCACGTGCCGGTATACCTAACAGAAGAAATGGTTGGTCACAAGCTGGGCGAGTTTGCTCCCACCAGGACCTACAGAGGCCACGGAGGGGCAGAGAAATCCTCTGCTGCCCGATAAGACGGCCAGGGAACAGAAGGGAGGAAAACATAGTGGAAAAGAAGGTCATGAGCAAGGACTATCTGCTGGAAAATCGTGATGAGATTCTAGCTGACTATTCCAAGACCACAAGAAAATTCCAGAAAAAAGCATTGCTGACCAAAAAGGAAAAGAAAATCCTCGGTATTGGCAAGGATGAAGGGCGCGCAATCGCCAAGAACATCCGTATTACCCCGAGAAAGGTTAATGTTGTCATTAAACTGATCAAGGGTAAGCCGATCGATGAAGCTCTTGCCATTTTGCAATACACGCCGAAGAGCGCCTCACCGGTGCTTGAGAAGCTGATCAAGTCAGCTGAGGCGAATGCTGTTAATAACAACAGCCTGTCACGCGACGCGTTGTATGTTGCCGATTGTTATGCTAATCCGGGACCTGTCCTGAAACGCATTATCCCTAGGGCCCGCGGCAGCGCGTCAAGAATTCACAAGAGGACCAGCCATGTCACGGTCGTCCTCAAGGAAAGAGTTTAAGGAGGGCGACTGAATGGGCCAGAAGGTAAATCCTCATGGACTACGAGTTGGTGTAATCAAGGACTGGGATACCCGTTGGTACGCCGACAAGAAAGATTTCAGCAAGTATCTCGTCGAGGATAAGAAAATCCGCGACTTTGTCAAGAAAGAGTGCTTTAGAGCAGGTGTTTCGCGAATCGAGATCGAACGCAAGGGCGATGACAAGACCCTGATCGCGATTTCGACTGGCAAACCCGGCATCATCATCGGGCGCCAGGGCGCAGGCATCGACGACCTGAAGAAGAAGCTGACCAAAGCGTTCGGCAAAAACTTCTTCATCAATGTCAATGAAGTCAAGTCGATTGACACTGAAGCTCAGCTCGTTGCCGAGAGCATTGCCCGTCAGCTGGAAGAGCGTGTCTCTTTCCGTCGTGCGATGAAGCAGGCCATGGGCCGTGCCATGAAAATGGGAGCACTCGGCATCAAAACCATGGTGAGCGGCCGTCTCGGCGGTGCTGAAATTGCTCGGACTGAGCACTATCACGAAGGAACGATCCCGCTGCAGACCCTGCGTGCGGACATTGATTATGGTTTTGCGGAAGCCAAGACGACTTACGGCCGAATCGGCGTAAAGGTCTGGGTTTACAAGGGTGAGATCTATCCGGCCCCCCGCAAGACCCAGAATTCGGAAGGAGGCGAAGCCTGATGCTGCTTCCAAAGCGTGTTAAATATAGAAGACAGCACCGCGGCAGAATGACCGGCAAGGCCACCCGCGGCAACTTCGTCAGCTATGGCGAATATGGCCTTCAGGCTGTAGAACCTTGCTGGATCACCAGCAACCAGATCGAATCTGCCCGTGTTGCCATCAACCGTTTCACACGGCGTGGCGGCAAGGTCTGGATCAAGATCTTTCCGGACAAGCCCGTGACCTCCAAGCCGGCCGAGACCCGAATGGGTTCAGGCAAAGGCTCCCCGGAATACTGGGTGGCCGTCGTCAAACCCGGGCGTGTTCTTTTTGAGATCGCCGGCGTAACCGAGGAAGATGCCCGTGAAGCCATGCGGCTTGCTTCCCACAAACTACCCTGCAAGACCAAGTTCATTGTTCGGGAGAAGGAAGGTGACGTTGATGAAAAAGCTTGAAAAAGCCGAAATTAGAAAAAAGTCAGTTGCCGAACTGAATGAAGAACTGCTTGAACTTAAAGAAGAGCTGTTCAAACTTCGGTTTGCACACGCCACCAATCAGCTTGAAAATCCGCAGAAGCTTGTCAACGTACGTCGTGACATCGCCTGTGTGAAGACCATTCTGCGCGAACGTGAGATTCGCGGCATCAAAGAGTAAAGGAGGATCATGCCATGAGTGTTGACAGAAACCTAAGAAAAACACGTGTCGGTCTGGTCAGCAGTGACAAGATGGACAAGACCATTGTCGTGGCTGTCACGGAGCATATCCGCCACCCGCTCTACAAGAAATACATCAAGCGGACATTCAAGCTCAAAGCACACGATGAAAACAATGAATGCAAGCCCGGCGACAAAGTCAGAGTGATGGAAACCCGCCCGCTCAGCAAAGACAAGCGCTGGCGCCTGGTTGAAGTTATCGAGAAAGCGAAGTAACGCTGCTGTCGGTATCGGGAAGGAGGAAAGAATATGATTCAGGTACAAACTATCCTTAAATCCGCCGACAATACGGGGGCCAAGGAGCTCATGTGCATCAAGGTTCTTGGTGGTTCATGGCGCAAATATGCCAACATTGGCGATGTTATCGTCTGTTCGGTTAAAACGGCTTCTCCCGGCGGTGTTGTTAAAAAAGGTGAAGTTGTCAGGGCAGTCGTTGTCAGAACCAAGAAGGGTGTCCGTCGTCCGGACGGTTCCTTCATCAAGTTTGACGAGAATGCTGCTGTAATAATCAAGGAAGATAAGAATCCGCAAGGAACCCGTATCTTCGGGCCGATCGCTAGGGAGTTGCGTGACAAGAAATATATGAAGATTCTGTCACTTGCTCCAGAGGTTCTGTAAGGAGGTACAGGCTGATGTCAAAAATGCATATCAAAAAAGATGATAAGGTCCATGTGCTTAGCGGCAAAGATGCCGGCAAGAGCGGAAAGGTTCTCAAGGTGTTCCCTGAGACCAGCCGAATTCTTGTTGAAGGCGTCAACATGGTCACCAAACACGCAAAGCCCCGTGGACGTAACCAGCAGGGTGGCATCATCGAGCAGGAAGGTGCCATTGACAGTTCAAATGTCATGCTGATCTGCGAGAAATGCAATCGTCCCAGCAAAACCGGCTTCCGCATCGAGAAGGATGTCAAGGTTCGCTATTGCAAAGCTTGCGGCGAAACCATCGACGTCGTTCGCGAGATGAAGCAGTAACGGCGGCAAGGGAGGTAAACGTTAAATGTCTAGATTGAAAGACAAATACAAAAGCGAAGCTGTTCCGGCGCTTCTGAAAGCCTTCAGCTACAAGTCGCCGATGCAGGTCCCGAAACTCGAGAAGATCGTCCTGAACATGGGCGTCGGCGAGGTCAAGGACAATGCCAAGGCACTTGATAATGCTGCCCGCGATATGGCTGTTATCTCTGGCCAGAAGCCAGTGATCACCAAGGCCAAGAAGTCTGTTTCGGCTTTCCGACTGCGTGAAGGCATGAACATTGGCTGCAAAGTCACCATTCGCGGCGAGCGCATGTATGAGTTTATGGATAAGCTCATCAGCATCGACCTGCCGCGTGTCCGTGACTTCCGCGGGCTCAACCCCAATTCGTTTGACGGCCGCGGCAACTTTGCCATGGGCGCCAAAGAACAGCTGATTTTCCCGGAAATCGATTATGACACAATCGACAAGATCCGCGGATTGGATATCATTATCGTAACAACGGCGAATACCGACGAGGAAGCCAAAGAGCTTCTTTCACTGCTCGGCATGCCGTTCAGAAAGTAAGCGGGAGGAACGGGAAATGGCGAAAAAGTCCATGATCAACAAACAGCAAAAAGCGCCGAAGTTCAGCACGCGTGCATACAATCGCTGCAAGCTGTGTGGCCGGCCTCATGCCTATATCCGCAAGTACGGCGTCTGCCGTCTGTGCTTCAGGGAATTAGCCTACAAAGGCCAGATCCCCGGCGTCCGCAAGGCCAGCTGGTAAGCACGACGTCAGGAAGGAGGAAGTCAAATGCAGATTACAGATACCATTGCAGATATGCTCACAAGAATCCGCAATGCCGGCACCGCCGGTCATGCGACCTGTGAAATCCCTGCCTCAAACGTCAAGAAGGCGATTGCCCATATTCTCCTTGAAGAAGGGTATATCAACAAAGTCGATATCATTGAGGATGACAAGCAGGGCAAGATCAAGGTAACCTTGAAATACGCCGCGAAGAAACCGGTCATTACCGGTATCAAGCGCATCTCCCGCCCCGGCCTGCGCGTATATGCCGGCAAGGAGAATATGCCCAAGGTTCTGGGTGGTCTCGGTATCGCGATCATCTCAACATCCAAGGGCATCATGACAGAGAAGAGCGCTCGAAACGAAGGCATTGGCGGCGAAGTTCTCGCCTATGTCTGGTAATAGACTGAATCGACTCTGAAACGGGCACTGCCTAGTGGCAGGGCTCTCAATCTTAAGAGCAGGAGGAAAAGGACAATGTCCAGAGTTGGAAACAAACCGATTGATATCCCGAAAGGGGTTGAAATCAAGGTTGACGGCCAGACGATTACCGTGAAAAACGGCAAGATTGAACTGAGCCAGACCTTCAGGAAAGAAATCAGCGTTGAGATCAAAGACAGCCAGATCATCGTGTCGCGCCCCAGTGATGACAAGATGCACAAGGCGCTGCATGGACTGACCCGCTCGCTGATCAACAACATGGTGGTAGGCGTGACCGATGGTTTTGCTAAAAACCTCGACATCAACGGTGTTGGATACAGAGCTCAGAAACAGGGCAAGAAGCTGGTGCTAAGCCTGGGCTTCTCTCATCCTGTTGAGTTGGAAGATCCAGAAGGCATTACCATTGAAGTGCCGGCAAATAATAAAATTATCGTTAAAGGCGCTGACAAGCAGCTTGTCGGTGAAATCGCCGCCAAGATTCGCGCCTTCCGCTTGCCGGATGCTTATAAAGGCAAGGGTATCAAGTACGATTACGAAGTCTTGAGGCTCAAAGAAGGCAAGACCGGTGCAAAGGCATAAAGAAAGGGTGAGACGTTATGATCATTAAGGCTTCCAAAAATGAAGTCCGCAAGAAAAAACATCTTCGCGTCCGCAAGAAGATCAGCGGCACACCTGAGCGCCCCCGGCTCTGTGTTTTCAGAAGCAATACAAACATCTATGCTCAGGTGATTGACGATACTAACAGCAAGACCTTGGCCAGCGCTTCGACGCTGGACAAGGACATCAAGGAAAAAGTCGGTTTTGGCGGCAACGTCGAGAGTGCTGCAGAAGTTGGCAAACTCGTCGCCCAACGTGCTCTGGATCAAGGCATCAAAAATATTGTCTTTGACCGCAGCGGCTACCTTTACCATGGCAGGGTTGCGGCTCTGGCGGCAGCAGCCCGTGAAGCCGGACTGAGTTTCTAAGCAGGGAGGGAATGTCATGCGAAGAGATCCGAGCGCACAAGAACTAAAAGAAAAAGTAATCCATATCGGCCGTGTTTCGAAAACCGTTAAGGGTGGCCGAAATTTCCGTTTCACAGCACTCGTTATTGTGGGTGATGAGAATGGAAAAGTTGGCAAGGGCCGGGGCAAATCGTCCGAAATCCCGGATGCCATCCGCAAGGGTATTGAAGATGCCAAGAAGAACATGATTGAGATCCCGTTCAACGAAGGCACAATCCCCCACGAGACCATTGGTACGTTTGGTGCCGGCAGGGTTCTAATGAAGCCAGCCGCTCCCGGTACCGGTGTTATCGCTGGCGGACCTGTCCGTGCCGTTCTCGAAATGGCCGGAGTACAGGATATCCGGACCAAGTCACTGGGCTCAAACAACCCGAACAATATGGTCAATGCGACTATTGAAGGCCTTAAGTCCCTGAGATCACCTGAACAGGTGGCCAGGCTCCGCGGCAAGTCCGTGGCCGACATACTGTAAGAAGGAGGGCGCTTAAAGTGTCAAAGATTCTGATTACGCAGATCAAGAGCATCAACAATGCCAACAAAAAACAGATTGCGACAATCGAGGCCCTCGGCCTGAAGAAAATCGGACAGACTGTGGAGCACGAGGACACACCCAATATTCTGGGTATGGTTAACCGTGTTTCCCACATGGTCCGCTGTGAAGAAGCTTAAGGAGGTGTCCATCTATGAAAATCAATGAATTGCAAGCATCTCCGGGAGCCCGGCGTATTGCGTTCCGTAAGGGACGGGGTGTCGGTACAGGCAATGGCAAGACCGCTGGACGCGGCCACAAAGGCCAGAACTCTCGCTCCGGCGGCGGTGTCCGCCCCGGTTTTGAAGGCGGCCAGATGCCGATTTACAGACGTTTACCGAAGCGCGGCTTCAACAATAAGCAATTTGCGAAGCACTACATTGAGATCAATGTCAGTGACCTGGAGCGCTTCGATGATGGTGCGGTTGTTGATGCCCAGGCTCTTAAAGCAGCTGGCGTCATTTCACTGCCCAAAGTCAACGACGGCGTCAAGGTTCTTGGACGCGGTGAGCTGACCAAGAAACTGACCATCAAAGTCAAGGCCTTTACGGCCGGCGCAAAAGAAAAGATCGAAAAGGCTGGAGGCACGGCCGAGGAGGTATAAGCATGCCCGGTATGACCGATACCATCAAGAATGCTTTTAAAATCCCGGACCTTCGAAAGAAGATTCTGTTCACACTGATGATGCTGGTCATCTACAGGATAGGCGTTGCCATTCCTGTACCCGGTATTGATTCGGAAGCGTTTTCCACCCTGATTGGCAGGTTGGGTAATCTGGGTTCATTTTTAGACATCATCTCAGGTGGTGCCTTCGCCCAGGTCTCGATCTTCTCAATGGGTATTACACCTTACATCAACGCCTCAATCATCATGCAGCTGCTGACCATTGCCATTCCGGCGTTGGAGCGGCTGCAGAAAGAAGGCGACACCGGCCGGAAGAAAATTCAGCAGTATGTCCGTTACCTGACGGTCGGATTGGCTTTGCTGCAGGCCGGTGCCTATTGGTACGCGACCCGCACTGCTGCGGCAAGCACCCTGCCGGGTTTCCTCAACGCCATGATGGTCATTCTCAGCTTTACGGCTGGTACGGCCTTTATCATGTGGCTGGGTGAGCAGATCAATGACTCGGGTATTGGCAATGGCATCTCAATGATCATCTTTGCCGGTATCGTCTCTCGGGCACCGCAGGGACTGCAGACCCTCTGGGGGTATTTCCAGGCCTGGTCGCTGACCAGCAATGTCCTGGTGTCGATCGTCAGTACGGCTCTTGTCCTGGCCGTTTTCGTCCTGATTATCGCCCTGGTTGTCTACGTCCAGCAGGCTGAGCGCCGAATTCCGGTGCAATACGCCAAGAAGGTCGTTGGCCGCAAGATGTACGGCGGGCAGAACACCTATCTGCCGATCAAGATCAATCAGGCTGGTGTTATTCCGGTTATCTTCGCGATCTCGATCGTGTCGCTGCCGGCGACCATTGCCGGACTGATCAGCCCGAACAGCGCGGCAGCGCAATGGTTGACCAATTTCAACCAGAACCCGATGTACTACATCTTCTATGGCCTTCTGATCGTCGGCTTCACCTTCTTCTACTCGATGGTGCAGTTCAACCCGATCGAAGTCGCCAACAACCTGCAGAAGAATGGCGGGTTCATTCCCGGTTACCGTCCGGGCCGTGCTACATCTGATTTTATTCAGAAGACGTCGCGCCGGCTGACCTGGTTTGACGCCATGTTTTTGGTCATCGTGGTCCTGTTCCCGGTTTTGATGAGCGCTGTGACCAATTCACCGGGCATCTGGTTTGGCGGAACAGCCATCCTGATTCTGGTCGGCGTTGCCATTGATCTGGTCAACCAGATGGAATCACAGATGGTGATGCGCCATTACAAGGGCTTTCTTGACTAAGCAGCCCTGACCTGAATATTGACAGGGGTATCTCGCCGGACGCGGGATACCCTCTTTCCACTTCATGGAGGAGACTGTACATGCAAATTGTTTTACTTGGCCCGCCAGGATCGGGCAAAGGAACTATGGCCCAGGTCATGGTTGAAAAATACAATCTGCCACATATTTCAACGGGAGATATTTTTCGCCAGAACATCAAGGATCAGACTGAACTGGGCCGGAAAGCATCCGCGTATATTGAAAAAGGCGCGCTGGTCCCTGATGAGATTACCATCGCGATGGTTCAGGACCGTCTTTCTCAGGAATCCTGCAGGCAGGGGTTCATCCTCGACGGCTTTCCCAGGACGGTTCCCCAGGCTCGAGCCCTGACCGATATGCTGGACGAGATGAACTGCCCGCTGACCGTTGTCCTGAACGTCCAGGTCAGCAAGGAATCGATCATTGAGCGCGTGTCCGGCCGCCGAATTTGCTCAAACTGCGGCGCCAGCTTCAACACGATCTATATGCCGACTAAGGTTGAGGGCATTTGTGATATCTGCGGGGGCAAGCTGATCCAGCGCAAGGATGACAAGCCTGAAACCGTCCTCAAGCGCTTCAACACATATGAAGAACAAACCGCACCGCTGATTGACTTTTACTCGGATCGCGGGCTCATTGCCCATATCGATAACGAGGGGGAAATCGGATCAGCGCTGGGTGCAGTCGATGACGCGATCCAGCGCAGGGTTGCCTCAAGGGGATCGGCATGATCAAGCTCAAGTCGCAAAGCGAGATCGACAGAATCGCGGCAGCCGGCGACATCGTCGCCGAGGTGCTTGAAACGCTCGGCAACCTGGTTCAACCCGGCATCAGCACCGCTGATCTGGATGACGCCGCGCGTGAGATCATTCGCAAGCGAGGCGCTAAGCCATCTTTTTTGGGTTATGGCCAACCGCCCTTCCCAGCTGCGATCTGCGCATCGGTCGATGATGAAATCGTCCACGGCATTCCCAGCACGAGCCGGAAGCTTGAAGCCGGATCCATCATTTCCGTTGATGTCGGCGCCTATCTCAATGGCTTTCACGCAGATGCTGCCCGGACCTTCCCGGTCGGCAGCATCAGCCCGGACAAGCAGAAGCTGATCCAGGTGACCGAAGACTGCTTCTGGACGGCATTTGAACTGGCTCGTCCCGGCAATCGCCTGGGAGACCTTTCAAATGCGGTACAGACCGAAGCCCAGCGTCATGGCTATGGCGTAGTCCGTGAACTGACCGGTCACGGCATCGGCCGAAACCTGCACGAGGAACCCGACTTGCCGAACTTCGGGCTGGCCGGCCGCGGAACGCGGCTGGAACCGGGGCTGGTTGTGGCGATGGAACCGATGATCAACATGGGGACACGCCGTATCCGTATGCTGGAAGACGGCTGGACCATTGTCACCGCTGACGGCAAGCCCTCGTCTCACTACGAGAACACGTTTGTTGTGACCGCTGACGGTCCTCGCATTCTGACCGCACGAATCGAAGGCGATGGCGCATGAAAGCTCCGCTGCCGCCATATATGCTGAACAGAGGTCTTGAATCCGGCGACATCGTCAGATCGCTGGCCGGACATGATCAGGGTGAAATTTTTGTGGTGCTCAAAGTGAAGGACGGATTTGTTCAGTTGGCTGACGGCAAAACCCGGCCGTTTGACAAGCCGAAGCGAAAACGGGCCAAGCATGTTCAGAAAATTGACCAGTTGACGGATCCTGAAGCTTTGGCTCAGATCAGCGAATTGGGCGATGCAGGCCAACGCAACGCGGCCATCCGCAAACTCGTATTGAAATCGATTCAAGAATGAAGTACTGAAAGGAAGGGAATTGAATGTCCAAGGAAGATGTCATTGAAGTCGAAGGCGTTGTTGTCGATACCATGCCAAATGCTGTTTTTAAAGTCAAGCTGGAAAACGGTCACGAGGTCATCGCGCATATCTCAGGCAAGCTGCGCCAGCACTACATCAAGATTCTGACTGGCGACAAGGTCACGGTAGAATTGTCACCATATGACCTGAGTCGCGGCAGAATTACATGGCGTGCCAAATAACAATCAAATAATGCTTGATTTTATCTGAGAATCTGTTAAACTATTTTAGCACGCGCCTCTAGGCGCTATGATTATTATGCGCCCGTCAGGGGATCGCTGCGAGGAGGAAATCCGATGAAAGTCAGACCGTCTGTCAAGCCGATGTGCGAGAAATGCAAAGTTATTCGACGCAAGGGCAAGGTCATGGTGATTTGCCAGGACCCGAAACATAAGCAAAAACAGGGCTGAACATTTTGTTCGGCCCTGAACATGGAAGATACACGACATCGGGATGCGGCTGCATCTGCTGAAAAGGCGATGTTTTCCCACATTCGTGTTTAGAAATAGATAACAAAACCACTTGTCTACTTATGGAGGTGCACACTGATGGCACGTATTTCAGGAGTGGATCTGCCGAATGAAAAGCGCGTTGAAATTGCGCTGACCTATATTTTTGGTGTCGGCAGAACACTGTCTAATAGAATATTGGCAACCTGCGGAGTCAATCCTGACACGCGGGTTAAGGATCTGAACGATGATGATGTCAGCAAGATCAGGGAAACCATTGAAAACGGTTATATCGTTGAAGGTGACCTGCGTCGCGAAACCGCGATGAACATTAAACGGCTGACTGAAATTGGATGCTATCGCGGCAGACGGCACAGAATGGGTCTTCCTGTCCGCGGACAGAGAACCAAGACCAATGCCCGTACCCGAAAAGGTCCGAAGCGTACAATGGCTGGTAAAAAGAAATAAGGAGGGGACAGCATGGCTAAAGCCACAAAAACAGCATCTCGCCCCAGGCGGAGAGAGCGGAAGAATGTTGACCGCGGCGCTGCCCACATTCATTCTACATTTAACAATACAATCGTTACAATAACCGATCCGGCAGGCAATGCCATTTCTTGGGCGAGTGCAGGCGGAGTCGGCATGAAGGGATCGCGTAAAGGCACACCGTTCGCTGCCCAGATGGCTGCTGATTCTGCTGCGAAAACAGCGATCGACCATGGCATGAGAACCGTTGAAGTCTTTGTCAAAGGCCCAGGCGCCGGTCGCGAAGCCGCGATCCGTTCACTGCAGGCCGCCGGTCTCGATGTTGTCCTGATCAAGGACGTCACACCGATCCCGCATAATGGCTGCAGACCGCCCAAGAGAAGAAGAGTCTGATACCGGAGGTGTAATAAATGGCTAGATATACAGAAGCATCCTGCAGACTGTGCCGCCGGGAAGGCGAAAAGCTCTTCCTCAAGGGTCAGCGCTGCTACACTGGCAAGTGCGCAATTGCACGCCGCAGTTTTGCACCAGGCCAGCATGGTCAGGGCAGAAAAAAAGTATCCGAATACGGAACACAGCTGCGTGAAAAGCAGAAAGCCAAACGTTTCTATGGCGTGCTTGAGAAGCAGTTCCGCAAAACCTATGCCAAGGCTGAGAAGATGAAGGGCAAGACCGGTGAAAACCTCTTGCAGCTCCTGGAACTCCGCTTTGACAATGTTGTTTACCGCATGGGTCTGGGTGTATCACGCCCGCAGGCGCGTCAGCTTGTTACCCATGGTCACTTTACTGTTAACGGCAAAAAGGCAAACATTCCTTCCATGTATCTCAAGGCAGGCGATGTGATTGAAGTCCGTGAAACATCCAGGAAGTCACCCAAGTTCCAGGACACCGGCATTCGTCCCGTCCCGGCGTGGCTGACTTATGACGCCGAAGCCCTTAAGGGCACAGTTGTTCAGGTGCCAACTCGTGAGGATGTCGATATCGAACTTAAAGAGACCCTCATTGTCGAGTTGTACTCCAAGTAATCCTTGAGATTACTTGCTGCTGCCTGGTGCACGAAGGAGGAATAAAATGATTGAAATTAACAAGCCAGTGATTGAATGCCTTGAAACCAGCGATGATGGTTCTTATGGTAAATTCACTGTTGAACCGCTCGAAAGAGGGTACGGCACGACGCTTGGCAATTCCTTAAGGCGGGTACTACTTTCTTCGCTTCCTGGTGCAGCTGTCACGGCACTCCGGGTCGACGGTGTATTCCATGAGTTCTCGACCGTCAAAGGCGTTATCGAGGACATGACGGAAATCATACTGAATGTCAAAGGCATCCGTGCCAAGCTGAACGTCGATGGTCCCAAGACTGTGTACATCAGTACGGAAGAAGGTCGTGTCGGAGTCGTTACGGCTGGTGACATCGTGCGTGATGACGAAGTCGAGATTATGAATCCTGATCATCCGATTGCCACGCTGAATGGTGAAGGTCGTCTCTTTATCGAGCTGACCATCAGCAAGGGCCGCGGGTATCATACCGCTGACCGAAACAAGTGGAGCAATCAGACGATCGGCGTCATCCCCATTGACTCGATCTTCACGCCGGTCAGGAAAGTCAACTTCTCGGTTGAGGATACGCGTGTTGGACAGTTTACCGACTACGATAAGCTGACCATTGAGATCTGGACTGACGCAACGATCGAAGTGACTGAAGCCTTGAGTCTCGGTGCCGGCATTTTGGCTGAGCACATGGGTCTTTTCATGGCTCTGACTGATTCTGAAACCAGCCCGAGCTTCCGTGACATTGATGACGGAACCAGCAAAAATCATGTTCTGGACACGGTTATCGAGGATCTCGATTTCTCAGTCAGAACTTACAATTGCCTGAAGCGTGCTGGAATCAATACGATTGGCGATCTGGTGGCGAGAACCGAGGAAGATATGATGAAGGTCAGAAACCTTGGTAAAAAATCACTTGAGGAAGTCATTCAGAAACTTGAGGAACTTGACCTGTCGCTGGCGTCCGTCGAAGAATAAACCAGCAAGACAGTACTGAGTATATAGGAGGAAAATGCAATGCCTGCACAGAGAAAACTTGGACGCGCTACCGATCAGCGCCTGTCCATACTCCGCGGGATGGTGACCACACTGATCGTCAACGGCAAGATCGAGACAACCGAAGCGAGAGCTAAGGAAGTCAGCAAGATTGCCGAAAAGCTGATCACACTGGCAATCCGCGAAAAAGATAATTTCACCACGCGTGAGCAGATGGTGTCCGCGCCGAAGCTGGATGACAAGGGCCGCAAGGTCCTGAAATCGGCCAAGTCGAAAAACGGCAATACCTACGATGTCGTTTCCCGCGAGACCAAGACCGAAATGGTCCAGGTTGACGATCCGTCGCGCCTGGCTGCGCGCCGCCAGATGATGCAGTGGCTGAACAAGAGCCACGCAGCAAATGGTACGGTCGTCAATCCGGTCAACCTGCTGTTTGATTCGGTTGCCCCGAAGTATACCGACCGCAATGGTGGCTACACCCGCATCATCAAGCTGGGTGCCCGCCGCGGCGACGCATCTGAAATGGCAATTCTTGAACTGATCTGATTCGCGCTAAAGGCGCAACTGCTTTTTTCAGGTCTATCAGGATTTAAAAAATCAGCGTTACAGCGGGGACAGGCCGATGCCTGTCCCCGTTTTTACACATCCAGCGAGGGATCATGGACGTTTTTGCAAACATTCAACAGGTCAGTTTCAGCTATCGGCATGGCCATCACGAACCGCTTCTGGCGCTCAACGGCGTCAGCATGACCGTCGAGCGTGGCCGCCATATTGCGGTTCTGGGGCGAAACGGATCGGGCAAGTCTACGCTTGCCCGCTTGATCAACGCGCTCGAGCTGCCGTCCGAAGGCGTTGTCCTGATCACCGGCAAATCGACAGCCGATCACGATAATGTCTGGGAGATCCGACGTCTATGCGGCATGGTCTTTCAGAATCCTGATAACCAGATTGTTGGAACAACGGTCGAGGAGGATGTGGCGTTCGGCCCTGAAAACCTGGGGTTCAAACAAGCGGATATCCGCCGGGCTGTTGATGATGCGCTGACCACGGTCGGACTGTCCGATCAAGCGGAGAAAGCTCCTCACCTGCTGTCCGGCGGACAGAAACAGAAACTCGCGATCGCCGGTATTCTGGCCATGCAGCCGCAGTGCCTGATTCTCGATGAGGCAACCTCGATGCTGGACCCTAAGAGCCGGCAGGAGTTCATGAGCCTGGTCAGCCAGCTGGTTGAGCACAATGGCCTGACAGTCATCAACATCACGCATAACATGGAAGAAGCCCTGCTGGCTGATTCGCTCGCTGTCATGAGTGAAGGCCGGCTGGTCGCTCAGGGACTGCCCGCCAAGGTGTTCGAGCAAGTTGGGCTGATCAAGGACGAAGGACTTGATGTGCCGGTTCACAATGAGATTGCCCATCTCCTCAGCTCCCGCCTGGAACTGGAGCTGAAGCCAGGCGATACGTCAACCTGGGACAAGGCGGTCACTGCGGTCGGCCGAATGTTGAGCCAGACATCGTCAACTCAGGCGGGACGCGAGACGCTTCGCGAATTGGCAGAAACAGCAAGTTGCCAGGAGACCAGCCAGGGCGGAGCTGAACGCGAGAAGGTTATTACGGTCCAAAATTTGTCCTATACTTATTCGCCCGGCACCCTGATCGCGACCAGCGCGTTGTCCGATGTCAGCTTTGATGTTTACAAAGGTGAACTTTTGGGCATTATCGGGCACAGCGGTTCCGGCAAATCGACTCTGATCCAGCACCTGAACGGCCTGCTGCGACTCCAGAGCGGCCAAATCGAAGTGCTGGGAATGGACGCATCGGGCAATAACGCGATTCGCAAGATCCGACAGAAGGTCGGCCTGTTATTCCAATATCCAGAGCACCAGTTGTTTGAAGAGACAGTCTATCGGGATATCGCCTTTGGCCCTCGCCGCATGGGTCTTGGCGACAATGAAATCGATCAGCGGGTTCGGCATGCCGCCCAAATCGTCGGCATCAAGGACAGCGAATTGTCCAGGTCGCCGTTCGAGCTGTCCGGCGGGCAGAAGCGGCGTGCGGCGATCGCCGGCATTTTGGCGATGGAACCTGAAGTCTTGATTCTGGACGAACCCGCAGCCGGTCTTGATCCGGCCGGCCGTGATGAGATCCTCGGCTATGCCAGGACGCTGCGGGACCTGGGTGTGACGGTTATCCTGGTTTCCCACAGCATGGAAGACGTCTCCCGACTGGCTGACCGTGTGCTGGTTTTGCGACAAGGCAGGGTCCATGCCGTTGGTTCACCGGCTGAAGTCTTTGCTGATGATCTGAAGCTGTCTGAAGCGGGGCTGGAGGTGCCAAGGCCTTCTGCTTTTCTGCGTCGGCTCAAGCCGGATTATCCCGATCTGGACACCAACCGTTACAGCCCGTCCAGGGCTGTTGACGCGTTAATTGTGGCCGCCGCGGCCAAGGAAGGGGGCGTCGCCTGATGCTGGGCAATATTTCACTCGGCCGGTTCTACCCCGGCCAGTCGGTTGTACACCGGCTTGACCCGAGGATCAAGCTGATTTCGGCGATCATCCTGATGGCGACTATTTTTCTGGTCAGTTCAGTCTGGCCGATGGTTGCAGCAGCTGGTGTCACATTGGCCTTGGTTGCTCTGGCTAGGGTACCGCTCAAAACGGTGTTGTCCGGACTCAGGCCGATGATCTTCATCCTGGCTTTTGCCTTCCTGATCAACCTTTTCAGTGTAACCGGCCCTAATCTTCTGTTTGAAATCGGTCCCCTGACCATCTACGACCAAGGCGTCTATACGGCCATCCGCATGGCGTCCAGACTGGCTCTTTTGATTCTGGATACAACGCTGCTGCTGACACTGACCACAACACCGATCATGGTTTCAGATGCCATGGAAAGTCTTTTGAACCCACTGAAGGTCATCCGATTCCCGGCTCATGAGATGGCGATGATGATGTCAATTGCGCTCCGATTCGTGCCGACGCTGCTGGAGGAAACTGACAAGATCATGAAAGCACAGTCTTCACGCGGCGCGGATTATGATACCGGCGGTTTGATCAGCAAGGCTAAAGGCCTGGTTTCGGTCCTGATCCCCCTGTTTGTCAGTGCCTTCAAGCGCGCAGAAGATCTGGCGATTGCGATGGAAGCGAGATGCTACCGCGGTGGAGAAGGCCGCACGCGTCTCAAGGTTCTGCGCTGCCAGGCAGCTGACTACGTCTTTTTGGGTGCAATGGCGCTGTTTGCCGCCGGTGCGATCTTGCTGGAGTACCTGAGATGACTCAGGGCGGACAAACGCTGCCAAGGCGGCACATCGCTCTCTTGACGGAATACGACGGCAGTCATTTTTGCGGCTGGCAGACCCAGGCCAACGGGCGGACGGTTCAGGAAACTATCGAAAAGGTCCTGGGCAAGCTGAGCGGTACGGACAAAGTCCATCTGCGCGGCTGCAGCCGAACCGATTCCGGCGTTCACGCTAGAGGACATGTCAGCCATTTCAAAACGACTATAAGCATCCCGGCCGAACGCTTGCCGCTGGCCATGAACAGCCTGCTGCCAGATGATGTTTCGGTGCTGAGCGCGGTGGACGTTTCTGAAGATTTCCATGCCCAATACCATGCCCAGGCTAAAATCTACTCCTATCAGATCTGGAACCACCCGATCCGTCCGGCAATTGATCGCCTTCGGGTTAGTCATGTCCCCGGACCGCTCGATTTGGATCAGATCAAGCTAGCGATACCGCACCTGATCGGCCGGCACGATTTTTCAGCCCTGATGGACACCGGCAGCTGTGACCGGGACCCTACCCGGACTCTGAAGGACATCCAAATCCAGGTTGACGGACCGTTGATCATCCTGCAATATTGTGGTGACGGATTCTTATACCACATGGTCAGGATCCTGACCGGCACGCTAATTGCGGTTGGCCAGGGGAAGATTGCCATTGGGGACCTGCCCGGACTGATCCGGCGTGGCGATCGGCGGCTGATGGGGAAAACGATGCCGCCGCAGGGTCTCTACCTTGAGCGTGTCATTTACGAACCACCGCTTTTTGAGTCGTGGTTTGAAGAGCAATCGACCAAAGGAGCCAGCATATGATTAACACCAACTGGAACATGCGGACGAACCTCACCATGCTCACTGATTTCTACGAGCTGACCATGTCCAAAGGTTATCTGGATCATGGCTTTGGCGACACCATCGCCTATTTCGACCTGTTTTTCCGTACTTTGCCCCAGAATGGCGGCTACGCGATTATGGCCGGTGTCGAACAGCTGGTTGACTATCTCATGCACTTGCAGTTCTCCGAGGATGACCTGGATTACCTGAAGCAACTCGAAGTCTTTGACCAGGCATTTCTGGACTACCTTCGGAACTTCCGCTTTGCCTGCGATGTCTGGGCAGTGCCTGAAGGCACGCCGATTTTTCCATCCGAGCCGATTATCAAGGTTCGGGGCCCGATAATTCAGGCTCAGATGATCGAGACGATGCTGCTTAATACGATCAACCACCAGAGCCTGATCGCGACCAAGACCTCCAGGATTGTCAGGGCGGCCAGAGGCCGGCCGGTCCTGGAGTTCGGATCCCGCCGTGCCCAGGGTTATGACGCCGCGGTGCTGGGCGCCAGAGCCGCGTATATCGCCGGCGCGTCCGGGACATCCTGCACCATTGCCGGTCAGCAGTTCGGCATCCCGTTGATGGGCACCATGGCCCATAGCTGGGTCCAGGCGTTTCCGACTGAATACGATGCTTTCGCCGCTTATGCGAGATCCTTCCCGGATTCAACCGTACTGCTGGTTGACACTTACAACACACTGCAGTCCGGACTTCCCAATGCCATTCGGGTCGACAAGGAGATTTTGCAGCCGATGGGACAACGCCTGTACGGCATCCGGATCGATAGCGGCGACCTAGCCTACCTGACCCAGCATGCCCGCAGCCTGCTGGATGATGCCGGCTTAAAGGATTGCCGGATTACAGTGAGCAATGCATTGGACGACTACATCATTCGCGACCTGATCCAGCAGGGCGCCAGCATTGATTCTTTTGGTGTCGGCGAACGCCTGATCACGTCCAGGGCTGAACCTGTTTTCAGCGGTGTCTACAAGTTGTCCGCGATCGAGCAAGACGGCAAGGTGCTGCCGAGAATGAAGATTTCGGACAACGCCGGCAAAATTACCAACCCTGGCAACAAGGAAGTCTGGCGCTTTTACGACAAGTCGACGGACAAGGCGATCGCAGACGTGATCTGTCTGGCCGGGGAGGAGATCTGTGAAGATCGACCTTACGAGATTTTCGACCCCTTGCACACCTGGAAGCGCAAGACGCTGACCAATTTTTCGATCAGAAAGCTTCTGCAGCCGATTTTTGTGTCCGGCAAGCTTGTCCACAAAGCCCGGCAGATTGAAGATATACGAACTGACTGCCAAAGCGAACTGAATCGGCTTTGGGAATCGCTGAAGCGGTTTGAAAACCCGCAAACCTATTATGTAGATCTGTCCCAATCACTTTGGGATATGAAAGATCAGTTGATCCGGTCGGCCAGAAGCTGACAGGATCAACCGAATAAGAAAGGAAGAATCATTATGGCAATCCAAGCAACCATCACCATGGAAAACGGCGATCTAATCAAACTCGAACTGGATCCCGCACAGGCACCAAAAACCGTCGAAAATTTCGTCAAGCTGGCCAGGGACGGCTTTTACAACGGCCTGATCTTCCATCGCGTTATTTCCGGTTTCATGATCCAGGGCGGCTGCCCGGAAGGCAGCGGCATGGGCGGTCCCGGCTACCACATCAAGGGCGAGTTCAAGGCCAACGGCGTTGACAATCAGATCAGCCATGACCGCGGGGTTATCTCCATGGCCAGAGCGATGGATCCCAACTCTGCCGGATCCCAGTTTTTTATCATGCACAAGAAATCGACACATCTGGACGGCCAATATGCGGCTTTCGGCAAAGTTGTCGATGGCCTGGATGTCATCGACCAGATCGCCGCGATCGACACCAATGCTCAGGACCGCCCGCTGACTGAGCAGAAAATCAAGACTATCGAGATCGAAGAAGAAGCCTGATCCAATCAGCATCGCCTTCCCGGAGCTGCCCTGCACCAACTTGCAGGGCAGTTTTTTTTGTGGCCATTGAATCACCTGATGCCGCAGTTAGTAAAAATGTCTAAAAATGACAGGTGCAATTTCGACAATGAGAAGATCCGGAATACCTTGCCTGATATAATATCAGTAGACAAATCAGGGGAGGTGAGCGATATCGACCCAACCCGCTACGAAGCGATTGATCACGCGGTCAGTTACCCGGCCAAAGTTTTTATGGCTACAATTGAGAGCTCTGTATTCCACTGGCACTACGATTATGAATTGATTGTAATGCTCCGGGGACGGCTTTTGCTGATGGTTGGTCCGGCACGCCAGGCCATGCAGGCTGGCGATATCCTGTTGATCAATAGCAAGGATGTCCATGCCTATCAGGCGATTGATCACGACAACCTCTGCCTGCTGGTCCAGTTCCCTGAATCAGTCTTTTCCGCTCAACTGGCCGAAGGTCATCACTACCGGTTTGAGCTCAACAGCGCATCCCCCAGGGTGATACCGCACCAGGGTTTTGGGCCGCTCGTCAGGTCAGTCTGCAAACTCGGCTATTTCAGTCGGCAGGATTCACCCGGTTCTGACTTCAGGGCTGCCGCCGCCTTCTATGACCTGCTGGCCAGGCTGATTGAGCAGGTTAGGTTTGAAACAATTTGGCGATCGACCAGCGAGTCCAGCGAGCCCTACGGACAGATGGCCGCCAGAGTCAGCGCGTATATTGACGAACATCTTGAGCAGCCCGATCTGGCAGAAACTATCCAGAATGACCTGCACTTGAATGAAAAACAGATCTACCGCAGCCTGAAAAATGCGCTGGGCATGACATTCAAGCAGCTGACCGACACTGCCCGCATCAACAAGGCCAAGCAGCTGCTGCGCGGACAATCGGCGGATGTACTGGAGATCGCGGCACAATGCGGCTTTTTCAGTGAAGCAACATTTTACAGGGTGTTCAAGAAGCAGACCGGCCATACGCCGGCCGAGTACCGGCGGCAAGGCGAAGGCCGGCCGGCTGAGCAAGCCATCCAAACCTATCTCAACTTCAACGCCAATGAAGCGGACCATCTGTTGGCAATTATGGCCTTTGCGACCGGATTATCAGGAGACAGACAGCATATTCACAATATAACCAGATTCAAGGAGGATACCATGGCAACTCAAATGCAATCCAGATTATCGACTGCCGAGCGGGCGGCCGAACTCGTCTCCCGCATGACACTTGAAGAAAAGATCATGCAGGTGGGCAACAACGCAGCCGCGATCCCGCGGCTCGGTCTCAACCGCTATGACTACTGGTCAGAAGCCTCCCACGGATTCTTCGGGCCGTTTGAGGTCAAGGACATGGATGTCACGAGCTATCCGGTCTGCCTGGCCATGAGCCAGAGCTGGGACCGTGACAAGATTCGCCAGGTCACTCAGGCTATCTCGGACGAAATCCGTGCCCACCACAACCTGAACGGCATTGAGCTGCATATGTGGTGCCCGACCATCAACCTGGCCAGGGATCCGCGCAACGGCCGCAGCGATGAGAATTTTGGCGAAGACCCCTTTCTGGCCGGCAAGATGGCCGCCAGCTATATCCAGGGGCTCCAGGGCGCAGGGGAAAGCGACTATCTCAAGGCTGTTGCCACCCCCAAGCACTATGGCCTGAACAGTTCTGAGAACAACCGGCATTTTGGCTCAGCCAATGTGGATGAGGCCACGCTGCGTGAGTATTACGCCAAGGTTTTCGAATACGCTGTCCGGGAAGGCGGCGCCCAGTCAATCATGACATCCTACAACCGCGTCAACGGTGTGCCGGCTTCGGTTAACGACCAGCTGCTGACCGAGATGCTTCGCGAAGAGTGGGGCTTTGACGGATTCGTTGTATCCGACTGTGGCGCGGTTGCTGACTGCTATCGCAATCCGATGTTCGCAGCCATGACCGGACTGGGCCATTTCTACTGCAAGAGTATGGCGGAAGCATCCGCTATGACCCTGATCGCCGGTACAGATATCAGCTGTGGATCGGAGCATAAAAAGGCGCTGCTGTCGGCCCTGCAGCAAGGATTGATCAGCGAAAATATCATTGACCGCGCCGTCATACGCGCCTTAACCAGTCGATTCAGGCTTGGATTGTTTGACGATCCAACTCAGGTTCCCTTCTCAACGTACGGCAATGAACGCATCTGCAGTCAGACTCAGCAGGATTTGAGCACCGATATGGCCAATGACACCATCGTCTTGCTTAAAAACGAAAATGATCTGCTGCCGATTGATACCGGAAAGGTCAAAAACATCCTGGTTGTCGGTCCCAATGCCATATACCGCCAGCTTGGCGGCTACAGCGCCGGTCAATCACCCAATGTCGATACGCCGGTCAATATCATGGCGCTGGATGGTATCCGGCAGGCCGCGGATGAAGCCGGGATTGATGTGGCATACCAGAAAGGCTGGTGCATCGGCAAGGAATTCGGACAGGGCGGTGTATTCGACGCGCTGCCCGGTTTTGACCCGAGTGAGATGATCATCGACATCAACCCAGGTCTGGAAGATGACAACCCGATGGCGGCATTATCGGCAGCGTTTGGCAAGTCGAATGAGTCCAAGAAGCGTCATGTGCCTCAAGATCCCGATTACCAAGGCGATGAAGAGACTCTAATCAACCGGGCGGTGTCCGCTGCCCGCGAGGCGGATCTGGTCATTGTGGTCGCGGGTACCGACGAGTCGACCGGCAGCGAGGAAAAGGACCGGGAAACACTTGAACTGCCCTACGGCCAGGATGAAAAAATCCAGAAGTTGATCAAAGCCAACTCGAACACCGTGGTTGTTTTGGTAGCCATGGGCGCGGTTACGGGTGAGTTCATCGCAAAGACGCCGGCTCTGCTCAATGCCCATTTTGCCGGCCAGGCTCAGGGCACAGCGATTGCCAATATTCTGTTTGGCAAAGTCAACCCCAATGCCAAACTCAGCGCGACCTGGTATCAGTCTGTTGCGGATTTGCCGCATGTCAACGACTACGGCCTGAAACCGCAGGATACCTACGACAAGAAAGCCAGAACCTACCAGTATTTTGACCAGCCGGTCATGTTCCCCTTTGGTTTCGGCCTGAGCTACACCCGGTATGAGTACAATCACCTCAAGATCGAGGAGCCTGCGCTGGATGCCAACGAAACCCTGCGGGCTACGGTCGATGTCACCAATGCCGGTGACCGTGATGGCTCAGAAATCATCCAGCTCTATATCGCCAAAGACATTCACCCCAAACAGCCGGACAACAAACCGATCCGCCAGCTGTACAGTTGGCGCAAGGTCTTCCTGAAAGCCGGCGAGACTAAAACGGTCGAGTTTGAGGTGCCGCTTAAGGACGTGACATTCTGGAGCAATCTAAACAAGAAGATGGTGGTGGAAACCGGCAACTACACAGTAGAAATCGGTCCGAACTCGGCCGATCTTCCTTGCCGGGACACGTTTGCAATCAGCGGGCACTGGGATGCGAAGCTGGCGAACGTTTTCATATTGGCTGACAGCCAGATTCTTGAAGTCGGGGCTAGGACGACAGTCCATACGGTGGCGACCCTAGAGGACACATCTCGTTTGGATCTGCAAAACAACCCGCCCGTCTATGCCAGTACGAACGATGCAGTTGTAACCGTGGATAGCCAGGGCGTGGTTGAAGCGGTTGGTGCAGGCGTCGCGAGCATCTCCTGCACCGTCACAGACCAGGGGCAGAGCATGCATACCGCAATACCGATTGCTGTCAAGGCTGGCGGACAAGCCACGGCATGAAACAAAACATCGATCTCCTGCTTGATATATGCGGTCCAGGCCAGCCCTTGCTGGCCCGGACCGCAGCCGGACAGCTCATGATCTGCCAGCATGGTGATTGGCAGTCTTTCGACTTCAATGGCTACTACCAGGGGCAGTACCCCGACTGCAAGATATCGGCACTGGCCTACACCCGTTTCGGTTTTTTGTTGGCCGGCCTGGACAAGTCGGGCCAGCCGCATCTGTTCAGCTCCCTGCTCGGAACCGTCTGGGAGATGAAGGTGATGACCGAGACCCATCCCCTGCTGGGATCAAACCGGGTTGCCGGCGAGATTATACGGATACTGGAAGATCGCGAAAACGAGCAGGTCATTCTGGTTTGCCGCAATGGTCAATGGGTTACACTGTCAGACTGCCCGCGCTGCATCAGAATTCGCCAGGCGACTAATGGAACAGTCTCAGACGCAACAATCGCTGACGGGTGCCTGATTATCAAACTTGCCGACAGCCGGGAAATCAGCCTGGCGCTCAATGACGCCGTCAATGTCCGAGCTGACTTGAGCTTTGCTCAAGAACAGATCCGGGCTGGCCAGGGCTATTTGATCGATCTGCGGCCTGCATCTGAATTCGCTGGATGGCATATACCGGGCAGCATCAATATTGAGTTGTCTTATCTATCGGACTGGATCAAATCCCAGCCCAAGACAATCGCTGCCTTTTTTATCTGCCGAAATGGCGTTTTTGCAGATGATGCGGCTCAGATCGCCCGGCGTATGGACTTGCGCAGAGCCTACTCGCTGGGCTCGATCAAATTCATGACCAATTGATGAATATTTCTGATTGCCTTGAAATTTATCTAAAAACAAACCATATAATCAAGGGCAGCAAGGCATCCTTTTGTAAAACATGCATAATTGAAGTTCAAAAAAATTTTATATTTTTGTTGCATTGAGAACAAGCCTGTGCTATTATTCAGTAAGGTCATTATCTTGAATAGATCAATTGTGCTAAAGATAGGCTTCCTGTTTTGTCAGGGTCTAGTGTCATCTGAATCACGGATCAAGTTCATCATTCTGCCCTGATAAATTTTAAGGAGGCATAAAAAATGCCAGACAAAACACTGAAATGCAGTGACTGCGGAAATGATTTCATCTTCTCGGAAGGTGAACAGGAGTTCTACAAGGAAAAGGGTTTCGACAATGAGCCCAAGCGCTGCCCGGATTGCCGCAGAGCCCGCAAGCAGCAGAGGAACAGCGACCGTTACAACGATAGTTGGTAATGCGATAAAGTTCATCTAGAAAAGCCGCCAGCATCAGCTGGCGGCTTTTTGTTATCCTTGAAGCGCAGCGAGCGGAAACTGGCGTCTTGAACGAAAGGTCATCTGAACAATCAAACAGGTCATTTGACTGGCGTTTTTGCATTCTAACCGGTTATATAATAGAAGGTGAAAATAATCGCCATTTTATATGGCCAGTCAAGGGAGGTCAATCAAATGTCAATGAAAGTTGGACTTATTCTCTATTCAGTTCGTGACGACATGGCAAAAGACCCATTGAAAACCGTCGAAGCGGTTGGCAAGCTGGGGTACAAGTATCTGGAAGCGTGCAACCATAACGCGATCAAGGACAATGGTATCGGTTTTGGTGTCAGCGCCGAAGAGGTCAAGCAGAAGCTGGACCAGTTCGGATCACGGATTGTCAGCTCACATGTCTTCCCGTATGAGATGGCGGATACCCGCAAAGTAATTGAATACCAGAAGACGCTAGGCAGTGAGAACATCGTTTTCGCAATGGGTCGCTTCACGACCTATGATGAGCTCATGAAACTGTGCGAGTACTTCAATAAGGCTGGCAAGGAGTGCCGTGAGAACGGTATTAATTTCTTGTATCACAACCATGAGCAGGAATACAGGAATTTCGGCGGCAAGAACATCCTGGATATTATTGTGGAAAACACCGACCCGGATTACCTGTCCCTTGAGCTGGACACATTCTGGACCATGCGCGCCGGCTGTGATCCGGTTGAAAAGCTCAAGCACTTTGGCCAGCGCGTCAAGCTGGTTCACCAGAAAGATTTCGCCTGGGACGCCATGGTGCCGATCAATCTGGTCGGCCTGACCGATCAGGACCGTGAGATGAAGCCCGGCGATGAATATGGGATAGACGGCAAGAGCCTTTACGCGCAAAAGCCGGAAGACCGGCCGAAAGCGTCCGGGACAAAAGACGTTGAACTTAAGAATACCGCGTTTGCCGAAATCGGAACGGGCATCATGCAAATTCAGGAGATTATCGACGCGGCCAATGCTCACACGGCAGCCGACTACATCATTCTCGAGCAGGACTTCACTCGCCTGTCATCACAGCTGGACAGCATCAAGGTCAGCATGGAAGCTTTCCGCAAGTACTCTGGTATATCCTGGGATTAAGCGAGTCAATCATACAAGCGAAAGGACTGCTCCGGCATCAGCTGGAGCAGTCCTTTTTCAATCGGGATTCTTTTCAGGCACAATCGGCTCTGCCAGATCCATTTCCGGATACCGCCTGATTTGTTTGACCACAACCAGACTGAAGACGAGTGCCGCCAGCAAGGCGAAAACCGTTGATGCGATAAATGGCGCAGCATATGAAAAGGCATCCGCAAGCAGTCCGCCAATCACAGAGCCCAGACCGGCACCGACATCGATGCCGATGTAGAAGGTCGCGTTAGCTGCACCTTTCCTGTCAGGCGAGCTGGCACGGACTGCCATAGAATTCAAAAGTGGCAGCAGTCCACCATAGCCCAAGCCGTTCAACACCGCACCGATGACGAAGACCGGAATGCTTTCGGCGACTGAGAGGACCGCCATGGAAGCCAGCAAGAAGACAAACGCGGTTAGAATCAGCCGAACAGTGCCTAAACGGTTGGTCAGTCGGCCGAGAAACAGCCGCATCAGAAAGACCGTGATGGCATTGAAGGTAAAGTAGATGCCGATATTGCCGATGCCCCTGGCGGCCGCCAGCGGCGATATAAAGGTCAGAACAACACCGAAAGTCATCGCCATGAACAGCGCGGTCAGCATGATTGCCAGTGCGCGTTTGACGAAGAAGCCACCGACTTTCTTTTGTCCAGACCCATCAGGCTGTCGAGACGGCGATTCCTTTTGTGCCAGCTTTCGGCGGCGCTCATAGCGGATCAGGCAGGCGGAGGCAAACCCCAGGCTGGAAACGCCGGCCGCGAGTAAAAACAGGATCTGGTAGTTGCCGGTGACAACCAGCCCCAGTCCCAGGACCGGCCCGACTGAGTTAGCAACCGTCTGGAGTATCGAGTAGTATCCGTACCCTTCAACAATCCTGTCCTTGGGTGTCAGGTCAGCCGTGATTGTACCGAAAGCTGTTGAGTAAGAACTGAGCGCGATGCCATGCAGGAATCGAAGCACCAGCAGAACCGAGATGGTGTCGGTCATGGTGTAGGCGATGACAATCACGGTGTTCAGCAGGATGCCGAACAGCAGAACCGGCAATCGGCCGACGTTATCCAGCAGACGGCCGAAGATTGGACGCAACAAACAGGACGATAGGGCAAAAAGCCCGGTCACAAAACCTGCCATCGATCCGCTGCCGCCAAGAAACAGGATATATTTAGGCAGCGGTGTATTGATCATGCTGCCGGACAGAAAAATGAAGCCGGCAGCCAGCAGGAAAAAGACGAAGTCGCGGGTGATCAATCGCTCTTTGCTAGTCATGTGATGGACCTTGGCCAATCGCCGGCCTGCAGTTTCTGATTCAAATCAATCATTCCTTTCGGTCTTAATTTCTGGCTCAGTCTGAAAGCGGCCCGAATCAATCTGATTAATCCGGGCCGCTTCATCGTGAGCGTCAATGGCAGTTTTCAGTGCAAATCTATGCGATGGCGGATCAGCCCATTTGTTTGAACTCGTCGATTTGCGCTTGTTTGTCGGCCAGGATGGTATCCATGCCGGCGCTCTGCATTTTCGCGATCATTTCAGGCAGCTTTACAGCCGGATCCAATGTGCCGGTCTCGAGACCTGCGCGGTATTCGAGCAGGATGGCGTTGATTGCGGCGACTTCGGTCTTGACGTTGTCAGCGGAATACGAGAAGCCGAGAGCAGGAGATTTGACGGCGTCCGGCCCGTTGAATGATTCATATTGCTCCCACAGGTCTGCCGGGTAGCCTTCCCAGATATGGGACAGGTAGTTGTTGCCGATCAGGTAATTGTTGGCGGGCCAGCCGGCATTGCTGGACTCAACGCCTTCGGGCAGCGTGATGAAACCATCGTCTGTTTTAACGTAGTGCGTTCCTTCAATGCCACAGTCAAACAGATTGACGATGTCACTGTTGCCGTACCACATGTTGATCATCATCATGGCGCGTTCCGGGTCAGGCGATGTGCGGGCGATGGAGGCCATCATGACCGTGATGTTGGAAGTTGCCTGCATCGGGTCGGTGATGCTGACGGTAACCATCGGCTTGCCGGTTCGTGCTTGTTCCTGGATATCCGATCCGGGTTTGAATGAGTAGAACACGGAAGCCTGCTTGTCGGCCTTGATCTGATCCCAGGCTGACGCTGTGCTTGTCGCGGCATCCCTGGAAATGTACCCGGCCTGATACCAGTCGTGAACGGTTTCGCACAGGTCCATGTATTCGGGTGTTTCATAGAGATTGACAACGGTCATGTCGGGATCGTCATAGCGAATGACGCCAAACCAGTTGTCCAGAATGTCGAATGTGCCTTTGGCGATGAGACCGACCATGGTATTGCTGCCGGAGTGTCCGCCGGTCGCAGCCATATCAGGCTCATTTTCCATCAGTGTCTGGAAAATCGGTGTGAAGTCGTCCATGTCTTCAACCGAATCAAGATCCAGATCGTATTTCTCAACCAGGTCTTTTCTCAAAATGACACCGTAGTCTGCCGCCATGTCACGTGTGCTGGGAATACCGTAAATCGAGTCGCCGACGCGGCAGTAGCTAAGTATATCCTGACCGAGAACCTCGACAATATCCGAGCCGTACTGGTTGACCAGGTCGTCGAGTGCAATGATCTGGTTCTGGGCAGCCGCAGAAGTGAAACCGAAGAAGCTGCTGGTCCAGAGAATATCAATTTTCTCGTTGCCGGCGATCATCAGGTTGGTCTGTTGAAGCCAGTTAGCAAAACTGATGAAGGTGAACTTGACAGTCGCGTTGATTTCAGCCTGGGTGATCTTGTTCATTTCAGCTTCAATCAGGGCTGTGTCCTGACGTTCTGAACTGGCCAGAACGATATCTAATTCATAGGCATCAAGCTCAGCGCTGGTTGCAGCGGTGGTCGATGACCCGGATGATCCAGCGGTTGATCCACTGGTCGTTGGGGTCGACTGACAGGCGGTCATGGCCAATATCAGAGCCATAACCAGAAGGATCAAGGCAAAGCGGGTACTTGTTTTGTTTTTCATTCAATAACTCCTCCAATAATCTTTAATTCCTTCAAGAACAATGAGACATCGGATAATATTAGCTTTTCCCCTATCATATCACCTCCCGGGGCAGCTTTCCTGGCGGCGGTCACCCTTTCACGGCACCCACCGTCAGACCTTTGACAAAGTATCTCTGGAAAAATGGGTATGCTGCGAAAATCGGTATGATTCCGAGGACAGCCAACGCCATTCTGACCGACTCGAGCGGGATATACGCTGTTGGATCGTATGAGCTGGAAAGTTGATTGGTTGACAGAAACTGAATATCCAGCAGTATTCGGTTCAACAGGTTCTGAATGCTGTACAAGTCCTTGTTGGTAATGAAAATCAGGCCGTTGAACCAGTCGTTCCAATAGCTTACTGCCTGGAAGAGGCCCACTGTGGCCAAAACCGGATAAGACAGTTTTAGAACGATCTGGAAGAAGATCCGCCATTCACCGGCTCCGTCAATCCTGGCAGATTCGAGAACGGTATCCGGAATGGACGTGACGAAAAATGTCCGGATGATCAATACATAGAAGGCCTTCATCAGCAAAATCGGAATGATCAGGGCGAAAATTGTATTTTTAAAGTGCATGTATTGCGAATAGAGGATATAGGTCGGGACGAGGCCACCGTTGAACAGCATGGTGAAAAACACAAAGAAGGTCATGGGCTTTCTAATGAAGAATTCCTTTCTGGACAATGGATAAGCCAGGAGCGAAGAGATCAACAGACTGGTCATTGTACCGACAACCGTGATTAAAACGGTGATACCGTAAGCCTTCAGGATGCTGGAAATATTGTTGAACAGATAGTCATAGGCTTTGAATGATATAGCTTTTGGAATCAGGGAATAGCCGGAACGCAAAATTTCCGCGTCATCGGTGATGGATGCCATGCAGAGCAGGACAAATGGGATAATGCAGGCGGCCGCGATCACGATAAAGAACAGGTTTAGAAAGATCTGCGATGTTTTGATGCTCATTGTTTCCTCCCAAGTATCAGAACAGGGCGTTTTCAGGATCAATCCTGCGAATGAAAGCGTTCGCGGATATGACCAGCAAAAAGCCAACGATTGATTGATAAACACCTGCAGCAGATGCCATTGAGATATCGCCGAGGTTCAGCAGGGCTCGATAGACGTAGGTGTCGATGACATTGGTTGTTGAACTTAAGGCGCCGGCATTCATCGGAACTTGATAGAAGAGGCCGAAATCAGCATAGAAGATCCGTCCGATCTGGATCATGGTCATCACGATGATTACCTGTTTGAGCATCGGCATTGTGATGCGAAGTATCTGTTGCCATTTGCTCGCGCCGTCAATTTCGGCTGCTTCATACATCTCACGGTCTATACCGATGACTGCCGCATAGTAGATGACACAGAAATAGCCGGTGTTCTTCCAGACATTGACGGTGGTGAGAATAAACGGCCAAAATTTCGGTTCGCTATACCATTGGATATCCGGTATGCCGAGAGCCGGGAGGATGCTTTTGTTCATCATGCCGGTTTCAAGACTTAAAAGCGAAAAGACCAGGTAACCGACGATAACCATGGAGATCAGGAATGGCAGCAGAACGACACTCTGGTAGAAGCGCGCAAGCTTTTTGGTCCGGACTTCATTGAGCAGAATCGCAATAGCCACCGAAGAGATGGTCATGATGACAATGAATGCGACATTGTAGAGGATTGTATTTCGGGTAATAATGAACGCGTCCTGCGTTCTGAACAGAAACTCGAAATTCTTGAAGCCAATCCAGTCGCTTCTCAGGATGCCCTTGGCATAATCGATGTTCTTGAAGGCGATGATGATGCCGAACATTGGGATGTAGTTGTTGATCACCAAATAGATCACGCCGGGGACGGTCATCAGGAGCAAGGGTATTGCCCGGCGAACTTTAAGCTGTTTGCTAGATAACGATTTCATTCGATCACTCCAATCACTAGGCTGATTTCATTCTAGGCTGATCAGGTAGCTGTTTCCGCCTCTGAGCAGAACAAAAATAACGTTGACTTGACATTCCGGCCAAATAGGCTTGCGCACAAATCCTGCTATACTTATGATTGAATTACTAAGGTTTGGCTGCATCCATGCGTATTCCGTCGCAGGAGGAGTGTTGTTCAATCAAAGATTTGCTGAGATCATTTCGTTTCAGGATCATATCGCTGCTGGTTTTATTCGCTTTGGCCTTGAATGTGTTCTTGCTGATCAACAACCAGTACGCTATTTCGCTTGTCCGCAACCAGGTCGTCCAGTCCAACCAGAACCTGGTCAGCCTCTATATGAACCAGATCGACAAAGAACTCGATGTGGTAGACGCTTACCACAACAAGCTGATCGGCCTCAACACGGATCTGTTCTACCTCGGGCTGTCCATCGACGAGTATGAGCAGGACTACTATTCTGCGAAAATCAGATTGGCCAATGAAATCAGAGATGGCATCAGCAGCTATAATCAGATGGATATGATTTTCGTCTATTCAGTGCCCAATGAGGATCTGATGACCCGTCCAGCTGAATCGGTGACTTACAGCGAAGTCGAATTATGGGAGTCCCATCTGATGGCGTTGGTGACTGACCAGAAGCTGCTGGACAGCCAGAAGGCCGACGGCTGGTTCATGACTCAGATTGGGACGACTTCATTTTTATGCCGGATCCGGAAAATGGACGATGTGCTGTTGGGGGCGATTGTCAAAACAGATAAAATCATGGTGCCCCTGGCGCTAGTCGACCTCGGTGATGATGGCGCGGCCGTTATCGTTGATGAAAATTTCCAGCCAACCACCCAAATTGATTTTATTGTCGAAGATCAGGTCAGTTTTGATTTCGCCGGCGAAGACTATCTTCTGACCGGCCAGGCGCAGAAATACCTGGTTGTCGGAGCCTTGTCCGAAAAAGGCCAGTTCGGTTTGGCCGCCATGATACCGGAGGCCGCCGTCCTGAAACGGCTGCCCTATTTCCAGAACATTTCCCGATTGGTTCCGATTATCACAATGGGAATCGTCATGATCTGGCTTTTGATCATTGCCCAATTCTTCTTTAAACCGGTACAGCGCCTGATGACGGCTATGAAAACACTGGAACGCGGCGATTTTCAGGCGAGGGTGCCGTTCAGGAAATCTTCAGCAGAATTTGAACTGATGAACAAGACGTTCAACGACATGGCTTCACAGATCAAGGATCTGAAGATTGAGGTTTACGAAGACAAGCTGAACATCCAGCAGGCCGAGATGGAGCAGCTGAAGCTGCAGATCAACCCGCATTTCTTTCTGAATTCATTGAACATCATCTACCAGATGGCCAATGAGCGCGATTATGCCCTGATTCAGGAGATGACCAGCAGCCTGGTCGACTACTTCAGATTCATCTTCAAAAGCGGCCTGACATACGTTGTGCTGGAAGATGAGATACGCCATACCCGCAACTACCTGAAGATCCAGGAGCTTCGATTCCCGGAGCATCTGACGTTTGAAATCGACATGCCGGAATACCTGTCGAGATATCTGGTGCCGCCATTGCTGATCCAGTCATTTGTTGAAAACGCGATCAAGTATGCCTTATCGCTCGAGGAAGTGCTTCACATCCTCATCCAGGTGGATCTTGTGGGAACACTGGAAGTGCCGCAGCTTGAAATTAAGATTCAGGACAACGGACCGGGCTTTTCGGAAACCATGCTGTCACAGCTAAGACAGCCAGCGGATGCTTCTTTTTCGAATGGCGACAAGATCGGGATTCGAAATATTCAAAGGCGCCTGCATATTCTTTATCAGGGTCAGGCACGGATCGAGTTTGCCAATGCACCGGAAGGCGGCGCTATCGTGACCATCACGCTGCCCTTCAAGATTGAATGAGGAGGGGGCCATGTATTCCATCTTGATTGTCGATGACGAGATCAGAGCGGTTCGCGGTGTTCTGGCAAGTATTGACTGGCCGATGATCCAGATCGACCAGCCCTTTACGGCCTATTCAATGAAGCAGGCGAAGGCTGTCTTATCCGAGCAGGACGTGGATATCCTGATCTGCGATATTGAAATGCCCAACGGCAGCGGGATCGACCTGCTCAACTGGGTCAACGCGAATTGTCCGGATGTCATTTCGATCCTGCTGACCTGCCATGCTGATTTTGAATACGCAAGGCAGGCTGTGCAGCTGGGTGTCATCGAGTATCTTCTGAAGCCAGTGCACGCCAATGAATTGAAAGCGGCGTTACTTAAAGCGATCAAGATCCTTGAAGACTCCAAGTTGCAAAGCGAAGCCCAATCGTCATACCGTCACTACTTTCAGCTTTGGTCGGAAAACCAGATGCTGATCGAAGAGCATTTTTGGCTGGATCTGATTGATGGCCCAACCGAAGTTGATCCTGATCAGATACACGAGCAGCTGAACCGAATCGACCATCTTGAACTCGAAGACCTGCTGTTCCAGCCGGTGCTTTTCTCGATTCGGGGCTATCCCGATGAGACGGACCAGGATCAGCACAAGCAAATCGTCAATGCCTTGAGATCAAGCATACAGGACAGGATGTTTCAACAAGTTGAGCATGGACAGGTCATCCCGATCAAGGAGGACATGGTGCTGATTCTGACACCATTTGAATCATCTGACCTGTTCGAAATGGCATCGAGTCTTGCGCGCTGGGAACAGTTCATCGATGACCAAAAACAGACTCAGGGCATTGATATAACCTGTTATTGCGACAAACCCGTCAAGATCCATGAAATCCCCAGGCAACTGAGGCATTTGCTGGATACGGACCGAAATAATGTCATTTGGAAGCACAAGGTCATCAACTCGCTCGATCAATCCGTGACCGTTGCCAATATCCAGATCCCGCTGATGACCGGATGGTCGGATCTGCTCAGCCTGGGTGAGCAGCACGACCTGATCCGTGAGATCAACCAGTCGCTGAACGCCTTGGCGATGACGGACGGCTTCGGGTCGGTCCACTTGCGGACGTTCTATCACAATTTCATGCAGATCGTCTATTCTGTGCTGCAGAAAAAGGGGGTTAATATCCACGATGTTTTTGATGAACAAGCTCTCAGCAGCATTGGATTTGCTGAAATCCAGACCATCGACGATCTCAGGGCGTTGTCGCTGCTGGTTGTCAACAGAATTGCCAACCACTTCAAATCTCTGCGCCTGTCCCAGACGTTGGTCGAGCAAATCAAAAAATTCATCTCCGATGACATTGTCAATAATCCGACACGTGAGGAGATCGCGTCCAGATTTTTCCTGCACCCGGATTACCTGACCCGGAAATTCAAGAAGGAAACCGGCATGACACTGTCTGAATACTTTGCCCAGGAACGCATTCGGATCGCCAAGGATATCCTGATCAATTCCAGCATGCCGATCAGCGATGTGGTCAGTTTTGTGGGTTATTCGAACATGTCGCACTTTTCCAAAATCTTCAGGAAGGCAACCGGCATGAATCCGCTTGACTTCAGGAAGAACAAAAAGGATGAGGCGAAAGGGAAAAATTAAGACATTAACCCGGAAGGATTTTTACCAGCTATGAATCATAATCGCATAACAGACTTCGTACAATCGAGTCTGAATGAAGCCGTTCAGCTGCTCAAGACTCTTGGCAGGATTCCAGCGCCCAGTCGTCAAGAAGACCAGCGTGCCAAGTTCTGTCTGGACTGGTTTGCCAGGCAGGGGGCCCAGGATGTCTGGATGGACGAGCAAAAGAACGTGGTCTGTGCCCTGGATTGCGACCAGCATCGGGATATCGCAGTTTTCATGGCTCATACGGATATTGTGTTTGACGACCAGGATCTGCTGCCGATGCGGCAAGAAGGCCGCTGGCTCTATGCTCCGGGAATCGGTGACAATACGGCTAACCTGGTCAACCTGATGATGGCTGCAAAATACATGATCCAGAACAGGCAGCCGTTGAAAAGGGGCGTGCTCATTGTCGCTAACGCCTGCGAAGAGGGCTTGGGCAACCTGGATGGCGCGCGCAGAATCTTTGATCAGTATGGGGATCGAATCACCGAATGCTATTCGTTTGACGGCTATCTGTCACAGTGCACCAGCCGCCCGGTCGGCTCGAACCGTTATCGGATTACGGTTGAAGGCGAAGGCGGCCATTCCTATTTGGATTTCGGCAATCAGAATGCGATCCTGCAGATGGCCGAATTGATCCATGATCTTTACCGGGTCAAGGTGCCGACAGAGGTGAAAACGACCTATAACGTCGGGCGCGTATCCGGCGGCTCTACCGTCAACTCAATTGCCCAGTCGGCTGAGATTTTGTATGAATACCGATCCGCCAGCCAGCAGTGTCTTGAATCGATGGAAAAGGCTTTCAAGGCCTTGATCGACCGACACCGGTCAGCTGGCGTGAAAATCCAGATCGAGCTTTTAGGGCATCGGCCGGGCTTGGGCGATATTGACATCCGGAAGCTGGATGACTGGACCCGAAACAACATTCAAATCATCCGTCGGCACTATACTGGACCGATGAATCTGAAACCCCAGTCAACCGACAGCAACATCCCGTTGTCGAGGGGCCAGTTGGCCAATACAATCGGGACAATCGTCGGCAAGGATGCGCACAAACGGGAAGAGTGGATTGATCTGGACAGCATACCGACAGGGCTGGCGATCGTCCTGGATCTGCTGTTGCAGACCGTGCAACCATAAAGCTACTAACTGCCCGCCATATTGGAACCATGACTCATCTGCCGCCGCCAAGGGCGATTATGTATTTGGGCAAGGGGAAATTGATTAGGCTGCCGGACAGGAAAATCAGCCCGATTTCGAAAATTCTGACAACCATATACCATTGAGGCACCCAGATCAGCGAAGGTGCAATTTGCACAGCGCAAGCTCGAAAGCTATGCGGAAAGACTGATCAATATTGACATATGCTCATAACAGCGATAAAATATCGATTGCGGACGCAGTTTGTCCATGTCGATAAACCTTGATTAACCGGAGCTTTTGACCATGTTCAACGAAGCCTATTCGAATCTTGTCATCGAGCACTTCATGTCTCCAAGAAACGTTGGCAGTATGCCGGATGCCGATGCGGTCGGCAAAGCCGGAGATCCAAGTTGCGGCGACTCACTTGAGCTATATGTCAAGATCCGGGATAACCGTATCATCCGGATCAGCTTCCTGGCATTCGGCTGCGCTGCGGCGATTGCGACCAGTAGCATGACAACCGTCCTGGCTGAAGGGCAGACGCTGGACGCTGCCAGATGCCTGACCGACCAGGATATTGCCGAAGCGCTGGGTGGCCTGCCAGACGAAAAAATGCATTGCTCCGTGTTGGGGGCAGCAGCTTTACAAAATGCCATCGACCAATGTGAGAAAAATGCCCGCCCGGCTCAGACTTGAGCCATTTGAACTGGAGGTTTTCAATGGAGCTTGCGAAATCTAATCATTCTCTTGCTGCAGCTAAACAGGCCGCGGCCCTGAAATCGTGTCTGCAGCCTGCCGCTAAGGTTCTGGTATCCTGCCGGGGATTGGATGGTGAAGACAATGCCCTGGCTGTCGCTTATTGCGGCAACTGCAGCTACGATCCGCCGATGGTCATGGTTGGGATTGTGCCATCCAGGTATTCTTATCGTCTGATCAAGGAATCCGGCTGCTTTGCGGTCAACCTGGTTGATGAGCGCAACAAGGCTGCCTTTGACTATCTGGGCAGTCACAGCAAGCGGGATGAGGACAAACTGTCGAAGGCGGCTATCCGGCTAGAAAACGCCAAATGCATTAACGCGTCGATCTTGCCGGACTGCCCGGTGAACATTGAATGCACGGTTGTGGATTCAATCGTCACAGGCTCCCATGAGATGTTCATTGGAAAAGTCGAGCATGTCCATGCAGACAGCGATCTTCTGGATCCGGACGGACAAATCGATTTTTCGCGGATCAATTTTTTGTAAGTATTCCGCATGGATCAGGCAGTGCTGCCGGCCATATAGTGTAAATCACAGTGCTGTCGGATCTGTATCTGGTCGAAATAACGCTCCTCCATGGGAATCCACTCATCCGCGAAACGCTGGGATAGAACCAGGCCGTTTCTGGCCTGGATTCTCTCAAACTGCGCAACCGGGTCGATGTCCATGAATATTTTCAAGTCGTAGTGAGGCAAAAATGCCGGCCGCATGCTGTATGACCCCTCGATGACATTAAGCTTTTTGGGCGTCACGCTGACCGGAGGCCCCAATTGCTGGACCGAACAGTCGTACGGCGCGTATTCGAATGGTTGGCCGGCGGTCAGCTTCGTGAAGATCTCAAGGCTGAAGCGCTCATGATCGACATTGCCCCCAATTTCACCGAGCCGCTCCGGTGTTCTTTGTTCCGGCCGCAGGAAGTAATCATCGAGATGAAAGACATTGCAGTCGTAGACGCTTTGAATCAAGTCGGCCAGGGTGCTCTTGCCAGCCGCGCAGCGGCCGTCGATCGCAACCAGGACTTGGTCCTGGGTTGCCATCAACCGATCGATACTGACAAAGACATCAAAAAACTTATTGAAATCTGCGCTGACAACCCGATAGGCTGGCGAGTAAGCCTTACGATAGCTCTCACTATGGTGGAGTGCCGGATACTCTTGAAGCTTGTAGTTGTCCATAAAGGCATTGAGGAGAGCGGAATCGAAAGGACATTTGCCGTCCCGGCAAAGCGACTCCAAAACCTTCAGCTGTTCAATAAATCGATCCTGCTTGCCCTGGATGCGGTGCGCGGTGCTGACAAACATATTGTCCATTGTTGAATAGTTGATATCACCTGTGGTCATTGCTGCCAGATGCATTCTGCATAGGCTGTTGCCGATGCTTTCGAATTTTTGCGGCAGCAAGCCGCCGGTTGAATCGAGATTTAGTATCTCTGATTCAACCGACAACCAGCTGCCATGGTTGCCTTGCAGCATATGGCTGCCGGCAAATTCATGCTGATAGATCAGTTTGACCGCATCCTGGATCTGCATCTTAGGATACCGCCGAAAATGTTCGATCAGAATGGCCTTCATCAGGCGGCCGCCTGCCTGGACTCGAGCCGGCCGGACTTTTTCAGCGCGATCATGATTGCCGGAATCAGAACAATCTGAACCAGGATGCCGGGCCAGGCTGTCAGCAGCGCCGCGGACAGGAACATCTGCCAGGTCAGGGTTGCGCCGTTCAGGCCGAAAAAGACATAAGCGGCCAGACCCCACATGATGCGCCCGCCAATCATGGCGCCGATGAGAGAAAGATACAGGTTAACAGGTTTTTTGGCCAGCAGCTGATAAAGCAAACCGGCCAGCAGACCGTAAACCGCCAATTCAAAAGCCATGGTGATCGCCACCGGGAACATCGGCGGCATGAGGAACAGGAGACTGCGCAAAATTGGTGTGATCAAGCCGATCGCCAAGCCATAGCGCCAGCCGCAGATGAAACCGCAGAGCAGGATAGGAATATGCATCGGGAGCAGCATGCTGCCGATTTGGGGAATCTGTCCGGTCAGAAAAGGCAGCAGAAGCCCGAGGGCCAGAAATAGTGCTGCGAGTACAAGATCTCGAATGTTCGTGCGATGTGTGGGATTCATTCAAAATACCTCCAAAAATAAACCAAGTACAGCCTGCCGGCTGTCATGAATACCTTCGTGGTATTGTTGAATAAAAAAGCAGGTGTCAATGCGGCAGTTCATCTGACCGCTTTGGTCATTATAGTTGATTCGTTCGGACATTTCAAGAAATCGGACCTGGTAGCTTGAGCAAAACGGCATAAGCCTGAACGGCAATTGAGCAGGCTAAGAATCAAGTTTGCCAGCATCGTTTACAATCGCTGGGGAATGATATCCGGCTGTTCATCGATTATGGGTTTGAATCACTGCCGATGACCACCGTCTGGTTCTTGCCGGCGTTTTTGGCAGCATACATCGCGATGTCGGCTTTCTCAATCAGGTCTTCAGTGCTCAGGCCAATGCGCCAGAAGGCCAGGCCGATGCTGATCGATAGCGATTCTTCAGCGAATGCGAACCGCAATTTTGCAAAACCCTTGCGGATTGATTCGGAAAAGTTGTGCGCATGTTCAACCTGCGGGCCAGCAAACAGGATCGCAAATTCATCGCCGCCGAATCGGGCGATCAGGTTCTTATCAGGATTGTTGCGCTTCAGGAAATCGGCCAGGCCGGATATGACCTCATCACCTTTCAGGTGACCGTAGGAATCATTGATCTGTTTGAAGTTGTCGATGTCGAAAATAGCCAGGGCGACCTGGCCGCCCTCTTCCTCAGCCTGCAAGACCTTGTTGTCCAATGTGTTCATCAGGATGGTGTGGCCGAAAAGACCGGTCTTCTGATCGCGATGGAGCTGCTCTTGCATTTCGATTTGGCGAATGAAACCCCGGTTGATGATCTGGCGGAGCTCCTTCTGGTAGCTCAGCAGCATGAAGCAGGCAATGATGGCTGCGGTGAGAACAGAAAAAGCGACGATGGTATCCGACCAGAACCAGGTATCCTCGGGATCTGCCAGCGGCGAGATTCGTCGGTTGGTGAGGGCGAATGCCAGGAAGATGACCGACAGGATGCTGATCCGTCGTGTCATTTTCCTGTCAATGAAGATGATGGTCATGAAGATCGGGAAGACGAAAAGACACAGCGTCACCGGAAAGACATAGTGGGTGCCGGCAGCAATAAGACTCAACAGCGAGAACTGGATCAGCGGCGGATAATTGATGTATTCTGACTCGGCTGGTATCCAGCGGACCGCTAAAGCGCCGAGGACAATGACCGCGACGTTGATTGTCGTGGGCAGATACAAGAACCAGAAGAGGTAGGTCGGCTGATCCGGCAGGATCTGGTTGGTCTGGCGGAGATAAAAATACATCACAATCTCAACCACGAGAACCAGTGAAGCGAGTATGATGCTGGTTGTGAGCATCATGCGCCGCCATTTGGCATAAGTATTGTCAAAATCGTCCATCGCGTTCCTCAAAAAACAAAAAGCCCTATCGGGTCAGCGATAAGGGCAAGCAAGTCTGAGCAGCTGGCTGCCATTTCAACCGAAAAGGCCCTGAAGCTTTGCGTCGCACGCTTTCACGTGTTTTGCCCGATTTTATGTAGGCGGATGTTCAGACAAGAAGTCTTCAGCAAAACTTTACCATATTATTAAGTGCACTGCAAATATCGAATTAAGGGATTCCAGACCCGTTTGACCGGGTTTCCCCGGGCAGGTTATACCAGTGACTCTGGAACTTCAATGAAAGATCGCGACAGATTGTACAATCATGGGCTGGGGGGATGGTCAAGCCGGTGGATCACTGTTATAATCGAACGACTTTTGTGAAGCCTTTTCGCGCTGTGTGAAGGTGTTTTCCAATCAACATAAAAGCTGAAATAGGAGATATTGATGGATTTAAGAAAACTTAACTTGGATCGCAGAACGATCAAGACGGAAATCCTGTGCGGATTGACAGTTGCGCTGGCTCTCGTGCCGGAAGCCATCGCCTTTTCGTTTGTCGCCGGCGTCGAGCCGCTGGTCGGTCTTTACGCGGCCTTTATCGTCGGTCTGATGACCTCGATCTTCGGCGGACGCCCGGGTATGATTTCCGGCGCGACCGGCGCGCTGGCGGTGGTCATTCTGGAGCTCGTCGCCAGCCACGGACTTGAATACCTTTTTATGACCGTCATCCTGATGGGCATCATCCAGATGCTGGTCGGCGTGCTGAAACTTGGTAAATTCATTCGATTCATGCCCAGAACCGTTATGATCGGGTTCGTCAACGGCCTGGCGATTGTCATCTTCCTGGCCCAACTGGGGCAGTTCAAGGTGGAAAATGCCCAGGGCTTTTTTGAGTGGATGATCGGGACCCAATTGCTGACCATGCTGGGGTTGGTTATCCTGACCATTCTGATCATCCAGTTCCTGCCCAGACTGACCAAGATCGTACCGGCGCCGCTGGCGGCAATTATCCTGATCTACCTGGTGGTCGCCGTGACCGGCATCGAGACCAAGACGGTTGGCGACATCGCCAGCATCGGCGGCGGCCTGCCCCGATTCAGTATCCCCGATGTGCCATTCGGCTTTGAAACCCTGCGCGTTATCCTGCCATATTCAATCGTGCTCGCGGCCATTGGCCTGATCGAGTCCCTGTTGACGCTGACACGGATTGATGAAGTGACCGAAACCCGCGGCCGGGCCAACAGGGAGTGCGTCGGTCAAGGCCTGGCGAATATCGCAACCGGCTTTTTCGGTGGCATGGGCGGCTGCGCCATGATCGGACAGAGCACAATCAACATCACATCCGGGGGCCGCAAGCGCCTATCCGGTATTTCAGCTGCCCTGATGCTGCTGGCCTTCATTCTGTTCGGCTCCAGCCTGATCGAGAAAATCCCGATCGCGGCCTTGACCGGCGTCATGTTTATGGTCGTCAAGGAGACCTTCGAGTGGTCCAGCTTCAAGATCATCAAGAATATCCCCAAGGGCGATGCCTTTGTTATCGTGCTGGTCTCGGTTGTTACGGTGTTCACCGACCTGGCAGTCGCGGTCGGCTTGGGCGTTGTTGTATCGGCGCTGGTATTTGCCTGGAAAAAGGGCAAGAACATCGATATCGAGACCCGGATCAATGCCGAAGGTATCAAGGAGTATCATCTTCGGGGCGCGATCTTCTTTGCGTCTGCCCGTAACCTGGCGGATGCCTTCGATCCCAAAAACGAATCCGGCGAAATCATCATCGACTTCCAGCACGCCCGGGTATTCGACCACTCCGGAATCGAAACGATCAACATGCTGACTGAGCGCTACCGGGCCAACAACATTAAGCTGCACCTGCGTCATCTGAGCCCGGACTGCCATAAGCTGATCCGAAACGCCGATGATATCGTCGACGTGAACATCATGGAGGATCCGAAGTACAAGGTCGCGGACGACGCGCTGGCCTGATCTGATTCATAACGAATCCGCACCAAGAAACGAGCTGCCACAACCGGAAAAAACCGGTTGTGGCAGCTCGTTTTTGCTGTAGGTTACCGAATTTCAAGAGGTGCACATGCTATCATAGTTAAGAAAATATCACCTGATGTCCGCGGCTTTTAAAATTTGCCGCTGGAGCTTAAAGGAGGCCAGACCATGCCACATCTCAATTCGCCGCTCCAAATACGAAACCTTCACCTCAGCAACCGGATCGTCCTGCCGCCGATGGCCACATCCAAAGCGGATGCGGACGGGCGGATCTCCCAGGACTTGCTAGACTACTATGATGAAAAGTCCCGGGGCGGCCATGTCGGCCTGATCATCACCGAACACAGCTATGTCTGCCGCCAGGGCATCGGTCATCCCGGTCAATTGTCTGCGGCGGACGACTCGGTGCTGGATGGCTATCAGTCGTTGGCTGAGGTCGTTCATCGGAATGGCTCGAAAATTATCGCGCAGATCAACCACGCGGGCAGTGCGGCGCGGCAGGAAGTCACCGGTTGCGAAGTTGTCGCTCCTTCTGCGGTGACACATCCGAACAGTCATGACGGCGTCGTTCCCAGAGCATTGAAAACCGGCGAAATCCAGGACCTGGTCCGACTCTTCGCCAAGTCGGCAAAAATGGTCCAGGCAGCCGGGTTCGACGGCGTAGAGATCCATTCAGCCCACGGCTATTTGCTGAACCAGTTTTACTCGCCGCTGACCAACAAGCGGATGGATTCATACGGCGGTAGCCTGGAGATGCGGATCCGCATCCATCTCGAGGTGATCCGTGCGGTCCGCGAACAGGTCGGACCGGACTTCGCGGTGCTGCTCCGGTTGGGCGGTTCTGACTATCAGGACGGCGGCAGCACGATTGATGATGCGGTTCAGGCTGCTCAGGCTTTTGAAGCGGCGGGCGTTGACATGCTGGACATCTCCGGCGGTCTTTGCGGCTTTGTCGTGCCAGAGCTTGAAGGTCAAGGCTATTTCAAGGCGATGACGCAGGCGATCCGGCGGGCTGTCTCAATCCCGGTCATCCTGACCGGTGGGATAACTGATGCCAAAGCGGCGGACGACTTGATCTCCCATGGCTATGCGGACCTGGTCGGCATCGGTCGGGCGATGCTCAAGGATTCCGGGTGGGCAAAAAAAGCCCTGGCGGATATTAGGTAAGCGAAGCATAAGAATTCACAATGGAATTGACATAATCGCAAGACGGGGCCAGGCCATTCGAATATAGTCTAGAATATCGATGCTCAAAGGTGGATTTTGAATGGTTGCTGCAGATGTTTTGATGAGCCTGGATCTTGAAAGCAAACTGAGTAGCTGTCGGGCAAAAACGGATGGTGGACAGCGGTTGCTGCAACCGTCTCGTTGCCCGTCTCTTTTGCATGCCATTTAGATCTGCTGCAAGCCATGATCTAAGACGGATTCGAGCAGGCTTGGAGAGATATTGACAGGGCACCGGTGACAAAATCCGATTTTGAAAACCAGCCCTGTGGATGGCTCAGTCGCGTTTCATCTCGGCACATTCGATAACTGACAACCCATTAAAATAACAAAGGTTTTGCCAGAAGCAGAACTAAAACCAGGAGGACAGCACTTTGAAAAAGGAAAGAAGCCCCCGGCCGTATCCGCTGAACCCCAAAACCATTTTCGGATTGTCAACGATGCGCTGGACGATCACCGCATCGATGTCGCTGATGACGACAGCGTTTCTCCTATACCTGACCGACTATTCCGGGATGGGGGCATCGGCTGCGACGATCGGAACGATCCTGCTACTGGTAGGCCGGCTGTTTGACGCAGTGGATGACCCGTTGCAGGGCTGGCTGATGGACCGCTCGCCTAGAACGAGGATCGGAAAATTCAAGCCTTTCATGATTGGCGGCATTATCACCTGCAGCATCGCTTTGCTCATGCTGTTCAACATCCCCTTGTTTGAAAGCATGACAGCCCGTATTGTCTGGCTGGCCCTGGCATACCTTCTCTACGAGGTTGGATATTCATTCCAGCCGCACCAGCCGATTCTGTATTCGCTGACTTCTAACCCCGCTATCCGACAGAAACTGCTGGTGACGCCGCGTGTGGTTGAGCAGCTCATTGTCATTCCATTTTCGTTTTTCCTCAGCCTGGCGGTTGTTCTGGGCAACAGCACCGGCGATATGAAAAGAGCCGTCGGCCTGCTTGCGGCTATCTTTATCGTCCCGATGGGCATCATGTCGCTGATTGGAACGGCACTGGTTAAGGAGGGGAAAGTTGTCGAGGCCAAGGAGAAGATCGGCTTTCGCCAGATTATCAGCATGTTCAAAACGAATAGGCCGCTGTGGATCAGCTTTCTGTCCGGCATCTTCGGCGGCAGTGTATTCACATTCGTCATGGCCTCAGCCGCCTACTATATCAAGTGGGCTTTCGGCGCCGAGAATTTTGGTTCCAATGCCGCCATCTGGGGCGCCATAATCCTGATCGGCATTATCATCGGAACAATCATCGCACCCAAGATCTTGAAGAATTTAGACCCGGTCAAAGGTACGATCGCCTGTTCGCTGGCATCTGCCGCCGCGCTGGTTCTGGTCTATGTTTTGACGATTCTGGGTTTCAGCAGCGCGATTGTTTATTTCGGCCTCATGTTTATTTTCATGATCACTGCCGGCATGAGTTACATCCCGGCGACGCTGGTCGGCATGGAGACCATGGACTATTCCCTGTATAAGATCGGGCACAGCATGGAAGCACTCAATCAGGCTGCCCGCAATTTTCTCGAAAAGGCCCAGACGGCGATGGCCAGTTCGGCGACCGGCGCGGTGCTGATCGCAGTCGGCTATGTGGTCAATTCATCCGATGAATACATCGGTAGCTCGCCGATCGAATCGCTGCTGTCCGGACTGGTCATGGTCAGCTGCCTGATCCCGGCTGTTTTATCCTTGATCGCCGCCGGCATCATGATACTGCTGTATCCGATCAAGGGCGGCGTACGCAAGGCGATGTATGAAGAACTCGAGCGGCGGCAAGCTGTGGCTGACAGCCTGGTTGCAGAGGAGGCTGCTAAATGAAGCGCGTTATTGTCGATGGCATGAGATTTCTTGACGAAGATGGCGCCGAAGTACTGTTCAACGGCCTGTGCTTCATCTGCAGAGACAAGAAACTGGGCTATATCGAGCCGGAGATCGAAAGCAAGCTGCGAATCTTCGCACAGCGTGGCTTCAACCTGGTGCGTCTGGGCATATTCTGGGGCGGCGTCGAGCCCGAACCGGGTATTTATGACGAGCGTTATCTGGATCGGATCGAGCAGGTTGTCAGATGTGCTGAAGCTGAGGGCATCTATGTCTTTCTGGACATGCACCAGGATCTGTTCTCCTCAAAGTTCATTGATGGCGCACCGATCTGGGCAACGCTGGATGATGGGCTGCCCCATCCTGACAACATGGATATCTGGTACGAAGCTTATCTGAAAAGTCCTGCTGTGATTCGAGCTGCTGACAACTTCTGGGCTAACAAGGTGGCATCCGACGGCATTGGCCTGCTTGACCACTATGAAAACGTGTGGACGCATCTCGCAGACCGTTTCAGCCCATTGGACAACATCATCGGCTTCGAACCGATGAATGAGCCGTTCATGGGGAGCTTGGCCCCGCAGGCATTCGCCAGCGCTGTAGAAGCTATTCAGAAAAACAATCCTGACTTTAACTTTGCCAGGATACAGTCGGCGACACCTGAAGAAGCGGCAGTCATGCAGCGCATCCTGACAGAACATTTCATAGCGTTCGATCGGGAAGTCCTGATGCCCTTCTATAACAGGATGCTCCGCGCGATCCGGCGATCCAGCAGCACCGCCCTGGTTACCGGCGGCAATATTTACTGCAGCTCATTTGTCAAATGCGGCCTGCAGAGGGTGACAGATTTCAACGGCGAACCGGACAGCCAGCAGATCTACGCCCCGCATGGCTATGCTGCTGTCGTTGACTCGGAGCGCTACGACAGCTACAGCAAGGATGAAGTCACTGCTATTTTCAACGACAAGCGGCAGTCCCAGATCGATCTGCAACTGCCGGTCGTTGTGGGTGAATGGGGCAACTTTCCCTCTGCCGGATACACACGCGACCTGATCGAGCACATGAACAGAATCCTGGAAAAAAACCTCTGGAGCAGCACCTATCACCAGTATGCATTCGGCATGGAAGATGACCCTAACTATAGCAGCCTTGAGCGCGGGTACCCGGCGGCAACGGCTGGCAGACTTGTGGCCTATCACTATGATCGAGACGCTCAGCGGCTTTCGGTTGAATGGGAAGCTCGCGGCGGCGGGGGGTCGCGGTTCTATCATCCCAATATTGACCTGGCAGCTGCCAATCTTGAACTGTCAGGTAACGGCAATATCACGATCGAAAAAAGCGCATTCGGACCGGGTGGTTATGTGACTGTCAGATCCATAGAGAATCAGCCGATGGCGATTGCCATCGGCTGATTTTTCCATGAATCATATCGCATCAAGCCAGATCGGCCGACAATTCATATGAGCCGCTGGGCAGGACGTGCTGCTCGCGATTGGGCAGGGTGAGCGTACACTCAGTTGATACAGGTACCTTGACCTTAATGGTGAATACACCGGCTTCAACAGACCAGTCCGATTCGACCTGTCCGTATGGCGTAAGCACACTGCCGTGTGCTGAGGTGATCTGGCCGCCCATCAGCGGCTCGATTTTAAATGTCTTGTAGCCGCCGCTGATCGGTTCAATGCCGGCTACCCGGCGGTAAAGCCAGTCGCCGACCGCGCCATTGGCATAGTGGTTAAACGAGACCATGCCGCCGCCAGAATCTTCTTCAGTTTTTTTGCCGGCCAGATCACCGATATTGACGCTGCCATCCGGTCGAAGGGCATCCCAGCGCTCCCAGATGGTCGTGCCGCCAGCCTTGACCTCATACAGCCAGGAGGGACAGGTATCCTGCAGCAGCAGGTCAAAAGCCTGGTCCGCCTTGCCGTGGTCGGACAAGGCAAAAAGGAGGTACGGTGTACCGGTAAATCCGGTCGTTAGATGGTTCCCCGCCTCTTGAACCAGCCGAGCGAGATGATCAGCCATGGCGCTTGTTTCAGATCCGTCCGTCATGCCGAAATGCAGCGGCAGGACATAGGCAGTCTGAAATTCTTGTTTCAAACGGCCTTTTCCATCTGTGAACACCTTGCGGTAGGCTTTCACAATCTGGTCACGAATGCTTCTGAAATCATTGGCATCATCGCTGTACCCTAAAATATCTGCGATTCTGGCGACGATCGCACAGGAATTGGCATGGTAGGCTGTTGCAACCCAACGGCCCTTCTTGAGCCATTGCTGCAGGGTCTCATCCGGGGCGCACCAATCACCGAAGTGGAAGGGGAACCGCCAAATTCTCCTTCGGCTGGGCGTCAGGGATGCGAAAGCCGACCACCAGCGGGCGGCTTTTAAGAATTTCTTCATGGTCGGGTATTGCCGCTCGAGCAGCCGTTTATTGCCTCTGGCCAGGTATTCAGCCCAGGGTACCAGGATGCAGCTATCGCCCCAGCAAGACGTCGCCATGACCGGCCATGAGTCGCCAGCCCGAGGGACGACCATCGGGATGCCGCCGCCGCGTCCCTGCTCAGCGTTGAGATCGAGCAGCCATTTGTCCAGAAAACGGCTCAGGTCGAAGTGATAGCAGGCAGTCGATGCAAAAACAGCCAGGTCACCGGTCCACCCCTGCCGCTCATCCCGCTGCGGGCAGTCCGTCGGGATATCGACAAAATTGGATTTGCCGCCCCAGCGAATGTTGGCTTGAAGTTTGTTGACCAGCTCGTTCGAGCATTTGAATGTTCCGATTTCCGGGAAGTCTGAATGCAGGACCAACGCCGAAAGCTCGATCTGATCTGGATCGAGGCCACTGACGCCGACATAGCGAAAGCCCATATAGGTCAGTCGCGGGGAGTAGTCCTGTAAACCATCTTTGCAGACATAGGTCGCGGTCGCTTTGGCTGTGCGCAGGGATTTGACAAACAACTCACCGTCTGAGAGGATTTCCGCATGCCGAAAAATCACCTGATCGCCACGACTTCCGTTAATCTTGGCGGATATGACGCCGGCGAAATTCTGGCCAAAATCGAAGATCGCTTCTCCACCGGGTGAAATTGTCCGGCTGACTGGCCGGATCGTCTGTTGCGCGCGGACCGGAACGCCATACTGTGCTAGGATCGCCGGGCTTTTGCGCGGCGCGGTCAGGGTAGCCTGACGCCAGACGATGGCTTCCAGATTAACCGTTGCATCATAGGTTTCGCCATCGTACCACTCGGCCATGCGGTAGTTGCCATCCTCGCTGACTTGCCAGGTTTCGTCGGTCGCTACGATGCCGATTGTCCCATCCTCGTATTCCATTCTCATTTCCAGAAGAAGTGCCTGCCGGTCAGCGCTGATCTTGCTCTTGCGCTTGTAGTTGAATGAGCCGGCCGCCCAGCCGCCGGCGACGACGGCGATCAGCTCATTGTTCTCGAGAAGCTGGTTCGTGACATCGTACGTCTGATACTGGATCTGGTGATCATATGAGGTCAGACCAGGCGCGAAATAATCCTCGCCGACTTTGGCGCCGTTCAATTCAAGCTCATAAACACCGAGGGCGGTCGCGTTTAACCAGGCTCTTTTCACCGGTTTATCTGCTTCAAATCGGTGTCGGAACGTCATGGGCCGGGGCGAAGCCTTGTCTGGAAAATCGTAGCTGCCGTCTGTAATCCAGCTGGCCTGCCAGGGCGTCGAAAGTCGACCGGTTTCGAAATGGGCCGAGCCCGTTGCCTTCTCGCCGCTTGTCCCGTCTGCTTCGATTCGCACAGCGTACCGGGTAAACGGCTCCAACTCACCCGTGTATATATTGTTGACCTGATCTTCTGTTTTGACCTGCCAGTCGCCCACACAGATGACGGCCTTGTCCAGTGCTTCGCCCTGCATGTCCGAGTCCAGTGAGAAGGATATGTTCGGCTGGCGGTCGGTGACACAGCCGCTTGCCATGCCCTCGATACGAATAGTGGAAATGCTCAGCATAATAGATCTCCTATCGGAATGCGCTCAGATCATCGAGCACTAGATACTCCAAGTTTACTGCGTCTGTTTAGTAAATGATTGCGAAATCTTTGTGATCATTGCAAATATATCAGGTTTTTTGATCCAGTAGCCTTGTTCAATACAGAACCCGACATGAAAACCCATGTTGATCTGACCGGAACTGATGCGATCAGCAAGGCGGATTTGACCCGAAATCTGGTCAAGTACTGTGTGACGATTGTCGGAACCCTGCCGATTCTGGCCATCTATCCATTTGTTCAAAAGCACTTCGTCAAAGGCGTGACGCTGGGCGGTGTCAAAGGGTAGGCGGGGTTAAACGGCTTGTCGCCGAAATGCGCCGGGGGTCTGGTTGTATTGGCTTTTGAAGACGTTCTGGAAATGCGACTGGCTGGAAAAGCACAGGTAGCTGCTGATATCGCTGATCGATTTGTTGGTGTAGGCCAGAAGGCTGCGGGCTTCCTCCAGTTTGCAGCGCAGGATATAGCTGCTGAGGTTAAAGCCGAGTTCAGACTTGAATTTGCGTGACAGGTAGCTTCTGCTGAGCCCGGTATACCGGGCGACTTCACTGACATTGATCGGCTGGTTGGTGTTCTGCATGATGTAGTTCATGCAGCGGGAAACATCCGGTGATAACCCATTGGCATATTTATTTCGGGCGACTTGCCTGGTGAAATCGTATAGAACGCAGCCGCTGAGCTTGTAGACTGCCTCGACTGTCGTCAGCCGTTCCATTTCACGGATGTAGACGTCACTCAGGGCATAGGAGCTTTCGATGTCAAATCCTCCGCGGATGGCGGTGCGCGTTGCCAGGGTGACCATGGTGATGAACATGTTCTTGGCCTGACGCAGCGAGTTGTCAGCGACGATGCCTTCGTGATATGCCTCCGGTCTCATGGTCACTTTCTTGAGCCTTTCAATGTTGCCGTCTTCGACGCATTTCAACAGCTCCTGTTCAAAAAAATAGGAGTTGTGCGTAAAGTCCTCTTCTTTGGCCTCATAGCGGCTTTGCGCATAGGTTGTGGAGACTGGTGTTGCAGCGTCATCGAGGTAGCTGTGAAAGGCCTTGTCAACATCAATCGGGATGCCAGTGAGACCGAAATGAACCATGGCGACTTGCTTGATCAGGCGGTTGAAAGGCATACATGGAATCCTGTTCAGGTAGTCCGCAACCGCGGCTTCATATTGGGGCAAAATGCTGCTGTCCCGGATGATGCCCTGAACCATCTGTGAATTGCACCTCAACCCGGTCACCGGCCCAACGACAGCGTAAAATGCGGCATTGGCCTTGATCAGGGCGTAGAAAGCATCGCCGGCGGTCAGGAAACTGGCGGCATCGTCAGTATCACGCAGCTGCCGGAGGTGGTTGCTGATGAAATCGAGATCGCTTTGCGGCAGTTTGAGAACCGGCCTGTCATGATGATAAAGGGTGATGGGAATGTTGGTGCTGTCAAAAAAGAGCTGACAGAACGTTTTTATTTTGGAGATAGAGACCATAATCAGTCACCTTTTCACAAGAGCCAGACAGGTCATACTGTCCAGCAAACCGTCGCTAGTTTGATACTAGCCGGGCAGACAGGAAGGATCTTACAAGATGTTCGATATTATTGTAAAATATTAGGCAGCAGGGAGGGGTCAATATGGACTATGCTTATTTTTGCAAAAACCTGGGCAACCTGATGGGTCTGCCGGTTCGTGCCTATCGCCAAGACCGTCTGGTGCACAGCGTCAGCAGCATTGATTTGCAGCCGGACATCATCCGCCTTGTCGAGGATCAGGCGGCCGCCTGCCAGGACACGGCGGCTTTTTTCGAAGCCCATTATTTGTTTTTCGCTCAAATCAAGGACCTTGACAGCGGCATGCGTATCGCGATCGGTCCGGCTTTCAGTATCCGGCCCAATCAAGATAAGATCATGACCCTGCTCAGGTCGCTTGATCTCTCCCGGGAGCATCTGCCTACACTGCGGCTGTATCTGGATAGTATTCCGACCTATCCGATCGAGAGCTTTCTCCAGATCATTTGTTTTGTCAACTATTTTATCAACCGCGAGAAGGTTCAGGCAGCCGATCTGATTGCCCGAAACATGCCGGAAGGCATCGAAGACGACCCGGCTGAAGTTTTGTCTCAGGAGATCGACGAGGACAACTCGATTCATAACACCTATGCGGTTGAAAAGGAAATCCAGGCGGATATCACTGCCGGTCGGCCGGATCTGCTCAATATTCTGTTTGGCGAACCGCCTGCCGGCCGCGTCGGCAAGATCGCGCATGATGAACTGCGCCAGAAAAAGAACACTTTCATCTGTGCCGCAACCCTGGCCAGTCGTGCGGCAATCGTCGGCGGACTGCCACAGGAGTCCGCGTTCAAATTAAGCGATCGTTACATCCAGCAGGTTGAAACGCTTTACGACTACAATGCCATTACTCGACTGAACATCGAGATGCTGCTGGCATTTGCCCGGCGGGTTGAGAGCCTGAGAGTCGGCGAGAGCCAGTCTTCGTATGTCACCGAAGCCGTCAGGTACATCAGCGGCCATCTTGATCGAAGAATCACCCTCGATGAGATATCAGCCCGGCTTGGGATCAGCCGAACCTATTTGTGTGAGCTGTTCAAATCAGAGACAGGTGAGACACTCAACCATTTCATCACTCGCCAGAAAATTACTGAAGCCCAACGTCTTTTAAAGGTATCAGAAGAATCGATCGCCCAGATCAGCGCTCGGCTGGGATTTTCGTCCCAGAGCTATTTCCAGAATGTTTTCAGGAAGGTTTGCGGCATAACCCCTGACCGTTTTCGCCGCGAAAACCGTTTGAAATAGAGGCTGCGACAGCTTTGTGCAATGCCCTGGCCGCGCAGGGTGAGAGCAAAAAACGTCAGTAATTTGGTCTGGAAGGCCCGGTCTGGCTGGAAATCGCATACTAAACCCAGCGTGCTGCCTGTGCGATCTGATGGCTATGAGATGATCGCGCGCTGCAAGGCGAAAAGACTTTTTCGACCAGCAAAAGGCCGGCTCTCGTTTCCTGAGAGCCGGCCTTCTAATCAGGGTCAGGGCATAGCTTAGTGCGCGCCGTTGTTGAAATAGGTGTCCAGCTTGCTGATGGCATCGTCCTCATCCGGACCATTGACCTCGACGGTCAGCTCGGTACCAAACGTAGCGCCCAGCGCCATGATGCCGAGGATGGATTTGGGATCCACCGTTGTGTCATCCTTGATCAGGCTGATCTTGCTGGAGATGCCCTGGCAGAGCTTGACCAGATCGGTTGCCGGCCTTGCGTGGAGGCCTTCCTTGAAGGGGACTTTTACACTGATTGATTTCATGTCAGATGCTCCTTTCAAGCTGCCATCAGGCAGCGGCTTCGGCTTTTTTCTTCAGAACACCGACCAACAGGGCGGTGATGATGACGCCAATGACCATGGACAGGACATACAGCGGGATGTTGGTCGCGGCGAAGAAGACGAAGATGCCGCCGTGCGGGACGGCCAGAGTGCAGTTGAAGAGCATGGAGAGCGCGCCGGTAACGGCTGATCCGGCCATGATCGACGGGATGACGCGGATCGGATCGGCTGCCGCGAAGGGAATGGCGCCTTCGGTAATAAAGCTTGCGCCGAGAACCCAGGCTGCCTTGCCGGCTTCGTGCTCAGCGACAGTAAACTTTTTGCGGAAGAGGACGGTAGCCAGCGCCAGACCCAGCGGCGGCACCATGCCGGCAGCCATGACGGCGGCCATGATGGCAGATCCTGATCCGGCGGCGAGGCTGGCCAGGGTTCCGGTGCCGAAGGCATAGGCTGCCTTGTTGATCGGACCGCCCATGTCGAAGGCCATCATCAGACCGATGATCAGGCCGAGGGCTGCTGCTGAGGTGCCGGACATGTTGGTCAGGAAGGTGATCATGGCCTGATTCAGGGCGCTGACGGGACCGCCGAGAACGGCGAACATCAGCAGGCCGGTGATCAGCGAGCCCAGGACGGGTATGACCAGGACCGGCATGATGCCCTGAAGGCTTTTAGGCAGCTTGATGTATTTCTTGATCAGGAAGGCGACATAGCCGCCGAGGAATCCGGCGACGAGTCCGCCGAGGAATCCGGCACCCATCTGCATGGCGACTGTACCGCCAATCGCGCCGACGGCAAGGCCGGGGCGGTCTGCGATTGAGAAGGCGATGTAACCGGCCAGGATCGGGACCATCAGGCCAAAAGCGCCTGCTCCACCGCCGATGCCCATCAGCCAGGCGGCCAGCGAGCCTTCGACTTCAAAACCGTTGTAGCCGCCGATCAGGAAGCTCAGGGCGATGGCGATGCCGCCGGCGACAACAAACGGGATCATGAACGAGACGCCGTTCATCAGGTGCTTATAGACACCCTTGCGCTCGGACGAACGCTTCTGCTTGATTTCAGCGACCTGGTCGGTCAAGTTTTCCTGTTTGCCGAAAACCGGAGCATCCGCTATTTGGTCGATCAGGGCTGCCGCGTCCTTAATCGCATCGCTGACGCTGGCCTGGACCAGGCGCTTGCCATTGAAGCGATCAGTCGGTACTGTTGTGTCAACAGCGAGAATGATACCGTCGGCTTCGGCGATTTCTTCGGCAGTCAGTTCATTCTCGGCGCCAATTGACCCGCGCGTCTCAACCTTGATATCATGCCCCTTTTTCTTGGCGGCGTCTTCCAGGGCTTCGGCAGCCATGAAAGTGTGGGCTATTCCTGTCGGACAAGCTGTAACGGCTAAAATTTTCATCTTGGTTTCCTCCTTAGTTCTCGATGATGGTTAGCTTGGCCTGCTTCGCTAAATTTTGCATATCCTGTTTGCTGATAACCTGTGTTCCGGCCTGGCTGACGGCCAGGGCACCGGCTGCTGCAGCATTCGCCAGCGCCTGTTCGTCGCTTTGATCGTTAGACAGGCTGTATATAAAAGCGGCGAGCATTGTATCTCCGGCGCCGACGGTCCCTTTGACCTCGACTGGGATGGGTGCCGCTTTTATCGCTCGATTCCGGGTGACTAGGATGCTGCCATCGCCGCCCTTCGAGACCAGGACATATTGAATGCCGTATTCTACGATCAGCTGGCGGGCAGCTCCGATGATGGCTTTTGAATCGGTCAGCTTTTGCCCGAGTGTGTTTTCGAGTTCATGGATATTCGGCTTGATGACAAACGGCCGGGCTTTCAGCCCTTCCAGCAGCAGGTCGCCGTCCGCGTCGAGAACCGGTCTGCAGCTTTTGGGCAGCAGGCTGATCAGGTTACGGTAGGTGTCGGCAGACAATCCCGGCGGGACGCTTCCGGAAAAGACCGCAAAAGCGCTTGTACTGCAATGTCGGATTATTTTGCTTTTGAGTTGTTCAAGATCCGGGTGGCTGATGAAAAACCCAGGTTCATTGATGTCGGTTGTTGTCCCGGATGCACTTTCCGCCAGCTTGGTGTTGGTGCGGGTGGTGGCATCGACCATGACCATGTCGCAGTTGATGTGATCTTGCTGCATCAGGCCGAGGGTGTGACCGCTGTTCTGCTTGCCTAGAAAGCCGGTTGCGACAGCTTCTTCCCCCAGTGCCAGAAGAATACGGGCGACGTTGATGCCCTTGCCGCCCATGTCTTCACGCGAGCTGGCAGCTTTGTTGACCGATCCGTATTCAAAGTGGTCGAGAATGACCGTGCGGTCAATGGCTGGGTTGAGGGTGATGGTCGTGATCATGGGGTTCCACCTTTCAGGCGAGGATGAGTTCGATTTCGCGCTGATGATAGGGCGCCAGGATGCTGGGATCGACATCTTTGTCCGTAATGATTGCATCGATCATGGACAGCGGGGCGATCCGGCTCATGGCGACTCGGTTAAACTTGGTGTGATCCGCCAGAGCGTAGCGCTCGGAGGCGGCCTGCAGCATCGCGTGCTTGATCGCGGCTTCTTCCGGGTCCGGCGTGGTTAGGCCCTGATCGATCGAGACGCCGTTTGTGCCGATAAATGCCTTGCTGACATTGAACTGCTGCATCTGGCTGACCGCAACAGCGCCGATGGTTGCCTGGGTAGTCAGCTTAACCTTGCCGCCCAGCGCGAAAAGCTCGAGGTTGGGATTCGAACTGAGCTCATTGGCTAGGATGGTCGAGTTGGTGACGACTGTGATTTTCATTTCGGTTTGACCGATCAGGCGAGCCAGTTCATAGGTCGTTGTGCCTGCGTCCAGCACGATGCTGTCGCTTTCCGCCAGCAGACTGAAAGCTTTCAGGGCGATATCCCGCTTCTGGACGGTGTACCGGGCCTCTTTTTGGAGGAAGGATTCCTCAGTGTCCAGGCGGGTCTGGCTGCGCGGTATCGCGCCGCCGTGGGTGCGTTCGAGTTTTCCGTCGTCTTCTAACGCGGCCAGGTCGCGGCGGATGGTCGCTTCGGAGGCCTCCAGCTCGTTGCACAGATCCTTGACCGTCACGCCCCGGTTCCCGCTCAGGATCTCAATGATTCGGTTTCGTCGTTCGCCTTGCAGCATGTCTTTATCTCCCAATCTTTGCTTTTTAAAGACCGATGTCGTATTCAGTCAGAACTTTCATCACGTCAGCTGGATTTTTTGCAGCACGCAGGTCGTCTCTGAAGGCTTCCTTCATCAGTCGCCGCGACAGGTTGGCCAAAATTTTCAGGTGCATAGTTGACGCATCGTCGGCCGGAACGCCGATCAGAAAGATCAGGTCGGTCGGCTTTCCGTCCAGCGCCTGCCAGTCCATGGGCGCAACTGTCGCGTACATCAGGAGCGGTTCGGTGACTGCCTCCGACTTGCCGTGCGGTATGGCGACGCCAAAGCCCATGCCAGTGCTGTAGTCGGCTTCGCGCGTCATGACGGCTGCCATGAAAGCTTCAGGGTCACTGACCCGGCCGATGGCTGCGGCTTTCTCTGAAAGCTGACGGATGGCGTCTTCTTTGCTGGTGGCGGGCAGATTCATCAAAATCATATCTTCATTGATCAGCATGGCATTAGCCTCCTTGTTTTGATCGCTTGATGATTGGTTATGACTGAATCATATCACATGATCACAAATAATCAAGAGGGTTGATCGATTATAGGCTAAAGTTCGGCAATGTGCACAACGTAAGGTGCGATATATTGTAGAAAACGTGATCGAATATGAGTGGACAATCGGCAATCAATCAAATACAATCATAAGTAGATTGAGCTAGACTCCCGAAAAACGCGTCATTTCATGATTATATTTGATTGTTTAACCCGTGCTTTATATCCATACTCAATCCGATCAAAATAAGGAGGAACAACCATGCAACTCAAAGGTGTCGCAGCAGCCCCCGGTTTGGCCATCGGCCCGTGCCTGGTCTTGGAAGATATTATTCATCCGGATCTGACGCAAAAGACGATTGATAGCCAGGACATCCAGGCTGAACAGGATAAAGTCAAAAATGCATTGGATAAAGCCGGGAAACAGCTTGAGCTGATCCGGGATCGCGCCGTTGCTGACGGGCAGGAAGAACAGTCGGCGGTCATGGAAGCCCACCTGATGATGCTGGCCGACCCGATCCTCAATGACGGGTTCCTCAAGGCGATTGAAAACGACCTGCTGCCTGCAGTTGGCGCGGTTCAGATAGGCATCGAAAAACAGGCCGCGGTATTCGAGGCGCTGGAAGATGCCTACTTCAGGGAAAGGGCTCAGGACATTCGGGACATCGGCAGGCGGGTGGTCAATCTGCTGCTGGGCATCCAGGAGCCGGATGTTTCTAACCTGCCGAATCCGCTGATTCTGGTCGCTCGTGACATCACGCCGTCCATGATGGCGTCCGTCGACGCAAAAAATCTGCTGGGCATTGCGGCCGAGATCGGCGGCAGGACATCGCATACCGCCATTCTGGCCAACAATCTTGCCATTCCGGCCGTGCTCGGCTGCCAGGGTGTTGTTCAGTCTGCTCACGGATTGGATGAGGACGAGCAGATCGCTGTTGACGGCAGTACGGGAATTGTTCATGTCGGGATTACGGTTTCACAAGCCGAAAAGCTGCGGCAGGAGATCCGTCGCCGCGAAGAGATCCATCACGAACTGGAGCAGATCAAGGACACGCCGACCCGAACGATGGATGGCGTTACGGTTCAGCTGGCTGCCAATGTCATGGGGCCGGACGATCTGGACAGGATTCAGGCGGTCGGCGCAGAAGGTGTCGGACTTTATCGGACCGAGTTTTTGTTTATGGACCGAAGCCAGGCACCCGATGAAGAAGAGCAGTACAAAGCCTATCGAAAGATTGTCGAAGGCATGGCCGGCAAGCCGGTCATTATCCGAACTATGGATATCGGCGGTGACAAAGGTGTTGAATATTTGAACCTTGAACAGGAGGAGAACCCGTTCCTGGGCTACCGTGCCCTTCGGATCTGCCTGGATCGTCCCGACCTGTTTCTGACCCAGCTCAAGGCCATCCTGCGGGCAGGTGTTCATGGCAGAGTTCTGATTATGTTCCCCATGGTCAGTTCGCTGGAAGAGTTGCGGGCGGCAAAAATATTTGTCGACCAGGCCAAGGAGGAGTTACGGACGGCGGATGTTCCCTTTGCCGAAGACGTGCCGACCGGTATTATGATTGAAATCCCGTCAGCGGCCCTGATAGCCGACCTGTTGATCAAGGAAGCTGACTTCTTCAGCATCGGCAGCAATGATCTGACGCAGTATACGATCGCTGTTGACCGGATGAATGCCAAAATTGGTCAGCTGTATACCAGCTTCCATCCGGCGATGCTTCGCCTGATCAAGCAAGTTATCGATCCGACAATTGAAGCAGGTGGTGATAAATTTATCGGCATGTGCGGCGAAATGGCCGGCGACCCGAAGGCGACCATGCTGCTTTTGGGCCTCGGCCTTCAGGAATTCAGTGTGGGTCCAGCCGGTCTTTTACGAATCAAGAAGATCATCCAGGGTGTGACCATGGATGAGGCCAAGTTGGTGGCAAACCACGCCATTTCGATGGAAACGGCAGGTGATGTAGAAGAATATCTGGCGGACGCCATCCCGGAAGATTTGAAAAAGTACCTGCTATAATGCTGGAGAGTTGTCCGGCCTAGCCGGACAATTCCCACAATAGAAACAGGACAATTCCCACAATAGAAACAGGACAATTCCCACAATAGAAACAGGACAATTCCCACAATAGAAACAGGACAATTCCCACAATAGAAACAGGACAATTCCCACAATAGAAACAGGACAATTCCCACAATGCGTGCTATAATGAGCGCAAAGGGGGCGTTGCTTTTGAAAGAATACCAACCTAGATTGATTGACCCGATTATTGAAAAAGAGCTTGAAGCTTTCGGGGCGATTTTGCTCAATGGTCCGAAGTGGTGCGGGAAAACAACAACAGCAAAGCAGAAGGCTAAGAGCATCTTGTATATGCAGGATCCCGATCAGCAAGATGCCTTTCTGCAGTTAGCCGATGCTCAGCCGTCTGCGTTGCTTCAAGGGGATCACCCCAGACTGATTGATGAGTGGCAGATGGCACCGCAATTATGGGATGCTATTCGACATGACGTTGATCAGAAGGGGGAAGAAGGACTTTACATTTTGACTGGATCGACGTCTGTTGATGAAGACAAGATCCAACACTCGGGTGCTGGACGAATATCCAGACTTAAAATGTATACTTTGAGCCTGTTTGAAACACACCACTCAAACGGCAGAATCAGTCTTGGCAGTTTGTTTGACCAAAAGGCAGTCGACCCGGCACAATGCGATTTGAAACTGAAGGATTACGCCGCTTTGATCATTCGCGGTGGCTGGCCGAATTCGTTGGGTAAAAGTGATGAAGTCGCAAGGCGTCAAGTCGCTGGATATTGCGACACGATTATCAGGTCAGATATCAGCACGGTGGATGGCGTCAGCCGAAACGAGGAAAGAGCAAGAACGATATTAGCTTCTTATGCTCGTCACTTGTCTACCCAGGCAACTGATTCGACCATCTTAAAAGATATTGCGCCGAATCATATTAGCACACATATCAATACGCTTGCGAGCTATCTAAATGCTCTGCGACGCTTGTTTGTCATTGATGAAGTCTTGCCCTGGAGTCCAAAGCTGCGCTCGAAAACGACAATTCGGCGATCCAATACAAGGCATTTTACAGATCCGGCTATTGCAGCATATTTCTTAGGAGCCAGCGTTCATGATCTTATGTATGACTTCAATACTTTTGGGTTGCTTTTTGAATCGCTGGTGATACGAGATCTGAGAATCTATGCCCAGAGTCTTGGTGGACGGATTTACCATTATCGGGATAAAACAGGATTGGAAGCAGATGCCGTTATTAAACTGTCCGATGGACGATGGGCTGCGATCGAAGTCAAGCTGAGTTCCCGAATGATCGATGATGCAGCTGAAAACTTGCTGGCACTTGCAGAAAAAGTTGATGTCGAATCGATGAAATCCCCCTCGTTCCTGATGATTCTGACTGCTACGCCATATGCCTATTGTCGAGAAGATGGTGTTTATGTTGTTCCGTTGGGGTGTTTGCGACCATAAGTCAATCAGGCAATCTTTTCGCATGGCATTTCATGTTACAATAAACCCAATCATAAGTTGAAAACAATTGCGGGGTTATTCAGGGTGTCCATCATTGAATTCGGAAAGACAGGTCTTAAAGTTGAACGAATCGCCTTCGGCGCTTTGCCGATCCAGCGAATCAGCCGGGCGGAAGCCGTGTCGCTTTTGCGCAAGGCTTTCGACGGCGGCATGACCTATTTTGATACGGCAAGGGGATATTCCGACAGCGAAGAGAAGCTCTGCGAGGCCTTTTCCAATCAGTGGGACAAGGTTGTCCTGTCATCCAAGACCCATGCCCGCGAGGCAGCGGGCTTCTGGCAGGACCTTGAGACCAGCCTGAAATCACTGGGGACTGACTGCATTGATATCTACCAGTTTCACAACCCGCCATTCTACCCCAGGCCGGGCGGCGAAGACGGACTCTATGATGCAGCGATCAAAGCCAAAGCACAGGGCAAGATCCGCCACATCGGAATCACTAACCACCGCTATGATGTTGCGCTGGAAGCGGTAGAGTCCGGTTTGTATGAGACCCTCCAGTTCCCCTATAGCTTTTTAAGTGACGCGAAGGAAGTTGAACTTGAGCGCTTATGCCGTGAGAAAGGCATGGGCTTTATCGCCATGAAAGCTTTGTCTGGCGGACTGATCACCAACTCAGCTGCGGCCTGCGCCTGGATGCTTGAAAACGGTGCGGCGATTCCGATCTTCGGCATTCAGCATGAATGGGAGCTGGACGAGTTTTTGTCTTATATCGCGCATCCGCCGACCCTTGATGATCAACTGTCTGCGGTGATCGAAGCCGATCGCAAGGATCTCCAGGGTGATTTCTGCCGGGCTTGCGGCTATTGCATGCCCTGTCCGCAGGGCATCGTGATCAACATGTGCGCCCGCGCCTCGCAGTTGATGCGCCGGGCGCCGGCCAGCATGATCCTGTCCGATCAGGGACAGGCCATGATGAAGCAGATAGAAAGCTGCACCGAGTGCGGCCAGTGCTCGGCTCAGTGTCCGTATGGTTTGGATACGCCGGCGTTGCTGAAACGAAACTATAAGGATTATCTTGAGGTCCTGGACGGCAAACCATTGTAGCAATTGGCCGATATATTAGGAGGCATTATGAACGTATTATTGGTTAACGGAAGTCCCCGCGAAAACGGCAGCACCTATACGGCGCTGGAAGAGGTGGCCAAAGCTATCGAGGGCGAAGGTGTTGGCGCTGAGATATTCCATATTGGCAGAAATCCCATGTCCGGCTGCATTGCCTGCGGCTATTGCCGTGAAGAGAAGCGCTGTGTCTTTGAAGACAGCGTCAACGTGTTTTTGGACAAGGCCGGGGATTATGATGGTTTTGTCTTTGGCTCGCCGGTTCATTTCGCGGCGGCCAGCGGCGGCATCGCCTCGTTCATGGACAGGGCGTTCTATACCGACCGCAGCGAACTGGCGTTCAAGCCCGCTGCGGCGATTGTCTGCGCCCGGCGCGGCGGGACAACGGCGGCCCTTGACCAGCTCAACAAATATTTCACGATATCCCAGATGCCGATTGTCTCGTCCAAATACTGGAACATGGTGCACGGCAACAACCCGGAGGAAGTCCGGCAGGACTTGGAAGGGATGCAGGTGATGCGGGCCTTGGGTCGAAACATGGCCTGGCTGCTCAAATGCCTGGAGGCAGGAAAAAAAGCCGGAATTGATCTGCCGGAGCAGGAAGAGGGTATCCGAACAAACTTTATCCGCTGATCAAGCTCGAGATAAGCCATGATCTGTTCGGACTTTTTCAATCGGTCGGTCTATGCAGGCCGGCGCTTTGGCCGCCAAGAGATTCTGCTTGATATCTTAATCATATAGGGTATGAATATGTTTTGATCTAATTGGACATGATCAAGTTTCTAGATTCTCCATAAAAGCAATAACCGCCGAGCTAGACACTCGACGGTTATGGTTTGATTCAAATCAAACTAAATAATCACTTGCGGACAACCGCTAGCGGCTTCCTGTGCCTTGATTATACATCACGAAAGAAGTATTTCAATACCAACTCAATTAACTGACAGCAGATGGTTGATTGTCCTCAATTGACAAAGTCAATTCCATAGGTCATGAAACAGAGGTGGAATTTTGTGGACAACTTAAATTGAAAAATTGCTGACAAGAGCATTTATTCGAATATTCTCGAAAACTTTCCAAAAGGAGAGTTCATTTTAGGCTGTAACCTGAAAAGTTGATCAGCACGAGAACTGATTAATTTGTTAGCCCATCGGTTTTGTCGTGTTCATGCATGCTAGCGCATCGATAAGAGGGTCAATCACTCTTCTGAATTCAGCATGCAGCGGCCAATGAGCGCACATTTCGACTCTGGTGAAAGATTATTCAATCAATCGAAGTGCTTGCTCATGCGGCGTTATGGTGTCTGCTGACATCCGTGCGTACGTTAGAAAAAGATTAATCTACATACAAAAAAGCAATTGCGAATTTAGCGTTCAAAACTGATTTATAATATAATCTAAGTGCCTCCTCGGCAAAAATCTGGAAACTAACCATCGGTCAGTTGCCAAATTTGATCAATAGGTGACAATAATGATAGAAAACGAAGCAGATACTGTTTAGTTTTAGATCGACGGACATTAAAAATATGCCGATCGGAATTCTGTTCGCTGATCGTGCAGAAAAATTAAAGGAAAAGCAGGTGATCAACATGAACAATCGTGACCAGGCACAGCAGCTTGTTTCGCAAATGACATTAGAAGAAAAGGCCGGACTGTGTAGCGGCAAGAACTTCTGGCAGCTTAAAGGCGTTGAACGGCTGGGTCTTGAGCCGATCATGGTGACGGACGGCCCGCATGGTCTGCGGAAACAGGCGGGGTCTGCAGATCATCTTGGACTCAGCCAGAGCGTTCCGGCAACCAGTTTTCCGACAGCCAGTGCATCGGCTTGCAGCTTTGACCGCGATCTGCTGCGCAGGATGGGTGTCGCGCTGGGTGAAAAGTGTGTTTCGGAAAATGTCGCAGTGATCCTTGGCCCTGGCGCTAACATCAAGCGAAGTCCAATGTGCGGCCGCAACTTCGAGTATTTCAGCGAAGATCCCTACCTGACCGGCGAAATGGCTGCTGCCCTGATCGATGGTGTGCAGAGCCAGGGCGTCGGCACTTCACTGAAGCACTATGCCGTCAACAATCAGGAAAAGCGGCGCATGACCAGTGATTCTGTCGTGGATGAGCGGACGCTGCGCGAGATTTACCTGACTGGCTTCGAAAAGGCCGTCAGGCAATCCCAGCCCTGGACGGTCATGTGCAGCTATAACAAGATCAACGGCACCTACGCCAGCGACCATGAGGAGCTGCTGACCCGGATCCTGCGCGACGAATGGGGCTTTGAAGGCCTGGTCGTCAGTGACTGGGGAGCGGTCAACGCCCGGGTTGCAGGTGTCCGGGCAGGCATGGACCTGCAGATGCCGGGACCGGATAACAGCTCGGATGAGGCTATTGTCGAAGCCGTGCGATCCGGTGATCTGAGCGAGACGGATCTGGATCGTGTGGCCGTGCGCATCACCGAGCTGATCCTCAAAGGACAGGCTGGCAAAGACAACCCGGTGCACTCCGATTCAGATCACAACATGCTGGCTGCAGAAATTGCCAGACAGAGTGCGGTCCTGTTGAAAAATGACAAGGGTCTGCTGCCGCTCAACGGTGACGAAAGGGTCGCGGTGATCGGTCAGATGGCACAAACGCCAAGATACCAGGGCGCCGGCAGCAGCCGGATCAACCCGGCGTATCTCGACAATGCCCTGGACGCCTTAAAAGCAGATGGTGTCCAAGTGGACTATGCGCAAGGCTATAATCTTTCTGACAACGCAGTGGATGAGAAGAAAATCGATGAAGCCTGCCAGCTGGCGGCCAACTGTGACGTCGCCATCGTGTTTGCCGGCCTGCCTGATGCCTATGAAAGCGAAGGGTTTGACCGAACGGATCTGGCGATGCCGGAAAGCCATGATCGCCTGATTGAGGCGGTCACCGCTGTCAATTCTAAAACGATTGTTGTTCTGCAATGCGGTGCGCCGGTGGTCATGCCCTGGCAGGAGCGAGTTGCCGCGATCCTCATAATGTACCTGGGCGGCCAGGCTGGCGGCCAGGCGACGTCGGACCTGCTGCTCGGCAAAGCCAATCCCAGCGGGAAACTGGCGGAAACCTTCCCCCAAAAGCTGGAAGACTGCCCCAGCACACCGTGGTTCGGCGGCGAAGGCAATGCGGTCCATTACCGCGAAGGCCTTTATGTGGGCTATCGCTACTTCGATACGGCAAAGGTCAAGCCGGCCTTTCCGTTCGGGTTTGGCTTGTCCTATACCACGTTTGACTACAGCGACCTGACGGTTGAATCACTCGGATCGTACAAATTCAGGGTCAGCGCCAACATCACGAATGACGGTCAAGTGGCCGGCAGCGAGATCGCCCAACTGTATGTCCGCTGCAAGGCGCCTGCTGTGTTTCGTGCCGACAAAGCGCTCAAGGGGTTTGCCAAGGTGCACCTTGAACCAGGCGAAACCGGAACCGTCACGTTTGAGCTGGACCAGCGAAGCTTCGCCTACTACAATACGAAAGCAAAAGGCTGGTGCATCGAGGGCGGCGATTACGAGATCCTGCTGGCCCAGTCCAGCGATACTGTCCGACTATCTGAAACCATCCAGCTGGACGGTGATGGCCAGGAACAGCTGCTGTTGGCAGACTACAAAGATCTTACGGATTATCGGAAGCCGTCTGTTCCGTTCAAGGTCCGGGACGCCCAGTTCGAGCAACTGCTCGGCCGGACGCCGCCGGATGGGATCAGAAAGCCCGGGGAAGCATACACCGTCAACTCGACCCTATCAGATATCCAGAAGACCCTGATCGGCAAATACCTTCTGAGCCAGGCTAAAAAGCAGACCGCCGGCATGATCGGCGAAGACACCGATCCGACACAGGCCCTAATGATGGAAGCTGTCCTGATGGAAATGCCGATCCGGGCCATGAAGATGACCGGCGGCAATGTCTCCGATCGGCAGCTTGAAGCCATTGTCGACCTGGCCAACGGCCATGTGGTCCGGGGACTCAGAAAGGCTTTGACTAAAGACTGACGCACCTGTTTCCCAAGTGACACGAAACAAGAACAATAAAGGGCGCCAGATGGCGCCCCTTATTGTTGTGAAAGGCAAACTGCCAACTACAAATCCTGTATAGTCGGCATGAGCGGCGGGATCTCGAAAGCGGATGCTATCTCAACCAGACAGCCACTGTCGCTGCTGCGGTAGAAGGCATCGATAACCTCCTCGACATGAAAGGCCAATTCCTTCGAAGCCCGATTGGGACGCCCCTCACGGATTGCCTGGGCCATTTCGGCCGGGCCGACGCCCCGCGTGTCGTCCGGATAGGGAAACGCCAGCGGCAGGACTTCAACGCTGCAGGCCGTCCGATAATCCGTGCCCTGGTTCAAAAATTTGACGTCACCGCCGAAGAAATTCGGGCAGGGCAGGCGTAAAATGCCCTTCGTACCGTAAAGGGTTGTCGATCCTTCATCGTGGATGATGCTCTCGCCATCCAGATGCAGTGTGCCGGTAATACCGCTGGCCATCTCAAGCATGCCATACATCTGGGTTTCTGTTTCAAATACGATGGGCTGCCCGTAGCGCGGGTCGGAGGGGATAATGTTCTGGCGCGGCTTTGTCGGGATGACCATCTTGCCCGCGACTGACTTGGCCGGCCCCAGGATGGAAAAGAGCGAGGTCAGATAGTACACGCTGTAATTCATGCCGACACCGCCGCCCGGTTTTTCAATACCCGTGAAGAAACTGGCCAGAATCGTCGAGTTCCGGTTGGCGGTGATCGAAAAGGAAGTCACCTCGCCGATCAGGCCATCTTCGATAGCCTTTTTCGCGGTCTGGTTAGCGGCGCCCAGAAAGGTGTCGGGTGAAGATCCGAGATATAGACCTTTGCGGTCAGCCAACTGGCAGAGTTCACGAGCCTGCGCCAGCTCCAGGGTCATGATTTTTTCGGTGAACACATGCTTGCCGGCCTCAAGTGCCCGGCGTATGATGTCATAATGGACATCTGGCGGTGTCAAATTGACGATCATCTCAATCGACGGGTCTGCCAGAATCTGCTCATAGGTGTCTGCTGCGATGCCATACTGCTCGGCTTTGCGCCGGGCGTTTTCCACTCGCCGGGCGCAGCAGGCGACAACATCCAGTATGCTGAAGCGGTTGATCATGTTTTCGAAGTAGATGTCGCTGATCTTGCCGACGCCGACAACGGCTGTTCTGACTGGTTTCATGAAGCACCTCCGGTCCAGCTATGGCTGGATTAGTTATTGGATAACTTAAGTTTAGCGGATCCTGCCGGAAAACTTGGTAGCTATCTTGACTTGGCATTGAAAATGACTGAGGAATCAGGTTAGAACGCTGCACCTCTGCCTGTATAGAATCTACTCGCGCTTCAGTCGAAATCTTTCTGCAATTTTCCGAGTTCGCTGTTCAGTTTCTGCAGAAGGTCATCGCTGATGGTGCCGTTGGAAAACGCCGCCATCTTGCGCAGGGATATGATCTTGACCATGGGATTGTCATCAAGGCTGGTTTCCAGCATGGGAATTGTTGCGATGAGGATGTCACGGCAGGCGCTATGTTTCAATAGATCACCGATCGGCACGTCCAGCATGCCCTTGGGGATATCGGATAGGACCGTGGCATCTTCCGTCAGCTCGAAATCACCAAGGGTCTTGCGCAAAAACCGGACACTTCGGGCGAACCACTGCGCGGCATCCGGGTTGACCATGCCGGGTCTGCCGGCAGACGTTTGTGTATCCGCCAGCGACACGCCGTGTTCGCCGTCCAGGTAGATGTGCTGCTCAAACAAGACTCCATGGCGAGCCAGCGCCAGCGAAAACGCCAGAGTATTTTCGATCGGGACAACCTCGTCATTGCTGGTCGAAAAGAGGAAAGTCGGTGGCGTATCTTTTGTGACATGCTCATCGGCACCCGGCAGATCCTTGCCGATGCCCTCCCCCATCCTGGCCAGGATGGCGGGATAGCCCAGGACCAAAGCGGCCGGCCGATCCGCGCCCAGCGTGCCGAGGCATGCGGCTAGGTGGCCGCCCGCTGAGAATCCGACCACGGCGATCTTGTTCGGATCGATGGCGAATCTGTCTGCGTCGCTCTTGATATGGGCCAATGCTGCTTCGGCATCCGCCAGGGCCTGGGTAAAGGTTGACTCGCGCCCGACTGAATAACGCAGGACGAAGGCATTGTATCCCTGGGCCAGATAGGCCAGGGCAACGGGTTCGGCTTCGCGGTCCGAGCAGATAAAATAGCCGCCGCCCGGAAACACGAGAACCGCCGGCCGGACGCTGGCATTGGCCATTTCAGGGCTGGCATCCTGGATGTATGCGGTCAGTTCCGCCTGGTTGGGACCAACAGGTTCTTTCAATACGAGCATCGATCTTGCCTCCTGTTGCTGGATTTTAATAGCTGTTTAAACGTCTTGTCCGGCCTCGCGAATGTTCCGGATGCCAGTCTCAAGGTCCTCGAGCAAATCTCCGGTCGAGTCGTCCTGGTCGATGATCAGACCCAGGCGGCTCAACTGGCAGTCTGGTGCCAGTGCCATGATTTCTGCTAGCGGGATGCTGCCCTCGCCGATCGCGGTGAAGCAGGTCGAGCGGGTCTCGGGCGACGCGTCCGGGCGGATATCCTTGAAGTGCAGCCGGGTGATCCGGTCGTGGTATTTTTTCATCAGGTCGAGCGGGGATACCTTAGCAAATTGTACCCATCCAACATCCAGCTCAAGCTTAAGGAGCGGGCATTGGTTCATCATTTCGTGAAGCGGGGTGGTGTTGTCTTCTGTCAGGCATTCGATTTCATGGTTGTGGTATAAAAGGTCGACACCGATTTCTGCCAGCTCGCCAGCGGCCTGATTCAGGGCCGGGATGAATTCGCGGGTGTCAGCAAGGTTCTTCATCAGGCTGATCACCAGCGACTTCAAGCCGTGTTTTAGGGCAAACGCCTTGACGATTGGCAGGACATCGAGAAATGCCTGGGGTGTCGAGGTGTCGGTCATGATGTGGGCCGAGTCGATCTCAAGGCCTTGCTGCTTGAATGCAGCGATTTTCTCGTCGGCAGCCTGGTAATGCCAGATGCCGCCGCTCATCACTTTCAACTGCTCAAGCATCTCGGGCGGTATGTCATGGCTTTTACTGCTCATATCGCTGAAGATTACACAGATTTCCGCAAAGGTAAAGCCGATTGTCTTGAGCTTTTCCAGTGTGCCGTCAAAATCCTCATATAGCTTTTTTGCAGGTCCGAAAAGATTGATTCCGATTTCCATTAGGTCACGCTCCTTGTTCATGAATGATTGCCAACGACATAAAACGTCGGCAACAGCAGGCCGATGCTTCATTATAGCTGAATGCCACCGGCCGGATTGTCTAAAAATTAGTGTTTGTAACCTGAATATTGATGATCTTCAGACGGTCTGCCGTACAGGTGATAACAGATGGATCATGCCCTTGGCCAGGTCAGTCGTAATTGTTCTTGCCCTTGACCCGGTCGGCGTGCTTCCTGTGCCAGAACCAGAGGTCGTGCTTGGGGTTGGCCGGGATGATTTCAACCGCGTCGATCTGGCCGTCGATCATGGAATAGATCTTGAATATGAAGTCATCGATGATGACCCGGTTGCCTTTGACAATATTGATCTTCTCTTCATCCATGGCTCGCATGACCAGTTCACCGACGTCATTGACATCTTCGCGCTGGATCTTAGCCCGGATAATGGCATTCATCTCGGACAACTTGGTGTTGCTTTCGAGTATGCAGCCCTGGGGGTTGGTTTTTTGCGTGTAAAGGTGCTTGATGACAAACAAGACGCCGATTGAAAGGATGCCGATGGAGATCTCGAAAAACGATGGATCGTCAATGATGATTTTCCTGGCAATGACCAGCATCAGGACCTCGACAGTGCTCTCCGGGGTGTGCTTGGAGATCATCTTGACGAACTCGACGCCGATGATCAGCTGCATGAGCAGCCCGATGAAGGATTCAAAATCGAATGTGAACTTGCCGTTGATCTCATCGAGGATGGCATAAATCAGGTCCTTGATCAAAATGACCGTGACAACCAGGATGCCGACGATGATCAGGACCGATAAAAGCACTTCGATATAGCTGGACATTTTGCTGACGCGATTGCGCAGATACTGTTTCATGGCAGGTCCTCCTTGGAGTTTGCAAGCGGGGATCTGGAAACGTTATATCCGAATCTTACCGAACCCCTCTGCAATCTGTCAAGCAGTGGGACGGCCAGACCGTCAGATGGACTGCAGGTGTTCGATCAGACGGTCAAACGCCGCCTGGCCTTGTTCAGTTCGCTTGAAGACGCCCGCGTGATGAAGCACCGCCAGGAAGACTTGCCCGATTTCGCGGCGGATCGCATCTTCCAGAGCTTGCTCGGTTCGATCGCCGAGTTGAGGCAGCCAGCTGCTGACCCAATCAGCATGGCTTGCGAGAGCGGGGATTTTAGCAATGTCCCCGCCGCGTTGGACAGCGTCGATAATATCCTTCATTTCCTGGGCGAGACGGCCGGGCAGGACGGCCAGGCCCATGACCTCGATCAGGCCGATGTTCTCCTTCTTGATGTGGTGCAGTTCCGCATGCGGGTGGAAGATGCCCAGCGGATGCCGGCTGCTGGTCCGGTTGTTGCGCAGAACCAGGTCCAGTTCGAAGGCCCCTTGCTGGTGCCGCGCGATCGGCGTGATCGTATTATGCGGCGTGCCGTCGCTCTGGGCGAGAATTGAAACGGACGGATCCGAATATTGCCGCCAGCAGGTCAGAATCCTGCACGCCAATTGGCTCAAGCGCTCGGGCTCGGGATGGCGAAGCCGGATGACCGACATCGGCCATTTGACGATGCCGGATTCGATGTCCTCAAATCCAGGGATTGTAAAATGCCGTTCAACTGGTGCGCGTGCCATGGCGAAGCGATAGTGCCCGCCCTGAAAATGCTCGTGCGAGAGGATGCTGCCGCCGACAATCGGCAGGTCGGCGTTGGATCCCATGAAGTAATGAGGGAAGCGGCGGACGAAGTCAAAAAGCTTCATAAAAACTGAATCGTCAATGACCATCGGTACATGCTGGCGATTGAGCAGGATGCAATGTTCGTTGTAGTAGACATAGGGCGAGTACTGGAAGCCCCAGGGCTCACCTAGGACATCAATGGGCAGGATGCGCAGGTTCTGGCGGGCAGGATGGTCGAGCCGTCCGGCGTAGCCTTCGTTTTCCGCGCATAGCACACAGGCCGGATAGGCAGACGATTTCGCCTGTCCTGCCGCGGCGATGTCGCGGGGGTCCTTTTCCGGCTTGGACAGGTTGATCGTCAGGTCGAGTTCGCCGTATTCGGTTGCCGTGGTCCAGCGAAGGTCTCTGGCTGAGCGGTCGCGGCGGATGTAGTTGGTATCGTGACAGAAACGGTAGAAGTCATCCGTGGCCGCTTCGCAGGACTGCTGTTCAAGCTTCAGGAACCGTTCAGCGACTTTGGCCGGCCGGGCCGTCAGGATACCCATCAGGGCGGTGTCGAACAGGTCGCGTCTGGCCGGTGTGTCGTCAATCCGGTTTGTCTGGCAGGCATAATCGGTGATTTGACGGAGGATGTCGTGCAGAACAAGCTTCGTTTGCTGGAAATCAGGATCGGGCTGGTAGTCCGGCTTGCCGATCAGGTCAAGCAGGCTGTTGAGGATAAATGTCTTGTCCAGCGGATCAATCAAGCCCTTATCCAGGGCGTAGGCGATCAACTGATCCAGGCTTCGATCGATCAAGTTGAAGCCTCGCTTTCGGCATTGAGCCGGACACCGCCATCGGGCCGGACTAAAAGCTCGATGCAGCTGCCCTGGCCGAAGACCGCGTCGACTTTTTCTCGGAAGCGATCTGACTGGTCCAGCGGTACCAGGGCCTGGACTGTTCCGGCAAACCCGCCGCCATGGACGCGCCAGGCGCCCTGGCCGGCCAGCAGATGCTGGCAGAGCGCCAGCGCCAGTGAGACGCTTCGCTCACGGGTGTTGTCAGCCGGATAGATGTTTTGCAGCATGTTTGCTGACGAATCACCGGAGGCTTGCATCAGGGTCAGGTAGTCTTGTATCCGGCCGTCGTGTAGAGCGGTTGTCTGGTCGAGCACCCGCTGGTTTTCGGCGAAAAAGTGCATGGCGCGCAAGATGGCGCGGTCCGAGACCGGTTGTCGCAATTCGGGTAGCATCTGGAAAAAGGTGCCGGGTTCGACATCCCTTAAATGTGTCCGGTCAAAGCATGACGCAACGGCGCGCATGTCATCTGGAATGGCGGCATATTCATCGGTCAAGTCGGCATGGCTGCCACCTGCGTTGATCACAAACAATGCGTAGCCCAAAGTCTTGAAGTCACAATCGACTTGGGTGACCCGTGGATCTTGAGGGTTTTGGAAATCGATGGCGACAACATTGCCGGAGGCAGACGCGGTCTGGTCCATCAGGCCGCAGGGCTTGCCGAAATAGCTGTTCTCGGCAAACTGTCCGGTTTTAGCCAATTGGATGGCGCTGATCGAGTCGCTGTTGTAGAAGTGGCTGAAGATCGTCCCGATCAGAACTTCAAAGGCAGCAGACGACGACAGTCCGGACCCGGCTGGTACGGTGGAGGTCGTGTAGGCATCAAATCCGCCAATCGCAAACCCATTGGCCGCAAGATCGGCGGCGACGCCGCGAATCAGGGACGATGATGACCCGGTTTCGGCTTCAACTTTTTCCAGTGTTGACAGGTCGGCAGTGGAGAGCTCAAAGCCTTCGGATTGAATATTGACGATGTTGTCTGATCTCGGTGCGGCGACGGCAATCGTATCCAGCGTGACCGCAGCGGCCAGAACCCGGCCGTGCTGGTGGTCCGTGTGGTTGCCGCTCAGTTCCGTCCGTCCGGGCGCGCTGAACAGATCCGGCTGCCGATCGCTGCCGAACAATCTGGCAAATTGGCCGATGGCTTCCAGATAGCGCAGCTTCTGGCTGGCGATGCCGGTTTTGTAAAGCCGCTCAAAAGCACTGTCCATTTTGCCGCCCGCAATTTTGGCTTGAAGGTCCTTATAAACATCCATATCAATACACCTCACGCGAATCCTAATTCTAGATTAGCCCGGGACACCTGATCGTGCAATAGACGAATATGCAATGAATATAGATAATTATCCCATTTGACAGGTCGAGATTGTGAGCGTAGGATCGAGGTGAAAGCAGGTGGGCAGATGGATCAGACACAGGATATTAATAAACAGTCTTTTAAGACCCAGCGCAAGAGTGTCTCGCTGAGTGTTGTCAATGCGGGATTTCAACGTTGCCAGCCTGGCTATGGTTGGGGGCCTGGGATTCGCGACCACTATCTGGTCCATTGTGTCCTATCCGGCCGCGGCAGCTACGCGACAGATGGAAAAATATTTCAAGTCAAGCCCGGCGAATTATTTTTGATCTATCCGGGGAAAACCTGCTCCTATATTGCCGACGAGCATGATCCCTGGCACTATGCCTGGGTGGGCTTCAATGGCCAGGACGCTCTGTATCTCTTGGGTCAGGCCGGATTTTCTACCGAACGACCGGTTGTCAGGGCCAGCGATCCTTTGCGATTGGGCAAGCTTCTACAAGCAGTTTACGATGGACGCGGCAGCCGCGTTCAGGACACCGCGCGCATGACCGGCAGGGTTTATGAATTTCTGGCAGACCTGATTGACCTGTCCACGGTTCAGTCGGACAGCACGGACGACCCGGCCCAGCAGATTATCCGCTCGGCACTGGAGTTTGTTGACGGGAACTATAGCCACCCGATTTCTGTCGAGGATATCGCACGCTATACCGGCATCAGCAGAAGCGGCCTTTACCGCAGCTTCCAAAAGGCATTCGGCCTGGCACCCATGCAGTATGTTAACCGCCACCGGATTGAACGGGCTTGCACGCTGCTGCAGAATACCAGCTCGCCAATAGCCGAAATTGCCCGGTCAACCGGGTTTGATGACCCGCTCTACTTTTCCCGCGCATTTAAACATACAATCGGCCGCTCGCCCAAACAATACCGCAAGGACCAGACAGATGTCTAATGGGCTCCGGCCGCTTGTGAAAGATCGACAAGATGACATAATCCAGCTCGTAATATTCATGACGTTGATCGTATTTGCTAGATTTAGGGCAGTGCAAAAGGCTCCGACTGTATCGATTTCTTAATCAGGAGATACCGGGTAGGCCAGTGCTTCGTCAACCTTCATCTGGCTGTGTTGCATGAGTTGTTCAACCGCAATTTCAAAATCCATGACACTCACCTGGTGTGATCTCCTTGTTCGCCGCTGGCCGTTAGTGATCCTGTGTCCGAACACCCCGATATTTCTTGGGCGTTGTTCCGGTTAGCCGCTTGAAGACTTGCTGGAAATGGCTTTGCGATGAGAAATCCAGAACAGACGCGATGTTGACACAGGGCATTTCCGTGGTGGTGAGCAAACGCTTGGCTTCGTCGATTTTAGCCTTGAAGATGAAATCTGAAACCGTGAAGCCGGTGTCCTTCTTGAACTGAGTACACAGATACGACCGGCTGATGCCGAGGCTGTCGGCAATTTGCTGGGCCTGGAGCCGGGTTCCGATGTTCTGCTCGACATAGTTGTAGGTCCGGATCGCCAGGGACGAGTTGGGATTGCCGATTTTTCGGGCCGCCACCAGACGGGTATAGGTCATGAGCATGCTGTGGTTCAAACTCCCGAGTGTTTCGAGGTCTTGAGCGAGTTCGACGCGTTGGATGAAGGAATCGGCATGGCGCATGGATGACTCATAATCCAGCCCGCCGTCAACGGCAGCTCTTGAGGTGAGGGTGACCGAACAGATGAGCAGGTTTTTGAAACTGCGGAACATGTCGGACGCCAGGATGCCTTCATTGCCGGTATAGGACAGTTTGCCGAGGAATCGGCTCAGTTCGTTGGTCTTGCCGCCGCGGACCAGCGCATAGAGTTCATTTTCATATTTCTGGGTGTTATGGAAGAAATCGGCGTCAGGGTTTGACGGTTGCTGATCGGCTCCTGCTTTCTCTTTATTGGGAACTCGGTAGTAATCCGGCAAAAGTGTGGATGATTCGATGAATTCATGGTTGATCAGGTCATTGGCAAAGACCAGGAGTTTGGTGAACTTAGTCAGCGAGAAGGTCGGCAGATTGCCGAAATAGCTGATCAGGTCACCGGATTTTGTCGACGGCATGCCGTAACGGCGCAGGATCGACTGTGCCCGGCGGTTGTCGCAGGGCAGCGTGGTCAGCGGGCCGATCAGTGCCAGGCCGCTGCCTTTCTGGATCCGAATGATGCCAAACAGGAGTTGCTCATCGGTGAAGATACACTCGACCGATTGATCTGAAGGGAACGCCTGCGACACGATCCGTGCTGTCAATTGGGATAGCAGCTCCAGCTTGGGCTGCTGGAATACTTCCCGTTTTTTTCGGATCAGGGTAACCGGGGCATAGGTCAGGTCAGCGATATGCTCGAGAATTTGTTTAGTGTTCATAGCTATCACCTAAAAATGAAAACAAATATACTAAAAATATAACAGACACGATATAAAAAGGCAATAGAACTTTATATCCTTAGGTCATATGCTGGACAAATAGCACAAGTTCAAGATTTAAACGCTCCGCAGACTGCGGAGCGAAAAGAAAGATATCGGAGAGAGCCATGAAACGACTTGATTTTTGCAAAGACTGGATATTCACAAAGGCAGGCGGCGAAGCTGCGGTCAGCGTTGACCTGCCGCATGACGCGATGATCCATGAACCAAGGGATCCTAAAAGCGCCGGCGGAGCTGCCAACGCATACTTCCCGGGCGGCGTTTATATTTATGAAAAAGTGTTTTTTATTCCGACCGACTGGCAGAACCAGTCAGTCATGATTGAGTTTGAAGGCGTTTATCGAAACAGCAAAGTCACGATCAACGGCATCGAGGCCGGAGGCCGCCCCTACGGCTACATCGACTTTCTGGTTGGTACAAAAGGTCTGCTCAAGTACGGAGAGGACAACACAGTTCGGGTCGAGGTTGACAATTCAAAACTGCCGAACAGCCGCTGGTACTCCGGCAGCGGCATCCATCGGCCGGTCAGCCTGCTGGTTGGCGGGCGAAGAGCCATTGAACCGGACGGCGTGCGCATTACGACCCTGTCCGTCCGGCCAGCGCGTATCCAGGTTGAAACCCAGGCAGGCGAAGGCCAGGTCAGGGTGGAAATCCTCAAGCAGGGCGAGGTTGTCGCGTCCGGCACCGGCAGGCGGCTTGAACTGGAGATCGACCAGGCCGAGCTCTGGTCGGCCGACCATCCCTTTTTATACGACTGCCGTGTGACCTTGGAATCGAACGACGAAGTGCTTGACGAGGCCGTTGCAGCGTTTGGCATCCGACAGATTGAATGGTCGCCCAAGGGGCTTGCCATCAATGGCGAGCAGACGCTGCTGCGTGGCGGCTGTGTCCATCATGACAATGGTGTGCTGGGCGCCTGCAGCTTTCCCAAAGCGGAGGCGCGACGGGTCAGGATTATGAAGCAGGCCGGATTCAACGCGATCAGAAGCTCGCATTATCCGGCATCGAGATCCCTGATCGAAGCGTGTGACCGGCAGGGCATGTACCTGATCGACGAGACCTGGGACATGTGGTACATGCACAAAAACAAATATGACTATGCGTCGGACTTCATGGCCTGGTACGAGCGTGATGTCCGAACCATCGTCGCCCGCGACTACAACCATCCCAGCGTGATCATGTACTCAATCGGCAACGAAGTTTCCGAGCCGTATGAACAGCAAGGCGTCGAGATGACGAAGAAGCTGGTCGACCTGTTCCACGAGCTGGACACCAGCCGGCCGGTCACCGGCGGCATCAACCTGATGATCATCAAGCTGGCCAGCCAGGGTAAAGGCATCTACGGCGGCGGGGAAAACAGCAAGAAGGACAAGAAGACCGGCAGCCTGCTATTCAATATGCTTGCCTCGATGATGGGGCCGCGCATGAATAAGATGGCCAATTCCAGCCAGGCGGACCGTGTCACATCACCCTGTCTGGACCTGCTGGATATAGCCGGCTACAACTACGCGTCCGGCCGCTACAAGTTGGAAGGCAGCAAACACCCAGACCGAATCGTCGTCGGGGCAGAGACTTTCCCGGTCGACATCTATGACAACTGGCAGCTCGTGAAGCAATTGCCCTATCTGGTCGGCGACTTCATGTGGGCCGGCTGGGATTATCTGGGTGAAGTGGGCATCGGCGGCTGGGCTTATGACAAATCCGCTGCCAGCTTCGAAAAACCGTATCCCTGGCTGCTGGCCGGACCCGGTGTTATCGACATTCTGGGTAAACCGGATGCCCAGGCCGCATATGCCGGGATAGTCTGGGGCGAAAAGAAAGGGCCGTTCATCGGTGTCAGACCGGTCAGCAAAGACAGCAAAAAACTGGTTCGCTCGATCTGGCGCTGGACCAATGCCGTCGACAGCTGGGCCTGGCAGGGGTGTGAAGGGCGACGGGCTGATGTTGAGGTTTATGCAAACGCCTTCGCGGTCGAGCTGCTGATCAATGGCCGGTCCATCGGCAGGAAAAAGCTAAAATCCATGAAAGCCACTTTTAAAACAACCTATGCGCCAGGCAGCATTCAGGCGATTGCCTACGATCGGTCAGGTGTCAGCATCGGCCAGCAGGACCTGCAGTCGGCGACCGGAAAAATCGGGATCCGAGTGACACCTGAAGACCTGTCCGCAGTAACCGGTGAATTGGTTTTCGTTAACGTCGAACTTGCTGGCGAGAACGGGATCGTTGAATCCAACGCCGATCAAAAACTTAAGATCAATATCGAAGGGGGGCGGCTTCTTGGCTTCGGCAGTGCAAACCCCTGTACGGACGAGTCTTTTAATTCAGGACTTTACACAACCTATTTCGGTCGTGCCATGGCTGTAATCACCGCCGATCGGCCGGGTACGATGCGAATCCGCGTCAGCGGCGAAGGGCTGGACGAAGCGGGCTGTGAAATTCAAGTTCGCGAATAGAGGATAACGATGAAGGCAATCAATCTGAAAACTGAATACCTGAATGAGCCGATCGGATTGGATATCACCAACCCGAGATTGAGCTGGACCTGCGACCAGGGACAGCTGCAGTCGGCCTATCGAATTGTCGCAAAACGGGGTGGCCAGATCGTCTGGGATACCGGCAAGGTCGAATCTGATCGGATGACACATGTCCGTTATGACGGGCAGCAGCTGACGAGCCGGGATCTGGTTGTCTGGAGCGTTATGCTTTGGGACGAGCATCATGATTCTGGCGATTGGAGCCATGCCCGCTTTGAGTTAGGCCTTTTGAAGCCTGACTGCTGGCAGGGCCGTTGGATTTCCGGAGATTATAAGCCGCGAAAAAACGAACGGTATCCAGTCGACTGCTTCCGCAAGGCATTCAAGGTTCAAAAGCCGATTAGCAAGGCCAGGCTGTACATCACCGCCTGCGGCCTTTATGAAGCCCGGATCAATGGCCGGAAGGCCGGGCGATTCGTGCTGGCGCCCGGCTGTACGGACTACCGGAAACGGATACAGTACCAGACCATTGACGTGACAGACCTGATCAGTCCAGATAACCTTCTGGATATTCAGCTGGCAGACGGCTGGTATCGCGGTTCGATCGGCGCTTTCGGCCCGACTGAAGTTTATGGTCGCCAGACTAAACTGCTGTGCCAGTTGGAAATTACATATGAAGATGGCGATGTGGAAACCGTTGTCAGTGATGAAACATTTGCCTGGAGCAATGATGGTCCGATCCGTTTCGCCGATCTGAAGGACGGTGAGGTTGTGGATGCATCGCTTGCTCCCAGTTATAAAGGCCAGGCTCAAACGGTCGAATATAAGGGAAGCACTGATTAATGGTTGTATAACTTCCCCTGAAGTCAACACCAACAAAATTTTCGCTGAATTCAGCGATTCCGACTCTATTTGGGCCTAATATCCTTTGTTCTTGACCACCTTTCGGCGGTCATTTTGCCCTTTTGGGCAGACCTATCCCATTTCCGGGTTCAATCGTCGACCAGCACAAACACATGCGTAGAGGTTGGAACTGGCAAACAAAACGTGCAGGCGGTTCAAGTTTTTCTCAATGCCGCGATAAACGGTCTTTCTAAATCCACAGTGTACTTTGACAAATCGGAATGGGTGTTCGACTTTGCTGCGTACAGATGATTTCTGGCGCTCAATTTGCTTTTCCCAGGCTTGTCCATCGTTGGCAGCCTTGCGGTAGGTCTTGCCCGGTCGGCGGTTGATCCGGTAGTCGATTTGAGACAGGTGTTCATCGCTTAAGATCTCTTCTCGTTTCTCAAGACCAAGATATCCGGAGTCTCCATATAACACTTCATCGTCCGGTCGGATCAGTTTGGCTGCTTCAGATACGTCATGAACATTTGCCGCTGTCGCTGTTACGCCTGTCACATAACCGCTGCCTGCATCGACACCAACGTGCGCCTTCATGCCAAACCGCCATTCCTTGCCCTTCTTTGTACTGTGCATTTCCGGATCACGGGCTTTGTCAGCGTTCTTTGTTGAGCTGGGTGCATTGATGATGGTCGCGTCAACGATCGTTCCGCCGTGCATGATCATGCCATTAGCTTCCAAAACACGATTGATCGCCGCAAACATGGCCTCTCCCAATCGATGCTTCTCCAGCAAGTGTCGGAAATGCAGCAGGGTCGTCGCATCCGGTACCTTGTCATCCATGAAGTTGATCTTCATAAACTTGCGCATCGCGTAACTGTCGTATATGGCATCTTCTACACCATCGTCAGACAACGTGAACCAGCACTGCAGCAAGTACATGCGCAACATCTTTTCAATACCTAAAGGCTTTCGTCCGCGGGTGCGATCTGGAAAATAGTACGGTTCGATCAGGGATATCCATTCTTCCCATGGAATGATCTCTTCCATCTGAGCCAGGAAAATATCCTTTCTGGTTTTGCGGTATCTTTTTCCGTATTCCATATCGCTGAATGTTTGCTGCATACACTTGCCCCGCCTGTTATTTCGTATTTCTTCTATTTTACTATTCTTCAGCTCATTTGGGTATTAATCAGCGTTTCCTAAGGTTGTCCCGACGGCTTCAAACAATGTCGATGTCATCGAACAGGAGCATTTCTCCGCCCGCCTTGTGAACACGCCAGGCGGGAATAAGCTACTTGATTTTGCCCAGAACATCGCGGGCTGGGTCAAGTTCTCCGTCAAAGGCGAAAAGGGCCAGACAATCCGACTGCGCATGGGTGAGATTCTGGATGACAGCGGTGAGCTGACACTGGATAATATCCAATTGGACAAGCCGCGAAAGAACGTCGGGCCACTGGGACAATACCTGCAGGTATCCGGGCAGGCGGACAAGATCCGCGGCGAGAAAGTCAAAACGCCGTTGCAGCAAATTGAGTTCGTCTGCAGCGGTCAGCAAGACCGGTACCAAACGACGTTTGCCGTTTTTGGCTTTCGTTATGCTTCAGTCGAAGCGAATTTTGAAATCCATGCAGAAGATTTTGAGGCAGTCGCGATCTACTCGGATATGGATCAGACCGGCCGCTTTTCCTGCTCCAATACCGATGTCAACCAGTTTCTCCAAAATACCCGCTGGAGCATGAAGGGCAACTTTTTGGACATTCCGACAGATTGTCCGACCCGTGAGCGACTGGGCTGGACCGGAGACGCCCAGATCTTTTTCGATACGGCAGCCGATCTGATGAACGTTGCCCCGTTTTTTCGAAAATGGCTTCATGACCTGGAAGACAGCCAGCTCAAGAGCGGCAAAGCGCCAGCGGTTGTTCCCTATGTCGGGACAAAGATGGTCTACAATTCAACGGGCGGTTCCGTCGGCTGGGGTGATGCGCTGGTCCTGATTCCCTATCGATTCTGGAAGCGGTATGGTGACGAAGAAATCCTCTCGGAATTCTATCCCATGATGCGCCAATACGTGATGTACATGACCCGGCAATGCGGCGCCGTCAGCAAAGCGTCGAAAGCCGGCAATCCCTACCGCAAGTACACCTATGAGAAGGGTGTTCACCTGGGTGAATGGCTGGAACCTCAAGAGTTCCGCGATACCAAGATCGGGGCAGGCGTTCGGCACACCGAAGAATGCACGGCGTATCTTCACTATACAATGCGTTTGCTGACCGAAATCGCTGGACAGCTGAATGAAACCCGGGACGAAGCGCTCTTCCGGGAGTATGCGGAAGGCGCCAGGAAGGCTTACGACTGGCTATTTCTGAAGGATAGGACAATCGATACCGACCGCCAGGCCAAGCTGGTTCGTCCGCTGGCCCTCGGTCTTTTGTCCGGGGATCAGAAGGCCTGCGTGGCAGCGAGGTTGGAACAAGCTGTCAAGCACTCGGACTATTGCATCGGCACAGGTTTTTTGTCGACACCGTTTATCCTGCCGGTTCTGACCGAATCCGGCCGGTCGGATATCGCCTACGCGATGCTGGAGAACACAAAAGCACCGAGTTGGCTTCATGAGGTCAAGGCCGGCGCGACAACCGTCTGGGAAAACTGGGATGGCGAGGCCAGCCGCAACCATTACTCGCCCGGTGCGGTCTGTGACTGGCTGTTCAATACAGTCGCCGGAATCCGGGTCGCCGGGCGGAACTGCATTAGAATCCAGCCGGTTCCAGGCGGTACATTGACCTGGGCTGAAGCGTCTTATCTAAGTCTTTATGGCCCTGTCTCCAGCCGCTGGCAAATTCAGGACGGCCAATTATTTATTGATGTGTCTTTGCCCGCGAACACGTCAGCCATCGTCATACTGCCGGACGGATCGAAGACAGCCGTTGGCGCTGGCCGCCACCAATTCACGATAGCATGGCAAAATCAATCAATGGAGATGAATCATGGATATTGAGCAAACTTTAGAACAGATGACACTTGCGGGAAAAGCGGACTTGTGCTCCGGAGCAGACTTTTGGCGAACCAAGCCGATTGAGCGGCTCGGAATCGAATCGATCATGATGAGCGATGGTCCGAGCGGTCTCAGAAAGCAGGCAGGCGACGGGGATCACATGGGCATCAACGAAAGCATCCCGGCAGTCTGCTTTCCGGCACCTGTCGCGATCGCGTCGTCGTTCGACCCGGCGCTGGCCAGAACCGTTGGTGAAACAATGGGCCGCGAATGCCAGGCTGAAGGGCTGGCTATGCTGCTGAGCCCGGGCATGAACATCAAGCGGACGCCGCTGTGCGGACGAAGTTTCGAATACTACTCGGAAGACCCGTATCTGACAGGTCAGATGGGCGTCGCGACGGTTCAGGGCATCCAGAGTCAGGGTGCCGCGTCCTGTGTCAAGCACTTTGCCGCCAACAACCAGGAGAAAATGCGGATGGCCGGCGATTCCGTTGTCGATGAGCGGACGCTGCATGAGATCTATCTGTCCGCCTTTGAGACCGTGGTCAAGGAGGCCCGGCCGCGCAGCGTCATGTGCGCCTACAACCGGGTCAATGGAACCTTCATGGCTGAAAATCGCGAGTTGCTGACCGATGTGCTTCGCGACAAATGGGGATTCGACGGTTTTGTTGTCACGGACTGGGGAGCGGTCAAGAACCAGGTCAAGGGCATCCAGGCAGGCCTGGACCTGGAAATGCCAGGCGGTAGCAAGGCCGGCAGAAATAGAATACTTGCAGCCCTGGAGGACGAAAGTCTGACCGAGGCCGAACTGGATGATACGGTCCGCCGCCTCCTGACCATGATCGACCAGTCAGTCCGGCAGCAGAAAACCGGTGTGGCATTTGATCGCGAAGCCGATTATGCCATCGCCCGCGATGCAGCCAGAGAATGCGCCGTTTTGCTTAAAAACGACAACGATATCCTGCCGCTGGACGACAAGGGCAAGATAGCCTTCATTGGATCGTTTGCCGAAAGACCGCGATACCAGGGATCTGGCAGCAGCCATATCAACAGTGCCCGCGTCAGCAGTGCGCTGTCGGCCGTGCAAGATCTGGACGTGCATTTCGCCCAGGGCTATACTGCAGCCGAGAGCAAGACCGATCAAATGCTTCTGGCTGAGGCTGTCGAACTGGCCCGACAGTCGGAAGCTGCCGTCATTTTCGTCGGTTTGCCCGACCGTTTTGAGACCGAAGGCGTCGATCGCAAAACGTTGGATATGCCGGATAACCAGATCACCCTGATCGAGACAGTGGCCAAGGCGCAACCGAAGACAGTTGTTGTCCTGCATCACGGTGCTCCGATCACCATGCCATGGGCCGACAAGGTGCCTGCCATTCTTGAAATGTATCTGTCCGGCGATGGCGTTGGCGAGGCAACGGTCGATCTGCTGTTCGGCCGGTCAAACCCGTCCGGCCGTCTGGCTGAAACATTCCCGCTTAGCCTGACCGATACGCCGGCTTTCCTCAATACGCCGGATGCGAAAGGCCGCGTCGAATACCGCGAGGGTATTTTTGTCGGCTACCGCTACTACGACATCCGTGAGATGGACGTCCTGTATCCGTTTGGCCATGGCCTGTCCTATACCCATTTTGAATACACCAGCCTCAAGTTCGACAAAGCCAGGCTGGACGATACACAAACCCTATCTGTCAGCGTGACGGTCAAGAACATTGGCCATCGTACCGGCAAGGAAGTCGTGCAGCTTTATGTCAAACCTGTTGACAGCCAGGTCAGCCGGCCGGTTCGTGAGCTCAAAGGTTTTGCTAAAATCGAGTTGCAACCCGGTGAGACGCGCCAGGTCACATTCAGGATCGACAAGATGGCCTTCGCATACTATGAGCCGCTCCTCAGGGACTGGCATGTCGAGAGCGGCGATTACACGATCGAGATCGGCTCGTCTTCCAGGGATATCCGGCTTGACGGCACGGTAAGTGTCACATCGACTGTCAGGATACCCGTTGTCTTCACACGCTATTCCATGATGGGCGAAATTCTGAAGACACCTGTCGGCCAGCGCATGGCCGAACAGATGCAAGCCCAGAGAGGGGACGAAGGCAGCAGTGATGTCGATGCCCTGGGCGAAGGCGCGTCAGGCATGGCTGAAGCGATGAAGCAGGAACTGCCCCTGGAAGCTCTAATTTCATACGGCGTGATGACTGAGGAACAATTGGACGGTCTGCTTGCAGCGCTGCAGCAGAACAGTTGAACAAAAGACCAGTCAGACCGAACAAGAAAAACATCGATAATGTGATGAATCCAATTCGAGGAGGAGATCCCAATGAAAAGGAAAAACAGATTAAACAAACGACTGATTGCATTGGCAGTAACGGCGACGTTGCTGCTATTGATCCTGACGGGATGCAATGGCGGCGGCCAAGATGACGGTACGACAACCTACAGCATCTGGATGCTGTCGGGTGACGACTCGTCATACTACGACAGCTACGACAAGAATCCCAGCATCGAGTATCTGCTAACCAAGACATGGGGGCCTGAAGACAAGACGATTGACATCGAGTTCTTCATTCCGGTAGCCGGTCAGCAGGCCGATAATTTCAACACGTTGCTGTCAACCGGCGACTATTCGGACATGATGGACGCCACGATGTATACCGGATCGATTATTGACCTTTATGAGCAGGGCATCGTCCGTGACCTGACCGACCTGATCGACCAGCACATGCCCAACTACAAGGCCTTTCTGGAGGCCAACCCGGCTTTAGACCAGGAAGTCAGCTTTATGGTCGATGGCGAGAAAAAATACTTGACGCTGCGCAAAATGAGTGACTCGCTGGCCTACAACTGGGGCGGCTACTGCTATCGCCGTGACTGGATCATCCAGTACGCAACCAATCCCATCGATGGCAGCGCATTTTCCGGCAGCTATACCGGCACGCTGACGGATGGTTCGGTCGACATGGACTCCTGGGAGGACAATGTCGTGTTCCCGAGCGGCAACACCGACCCGGTGTATATCTCAGACTGGGAGTGGATGCTGGATATCTTCGCGACCGCGATCGAGGATCAGGGCATTAATGACGGCTACCCGATGAGCCTTTATTATCCCGGGTACATCGCAACAGGCGATCTGGTCAGCGCATTTGGCGGCGGCAACACCGGCGGCTGGTACAAGCACGCTGACGGCGACATCCGCTTCGGCGGCGATGATGACGACTTCCGGGTCTACCTGCAGGCGATGAACACCTGGTATGAAAACGGCTGGATTGATACCGCCTTCCCCGAACATTCGTCTGACATGTTTTTCCAAATTGACGATGCCAAAGTTCGCTCCGGCAAAATTGGCCTCTGGTACGGTTTGCAGAGCCAGTTGGTCGGCAAGCTCGATGATGGCGAGGATCTTAAGGCCGGCATGGTTGTCTATGCAGCCCGGCAGCCGATCAATGACGTCTACGGTACAGCCGCTCAGCAGAATGTCGAGCCCTATTCCATGTACCAGGCAGGCCGGGTGAATAATACATGGATCATCACAGATAAAACCGAAGACAAGGATATTGTGCCGCTGCTGACGATGCTCGACTACCTGTACAGTGAAGAAGGCGCGCTGCTCGGTTCGCTAGGCCTCAACCAGGAGCAATACGAAGAGACACAGAATGAATTGTACACGCGCTATGGCCTGACCGAAGGCGCCTATTACCGGGTGCCGGAGGAAGATGCGCGCGGCAGCAAAATCTACTCTTGGGTTGAAACCGTCAACCTCGATGGCGGCAACCTGAGCAGCGCGATCAAGGCTAATCATTTCATCTATCTCGATGTTCAGACGCTTGTTCTGCCGCAGGGTACGCAAACGCTGCTGAATAATTTTGACCAGTGGATCTGGTATGAAAACACGGGTGCCATTACAGGCAGTATCCTGAATCAGATTACGCCGGACGAGCAGAAAACTATTTCTAAAACCGAGACTAATATCAACGAGTTCATGGCCAAATCCGTGCCGCCGTTCATCAAGGGCGACAAGGATCCGTTCAATGACGAAGACTGGGCAGCGTACGTTAAAGCATTGAATAAATACAGCCCGGATGATGTGACCGAGATTTACCAGCAGAAGCTGGAGAATCTAGAGTAGTCTTTAACGCTTGAAAACACCGGACAATTTTGGTTTGTCCGAAAGGGGAGGAATATGTCAAGAAAGCCCAAAATGTCTAAACACATCATTGCTTTCACAATTGCCGCGATAATGGTGCTGACGCTGACCTTGACAGGGTGCAACAACGGCGGCGGAGACGACAAAGGTACGATCAAGTATGGATTCTGGCTGATCCAGGGGGAAGACAGTGCCTACATAGACTCATATGAAAAGAATCCGGTCATTGAGTACCTGATGACCAAGACCTGGGGTCCAGAGAACAAAACTGTTGATCTGGAGTTCTTCATCCCGGTATCCGGACAGCAGGCAGACAACTTCAATACGCTGCTGGCAACCGGTGACTATCCGGACATGATGGACGCGACCATGTACAACGGATCAATCGTCGACTTGTACGAGCAGGGCATCATCCGGGATCTGACCGACCTCATTGACCAGTACATGCCCAACTACAAAGCGTATCTGGATTCACATCCGGAGGAAGCCCAGCAAGCTGTGCACGTCATTGACGGCGAAAAGAAGTATCTGACCCTGCGCAACTTCCGTGACTCGTTGAACTACAATTGGGGCGGCTATATGTATCGCCGCGACTGGATTATCAAATACGCCACCAATCCCATCGACGGCAGTGCCTTCAGCGGATCTTATACCCGGGAGCTGCCGGACGGATCGGTTGACAAGCAGAGCTGGCAGGACAATGTCATCTTCCCCAGCGGCGGATCAGACCCGGTCTATATCTCGGACTGGGAATGGATGCTGGATATCTTCGCGACCGCGATCGAGGACCAGGGCATCGACGACGGCTACCCGATGAGCCTCTATTTTCCTGGATATTTGAGAACCGGCGATCTAGTCAGTCCGTTTGGTGGCGGCAACAATGGGACTTGGTATAAGCATTCAGATGGCACCATTCAATTTGGTGGAGATGATGAAGATTTCCGCGTCTATCTCCAGGCGATGAACACCTGGCATGAAAATGGCTGGATCGACGAGGCGTTTACTGAAAAATCAAGTCAGATGTTCTATCAGATCGACGATGCCAAAGTCCGATCCGGGAAGATCGGTCTCTGGTATGGTATGCTGGATCAACTGCTGGGTAACCTCGATGACGGCGAAGGCCTGACAGACGGCATGATTTCCTTCGCAGCCCGCCAGCCGATCAACGACATCTACGGGACAGATGCCCAGCAGAATGTCGAGCCGTACAACATGTACCAGGCATCGAATGTCAATAATTCATGGATTATCACGAATAAAACCGAAGACAAGGACATTGTGCCGCTGCTCACGATGCTGGATTACCTGTATTCTTCAGAAGGTTCTCTCATGGCTACCATGGGCTTGAACCAGGAACAGTACGAGGAAACCCAAAACGAGCTGTATACAAGATTCGAATTGACTGAAGGCGCATATTTTCAGGTGCCGGACGAAGAAGCAAGAGGCACAAAAATTTACAAAAATTTTGACGCCATCACATATGAGGGCGGCAATCTTGCCAGTGCCATCAAATCCAATCGATTTTTCTTTTTAGACTGTGCATCCCTTCACCTTGATTCAGGTTCTGATGAGTTTCTGACCAATATGGATCAATGGATCTGGTATGAAAACACCGGTGTGATTACATCGGCCATCACTAATCAGCTGTCATCTGATGCGCAGAAGCTTGTTTCCAAGACCGAGACCAACATCAATGAGTTTATGGCCAAGTCCGTGCCGCCGTTCATCAAGGGCGACAAGGACCCGTTCAATGACGAAGACTGGGCAGCGTACGTCAAAGCATTAAATAAGTACAGCCCGGACGATGTAACCGAGATTTACCAGCAGAAGCTGGATAATCTAGAGTAACCAACACAAGGAGGAAAGATCATGAAAAGACACACCAAGCTCTTAAGTCTCCTGACCGTGCTGCTGGTATTCCTGCTGGCCCTATCGGCCTGCACACCGGCGGACACAACAACCACCACCGAATCAACGACCGAAGCGACCACCACCGGCACGACCGCGCCGGCCGAGCCGACGATTGTCGACGGCATCTATGAGTGCCGGTTCACGCCGGAAGGCTACAGCGAGTTCGTCAACTACTTCAACTTCTACCCGAACGGGATCTTCTACCTGTCACTGTATAACGGCGGGCAGTACATGGCCGGCTACTATGAAGTGGCCGACATGGCGGTCGAGTACATGCCGAACCCTGAAGACGAAACCGAGAAGGCGATGTCCGAACAGGCGATCGTGCTGACCAACCTGGACGGCTCCGAGTACGCGACAGTACCGTATGTCGACGATACGATCTATGACCTGCCGAGCCTGTATAACCTGGATTTCCCACACGTCATTGACACCGAGCACACTTCAGCTGACGAGAACGGGATCGCGATTGTCGAGTTCATGCTCGGCGAGGACGACTACAGCCTGGTCCGCCTGATGCACAACGGCACGTTCCAGGACACGATCGGCGCGATGGTCGAAGGCACCTGGGCAGTGGACGGCGACGTCTATACCCTGACCGACGCCGACACGGGTGAGAACTACACCGTTACCCTGAACGCCGACGGCCTGACCGCCGAGTACGTGGCGCTGGACGGCAGCACCGAAACCCTGAACCTGGTCGTTGAATCCCCGACGCTCATCACCTTCACCGGCAGCAATGCAGAAGCCGCCTACGGCGAGATGGTCGTCACGATCGACTGCAAGGAAGACGGCACGGCCGAAATGACCACTGAATACTCAGGCAACACCATTACGTCTGAAGGCGCCTGGGTGCTGGCGGACGACAACATGTCGATCACGCTGACCTTCGAAGAAGCCGACTATGTCGCGCCGATTAACCTCGAGGACAACTCATTCTCATTCGAATTGGCGACCAGCGACGGCGTCAACGATATCACGGTCGACATGACAACGGCCGAAGCGGTCGAGACGGTGTACACCTGGACCGGCGAGAGCGATGCCAATGTGATCCTGGAGATGTACTCGGACGGCACCTGCGCCCTGATCTACAGCGGCATGGGCACCGTGACCACGGGCACCTGGACCATCGACACCACCAACCAGCTGCCCGCCTGGACACTGACACTGGCTGAAACCATCGACGGCACGGACGTTGAAGTCCCTGTCGAGAGCGACTATGCCACCAAGTTCTACTTTGCCTTCACGAATTCATCCGGCCAGCTCGAAGCGACCCTGGCCCTGTCATTCGCCGATTACCAGGCAGCCGCCGAGTAATTCGAACACTGAACTGAACATTGCATCGGGCGGGAGCGCATGCGCTCCCGCCCGGTCAACGTCTATTCCAAAACCCATCATAAAAAATTTGCACCAATTAAAGATCCGTTCAATCTATCTTCGAAAACAGGCAAGTATGAAAAGAGGAGTATCCTATGACTTCGAAAATCCGAGCTGGCCGCCAGCCAAAAGCGGGGAGGCTGCCCAAAGTGCCCTGGAAGACGGACTTCCGGCGCAACTGGGTGGTATATGCCCTGTTTATCCCGGTGGCCGCCTACTTTATACTCTTTAACTACATCCCGATGGTCGGGATCACGATCGCGTTTGAGGACTTTAAAGTCAGCCAGGGGATCTTTGGCAGCGACTGGGTTGGCCTGCAAAACTTCGTTGACCTGTTTACCGGCGACGCGTTCCCCTTGGTTATCCGCAACACGGTGATGATGGCGCTTCTAGGCCTGACGCTGGGTTTTGCCGCGCCGGTCGTTTTAGCCCTGATCATATCCGAGATGCCCTGGAAGGGGTTTCGGCGCGGGATCCAGACGATGTCGTACATGCCGAACTTCGTGGCGGCGGTGGTCGTTGCCGCGCTGGTTCGAGAGTTTTTAGGCACATCCGGCGGGATCACGCAGGTTCTGGCGCTGTTCGGACTGCCGGTCCAGAACTGGGTGGCCAACCCGAACATCCCGGTGTTCTGGCTGATTAACACGTTCGCGGACATCTGGCAGAGCGCGGGCTTCGGCACGATCGTCTACATCGCGGCGATCGGCAACGTCAGCGGCGACCTGTTCGAGGCGGCCGCGATCGACGGCGCGAACCGCTGGCAGCGCCTGACCCGGATCACACTGCCGAGTATCCTGCCGCTGATCATCATGCTGCTGACGCTTCGCATCGGGCTGGTGTTCGTGATGGGGTTCGAGAAGATCCTGCTCCTTTACATGCCCGCGACCTATGACGTGGCGGACGTTTTGGTGACGTATACCTACCGCATGGCGTTCGGCTCGGGCGGCGGCAACTTCGGTCTGTCCGCGGCATCCGGCCTGTTCCAGTCGGTGGTCGGGACATTCCTTCTGCTGACATCCAACTACTTGAACCGACGCGTCATCAAGTATTCGCTGTTCTAAGGGGGGCGCAAGATTATGAGCAAGCAAAAAACAACCCTGGTGATCGACCGCGGTTTCGGCAACTCTCTGGCCAATTTCATCATCGCAGCCTTCCTGATCGTCGTGGCGTTTGTCTCGCTGGTGCCGATGTGGCACGTGCTGATGTCCTCGATCTCGGACGGCAAGCAGCTTTTAGCGCATGAGGGGCTGGTGCTGCTGCCGGTCGGCAACGCGACGGTCGACGGCTACAAGATCATGTTCGCGGACCTGAGCATCCTCAAGGGCTATCTCAACACCATCACCTATGTCCTGGGCGCGACCTTCTTCTCGGTGCTGTTCAACACGCTGGGCGGGTATGTGCTGAGCCGGGACGTTAGGATGAAAGGGATCCTGACGATCTTCGTGACGTTCACGATGCTGTTCAACGGCGGCCTGATCCCGACCTACATGGTGATCCGGTCGCTGGGCTGGGTCGGCACGCGCTGGGCGCTTCTGATCCCCGGCTGCACCAACGCCTTCTTCGTGATCTTCATGATGAACGCGTTCCGGAACGTGCCGGTCTCAACGGTGGAGTCGGCCAGGATCGACGGCGCGGGGCATATCCGGGTCATGTTCCAGGTGATGCTGCCGCAGGCCAAGAGCATGCTGACGGTTATTATCATCCAGTCGGTGGTGCTGCAGTGGAACTCGTGGTTCCCGGCCTCGATCTACATCCCGAACAAGCGCGACCTGTGGCCGTTGCAGCTGTGGATCCGGCAATTGGTGGCGGACAACGCCAACATCCTGCAGGCCGCCAACCCCGACTACAGCCGCTGGCTGGTCCAGTACGCGGTCATTATCGCCGCGACGCTGCCAATCCTCATAACCTTCCCGTTCTTCCAGAAACGCCTGGAGTCCGGCATGATCCTCGGCGGGGTCAAGGAGTAGGCAGAACGCCTGCCAACAGATCGGCATTACGATCTGTTGGCAGGTCAGATGGGTTTCGCTGGTAGTCTGGCCGCATTGAAAATCAATCCAAATCATCTTCGGGAAATTTGGCATTATATCTGCATGGCGATATAATACCAAAAAGGACGGATGTAGGACGATGAACATGAATTGCATATTATCAATGCGCAAAATGACAATGCATGAACTGGCAAAAAGAAGCGATGTCTCGCTTGCAACGATCAATGATCTTTGTAACGGGCGAACGCGGATCGAGAAGTGTTCGGCGGAAACACGCTTTCGGATTGCAAAGGCACTTGGTGTATCGATGGAGAGCTTAATTATTGATGCCGTTAAGTCAAGTGCGGATGACCAACCGTCGTTCGAGCAGTTTAAAAGCAATATACGACACCAGGTTAAGTATCTGGGTGATTTGGACTTTGTTGTGATGGCTTTGAAGGCCGACCAGGTTCGTCATCTGTTTAAACAGAAGAGATACCCAGAGAGTCTTTACTTGTTGGCAATGGTTGATTATCTCAGCAAAGAGAATAATTTACCCCTTTATAACCAATATAACGATCTGCGCACATGCAAGTTAGACCAACCCGTCTACCCAGCCAGTATAAATGCAGCCTATGCGGCATCACATGACGAGAAGTGGTTAACCGACAGCATCGAAGCCTCTTTGCCGGAGTTTAGCGTTACAACATTGTTGAAACGGACGTGCGTGATGTCGCCTAACCGAATTAACCGGCAGAGCCTTGTAGAAGGCTAGCTGGAAAATTCGACCAGACAATGGATATCTCGCTGCCAATAGTAAAACGCTGATCTGCCATGTAGCTGTGAGAGCATGAACGAAATAATATTTTGTAGAGGAAAGTAACAACAGGGTACTATCAATGAAGAGATCTGTTTGCTGGATAGCAAACAGATCTCTGACAAACGATTTGGAGATGTCACGATGAAATCACAAGCCTATAACCCGTATTTGCCCAGTTATGAATACATCCCGGATGGTGAGCCGCATGTTTTCGGCGACCGGGTCTATCTGTTTGGATCCCATGACCGGTTCGGCGGTAAAAAGTTCTGCATGAATGACTATGTCTCATACTCCGCTACGGTGGACGATCTGAGCGATTGGCGGTATGAAGGCGTCATTTTCAAAAAGACGCAGGACCCATCCAACACGGACGGCAAGCTGGCGCTGTGGGCACCGGATGTCGCGCAAGGACCGGATGGCCGGTTCTATCTGTACTACTGCCTGGCCGACGACCGCAAAATCGGTGTTGCCGTTTGCGACCAGCCAGCTGGACAGTATGAATTTCTCGGCTATGTCCAGGATGAGGAAGGCGGAATACTTGGGCAACGGAACGGCGACATGATGCCGTTTGACCCGGCCGTGCTGGTAGACGACGACAACCGTGTCTATCTGTATTGCGGCAACGGTCCGCTGCCCGGCATGGAAAAACGGATGCGGGACCGGAACGGGCGCTGCATGGAACTGGCACAGGATATGCAGACGCTGCGCTCTGAACCAGGGCCCTCGATTCCGTCGCTGAACACGCCTGATCCCGGCAGCTTTGCCGGCCACGAATTTTTCGAAGCCAGCTCAATCCGAAAGTTCGACGGCAGATATTATTTTGTCTACTCATCTGTGCTCCTACACGAGCTCTGTTTCGCCGTGTCCGACCAGCCGCTGGCAGGGTTTGAGTATGGCGGTACCCTGATCTCCAATGGCGATATTGGTCTTGAAGGTGATGTTCCCGTCAGCTTCAGAAGCAAGGCCAATCCTGCCGTTAAAAACTATATTGGCAACAACCACGGCAGCGTTGTCAAAATCCGTAGCAGCTATTATGTCTTCCACCATCGCCACACCAACCGGCGCATGTTCTCGCGGCAAGGCTGCGCGGAACCCATTGAAATGCTGCCTGATGGCAACTTCAAACAGTCTGAGATGACCAGCTGCGGCTTGAATGGCGGACCGCTTGCCGGACAGGGGTTTTATGAAGCGAGAATCGCCTGCCAACTGATGTCGGCCAGGGGTGCGGTCTTCAGTGCCCATCCCATGATTCAGAATAGAAAGCATCCGGCGTTTACACAAGACGGTCCAGATCGCGAGGATAATCCCGGTCAGTATATTACCAATCTGCGCCATGGCGCGATCGCAGGTTTCAAGTTTTTCGATATCGCTGGAGCAAAAAGCCTATCGGTCACGGTCCGTGGAACCTGCCGCGGCAAGATGCTTGTCAGGAACACGCCAGGCGGCAACGAACTGGCTGCAATTGATGTCAGCCCCAGTAAGACCTGGTCAGTGTACTCGGCGCCTTTTATGACCGAAGACGGCACACAGCCGCTCTATTTTGAGTATCAGGGTCGCGGCGCGGCAGACTTCTTCGGCTTCGAGCTAGCTTGAGCCATCCAGCTCCCGAGTATCCATGCAAAACGCCAGAAGATTTCAAGCGAATCAGTGGGATCTGTTTGGTGCAATAGATCGCGGTTATTCGGTATGACCAGTTGAGGTTTTGGCACTGTTCATTTTTCTGAACTCATTTGGGGTCACATTATAGATTTTTTTGAACTGATTGTAGAAGTGCGTCCTGTTGGAAAACCCCAGATCTGATGCGATCTCTGAAATGCTGCCAGTTGAATGACTTATCCGGTTCGCTGCATCTTCCATACAAAATGTCATGGAATAATCAAAGAAGGTCTTGCCGCTGTATTTTTTGACAATTCTGCTGATGTATGAGCCGCTGTAATTCAGGTCTTTTCCCAGTTCGCAACGGGATATCTGCCCCTTGGTTTCAAGCAGCTTACTGGATACTCGATTGAAGATGGCCGCATCCTTGCTTCCGCTTAACTCGATGTGCTTCGTGCTGTATAGGCTTGGATCGCTCAGCATGGTCAGTAGCTTTCCCAAGATGCCGTTCAGGCAAAATGTGGAACCATAGAATGGGCTTTCATACACCGCTTTGATGTTTTGAGCAATGCTTTCGATCATGCCGATAAGTGTTTGAGGATCGCCCTGCGGTGTAAAAACGAGATAATCCGCGATGCCGGTCTCGTTTTTATTGATATTTATACCAAGAAATCCCGCCAATAAAGGGTCGATTTTTCCCGTTTCACCTTCCATGAAAAAAAACGCCTCGAAAGCTCGGATTCTACTGATCATTTCAGGTGAAATACAGAAATAGATCGCTGAGAAGTTCTTGTCGAATCTTTCGAGATGTCTTGTGTTCTTATACGCTATCCTGCAGCCTCCGGGTTTATATACATTGATCTTTTCGTTGATTTTCTCTTCCAATTCGCCTTCCAGAAGGAACATGATTTCGAAATAGTCGGGATGACGCATATAGGTCTGCAATTCCAGAAAATTTGCAGGATCGACTTCTTTGTACATGGATCCAAGTGGTGCGTATGTCTCGATGCCGTAATCCGATATTCCGTTGGTTATCCAATTGGTGTTTTTGAAAACCATAAGCGGTACATGAAGATTATATTCTAAATCTTTATTCTCGCGATTGACCGATATATCCATTACATCACTGCAAAAAAGCAGAGACTCATGCCGTGTTTCGAACTTTACGTCTTTCGCAACCTTAGGCATTTTTATGTCTTGAGAAACCTTAGACATAATCAATCCTCCATGCAACAATATGATACTATTCTGTATATATGTTACAACATATTGTCATTGATATCCATTCTGAAGTCAAGGAAAATTATAGATATCGAACAAAAGGGACGCTTGACTGTATTCGGCAAGTTTATCCGCAGGAGGAAGGTTTTGGCACTGTCGGCTGAAGAGAACAAAGTTATTGCGCAAAAAGCAATGCAATATCGGGCATGACTATGTGCCAAAAGGTTACCAAGCTCCAGTGCAGGATGGTTGCAGACAACCCGAAAAAAGCATTGTCCAACGCAAATGGAGGTCCTGGTGAAGCAACTGTTATTCGAGGCGTTGGGACCGTAGAAGAGACTGCTATGCTGTCTGATACCGTCCAGGATCTGGTTAGGTCGAAAGACCCTTTGAAAGCCAGTCAATTCGCATTTCTGAACGAAGATATGAACCGGATCATTGTAGCCGGAACCATGTCAGTGGTAGTCGGATCCTCATTAGAGGATATGTGACTAAAAGGATCTTTCAGAATCAACGAGACCGTTGAAATAGAAGGTAAAAATAGAGGTTTTTTCGCAAAAGCGACAATCGATTGAGAGCGGGGTAGAGCATGGCAGGAGAAGTATTACTGAAGGCAAGCAAAATCTCTAAAGCGTTTGGCCCGACCAGGGCACTCGTGGATGTCGATCTTAAGATCGGACGCGGTGAGATAAGGGGGTTGATCGGTGAGAATGGTTCAGGGAAATCCACATTTTCCAACATTCTATCTGGCGCACTCCAGCCGGACAGCGGCATTTTCGAGTTTAAGGGAAAACCATACGCTCCCAAGCATATGGTGGATGCCCAGGACAGCGGAATCAGCATGATCGTCCAGGAATTGGGAACGATTGGATCCATCGATGCCGGATCCAACATCTTCGCAGGCAGACTTAATGAGTTCTCAAAGCTGGGTTTTATCAGGTTCAAGGATCTGCACAGGAAAGCCAACCAGATACTTGATGAAATTGGTGCACCCGAAATTCGATCAGAAACAATGACGGCTTTTCTCAATTTTGAAGACAGGAAAATCGTCGAGGTCGCGCGTGCTATGGTTTATGAACCGGATCTTCTGATCGTCGATGAAACGACTACAGCACTTGCGCACAAGGGCAGGGAGCTGCTGTATAAGCTCATCAAGAAAATGTACGCGGCGAACAAGTCGGTCCTGTTTATTTCACACGATCTACAGGAAATTGTCGACATATGTACGTCCGTAACCGTGCTGCGTGACGGCAAGATTATTGAGACACTCGAAGATGAAAACATCACACAGGAGAATATGCGCACGCTGATGATCGGGAGAGAGCTTGAAGGACATTATTTCAGATCCGACCAGGAATGCTCTCATGGAGATGATGTGGTTTTACATGCGCGGAGATTACACTTCGGTCAACTGGAAGATATTGAACTCAAACTTCATCAGGGCGAGATACTCGGGGTTGCGGGCTTGTCAGAGTGCGGCATGCATGAATTGGGCAGGGTATTGTTCGGAATCGAAAGGCCAGTATTCGGCGATGTTCTTCTCGGGGGAAACGCTATAGACAATACGGCCGAGGCGGTTGCTGACGGTTTGGCCTATGTTTCCAAGGAGCGGGACAAGGAAGCGATCATACTGAGTGCCAGTATCCAGGAGAATATCGTTTTGCCATCACTACCGGATATCAAGAAAGCATTCGGATATGTTGGCAAGCAAAAAGAGAACGAAATAACTTCCAAACAGATCGAAGGACTGAAAATCAAGTGCCGCAACGAAAAGCAAAAATGTACGGAGCTTTCAGGCGGCAACAAGCAGAAGGTGGTCTTAGGTAAATGGCTGGCTAAAAACAGCGAAGTCCTGATACTTGACTGTCCGACAAGAGGCATTGATATCGGCACCAAGGCAGCTATATATCGTCTGATGGAAGACCTGAAAGCTAAGGGCAAGGCCATTCTCATGATCTCAGAAGAACTGCCCGAACTCATCGGCATGTGCGACCGGGTGATCGTGATCAAGGATGGCAAAATTCAAACCACCATCAGCAGGGACGAGAACATCACTGAATCGGTATTAATCGAAAAGATGATATAGGAGGAACAACCGTGGCATCCAACAATATTGCTATCCCCAAAAAAACGGACAAGAATATTGCAATTCAAGAAAAACTGGACAAGAAAGCCCAGCAAAAGGAATTGATTTCAGCGATTCTGCCATTCACGGGATTGGTATTCATAACTGTTGCGCTTATCATTTTGACGGATGGCATTCTGATTCGCGGCAGTAATATGATCAATCTTTTGAATCAAAGCTTCACCGTTATGGTGGTCGCAGTAGGCGCCGCTTTCGTTTTCTCTCACGGAGGCATCGATTTTTCGATAGGTGCCGCAAGCGGATTATCCCAATACGTCATGATCATGATTCTGACCGTTTTCGGGTTGCCGGTTTGGGTGGCTATCATGGCTTCCATCGCACTTTGTGTGACCAGCTGCACTTTGGTTGGAGCATCTGCTTCTGTTCTGAGGGTACCTGTTTTTGTGACATCGCTTTGCATCAGAGCTGTCTGTGCGGGTTTGCTCGCGACTGGCGCAAACGCGGCAGGCGGACAGATGCGGACGAACTACTCTGACTATATAGTTTTTAACAATCCATTGTTGAAAGGCGCGGTCCTTGTAGCGATCGTTGCTTTAGGCTATTTCCTTTTCGAAAAGGGAATAGCCGGTAGGAATCTCAAGGCTATCGGGGGAAATCCTCTGACCGCGGCACAGGCAGGAATGAAAGTAGAAAAAAATAAGATCCTGGCTTTTACCTTTTTGGGGCTTTGCCTCGGTATCGCAGCCTTCTTTCAGTTGACTAGGATGGGCACAGTAACGGCCAATTCGGGTATGGGACTCGAGTTTGATGTCATGCTGGCGATCATCCTCGGCGGATTCCCGATGGCCGGAGGAAGCACATCCAAAATGCGGGCAGTCATCGTCGGCGCAGTGACAAGTGTTGTTCTGTCCAATGGATTGATTATCTGGGGACTTGACGTGAATATCGTCAACGGGGCAAAGGGCTTATTGTTCATCGTAATAGTGGCAATATCATTTGACCGATCGAACTTGAAGCAGATCAAATTGATGTCTTAAGGAAACAAAAGAAAGAGGAGGAACGAAAATGAAAAAGATTCTAAGCATCCTAATTGTGTTGGCCATGATGATTGGGCTGTCGGCATGCAGCGAGCCGACGACCACACAAACCGAGGGGAGTACTTCGACGTCCAGCGCGGCTGAAACCAGTTTGATTCCGAACGACATACCGGAATTGAAAATTGGAGTGATTTATCACTCATTTACGGACAAGCTTGGATCACAATTTAAGTCTTCACTGGAATCACTGGCAGAGGATTTCAATGTCGAGTTTCAGTTCATTGAAACCGGAATGTCAGCCGAAGGCGGCGCTGGCGCGATTGAGGCAGCACTTCAGGCAGATATGGATGGGATCATGATGGTCGGTGTGGATATCGCGACTTTGGAGATGTGCAAGTCCGCCGGCGTTTCGATGGTTAGTTATTGTAATGAAATACCAGACGATGTCGCTTCGCAGGCACAAGAATATGAAGAATACATTGGTGCCATTGCAGACTCGAATTACAACATCGGAGTCAACGCCTGCAAAGCACTCTACGAGTCAGGCGCGAGAAAAATCGGCGTCTGCGGAATAACGCCCGGCCTTGCGCTAAGCCACGATGACAGAATGCGCGGTTTCTTGGATCAGGTTGCTGAATATTCAGATATGGAAGTGATCGCAGAAGAATATAGCATGGGAGAGTTCGCCAAATCCATCGCTTCGTTTGCGGCAGCTTATCCTGATATGGATGGCTTGTTCACGACAGCTGGTGGCGAGGCCGTGTATCAGGCGATCAATGCCGAAGGCCTGATCGATCAGATTAAGTATGCCACTGTCGATATTTCTGAAAGCACACCGGATTTCTTTGACACTGAAACCTTGGTCTATATCGCCGGTGGACAGTACGGTACGATCATGGCTTCTTTCGCAGTCCTATACAACTACCTGTATGATGGAACAAGGTTGATTCCAGATGTAAACGATACGGTTTATCGCGAGCACATCGAAGTGCACAACAGCGATGAATATGAGATTTATGTCGAGATTGTGGATGGTGAAGTTCCCGTCTATACGCCCGAAGAGATCGCTAAGATGATCGTGGGTTTCAACGGTGATTTCACATATGACGACCTGGTAACGCTTTGTGAAGAATATTCGCTTGAAGAAGTGCAGTCAAGACGCTGACCAAACCGCAGGATAAGAGGTGTAAATCGTGAAAGCTGGTTCAAAGACTCAAATCAAGAGATTCATTCTCAACACCATCAAGACATTGGTGCTGCCGGTTGCAGTCATCGTGCTTTTCGCCATCATAACCGAAGGAAGATCGCTCAATGCAAGAACATTGCTGGTCACGATGAGGCAGTCGGTGATCCCGATACTTATTTCAATGGCCTTGATCAGCAACATGCTGATGGGTATTATGGACTTTTCGGTCGGTGCGGCGGTCCTTGCCTCTGCGATCATCGGTGGAAACCTGATGAATCTGACGAATACGGGGATTCCTGGTCTTGTGCTGTTTTGCATGCTGACAGGTGTTTTGCTGGCATCTTTGACCGGCTTTCTAAATAACAAATTAAAAATACCGACATTTGTACTGGCACTCGGTCTGCTGCTCGTATACGAAGCTTTGCCGAGAATGATTTTCAACGGGGGAGCGACCATCAGGATGAAATACACCACGCTGGCGCTCTCCCCGTGGATCTTCATCGTGCTCGCGATCATGTTCATACTCTATTATGTTTTGTTCAACCTCACGACATACGGGCATAACATCAGGGCTTTGGGCGGAAACGAAGATATTGCCAAATCAGCAGGGCTTAACGACACACGGATCAAACAGATAGCCTTTAGCATCAGCGGGATATTTATCGGAGTCGCAGCTGTGCTCCACATGTCAACCAATGGACAGATCCTAAACGTTGCGATGTTCGGATCGATGGGCACAATGTTTGATGCCTTCATGGGTGTCATCCTGGCATTCTTCCTGGCGAAGTATTGCAATATAGCTGTAGCAGTCGTCGTTGGTACGTTTACGATGAACGTTCTAGCAAACAATCTAGTAGCAGCTGGTATGGGTGCTATGACCAGGCAGGTCATGACAGGTGTTTTCCTTCTCATACTACTAGGCATTTCTTCTAACCAGGAAAGGTTCACGCAATGGCGCCTGAACAGGGAAAGGGCCAAGGCAATTGAGAAAAAATATAAGAAGGAGACAATATGAAAAAGACAAACATCAACAATGACTGGCAAAGCTGGACCGGCGCGTCCGGACTGATGGCAACGTTTTTTGGAGGACAGCCCCCGGAAAAAGCTGACGTGGATCTGCCCCATGATAGCATGCTTCATAAGGATCGGAGCGCAGATGCGGTATCCGGGAGCGGCGGCGGATACTTTCCGGGCGAGACATATAATTACACAAAAACCATTTATATTCCTGAAACAGCTAGAGGGGATATCCTCTATTTGGAATTTGAAGGTGTATTCATGTATGCCCATGTTGAGATTAACGGCAATGTAGCAGGCAAGCATGTCAACGGCTATACTGGATTCCAAGTAAAAATCAATGATTTCGTGGAATATGGCAAGGACAATGAGATCAGGGTTACCATCAAAAATACCTGTCAGCCTAATTCCAGGTGGTATTCGGGAGCGGGGATTTACAGAAACGTATATCTTTTGCAGGCTCCGCCTTTCCACATTGAGGCGAATGGCTTAAGGATCAGGACCATCGACTGTGATGATGAACTGGCCGTCGTCAGGATATCCGCGGATATTCAGAACGATTCTGTTTGGCATCGATCCGGCTATGTGATTTCAAAAATCAAGAATGGTCAAGATAAACAAGTAGCCGAGGTCAAAAGCAAAATCAATCTATTCGCGGGACAGAAGATCACGGCCGAGCAAAACATAACCCTGACCGATCCCCAACTGTGGAGCGTGGACGACCCGAACCTCTATAGCTGCGAAATAACGCTGGTCGATCTCGAAGACAATATGCTGGATTCGGAATCGGATCAATTCGGTATCCGCAAGCTTCGCCTGGATACGATGCATGGGCTTAGAATCAACGGCAGAACAGTCAAGCTCAAAGGCGGATGCATCCACCACGACAACGGTCTTCTGGGCGCGTGTGCCTTTGAAGACGCAGAAGAACGACGGGTCAAATTGTTAAAGGATGCCGGCTATAACGCCGTGCGTTCCGCACATAACCCCATTAGCAAAGCTTTTCTGGATGCCTGTGATCGGCTTGGCATGATGGTGATGGACGAATTTTCGGATACCTGGACGCGGACCAAGGCGGATTATGATTACGCTTTTTCCATGAGCGAGTGGTGGGAACTCGACCTTGAGAGCATGATCCGCAAGGATTACAACCATCCAAGCGTAATACTGTATTCGATCGGAAACGAGATACCGGAATGCGGGTCTGACTACAGTGCGGACTGGGGCAGAAAATATATCGACAAAATAAGATCGCTTGACGACACCCGATACATCACGAACGGACTGAATGTCCTGCTTGCCGTGATGGATCGTCTGGGAGAAATCACGGGTTCATCGGGTGGCCAGTCCGAAGATGGAGATGGCCTCAACCAGATGATGAACGACATGGGCCAGATGATGAACATGCTCGCCATGCATCCTGTCTCCAGCCAGGCGATTGAAGAATCCTGTGACATGCTGGATGTAGTAGGTTATAACTATTCGGCTGCCAGATACGAGCTGGATCACAAAACGCATCCCGAGAGGATCTGCGTCGGAACGGAGACCAGTCCTGCTGCTCTGGATGTAAACTGGGATCTGGTCAAAAACAACAGTCATGTGATCGGTGACTTCAGCTGGACAGCCTGGGACTATCTGGGGGAGACTGGCATAGGCGCGATCAACTACATGGAAGATACGCAAGGCAAACAGGCCTTTATGAAGGAATATCCCTGGATCAATGCTTACTGTGGGGATCTGGATATAACGGGTCACAGAAAACCCGTATCCTACTGGCGAGAAGTCATCTGGGGCGGACGGGGGCAAGTGCCGTATGCCGCGGTCCAGCCGCCTCAAAACTTCGGCAAGACCATCATGACGGGCAATTGGAGTTTCACAGATGCTGTCTGCAGCTGGACTTGGCCGGGGTTCGAAGGCAAGGACATCGTGGTCGAAGCCTATGCAGATGCTGAAGAAGCCGAGCTATTCGTCAACGGAAAAACACAGGGACGAATACCTGTCGGAGATGATTTTAAAAAGTACTACTGCAAGTGGCAAACTAAATATGAACCCGGGAAAGTCGAAGTGGTTTCATATGTTGGCAAAATGGAATCAGGAAGATTTGAGATATCCACCGCACAAGACCCCAAGCTCACGATATCCCAGGATAAAGATGAGATTCGAGCCGGGAGCAATGACCTTTGCTATATCGACATAGAGCTTAAGGATGAAAACGGTGTCTTGAACATGACGTCCGAAAAAAAGATCAAAGTCAGCATAGACGGCCCAGGTACATTAGCTGGATGCGGATCGGCGGACCCAAAGACCGAAGAAAAGTATAACGAGGACACCCATATGACATACCAGGGCAGGATGCAGGCGATCATCAGGGCGGGAAAGGAAAAAGGCATTGTTCAAGTCAAGGTCGCTTCCGAAGGTATGGATGACGCAATGGTGCAGATAGATGTAGTATAAGCGTATCTCCTAACACCTGGAAAAAGGGATTGTGGTGATATGGAGCCATCTCAAAATTGAATTTGAGATGGCTCCATGCGCTATCTATACCAGATATCTTTTTGCCAACACAAAGGAAGAAATGCTTTGAGAACCCACAATCCATTGGGATTCCCTATCAGGAAGCGATAGCTCAAATTCACCAGCAGCTGCGGCGAGATGTTGAGTAATCGACTAGAGATTGCTATTTGTCGGTTTTCTTAATGTCGTGATCGCAAATGTTGATATAACCAGAAACAAATCTACGGTATAATCAATAATGATTCTGCGCAGACGCGTTATTGGCAAGCAAGGAGAACTCAAAATGAACAAGACATTGGAACTTCCGGCTGTTTTTTCAGACGGCTGCATCATTCGCCATGGTATCGAAACGACTGTCTGGGGTATGGCTGCTTCGGGCTCGACGGTCAGCCTGAAATTCGCCGGGCATACAGTCACGGCACAAGCGCCTAACGGCAGATTTAAAACCCGGCTGCCAGCTGTGCCGCCCGGCGGACCGTACGACCTGGTTGTCAGCGACGGCGAGGAGCAGGTTGTCATCCGGGACATTTTGGCCGGGGAAGTGTGGATTGCCGGTGGCCAGTCGAATATGGAGTGGCCGCTTAAGACGACCAAAGGATATCGTGAGCATATCGCTGCGGCCGATTATCCGCAAATCCGTTTTTTCAATGTCCAAAAGCTCCTCTACGATGGCGAAACTGAAGATAACCCGGACAAGTTCAGCCGCACGTCCGCCTGGCGCCAGGCTGTGCCGGAGCACGTCGGCGAATTCTCCGCGGTCGGCTACCACTTTGCCCGCGATCTGCATTCAGATCTAAACATGCCGATCGGGATCATTGAGTGCAACCTCGGCGGATCGTCTGCTTCAGCATGGACACGTGAAGATTATCTATCCAGGGACCCGGATGTTAAATCCTATCTTGATGAATACCGGGAGGCGGTTGAGAAACTGGACATGAACCAGTACAACTCAGCTGTCAAAATGCTGATGGCTGGCATGTCCAGCATGCTGACGGATATGGACCCTGAAATCGAGATGGATCAGCCGTTTGAATTTTCCGATCTGCCACCTGAGATGCTCAGCGTCATGCAAATAGCGATCGGTCCGGGTCCCCGAGCGCCCTTTGGCTACCCGGGATCCCTTTATCGCAACATGGTGCAGACATTTGCCCCCTACACGGCCAGCGGCGTCATCTTCTACCAGGGTGAAAGCGATGACATCAAGGCTAGGATCTACAGCAAGCTGTTCACATTGATGATCGACTGCTGGCGGGAGACCTTTGAAAATCCAGACCTGCCTTTTGTCTTCGCCCAGTTGTCCGCGTACAGCCGGGAAGGCAACCCGGACGGGGACATGTATGCCATCCTGCGCGACCAGCAGTTCCAGGTCTCCCGGACGGTAAAACGGACCGGCATGGCGGTGACCATGGATGTCGGCAGCTTCTTCGATATCCACCCCCGTCGCAAGGAGCCGGTCGGCCAGCGTCTGGCGAAAGTCGCTCTGGAAGAAGTCTACGGCAAACCCATCGAAAGCTCAGGACCGGTCTATCGATCCATGCGCATCGAGGGCAGTCGGATGATTCTCGAATTCGATCATGCGGCAGGCGGCCTCGTTTGCCGGGGCGAAAAGCTTAAAGGGTTTAAAATCTGCGGAGCCAATCGATTATACCAGGAAGCCAAAGCTAAAATCGAGGATGGGAACGTTGTGATCAGCAGTCCACAGGTCGCGATGCCTGCCGCCGCCAGCTATGGCTGGGCCAACTACTGCGAGGTCAACCTCTATAACCGTGAAAGTCTGCCGGCTGTGCCGTTCAAGACCGACCGATATCTGTAAGCTGCTGATCGCGTCAAGCCGATGAAACGGACGGCTGCATCGTTTCAACGGCAGTTCAGTTCAGAACAGATCTAATGGAATTTCCCCGCTTTAAGCTTCGATTAATTCTTGACAGAAAATTAAAGCGGGAAATTTTTGTTGAAGTCCAGTCAATGACCCAAGCCGCATGCCTCATCGGCTGATCAAGGTAATATCCTTCCACAGCAGCAAGATCGGAATCGGCTGCCGGAAATGCGTGTAGGCGGAAACCAGCCGTGTGACAAATGATTCAAACGGGTCACACAGGACTTCTTTCAATTTTTTAAACCAGTTGTTTTTGTCTTGGTTATTCAGATTCCTCCTGACGAAATCTAGATTGATCAGGCCTGACAACTTGATAATAATCCGGAAGCAGATGTATTTTTAACCATAATATTGCCCGAACATATGAAATTGTGCGATACAATGGAGGCGAAAAGTCGATGATCCCTTTGTCAAGCCACTTAAGCTGAACCAGTTTTATGACCTGATGCTTCGTTGCGACGGACTGTATTGATGGCACTATGATTCGGATTTGATCCTTCAGGACTCCAACAGCCCGAACCCAAAATTGCTGGCCGCTCTATTCGAGCGATGCCGCTTCTATGAGAAGATATTAGATCACGCCGGGATCAGCCGCCTGCCGCTGCTTCTGCTGGAAGACTATACAAAATTGCCAGACTACCGCAACCTGTCGGTGTCGCTGGCGGTATCTGCCGATCATTTCCCAGTCAATTCGCATATAGGTCGAACCGGTGCTCCTGGGTAGGCATGTAGCAAGCCAAGCGACGTTCAGGTCGAATTCTTTGGTGAAACTGCTGCCCGGATACGCTCACGGGACAGCAGATGTAACAACTCCGTACTCGGGCAGTTAATCCGCCGGCTAGAAGCTTCAATCTCAATGATGATCCCTCCCCAATCGGTTCTCCGCTAGAGCTTCGCCCCTTCCAGTGATCGCCGAACGAGTTGGCTATCAAACAGCTGATCATTTCTCGAGAGTTTTCAAAAAGCACATCAAGTGCTCGCAACAGCAATATCGGAAGAGCTTGCTTTCCTGATTCCTCAGGCAATCGTGCAAAAGTGCACACACCCAAGGTAAATCGTGAAATTGTATCCTAACCGATTGTCTTGTTCCAGATCCATATTCTGGTTCATCCCGACAATTTTGTAATATTCCTGCATTGGCTGTTGCTTGCCTTGATCTCAAAAGCAGCAGTTATTCAACTGGTCATACTCAGGATCAGTGGCGCTGTTCTCCGAAGGCGTTACGACTTGCAGCTTTACGCCAGTGACGGTATGATTCCCGGTCTGTTCAGTGCTCGCTTTTTGCTTCTGGAATGCGCCTGTAAAATTTGCGGAGCTGTATTTTTTCTCAAATACTGCTATCAATAATCCGACAATGTGCACGAAGCAATACTGGCCAAACACTTGAATCGTGTGATATTAAACAAAATCGTGGATTTGCTCCGTTTATACAGCGGCTTTCATTTGATAAATTAGGCGTGTGGCAACATTTTATCCCAATTCTTAATGACAAATTTGCTCAGCACTTGACAGCACCACAGGCGTCTGACTTATGAGCTTATAGGAGGAGTTATGTCGAAGGAGCCTATATTAAAGACAATGAACATCAGCAAAAATTTCGGGCCTACGCAAGCTCTTATTGATGTCACACTAGAGTTGGCGCCAGGAGAGATCCGTGGATTTATCGGTGAGAACGGTTCAGGCAAGTCAACACTGTCAAACATCATCGCTGGCGTTATCAAGCCAGACAGTGGCAACCTTGAATTGCGCGGCGCGCATTACCAGCCGCAATCAATGCTGGATGCCGACCGGCAGAAAATCAGCATGATTGTCCAGGAAATGGCAACCATCAACAAGATCACTGTTGCGGCCAACCTTTTCGCTGGTAAGGAGCTACAGTTCAGCCGGCTGGGCATTGTCAACAAGAAGCAGATGAATAGAGCGGCCAAGGCTGCCCTTGTCAGGATCGGCGTGGACTGGATCAATCCTGAACTGCCGACGGACCTGCTGTCACTTGAGGACAGGAAACTGGTCGAATTAGCTCGAGCCGTCGATAATGATCCCGATATCCTGATTATTGACGAGACGACAACCGCCCTGTCTCAAAGCGGTCGGGAAATCATGTACAGGATCATACATGAACTCAAGGACGATGGTAAAACCATCCTGTTTATCTCCCATGACCTGACAGAAATTATCGAGCAATGCGATTCGGTTACTGTTCTGCGTGATGGCCGCCTGATCGAAACGCTTGACAAGGATCAGATGGAGATCCAGACTATCCAGTTTCTGATGATCGGCCGCAATATCAATGAAGGTTATTATCGAAGCGATGAGGATGGCAGCCATGGCAATCGGGTTGTTCTTAAAATAGATAATGTCAGCTTCGCAAACCAACTCCGTAGTGTATCGCTAAATCTGCATGAGGGAGAGATCCTAGGCATCGGTGGCCTGTCCGATTGCGGCATGCATGATCTGGGCAAAGCCGCCTTTGGTCTTGTTAAGCTGGATAGCGGTACCGTGAAAGTCGGCGAACTTCAAAGTCCGGTCTCCTCACCGGTTGCAGCGATCGCCAGGAAAATCGGATACATGTCTAAAAATCGTGACCAGGAAGCGTTGATGCTTTCGACGTCGATCAAGAGCAACATCTGCCTGCCTAGCCTTAAGCGTCTGCAAAGGGGTTTTTTCATCACCCGGCGTGCTGAAAATAGGCTGTCGAAGTCGGTCTGCGAAACCCTCGGGGTTAAAATGAGATCGATCAACCAGCACGTCTCACACCTTAGTGGCGGCAACAAACAGAAGGTCGTCGTCGCCCGCTGGCTGGGCAATGACTCTGACATCCTGATCATGGACTGTCCGACCCGAGGAATCGATATCGGCGTCAAGCAGATGATCTACCAGTTGATGCAGGATCTCAAGGCGCAGGGCAAATCGATTCTGATGATATCTGAGGAACTTCCGGAACTGATTGGCATGAGCGATAACATCCTGATCATGAAGGATGGCGAAATTTCTGCTTCGTTCAAGCGGTCTGAAGGTTTGTCCGAAGCCAAAATTATCAAGCATATGATCTCATGACGAAGGGTGTGAACCAAATGGCCGAAATTGAAATTAAAAATAAAAATAAAAACATCAGCTTGGATTATAAGGTATTCGGACGATTTCTCAGCGGGTTTCTGGGACTATTCGCTGTGCTGATCATCTTTCAGATCGCCAGCGGCGGTGCACTGCTAGAATTTAAGAACATCAGGCTCTTGATCAACCAATCATTTATCATCATGTGCGGCGCGATGGGCGCGTCCTTTGTTCTTGCCCAGGGCAACCTCGACCTGTCACTGGGTGGCATCATTGGTGTAACTGCCACACTGGGAGTACTTACAGCCAGGGCTTTTAACCCGTTGCTCGCGATCATCATCTGCCTGACTGCCGGCGCTGTGATCGGCCTGATTACAGGTTCTATCCATGTTCTGTTCAAGGTTCCAGCGATCATTGTAACAATCTGCATCATGTTTACCCTTAGGGGCGTTACCTGGATCCTCAATGATGACGGTTCGATCGCCATGCCGCCAGCTCTGTCCAGGTTCGATACCTTTAGCAACAAGCTAATCATCATCGCTGTGGTTTTTATAATTATGTTTGTCTTATTTGAATACACAAGCATCGGTAAATTCAGCAGGGCTATCGGCGCCAATGAAACTGCAGCCCGGCAGGCAGGTGTCCCGGTGAAGCGCATGAAGGCGCTGGCATATATGATTTCCGGTTTTTTCGGAGGCTTATGCGGCTTTCTCAGCATGATGCGGGCAGCTTCGTCATCGACGAATTCCGGCTCGATGTTCGAGATCAACGTACTCACCGCGCTGGTCATCGGCGGCATGTCTCTGAATGGCGGCTCCGGTGCCAAAATGAAGGCAGGCCTGATTGGAGCCCTCATGCTGGCGGTCATTCAGAATGGGCTGATCATATGGGGGTTGAATGACCGTTGGCAGCAGGCGGTCCAAGGCGTGATACTGATCGCAGCTGTCGCCCTGTCCTATGACCGTAAGAATACTGTTGCTATCAATTGACGGTTCGGAATTTTGCCGAAAGGGTTGTGCAGGAAGACCGGTTGTCCTGCACGATCCGAGCGACTCTGGGTTTCGGGCTTTATATAGATAAGAAATCAAAAATTATGGGAGGTTCAACATGAAAAAGTCGAAACGGATTCTAGCACTCGTCCTGATCCTGTCGCTTGTCCTAGCCTTTGCGCTGACCGGCTGTCAGGAACAAACAGGAACAACTGTAGTCCCATCAGATACAACCAAGGGTGAAACAGCTGCTGATGGCGACACCCTGCCATCCGACATAAAAATTGGCATGACCATTCTCGTCAATGATGGCCTGTTCGCGTCCATGGCACAATATGTTCAGTACATCGCTGACAACCTGGGCTTTGAACTGGTTCTGGATGTTGGCGCATTTTCGCCTGAGGACCAGGTCGCCAGCGTTGAGAATCTGATCGCCGCGGGTTGTCAGGGTATCGTTTTCTGCAACTTCAGCGAAGCAGTCCTGCCCAAAATTGCGCAGGTCTGCGACGAGTCTGAAGTCTACTGGGCACAATACTGCCGACAAGTTGATGACCCTGAGATCGTCAGCGCACTGGAAGCTGCGGAGTACTACATTGGTCGCTGCTATGAAAACAACGCCAATGTGGCTGTGCGGGTTGTCGACGCGTTTGAAGACTTGAATGTCACCAAAACCGCGATCATCGGCCCGGCTACCGGTGACACGACAACCGATACCGTTTCCGCAACTTATAAAGAGCTTTGCAGCGAGAAGGGTATTGAAGTCTATACTGAAATCCGTAACGCTCAGGAAGCTGCGGACTGTACAGCGGCTGCCGAAACCATTGTCTCAAACTTTCCTGATGTTGAGGGCATCATTGTTCTGAGCGGCTCTACCGGCAAACTGGAAGGTGTGCTCAAAGGTCTTGAGAATGTCGGCAAGCTGGGCGAAGTCAAGGTTGGCTCGCTTGATGCAACCGAGAACATCACCTCTGACCTGGAGAACGGATATATCAGTTGCGCCAACTATGGCCAGTTTGTTGACAACATGTTTACGACCATGCTGGTCCTGAACTCGGTCATGGGCACACCGCTCGAAACCGATGGCAAAGCGACCATCGAATGCGAGTATGTAGCCTTTAACCAGGCATCCGACGCAGCGCTCTACTTCTCGAGCATGGAAAATCTGGAAGAGAACATCTACGCTTACGATCTGGATGAAGTTCGCAGCATGATCCGCTACTTCAACCCGGACTTCACCTATGATGACCTACAGGCCATTGCCTCAGCCTATTCGGTTGAAGACGTCAAGACCCGGCATAATATTGCCTGACCAATCCTACTAAACCAAAACCAACCTGGTCCGGGCTGCGATCCATATCTGCGCAGGACGCAGCCCGGGCTGGAAGAAAACGTAAAGCAGGTGCTTCAGATGAGTGAAACACTCAAAACCAATCTTGTTAGAATCGTGATGTCACTGGCGCTACCAGTTCTAATATACCTTGTTTTCCTGATCCTAGCGCCAAGTAATTTCGGACGGCCGTTCGGCCTCTATGTCAGCTTGATCCAGTCCGTTACACCGACTCTGATCGGATGGGGCATCTGCCTGAATCTTCTGGTCGGTGCGTGGGACTTCAGTGCCGGTGCGGTTGTCTCACTGTCTGCAGTATTCGCGGCATATGCATCCATGGAGTGGGGTCTGTGGGGCGTTATAATAGCCTGTATGGTGAGCGCCCTAGTTCTGGAAATCCTGACCGGCGCTGTCTTTACACTGCTTCAAATCCCGTCGATCATTACCACGATCGGCATGATGCTGATCTATGAATCCATTTCGCAGTTGTATCGCGGCGGAGGCAATATCACGATCGCCAGGTCAGCAAGCGTCCTGGGCAAGTCTCCCTGGATTTTCATTATTCTGGCGATTGCCGGGTTGATCTTTTATATGATTTACGAACATTCCAAAATCGGTTACGATGTACGGTCTGTCGGCAACGGTGTGACAGTCGCCAAAAGCATTGGTATCAATCCGCGCCGAGTCAAGTTCATTTGCTTTCTGGTTGCGGCCATCTTCATTGGCATCGCCTCGATTATCCACCTCAGCTATGGGGGGACGGTTGGTCCGAAAGCCAATATGGATACGCTGAATTTGACCTTTACCCCGATCATGGGCGTTGTCATGGGTATTGCGATTTCAAGATATTGCGGTCTGACCCTGGGCATCCTGATCGGTGAGTTTTCATTAAACCTAATTACCAGTGGTCTGGTAGCCATGAGTCTTTCCGGCAACATGCAGAAAATTATAACCGGGCTGGCGTTGTTGATTGTCCTGATCCTGACTAGTGTCCGGGAAAACCGGGCGGCTTACAAAGCCGCGCATCGCAAGCTGATCAGCCATTGAGGATGAAGTGGCATCCATGTTACCCGAGTTGACCTTCGGATAGTTCCTGGATCAGTTCTTTGAGTCGCGCTTTGTCTACGAGCTGTTCCCGGGATTGTCCGGCGAAGATCGGCAGCATGGGCTGTTCGGTCATTTCGTTGCGCTTCCGGTAGGCTTCCGGCGAGCACCCGAGGTGAGATTCGAAGTGCTTGCGCAAGTAACGGATATCTGAAAACCCGCTTTCCATCGCAATTGAACTAACACTTTTTTGGGTGGTTGCCAGCATGCCGGCGGCCTTGTTCAGCCTGACCTGAGACAGGTACTCTTGGTAGGATACACCCAGGTGCTGGCGAATGAAGTGGGATAGATAAAACGTGCTCAGGCCTTCGTCTTTGGCAATTTCATCCAGCGTGATCTTGTATTGTGCGTTGTTCTGAATATGAATCAGGATGCGGTTCAGCCGCTCTAGATTGTTTTCATATGAATCGATTTCCTTGCGGGCATACATCTTAAACGGCAGGTTGCGAAGCAGCGTGAAGACCAGCCGGTTGAGCTGGGATACCAGCTGGAACTGGTAGAACAGCTGTTCGGCCGCAAAAATCTCGATCGTCTCAATCAGGATAGCCCGTACAGCTGTCCAGCTCTCCGCATCCCTGTCTTTATTCAGAAGACGGTCATCAAAGCGAATGTACTGCATTTCTGAAAAATATCGCTTGCAGAAAGCCGGGTCGAACTGGACCACAAACAGCAGGTTGTTCTCTGTGGCCTGGCGCAGCGAATGAATCTCAAAGTGATTGATGACAATAATATCGCCCTTGTTCATTGAAAACAGGTCCTGTCCGACAGACAACTGGACAGAGCCGCGGACAACAAAAAGAATTTCGACATCGCCATGCCAATGCTGCAGGCGCTGGTCGATCGACACAAAATAGGTGTGCAGGCTCAAACCCTTGAGATGCTTGATGTATTCATATTTCTGGTCATTGCTCATGTGGATCACTCTGTCAGCGCTCAGGCTGTGATTACTCTGATTGCGGGTTCTATGAAAAGAATATCACATATACCCGATCTGTTGCCACCTTCTCTGGGGAAGCGAACGCACTTGAACTTGTCATACAGCAAGATTGTCGTGTGTTTTCAGCCGGCTTGTCTTTGAAGGCCAAAGACTGCGATGCTTTAATAAAAATGGAATAAATTAGCCAGGCTCAATCGAATGCTTAGAAATGTGGAGGTTTGATTATGAAAAAAACTGTTCAGTACGGTATGGTTGGCGGCGACCTCAATGCCTTTATTGGCAAGGTCCATCGCGGCGCAATCGCATTTGAACCGTATTCGAAGTTGGTTGCCGGCTGCTTCAGCCGCAAAGCTGAGAAGAACGAAGCGGCTGCCCAGACGCTTGGTGTATCAGACGAGCGGACATACTCCAGCTTCGCTCAGATGGCCGACAAGGAAAGCCAGCGTGAGGACTGCATTGATTTTGTCGTCATCTGTTCACCCAACAACACGCATTATGAAATCGCCAAGAAATTTCTGGAAGCTGGCATCAATGTCTTCTGCGAGAAGCCTTTGACCTGGGGCATTGACGAAGCAGAAGAGCTGGGCAGGATTGCCAAAGAAAAGGACCTGATGTTTGGTGTCGCCTACGCCTATTCAGGCTATCACATGGTCAAATTCGCCAAAATGCTGGTCGATGAAGGCAAGCTGGGCGATATCATCAACGTCAACGCCGAGTATCCCCAGGAGTGGCTGATCGACGAGCTGAGCAAGACAATCAGTAAGACCGCCAAATTCTCCGGTTGGCGTGCCGACCCCAAGGTGTCCGGCATCTCAAACTGCACCGGTGACATCGGAACCCATATCGAGAACACGGTTTCCTACATCACCGGCCTGCGCATCAAGCGCCTGTGTGCAAGAACGGACTATTTCGAGCATGATCTGGATCTCAATTCCAACATGCTGCTGGAATTCTCGAACGGAGCCAGCGGCGTCTTCTGGAGCTCCCAGGTCGCGATCGGCCATATGAACGGGCTGCGTGTTCGAATTTACGGTACGCACGGATCCCTTGAATGGGTTCAGGAAACGCCTGAAATGCTCAAATTTACACCGCGCGGTGAAGCACCCCAGACCTTCTATCGCGGCGCCGGATATGTCAAGGGTCGTGCCGCTGAGCTCAGCCGCATCCCCGGCGGTCATATCGAAGGGCACTATGAGGCGTTTGCCAACATGTACAAGACCTATATGGAAGCCCTGATGAAAAAGGCCAACGGCGAGCCGCTGACCGAAGACGATCTGGATTTCCCGAACGCGGAAGACGGCATTGAAGGCGTCAAGTTCCTGCACGCGGTCATCAACAGCGGCAAGAACAATTCCGAGTGGACGACTGTATAAAATACAGTCAATGAATCAATAGCGAAAGGAATGTGATTGATATGACAAGACCCATAACACTATTCACCGGCCAGTGGGCCGACCTGCCGTTTGAAGAGATCTGCGAACTGGCTGCGAAAATGGGCTTTGAAGGCCTGGAGATCGCCTGCTGGGGAGACCACATGGACGTTCGCAAGGCTGCGACCGAACCGGCCTATGTGGCCGAGCGCAAGGCGATTCTCGAGAAGAACGGCCTGCAGTGCTGGGCGCTGGGCAACCACCTGGCCGGCCAGTGCGTGGGCGACCGCTGGGACAAGCGCCTGGACAACTTCGCGCCGGACAATGTCAAGGGCAATCCTGAAGCGATCCGGGCCTGGGCGATCGAGGAAATGAAGTACACGGCCCAGGCCGCGAAGGCGATGGGCGTTGATGTTGTCACCGGGTTCATGGGCTCGCCGATCTGGGCGTTCTGGTACTCGTTCCCGCAGACGACCGAGGAGATGATCGAGGAAGGCTACGACGAGATCGTCGAGCTGTGGACGCCGATCCTGGACGAGTTCAAGCGCTGCGGCGTGAAGTTCGCGCTGGAGGTGCATCCGACCGAGATCGCGTTTGACTTCTACTCGGCGCAGAAGCTGTTCCGCGACAAGTTCGCCGGCAACGACACGATCGGGATCAACTTCGACCCGAGCCACCTGGTCTGGCAGGGAATCAAGCCACACCTGTTCATCCGCGAGTTCGCGGACAAGATCTATCATGTCCATGTCAAGGACGCGCTGGTCAATCTGGAAGGGACAGAAGGCATTCTGGGCTCGTTTTTGACCTTCGGCGACACGCGCCGCGGCTGGAACTTCGTGTCGCCCGGACACGGCAGCGTCGACTTTGAGCTGATGATCCGTGAACTCAATTCGATCGGCTATGACGGTCCGCTGTCGATTGAATGGGAAGACAGCGCGATGGAGCGTGTCTTCGGCGCGACCGAATCCTGCGAGATGATCAAGCAGATGAACTTCAACCCGTCGGACGTCGCCTTTGATGACGCGTTGAAGAAGGGCGAGTAAAACTAGAATCGCCACAGGCGAAGTGAAGGACTGCAAAATGAAAAGCTTTAAGATAAAAGGTGCCGATAAACCGATGACGAAGCTGGTGCTGGGTACCACAAGCATCAATGAATGGGAAATCCAGAAGAGCTTGCGGCTGCTCGATGAAGCGGTCGACAATGGCTTTTGGACCCTGGATACCGCTCGTGCCTATCCCAGCGAATCGACCATCGGGCGATGGATGCAGACGCGTGCCAACCGCAGCAATATTTTCCTGATCTCGAAGGGCGGCCATCCGGACCAGATCCGCAGTCGCGTCACGCCGGCGGACATTCTGCATGACCTTAATGAGTCGCTGAGACAGCTGCAGACCGATCACATCGATCTCTACATGCTACATCGCGATGACACGTCGATTCCGGTCGAAATCCTGGTCATGGCTTTGAATGAGCACATCTCCAGCGGCAAGGTCGGCGCGATCGGCGCCTCGAACTGGTCAAGTTCGAGGATTGCCGCCGCCAACGCATTTGCCGCCGAGAACGGTCTTGTCGGCTTTTCGATCAGCAGTCCACACTTCAGCCTGGCCGAGCAGTTTGCCGAGCCCTGGGCGCCAGGGTGCATATCGATCAGCGGGGAATCCAACAGACGCTCCCGCGACTGGTATGCCCAGGCCCAGATGCCGGTACTGGCCTATTCAAGCCTGTCCAATGGCTTTTTAAGCGGCCGGCTGACCCGCGAATCGTTTCAGGCAGATCCCAAAAGCGCAAGCGAGCCCTGCCGCATCGCCTATTGTCATGAGCCGAACTTCAAGCGGCTGGATCGAACCTTCCAGCTCGCGCAAGACCTTGGCGTCTCGGTTCCGCAGCTGGCGATCGCGTACATCCTCAACAGCGAGATGAATGTATTCCCGATCGTCGGCGCGCAGAACGCCATGGAAATGCAGGACAATCTCAAGGCGCTTGACATCAGGTTAACGCCAGGCCAGATGGCCTGGCTCAACCTTGAATCTGACCAGGTCTGAAACCGGCCTGTTCACAATAGAAGGAGAATAATATGGAACCCAAATTTACACACTTGCTTCAACTCGGCATCATCGTTGAAGATGTCGAAAAAGCAATCAAGCACTATGAGGAATTCCTCGGATTCGGTCCCTGGGATATCCTCGAATTCGGCCCGGAGCTCTTCCCGAAGTTGCTGGTCGACGGCAAGCCAGGAACCCTTGAAATCCGCTGCGCGTTCTGCCAGTGCTTCGGCATGGAGATCGAGCTGATCGAGCCGGTTTCGGATGGTGTCTACAAGACCTGGCTGGAGGAACATGGCCCCGGCATTCACCATATCGCGGTGGTGACGAAAGATGCGTTCGACAAAGTCATCGAAGACGCCAAGGAACGCTTCGGAACCGATCCGTGGATCTGGTGCAAGGAAGACAACGGCAAGGCCGGTGAAGGTATGGAGTTTGCCTACCTGAACCTGGCCAAGGAAATGGGCCTGTACGTCGAGATCTACAACGAGACCCGATCCGGCGGCAGTCCATACTGATGACTGAAACGAGAGGTGTTGAAAATGTCTGAAATCAAGAAAGGTCTCTACCTGTATTCCGTTCGCAAAGCCATGGTGCATGACTACCTGGGAACGATCGAGAAGGTCGCTGAACTGGGCTACAAGAACATCGAGCTCTTCTTCGAGAGTCCCCATCTGGCCAGGTTCGACGTTCCTTGCCCGGCTTCCGAGCTGCGCGCCCTGACCGAGCGGCTGGGTTTGACGATCGTGTCCAGCCATGTCGTCTACCACCAATACCTGGATTGGGACGAGGTGATCAGCTACCTTAAGGAAGCCGGCTGCCAGGGTATCACGATTCCGATGTACCTGTACAACCTGAACCAGAACAGGAGCCGCGTCGAGGAAGCCTACTTCTTCAGTGAAAAGCTCAACGAGCTGGGCAGGAAGTGCGCGGATAACGGACTGACCTTCCATTACCACAACTACTATAATGAATTTGAACAATACGGCGGCGAGCGCATCTTTGACATTTTGCTCAAGAACACGGATCCGGAGCTGGTCAATTTCGAGTTTGATGTCTACTGGGCAACCCGCGGCGGTGTCGATCCGGTTGAATGGATGAATAAACTCGGCTCGCGCATCAAGATCCTCCAGGTCCAGGACTTGGACAAGGAAGCGAAGAACCTGAACCTGGTCGAGGTCGATGGCGCGTTCGACAACGCGTTCTACCCCAAAATCCACACCCATCACGGCGACTACACTGAAATCGGCAACGGTCTTCTGGATTTTGAAGCGATCTTCGCCAAGGCTAAAACCCTGGACGCCCTGCAATTTGTCTTCGTCGCCCAGACCGAATGCGGCAGCAAGTCCGAGTTCCAGAGCGCGAAAGAGAACCTGGATACGCTCGGCCGGATGCTTTAATGGCTTCACACAGATCAAGGAGGATAAAACTATGACAACGATGCCGATTGGCCTGCAACTGTTTTCTGTTCGGAAAACAATGGAAAAAGATTATATGGGCACTTTGCAGAAAGTGTCAGATATTGGCTACAAGAATATTGAGTTCGCCATCTTCCCATACAACAACGGCGAGTTCGAACCCGAGATGAGCGGCCGCGAACTGAAGAAGCGCCTGGCTGACATGGGGATGAGCGTGGTTAACACCATGGTTGCCTTCCATGAGAAGCTGGACTGGGACAAGATCATCGACTACTGCAACGAACTGGGTAGCCTCGGATTCTGTTCGCCGATCTTCTTCTACAAAAACAAGAATGCTGTTCTCGAGCGCGCGGAATGGCTTAACAAAATGGGCGAGAAGAGCTTCAATGCCGGGTTGGAGTTCTATTTCCACAACCATTTCATGGAATTCCAGAAGTTCGGCGGAAAATACGCCTTTGATTACATCATGGAAAACACCGATCCGAAACACGTCTATTTCGAGCTTGATACGTTCTGGGCACAGCGCGGCGGCATGAACCCGATCGAGGTCATGGACAAGCTGGGGTCGCGCCTGCGCCTGCTGCACCAGAAGGACATCAGCAAGGATACCCATCCGGTCAACCTGCTGGAAGTTATTCCGGAAGGCACCAGCATTACCTACGACGTGTTCTATCCGCTGGGTTCATCCAACCTGGACTTTGTCGAGGTCGGCACCGGCATCATGGACATCCGCGGCATCCTGCAGAAGGCCAAGGATCTCGGATCAGTCAAGAATATCATCATCGAGCAGGACCAGACCGTTCTCACTGAGATGGAAAGCATCAAGATCAGCTATGACTGCATCACTGACATCCTCAGTGAAATCGATAAATAGGGGTGCTGCATGAAGAAATTGAAACTGGGTGTCGTTGGCTGCGGCGTCATCTGCAAAGTCTATATGGGCAATATCACCAAGAGCCCCTGGGTTGAAGTCGTAGCTGTTGCCGACATGTTTCTCGAAAAGGCCCGTGAGATGGCGCAGGAGTTTGGCATCCCCAAGGTGCTGGAGCCGGATGAGCTGCTGACTGACCCGGAAGTTGAGATGGTCATCAACCTGACGATCCCCAAGGCTCACTTTGAGATCAATATGGCCGCCTTGAATGCAGGCAAGCATGTCTACTGCGAAAAGCCGCTGGCCATGAGCTTTGAAGATGCAAGGAGATCCTTGGCACTGGCTGAGGAGAAGGGACTGATGCTGGGCTGTGCGCCGGATACTATCCTGGGCTCGCCCCTGCAGACCTGTCTGAAAATCATTGAGGAAGGCTGGATCGGCATGCCCCTGGCTGCGACAACCAATTTCATGTGCTCAGGCCATGAGCTATGGCATCCGAACCCGGAATTCTTCTACAAGCCGGGTGGCTGCCCAATGATGGACATTGGCCCCTACTACGTGACGGCGATGGTCATGCTGCTCGGTGCGGTCAGCAAGGTCGGCTGTTTTGCCAAGAAGTCCTTTGACAAGCGTATTGTGCGCAGCGCGCCGAACGCCGGCCAGGTGATCGATGTGTTGACCTATACCCATTACTCGGGCATTATGGAGTTTCAGGGCGGAGTCATCGCCAACATCAACACCAGCTACGATGTCTGGATGTCCAACCTGCCGTTTTTGGAAATCTACGGCTCAGCCGGCGTCTTGATCGTGCCGGATCCGAATTTCTTCCAGGGAGAGGTCAAGATCTTTCGGGGAGAGAGCATGGTGGATGCCATCAAGGGCCTGCCGATGTCCGATCAGCTGGAGAAGATCCACAGTGACGAGATGCATGACTATTTCAGGATCATTCCGCAGCCTTACCATGTGGACCAGGGAAACCTCCGTGGCCTTGGGGTTGTGGACATGGCTAAATCCCTCGTGGAGAACCGTCCACACCGCATGTCAGCAGAACTGGCCTGTCATGTCACTGAAGTTCTATCGAGCTTTGGCGTTTCCGCCAGCGAAGAAAGAATTGTCCGCATGAGCAGCGGCTATAACGGTATGCAGCGATTGCCGGAAGGCACTGGGATCGTCGAAGATCCCAGTTGAACGCCCCACCAAAAACCGCATGGAGTGATTAGATGTATGACTTGATGATCGTTGATGATGACCGGATGGTTATCTCAGACCTGGTGAATCTGATTGACTGGGAAAAGGCGGGATTCAACATTGTTTGCGTGGCTGGCAATGGAAAAGCCGCGCTGGACAAGTACAGGCGATACCGGCCTGATGTGGTCATAACTGATGTGGTTATGCCAGTCATGAAAGGTATTGAACTACTGGCCCGGATCAAGGCGATATCCCCCGGAGCGATTGTAATCCTGATCTCCTCGTTCGCAGAATTCTCCTATGCCAAGGAGGCAATCGAGCTTGGAGCACTGGGCTACCTGCTCAAAGATGAAATATGCGAGGAACATCTTATGCCCCTGCTGGCTAAAGCCAAAGACCAACTGGAAACAGCTTCGGCAACCGAGAACCCTTTCTCGCGCTGGCCAGCCGAAACCAAGCGCCCGGCAGCTGCGGCGGGATCGCTGCCCTTGGCAGCACCCGCCCTGCCGCGGGCGTACTGCTATCTTGTTTGCGAACTGGACGCGCCTGAGCAGCTGGCCCGGATCATGGGCTGCAAGGAGATAGATGAGTGCCGGTTCACACCGGAAGAAATCCGGTTCTTCCGCGATTCGCGCAAAGCCCGATACCATGTTCACAACCTGTTTGCCCTGACCGGCGGCCGCCTGGCACTGGAACTGTCACCTGAGACTGGCAGTCACCCGTCTGCCCACCCGGAGGAACTGGCCGATTTCGGCCGGTCGCTTGGTCGCTCGTTCAAGGAGCGCTACCAGAGAACTGTGTCATTTTTTCTGGTGCCCGGACTGCATAATGCCGAATCTGTTCGTGGCGTTTACAAGCATTATGAAAACAATATACCCAACCGGTTTCTGGTTGGATCTGAACTTGTGATCAGCATAGCTGACCCACGGCTCAAGTGCAACACCGCATTGCCTGCGGTGAACGCGATTGAACTTGCCATGCTGCTCAGGGAAGGCGATCGAGACCAGATCTTACAACGTTTCAAAAGTTTTCTTGATGACGCAACGCTTCTTCGTGATTTTTACGGTATGATTGATGCGCTGCAGGCGATTTTTTATGTGATCACCTGCTATCTGCGTGAAGCTGGCTTGGACGAAATGGGCACGGCTTCCGGCAGCGGACTGGTTCAGCAGCTTAAGGATATCGATCATTTCCGCCAATGGTTAAATAGTGAAATCAGCCAATTGATCGCAAAGAGATCAGAAATGACCGGCTATTCAAGACCCGTGATCAAGGCGGTACGGTATATTCGCGCCAACTATAAGGAAGCTGACCTGTCGATAGCTGATGTTGCCGAGCATGTCAGCCTGAGCAAAACTCATCTAGGATACCTGTTCAAAAAGGAGGTCGGCATGACGATCAACTGCTTCATCATTCACATTCGGATATCGAATGCCATGATCATGCTCAGGACATCTGACCAGATGATCTATGAAGTCGCTCAGACGGTCGGCTATCGCTCCAGCCAGTATTTCAGCCAGGTCTTCCTGAACAATGTGGGCTGCTCCCCAAAACAGTACCGGCTGCAATCTGCCCGGGTATGATCACGCAGCGATCGAATTCCATAGCCGGTAAGCTCTACCGGATCATCATGGTGACCGCGCTGGTCGCCATGATCACAGTCTCTTTTCCGATTATCCTGGTTTTTTCTTCGATTATCCGCGAAAGCGCACTGGACAGCAAAATCAACCTGATGCACGAAATTATGAACCAGGTTGACTTCAATATCCGTAGCGCTTCGGCTGAAAGCCGTAGAATACAGCTGGATCATGAACTGGATCTGCTGCTTGCAAAGCATATGGCCGGCGAGGATGTCACAGACGACATCAACATCCGACTGAATTCGCTGATCGCCCCGCTGGGTATTGGCTACCGCAGTGTGCTGCTCGCGGTTGACTCGCAAACCGTCTTTGACTCAATCACACGGGTCAGCGATATTGAACGGTCGCAGGTTACGTTGAACCGGCCTGAACAAGGGCAGGAATTCTATTTTTCGTCGCCGCTCTCATATGATGACAGCCTAGGCAACCCGCAGACTCTGATCAGCTATGTCACGGATTTCAGATCAACAAGCGGTATCGTCGGCCAGCTGGTTATCAATCTAGACTTTTCAGTTTTCGAATCGATCTTCAAATCGGTTGAAAGCGAAGTTGACCAGTATGCCTGGGTCGATTACGACAACCAGATGATCTTCGCACCGGCTGATCCCGCAGGTAGCATCAGCGCCGACCAGATCCGTCCCGAAGCCAGCCGTCAGTCAAGTCTGTATTTTGACGACGTTTTCATAAACCGCGGTAGACGGGTGATCCTAATCTATTCCAAGTCCTCCTCATGGATTCTGGCTGCCAGCCTGACCAATCAGAAACTGCTGGAGCAATACAACTGGTTTATTCTGTACTACCTGATTTCGATCGTTGTGATCGTCATGATTATTCTCGCGTCGGTCCGTCCGCTGATGAGACGACAGCTCAAGCCGCTGGGCAGATTTTCGGAGATGATGAAAGAACTGTCGACCGGCAATCTCAACATGGTCTCGGACATCAGAACCAGCGACGAGCTGGAATCGCTCAGTCAGGCGTTCAACACCATGGCACAGCAGCTCCGCTACCATATTGCCCGAACCGTCGAGGACGAGAAGGATAAGGAACGGTTGCGATACAGCTTGCTGATTTCCCAGATCAACCCCCATTTCGTCTGCAATACACTCAATATAATGACCTATCTGGCTCGCCAAAAACAGCCAGATGACATCGTTGTGGTCAACTCTGCGCTGATCAAGATTCTGAGGGATTCACTTCGCATCGACGATGTTCAGTTCCTAGACAAGGTTTCCCACGAAATGGACATTGTTGACCAGAATGTGACCATCCAGCATTTCCGCTATGGCGATCAGTTTTCAGTGACCTGGGATGTTGAAGAAGACGCGCTGCAGCAGTTGATTCCCAAGAGCCTGATCCAGCCACTGGTCGAAAATGCCTTGTTCCATGGACTGCTGCCCTGCGAAGACCCAGATTTTTTCGGACGGATCTGTATCAGCATCCGGCTGGAGGGGGCAAACATCAGAATTGAAGTGACTGATAACGGCATTGGCATGAGCCTGGAGCGCCTGAATCAGGTCCGACGCTGGATCAGCGACGGATCTGATATCCGAGGATGTCATGTCGGCCTACGCAATATCATTGGGCGGATGAACTACCTCTATGGTAGCCGACACGGCCAGCGGCGGCTAGAGATCAGCAGCGGCCCGGCTGGCGGAACACAGATTGTGATTCTGCTGGACCATGACGTTGATATAAAGACAGAAGAAGAGAACGAGAGCACATAAATATCGGAGAGTATCATGAAATCAACTAAGAGACTGAACAGGAAAATTGCTGTCGTCATTGGCAGCACATCTGGCATCGGCGAGGAGATTGCGAAAACATATGCCCGCGAAGGCGCGTTCACGATCGTATCCGGCCCTGTATTCGATCTTGATAAAGGTTTGCAGGTTGTGCAGGATATTATGGCCAAGGGTGATAGAGCGTCATTTGTCACAGTGGATGTTACAGACGAGGCATCGGTTCGGAAAATGTATGACAAGGTCCTGGCCCGGCATGGCAGGATCGATATTATGAATTTCAATTCAGGCGTTCAGGATCTCGTCATCCCCTTTTGTGACCAGACGCTGGAGGATTGGGACCGGATAGTCAATGTTAATGCGAGAGGGTGCTTTTTGAGCATGAAGCACATCATACCTCACATGATCGAACGAAACAGCGGTTGCATTATCAACACGGCATCTGTCGTTGCCGGCAAATGTGTGTTTCCGCATAATCTTAGCCTGTACGCCATGACCAAGGCGCAGGTGGTGTCTCTGACGCGAAGCGCGGCGTACGAAAACTCGAAACATAATATCCGGATCAATTCAATCAGCCCGGGCTATGTCGGCACGAAGAAACTGGACTTTGAGTCGCTGGCGCCAGAAGCGCGCCAGGAGATGATCGACAATGTCCCGCTGGGCAGAATTGCGATGCCGCAGGATGTCGCCAGGGTATCACTTTTTCTGGCATCGGATGATTCCGGCTACCTGACCGGGCAAAATATTCTTATCGACGGCGGCATGACTGTTACCTGAAACAGGAAAACCGCAATTCCAGAAACAGCACTGCCATAACGAAAGCAGTGGATAGTAGGTGCATCGACTATCCGCTGCTTTCTATTCAGGATCAAGAGATGGAAGCTGTTTCTGGCAGACTTCAATCGTTGTAATCGTATTTGATCTGCAAAGTTTCGCCGACGGGCTGCATGATCTCAATCGGATTGCCGTCCGGATCGATCAGCCAGCAGACTTCATAACCGTCTTCAGCGTGGTGAACATCGCGGTCATAATTTGTTACCGTGCCGCTCTTCTCGGGATCTTTCCAGACCTTGATACCCGTGGCCAGTAGCTGCTCAATCGTGTATCTTAAATCAGCCGTTTCCAGTACGAAATGCCACAGGCTCCGATCAGGATGACTGGTTACCTGCGCCGGACTGGGATAGGGGGCTTAGCGCGCTGGTGCTGAGCGCCTGCAGCTCGTTGTAATCGCCGTGGGCGATTCTTAGGTAGTGGTTCCAGGGCTTGTCGCCGGGATTTAAGGCTTATGTCAAAGATAACTTCGAACCCGAGTTTCCCGTAGTATTCAATGGATTTCTCGATATCGTTGCAAAAGATGGTGACATGCATGAGGTGCCTGAATAGCTTCACGATAAATCTCCTTGCTGACAGTTTCTCACGGTTTGACTTTGCCGGAGGTCATCGGATCGGGTCTTGCTATCCCATGCGATGGTCCGAGCTGAACTATTCGTCGTATCTGCCAATGTTCAGTGCACAGCCGCCAACGATTAGTTTTTCGCCGGTAATAGATGGCGCGTCATCAGAAACAGAAAAAGGATGGCTTTGGCGATTTCACCGGGCTCGGCCATTCGTTTCATGACGGGTTCCGTCAGTTATCAGTTGTTATCACGCTTGCGGCGGTATACCGGTCCTGCGATCATCTGCCTCGACTTTGTGAATCCCGGGGAGATCGCATTGATGCGGATCTGCGGAAAGTCTGCGGCCATGGATTGGGTCATGACGATGACGGCTGCTTTCGATGCACCGTAGAGCGTTCGGTTTGCAATGCCAATGTTTCCGTTAAGTGAAGCGATGTTGACCTTCGCGGCGCATTTGGATTTTTGCAGGTGGGGGATCGCTCTTTTAGCCATCAGGCCGATTCCCTTGACATTGACGCTGAAAATTCTGTCGTAGTCCTCAGCTGTTGACTCCAGTACTGTCCCGCCCAGTTGCATGGCCGCGCAGTTGACAACAATATTCAGCCTGCCGAATGCCTCGATGACCCGGTCAACCACTCGCTGGTTATCTCCATCTTTCGAAATTTCACCCTGGATAAACATGGTCGACTGAGGATTTGTAGCCAGCAATCCAAGCCTCTTCTCCGCCTGCAGGCCCAGATCGCTTCGCCTGCCGGTGATGATCACGCTGGCACCTTCGCGAACGAACGCCTCGGCTGTCGCGCGTCCAATACCGTCATTTGCGCCAGTGATCAGCGCAACTCTGTTTTTCAGTCTCATCAGTTAATTCTTCCTTGTTTGGTATCGATTGAGTTTTGATATTCAGGCAGACATGATGGATAGAATCTTGATCCATCGGCCCAACTCAAACAGCGGGCAGGTATCCAGATAAACCGCGTCGCTGCAGAGGATATATGCGCTGACAGAAACCGCAGAAATCGAAAACACCAGACAAACGAGCAGATCCAGAAGCTGTGACAGATTCCTTTCAGATGAAACGGGCTGCTGCAGGCCTGTGCCCTGGCATTTGAGGACCATTAGAATAGACAGCAGAACAGTCGATTTCAGAAGATATACAACCAGCGGGGCGGATCCTTGAGTTGAACCTTCCAGTGTCAGGCGACACAGATTGATCAGCAGTGAAAAGGCCAGTACGGGCAGGCCGATTGACCAGGCAGAGAAGTAGAAAGCAATTGTCAGTTTTTGAATCATCTGTTTACCCTGCTATCATGACGTTCGGTTGATTGTATCTGTGCGGTCAGGCAAAACGAAAATGAAAAGGATAGATGCGAACGCTGTTTGATTCCAAGTGCAAATTGAACCTGGATTTATTGAACCACGTTTCGGTTCAGTGTACAAAGATATAGATGCTGCAGTGACCCGATAATCATGCGCTAGAGCCATCCTATAGTCCTGCACTTTTGCATATCGCTGAGTCTGACTGCTGGGTTACATTCGGTCCAGTGAAGAGGCCGTCACATCGTATTGTAGATGTGACGGCCACCTCGAATTAGGATGGGATAGTAGAGATGGTTTTCTGTGACTGAAGACCATCCTGCCTCCATGCCGGACAGCAACGTTATCAGACGAGGCTACCGGTCGAAAGCCCCTGGCTTAGAATGCTGTTCAGCACGCCGAAATCGGGATTGGACTGAATCGAGTCCATAGCATCCAGAATTCGCTGAACGTCCAGATAGGTGCTGTCTTCCGCGCTCATGCTGCTTTGGAGATAGGACCAGGTTGTTTCACGGTCCCATTGCTTGGTCTGCACCAGCTTTGTCAGCCCGGCGGCAACCGCCAGTGAAAGGAAGCGGTGGGGCATGCCGGCCTGCTTGGCCAGCAGCAGGGCGCCGACAAAACGGTCGTCTGGCTTCATTTTGCGTTCCGGTTCGCGTCCGACACGCTCCAGCGTATCCATTAGGCCGCTGTTGTCAAAACGGGATAGCAGATCATCAACATGGTCGATGATCCCGGCCGGCTCCTGATTGTACTTGGCAGCCAGTGCCGTCGCGCTTTCGATCATCGCGCCGCGGACGAAATAGCGGACAAATGGCTTCGCGATTGACTGGTGAATGTAGTCGTCTCCGAACAGCTCGCCCAGATAGGCGCAGAAGCAGTGCCCCATGTTGTGAACGTACAGCTTTCGGTCGCTATAAAACGAGAAGGGAACAGCCGTGTCGCCGACCAGGCCTTTGATTTCAGGCAGTTGGCCTTTGACTGCCGCTGTATCATAGGGCAGAAAAGCATAGGGTTCAACCATGACTGCGGCTGGGTGGATTGACTTGATATCTTCAGTGGGTACCGGTATCATCCGGCCGATCGATGTCTCCAGTAACCCAACATCGGACTCGAGCGCATCCTGCCATCTCGCGTCCAGACTTGATTTGAGCTGTGTCCGCATATAATCTGCCGCGTTGTGCAGGTTTTCACACAGCAGGATGTTGATGGGTTCGAGATTTCGGTCAAAACGCTGCTGCAGACCCTGGGCCAGCACCGGTACGATATGTCTCAGGACATTGGCGCCAACGGCTGTTGCGATGACTGAGGCGCTACAGATTGCTGCGCCCACCCGATCCCTGTCGGCAATGTCAGCTGCGCTGACATTGCCGATCGTCCGGGTTTTGCTGCCTTTGCCGGTCACGATGATCTGCGGGTAACTGTTGCCCTGGTTGATGCCATCAATGACTTCCTTGTTGATATCGACAAAGAGCACATCCAGTCCGCTGTCCGAAAACAGCTGGCCGATGAATCCCCGCCCGACGCTGCCGGCGCCGAAAATGACTGCCTGTTTCATGTTGTCAGACACCTAAGAGCAGTTCAAGGATGTACATTTCAAGGCCTTCGTAATCATCCTTTTCAACAAACCCATCGATTTTATTCTGATCCAGAGCATCAACCTTGTCTTCCATCAGCTTGACGACCCGCAGACTGTTTTCAAGATGCTTGTAGACATACTTATCGTCCGAAGAACGCATAGCCTTGACGTCCAGGCCGATGTATTCACCGTTCTGGCCATAGTTGTTGTCGCACAGCACCTTGATCTGGTTGAATGTCGAACGCAGGTTTTCAGCACCGAAAATTCTGTCCTGATCAAAGCGGACGCCGTTCTGGTCATTGAGGTGTACCGACCAGAGCTTGTTCATCGCCAGACCAAAGGCCATGTCGTGGGTTGGTTCGAGCCCGGCGATGATTGAGTGGGCGGATTCGACCAGGCCGCCGACACGGGCGGGATCCTGGGTCATGTGCGCGACCGCCAGGGCATGGCCCATGGTGCCGGCATATGAACGGTCAATCGGCTCATTCGGCTTGGGCTCGATCGCAATGCGGATGCCTTTGTCATAAGCGAGCATGCCGTCGAGAGCGCCTGACAGGTGGCGGATGGCGTCGACCGGTTTTTTGCTTTCCAGGCATAGCGTGCCTTCACGGGCCAGCCAAAGGACGATCAGGTCGCAGCCCAGAACATTTGCGATATCGATTGAGCGGTAAGAGCGCCACATGGCATGCTCGCGGCTCTTGGCTTTGGGTGAAGTGTAGGCGCCGTCCTTGAATGCTGATTCAAACCAGAGACGGGGGGCGATAAACTCGGCCTTCAGGTTGTATTTGTCCAAAAGCTTCTTGACACCTCTGGCTTCCTCGATAATCTGTTCGGGCGTCTTGCTGCTGATGTCGGGAACAACGTCGTCGTCATGGAACTGAACGGCATCAAAGCCAATTCTGGCGAATTCGCGCAGCTTGTCTTCCAGGCCGATATTCTTGCGGGTTGCGGGACCGTAGACGTCTGTTCCGTCTGAAACATTCCAGGGACCGACTGAGAATTTGAATCTGCTCATAGTATTCCTCCAAATTTTTCGTTCCTATATCTTGCCGGATCAAAACCCCGGCCAGGATTCCTTGGGTGTCTGTTCATAGAATTGAGCCAGTTGCCTTTCAGGTAAAATGCCGTCCGTCGCATTGAAGCTGCGAAGTGATGTTGTCGCCGATGCCAGACCGACCTTGATCGCCTGTTCCAGAGAATTCCCGAGATAGGCCTGCTGCAGGCAGCCGGACAGAAAGGCATCACCCGCCCCGATTGTGCTGATAATCTTTTGGCGATCGAACTGCAGTGATGGTGCCTTGACGGTCTCTCCGCTGGCGCTGACGCCGACGGCGCCTTCCCGCGAATGGATTACCACCCAGGTTGTAACCCCCATTCCCAGCAGTTCCCGGCAAATCTGAAGCGCATTGTCCGGCAGAAAATTTGCATCCAGGTCACGAACCGGAATGCCGGTGGTCTTGGAAGCCTCATATTCGTTCATGATGGCGTAGTCGGTGTATTTGAGTGCGGCAGGTACGATGGTCGCGAATCTGTCTGACACCTCGCTGACAACATCAATTGATGTCCGGATGCCCCGGGACTGGGCATTGCGCAACAGGCGCGCCATGACCGTTCCGTATTCGGGATCCGGTGCGTCCAGTTTGTCCAGCAACAGGATGTAGCCGACATGCAGGATTTTCGCGTTCAGCTGGTCAAGATTGAAATCTGACACGTCGAGATCCGCGTTTGCGCCGCGATACTGGAAATAAGTCCGCGTCGTGTTCTTGAGATCGATCATCGCGTCGGTGAATGATGTGCTGCCTTCAACGATCAGGTTATCCAGATTCATGTTATCGCATGCTAGAAGCCGGTCCTGAATGAATTGTCCGGCTTCATCGTCGCCGATCCGTCCAATTACTGAAAGCGATATAGACGAGTCGATCCGGTTCAGAGCCTGGACACAGTTGCAGACCAGACCGCCGGTTTCGCGGCTGACTTTCTGGATGGTGGCCAGGGTAGAATGCTCCGGGTAGATATCGATTTCCTTATAGTAATCAAGAATCAGATTGCCGGCCAGGGCAATGCCTTCTCTTGCCATAGTCATCACCTCCTAAATACATGGTTTAAGCGTACGCCGTAAAGCATGCTGCCGCCATGACTAGTTTGGCGAAATGAAGAGATTAGTTTGCTGTTTGTATTTCGCGCACGACTGAAATGGCTTGGGTCAGCAGCAGGGAGAAGGATGATATTGGCCAAATCGAACACTAGATCGCCGGTTATTCACAGCTGAGCAAGATCAAGCCTTTGATCGTTGGATTGACGTATCTTAGCCTGCTTGAGTACCAGGCTGTCGAAGGCTGTCTGGTTGTTATCCGTGCGTTTAGGATATAGGCTCAGTGCAAGAGCTCTTTGTTTTCAGGACGGCCTGGAGCCTCGTTAACTCAGGACAGTCGCATTGCGTAAAAAACAAACCGCAAAACACCATCTAGGGTTCCCGGCTTGACGCGCGATCATAATCCGAATGGGATTCACCTTTCCCCAGCAACCTTGCGGACTGCCCGTTTGTGCTCGTGAAGCTAAACCGGCAGCAGCGCTAACCGGTAAGCATCTCTCACTCTTCAAGCAGGAAGTCGAGACAACAGCTTCATCCCCTGACACCACAAAACGATTAATATTGATGCCGTGTGATGTCAGGGGATGAAATTGACTTGCGTTTTTATCCAGCGGATGTGAACTGGCTTTTTTAGCGTTCCAGCACATCCATAATCAGCCAGGCCAGATAATCCGGCATGAGTTGCCATCCGAAGTTCTGTCCGGTCACCGGGTCGTGGGCATCAGCAAACATGCCGTCCAGATTGCCCAGGGCTAAGTCGATGTCATAGGGCAGTTCATCCTTTCGGGACTTGTCCAGCATCCAGTGCGTTGCCGCTGAGGCGATGCCTTCTTCGTAGCGGTGCCAATCGATCTTCGGATCGATGTCTCCCCAGTCGATGCCCAGCATGCTCGATAATGCCAGCGCCTGAATGACCTCCCACTGCACGTGCGTATCCACCCAACTGGTGGTTGTCCAATCGGTTGCGCAAAGACAGGGCTTGGTGCAGTAAAGGTCGTGTATGCCTTTGGGTTCCCAGAGGTGGGTGAACGGTATAAGTCCCCTCAGCCAATAGATGGCTTTGTCGCGATAAACCTCGCGGCCGGATGCCCTGAAGGCCAGTTCATAAGCGATGGCTGCGTGTCCCGCAGCCAGGAGATTGGGGCTGTGAAGCGGTGTTTCCCAGGCATCTCCGCCATCCGGCACCAGCATTGGCAGGCAATAATCAAGCGCGCGGTATGCCGCCTGCCGTAAAGAGTCGTCACTGACAAGCTCAGCCAGCCTCAGCAGATGGATCGCTGGAACAACATTTAGTTCAAGCGCCGTATCGCCTTCAATACCTAATGGCTTGTGCAGATTTTCAGCAAACGGCAGATGGTTGATCGCCTCGTTGGCATAGCTGAGGGATTGTGGATTGTTCGGTTCATAGACGAAGGAGCCATCCTCTTGCTGAAGCGATATCAGCGTTCGCCCATGATTAATTTGCTCATCCCGGCTCAGCCGGTCGATATACCTTGGATCGCGTTTGGACAGGGCGAAACCGGGCTGGTGCGACGCGATTTCAAATTTTCTGGCCAGGCTCATGCCGAGCGGTGTTTCGCCGAATTTTTTTAGATAGCGACGTATGTGAACCGGTTCATCCATGTTTGAAGCAGATCTCGAAATGTCGCGCTGCAAGCGCACTGCCCAGCCTTTGTTGTCCAGCCAGAAATTCGAGTCGTAGCACTGGGCAATGAAATCGAGTGCCTTGTCGAGCGGCCTTCTTGGTAATGGCGGATTGGGCAGGCCATGACGCTGAACCCAATCAGTTACGACATCCAGGCTATTGCCTTTGGCCAGAAAGACCTCGGCGCTAAACGACAATGTGCTCATGGCGTCACATGGCGTAATATGTTTGGGAAGCGCTTCGTTTTCGCGTCCTGTGTAGGCAGAGGATGGAAACATCAGACCCATTAGGTGCTGGTCCGCATGATTCACCGCATCCGGCGATGAAAAAACCGGCTGCGGATAATAGGTGACATCCATGGGACGGCGTTCAGTCAACGGATGCAGCGGATCCCATGCGAGCCCGATGCCGTCCCCGTCGTGGCTGATCGCCATCAGGGGGATAGAGACTTTGAATGGATGCGGTGCCGTCCTCTCGGAGAGGGGATACAGCATGTTACTCTGGTTTGAGGACCATTCACCGTCGCGCAGCCACTCGATACCTGGAAAGATCGCGTCCGTTTTCGCCTGCCCGAAGCTCTCCGAGCCTGCCAGTAGCCAAGGCCCTTTTAATCCCGCCAAGCCGCTGATGCCCTGCCATTTGTACGTGTAATCAAGCTTGAGTACCGCTTGATCGGATTCGAGCGTCAGGCGAACCTGACCTTTAAGCAGTGGCTTTTCATCCGGGTCGGCCATATATTCGACAAAACTGCCTTTGGCGAATTCATAGTTTGTTAGAGAATGCACATCAAACAGGAGACTTTGACCATCTGCCAGGCTTTCGGATTGAACATTTTCTGATTCAAGCCGACGAGGTGCGACCATGATCCCGCGTTTGCCGCCCAGGCTGTCCTGCAGTTCGCTTAAATGCGGAAGCACGCCCATCAGCTTACCATCTGGGGTGTAGATTTCCACCCAGCCCCAGCCTGTCTTGCGCTTGTGCACTTCTACACGCATCCGGCTGTTCTCCAGAACTTTTGTTTCATGGCCATAGGCGGCATCTGTAAATCGTGGCATGGTGTTCTCCTCCAATTTTCTTTTAGTGGCCGATAACAGCCAGGTCTTTCCAGAGCAGTATCAGGGGCAGGGGCTGCCTGAATCGAGTGCAAATGGATACATTTTCACACACTGCTGCTTCAAATGGATCACGCAAAGCATCAAGTGCCTTGCTGATCCAGCCTTTTACTTGATAAAACATATTGATCCCTCCGGTCATTCATGATTCGAATCGTTTTGATATTTCTATCTTAGTTGCAAAACGAGATCCGAAATAACCGAAATATTGATACTGTATACGAAATTGTGTTAGAAAATTTGCCAAAAACCCAGAGCAGATCGGGATTTGGCACCTATCCGGCTATCCGCTTGATGTATTCCAGAGACACAAAGGATGGCAGACGCTGGCCGTGAGCGCTGTGCCGCTGCGGGACTACTTCCCGTATTCGATCCGATACTCGCTCGGCGTCATGTTGAATTCCTGTTTGAATGCCTTGGCGAAATACGACGAATCGTCAAATCCGACCTGGTTTGCGATGGCTGTAATCGCAGTATCGGTTGAAAGCAGGAGCTGCCGCGCTTTTTCCATACGCTTTTTGCGCAGAAACGAGCCGATCCCCATACCCAGGTCCTGCCGGGTCAATTCATAGAGCACTGTGCGGCTGACGTTGAACTGCGCAGCGAGTGACTTGACGGATATCGTCTGGTCGATATTCTCGTCAATATAGCGGCTGATCTTGTCAATCAGGCGGACATGCTTGATCGAGACCATGTTCTTTTGCAGGACATAAAGCGTCAAGGCTTCGAGAATTTTGCCCGCTGCCTTGATCTGATCGATATTCTTGTATTTGACCGTCTTGGCTGCGTTTTCCCATGGGTCTTGTTCCGCCAGCGGAATAGAAAACTGATCGATCAAAGCATCAGCTAGCGCTTCCTTGTTTGGTGAGTCCGTGATCTGCCCGAACATGATATAGCCAATGATCACACCGTTGTCCTTGATCGGAGCGGTGGCTTCAATCAGGCCGGCGTGGCATTTGTAGATAAACAAGCCCCCGCTTTGCCTGCAGGTTTCAAACGACCTGAAGTTGCTCATTTCACACAGCTGGTTCCGATTGGGATCGCTGCGAATCAGTTTGCACAAATCGCAGTGCCGGGCCGGGCAGGCCAGTTCTTCATGGCTGTTGTCGTCAAAAATGACGATCTTGATGCCGGTCAGCGTGTTGAAGTCATGCAGGAGTTCATTCAGTTGTGCGATTTCAATTCTTAGTGACATGACCAAGTCTTCTTTCTGGGGATCTGGATGTTCAGATCTGCATCATCATTATACCATCCAAGACTCTGGATCCAAACAGAAAACCGGACTCAATTCGGATCACAAATGACTTCAATCGCTTTTGTTTAAGGGACGTCCTATGAATTTCCGGAAAAATTCCCGGACGTTTTTACCGAAGAGCAGACAGATATAGCTATCGTTCGGGATTTTGGGGTTATAAGATGAAAATGAATCAACTATCAAGGGGGCTTGGACGATGGACAAGAGAAAGATGACCTTCGCATTATATTTTGGGAACCGGAGCTTCATGCCGGAGACACTCATCGCTGGCGCACGCCGGGAAGTGGCGCAGGCCGTAGCTGAATGCGGCTATGATTACCTGATCATGGATGAGGACGCAACACCCTTTGGGGGTGTCGAGACCCGTGAGGATGGCCGCAAATACGCCGAATGGCTCAAATCGCACGAGGGCGAATACGACGGCGTCGTACTTAGTATGCCTAATTTCAGTGATGAAAACGGTGCTGTCGCGGCTCTCCAGGATGCCGGGGTGCCGATTCTGATCCAGGCGTATCCGGATGAGCTGGACAAGATGGGGTTTGAATACCGGCGTGATTCGTATTGCGGCAAGTTCAGCATCGAGGATGTCTTCCACCAGTACGGCATACCGTTCACGGTATTCGCACCGCATGTCGTGCATCCGTTGACGGACACATTCCGGCAAAATCTTCAAGATTTTGCTGCTGTCTGCCGAGTGGTCAAGGGCATGAAACGTCTGACGATTGGTGTCTTCGGTGCCAGAACAACGGCTTTCAAGACCGTCCGATTTGATGAGATCACGCTGCAAAAGCATGGGATTACCATCGAAACCTTTGATCTATCGGCGGTGATCCACCGGATGGAAGATCTGAGCGATGACAATGAATCCGTTATTGCCAAGATCGCAAGGCTCAAAGCGTATACAAACTTCTCCAACGTGCCGGAGCAAAAGACTGTCTATCTGGCTAAGCTGGCCGTCGTCCTGGACGAGTACATGGCAGAATTTCGGCTGGATGCCTTGTCACTTCGTTGCTGGGAGGAACTCCAAACGTATTATGGTATTGCACCCTGTGTCCTGCTCAGTGAGCTAAACGACCGCGGCATCGTGGCATCCTGCGAAGTCGACCTGTGCTCGGCGATCAGCATGCAGGCCATGAAGCTGGCCTCGGAGATGCCGACCGCCTGCGTTGACTGGAATAATAACTACGGCGAGGATCCGGATAAGGTGGTCTTGTTCCATTGCGGTCCGATTGCGGAGACCCTGATGGCGGATCAAGGCACCGTTACCGACCACAAGATGTTCTCCAAGCATAAGCCGGATCAGGGCTGGGGCAGCAACGAAGGCCGCATCAAGGCCTTCCCGATGACCTATTCCAACTGCAAAACCGAAGACGGCAAGCTGACCTTCTATATCGGCGAAGGCGAGTTCACCGAGGATGCCATCCAGGACGGCTTCTTCGGCTGCGGCGGCGTCGCCCGGATCGATAACCTTCAGGACAAACTGCTGACACTGGGCAGGCAGGGGTTCAGGCACCATACGGCTGTCGGTGTCGGTCATTTGAAGACCGTGATTGACGAGGCGATCAAGTATTACCTGGGGTATGACCTGATCGAATTGGGGTAAGGAGAATACCATGCCAATTATTACGAAGCGACAGGCTGTTTTGGATATTTACAAAGAGGCTAGCCGGAATAGCTGGGTCATTCCGTGCTTTTGCAGCGAAAACCTGACGACAACCGAGGCCGTATTGGAAGCCTGCCGACAGCATGCATCTGACATTGGCCTAAACGATCTACCGATTATTCTGGCCATCACCAACCAATACGACCATCGGACCCAGTCCAAATACTATACACACACCAAACGCTGGGACATCGGACTGAGACTTTTTCTGGCAGACCTGAAGGTTCTGGCATCCGAAGATTCGCCATATGCGGACCTTCGGATCATGGTCCACCTGGACCACACCCAGTTCGATGACGACCAGGAACTGCTGGAATGGGACATGGATCAGTTCTCGTCGATCATGTTCGACGCTTCGAAAGTGCCGTTTGTCCAAAACATTCGACTGACCCGGCAGTTTGTCGAATCCTGCGGTCGGCAGATCGTCATCGAAGGGGCCTGCGATGAAATAGTCGATGCGACCGGCACCCAGCGAAGTGACCTCACCACCGCGGACAAGGCTCGGCAATACCTGGAGCAGACGGGTGTCGACCTGATCGTCGCTAACCTCGGGACGGAGCATCGCGCATCTTCGAAGGAACTGCAGTACCGGGGCGACTATGCCAGACAAATCAAGGAACAGATTGGGACGAAAATCGTCCTGCACGGCACATCGTCCGTGCCCAGCAGCCAGATTACGCATTTGTTCAGCGATGGCATCTGCAAGGTCAATATCTGGACGGCGCTCGAGCGAGACGCTGCGCCGGATCTTCTCAAGGACATGGTCAGGCACGCCAGCGAAGTCGGCGGCGAAGGTGCTGTCGAAACACTCAAAGCAGAAGGCCTGCTGACAGAGTCTTGCCCGACCGGCAAGGCATCTCTGGACTATTTCACAACCGTCTATCGTCAGGACATTGTCTTCGGCAGGATGAAGGAAATCGTTTTGGAATATCTACGGCTTTGGATGACCCGACCAACCCCATCTTGAAAGGAATGATTGACCATGTGCCTTTTAGGACTCGATATCGGCACCTCCGGGTGCAAGGCAACTGCAATCGACAGTGACGGCAATGTCCTGGCCAGTGCCTATCAGGATTACGCGCTTGTATCACCGCAGCCAGGATGGCAGGAGATTGATCCGGAGCTGATCTGGCAGTCAGTCAAGACTGTCATATCCAAGACAGCGAACAATTTGGACGAGGAGATCCAGGCGATTGGCGCTTCATCGTTCGGCGAAGCGGTTGTTGCGGTCGATCGCAGCGGCCGAAGCCTTGGCAACAGCATGATGTACATCGACCAGCGCGGACTTGAAGAAGCGGATTATTTGTGCAGCCAGCTTGGCAACGACAAGGTGCTGTCGATTACCGGAACCTATGTCCAGCCGATGTACAGCATCTGCAAGATTCTCTGGATGAAGCGGCACAGGCCGCAAATTGACCAGCAGACCTGGAAGTATCTCCTGATCGCGGATTTCATCCTGTTCAAGCTGGGGGCTAGTCCGGCCACCGATTACTCGCTGGCTGCCCGGACCATGGCGTTTGACATTGTTAAAAAGGACTGGTCGAGCGAGATCCTGGATTGCGCCGGTATTGACCGTAACAAGTTTGCCGATCCGGTCCAGTCCGGCACGATTATCGGCAGCGTGTCACCTGTAATCGCGGTCGAGCTGGGATTGTCTGGGCAGATCCGCTTGGTTGCCGGCGGCCATGACCAGCCCTGCGCGGCGCTGGGCGCCGGCGCCGTCAAGCCAGGTCAGGCTGTCGATGGACTGGGCACGACCGAGTGCATCACTCCGGTTTTCTCGAAGCCGATCCTCGATTCGGGGATGGCCGATAACTTTTTCGCGTCGGTGCCGCATGTTCTGCCAGGCCTCTACGTCACATACGCCTTCACGTTCACCAGCGGCAGTGTTTTGAAATGGTATCGCAACAACTGGGGACAGGCATACCAAGAGCGTGCAAAAGCGCTGGGCGTCAATGCCCTCGACCTGATGATTGATGACGCAGCCCCAGGGCTGTCCCCGGTAATGGTGCTGCCCCACTTTGCCGGCGCGGCCACCCCCTATATGGATAATGACGCAAAGGGTGCGATTGTCGGATTGACAATCGACACACGCCCGGACGATATCATCAAGGGCATCCTGGAGGGCATCACGTTCGAGATTATGATCAATGTCGAACGGCTGGAGCGGGCAGGTGTCACCGTCAACGAACTGATGGCGGTCGGCGGCCTGTCCAGATCGCCCGCCCTCCTGCAGCTCAAATCCAGCATGATGGGCAAGCGCATCCATACGTTGAATGTTTCGGAAGCTGGTACACTGGGTGTCGCGATCTTGGCGGGGACGGCTTGCGGCGTCTTTTCCAGTACGGACGAAGCTGTTCGGCGCCTGGTTAAGACTAAAGATACATTCACCCCGGACCCTGATTTACATGAAAGCTATCTAGAAAGGTTTGAAACATACAAGAAGCTGTATCCTGCCATTCGGCAGGTGCGCTGACCCGTGGAGGACTACCCATGACCGATTCAAGTGAATTCAAGAGAGAGCTGCTCAGTCGCGTCGGCGATCCAAGCCAGCTTTTCGGCATCCGCGATATGACAATCAACAGCGGAAAAGGCAAGGGCGTCAGAGTCCTGGATGTCAACAACGGCGGGGGGCTGGTGTTCAGCTGTTTGCCGGATCGCGGACTGGATCTGGCCGGGTTGTCTTGGCACGGCGTCAATCTCAGCTATATCGCCAAGGCCGGCATTGTCGCGCCCCAGTATTTCACAGAAGAGGGCCACCGGTTTCTCGGTAGTTTCACAGCCGGTTTTCTGACAACATGCGGCCTGAGAAACGTTGGGCCGGCCTGTGAAGACGGCGGCGAGCATTTTGGCCTGCACGGCTCAATTGCCAACATCCCGGCGGATGAGGTCACTGCAGTGACTGACTGGTCGGATCAATTGCCAGAGATTCGGATTTCAGGCAGCATGCGAGACGCAAGATTATTTGGCCCCAACCTGGTGCTCCGTCGGGAAATTACGAGCCAGTATGGCAGCAACAAGCTAAAAATATGTGATCAGGTCGAAAACCAGGGGTTTTCGGAGCAGCCCCTGATGATTTTGTATCACTTCAATCTGGGCTATCCCCTGCTCAATGACAAGGCCCAACTGGTCGCGCCAATCGCGAAGACTGCCCCGAGAGATGACTGGGCTGGAGAAAACATAGCTTGCCTCAAGCAGTGCCAGAAACCGACGGCAGGCTACCGGGAGATGGTGTTCGACCATGATCTACATGCCGCCTCGGACGGCATGACCTGTGCAGGACTCGTCAATGATGAACTGAATCTGGGTGTCGCTATCCGCTATAACAAAAGGCAACTGCACAACCTGACGCACTGGAAAATGATGGGCCAGGGTGATTATGTCATCGGGATTGAGCCATGCAACTGTCGAGGCGGCGGCCGAGAGGAGCACCGCCGAACCGGGCAGCTGGAGATGATCCAGCCCGGCAAAACGCGTGAGTTTTCAATTGAAGTCGAGTTTTTATCCGGGCCTGAAAACCTCAAGAAATTCAAGATGGAAGCTGACCAGCTGGATAAAGGATAGGAGTCGATTATGAAAAGGGCAGTCATGTATGGCGGCGGCAATATTGGCCGAGGGTTTATTGGTGCGTTGTTCTCGCAGTCAGGTTACCAGGTCACCTTCATCGATGTCGCAAAACAAGTTGTTGAAGGTTTGAACCAGGCCCGTCGGTATCCAATCCGGATAGTGTCCAATGACGGGCATGAGGATTTCGAAATTGAAAACGTCGATGCTGTCAACGGTATGGATGAGGACGCTGTGGTCCGCAGCATTGCCGAATGTGATATCTGCGCGACCGCGGTCGGCGTCAATGTGCTGCCTCGGATCGCACCCAACATCGCGGCCGGCATTAAAAAGCGTTACGAACTCGACAAGCGGCCGCTGAACATCATCATCTGCGAGAACCTGATGAATGCGGATAAGCTCTTGAGCAAACTGATCCGAGCAGAGCTCATGGCAGACGAGATAGAGTACTTCGAAAACAACGTCGGTTTGGTTGAAGCGTCCATCGGACGGATGGTACCCGTCCAGACCCCCGAGATGCAGGACGACGAGCCGCTTCGTGTCTGTGTTGAGAGTTATGGCTTCCTGCCGGTGGACAAGGCTGCATTCAAAGGTGAAATCCCGGATATCCGGAACATGGTTCCCTTTGAGCCGTTTGATTTCTACCTCAAACGAAAGCTCTATATCCACAACATGGGGCATGCGGTCTGTGCCTATCTTGGTGGTTTTCTGGGCTTAGACTTCGTCTATGAGTCGATCGATAATCCGGATATCCAGATCATTGTCAAGAATGCCATGCTCGAAAGCGCCCAGGCTCTGGCGAACGCTTATGATATGGAACTAGCCGGTCTGGTGGAGCATATTGACGACCTGCTGTACCGGTTTGCCAACTCGGCACTCAAGGATACCTGCAAGCGAGTCGGTGGAGATCCCCGGCGCAAACTCTCACCGGATGACCGTCTGATCGGCGCAGCCCGATTGTGTCAGGTTAGGGGCGTTGTACCGGCGCATATAGCCATCGGGATCGCCGGGGCGATCTTCCGCCTGATCGTCGAAAATGAAGTGCCCAGCACACCGGCACAGGCTGTTTTGCTGCTTCAGGAAATATCAGGCTTGGACGAGTCAGATGAAATAACCAATATGACGATTGAGGCCTACAAGCTGCTTTTGTCGGGGTGCCCCGCTAAAGATTTGAGAAGGCTGTCAGCTCGCATCAAGGCACAGAAGCAGGGGGCCATCATTTGAGTTTGATCTTGTCTGGATGATGTAATAGACGATGAGAAGACAAACTTGTTGGCGTATATCACGTCTGTCCTAAATCTATGAAACCGGGATCAAAATTCATGACCTGCCAATTATTTTGCATGATCTTACACCACAATGTTTTTAATTTAGGCAATTCGTGGTGTAAGGAGGGTTCAATGAAATCTAATATTGAGAAGTCAGTTGTCAGCGTGGTTTTAGAAGAAGAATTAGATCGGAACGCTAGAATGGCTAATCGATACCTTATTGAACTTCAGAAGTTGCCAAAAGGTTCAATTTACAAAAGAAAGCTGGGAAATCAAGCGTATTATTATTTGAAGTTTCGTGACAGCGGAAACAGTGTAAACAAGTACCTAGGCAATACCAACACAACAGATATCAGCAAAATCAGCAAGGAAATCAACAAGCGGAAGCATATTGAAAATGTGGTTAAACGACTTGAAAAAGAAAGAAGAGAGATTGTCAAAGCATTAAGCGGCAGGGGAAAAAAATAATGGAAACCAGACAGGAACAAGCTTTTTGGAACACGATTGAGGCGTTCCACGATCTTGATATCTTGAAACACATCATGGTCATAGGAAGTTGGGCGGAATATCTTTTCCCCCAACTTTTTCAGACAGAATTCATCCCGAATATTAGAACGAGAGATGTAGACTTTTTCTATCACAATATCAATATCCCAAATCGAAAAGTTCCTTTGATCGCAAAACTCAAAGAATATGGTTTTGTTCATGAGTCAGATCCATTCTCTGAGGTATCAAGATTCTACCGTGAAGATTTGCTTGAAATCGAGTTTTTAACCCGCTCAATTGGGGCTGGGAGCAAAGCGACATACCCAATCAGACCGCTTGGCATCAGATCCGTTGGGCTGCGAATGATTAATATTCTGGCAGATTATGCTTGTGAAATTGAACAGAACGGCTATCAGATCATAATTCCGGAACCGGCAGTCTATGTCTTGCAGAAAATAATTGCTAATCCGTCGAAGGTTCCGAAAAGCAAAAGGGTTAAGGATATGAGAGCGGTAGAAGAACTTTTAGTGCATATCAAAAATAATGAATACCATGCCGCTTTGATCAAGGAAATATATGGCCAGTTGACTGTAAAGCAACGTGCAATTATAAATCGAGTAGCGCAGGATCACTATATTGAGTTGTTTGAATAGATCAATGTGCTGACCAGACAACGGGATTCATGCAGCCTGTCTTACGATTTGTGTTTTAGCGGCCCATGAAAGCCAGGTCTTTCCAGAGCAGCATCAAGGGTATAGGCTGCCTGAAGTGTGTACATATGCCTACAGCTTCACAAACTGCTGATTCAAATGGATCACGCAAGATATCTAAGGCGTTTTTCATCCAATTTATAATTCGACTAATCATTAGAATCCCTCCTGTCGTTCAAGGTCTGGTTGGTTTGACAATCTTATTCTAGATTCAAATTGAGATGATTAGTAACCGAAATATTGATATAATGTATAAAATGGTGCCGCAATTTTTTGAGGAGGTATCTGGTTATGTCAGATCATCCCAAGCTTGATTTATTTCAGGAGCTGATGCTCTGCAGCGATGAACTGTTTCTGTGGCGTTATAACAGCCAGATGAAACTGGTTGAGAGTGACAGTCCGCACGAAAAATTGCTGGATGCTATTTTTGCCCGGTGCGGTTTTTATGGCAGTCTGCTCAAGCATGCCGCAGCCAGTGACAGTCCGTTGGTTCTCAGCATATCGGTTGGTCTGGTCTGGATCGCGGTTTTTGAAAAACTTGATGGTCAGCTGGTGAATATCCATCTGATCGGGCCGTCTTTTGCGGCCAATGTCCTGCCGGAGGAGATGGCACAAACCTTGGGCAGGTCTTATCCGGCGTCCGAACCGCTGGCGTCAAAATACGAGATTGCCAAAATACTCGAAAAGCTGCCGGTTGTCGCGCCGATGATTCTGGGCCGCTATGCCCAGATGCTGCACTACATCGTCAATCATGACAAGATTGAAGTCAGTAGCATTCAGACCCTGACCGGCAGCGGGCTGGAGGAAGCCGTGTCAGGCAGTGTTGACTATGACTCACGTAGGGTCTGGCATATCGAAGAGGAACTGCTGCACAAGGTCCGAACAGGAGACCTCGATTACCGGTCCGCCCTGTCCCGCGCCAATCTGATCGGCAAAAGCCTGCTGCCGCCGTTCAAAGATCCGCTGCGCCAGGCCAAAAATACAACTCTGGTATTTGCATCGCTGTGCACGCGGGCTTCAATCGAAGGCGGGTTGAGTGCCGAAGTGGCTTACGCACTGGGCAACAATTATCTGCTCAGTGCTGAAGCCTGCCAATCAATCGCCGACGTTGCCATGATCAGCGGTAGCATGTTTGCGGATTTTGTGCAGCGGGTCCACCAAACCCGACAGAAAACCGGTCTCTCAAAAGCGGTTCGCCTCTGCTGCGACTATATTGACTTTCATATTGAGAGCAAGATCACGCTGGCCAGGCTAAGCGATCACACCGGCCTGTCCAGGCACTACCTGTCCCGGCAATTCAAGGCGGAAGTCGGCCAGTCGGTCAGTGACTACATCCGGCAGGCAAAAGTCGAGCGCGCCAAGATGCTGCTCGCCGCGTCAGACGAGAGAATCGATGAGATAGCGGATCGGTTGGGCTACGCGTCCCGTAACTATTTCACCGATGTGTTCAAAGCGGCAGTCGGCACCCCGCCGGGAGAATATCGTAGCAGCCACCTTCGGGCATGACGAACCTGATGATCGATTTGGCGCAAACCCGGCATGCGTCCGGCTAATATAAGATAAGATGAGAAATTAGCCGGAATGGCCTTGAATGTTCGAGCAAGACCGGCTAATATAAGATTGGATGAGAAATTTGCCGGATTAATGGAGGCGCATATGTATTATCATCGACTAATCGAAAAGAAGCTAAAGCTTATAATCAACCAATTTCCAATCATCCTGTTGACTGGTCCAAGGCAAGTCGGCAAATCCACGCTGTTACGAAACATTAGTCAGGGGAAACATCTGGAAATTTCGTTTGACGACTTGATCATGAGATATCAAGTCAAGACAGATCCAAAATTGTTTTTTAAGAACAATCGGCCGCCGTTGCTCTTGGATGAAATTCAGTATGTGCCAGAATTATTTCCATATTTGAAGATGCAGGTTGACCAGAATCGTAAGGATGGCGATTATTTAATGACTGGATCGCAAGCTTTTGTATTAATGAAGAATGTTAGTGAATCACTGGCTGGTCGAGCAGGTATACTTGAACTCCAAGGCATTTCAATGCGAGAAGCCTATCAATGCGCGTTTGACCAGGCATTTATACCGACCGATCAATATCTTGATGAAAGATCACGAAAGATTGTTTCCTACAATCATCTTTGGTCATTTATTCACCGAGGATATATGCCGGAACTTGTTTTCAATCCTGAAAAGGACTGGGAGGTCTACTACGCCTCATATGTACAAACATACATTGAACGAGATATCCGGCAGTTGACGCAAGTGGCTGACGAATCATTATTCTTGAAATTCATGGTTTCACTGGCAGCACGAAGCGGTGAATTGCTTAACTATGATTCGATTGGCAAGGACATTGGGGTCAGCAATGATACGATTAAGCGATGGATTTCAATTCTTCAATCGTCCAGAATCATCTATCTTTTGCAGCCTTATTTCAACAATCGCCTGAAGAGAGCAATCAGAACGCCCAAAGTCTATTTCATGGACACCGGGCTTCTGGCATACCTCACCCGTTGGCCAACCGCAGAAACTCTGGCTAATGGTGCGAAAGCCGGCAATGTTTTTGAGACTTTTGTTATCAGCGAAATTATTAAATCATACCTGAATGCCGGCAAAGTCGATTTGCCGCTTTATTTTTACCGGGATCGGGACGGTCGTGAAATCGACTTGGTTATTGAGTCGGCCGATACGCTCTATCCGATCGAAATCAAGATGAGCGCGTCACCCAGCCTGTCAATGGCAAAGGGTTTTTGTGCACTGGAATCTGTAAACGGAAAATCGCTGGGCAAGGGCACCATTGTGTGCCAATGCGACCGCTTGACGTGGTTGTCTGACGATGTTGCCGCCCTGCCAATCGAGTACATCTAGCTCGAAACAACAACGATTTATAATTGGAAGAATATCGGGTTATAACCCGATAAAGATATTTGAATAATGAAAATGATCGGTGTATAATAGTATTATATTGAATCAAAGGTGAAAAATATGATCAAAAGACCATTATATACTGAAAAGATCATGTCCTTTGTGGACACCCCGTTCGTCAAGATTTTGACGGGCGTACGACGTTGCGGAAAATCCACGATCATGAAGCTGGTTATGGAAGAACTGAGGCAGCGAGGCATTGATTCTAATCGCATTGTCCACTACGCCTTTGACTCCATGGAGAATGAGGAAATCAAAACGTCGAGCACTTTGTTTGCCGAAATTAAACAGCATCTTCCGGATCAAGGGAAAACCTATCTCTTTCTAGATGAAATTCAGGAAGTCAAGTCATGGGAGAAGGTTGTTAACTCGCTCATGACAGATTATGATGTAGACATTTATGTTACTGGGTCCAATTCAAGGATGATGTCTTCAGAAATATCGACATATCTGACAGGGCGATATGTTTCATTCAGGATTTATCCACTTTCGTTTGCAGAATACCTTGACTTCCATAAAACTTTCAATGAAGTATCCGATCCACATACGGAACTTGTCAACTATGTTCGATATGGTGGATTCCCTGCGATCCACTTACAGCATTATACTTACGATGAGGCATATACTATCGTTAAAGATATTTATAACTCCACCATATATACAGATATTGTTAAACGCAGTCAAATACGCAAGGTGGATCAACTGGAACGAATTGTTCGGTTTGTGTTTGATAACGTTGGCAGAACCTTCTCTGCTCCAGCAATATCCAAATATCTGAAAAGCGAAAAACGTTCAATAGATCTTGAAACAATCTACAGTTACCTGATGAAATTGGAAAACGCCTATATAATCCATCGGTGTTCCAGGTATGATTTGCAAGGCAAACAAATTCTTAAAGCACAAGAGAAATTTTTTCTGGCAGATGTTGCGTTCAGGCATAGTGTTTTAGGATATTCTGCGAATAGCGTGGCTGCTATGCTGGAAAATATCGTCTATCTGGAATTACGTCGAAGAGGGTATGATGTCTTTGTCGGCAAGTTGGGTTATATGGAAGTAGATTTCGTTGCGACCAAGCAAGAAGAAAAAATATATATTCAAGTTACACAGCAGATTGCTTCATCAGAAACAGAAAAGCGAGAGTACGGCAGGCTTCTGGATATCCATGACAATTATCCCAAATATGTGCTCTTAATTGATCCGTTTGCTGGCGGGAATTATGAAGGCATCAAGACGATGCATCTTGCGGATTTTCTGCTGAGCGAGACTTTTTGATTCATTGTGTGTTTCGTTTGAAGCCTTCAGCATTGTTTTGCAATTTTCACGGTGGTTAGATCCTTGTCGAACAGATATCCTGGTGATTCGTTTCATCAGGTGAAAACCTTGCGAATATCCGAGTGGTTGTTGAAGTAGGCTGATCGCCTGACCTGCAGTTTACGGAAATTGAAGTATTCCCGAAAAGTCTAGCGATAATTCATTCAATTGGTATTGATAATTTTCGGGTTATAACCCGAAAAAGTGTGGTTTAGAGCAGCAGTGTTCAGAGCATAATTCGATACAACAGTTGTCAACCCATTGATTGGCGCAAGGCATTGCAGGGAAACCATGATCATGGAACGGGTACGCAGAGCAGTATCGAATCGCTTAAGCTGCCCCCGAAGCCATAGCATTTGCCATTCAATCTCGAACGGACAAAAGATCAATCAGGGCTGTGCGTCCAGAACTTCGGTCTCGGCAAAAAAGCTTCGGTGCCTGCCCTCAATAACAAGATCGCTTTCGATGCTGAAGCTTGAAGTTATGCGTATATCTGAAGAAGAACTGCCGATCCTCACATCGATATCGCCGGCTTCAACCTTCCATTGATTATTTGAATCCAGAAAGGACAGCTGGCTCATGTCGAGTTTAAAGACAACCCGCTTGTCCTGATCCGGTTTAAGTTCGACCCGGCAGAATCCTGCCAGCTCCTGGTTCGGACGGGTCAGGCTGGCATAGCGGTCGCTGATGTAGAGCTGGACAATCTCGGTTCCGGCGCGACTGCCGGCATTTTTGAGGTTGAATTGGATCTGGATGCTGCCAGCCGGATTGACTTGGCTTTTGTCCAAGCTAAGATCAGAGTACTCAAAAGCTGCATAGGATAGTCCATGGCCGAAACTGTAACGGGGGCGGTGCGGGAGGTCGATATAGTCCTGGAGTCCGATGCTCTCGCCCTGGTGTTCGCTCGATCCGTTGGGGTGGTTATAGTAGACGGGAATCTGGCCGGCAGTGAAAGCAACAGAGACCGGTAGTTTGCCGCTAGGGCTTTCGTCGCCCAGCAACACAGCGATGATCGTTTCAGCACCTGTTTCGGACGGGTTCCAGGCTTCGAGAATCGCATTGAGATGCTTGTCAGCCGCATCGCTGGATATCGGCCGTCCGTTAAAATGGATGCCGACAGTTGGCCTGTTGAGTTTAGATAGCTTTTCAATGAAGCGCTCTTGGCAGGCAGGCAAGTTGATGTCCGTGCTGTCCAGGCCTTCGCCCATCGAGGCGATCGAGCTGGTGCCGTGTTTGCCACCCAGTGTTAGAATGACCAGGTCAGCCTCGGCCGCGGCTGTCAGAGCCGAATCATGGCAGGCGTCATCATCGCCGACAAAGGGGTAACCATAGGCATAGGTGATATCACTGTCCGGCAGACTGATACACAGCTGTTGCAGCAGGCTTTTGGCATCCGGTGCCAGAGTATCCAGCAGATCTTCGCACGCATCCGGTTCAATCTGTACGTTCGAGCCCGGATAGGTTTTCGGTTTGGACGATTGCTGCTGGTTAGCGTCCTTGACGCCGGCCATGGTGGCGATATGAGCCAACAGGCCTTCGCGCATGCTGAAATGGGTGTAGCCGCCGAACATGAACCGGGCCGAATCCGCGTGGCACCCGATGACCGCAACTTTTCTGACGTCGCGGCTGATCGGCAGCACGCCGTCGTTCTTGAGCAGCACCAGTGATTCCAGCGCAGATCTAAATGAGACGGCTTTGTCTTGCGGCCGACTAAAGGCAGCTCTCTGTTCGTCTGCAGACAGCCCATACGGGTTTTCAAACAGACCCATGCGGAATTTAGCGATCAGAACCCTCAGAACAGCCTGGTCGAGGATGGCGATATCTGCTTTCCCGCTGTCAAACCATTCGGTCAGTTCGTCATTGTAGCACTTCTTGAAATGAAGCTCCATGTCCAACCCGGCGGTCATCGCGCGAAGTCCGGCTTCGGTGAAGCTCTCGCAGACCTTCTGAACCGAGTGGATGTTCATGATCGAGCAGTAATCGGCCACCGTGACACCGTCGAACCCCATGTCTTCGCGCAGCAACTCCGTCAGGATCCGCCGCGATCCGGATACCGGTTCGCCGTCGATCGAGCCGTAGCAGGGCATGATGCCGCGAAGCTCAGCCTTGCTGATCGCGGCCTGGAACGGTTTGGCGAAAACTTCTCGCAGCAGGCGCGGGGCGATGTCAATGTGAGCGCCATGGATGCCGCCTTCACCCTGGTGAAAGGCCAGGAAATGCTTGGCGACCGCGTCGGATGCCAGCCCGTTCGTAGATTCTCCCTGAATACCCCGGGTCATCGCCGTGCCGAGCGCTGCGGCGAGTGTCGGGTCCTCGCCATAAGTCTCACCCTGGCGGCCCATGCGAGAATCGCGGGAGATGTCCAGCACCGGCGCGAAGGTCTGGGTAATCCCGATAGATCGCTCCTGCCGGGCCACAATGCGTCCGATCGATTCCTCCAGTTCCGGGTTCCACCCGGATGCCCGGCCGATACCGGACGGGAAACTCGTCGCGCCAGGGATGTACGCGCCGCACAGCCCTTCCATATGGAGGATCGCCGGAATCGAATGCGGGCTGAGCCGGATTACCGTTTCCTGCACCGATCGGGCAAAGCGTGCCGCCTCGTCGATTGTATCGACCGCCCGGATTTCCAGGCAGCTGATCTGCCCCACGCCGAGCGGGTGGTCCAGTTCAAGCTTTTCATGATTCATGCCCGTTGGGAAGTAACAGTTGAGCTGGCTCATTTTTTCCGCCGTACTCATCTCGGATAACAGCAGCCGAGCTCTTTTGACCGGGGACAGGTCTATATTCGAATAGCTTTGATCAGACATGGCGATTATCCTCCTGGGTTGTCGATGCTTGCGGTTGGGCCGGGGCATGATCTTACAGGATCTATCCTACGAGCCTTTTACTGCAATGACTACCCAATATTTGTCTTCGAGAGTTCAAAATTCGCTGATTAGGATCTGTCATAAGGTGCGGTGAGGTGTCTTGCCAATATTTTGAAACCAGTCTTCCTGATTCCGGCAAATTCCAACGAATATCCGGACATGAACGCCAATTCGTGCAATGCCATATGGCAAGCATCCCCCTATAATGGATGGGTCACATTCTATCATCATGTCATCAATCAAGGAGGCAGCTATGTATCATTCGATCAGGCCGGGGAAACCCTGGCTGGATACTGACGGCAAGCGGATTCAGGCCCACGGCGGATCTGTTATTCAGATTGACGGGATCTATTACTTCTACGGCGAAAACAAGGAAAAGACAGACGGCAAAAACGGCATCTGGACCTACGGCGTTCGAGCCTATGCATCCAGGGATTTGTACAATTGGGAAGACAAGGGCCTGATCATCCCGCCGAACCTTGACGATGAATCGTCCAGCCTGCACCCGACCGCGCAGATGGACCGGCCGCATATCATCTACAATAATACCACGCGGCAATATGTCTGCTGGATGAAGATCATGCACAAGGACGGCACGCAGACCGAAACGATCATGACCGCGGATGACTTTCTGGGCCCGTATACGCTGGTGCGGGAGGGCTTGAAACCGCTGAACATGAGCGCCGGTGACTTCGATCTCGTGGTTGCGCCGGACGGCAAGGCCTATTACTATTTCGAGCGTGTCCACAGCGAGACCATCTGTGCCGACCTGACAGCCGACTACACTGACGTGACAGGTTACTACAGCACGCACTTCCCGCGTAAATCTCCGCCGTACGTCCGGGAGGCTACGGCCCATTTTTTCAGGCGAGGCCGGCACTACCTGGTCACCTCGGGCACAACCGGCTATCTGCCAAACCCATCCGAAGTCGCCGTGGCCGATACCTGGCATGGACCCTTTACTGTGCTCGGAGAGCCGCATCCGGCGGATCCGAGCAGAACCTCGTTCCACTCGCAGATATCGTCTGTGTTCAAGGTCCCCGGTAAAAAGGATTTGTATATCGCCTGTGCCGATCGCTGGATGCCCCAGGCGATGGACATGCAGTATGAGCAATACGCCAGGCTGTTTGAAATCCTTTTCAATCCAGAGATCGACCGAGAAGAAGCAGAAAAAGTCCTAGCGGAAAACCAGCACCAGCTGCAGGATATCGAGAACAACACCTCGATTGCCGACTATGTCTGGCTGCCGCTACGTTTTGTGGATCCCAGTGATGAGCATCCGCTGGGCATGGTTATGATCGACTGGCTGGACGAGTGGCGCATTGAGGATTTCGAGGACAGCGACGATTAAATGAGTCTTCAGGTTAAACCAATTATCAAACGAGATCGCGAATTTTGATTTAATTCTAAACTTTCCGCATGTTTATAATGGATAGCATAGATCACGATGTCTTCCAGCTTTGTTTGACAAGGAGTTGAATATGAAAATCATTGACTGCAAAACCAATCATTTGACCAATCCGCTGGGGTTTCATCTGGGCCAGACAGTGTTCTCTTACAAAGTCGCCGATTCCCGGGGCAAATTCCAGACCGATGCCAGAATTATGGTCGCCTTGGATGAGAAGTTCAGCCGGGTTGTTTATGATAGCGGCTACTCAACTGAACTTGACAGCCTGGGGCATGCCGCGAAGATCAACATGGTGCCGCGAACCCGCTATTTCTGGACCGTAACGGTGAGAACAGACGCTGATGAGCAGGAGACTTCAGCGGTCAACTGGTTTGAAACCGCCAAAATGGATGAGCCCTGGACAGCTTCCTGGATCACCTGCGATGCTCAAGAGCCGCGCCATCCGATTTTCAAGCGTGACATCCCAGTGGGGAAAGAACTTGACCAGGCACGACTTTATATCTGCGGGTTGGGGCTGTATGAAGCGACCATCAACGACGAGCGGGTGGGCGACGAACACCTGACGCCGTATTGCAACGATTACAACAGCTGGCTGCAAGCCCAGACTTTCGACGTTACGGATCAGCTGGCCAAAGGCGGCCGGTTGGAGGTCATGCTGGGCAACGGCTGGTATCTTGGCCGGTTCGGCTTCACCAGCCGGCCTGACCAGGCGGGGTATTACGCCAAGACCCCCAAGCTGATCGCCGAGATCCATCTCGATTATGCCGACGGCACAAGCGAGGTCATCGGGACAGATGAGCGTTGGCAAGTGGGCCGCAGCACGATCTGCTTTTCCAATATCTACGACGGTGAGAAGGACGATACAACGCTGCCGGCAATGGCGGATGTTCCCGCCAGCCTTTGCTCGGAGGCCATGGCACCGCTGACGGATCGCCTCAGCCCGCCGGTTAGAATCCGTGAAGTGCTGCCAGCTGTCGAGCTGTTGACGACGCCTGCCGGTGAAAAGGTTTATGACATCGGCCAGAACCTGGCCGGCATCTTCCGGCTCAAGGTCGATGTGCCCAGCGGCAGCAAAGTCCATCTTCAGTTCGGCGAGGTTCTGCAGGGCGGCAATTTCTACCGGGACAATCTGCGCTCGGCCAAGGCTGAATACATCTGGATATCGGATGGACGGCCAACCGTTCTTGAGCCGCACTTCACCTTCTACGGCTACCGCTATGTCAAGGTTTCGGGCGTGGACAACCTGAAACCGGAAGACTTCACCGCGCTCGCGCTGTATTCTGAAATCCCCCCAATTGGTACGTTGACAACCGGCAGCGACCAGATCAACCAGCTGATCGCCAACATCAAGTGGGGTCAGAAAGGCAATTTCCTGGATGTCCCGACCGACTGCCCGCAGCGCGACGAACGCATGGGCTGGACCGGAGACGCCCAGGTGTTCAGCGCGACGGCGAACTACCTGACCGACTGTTATGCCTTCTACCGCAAGTATCTCTGGGACATGCAGCTCGAGCAAGCCGGGCACGGAGGCTGTGTGCCGGATGTGGTTCCAGCCGTCGGTGTGGATTCCTGTTCATCCGTCTGGGGGGACGCGACCTGCATCATACCCTGGAACATGTATCTGTTTACCGGCGACAAGACGATCATTGAAGAGCACTTCGACGCGATGCAAAGCTGGGTGGACTACATCACCCGAATCGACGGCGACGATCATGCCTGGCGACGGCATGACCATTACGGCGACTGGCTGGCGCTGGATCACCCGGACAACCGGGATGACCAGACCCAGGGCGCGACCGACAAGGGCTTCATCGCGGATGTCTACTACCGCGAAAGCGCGCGGATTGTGGCTCAGGCTGCCAGGTTGCTGGGCAAGTCGGAGACAGCCATCCAATATGATGCGCTGGCTGACCGGATCCTGGCCGACTTGAAAGCAGAGTTTTTCAGCCCGACCGAACGCTGCTGTGTTGACACGCAGACCGCGCACCTGCTGAGCTTGCGCTATGACCTGGTGAATCATCGGGAAAAGGCTGTCAAGGCCCTGCAGAAAACGCTCCAGGACGTCGGCAACAAGCTGAAGACCGGATTCGTCGGCACACCCCTGCTGTGCAATGTCCTGAGCGACCATGGCTTGGACGACCTGGCCTACGGCCTGCTGCTCAATGAGGAGTACCCCGGCTGGCTCTATAGCATCAACCTTGGCGCCACAACCATCTGGGAACGCTGGAACAGCGTCATGCCGGACGGCTCCATCTCATCAACCGGTATGAACAGCCTGAACCATTACGCCTACGGGTCGATTGGCGAGTGGCTGTTCAGGCGGGTTGCCGGCATCCGGCCGGTTGAAAGCGCCCCCGGTTTCCGCCAGGCGGTGATCGCCCCGATGCCGGACCGGCGCCTGGGGCATATCGAAGCTGTTTACCATTCGGCTGCCGGTACCTACCAGTCATCCTGGCGGGTGCTGGATGATGATTCCCTAGAGATCTCCCTGCGTGTGCCGTTTGGCTGCACCGCCGAAGTCCAGCTGCCGTATGCGCCGGACAGTCTGTTTGAGAATTCGAATAATCCATTGTTTGCCGACTGTGCCAATGGCATCTGCTCTGTCGGCCCGGGCGACTACCGGGTCCGTTACGAACCCACGAAGCCGCTGCGGGTGATCCTGAGCACCCATTCACCCATCCGCCTCCTGATGCAGCATCCCGGTGCACGAAAACTGCTGGAGGGATTGGGACCTTCAATTCCCCAGCAGATGTGGGATATGTCCCTGAGAGAGTTGCAGGCAAAATACAGCCAGCAAGACGATGAACAGCAGGGCCGACTTGACCAGATGGACCAAGTGCTCAAAGCCCTGGACAACTAAACAAAACCCAAGAAAAGAGAGGATAACACCATGCAGAAAATACCGCAATACAAACAGTTTGAAATTAAATTTCCCGGTCAGGGCGAAGCACAGGCTGCATTTTCCCAGGCTGGTCAAAACCGGATGGTTAGGGCATTTCAGATCAGCGAGCAAGAGCTGGCGGTCCGCTTCCTGCCCGAAACACCCGGGATCTGGCAGTACAGGATTGATACGGGCTCCGAAACTTTAACCGGTGAATTCAACTGTGTTCCGGCTAAAACTCATAGCCATGGTCCTGTCCGAGCTGATCGGGACGGGTTTTCCCATGCTGACGGCACAACTTTTCTGCCGTTCGGCACGACCTGCTATGCCTGGATCCACCAGCCGCAGGAGCTGATCAACAAGACATTGAAGAGCCTGAGCGATGCGCCGTTCAACAAACTGCGCATGTGCGTGTTTCCCAAGCACATGCCGTACAACCATAACGAGCCCGACCGTTTCCCGTTCCACAAGAACGAACAAGGCAACTGGGATATCTCAAGCCCGGACTTCGACTTCTGGAACCATCTGGACGATTGCATTGTCAAGCTGGCTAATCTGGGCGTCGAGGTCGACCTGATCCTCTACCACCCCTATGACCGATGGGGCTTTGCGACGCTCAGCATGGCCGATTCGCTAGCGTACCTGGATTATTGCCTAAGGCGGCTTTCCGCCCACCCCAACATCTGGTGGAGCTTGGCCAACGAGTACGAGATGGTTGTGTCTAAAACCACCGATGACTGGGAAGCGATCGGACAAAAGATCCAGGCAGAAGATCTGTACGGACATCCGACATCCATCCACAACTGGCTGGCTGTCTATCCCAAAGCCGACTGGATGACGCATGTCTCGGTACAGAGCGGCGAATTGAAACGGATTCCCGAATGGCAGAAGCAGTGGCAGCTGCCGGTTATCATCGATGAATTCGGCTATGAGGGCAACATCGAGTTTGGCTGGGGCAACCTCTCGGCCTTCGAGATGACCAACCGCTTCTGGACCTGCGTGGCCTACGGCAGCTACTGTACACATGGCGAGACCTTCTGGCGGGAAGACGAGGTGCTCTGGTGGGCCAAGGGCGGCGAACTGGTCGGCAAGAGCGTGGAGCGGATCGCTTTCCTGAAGCGCATTTTGACCGAGACCGGTCGACTGTCCATGGTGGACAGCCCGATGAACTTCAATCCCAATGACAATGAGATTGATGAAAACAGCGAGCATGCGAGCTTTATCAAGGTGCTCATGGCGATGAGCGAGGAAGACCGCAATCGGATCGCCCAGATTCTCAGGCCCCTGTCCAGCAAAAACGACAACTTCATGCTACAGTACCTGGAACGGACCTGCCCGATCTTCCAGGATCTCCAGCTGCCAGACAACGGCCGCTACCAGGTTGAGGTCATCGACATCTGGGAGATGACCAGAACCGTTACCCATGAAGCGGCCAGTGGTAAGACTCGGGTGCCGCTGCCGGGCAAGGAGGGCATGGCCATCCTGGTCAGTCGATTGGACGGCGACGCACTTTGAAATATTGCGATTGAAACTACAATGCAAGATAACAAGAAAAACCAACCGCCAGCGGTTGGTTTTTCTTGTTAACCGGTACAGCTGATCATGAAATCCCAGATTAGCTTCATGGCGGGCTCTTGGTAAAACTCATCAGTCCCGTGGCCGGCTCCCTCAAAAACATAAAATGAGACGGGAACACCATTTTGAACCAAAGCATCATAGAGCGTCTCACTTTGGGATAAATAGACGATTTCATCTGCATCGCCGTGCAAAATCAGGAAAGGCGGTGTATCCTCTGAAACATGGAGAGCCGCACTGGCTTCCCTCGCCTGTGCATTGAAATCATCGCCGATTCCAATAAAGTTTTCTTCGGCTCCGGCAACAAGGGGATTCGTTCGGTCACCGCTGGGAACCGTCAGATCAGTTCCGCCATAGAAGTCAACGACACCTTGGACAGAACTGCTCTGGTCCAAATGTGCTCCTTGGTCAAACTCGCGGGTGTTTCCATAGACACCGACAAGATTGGCCAATGTACCTCCGGCGGATTCTCCTGCTATGAAAACGTTGTCCAGATCAATCGAGAACATTTCAGCATTCGCCTTGAGAAAGCGTATGGCTGCTTTGACATCCATTAGCGCACCCGGAAAAATAGCTTCGTTGCTCGTCCGGTATTCGACACTCGCGACTATGCACCCTTGCCGGGCGAAGTTCATCCACTGGGGCCACCAGACATCTTTGTCCATGACCTTGAAAGCGCCACCGCAAACCCAGATCAGCAGTGGATATCTTTGACCGGGCGTTCTGACCTTCGGGATAGCGAGACTGCATTTTAGGTCCCTGAAAGTTGAATTGTACCAAGCCGGTACGGTCGCGTAGGTAATATCAGTTGCTAGCGACCAAGATGCCTGAACGATTGGTACTGCCCAAGACTTTTTCATTTTAATCCTCCTTGATTCATCCCACTTGTTAGAATTTCCTCAGTGCCGTTGGGGTGTCTGAATACACCTTCCAATCCAGCGGGTAGTTCAACTTCGTAGTTCAACCCTTCTGAGTGCTTATAAAAGCTGAACCTGACAACACCCCTGGGGGTTGCAGCCTCTCCGGATAGATCAGTCAGACTGCCTAGATGCGGGGCAATCAAAATACTTGGCCACCCCGGTTCGGGGCTGCTGATCCCGGCGATAACCCTGATCATCTCCAACAAGGGCAAGGCGCTCCAGGCATGGCAGTCGCTGCGCGTCAAGCCAGGGGTTTCAGGACAGGTTGTACAGCCAAGATCAATCAACTCGGACCATTTGCGCAGATTATTTTCGACTTCATCGAAAAGACCGGTCATGACCATAGCCCGATGCAACTCGTAACTGGTAGCGAATGTACAAGAGATGACGCTGCTATCCGCCAATGCAGTTTCAAGGAGCCGTCTGCCGTCATCTTCAGCCAGCATCTTATTTAGAATCGCCCAAGCCTGGGCATGCTGAGAGTATTGACCGACACGCGGGCCTTCACGGTAAAGTCCTTTGTCTTCGTCCCAGCATACTTGTTGAATCCGATCAAGGATAGCCTCCTGCCTTAGCCGATATTCTCCGGCCAGCCCCTTGCGACCGGTTGCTTCGCATATGCATGCGCCCACATCCAGGGCATATGCATACATGAGGTTGATAATTGTTGAGGGTCCTGACAGTCCTGCTTTCGGCATGCCAAAACTTACTTTCCAGTCATCCTGCCAGTCCACAAACGGCCAATAGTCCAGGTTTTGCACCAGGCCATCCTGGCCGATTTTCCGATCGAAGTATTCTAGAATCCCATCGACATCTGAGCGCAAATATTTGAGCAGATCTTGATCACCCGTTTGATCATAGTATTCATAGAGCATAAAGATATAGTGCAGGGAGAAAGTCGAAATGACTTGAACAAAGCTGCTGGGATATTTTCCCTGGACCAGACCGTCCGGTATGATCGAATGATGAAAATCAATGAGTGCTTTGCGGGCTAGTTGTGTGTCTTCACTGCAAGCGTATGTAAACAGCGCCTGCAATCTGGTGTCCATAGGAAATTGCATCTGTTCATAGAATGGGCAGTCCATATATGTTTCCGTCATACAGCCTTGAAGGGTTCGAATGCACATATCCCAGACTGGCTTGACCCACGCTGCACTAGATGACTGAATTGTGGATATTGGATTGAGCGGGTAGCCGGTCTTCAGCAGTTTTGGAAGCTTGATGACAAGTTCTTCATCAGCTGTTTCAATGGTCATGCTGACAAATCGAAATGTGCGAAACCAGAATGGTTCATAACAAAGGTTTTCGCCAGCCAGTCGCAATTCATCGGTCAAACCCTCAATTTCACCATGCTCAAAATCCGCACGGTGAATGATTCGGTTCTTATTGATAAATTTCTCGAAATAGGTCATAGCGACTCGAGCACGATTGCCGCCGGCAAAGCGATAGATCATATAGGCATTGGTTATGCTGCCGTAGTCGAAGATAATTGTTTGTTTGGCATGAGCAGGCACTGTCAGGGTGTCCTGTCCTTTAAAACTCGAAATGCCAAGTTCATTAGACAGGATATCCGGTATTTCGTAAAGCAACGGGATGGGACGTTCTTTCACTTGGAATTTGGGCAGCAGGCCAGCATTGAGCATAAATTCGTTCGGTACTACCTGATCGAGTTCTTTCGGCTTTGACCAGTCTGCTGGATTAATTTCGCCGGTCTTCCAGTCCGATGGTGTTAATGCGAAATCGATATCTTCCGCTATTGCGCCCAGATTAACGTTGATTGGCTTGCATTTCAGATAGTAGCTGTTATCCAGCCGAACACGCCAAGGTGCTGTACCAGTTGTCAGATCAGCCAGCAACTCACCATTTTGACTAAAAGCCTGTCCCTCGATTGCCAGGCGGTGGCCAGCTGGCAGAGAAGCAACGCTCAGAATTGGCGTGCGCTCGTCTCCCTGGTTGACGATGCTGTTGGAATCAGTCAGCAGAACCTGTGCCGCAAAGCGGTTCAGGCCTTGCTGAAGATAATCAGTCAGGACGACTTTTTCATAATAGTGGCGATAACGATCGCCTTTGCAGGGTCCGGACAAAACAGGCTTACCGTTGACCCAGAAGCGATAACGTGAATTGGCGGTGATTGCGATGACCAGCTCAGCGGGCTGATTAAATTCCAAATCACATCGGTAATACGCGAAACGCCCGTTCAGATCGCCCTGAAAAATTTTTTTACATTCAATTTCAGTCTGGGGAATGCCCAGCCACACAGCACTCTTCCACATATTCGATACACACCTCGTATTTCTGCAGTATTCTATCAAGTTTCGTTCTTCTTTCATTCTACCGAAAATCAAGATTTGATTTGAGCATAAATTGGCCACGGCAAAGTAAAATTAGCCGACTTCAACAATAAAATAACGATGATCTGTTCATCTTCCAATGATCAACGAAGCAATAGGCATTTATGTAGATGGTTTAGCGACTGTAGAAGATATTGATAAAGCTATGAAAACGGGTGCAAATCATCCGATGGGGCCTTTGGCATTGGCGGATCTGATTGGTAACGATGTTGTATTAGCAATTATGGAAACATTACAGCGTGAAATGGGCAGCTGGAAATACGTACCCCATCCTCGGCCTAGGAAAATGTGTTGTGCAAAATTATTAGGGCGAAAAATAGGCAAAGGGTTTTACCATTAATGAAAACGGTGTCACATATTACCTAGTACGCTGATTATGTGCGATGATGCTGTCGATGACGGTACAAGGTCGGTATCATCGCTTCAGTTCTGAGCGGCTCGGACCAGCCACGGCAAAAGCAGCATTTGATGGGCCGATGCCCTGCCTAAACTCAAACAGTCAGATCGTCAGGACAACTTCATCTTTCTCGAACCGAAGAATATAAGGTATAATTAACATGTAAAAATTCAACAGACTGCGACAGAGCTGACAAGTGTGGAGTAGATATATGCTATCAAATGAAGATGTCGCCAGAAGAATTCTCATTTATTCCGGGCAGGTTCACGCGGCCGCCGGCATGTCAGGCTGGTGCTTCGATCACCAGAAAAACTTGCTGGTCACGACCAGTTCACACGAGGAAGAACTTCATTCTGTGCTCAAAGCCAGCGCCTGCCTGGACTATGCATTCGATCATTTTAGACCCAGCAGCAGGCCGTTTATCCTCAGCGACACGCTGGGGTTGGTCTGGCTCGGGGAGTTTTCCAACCGGGTCGACGCGCAGGACCTGCTTTTCCTGTTCGGGCCGGTTTTCCTGAACTACGCATCCGTCAGCGGCCTTGAGTCAAATCTTCAAAATATGCATCTGTCGGTTTCCATGCGCAGCGGCATTGTCCAGATCCTGCACAATATTCCGGTTGTACCCTTGTCGAATTTAATCAATAATGCTCTGATGCTGCATTTTACCATGACAGAAGAAGACATCAAGTCGAACGACATCTTGTTTCAAACCAGCCCAGTGGATTCTAAAAGCAAGCTCAACCCGGCGAATCTTGAGCTTTACAACAATGACCAGGTCAGAACCGTTGAACAGATGCTTCTACAGTTTGTACGGGAAGGCAATACAAACTATTACAAGATTTGGGAACAGGTTGTTGCGCCGACTGACGCATCCGACGATTTCGAAACCGGCAATCCCATTCGTGAGATGAAGGACGAGCTGCTGATTTTTACTGCGCTATGTTCCAGGGCGGCGATCGAAGGGGGATTGCCGGCCAGTACTGCCAAATCGCTGGAGAATAAGTATATCGGCGAGATTGAAAGCGCAAACACCGCAACAGACCTGATCAGCACCAATTCAAAGATGATGGATGACTTTGTCACGAGAGTTCAGCAGACCCATGCGAATCCGCAGATTTCCCAAACCGTAAACCAGTGTTTTGACTTCATCGACGCGAATCTGCTCAGGGATTTCACCCTGGACGAACTGGCGGCTGCTGTCGGCTATACCAAATATTACCTGTCTAAGAAGTTTGCTAAGGAAACCGGGATCAGCTTAAATGAATACATCAAAAAGCGGCGGATTGATCAGGCGAAGATCTGGCTGCTGACCACTGGCCGGAAAATCCAGGATATCAGCGATGACCTGCATTTCGGGACAAGAAACTATTTCAGCAAGGTCTTTTTTGAACAGGTCGGATTGACCCCCGCAGCCTACCGGGCAAAAAGACAATCCGCTGCCGGAGATGATCAAGCGGAGCGTTAACAGGATAATATTCTGAATCGGGAAAGTCATCGAACACCTGCAGACAGCTTCGCACTGTGGGTGTTTTTTGCGATGAAAATTGTGCAAATAGACAATAATTAGCGTTGTCAGTCGAATATTAAGTGACATCTCGCTAGGATATTGAAGATTAATTAACGCGGGTTTAGGATGAAGCAGTACAGAGCACAAAGGAACACAATGCTGAGCATTGAAAACATGGAGGAAGGTTAAGATGAGAAAAAAGATCCTGCTATCCATAATCCTGCTGATTGCCGTATCACTGCTGGCGCTGTCCGGCTGTGCGGGAAACAGCACAACAACGACAACCACCACCGAGGCAACAACCACCGCATCTGAAACAACCACCACTGAAGCGCCTGCGACTGGACTAACTGCAGGCCGTTATGAGTGGAAGGACCCGCAAGCTGATCTGGAGACATTCATCCGTTTCAACGATGACGGCACTTATTACGCCTTCTTCTTCGGCGGCGGCGTCATCGAAGCGGGCACGTATGAACTGCTGGATGAATCGATTGAATACTATATCAACGGCGGCGCGGACGAGGATTTCGAAACGGTTGAGGACAACGAAACCGCTACAGCCGAGCAGACGGTCGTCCTGTACAACTACAGCGGCGGCGAGCAAAAAATTGCGTATACCGAGGACGAGCTCCGCGACTTCTCGTTGGGGGGCATGTCCAACCACCAGACGATGGACCATAAGGCGGATTTCGAATACGATCCCGCCAACGAACAGCCTGTCATCGTTCGCCAGTATTATTTCGGCGGCGAAGCAGGATCCAACCTGATCCTCTACCATGACAAGTCATTCCTCGACTACACCGGCGATATCGGCGAAGAGGGAACCTGGGTCATGAACGGGGATGGCAGCTTCACCCTGACATCCGCTGACAATGGCGATGCCGAGTACACGCTAGTGGGGACTGAAACAGGAGCCGCCTATACCAAGAATGGCGAAACCATTGACCTCAGCGCGACGGCTGGCGATCAGGCCGTGATGATCTTCATGGTGGAAGGTCTCGAAGGAACCGGTCTGCCGATGGCGGTTGATATGCACATCGACTGCATGGCGGACGGCACCGTGGCAGCTTATGTCTATGTCGCCGCGGTCGACACTGATCTGCTGGTGGACTCCGGCACCTATACGGTGGAAGAGGTCTACAAATACACCTTCAATTTCGAAACAGCGGGCGAAATTCAGGGCGAACCTGATTTTGCCACAGCAACTGACTCCAGCCTTGAAGTCAACGTGCCATACAAGGCCGACGTCGTTGCCAACTTCAACGGTAGCGAAACACCGCTGACCATCGATGCGGTTCTGAACGGCACAGTAACAGTTGGATGATCTATTGAGTACAGCTCCTGCGCGCCCGCGGTATAACCGCGGGCGCAATGGACTTGTCCGGGGGAATTGAATCAATGAGCACCATCGATCGTGGGGCTGCAAGCCAGCACCCGCCCAAACTGAAAAGCTTAAAGCCGGGGAAAATGTCCTGGAAAACCGACTGGAAGCGAAACAAGCTGGTCTACCTGCTTTTCCTGCCCGTTTTTGTCTATTTTCTGATTGTCCATTACCTGCCGATGTTCGGTATCGTGATGGCTTTCCAAAACTTCCGACTGGCCCGCGGCATATTTGACAGCCCTTGGGTCGGATTTGAAAATTTTTCAGTCCTGTTTTCTGGTGACGCTTTTCCGAACGCGATTCGCAACACGGTCATCATGTCGCTTTTCAATCTGACGCTGGCATTTTCAGCGCCGATCGCCTTTGCACTTCTAATCACATCAATGCCGTTCAAGCGAATCCGGCGAATTAGCCAGACGATCTCATACCTGCCAAACTTTGTCGCAGTTGTTGTCGTTGCCAACCTGATCCAGATTTTCCTGGGTTATGACGGCGTTCTGACAGCCGTTTTGACGTCGTTGGGATTTGAGCAGCAGAATTGGCTGGCTAATCCGAATCCGCCGGTTTTCTGGCTGATCTACACCTTTTCGGGCATCTGGCAGGGATTCGGTTACGGTTCGATCATGTTTGTCGCAGCGATATCGAATGTCAGCGAGGATCTGTACGAAGCCGCTGCAATTGACGGCGCCAACCGCTGGCAGCGCACCTGGCGGATCACGCTGCCGGGCATATTGCCCCTGATCGTCATGATGCTGACTCTGATGATCGGTATCACGTTCAAGGTCGGATACGACAAGGTTCTGCTGCTCTATATGCCGCAGACCTATGCTGTGGCAGACAATGTCTTCACCTACACCTATCGCATGGCGTTTGGATCCGCGCCCGATTTCGGCCTTGCGGCATCATCCGGCTTGTTCCAGTCGGTTGTCGGCACGATCCTGCTAGTCCTGTCGAACAAACTGGGCCGCCGTCTGACTGAGAGCTCACTATTCTAGAAGGATGGAAAGCATGAAAGACCTAACAAAAGCAATGAAAACGAAATACCATCATGGCATGGTGCAAAAGCCAACAGTCGGGGGACGGATAGCGGACATCATCATGCTGGTCATTGTCCTGTTCCTGGCGTTCATCTGCATCGTGCCGATGTGGCATGTCCTGATGTCGTCACTCTCTGACGGATTTTCGCTATTGGCCTTCAAAGGGCTGGTGCTCTGGCCGGTCGGCACGCCGAACCTGGAAGGCTACAAGCTGATCTTCCGGGACGAGAGTGTTATCACCGGCTATCTTAATACAGTGATCTATGTCGTCAGCACGGTCAGCCTGGGGTTTGTACTCAACGTGCTGGGCGGCTACGCGATCAGCCGGGATACCAAGCTGAAGGCGCCCATGACCTTGTATCTGGTCTTCACCATGATGTTCTCCGGCGGCATGATCCCGACATATATGGTCATGAACACTTTGGGGCTGGTTGGAACCCGCGGTGCGATTATCCTGCAGGAAGCGACCATGGCCATGTTCATCATCATCGGAGCCAACGCGTTCCGCGGCGTGCCCAAGTCAACAGTGGAAGCTGCGCGAATTGACGGTTCAGGCCATTTGAGAACCATGTTCCAGGTCATGCTGCCCCAGTGCATCCCCCTGTTTATGGTGACTGTTCTCAATACATTTGTCGCATCATGGAATTCGTGGCTGAACGCTGCGATATATGTTCCTGCTGCTCGCGAGAAATGGCCGATCCAGCTGGTGATCAACGAGCTGGTCAGCCGAAATGCCAATTTCCTGGAGACGGCAACGCCAAACTACGACCGGTACCTGATCCGGTTCGCGATCATCGTCGCGGCGACGCTGCCGATCCTGATTGCATTCCCGTTCTTCCAAAAGCAGATTGAAGCCGGCGTGATTCAGGGCGCGGTCAAAGAATGAGCATCTGCAACGACAAGAAAGGAGCACGTAAAATGAAATCATCAATCATCAGAAAGATATCAGCGACACTGCTGACGACCGCACTTGTCTTGGGGCTTGGCCTGGGGGCTGTCGGATGCGGTCAGGGAGAAGAGACCCAAACCAACTCGTTTTCGTTCTGGATGGCGCTCAGCGAAAGCAGCGAACACTATTTGAACTATGAAGACAATCCTGTTCTCAAGTACATTCTCCAAAATAAAACGTTCAAGGACCAGGATGGCAATGACGCCAAGCTGAGCTTTGACATCCAGCATCCACCGGTCGGCAAAGAATATGACAACCTCACGACCATGATCAGTACAGGATCCTATCCGGACGTTATCAGTACGACGTTTGGCGGCGATCTGGAAGAGTGGTATCGCGACGGCCTGATCTTAGACCTGACGGATTATGTCGAAAACAGCATGCCGAACTACAAAAACTATATCGATCAGCATCCTGAGCTCTATAATACATTCACCATTAATATTGATGGCGAGCGCAAGTTCCTGTCGATCACAGCAGGCAACGAGATTATTGATGCCGACTCCCAATTTGCAGGCTTTTGCTATCGACGGGACTGGATCGTCAAGTACGGTGTCCAGCCGGACACGTTGTTTGACCCGATGTCCGGCGAACCGGCCCAAGCCAATCCCAATGCCGGACAGCCGTTTGGCGGCTACTACTCGCTGGATACGGATGGCAACGAGGTCAGGCATGAGACCTTGCAGAGCGATACCGATGATGAAAGCTGGGTTGACGATGTTGTTTTTCCGAGCGGCAATACACACCCGGTCTATATCAGCGACTGGGAATGGATGTTTGAGATTTTTGCCAAGGCTATCGAGGCCGAGTCAATTGATGGCGGTTACGTCCTGAGCCTGTACTACCCTGGATACGTATCCAACGGGGAGCTGGTCTGTGCCTTCGGCGGCGGCAATCCGCTCTGGTATCTGGACAACGAAACCAACCAGTTTGAATTCGGCGCGGTCTCAGACGATTTCAAGACATACCTAAAAGCCATGAATACATGGTGGAACAACGGCTGGATCGACCGGCAGTTCGCCGAGCGCAGCAATGATGTTTTCTACCGCATCGACGAGACTGGGTTTAGATCCGGTAAGGTCGGCTTGTGGATCGGCGCGGCGGGCAACCTCGACAGCAAGCTCTATAATCCAGACCAGCCTTATACAGACGGCATTGTGGTTTTCGGCGCAGCCCAGCCGATCAATGACATCTACGGTAGTGAAGACCAGCAGCTCAAAATCCCGTATACGATGTACCAGGCGACATTGACCGGCGGCGGCATTGTCATCTCGGACAAGGCTGAGGACAAGGATGTCACGTTACTGTTGAATTTTATAGATTATCTCTATTCAGAAGAGGGTGCCAGGCTGAAGACCATGGGTCTTAATGCCGAGCAGGCTGCCAAAGCCAACGATCCGTTCTATGAAGAGCATGGCCTGACCGAAGGCGCCTACACTGTGGATATCCGGGACGGTCAGGAATACTATCTCTTTGACCAGTCACTGCTGGGAAATGACGATTTGCGATCGGCAGTCACCGGCAATCTTATGCCCGGCCTCAATGCCAATGCCTTTCTTGATTACCAGTTCGGGCCGGCGCATCTCGCCAGCCGTGAAAGCTGGGTCAAGTACCCAGCCACCGGGTTCCAGTACTATGCCATAACTGAGCAACTGCCGAGCGACCTCAAAAAGAACAGCCAGAAGATTTTTGCACGAATTGAAGCCGAGTACATGCAGGTGGTCGTCCCGCAGTTTATTACCGGGCAAATGGATTTCGAATCGGATTGGGAGACTTTTGTCTCGGATGTGCGAAAGAGAAATTACCAGGCCGTATTGGACGCCCTGAATGAGTATCTCGAATAAGGCCGGCTAAGCGTAAAACCGGATCGCAGCGGCTGGCAAGGCCGGCTGCTGCGATCCAAGTGAAAAACCCATCCAAAATTTTTGTCAAAGCGGAGCACAAAGCGATGAAGCTCAAGAGCGGTGTGAACCTCAATGATTTCTTTCATGAAATCAACAAATGCCAGAACGACGTGATCTATTTCAGCAGTCAAGGTGACCGGCTGAACCTGAAATCCGTTCTATCCCAGTTTATTCTTGTTGCAGCGTCCCGGGACAGAAAGTTTGTCAATTCCGGCGACGTGGTCTGCGACAACCCGCTGGATTACGAGATGCTCAAAGCTTTTTTGCAGTAGTCTGCTCTGGCAATATCACCAAACAGGGTTTTTGATCCAATAATGGCATCGGCATCTTGCCAAGCAACACCTCAACGTCGGTTGATCAGTTCATGCGTTCAACCTGTCCCTGTTCAATCCCGCCGGCTGATTCCAGGCTTTTGGCAGGAGGGTATAGATCTATTTGAAAAACAAACGATTTTACATCCTGAATCGCCAGCATGTGACTATTTTGATTCAGGTTACAGCACTATAATCCATTATAATAGCTAACGATCCAGGGAGGCACTATCATGACCGGCAATTTAACTCAAAGCTCCAGGGCTTCAGACAATACTCGATTCAACAAGCCCTATATCGATATCGACGAATGGCGCGAAGGCGCGGTGCGCTATCACTACATCCACGGCGGATTTGAAGGCACTGACGCCAGATTTTCTTTTTTCTTTCCGGATGCCTCTGACTACAAAGGTCGATTCTTTCAGTTCATGGCGCCGGTACAAGGCAGCGAAAATGCCGCGATCGGCAGGGCGGGAACAGAAGACAAGATTGCCTTTGCCGTGACGCACGGCGCATATTTTGTTGAAACCAATATGGGTGTCACCGAGCCTTTTGTCCCGGTGACCGATCCCAAGATTATCGAGCACGCCAGCGCGGCCTCGGCTGAGTACTCACGTGTAGTTGCGCAGCAGTTGTTCGGGGAGCACCGGCCTTTCGGCTATATTTACGGCGGCAGCGGCGGCGGCTACAAGACCATGATCTGTTTCGAGAACAACGACGCTTGGGATGGTGCTGTGCCCTATGTCATCGGCATGCCGATGTCGATCCCCTATAATTTTACGGCCCGGGCTCATGCCCGGCGCATTCTCAGGCATAAAATGGCCGGCATTGCCGACGCGGTCGATGCCGGCGGCAGCGGTAACCTGACTGCCGGACTCGATGATGAGGAAAAAGCCGCCTTGGAAGAAGTGACCCGCATGGGGTTTCCAACCCGCTGCTGGTTTATGCATGAATACCTGGACGACGGGTCCCTGCCGGTCCTGACACCGAACATCGATCGCATGGATCCGGGCTACTACCAGGATTTCTGGGAGGTTCCGGGCTATCTGGGAGCCGATCCGGCGGGTTCAGCTGTCCGGGACCGGATCCAGTATGAGACGACAATTGTTGACTCGTTTGTTCCCGGTATCGACCAGGGAGCAAAATCAGACAACGGTAAAACCGGCGTGGACGAAGCCTGGCAGCGCGTTCGCGGCTATCCGCTTTTTTCGGAGAAACCCTGGATTTCTCTGGCGCAAATGCCCGCAGATGATGCGTATATCTATGCCACGACCTTGACGGTGCTGTCTGGTGGCGCCAAGGGGCTTTCGGTACCGCTGGACGCGTTGAGAGATTCAAAGATCAGCATTGGACCGGGATTTGGGATTCCGAACATGCTTGAGGAACTGCAGAAAATCAAGTCCGGTGACCGAGTTCGGCTGGACAATTCGGACTACATGGCCTTGCAGACCTATCATCGTCACCAGGTGCCGGCGGAAGGTTTCGAGCCCTGGGATCAGTTCAGGGATGAAAATGGCCAGCCGATCTATCCGCAGCGACCGCGGATCATCGGCACGAATCTGTCAACCAGCGGCTGTTCAACTGTCCAGAGCGGCAAGTTCGACGGCAAGATGATTGTCGTATCATCCCTGATGGATGAAGCAGCCTTCCCCAGCAATGCGGACTGGTATCGGCGAAAAGTCGCTGAAATGACGGGCGGCACGGAATCCGATTACTTCCGCCTCTGGTACACCGACCATTCGCTGCACGGCGACCTGGAGAATATGGGGGCCGAACACCACATCGTCAACTACCTTGGCACGCTCCACCAGGCGCTTCTGGATGTCAGCGACTGGGTAGAACGCGGCATCGCGCCGCCGGCCAGTACGGTCTATACAGTTGAAGACGGCCAGGTTGAAACACCGGACCATGCCAAGGAACGGCTGGGTGTCCAGCCGACTGTTCAGCTGCTGGCCAATGGCGGCAAACGCGCTCAGGTCAAACCCGGCGAAACCGTACGGCTTTCTGCCGCTGCCGCATTGCCTCCGGGCACGGGACGGCTGGTCTCGGCAAGGTGGAATTTTGAAGGTGAAGCGGGCTTTCCTGTCGAGGGGCAGTTCGAGAACATGAGCGAAGATGGCTGCGAGGCTACAATCAATGCCGAGCACACCTATGCCAAACCTGGCACCTATTTTGCCGTTTGCCGTGTTCAGGCCAGCCGTGACGGTACACCGGATGACATCTTCACACAGATTTTCGAACTCGACCGGGTGCGGATTGTTGTCGAGCAGGCATGAGTCAAGCGTATAAAGGTCAAGACATCATCTCAGATAACTTGCCCAATCTTCGCCGTAACGGCATTTTCATTGTGTTGCTGATGGGGTGCATCGTCTGCGCTTTTGTACAGACCGCTCTTAGTGTCGCACTGGTCCCGATCATGTCCGAGATGAAGGTCGCGGCCAGTGTCGCCCAGTGGCTGACCAGCACTTATTCGCTGGTTATGGGCATCATGGTGCTGGCAGCAGCCTTCCTGATCCGGCGCTTCCCGGCCAAACCGCTTTTCCTGGTTGACATGGCTATCTTCATGGCGGGGCTTCTGCTGTCTGCAGTCGCTGATGATTTCTATATGCTCCTGGCTGGCCGACTCCTGCAAGCCGTCGCCTGTGGCATTCTGCTGAGCCTGACCCAGGTTGTCGTTCTGACCATCTATCCCAAAAACCGGCTGGGCACGGTCATGGGTACGTTCGGGCTGGCTGTTACAGCGGCTCCCGTACTGGCGCCAACGCTCGCCGGCGTGATGATCGACCTCGCTAGCTGGCGCCTGATCTTCTGGATCAGCTTAGGCCTTTCCGCCGTCATCCTGGTCAGCGGCATATTCCTGATGGCAAATGTAACCGCAACACAAAAGCAGCGATTTGATTTTTTGTCCATGCTGCTGTGCTCAGTTGGCCTGACGGGCCTGTTGATCGGTCTGGGGCAGTTCGGCAACTACCCCTTGACGCATATTCAGGTCTGGCTGCCGATCATAAGCTCGATTCTGGCTTCAACACTTTTTGTCATTCGCCAGAAAAAGCTGGACAAGCCGCTGATCGATTTGCGGATTTTCTCGAACCTGGCCTACCGTCTGGCTGTCATCGCCAGCATGGTCATGTACGCCATCCTGTTGGCGGGCGCGACCCTGGTTCCCCTCTACATGCAGTCGCTGCGTGGCTTTTCAGCGACACAGGCTGGCCTTCTGACCATGCCCGGCGCGCTGGTCACCGCTTGCTGCAGTCTGATTGCCGGCCGGCTTTATGACCGGATTGGCATCCGGAAAATCGCACTCGGCGGGACACTGTTTTTGTTTTTAGGATCCGTGGGATTCATCTTCCTGGGCCAGAATACGCCAATCGCGTGGCTGGTTATCTTCTTTATCATTCGCCAGATCGGAGTAGGCGTCCTGATGATGCCGATTTTCACCTGGGGCATGAGCAAAATTCCAAAGTCACATTACGCAGACGGGACAGCCATGCTCAGCAGCCTGCGGACGGCAGCCGGCGCGCTCGGCGCGGCCGGCTTTGTCTCAGCCATGACTGTTGCGGCTGGCATGCGCGTGCCAAGTGATATGTTCTTGGGCATGCAAGCTGCTTTCGCCCTGATGGCTGTGCTGGCGCTGGCATTGCTGTTACTGGCGATCTTCAGAATCGGAAAAGCAGATCACTGACCGAGAGACATCTTAAGGCGAAGTGCGTTTGTTTTTTGTAATATAACCGATCCGAATAAGTTGCTGGAGGATAAGTCGTCTAGTGCACTAGTCTGGACCTTGCCATGAAATGCCCTTGGGGATTTAGTAAAAATCTTAAAAATGTGTAACAATATTTATTTGAAATATTGAAATTTCAGCAAGTGTATAGTAATATAATGATCAGCATAGGGTGCTGTAGGGCGGTTGTTCATCCTCGAATAAAGGGGATGGTTCATCATGGATTATCTTGTTCTTTTATTTCTGATCTTAGTGATCATAATGAAGTTTCTTGATTATCCTTAAAAGCAATGATCACCAAATATCGATCTCGGCGGTCACAATTATAGGTTGAAAAACCTACAAATACCCACTGAGGACAACCGTTAACCGGTATCCTTGACGGCATCTTATAACACAAGAGAAATTGAATCAATGGCTACCGATGGAGCAAATGTATGAGGTCGATTGAGTTATGATGCTTTTTTCTATAATTATATGATATTATGAAATAATAATAAAATAATAACAAAAAGTGCGCCGCACTGTATTAGTTCGGCAGATTGATCAACAAGATAGATCTGCAAAATCATTTCGAGTTTGTAACCTGCATATTCACTGAGCATTTTAAACTTTTCTGATTTATCAGGGATAACTATATGTGGATGAACTTGTTGCTGAGCAGGAGGATCATTATGAGCGGTTCATCATCAGCAATTGAACTCACAAGTGTGGCAAACTGGTTATCCAGTCCATGGTCGCGAATACTCTATTAGGAATTCAACGAACAATGAAGGGGTCATGACTTCTAGAAAATACACAGGAAGCATTTGCTTTTTGATGATAATCCATTGACTTCTGTCCACTGTACTGGCCACCACAAGAAGAAGTTCATTGAGAGCACCAAGTCTTTGAAGAAGATCCTAAATGCGTTCGGAATCAAGGTTGACACAGTGATACAAATCTGCCATGAAGACAGGTTGCAAAATACATTAGAACCAAGTATAATGAAGTTACCCGATAGGTAATGTTACCACAATGGTAATACTATGTGGAGGGCGGTTGATTGTTTGTACAATGTGAATCTGACAAAGTTATGCGATATTTCGATGACTTTTCATTGATGAAGAAAAAGGTCGGACTGAACTTGACAAAGATAATCAAGAAACGTCTGGATCAACTCAAAGCCGCTAGAACATTCAGTGTTTTCTTGTCGACTGGTTTAGGAAAGCCACATAGACTGCGCGAAAACCTTGACGGGTATTATGGCGTGAACCTATCGGCGAATGTGCGATTGGTCATTAAACCGGAAGCGAAGAGTCTTGATCCGAGCGAATTAGTTCAGTGCGATACTGTCATTATGAAAGGAGTTGAGGACTACCATGGCAAAAAGCAGGAATGGATTATCCCATGATTTGATCATACATCCAGGAGAGACGCTGAAAGAGGTTATCGAGAACCGTGGCATGTCGCAAAGAGAGTTAGCTGTTAGAACAGGGAATTCAGCTAAGCACATTAGCGACGTTGTAAATTGTCTTAAACCCATATCAGTCATTTTTGCAAAGAAATTAGAGTACGCATTGGGAATAGAGGCTAGTTTCTGGATAAACCTTCAGGCGAATTATGCTAAAGAGCTTGCAGACTATGAAGATCTGAACCACATTTCGGATCAGGAAAAGTTAATTGTTAATAGGCTAAAGCCCCTGACAGAGCATTTTACCAATCTTGGTTTTTTAGAAAAATATTCCAGCAAACAGTCTAGCGTCATTCAGCTTAGAAAATTGCTGAGTGTCAGTTCACTCGAGAATATTCCAGATGTAGCAGCAACAGGAGCTTACAGAGTTTCCAAATCGAGTTTGGTCGATCCCTATGTCCTGTTCGCATGGTTGCGAATGGTTGAATTGATGGCTGATCAGTTGAAACGAGTTCATCAACTGGATGTTGAACAGTTGATGCTGAAAATTCCGGATATAAAGCGTATTATGTTTGATGACGCATCTGAAATCGAGAATAAGCTTCAAAATCTATTTGCATCGTGCGGTATTAAGTTCCTCGTTGTTAAACATTTCAAGGGCGCGCCGGTTCAGGGCGTGATCACAAAAACTGACAATCAGGAAATCAGCCTGATCATGACAATCAGACAAAAATTTGCGGATGTTTTTTGGTTTACACTGATTCATGAAATCGGGCACATTGTTCATGGTGATATTAAACGCCGGCTGATCGATTATCAGGATGACGAAAGCCTAATCGAAAAAAAAGCGGATGAGTTTGCTAGAAACACGCTCATTGATCCTAAACACTATTCAGCTTTCCTGGAAAATAGTGAAATTAAACTAGATAGCATTAAAAAGTTTGCTGAACTTAACGGCGTACCGCCGTACATTGTCATCGGCCGTCTTCAAAAAGAAGCCATCATCGAATATAGTCAGTTCAGCCAGGAAAAAGTTCGTTATGAATGGGACTAAAGATCAGTGAATTGACTAATAATGCAAATTATCATTATTTTTAGCAGGATGATGGCAACTGAACTGCTCATTCAGCAGTTATCAATAGACCGTTGAAGCAACAGTGTGAGTTTCGGCAGCGATTCAAGATACTTATACAAACAAAACATTCATAACTTCTAACTTAGAAGGATAAGCCATACTTAAGTCATCTGGGTTTCAGACTAATAGCACTTATTATTGGGATCAGTCGGAGCAGCTTCCTGGACCAAAACACGCTGGTCAATTGGCACGTTGTATTTTTTATCATTTGCCAGATGGTGGCTGGTCATGCCAATTATCATATGAGGGATGAGCGAAATTTCAAAAACCTATCTTTGCCATGAGAGCTGTTTGAAAAACCACCAGCTTGCTTGAGAAATTTTTCAGTGGATATAAGAAACTCCCACTTCAATCATATCAGCACACGATTGTGGGACTTGGTTTCAGCAGTTTAGGATCGATTATTGCACCGACAGGGTTAGGACCTGAACTGATTGAGCCTCGGCAGTATAAGCTGCTCGGCCGGACAGTGCCTTCCCTTGGACTTTTTGAATCCTGAGAACCTCATCCGGAGCACCCTTGAAAGCCAGGCTGTTTCGCGCGGTCAAGTTATTGCTTTGCAAAACGTCGGCTTCAAATGACTGGTCCTGCAAATCTTTGATGTTCAGGTCAACCGTAGTCGCGAGGCTTCCCGTGTTCACCAGCTTGATATACAACTTGTCCGCATCCAGGGTTGCTGAAACGAAAATATCCTTCGGCAGGTTGCCCTGGCAGGGAACATAGCGGCTGCCGATATGAGACGAGAATATCTGCTGCACCAGATAGTTGGCTGTCGGACTGACTGTTGCCGGGTTGAAATCGATCAGGTTGTGAAACCACTGCCGGCTGCCGACCAGATTGAACAGCGGCGCATAGGAGGTCATTTCGACCAGATCGGCGTTGCGTTCTACGCCGGTCAGGAAGGCCGCTTCAGCCAGTGCGGATTCATAGGTGTTGCTGGTGTCTTCCGCCTGCTTCTTACCGGCAAAAAGCCCATTGGCGGAATACTCGCCCATGTAGATTTTATAGTGTCCCCTCGGGTAGCGGTCGAAGCGCCTGGCAGCTTTGATAAACCATTGGGGTGAATGGTACGAGTGCTCATCGACGATTGAACCGGGAAATTTCGACATCACGAACCGGCGTATATGGCGGCTCGCCCAAGAATAGGGAAATATACCGGTGCAGATGACACATTCGATCTCCGGGTGCTTCTGATGAATGGCCGAAGCGATTGCAGCAAAACGCCTGCGATAATCGCGGCCGTAGTTTTCGTTGCCGATGCCGATCAGTCGCAGGTTGAAGGGTGCTTCATGCCCCATACTGGCCCGCAAGGCCGCCCAGCGGCTTGTTGCCGGATCGCCGTTGGCAAATTCGATGAGGTCCAGATAGTTGTTGATAATTTCGGTTTCGAACCGAGGGCTGTCGAGCGGGATTTTCGGACAAGCCTGTCGACGCATTTTAGCGCGAATCTGGCAATTGATGCCCGCCGACAGAGTTGGCAGCGGCTCCATGCCGAGGTCTTCGCACAAACAGAAATATTCATAAAACCCGATCTGATAGGACTGGTTATACCCGCCGTCATCAAGCTTCTCAGACCAAAGGTTATAGTTGGACTTGCGCTCGTATAATTGACCGACTGTGTCCTTCCAGTTGTATTCGTTGCCGGGAAAATCACCTTCCACGATGCAGCCGCCCGGGAATCTCATAAAACGCGGCTTCATGTCCGCCAGCGCCTGCACCAGGTCCTTGCGCAATTTGCCATGGCGCCATCTCGGATCGTCCTTATGCCAAACGTCAGTATCCATTAGGCTGACACAATCCAGATCCAGCTGGCCAGTACCGGACAGTCCGATGGCCAGCTGGCCATATCCGGTTCCGGATCCAAACAGTTCGACCTTGATTTCCTGCCAGTCCGACCCGTCTGGTCGGATGACGGCTCGATCGGTCAGCGGCAGATTTTCCTCATCTTGGACCTGAATAGTCAGGTCTCCCGCATAGCTGACGTTTCGAATCTGGCACTTGAATTCATACGTGCTGCCGGCTGCAATGGATATGGCCGGCTTGCCAGCATTGGCGCTATGCCCGTTATAGCCCAGATTATAGAGATAGCCTTGCCCATCGACTTCCAGCCGGGCATACCGGCTGTTTTCAGACAGCGCCGCTTCTTGCCCGCTGGTCATCGTTAATCCGTATGGTTTCCAGTAGCGCAGGTTGTCTTGAATCGGCTTTTCGGCTTCCTTGTCGAGATAGACGCCATCGAAGCTGTAGTTTTCAATCTGGTTGGCGTTCAAACCGCCGTCGCAGGAGAAGTTGATGTCTTCCAAGAATATGCCATAGAGCTTGTTACTGATTTCAAAGGTGCCATGTGCCGTGTCGAATCGCAATTCAATCGGTTTGTCCATCATAAAATCCTCCTGCAAGCTGTTGATTGAATTTGGTGGATAGTTGTACGTACATCATCATATAATAAACGGGAGTAATTGCGCAATGGGCAGCGGTATTCAGTTGTCGAATATGATTTCAATTTGTTCAGGCCCTTTGACCTCAAGCTGGTGCTGGCCATCGACCAATTTCCAAGATACGTCGATCGGACCATGCGGAGTGGCGACTGTGCCGTCTGCCTGGTCAAGGAATGACGCTTTCGGCTGGCAGTCCAAGTGGATCTCTTTTCTGAAATAAACCACCTGAGGCTGGCCGTCATCCGGCCGGGGATTTTTGGTCCAGATCCAGTTTGTCGGAGGAAAGTTCCAAGCACTCATGTTATGTCCCATCCTTACTATTTACAGGTAACGGTCGGTCTTGAATGGCAGCATCGGCAAGCCATTCATGTTGTATAAGTTGGCTTCAGTATAGTTCGCCCAGCCATACCTGGCCGCAGCCGGCAGCGGAACCTGAGGACTCTGCAGCTCGACAGTATTATTGACGACTTTTGCCTCGCATTCGACATACAGGCGATTTGGGCCGCAGATCTGAAAACCGCAGGGACTGTCACCCATGCAGATCAGGCTGGGCTCGGCGTGGTCAAATGTCAGGATGATTTTGCTGCCGTCAATTTTCATCGAACGATAGACTGGCCCGCTGCTGTCTATGGCTTCGCCGTAGACCTTCTCACGGGCAAGCAGCGCCAGCCGGATGCCGATCGGCAGTTTGTTTCTCGGGTGGATGTCAGATCGGTGGCCGACGTCCAGGGCGAGAGCCATCCCGGTTTTCGGCACCGTCCGGGTGACCTCGGCCTGCTGGTCGCGCAGGGCGGCATACATGTCGCCGGAAGGATGACCTTCATTGCCGTAGGCGGCCAGTTGGACAAACAGGAAGTGCAGGTCAGGGTTTTGAAAGGCATGACGCCAGTTTTCGATCAGGAGCTTGAACAGCTTGGCGTAGATCCGGGCTTTAGGCGTGTCGCTTTCACCCTGGTAGAATATGACGCCCCGGGTCGTGTAGGGCACGACGGTCATGAGCATGTTGTCAAACAAAGAGCCAGGATGACCGAACATGGCCCGAGGTCCAGGCTGCATTGCGGTCATGAAGGCCTGAAGAGCTTCGGGCGGGAAGCTGTCAGGATCGAATGGCGGCGTGTCCGACTCGTTTTCCGGGTCGACCGGCATGTCCTGAAAACGGGCCAGTCCATCATAGATCATCCGGCATTTGGAGATGTAGTCGGTCATATCCAGGCTTTCAACCGATTGGTCATAGTCATCCAGATAGGATTTGACGTCGATATCCTTATTCAGGTAGGACCGACTGGTCCAGGCCGAGGCTGAAGATCCGCCGAGATTGCACTCGATAATGCCGATGGGAACGCCAAGATGATCATGAAGGTCACGGGCGAAATGGTAGGCTACAGCCGAAAAATCGCCAGCGTGCTCGTCTGTTGCCGGTCGCCAGGCTGACGGGTGGGAAAATGCTTCCGGGTGCTCCTTTGTCTCTTCCGGGAAGCGGATTTTTTGAACATTGAAAAAACGGATCTGGTCGAATTTGGCCGACTTAACCGCGTCGGATCCGCTTCGGCTATGCTTTAGCGGCCATTCCATGTTGGACTGGCCGCCGGCAATCCAGATTTCCCCGGCCAGGATATTCCTGACATGGATCTGTTTGCCAAGACAGGCAATCTCCAAATCATAAGGACCACCGGCCGCAAGCGGCGACAGGCAAGTTTCCCAGCGGCCACCGTCTGACACGGCTCGGTAGGTTTGCCCGGCTAGGCTCAGTCTGATTTCGTGGCCGTCCGGGGCTGTACCCCAGATGACCGTCGGCACATCCCGCTGCACGACCATGCCGTCTGAAAAGATAGGGTTGACCGATAGCGGCTGCATGTTTCACCTTCCGTGTTGGCTACTCTTAAACGAGCGTCTTGAGTTCGGATTCCAGTTTTACTAGGCTGTCAGCGGGCAGCATCCCGCCGCCCATCTCGGACATTCTGCGCAATGTCATGCCGCCCATTTTATCAAACATCGGATGGGCGACCAGTTCGGGCAGCATCTGACGGATCAGTTTGGCTGACTCATCTCGGCTCATGAGGTCCCGTAGCGGGATATCCAGCACACCCGGTACGACATCTGATACCAGAACCGCAGGGACTGTCTCCGATGCTTCGAACGCGATTTTCAGCGAGGCAGATACTGTATCGCCAAGCGCGGCTGTCAGCCGGCACCCCGGTTCATTGTCCTGGCTTCGGATAACAGCCAGGGCTTCGCCATGGAAGAGCGGACAGGTCGGACCGGCAAACGGCAGCAGACGGTCCGGCATCGGGTCAGCGTTGCCCAAGGCCAGCAGCTCGCCGCCCTCAAGATCCAGCGTCACAGCCCCATTTTCGAGATAGGCTGGACGGCCGGCAGCATCGACAGCGCGGATTTTGACAAAGCTCAGATCCAAATCGTCGCCGCGGATGCTGGCCCGATCAGGCACCAGCTCGATGGCCGCTGTCTGGCCGAGTGTTGACAGGCCGGCACGGCCGCAGGGCTCGCCGCTGACATAGGCGACAGCTTCCAGACTGCCTGGCGCGTAATTGAGTTCAAAAACTGCTTTGTATTGTTCATTCTTACCGACAGGTTTTCGGCCCAGGCTCTTGCCGTTTTGCAAAAGTTCAACCTCGTCCGCGTTGGCGTAGACATGAGCTTCGATCGCCTGTCCATCACTGCCGGGGTAGGTGTAGCAGGGCTCGACCGGGTCCCAGGTCCAGCTCATACGGGCCAGCCGCTTGCCGGTCAGGTGGGGCGGCAGCACAAACAGCCTGGGCTGCCGATCCCGTTTCCAGACGACTTCGCGATAGGCGCCTTGCGGCCGCTGGCTGCCAATCAGGTCCAGGTCGCCGCAGTGCGCAGTCAGCCAAGGCCATCCGGGACTTGCCGGTAGCATAGCATCACTGGCTTCAAAACGTCCGAGTCCGCTTTCGCCCAGGTAGTCCATGGCCGTCCAGACAAAGTCACCGATGACATGATCGTTATCCAGCGTTGCCTGCCAGCTGTCAAAAGCCAGCACCGGATAGGTCTCAGAACCATAAATAATCCGATCCGGGAATTTATTGGCGTCGAAAGCATAGCGAACGGTCTTGTAGTTGTAGCCGGCAACGTCGACCGGCTCGAAGAAGTCTTGGGTGGCGTCGCCCCAGAGGTCTTCGCCAGAGGCGAAGTTATCGTGAGCCATGTTCAGGATCTGGTTGCCGGTCGCGCCGGTGGATACCTTCTGTGCATATTCTGCCGGGAGCGAGCAGGCGGTGACGGATGTCGGCCGACTGGAATCAAGTGTTTTTACTTTATCGGCCAGGCGCTTGCTCCAGGCAAAGCCATCGGCGGAACCGTCGCGTTCCTCGACCTCGTTGCCGGTTGACCACATGAAGATGCTCGGGTGGTTGAAGTCCTGCCGGATCATGTCCGCCAGGTCCTTTTCCCAGTCCGATTCAAAATACTGGTAATGGCCGAAACTGGTCCGGCCGAGTACCCATTCGTCAAAGGCTTCGGCGACAACCAGCATGCCCAGTTCGTCGCAGGCATCCAGAAGAGCAGGGCTAAACGGATTGTGCGCCAGCCTCAGAGCATTGTAGCCGCTGTCCATAAGCAACTTGACCTTGCGGCGCTCAGCCGCGTCGTGGGCCGCCGCGCCGAGAATGCCGAGATCGTGATGGATGCAGCCGCCGCGTAGCTTCAGCGATTTGCCGTTGAGTAAAAAGCCTTTCTCGGCGGTCATCTCGATCGTTCTTAAGCCGATTCGACAGGACGCGATATCGCTTTTGCCATCGGATACGACCTCGACAGACAGGTTGTAAAGGATAGGGCTGTCCGGGCTCCAGGGCGTGATGTTGTCCAAAACAAGTTCGGCAGAAAACTGCCCATCGCTGCAGACAGACGATTGCCGGATCAATTCATTTCCATTATTATCCGCCACCACACAGACAACGTCGCATTGATCAGTCCGTGCCAGTTTCGCGGACACATCCAGTATGGCCCGGGATCTCTGGATGGATTGGGTGACGGCTTGCAGTGTCTGGGGCAAAACAGCTTGCACCTGGCCGATGTGCAGCCAGACATGCCGGTAGATGCCGCAGCCGAGATACCAGCGCGAGTTCGGTTTAGCCCGGTTGTCGGTAAAGACCAGAATTTCATTGTTTTCGCCGGGTCTTGCGACTTCGGAAATATCCAGCAGCAGGCTAGTGTAGGGGTTGCGGTGTTTGCCGACAAAGTGCCCGTTGACCCAGACCTGGGACAAGCCGGCGATGCCCTCGAATTCCAGCCAGACCTGCATGCCAACAGCATCCTTGCTGACATGAAATACCTTTTTATAGTAAAGACCCGCGGACTGCATATAGCCTTCGTTCAATCCGGCCGGCGCCTGCGGGCTGCGTTCAATTTCCACGCAGACATCGTGCGGCAAGGTGACCGGCTGCCAACGGGCCGCAGACTGCAGCAAGAGCTTGTTGACCAGATCGCTTTGGGTATATTGCCAGTGCTTGTTCAGGTTGATCTTTTCCATTTTTTACTCCCGATGAATTGATTACCGACTTGATGCCTGACTGATTCATGCATCATTATAATCGGCATCCTATTCGATAGTTGTTTCCGGATTGGCTATCTAGACTATAAATTAATGAGGAATCAGGTGCTGGAAAACAGCCAGGTTAAAAGACGCGGCAGTCATCCTGTAATCCTCTCAATTTCCATTATCCGGGATTTGGACGATCGGCGTTAGAATGATTTCGGGAAATCTAGGATAGATTATAGGTCAATTGCGGTCGCTGACTGTCTTCAATTCGATTGAAAAATTCTGGAATTTTGGTTCTCTTCAAGTTTGGCTCGGGTAATTGCTGATCTGGCAGACCCGCGTTGCATTCAAAAATGGGACAAATCAATTTTGTCCCATTTAGAATCAACCAGGCTGTGTTTTCATGATTAGAATCGATTTGAATCAGATTGGCTTACCCGCAGCAGCAGCACTGAGTTTGCACAAATCGAGTCGGGTTTACGGCTATACTTCTTTTGGAATCTGATTGAGCTGATGGTTCAGCGTCCTGATCATGTCGGGGGTTATGACTTCACCAACCTGCTTGAGCATTCGTTCCAATGAATCCTGATCCATTTTGCGTTGGATGGCTTCAGGAATCGTAACAGCCTTCGCGACGTCGCCAAAGGATTCTTTGGAAATTGCCATGATTTCGGCGAGCAGGACAGCAGCTTCAGGCGAGCACTTGATATCAGCCATGGAATCCTTGATTGAGTAGAAACCTTCGCGGGATATTTGTTCATCCTGATCAAACCAGTTGACCACATCACTGCCATGGGCGCTATAGTCCGGATTGCCCGCTTCACAGTAGCGGATTTTCATTCGATCCAACAGGTCACCGCTTCTTGCTTCGATAACGTGCTCGGATGAGATTGGAACAAGGAAGCGGAAGATCTTGTCACCGTTTTCAGAAGCAAACAACTGGCCGTCGACAAGCAGGCTGACGGATGGCTGGTTCGAATAGATTTTGATTTCGGTCAGATTCTCCTGGCGGTCGACATACCGTTTGCCGCATAGATGGATCAATGGGGCGGTCGACAAATAGGCCTTGTAAAGATAAAAGGCGTCTTTTTTGATTTTTCGATCGAAAGTGACCAGGCCTTTTTGGTTTTGTCCGGGCTTGCCGCCTTCATTCCGGCCGTCAGCACCGAAATCGAACATGTTCCAGACATGCATGGCCCAGATATAGGGCCGAGTTTGCCACATTGAAAGCATGTGCTCATGGTAGATCGCCTGGTACGTTTCAGACCAGTCGCCCCGATCCGAATGATTATTCTGGTATTGCGGATTGGCGTCCGCACCATATTCAGACAGGCCAACGACACGTTCCGGGAATTTGGCATGGAACTCATCGAACCAGTCGTCATTGTCGGCGCATTGGCCCAAGTACCAGCCGAAATAGAGGTTGTAGGAACAGATGTCCGGCAGACCGACCAGCGGATCTGCCGGATCGAGCATGAAGGCATGTGCCATCGTCGTCAGGCGGCTGGAATCGAGGCTGTGACAAAGGTCATTGAGCAGCCGATGGTTGTCGATGATGTCCTCATTGGCACCGCCGGCGACGGTGATCTCATTGGACAGCCCCCAGCAGACAATGGATGGATGATTATAGTTCTGAACAACCAACTCGGTCATCTGGCTGAGCGTGTTTTGCCGAGCTTCGGGCATATGTTCGGTAATATATGGGATTTCTGCCCAGACAACCAGTCCGTGGCGGTCGCAAAGATTGTAGAAGTACTGGTCATGCTGGTAATGCGCCAGCCGGATGGTGTTGGCGCCCATCTCGAGGATCAGGGCCATGTCTTCGTCCTGCATGGCGCGGTCGATCGCACAGCCAACACCTTGCCGGTCCTGGTGGCGCGCCACACCACACAATGGATAACTGCGCCCGTTCAGGGAAAAACCCTTTTCAGGATCAACCGAAAACGTCCGACAGCCGAAGCTGGTTTCCAGCGTATCGCCGCTTTGCGGCAGACTGGCGGACGCTGTGTATAGATAAGGGTCATTCAGACCGTCCCAAAGGTGAACCTGTTGGATCTGGATTCTGGCAACTGCCTTGCCGTCCTGGACCGTTCCGATGGTTGTCCCGGCATCGCTCACTTCGAATTTCACTGCCGTTCCATCCGGCGCGTTTGATGTCCAGGCTTCGAGACGGACATCAGCCTGCCCGCCTTCGATGACCGGTGTGACTTGCAAAGCAGGACCACCCGAGCGGTCCAGCGCAAAATGCAAAGCCGGCACAACGATCAGATTGACATCCCGATAAAGGCCACCATAGAATGTGAAATCCGCCCGCTGCGGATAGACCGAACGGTTATCGCTGTTATCCAGACTGACCACCAGTCGGTTCACCCGGCCCAAAGCCTTCGTGATATTAACCCGAAACGTCGAATAACCGCCCTGATGGCAGGCCAAGTGCTGTCCGTTGAGCCAGACGTTTGCGGTCATGGCAGCGCCGTTGAATTCGAGCCATGCTTCATCGCCCGACTGCAGGGGTATTTGACCCAGGCTCTTTGAATACCAGCAGGTCCCGCGATAGTAGTCGTTGCCGCCATCCTGACCGTCAACGGCATTCCATGTGTGAGGCAGGTTGACCGCATCAGATTGATCGATTGCCTGTTCTGTGGCAGCAAGACCGATATCTTGCCGCCAAAACCGCCAATCCTGATTGATGTTTTGAATGTGTCGCATAGAATTGATCTCCGTTGCTTTGGCCGATTAACGGCCATCATTCATCTTGGCTAATCTGTATATTATTCAAATTGGTCGTCTGCACGAACAAAATATTAGGTATACAGCTTGAATATCTCAATAATAGCCCAGACAATACCGCCGGTAATCAGGGCATAGGCCAAACTGGTGATGATGTTTCGCTTGATCAGGGTTCCCTCCTGACCTGTGATACCAACAGTCGCGCAGACCGCGACCACGTTGTTGACACAGATCATATTCCCGATGCCGCCGCCGAGGACCTGTAGCGCGACTATCAACACGCTTGAGATGCCCAGCATATTGGCCGTTTCATACTGCAGTGAACTGAATAAGATATTTGAGACTGTATTCGAGCCGGAGATAAACGCGCCCAAAACACCGAGCAGCGGGGCGATCAGAGGATATGCCGCTCCGGATATCTGAGCCAAGTCGCTCGCCAGTGTTGAGATCATCGAAGCCATGCCGGAATCGTTGTTGCCGGAGTTGATCATAATCTGCACAACTGCAACACCGAAAATCAGGGCGATGGCTGCACCGGAAATTTGCCTGCCCGTGTCAGCCCACGCTTTTCGAACCTGTTCGCCCTTCATTTTGTGGATCAATATTGTCAGAATGGCTACCAGCATGAAGGGAATAATGCCGGGTATGTACAGCGGCTTCATGACATAGTCGAGGTTTGTATTCAATATGCTGGGGACAGATATTTCGACGGCCTTGATCCACCCGATCAGCGGCAACTGCGGCAATCTTGTCAAGACCAGAATGGCCGCGATAATCACATAAGGCACCCAGGCCAGCAGCATGGGCATATTGGCTTGCTCATGCGTGTGAATTCTCTCGGCGTGATAAATGGGGCTGAAATCCCAGCTGCCTTTTGGAATCAGGAATTTTTTGCGGACAGCAAGAACAATCACGATGAGCCCGACAAAGCCTGCCAGCATGCTGGCCAGTTCCGGTCCGAACAGCCAGGCAAAAACATTCATGGGCAGTACAAAGCTGATGCCAGCAAACAATGCGAACGGTGCGGCTTTCAAAGCCGGCTTGATTGACCGATTTTCGCCGAAAAACATCGTCAGCATGATCAATCCAACCAATGGCATAAACAAGCCGACGATCCCATGAAGACCGGCAACCCACCGGGTCAGATCCTGCCCGAAGCTTAGGGTTTCGACAGCGGACAGGTAAGGCTCAACCTGACCGATGGCGGCGATGGTGGGTGTACCGACTGCGCCAAAAGCGACAGGCGTGCTGTTGAAAACCAGCGTACACATGGCCGCTGCGAGCGGCGGGAATCCCAGACCGACAAGCAGCGGGGCAGCCAAAGCGGCAGGCGTCCCAAAACCTGCGGCACCTTCAATAAACGCGCCGAACATCCAGCCGATGATCACGGCCTGGACGCGCCGATCTGAGGACAATCCGTAAAAACCTTTGCTGATGGAAGCCATGGCACCGGATTGTTTGAGTGTATTCAAGATCAGGATCGCACCAAAAATGATCAGGAGCAGTTCAACAGCCTTGAACACTCCGAAAATTGAATAGGCGAAAATATCATTCAAAGATATCTTCCACAGAAATACGCCAATCAGGAAAACCGCGATCCAGGCGATCGGCATTGCTCTCTTCGCGCTCTGCTTGAAGGCGGTCATCAAGATGACTGCCAGCAGAATGGGTATCAATGCAATGAAAGAATACATTGTTGTCTCCATTTCCGGGGGTCAAGGCACCCGCTATAATCTGGTTTGGTCAAGCGATGGTTATTCATGATCTATTTTAGAATATATCTTATGCCAGGCATTAGAATGCTTTCTCGAATTCTAGCACTGGTTTTGTATGTCTGGCAGCAATGACCGAGTTGCAGCTAAACTCTGGTCTCGACTATTGATAGCGTGAATGACAGTTGGTATGATCTTGCGATTACCCAGGCGGCATGACTCATTCGCTTATGGATGACTTGCCGATCTTGAAAGCAGCCAGAATGAATAAGATCGCAGCCAGGACAGACATCAGCGCAAAGGCGATTTTCACACCCCAAAACTGATCCGGAGGACTGCTAAAGCCTGCAGCGACCGTCATAACGGACACGAAAGCCGCTGCGCCCAGCGCGCCGGCTACAGTCCGTAAACTGCTCAGTAGCGACGTTCCGCTGGAATACTGCTTTTTTGAGAGTTTGCTCATGCCCCAGGTGAAGATTGGCATCAGCAGGATGCCGACACCGGCCTGACGGACAATGAAAAGAAGGATGATGGTAGATAGTGCAGTATCACTGCCCCACAAGATGAAACCAATGGACCCCAGCAGCATCAGTACTGTGCCAAAGAACGCGATTTTCCTGATACCGACAGCATCGTACAATCGGCCGGCGATCAAGCTGCAGGCCGCAGTAGCCAATGAACCGGGCATGGTGATCAGGCCAGACTGTGTTGCCGAAAGCCCACGCAAAGACTGGATGTAGATCGGGACCAGTATTGAGCCTCCGATCAAAAGCGCATACATGACGATGCTGAAAATAACCGCCAGTCGGAAAGGCTTATCCGTGAACACCTTTAAGTCGATAAGCGGCTGTTCAAGGTTCAACTGACGCAATGTGAACAGGATGCCGCCGCCAATACCCGCCATCAATGGCAGCCAAACCCTAACATCCTGCAAGCCGAAACTGCCAATCTGGCCAATGCCCAGCAGGAGGCCAGTCAGAGCGATCGAACAAAGCAGCATGGACATAATATCAAACCGTTGTTTCTCGGTTGATGTCACGTTGCGCATAACAAGGCCGCCGCCGACCAGGATGAGCAAATAAATGGGTACACACAGCCAGAAAAGCATCTGCCAGCTGAACTGGTCAATCAGCAGCCCGGCTGCTGTCGGTGATAAAACTGGGACGGCCGTGACAGCCAAACCGACGATTCCCATCATGGTTCCATGCCGATGCTTCGGGAAAATTGTCAGTGTCACGACTTGATTCAAGTTCAGCATGATGCCGCCGCCAATCGCCTGCAGTATACGGCCTAAAAGCAGTACCATGAACGATTGTGAGAAGCCCGCCAGCACCAGACCGGAGATGAAGATAGACGAACTGACCAGGAAAAGCTGGCGAACTTTAAAACGGCGAATCAGATAAGCTGAAGCCAGAACCATGATGCCCATGATGAGGGAATAGATGCTGGTCAGCCACTGGACGACACTCGCGGTAATGCTCAAATCCTGCATGATCGGAACAATCGCGACCGACAACGCGGTATGTATAAATGAACCGATCATGCTCGATAGGAGCAAGACGGTGAAGATCGTGTTGCTTCGTCCTCGCGACAGCTCACTTTGTTGCATGAGTTAATCTCCTCCGGCAGCTTAATCCTTGTGCATAGTCATTTGATTTTACGCCCACTATTATAGTCATCAATAAGCAGCAAGCTGTAGAATACGTTCCTCAAAACTAGCACCGTGTTGCCATGCTGCGTGTTTTTGCAAAGTGGCGACTTTTAGCGCTGCATGTGTTTGCCGCATGGTCTTAATCAGCATGAGGTGACTGCCAGAAAACACGATTAACTGACCTGCTGCACTTGTCTCACGGGAATATCCAATCCAAGCAGCAGGTTCGCAAATGTCTAGAGCACGCTTGTTTTCTAGCACTGAATTTGCTATATTTAAAAAAAGGGAAACACGGTGCTAGTATTTCCTTGCCAGATTGAGAGGTGAACAATCATGGACATTGACCCGATCAATTTACTGCTCAGGTTGGTAAATGCCAGCGGTATCAATCATACTTTATTGGAATACCCGTATGAAAACATCTGCAAAGTTGACGGTGGCCTTCGCCGGTATCTCTTTCAAGATTTCGATTATAGCCTGATCGCAGGCAAAATGGTGAACGAAAGCCGGCATAAGAATCTTTATTTCATAACGGATGAATTCGAATGCAATTATGTCTTCCTGCGCTTGCCCCGCGGGACAGAATCCGCTGAAGACGTATCGATCGTCATTGGTCCGTATTTGAATGTCCAATATGAAAACTTTATTGAAGCCGTTGTCGAGCAAAACAAATTATCCGGTAAGCAAGCGACCGAACTGGTCAATGCCTATCTGGGCATTCCAATTCTGGATACATATCATGTCTTTGAATCAGAAGTCATCATTTTGGCCGAGTATATTTTTGAAACAGCAAAATTCCCGATCATACGAGCCCGCAGCAATTTGTCCGGTCCGGATATAAACCTAGCTGAAAATCAGACCCCGGAGGATCATCTGTCCATGGCCATGATCGAAGAGAAGTACCACCATGAAGATGAGCTTTTACAGGCAGTTGAGCGGGGCGATTTACAAGAGGCGATCATACAACTCAGCGGGTTTAAAAAGTACCACTATGAGCAGCGGTTTACTGATGCGCTCAGAAACTACAAGAACACGCTGATCATCTTGAATTCATTACTCAGAAAAGCTGTGCAAAGGGCAGATGTTCACCCTTCCTTTATCAATAATTTATCATCGACTTATGCTTACAAAATCGAATCTGCGCGAAAACTGAGTGAATTTTCTGGTCTTTCCCGGGATATGCTGAGAAAATACTGTCTTCTGGTTAAAAACCACTCTTTGCGCGGGTACACCAAAATCATACAATTCGTCATCAATTACATTTCCCTTCATTTGGACGAATCATTGACTTTGGTGAGACTGTCGGAGCTCGCCAATGTCAATCCCAGCTATCTGTCCGCTCGATTCAAAAAGGAAACGGGTGAAACGCTGACTGAGTTCATTAATCAGAAGCGCGTTCAGCAAGCTATCTTGCTGCTCAACTCAACCGATCTGCCGATTAATCAGATTGCAGAACGCGTGGGTGTTTTAGACGAAAATTACTTCTCCAGGCTGTTCCGCAAACATTTGGGGAAATCACCGAGAGCTTATCGGAAGGCCATCAAGAAAAACATTGTTTGACGTCTTTTGGATCTATTGAGCGACGAACTTTTCAATCGGTCGAATTCGACGCAGTGACCGGTTGTTAGAGAGGATCAATGCAACCGATTCAAGCTGTTGACGTCGAACTTTTTTCAATCAAGTGATTGATCTGATCACACGCGATTGAGGCACCATATAGCATATCCATGCCAGAACTTGCGCCATATTCAGAGAAATCATCGAAAACAGGCAGCAGATCTTGGTATTGTTCTGAAAAGACCATTCGAATCAGCTTAACGATGTTATCTGAAAAATAGCCTTCTAATGCACAATGCAGGTATTTAGCAGAAACATCGGTCGTATTGCGTGCTATGATTCTTTTCCATCGCACGCCTTGACACAGATCCTGAAGGCTAACGCCTTCATATCGGCTTGCACGATTTTTAGATTCGGTCATTTTGGAAAATTGCCAGGCACCTTCAAAAACCGCCATGATACCAATCAACGCATCATCAAACGAGGGTGTCAGCCCGATGCCCATTCCAACAAATGTCGATAGAATCGATTCAATGAACTCGAGATTTGCAGTGCCCCAGGCCTGCGATATTAATCTCAGGCTGCTGTTCATCTGTTCTTGCTGGGCTGCCGGAAAATAGGAGAATCCATCGGTATACTGTTTGCCCAGCTTATATTGATTGAATGTTTGAGGAAAACTTGCCAAATTGGGTAAATTGAATTTTTCGATCTTCGGCTCGGGTATAACCAGCCGGCATTTGTCGATGCAATTCGATCCGGCACGCAGTTCAATCTTGGGATGAGGGAAGATTAAGCGAAAACCGTTGCCCTTGACGGTCGAGTGAACTGGTAGTTGGAGGATGCGCTTGAGCTCAGTTTGGCCAACGACAAGACTGTCAGGCAGACCGACCAGCCCTGTCTGTGCGATGGTCAGCATTCTGCCCGAACCATCGGGCATTTTAAACTTCAGATTGACGGTCTGCTTGAATTTCGAGTGAACAACGCCAGACAACACGTCATCTTGGGTAAATTCATTGGTCAGACGAGCTTCATGTGCTTTGATGATCATAGTAAGCCTCTCGCGTTGATATAACTTCCGGCATCGCTTGCGGTTTGATCCCAGGTCATTTCATCATACTGTTTATGCTGCTTGGCGTAACCATCACAACTGTCAGCGTTTTTTAGACGCTGACAGTTGTGAATTTGGTGTCTGCATCCATTTACTCTATTATCACCATTTCGTGATCCACAACGCGCTCAATGCTGATTCTTGTCCATGTGCCGTCAGTTTCCAGTTTGACCGGCTTGTCTGCTACCGTCAGATAGGCCGATTGTAGCTTCAGGTCGCCAGCTTGGATGGAAATATCCAATGGGCCGACCGGAAAATGCTCTTCGACAAAACCTGAAGTCTGATCCTGTCCGCTCAAATTGACAATCTGCAGGATCAGGCGGTTTGCCTGTCGGTAAAGATTGCAATCCAACAAGCCAGGCCCCTGAATGGTCCAATGCACCGTGTCCTTCAAACCCCATTCAATCGCGTTTGCCAGCAGATCTCCATGATCCGCCAGGTTTCCCCGACCATAGCACCTGTCAATGTCACTGGGAAAATAGACAATCCGACCGCCTGAGCGGTGTTCACCCGCCAGAATGACCGGGCGATCCGTGTGGGCTTTTTTCAGCCAGCTGAGTTCCGGTGGATAGAATGGCGAGGGAGGAACAAATGCTGCCAGCGTTTGCAGTGATCCGTCTGTCTTAATATCACTGGCAACGCCGCCAAACGGAAGAATATCTGTGTTATCAAATCCTTTGAGAACCGGATGCTGGTGATTGTTGATCCACATGTAGTTATGGCTTTCAACCGATGCGAAAACGTCCGTTCGGCCAATTCGCTCCCAGTCTGCCGGCATCTCAATTTGCTCAATACCTGTGATTTTTTTCAGCGGGTATACCTGCCGCTTGTCGCCCCATTCGTTTAGTGTTGCCGTCATGCCCGTCATAACCAGGCTGCCGCCAGCTTCAACAAATTCAACAACTGACTGGCATTGATCATCTGACATCGCGGCAAGATTGGGCAAGATTAAAACGTCAAGATCTGCCGCTTCTCTTTTGATGTGATCAGCATGGATGGGTTTGAAGGGAATCCTTTTTCGAATCAATGCCCGCTTGAATCCATTCCATTGATACGAGAACCGGTCTCTCATTTTGTCCAGACCATAGAACTCAATGTTGTCACCGCTCCAAACCAGGCCGACATTGACAACAGGCTCAAGATTTTGCAGATACTGATCATGATCCCGATGCCATTTCATCACAGGCAGCACAATATCGTTTTGCCTGCGATCAAACTGGGCGCCGCCAATATGGTGGACCCAGGGCGAGAGACCACCGTTGATGCCTTCGAGCATCCACAAACGGGTTTCTTCGGGCGGGTTGCAGGCATGACGGAAGCGGTTCGTATCACTGACATAGGTTGCCATGCAGCAGGCAGTCGTTTTATCCCAGCCGGCCAGGTCATGGATGATCTTGCCAGCCATGCTGTTCGCGCTCATACCGTCGCGGTTATATCTTCCCTGGTGGTCCAGCAACAGGAAATCGGATCGCTCACAGATCGCTTTCAAATCATGAAAATAGTAGCGCGCTTCAACAGGGTCGACATGCATCATGCCGGTCCAGACACAGTCCGGACCGCCAGTCTCACGGACATAAGCCTGAAGGAATTCCCAATAGCGAACACGGATCTCATAATTCCATTTAACCCATTTTTTATAGGTCATGGCGTCTGGATCAGGCTTGACCGGGAGGTCAAGGCCATAATCCGCCTTGAATGCTTTCTGGCAGTGTTCACAGTGGCAGATTGTTCCGCCGGTCAGCCTCGTTGAACTGACCCAGTTGTTGTCCGCAAACCCATCCGGGTGGTATCGATCAATGATTTCCTTGAGTAATCCGGGGACATAGTCGGTGTGGAACGGACCGTTAATGCATGGAATGAAATTATTCTTCTCACCGCAGGATACACCTTCGGCATCGATGACAAACCACTCAGGATGCTCAGTATAAACGTTTTTAAAAGCCTTATTGGTGTCCATTCGGGCCAGCACGGCCAAGCCTTCAGCTTTAGCTGCTTCGACGAACTCACCGAACAGATCTCGGTCCCCCAAGTCTTTGGCTGTATATTGCAAGCTGTCTGAACTGGGATAAAAGGCAACCAGTCCGCCAGCATTGACGATAACGCCCTGGACATGTGTCTTTCGCCAATACTCAACCCATGTCGATACATCGCATGAAACAGGATCGGTCTCGACCAGGTTGACCTGGCTCCACCGTAAAGCTTTCTTATACCAGGGGACAGAATCATGATGGTTCATTGATCATCATCTCCATTTCTTCAATGTCCAATTATTTTTTCCTGCTTTTATTCTATCGTGCGATATATCAACTGTCCTAGAATAATTTCGGGTAAACTAGCATTGCGTTTGTTCTCTGCATCGATGGCTCGACATCTTGATTGGATTTTGCACAAAATCAAGCTTCAGATCGAACTGCCCGGCGTGTTGTCAGATCATTCAACAAATAAATTCAACAGGGTCTTGATGATCAGAGCGCAAGCCTGGCTTAGCAGTCAGACTAGCATTCAAGGCATAAGTGTCGCTGACAGGCAAATACAATGCTAGTTTTTGTGAAATCATTCTAATCGATATTTTTTAAGTATCATACAATGTAATCAGGTCAAATATTTGTTTTTGCACCAGACTGCTTGCGTGCCGATCACCAAACAGTCTATTTGAACAATCTATTGAATTGAAAGGATTGATTACAGATGAGTGATATTAAAGCCCAAATTGAACAGGCGAACGAAAAGGTCATGGATGTCTTTTTGAATGGACAGCCGATCTGGGTTGATGTTCAACCAGCGGGAAAAATTATTCCAGGCTTCAAGCCCAATCTGCTGCTTCATGCCGGTCCCCCGACAGAACCCCGTGACGTTGTTGCGCCCTTGCGGACAACACTGTGCGGCGCGGCAATCCACGAAGGCTTGGCGTCGACCTTCGACGAGGCTTGGCAGATGATCGAATCAAAAGAAATTGAGATCAGTCCTGCGCAGGATTACGCTTGTGCTTGCGGCGCGGTGATGGTCACTAGCGCATCGATGCCTGTTTTGGTCGGCAGGGATGAAATTTTTGGCGGTGAAGGCTATGCTGCGATTCACCCGGGATCCAACCCCAAGTGCCTGCGCTGGGGCTATTACGATGAAGAAGTTGAGAAGGACCTCTCCTGGTTCCGTGATGTCTACGGTCCGGTGCTGGGTGAAACGGTCAGAAGCATGGGCGGTGTCAACATGCGCAATGTCTTGTCACGCACAGCCGGCATGGGCGACGAAAACCATGTCCGGGAGCCCGCTTCCTCTGCTTCGATTGTCCTGGATCTGATTTTGGCATTGCTCGACCAGGAAAACGCTCACCGTGATGATGTGATTCGAGCCCTGATCGATTGCCGGGACAAGTTTTTCCTGCATGTCATGATGGCCGGTGTCATGGGTGTGCTGCAATCAGCCAAGCATGTTCCCATGTCCACCGTCATGGTGGCCATGGGCGGAAACGGCAGGGAATTCGGCCTGCAGTTCAGTGGAACCGGCAATCAGTGGTTCTCCGTTGAAGCACCCAAGATCCAAGGCCAATTCTTGAATCCGACTTGGACAGACGATGATATGCTCGGATATCTTGGTGACAGCTGCGTGACTGAAATCTATGGACTCGGCGGGCTGTCTGCTATTGCCGCGCCGGCCTTTGCCAGACTGACGGGTGCTTCGATTGAGGATGCCAGGAAACGTACAGAAGATGCCCGGGCGGTTTGCCTGGGCGAACATAAATGGGCGCCCATCCCCTGGGATAACTACGGCGGCTTCCCGGTTGGCGTCGATATGCGAAAAGTTGTCGCCACCAATATCCTGCCGACAAGCCACGGCGGATCCACCCGGCTGGTCGGCGGACAAGGCGGAGCCGGTGCCGTGTATATCCCCTTGGATTGCTTCAAAAAGGGAATCCGGGCATTCAGTGACATGGTTGGGGGGAAATCCTAAATGACTGCCAGTGTAAAGGTTTATCCAAATCAATACTACGACTCGGTACAGCTGCTTTTTGTAACCTCTTCGATCAAAAAGATGGATGGTGTTGAAACAGCTCTCGCAGCCATGGGCACACCGGCAAACAAGACCGTTTTTCATGATATCGGATTTGCAGATGAATCTGTGGATAACTCCTTACCAAGCGATCTGATCATCGGTGTCAAGGGGATCGACCAGGAGCATTGCGATCTGGCGGTTTCCGAAGCCATGAAGATGCTTGGTGAGCAGGCATCCGGCACCCCGGACAGCGCATCTTACAAGAATTTCGAATCAGCGCTCAAGGATAAGCAGCAAGCCAATCTCTGTATCATTTCCGTACCTGCGGAGTATGTCAAGGAAGAAGCGTTCAAAGCACTGAATGCCGGCCTTCACGTCATGATTTTCAGCGATAACGTCCCGCTTGATGTTGAACGGGAAATCAAGGAACTGGCTGTCGGACAGGGCTTGCTCTGCATGGGGCCGGATTGCGGTGTGGCCAATATCAATGGCATCTCGTTTCTCGTTGGCAGCATTGTCCGCAAGGGTCCCATCGGTATTTGTGCCGCATCCGGTGTTGGCCTTCAGGAAGTAGCCGCCTTGATTCATGGTGCAGGCAGCGGCATTTCACAGGGGATCGGAACCGGCGGCAAGGACTTGAAGGATCAGGTCGGTGGCTTGACGATGTTGTCAGGATTGGACGCCTTAGAGAAAGATCCAGCAACCGAAGTTATTACCGTGATCTCCCGTAAACCCGAAGATAAAACGCTCAGCAAAGTGCTTGAACGCGTGGCTAACTGTACCAAGCCCGTTGTCATCTGCTTCATGGGCTGTGACGAGGCCCCGATCGTACAATCAGGTGCCGCCTATGCGCAAAACCTGGAGGAAGCCGCCAGATTGGCGCTGGGGTTGATCGGGAAACCCCTTGATGTTGCGGATGAAGGATCATTTCGGGAAATTGCCGAAAGAGAAGCTGGTGCAATGTCCCAGGAACAAAAGTATGTCCGTGGCCTTTTCTGCGGCGGTACTTTTGTTGAAGAATCAATGGTGACGATGCGTGCAGACATAGGCGATATCTATTCAAATGCGCCGCTGTCCGGTGAGCTGAAGCTGGATCATTCAACGGTTAGTTATAAACACAGCGTGGTCGACTACGGCGACGAGGAATTTACGCTCGGACGCCCGCACCCCGTAATTGATACGGAACCCAGGCGCCAGGGTATTGAGCGGGAAGGCGAGGATCCTGAGGTTGCGGTTATGCTGTTGGACTTCATCCTGGGACCTGCTGTCAACGCCAATCCGGTACAATCGGTTATCGACAGCATCAAACAGGCGAAAAAGGCTGCTGCCGGCCGTGGCGGCCATCTTGCTGTCGTTGCATCAGTATGCGGCACTGAAGATGATCCGCAAAGCCTGTCGCTGCAGGAAAAGATGTTAAGAGATGAAGGCGTATTGGTCTGCCCGGACAATTATCAGGCGGCCTTGCTCGCAGCCGAAATCATCAAGCGCAAAATGGAGATGAATTAAGATGGGCAATCATATTGAAGAACTATTTGCCAGCGAACTGGTCGTGATTAATGTCGGGCCGAGAATATTCGGTGATGCTGTTCGAGAGCAAGGCGTCGAAGCTGTACAAGTTGACTGGCAGCCGGCAGCACCTGTTGACGAAGAGATGAAGGACATCCTCGATTTGCTTGGCGGCGTATAAAGGGAGGGGGACATACCATGAAAATTCTTGTTTTAAACCTTGGATCCACCAGCTTCAAGTTCAAGCTGTTTGACTTCAATCAGGGCGAGGACGCCCTGGCAACCGGCGGTGTCGAAAATATCGGGAGTCCAATGAGTGCCTACCGCATATCAATCGCCCAAGGCGGCCTGACCGAAAAAGGGGAGGCCCATTGTCCTGAGCATGGTGATGCCATGGATTTATGCATCGACTTTCTGATCCATAACAATGTGATCAAATCGATCGCTGACGTGGACGCAACAGGATATAAAGCCGTACATGGCGGTCCTATCTCAGGCGCTCAGTATGTCGACGATGACCTGCTGAAAGTCATGGATGACTATGCCCTGTTTGCACCGGCGCATAACCCGGTCTATGCCAAGACCATGCGCTTCTTAAAAGACAAATACTCCGATCTTAAGCAAGTTGCGTATTTTGAAACTTCATTCCACGCCACAATGCCGGAGTACCGCGCGATCTACGGTGTGCCTTACCAATGGACAACCGAATACGGAATCCGGCGGTATGGGTTCCATGGCTCAAGCCATAGCTATATTGCCTGGAAAATGAGCGAACTGGAGCCGAAAGCCAGACGAATCGTATCCATCCATTTGGGCGGTTCATCTTCGATCTGTGCGATCAAGGATGGCATCAGCGTTGCTGAAAGCATGGGCGCCACCCCCCAATCGGGCTTGTTCCATAACAACCGGGTTGGCGATTTCGACGTATTCTGCATTCCGGACCTGATCAAGCGATACAATGGAGATGTTGACGAAGTCTTCAACCAGCTTGCAACCAACGGCGGTTTTCTGGGCATCAGCGGTGTCAGCAACGATTTCCGTGATGTCCTCAAGGCCAGGGACGAAGGCAACCGGCAGGCAGATCTGGCCATCAAGGCTTTTGCCGATAATATTCTAGGCTATATCGGGATGTACACCGCTTATATGGGCGGTCTGGATGCTCTGGTATTCACGGGTGGCATCGGCCAGCATAATCCTGAGGTCAGGAAAATGGTTTGTCTGGAATTGGATTGGCTGTCGCTGCAGTTGGATCCGGATAAAAACAGCCAGTCGACAGAAGGGCGGCTGTCGTCCAGCAAAAGTAAAGTATCAGTCTGGACCTTGGAGACCAACGAAGAGATCATGGTTGCAAGGCAAGCTAAAAAGCTGATTGAGGGAACCACAGAAAATTGACAACGCGAACCCGTTATGGTGTTTTATGAGCGTTTAGTGTTTATACAAGAAGTTGGTCCTTGCATTTGAGGCCAAAAACCAGTGTCAAGTCACAATAATCAATGGTCCTCTGGGCAACCAACCAAGCTTCATGCTGCATCACGAGTTCTTGCGGCTTGGCAGGTTGCCCGTTTCAAATCAGTCCGGTGATCCAACCAAGCAGCTTAATTGGGAATGGATACAAAAAATGAGGAGAGCATGGCATGATAAAGTGGATGAAAAACTATCCTTGGAGACTGGTACAAACAAATTTCAGGGAAATCGATATGGCGGATATCGATGCGGAGCAATATGTTCGTGAACTGAAGGAATTTGATGCAACGATTGCGATGATTAATACAGCAGGAATCATTGCCAGTTATCCGACTGATCTGCCGTATCATTTCCAGAGCCCTTTTCTGACAGGAGACAGTCTGGGAAAAATTATTGAAGTCTGCCACAGGGAAGGCATCAAAGTATTTGGCCGCAATGATTTTTCGAAAATCAAACAGTCAATCTATGAAGAGCACCCTGATTGGGCCTATCGCAAAAAAGACGGGTCGATCGTTAACTATAACGGTTATGTGCATACTTGCTTGAACGGCGGATATCAGCAGGAGTACTCATTTAAAATTATTGAAGAGATGCTCGAAAAACTGGATCTGGACGGCATTTACTATAACATGGGCGGTTATACAACTGTTGATTATGACTATACCTATCATGGTCTTTGTCATTGCGATAATTGCAAAAAGAGATTCATGGATATGTTTGGATTGGAATTGCCGACATACCCAACTGCAAAAGACCCGGTTTACAGAAAATACAAGGTCTTTCAGGATATTACCAACAAAGCATACCATGACAAAATGAAACAGGTGATCCGAAATGCCAATCCGGCTGTAGCGATCAAAGATGTCGACTGGATCCGGGAAGAATCGAGCACCTGCAGAAAAATACCATTGCCATACTGGCAATACAGCGCATCCTCCAATACAAGGCTCTATCGGACATCCTATCCGGATTTGCGCATCAGCAACACCAGTGTTGATTTTGTTGATTTCCCATACCGGAACATTTCCGTGAATCCAGCCCAGCAGGAATTAAGGCAATGGCAGAATCTGGCTAACCTTGGGGGGCTCGATTATTATATTATGGGAACACTGGGCAAGCATCAGGATAAATCCGCTCATGCTGGCATCAAGCGGGTGTTTGGTTTCCATCAGAAGCATGAGGATGTTTACGCCAATCTGGAAAGCGTTGCCGAGATATTGGTTGTTCGCCCGAAAGGGAGATTTGGGAACACGGAGTACGGCGGGTGGATCCGGACGTTGACTGAACGGCATTTCCTGTTTGATGAAATACTGGAAAACAGACTGTTCGTAGCAGATTTAAAGCAATATAAAGCCATCATATTGGCAGATGCCAAAGCCATTAATGATGAAGACTCAAAGCGCTTGGACGACTATGTTGAAAACGGTGGAATTTTAATCGCCAGCGGTGAATCCGGATGTCATGACGCTCAATATGAACCCAGGGAACAATTTGGATTCAAATCCATGGGAATCAAAGGACCTGTTACGGTGAATGATCAAATGCTTGGCGCAACGCTGCTGATTCAAAACGCAGACCAATTCCAGACATTTAAAAAATGGGGCACTGAAGTCATTAACATGGGGGAAAAAGTGCTCCAATGCCAGTACAGCAAAGATTCGGAAAAGCTACTGAAGCTTATACCGCCGATCAAATTTGGTCCGCCTGAGATCTGCTATCATAACGAAGATGATGTGACCGATTCGCCGGGTGTCGTCATCAACCGATATGGCCAGGGCAAAGCCGTGCATATCCCCTGGTGGCCAGGGCTGCTGTTTGCAACCACAGGTTATTTGAATGCCAGTGCATTCATGGGCGACCTTCTTGAGGATGTTCTGGGCATCAAGCGTGTCGCCACAAATGCGCCGCCAATGATTGAAATTGCCGTTAGCCAAAAAGATGATTTAACGTTGCTTCAGCTTGTCAACACGTCCGGCCATTTTGGCATATCATTCTATGATCCCATCCCCATGGCAGATATCTGGGTCAAGATCCCTCATGACAAGGCAGTCAAGGAATGTATCAGCCTGGTTCGGGGAGCAAAAGTCCCCTTTGTATACGAGAATCAGGAATTGACGATCAATGTCGATAATATTGACCGCTTTGAGTCCATTAAGATCATTTAGAACAAGACAGGATATTGAGATAGATGAAGTCTTTGGCGGATACCATCACTGATGTCTCGTACTTCGAAGCCCCACTTGCCTCGCGCGGTTTGACCATTAATTTCCCGAGCTGCGATTATCGATTGGATTTATTGGTCGAAGACCACCGAAATAGATAGAAGGAACTGCAATGAATTACGAATACTATATGCCCACCAGGATTATTTCAGGAGAAGATTGCATAATTGGCAATCCGGAAGCTTTTGGTTCAAATGGCCAAACAGCGTTGATTGTAACGGGTCAAAGGTCAGCAAAAGCGAATGGCGCTCTCGCCGATGTTGAGTCTGCACTGGAAAAACAGAATATTGAATACTATATCTATGACAAGGTCATGAGCAATCCCACTGTGGAATGCGCATATGAAGGGGCTGAGATAGCAAAAAAAGTCGGTGCAAATTTCGTTGTCGTGATCGGCGGCGGTTCGCCGATGGATGCGGGTAAGGCCATTGCACTTTTGGCCGTTCAGGATATTGATGAAATGAGCTTGTTCGCTGGTCGTTATGAGGACAGGTCACTGCCGGTTGTTGCTGTTCCCACAACTGCAGGCACTGGATCCGAAGTCACACAATATGCTGTGTTGACCGATAATCAAGATAAGACAAAGAAAGGCATTGGATGTCAATCGCTGTTTCCCAGGGTTTCCTTTTTGGACGCCAAGTATATGAAAAACCTTTCTGCTGAGATAACGGTGAATACAGCAATCGATGTTCTTTCACATGCAATGGAGGGGATGCTTTCGGTTAGGGCATCAACAATCAGTGATTCATTGGCCCGGGAGAGCATTTCAAAAGTCATGAACTATGCAGATCAATTGACTGAGGCTAAGAAAAGCAGATCAATTCAGGGCATTGATCTGGACATGAGAAATGAATTGCTGCAGGCATCCTGTCTGGCAGGTATGGTCATTGCTCAGACTGGAACCATCGCGGTGCACGCATTGGGTTATTCGCTGACTTACTTTAAGGGTATAGACCACGGTCGGGCCAATGGATTGGTCTTTTCGGAATATTTGGAAATTGTTCAAGAAAAGAATATTGAATTAGCATCGAAAATATTAATCGCGACAGGGTTTGACTCAGTTCACCAGTTCAAGCTCTTTATGGACAAGCTTTTAGGTGAAAAAGAAACACTAGACTTCAATGAGATATCAACTTTTGCCAAGAAAGCAGTTATCACAAAAAACATCCCCAACTCACAGGTTCCGATTGATGAGCAAGAAATCATCAAAATTTATTCAAATGCCTTTCAATAGGGCTGTATTAAGCAAAAATCCTTTAGAAACAGTTACAGCAATTATCTTGTCTTCCAGCTTTGGGATAACAAGTTAAGCGATTTGGGCAGTATTTACCGTAGATTATAACTTAAGGCCAATCAGGGCTGGCGATTCTTAAATGCAGTCAAAAGCCTCGTGATGGCAAACGCAGCTTGAGTCAGCATCTCGCCGCTGTTTTCGATCGCATCTTTAAGCGGCATGGCATCGGTTACGTTGGACAATGCGGCTGTCACCCCATGATCGTATATTGCTTCATAACCATCGGCTAGGCCGCCGGACAGACAGAGCACAGGCACACCGAATTTTGCTGCTGCCTGCGCCAGGCCGACAGGGACCTTGCCGAAGGCAGTCTGTCCGTCTGTTCTGCCTTCGCCTGTGATGAGAAGGTCAGCGGTTTTGACCTTGACGACAAAATTCGTTGCATCCATCACCACATCGATACCCGGCTTCAACTGTGCACCCAGGAAAGCAACCAGGGCAGCGCCCAGTCCTCCGGCAGCACCTGATCCAGGGATTTGTGCGGCATCGATTCCCAAAGAGCGCTTGACAGCTTTGGCGTAGTTTTCAAGCCCTTGATCCAGTTGTCGGACCATCTCAGGGTCAGCGCCCTTTTGTGGCGCATAAACAAAAGCCGCGCCATTGGGTCCGAATAAGGGGTTTTTGACGTCACAGGCTGCTATAAACTCAACATCAGCAATTCGGCTGTCCAGACCGGTCACGTCGATCCGATCAATATCGGCGAGGATTTTCCCGCCACGTCCGAGCTCATAGCCGTCCAGGCCATAGAACTTGCCGCCCAAAGCCTGAACCATGCCGCAGCCGCCGTCGTTTGTGCTGCTGCCCCCGATGCAGATGATCACGCGTTTCGCGCCGTGATTCAGGGCGGCCAGAATCAATTCCCCCACGCCGTAGGTTGTCGTTTCCATTGGATTTCGCGATGCTTCCTCAACCAGATGCAAGCCAGCGGCGGCAGCCATTTCGATGACTGCTGTCTCCCGGTCTGACAAAAGTCCCCAGAATGCGTCAACCGGTTCTCCCAAAGGACCTGTTACAACAGCAGGGAAGATCTGACCGCCGTCTGCAGCGACCATCGCTTCTGTTGACCCTTCTCCGCCATCGGCGATGGGAATCTTAACCACCTGGATGCCTTGATCTGCCTTTTTAATCCCGGCAGCAATGAAGTTTGCGACTTCGACCGAACTGAGGTTGCCCTTGAAAGAATCTGGAGCGATGACAATTTTCACCGGATTTGACCTCCTTGATACCGCATATAACACGATCGACCTGAAGAACTATTCTGAAGGTTTGTTTTGTAGATCAATGTGCGGAAAGCTTTTGGATCAGACTTTGTTGGAAAAACGCTTGGAAACCAGAATCATTGATCAATGCAATCTGGTTTCCAAGACGCTATTTCGAATTATCCCGTTCTAATGTCTGTATGACTCAGCGTCCGATTTTCAAACCAGTCAGCTTTTCGTAATATTTGGCGATCGCGGAATGGTCATTTTGGCCGCAGTCATTGTTGTGCAGATACTGCAGGATTTCCTGGACATTGGCAGTCATCGGAACCGGAGCGCCTACGGTGTGTGCGCAGTCTAATGCATTGTTCAGATCCTTGATGTGCAGGTCAATTTTGAATCCCGGCTTGTCGTTGCCTGCGATCATCATGGGGGCTTTGGCATTCATGACCGTCGATCCGGCTAAGCCGCCTTTGATCGCTTCAAATACGAGCTGCGGGTCAACCCCGGCCTTTTGCGCGAGCGTCAACGCCTCGGCAAGTGCCTGGATGTTGCAGGCGACAATGATCTGATTGGCCAGTTTGGTCGTATTGCCGGCACCGATTTCACCACAGCGTACAACTGAAGCACCCATGGCTTCAAGCAGCGGCTTGAACTGATCAAAAACCGATTGCTTGCCGCCGACCATGAAACTGAGCGTCCCGTCAACCGCCTTGGGTTCGCCGCCAGATACAGGCGCGTCCAGCATATCGACGCCCTTCTTCTCCAGTTCTGCCGCGATCTGCTGGCTGGCTACTGGATTGATTGAGCTCATGTCGATGAAGACCTGGCCTTCTGACATATAGCTGGCAACGCCGTCATCCCCCAGCATGACCTGGATGACTTGTGGCGAGTTGGGCAGCATGGTCAGCACAACATCGCTGTTCTGACCGATTTCGGCAGCTGTGCCGCTCTTGGCGCCGGCTGCAACCAATTCATCGACAGCCGGCTGGTTCAGGTCATTGACTGTCAGGTCGGTATAGCCTTTCTTCAACAAGTTCTTGGCCATTGGCTTGCCCATGATGCCGAGTCCGATTAATCCGATTTTCATAATGCGTTCCTCCTTGATTTGACGATAGGTCCTTAATTTTTGCGGATACAATATCTCATTGTCAGGTTGACAATATGACTGCTTCGTAATCCTTCAGGATGTCCAGGTGAATCACCAGCCTGCCGCTCTCGTTTGTAATTTCAGCTTTACCGCCTCGAAGTGTCTTGACCTGAGTCACTTTATCTTCAATATCAGGGTATAGCGTGATATCCGAAACGGGCAGCGGGGCATAAAAGCTTGTTGCAAAACATCCGGAAGTGTTAACCAGTTGGACAACCATTTCATGGGCTGTCTTGCGGGCATTGATTTCGACCATCGGGGTCAGGTCTGGCGCAATATTATGCAAGCCGCAGATCGAAAACAGAATATCCTGCATGAGGTTCAGGCTGTTCAGCTGGTACCCTTCATTATAAAAGAAGCTTCCAATCTTCCACGGGATATGGACACCGCGGCCTTTACCGAAACCAAAAACCGTAACGCCGGGTTCGCCGGTCATGTCAGATGGGTGATAATAGCAGATCTCCGGCGGGCCGAAAGGATGTTCCTGAATCAGATTAAGATGCTTTTCAACAGAATCTTCCGATTCAACCAATACCAAGCTGTCACCGGCGGCGATCAAGGGTGTGTTTTGACAAGCCGGGAACAAATGTCGTTCATCCTGCTGGATCAAAAACATGGAAGACTTCAAGCCGGAGCGCTTTTCCTTAATCTGTTTGACGCCCAGGCATTTAAGCGCCATCTCGCTTCTGGGTTTGGACAATTCATTACTCAGACCGGTTTCGCCGGTCGTAAGGAGAGTGCCTCCATCCTGGACGTACCGATCGAACAATGCAGCCTGGTTATTCGAGACCGCTTTCAAATCCCCCAGGATAACAAGATCTTTTCCAGCCAGCTGATTGATGTCTTTCAGGTTATCCAGGTATACTTCATCAAACGGGACATGACTTTCGGTCAGGGCTCTGAGCCAACCGAGCGATTCAGAATCTTTGAGCCATTTCCCCTTTCGGACCAGAACAACCTTCGCAGCCGATGTCATCGACTGGAACAAGACTTGGTGATCTTGATGAAACCGGAACACTTTCCGGGTGCCTTCAAAGGAAGATTTGTCAAGGTGATTCCCAAGCGTGCCCATGATGTACAGGCTCAGGCATCCGGAGTTAGCAAGGTTTTGCCACTGGCGCAATTCCATCAGGGCGGGTGATACGGAAATATAGCGGTATCTGACGCCGATGAAATCAACACTGGCGTTATCTGAAGGTATTAATCCGGATTGGCTATCGGATAATCTTGAATTGCTGGATGCGCTGTAGACCCATGGCGGTCGGCCGATATCCGTATTGGATTCGTTTCGAAGATAGTCAAGACCGTTCACAGCGATCCCCGGACGAATGCTTTTCACATGCTTGGCCAGACGGGCGTTGAGCTCTGTCGTGCAGTCTTGCCTGAATTTGATATATTTTAGAAACGCTGGGTCACTGAAATCATGCTTATCTGGAATATCCAGTCCATAATCTTCTTTGAATTTCCTTTTGCAGCTTTCGCAAAAACACTGACCATAGTATTTGCCATTGTAATCTACAAACAGAAAGCCGCTCATGTTGAGAAAGATGCCATCGAAAGGGTGTGTTGACAAGACCTCTTGAAGGATATCGAACATTCGCTCTTGTTGGTATTCACCGTTCGGGCATGTGCTGATATAGCCGTTAAAATCAATCACGTCACCTTGCTTGCTGCGAAAAACCCAATCCGGGTGCTGCTCAAAGACTGAACGGTGAATTTTCGAAAAATCAGTTCGCGCGATCACCTTGATGCCTGCTTTGTGGCAAGTCTCCACGATTTTCAACAGGCTGTCTCCGCTTAGATAGTCGCTTTTAGGGTGATAGGGCAGTTTCGTTTCATAGCTGGCCAGGATGCCGGCAGCATTCAAATTGACAACCGTGGCGTTGAAATCTTTGAGTTCTTCAACGAACCCATCTGCATCAATATCTGCCATATCAATTTCTGTCAGATTGGTTTGAATCATTCGCCAGGGATAGTTCTCCCACCAATTATTCATAACTAGCTCCTTCAATCTTACCGTACTGTCTGATATCACGACGACTGTTTCGAATAAATGCTTTTCTCAGACAGCCGGTTCACAAATCCCGATCCTCTCCGATAGGCTTCAACATTTTGAAGGATATAGTCGAATGCGCGATCATCCCGGTCGGGCAGCCGAGGTGTGACATGCGGTGTGATGATCACATTCGGCATATCCCAGAGTGGATTGGCATCCTTGAGCGGCTCCACTTCAAAAGTATCAAGTCCGGCACCGGCAATTTTGCCGGATCGCAGTGCTTCGATCAAGGCGGGCTCATCAATCAATTCACCGCGCCCGATGTTGACCATGAATGCTGAGGATTTCATGCACGAGAGTTCCTTCTTGCCAATCACATGCCATGTCGAATCGTTCAGCTCCGCACAAAGCACAACATAATCCGCTTCGGACAGCATCGGCAAGATGCTGTCGCCCCGATCACTTGAATAAACTTCATCAACATTTTCCGGCAAGCCAGCAGATCGCCGCCATCCCAGTACCTTCATGTTAAAGCACTTCGCCAGGCGCGCGACTTCACAACCAGTTTTACCCAGGCCGAGAATCGCAATGGTTTTTCCGAATAGCCCCGACTTGAAATACAGTTCACGATTCGCGGACCAGCGATGATCTGCCTGTGCCTTCAGAATAAGCGATATATCGTAAGAGAGATTAAGCATGAAGAATAGGGCGTGCTCTGCCAAGGCGGGTGCCGAACGGCCGGCTGAACCGGTCAGAATGATGCCGCGTTCAAACACCTCTGGACGAGCGGATTGATCCAGGCCTGCACGAAAACTGTGAATCCATTTAAGCTTCTGGCCCGTCAGAATTGTTTCGTCCAGATCGCTGTTGAGAATCGCGACATCGGCCGTCTTGATAGCACCTTTAATTTTCTCACCGTCCTCTGGGGCGCAAAAAGTGACTTCCCCCGGTTCGATCAGCCGAGTCAGCGTATCCATGTTCTTCTTGGACAGCAAAGCTGTGACGAGTGCGTGTCGGATTTCTGGCATTAATATATCCCCTTGTCAATTGATTGGTGATTACCGGGTTTCTCAGCCGCTTGACGGCAATATGCCATGCCCCTGAATCGGTAACGTGACAGTATCCGGCCAATGTGTTCCAGTCTGGAACGTGCAATCTATCTTTTGCACCCTTTGCCGATTCAGGTTTATTGACTAATTTATAGCTCAACCATCAAGCTATAGTACTATTCTAAATAATTTGCCGGGATATCATTAGAATTGAATTCCAGAATCTAGCACTGGCTTTGTCTAAAGTTGAAAATAGGGAATGATTCCTTCAGTTTAGACAGAATTTGACCAGTCATTACGATCAAAAACTAATCCGACAGCTAATCCTCATTTGATCCAGATTGCCACGGAAAGCAACAGACAGGCGTTATATGAGACCATTTCGCAGTCCGAAGATGCTAACCGGGCTATTTGTAGTAACCCAACCTGTTTGATGCCTTCTCAGACTCTTCCAAAATAATGCTGATAATCCGATTCATTTTGTCGCCGGTTATCCGGGTGGTCGGACCGGATACGCTGATACAGCTGACAATTTTGCCGGTATAGTCTTTGATCGGAGCGGCTACGCAGCGAGCGCCGATTTCGCACTCCTCATCGTCCAAGGCATAGCCCTGCTCCCGGATTTTATCGAGTTCCGTCACAAGCTGATCGACATCTGTGATGGTATTGATCGTGGTTGGTTCCAACCCTTTCTGCTGAACATACGCATCAATCTTTGCCCGGTCATAGTTTGTCAGCAAGAGCTTGCCAACACCGGTACTATGCATAGGGGCTACTTTCCCAATCCGCTGCAGCGTGCGAAGCATATTGTCAGGTCCTTCGACAGTATCAATATAGACAACTGACATATCCTGTTCAATGGCCAGGCAGGAAGACTCCTGGCATCGCTCGGCAAGATCCAGCAGGAAAGGCCGGATCATTTCCTGGATGCTGAACTGCGCGCGAACAGCATCACCGATCCGGCAAAACTTAGTGGTCAGATAATATCGCATGGTTTCCGGATCCTGCTGGACATAGTTGATGCTGATTAATGCGTTAATCATTCTGAGCACTGTGCTGGCGGGGTGCTCAGAATGATTGGAAATGTCCTGAAGACGCATGGGCCCTTTGCTGTTGGCCATGACCTCAATGATTTTAAAGACTTTATCAACTGACAAATTCTTTTTTGTGAGTCTCTCTTCCATCTGTAGATATCCTCCGGCAGGCAGATTGATCATATGCTTGATAGTATACCAAATACACTGGGAAGGTACAATTAATGAAATTTGATTTCAAAAGTATATGCAGACTCGTTTTCTGGTCAGTACATCTTTAAGTCTTCGAAATGAGCATCGGTCATTCAGTTAGCCGATGCAGATTAATAAACCACTTTGAATCCTAAAGGATAGCCGCTTCAAGATGTTTTCCATTGATACATCCCCCTCCGAAAATGCAATAACTTGATTCGAGACCGCGTATTTGTTCAATCAATGGAACTGTCATAGATCAATTTGGATATTGATCAAGAAATGGATGCGTGCTATAATTAATTGAAATCAAGTTTCGAATAGTGAAATTTCGGAGGGGTACAATATGAAACTGTCTGAAGCAATCATCGACATTATGGTTCAAGAAGGAATTACCGATGCATTCGGGATACCGGGTGCGAGCATCAATGCATTCTATGCGCATCTGTCCAAAAACAGCGATAAAATCCACCATATAACACACCGGCATGAAGAAGCCTGCGTCCATGCCGCCAGCGGCTACTACAGGGCCAGCGGCAAAATGGCAGTCGCATTATGCACGTCAGGCCCTGGCGCCACGAACTTCGTGACGGGTCTATACTCTGCCAACATCGATTGCATTCCTGTCCTGGCGATCACAGGTCAGGCTGCACGATCAAATATGGGCAAAGATGCTTTCCAGTGTGTCGATATGGCTGCGATCGCCAAACCGGTTGCCAAGCACACCGTCTGCCTGACCAATCCCAAAACGGCGGTTGACGAGTTTGTCTATTGCCTGAAAACAGCCAGGGAAGGCAAGCCGGGAGTTGTACTGGTTGATTTCCCGATTGATATGCAGAATGTCGAAGTTGACTATGATCCTGCGGCCTATGTGCCTGTCAACATCAACAATCCGACAGCTTCGCCGCTGGCGATGAAAGCAGCAATGGATATTCTCGCCGATGCTGAAAAACCGGTGATCCTGATGGGCGGCGGCGTTATTCAGGCGGAAGCAACAAAAGAACTGGTTGAATTTGCGGAGATCATGCAGATCCCTGTCTGTACAACGTATATGGCTAAAGGCGGAATTCCGTCAGACCATCCTTTGTTCGCAGGCACACCGGGTATTCAATGTGCCTCGCCTTTGGGCAACAAAGTGTTTAGCGAATCGGATGTTGTGCTCGCCATCGGCAACCGTTTTACCGATCGTCACACCGGCAATGTCGCAGTTTACACCAAGGATAAAAAATTCATTCACATCAATGTCGAGCCATCTGAGATCAACAAGATCTTCAAACCCGATCTGGGTATTGTAGCTGACGCCAAAGACGCCATCACTCAGCTGCTTGAATTGGCTAAGAAGTCTGGCACGCGCAACCAGGATCAAAGAATTGCCGATTTGGCAGATGATCGGAAGCAATTGGCAAGAAAGCTGGACCATGACTGTGTTCCGATCAACCCCCATCGTGTCTATGCAGAATTGAACAAGGCGTTTGACGCTGATACGATGTTTACGACCGGCTGCGGTAACACCCAAATTTGGTCGGGCCAGCTCCAGGAAATCCAAGCTCCCAAACGGTATCTGGCTTCCGGCGGAGCCGGTTGCCTTGGCTATGACATCCCAGGGGCTATGGGCGCCATGGTATCTGAGAATTGCAAAAACAAGGCGGTCGCTGTTATGGGCGATTTCGGTTTCCAGTTCCATGTCCAGGAGCTTGGAACCGCTGCGGCCAATGACATTCCGCTGATCGTCTGCATCGTCAACAATGCCTATCTGGGTCTGATCCGGCAGAATCAAGTCTTTGCCTTTGACTATGAGTATGGTGTGGCAATGCCGGAAAACACCGGGATCATTGACTTTGTCAAGGTCGCTCAGGGTTTCGGATGTGATGGGGAACGAGTATTCAAACCCGAGGACATCGCCGGCGCATTCGAACGGGCAAAAGCCTCGAAGAAGCCATATGTGGTTGACATCATCTGTGATACCCAGGCCCATTGTTCAATGGGTGCTGACATTGAAAGCATCAAGGAGTGGAATATTTAAGCCGCTTAGATCGTTGTGCGATCGATTGAAGCCGGGTACCTGTTTGAGACCATTTGATATACTGAAAGTAATAATGGGAGAAAAACATCATGAAAATAGTCGTTTTAGATGGATATACTGAAAATCCGGGGGATTTGAGTTGGCAGCCATTGCGTGATCTTGGCGAACTGACGATCTATGACCGCAGTTCGCTGACCGATGAAAATGAAGCGATCCAACGGATTGGCGATGCTGAAATTGTCATTACCAATAAAACGCCGCTCACGCGACGGGTTATTGAATCTTGCCCCTCGATTCAGTTTATCGCGGTTATAGCAACCGGGTATAATGTTATCGACGTTGCTTTTGCAAGAGAGAGGGGAATCAGCGTTTCCAATGTGCCGGCCTACGGGACTGCATCGGTCAGTCAGTTTGCGATCGCGCTGCTTTTAGAAATCTGCCACCATGTTGCTCACCATGACCAGGCTGTCCACCAGGGCCGCTGGGAAAGCTGTCCGGATTTCTGCTTCTGGGATTATCCGTTGATCGAGCTGGATGGCAAGACCATGGGCATTATCGGGTTTGGCCGAATCGGTCAGAGCACCGGACGGATCGCAAAAGCCCTCGGTATGAAAGTTCAGGCATTTGACAATCATCCCAATGAAACGGGCAAAGAAATCGCGACTTATGTCGACCTGGAAACGCTTTTGAAGACATCTGATGTCATCGCCCTGCATTGTCCGCTGTTTCCTGAGACGGAAGGCATCATTAATCGAGAGAGTATCTCGAAGATGAAAGATGGCGTTATTCTGATCAACAACAGCCGAGGCCCCCTGGTTGTCGAGCAGGATCTTGCAGACGCACTGAACAGCGGCAAAGTTTTCGCAGCGGGTATTGATGTTGTGTCGACAGAACCGATCAAAGGCGACAATCCATTGCTCAGTGCCAAGAATTGTCTGATCACACCGCACATCTCATGGGCGCCCAAAGAAAGCCGCCAGCGCATCATGGATTGCACGGTCGACAACGTTAAGGCATTCATGGCGGGCCAACCGGTTAATGTTGTCAATTGACCGGCAAAGTCCTGGGTGATGCCTGGCATTTGATCAAAAGAAAGAAAAGGTGATCTAAGATGAAAGACAGTATCCATAAGTATTTCAAGATCGGAACAATCCAGTGGATGAGCCATCCCAATTATGATGTTTCAGATTCAATTAAAGCCATCGCCAGTGACGAGTATTTTGACGCGATCGAAATATGCCATTTTACAGACGATCAAAAAAGGGATAAGGCAAAAAAACTGCTTGAACAATCACACATGGCAATCGGCTATGGGGCCCAGCCGGTTTTGCTGGGGCAGAAGCTGAACCCCAATGCGGTTGTTGAAGAAGACCGGCTGAAAGCCGAGCAGGCCCTGTTGGATGCCGTTGATGAAGCAAATTATCTTGGCGCCAAAGGGATCGCGTTTCTGGCGGGGAAATGGACGCCAGAAACCCAAGCCGATGCGTACAACAACCTCGTTAAAACAACGGTTAATGTCTGCCGATACGCGGCACAAAAGGATATGATGGTCGAACTGGAAGTGTTTGACTATGACATGGACAAAGCTGCCCTGATCGGACCGGCACCCTACGCTGCACAGTTTGCTGCGGATGTTCGCTGTGTCTGCGATAATTTCGGATTGATCGTTGACTTGAGTCATTTCCCGACAACCTATGAAACGTCGCGGTTTGTCATCCAGACGCTGCGCCCGTATATCACCCACTTTCATATCGGCAATGCCGTTGTCAGCAAAGGCAGCGAAGCCTATGGCGATACCCATCCCAGATTTGGATTTCCAAACGGAGCAAACGATGTGGATGAGCTCGTGGAATTCTTCAAAGTATTGAAGCAGGAGGGTTTTTTCTGCCCGGATGACCCCTATATCCTGTCATTTGAAGTCAAGCCATGGGCGGATGAGTATCCGACCATCATCATGGCCAATACCAAGCGCGTCATCAACCGTGCCTGGGCGCTGCTGGAAGACTAACACGATTCATTTGAATGGGCGGACAGTTTCAGCCGCAATACATGCCACAAAAGACGCCGCCCCCTGAATTTGATTCAGAGAGCGGCGTCTTCACGGTTGATCGAATAGCGGTGAAGCGATTATCCTTTTGATGATTGAAGCAACTGCTATTTGCTTAAATTGTTCAGTTTCTCCTGATAGACCGCAGTGACCTTATCGGGGCTATATTTGTTCAAAGCCTTGACATAAGATTGCCAGTCATCATCGTTGAACGGATCCTTATCGCCTTTAATAAACGGCGGGACTGATTTAGCCATGAACTCATTGATGTTCGTCTCGGTTTTGGCAATCAGTTTTTGCTCATCCGGCGTGATTTGATTATTGATTGCGCTGGTGATGCCGCCCGTATTCTCATACCAGATCCATTGGTCCAGGCTGTTCAGCAGTGCATCTGTGCCGCGGGTCAGGACGAGAGATTGGGCATCCATCATGAAAAAGCGGTTGGAATGGACGGCATTGTTCAGCATCCCGCCATCATACAAAATCGTATCGACAAACGAGTATATTTTTGTTCCGCGAACCTCCTCATCAGGAACCTGGTAGTAGGCTCCTTCGGTTAAGCCGTAGCGCGTGTACAATTCATTTTGTGTTTCCTCATACTGATCCTTATTCAGGCCCAGCGTGCCCAGCAATGCTCCTTCAGTCGTGTACATAAAGTCAAGCAAAGTCAACAGCGGAATCAAATCTTTTTCCTTTGTCTTGTCAGTGATAATCCATCTAGAGCTCTCGAGACCTTGCTGATACATGACATAGGGTTCGAAATTTTTGTGTTCAGCCGACCCGTATTGATCGTTGATTGGCTGGCGAGCGCCATAAACGACCATACCGGCTTTAAGATCCGTCTCGTCGTCCAGCCGGCCGATCAGCTGGGACTGTGTACCATACCAGAGTCCCACCTTGCCTTGTCGAACTTTTGAATCGTCAATGCGGAAAAACATATCTGACGAATGTTCAGAAAAGGCTTTGTCAATCCAGCCATTCTGGAACCAGGTGTTCATCGCCTGCAGATATGCCCTGAAGCCGTCATCGTCTCCGCCAAAAGCCATTTCTCCATCTGAAGTCTTGTACCAGGCACCGTTGCCGCCGCCAAATGAACCGACCAGATCACCGGTTGCTATATAGCCTGGATAGTAGAGACTCGTTGGATAGCCGTCGTCAATCCCCAGGGCATTGATTGCTTGGGCGAATATATCCAGCATCCACTCCCAATCGCTGATATAGACAGGGTCCGTGCCGCCGCTGGGAAAAATTACATTGTCTTCCCACGATGTCTTGTCAACCGAACCGTCTGGCAAAGTGGCTGTGTATGATCCGCTGAAGTCACTGCCATCTTGAGGGTTTTCGCCATACTCAATAATCCAGTCACGCCGGTAGCAATAGCCACCCCAGTTGTAGTTGAGCGAATCACGGAAACTGTTGAGCGTCAGATACTTTTTTTCACCATCAACGATATACGTAGCAGCTTGATCCAGTTCGGGATTGGCTTCTAGAAAAGCCTTGTAATTCGGCATGTATTGATCGACGTAGTCGGTCAGATCGATGATGATACCCTGCTCATAGAGGTCGATCAGGGAACCGTTGTACATCGTCGCATCCATCATGTCCGGATAATCGCCGGTTGAGAGCAAGGTGTTGAAGTTGTCCGCCTGCTGTCCGGATACTGGAATGAAAAAATCCAGTTCGATAGATTTATCCTCTGGGCCCCATTTTTTGGTCAGTAGATATTCGATGCTTGGATTTTGATCATAAGTAGCGTAGTATGAGCTGTCTTCACCGTTAAGCAGCCAAATGCCATATGAAGCAGTGTTACTATCCTGTGTTTTATCGGCACAGCCTGTCAACAGGGTGATAGCCGTCAGAGCGATTATGATCGCAAATGAAATCGATCGCTTCAATATACCCTTGATATATCCCATGATTTCCCTCCTTAAAAACTACATTCTAAAAAATATACTTAATTCAAACAGAAGTTTTCCACCTTTAGTCTACTATATTATCCGCCATTGCATTAGCACCGGTTATGTATATATTAGCACTGCAATTTGTCAATGCATGTCACGTATCAGCTTTCTCAGTACAATATTTGCCAAAAAAATTATTGCACATTGTTTGACAGATCAAATTCCACCACTGATTCTTGGCCCTATGGAATTTGCTTTTTCAAATGAGACTATTAGCAATTGCACAAACAAAATTCGAATCAGAGCTGGTTATTTGGTTGATGACAACAAAATTTGTGCTAGTTTTGGCAATTGAATTCTATTGGCTTTTCGGCAATTATCTTAGAATGGGATTAGACGACCCAGTGATGGGATGGTCGCTTGAACGAATACAAGACCTGTATTTGGAATTGGAGGGGATTAGAGTATGAATAAGCGTAGATTGATTTCACTGCTGCTATGCTTCACACTTTTGCTATCGACGGTATTCCTTTTTGGCTGCAACCAAAATGGCGGGCCGGGGGATGAGTCAACCGTGAAAGTGTCCTGGTGGCTGGCAACGGGTGAAGACAGCACGTATTATGACTCCTATGACGACAATCCGGCCGTGAAGTATCTGGAAACGATGGAATTCAATGGTTCGAAAATCGATTTAAGCTTTATGGTGCCGTTATCAGGATCTGAGCTGGATAACTTCAATACCTTGCTGGCAACCGATGAATTTGCCGGCCTGATGGACATGGCTTACTCGAACACCAGTCAAAATGAGATGTACAATGACGGAATCATCCACGATTTGACACCCTATATTGAAGAATACATGCCGAACTATATGAGCTTTATCGAAAACAACCCAGAATTAGCCGGCTATATGTATACGTTTGTGGATGGTGAAAAAAAGAACCTCTCACTTTACGCCGTTGGTGAAGAAGTCCTTGGCAATTTCATGGGCCATCTCTATCGACGTGACTGGATAGCCAAATACGGCACGAATCCAGAGACTGGCGAGCCGTTCACCTATGGGCTGACCGATCCCAACGACAAAGAATCCTGGACAGACGATGTTGTATTTCCCAGCGGCGGAGCCGACCCGGTTTACATCAGTGACTGGGAGTGGATGTTTGAAATCTTTGAAAAGGCTTTTGCTGACCTGGGGATTGAAGATGGCTATTGTACGTCAATTATATTCAAAGGCTATAACCAGGCCGGCGGCCTGAACAGTTCATTCGGCGGCGGAAATCCAATGTGGATGAAAGATGCTGATGGCAATGCTGCATTTGGTGGTGACAATGATAGTCTTAAGGCATATTTGGAATGCATGAATGCCTGGTATGACAAGGGCTGGCTGGACAAGGCCTTCGCAGAGCGTTCAAATGACGCACCCTATGCGATTGACATAGCTGGTACACATTTGGGAACAGTTGGCATGTGGGTTGGCCGCCGGTCAGAGACCGGATCACAACTGGACGTAGGCGATAATCCATACACCGCCGGCAGCATGGTTTATGGCGCACGCTTTCCGATTAACGACATCTACGGGACTGCGGCTGAACAGATGGTGGAACCGAATAGCTTGTATCAGGAATCCAGAATACGCGGCTCTTTGGTTGTGACCAACAAAATAGCTGAAGAAGACCTGCCGACGGTGCTGACTTTCCTTGACTATCTTTACACAACTGAAGGCGGGGCATTGATCTGCTTTGGCCTGACTAAAGAGCAGTTCGAAGAGACGCAGGATGAGACGTATCTTGAATTTGGCGTGACCAACGGCGCTTTCAGTGTCGAGGAGCAAGCAGATGGATCCATAATATACGCCCGTGATGAGCAACTGCTGTCAGACAATAACCTGGCTTCTGCGATGGCGGGCAAGCGTTTGAAAATCGGCTATTATGCAGACGGCTTTGTCCCGGCTCTTAACGCCAGCTATCTGCTCACTGCGCGGGAAGCCATGGCCGAGTGGGATTATTACACGAATGAAGCTTTTCCAGAGCGTGCCCTTCGTCAGTTGTTTACAGTTGAAGAATCCAATACGTTCAGCAAGGTGTTCGCCAATGTCGATGCGCATATGGCCAGTACAATTCCGGCGTTCATCACCGGCAAGCTGGATATCGGCAGCGAAGACGACTGGAACGACTACACGGTCATGCTGAACAAGTATCAGCCGGAAAAAGTGACGGCCATCTACCAGAGGCTGTTTGATCTCTTGAATCAATAATTATTAACGAGGTGAAGGAAAAGGTCTAGACCTTGGCGGCCAACCTGAAAAAAGCAGGTTGGCCGCACCTTTGCCGTCTCGGATTGAAGTTGAATGAATAGATGGGTGTTGTTGATTTTTTCGCAATGAGTCAAAACGATCGGTAACTTGGATAGAATCTTCAACGACAATCGCTTAGTGATAACGTGTTGATCGGCTTATTCTTGATATCTGTAAGTTGGCTATGCGTTGCTTGCAGCACAGTCCATATCTTAAGTGATTCTTTACGCGCCTCGATCAACCTGCAGCCATTTAAGACAATGAATTAGGAGAAACGCATCAATGACGAAAAACAAGCGAGTCCCGGCAATGACGATCAGCAGCATTGGTCTGACCGGCATGACAGTTGCCGAGACCATTACCGCGGCATTTATGTCGGGGTTGTTCCTGGTGTACCTGACCGATTATGCCGGTCTTGGCCTGCTCGGCGCGGCGGTCGCGCCGGTGATCCTGGTCGTCGGCCGTGTCATCGACTTCATCATCGATCCGATGATCGGCTGGACGATTGACAGCGCCAAGCCGCACCGGTTTGGAAAGTACCGGCTGTTCAGCCTGCTGAGCATGCTGATAGCCTCTCTAGCCGTTATCTTCCTGTTCAGCATTCCGGAGGCCATCAAGGGCAGTCAGGCGCTGTTGTTTGTCTGGGTTCTCTTATTCTACGTCTTATACAGTTCGGGCTCGTCCCTATTCACTGTTGGTCCGCTGATCCAGACCATTACCCGGGACACGGGACGTCGTTCACGGTTGGCAACCTACCATCGCATCGTATCGGTCGGCCTGGGCATCGTGTTTTCGTTTTTCATGCTGCTGGTCAACCGCGTAAATCTCTCAATCGATAATTTCGGCCGGTCATTTTCAATGATGACCATTACATTCACGGCTGGGGCTTTGCTCATCTCGCTGCTTAGCCTGCTGCTGGTCAAAGAAGACTGCGACATGAACGTCAAAAAGTCCAAGATCGAGATCCGTGACATCTTGGATATCTTTAGAAAGAACAACGCGTTTACCATCTGTTTCGCGTCTTCGGCCTTTCGCGGCCTGGTTTTCACCCTGATGACCGCTACAGCAACGTATTACACCAAATGGGCCTATTGCGCCGATCCGATGACCGGTGCATTCGATGCTGCCAGGCTTGGCCGGGTTATGGTGCTGAACGGCGTGGCGATGCTCGGTCCGATGCTGTTGGCCACTGTTATTTCGCCCACCCTGATTACACGACTTGGTTCAAGCATCCGAGTGATCAATGTGTCCAACACCATCACGGCGTCTGGGGGGCTTGTCATGTTCAGCCTGCAGATCGCCGGCATCCTGCCGCTTCACTACGAGTTGTTCCTGGCTTTGCTATCGGTCATGGTTTTTGGCACCGGCCTCAATTTTGTTCCATCCCAGACCATTGCGCTGGAGTGCATTGACTATAACATCTTCAAGACCGGCAAGAGCATGGCCGGGATGATCAACGCGCTCAGGCGGCTTCTGAGGAAAGCCCAGCTGGCTTTGAGCACCCTTGCCGTCGGGCTGCTGCTTGCGGGCATCGGCTACAATGTCGATTCGGCAACTGGTGGCTATATCGGCGATCTGGCAAGGCTCCCGGCTATGCTCAACGGCTTTATGCTGATCAGTGCCGGATTCCCGGCTATATTCTCGATCTTGTCAATTCTGATCAACCGCTTCTATCCGATTACAGATGAAATCAAAAAAGCCATGCTTGATGCTTCTGTCAAAGACCACAGCTACAACCCGATTTCTTCTGACAAGAACGATGGGGAAAGCTGAGCACAGCTAAGATCCTGATCATTGGCTTGACAAGATCGCACCAATAGATTGTCGGGTGTCGTCGCTTGGATACAAAAACTGAGCATTCGAACAGCATGTCTTTGTTGCGGCCAATAGAACAGCGGCAAAATTCTTGTTGAGTGTGCTGATCGCCAGACAGCTCTCATCAAGACATTGTTGTGAACATCCCATTGGGCGTGATACTTGTTGCATTATCACGATTTTGATTCAGCACAGGCTTGGATTTTTGTCTGTAATAACAAAGCTTGTGCTAATATCGGCAATTGTATTCTAATGCCTAGGCGCTAAACGGCTTAAAATGAAGCTAGATGATCAAGTGATGGAGGAATTTATAATGGTCGATCTCAAGAAAAAACCGTTCAGCCTGACTGATAGTCAAATTCAATGGGTTGAAAATACAATCGAATCGATGACCCTTGAGGAAAAAATCGGTCAGCTTTTTGTGCACCTGACCGGTCATACAACCGATGAAGAAGCTATTCAAGAAGAAGTTGAGCAAACACATCTTGGCGGTATTCGCTTCAATCCTAAAAAGAAAGAAGAAATGCGGGAGATGAACCGCCTTTTCCATAAGCATAGCAAAATCCCGGTTCTGTCTGCTGTTAATGTTGAGGCCGGGGGCAACGGCGCGACAAGTGACGGCACCAATGTCGGCCAGGCTGTCAAGGTCGCGGCAACCGGCAACCCTGAGTATGGCTATAAGATGGGCCAGATCTGCGGCAGGGAAACCGCGGCTACTGGTTCGAACTGGGCTTTTACACCAATTGTCGACATTACGTATAATTGGCATTCGCCGGTTATCTCAACGCGCGCGTTCAGCAACGATCCAGATCAAGTTCTGGCGTTTTCCAAAGAATATTTTCGCGGCATGTCAGAAAGCGGCATACCTTGCGCGATGAAGCATTTCCCGGGTGACGGCATCGACGAACGTGACCAGCATGTCTCGACCAGTGTCAATACCCTCTCTTGTGAGGAATGGAATGAGACTTACGGCAAGGTGTACAGGGGCATGATCGATGCCGGCGTCCAATCGATTATGACAGGACACATCATGCTGCCGTCCTTCCAGAAGAAGTACAATCCGGGCATGCGGGATGATGAGCTGCTGCCTGCGACAATCTGCAAAGAGCTTTTAACTGATCTATTGCGCGGCGAGCTTGGCTTCAATGGCCTCATTGTAACGGATGCCAGTCACATGGTTGGCGTTGCCGGCCGAGCAAAGCGAAGTGAGTTGGTGCCGGGAGCGATCATGGCCGGCAACGACATGTTCCTGTTCTACAACGACATCGATGAAGACACCCGATACATGACCGAAGCATATCTGGATGGCCGACTGACCGAGGAACGGCTGCACGATGCGCTGCGCCGTATTCTTGGCTTCAAGGCCATGATCGGTCTCGATACTTTTACCATGGACCAATTCCCGTCCGAGGACGCCTTATCAGTCATCGGTTGCGAAGAGCACCAGAAAGTTGCTGCCGAGGTCTCTGACCAAGGCATTACGCTGGTTAAGCAGGTCGGACCGAACATCTTCCCGGTCACGCCAGAGAAATATAAAAGGATTCTGCTGGTTCCAGTTGGCCCCGCGCCCAATCCAATCATGGTGGTAGCAGGCATGTCTGCTGACGGGACAAAACTGACCGGTTCGATTAAAAGTCAATTGGAGGAGCGTGGCCATTCGGTCGAAGTATACGTCGATCCTGTTGCCAAGATGCTCGAGGCGATGAAAGATATGACGCCTGAGCAAATGCAGGACATGCGAAACGGCATGAAGTCAAAAAGCAAGGGAAAAGGCGCATATGGCAATAAGCAGACCATTGAAGCCTTAACCAACAGCTATGATCTGGTGATCTGCGTCGCGAATGTCAGCGCGACAATGCGCACGACACAGCGTCTGGAATGGGCTATTTCCAAAGGTGGTTGGGACAACCCCTGGTACGTCAATGAACTGCCGGTCATCTTCGTTTCATTCAACTGCCCGTTCCACCTGGCAGATGTACCGCAAGTCAAGAACTTTATTAATTGTTACGACGCGCATGAGACATCAATCGAGTATTTCCTGAAAAAGATCGCAGGCGAGAGCGAATTCGTCGGACAGTCACCGGTCGATGCATTCTGCGGCCTGATTGACACGCGCTTCTAGCGTCCGGAGAGTATATTCGCACCCAACATCTTTACGTTGAAGAATTGGACCTGGCATATAGCACCGCTTCGGCAGATCAAAGGATTTATCAATCAGAGGACTGATTTTAGAAAAGGGGATTAAGAGTATGAATAGGCGTAGATTGATTTCACTGTTACTATGCTTCACACTTTTGCTATCGACGGTATTCCTTTTTGGCTGCAACCAAAATGGCGGGCCGGGGGATGAGTCAACCGTACAAGTATCCTGGTGGATAGCCAAGGGTGAAGACAGCACGTATTATGACTCCTATGACGACAATCCGGTCGTGAAATATCTGGAAACGATGGAATTCAATGGCTCAAAAATTGATTTAAGCTATATGGTGCCGCTATCCGGATCTGAGCTGGATAACTTCAATACCTTGCTGGCAACCGATGAATTTGCCGGCCTGATGGACATGGCTTATTCGAATACGAGTCCAAACGAAATGTACAATGACGGAATCATCCATGATTTGACACCGTATGTTGAAGAATACATGCCGAATTACATGAGCCTTATTGAAAACAATCCGGATTTAGCCGGGTACCTGTATACGTTCGCGGAAGGTGAGAAGAAGATTCTCTCACTATACGCCATCACAGAAGAGGTGCTTGGCAATTTCATGGGGTATCTCTATCGACGTGACTGGGTGGCCAAATACGGCACGAATCCAGAAACTGGCGACCCGTTTACCTATGGGCTGACAGATCCCAATGACAAAGAATCCTGGACGGACGATGTAGTCTTTCCCAGCGGCGGAGCCGACCCGGTCTACATCAGTGACTGGGAATGGATGTTTGAGATTTTCGACAAGGCTTTTGCTGACCTGGGGATTGAAGACGGCTATTGTACATCACTCTACTTCAAAGGCTATAACGAGGCCGGCGGCCTGAACAGTTCATTCGGCGGCGGAACCCCGATGTGGCATAAAAATCCAGACGGTGAAGCCGATTTCGGTGGCGACAGCAATAGCTTGAGAGCTTATTTGGAATGCATGAATGCCTGGTATGACAAGGGCTGGCTGGATAAAGCCTTCGCCGAGCGTTCGAATGACGCATCCTATGCGATTGACACAGCCGGTACGCATTTGGGAACCGTCGGCATGTGGGTTGGCCGCCGGTCAGAGACCGGATCGCAGCTGGACGTGGGCGACAATCCGTACACCGATGGCAGCATGGTCTATGGCGCACGCTATCCGATTAACGACATCTATGGGACAGCAGCTGAACAGATGAAAGAGCCAGACAGCCTGTACCAGTATTCCAGAATGCGCGGTTCTCTGGTTGTGACCAACAAAATCGCTGAAGAAGATCTGCCGACGGTTCTGACATTTCTAGATTACCTCTACACGGCCGAAGGCGGGGCATTACTCTGCTTTGGCCTGACCAAGGAGCAGTTCGAAGAGACGCAGGATGAGACATATCTTAAATTTGGCGTAACCAACGGCGCTTTCAATGTCGAGGAGCAAGCGGATGGATCCATAAAATACGCTCGTGACGAACAACTGCTGTCAGACAACAATCTGGCATCGGCGATGGCTGGCAAGCGTATGACCATTGGCTATTATGCAGAAGGCTTCGTACCGGCTCTGAATGCCAGCTATCTGGCCACTGCGCGGAAAGCCATGGCTGAGTGGGACTACTACACCAATCAAGGTTATCCGGAACGCGCACTTTCCCAGCAGTTTTCAATTGAAGAGTCCAATACATACAGCAAAGTATACGCGAATGTCGACGGGCATATGGCCAGTACAATTCCGGCGTTCATCACCGGCAAGCTGGATATCGGCAGCGAAGACGACTGGAAAGACTACACGGTCATGCTGAACAAGTATCAGCCGGAAAAAGTGACAGCCATCTATCAAAGGCTGTTTGATCTCTTGAATCAATAATTATTGAATGAGGTGAGGAAAATTGGCACTGCGAAGTATTAAAAAGCTGGCTTTGCGAAACACCAGCGCTGGAGCGTCCGGCATGGATTTCGGGCCATTGAAAGAGAATACCTGGAAATACGATTTCAATCGAAATGGCATTCTCTACCTGTTGTTTATCCCGGTCGCGCTGTATTTTATCATATTCCATTATCTGCCGATGTTCGGGTTGCTCATGGCGTTTGAGAATTTCAAAGTAACCAAGGGCGTCCTGGGCAGTGAATGGATCGGGCTTCAGAATTTCTTTGAACTGTTCAACGGTGATACTTTCATCAAGGTTCTTAGAAACACATCAATGATGGCCCTGCTGAACCTGACGATCGGGTTTGCGGCGCCGGTCATCATTGCGATGCTGGTGACCCAGATCAACTACAAGGCGTTCAGACGGTCGGTCCAAACCATCAGCTATCTGCCCTATTTTGTCTCAGCGGTTGTTGTTACAACGCTGGCCAGGGAGTTTCTGTCCAGTGATGGTGCGCTGACGATGCTTCTCAGCTTGTTTGGCTTTGAGCAGCAAAACTGGATCGCAAACCCGAATATCCCTGTTTTCTGGCTGATCAATACCGGGATCGAAGTCTGGCAGTTTGCCGGCTGGGGCTCCATCATCTATATTGCGGCCATCTCCAATGTCAATAACGATTTGTTTGAGGCAGCCGCGATTGACGGAGCAGGCCGCTGGCAACGAATGTGGAAGGTTACTCTGCCGAGCATCTTGCCATTGATTGTCGTCATGCTGACGCTGCGTATCGGGCTTGTATTCAGAATGGGCTTTGACAAGGTCCTGCTGCTGTACCTGCCATCGACCTATGATACTGCGGACTGTCTATACACCTATACTTACCGATTGGCCTTCGGCCAAACGGTCAACTATGGGCTGGCAACCGCTTCGGGCTTGTTCCAATCGGTTATCGGCAGTGTGCTGCTGATCGTATCCAATAGGATCAGCCGCAAAGTATCAAGCAGTTCGATGTTTTAACGGAGGGATATTCGATGGCTATAAAAGAAACACAATTCCGCGTATCAAGGCGGAGCCGATTCCGGGATGGAATGGTTGAAGATAAAACAGCGATGGGCATCTTTGCCGATGCGATCATGATATTCATTCTGTGCATGATTGCATTCGTCAGCCTGATACCGCTCTGGCACGTTATGATATCGTCGATTTCAAACGGACAGATGCTGCTGGGCCATTCCGGCCTGGTGATCTGGCCGGTTGGTCAAGCGACACTGGACGGATACAGATTGACGCTGCGGGATGACAGCATCCTTCGCGGCTACATGAACACCTTGATTTATGTGTCCGGCGAGGTTGCCTTTGGCTTTGTGCTGAATACACTGGGCGGTTATGTATTAAGTCGCAGAAGCAAGCTCAGGAAAACGCTGACGATCTTCATTGTCTTCACACTGCTGTTCACCGGTGGCGTCGTGCCGCTGTACATGGTTATCCGGCAGTTGGGCATGATTGGGACCCGGTGGTCACTCATTATCCCGGCCTGCACCAATGGCGCGTTCATTGTCATGATGATCAAGGCGTTTGAATCAGTTCCGGAATCGACGATCGAGTCTGCCAGAATCGATGGCGCCAGCCATGTGCGAACGATGTTCCAGGTCGCACTGCCACAGTGCTTCAGCTATATGCTGGTAACCATGATCAACACCGGCATCCTGGCATGGAATGCCTGGTTCAGAGCATCAATCTACGTGCCGTCCAATAAAAACCTCTGGCCGCTTCAGCTCTGGATCAGACAGCTGGTTGCCAACAACCAGGACTTTCTGAACTGGACGAATCCGGATTATTCACGATACCTCATCCAGTACTGCGTCATCGTCATTACGACGCTTCCGATTTTGATCTTGTTCCCATTCTTCCAGAAACGGCTGGAAAAAGGTGTTGCGATTGGCGCGGTCAAGGGTTAAGTATCGGCGAGTCAATAGATGTTGATTGGAATTCAGAGATGGAAGAGGAGGGCAAAAAAGGTAAGTGAATCAGTTCTGAAAAAATGTAGGTACCAAAATCTGATTATTCAGGAGGAGAACAAAATGAAAAAAGCTAAAATCATCTTGACAGTTATGCTATCGGTATTTTTGGTCTTGGGTCTCGTAGCTTGCCAGACACCGACAACAACAACTTCTACAACGACCGCAGAAACAACAACTGCAGAAACAACGGCCGAAACAACTGAACCGGTATCGACCGATCCGGTTGATACAATCACAATGGACAATTTTGCCTACAGCTTTACAGCTGAAGGCTACGGCGAGTTTGTTTTCTACTTCAACTTCTATGAAGAGGATCCTGTGATCGGGGCGGTTTTCTTTGCTGGTTTCAGCAACAACCGCGTTAACTTCACCGGAACCTACACGGTTGAAGAAACCCCATATGATTACGCCTGCTTCCCGGATCGAGAATCCTCGGTTGATGACCAGATCGAAGCGACCGAAGGCACAGCGCCGTATACGGTAACTTTCTTTGACTGGGACGGCAACGAGATCGGCCAGTGCGGCTATGACGGGGATATTCTCTATAACGACATGAATGAAGATGAAATAATCTATGCGCAAGGCGGAGCCCCTGTCTACTACGCCAGAGACACAGAAGACAAATTCGCGAGTTCCTATGAAGGTGAGCTTCCCGTTCGCTTCCTGGAATTTGTAGCCGATGAGGAAGTCACATCAACGCTCATGCTTGGGCATAACATGACCTACGTGGATCTTGTCGGTCCGATGATCGAAGGAAACTGGAGTGCGTCAGAGACTGCTGATGGCGGTCTGGACATCGTCCTGACACCATTTGACAGCACCGATACCGGCGCGACAGTTTCGGTAACAGCTGATAAGGCCAAATGTGTTTATACGCCAGAAGGCGGAGACCCGGTCGCCATGACCAATGTTATGCTGACTGGCCCCGAACTGTCCTACTATTTTGAAGGCGAGACAACCGTTGAAAAATACGGAGTCGATGCAGTTGTCACACTGAATGTGTATGACGATGAAACCTGCACAGTGACTGTTAATATCTCCGGCAATGTCGTTGAATTGGATACTGGCACATGGGTGCGCGACGGATACGACTTTGTTTTCGATTTCACTAGCGCCGAAGATGCAACAACTACAATTGACGCTGAGACACACGATATGAGCGTGCCGTTTGTCATCGCCGACTCACAGGTTGGCGCCATTGACGCTGTTGTGACAATGGTCAAAGAGTAACAAGCGATTCATCTCAGGGCGGTGATCAATCGTCTATCGGAAAACCTCTCGAGGTGACCTAGCCGGCGTCAAGATCCTCAACTGGACTGAAGCCGGGATCTGTCACTCGAGAGGTTTTCCGCGACTGAAACCCCTGCTGTAAGCTTCGTTGCAGCAATTCAAACAATGCAAAGATGAAAAGAGGAGAAATGATCATGGACAAGTCTGGCAGTATTTTTGAACCGGGGCGGGATATTCCGGTTATCAAAACTGATGTTTTCGTGGCGGGAGCCGGAACAGCAGGCTGCATTGCGGCAATCGCGGCAGCCAGGGCTGGCGCTGATACGGTGCTGGTTGAGAAAATGCCCGTTCCAGGCGGAACCTATACCAACGGCGGGATCGGCACTTCCAGCTTCTATCCCACCTGTGATGACCCGGATCAAGCGGATCGGATCGTCGGCGGCCTGGCCTTTGAACTGGCCCAGCGGCTGCAGAACGCAGGCGGGTCTACAGGATTCTATCCGACAGCGAACGACCACTTTCATAATCCGTACCGCTACATTGCAGATCATGAAATCTATAAAGGCATCATTTCCGAAATGCTGATGGAGGCCGGCGTCAAGGTATACCTTCAGACGATGTTCTGCGGTGTCTTCATGGACGGCGGAAAAATCACCGCAGCCATCATTGAAAACAAAGATGGCCGCTCGGCTGTTGCCGCAAAACAATATATCGATGCATCCGGTGATGGCGATGTCGCCCGGTTTGCCGGCGTGGAACAAATCGAGACCTGGCAGGATTATAACCAGGTTTGCGGAAGCCCGACAGGATTGGTTTTTGGCATGGGCGGTATTGATTTTGATCGTGTGCTGGCTGAAAACCCGACAGGAGCTGCCACCATCCGCCCCCCGGCACCGGTCGGGGAAAACAAGCTTCCGACTCGGGAAATAGCCTTTGTACATAGCAGAGACCCGGAGAAATATAAACCGTTTCAGGATTTGGATATCAATCCATTCACATTGCTCTTATCCATCCATCCTAATGAGGCGACATACATCAACAATTCAAAGGGAATCAACACTGATGCCAGCAAGGCTGACAATCTCAGCCAGGCGGAGATGCAGATGCGCATCAAGATCATGAAAATGGCCAAGGCATTTAAAGACTGCGTACCCGGGTTTGAAAATTCCTATCTGTCCTGGGCCTCGACGCAGCTTGGCATCCGGGCCAGCAAGGCGACACGATGTGATCAGGAATTGACCCAGCAGGAAATTTCCGACGCGGCACGCTTTGAAGATGAAATCGGTTTATATGGTTTCCATGACCTCGCGCCGAAACGCCCTGAGTGTCTGATCAAAGAACCCGGTTTTTACGGGATGCCGTACCGGATGCTGTTGGCTCAAGGGTGTTCAAACCTTTTCATGGCCGGCCGAAACGTAACTGTCGATATTGCTGCCCATATGTCCACCCGAAATACTGTCGGATGCATGATCATGGGACAGGGTGCGGGTGTGGCAGCCGCGTTGTGCGCTGACCGGCAATGCGAATCACGCGACTTGCCTTACACTGATTTGCGAAAAGCGCTGTTGTCCCAGCAAGTTATTCTGGACATTTGAAGCTGGATAATTAAGGCGATGGATCAATATGCAGATGATAACGATTCACGGCAGAACGATGGGTTTCTGACATTGTGATTCAAAAACCGTATAACATGCTGATTCAATCAGATTCAGTTGATATAGATGGCAAAGGAGAGAACGCATGCGAGAGATTAAAAAGGTCATGACAGTACTGTACAATTATTCGGAAGAAGATTTGAAGACCGTGAGGGAACTATTCCATCCCGCTGAGGTCGTTTCGATATCACTCCGAGACAACGAGGGCATTGTCGAGGCTCTGAAAACGGCCGATGTGGCCTTTATCTGGGGGGATCCTGATGAGCGATATCTTAACGCGAAAAACCTGAAATGGATACATTGCGGACATGCCGGGCTCAACCGATTCGCGAAAAAGGAACTTTTCGATCACGGCTTGATCGTGACGAGTTCAGCAGGCCGCTCAGCGCCTGCGTTGGCTGAGCATATTATCATGTTCATCCTCGCCCACACCTATCGATTTGACAAGATGTTCGACGCGCAGCGCGAACATGAATGGGGCTTTGAGGGTATTCAGGACTTGCGGGGGGCCTGTGGCAAGACGCTGGGCATCCTGGGCATGGGCAACAACGGCGTAGAACTGGCCAAACGAGCCAAGGCCATGGATATGGAGATCCTGGCTTATGATGTCCGGGAAGAGAAGCCGGACAATGTTGATGAATACTTCAGCATGGCCAAAGGTGAAAATTATGATGAGATTTTAAAGCGATGCGATTTCTTGGCCCTTTGCCTGCCGCTGAACAACAAGACCTACCATATGATTTCTGAACGCGAGTTCAAGCTGATGAAAGAAACTGCCTGCATTATTAACATGGCCCGCGGCGCGATCATCGATGAAGAAGCGATGGTCACGGCGCTCAAGGAAGGCTGGATCGGCGGAGCCGGACTGGATGTCTTTGAGCAGGAGCCGTTGCCGAAAGACAGCGAGTTGTGGGATATGCCCAACGTCTTTATCACGCCGCACACAACACCGCAGGTTCCGGACCGGAGAAGCAAAGAGCTCAGCATTCTGAAAGAAAACATCCGACGTTATAAGCATGAAGAAAAAATGATTAATCAACTAACCCAAGAGGATATTTTCGACAAGGTGCCAACACAAAGCCTGGAGGAGATGTATCGGAAATACAATCAGAAGAATCAGAAGACGTGACCGATCAACGTCGGGATTAACGCTAATCAAGGCTTAATCATATTCGGGCAACCTATTCGAAGAAGGGTTGCCCGAATTGTGTCTGGTGCTGATCTTGATCCGAGATTTGGACGATCGGCGTTAGAATGATTTCGGGAAATCTAGGATAGATTACAGGTCAATTGTTGATATCTGTGAGAAATTGATAGATAGGGTGCTGGCTATGACCTCAGCGATTTGCGGTACTCGCTGGGCGGCATGCCCTGGATGCGCTTGAACAGTCTGGAAAAATAGTTTTCGTCCAGGATACCGACGCGTTCAGCAATGGCATGAATGGGCATTTCGGTCGTGTTCAGAAAGAAGACGGCCTTTTGAATTCTCTTCTGGTTGATATGGTCGGTCAGGTTTTGGCCGGTTTCCTTCTTGAACTGGGTAGACAGGTAGCTGGCGTTGACTTTGGCGATGCCGGCCAACACCTTGAGCGACAGCGGATCAGTCAGATGAAAATCGACGTGGTTGATGACGCGCTGGATGGTCTTGGAGTACTTCCTGAGCGAGTGGTTGAGGACAAGCCGGCAGTAGCGTCGGATCATTTCGGGAGAGATCGTCCGAAGCGTTTCCAGGCTGCGTGATGCTTCGATCATGCGAAAAAAGTAGGCGGATGTTTCATCGATGTGTGCTGGATGGACATCGGCTCGCTGAACAGCTTTGCGAAGCAAGGTGTTGAGAACATAGAAGAAATTCTTGAAATTTCTGACAATGTCTGTATTACGCGGCTCCAACTGAAATTTTCGAAACGAGCTGCTGTACAGCAGCGCAGACTGAGCGTCGCCATGCTCGATCGCTTCCAGAAACTCGTCTTCAATCTTGTAGCGCTCTTCCACCATGCTCATTGAGAGCCGGGTTGACGGCTCCGGCTGGTTTTCAAAGCCTGCAGCCGAGTCCTTGAATTTCAGGCTGGTACGATCAACAACAAAATCGGTGCCGTCCATGATGTAACGGGCCAGGATAATGACCTGTGACTCAATGACCCCGGTATCTTCGAAAAAGGGTATGCCGCAGTAGTGGTTTTTGAGTTCGGCATGCTGGATCGCCGGCAGGTTGTTGCGTTCAATGACCCTGTGCAGCATGCTCTCATAATAGCTGGTCAGAAAGGGGCCGATCAGGATGATGTCGCCGTCATCCGCGACCGGTCGGCTATCGCGGAAGATCAGGTAGTGGGTTTCAAACTGGTCTGTTGTGATGTATAGGGTCTTTTCCTGGCAGTCGTCCTGCAGCCGCTGACGGATGTCCTCATAATCGTAGTCAACATAGAGCTGGCTGCGCAGCCGCATATCGAACCGTCCGATATTGTCATACGGCTTTTTGAACACATGGAAGTTAATGCCTTCCGCATGCATCAGTTCCTGAGTGAGTTCAATAGGATCGAAGTTCACGGCAGCCTCCAATGGTAGAACACTAGTGATTTTATTGCCTCTGAGTTAAATTTACCAAATATTGTGCTAACAATCAATTGATATTTCTAAATCGTTCTGCAAAAACGGTTTAATATTGAAACTGGAAGATGATTGAAACCATCAAGGACATGGAGGAAAACGATATGGTTGACTTGAAAGCAAAGCCGTTTTGCCTGACGGCAGAACAGATTAAATGGGTTGAGAAAACGATTGACTCGATGACGCTGGAAGAGAAGATCGGACAGCTGTTCGTACACCTGACAGGGAACACGACGGATGAGGAGGAGATCCGGGAAGAGATCGCCGAAACGCATCTGGGCGGTATCCGGTTCAATCCCAGATCGAAGGCAGAAATGTGGACAATGAACCGGTTGTTTCAGAAAAACAGCAAAGTGCCTATCCTGTCGGCAGTCAATGTCGAAGCCGGCGGCAACGGCGCGACCAGCGACGGGACCAATGTCGGCCAGGCGATCAAGGTCGCATCGACCGGCGATTCAAAGTACGCGTACAAGATGGGGCAGATCTGCGGCCGGGAAACGGCGGCGACGGGATCGAACTGGGCGTTCACCCCGATCGTCGATATCATCTACAACTGGCATAACCCGGTTATCTCGACGAGGGCGTTCGGCAACGACCCGGACCTGGTGCTGGAGTTTTCAAGAGAATACTTCCGCGGGATATCCGAAAGTGGCATACCCTGCGCGATGAAGCATTTCCCCGGCGACGGCCTGGATGAGCGCGACCAGCATGTCGCGTCCAGTGTCAACAGCTTCTCCTGCGAGGAATGGGACGAGACATACGGCAAGGTCTACAAGGGCATGATCGAGGCCGGCGTGCAGTCGATCATGACCGGGCATATTATGCAGCCGGCCTACCAGAAGCACTTCAACCCGGATATGCAGGATGACGAGATCAAACCGGCGACCATCTGCAGGGAACTGCTGACCGACCTGCTGCGAGGCAAGCTCGGCTTCAACGGCCTGGTCGTCACGGATGCCAGCCATATGGTCGGCGTCGCCGGTCGGGCCAGGCGCCGCGACATCGTCCCCGACGCGATCATGGCCGGCAACGACATGTTCCTGTTCTACAATGATATCGAGGAAGACACCCGATACATGACGGAGGCCTATCTGGACGGGCGCCTCACCGAAGCGCGCCTGCATGAGGCGCTGACCCGGATTCTCGGGTTCAAGGCGATGATCGGGCTGGATCAATTCACACTGGACAAGTTCCCATCAAAAGACGGCCTGGAGATCATCGGCTGCGACGAGCACCGGAAAGTCTCCGAGGAAGTATCGGACCATGGGATTACCCTGGTCAAGCAGGTCGGCGAGAATATCTTCCCGGTGACGCCGGAGAAATACAAGAGCATTCTGCTGGTCCCGGTCGGGCCGGCACCGAATCCGGCCATTGTCATGGCCGGCATGGCGGCCGACGGCGCCAAGCTGATCGGCAAAGTCAAGGCTGGTTTGGAGGCCAGAGGCCACCAGGTGGAGATTTACGTAGATCCGGTCGCCCAGGCGATGGAGCAGATGAAGCACATGACCAAAGAGCAGATCATGGCGGCTCAGAAGGACTCGTTGAAGAAGAGTAGCAAAGGGGCCTACGGCAACAAGCAGACGATCGAAGCGCTGACGACGCAGTATGACCTGGTGATCTGCGTGGCCAATGTCAGCTCGACCATGCGCACGACGCAGCGTCTGGAATGGGCGATCTCGAAGGGCGGCTGGGACAATCCCTGGTACGTCAATGAACTGCCGGTCATTTTCATATCCTTCAACTGCCCGTTCCATCTGGCGGATGTTCCCCAGATCAAGAACTTCATTAATTGTTACGACGCCCATGACACATCGGTTGATTATGTGATCCGCAAGATGGCTGGAGAAAGCGAATTCAAGGGGGTATCTACAGTTGACGCTTTCTGCGGCCTGATCGACACGAGGTTTTAGTTGGTGATACCAAACGATGTTCAGCAATATGTCAGATTAGCCAAATATTGTGCTAGCTATCGATAGATCATTCTACAAAGCTGACAAAAAAGGGCTTAGAATGATAGTGTCAAGACTTATATCGAACAGTAGCGTTAAAGATTGTCCAATCATGAAGACAACGTAGAATCAGCAGACAACCTGAAGCTATCCTGAATGCTTCCGAAAATGATGTGCGATTTGCAAGATCCAATAAAGGAGGATTCGAGCATGAACAAAAAACATGTGTCACCCAAGCGTTTGATCGCATTGGCAGTTGGCCTGGCAATTCTGCTGGCTCTTACTCTGACCGGGTGCAATGGTGGCAGCGGCGGTACCGATGGCAATACTGTCTCATACGGCATTTGGCTCTTGAACGGCGAAGATTCGTCTTACTATGACAGCTACGACAAGAACCCCAGTATCGAGTATCTGCTCAAACAGACCTGGGGACCTGAGGACAAGACGGTTGACCTGGAGTTCTTTATTCCGGTAGCCGGACAGCAGGCTGACAATTTCAACACCCTGCTGTCGACCGGCGACTACCCGGACATGATGGATACCACGATGTACACTGGCTCGATCATTGACCTTTATGAGCAGGGCATCGCCATGGACCTGACCGACCTGGTTGACCAGCACATGCCCAACTACAAGGCTTTCCTGGAAGCCAATCCAGACCTTGACCAGGAAGGCAGCTTCATCGTCAATGGTGAGAAAAAATACCTGACAGTCCGAAATTTCAGAGATGACATGACCTACAACTGGGGCGGCTACATGTATCGCCGCGACTGGATTGTCAAGTACGGCGAAAATCCGGTCGACGGCAGCGCATTCAGCGGGTCATATACTGGCACGCTGGCGGATGGTTCTGTTGATATGGACTCCTGGGAGGACAATGTCGTGTTCCCGAGCGGCAACACAGATCCGGTGTATATTTCGGACTGGGAGTGGATGCTGGACATCTTCGCAACTGCGATCGAGGACCAGGGCATCGATGACGGTTACCCGATGAGCCTCTACTATCCCGGCTATATTGCCACAGGCGACCTGGTCTGTGCCTTTGGCGGCGGCAACAACGGCGCCTGGTACAAGCACGCCGACGGCGACATCCGCTTCGGCGGCGATGACGACGACTTTCGGGTCTACCTGCAGGCGATGAATACCTGGTTTGAAAACGGCTGGATCGACACCGCCTTCCCCGAACACTCATCCGATATGTTCTTCCGGATCGAAGATTCCAAGGTCCGGTCAGGCAAGGTCGGCCTCTGGTATGGTGTGCAGGCCCAGCTCATGGGCAACCTTGATGATGGTGAAGGCTTCAAAGACGGCATGGTCGCTTTTGGTGCACGCCAGCCGATCAATGACATCTATGGTACGGCTGCCGAGCAGAATGTCGAGCCCTACACCATGTACCAGATCGGCAAGGCCAACAACGCCTGGATCATCACGGACAAGGCCGAAGGCAAAGACCTCGTACCGCTTCTGACCCTGCTTGATTACATGTATAGCGAAGAAGGCGCGCTGCTCGGCGGACTTGGACTAAATCAAGAGCAATACGAAGAAACCCAGAATGAACTATACACCCGCTTTGGCCTGACGGAAGGCGCCTATGAGCGTGTGCCGGAAGATGAAGCTCGAGGCAGCAAGATCTACGCGGTCGTCGATATAGTGGCTAATGATGGCGGAACGCTCATGAGCGCTTGTCATTCCAATCGCTTTTTCTTCCTGGATCCGCAGTCGCTTATCCTGACGCGCGGTACAGAATCTAAGCTCAATAGCCTGGACCAGTGGATCTGGTATGAAGACAAAGGGAGCATCAAGGGCGGCATCCTGAACCAGATTACGCCGGACGAGCAGAAAGATATCTCCAAGATCCAGAACAATATTAATGAGTTCATGGCCAAGTCCGTGCCGCCGTTCATCAAGGGCGAAAAGGATCCTTTCGATGATGAAGACTGGGCCAATTACGTCAAGGCGATCAATAAGTACAGCCCAGACGATATGACCGAGATTTACCAGCAGAAGCTGGATAATCTAGAGTAAGCACCACAAGGAGGAAGAACATGAAAAGACACACCAGGCTCGTAAGTCTCCTGACCATCCTGCTGGTATTCCTGCTGGCCCTATCGGCCTGCACACCGGCGGACACAACAACCACCACTGAATCAACCACCGAGGCGACCACCACCGGCACGACCGCACCGGCCGAGCCGACGATTGTCGACGGCATCTATGAAGACCGGTTCACGCCGGAAGGCTACAGCGAGTTCGTCAACTACTTCAACTTCTATCCGAACGGGATCTTCTACCTGTCGCTGTATAACGGCGGGCAGTATATGGCCGGCTACTATGAAGTGGTCGACATGGCGGTCGAGTACATGCCGAACCCGGAAGACGAAACCGAGAAGGCGATGTCCGAGCAGGCGATCGTGCTGACCAACCTGGACGGGTCGGAGTACGCGACCCTGGCCTATGTCGACGACGTGATCTACGACCTGCCGCAGCTTTACAATCACGATTTCAATCATGTTCTGGATTCCGGGCACAGCTCAGCTGACGAGAACGGGATCGCGATTGTCGAGTTCATGCTCGGCGAGGACGACTACAGCCTGGTCCGCCTGATGCACAACGGCACATTCCAGGACACGATCGGCGCGATGGTCGAAGGCACCTGGGCAGTGGACGGCGACGTCTATACCCTGACCGATGCCGACACGGGCGAGGCCTACACCGTCACCCTGAACGCCGATGGCCTGACCGCCGAGTACGTGGCGCTGGACGGCAGCACCGAAACCCTGAACCTGGTCGTTGAATCCCCGACGCTCATCACATTCACCGGCAGCAACGCAGAAGCCGCCTATGGCGAGATGGTCGTCACGATCGCGTGCAAGGAAGACGGCACGGCCGAAATGACAACCGAATACGCCGGCGTCGAGAACAAACAGACCGGCGCCTGGGTACTGGCTGACGACAACATGTCGATCACGCTGACCTTCGAGGAAGCCGACTATGTCGCGCCGATTAACCTCGAGGACAACTCATTCTCATTCGAACTGGCGACCAGCGACGGCACAGCCGACATCACGGTCGACATGACGACGGCCGAAGCGGTCGAGACGGTCTACACCTGGACCGGCGAGAGCGATGCCAACGTCATCCTGGAGATGTACTCGGACGGCACCTGCGCCCTGATCTACAGCGGCATGGGCACCGTGACCACGGGCACCTGGACCATCGACACCACCAACCAGCTGCCCGCCTGGACACTGACGCTGGCTGAAACCATCGACGGCACAGACGTTGAAGTCCCTGTCGAGAGCGACTATGCCACCAAATTCTACTTTGCCTTCACGAATTCATCCGGCCAGCTCGAAGCAACCCTGGCCCTGTCATTCGCCGATTACCAGGCAGCCGCCGAGTAATCCGAACACCGATTAACCTGGAATCCGAAATCTGTCCGGGCGGGGAGTCCCCCGCCCGGACGAACGCCCAACCCTGAACTGTTCCAGACTTTGAACCATGACAATGAATGCGCCTGCACCACGATTTTTATCTGGACAAGACCCTTTGATTGAACTGTCAGACATCCGAGCGAGTCGCAATCCCAATCGACTGTTCTTTTGAACAATTATGTAGAATGAGGAGAGCCGATATGACTTCGAAAATCCGAGCTGGCCGCCAGCCAAAAGCGGGGAGGCTGCCCAAGGTGCCCTGGAAGACGGACTTCCGGCGCAACTGGGTGGTGTATGCCCTGTTTTTACCGGTGGCCGCCTACTTTATACTCTTTAACTACATCCCGATGGTCGGGATCACGATCGCGTTCGAGGACTTCAAGGTCAGCCAGGGTATCTTTGGCAGCGACTGGGTCGGCCTGCAAAACTTCGTCGACCTGTTTACCGGCGACGCGTTCCCGCTGGTCATCCGCAACACGGTGATGATGGCGCTTCTAGGCCTGACACTGGGCTTTGCCGCGCCGGTCGTTTTAGCCCTGATCATATCCGAGATGCCCTGGAAGGGGTTTCGGCGCGGGATCCAGACGATGTCGTACATGCCGAACTTCGTGGCGGCGGTGGTCGTTGCCGCGCTGGTTCGAGAGTTTTTAGGCACATCCGGCGGGATCACGCAGGTTCTGGCGCTGTTCGGACTGCCGGTCCAGAACTGGGTGGCCAACCCGAACATCCCGGTGTTCTGGCTGATTAACACGTTCGCGGACATCTGGCAGAGCGCGGGCTTCGGCACGATCGTCTACATCGCGGCGATCGGCAACGTCAGCGGCGACCTGTTCGAGGCGGCCGCGATCGACGGCGCGAACCGCTGGCAGCGCCTCACTCGGATCACACTGCCGAGTATCCTGCCGCTGATCATCATGCTGCTGACGCTTCGCATCGGGCTGGTGTTCGTGATGGGGTTCGAGAAGATCCTGCTCCTTTACATGCCCGCGACCTATGACGTGGCGGACGTTTTGGTGACGTACACCTACCGCATGGCGTTCGGCTCGGGCGGCGGCAACTTCGGCCTGTCCGCGGCGTCCGGCCTGTTCCAGTCGGTGGTCGGGACATTCCTTCTGCTGACATCCAACTACTTGAACCGACGCGTCATCAAGTATTCGCTGTTCTAAGGGGGGCGCAAGATTATGAGCAAGCAAAAAACAACCCTGGTGATCGACCGCGGTTTCGGCAACTCTCTGGCCAATTTCATCATCGCAGCCTTCCTGATCGTCGTGGCGTTTGTCTCGCTGGTGCCGATGTGGCATGTGCTGATGTCCTCGATCTCGGACGGCAAGCAGCTTTTAGCGCATGAGGGGCTGGTGCTGCTGCCGGTCGGCAACGCGACGGTCGACGGCTACAAGATCATGTTCGCGGACCTGAGCATCCTCAAGGGCTATCTCAACACCATCACCTATGTACTGGGCGCGACCTTCTTCTCGGTGCTGTTCAACACGCTGGGCGGGTATGTGCTGAGCCGGGACGTTAGGATGAAAGGGATCCTGACGATCTTCGTGACGTTCACGATGCTGTTCAACGGCGGGCTGATCCCGACCTACATGGTGATCCGGTCGCTGGGCTGGGTCGGCACGCGCTGGGCGCTTCTGATCCCCGGCTGCACCAACGCCTTCTTCGTGATCTTCATGATGAACGCCTTTCGAGGCGTACCGGTCTCGACAGTGGAGTCGGCCAGGATCGACGGCGCGGGGCATATCCGGGTCATGTTCCAGGTGATGCTGCCGCAGGCCAAGAGCATGCTGACGGTTATTATCATCCAGTCGGTCGTGCTGCAGTGGAACTCGTGGTTCCCGGCCTCGATCTACATCCCGAACAAGCGCGACCTGTGGCCGCTGCAGCTGTGGATCCGGCAACTGGTGGCGGACAACGCCAACATCCTGCAGGCCGCCAACCCCGACTACAGCCGCTGGCTGGTCCAGTACGCGGTTATTATCGCCGCAACCCTGCCAATCCTCATCACCTTCCCGTTCTTCCAGAAACGCCTGGAGTCCGGCATGATCCTCGGCGGCGTCAAGGAGTAAAAGACAACTTTGAATTATGGAGCTCTTCGGGGCAGATTGCTGTAAGCAGTCTGCCCTTTTTGGCGTACGCCATGATGGCGCACGCCAAAAAGGGGGAAGTCTGCGATTGCATTCCAGACCGCAGCAGGTTGTTAAGGCCAAACAAAACATGACAAATTAGATAACAGGATGTTGAGTTTTGCAGCCCTTTGCTTGGTTGATTTACTTTTTAGCTTATCCAATTAATTGGTCTAACAAATCCTGATACAACTGCGAAACTTTCGCCGGACTATATTTGTTTAACGCTTTCACGAATGATTGCCAGTCTTCATCGTTAAAGGGGTCTTTCGAACCTTTGATGAAATTCGGGACATTCTTGCTCATGAATTCATTAACATTGTTCAGGGTCTTGGCCTGAATTTTCATGTTATCCGGTGTCAGCTGGCGAATGAAAGCCTGGTCGAGATACCCGTCATTATTGTATATGACCCATTGATTGTAATTGGCCATCAGTTGGTCGGTGCCGCTTTCCTGTCTGAGCGAGACAAAGTCATAACCCAGTTTAAGCTTGACCGCTGTGCTGGCCTGCTTGAGCGTGCCGGTATCAGAAACAATTTTGTCAGTATAGGCATAGATTCTGCCGTCCTTCACCTCGCTGTCGGGCAGGCGGTAATAGGCGCCCTCGCTGAGGCCATATTCCGCATAAAACTCACTTTGGATTTCCTCGACCTGCTGTTTGTTCAGGCCCATCATCTTCATGACACCGCCCTCTTCGCTGTATAAGTAATCAAAGAATGAAAACAGCGTTGCCAGGTCCTTGTCTTCAGCTGTGTTTGAAACCGCGACCGACTGTCCAATGCGCGAAATCGAATAGTAGGTATAGGGTTCGACATTCTGCTGGGCTGCTGAGCCGTAAATGTCATTGATCGGCTGCCGCGCTGCGAAAACGATCGCGTCTTTGGCAAACTCTTCGCCGCTGTCCAGCCGGCCCATCAGTTGTGAATGCAATCCGAGCCACAGGCCGACTTTGCCCTGACGAACTTTTGTGTCATCAATACGATAGAACATGTCGGCAGAATGTTCGGTAAACGCCTTGTCCATCCAACCGTTGGCGTACCAGGTATTCATCGCTTGCAGATAAACCTGGAAGGCGTCACTCGTGCCGCCAAAAACGATCTCATCCGCCTTGTTTTTATACCACTGAGGGCCACCGCCGCCAAACGCGCAGACCAGATCCCCCATGGAAACAAAACCTGAATAGGGAATGCTCAGACAGTAACCATCGCTGATATTCTGCTCATCAAGGGCGCGAGTGAAGATCTCAAACATCCATTCCCAGTCACTGATATAGATGGGATCACCGCCGCCGCTGGGGAAGACGACATTGTCAACCCAGCTGTCTTTATCCGGTGATCCATCGGGCAGTGCATCCTGGAACGATCCGCTGAATGTACTGCCGTCATTGGGATTGGTGCCATATTTGACGAGCCAGTCACGGCGGTACGCATAGCCGCACCAGTTGATTTGCGCCCGATCGCCGGTGCCGATCAACTGCAGGTATTTCTTTTCGCCATCGACCAGGGTGATGGCGGCCTGGGCGATCTCCGGATTGGCTTCAACGATCGCTTTGTAATTAGGCATGTAGTTTTCGACATATTCCGTCAGATCCAGAATGACACCTTCCTGGTACAGGTCGATAATCGATCCGGTATAGGCAGTTAAATCCATAATATCGGTGAGGTCGCCTGTAGCCAGCATGAGATTGAAACTGTCCTGTTCCGTGCCGGACACCGGCGAGGTGAATTCAAACGCCAGCTTTTCATTCTCAGGGCCGTATGGTTTGCTGAGCATGTACTGAACGACTGGGTTTTCCTGATACGTTTCATAATAGGAACTGTCTTCGCTGCCGTAAAGCCACCAACTGAATGTCTCGACTTTTCCACCTGATTGGCTGCCATTCTCACGGCAGCCCGCCAGCAGAGAAAACAGCATCAGCACAGTCAGCAAGACTGCGAATAGACGGATTGTGTTCGCTTTCAGTCTTCTCATTTCCTCAAACCTCCGTTTGTAAATGATGAGTTCCTGCCCGTAAAGTTAACCGCCGGCCATCGGCTAAAATTACATCGGCTTGAACATTGGCCGGAATGGATAGCTCATAGTGGATCAGATCATCCTGATATCGCCAGCTGCTGCTGATATCGCCGATCGGGGACCGATAAGTGGCTTTCGCATACTGCAGCGCAGGATGCGGCTGGGGTGCGATCGTCACCCGGTCATTTTCTACCTGAATGCCGCACAGACCGCTGAACAGCCAACCACAGATTGCGCCGTAAGAATAATGGTTCAATGAGGCGCTGACTTCGCCTTTTTCATTGATGCCATCCCAGGTCTCCCAAATGGTTGTCGCACCTTTTTTCACAGCATAAAGCCAACTCGGCATCGTGTCTTGCAGCAGCAGTCTGCAGGCTGTGTCCAGATGACCATGTCGGGCCAGCACGCCACACAGCGCCGGTGTTGACAAGAAGCCGGTATTCAAATGGTAATCGTTGGCTGCCACCAGACGGTTCAGGTCATCGGCTGCCGTATGTTCTTCATCGGCTGACAATAGGCCAAAAGAGATGGCTCGGACAAATGCGGCCTGCCGATCGGATACGATTCTGCCATCCTCAGTTGCGATCCAGTGGAAGGCCAGAGCTGCTTTTTCAGCCACATCGCGATAATGGGCTGCGTCGGCTGACCGACCGAGCAACTCGGCGATTGCAGCCAGCAGGCGGCCGGTCCGGGCAAAATATGCTGTTGCCTCCTGATAATGCGGCTGAGACACGGCTTCCCGCGCCGAGACGCCCGGTTCACACCATTCACCGAAATCGATGCCCGCCTCGATGGTATATTGGGCGTAGGGGTTTTCTTTTTTGATCATGCTCTTGTCGCTGTTTTGCCGGGCTCGCTGCTCTAAAAAGGCATACCAACGCTGCATCATGTCGTAGTTCTCTTCCAGAATCCTGATGTCACCGGTCCTTTTGAAAAGCGCATAAGGAACGATCACGCAGGCGTCGCCCCAGCCGACCGAGCCGGCCAGCAGCTCGGTGAAATACGATGGCCGGTTATTACGCGGCGCGATGTTGGCAATTTTACCGTCCGGGTATTGATTGACGCGGCATTCGGCCAGCCATTTGCGGATAACCGGCAGTGTGTCAGCCAGGGTAATCCCGGTCTCAATAAAAACGCCCACGTCACCGGTCCAGGCAGCACGCTCACGCGTCGGGCAGTCGGTCGGTACATCGCAGAAATTCGACTTGAGGCTCCAAAGGCTGTTCTGCACCAATTGGTTGACCTGTTCATTGGAACACGAAAACCATCCGGTTTGCTCGAAATCGGAATAGACGGCAATCGCTGTGAATGCCGCATCAGACAAATCGATGCTGGATTCGACTTTGGCATAGCGGAAACCCCAGATCGTGAATCTGGATTTATAATAGTTTTGGCCATCCTTGCAAGTGAACGTTACACGTTGCTCGATGCCACCCTCCTTATGCCGTTGCCGATCCTGAAAATTCTCCGTCGTGAAATTACCATTCTGATCGAGTACTTCACCATGCGTCAGAACAAGGGTATCGCCAGCTTGGGCGGTGATCGTGAATTCGATATAACCGGCCAGGTTCTGCCCGTAATCGATGACCGTCTCGCCATTGGGCGTGGTGATGATTGTCCCGGTAAACCGTTCGTGTTCGACAATTGGCGGCGCATTGGAGCAGAGCAGACTGGCTGTGCCGAAATCCTCGGTTTTAACGGCATGCCAGCCGGTCAAGGTTTCACATCTGGCATCATAGACTTCACCCTGCTGCATGTCATTGGCCCGGATCGGCCCATCCTGGGTGGCCTGCCAGTATTGATCCGAAATACAAACTGGCACATTGTCGACTTCCAGCTGACAAAACAGGGCAATGTCCTCGCCATACAGATTGCGATCGCCATTAACGCCGGAACAACTGCGATACCAGCCATCGCCGAGGATAACCAAGATGTCATTGGCACCGGTCTGAATCAGATCGGATATATCATAAGTCTGGTAGGCCAGCCGCTTCTCATATGTGTAAGTGCCCGGAGCCAGCACAAAACGGCCCACTCGCCGGCCATTGATATAAGCTTCATACAAGCCGTGGCCGGTGATGTATAATCTGGCTTTGCGACCGGCAGGCGCTGTAAAGGATTTTCGCAGATAGCTGGCCGGCTTATGTACTTCCGGGTCGCAAGTTAACTCGGGATTGATCCATTGCGCGATAAATTGGGTTGGGTCGAGAATACCCATTTCGAAAGCTGCCGGCTGGCTCCAATCGCCAGCCTCGCCATTTTCATCCCACAAGCGGATGCGCCAGGTTACTTGCTGACGGCTGGTTAGTGTTGCGTTCAGGACTGCATGCATCTGGCTGGTCGCCACCCGGCCGCTGGACCAGATGATCTGCTCATCGGACACCGCCTCAATCTCATAGGCCGTCTGTTCCAGTCCATCCTGGCAAATCCAGGATAACCAGGGGTTGGCTGAATCGATGCCCATGGGATCGATCAGATGCTCGGTTTTCAGAAGGGTCGCGATCATAGCACAGTCTCCTTTGTTTTTACTGTCCAGTTAATTCTGGTCAAACAGTCACATCGTATCAGGATTATGATCTGTCGATCGTTTGGCTTTGAAGCTTTCCGACTGCGAGTCAGAGAACTGATACGATGGATTCAATCCCGGTGTTGTGTCTCATGATCCGGTTGAGCAGCTTTACACCTTGCAAAACTGTACCTGCATCGGTATCGCCGTTGCCTCCGAGGTGGTCACCGCATTTCATCCTGGAAAGCGTCCTCGTCAGTAGCTCAGCCTGTTCGATCAACGACTTAGCTGTCAGCGTGAGCCATGACAGCGTCTGGTGTTCTGAACAAGGTTAGTGAAAATGCCAAGTGTCTGCTACTTATGATTATAGTCAACTGTGAAATTGGCACCAACAAAATATTTGCTATAGTATACATATTTTCGCTATATCACATGGCTTGAGTTAAAATATGATCGCCATCACAAATATTAAGTCTTGGAAAGGTGATTTGATGTTTGCTTTTTCTCGGGCAAATATTGTCCTGCGTTACTTGTGCCTTATCTCCAGCAGTACCCTGACGAAATTGATCGTCCGTTACTGGTACAGAAGATTCACCGTGGCGAACAAAGATACCATACGGTTCATCTCCTTTGTCCGATAGCTGTTAGGGTCGCTTAACGCCGCGCAATAAAGCTATGCGAGTGATTCTGGCAACATTTTCACTAACTGCATCGATTGATGTGTGTGCTGATAACTCCGGCTTGATGCTGTCCTCATTTTGTTGCCGGCTTGCTCGCAAACCGCATCTGGATCGGATCTCCCGATGATTTTTCCGTTTTTTCAATGCCGATCAATAGTTTGCCCGTTCATGGTGGCCAATGCGATGACTGCTATTTTTATAATCGGCCGTCACTTCGCTTTGTGCAAGACTGTGCGCTCCCTTTCTGGATCCCCAAAAGGGTTTTGAATATCAGTGAAAATTATGTGAGCAGCCATACCGTCCAGATCAATGGCCGTCTCTGACTAAAACATTAAGCAATGTGTGAACATAATAGCGAATATGGATAGACCAGGTTATCTGGCGACTGTCTATAATAAATAGGACGGATATCATTTTGTTTGAATGGTATCACCTATTTCAAAACGAGCCATTAATCAAGCGAGGTAACTGAAATGAAGAAATTTGATCAGGATTTTCTGCTGGGCGCATCGACTGCGGCACATCAGGTTGAAGGTAATAATACAAGGAGTGATTTTTGGGCGATGGAGCAGGCTGAAGGGTCCATCTTCAGGGAACCGTCCCTGGATTCGGTCGACCACTACAACCGCTATCGTGAGGACATCGACCTGATGGCATCTGCAGGCCTCAACGCCTATCGCTTTTCCATCGAATGGGCGCGCATCCAGCCGGACAAGGAACGGTTTGACCTGGATGAGATCGAGCATTACCGCCAGGTCATCCAATACTGCCGCGACAAGGGCATCGAACCGGTTGTCACGATGCACCATTTCACCTCCCCCAAATGGCTGATTGAGGAAGGCGGCTGGGAAAGCGAGAAGACGGCGGACTACTTCGCGGCCTATTGCGCCCGCATGGCCACGGAACTCGGCGACCTCCTCAACTATGTCTGCACGATCAACGAGGCCAACATGGGCCTGCAGCTGATGAAGATCATTCGCGACATGATGGCCAAGATGGGCAATGTCCAGGTCGGCGTCAACCTGGATGCCGGCAACCCGATGGCGGAACGCATGAAGGGCGCATCCGAGGCTTTCGGCGGCATGGATCCGCAGAAGATCCACCACTTTCTGTCCGGCCGGACGCCGGACGGCGACCGGGTGATCATCCACGCCCATGAGAAGGCCAGGGACGCAATGAAGCAAATCCGGCCGGAGCTGAAGATCGGGCTGACCTTGTCGCTGCATGACTTCCAGGCACTGCCCGGTGGCGAGGCCAATGTCCTGGCTGAGCAGGACGAGGAGTTTTTGCATTACCTGGAGCATCTTGAGAAGGATGATTTCATCGGCGTGCAGAACTATTCCAGAAAACTGGTCGGGCCGGACGGTCCGGTGGATCCGCCGGAAGGCAGTGAAATGACGCAGATGAACTACGAGTACTATCCGCAGGGTATTTCGAATGTTGTCCGTTTTGTCGCGTCCCATTTCGACCGCCCGATCCTGATCACCGAAAATGGCATCGCCGCCCTGGACGATGAGCGCCGCCAGGCCTTCATCCGGGAAGCCCTCGCCGGCGTCATGGCCTGCATCGAAGACGGCATCGACGTCCGGGCGTACCTTCACTGGACGCTGCTGGACAACTTCGAATGGATGCTCGGCTTCGTGCCCAAATTCGGCCTGATCGCGGTTGACCGGGAAACCCAGCAGCGCCAGCCCAAGGACAGCCTGAAACTTCTGGGCAGCTTTAGCTGAGATTCATGCAGACCTGAACAATAGAAATTGAGGCAATTAAGATGAATATATTTTGCAATCCACTGAACATCCCCTACAAATACCAGTTTCACAAGACACACGACGGGACTGTCCGTGTCTCACGGGAGGCCGCCGATCCGTCCATGATCGAGTTCAAGGGCAGATACTACATCTTCCCCTCAATGACCTGCGGATTTCTCTACAGCGACGATTTGGCTGACTGGCATTTCCATCCGTTGAAGAGCACCCCGGGTTACGACTACGCGCCGGATGTCCGGGTCGTCGGCGAATTTATCTACTTCTGTGCGTCTTCACATGACCGGGTGGATTTTTACCGGACGCTAGATCCGTTTGCAGATCAATTCGAGAAGATCGAGGGCGGCCTGGCCGCCTGGGACCCGAATCTGTTCGAAGATGAGGGGCGTTTATATTTCTACTGGGGATCGTCCACGACCGAGCCGATCTTCGGGGTAGAACTGGATCGGGAGACGCTGCAGCCGATCGGACAGCCGCAAGCGCTGATCCATTGCCGGGACGACGAGCTCGGATATGAGCGCTCGGGCGAGAACCACGTTCCGGAACGCTCCCCTGAAGAAATCCGAGCGATGCTCAAGGCGCTGGATGACGGCAGCCAGATGGTGCCGGACAGCATGAAAGAGGCTGCCAGATCCTATATATCCGGGCGGCCCTACATGGAAGGCGTCTGGATGACGCGGCACGAAGACCGCTATTATCTGCAGTACGCCAGCCCGTCTTCCGGCTTTAACGTCTATTCGGACGGCGTCTATGTTTCAAATTCGCCGCTCGGTCCTTTCGAGCTGGCGAAGAACAATCCCTTCTCCTATAAACCGGGTGGCTTCATTCAGGGCGCAGGCCACGGCTCGACCCTGGTCGACCGATCCGGTAACTGCTGGCATACCTCGACCATGCGCATCTGCATCAATCACAATTTTGAGCGCCGCATCGGCCTGTGGCCGGCCGGGTGGGACAGTGACGGCGAGCTGTACTGCAACCAGCGCTACGGCGACTGGCCGGTCGATGTCGACACACTGCGACAAGACCCCTGGGCTAACCCGCCGTGGATGCTGCTGTCATATGGCAAGCCGGCGGCTGCATCGTCGAGTTCAGACGGGCATGAGCCGGGGCTTGCAACGGATGAGAATATCCGGACCTGGTGGAAGGCCGAGACGCCGACAGCCGGCGAATGGCTGACAGTGGATCTGGCCAAGTCCTGCCAGGTTTCTGCCATCCAGATTAATTTTGCCGATGACAGCCAGTCGTTGTCGCTGCCGGACGGTGTCAGCTTCACCGGGACGCTTCACCAGGAACGCTGGATCGACGAGAAATCCCAACCGACCCGCTGGAAACTGGAAGGTTCTGTTGACGGTCAGAACTACTTTGAAATCGAGGACAAGAGCCAGGCGGATACGGATCTGCCGCATGACCTCGTCTGCCTGGATGAAGCCAGAACCGCCCGCTATATCCGCCTGACTGTCGTCTCACTGCCCTATGGCCAGGTGCCTTGTGTATCCAGCCTGAGGGTGTTTGGGTCTAGCCCGGGCAGTTTGCCGGACAAGGCTGCTGGCGTCAAAGTCGAACCGATCAGCGACCTGGATATGACTGTCAGCTGGACCGGCAGCGCCACCGGCTATGTCGTAGTCTGGGGTTATGCCGAAGACAAGCTATACCACAGCTGCCAGGTCTTTGGGGACCAGGTCCGCATCGGCGGTCTGGTCAAAGGGCAAAGCCTTTATGTCCGGGTCGATGCGTTCAATGAAACCGGCATCACCGAAGGCGAAATAATTAACGTCATCCAATAAGCCAAACCTATTTAAGATAATCGGAGGGTCAAATCGATGTACTATTGCAATCCATTGAATATCCCCTATAAATACCAGTTGATCCAGCAGGGTGGCAACCTGCTGGTCAACCGTGAAGCGGCGGATCCGTCGCTGGTTGAGTTCAAAGGCACCTACTATCTCTTCGTGTCGATGGCCGCCGGCTTTTTCGCCAGCGATGACCTCGTAACCTGGACGCAGCATCCGCTGGATGAGCGCCTGCCGGCCTACGACTACGCGCCGGATGTACGGGTTGTCGGCGAGTATTTGTACTTTTGCGCCTCGAAGCGCGATGAAAACTGCTCCATTTTCAGGAGCCGGGATCCTATCAACGAGGGCTTTGAAGCCGTCGCGGAAAGCTTTCCGTTCTGGGACCCGAATGTTTTTCTGGATGACGACGGCCGCCTCTACTTGTATTGGGGCTGCTCGAACGTCACTCCGGTCTACGGTATCGAGCTGGACCGGGAAACCTTGCAGCCGATCGGGGACAAGGTGGCGGTCATTTCAGCTAGAACTGAAGATATCGGATTTGAACGTACGGGCGAGGACCATATCGCGCCTCGAACGGAGGAGCAAATCCACCAGTTGGTGGAACAGTACAAGGCGCAGATGCCTGACATGGATCCGGCACAGGCCGACATGATTTACGCCTATCTGGGCAACAACCCCTATATCGAGGGCGCGTGGATGACCAAGCACCAGGGGATGTACTATCTCCAGTATGCCGCTCCGGGCACCCAGTACAACACCTATGCAGACGGCGTGTACATCGGCCAGTCGCCGCTGGGACCGTTTGAACTGGCCAAGAACAACCCGTTCTCTTATAAGCCGGGCGGGTTCATCACCGGCGCCGGACATGGCTCGACGCTTGAGGACAAGCAGGGGCGGTGGTGGCATGCCTCGACCATGCGGATCAGCATGAACCACCAGTTTGAACGCCGGATAGGGCTTTGGAAGGCCGGATTCGACCAAGATGGCGAACTGTTCTGCGACCAGCGCTACGGCGACTGGCCAGTCAATGAAGAAAAGGCACCCTGGGCGGCACCTGACTGGATGCTGCTGTCCTACGGCAAGGCTGTCAGCGCATCCTCGGGAACTGGTGCCCAATGCGCTGTGGATGAAGATATCCGCACCTGGTGGACTGCCGCCACCCCGACATCCGGCGAGTGGATCTCGATCGATTTGGGCATGCCGATGTCAGTTCATGCCGTGCAGGTCAATTTCGCGGACCACGAGCTGGACCTGCCATTCCCGGCAGATGACAAGGTCCAGGTCGGCCAGTTTGAGAAGCGCTATATTGACCCGGCCGTGCAGCGGACACGCTGGCTCTTGGAAGGCTCAGTCGACGGCGAGACCTATTTTGTGATCGAAGACAAGTCAATGGCCGAAACGGATCTGTCACATGATCTGGTGATTCGGGAAGACGGTATCTCCTGTCAATACTTGAAGCTGACCGTATTGGAACTGCCCTATGGCCAAACGGCTCGCGTCTCAGGTCTGCGCGCGTTCGGAACCGCGGACGGCCAAAAGCCGGATCCTTGTGAGGATGTTGAAGTCAAGCTGTTTGGCGACCTGGACGCTGTTGTGACTTGGAAACCCCTGAATGCCGCCGGCTGCAACATCCTCTGGGGGCATGCGCCGGACAAGCTCTACCACAGTTGCATCGTACACGGCAAATCCGAACAGGCCATCGGGGCGCTGGTCAAGGGGCAAGGCCTCTATGTCCGGGTGGATGCGTTCAATGAATCCGGCATCACCGAAGGCTCCGTTTTGCACGTCCGCTAGTCTGCCGACCGATGGGGAGGATTTAAATTGGAAATTCATGACCAAAACCTAGGGCGCATCACCGTCGAAACGGTTCCGCTCCCAAGTTATATATGTGAGCCGGGGCATCCGATTTATACGGCGTCCGGCAGTATCTTGTTTTTCGAACAGTGCCAGCCGGATGATCCAGACTATTACCGGATATCCGTCATGGACGATGACGGTCAAAACCCTCGCGTCATCTTCGATGGCAAAATCCAGCAGCCCGCAACTGCCAACGGCACACCGCGCCTGATGCCTTTCATGGACAATTGGCGCATCCTGCTCGGCGACTTCGTGCTGGAGTGCGAACCGGACATCGACCGCTGCCAAAAAGCAAGACTTGTTCCGCTAGAGTATCCGGATTTGCTCATCAAGGATCCGGGCATTATTCGGCACTGGTCGGAAATCGTCATCTCGCCGGACAACTGGCACATAGCCTGGACGATGCTGCACATCCACGGCGCTTTTAACTTCTACGGCCAGCTCGAGCGGGATGCCAACCGCTACAGGCTCAGCGGCGTCCAGCAGATCAGCTCCAGTACCAGCTTGTCGACGGATCCGCAAAGCCCGGGCGAATTGCAGCTGCCACCGGTCATCGGCGGCGAGATCAAGCAGTTCATCCGCGGCGGGGCTGCCTTGTCACTGGCTGGCTCAATCGGCAACCCGCTGCCGGACTCGGTTGAGCAGAGCCTGCTTGAACAGGTTGTGCTGCCTGTAACAAATTGTCCGGGATATGAAGAGACCACCATCTTTTCACCGGACGAGACCCTGGGCGTCGTTATGAGCACCCGTGGCTCACCGAAAACCAGCTTTTCAATCTTAGGCCTGATGCCACGCCCCCTGGGTCATCTGGCAACCAACAATCTGGCTATGCCGGTTTACATGGTTGCCGTTGCCGGCGTACGAAGCTTTTTGCCCGGCAATATCGGGCCGGTGCTGGTGGAAATCGACAAGTCCAGGTATGACCCGACTTATCCGGGCGTCCAGCTCAACGAGCCTGACAGCGACTGGGTCTATCTGTCGCCTATTTCCTGGCATCCTGACGGGACCAAGGCCATCTGGCCAGAGATGATCCGTGGCGGCGGCAAGACCCGGATCCGGCAGGCAAGGCTTTGGGATATCAAGCCGAACGGACAGACATCCGAGCTTCAGGCACCGGATATTGTTCCCTATGGTATCCCGCTCGAAGCAGTCGAGCTGGCAAGCGGACCGTCCGATATCTCTGGCAATATCTCTGGCAAGGCTGCCGGGCATGCCCGCTATACCCGGACCGGCTCAAGCGGATTGGGCCAGACAACGTGTGCTGTCCAAGTCGACTATATCGGGTTTAGCGATGACGCAAAGACCTTTTACGACGGTACGGAACAGATAACAGCCAATCCCGGAGAAATCTGTTACCAGGCCAAACTGCGCATGAGCGGCAGCGCGTCTGGGGAGATGGATCTTCGGCTGACTTTTGAAACCCATGGATTTGACGGTCCGGTCAACCTGCTGTTCGACTGCGCAGCAGACGGCAAGCCTAAAAGCTATGGCACAGCGCAAGTCCTTGATCGACGGCTCAATGTCGAAGATATGAAACCGTAAATCTCGATCTCAACTTGTGCAACCGCAGGTTTTTTGGAACACAACTTACCTTATTCCAGATGCGAATAATAGTAAATCGTAATAAAGTGAATCATAATTCAGTGAATTGTAATATAGTGAATCGTAATATAGTGGATTATGATTCACTATTGTGTTATGCTAAGTTTACTGGATCGTTGATATACGGAGGATCGGCAATGTTTATTGGACGCAAACGGGAAATGAGCTGGCTGAACGAGCAATATCTCTCTTCGCGCTTTGAGATGAGCATTGTATACGGGCGCCGTCGCGTTGGTAAAACGACTTTGCTGCAAAACTTCATAGCGGGAAAACGGGCGATCTATTTTTTAGCGACACAGGCGAGCAATCAGATGAATTTGGATTTGCTTTCCGAGTCAATTTACAAAACAACCAATCCGGGAATGACATTACCGGCATTTCTAGATTACGAATCGGCTTTTCGATTTGTAGCCCAGCAGGCAAAACATGAGCGATTGCTGCTGATCATAGACGAGTACCCTTATCTTGCCGCTGGTGAACCATCGATATCCTCTATTTTACAGCGTTGTATTGATTTATACTTCAAGCAAAGTCAGGGGTTTCTCGTATTGTGTGGTTCATCAATGAGCTTTATGGAGCAACAGGTGCTGAGCGAAAAAAGCCCCCTGTACGGTAGGCGAACAGCCCAATACAAAATCTGTCCGTTCAGTTTTCAGGAATGCTGCGAGTATTTCTCAGATCAACATTCAGAGGCAAAAGCAATCTATTTTGGCGTGACCGGCGGTGTTGCCGAATACATGAGCTTTATTGACCCGGCTCGGAGTGTCGATGAAAACATTATCCGGCTTTACTTTGAGCATCGCGGGCGGCTTTATGAAGAACCCTCAAATCTATTGAATCAGGAATTGCGTGATCCGCGCATCTACAACGACATTTTAGCTGCGATCGCAAGTGGTTCCAGCAAGAATAATGAAATCGCGACCAAAGTGCAAATGACATCGGCTAATCTGAATCCCTATTTAAAATCATTGATTGAACTGCATATTGTCAGTAAGACGCAGTCGGTTGGTAAACAAGGATCGACCAAACCAATCTATGCGATAGATGATCGGATGTACCGATTCTGGTATCGCTTTGTACATCCCTATCGCCGTTATATTGAGATCAATCAGGGATCTGATATTTATTTCAGTGTGGTCAAGGATCAACTACCGACTTTCATGGGGCCGGTGTTTGAGCAAATCGTACTGGAGTATATGAGTCTGCCGGATGTCCGGCATCAACTCCCTAAACCGGTTGTTGAGGATGGGCGTTGGTGGGGAACGGACCCTGCAGCACGGCGCGAGGTTAAAATTGACTACGTGGGGTTGGCATCCGAGACGACACTGCTTGGCGAAGCAAAATGGCGTAATGGCAAATTGAATCGGTCGGTCCTAAGCAGCCTGCAGGAAAAAGGCCAGTTGCTTAAAGGCGACAAGATCTTCTTTCTCTTCAGCAAAGGTGGTTTCAGTGCTGATTTGATCGATCGGGCTAAGACTGATGACAATCTATATCTGGTTGACTATGAGCAGATGGTGGAAACATTCATGTCTTCCTCTTAGTTGATTCGACTGAACGGGTACATGAACACAAGAAATAGATATACTTGGAATTATCATAATTTCAAGTATATCTTAAATTTTTAGAGCGTTATCAAAGCTGACATCAGTTTATCGACTCGCTCATCAGCAATCAGTATTTACCGCGCGATATAAGAAGGGAACTGCCACAAGGACAGTCCCCTCTTTTAGGACAGCAATTTTTTGCGCAGACTATTCGGGCGTGTTGTCACTGACCAGCCGGACCTTGCCAACGATTCCGGTTGGCGCCAGCACCGGTGCCTTGCCCAGAATTGAGAAAAAGTCTTGCGGGTCGGGCGGTGCGAAGTGGCGCTCGCGCTCCAGCGTGGTGGCGACCTCGATCCGGATGGTGTTGCGCCCCTCTTTTAGCAGCGAGTCGAGTTCAAAGGCAAAGGGCGGCGCGATCTGGATGCCGGCAGACTGTCCGTTGACGAAGACTTCGACACCTTCAAAGGCGTCTTCGATCAGCAAACTCGCCTTGCCAGCCTTCGGGAGGTCGACCGTGTTCTCATAGCGGATGAACCCTGAGAAATCCGGTTTTGAAAGCCCGACACTGTCAAACGAGTCGATGGGTTCAGGATCTGAAAATTCGGGGTAGTCTATCGACTTGGCAAGGCTTCTGACCCAGCGGCCGCCGAATCCGACGTCCCGCCATGCCGATCGGTCGATTGCCGGCAGGAGATCCTTCGCTTCGTCAAAGACGAAGACAACGCTTTGGTAGGGCTGTACCTCCAGTTGCAGTTCTGTCTTGCCGTTTTTCGGTGTGGCTGCAGCTTGCCGCAGTTCATTCTGCCAGGCATCGTAGCGGTAGGCCGGACCGGTTGAATCGACACACACTGTGCCGCTGAAGGATTCGGCCATATTCTCGTTGGTGAAGATATAGAGGTCGCTGTCTCCCTGGTAATGCATGGCCCGAAGCATCGGGAAGGCAGGCGTCGCTGTGATTTCCGGAATGGATTGGTTGGCCAGCTCGCCGGCCAGGTCATCCAGGCTGACGATTTGGCAGTCGGCCAGTCCGGTCAGCAGCGCATCATCTCCGTCAATCACGCCGCTCGGCTTCGCGTCGATGAACAAGACCGGACAACCGGCCTGGCTCAGTTCAGCCAGCGCTTCGGCCGTATGCCGGGTAATGTATTGGGCAGCGGGGACGACCAATGCCTTGTAGGTGTTGCTGTTGACGGACAAACTGCTTGAAAGAACCGTTTTATAGCGGTCCATCTGAGCGAAAATATCCGACGGTACGATGTCGAAATCAATCTGGTTTTCGGTCAGGACCTTGGCAGGCTTCTGGTCGAGCATGTAATCGCCCGTCCATTCGGCTTCGGCATGGTAGAGGATCGCGACCGGGGTCGACCGGCGGCCGTCAGAGATCAGGTCGCTCATTCGGTTGAGGTAGCGCATTAGGGCGCCGAAATGGCGGTATTGCGGATTGTGGCCATGGGCATAGAAGTGAGGCGGACAGTCGGGATCCGGGTAGGGCTTGGCTGAAAAGGCGTGGGGGACATAGTTGTTGACGCCGCGGACCAGGAAATGGTCGACCAGGTATTTCATCATGCGCACGCCTTCGGCCCAGCGGTAGGCGCCGAAGATTTCGCACATGGTCCGACCCTTCATTTTCGGATTGACAGCGGCCAGCGAACTGCCCAGCTTGCCGAGCAGATAATGGTAGAATTCGCCGTCCCGACCGCTGATGATCGCCCAGGTCGGGGTCTTCTCGCCAAACGGCATGACCTGGCCTCCGATATCATCGATGCCGGACATGTGCTGGCCGGACAGCGCGCGGAAGAAATGGCCGAGGCTCGGGCCCAGGCGGGCATGCGTATTATTGTCCTCGATCAGGTGACCGATGTACTCGACGCCGTGCGATTCGCACCAGCTGCCAAGCCGCTCGGACAGGTTCTGCTCGACCAGCCGGGTGACAATGTCCATATAGACATAGCGTACATGCGCTTTCTGGTCCGGATCAATGCTCTCTTCCCAGAGCATGGGCAGAACCGATGTCCAGCTGTCCCCCAAACGGTCAGCCATCGCCGCGGCGACTTCGTCGCTCCAGGGCAGGTCCTGCTCAGCTCCGATGCCGCAGTCGTTGCTGTACATCGCACCATTGCCCAGTTCGGGTTCGTCCGAGAAAAAGCCTGCGATCGTTTTGCCGAAGTCTTCGGCATAGTGCTCTAAATGCGGCTCGTAGACGGCTTCGATCTGCTTTTGGGCGCTTTTCGGGTTGAGCCAGTTGATGTAGTGGCTGCGGCTGCCGGCGTTGCGGGTCAGGAAATTGACATAGATCTTCCATTTACCCGCAGGAACATCCCAGGTCAGCTGGCCGTTCTTGACCAGACTCGTTACGTCGATCAGGGTTTTGCCGTCAAATCCCTGATCAATCCTGGCAGCGCAGACACTTAGGAGTGTGTCGTCGTCGAACTGGCGCTTGTCCTGCTGGCCTCGGCTGAAAAAGGAATTGCCTGCAAAAGGATTGGGCATGAACTTGGCGTGCCGAGAAACATCGAGCTGGACCGACTTGAGCGGCCCGACAACTTCTAGCGCCGAATAGTACAGGAACTGGCGACACAGCTCGGGAGGCGCTTCTTTGAGCGCGCCGTTGGCAAAGCCGGTCGGGAAGTGGCTGTCGTCCAGGATCCAGACCTTCATGCCGCGCTGCCGGGCTTCGTCCAGGATGACATCCATGTCCTGCCACCATTTGGGGCCGCAATAGTCCGGATGGGGACGGCTCTCTACGCAGACCGCGCCGATACCGCAGTCATGGATGGCTGCCATGTATTCGCGGAGGACGGGTTCGTCCTCCCCATGCAGCCAGAAAAACGGAAAGATATGGTTCTCGCCTTGCTCGTTGAGCAGTGCTTTGATCTTTTGATTCATTTAAATTACCCCCCTGTTTAGATTGATGACATCTCCCGATATCATGATGGATCAATTTCGTCTTTAAGTCCAATCCCGCTGCCTAGAATCAGCTTGAGGACGCGTGCGGCACTGCGGCGCAAAGCGGCGCTCGGGATTTGGCCGTCCTTGGACGCAGCCAGGATCGCCTCGCTATCTGCCGTCGAACCCGGCATGATCAGGTCATTGCCAGCCGGCACGCAGTCGGCAGGATCGGCAGCTTTTGGTCCGCAGCTGTTCCAGTCGGTCATGACCAGGCCCTCAAAACCCCATTCACAGCGCAGGATATCTGTCAGGAGATCGTGACGATTAGCCGTGTATATACCGTTCAAACGATTATAGCTGCTCATGACCGCCAGAGGCTGGGACTCACGGACAGCGATTTCAAAGCCCTTGAGGTAGATTTCCCTAAGCGCCCGCTCGCTGACATTGCTTGAGACGCCGTTCCGGTTGTTTTCCTGGTTGTTGCAGCAAAAATGCTTGACCGTCGTGCCGATGCCTGGATGCGCTTGAACCCCCCGGGTTGTCGCTGCAGCCATCCGGCCAGTGAGCAGCGGGTCCTCGGAGTAGTACTCGAAGTTGCGGCCGCACAAGGGATTGCGGTGGATATTCATGCCTGGTGCAAGCCATAGGGTGACACCGAACTCCGTCAGTTCGCGTCCCACACCCCGGCCGATTTCCTCTAAAAGATCAGGATCCCAGGTCTGGGCCAGCAACAGCTCGACCGGCCAGGCCGTGGCAAAGCGGTAGACGTGTTTGCCGTCGGCGGGCGGCGACATTTTTCTAGCCTGTTCGGCCAGTTCGCCAAAGTTGTATTTTTCCGGAATCTTGTCCGGCACTTCGAGGCCTGACGGAATCCGGATAGCCTCCTCGATGATGTTGACGCCCGCCGGCCCGTCGCAGAACGCGATGTTGCCGATCCCGTGACCGCGCAGGTCGAGGCTGGTCCGGCCGCACGACCCCAGCGGTGCGTGGATGGCCGGGTGCTGGGCGCGCAGATCGCCGCCGACGACCAGGCTGACCAGCTCCTTGAGGCTGAAGCTGTCCAACAGCCGTTTTTGCTCATCGCTTTCCGGGACAGAAGGGTCGCTGTAATCATATTGCATCGCCGTAAAAGCATTGGGATCGATGGTCAGTTCCAGGATGCCCATTGGTCGGTCGATCTCAGCGGGCGATGCTTCCAACCCGTCGATCGCCACCTGCGGCGCGCAGCTGCTGCGGCATTGAGCGGTGATAACATTTCTTTCAAGATTCAGGACAGCTGCCGATTGAACATCTCTGGCGGATGTGCCAGCCAAAAGGACATAGCTCCCGGCTTCCAGCAACCAGGCCTGTCTGGATTCAGAATATGCGGCGGCGGCTTGCAGATCGAAGTTCAGGGTCAGGGTTTGACGCTGACCTGGCGCCAGGTCCTCTGTCTTGGCGAATGCCACCAGGCTTTTGGCCTCGCGGGCGATTTCTCCCGACGGACAGGACAGGTAAAGCTGGACTACTTCCTTTCCGGCATATTGGCTGCCGGTATTTCGCACCTCGATCTTGGCCGATACAACGGATTGCTGAACATCAACAGATTGGATGGCCAAGTCGAAAGTCGTGTAGGACAGTCCGAAGCCAAACGGGTAACGCGGCTTGATTTTGAACGTGTCGAAATAGCGATAACCGACATAGATGCCTTCCCGATAGTCCTCGTTTTCAAGGTCGCCGTTGAGATGGCTGTAATCCATCGCAAAGGGGATGTCCTCATAGCGCATGGCCCAGGTGTCTGCGAGCTTGCCGCAAAAAGTGTGCTGTCCGCTTAATACGTCCGCCAGCGCATCGCCGCCGGCCATGCCGCCCTGAACAAAGAAGACCAGGGCATCAATGCCGTCGATTTCATCCATCCAGGACAGGTCGATCTGGCCGCCGACGTTGATTATGACAATGGTGTGCTTGTATGCTTTCGCGACGAGTGCCAGGTTGGCTTTCTCGTCGTCGGTCAGGTACCAGTCACCAGGTTTGAGCTGGCGGTCGCTGCCTTCGCCGGCCTGGCGGGCCAGGACATAGATTGCTGTATCGGCGTTGGATTCTGAAATGTCCTGGTTGTCAATCCGGCGTCCGGATGGCCATTGGAAACCGCCGAGTATGGATAGCTCGCCCATGGCCTGCATGATCGGCATGCCGGCGACCCTGGCGCTGACATCTTTATGCCAGGCTTGGTACGCCGCGTCATAGGTCTGGTCGTAGTCGTCCAGATATCGTTTGGTGGTAATCGTGTAGCCTGCTTTTTCGAGCCCCTCGGCGATGGAAACGCTGTGGCGCTCCTGGACCGCGCCGCTGCCGGTGCCGCCCTTGACTGTCTTGCGCGCACCCATGCCGTACAGGGCGATGCTGCGGCTCTGGAGAGGCAGGGCGCCATTGTTTTCAAGCAGAACAAAGCCTTCGCGTGCAGCCTGCCGGGCCAGCTTTAGATTTTCGGATTCCCGCGGGGATACAGACTTGGTTAGACTTCCATAATAGTTTTTCATCAATCGCTCACTCCTGATCTTGATCTGAATTCATGGGTTCCAATGTGATTAACAGCGTTGCAGGCGGCAGTCCGTCTGCCTGGATTGTCAGCTCGGCAGAATCCGGTTTGGTGCCGGCCCGTAGGATGGCCATCCAGCGTCCGAGATGGCTGGTGAAACTGCCGCTCGTATAATTCTGGTCTGTTACAGGCCTGCCGGTGCCGAATGCTAGCAGATCCATGCCGCCTTCAACGGTGGCTTCAGCCAGCTTGTCATCGAAGCAGACCCGCCTGCCATGGTCATCGACGATCTCGGCCGTGACATGCACCAGCGATTGGCCATCCGCCCTGACTGCTGTCCGGTCTGCCGAAAGCCTGACAGCTACAGCTGGACCTGCGGTTGAAAGCTTTGCACGAGAGATCTCGCGGCCGCCAGTGTAGCTGACCGCCACCAGTTCGCCAGGTTCATAGGCTAGATCGAAGACCGTTTTGAAGCGGTTGTCCGGACCGACTGGCTGACGGCCGATGATCGTACCGTTGAGTATGAGCTCAACTTCGTCTGCACGGCTGAATACATCGACCTTGACCGGCTTGCCTTCCCAACCCGCGTAGTCCCATGCAGCATAGGCTTCGGGCCAGCCCCAGCGCGAGGGAATCTCGACTTTCTGCAGATTAGCCGGCACACGCGACAGCAGAAAGGTCTGGTCAGATCCCCAGACGACCTGACGGTAATGGAGCTGCGGCCGCTCGAAGCCGGCAATGTCGAAATCGCCGCAGAACGCAGTCCGCCAGGGAAAATTGACGGGCATCCCCTGCAGCGGATTGGCCTGGCCTGCTTCCTGTTCACTGACATATGCCGTTTGGCCGAGTCCGGCCTCGCCGATGTAGTCAAATGCTGTCCAGGTAAAATCGCCGATGACGCAGGGCATTTTTTCGACTTTGGACCAGACCCGGTCGATCTCGGCGGGGAAGCTTTCCAGCCCGCAGATCACGCGATCCGGCCAGACCGCGTGATCCTTCTCGTAGCGGGATTCCAGATAGTTGTAGCCGACCACGTCCAGCGGAGCGGCGAAGGGTTCCGTCATAGCTCCCCAGGTTTCATCGGCGAAGGCATTATCCAGGTTCTGAATGCCGTCTGCTTGTTGCGTCTTAGCTCTGTCAGCCCAGGCTTTCAGCATTTTGGCCATGTCATCATCGTCCAGTCCGTTGAATTGCACCGGCAGCGCACTGGTCAGCGGACGCGTGTCGTCCAGTTCGCGTAAATAGCCAGAAATCTCAGCTGCCATGGCATAGCCGTTGGATAGGCCGTTCCGCTCACCGATTTCGTTGCCGATCGACCACATGATAATGCTGGGGTGGTTGCGGTCTCTTAGAACCATGCGCTCAAGATCCTGTTTCCAATGACTTTCAAAAAACAAGTGATAATCGCCTGCCAGCCGGCCGTCGCGCATGCGCCACATATCGAAAGCTTCGTTGAGGACTAATAGGCCCAAACGGTCGCAGGCTTCCAGCATATCGCGGCTGGGCGGATTGTGCGCGCAGCGCACAGCGTTGTAGCCAGCCAGCTTCAAGGCGTTGAACTTGCGGTGCTCGGCATCGTAGAGGGAGACGGCGCCGAGCAATCCGTTGGTGTGGTGGACGCAGCCGCCCTTGAGTTTGATTTCGCGGCCGTTGAGGCGAAAACCAAATTTGGGATCGACCGAAATCGTCCTGATGCCGAACAAGGTTTCGTCAGCATCGCCGCTGTCCAGCCGGGCGGTCGCCCGGTAGAGCCGGGGATTATCCAGATCCCAGAGTCGGGCGCTGTCGACCACGAGCCTGAAGCGAGCGATGCCTTGTCCCAGTGCCGGCACGGTGACCGGTTTGCGAGCGGTCACAGCGCTTTCTGGCTCAAATTCAGGCGCTAGGCAGATCTCGACTTGTTCGGTCACGGGTGAGGCAGTCCGGTTGCTGACAGTCACATCAGCCAGGACGATCGCTGTGCCGTCCGGCTCGACGCGCTCGGTCCGGACAAATATTCCCCAGGGTTCCAGGTGGATCATCGGGCCGGTCAGCAGATCGACATGGCGGTAGATCCCGGAGCCGTTGTACCAGCGTGAGTCATACGGCGTTGAATTGTTGATGGCGATGCTCAGACGATTGTTCTGGCCCGGCTTGATGTACGGCGTCAGGTCGGCATGGAACGGCATATTGCCGTTGGGCTGAATGCAGACCAGGTTGCCGCCGAGCGAGACCTCGGCGTTGCGGTAAGCCCCGTCAATCTCGACCAGCACGCGCTGTCCGGCCATCGCCTCGGGGATGTCCAGCATCTTGGTATAGCTGCCGATGCCGCCCTGGTAGTAACCGGCACCCTGGACGTCCGGCGCATCCGGTGTGACATCGGTTGAGATTGTGAAGTCGTGCGGCAGGTGAACGGTCTCGGCGTTGGCGGTCATCGTGGGGGAGTAGGACTGCAGGCCGCTTTTCACGAACTGCCAGTTCCGGTCAATATTGGTTCTGAGCATGGGATTTCCTCCTTCATTTGCCGGTTGCGGAATCCGCTTCCAGCATGGACTTTTTGATTTCATTGGTCATCGGGTAGCTGCGGTTGATCAGGGTTGACAAGACCGAGAAGATGGCCGGCAGCAGGGCGCTGATCAGCATGAAGCCATTCAGCATGGCCGGTATTCTTGTCAGGTCGCCGACGTAGCTGCCGGAAGCCGAATCGACATTGTAGCCGATGCCGGCGAGCAGCAGTCCGACGGCCAGCGTACTTAAGGCCAATTGGGCTTTGCCCAGCAGGCGGCCGAGTGCGTTGATCATGCCAGCCATGCTTTTGCCGGTCTTGTAGATATTGTAGTCGATGCACTCCAGCGCGATGGTCTGGGACGGGACAAAATTGAGGCCGGTACCGAAAACTATGACCGCCAGCAGCACCACGAAGATCCAGTAGTTTTGAGGCAGGATACCGGTTATCTGCAGACTGAACATGACCAGCCCGCCAGCTGCCGTGATCGTATTGGAGACATTGATCACCTTAATGCTTGAGCCGAGTCTGGCGATCAGGAGGGGCGAGACGACAGTTGCCAGCAGCATAGGTCCGAGCGTGGCTGCGCCGTTCATCACCATGACCCGGCCTAGCTTTGCAGCATCAAAAGTCCCAGTGAGCGGATCGGCGCAATAAGCCCATTTGGAATAATAGGTCGCCGTCGCGGTCAATAGTGTGAAGACCAGGCCGCGGAAGGCCGAGGACGCGAAATTGATGGTAAACGCCTTGTTCTTGCGAAAGATGTCCAGGATGTCACGGATCTCGATCTTGGGTTTGCCGAGATTGAGGTCGCCGCCTTCCTTGACGAGCGTCAGGCAGATCAGGGAGATGGCCAGCGCACCAACCGTGAACACAATGGTCATGGTTGTAAAGGACTGGCCGAAATCATTGATTGACAGATTCAAGCGATTAACCAATAGCATAAAAAACGAGAACAGGATACCCAAGCCGACCGATACGATACGCTGGTATGTGGCCAGGCGAGAACGGCGCGCCGTGTCCCTCGTGATGGTCTGGATCAGCGGGCCGACGGTGAATAGTGATGAGCCGGAACTGTATAGCACATAGAACAGGAGAACCCAGATGAACAGCAGCACCTGGCTGCCCTTGATGGCTTCCGGGATGCTGAACAGGAAGATCACGGCCAGGGACGCCAGCAGGATGCTGAGCAGGCTGAACAGCCGGTACTTGCCAAACCGGTGCGGTTTGGTGCTGTCGATCGTCCAGCCGATCATCGGGTCAGTGATAAAGTCGATAACGCGGCCGACGACCAGGATCACCGGCGCGATTGATGCTCCGAGCAAGCCAAGATCGGCGTAGTCTGTCAGGTACATCAGGAACAGTCCGGCCATGAATGCCGCGGTGATGGTCTCAGCTACCGTCATGCCGGTCAGTCCGACACTGCTTATTGCCGTAGACAGGGCTCGTTTGCTGTTCGTCATTGGCAAAATCCTTCCCAATCAAGCGTTCATTTAGGTTTTCAATCATATTGTAGTCTCACCAAATCTCAACGATTAACTTGATAATTGCTTTTTTGTCTTGTCATTTGCTATGATCAAGGGTGCCGGGAGGTGGCTGTTATGTCTACTGAGCAGACCTTAACACTATTTCGTGACCTGATGACCTGCGGGGACGACTTGTTCCTGTGGCAGTACGACAACCAGCTGGAGCTGCTTGAAAGCAACTGTCCGAAGGAGTTCCTGATGGATGTGGTTTTCCAAAACTGCGGTTTTAAGGACGGCATTTTCAAGCATGCCTCGCAAAGCAGCACACCCTTAGTTCTCAGCCTGCAGCTCGGGCTGGTCTGGATCGCAGCCTTTGAGATGATGGATGAGCGGCTGATCAAAATCCATATCATCGGGCCGGCCTTCTCGGCGAATGTCCTGCCGGAGACGATTGTCCAGACTTTGGGCGAATCGTATCCGGTCGATGCCCCGCTGGCCTGGAAGTGGGAATTGATCCAGATTTTTGAAAAACTGCCGGTCGTCGCGCCTCTGGTTCTATCCAGGTATGCCCGAATGCTGCATTTTTGCATCAACCAGGAGAAAATCGGCGAAGGAGATATTGCATCTCTGATCAGCCAGGAATCGGCCGGAGAACTTAAAGGGGAGCCAATGGATCGACGCCAGTTCTGGCGGGTGGAAGAGACCCTGCTGAACAAAATCCGACTGGGCGACCCCAACTATAAACCAGCTCTGGAACTGGCGAGCATTATCCGGTCGAAGGATTTGCCGCAGTTTCGGGATCCCTTGCGACAGGCCAAGAATACGGCAATTATTTTCGTTTCGCTCTGTACACGGGCGGCCATTGATGGCGGTCTGACGACCGAACAGGCGTATGCGCTGGGCGATGGCTATCTGCAGAGCATTGAAAACTGCAATTCGGTGGCTGATGTCGAGGTGATCAACTATACGATGTACAAGGCGATGATCCAGGCCGTCTACCGGATGCGCCATCAGGACTATCTGTCCCGCCATGTCCGCGCCTGCTGCGATTTCATCGATTTCCACGTCGAAGAGAAGATCGACATCAACCGCCTGGCACGCCATACCGGGCTGACAAACTATTATCTGTCGCGAAAATTCAAGGAAGAAGTCGGCCTGTCCGTCAATGACTATGTCAAAAAAGCAAAGATTGAAAAGGCTAAACTGCTGCTGTCGACAACAGACCTGGGCATCGACTCAATCGCCGACCGCCTGAACTTCAGTTCCCGCAGCTTTTTCGCGGACACCTTCCGAAAGCTGGTCGGTCAGCCACCGGCTGAATACAGGCAGCAGCACCAGAAGATATAACGGGATAGCCAAAGGATATTAGCCTAACCATTGTGCTATGATTCTCGAATTTATTCTACCGGTTCGGTTTTAGACAGTCCTATAATGAAACCATCAACTGCAAATTTTATCCTGGTCATGAAGGAAAACAGCTAGTCAGGCTTGACTCGAGCTTTCAGCATGATCTTGTCATGGCAATCTCTCAGGAGGAAAACGATGAACCGAAATATTCGAAGGATCCTGACACCCGTCCTGATCGGCCTGCTGTGCTTGCCCATCTTGCTTGCCGGCTGTAGCGCTGATGATAGCGGCAAGGGAACGACATTCGACTATTGGCTTGCCAATGGCATCGACAGCTACTATTACAGCGACTACCGGGACAGTCCCGTCTACACTTATCTGCTCAACAAGAGTTGGGAGACATCTCACGGCGATGTCCAGATCGATTTCAATTTCATGATCCCGCCGACCGGCGCCCAGCGGGACAATTTCAACACCTTGCTCGCAACGGGCGATTATGCGGATATCCTGGACCTAAGCGCTTATACTGGCACAACGCTCGAGTTGTATGAAGATGGCATTCTTATGGACATCACGGAGTACGTCGAGCAATACATGCCGAACTATCTGGCCTGGCTGGATGCCCATCCCAATGAAAAGCTTGTGGCGAGCAATCTGGTTGACGGTGAGAAAAAATACCTGACCCTTTACTCAGTTGCCGATATCGGCAAGGCCTGGTGCGGCTACATGTACCGGCGCGACTGGATTCTTGACTACGGCACCAATCCTTTTGACGGTACTGCCTTTTCTGGCGAATACACCGACACGCTGGATGATGGAACGCCTGACCCGGAAAGCTGGCAGGACAATATCGTCTTCCCGAGCGGCGGTTCCGACCCTGTCTATATCAGCGACTGGGAATGGATGTTCGAAATATTCGATGCAGCCCGGGACGCGGAAGGCATTACCGATGGTTATAACATGAGCCTGTACTATCCAGGCTATCTTGCGACCGGCGATCTGGTTTGTTCATTCGGCGGCGGTGGCGCAACTTGGTATAAGAATTCAGAGGGTGAAATTGTTTTCGGCCCGACCGATGACCAGTTTCAGGTCTACCTGCAGGCGATGAACACCTGGTATGACAACGGCTGGATCGACAAGGCTTTTTCGGAGCATACCTCGGATATGTTCTTCCGGTATGACGAAGCCAAGGTCCGCCAGGGCAAGGTCGGCATGTGGATTGGCCTGACCAGCCAGCTGTTCAGCTCCATGGACACCGGCGATCCGCTGACCGAGGGCATCATTGTCTATCCGGCGCCAAGTCCGATCAATGACATTTACGGAGGACCGGAACACCAGAACAAAACACCCTACACCATGTATTCGAACAGCATTCTCGGTCCTGCCTTCGGCATAACGGACAAGGCAGCCGACAAGGACCTGGAAGCCCTGTTCCGTTTCTTCGACTATATTTATACGGATGAAGGCGCCCTGGCCGGCTTTTTCACGGCCGAGCAGATCGCTGAGCTGAACCACCCGATCTATGAGCGGTTCGGACTTGAAGACGGAACATTCAATGAAGTCCAGACAGCAGATGGCGTTAAATTGACACCGGTGGATGCCATCACGGAAGAAGGCGGCAATTTGAAGCTCGCAGTCATGGGCAAGCGCGGTTTGTCGCGCGATCCCAACAGCCTGACGATTGAGGGCAGCGAACGCTGGGAAGCCATGCGCGCCGTCTGGATCACATACCCGGATACCGGCAACCTGCAAACGGCTTTTATCGGCCAGCTGAGTTTGGAAAACGGCAAGGTCTACAGCAAGACCAACACGGTTATCAGTGAGTTTTTAGAACGCAGTGTACCTGATTTTATCAGGGGCAACAAGGATCCGTTCAGTGATGACGACTGGCAGGCCTTTGTCAACGCTGCCAACAAATACGATATCGAACAAGTGACGCAAATGCTTCAGGAACTGCTGGTCTCATTGTCATAAGTTTCAGAATACGGATCAATCCAGACGATTGATCAACTAATGGAAAAGCATTGTCAATAGCGGACTGCTGTCAGCAGCTGTCCGCATGCATCTCAGTTAAAGGATAATCCTATGCGCCAACACAAGCATTCACGAAACCCGCTGCTGCCGCTGGACTGCCACTTCCCAGACTGTGAAGCCCGTGTCATGCCGGACGGCAGGCTGTACCTGTACGGCAGCTGCGACGAACAGGCCGGGGCCTATTGCAGTGACCGGTATTTTGTCGCGTCGACCGATGATCTGGAAAACTGGACCATCCATGACCAGTCGTTTAGCGCAGCCCAGGCACCCTGGGCGACCAGCAAAGTGCCGACCCGCTCTTTTCTGGATCGAGCCAGCTCATACGAGACCATCCCGGACTACATTAAGAAAAATTTCCCGCCGCAGATGATGGACATGCCGTTCCCAGAATTCAAGAAGCTTGCCCGATCGTATCTGGAAACCTGTCAGGACGCTTTTACGAGCGAGATCAAGCTGTATGCCCCGGACGCCATCTACCGTGACGGACGCTTCTACCTCTATATGTGCTTTTCGGATGACAGCGAAGGCGTCGCGGTATCCGACAGGCCGCAAGGCCCGTTCGCTGACGCCGTCAAGCTGCCGGTTCAGGGCATCGATCCGGCCGTTTTTGTCGATGACGACAACCAGGCCTATTACTATTGGGGCCAGTTTTCAGCATCTGGCGCCCAGCTCAACTCCGATATGATGTCGATTGACGAGCAAACCATCTGCACGGATCTTTTGACCGAGAAGACACATCACTTCCACGAAGGATCATCCCTGCGCAAGCGCGGCGACACCTACTACTTTGTCTTTGCCGATATATCCCGCGGCAAGCCAACGGCGCTCGGATACGCGACCAGCCGATTGCCGATGGGTCCTTTTACCTATCGCGGCGTCATTATCGACAACAACGGCTGCGATCCAGAAACCTGGAACAACCACGGATCAATTGAACGGTTCAACGGACAATGGTATGTGTTCTACCACCGCAGCTCACAGCGTTCAAACAGCATGCGGCGCGTCTGTGCTGAGCCGATTCAATTTTTGGAAGACGGCACCATACCGGAAGTCCGGATGACTTCTCAGGGCGCCGGCCAACCCTTTGGACCCGGCGAGACCATCCCGGCTTTCACAGTCTGCGATATGTCCGGCGGGCTATACCTTGCACCGCTCGGCGAAAGCGAAGCCCTGGTCAACATTTCAGATGGAGACAAGGCCGTTTTCCGCTATTTTGAAAACAACTGCCCCGTTAGCAGCATCCGGCTGTCTGCCCAAGGCAGCGGATATATGGAGGTCTGGGCGGACGGGTGCCTGTGCGGAATGGTCGACTTGTTAGAAAAGGGTGCTGACATCGATCTTGAGCCGGGGCTTCATGAAATTGCGCTGGTATTTCGGGGTACGAGCAACTGTATCCTTCAGGAGATCTGTCTGAGTTAAGAGATCGTACGCCAACAGCCAGAATTGATTCGATGCAAAAAATGACAGCCGCCCGAACATTTGGCCTTGTCCGGGCGGCTGTCAGTATAGTGTCTATTCCGTCTAATCGTAGGGCAGTCCGATTTTCTCTCAGGCATCGTACGGAACGTCGCGGAAAATCCGCTCGCCAGCCTGCGTGAGAATAGCCCGGTGCGTTTTCTGGCCGGAGGCGTCGCTGTACGCATCCGACAATGGTCCCAAGACGACTTCGCGATGGCCCTGCAGGAGTTGAGCGTCGTGTTTGCCGATTACATCGGCAGGCTGTAACCCGGCGAGGGGAAAGTCATTTTGAAAAATCAATACATTTGCCAGTTTATGTAAAGGCCGGCGAATTGTTGAACCGTTTGACGAATAATTGGTTATTGACTCCGGACTCGGACCTCTAAGATTAAGATATAAGTAACTGGAGGATCTAAGCCATGCGAACCCTTATTTCCATCAATGAAGACTGGCAGTTTTGCAGACAGGATATTGGTCTGGACGCTGCCTTGAAAATGGCAGGTGAGGATGAAACACCGCATCCGGCGGTTGAATCTGTCACATTGCCGCACACCTGGAACGGTCAGGACGGCCAGGACGGCGGCAACGACTACTACCGCGGCGCCTGCTGGTATAGCCGGCGTTTGGATTTTCCGGTATTGAATCAGGACGAAGAAGTCTGGCTGGAATTCGGTGCCGTATCACAGTCTGCAGACGTCTATTTGAACGGCCAGTTGCTGGCACATCATGACGGCGGCTATTCAATCTTCCGGGTCAACCTGACACCGGCTCTCCAGGCTCAAAACCTGCTGGCGGTCCGTGTCGATAACAGCAAGAACCGGACAGTCTACCCGCAGCGGGCAGATTTTACGTTTTACGGCGGCATTACCCGAGATGTCCGGCTGATCAAAGTTCCTGCTTCGCATTTCGCGCTGGGTCGCTCAGGCAGCCAGGGCATCGAGGCTTTGCCAGAGATTGTCGGTAACGATGCCATTGTCCGGCTAGAAGCCTGGACAGATAACACCCCGGACGGCTACGTTGTCGAGTTTTCGATCGAGGGTGAACAATCCGCAACCGCTACAGTTCATAACGGTCAGGCCCAAGCGGCAATCCCGATCGCCAACGTCCGCCGCTGGGACGGCCGGCAGGATCCGTTTTTATATCAAGCCAGTGCCCGGCTGCTCGATGATGCAGGGCTGGCTTTGGACGAAATATCCACCCGGTTCGGGTGCCGGACCTTCCGTGTCGATCCGGAAACCGGGTTCTGGCTCAACGACCGGCAATACCCGCTGTGCGGGGTCTCCCGCCACCAGGACCGGCCGGAGGTTGGTCCGGCAACTACCCGGGCCATGCAGGATGAAGATATGGCGCTGATTCTGGAAATGGGTGCCAACACCATCCGGCTGGCCCATTACCAGCACGACCAGTATTTCTACGATCTGTGCGACCGGCATGGGCTTATTGTCTGGGCGGAGATTCCATATATCACGGAACATCTGCCTGAAGCGCGGGATAATACCCTAAACCAGATGAGAGAGCTGGTCTGCCAGAACATCAACCACCCGTCCATTGTCTGCTGGGGACTGTCCAACGAGATCACCGCAGTCGGCGGCGTCACCCGAGACTTGGTTGAGAATCACCGCCAGCTCAACAACCTGTGCCATCAACTCGACCCTTCGCGGCTGACAACCATGGCGCATGCCTTCATGCTCGACATGGATGACCCGCTTGTCGTACTGCCCGATATCCGCTCCTACAACCTCTACTATGGCTGGTATCTCGGCCAGTGTTCTGACAATGATGAATGGTTTGACGAGTTCCATGCCAAATATCCGACGGCTGTCATCGGCTTGTCGGAATATGGTGCAGATGCCAATCCGGCGTTCCAGACAGCCATTCCGGAGCAGGGCGACTGGACCGAAACCTATCAGGCCGCCTACCATGAACACATGCTGCGCATGTGGCAGAAACGGCCGTATATCTGGGCTATGCATGTCTGGAACATGTTCGATTTCGCTGCGGACGGCCGCAACGAAGGTGGCAAGCCCGGGCAGAACCAGAAAGGTCTGGTGACTTTTGACCGGCGACTGAAAAAGGATGCATTCTATCTGTATAAGGCCTGGCTGTCGGATGACCCCTTCGTGCATATCTGCTCAAAGCGATACGTTGACAGGGCCGAGGCTGTGACCCGGGTCAAGGTCTATTCGAACCAGCCGAAAATCACGCTGGTCGTCGACGGCCAGGCAATGGCGACCGTCCGGGGCGACAGGGTTTTTGAATTCGAGGTGCCGATTCAAGGTGAGCACAAAATCGAGGCCAGATCCGAACAGCTCATGGATGCCATCCAAGTTCGCCATGTCGAGCACGCTAATCCGGATTATGTCAACGGCGGGGAGACGGTTATCAATTGGTTTGATCAAGATGAGGCGATTGAGCGGGACGGGTTCTACTCGATTAAGGATACCCTGCATGAAATCAAGCGTTCGCCTGAAGCCGCTGCACTGCTGGCAGCGGTCATAGACAAGGCCCGTGCCGCGTATGGCGACGTCGCCGAGCATGTTGACATGCCAGCAAGCATTCAGCGCAGGATGGATGCCTCACCACTCAACAAGATGCTCAGGCAGGCCGGCCAGGCCATCTCGCCCGAGATGGTCAGGGACCTCAACAGGCGCCTTAACAAGATTCCAAAAACGATTTGATGATTGCCCGGCCGCGTGACTTTTGGATTTGAAAAGAGACTAATTTGCTGTTTGCATAAAGACTGGCCATTTCGTATAGTGTATTATACGGGAGGTGGCCAAGTTGTCGAAAAGCGAATATGAGATTATCGAACACAGCAGGCTGAGCGATGTCAAGCTGTTTATCGTTGATTTAGCCTACCGCAACCCCCACATGCATCAGGAATTCGAACTGTGCCTGGTCCTGGCCGAAACAATTGAGGTCTATACGCAGCGCAAGACATATTTGTTTTCACAAGGTGATCTACTATTGTTCAATCCCAAACAGCCCCATGAGATTAGGAGCGTTGACCGCAAACGTGCGATGATTCTGTCTCTGCAGCTGTCGCCAAGGTTTTGCTTGCGATATTTTCCGCTGGCACGATTTGTTGAATTTGACCAGACGGACCTGAGACGGTTTTTGGACAAGGCAGCGACTGAAAAGATCAGGACAAATCTCCTGGCCTTGGCTAAGGTGTATTTTCAGGCGATGCCCTACTATGAGCTTTCAGCTTATGCTTTGCTGAATGAGCTTTTTTTCGACTTGATCCAATCGGTTCCCTGGCACCAGCTGTCCGATGATGAGAAAATCAGCAAGGCCGCTGCCTCAGAACGGCTCAGCCGCATTCTGGAGTATATCGAATCGCATTACACCGAAAAGGTCCTGCTGTCAGATCTGGCCCGGCTCGAAAACCTCAGCATGATGTACCTTTCCCATTACTTCAAGGACAACTTGAACATGACTTTTCAGGAGTATGTCGCCCTGCGCCGCTTTGAAAAAGCTAGGTCCCTGCTGGAGAGTACCGGCATGAACCTGACGGACATCAGCCTGGCCAGCGGGTTTTCCGACAGACGCTACATGGCTAAGCTGTTTCGCCGGCATCTGGACTGCACGCCAGCCGAGTACAGGCGCCACGTCAGCCAGTACAAGGCGTGGCCGGTCGGCAAAGCGATCAGCGCGGTCCAGCATGTCCTGACCCTGGACGAGAGTCTGGGCTATCTTCAAAATGCCTTTGCATCCCGTATATGATAAAATAGCCGTATGATGTTTTTGGAAAGGATCTTGCCATGAATAGAATGCTGGAGTCACTGGCTCGGAAAATGTCCCGCTTTGCCATTGCGGGACTCATGAAATACATCGTCATCACCATGGGTGCTGTCTTTGTCATGGACCTGCTGTTTCAAGGCATGTTCAGCTATTACCTGGCCTTCAGCCTGCCGTTGATCATGGCCGGCGAGGTCTGGCGGATTATTTCCTTTATTTTCATACCGATCGGCGCAAGCCCGATCTTCATCTTCTTTGTCCTATATTTCTACTGGATGATCGGCCAGACTTTGGAACACGAATGGGGAGCTGCCCGCTTCAACCTGTTCTACCTGATCGGGGTCGTGCTGACGATCCTCGGCGGCCTGATCACCGGCTATACAGTCAACACCTACCTGAACCTGTCATTGTTCATGGCCTTTGCGATCCTGTTCCCCAATTTTGAGATCCGGCTCTTTTTTGTCCTGCCGGTCAAGGTCAAGTGGCTGGGCTATCTTGATGCGGCATTCTTTCTGTATGTCCTGATCGCCTATCCCTGGGCACACCGGATCGCTGTTTTAGCCGCGATTGTACTCCTGGCCCTGTTCTTTGCCCGGGATTTGAAAAACAACATCGTCCAGACCCGGCGCAGACGGCACTGGAACAACCATTTCCACTAGCATGGGCAAGGCGTTGTCTGACCTGGCGAAGCAAGAGCTCTGGCAGCTGTTTCCGATCATCGTCAAGCCTTACAATCCCGAATACGCGGCTTGGTATCGTCAGGCGCGACGCGCCCTGATCCATCAGCTGCCTGGTATTCCTGTGTTCAGAATCAACCATATCGGCAGCACGGCGTTAACCGGCCTTGCTGCCAAGCCGATTATTGACATCCTGCTTGAAGTCAGCGCCGGCTGCGACTGGCCGCGTCTAATCGAAAAACTAAAAGCTGCAGGCTGGCTCCTGATGTCAGACGTCGGACTCGCCGCAAAGCAACTGGTCTTTTTGAAGGGCTATACTGAACAGGGCTTTGCCAGGCAGGTCTTTCACCTGCATGTTCGGCCGGCCGGTGATTGGGATGAGCTTTATTTCAGGGACTATTTGCTGCTCAATCCGGATGTAGCGAAAGCATACGGACAACTCAAACACAGTCTGGAAAAACCTTTCCGGCATGACCGGGACGGCTATACAGAAGCCAAGACAGATTTTATCCTGTCGCAAGTCAAAAAGGCCAGGGAAGTGTTCGGCCGGCGGTATAGTCAGGGGTTTTCAACCTGAACAATGCGGATCGCGACAATCGCGAGGTTTTAAAAAACAATCCGGATTAAAAATGAAATTTGCTGCGATAAAATTGAAATCGAAAATGGAAAAAATGGAATGTATCATTAGAAAGTGAAATATAATCTTGTAAAATTGAAATCTAAATCATAAAATTAAAAAAATGAATTGAAAATATAAAATATATGTTCTATAATTGAAAATAGAAACTGAAATCTTAAATCAGTCATTTTAATAGGAGATCAAATGCTAGCAGAAGAATTGAAAGCGTTAATTAACAAAATCCAGCAGGTCAACGCTGAATCGAATACGATTGAAGTTAAGTCTGCGGGTCAAGGCTGTCCTAAAAGGCTTTATGATACTTTATCCAGTTTTTCAAACCAGGATGACGGCGGTATAATCGTATTTGGCCTTGATGAAGAAAATGGGTTTGAGAAAACAGGCGTTTATAATGCCCATGATCTTCAGAAAAAGGTGACTGAGCAGTGTCGGCAGATGGAACCTGCTGTCAGACCGTTGTTTACTGTTTATAAAGAGCTGGACATGGTTTTTGTCAGTGCTGAAATTCCTTCTATCGACGCATCTATGCGACCGTGTTATTACAAAGGCAAGGGCGTTTTTAAAGGTTCATACATTCGTGTGGGAGAATCTGATGAGCCCATGACTGATTACGAGATATACAGTTATGAGGCTTTCAGAAAAAAGTATGAAGATGAAAAGCGGGTGATTCAATCCGCAGAGATTACCGACCTGGATCAAGACCTGCTTGGTGAATATATTAAAAAGCTGAAACACGATAAGCCTAACCTCTCGAAACTGGATAACAAGAAAATATATGAATTATTCAGCCTGCATTACAATGGGCAGGTAACATTGGCGGCGCTTCTTCTGTTTGGGCTTTATCCACAAGCCTTTTGCCCCCAACTTAGTATCATCGCAACGGTTGTCCCAGGCACTGAGATTGGACAGGTTGGATCAGCCGGTGAACGGTTTTTGGATAATCGGAGAATCGAGGGAACAATTCAGCAAATGACTGAAGGGGCTTTGTCGTTTGTCCGGAAGAATATGCGAATCAGTACAATTATTGACAGTGAAACCGGCATGAGGCGTGACCGTTTTGAATACCCCATGGCGGCTGTCCGAGAGTGTATTCTGAATGCATTGGTTCACAGAGACTATAGCATTCATACAGAAGGCATGCCTGTTCAGGTAACGCTGTACCATGATCGAATAGAAATAACTAGTCCGGGTGGTCTTTATGGCAGAATTCAAATTGACCAGCTAGGGAAAGTTCAAACAGACACAAGAAATCCGGTTATCGCCAATGCGATGGAAGTGATGGGGTTGACCGAAAACAGGTATTCAGGCATTCCAACGGTTTATCGTGAAATGCAAGATATGGGTTTGCAGCCACCTAAGTTTGCTGACGACAGAGGGTGTTTCAAAGTAACACTTTACAATGCACAGAGCGGTTCATCGACAATGCCAAAAAACCAGCTGGATCAGCTGTTGTCTTTTTGCGAAACGCCGAGAAGCAGACATGAAATAGCTGGCTTTTTAGGAATCGAATCAGCAACCTACGCGATTCATAGATACGTTATGCCGTTGGTGGAGAAAGGATTGATTGACATGACGTTGCCTGAAAAACCCGGCAGCCGAAACCAGCGGTTCAAAACGGTCAGACCGACTTAGCAGCTGCTCGGTTCAGCGGTAAGGTTCCAGTGCCAGTTCGAAATCCTCCATGTTCTCTGGTGTGATGACATGCGGGTCAACCTGAATGTCCCGGTCGTCTGTGCCGTCGATCAGGCCGGCGATAGCGTTCATGCTCTCATACCCTATGACCCAATGGTCGGTCATGACCAGCAGGTCGACTGAGCCGTCTTCCAGGCCGCTGATGACACCGCTGTTGGCATCGAGAACAATCAGGGAGACCTGGTCGTTCAAGCCGAGCTCTGAAATGGCATTCACCGCGCCTTGGCCGGCCATCGCGCAGTCGGCAAAAATCAGCTGGATGTCCGGATTGGAATCAAGCAGTTCCTTGACAGATTCGGTTGCTATGACTGGATCAAAATCAATGTAGAGCGGGTCCAGGATTGTCGCACCGGGCATCAGGTCAGCTATGGTATCAATTAAGCCTGCCTGCCGCTCCTCCAGTACCGGGATGTTTTCCATGCCGGATACGATCGCGACGGCCTTGCCGCTGTCGACCATACCGCCGGACATGTTGGCGGCTATGAGACCGTATTCATAATGGTTGATATAGACGCACAGCTGATTGGGAAAGTTCATGGGATCGGCCAGTGCGACAACTGCAGGGAAACCGGATGCACTGAGTTCGTCGAGACTGGCTGCGGCATCTTCGAAGAGAAACGGCCAGACCACGATGGCTTCCATACCGTCGCCGGGTGCGCTCAGGATCAAGGCAGTCTGCTGGCTGGATTCGCCACCTGCGTCCGTCACGATCATCTCAAAGCGGCTGTTCTCTTCGGTATAGTATATCGCCCCTTCGATGAAGGCATCAAAATCCGGGCTGTTCTGCATGGGCAGCAGCAGCCTGACCTGGGTGATCTGAGGTTTTGTCTCAGTTGTCGTAACTTCGGTCTCGGTGGCTTCGGTTGTCTCTTCGGTGTCGCCGCCGCCATCGGAGTCATCGTTGAATTCATCAACAATCCGGGCCTGATCGGTCAATCGGTCGCGAATGACCAATATACCCTGGTCTTCGAGGTCATCAAATGCATCGTCCACTGACTCGAGGATGGTGGACATATGGCGCAAAACCAGCGTCTTCAACTGCCGCATCTCGAACAGCGCCTCGACATCTTCGAGTCTCATATAGGCCAGAGTCAGCGTCCGGATGCCGGTCAGTTTTTCAAGTCCGCTGACCGACTCGAGATCCAGGTTGAGCACCAACTCGCTGAGCGAGTCGAATCCGTCGAGAAAACGGATATCCTCAGCCGCGATGTTGATCAGCCACAAGGTTTCGAGATCCCCCAGTGCCGGCAGGTCATCTAGAATTTCAGGCTGAAAAGACCAAAGCGCTAACATATCAAGCTTTTTCATCTCGCTGAGCGTTGAAATATCCTCGGTGTCTTTCAAACCGGACAGCAGCAGACGGCTGAGTTTCGGCAGCTTTTCCAACCCGACGAGGCTTTCGACCGGCAAATTGGCCAACGTTAGGGATTCAAGCTCGGTCAAACCCTGGATGTCCGAAATGTCAGAAAACCCGGTGCTGACCAGGCGAAGCTCTTGCAGCCGGGTCAGGTTTGAAAGGGCGTCGAAATCATCCATTGGCATTTCGAAAATCGTCAGGGTCTCAAGCGACTTGAGTTCACTAAGCGGATCCAGGCTGTCCAGCGAAAAGAGCTGCTCGAGCATCAGGCGCTTGAGGTTATTTCTCTGTTCGAGATCGTCCAGGTCGTCAATCGGCATATTGGACAGCATCAGGGTCTGCAGGTTGCCAAGACTGTCCAATGCGGACAGGTCGTCGAGCCAGTCACAAGAACGGATTTCCAGAAAACGCAAAGATGAGCTGCCTTCGAGCATATCCAGATCGTCAGCACGATCCGCTTCGACATCGTCCAGCAGCAGCGTTTGCAGTTTGTTCAGATCCGCCAGGGCTTTGAGATCATCCAGGCCTTCGATGTCGTCCAGGCTGAGCAGCGTGAGATCGGATTGTTCAGCCAGGCCGTCCAGGTCGGTCAATGACATGTTGTCAATAAATAGCTTTTGCAGTTGCATGCTGCCAAGGTCATCCAGATCCTCAATCACTTCGCAGTTCTGCAGATACAAGTATCTGACAGCCTTGAGCTCGGCGATGTCCAGCAGTTCGACCAAGCCTTCCGAATCGCGGACCAGCAGGGTTTCGGCCTGGGTATAGTCGTCCCAGTCAATCTCGTCTTCCACGTCGGTGTTGATGACCATCAGGCCGGAGATCCGGCCGGTGCTGATGATATTGGCGGCCAGATCGCGGAAGATGATCTTGACATCAGTCGGCTCGTCCATGAAGTCATCTGCTTCAAGTTCATAGAACTGCTTGCCGTCAATTTCGTAGACAATATCCCAAACTTCATCGACAACCAGACGAATCCGATCGACACCCTGGGCTTCAAGATGGCCCGAACTGCTGGTTGTCAGGAAGACTTCCATGCTGTCATCTTTTCGGTCGAACAGACCGAAGCCGTAAATCGCCCCTAAAGCAATCGCGGCAACAACAATCACGGCACCAGCAATGATCAGGGCTTTGTGCCAGGTCTTCAATTTGGGTTTTCGAGGGGGTGAAGCAGTTGGCGAGGGTGTGTCTGCCTGGCCGGGTTCAGATCCGGCAGATTGAGCTAGGGTTGCCCCGCACTCCGGGCAAAAACTCGCGTCGTCAGGCAATTGAGATCCGCAATTTCTGCAAAACATTGATATCGCCTCCCTTGGATATCAAATGAACATTTGCCAATAATATAAGTATAGCACGCGTCATCTAAAACGATAAGGGCATCTCTTGAGATGAACGAGCAAGTCTAAATCAAAGTTGCTTGGTAATTCTGGATCAGAGCTATAAGTGATTCGGTGCGCTGACTGAGGCAACCTGGCTGGGCGGACAAAGGCGATGAGTCTTTTGAGCGTCGGAACGACCAGCACTTGTCGCAAAACACATTTTCGATCTGTATGCTGATGGTGTATGATCTAAACATTGATTGCTATCACGAAAAATGATTGTATATTGATCAAACGCTTAGATGTCGAGGAGACTGCTCATGAGTTTTCATTTCCAAAATCCCATGCCAACATCTGATGAAATCAAGCACAAATTCCCGATGACCGCCGAAATGACTGCCAGTAAAGTAAAACAGGATGAAGCGATTCGCAACATTTTAACCAACCGGAGCGACCGCCTGATCGTCGTAATCGGCCCATGTTCCGCGGATAACGAGCAGGCTGTCTGCGAATATGCCAACCGGCTCAGCCGTCTTCAGGACGCGGTCGCCGACCGATTGGTTCTGGTGCCCCGGATCTACACCAACAAACCGCGGACGACCGGCGAAGGCTACAAGGGCATGCTGCACCAGCCCGATCCAGTGGGAGCCCCCGATGTGTTCAGTGGGATGATGGCTGCACGCCGAATGCATGTTCGTGCGTTGACGGAATCCGGCCTAGGCGCGGCGGATGAAATTCTCTATCCGGATATGCCGTCGTATCGGGATGACATTCTCAGCTATGTCGCGGTCGGCGCCCGTTCAGTCGAAAACCAGCAGCACCGCCTGGTTGCCAGCGGAATTGACCAGCCGGTGGGGATGAAAAACCCGACCAGCGGCGATTTTCAGATCCTGCTGAACTCAATAACAGCAGCCCAGGCCGGGCACGAATTCCCATATCAGGGCTGGGCGGTTCAGACCCAGGGTAATCCTCTGGCGCATGCCGTGCTCAGAGGATCGGTCAGCAAAGGCGGAAGGAATATCCCAAACTACCATTTTGAAGATCTGAAGCGGCTCTGGGATCTCTTTCGGGTTCGGCAACTCGTCAACCCGGTCTGTCTGATCGATACCAACCACGCCAATTCCGGCAAGAACCCCAGAGAACAGGCGCGGATTACGCTGGAAGTTTTGCATCACCGAAAAATTTCAAGTGAAATACGCCAACTGGTCAAGGGCTTCATGATCGAAAGCTATTTGGTCGGTGGTCGGCAACCGGTCGATGGCAGTGTATTTGGCCAGTCCATTACAGACCCATGTCTTGGCTGGGAAGAATCCAGTGAGCTGGTGCTGAGGATCGCGGATAATGCTTAAGGTTATTCCTCCGACCAGTCAATGTTCTCGAACGCCCAGGCTGTCAGTTCGTTGAGTGATGGGTGGATCACCATCGAATTGTTGATCGGCATATAGGAGCCCAGCGACGGGCACATGATGCGCAGGCTTTGTATTGTCGAGTGATCTGAATCGGCTGACAGGATCTTTTTGTCCGGACATTTCTGCCCGGTATTCATCAAGTAGACAAACGGCTGGAGCAAGATGGCTGCATGCGGCCCGACGACGTGTGCGCCGATGATCTTACGGTCATGGTCGACCAGGATCTTGACGAAGCCATTGTCCGGGTCGTGCTTGGAATATCCCCTGGCGATCCCGCCGACGACATCCGAGTAGTGGTTGCGGGCAATATGAACCTCCAGACCCATCGCTCGGGCTTGTTGCTCGGTCATGCCGACATGCGCCACCTGCGGATCTGTATACACCGCCCAAGGTACGCTGTTGTACGTCACGGATCGCCTGCTTTCATCGGCTCCGAACAGGTTCTTGATCAGAACCTCGGCCTCGAAGTTGGCCTTGTGCCGGAATTGGTATTTGCCGTTGATGTCACCCAGCGCCCAAATGCCGGGCTGCGAGGTTTCCAGATATTCGTTGGTCTTGATCCAGCCCCGCTCATCCAGATCAACTGTCGTGTTCTCCAGCTTGAGCAGGTCAGCGTTGGACCGGGTGCCGGTGGCGATGAAGATCTCATCGCACGTAATGCTCTGTCGTATGCCCTGGTGATCCAGGATAATGGTTTTTTGGGCGCCTTCTCGGGCCGCTTCGACGATCGTCGAGTCAGTATGGCAGGATATGCCGTAAGCACTGAACTGCTTTTCCACAAATTGGCTGACTTCCTCCTCTTCAACGGCTAAGAGTCTCGCCTGGCGCTCGACGATCGTGACCTCGGTTCCCATGGTCGCGAAGATATGGGCGAATTCAGCACCGATCGGACCGCCGCCGATGATGGCCAGCCGGTCATAGGGTTTTTCGGGGAAGCGGTCGCCGAAAAAGGACTCAGCCGTTACATAACCGGTCTCCGAAAGACCCGGTACATCCGGCACGCGGGTTCTGGCACCGGCAGCGATCAGGATCTTGTCAGCACTGATCTCATCCGGATCGGTGTCGTCATCATACTGGATGCGCAACTGGTCCGGTCCGGTAAATTCAGCCTGGCCTCGGAAGAGTGTCAGGTCGCTGACTTGACTGAGCTGTGTTTCGAGGGACTTGCTGATGTTGACTTCTTTCCACATCCGGCTGGCGATGGTATCCCAATCGATTTTGGGCGGAGCATAGCTGATGCCGACCCGATCAGCACGCTGGGCTTCCCGGACAAGATCTGCCGGGTAGACCAGCATCTTTGACGGTATGCAGCCTTTGGTCAGGCAGGTCCCGCCGACTTTGGCCTTCTCCACCAAGGCGCATTTCAATCCCTGGGTCAGAGCTGCCTCAATGACCATCAGGCCTGCGCCGCTGCCGATTACAATCAAGTCAAAACGTTCCATGATAGGTCCTCCTCTAGTGGATGTGGCAATGTGCCCGATGCACTTACTCCTATTATATGAGACACAGCCCAATTTTGCATGTACAGATGTCTTAGCTCCAGTCAGACGTTTGAATTATGGTAGAATAATCCTGACAGCCTGCGTCCAAAACCCATTGACCAGCCAGTCCGAAAAACAGTGAACAGGAGAATTTATTATGGCTCAATCCAAACCCAAAGTCGGCTTCATCTGCGTCCATAATTCCTGCCGCTCACAGATGGCGGAAGCCCTGGGCAGGCACTATGCTGAGGCCGTGTTTGAAAGCTATTCCGCCGGGACCGAAACAAAACCGCAGATCAATCAGGACGCCGTCCGCCTGATCAAGCACATTTACAGCATCGACATGGAAGAAAAGCAGCACTCGAAAATCATCGATGACATCCCCGAGCTGGATATTGTCATCACCATGGGGTGCAACGTGTCCTGTCCGTTCCTGCCCTGCAGGCACCGGGAAGACTGGGGGCTGGAAGATCCGTCCGGCAAACCGGATGAGGCTTTTATCAAGATCATCAAAATGATCGACTTCAAGGTGCAAGAGCTCATTGACCGGATTGAAAGCGGCGAGATCGCCCTGAAGTAATTCTAGGCATTTATATAGGATGTGTTAGACAGTAAACCGCCCCTGAACCAATCGGTCCAGGGGCGGTTTGCGGCAGGACAAAAGTTTAAGAATAGAATCCAAATCAGTGCAAATCAAGATTTGAGGATTGTGAAGGCGTCTAAACCCGGTCAAACCTGAGCGCGATGCCGGTCTTGCCGGGCAGGTCCAGGTGAACCTGTCCCGAATATTGACCATCCAGGGTTGTCTGCGTCATCTCCCAGGTATCGATGATGGTCACCTGGTACGACAAGTCGTCTGGCAAGGTTAAGTTCCTGAAGCTGGGCTGCATGAATCCGAAGTAGCAGATCATCCGGTCAGCATACAGGGTTTTGGGATCACCAAATGGAATATCGATCGTGCGCTCGTGCATTTCGCCTGACAGCCCCCAGACCAGATCCCAGTCGGGCATCCTTTGAACCGGGGTGATCTGTCCGAAGTCCTCGAGTATCGTTCTGAGAAAAGCGATTCGAGACGGGCTTGTGCCCTGAAGTTCGCCGCCCTTGGCCCACCAGAGCTGCTCGTCGTTCCGGTAATACGTCTCGCCGTGTGTGCAGTATCCGCCGCGCACAACGGTTTCCCAGAAGCGCCGGGTCAGCTCTTCGCCGGTGATGTTGCCCCAGCCCTGGTCGATATTGCCTTCATAGGCGATCTCGTCAATCACGATCGGCTTTTGCCAGTCTTCCCGCATTTTGTTGGTCAGCTCGACATGGCTGTGGACATCGGTTCGCTGCCAGGAGACGTGGGTAATCCAGTCCTTGGTCTGGTCATAGACCGTCATGCAGTTATGGATGGACTGCAGATGGCGGTAAGGGTCGTGCTCTTGGACGAATGCTGCGAGTTGTTCCCAGTCTTCGACTGTCCGGTCCCGGACGAGATCCCACTCATTGGCCATCGACCACCAGACGTTGGCGTAAGATGATACCCTAGCCAGAAAATAACGCAGGTACAGTTTGTTGGCTTCATCCGGCATGGCAGAAAAACCCCATCGGTCATAGGGGTGGAAAAGGATGATGTCCGCCTCAATCCCGAGCTCCAACAGCTGTTCTATCCGGCGCTCAAAGTCGCGGAAAAAGACCGGGTTGGGTCGGGTGAAGTCAAACTGGTATTGGTCAAACGACGGTTTGCCGAAAACCGCGGACAGATCAACCTGCGCGACATAATCCGGATTGAGCTTGCCGCCCTCAAAGGGGTATTGGAGCGGTTCATTGGTGTTGTAGAGATAGTGCTTGGGGAACGGGCTGAAGCGGATCTTGTTAAAGCCGTTCTTGGAGAGCGTTTCCAGGGTTTTTTCAACGGTTTTTGCATCCTGGTTGGTCCAGTTGTAGGCAGTGGTGCCGAACGGGTAGAAAGGTGTCTGGTCATCGCAGGCGAAATGGAATCGGTTGCTGGTGCGGACCGGACCGTGCCTGCCCTCGCGGGGCGCGACACATTCAAATGAACCGAACTGGCCATTCAGATCCGCTATGTTACTCAATGTAGTATAGTGCCATACACCCGTCTGAATCGGCATGAAGCGGATTCTGTAATTACCGTCGCCGTCATAGAAACCGTCAGCATGGATCTCGCTTTGGCCGTTTGTGAAGGTCGCAGAGAGGCTGACATCGACGAACGGATTGCCGGATTTTGGCCCGGTCAGTTCAATTTCAAATCGATCATATAGATGAATTGTCTGCATTTTATTGGTCACTCCTGTCATCAGTTGGCTGTCAGTACCAGCAGCAGATCGTTCATGGTTGTCTTCTGCGGGGTCTGCCAGCTGCCGGTCTGCGGTTTGACGTTTTCGTTGATCAGGGTGTATTCGCCGTTGGCCGGGTCAAACCACCGGGCGGTGTAGCTCGCGGCGGTCAGGGTGCGGATCGTGACCGGCACCGCGCGACCGGGTGCGAAATAGCCGACAATTGTCTCCATGGTGTCGTCAGCCGTGAAGCTCGGCAGCCGGTCGGCTCTCAGTTCCGGGTTCTTCATCGTCATGCTGGGGGTGATCAGGTCAGGAATCGGGCGAAGGTTATGCCAGCCGACGCTCTCGTAGAAATCCCTCAGGATGGTCAGCTGGTTGGCGCCCGGCAGTTTGAGACCGTCGTTCCAGGCCATCGAGCCCCAGAAGCTCCAGAATGTACCAGGCTTTGCCGCTTCCCATTGCAGTTCCCAGACGCCGCAGGCACCGTAGGTATAACCGCAGCCCCCGTTCTGGATGCACAGGTAGGCGATTCGACGGAAAATTTCCGGCGTGATGGTTCTCGCGCCGTTGCTTTCGCCGGACTGGATGCCCTCATATAGCGATTCGCTTTCGACCAGCGGCATGGACGGGAACCTTTGGCGGTATTCGCTGTACATGCTGGCGCCGAGATGCATGTCGCCGTGGCCGGCCTGACTCATGGAAAAGTCGTACCACGATTCTCCCTGGTAGACGTCCGGGAAGGGCCGATCGGTCGCAAGATGGACAGACTGCAGCGCCCCATAGCCATCGTATTTTTCGGTCGCAAGCGCGACTTCCCGCCAGTAGGCTGTCATCTTTTCTTCTTCTTCACCACCGAAATAACCCGGCACTTCACCGGCCAGCGTCCAGATGACCGGGTACGCGCCGTAGCGCGCGACCAGGTATTTGGCCAGCAGCAGATAGCGCTCGAGCTGGCCATCCGGCACGATCGCACTGCCCCAGGAATAGCCGACGGCGATGACCAGACCCTGATCGGCCAGGTACTGCATCTTGCGATCGACATTGGATTTCATGAAGTCGATGTCCGGCAGGTAGCCGTTCTCGGTTTCCTGCAGATACTCGTCATAGCGGCCGAACACGCTGTAGCCCTTGCCGTCGCGGAAATTGCACTGGTAGACGTTGAACTTCTGCTCGACGCGCTTGTCGACGCAGGCTTTGAACTGGCTGTCGTATTCCGGGCAGTTGGACTCATCGAAGCGTTCCTCGGTGACGAACGTCCAATGCGTGTCGCCCAGCCAGAAGAACGGAGTGTTGTCATCGTGGACCAGATAGCGACCCTGTGGCCCGACCTTGAGGAAACCGTGTTTATAGATGTCCAGGTCACCTTCGTAGGGTAAGCATTGGATCATGCCGGTCATCTGGTGAAGGCCTTTGTCCTGCGGGTTGCTGGACTCGGTCCGGTAGGTCCATTGACCCGGCTCGGTCGGTGCGAAGCGGATCTTCCAGGAATTCGATCCGTCCCAATAACCCTGCAGGGTAATGGTACGACCACTTTCAGACTGAAACTCGGCCTGGACGTCGACATCCAGAAACGGGTTCTGATAGGTTTGTGAACTTACCAGTTCGATCATTGTGGTTCGCCATTGTTCGACGGTTGCTGTCATATTATTCTCCTCCTTATTGATGCCTGTAGATATCGATGTTCATATAATCGCCCAGGGCTTCGGCCAGGATATCGGCGACGTGGCCGCGGACGAAGCAGACGTGATGCTCGAATCCGTTTTTGCAGATATGCTTCATTAGATCCTGCAGGCCTTCGACGCGGACGTTGGCCAGTCCGCCCTTGGTCGGCAGCGGCTCGGGCTGGAACTGACCTTCCCCGACATAGGCGCGAAGTTTGCCGCTCACATCATCTGAGGTGATGCGAACGAAGGTCATCGGACCCTGGGCAACCTGGCCCTTGACGGCACCGAAGCAGTTTTCCTTGCCAAGCGTGCTGCCCAGGACATCCAAAGCTTCAATCTCAATATCTGTCTTGAAGAAGCTTTTCGGGAAGTTGGAACAGTGCAGCGCGATGCAGCAGTCACGGTCGTCCCGGAGGTTGTTGTTCCAATCCAAAAGGGCTGGCGCCGACTCGGCGGCTAGCCTGGCGGCCAGCATGGAGACCGCGCCGGTGACATCACTCTCGCAGGCGGATGGCTTGCCGGTCTCGCCCATCATGCTCATGGACAAGCAGGTCGCACAGCCGTAGTTGTTCTGTACGGAGTCCCAGCACTGGACGGTTGATGCGTCCGCTTCGAGTTCTTCGACTTTTTCGGAAATAGCCAGGCTTAGCTTGGCCTGCTTGATCATCAATTCGTCGCCAATCCAGTCTGCGACATCGCCATAAGCCCTGATTTCGGCAATTTTGTCTTTGACTTTCTGTACATCTTGGTAGTCTGTTGCATTGGCGATGATCTCGGAGAAATCAACAGTATGAACGGAAATCTTATGTTTCTGTAGGATCTTCTCAGAATAGCGAACTGTATTAAAAGCCCCTGGGCGTGCGCCGAGCTGAGCGATTTTCGATCCTTGCAAACCGCCGACGACACGGCAGACGCCGGCGAATCGTCTGACGTCCTGTTCGAAGGCCGCGCTGTCGATCGGGCAGGTGTGCAGTTCGGTCAGCGAAAAGGGAATCGAGCGCTGACGCAGGTTATTGCAAAGTGAGATTTTGCCGCAGAACGCGTCACGGCGATTGGCCATGTCCAGCTTGTTGAAATCGTCGTCGCAGGCCTGAATCAGAACCGGAACGTTCAGACCCGCCAAGTCGATGGCTTCAGCGACACCGATCTCTTCGCCGAAGTTGGGCAAAATGACAATGATGCCGTCGATCCTGTCGGCGTTTCGCTTGAACAGGTCGGCACATATTCTGGCTTCCTGAGTCGTGACGACCGCACCAAACTCCGTGTCGGCTTCCCCGACCATGACCGCATCGTGGCCAAGCCGGGACAGCAGGCCGGTTATCTGTTCGCGAGCGGTCTTGACCAGGTGTGACGGGAAAAATCCCCGGGTGGTGACGATGACGCCAAATGTCTGCTTCCTAGTTAAATTCATATGTATTCCTCCTAGCAACTTCGGATCTGCCGGATTGCTTTTTTCCAGCCATCGTATAAATCCTGTCTTTCTTCTAAGTCCATTTTGGGTTCGATCTTGCTGTGGCGATCGCCGGCAAACAAGCAGTCGGGATCGCACAGGCCGCAACGAATGCCGGCCATATAGGCAACGCCGGCTGCCGACAGTTCTTCGGTTCTGGAGACATTCAGCGTCACGCCCAGCTGGTCCGCGACAAACTGCATCAGAAAGGCATCGCGGGTTGCACCGCCGTCGACGGCCAGGCGGCTCAGTGGTTCGGGGCAGCTGGCGTTGAGTTCTTCGACAATGTCCCGGATCTGGTAGGCAATGGCTTCTTCGGCGGCGCGAATGATGTGTTCGCGCCGGGTGGCGCGGCTCATGCCAACGATCGCCGCCCGGGCCTGGGGATCCCAGTAAGGCGCGCCCAGACCGGAAAAGGCCGGGACCAGGTAGACCCCATTCGTACCGGCAGCCGATGCAGCCAGTTTACCGGCGTCGTCGGGCTTGCCCAGCAATCCGATTTCATCAACCAGCCAGCGGATGATCGCGCCCGAGTAGTTAATATTGCCCTCCAGCACATAGCTGACCTGACCGTTCATGCCCCAGGCCAATGACTCAACAACGCTGTCGCCTTTAGGCTTTCTGCGTTCGGTCCCGATGTTCATCATGACCGACGTTCCGGTGCCGAAGGTAGCCTTGGCCATATAGGGCTGCAGGCAGTTATTGGCAAACAGCGCAGCATGGCTGTCACCCATCATGGCAAGAATCGGAACCGGCTTGTCGAACAGACCGTCCAGCAGTGTTTCGCCAAATAGCCGGTCGCTCATGCCGACCTCCGGCAGTGCCTTTCGATTCAAGCCGAAAAGCTCCAAAACCTCATCGCTCCAGTCTAGCGTGTCCAAATCCAGCAGCTGGGTGCGGGACGCATTGGAAAAATCTGTTTTAAAGGATCGCCCCTCGGTCATGCGAAACAGCAGCCAGGCGTCTATGTTGCCACAGCACAACTGTCCTTTGTCCAGCAGACCGGGAGCTTGATCGACATTGCGTATAATCCAGGCAAACTTGGCCGCAGAGAAAAACGGGGAAAGGTGAAGGCCGGTTTTCTGCCGGATCAGGGTCGCCGCCCCAATCTTTTCCAGCTCGTCGGTGATGTCGGATGCCCGACCGCACTGCCAGACGATAGCATTGTAAACGGGGAGGCCGGTCTTCCGATTCCAGCAAACGGCGGTTTCACGCTGGTTGGAAATGGCGATGGCATTGATTTGTTCTTTGGATATTTTTGTATGAGCGATCACCTGACGGCATGCCGCCAATGTATTGCGGTAGATTTCATCCGGGTCGTGCTCGACCCAGCCCAGGTCATTGGTGATCTGCTTGTGCGGCACGTCATGACGACCCTGAATCGCGCCATCCGGATCAAACAGGGTTGCTTTGGTGCCCGCGGTGCTCTGATCGATTGCCAGGACAAACATCGCGCTAGACCTCCAGCAGCCGTTTGGCTTGAGCGGCTGCGTTTTCGGCCGACAGGCCATAGTGTTCGAATAATTCAGCTGATTTGCCGACCAGCAGCTCTTCGTCCGGAAACCCGATGATCTTCATGGGCACCGGATCGGTTTCTGCGACCACATGAGCCACCGCTTCACCGAGGCCGCCGAATTCGCTGTGCTCTTCCAGGGTGACAATGCCCCGGGTTTCCCGGGCTGCCCGGATCACGGCATCGCGATCAAGCGGCTTGATCGTGAACATATCCAGCACCCTGGCGGATATGCCCTCTTTAGCCAGCCGGTTTGCTGCCTGGATGGCTGGCCAGACCGTTTCGCCGCAGGCGATGATGGTTACATCCGAGCCGTTGCGAACCAGCTTGGCCTTACCCACCTCAAACGTCTCGTGTTCATCATAGATGCCTTCGACATCGCCGCGCCCCATTCGCATATAAGCCGGGCCATTGTCCTGAGACAGCCACTCGGTCAGACAGGCAGCCTGGAGATTGTCGGATGGAACCAGAACTGTGAGATTAGGCAGCGCGCGCATGCTGGCGAAATCATGGGTGGACGTGTGCGTTCCGCCCAAAGGGCCATAGCTGACGCCAGAACTGACGCCGATGATCTTGACGTTGGTCTTGTTGTAGGCGACATCGACTTTGACCTGCTCGTAAGCGCGAGCGGCTAGAAAGCAGGCCGGCCCGGTCACGAAAACAGTCTTGCCGACCTTGGCCAGACCGGCGGCGATGCCGACCGCGTTCTGCTCGGCGATGCCGCATTCGATGAAGCGGCCGTCGTGTTCATCCGCAAAACAGCCGATCGTGACGCTGCCCCTGGAGTCTGTTGCCATCGCATAAATCTTGTCGTTAGTCCTGGCCAGTTCGGTCAGTTTTGCTGTGAATGCCTTGCGGCAGGATACCTTCGCCATTTACTCCGCCTCCTTCAGGGCTCTTTCCAGATCTTGGCGGATCTGGGCGTATTCTTCATCTGTCGGGATCTGGTGGTGCCAGCCAGCGATATTCTCCATAACCTTCGATCCCTTACCCTTGATTGTCTCGGCAATGACCACGGTCGGCTTGCCGTCGCTTTTAGCCTGAAGCGCGAGCAGGAGCTGCTCCGGATCGTGACCGTCGCAGGTCAAGGTGTTCCAGCCGAAAGCACGGTATTTTTCCAGCAGATCCCCAATCGGCATGATGTCTTCCGTGCAGCCGGAAATCTGCAGACGGTTTCGATCGACAATAGCGGTCAGGTTGTCCAGCTTGTATTTGGAACCTGCCATGGCGGCTTCCCAAATTGAGCCCTCGGCCTGTTCGCCGTCACCCATCAGGACATAAACATGGGATGGGAGCTTATCCGCCTTCAGGGCGATCGCCATGCCGATCGCGGCTGACAGGCCGTGTCCCAGTGCGCCGGTGGCGATTTCGATCCCTGGTACATTCTTGGTGGGGTGTTCCGCCAGACGTGTTTTGAACTTGGTGAACGTTTTCAGTTCATCCTTGCTGAAAAAGCCGCAGTCGGCCAGGACCGCATACAGGGATTCCGCGCAGTGTCCCTTGCTGAGGACAAACCGGTCGCGTTCGGGAGCTCGCGTCAGGATCTTCGGGGTGTCAAGCAGGCCGTAATACAAAGCGACCAGGATATCCATACCGGACATGCTGCCGCCGATATGACCGGCTTTGTTGTGATATACCATATCGAGTACATCGAGGCGCCGCTCGATTGCGATTCTCTTCAATTGTGAAGCGTTCATGTTCACTATCCTTTCTTCGGTGGTCGAACTGTTCATCTGTTTCGGGTCTATGGTGGGGTGTATGATCTGTCGGGTCTTGGGTCCGGGTCTAGAAATCATATTCAATCTGTTTTTCAGCTCTGGTTTGCGTTATTTGGACAATGGGACCCAGGACAACTAAATTGTAGGCTCGTTTAGTTCGAAGTACAAGACAACAAGATCCGATTCTACCAATGCACAGCAGAAAACATCGAGAATTAGTGAAAAAGTGCTTTTTCAGATCAACAATCTGCAAATATTTAGTAATTGAGAGCTAAATTTATTGACTAATTTAACGTCTAAATTTATACTGTGCAAAGATGCAGACGTTACTATATAGATCTCGATTGGAGGTGGAAGCATGGCAATCAGTTCAAAGGAACTGGCTAAAAAACTTGGAGTATCCCCATCGGCCGTATCCATCGCCTTGAATGCCAAAAAGGGTGTCAGCGATGAAACGCGCCGGAAAATTCTGGCGGCCGCTGCCGAGCATGGCCTTGAAAAGCCGCGACGGGAGCCGGTTGAAAAAACATCTCGCTATATCAACCTGGTGATTTTCAAGAAGCACGGTCTGGTTGTCGGTGACACGCCGTTTTTCGCTGAGCTGATTGAGAACATCACTTTGTCGGCCCGAGGGTTGTCCTACCACACCCAGTTGACCTATTTCTATGCCAGCCAGAGCCATCTTGAGCAGATCGGGTCAATCAACTCGTCCGGCTGTGTCGGCGTCATCTTACTGGCGACCGAAATGTCAGACGAGGACATGCGGATTGCCGAGGACATCAACGTGCCGATGGTGGTGCTGGACGCCAATTTTGAATCGACGAACCTTGATTGCGTCGTCATCAACAATATCTCAACGGCCTACCAGGCGACAAAATACCTGATCGACATGGGACACCGGAAAATCGGACATCTGGCATCCAAGGTCGACATCGTTAATTTCCGCGAGCGGCGCGAAGGCTTTGTCAAAGCGGTAGAAGGCCTTATGGCGACATCCGGCAGTGTGCACAATACCATTCGGGTTGACTCGACCAGTGATGGCGCGTACCGGGACATGACACGGTTCCTGGCACAAAACCCCAAGCTGCCGACCGCATTTTTCGCGGATAACGACATCATTGCGATCGCCTGCATTCGAGCGCTCAAAGAAGCGGGCTACGCCATCCCGAGAGCCGTATCCGTGATCGGTGTCGATGACATGCCGATGTCCAGGATCGTCTCGCCCAAGCTGACCACCATGCATGTCGCACGCGACCGGATGGGCAAGTGTGCTGTTGAGCGGCTGCATGAAAAGATCGAGCGTCCAAGCCGGGAAACACTCAAGATAGCTGTCAACACCTGGTTGCAGGTGGCTGAGAGCGTGGAGCGGATCGCGCTGGATTAGCCGGACATGAAGAAAATCAAGATGAAAACGGCCCCTTGGCGATCTGCCAAAGGGCCGTTCTTATTAATAGCTTTTGTTCAAATTAGGCCGGATACCAGGCAGGAGTGATCGACCGCACCTTTGAAGACGTTACTCTTGTTGATAATGGCAATCGCGTCGCTGTTTTCGTCAAGCATGGGCAGGATCTCCTTGAGGACAACGTTCTGGTTGATCGCAGGTACATCCTTTTCAATCAGCTGTTCCAGTGGTGTATCCTTAGGCGCAGTTTCCAGGACAGGCATGGAAATCGATCCGACAAGATGCTTTTGCCCATCCAGGACAAATGCATAGCTGAGATCGGCAGCCAGCATCCTTGATGCCGCGTCACCGGCCAGATCACTGCCCTGGAAGAGTTCCGCTGGCTGGTACATGATATTCTTGACTTTGAGGATCCGGGTCTTGTCGATATCTTCAATAAACGTCCGGACATATTCATCCTTGGGATTTTTGATGAAGTCATCTGGCGTGCCCACCTGGACGACTTCGCCATCCTTCATCATGGCGATCATGTCGCCGACCATGAAGGCCTCATTCATGTCATGCGTGATGAAGACTATCGTTTTTTCCATCTTGTCCTGCAGATCCAGAAGCTCGGCCTGCATATTGCGGCGAATCAGCGGATCCAAGGCGGAAAAGGGTTCATCCATCAGGAGGATTTTTGGATCGTTGGCGAGCGCCCGGGCCAGCCCGACGCGCTGCTTCATGCCGCCTGACAACTGGCGTGGGAAATACTTCTCCCAGCCTTTGAGGCCAACGGTCTCCAACGCTTCCATCGCAATCTTCCGGCGTTCGGTTTTGTCAATCTTGCGGATTTCCAGCCCGTATTCGACATTGCTGAGGATATTGCGGTGGCTGAGTAAGCCAAAATGCTGGAAAACCATGGCGATCTTTTTGCGCCGGAATTCCTGGAGCTGGGTCTTATTATAGTCTACAATGTTTTCACCATCGATGATCACTTCACCGGATGTCGGCTTGTTCAGCAGGTTAATACAGCGAATAATGGTCGACTTGCCGCTGCCGGATAGCCCCATGATGACAAAAGTTTTGCCTTCCGGGATATCCAGGCTGACATTGTAGGCGCCGACGGCACTCCCGGTAGTTTCCATGATTTCCTGCTTTTCAACACCTTTGCCCAAAAGCTCCAGCGCCTTGTCGACATTCTTGCCAAAAATCTTAGTAACATTTTTAAGTTCAATGATGTTTCGCATCAGTCTTTCTCCTGCTCATCCTTATTCAGCTTGTTGGCAGCGCCCTGGATCAAGCGATCGAGAATGATCGCGAGGAACACGATCGCCAGGCCGGCCTGAAAGCCGCGGCCGACCTCCAGCCGGTTGATCGCGGTCAGGACTTCCTGGCCGATGCCCTTGGCGCCGATCATGGAAGCGATGACAACCATCGACATGGCCATCATCGTTGTCTGGTTGACACCGGTCATGATCGTGGACAGCGCCTGCGGGAACTCAATCTTCTTGAGCATCTGCCAGCTGGTTGAACCAAATGATTGTCCGGCTTCGAGGACTTCCTTGTTGACATTCTGCAGCCCTAAATAGGTCAAGCGGATCATGGGCGGCAAGGCATAAATGATTGTCGCGAAAACAGCCGGTACGATGCCAATGCCAAATAGCATTGCGGCAGGAATCAGGTACACAAAACTCGGCATGGTCTGCATTAAATCCAGGATCGGTTTGAGAATCTTGGCAAAGGTTGCTGACTTGGCCATGGCGACACCCAGCGGGATGCCAATGACCAAGGCGATAATCACCGAGACAAAAACAATCGACAAGGTGTAAATCATCAAGATCCAAAGGCCAAATGCGCCAATCAGCGTCATCAGGACCGCATATAATATGCCGCGCCGGACTTTGCCAAATCGCCAGCCGGCAGCAAAGACAACAATGACAAACCCCCACCATGGTACCCACAGGAGGACATCCTGAATGCTCAGCAGCATCCAGAGCAGGCCGTCGCTTAGAGTTTCGAAAAAACCGGCTGCGTTGGCCCGCAGCCAATCAACAAACATTTGAACATATTGTCCAAGATCAAAATACAATTCTTCTGGAAAACTTCCCATAATCGTCGGAATGATCTTCCTTATCTCCTTTCAACAGTCATGCTGCCCCCCGCATCGGGAGGCAGCATGACTGGCACAGAATGTGATAAATTATTGAATCGCGTCCATGACCTTGTCAAAGACATCTTGCGGGACCCAGCTCTTCCAGAGATCCTGGTTCTCTATCAGGAACCATTTGGCGGCATCCTCATGACTGGCTTCGTTATCCATCATATAGGCCAGCGCCTGCGATGTCAGGGCGCTGCTGGTTTCGTAATTGCTCAGGAATTCAAAAATCTCCGGATTGCTGTCCTTGAGCTCGTTGGACGTACAGACGGTCACCTTGACCGACGCGAAGGCACCTTCGCCGTTGGCGAAGCCTTCAGGCGTGTATTCGGTATCTTCGAGAAGCGTCATATCATATTTACCGATGATCCAGGTCGGTTCCCAGTAGTAACCAACCCACGGTTCACCCTTTTCATATGAGGAGGCAAGAGATGCGGACAATGCTGCATCGCTGCCGGGGCGCATGTAGTTGTAGGTTTCATCCAGACCGTAGGCTTCCATTTTCTTGGCCAGGAATTCATCAGCAGCCCAGCCGGCGATCGCGCCATAGATACGACCCTTTTCAGGTTCTTCCGGATCGGAGAAGAGGTCTGCATATTTTGGCAGATCCATGACTGTCACCAGATCCGGCGCCAGAGCATCGTCGCCCTCGACCAGATATGTCGGAACATACAGGCCCTGCATGTTGTCGTCGAAGTTGGTACTGGCTTCGACAAAATCGCCATTGGCGATGGATTCGTCATATTCGTCTTTGATGTTGTCGCTCCACAGCTCCAGAACAATGTCGATGTCGTCTTCACTCAGGCCGGCGACCATCAGCGGCGTTGAAGCCGGGATGATGTCAACAGTGCTGTCGTAGCCGTTCTCGATGATCAGCTTGGCAACATAGTCATGGAACTTGCAGCTGTCCCAGTCGCCTTCGCCGATGACCAGCGGCTCATTGCTGGCCGTGTTGCCGTCACAGGCGCCAAGTCCCAGTGACAGGACCAGCAGCGCTGCCAGCACCCAGGTGAGTTTCTTCCATTTCTTCATGATAATACCTCCTAGTATCCGTATTAAGTATTGGATTAAAAAACAAAAGCACGCTAACTCCAGCAATAGAGTTAGCATGCCTCAACTTCGCTGTGATCAGCTCGTAAGTATACCACGCTTGTGCATAGTATAAACCATTGCCATCAACCGATGACCCTGGATAGACCGCAGTTCTATAATGCCGTTTTTCCATTGGGTTTTTGCCATTTGCAGGAAAGCTTACACTGATGCCAAATAACTCGTCATCAGGCTCGCAATCCAGGCTACTTATCCAATTTACTTCACGTGCATATTGTTTTTTTACACTCCAAAGCATATATCAATTTGTTGAAAAAGTCAATTTGAGTATATTATAATAACAATTAAATAATAATTTTCTGGGCACAAATATACTCATATTAATCATTGCTTGCCAGCTTATAAAAAACAGCGGTTGTTTGCAGGCCAAAGTGGTTTATAATTTAAGCGATAATAATATCAGATGCAGCCCGGATTGTCGGAACAGCTGATTTCAGGAGGGAAAAAGCAAATGGATAAGTTTTATTTGGCAACCTACTCATTTGGCATGGGCAGCGGCCTTGCCATGCCCGATATGCTCAAGGCGGCATCAGATATGGGGTATGCCGGAGTTGAGCTGTCCGGCAACTTCATGGAAACGCCGGCAGATGACATGAAAAGATTATTAATGGACAATCATCTGGAGGCTGTCAGCGCACATGTCAGCTTGAATCAGATTGAAGCGGCTTTGCCGTATCTGCAAACCATTGGCGTGAAGATGGCAATCGTGCCGATGTATTTTTTCGCAACACTGCAGGATACCAGAGACCTGGCGGGACAGCTAAACGACTTGGGCCAAAAGGCAAAGCGGTTTGAAATCAAGATCGGCTATCACAACCACACCGGTGAATTTTATGAAGTTGACGGCAAAGTGTTGCTGGATCATCTGATCGACCTGACCGACCCGGATCTGGTCGGATTTGAGCTGGATTGCGGCTGGGCTGCGGCAGCTGGCATTGATCCGGCTGACTATATCAGCAGGCACAAAGGGCGAATTTTGGCGCTGCACATCAAAGAAGTCAACCGCGTGCTGGGCATTGAAAAACCCCAAAGCACTGCGGAGGCAGCCAAGAATCCGCCATTCAAGTTTGACGATAACGGCAAACCGATCCTAAGCCAGGCGTTCATCGAGGCGATAGAAGCCAGAAACGCTGTCAATGTCGCGACCGGCGAAGGCATTGTGGATTGGGCACGCGTCCGTGACGCGGCGCTCGCAGCGGGATGTGAGATATTCATCCTTGAGCGGGAACATACGTATCACGAGTCCGGGGATCGGGTCAAATGTCTCGAGGAAGATGTACGATATTTGAAGGATAGCTTGTAATCCAGACTTCTGGTTACGATTCAAAGCAATAAGGAGAGATTTTGTGATTAAGCATATTGTCCTTTGGAATTTCAAAGAAGAAGCAGAAGGCGCGAAAAAGGAAGAGAACATGCAGATCGTCCGGGATCGGCTCTATTCGCTACAACCGATCATTCCTGAGATTTTGAGCATGGAGATCGGGACCGACATCGGTTGTGGACGAGACACATTTGATATGGCGCTCGTCATGACATTCGACAGTGTCGAAGCGCTCGAGACCTACCAGAATCACCCGGAGCACAAAGCGGTTTCTACCTTTGTGGGCAAGGTCAGATGCGGGCGGGCTTCGATTGACTTTGAACAATGAATACCGTTCAGATCAAGTATTTCCTGGCCGCGGCGACCACATTGAATTTCACGGAGGCTGCCAAGTCCCTTTTTATTTCGCAGCCTGCGCTGAGCAAGCAGATTTCGGCGCTTGAGCAGGAGCTCAACATGGTGCTGTTCGTCCGCCAAAAGCAACGGGTCATACTGACACCAGCTGGCTCTATCCTCTTGGAAGGGTTGCCGAAAATTGAACAGCAGTATGACGAAATCATTCACAAGGCCCAGGTTGCCAACGCCGGCATGAGCGGAGAAATCAATATTGGCATTCTGGAAGGACAGATGGTTGGAGACCTGTTCACCCGATCGTTTGCGGCATTCACCCGGGAATACCCTAACATCTCAGTTCGGCTGGTTCGCCGGTCTTTCAGCGGTCTGCAGAAACAGTTGATCGACGGGTCGATTGATCTGGCGATCACGCTGAAATTTGATGTCGAGCACAACCCTGCTTTCCAGTTTGAGGAAATCGCGGCCAGCGAAGCGATTGCGGTGGTGTCCAAAAACCACCCGCTGGCCGATAAGCTGTCGGCTGGCTGGGAAGACCTTCGACAGGAGACATTCATCGTGATCGATGAAAAGGACAGTCTGGCAGGTTCGAGGAAAGTGATGCACGATTTTAAACACCATGGATTCACCCCTCACATCATCTGGGCGCCGACACTGGAAACCGTGATGCTTTGGGTGGAAGCCGGGCTGGGTATCGGCATCGTGAATACCATGAACAATCTGGCAATCAACCCGTCAATTCATATTCTGAAAGACATTCAGCTGGAGGATACGCACACCGTGCTGGCCTGGAGTAAAAGCCGTGTCAATCCCGCCATTATGCTGTTTGTTAATTTTGTCGCGTCGATGCCCTGATCCAAATAAGTTATCAGGTCATAACCACAAGGAAGTCATTTAGTCCGTCCATTCGCGCTATGCTGGATACAGCAGTGCTATTTGGGAGGAATTGAAAATGACACATGAAGAGAAGTTTACGAACGCCGTCAACCTGGGACCCGTCCGCTCAAAGTCAGATATCCCGGTCTATCCGATGATCATGCTGTATGCCGCGGTTCCTGCCGGCAAGACCCAGGCGGATATTTTCAGGAGCAACAAAGATTGGCTGAACGCACTGATCGAGACTTATGAAAAAATCGGGACGGAGCCGGATGTGGTCTTCCCCATGAATCCGAAAGATACATCATTCATTGAGCAGATGAAGGTCCGGCTGCCCGGCAAGGATCTGGGCGACGATGAAATGTTCCAGTTCCTCGAAGAAGAGGTTATGAGCCGCGACGACTACCAGACCATCATTGACAAAGGGTACGCGGCCTGGCAGCTGCCTTTTGTCGCATCAATCCAAAATCCCCCGATCAAGCTCAATAGCCTGACCAAGATCAAGGTCATTCTGAAATTTATTCAAACCGGCATGCGGGTCGGCCAGAACAGAAAATATTGGGACAAGCGCGGCATTCCGATGATGTTCCATACCGGGACGGCGCCGGCATTTGATACTTTTTCACTGAGCCGGCGGATGGAGAATTTCGCCTACGACACCTTCGACATTCCGGATCTGGTTAAAGAAGCCTGCCGCGTTTCAACGCCGTCGATTATCAAAACGGCCTTGCAGACAGCCAAGCCGGGTGACCGGATCGCCATCTTCGCGATGAGGTCTTCGGCCACCTTCATATCCCCGGACATGTTCGAAGAATTCTCGTTTCCGTATCTCAAGCAAATGGTGGATTCCTTTCATGCTAAAGGCATGACATCCGTCATCCATGCTGACGGCAACTGGCTGCCGCAGCTGCCCTATTTTCTCGAGCTGCCGCCCAAAAGCTGCATCATTGAACTGGACGGAGACACGGATATTTTCAAAGCAAAGGAAATATTAAAAGGCCATCACTGCATCCGCGGCGATGTGCCGGCTGGGCTGCTGGCCTTCGGAACTGAGTCGGAAGTGCAGGCATACTGCGATCGTCTGGTCGAACTGGCCATGGACGGCGGGATGATCATCGGCTCCGGCTGTGAAGTGCCGCTGAATGCTAAAATCGAAAACCTGAGAGTCTTGATGAACTGTACCAAGGAATAGCATTGATAACAGCCGGAAGACCCCGGTCAAGAATGGATTCAAACGACCATTGATCGCTGAAGATTGTGGTATAATCGAATTATTCTTTAGCTTGAGGTGCAGTGCAATGGTCTCATCTCTGTCGATTCTCTTGATGGTGGTTACACTCTTTCTCAGTGTCATCGTCCCGGTTGTCCTTCTGATCATCCTGCTGCGTGGCCGCAAAGGCTTCTTTTCGGCCTGGTTGGCCGGTGCTTTGGGCTTTTTTATCCCGCAGTTGCTGATCCGTATTCCCATCCTGCAGTTTATTGGCACGACAACCTGGTATGCCGAATTGGCCAAAAACCATTTTGTGCTGCTGGCTTTGCTGCTGGCCGTGACGGCGGGCCTGTTTGAGACCGCTGGCCGCTTTTTGGTTTTCCGCGTCGGGCTGAAAAAACGGTTATCTTACATGACCGGCCTGTCAGCCGGGCTGGGCCACGGTGCAGTAGAATCGATTGTGCTGATTGGGCTGACTTATGTCAACAACCTGGTGATCAGCCTGGCGATCAACGCTGGATCGCTTGAAAGCCTGGTTCCGGACGCTGAGCTTGCCGGGCAGGTTACATCAGCCCTGACTGAAACATCCCCTGACCTTTTTCTGGCAGCCGGTGTCGAGCGGATTTTCACCATGGCGTTCCACGCGGCGCTGTCCGTACTGTTGTGCTACCTCATGATCAAGGGCCGGTCTGCCATTGGCTTTCTCGCAGTGATGGCCCTGCATGCGGCAATTGACTTTGCCGCGGTTATGCTGCCGTCCTTCGGGCTGACTGTCTGGCCGATAGAGGGTGGACTGGCCGTCGTCGCGGTAGCTTCTATCCTGCTGATTATCCGGATTAGACCTCGATTTAAGGACCATCTGAATATACCGCCAGACCCTGGCGAAGAAGCTGTTGAACAAGGCTATTAAGCTTGAGGAGGATAAGACAATGATTATGACAACAACCGAAATAATCAGCGGCAAGGACCTGGAGACACTCGGCCTGGTTAAGGGCAGCACGATTCAGGCCAAGAATATCGGACGAGACATCATGTCTGGCTTCAAGACGCTGGTCGGCGGCGAATTGCAGTCCTATAGCGCCATGATGAACGAAGCGCGTGCCCTGGCGACCAAACGGATGGTCGAAGAGGCAGAGAAGCTTGGCGCCGATGCCATTGTCTGCACCCGCTACGCGTCGTCCGCGGTCATGTCTGGAGCAGCCGAGGTTATGGCCTACGGGACAGCTGTGAAGTTCAAATAGACAGACAACCCATTGTTGAGACGGTGGGTGATGTGGAAGCTCATCTGATCCACTGTGATGTTCAACGCCGCCAAAAGGATACTCCCGGTGGACAATCCGGCTTCTTGCAGACAAGATGGTAGAACTGAACGCTCTTGAGGAGATTTCGACCAGCCCGTTCTTCCGGACGCAAAGAAAACCAACTTAGCCTTACCTGAAGCGGTGCTGGACCATTCCAGTGCGCCATAAAGCGTATTTGTGGCCGCCTTGGAAGCGGTTCTAACCGTTTATGCCCTGCCCTAAGACGCGAAACGCCCGTGGTCTATATGGAGAAAAGCCATTCCAATGGGCAGGGGGGACCCGATTCGGGAAGACTCGGAATATATTCGGCGAAGAACCTGCAGTATATTCATGTTCAATGAACCGTGGACCAAAGAAGACTGGGTACACCAGCTGAAGCGACTGGTCGATGAGGATTATCCTGATGCCGTTGCTATCCTGTTGGTGATGGACAACCTGAACTCCCGCAAACGGGGATCGCTACAAAGCACCTTTGCCCCAGAAGAAGCTTTCCGCATCGCCTCAAGCACTGAGCTTTATGACACACCGAAACACGGCACATGGCGAAACATGGCTGAATTTGAACGATCAGCATAGACTGGTCGTATGAATTGGCTGATGCACGCATCAAGCTAAAGCGATTGTATCCAGTGATCAAAGAATCGTTTTAGTGTTACAAGGTCCTAGATTAATATATTCAACTATGCTACTTGAATTGAACGCGCACGCGAACGCAAATATTTGCTTTCGGAATGTGATCATTCAGCTGCCGGACCAATTTTTCACCATTTTCCTTGATAATGTTTTTCAAATCCCAGCCAATTTATAGGGAACATAGTGCCGATTTAAAAATCAACATGTTCCCTAATTTATTGATTTATAGGGAACAATAGCGTAGAATAATATCAGAAATGTTCCCTAAGGAGAATGCAAATGGACAACGACTGTTTAGAAATACAAGAATTACTGCATCAAAGGGCGGATTATCAAGCTAGAATGAATCTGCTGCCTTACGATGGTTCGCCAGAAATTAAAGAGTTGGGCGGCAACAAATACATTTATATCAGAAAGCGCATTGGCAGCAGGCTGACATCGAAATATGTAGATGTCTATTCGGATGTGTTATATCAGTTGCTTCTAAGGAATGCGAAAGAAGCTAGAGAACTAAGAAAAAGCATCAGGCAAATTGAAAAGAAACTTGCAGTACTCGGATTTGCACAGCGTGACTTATCACAAGATGTTCAACTAAATCTTGATTTTGCCAGGGGCAACATGAAATCGAATATTTATGACCAGGCAATTCTGGAAGGTGTGGCAACAACTTTTTCTCAGACAGAAGACATCATCGATAATGGTCAGGTCAATGGCATGACTGCCTCCGATGTGCAAAAAATATTGAACCTAAAACATGCCTGGGAATTCATTTTGGATAAGAATGTGATTCAGTGTGATTCCGATTACGATATCCTAAGTCATATTGCTAAACTTGTTAATGAAGGTTTTTATGATGACGGAGGGCGGATAAGGGGTGTGCCAGTAACAATTGGCGGCACATCATACATCCCGCCTTTGCCGATAGAAACAATCGTAAAAGATAACCTGTCTGAGATTATACATCGAAATGAAGAGAGCGTTGATGCAGCAATAAAACTATGCCTATACTGCATGAAAACTCAAATATTCAATGACGGAAATAAAAGGGCTGCCGTAATATTTGCCAATCATTATCTAATATCTCAAGGCGGCGGCTTAATCATTATTCCAGAAAAGGAAGTTCCAAAATTTAAGAAACTTTTAGTGGCTTATTATGAAGGACGGCAGAATGAGGAAGTTATCGCATTTATGAAGATGAAATGCTGGAAGAAGTTATAACTTCTCTCAAAATATGTGCCTCGGATCACACGGTACATGTGAACATATCCACCCTGACGAAAGGTCAACACTTAATCGGATAACCTGTTAAGCAACACCGGGTAAGTTCAGTTAAGTCCTAAAAGTTGGTGTAAAATCACTTCCGGCAAATCCAATCACTAATTGACGACCTGCAAATGCGCAGCGCGTTGTGCAAGGGCCAGTCGTCTGGCTTCATCCCGTTCGGTGAAATAGCAATCCATGTCGAAGGAATAGCTAGTACAGAAGATTGCGCTTGATTTCAAGCATTCTGGAACACTGGCGCTAAACATCAATATTCACATCAATTAAACTGTTGTCTCGCCATCATAGCTGCAGATCGCTCCGTACAGATCAGGCCGTCGGTCGCGGAAGATCCCCCACTCGGCCCGCTGTTTTGCCAACTGGTCCAGATCGAAGGTCTGGATCAGTATGGCGTCATCTTGTCTGCCGGCTTCCTTGAGCTTGTTGCCTTGCGGACCGGCAATGAAAGACGATCCGTAGAAGGAGATTTGTGAATCTTCATCGGTTTCAGTTCCAATCCTATTGGCTGCGATTACCGGAATCAGGTTGGCTGCGGCATGGCCCAGCATACACATCTGCCAATGGTCTTTGGAATCAATGGAGCTGTCCAGCGGCTCGCTGCCGATGGCGGTCGGGTAGAGCAGAAGCTCAGCGCCCATCAAGGTCATGATCCTTGCCGCTTCGGGGAACCACTGATCCCAGCAAATGCCGACGCCGATACAGCCATAGCGGGTCTGCCACACTTTAAAGCCGGTGTCGCCGGGATTGAAATAGAATTTTTCCTCGTAGCCCGGGCCATCCGGAATATGGCTTTTGCGGTAGGTGCCAAGGATTTCACCATTGGCGTCAATCATGGCGATGGCATTGTAGCGGGCATTGTTTTTGCGCTCATAAAAACTGATCGGCAAAACAACTTGCAGTTCCTTTGCCACCTTTTGGAAGTGGACAACTGCTGGGTTTTCGGCAATCGGCTTGGCATAGGCGTAGTAATCCGCTTTCTCCTTTTGGCAAAAGTAGTACGTCTCAAATAGCTCCTGCAGCAAGATGACTTGCGCACCGGCATCAGCAGCTTGGCGGACCTGTTTGTCGGCCTTGGCAATATTGTCCTGGACAAAGTTCGAGCAACTCATTTGAATGGCTGCAACGGTTACTTCTCTCATAGGATAGCTCCTTCTGGCATTTGCTGCGTTGTGCAGTGGACATTGCCGCCTTCGGCGATGATTGGCATGCCGTCGATCGGTCGGACGATTCGATCCGGATAAAGGCTGGACAGTATCCCGATTGCCTGCTGATCTGTCTCGGAAGCCGTACCACCGAACACCGGCAGGATGATGCCGCCGTTGACAAAATAGAAATTCAGATAGCTGAGCGTCAGTCGCTTGCCATAGCGGTCCTGCCTTGGCGGCTGTTGAATCGGAATAACTTCGATCGGTCTGCCCTTGGCATCCGTTATGTGTTCAAGGATTGCCAGATTCTCACGGGTGATCGCTGTGTTCTCATCTGCTGGATCATCGCAGATTTGCATCAGGACCTTCCCGGGTGCTGCAAAGCAGGCGATATTATCGACATGGCCATCCGTTTCGTCGCCGGCCAGGCCGTGCTTGAGCCAGATGACCTTGGATACACCTAAAAAATGGATGAGATGCTTCTCAATATCTTCTTTTGATAGTTTGGGATTACGGTTGGGATTGAGAAGACACGCTTCGGTGGTCAGCAGGGTGCCGTCGCCATCCGTGTGGATTGATCCGCCCTCCATAACCAGCGGCGCATCTAAGCGCTGAATGGCATAATGCATCAGGATCGACGGCGCGACTGCGTCATCCAGGTCCCAGGGCTCATATTTGCCGCCCCAGGCATTGAATGACCAGTTGATCCCTGCGACACCGCCATTTTGAGCCATGACGATTGTCGGTCCGTTGTCACGAATCCAGGCGTCGTTGTGGGCAATTGAGAGAATTTCTATTTGGTGCCGGGTTTTATAATGGTGAATAAGTTCAGCGATACTCGGCTGCTCGCCGGGATTGACGATCACGGCTACGGGCTCGAATTCGCTGATCGCCAGGATCAGGTTAAGATACCAGGTTTTGACCTGCTCGGAATCCTCCGGATGGCACATGGATTCCTTCACCGGCCAGGAAACCAGTGAACGTTGGTGCGGATGCCATTCGGCTGGCATCGAGTAGCCTGAATCTGCTGGCAGCATGTCTTTAACCTCGAACAAAATATTGTGCAGATATTATACCATGCAGATCGGACCAAGTGACCGGTCTCAGGACAATTTTGACTTGTTCAGGGCCTTTAGCGTGCTTGTCTCGAGCCGAACTTGCTCCGCAGGATCGACCCAGCGAAGGGCTAGCGCGCCATTCGGGCAGGTGTGGACACAGGGCGGCATGAGTGTGTTGCCGTTCAGGCGTCCGGTGCAAAGGTCACATTTTTGCATTCGGTTGTCCTGGCCGAACTGAGGGACATCATAGGGACAGGCAATCCGGCATTTACGGCAGCCGGTGCAGAGCGCCGGGTCGACCAGAACGGTTCCGGTTTGCGTGTCCTTTTGGATCGCGCCCGTCGGGCAGGCCGGGATACAAGCCGGTGACTGGCAATGCAGGCAGCTGATCGACAACGTTTCACTTTGAATGTCTGGATATTTGCCATCCCAGATATTGAGGACCTTGCGCCAGGCTACCCCCTGTTCCAGGCCGCGCCAGGTTTTACAGGCGACCTCGCAGGCCTGGCATTGAGTGCAGCTGGATGGATCGAAGACAAAACCCAGTTGTTTATGGTTCATAGCGGCTTACCTCCACCAGGGTCTGGCTGCTGTAGGCTGTGATCAGGGGGTCGACAGACTTCTTGGGATCAGTGCTGTAAAGATGGTTGACGTTGGCGCCCCCGTCCAGAAGCGGCATGTCATCCTTGCCGAGCTCCCGGCAACCCTGCCACCAGCCATGCAGCATCATGACGGTGTCTGGCCGGATGCCTTTGAAATACTCTGCTTTGACCTTAAGCCAGCCGTTCGGTGACTCCAGCCTGACCCAGTCGCCGTCGTCGATGCCGCGTATTCTGGCGGTATCCGGGTGAATATGGACGGTGGGATCCGGCGTCAATTCGCGAAGCACCGGCACATTGCGCTGCCAGCCGGCGTTGAAGTTTTTAGACGTGTGGTAATCCGAAAGGACGAGCTGATATTTTGCAGACAAATCCGGGGTGCCTGACAGACTTTCGGGCGGTTCGGTCCAGACTGGCATCGGCGGATAACCCAGCGCTTCGAAGGTCGTGTTGTAGAGTGCGACCTTGCCCTGCGGCAGATAGGGCGGTTGACCAAAGCGGATCGTTGGACGGTTGAATACCGCCTGGTATTTCTCGTATCGGGGAGTTGCCGACGGCCGTTCGAAAAAATGACCGATTGGTTTTTGCCGCAGCTCGTCGATTGTCATCCCCAGCGGTTCCAGTTGGAAGTTCTGGAACGCCTCAACATCCCCCTGCCAGAAATCATCACCATAGCCCATTGCGACGCCGAGATCAATAAAGAACTCATAGATCGACTTGTAGTTTCCCAGCGGCTCAATGATCTTTTGCCGGGCCATGATCCAGTTGCCTTGCATTTCAAAGGGGTGATCGGACTCATAGGACGTGGTGGTCGGAATGACCAGGTCGGCATAGGGCATCTCTGCCGGGCGGGTGACGTCGATCGTGACGAAGAAGTCGACTTTCTTCAGGGCCTCGATCACCTGGCGGGACCCGCGGGTGCTGACCAGCGGCTGCGTACCGGGTGCCAGAATAGTGCGGATCGGGTAGGGATCTTCGGTCAGGATACTCTCAAAGATCCCGTAGTAGGCGGATGACGTGCCTTCCAGGAAGGGTTGGAGTTCCTTGGGGAATTCCGGCGCGACCAGCTTGTTGACCAGCTCAGGGGTGTACCGTTCGAACAGGTTGAGGGTTTGGGGCTGTGGGATGCCCTGCGGCGGGCCGCCAAACAGATTGCAGCCCGGGCGGTCCAAGTGACCGGTCACGGCCATGATCATGGCAATGGTGCGTAGCGTGTCATTGGCGGAAGGCGCGTGCTCGAGTCCGTTGCCGATGTCGATCACGGCTTTGGGTGTTTTGGCGTAGGTTCGGGCAAGCCAGATGATTTGGTCGGCGGAAATACCGCAAATCTTTTCTGCCCAGACGGGGGAATACTGGCGAATGTGTTCAGCGAGAGCGTCATAGCCGAAACACCAGGTTTCAACAAAATCCCTGTCAATCAAGCCGTCCTGAATAATGACATGCAGCATGGCCAGAGCCAGCGCGCCGTCGGTTCCAGGCCGGACCGGCAGCCAGTCATCCGACATGCCGGCATCCGGCTCCATTGAGGGCTTGATCGCGACCAGTTTCGCGCCGCGTTTTTTGGCAGCAACCAAGTCTCGGGACGTATCCATGGCAGGTCCGGAGTAGATCGGCTGGCGGCCCCAGAGGATGATCAGATCGGTGTTGGGATAGTCGCAAAGCGTCATGTTGGCGCCGATCGTGTAGCCGAAGGCAAAGGCCCGCTGCATCATGCAGATACCGCTGTGCCCGTAGTTCGGGCTGCCGTGGGCCAGCAGGAAGCGCTGCAGGATCTCGCTGTAATTACGCCTGGCCGGCGAGAGAACAGCCAGCGACTCGGGCCCGTATTGGCGTTTTTGCTGAGTGAGCTTGTCGGCGATTCTGCCGATGGCCTCATCCCAGGGGATGGCAACGAAATCACCTTCGCCGCGTCTGCCTTTTCGCAGCAGCGGCTGGGTCAGCCGGTCGGGTGAATACAGCCATTGGGATGAGGCCTGACCGCGCGGGCAGACACTGCCGCGGTTGATCGGCGACTCGGCCATCCCAGCGACATTCTGAAGCTTGCCGTCTTGAACAAACGCATAGATGCCGCAGCGGGCGCCTGGCCCGCACATGGCACAGAAGGTCGGAATAGCTTGTCCGCCGGATTGGGCGGCGACAGCCTGGGCGTCGGCATAGGTGAACCCTTGAGGGTTCTGGTGTGTTGCGCTCTGGCTCATGTGTCACCTCGCTGATCTGTGATTTCAAAGTAGATTAATGTAGAACCGTCTATCTAAAATCATAACGATAAAATCATCAAATTTCAATCGTCAGCTGATGTCGACAACTGGCCTTCCAGATAGGCGATCAGCGACAGACAGAAGCTGTCATCTTGATTGGCGCCGTCATACCAGGGGAGATCGGGATTAATCGGATCTGAAAACAACCGGGATTTCAGAATCAACTCAGGCCGATACTCATAGTGCATGATATCGAAATGATGCCATTTGCCGCCCCAGATGAAGCCACTTTCCTCAAAAGCAATAACCAGGGCTGCCGGATAGGCTGCCAGACGAGCCTGCCCATCCACCGCGTTCGCCCAGCGCCAATAGTCCTGTTCATGCGAATTGAGGTCGATTGCGATGCCGTAGGCATGAAAACTCAGGTAATCGGTACCCGCGACCAGCCTGTAATTAAATGTACCGGCTGACGGGTAGGCGATGGATCGAATGTCCGGATCGTCTGCCGCGAGGCTGGTGATCCGGCCGGATACTTCGGCCAGGCTTTCGGCGGCGCCGGCCAGGGCGTTGAAAGGGACATTTACATCACCCCATCGGACACTGGTCAGGTTTTCCTGGACCGCGGATTTGTCCCGGCCATAAATGGCTTCGAAGAAAGCGTGGCAGCGAAAACGCCCCGGGTCCATCCCTTCGGGCATCAGGGTGCTGATGGGGTCGAGTGGGTAAGGCTGCTCCAGCATGTCCTGCAGGTCAGCACCACCCAGCTTCTGATCAAAGGTTTTGTCCTGATGGTCATCATAGAGGATCTCATCTCCAGAACTTGTCTTGACGAAAATACCGTCATCCCTAAGGATTATGCCGGACAGCTCATCCTGATAGGCCAGCAGCAGAACCAGCAGGTCGCGGCGAAGACTGACATCCTCGGTTGACAACGGCTCAATGACCGTGGGGATGCTATCAGTTCCGGCAGGGTCGGATGCTGTTGAGGTTACGACTGAACTTTCAGACCACGTCGGTGGAGCGGTGTTGCAGCCGCCTGCCAGGATAACTGTTGCCAGCAGCAGTAGAATCAATCGTTTCATAGGAAACTCCCGAGCAGTTTGATCAGGGTCGGAAAGAGCGAAATGACCCCGACATAGCGAACCAGCTGCAGCAGCATCACCTTGGAGGGGTCGCCGCCCTCGTCAATGGAAATCAGGACCATGTCGGTCAGGCCGGCCGGGACGCTGCCGAACAGGGCTGACGGCAGGTCGACACGGAAAATCTTCCACAGCAAAAAGCCCATGACGCCGGCAATCGCCAGGCATTCAACCAATACAACCAAAGCCGGGACATACAAGTTTTTCAGCTCCGCGAGGCTCTGGGCATTGACGGTCTGCCCGATCAGGAGACCGGCGGCCACCTGGGCAGTGGATTTGAGAGAGACCGGCACATGCGCTCGGCCGTTTGAGAGGATATTGAATCCGGCCGCGCCGATCAGGGCGCCGACGATCGCGCCGGCCGGAACATTAAACCAGAAGAGCAGGTAACCGATCGCTGCAGAAGCCAGCAGCGTGACAAGCAGGTTTTTGATCGTCCAGGCCACCGGTTTGACTGTCGTTTGAGCTTCCTCGCCTTGAGCCGGAGATGCCGGTGAGGGTATTCGCTTTTGCTTGGCGCTGATAGTTTTTTTCAACAGAAATGGGAAAATTGTCATGATCAGGACCAGTCGCTCCAACTGCAAGGCTGCAACCACCTGAGGCTGGGCGTCAAGATCCAGGCTGATCAGCGACATGTCGACGATGCCGCCGGGGACGGTGGCCAGCATCGAGGTGGAAAACGAGTAGTCCGTCAGGGCGTAAATCAGAAAGCCAGACAGAATAGCGAACAGGGTGATTCCCAAAAACAGGGCCAGAGCAGGCTTGAACATTTTCTTGAGTTCAACGAGGTTGGCGCGGGTGATATTCATGCCGATGTAGGCGCCGGCCAGGATCTGGACAACGACCCGGATTTCCATTGGAAACCAGGCGCCGGCCCATAGCGCGTTCAACAAGCCGGAGGCCAGAAGCGATCCGACCATGAATCCTGCCGGCAATTTCAGCTTGTGACCCGCGAAACCGCCGGCGATGGCAACGGTTGCTGTAATCAGTGCCGCAAGGAGCATCTGTTTTCTCGTATTTTCATTGCATATGCCATATTGAAATTATTATAGCCTATATTCCAACAAGAAGTTGATTCCGGTCAGCAAGTTTGCAAAAATGAATATATATCATCAGTATTAATGCAATCCACTAGCAACCAACGAAAGGACGTGCGCGATATGGCTGTCATCAAGTTCAATTTCCTGTCCAAATACCTGGGCATGCAGACCAATGTCACGATCTGCCTTCCGAGCTTCAGTTTTGCTGACGTGATGAACGGGCGGGAGGAAACCTATGTCAAGGGCATGAAATATCAGTCGCTGCTGCTGTTGCATGGCGGATCCGGCGACGATTCGGATTATGTCAATTTTTCCAACATCGTCCGTTACGCCGATGACCACAAGCTGGCGGTAGTAATGCCGGCCGCTTATAATTCAGATTACACCGACAACCCCAAAGGTCCGCGCTATCTCAAATACTTCGCCGAGGAACTGCCGCTTGTCATGCAGTCGATATTTCCGATTTCGGACAGGCGAGAGGATTCTTTTATTGGCGGCCTGTCCATGGGCGCTCATGGCGCGATGAAAATCGCCCTGCTGTATCCGGAACGCTATCAGGCCGCTCTGATCATGTCCGGCGCAGCCCGCCACCCAGACAGCATCGGGGAGATGGGCAAAATGTTCAAGCGTATGAGCAAGGATCCGGATGCTATACCGATGCCTGACATGTCAGCCATCTACGGTGATCTGGCAGACTTCGCAGACAGCCGGCACAACGCTTACAGGCAAGCTACTGAGAATGTCTTAGCAAAAAAATGGCTGCCGCAATTCTTTTTCACTTGCGGCGACAAGGATTTCGCGCTGGACAGGTGCCGACAGGGCTATGAGGAATTGACCAGCTTGGGCTATAAGACCGCCTTTGATCGGGTGCCCGGCTACTCGCATGAATGGGATTTCTGGGACCTCAGTTTGAAAAAGGCATTCCAGGAATGGCTGCCGATTCGCCATCAGGTGATCTACCCGGAATAAATACCGTCTCAACTGCTTCGGGTTTTCGCATAAGCGTGAGGATTTTGACCGTGTCCAGACAGCACCATCCGGCCTGCTAAAAAGCCCCGGTTGCATCGTGCTCCGGGGCTTAGACAAGGTGCCTTTTTGACTTGGAGGAGGATCAGCCGGCCAGTTCGGTTACATAGCGCTCGGCCATGATGCCCGCGACTGCGCCGTCTGCGGTCGCCGTGACCACCTGGCGGATTGCTTTGGTGCGGATGTCACCGGCGACGAAAACACCGTCCAGATTGGTTTTTGTGTCTTCGCTGGCCACAACATACTTGTTATCGTCCAGCTGGATCTGGCTTTCGAAGTGGCCTGTGGCCGGTTCGGAACCAATATACACGAAGGCGCCGTCGGTTGCCAGCTCGGATTGTACTCCGGTCTGGACATGTTCAAGCGTGACGCTTGCCAGGCTGTGTCCCTGACCGTTGACGCTTTTAACCACTGAGTCGGTGACGATGCGGATCTTGGGGTGCGCCCAGGCTGCCGCCAGTTCCGCTTCGGTCGCCCTGAAGTTTTGCGATCGATGGACAATGGTCACCTGGGACGCGAAACGTGTCAGGTAGATCGCTTCCTCAATCGCCGAAGTGCCGCCGCCGACAACCACGATATTTCGGTCCTGGTACATGGCACCATCGCAGGTCGCGCAGTAGTGGACGCCCCGGCCTTTCATGTCCATGGCGTTTTCAGCCGGCAGCGATCTGGGCTGGGAACCGGATGCGATCACGACAGCCCTGGCTGTATAGAGCGTATCCTCGGTCTGGACTTTTTTGACCGGGCCGGTCAGGTCGACCGAAAAAACCTCTTTGAGATCATGAATCTGCGACCCGAATGATTCGGCCTGCTGCCGCATGTTGAGCACCAGTTCCTTGCCCTTGACGGTTCCGGGTGTACCAGGGTAGTTCTCGATATGGAAGGTGGACCCGGCTTGCCCGCCGGGTACGGACTCGTCAATGACGACAACCTTCATCTTGGCGCGCGCGGCATAGGTCGCAGCAGCCAGCCCTGCCGGTCCGGCGCCGAGGATGATGATGTCGCTGTTCACCTGGCGCATCTCCTCCTGTGGCAGAACATCCCCGAGGATCTCCTCAATGGCCAACCGGACCTGCGGCTTGTTCATATAACCGCTCAAGCGGCTGCCGACTTCCTGCCCCTGGTTGTAGAACAGAACCGTTGGGCTGCCGGTGACGTTGATGCCCTGGGCAAATGCCTTGTTGGCTTGCCGGAAGATTTTTACGAAGCGAATGTGCTCACTGTATTTGCCAGCCATCTTCTCAAAGATTGGGGCCAGCACCTCGCAGGGCGGGCAGTCATCCGAATAGAAGTCAACAATGACGGGCTTTTCACTGTCCAGTACGACAGACTGGAACTGGTCGGCATCAATATGGAGAATTTCGGCTTTCATTGACATCAGTCCTTTCGATTATCTAGAATTTTCAGGCGGGTTGGGAAATAGGGGCACTTTGTGCCCAAGCAGGTCTTGTTTTGGGCAAATTGTTTACAGATATAGTTGGCCAGGGGTTCTGCCTGTTTAAAATACGGGGTTGACTTGACAAAGGTCTCGATTGACACGATCGCATCGCGCTTGCAGCAGCGTGCGCCGGCAAACTGGCCGATGGCCATCAGGGCCTGACCGGTTGCCTGCAGGGCCTGCTGCCGCTCAGGACCAGTCAGCGGCGTGGACTCGCTGATGATCGCGGATGCGACGCCGGCACCGACGCCGGCGCCACAGTTGCCGGCAAGGCCGCAGCTGCCGCCGGGAACCTGCTGGCCGCGCCTGATCGCTTCGTCAATTTTCGATTGATCACGCATCTGGTATGCGTTCTGCCAGGCTGTCACAAGAACGGCCGGGACAATGCTGTGGTATTCCGGTCCGTGCATGTTGAGCCCATTAAGCTCGAAGATCCTCATTGCCAGATTGACCGGGTCGGTCTCCCGGCTGACGGCGAGCAGTGCGGCTACATGGTCCATGATGGAGCCGGCATGGCAGCTATCGCAGATGAAATGACCAGCGACGCATGCGGTCTTTGTCTCCTGGGTCTGGCCGCAGATCTCGCAGGTTCCAATTTTGGGCATCTGGCTGTATTTGAGCGGCTGTCCGCAAAGCAGGCAGCCTTCGGATGTACTTCCCGGACGCAGCATGATTTTTCCGGCCAGCGGCCGTTTTTTCAAGGCCAGGTTACTCATGCTCGTCAGCTATTTCCAAAATCTTGTCTGCGTAGAAGTTGACGCCCAGCTTCAGCAGTTCCGGTATTGGGCGGCAATCCGGCGAGAGAATTTCACCTTCGTGCTGGTTGGCTGCGACTACACCACAGCCACCGCCGCAGATGACATCATACTGGCAGTCGCGGCACTTCTCGATTTCGCGAACATTGCGCTTCTGCCAGGAATGGATACGCTCGGCTTCAGTTTGTACTTGTGGCCAGAATGATCCGAGTTTGAAGTCTTCGCGGCCGCAGCTGGCGGTGCAGCCATAGATGTCGCCGTTCAGGTCGAAAACCCACTCCGTTTTAGCCGCCGGACAAGTATCGAATGAGGCCAGGTACATGTCGCCGGTGTCCACGACGTGGCGGATGCCTTTGAAGTCGGGGCGATGGAATTTTTCTAAAACCGGATGCTGCTTGGCCAGCGCGGCATACTGTCCCCAAAGTTCAACCTGGGTCATCAGGTGCTGTGGCTTGGCATAGCATTCAAACAATTCGTAATTTCTGCCGATCTGGGTTTTGAAACGATCGGCCGGCAGATCCAGCCATCCCTTTTCGTCCGCAAAAGCTGCCAGGTTGAACAGATCTTCGATGTTTTCTGAATCCACTACCGAGCGCAGGTTGACCGGCATGCCGTACTGGATCGCGGTGTCGATAGCCGAAACAACCTGGTTGAAAGTCCCCTTTTTGTTCGCAGTCGCACGCCGGCTGTCATGGATTTCCTTGCTGCCATCCAGGGTAAACTGGATTTCCTTGACTCTGGCCTTGGCCAGCAGGTCGGCATAGGCGGTGAAATCATAGCCGTTGGTGACAGCGGCGAGCTCATAATCCTTGGCAATGGCCTGCTCGATGATGTAGGTCATGATCTCTCGCTGTGCCGGCGAATTGACCAGCGGCTCACCGCCGAACAGCGTGATGAACGGTTTGGGTGATTTGTCCTTGAAGGTCTTTTCAGCATAAGCAAAGAATGCGTCAACCACGTCACGGGTGATCAGGACTGGCCGGTCATCGACACCATGCTGGAAGCAGTAGGTGCAGGCCAGGTTGCAGCCATAGGTCGGCACCAGCATCAACTGGACCTGGCTTAAGGCTATTTCCGTCTCAAACGCGGCAAAAGCGTCGTCAACGGCTTGATCAGCATCCGCTTGGCTTCTGAACGCGTAGCCGCGCTGCAGCAGGTAGGCCTGAAAGAGCGCATCGGAGCGTCCGCCCTTGGCGATTCTTTCAATTTTCCGGTGATCCTCGGCGCTCATCAGGTCAAAACTGCCTGAGACCGGGTTAAGGATGGCATAGCTTTTCGGATCCGTTTTCTCTATTTCAACAATGATATTGTTTTTGGCTAAAATCATTTTATCTCCTCCGATAGGACTAAAAGCGGGGGCGGCCTTTTATGGCCGCCCCCGGCCTCGTCAGTCGTGGCAGCCGGCTACGATCTTCGAGGATTTCGAGCAGCACTGGGCTGTCGTAAAGCTTGTACAGCAAGCTTTGGCTTTGGACTTGTTGGTTACCTTTTTCACAGTATCACCTCCTGTTGAAGCATTTATCTTCCGAAAGTCTGAAAAGACAGTCAGGCGTTTTTATAACCCAGAATGGTCAGGCTGGCAAAGTCATAGCCGTTCTTGATGTATTCGCGTTCCTTGAGGATCTTGATTTGGGGAAAGCCAGCATCCCGGATCTGCTCAAGGTAGCTCTCGCGGACAATGGCGCCGCCGAAGCAGTCTGCCCAGGCTTGAGGGTCATCCCTCACCGAGGCTGGCAATGGTTTGAGCGTCACCGCGTCGGATATGACAAAACGGCCGCCTGGTTTGAGGATACGGTATATTTCACGGTAGGCAGCCAGCTTGTTTTTGGCATGGTTGAGCACGCAGTTGCTGATTACGGCGTCAAAGCTGTTGTCCGGGAAGGGCAGGGATTCGATATCGCCCCGGACAAAGACGGTATTGTCCGCCCCGGCTTTCCGCGCCATCTCAGAAGCCTTGTCAATCATGGCCTGGGTCAGGTCAAGACCGGTCACCGAACCGTCCGGTGCGACCAGTCTGGCAGCTTCCAGCGTTTCGATTCCCCGGCCGCAGCCCAGATCCAGCACGGCTTCGCCTGGCTCAAGGTCAAGGTGGGGCAGGTTGCCGCCGCAGCTAAGCGTGCTGTTGGACCCGCTTTCGGCCGTATAGCGCCGGATAATGCTTTCTTGTCGTCGGACATTGAACATAATCGTTCTCCTGATGAATGATTTCTTTAAGCACGAGTATAGCTTCTTGCTCTGCCGGCTTCAGTAATCTTGTTACATAGCTGCAACCTTTGGTGTTATGAACAAGATTGGTCTCATTTACGGGCAATGATTCTGATAAAATGGAACAAGAGCAATCGATGAAAAGATCTGTTGCGAGTGGAGGGCCAGGTTACATGGGCAAATGGCGAAGGTCTAGAATGATCCTCATGGCTTTGATTGCAGTGATTCTGCTCATTAATCTTGTTCCGTACGCTATTCCGGTCTCGCGAGCGGCGAATCAGCCGCTGTCACCGCCTTTTGACAACAGCCAGCTGATTGAGATCGAAGGCATCAGTTTGCATACTCGGGTTTGGGAATCTGAATCGGCCCCGGAAAAAGGTCGGATCCTGATGATTCACGGCCTGGGCGGTTCGACTTATTCCTGGGAAGAGATCGCGCCAGGTCTTGCAGCTGAAGGCTGGCGAGTTGTTGCTGTCGATCTGCCCGGCTTCGGCTACAGCACCCGTCAAACCGGCCTGGACCACAGTCAGTCGGCCAGAGCTCGACTGCTATGGCAGCTGTTGGATCGACTCGAGCCAGACCAGCCATGGGTTCTATGCGGCCATTCCATGGGCGGCGGTGCCGTATCAGCGATGGCCCTGTCCAGTCCGGACCGGACCGAGCGCCTGATCCTGGTCGATGCTGCTCTGGATAACGGTTCACCCACTGCGGTTTCCTGGCTGGCCGACTATCCACCGTTTGCCCGACTGCTCGCAGTCGTCTTGGATCATGTGGTCTTAAGCGCCGGCCAGATTCCTGCCTATCTCGAAACGGCTTACCGGGAGCCGCCGACTGCCGGTCAGATCAGCGCCTACACCGCGCCGCTGCAAATTTCCGGGACCGCCCGAGTTCTGGTCGATCTGGTCAAAACCGCGGATGGGATCAATTCTGCCGGACTTGCTGCTCTTGAGAATCCAATCGATGCGATCTGGGGCGAGCAGGATACTGTTATACCAGTGGACACTGCCTATGAACTGCAGCAACAGATACCCGGCATGCGGCTTGAAGTGATTCCCGAGGCCGGGCACGTACCGTCCGAGACCCACCCTGAAGCAGTCTTGGCAATCCTGATCGGTTATCTGCAGGCCCAGTGAGGCCATGTATAGGAGATGAACCATGCGCAATCCAGCATACTTCTTAGGACAAAACAAACGCCGCCGCTACTTTGAAGGTTGGTATTTCAAGTGCATCAGCCGGGACCGCCGGCATGCCCTGGCCTTGATTCCGGGGATGGCTGCCGACAAGTCAGGCAGCCGGCACGCGTTTATCCAGGTGATCAATGCCGTTTCAGGGAAAACCTGGTATTTCCAATTCCCAATTTCTGAATTCGAAGCGGCGCAAGACGCTCTCGATGTCAGAATCGGCGATTGCCGATTTTCGCAAAACGGCATCCAGCTGAACATACAAAACGATGTAGGCTGTCTCATCGGCGATCTCAAATTCGGAAACACCCGGCTGTTCCCGCCGGGCAGACTGGGAACCGGCATTATGGGACCTTTTGGATTGCTGCCGTTCATGGAATGCTACCACGCGATTATCAGTTTGCATCACGAGCTGTCCGGCCGGATTGAAATTGACGGCGAAACGCTGGATTTCAACGGCGGCACCGGTTATATCGAGAAGGATTACGGACGCTCGTTCCCCATGTCCTATCTATGGCTCCAGGCCAGTCATTTCGAAGACGGTCAGACGTCCTTCGTCTTGTCGCGCGCGCATATTCCATTCGTCGGACGATCATTCATGGGGTTTTTTGCCTATCTCGACATACCTGGTGAAAAGTCCGCCAGGTTCGCGACCTATAATTTTTCCAAACTGCTGGACTGGCAGGTCGATCCGGTCGAAGGAACATGTTCCGGACTGTTGACCGGGCCATCGGGACATCTCAGGTTCTCCGCGCGTATGGAAGGCGGTGGCAGACTCCGGGCGCCAATCGACGGCCTGATGGACCGGGAGATTATCGAAAGCATCACGGCCCAGGTTTCAGTTGAATGGCGCGACAAAAAAAGCAATCTGGTCTTTTCCGGGACGAGCAGCGAAGCGGGCATGGAGATCAGTCTGGGCTCGTAAGATGCTTTAGCTGAAAAGACGCCGTTTCCGATCGCTTTATCGAACCGATAGCTGGGATCGCAGCTTCTTGTCACAAAGTCTGGTCTTTGCTAACTGTTTTCGAAAAACACGAAGAACCAGTCTGTTGACCTTCTTGACAAAGATCATTGAAAAAGGGTATAAATGACTTGTTAAAAGGGAGTAGTTGCAATTGCAATGTCAACAGACTGGCGGGATGTCCGCCTGGCATTGCTGCCTGAAATGGAAATGAGACTTTTGACACAGCCCGCATGGGTTGTGTCGGAAGTCTTTTTTTGATGAATTGAAAGGATGGCAAATTTCATGGGAACTGGTTTAATGGCGATACTGGTCGCGACAGGTGGTGTGGTGCTGGCTGAGATGGGCGACAAGACACAATTACTGGCGATGGCGTTCGCGACTCGTTTCAAGGCAGCCAAGGTTATGATCGGCGTGTTCATCGCCACCGTCTTCAACCACGCGCTGGCGGTTGCAGTCGGCAGCTACATCACGCGGTTTGAAGCAGTTGAGATCTGGATTTCCGGGATTGCCTCTCTGTCGTTCATCTTTTTCGGACTTTGGACGATTCGCGGCGACAAACTGGAGGGCGAACAGAACCGGAGCAATAAATTTGGTGCTGTCGCGACCGTTGCGATTGCCTTCTTTCTGGCTGAGATGGGCGACAAGACACAGTTGGCGACGCTGGCGATATCCGCCAAGTTTCCAGACAATCCGGTCAATGTCCTGATCGGAACCACGCTGGGCATGCTGATCGCCGACGGCATCGGCATTGTTGTCGGTGTTGTCATGTGCCGGAAGATTCCGGAGCGAACAGTCAAACTGGTCTCCGCCGGCGCGTTTATCCTGTTTGGCTTTATTGGCAGCTACCAGGTCGCCGCCAATCAGTTGGGCTTGTCGCAGCCGGTCATTATCCTGATCCTGGCCGGGCTGGCCGGGCTGACTGCCGGCGCGGTTTACTGGCTGCTTCGTAAAAACCGTGAAACCGAAACAGAAAATCCGGATGTTGCAGCCTACTGCAACATCCGGACGGTTGATGACGAGAAATGAGCGGACTTGTGATCTAAATTGCTCTTGGCTGATCTTGAGCGGGAAAGCGTTGTTTGCGTTTGGTTTTTTCTGTTTTCATCCGGGCCATGGCGTTCTCGGCGGAGTTGACCAGAATTTCAAGCGAGACGCCGGGCTTGTGGATGGCAAACCCGTAACTGAAGTCGACAGCCATCGATGAACCGTCCGTCAACTGAAGCGGCTTGGACAATGTTTTGGACAGCCGCTTCATGGCATGGCCGGCCTGGTCCAGGTTGGCTGCCGCAAACAGGACGACAAACTCATCGTCGCCGTAACGGCCAACCAGGTCGAACTTTCTGACATTGGCGGATAAAGTCTGACCAAAGTGGCGGAGAACATCGTCGCCGGCAATAATACCGCGGGTGCGGTTGATCTGCTCCAAGTCATCAACATCAATCATGACGATGCTGAAATTTTCGCGAAAACGATGGAATCTTTCGACTTCCTGACCGGCACGGACTAGGAAATGCCGGCGGCCGAGAATGCCGGTCATGCTGTCCAGCTGGACCTGGCACTTGTCCTCATCGGCACGGATCTGCTCCGTGATGTCAATACAGTTGCCGACGTAGCCCTGGAAGACGTTTTCGGAATCAAAAACGGGGACTTCCTGGTTGCTGATCCAGCGCCATTCCCCGTCATGTCGTCTCAGGCGAAAAGTGACTTCAAACGGCTTTCGGCTGGAAAAAGCCCGGGTCGCGGCTTCGGAGATGACCGGCAGGTCTTCCGGATGAACAGCCTTGGTCCAGCCCTTGCCGTACTCCTGATCCAAGGTGCGACCGGTGAACTTCAGCCAGGTCTTGTTGAAATACTGGCAGAGTCCGTTGGTGCCTGTGCGGCAGATGAGGCTGGGTGAGTTTTCCACCATCATCTGGTACGCGTCAAAATCCATCTTCATGCGATCCCTCCCGCTCGTAACCTATTGGATCTTCTTTTTATAGATCCGATAGGTGCGATAATGCTCTGCGCCCAGTTTTTCGACACTGAGACGTGATTGCCGGTTGTTTTCGCCGATTGTTGATCCATCCCCGCTGATAATTCCCTTGGCGAGTGCCTTGCGGCACATTTCATAAAAGATAGCGTTGTTGACGGCCCGCCCCTGGTATTCCGGGATAACAAACTGCATCAGGACCCTGGCCGATGTGATCTTTCTTCTATAATACAACATTTTTATAAATCCTGTTGGGAAAAGTTTCCCATTTTTGACTTTTTGCATAACCTGGTTGTAATCCGGCAGTGCCGCGACATAGCCAATGGGCAGATTTGTATCGTTCGTTCGGGCGATGCAGACCAGGTCCGGATCGGCGATCGAAAGCATGCTCTGACCGATCTGCTGAACGTCCTCCCGGCTGGGAATCGACATATGCTCATCGCGGAAGGTCGGGACGGTTTGAACCAAGATGGCGTGAATGTCATCCAGGTCGCGGTCAAGATGTGTTTTGTCCAGCGAATCCACGCGGTAATTGTAGCGCTTCATCGCATACTGAACAATTTGGGTTTTCTTCGGCGTTACCAGTCTCTCGACATCAAAGCGGTAGGCATAGAGGTCGTTCATCTTGGTAAAGCCGAGCTGGTCGAAAAACGTTTGATACCAAGGCGGATTGTAGCTGTTCATCAGGGCTGGCGGCCCGTTAAACCCGAATACGAGGATGCCTTTGTAGGTATCCGTATTGTCTGGTGATTCAGGCCCCCTAAGATATGCCGCGCCGTTGGCTTTGGCCCACAGCTCACCCTCGGTCAGCAGCGCGCGGGCTGCTTCGATGTCTTGAATGCAGTCAAACAGGCTGAACCAGGCGGACTCATAGCCGTTGTAGTCGTTATACTGCCTGTCAATTCCGATCATAATCCTGGCCACGAGCTGCTTGTTCTTACGGCAGAGGAACAGCGCGTGCGGGCCTCGCGCAAACAGCGAATTGTCCGCTTCCAGCGCGCTTTTTACCCGGCTTCTTAGCGGCGGGACAAAGTTGGGATCGCCGCGGTACAGCGTAAAGGGCAGCTGGATAAAATCCTGAAGGTCACTTTTTGATTCAACTTGCACAACATCATACATGATCGGATGGGTTCCTTTCCTTGATGGCTTGAATGGTTTCGAGATGGGATTTGCGATCCAGTTTCATAAACAGCATCAGGATCACGCCGATGCCCATGGAAACAGCCGGCGCGGCCGAAAAGACCAGGCGGATGGTCCAGAGCGCGGACAGCGGCTGGGTCTGCCCGGGTAACAGATCATCCAGCTTAATATAGCCCGCCAGCCCCAGGACGATGCCTGCCAGTCCGACAAAGCCGGCAGTCGCGAGTTGCTGGATAAAGGTCTGAAAACCATAATAGACACCCTCGTTGTCAAAGCCGGTCTGCAGACGGCTGACATCAATGGTATCCGGTATGATCGACTGTGGAACGACATGGGCGGCGGACACGCCGAAACTCAGCAGAAAAACCAGAATGGCTATGGCCGCGATCTGCCCGGGCTGGATCAACAGAATAAGCAGAGAACAGGCAGCCAGCGCACCCATGCCGATATTGTAGGCACGTTTCTTGCCCAGCCGCTGCATGAGAAACAGCCAAAGCGGGACAAAGGCCGCGGCTGCGATAAACAAAAGCGCCACGATGCCAAGAAACAGCATTTGGTTGGTGATTTTCAGCCAGGATTCCAGATAATAGGGAAAGAAGGCCGTCATGACAGAAAAGCCGCCCCACGTAAACATGTATGACAATGTCGCAAACAAGAAAGGCTTGTTCTTGAGCATCGCCAGATAGGTTCTGACAACCTGTCGGTTGCCGCCGGGCGCGATCCGGCAGGCTGTTCGTTCGCGGCAGCCCCAAAACGGCAGGAATGGCGCCAGGCCGATAATGACGGCGATCATGACCCCGGCCTTGAGGTATCCGCTGTGAATGGCGTTGATGTTGCCGGCATCTGCCGACAGATCCGGGACCAGAAAACTGGGTATCGCGATCGCCAGCAGTCCGCCGATGATCGAGACGAACATCCGGTAGGCCGAAAGCTTGCTGCGCTCGTCATAGTTATCGGTCATTTCGATCATCAAGGTGGCATACGGCACACTGACCAGCGAAAAGAAGGTCCAGTAGATAACCATGGCGGCAAGCGCTGCCGCGAACTTGGGACCGAGCTCCCAACTCCTTGGAATAGTCCAAATCAGATAGTAAGTCAAGCCGGTCGGTACCCCGAAGAACAACAGGTAGAAACGGCGGCGTCCCCAACGCGAGCGAGTCGAATCAGAAATGTGGCCGATCACAGGATCGTTGATCGCGTTGTAGAAATTGGCGATGAGCATGACCACACCGGCCAGGGCAGCACCCAGACCCAGAATGTCAGTCAGATATTTGAGATAGAACAGGGATATGACAGTGGTTCCGAATGTTCCGGTGACATCGCCCATGCCAAAGGAGAACTTCTCGCGGAAGGACAGCTGGCGATTGCGATCATCGGATCCCAAGATTGGAGCGACTGGCGTCACTGGCTTGGCCCTCCCAAAATTGATTTTCAGGACGTGGACATTTTCTTCAATTCTAACAAAGCTGACATCAAATCTCAATGATCAGGGCCGGTGCAAAGTTTCCGCACCGGCCCTGTATGGTGACGTTTGGCTAATCAGTTGTAATTGATCTTGAGTTCGCCGAAATTGAGGCTGCCGGTCACCTGGGCTGTCGGCAGCTCGCCTGACTTGGCTGGCTGCAGATTGGTCACCGCGCCTGCAAAGACATTGACTTTGTTCTCCAAAACCCAGGTCCTGGGGACATTGAGGACCAGCTCGGAAAAGTTGACATCGATATTGATGATACAACCTTCGGATCCGACCTTGCATTCGTCAAAGTAGACTTTGGTGGACGCCAGATTGCTCTTGATGTTGACGCGCCTCAGATTGTCCGCGTGAATGTACTTGATGTGCTCGCCCAGGCTGGAATCGATGTTGACGATCTCATCGTCGTTCAAGACCTCGCTGGTTTCGGCAAATTTCTCATGGTGTCTTCCTTCGACATGGACGTGAGGCTTCTTGTGAAGCAACAATCCCAATCCGACGCCCAGCAGGACGGCCGCTGCGAGCAGCAGCCAGACGCTGGTCGAGGCGATGCCCAAGGGAACCCGCCATAGATAGACGACCAGAGCCAGGGGGATAAAGAACAGGAAGAAGTGGAATTTGGCAATGCTGGCAACTGCGACTGCGAGCAGCAGCAGGCTGCCGACCAGGCGGAAGATTTCGTATTCCTCACCGATGCCGAAAATCCTCAGCAGGATCAGAACCGCAGCGCCGATAGCTACGAAACCCCAAAAAAGTTTACCGGTTTTCATAATGAACCCTCTCTTTCATTTTTTCAATCAGGTTGCTGCTGTAAAGTCGTGAGCAGTAGATAACCTTATGGGACTGTCTGAAACTGACCAGACTGACCCGTGTGAGTCCTTTCTGAATCGAAAAGATCTGCAGGGTGTTGGCAATGGCTGATCGTGAGATTCGGACAAAATAGGCGGGCAGGACTGACTCAAGTTCATACAGCCGCATCCGGGTTTCATACGACTCGCTGGCCGTATGGGCAAAGACACGCTCCGCATCGGTCTCAAAGAACAGGACTTCATCCAGGCTCAGGTAATATTGGCTGTCACCTTTGAAAAAGGTCGGCGTCTGATCAGTCTTGTCCATCTGGCTGATCTGTTCGGCCATCGCCTCAAACTTCGGTGTGACGCTTTTAACCCGGATAACGATTTCTTCTGGTTCATCGGGCCCGATGGTCTCAATCCGTGTTTTCATAACCATACCTCACACTACTGATTATAAGGGAATGACGATAAAATAAAAGAAAGATTCGCCCAGTGGTCGTTTTTGTCCGCTAAGTGGGCAAAAACAAAGGGTAATCATTCAGACTTCACTTGTCCGGACTGAACGGCAAGCCATGCTTTTGCTTTGATCATGACCTGTTATTCGGAGGCATCAAATAACAGATGTTGCGTTATAATAAATGTTAATAGCAATACCGAAGCGTGCCGAAGAAGTGCCGAAGAGGTGCCTGAGAGGATACTCCATGGAAAACAGAACATTCAACCACGATATTCTCAACCTGATCCAAACCCGCTGGTCTCCCAGAGCGTTTGATCCAGAGCGTCCGGTTGCCCGAGAAGTGCTGCTGTCGCTACTGGAGGCGGCCAGATTCGCGCCGTCCTGTTCCAATGAGCAGCCCTGGCGGTTCTTGCTGGCGGATCGAAAACCGAATTATGAGAAGCTGTTCGGTGTTTTGACTGAACGCAACCAGGCATGGACAAAAAACGCCCCCGTCCTGATGCTGATTTTGGCTGAGAAGCAGTTTGTCAAACGCGGCGAAGAAAACCACTGGCACCAATTTGATACCGGCACAGCCTGGGGATATATTTCGCTCGAAGCTGAGCGCCGCGGCCTTGTGACGCATTGCATGGCTGGATTTGATGCCGAATCTGCGCGAGCTGTTTTCGACATTCCGGGCAACCTGTCGATCATAGCCGCTGTGGCGATCGGCTATTACGGCGACCCTGCTGAATTGCCGGAAGCGTTGCAGGCAAGAGAGCACCCGAATGTCAGAAAACCGATCACCGAGTTGCTGTACCCGCTGGACTGATCCCGTTTTTGCACAACCCATGGCTCAAGCCAAGTAACAGGGCCGCCCGTTTCTCGGGCGGCCCTGTCTGGTTCATCATGTCTGATTCTGTTTTGGATGACTGCTGTCCAGATCACTCGATGTCGATCTGGCGGCCTTTGGGCTCACTATTTTCCTTCTTAGGCAGGTTCATGGTCAGTACGCCATTGTCCAGCTTGGCAGATATCTTGTCGGTGTCAATGCTGCTGACGTCGAAGCTTCTGCGCATGGCATAGCTGCGCCGCTCACGGCGAACAAAGTTCTCGTTCGTCTCTTCGCTCTTTTCATCCTGGTTGACCGACAAGGTCAGACGATCCTGGTCAATATCAATGTTGATATTGTCCTTGGTGATGCCTGGAAGCTCCGCTTCAAGGACGTACTTGTCGTCTTCCTCGCGGATATCGACTTTGATCATACCGCTGTGTGAGAAGTACGCAGGGAAGAAGGTATCGTTGAAGAAATCTTCCATGAAATTGTCAAAGTCCAACAAGCCGCGATCTCGTTTTTGAATCTGGTTGCGTCTGCGATTGAATGGTGTAAGTTCGAACATATCAAACCCTCCTTTGACTTTGTTTGACTTTCCTAACCTTATTATAAACCCTTGTTTTCAAGGTTCAATGGAGGATTTTGAACAAACCGTAAAAAAAGTGTAAAACCTGTTGACTAGCGCTACGCGCCAAGGCCGGGGATAAAGATCAGGAAAACCACGACCCGGATGGCGATTGTCAAAAACAGAACCGTCGCGCTGATCGCGATCGCGGCGATGGATGTCTTGCGGCCGGGAGCTGGCAGTGTCGGATCGGCTGGAGTTCGCGACAGCCCGATAACGCCCAGGATCAGAGCAACAATCGCGAGCAGGGCGATTGGTCCCAAAGCTGATGCAAGACCGAAAGTTGCCACGATGAAAGCCAACGGTACCGACAGGCCGAACGCGGCAAGACTGCCGATGGCCAACCAGAAGGCCAGCCAGGCGATGGGATTGCTTTTAACTTGGACGTTATTGTTCATGCTTATCACCTCAGCCTGATTATACAACAATCAGCGGATGCCGGCAGCGCGGGTTTAATTGCTGGCCTGGATCACCTGACTGTGACAAACGCATCATTGGGATAACCCCTAGACTCCCAGTAGCCTTTATATTCCGAGTTGGAGGAGAGTGTGATCTTGTCGACCCAGCGGGCCCATTTGTAGCCGTAACGGTCTTCTGCGATGACGATAAATGGATAGCCCAGTTCCGGTGGCAGATCAATGCCGTTGGCCTGGTAGGCCAGAAGCAGGTCATACTGTTCTACTGCGAAAAGCGGCAGGGATGTGGTATAGCCGTCGACGCAGTGGAAGATGACCGTATTGGCGTCTTCATCGGCACCGCCGGCCAGATCGATCAGATCCTCGATCCGGACGCCTTTCCACAAAACCGTCGCGTCCCAGCCGGTGACGCAGACCAGGATGATCAGGCGCTCTTCGGATGGCATGTCGATCACGTCGTCGTACTTGAGCTCCAGATTATTCCCAACCTTGCCGTCAACTGTCAGGAAATAGTCCTTAAGATCAACGACCTGGACACCCTTGATCGAGTTGTCGGCGGGTCCGACTGCCGGATCAAGGCGGAAACCCTGATAGGCCTGGATCTCATTGACGCGATAGCGATTGAGCGTGGCCTGGGATACGACATCGGTCTCATCGATGGTTGTTGTAGAAATTGTTCCTGAAGTTTCACCGGTGACATCCGTTGTACAGGCTGAACTCATCAGAATCAGGACAAATGACAGGAACAGCGCGGACAATTTGATCAGTTTGAATGTATGCATAATAAATACCGCCATAGATGAAGGGCTGCAAAAAGAGCGCAGTCCAGGCTGATCGACTACCCTAATTATACCACTTGAGTATGAATAACGTAGCAAGTTTGACTAATCGTGATCATGGTCATGTTCAACGATTCCATAGGACTGTGTCGGGCTGTCCAAAAAGAGCGGGAGGTGCGGCTGGACAAAAGTGAAGGTTACAAACATCGCAAAAAGGATTAGGGGGAAGACAACTGCTCCGGTTCTGGCCATAATGCCGAGCTTGGCATGGCGGAAGACGTGTAGTGCCAAGGCTTGGCCGAGCGCGATTCCCGCGATCATCGAAAAGCCGTCTAAAATCAGGGATTCAAAAGCGAAGGCGCCGGTATAGGTATAGAAGAAAGTCACAATAAACAGTACGGAAACGCTAAGGGCTGTCGCGCATGACGCCAGCCATCGCATCGGCTGGAAAGCGCCTTTACGGCCAGTGGCCAGCATGGCGATCAGGTACCAGAGGAGCGTTGGGATAAAGGGCATTTTCAAATGTTCCCAGACGCTTTCGTTAACCGGCGTAAACAGACCGACAAAACGAGAGTAGTCCGATAACTCGAATACAAAATGCGATAGGGTGGCCAACACGCTGATCACGAGGATGCCCCAGGCCATAAAGACTGCGACAGATTTTTTCATCCCAATACCTCTCAAATGACTGCGAACGGATCCTGATATCAGCATACACTGATATCAAGGCAAGAACAATGCCGCCTGGAGTGAATCGGGGGTTACGATAAAAGTCTGATGACTGAACTATAATATGAATGTACTGGTTACACCCCTGGGAGGTGTTTGAAATGATCAGACCTGTTAATAAAACCATTACCGGACGCGAAGCCTCTGACGGCGCGGGCGTTAGCTTGATCCGCGTTTTAAGCCGAAGACACGCCAAGGATTTCGATCCTTTCCTGATGCTCGATGCCTTTGACCTGTATGATCCGGAATCGTATCGTCAGGGTTTCCCCTGGCACCCGCACCGCGGCATTGAGACAATCACTTATCTGCTGGCCGGCGATATCCGCCATGCGGACAGCCTGGGCAACCAGGGCAAAATTACGGATGGCGATTTCCAATGGATGACCGCCGGGTCGGGCATCATCCACCAGGAGATGCCCCAGCCAGTCCGGCGCCTGTTCGGCACACAGCTTTGGCTGAACTTGCCGGCGTCGGACAAGATGTGCGAACCGGCATATCACGACGTGCGAAACAGCGAGATTCCGGTTGTTGAAGAACCTGCCGCGACGATTAGAATTCTGGCTGGTTCATATCTGGATACCCCGGGAGCCGTCAGTGGTCAGCATGTCAATGTTGACTATCTCGACGTCGAGTTGGATCCCGACGGCGAATGGTCAGTCCAGGTTCAGACTGATCACACCGTCTTCGCATTCATTCTGGAAGGCCATGCGCATTTTGGCGCTGAAGGGGAGACTGTTGCAGTCGAGGCCATGCAGGCTGTTCTCTTGGGTGACGGTGACGAAACTCGGGTTAAGGCATCCGTTGACGGGGCTCGGTTCCTGCTGCTGTCTGCCCGTCCGCTGAACCAGCCGTTAGCCTGGGAAGGCTCAATTGCGATGAATACACCGGAGCAAGTCCATGAAGCCTACCGTGAGCTTCAAGACGGATCATTTATCAAGCACAAGGAGAAGGCCTAGCGTCATGGACTCTGGTGGAGCTGTTCACAGGGGTTTGGTGTCTGTCGAAAACGGACAATCCGCCCCTGGCTCATCAAAAAATCAAGGATCAGGTAAACCGGCTGAGCGGCAAAACGTTCGTCCGCCTGTTTGCTGGGGAAAGCGGTTGTTTTGATCATAAACCGTTCGGGGTCGTCGCCTTCTAAGAGGACGTTGTTTTGGTATTTCAGCAGGTTTAGACCGATCGACTGCTTGAGGAACCAGGTCTTGACTGGCAATGAACGATAGATTGGCGAATCTCCCTGTTCGATGACTGTTTCGAATGTTGCGTCCCCGCTGAAAAAATCGTCAATGACCTGCTGGTCCCAGACTATTGCTGTCCGCTCAAGAAAGGATAGGATGGTCTTCCGATTCAAATCACGTAATGCTTTAATTGTCATGATCCAATCTCCTTGTCGCTCAGCGATGATACTTTTCACAGGGGTTGAACGTTTCTCGGAAACGCTTGATTTTACCGTTTTCCATGACAAATTCGTTGATGTAGTAATTAATATAGACTGCCGCTTCGCCGGTGAACAGGGCATTGCCACGACCGACTGACTTGACCAGGAAGACGTTTGGGTCGTCCGTCTGGTAGATCTCATTTTCATAGAATGCCCATTCTGGGACTTCCCGGGCGGATTCGGCCAGCCAAGTCGCCGCCGACTTGACCATTGGGGCTTGACCTGGCAGCGCCATTTCCTTGACTGCATCTTGCGTAAACAGCGGCGCACGAGCCTGCCCGCGTTCCGGCCCGCCCAGGGCCAGAAAAGCTTTGATGGTCTCCAGATTCTGATCACGCAGCGCCTGTTTGTCCATGGCCAATCCTCCAAAAAACCTGATGATGATGCTACGGTTCGAGATGAAGCCTATTCATTGTAACACGGATCTCAACCGTCGAAAAACCACAGGTTTTGCTGAGACCATGACCTGTGATGGAGCAGATCGTCAGATACCCAGCTGAAATATGATTCTCCGAAACAATCAACTTTCCGGACTGAAAAGCGCTATCCAATTCGGCCAAAGTAGTTTGCGAAAAAGATTTAGATCCGGATCGTTGACAAAACCCCAAATCATGCGGTTTTGGTATCAGGCATTACAGTATCTTAAATATTTTTCTGATAAGATCAAAACAACTTATGCAATTATTGGCAAACAGATCAGAATAGTTAGGAGGAATCGACATGGAAGAAATTACACTATCCAAGCTAAGACGCTTCAACCTGATCATGGGCGGTCTTCATTTGATCCAGGGTGTATTCATGGTTGTTGTCGCAACCAGCGTGATCCAGACGATCGGTGAATTCAAACCGGCGATCAACCAGTTCTATTTGGCGTTCAACACCCAGACCATGAGTCTGGAAACCCAGTCCAGATTCTTGTTTGACCTGCCTTTCGGTGTACTGGTCGGCGTTTTTCTTCTGATTTCAGCGCTGGCTCATGCCCTGATTTCAGTGCCGGCCAAACTGAACGGCATCTATAACCGCGATCTGGGGCTTGGCATCAATCGTTTTCGATGGTTTGAGTACGCGATCAGTTCATCGATCATGATCGTCCTGATCTCAACCTTGTTCGGCATCTACGACATCGCATCGCTGATCCTGATCTTTGTGCTCAACGCGTCCATGAACCTGTTCGGCCTCCTGATGGAGCAGCTCAATGCGGGAAGGGGCGAGGCCAAGGTCAAATGGGGCCCGTTCGTCTGGGGATCGATTGCCGGCCTGGCACCCTGGGCGGTCGTCCTGATCTACATGTTCGGCAACGGCAATTTTGACCGCATACCCTGGTTTGTCTGGGCCATCGTCGCAACCTACTTCGTCGCGTTCAACACTTTCCCGATCAACATGATCCTGCAGTATAAAAAGGTTGGTAAATGGAAAAATTACATCTACGGCGAAAGAACCTACATCGTGCTGAGCCTGGTCGCCAAGTCGATCCTGGCCTGGCTGGTCCTGTTCGGCGCCATGCAGCCGTAAAGCATAAATATTAGCTGCCCAGTCAGCTATTTCAAAACGGCCAGAGCCTGCATGCAGGTTCTGGCCGTTTTGCACGATCACTATTTTTTGAAAACTTCTCACAATTTCAATATATTTTGACGATAGGATGAAATTAGAAGATCACGAAACCTGCACTGAAAGTGAGATGAGATCCAATGAAATCAAATCGAGTGACCAACAAAACAAGAATTGCCGCCGGCTGGGTTGCGGTTTGCCTGCTGACGCTGTCGCTTGTCGGCTGCACGGACAGATCCGAGCGTACGACTTGGCCAGTCGATACGACATCTGAAATCACCAGTTCAACAACGACAGTTGCGGACAGCGCGGAAACGACGCTCAACATTGTAGAAGACCTGGATGCCAAAGATCTGGTGCTGACGCTGGATGGATTTGGTTCGGGCGCAGCCCAGAATGACCAGGACTTGAGTGTTCTGGACATGCTGACCTATGCCATGCAGGACGAGTACGCCGCCCGCAGTGAATATGAGGCGATCCTGGAAGCGTATGGCGATAGATCGCCATACCGCAACATCAAGCGCTCAGAAGAGACACACATCGCCTATTTGACGGATATATTCAACAGCTATAACCTGGAAATTCCCGAAGACGATTCATCCGACCATGTTGTCCTGCCGGACAGTCTGCTGGCGGCAGCCGAAATCGGGGTCCAGGCAGAAATCAACAATATTGACATGTATAATCGGTTTCTGACCAACCCGTTGCCGCAGGACATCGCGGATGTCTTCATCTCGCTCAGAGACGCGTCGGAGAATCATTTGGCCGCATTTGAAAAACAAGTCGACAAGCTGTCTTGAAAAAAGGAGTCCCAGCTATGAGCAAGCAGCGAATGCTGAAAAAACCATCATCCAGTCAAATCATCCGCCATAGTATCCAGATTTTGATGTTTGTACTGGTCTATCTGACTGTCGCCAACCATGCGTTGGCTGAACTTGGTATTGTTCTGCCGATCATCGGCAGCGCGTCCGTGCATGCCATCTGCCCGTTCGGCGGGGTTGTCACGCTGTACACCCTGTTGACAACCGGTCAGTTTGTCCAGAAGATCTATGAGTCAGCTGTTGTCCTGCTGGCGCTGACAGGGATTCTTGCCGTTTTGGCTGGCCCAGTCTTCTGCGGCTGGATTTGCCCGCTTGGATCAATTCAGGAGTGGATCGGAAAACTGGGCCGCAAAATCTGGGGTCGGCGCTACAACAACTTAATGCCGAAGCGTATTGACCGGGTTCTGGGATTTGCCAGATATGCGGTTTTGGCCTGGGTGGTCTATGTGACGGCTACATCCGGCAAACTGCTTTTCTCAACGATCGACCCTTACAACGCCCTGATGAATTTCTGGAGCGAATCAGTTGCCTGGCAGGCGCTGGTCATACTGGGCTTGACCCTGCTCGGATCGTTGTTTATCGAACGCCCGTGGTGTCGCTATGCCTGCCCAATGGGAGCGCTTCTTGGCTTGTCCAATACGTTCAGGATCTTCAGCATCCGACGCAAGGCCAGTACCTGCGTTGACTGCGGACATTGCGATAAAGCCTGCCCGATGGGAATTGATCTGTCCTGTAAAACGAGCATACGTGACACAAGATGCATCACCTGCCTCGAATGCACATCCGAAAACGCCTGCCCGAAACCGGACACCCTGGCGCTTGGGCGATGAAACGGGATAGAGGAGATAGCAACATGAAAGTGACGATCAAAGCGTTGCCCCTGGCCATTCTAACCCTTGTGATTTTGTTCGGTGGTATGGTGCTGGCTGCTCAGCTGGGTTTGTGGCAGACCGGCTACGGCAATAGCGGAGGCGGCAGTGGAGATGGCGGACGAAACCGGCAGATATCCGGCGCCGACGATATTCGCGGCTCGATGTATCTGGCAGATATCTGTTCGCAGCTCGGCATTTTACCGGAAGATATCGCGACAGCCTTTAACCTGCCGGCGGATCAAATGGACGTGCTTCGCGCCAAGGATCTGGAACTGTTTGTCGACCCGTCAGCCGGAGAATTTGAGGGCGTGGCATCCTTAAGGATCTTTGCGGCCTGTTATCTTGGCAGCCCGACGCAGTCGTTGGACGCCGGGATTCTGCCGAAATCCGCGATCTTGGTCCTGCTGGAAAACGGCAAGCCAACAGCCGATCAGCTCAATTGGCTGACCGCCAGTCTGTCAGAATGAAATCCGGAGCTAGCTGCTGAGGGCTTTTAAGGCTTCAAAGACCAGAAAGACTGGCCAGACGATTGCCTTCAGAAAACCCAGGACACCGATCCAGAACGTGGTTGCCTGGGAAATATAGAAGATCGCCGCGCCAATCAGACCTAAACCATAGACCGCACCGCAAGGTGCGCAGTTTTTCTTGTCGTCCATCGTGAAACCTCCACCTTCTGTCGGATGTTTTGCTGCTTCCATTATAGCGTTAATTTGTCAAATCCAAAACAGGTTATTGACTTGACGGCCTATATCGGGAACGATAAACTAAAAATCAACACCTGTCATCCAAATTGACAGTTTGAATTGACTTCATTTAGGCACGGAGGATGGACGATGGACCTGAATCGACGCTTCCTCAAACAGAAGGCTATGCGCCGGGTACTGATCAGCCTGGCACCAATCACGCTGTTCGCGATTTTTCTATATGGCTGGCATGTGCTGGCCCTGATGGCGCTGGTTTCAGCTGTGGCGATCGCTGTCGAATACACCGCGATGCGCCTGATCAGCGGCAAGGATGCCAAGGTTTCCGAAGCCGTTCTGGTGACCAGCGTCTTGTTTACCCTGACATTGCCGCCTTCAACCCCGTGGTGGGTAGCCGTGATCGGCATCGCCTTCGGTGTCTTTTTCGGCAAGGGAGTTTTCGGCGGGTTTGGCCGCAACATTTTCAATCCCGCCCTGGTCAGCCGCTGCTTTGTCTACATCGCTTTCCCAGCCTGGATGACCAACGACTGGCGAGTGCCTTTTACCGAACTGCCTGGCGGATTTGCCCGTTTCGTCTCAGATACGGTCGCCGGAGCAACCCCGATGGCGCTGTTGAAGAGCAGCGGGGATGCTACCGGCCTGCTGCAGCTGTTTTGGGGTTTCATCGCCGGATCGGTCGGTGAAACCAGCGCGCTGCTGATTCTGATTGGCGCGCTCTATCTGCTAATCACCAAAACCGCATCCTGGCAGATCATGCTCAGCGGCACCGTGACCTTTGCCGCTGTGTCTGGCATCCTCTACCTGACTGGATCCAGCAATGCCGATCCGCTGACCGCGCTGTTGTCCGGCGGCGTCCTTTTTGCCCTTGTCTTCATGGCGACCGATCCCGTATCTGCGCCATCCCAGCCTTCAGCCAAGGTGTTCTACGCCATTCTGATCGCCGCAGCCGGCGCCCTGATTCGGACCTATGCGCTGTTCACCGAGGGCATCATGTTTGCTGTACTGTTCGCCAATGTCTTTTCACCGCTGCTTGACCGCCAGGTTAAAGCCTGGAAATCACGAAAGAAGGCGGTCGCATGAAACGAGGTATCCTGTACACAGTTTTCTTCATGCTGATCCTGAGCTTGGTGCTGACAGCCGGTCTGGCCCTGGCCAACTATGGCTTGAGACCGGTGATCAACAGCAATGCCGAATTGGCCGAGAAGGCTGCTATTCTAGATGTGTTCGGCATTCAGGCAGAAGGGTCCACAGCGATCGAGACAGCCTTTGCCGAACAGGTTGCGGCTGCCCAAAACAGCAGCGCAACCCAGCTCTATGTCAAACTTGGCAGTCAAAACAGCATCGAAGCCATCGCTGTCCCTTTCACCGGTGCAGGCCTCTGGGGTCAGATTGTCGGGTATATCGGCATGTCACCGGATCTTGATACCATCACCGGCATTGTGTTCACTGAACAGAACGAGACGCCGGGTCTGGGCGGGCGAATTGAAGAAGCCCAGTACCGTGACCAGTTCAGAAACCTGGGTATTGTTCCCGGCGTCCCGATCAGTTATGACGCGCCCGAATACAGCCAGCTGGACGCCATCGCCGGCGCGACCAGCTCTTCGCGAGCCGTGCTTAATGTTCTCAATCAATTCATCGAAGCTGAACTTGACGGTTTGACCGATGGCCTGGAGGTGATCCAATGAGTGAAAAACCGTGGGCTATCGTTGTTCGCAATCTCTGGAAGGAGAACCAGGTGCTCCGCCAGGTGCTGGGCATCTGCTCGAGCCTGGCTGTAACCAACCTCATGGCCAATTCGCTGGTCATGGGTTTGGGACTGACCTTTGTTACAACCCTGTCCGGACTGACCCTGTCCATTATCCGCAACCTGGTCCCGCACCGGATCCGAATGCTGGTCCAGACCCTGATCATCGCTGCCTACGTCATCTTTGTCGACATGGTGATCAAGGCCTATCTGCCGGACATCAGCAAGGCGCTTGGCCCCTATGTCGCCCTGATCATCACCAACTGCATTATCATGGGCCGTCTGGAAGCGTATGCCCAGAAAAATCCGCCGTTATCCTCAATGATCGACGGGTTCTTCGCTGGCATCGGCTACACTCTGGTCCTGATGGCGGTCGCCTTTGTCCGGGAGCTTCTCGGATTTGGCACGTTGTTCGGCTACAACGTCAATTTCATCGGATTTGAAACCTGGACAATCATGGTCATGCCGCCGGCGGCCTTCTTCATCCTCGGCGTCCTGATCTGGATAACAGCGAACCGCATGGCCAAAAGCCGGGAGCGGCAGCGCCAGGTTGCAAGCGGGGAGGTGAAGCGCAATGCCAGCAGCACCTGACATCAATCCATTTGTCATCTTCATGGCATCCATCCTGACCAGCAATATGATCCTGTCCAACTTTTTAGGTATGTGTTCGTTTATTTCGGTATCGAACGAATACAAGACCGCATCGGGCCTGGGCAAGGCCGTTGTCATGGTCATGGTGCTAACAACGGTGATCAACTACGGCGTCTACTGGGGCATCATCGTACCGCTGCAACTTGAGTATCTCCAGTACATCATCTATATCCTGATCATCGCGGCGACCGTGCAGATCCTGGAGCTGGCCATGGACCGCTTCCTGCAGGACCTGCATGTCAAGCTGGGCATCTTTCTGCCCCTGATCACCGTCAACTGCGCCATCCTTGGCATTACGCTGTTCATGGTCATCCGGGAATACAACTTCCTGCAGGCCCTGCTCTTTTCACTGGGCAGCGGTCTGGGCTGGTGGCTGGCAATCAACGCACTGGCTGCGATCCGGGAGAAGATGGCCAAGGCCAAGCTGCCCAAAGGCCTGGAAGGCCCGGGCATCACCTTTATCATCACCGGCCTGATGGCCTTGGCGTTTGTCGGGTTTTCCGGCATGTTCGCCGTCCAATAGACCGGATACGAAAGGAGGTCACCTATGCTTGAGATTATCACAACGGTTCTCGCCATGACTGGCATTGCCGGTACTCTGGCGATCATCATCAGCGTTGCCGACCTTCTTTTGAACAACTACGGCACCTGCAAGATTGATATTAACAACGGTAAAAGAACCTTGGAAGTCAAGGGCGGATCATCCCTGCTGTCCACCCTGGCCGGCGAAAAGATCTTCATTCCATCTGCCTGCGGCGGCAAGGCGACCTGTGGATTATGCAAGCTGAGCATCGCTGAAGGCGCCGGCCCGCTGCTGCCGACCGAGGAACCCTTCCTATCCCGGGAGGAGCGCGAGCAGAAGATGCGGTTGTCCTGCCAGGTCAAGGTCAAAGGTGACATGAAGATCCTGATTCCGGAGGATCTGTTCAATATCCGGGAATACCAGACAACGGTCGAGAAGATCGAGGATTTGACTCGCGATATCAAGCTGGTCCGCATGAAGCTTGACAAACCGGAGACCATCAGCTTCAAGGCTGGTCAGTATGTCCAATTCTATACCAAACCCTACGGCAAGGTCCGGGAGACTGTGTTCAGGGCCTACTCGATGGCTTCCGCCCCATCCGACAACAAGGCGGTTGAGCTGATCATCCGTCAGGTGCCCCAAGGCATTTGCACAACCTATGTCCATACCGCACTCCAGGAAGGTGACAATGTCCGGCTCAGCGGCCCGTATGGCGATTTTTATCTGCGCGGGAACGCGGACAATCTGGTCATGATTGCCGGCGGGTCAGGTCTCGCACCGATTCGTTCACTGGTGCTGGACATCCTGGAGACGGGTCTTGACAAGAATATGACCTTCTACTTTGGCGCGGTCACCAAAAAAGATCTGTACTACGTTGACTTCTTCACCAAGCTGGCTGAGGAACACAAGAACTTCAGTTATGTACCCGTCCTGTCCGGTCCGCTGGCGGAAGATAACTGGACCGGAGAGGTTGGCCTGGTTACGGCTCCGGTTGACCGCGATGTTCCAAGCGGGGACAACTATGAGGCCTATCTTTGCGGCAGCCCCGGCATGATCGGAGCCTGTGTCAATCTCTTGAAGAGCAAAGGCTTTACTGATGAGACGATCTTCTATGACAAGTTCTAGAACAGACTGGAGGCGGCAGCATGAAGGAAAGTCCTGATCAAAAAGCACTGCGCGACCGGCTGATGCCGGGCAAGATTTCCGCAGAAGGTTTTCTGGGTGAAGATAGACGGCTTCCCGGCGAGATCATCGCCGAGGACCTGGCCGTCTTGAATCGTGCCGGCATTACACAGCAGGAGGCTGCCGATCGCCTGGCTCAGCTGACCGAAGCCGGAAAACCCGCTTTGGGCGCACCAGTAGACTTCAATGAATCCCTGCAGGTCACCGTCACCGATGATCGAGGCAGCATACCCTGTCCATTCGCGGATGCCTATCGAGCTCCAAAGCGACTGACCGAAGTCGTTGACCGGCACAGCGGACAGACCTGGCAATGGTCCGACCTCAACATCCACATGATCCGCGACCACGGATTTTTCGAAGGGCGCGGCTCCTATTTCCGGATCGAACCAGAACAGGTTCTCAAGCTGCTGGAGCGGATGGCCGATTAGTCGGTAATCAAGGAGACAGGCGATGAATCATGAACTTGGGGCAGTTGATTTGTTTGAACACGGGTTCAACTGCGCACAATCTGTTTTTGCCGCGTATAGCGAATCATTTGGAATGGATCGCGAAACGGCACTGAAGCTAGCCAGCAGTTTCGGCGGCGGCCTAGGTCGGCTGGGCATGACTTGCGGTGCGGTATCCGGTGCTGCAATGCTGATCAGTCTGAAGTACAGTATGACATCTCTTGAAGATAAAACCTCCAGGGAAAAGAACTACGCAATGGTGCAGGACTTCTGCCAGCGTTTTGCCGAACGAAATAAATCGCTCCTGTGCAGCGATTTAATGGGTGTTGACCTGATCATCGGCGATAAAGCCCTCATAGAACAGCGGGTGAAGACCGTGTGTGTCAAGGCTGTTCGGGACGCAGCCGAAATAGTTGAAGACCTGCTGGAGATCGAATCACTTGTTATTGATTAACGGATTCATACGATGCTCTTACTTTACGCTTCCTCTCAGCGACTTCCTGGTCGGTCAGAAATCTAAAATAAGCAGCACGCTTTTAGCGGATAATTTCCAGCCGTTTTGCAAATTCAACTGAATAGACAGATCGGCTAATCTGTCGGGACTATCGACAATCCTTTGAATGCCTTCCGCGCATTGTTATAGCTGACCCGAATAGCCAAGTTCTTCGGACAGTTCATCCGCAATGGTTGTCAAGACGAACTCATACAGTGCTTCAGCAATAGATACGACTGAAGAAAATGTTAAATAGAAATTTATAGTTTGAAATGAACATTAGAACTATCTACAATGAAAATTTCGATCAAAAATAGTTATCTTTCGCTGAAAACATTTATAAACCAGAAAATCTCTGTAAATACACTTATAAATTAGGCAGGTCTTGTTTCGTGCAAGATATCATTTTCGTAGAACCAGTTGCTGCTGAGGCAAAAAATGGCTACTAGTCGAATCAAGCAGATTGTTTAAACTGTTCATGAAACGCGAGATTTTGAAATCGAAGGATCAAGACAAAATTGGCAATGTACCACATCCTAGTCGTTGCGGACAGAACAAGATTTGTCCTGCTAATCTCAAAAAATGGCAAGACTGTACTTCTCATGCGATCCATAATGGTATTGGCTTGATTTATGCTAGTCAGCAAGGATATAGAGAAAAATGGAGGAATCGATCATGAAATTTGGTTGCAGTCTTGAAATGATCAATATGCGAACCAGCGGTCCGAACTTTATCATCAAACAGTCCAAGGGATACTGGGTGGAGATGTTCAAGCTGGTCGCTGCGGCAGGGTTTGCGGGCATCGAACTGCCTTATAACCCATATAACAGTGATCCCATCGCGTTTGAGGTCGGACGTTGCGGCATGCCGATCAGCCGTTTCGCCGTGAATGCGAAATACGGATCCCCGAAGGAATTCATGCAGCTTTTGAACAGCGTCGGCATTGAACAGGTTGTCAGCGTACACATCAATGCCAATGACGTCATGCTGGAACTGGTCGCCACCGATGGTGATATGAAGAACTACTTTAAGATGTTTGAGGAGATGGCTGAGGAAGCCATCGGCTTCATTAAGGAGCTGGGCGGAGAAGCAGTTGTCGTGTCCCCTACGCCCGAAATCGGCTACCTGTACGAATACATTGGCGGCGGCAAGGATGGCTGGCAGCCGGACTTTGTTGAGCAGTCGATCGCAACGCTGAACAGGATCGGCGAGCTGGCTGCAAAGCAGGGCATCAAGATCGCTGTGAAGAACGAGTACTGGACGCTGGCGCACGGCGAGCATCTGGCAGACTTCATGAACGGCCTGGACAAGGACATTCTGTACAGCCCGGATCTGGCTCATATCGCCATCGGCAGACAGGATCCTGTGGAGACTGTTTCGAAGTATATTGATCGCGTGGGCTATGTCCGCTACAGCGATACGAAATTTGAAGACAACTACGAAAATTTCAAGAAGCAGGATCCGGATGTACCGGTACAGGGCCCGCAAAAGGTTTTTGCGGATCTTGGCGAAGGCCATGTTGACCTGCCGGGCGTAACCGATGTCTTGAAGCAATCAAACTTTAGCGGCTGGGTCATCTGCGAATCCAAGAAGACCCTCAATGTCTATCGTGCCCTGCTCAAACTGCGCTGGGTCGTTGACCATGCCCTAGATAAGCAATAAGGAGGAATAAGAGGATGGCTGACAATCTCAAATACTCATACATGACCAATATGTGGGGCCTGGTTGTAGAATACCCCGAGATCAATGATTTCCACGAGTGGTACGACGGCGACTACAGCAACTCGGTCTACTACCTGGACTGGGACAAGATCCTGAAGTATCACGTGGGCTGCGGTATCACCGGCATTGAGCTGATGTTCCACATGATGCCCTATATCAAGAAGTACTTCGGCAAGCCCGAGGAATTCACGGCGTTTGCCAGGGAACGCGGCATCGAGCAGGTTACCGGCACATTTTCACTGGCTTTGGGCGCGGAAGACCGCAACAAGCATGACAGCGTACTGGCCTTCAACCAGAAGATCATCGACTGGACCTACGGCCTGGGCGGCAAGAATATCAACATCATGCCGGCCAGCGGCTACTATGGCGTTGGTCCGCTTAATGACGAACAGCTGAAAAATGCGGCTGACTGCTTCAACGAGATCGGCCGCCGTGCTGCGGAAAAGGGCATTGACGCCTGCATCCACAGTGAATTCTGGTGCGCGGTCAACAAATATGACCTGGAAAAGTTCCTGGAAATGACTGATCCCAATGTGGTTCACTTCTGTCTGGATACTGCCCAGGTTGCGATCATGGGCTTTGATCCGGTTGAAATGTACGACAAGTACCACGACCGCGTCAAGCACTTCCACCTTAAAGACACGACCATGCAGAACACTCCGGACGAAGCCCGTTTCGCGGCGGGTGCGGAATTTGCCGATGACGGCAGCCGCTGGTTCTGGGAAGTTGGCGGCGGCAATGTTGATTTCAAGGGCCTTTGGCACCTGATGAAGAAATATCAGCACAAAGGCTGGGTCGCGATTGAGACTGACGGTACGCCTGATCCGCTGTCCACGATGGTTTTGTCCAAGTGGTACATCGACCATGTGCTGTCACCGATTTACAAGTAAGAAGGCATTGATATGAGAACCGTTAAAGTAGGGATTATCGGCTGCGGCGTCATCAGCGGGATCTATCTTGAGAACATGACAACGCGATACACGCAGCTTGAAGTAGTTGCCGTCGCAGACATGTTCGTCGAAAAAGCCAGGGAGGCTGCCGAAAAGCACGGCATTGCCAAGGCCTGCGGCGTTGACGAGCTGTTAGCCGATCCCGAAATCGAAATCGTCATCAATTTGACCATCCCGGCGGCACACCATGAGATCAACATGGCTGCCTTAAAGGCCGGAAAGCACGTCTACTGCGAAAAGCCGCTCGCCATGACGCTAAAGCAGGGCAAAGAGATTGTTGATTTCGCCCGAAAAAGCAATCTGCTGGTCGGCTGCGCGCCGGACACCTTCATGGGCGCCGGTCTTCAGACCTGCAAGAAGGCGATCGAGGACGGCTGGATCGGCCAGCCGGTGTTTGCCACCGCCAACTTCGTTTGCCACGGTCATGAACCCTGGCATCCGGCACCGACTTTCTACTACAAGAAAGGCGCCGGCCCGATGATGGACATGGGCCCATACTACCTGACCGCGATGGTCGCCCTCATGGGACCGATCAAGAAGACCTACTGTCTGGCTAAAAAGACGTTTGACCAGCGCCGGATCACCAGTTCATCCCCGATGAAGGGCACCATGATTGATGTCGAAGTGCCCACGCATTATTCCGGCCTGATTGAATTCGAAAGCGGCGTCAGCGCCAACATCAACATGAGCTTCGATGTCTGGCAGTCGGAACTGCCGATGTTTGAAATCCATGGCACCGACGGATCGATGTCAGTGCCGGACCCGAACTTTTTTGGCGGTCCGGTCAAGGTGCTGCGCGGCGAGTCCATGATCGATGCTATCGACGGCCTGGCTGTCGGCGACGCGGTGGACAAGTTTCACTCAACCGAGATGAAAGACTTATTCAAAGAACTGCCGATGCCGTACCATCAGATGGTCAACATGAGAGGACTGGGCGTTCTGGACATGGCATATGCCATGGTTGAAGGCCGCTCGCACCGCGCCAACGGTGACTTAGCCTGCCATGTGCTTGAAGCGCTGATCAGCTTCGATGTGTCGGCCAAGACCGGCCAACCCTACGAGATGACCAGCACCTGCGATCTGCCGGATGTTATCCCGCAAGGCCTCGCCATTGGTGAACTCGATTAAACCCCATCCAGCCTGACGGACAAGTTTGGCCAGGGCGCGTGAATATGTGCCGTGCCAGGCAAGTCATCCGACCACCCATCGCATGCTCCTCTATGCGGCGGGTGGTTTTTTCTTTTCCTGGTCTTTCAATGAATCATGCGAATCAAACAGGGTGAACCGCAATCCAACGGATAGAGCTTGATGTGGATTGCGGTTCGCTATTCTTTTTAATTGGCTTATTAAGCCATTAAATGGGGCCGAGAGATCTCATCCTATGTGCCGATAGATGTCACTACGGAAGAGATTAACTTTATTAATCATGTGATGATGGCAACTTTAGGGGAGGTCAGCAGTTTCCCTCAATCAGTTCATGAAACTCCGGATCTTGTCATAGTCGTTCTGGAGGCAAGAGATCATGTCATTATTGTAAACGCGTTCACGTTCGATTATGAAAGTATGACAGCCTATGCTTTCTGCGGTTGTGATGATTTCTCGCCAGTTGCATATGGAAAGCTCAATGGGCCCCTGAGGGGCTTCAGCATATTGCTGATTGGCATGCTGGTGATCCGGCGAAATGCCGATTTCAAGGGGCGGGTTAGGGCAGATCATGCCAAGTGCCTCAGTGCCTATTGGCCAATTGCATGACTTGATGTGAAGGCAACCGATCCTGCCGGGCCACTTTTTCATCCAGTAGATCGGATCCACGCCTGCAGTAAGGGCCCATCCGAGATCCAGCGTTATGACGTGGTTTTCACGAGTGTGACGCAGATATGTATCTATTAGGTATTCTCCCTTGTCCACGCGGAATTCGTGCGTATGATTATGATATGCAGTTTTCAAACCATATCTGCCGGCTATATCAGCAAATTTATTGGCTCTTTCAGCAATTTCGACAGCAGTGTCAAAAGTGCCGAAGTTGTTGGGCATGCCTTTGAAGGCGTCTCTTTTTGTTCTAAAAAAGGCTGCTAAAGCAGGGTCCATGATCGAAACGATATCGTTGCTGCTATATCTTTTGACTCTTTCCACATCGAGTTCATCAACTTCAAATTCCGGCGAAACCGGCAGAGTCGGGTTGACACACTTCAGATCGTATTTTTTTAAAAACCCGACATACTCATCTGTAAATGGGCCGCCTTCAACGCCATCAAAGCCGATTTGCTTGATCGTTTGAAGCTGTTCTTCTGTTGAAAGATTAAGTCCTTTGAAAGAATAGGGAATTAGATAAAGGTCTCTCTTCATAAGCATTACTCCTTGCTGGTGTTCATATTATAAAGTAGTTTCAGAAATAATAAAAGACCTGTTCATGAAATATTTCATGAACAGGTTGAATGCAAATGTAGATTGATATGTTCCGTTATTTTACAGAATTGAATCGAAAGCGGTTTGCGTTTGACTATTCGACCGATGAAGTTGAGTTGCTTATGACAAGTTTATGCTCGACATAGATCGTTTTACCTGAGGCAGATTCACCTTCATTGAACGCTCGAATAAAACCGATCGCTTCAGCGGCTATCTTATCTTCCGGATATTCGATACGAGAGATTCCAGGTGACGATAAATTAGAGAACCATTTAATTTCGATTAAAGCAATAACAGCAATTTCTTCGGGGATATTATAACCAAGTTGCTGTAATTTCGTTATGCACCCAAAAGCGCTCAACTCTTCAAAACACAAAAAACCATCCGGCATTGGCGATGAAGCGCTCTCAAGCATCTCAACAGCTTCCTTGATCCCTTCAGCGGTTCCGTCTGCCTCGATTAACAAGAGCTGATCAATATCTTTGCCAGTATCTGCAAATGCACTTCGAACACCATTGATAATCATACGATCAATGCTGGATTTCGGCTGGTCTGTGTATGTTTTGAACAGCACAATCCGTTGGTTGCTCCGACCAAGCAGATGAATGGCAGCATCATAAGCTGCTTGAAATATATTGATAAAAACAGTGCAGCTGTTTTTAAGATTATAATCAGTGCCGAGCTGAGCTGATGGGTAATGGTTAAGAAGATCGATGGTTTCCTGGCTGAGTTCCTTCGTTAAACCTTCGAAAACAACGCCATAAATCAGGTTGCTTTTATGCATTGAAAAGATGACATCAAACAGTTCCGTCTGAGGATATTGCTTGTCGTTCAAATACAGGACGAGAAACCCTAAACCTGCCGAAGCTGTAACACTTTCAAATTCTTCTATTAAAGATATTGAAATGGTTGTGGTCAACAATAATACGACTTTGCCTTTTTTTGAGCGGGGTTTTGGCTGGGGCATCTCATATCCTGTTTTTTGAATGGCATCAAAAACAAGCTTCCGCTTCCGCTCAGAAACCACCATATTATTGTTGATCACTCGAGACACTGTAGCAGGGGAGACGCCGGCCTCTTTTGCAACGTCAAAAATTGTGGACATATTTTATCTCCAAAATATATATTTTTAAGTTCATAGTAGCATGGTATTTGCCGCGCTTCAATGTGAAGATTCGTAACGCGTCTTGTTTTATCACAATTTCAGCGTACAAGACAATAAAATATTTCAGAAATAATTGAATAGATTACAGAATGTGATATGATGAACACTGAATAGTAGCATTATAAATTAAAGTCATTAACGACATCAGCTTAACGAGGTGATTGAAATGGAAAAAGAATTTTACTGTGCATCCGACGGGCCGATTGTGAAGACAAGATCGGGCGGAATACGCGGGTATATATTTGACGGCATATATACATTCCATGGCATCAGATACGCAACGGCAAAACGATTCATGTCCCCTAAACCAGTTGAAAAATGGGATGGTGTGAAGGATGCGCTCGTCTATGGGCATACTGCGCCTGTACCAACGGGTTACAGCATCTTTGATGATTTCACGGTGCCGCACCATTTTTGGCCACAAAGCGAAGATTGCCTGTTTTTGAACATCTGGACTCAGCATTTGGAAAGCAAAGCAAAAAAGCCGGTATTGTTCTGGATACACGGCGGTGGCTTCTATAATGGTTCATCGATGGAGATGCCAGCTTATGATGGCGCAAACATGAGCAGATATGGCGATGTGGTGATTGTTTCCGTCAATCACAGGCTGAATTTTCTGGGGTATCTAGACCTTTCATCCTATGGCAAGCGTTATGCTAATTCGGGTAATCTTGGCCAGGAAGATTTGGTTGAAGCATTAAAATGGGTTCGCGATAATATCGAAGAATTTGGCGGGGATCCTGACAATGTGACTATTTTTGGACAATCCGGAGGTGGCGCAAAAGTGACGGCTCTTATGCAGACACCGGCAGCCAATGGATTATTCCATAAAGCCATAGTACAGAGCGGTGTCATGGGTGGCAGCTTGAATAGGCCTAGAAAGGACCGTGAAATTGTAGAAGCTGTTTTAGATCAGCTGGGATATGAATCACAGGAAGTTGACAAGCTTGAAACTGTGCCGCTTGATTCACTGCAGCGCGCTTTTTTGTCTCAGGCTGACGACAAGGGCTTTGCTGGTATTGGATTTAGTTTCGGGCCTGTCAGCAACGACTGGCATCTGGGATCCCCCACTGAAGTCGGCTTTTCTGAGCACGCAAAGAAGATACCGGTTTTAGTCGGCTCCGTTCTTGCTGAATTCATGAAGGGAATACGCAGGTCTGATATGGACTCAATGTCTCCAGAACAGCGTCGGGCGTTTATTGCTGATGAGTTTGGCCAGCAGCATGCTGATGAGCTGATCCGTCTCTTTAAAGCAGCTTACCCTGACAAAAATGAAATGTACCTGTCTGAGATAACGAACAGAACCGCGACGCTTGATTACTGCAGACTGAAAGCCGAAGCATCATCCGCGCCCGTCTACAACTATCTGATGACACTGATATTCCCGTTTAATGATGGAACGCCGGCCTGGCATTGTGCAGAGATTCCGCTTGTGTTTCATAATGCTCTGAAAATCCCGGCCTATCATATACAGGGGGTTACGGAAGAATTGCAGGATAAGTTCTGCAGTGCCTGGGTTAATTTTGCCTATCACGGGAAACCTTCAGGCACCGTAGTCGGCGAGTGGCCGGCTTACAAAGACTCGCATGAAGCGACATACCTGTTTGATCAAAAGGCTGAGGTCAGGATAGCCCATGACAAAGCGTTGATGGCCTATATGCAAAAGAACATTAAGCCGAAAACACCATTCGGATGACTGGTGCTGTTTCGGCCAGACAGCAATCATCAGCTTTGTTGATTAAAGTTATGGTTTGCAATCATTGTATAGATCATACTGCCTATAATTTATAAGTGGAGGAAGTTGTCATGAGCCATGTTAAACCTGTAAAATGCGGTCTTATCGGGTGTGGACAGATTGCAGTTCGAGCGTATATGCCAACAATACTAAAGCAATACAACATTGTTGACGTCGTGAAATTTGCCGATTCTGTGTATGAAAGAGCCGAGCTCTTTGCGGAGAAGTTCGGAGGTGTAGCCTGTTCAAATGAAGAAATCTACCATGACCCAGACATCGAAGTGGTCATAAACCTGACTTACCCGACATCGCATTATGAAGTCACGAAAGCTGCCATTTTGGCTGGCAAACATGTACATTGCGAAAAAATGATGGCGGTTACCTGGGAAGAAGGACAGGAACTTGCCAAGCTTGCAGAAGAGAAGGGTGTCTGGTTTACAAATGCGCCTGATACCTTTCTGGGCGGGGCATGGCAGACTTGTAGAAAGCTGATTGATGACGGCGCGATTGGCACGCCAATCGCCGCATATTGTCTTGTATCAGGGCCAGGCAGCGGAATGTTGCGCATCGGAGGAGAATCCGTCCGACGTTCGGATATTCCGTCGATTGAGGGCGAACTGCCGCCTTGGATGAGGGACAGGTTGCCGGGCGTCAACAACAGACCACCTCAGGGCAGCGGTCTGCCTTTTGATATGGGCGGTTACTATCTTCATAACCTGATCAACATGTTCGGCAATATCAACCGTGTTTCCGGTTATTACAAAGCCGAGGTGCCAAAACTGACATCGTATGACCCGCTCAACACAATGTACAAGGAATATGTTGACAATCCGGAACCAACAACTTTAATCGGTTCTTTGGAATTTGACTGTGGTGTTATCGGAAGCATCATGTTCGTATCAAATGTTAGCAGCAAACCAGCTGAGCAATTCATCGTTTTCGGAACTGAAGCGACAATGTTTTGCCCCGATCCTAATTTCTTCGGAGGTGAAATCATACTTCAAACATTTGCAGGCCAGCCAATGAAATTTGATCCAGCAAAAGGGTTAGCATCTGCTGAAAAATATTCTGTTCCAATCATGCACGGATACGTTAGCGAGTCTCGTGGTGCAAGCATTATGGATTTGGCATTTGCCATACGAAACGGCCGCAAGCCAAGAGCTCATTACAGCATGGCATATCAGGCTTTTGAATGTGTTCACGGAATCATTGACAGCTCTGTCAATAATGTAAACCATAAGATGGTATCACATTGCGAAAGGCCAAAGGCTGTTCGTCCAGGCGTGATTGGCGGCTTTGGGGCAAACTCTTTTGGTCAGCAATCGATGTTTGATGATTAAGTCGAACAGAAGTTGGCAACAACTTGACTATTGGTGCTTCGAATCAGTCAGACAAGTGTGCGAAGAACAGCAAGGGGCACTCGCGCTTCAACAAGCGTGTTCATGAACCAAAGGCCTGAATCATTAGTATCTTAACCGAACGAGGCAGATTGTCGGCGATCTGGACAAAATACCCGGCAGCGTCAATGACATTTGGTTTCAGTTGGAGCAGAACGTCAAAGCTAAATTGGATCTGCCCATGATCTATAGATGCATGGGCACTGAGGCTTTTGGATACAAGGCATTCCTGGCGTTTTCGGAACTGGTTGGCAAACTGGGGATCGATGCGACGCTTGTTGAAGGACCGGGAGCACACGAATGGGATTTCTGGAACACCCATTTGCAGAAGATCATTGACTGGCTTCCTTTGAAAAATCGTGATTTCATTCGTGATATTGTTTTTAGAAATCTTGAAAAAACCGGACGTGCAACTGACTAAGCCAGAATATAGTATGCATTAGGAGGAAATTTTAAAATGCCAGAACAAGAAGAATTCAAAAGACCGGATATCAGCAAGATGCATTATACGTGCTGGGAAATTGCCAAAGATACCTATGCCATGAACTATGGCGGAAATCTCAGCATGTATTTACTGGTTGGCAAGAAGAAAGCACTGCTTATCGACACCTGCTACGGCTTTGGTGATATACCCGGTATGGTCAGGAGGTATACTGACCTGCCGGTTGAAGTTGTTAATACACATAATCACGGGGACCATACGGGTGGCAATGCTTTTTTTAAAGCCGTTCACTTATACAACCCGCCTTTCATGATTCATTCGATTCCTGGAAGCCGGCCTTTGTCTGAAATGCCATTCCCTAACTATCGCAAAATCGCTATCAGTGACGGTCACGTCTTCGATCTGGGATCTAGATCAGTTGAAGTCATCGCTGTCCCTGCTCATAATCAGTCGAGTATTGCCTTGCTTGACCGTCAAACGGGTTTTCTATTCACAGGAGATGAAATCGAGGCTGGACAGGTTCTGATATTCGAATCCGGTCAAGAACCGATTGTAAAGCATCTGGAGAACATGAAAAAACTTTGGTCAAGACGATCAGAGATCAGTGCGCTTGTTCCTGCCCATAATGGCGCACCGGTTAATCCTGAGCTGATCCATGATTTTATCCAGCTGGATGAATCGATTTTGTCCGGGACCCAGCAAATAGCGGATGATCCGGTCTTTACCAGGATGGTATCCGGTATAGCCGGCGGCGATACCGAAGGCGTTCGCGCGGTATATGGGAAAGCGTCGTTGGTTTATTTGCAGCAGAAGGCCTATGATCCATCCTTTCTGGACCATGATCATCGGCAATATATCAAAGATTGCCTGGATCGCGACTTGATGTCGGTGGATCAAGAATCGGGGTTTTATCCCGACAAGCCGGTCTCAACCGGCGATCTTGTTGCTGTGATCAATCAACTGGCCAGGCTGTTCGACGGCAATGAATTGGATCTGCCAACTGGACAGGTGGCTGACAACAGAATGAAACGCAAGGACGCCTATATTCTGATCGCTATATCCCTTAAACTGGTCAATGCGCTGGGAAAAGGTCAATCAGCGATGTCGCCAGGCGAGAAGAATCTTGAGCAAAATTGCCTGAGTGCCTTGATGCAATATGAGACACCGCTGTATTTCCTTGACCATGATCAATGGATGACAAGATCCGACCTTGCCGCAATCGCCTCGATCCTGGCGCGAAAGAAGCGCTTGATCGACCTGTTCACAGAAGGCGTCGTTGAGAGCAACGGCGATCAGATCCCCTATCGGCTCTATACACCATCTAACCTTGAACCAGGCAAGAAATACCCGTTAGTTTTGTTCTTGCACGGGGGCGGGGAGCAGGGTTTTGACAACCAGGTTCAGCTTTTAGCATACCAAGGTGGAACCGTGTGGGTCGAGCAACATATAGAGCATCAGGAACCCGCATGTTTCGTGCTGGCCCCTCAGGCCGTGCCCAGCTCTATTCACCAGGGTTGGGATCAGGAACGCTGTAGGGCGATCATGAATCTGATTGACCAGCTGGCGGAACAGCAGCCGGTCGATACAAGCAGACTGTACTGCACCGGCATGTCCATGGGCGGTCTAGGCACATGGACAATGAATCTGACGTTTCCTGAACGCTTTGCCACCATGGTTTCGATTTGCGGTACTGTTGGAACTCATCCAGATATGCCTTTGGAAATGTCAGAAGACATAATCGGCAAATTGAAAGACAAGCCAATCTGGATGTTTCATGCTGAAGATGACCACGTCGCGGATGTTAATGTATCTAGAAACACTTATGATATTCTGATTAAGGGTGGGGCTTCAAATGCTAAATATACTGAGTATCCTGCATCCGAAGGCTGGGACCATTTTTCGTGGCTGCCAACCTATGAAAATAAGGAAATGCGCCAATGGGTTTTTGAGCAGTCATTAGAAAGGAAAAGCAAATGAACAAATTCAGTCGTGATCGAGTCAAAGGTTTTTTGAGAACCGAAGGGACAAGAATTGTGAACGGAGACGGTGACGAGGTTATTCTCCAAGGGTTCGGCGCCGGCAACTGGACCAATCCTGAAGGGTTTATGGTTGGTGCGCCAAAAGAAATAAAACTGGTTGGGGATATATTCTCGCCAGATTATATCCCGCCTCGTCGTCTGGACCGCCGCTGGACCTTTGATCTGACGGTGCGCGAGCTTTGCGGCAGCGCATATGCTGAAGCGTTCTGGGGAAAATGGCATCGGAATCATTTGGCTGAAGCCGACATCAAGGAAATGGCGGCTATGGGTTTGAACTCTGTGCGCCTGCCTTTGAATTCAGATGCGTTTTTAAAGGAAGAGCCGGGACTTGTCTGGGATGAAGACGGGTTTGCCATGCTCGACGATGTCATCGACTGGTGTGAAAAACATCGTGTTTACGCGATTCTGGACATGCATAGCTCCCCGGGAGGGCAATCCGGCACAGCCTGCGACGGCGGCTATGACAACCGCCCGCATCTCTTCATAGACGAGGAAAGCTGGGATCGGGCACTGGCCCTTTGGGAGAGGCTTGCAATCCGCTACAAGGACCGCTGGATCGTTGGTGGTTATGATCTGCTCAACGAACCTGTCAACACGCCCAATTTCCGGCATCTCAATTCCAAGCTGGCTGAATTCTATGAAGCCGCTATTGCTGTCATCCGCAAGCATGACAAAAACCACATGTTTACCTTGGAGGGGCCGCAGTTTTCACGGGCGACGGATATTTTTAACCGCCAGTATGATCCGGAGTGCAACAACTGGGTTATTCACATTCATTTATATGGTCCTTCGCCTGAAAAGCAGTCCCTGGCCTGGTATATTAAAAAGAGCCAGGACTATAACGTGCCCATCTGGATTGGAGAAGGCGGCAGCTATTCTGAATCCAATGCGGCATTTTATGAAATATGCGCCGACTATGGAGTCGGGTTTAATCTTTGGTGCTGGAAGACGGCAAAAGACGGTCCTTTCCCGGGGAACAGCGTTCAATATCATCTGCCCAAGGACTGGGAAGCCGTTCGAGGATATGCCAATGGCGGTCCAAAACCCGGTTATGAGAAGAGCCAAGCCATATTCAACGAGCTCCTGGAGAATATCAAATTCGAGAATTGTGCAGTGAATCGGGAACATATCAGGATCACCAGGCGGAGCCCGGATTTAATGCTGCCAGCAGTCTCCTACGACAATCTGCCAGGTGACGGGAAATCCTATTGCGGCACTTGGGATCATGGCAATGTTCTTGGCTTCCGCTTATCAGATCGGACCAAACTTATTCTTGCCCCCGGGATTGATGACCCGGTGCCCGGATTCGAAATGTTCGAAGTCAAAGACCTGCCAAGGCCACACGATCCGCTCAAAACCCTCATGATCGAACTCGCTGAAGGGGAATTTGCCACATATACAGTCAGGGATGTTAAAACCCCGTGCGCTGTTGCGATTGAATCAATGAGTCCGGATGGCGCGGCCGTTTTGGTGACAAGTGAAGCCGGAGATTCATATGAATACGAAATTAAATCGGACAGCCTGGCTTGGCAAGAAACAATAACATTAAAGCCGGGTATCGAGCACTGTGTTAAAGTTCTGGTCAATTCAGGCACAGCACAGGTCAAGATGATTCACTTCCGCGGCTGATCTAAGCTTGCGTGAATGATCTGAAAGATCTGCTAATCAGTACACTAGCGCCAGGTGGCTCTTTCACTGGCGCGACGCCGGACGGTCGATACAAGGGTGAGACGCTGGTTGATGGCGGCGTTTCACCAGGCCGGGGAGATGATATTGAGGGTCCGCTAGCTGTCCTGAAAAGTGCGATCAAGGTTCCTCAATACCGATACCAAGGTGTTTTGCTGAATATGAAATTCCATCCTTCTGCGCTCAACACCGAAGAGGACATGCTTCGACTGAGCAAAGCCATGCGAGTCTATTTTGCCAACGACGGCAAACATATTCAGTTCAATGTCGTTGGCCGGCAAACACTCGAGGATGCTCGTCTCAATCCAGACAGGCATCGCGACCTCATGGTTCGGGTTGCTGGATACAGTTCGTATTTTGTCAACCTGACCGAGCGACTGCAGGATGAAATCATCGATAGGATATTCAACGAGACGGTTTATTGAGATGAGTGGGCTGAAATGAGGAGGAATTCATATGACTAACCAGATCAAAAAGACAGTTTTTGCTTCAGACTGGCCAGTCGTTCAAACCGCTGCCGGACAAATATTGGGCTGCGTGGTCGATGAAGTCTATACTTTCCGCGGCGTTGAATACGCAACAGCCGGACGTTATCAGCCGCCGCAAAAGCCTCAGCCGTGGACGGGCATTCGGGAAGCGACGGTTTACGGGGACACCTGTCCGTCAGGGATTCTCATGGAATCCACTATTTACAGCACACATCGCAGTTGGAAGGCCAGCGAAAGCTGTCAGAACTTGAATATCTGGTCGCCAGAATTCAACGCCGAAGCTAGGCTTCCAGTCATGGTCTGGCTGCACGGCGGCGGATACAGCAGCGGTTCATCCATCGACGAAGCTGTTACCGATGGAATTGAGCTGGCCAGACACGGTGAGGTGGTGGTTGTTTCGGTCAACCATCGCCTCAATGTTCTTGGATTTCTCGACCTCAGCGCTTTTGGCGAACGGTTCATTGATTCGGGCAACCTGGGCATGGCTGACATTATTGCAGCTCTGGCGTGGGTGAGAGAAAACATCGCACAATTCGGCGGCGACCCTGACAATGTCACATTGTTCGGACAATCAGGCGGCGGCGGAAAAATCATGACGCTGATGCAGATGCCAGCCGCCGATGGTCTTTACCACCGGGCAATCATCCAGAGCGGTGTCATGACATTGCAGCAGAACATGACCAAAGCCCGGCAATTTGGGCGGAAAACTGCAAAGCTTCTGGGTCTGACGCCATCGACCATTGATGAAATCTGCAACATGCCTTTCAACAAGATCAGTCAAGCTGCTCAGACAGTCGCGCAATACCCTGGTTTCGACATGCCGATGGGCCTGATGAGTCTGGCGCCTGTTAACGACGGCAAGAATGTTCTGGGCAATTACCTCGATGCGGGATTTCGCGATGAAGTCCGGTCGATTCCTATCATGGTTGGCAGTTGTATCGGAGAATTAGCGCTGTTCAGCCCATCGGGCTTGAAGAAGCCCATATATCCTGAGGTCAACAAGGATCTGATAAGTCGCGAAGACAAGATTGACTGCTTGAGACGCCGATTTGGCGAGGATACCGACGCTGTTGTAGAAGCGTTTTCCAAGGCATACCCGGAGATTGACATCATTTACGCAATCGATACTGACTCAATGGTTCGGATTGATACGCTTCGATATGCAGCGGCCAGAGCCCAGGCCAGTTCAGCTGATGTCTACTGCTACCTGATGACATACCGGGTCAAGGCTCGAGGCGGTAAACTGGCCTGGCATGGAGCCGACCTGCCGTTTGTATTCGGCAATGCCGCCAAGTCTGAGATCATGTGCACCGGCGGCGACGAGATACTGCCTTTGATGACGGCCATGCGTGACGCCTGGTCTGGTTTTGCCCGATACGGAAAGCCAATGCATGATCTTATGCCATCATGGCCCCCTTTTACTGAAGAAATACCAGCGACGATGTTGTTCGACACAACCTGCCGGGTCGCCATAGGGCATGACCGCGACCTGCTGCCAAAACTCGCCGAGAAGACAGGAGGGGAGCATGAACGATAAGCTTGCAATCATTTTTAGTGAAATGGAAAATCTCCTGTCGCGATTCCTCCACCATTACCAGGCCAATCGTCTGGAGCAATTGGCAGAGCTGCTGGATGAGCGTCGCAATGACTTCCTTCTAGACATGGAAGATGAATCTCTATTATGCAGAGATTATGAATCAGCCGTCGAGAAGCTGAAAGTGCTGGCAGAGAACAGAGACCGTCGTATGGAAAAGGAAATACTGACGATGGCATCACCCTGCTATGATCAGGATTCTGACAGCCAAATCTTCAGAATGTCTTGCGACACGTATGTCTATCGAGTATTCAAAAATTCTAAAGATCAGAAATGGCAGTGCCAATTAAAAATCAAGCGAATCGATGCTCGCTTCAGCGCTGGCCATGATGGGCTCAGGATCTCGCGTTTGAAATGGTACACGATCCAGGATATGATGCCATGGACCTATAAAGATACGCAGAACCCTGGCGGCTTCCTGGATATCAAGGCGCCCGAACTGCCGCAGAGATTGAAAGGTTATCCGGAAGACAGTCTGGCGATCAGGAATCTTCAGAATGCATTTTTCGAGCGCAAGTTTATTAATAGCATTGAGCTTTTAACCAGACAGACACAACCCGAGATCAAACTGGAACACTTTTCCGATTCGGAATGGGTCGGGCAAGATGAGATAAGAATCAAAATGGAAGAGATCCTGGACCTGGAAGCTCGGAACAACGGATGCTATATGCTGCTTGGCCTGACAGGGGCGCCAGTGATAGAAATAGCATCTGACAAAGATAAGGCCGATGGTGCGTTCCTGGTCCAGACTTTCCAGGTTAGGGCAGCTGCTTTTGGTCATAAGGCTGAACCTTATGATCTTGTTCGTCACATCTGCCACCTGAAAGCATCATATCGTGTTGAGAACGGAATCTGGAAAATTCAAAGCATGTATCTGACAAAAATAACGGAACTGCCGATAGCCGACTATGTCAGCGGAAACCGATACGATAAGATGTCCGGACAAAGAGGGCAATGGTGTCTTGATAGCATCAGCCTGTCTGGATATTACCCTGAAGATGCCTATCTTATCGAAAACATTCTGAACAGTTGGGTGTTCAGCTGCCGTCGCGGCGAGCTGGCGAAGTTTTATAGTCAGCATATGAAAAACGCTGGAGAAAATGCGATCCTGCATATCAGCAGCCAGGGCGAGAAATCCCGCATGCTGGAATCAGAAGAAGATATTCTAGGCAAACTCACGTCGATGGATCGTCAATTCACTAATCTGCAATACAGCTACCATACGACAACGACACCTGTTATTGCAATCAGCCAGGATGGGCTATCCGCAAAGGGTGTCTGGTTTGATCACAGTGCAACCAATCTCAGTGGCACAGTATCTGAATCAGATATTATTCCCTACATGGTCTTTGTTGCCAAATATGTCCATGAATTCAAAAAGAAAGACGGTCAATGGAAACTGGTTCATTTTTACTGGGAGCCGCTGATCAATTTGCCTGACTGGCGATTTAACCCATTGACATCGTCCGGCTGGGTGTCACAAGAGAATCCGGGTAATTACCCGGTTGCGTTCCGGACTTGAACGGATTTTACGGCACTCGATACTCGATGATTTGACCAATATCGGTTGTGCCCAGCACTTTCGCTCCAAAATCCGGAAATCCTATATTCCACTTAAACATCAGTCAAGATTTGATGGATAGATGTCATATGATTTTAAATGCTGTGCAATGATGGCAAGTTGAGGGGAGAAGGGTTTAAGATTAGTTTTTACTCACTTTAAGTGGAATAAAATAGATTTAACGGTAGGCGATATTTCGATAGAGTATAAAATGCAGTTAATAGATAGCATAATAAGTGAAAAGGAATAAGATATATTTAATTCCAATTGACTTCAATCCATTTTTCTGGTACGATGAATACGCATATGAAAGATTGGAGATTGATTAAAATGGTCAAGAGAGAACTATACTTGAAACGAATCAGACCATTTTATCAATCAGAGATGGTCAAAGTGATAACTGGCATCAGACGATGCGGCAAATCAACGATTATCAAGCAAATTATCCAGGAATTGCGTGATAGCGGAGTCTCAGCAAACCTGATAATTTATATCAATTTTGAAGATTATCAATATCGTAGACTCTGTGAAGCCGATTCACTGTATCAGTTTGTTCAAAAGAAGATTGGCGAGAGCGGGAAACATTATTTGTTATTTGACGAGATCCAGAATGTCAACCAGTTTGAGCTTGTTATCAATTCATTTCGATCGACTCATGATGTCAGTATATTTATCACTGGCTCAAACTCAAAGCTTTTATCTGGTGAACTGGCAACACACCTGAGCGGGCGAACGCTCTCATTTCGGATCATGCCATTTACTTTCAGTGAATATTGTCAATTACAGTCTGAAGTTCAAATTGATATGCCCTGGGATAAACAGTTGGATGACTATATGAAGTGGGGAGGTTTTCCTTTAGTCTGTAAGGAACCCGATGAGAGCAGTAAAGAGATTATCTTATCAAATATTTATGACTCGGTTGTCCTAAAAGATATCGTCATGAGAAACAAAGTTGCGTCTCCAAGAATTTTAGAAAAAATTCTGAATTATGTTATTGCGAATACATCAACAACTGTTTCTGGAAATTCAATAGCATCTGCACTAACAGACAAAAACCAATCCGTTTCAGCGCCAACCGTCTACGACTACCTCAAATACATCGAAGAAGCGTGTATTTGCGACAAAGTGCCGAGATACGATATCCGTGGGAAAAAAGCTCTGGCATTTGAAGAGAAGGTTTATGTATGCGATTTGGGCTTTTTCCATCTCAAGAAAAACCGGGTTAAAGATGAGTACAGCTATCTTGTGGAAACCGTCTGCTACAACGAATTGATTGCCAGAGGCTACAAGGTGTATATTGGCAAGACTCACAAAGGAGAAGTTGATTTTATTGCTGAACGTGGCAAGGAAAAATTCTATATCCAGGCAGCATACCTGCTCAGTGACGAAAAGGTGATTGAGCGTGAGTTTGGCGCTTATGACTATATAGATGATCACTATCCCAAATATGTGATCACCCTGGATCGGATGACCTTGACACGAGATGGCATTATTCACATGAATCTCATTGATTTTTTGCTGGACGGTTCTGGTTCAAAAAATCAGCCTGATTGAATTATCTGTGTTAAAATTATAACAATAATATATCATCAGGGGAGCACTTTCGCTTCAAAACCCGACAACCCCATATTCCATAGGCACTTCAAGTCTATCAAAGAAGTGTTTCAAATTCCGCATGCTCATAACGCTTCATGATCTTCACGAATTTTGCTAAAATATCATAAAAAGCTAACGGGTGACACATGCGGAACAATCATTTTGCCAAGCTCGTGAAGTACATGAAAAACGTCTTTAGCATTGATAAAGGACTCAGTCAATTGACAGATGCCAGAGTCAATCCGAAATACAAAACCGGACAAGTTATTCTACCGCTAAGTGTTCAACGAAAACAAAATCAAAAGATCAACGTATATTTCGTTAGAACAAAATATAGTATTGAATATAAAATATATTTTGTTATAATAGAATAAAAGAAGGGTGTGCTATGATTATTCGAGAGCAATATTTGACAAGAATAAGGCCGTTTTACGAATCCGATTTGATCAAGGTGATTATCGGGATTCGCCGTTCCGGTAAATCTGTTTTGATAAAGCAAATTGAAGCGGAGCTTATCGAAAATGGTGTATCTCGAGACCATATCGTATATTTGAATTTTGAGGATCTTGAATACTCATTTATAGAAGATGAAATCGATCTGCATAAATATATCAAAGAACAGCTTGTTGACGACGAAAAGTACTATTTTATGTTTGATGAAATACAGAATGTTAATCACTTTGAAAAGGCGGTTAACTCATTTCGGGCAACCTTTAACTGCAGCATATTTATAACCGGATCAAATGGGAAATTATTGTCAGGTGAATTGGCAACCCATCTTTCAGGGAGATATGTCAGTTTTCGGATCATGCCGTTTTCCTTTAAAGAGTCATGCAGGATCAAAGATATAAATCGAGATGCAGTTCGTGATGAAGATTTTCTTGAATACCTAAATTTCGGAGGTATGCCGCAACGTTTTCTGATGCAGTCAGAATCGGAAATCAAGGTGTATCTTCGCGATCTGTATAATTCTATCGTTTTGAAGGATATTGTGCTTCGCAGTCGTATTAAAGAAGTCGATATTCTCAATCGTATTGTTGAATATATGGTCATGAATACATCACAGACATTTTCAGCTAAATCCATATCTAAATATTTTGAGAGCATCAATAGAAAGGTCTCGACTGAAACAATTTATCAATATTTAGAGCATATTACATCATCGTTGATTATGAACCGTGCGATGAGATTTGATATTCGGGGTAAAAGACTTTTGACAAGATCAGACAAATATTATTTGACTGACCTGGGTCTTGCTAAAATAAATAACACAGGATTTAAAACCGAAATGGGATCCTTGATTGAAAATGTCGTATACAATGAGTTAATCAATAGAGGGCATGATGTTTGTGTTGGGAAAACCCAGAAAGGTGAGATTGATTTCATCGTAATGGATGGAGAAAACCGAACCTATTATCAAGTGGCATATTTATTGGCAGATGAAAAAGTTATAAAACGAGAGTTTGGAGCTTATGATTCGGTAGCGGACAGCTTCCCTAAATATGTCATTTCAATGGATAAGCCAGACTTATCAAGAGAAGGAATAAAGCATGTGAATATCATTGATTTTTTACTGGATGAATAGTAGCTTCGGTTCTGGTGCAAATGCAGCACTTTCGCTCCAATGCCCGAAAACCCCATATTCCACAGGCACTTCAAGCCTATCAAAGAAGTGTTTCAAATACCGCATGCTCACAAAGATTCATGATCCTAACGATCTTTGCTAAAATATCATAAAAAGCTAACAGGTGACTACATGCGGAACAATCATTTTGCCAAGCTCGTGAAGTACATGAAAGACGTCTTTGGCGTTGATAAAGGACTCAGTCAATTGAAAGACGCCAGAGTCAACCCGAAATACAAAACCGGTCAGGTTATTCTGCCATTGCTTCTCGGATTGCTGCTCAGGATCGAAAGCATGAATGAGCTCAAATTCATGCTTGCTGAAAACGAGTTCAGAAATGTTTCTCGTCGAGGATCCAGGCTACCACAAATCGATACCATTCGGGATACACTTAAAGTCATTGATCTTGATGGCTTGGAAGTGATTCTTGAAAACACAGTCAAAAAGGCGATCAAGAACAAGGTATTCAGCAACGGCACGATTGACGGGTACATGGTCGGTGCAGTTGATGGCACGAAGTTCTTTGGAAAACAAGAAGAAGAGCTGCCCCAAATGTTTGACCAGCAAGGATCATTTTTACCACAGCGGCGTGGTTATGTCCACAGTCGGCAACGGACCGAAAATGGTCGTTGGATTTAACACATACAAGCCAGGTGAAGATTCAGTGAAGAAAGATGAAGGTGAGCTGAACGCCGCAAAGCGCCTGATCACTGATGTTACAAAGACTTATGCCGATTTATTTGATGTCGTCGTTTATGATGCTCTGGCGTGCAACTCGCTGTGGTTCAATCACTGCCTGAATCTTGGTTTGGATTTCGTGGTTCGTGCCAAGAAGAACAAATGTGTCAAGAAAGTCAAACGTCTGGCCAATAAGCACGGACCGGTTGCGGTTTGGCAGAGCGAGAAGGATCATGCTCAGATTCTGGTATTCGAATCACAGTTCATGATGACGGACGTCGATCGGCCGCTGCGGTTCGTGAAGTATTTGTTCAAATATGAGAACGGCAGACGATACCAGATCATGGTCGTGACAAGTTGCCTGGACATGAGTCACAGAACGCTCCTGAAGATGATCAAGAGCAGATGGGGCATAGAGAATTCAGTATTTAACAACCTGAAAACCGAGTGTGGATTGGAGCACTGTTATGTTCATGGCGGAAACGCTGTTGAAGCGGTATTGTGCTTGATCTTCATTGCAGCGAATATCATGCAGATGTTTCTGCAGAGGCGGATAAGGAACAACTATCAGATGCAAAAGGAAGCCGTCAGAATATTGTTAAGTGGGCTGTATTGGCTGAAATACGACAGGGAACTGGTTTTCAACAGCGGATGATGTGAAAGACAGTGGGATATAGACATGAGAGCGATCCTTGATTGTGGGGTTTGGGGGCATTATATCCTGAAATGATTAGTCGTCGATTATCGAAGAATTATATGGCATAATTATGGTAATGCGTTGATGAATTTGACAGATTTGCGGTAAAAGCGAAATTGCTAGCCATCCGGCGTATAGATTTTTCGCTAGCGATGCAACATGTTCTCATGGATGCCCAGGCTCTCCGCCACTGCTCTGACCGACCGCTCACTGCCGTAACTCAGCCGAACAACTCGCTTCTTGAATTCTTCGTCATATCTTCTTCGGTTGTTTGGCATTTCAGATACTCCTTCTGACCTGTCTCTATCTTACCAAACTGTCCGTTATTCTAGCACTGACCCACAAGCACCTGGTAAACATTGGTGGGGACGAGTTCTACTTGTACACATTCTTGCGATGACCAATTTCGACAACTGTTATGACGACTTGATTATCTTCAATTTTGGCCAAGATTCTATAGTCACCGATGCGGTAACGCCATATTTCGTTTAGGCTACCTTTTAATGCCTTGCCAAATTGACGGGGATTATTACAACCGACAAGTTTCTCATCAATATAAGCAACGATGAGTGCTGCAATCTTCCTATCCATTTTCTTTAATTGTTTAACAGCTGATTTCGTATATTGGACGCGATAAGTCATAAGCCAAGGTCTTTTTTCATTTGTTCATGGCTGACACGTTCCTGATTTTGCTCTTCAGCCCATACCTTGTTAAAAAGTGCTAAATCATATTCATCCTCGATCTTCTCAATCACGGCCTGACGAATAAATGCAGATAACTCCATGCCGTTCAATTCCGCATATTTTCTAATTAAAGTATTATCCCGTTCATTTAATCTTAAAGATACAACGCTCATAAATGTACCTCCTTATAGTGTATTACATTGTATTACAATTTGATATTAACAGCATCAATAATTGTTGTCAAGAGCATTGCTTAGCAGCACTTTCGCTCCAAAACCCGAAAACCGCTAATTTCCCAGGCACTTCAAGCCAATCAGAAATGTGCATCAAATTCCGTATATCGTCAGAATTTCAGGAGACTACAGTTTTCTGCGGTTCTGGTGTAAAAGTGTGTCCAGAAGGATCGGATGCAACGAAAGGGGGGGAAGACGTAACCGAAACATGCTTTGTTTGAGATGAGAGAAGGCCCCTCGGAATCGGTATTCAGGTATTGATTTCAAACCGCCTTTGGGTACTGCTGTCAAAAGCTGTGGTGCTGAGCGCAAAGGAAAAGGCTGAATTATCAGTCAGGTGGGTGCTCTGGAGCTGAACGCAAGTGGACAATCGATTAAGCGTCGATACAGAAGTCGATGTGGTCTGAACCAGTGAATATTTGCGTCACTGGGATAAGTCTGGAGGGAGCCTGATGACTGACCAGATGGCCACCGGCGTATAGGTTGCAGGAATAGGGCATAGGCTCAGACAAGGAACTGGAGAAACCTGGACTCCGATGCCAAGCGAAAAGTCCAAGCGCAGACACGTCAAGGGCGAAAGTAGCAAAACGGAGTCAGGCGCGGAAGAATTCGTAGTCGTGATGAAACTGCTGTAATGGCAGTGGAGCGAAGGGATTCTGTCATCGTAACTTTAAAAATCGAACAACCAGAAGTGGGAGGATTTGATGAGAGAAGGACAATCGCATGAGATTTCACAGCATCAGGTGCTGGAAGCCTACAAACGCGTTAAAGCGAATCGAGGGGCATCCGGCATTGATGGAATTACTTTCTCAGAATGTTATTGTCAATAAAAAATCCCCATTTTTGACGGAGAAAATTCCCTACCCTCAAAGTAGCTGAAAATAAATGTGGCGGAGAAAAGTGCCCGATTTATGACGGAGAAAAGGGACCAGATCCTGACGGAGACTGGTCCCATTGTTAAAACAAGATATTTAGATCAGAAATCGCAGCAAATCTTCAGCATTTGATGACTGACCTCTTCAACGTCGGCTTCCGTGTGCCGATAGAGGTCCCAGAAAACGTAGGGCAGGCCGGAAAACGGATTAACACCGCGCTCTAGATTCTGCAGCATCCTGCGGGTTTGCTCCTGGATATTCTGGTGTGAAAATCCCGGAAATCCGGGGCAGATGGATTGTGTGGGGAACTCAAGTTTCCTCATCTTCGAATGCCTCCTCGTCGCTAGGATCCTCGTCGAATTCGTCTGGCAAAGCCTCTGTTTTAGCTGGACGGCCACGTTTCTTTGGCAAGATGATTTCAAGGCCTTCACGTTCACGCATGCGGAAGCTGGATCCTTTAATGTTGACAAAATTGCAGTGGTGAACCAACCTGTCAAGGATAGCCGTGGCCAGAACAGGATCGTAAAGAACCCGGCCCCATTCGTTGAACTCCTTGTTCGAGGTGATAATGGTCGCCTTTTTCTCATAGCGCTTGGCAATCACTTCGTAGAAGTCGTCAACACTGGTCTGGTTTAGTCGCCTGAGTCCCAGCTCGTCGATGATGAGCAAATCGGGCTGGATGAAACTCTGCAAGTGTCGGTGAAACGAGTTGTCGGCTCTGGACATGAACAGGTCATCGAGCATGTCATTGAGCGTGGTGAAGAGGACAGTATAGCCTTGCAGGACCGCCTTGATGCCGATCGCGATGGATAGATGGGTTTTGCCTGTGCCAGGCTTGCCGATGAACGTGATGTTTTCCTTCTTGCGGATGAATTCGCAGGTCCCCAGCTGGTAAATATGCTGGCGGTTGATACTGGGCTGGGCATTGAAGTCAAACTCCTCAATGATTTTCTGGCATGGGAAGTGAGCACGTTGCATTCGTCGTAAGTTGCCGTTGGTCGCGCGGTTGCTGACTTCGTCGGCCAGCAGAATGTCAATGAACTCCTGATAGGAGAGCTTCTCTCGGATAGCTTGCTCGACCCGCATGTCCAGTGACTTGGCGATGCCGGACAGATGCATGGACTTGAGCCGTTCGCTCGTAACACTATTCATGGTGAATCACCCCCGTTAAACTGAGCTGGTCGTATTGGGACAGGTCGCGCACCGGAAAAATTTCGTCCGGGTCGGCGTCTTTGTCCAGAGATGTGTCTGTCGGCAGGGCGATCAGACCGCGCTCGCAAATGCGCTTGACGACACCGTATGTGGTTGATTCATACCAGACGGCTCGCCGGCAAGCCTGGTCGATGGTGCTGTTGTCGAAATGCTTGCGCAGCGCTAAAACACCGGCAATACAGCGGTATGTGTATTGCCGCATCTCGCCTTTGCGCAGAACCACGTAAAAGAAAGCCAGTGCGTTAGCACCAATGGCACTCATCTCCAGCTCCTGCCTTGACAGGATTTCTTCCGGCGTTATATTCTTGTAGTCAGGATAATGTTCATTATTCGTGATATAAGTGCCCTTGACCTCTCTGGCCAGAGTGTGAAGGGCAATTTCTTTGTTCTGATGATAGATTTTCAGCAGATTGTTGATCTCGATGACGTCGACTTCGCAGCCGATGTAGGCGTATGGTACGGAATAGTAATTGTTGGCGTAGGCGATGTGGCAGTTCGGATGGACCTTGGCCATGGCCGACTTAGAGAATGTGAATTCGTTGACCGGTAACGGTTTGAGCGCCGCTCTTTCCTTATTGTCGAACAGATCCTGCGGTCTTTTGCGAGTCGTGCCATGAATCCGGACATTGGCGGTGCCGACCAGCCACTCATCCAGAAACGCCTGGGCCTCCTGGATGTCAGCAAAATCCCGGCCTTTGAAGCAGTTATTTTTGACGTACTTAACATTCGCCTCCACCTTGCCTTTATCTGTAGGCGTGTAGACACGGCAGGGCTGCGGCCAGAACCCGTAATGTGCGGCATAGGCAGAATAGGTTCGCTGGACGACCGGCTCGTAGAAATTGGTATCGAGCACGCCGGCTTTAAGATTGTCTATCTTGACTGTCTCCGGTACTCCGCCAAAGAAGTTGAACGCTGCCGTATGGCACTGAATGAAGGTTTGGACGGTTTGATCCAGCGTGATGCTGACGTGCATCTGCCGCGAGTAGCTCAAACCCATGATGAAAACCCACGCTTTCCTGGGCCTGCCATTGACTTTGAGCGTGCCGATGTAGCCAAAGTCCACCTGCGCTTCCTCACCTGGCAAAGCGGTTAGCACCATGTAGGCTTTCGACGTCTGCTTTTCCAGCTTGCTGACGTAGTCGCGCACGGTACTGTAGCTGCCGCTGAAGCCCTGACCTGAGACCAGGTCCTGATAAATCCGCTGCTTGCTCAGACCTTTGCCACGCTGGATTTCGATGAATTCTCGGTGTTTGTCTAGAACGGACGGATGCGGCTGTTTCTGCATCTCGGCCTGGCCGTTTTCCTCGCTCCGCAACACTTTGCGCACCGTTTTGGGACTGATTCCCAGTTCCCGGCTGATTCGTGCCTTGCTGTAGCCACGCTTGAATAGGGTTTGGATTGTTGTTTGCATACTAACCTCCAACATGAATAATTTTCCTCCTATCGATGGAGAATTCTGCAAACAGCTTATCTTGTTTTAGGCCGTTTTACCTAGGGAATTTTCTCCGTCAAAAGTAGGTACTTTTATTATGTCGGTGACAAAATACCCAAGAAGAATGGCAAAAAGCGATTGCTGGGCGTGCCAACGATCGCAGATAGGGTAGCCCAAATGGTGGTCAGAATGAATTTTGAACCACTGGTGGATCCGATCTTCTGCGAGGATTCATACGGATACCGGCCGAACAAGTCGGCACTGGATGCCGTTGGCGTAACCCGAAAGCGTTGCTGGCAAATGGCATGGGTTCTGGAATTTGACATCAAGGGACTTTTCGACAACATTGATCATGAGCTGATGATGCAGGTGGTCAGGAAGCATACGGACAGCAAATGGATGATCCTCTACATTGAACGGTTCCTGAAGGCTGACATGGTCATGCCGGACGGAGCGGTTCGTGCGAGGACATCCGGCACACCACAAGGTGGCGTGATTAGTCCGGTGCTGGCCAATCTCTACATGCATTATGCATTTGATCGGTGGATGGTCACACGAAACCCTAAGAACCCATGGGCGAGATATGCTGATGATGGAATCATCCTTTGCCAGTCGAAGGGAGAGGCTGAAGCGTCAGCACTTTCGCTCCAAAACCCGAAAATCCTATATTCCACAGGCACTTCAAGCCAGTCTGAAAAGTGTATCAAATTCCGCATGCCTATATCACTTCAGGATTGCCACTATCTCTGTTAAAATTATGATAAAAGGCAGCAGGTGACAGCATACGGAACAATCATTTTGCCAAGCTTGTGAATCATCAAAACATACTTTTTAATGATCTAAGCAATTTAATTTTTCCTATCATTTTAATTAATCCAATCATTTTAATTAATCCAATAGAGGGTAACCTGCAGTTGATACAAACTACTACCATTTCAAGGCTCATACCACATAACAACCCCCGAACACTGTCTTTAAACAAGAAAAACCACCGTTTCCGGTGGTTCCCTTGTATAAATAAGGATTGATACATTCGTCTTAAGAATTGGTTATTGATACAACCGGAAAATGGAGTGTGTCCATTTCCGCATCGCCTTACTCAGTATTCGTACAACTTGATGTGCTGAATAGATGGTTCGACACCGAATCGATTCATCATCAGTTCATCACCGTTGAGTATGCGATCACGCTGCCAGCCTGCTTCAGTAAATTTGCCATCCTCTTTAAGCAGCACGCCGACGACATGTTTGCTGTTGGAGTAAAACGATATATTGCAGGACACACCAACAGCAAAAAACTCATCAGGCGAGATCTCGATTAAGAAACCACCGGCCAGGGGATCCTGCGGTGATGGGGGCGGCCCAAAGAGACTACCGGTTCCATAAGCCACCTTGACTGAATATTTGTTGAATCGCAAAACTGTACCTTTATCGTGAAATTGCAGGAATCCCTGGATTTTATCTTCACGATGGGCTTTGAAGATTATTGGATCCATCTGGCTGATTATTTTATAAGCCTTGGCCAGCATCCGGCCGGCTTGGATTCGGTTGCCGGACATTGAGGACGGATCGATGTTCAGTTTTTGCAGCTCTTCCGTTCCTAGGCCAGCAGCGCCGCTGAGCAAATCTTCGATACCAAAAGGTGCGAAGCATAATGCATTATGCTTGCCGACTGCGTAAAACAGAAAAGGCACACAGTCTTTGGAAGCACGGGTTTCTGGGATAAATAGCGGATTACCGTCCGATCCATATTCATCGCAGACAGCTCGGAAGTCCTCGACATAAATGTCAGGTGCTAAGAATTGCAGCTCTGGTGCCATCAGCCGCCACATTTTGCGAACTTTGAAAACAGGACCACCTGTGGGATATTGTCCGGGGCGGTCAGGATATTGCTCCAGCCAGGCATTGGCATAGTAAATGATCTGATGCTCGGCCAGTCCAGCAGCTGTTATCTGGCTGATGGCTTTGGCAAAATAATAAGACATGAACAATTCGTCGGCATCATCTCCGAAAGCTTCTGTCCATGTACCACCGCATTGGTAAGCATTGGCGACTTCATCGGGGATTTGTTTGTTGAATGCAGCCTCGGCAAGCGGCGAGTAATCGCGGCCACAGCCTAAAATGCCGATTTCGTTTTCCACTTGTACGATGATGACTGTTTCACCTTCAGGATCAATTTCGCGAATGTGTTGCATCAGCATCCCGAAAGCGCTGGCATCGGCCTGAACAGCCGTTTCACAAAGTGGCGACACAGAATTTATCGTAACATCGGCTTTATGGAAGATCGCTTCTTCGTCAACGCCATTCGTCTGCATGAAAACGAAACGCTCTCGGTCCAGTTTAACCCATTGCGGGATATAAGTTGATGCACTGTTTTTCCATAGTCCGAACCAAAGTAAAGTCAGCGTGACGTTTTCACGACGTGCCTGACTGATCAACCCATCAACCAGGTCGAAATCAAAAACCCCTTCTTCAGGTTCTACGCACTCCCAGTAAACTGGCGTGATCACATTATTCATATTCAGCTGTCGTATAGACGGCCATACGGTATTTTCCATGTAGTTCAGGCTGGATGCACTGGAATTGTGCAGCTCACCGGATAAGGCACGAAACGGCTTCCCAGCCACATGCAACTCGGCATGACGTCCAATTCCGGTTATTATTGGTAAAGACATAAGTTTATCCTCCATTCAATAAATCCATATAATTATCTTAGCTTGAATTGAATTAGCCTGTAAATCGTAATATAATAAAATACATAGCACTATATTTAGATGACAGGAAATAAAATGAACAGACCAGAACCTTTTACTTATATAATCGAGGCTTTCTGGCCGACAGCCAGAACCTTCCGCTGGTCCTGAATGGCTTTGCCCTAGAATACGAACAGGAGCCAATCGAGCGACCGAACGGCCTGCCGGTTCACACCCTTATACAAATTGTCAGTGGTACCGGCGAGGTTATCGTTGACGGGAAAAAAGCCATTGCTCAAGAAGGTATGGTCATTTTCCTGAATGCGAACACACCCTGCTCCTATTATGCAACGACCGGAAGCTGGAAGACCAATTATGTGACCTTCAGCGGGTCGGTTTGCGAACAAATTCTTAGTAGTCTGCACATTGACCAGTCTGGCGTTTATTACGTAGCTGATCCTCAGAACCTGACAAAGCATTTTCTGATAATAGCCAGAATTCGCAGAACGATGCCGCTGCAACAGCATCGACGATTATCGAAGGCACTTTACTCCCTGTTATTGGGCATGGCCGTCAATGTCCAGTACATATCGGGCAATGAGTCAGTTATTTACAATGAATCGCTGCAAGCAGTTATTCAATATTTCGAAGCACACTATTTTAAACCAATCAGTCTGGATCAACTCGCAACGCTGGTCAACCTGCGCAAAGAGTATCTTTGCACACTTTTTAAAAAGCACATGGGGCAGACAATTATCAGTTTTGTCCAGACGATCAGAATCGCCCATGCCCGTATTTTTCTAAATCAATTTCCTGAGAAAACTGTTCAAGAAATCAGTTCAATGTGCGGTTTTGAAAGTGCAAGCTACTTTTGTCGGGTTTTTCGGCAAGTAGAAAAAAATATCGCCGCAAAAATATCGCCAACTTCATTGATCAGGCCAGAATCATTCGGTTATGATTCAGTACTTTCGCTCCAGAACCTGAAAACTACTGATTTCTCAGGCGTTTCAAACCAATCGGAGAAGTGCATCAAATTCCGCATGCTCACAACGCTTCATGAGTATCACTACTTTTGCTAAAATATCATAAAAAAGCCAACAGATTGGAACCTGATGCATTTAGTGGACATTCATAAGCTCAACCGTCATAGTTAAGATAGAGGAAAAAGATGTCAAAGCAAAACATGGAACCTGTTGCATTTAGTGGACATTTAGAAGGTCAAACGTCATAGTTAAACGGGAGGTAAAAGACTGGAACAGTTAGACTTATGTTAAGTACATGCATACACCTCAAACCCCAATAAACCGCAGGTATCACCAAATAATTGCGAAGTATCTTTTAGTAATCATCAGTATTGCTTAATAACGCTCAATAACTTCTGATATTTTCAAATATCTTCAAATAATCTGTAATAATAATGAACATCATTTAAACATCACTTTGCCATAATTTCACTTCAAATAAGATAATATTAACAATCAAAAAACCGCCTAATCAGTGCATCAGGCGGCTTGTGTTGTGGTGATCACGAGAGGACTCGAACCTCTGGCCTACGGTTTAGGAAGGTGAATCATGTGGCGGAATTAAAGTGAATGACGGTTTGTATTTTCTGTAATTAGCGGTGAAGGTTGATAATTGTTGACAGAAATTGATTAAACGCAATAACTTTTTTCGTTATAAGCATCTGGTGAACATTTCCTGTCCTTTTATTTTGACTCAAAACAAATTTCATTCTACATAGCGCGATTAAGCGGCTCAATCATATCCAACTGGGACTGGATTTTTCGACGAGCCAGTTCTGTGTCAAGCTTGTTCTGCACGCGCAGCCAATAACCGGTTGATAATCCAAAATACTTGGATAATCGAAGATCCGAATCCGCTGTAATAGCTCTTCGGCCTGCGACGATTTCACCGATTCGTTGAGCGGGGACGCCAATATCTTTTGCCAGACGGTATTTCGTTATGCCAAGTGGCCTGAGAAACTCTTCGTTTAACAATTCGCCAGGAGTGATTGGATCTATTTTGCTTTTTCCTATCTTAGCCATTATTTCTTCTCCTTTCAGTGATAATCACAAATTTCAACATTTTTCGGACCTTGATCAGTCCATATAAAGCAGATTCGATATTGATCGTTAATACGGATAGAATATTGCCCTGCTCTGTTACCTTTAAGCTGCTCCAGCCGGTTACCGGGTGGGACACGAAGATCATCAAGTTTCTCGGCAACATCCAACTGCGTCAGTTTTCGTAGAGCAATCCGTTCAAATTGAACGAATTTTGCTACGCGTTCGAGACGGGATAGTTTTTCCGTATTCTTGTCGGCAAACGATTGAATCATGTTTATATAATAACGCTATGCGTTAATAACGTCAAGGGTGAATGGTATGACAAAATAGAGCAATTTCGCTCCAAAACTCGAAAACCCATTGTTCCACAGGTACTTCAAGCCAACCGGCGAAGTGTATCAAATTCCGCTTGCCTATATCGCTTCATGATCCTCACGATCTTTGCTAAAATATCATAAAACAGCAAAAGGTGACAGCATGCGGAACAATTATTTTGCCAAGCTCGTGAATTACATGAAAAACGTCTTCAGCATCGACAAAGGACTTAATAAGTTAACTGACGCTAGAGTCAATCCGAAATACAAAACCAGTCAGGTTATTCTGCCGTTGCTACTTGGCTTGCTACTCCGGATCGAAAGCATGAATGAGCTGAAATATTTGCTCAAGGAAAACGAGTTTGGCAATGTCATCAAAAGAGGAACTAATCTGCCGCAGATTGATACGATCAGGGATACACTCAAAGTCATTTATCTTGATGGTTTAGAAGTTATTTTGACGCATATAGTCAAGAAAACGATTAAGAACAAAGTGTTCAGAGAAGGCACGATTGACGGTTATATGGTGGGCGCTGTTGATGGAACGAAGTTCTTTGGAAGCAAGAAGAAGAGCTGTCCTAAATGTCTGACCAGCAAGGATCATTTCTATCATAGCGGTGTAGTCATGTCCACAATTGGAGAAGGACCGAAACTTGTCGTTGGATTTGATACATACAAACCAGGTGAAGATTCAGTGAAGAAAGATGAAGGCGAGCTGAACGCCGCAAAGCGCCTGATAACGGATGTTTCGAAGACTTATTATAACTTGTTTGATGTCGTCGTTTATGATGCTCTGGCGTGCAATTCAAAATGGATCAACCACTGTCTTGATCTTGGGCTGGATATCGTGGTTCGGGCTAAGAAGAATAAAAGTGTAAAAAGCATCAAATGGCAGACGAATAAGTGTGATCCGGTTGAAATCTGGAAGAATGAGAAAGGCTACTCTGAAATCATAGTATTCGAAGAATTATTCAGGATGACTGGTGTCAAGCAGACACTGCGATTTGTAAAATATAAATACAAATATATAGATGACAGATATGATCAGATCATGATCGTAACGAGCTGCCTGGATGCGAGTTTGAGAACATTACTGAAGATGATCAAAGGCAGATGGAACATAGAGAATTCAGTATTCAACAACCTGAAGACAGAATGTGGACTGGAGCATTGCTATGTTCATGGCGGAAACGCTGTGGATGCCATCCTCTACCTGATCTTCATCGCATCAAATATCATGCAGCTGTTTCTGCTCAGGCGGTTGAAAAACCACTACCAAACTCAGAAGGAAATTGTCAGAAAATTGTTAAAGGGACTATATTTGCTGGAATATGACAGAGAGCTGGTTTTCAACAGTTCTTGAGTTTGAGGACAGACGAATAGTGCTGATGGAGAGCTCTTGATAAATCGGGGGTATGGGGGCTCTATGCCTTGAAAAGAAATGCTTGTCGATTTTGCTGGCTTAATATGGCATAATTATTGTAATTGGGTTGGTGATATGACAACTTTGAGGTAAAAGCGAAAGCGCTACAATTGGATTATATCCAAACTGAATATAGCTATAATAGTGCAGGATTGCTGACGGATCTGATTTACAGGGATTCAGAAAAGGCAGCTATCAGCAGCCCAGACAGTATTACCGAACAATATACTGTCGAGTATGATGGGAGAGGCTTTATAGTTAGCGAACAACTCGATATTGATTACGAAACAGCTAGTGCGCTCTATAAAGCTTATGAGTTTGACAGCATTGGGCGTCTGGTCAAAGCTGCCAGGGGAGATAATGTTGAAAATGTCTGGAGCAATTGGGATTTCCTGACAGAGTATACCTACGACATGCTAGGTAACAGATATAGCATGGATGATGGAACAGATACGTTTATCTATGATTATAACCAGTTCAATCAACTCGAATCAGTAAGTGAATGGATTGATGAAAACACGACAGACGTGATCGAATCATACGAGTATGATGAATTGGGCAACCAGACAATTAAAAATACTAATTATTCAAGTGGCAGCCCGACTTTGTCAGTTCTATATCAGTACAACTTAAGAAGTCAGCTAAAATATGTGGCAACTACAGATGATGTGACTAGTCCGATATGGGGGGATATTGATCTCACTGAAACAGTCAATATGAACGCTTATAATGCTAGTGGTCAGCGAGCAATGAAACTTGATGGAACGATCACTTCAGAGTATATTTATAGCGGTGGCGCTTTGCTTTATTCTGAAACTGATGGCGGGACGATGCTGACTGAGAATATTTTAGACCTCAGCGGTAGAATCATTGCATCGACACGTTTCGATGATGATGACGATGTTAACACGCTGAACGAATGGGAAGGAAAGTATTTCTTCTACCATTATGATATCCGTGGCAGTGTTACAGCAATTGTTGATCCTGATGGCGATAGCGTTAAGGAATATACCTATGATGAATTTGGCAACCTGTGTGAATCCGGGGAAGCGACCTTCGACAACGAAGTTACATTTACGGGTAGTATTACGGACACGAGCACTGGCCTGCAATACATGAACGCCAGGTTCTACGAGCCAACGACCGGTAGGTTCTTGTCTCAGGACAGCTATTCAGGTGACCCATATGATCCGTGGACACAGCATCTTTATAGTTATTGTGGGAACAATCCGGTGAATATGATTGATCCGACTGGGCATAGAGCAATGATGATTGGTGGAGATTCTTATGATCCGACTGCATGGTTTAGAAATGTAATGACTAATCAGGGCATAGTATTCCAGTCACCTATACTTGAACCTGTTCATGAGGGCGATCCTACATTAGATATAATTAAAACAAGCGGCGTTCCAAAAGATATCGTAAGACGTCCCAGTGAGGTGGATCCTGTTGAATTTGTTGGTAGTTCAATAGATACTAATATTTCGGATTTAGCCGAGGCTTTATCTGCAATTGGAAATGAAATGATGGTAGATGTTAGTAACTTGGACATTAATAATTCTGACCCCCAAGTAGTTTTAGATTCAAATTGGTTTTCAATGTATAAGGGAACCTTAGTTTTCAACCATATATTTTACAAAGAATCATCTGCATCCTTCGGATTTATGTTCATAAATAAAAATCTACATGGAAGAAGCGATCCAGCAGCTATTAATACTATTTTACATGAGTATGGTCATAGTGTTCAGTTTCATGAATTAGGCTATTTTAAGTATCTATATTTTGTAGCAGTTCCATCTGTCATGGCATATAATAATCGTGATTTGACTTATGAACAGTATTTCTCGCAACCGCAAGAGTATTTGGCGGATAGATTTGGACGTGTAAATAGAGGTGGAGATTTTGCTTATAGTGAATCTGCTGATTCCAACGCTCGACAATATTGGAGAATATTAACTGGAGGTTAATTAATATGAAAATATTTAAAATCACATATCTCATAATGTTAATCATGTTAAGCTTAACGTCTTGCTTGTCTTATAAACCTGGTACTGTATACCAAACCGGAAGATCTGACCTAAGTTCAATAGCACAAGTATCAGTCCCTTTTATTGAGATAGATCCAGAATGGAATAAACTGGAAGTGATTGAGGAAGATTCTTTCGGAAGAGTTCTTTACAAATTCATGTCTTACTCAAGAGCTCTTGGAGAGTTAAATGATGATCAAATATGGACAATGTTGATCTGTCAAAAATCTGATAAGAATTATACATATTACTATGAAAACTATTCTTTTATCTTATCGGGGGGGGATGATGATTTTGAGAATGCAGAAATTGAAAAGCTTAAAGTATGGAATGATTGGAACAAAGATCTTGATGATTCAAAAATGACGAAAGTAATTAATGATTATTCGCCATATGGTAGACTATCTTTATCTTATGATGAGTACGATGAAATATCAATAAATATTGCATCATATATTAGCTTTGATGACGAATCAAAATTATATCTTGATTTGATCGCAATAGATGCAAATTTAAAATACTTCTTTATTATACGGGAATATTCTAGTAATGAAAATGAAGTGATTCTAGGCGCCTCATATTTTGCAATACTAAATCAAGACTTTATGATCGAATCAAATGATTGCGTAATAAAGATTTTAGATATAGTAAATTGCCAGGCTGATATGGCGAAAATAAAGGAGAGATGTAATTGGACCTTTGAGAAATATTTGCCACCTGAAGATTAGTAGGAATTGTTGATTTTATATTTCAACATTAATCAACCCAGATGAGCAATTTCGCTCCAAAACCTGTTTCTGGCAGAATAGAAACCAGCCACTGTGGAAGTTAAGAAATCTGCCAGCTGGAGAATAAAAGACTCCACTGCCGCGCCCCCGAATCATGTATCCTTTTAGTTAGACTAACAACTGAAAGGAAGATCGGAGATGTTGACAATGGAGCATATCTATCATATCAGGTATGAGTATTTCGAGAAAGGGAAAAGCAAACGGGAAATTTCCAGGACGACCGGGCATGCCCGTGAAACGGTAGCAAAGTATGTCGAGCAGGAGGATTTCAGCTGGTAGTGTCAAGGATTATGCGCACTTTCTGTCTCGCTTGGTAGCTGGCCGTCAACCAGCCGTCAGATCACTAGCCACCTCCCCGATCACATCCATGTCGTCCAGATGCTTCATGTTCAGGTAAAGCTTCGTTCCCCAGAGCGAGGATTCCATGTAGCGAAGCCTGGCACAAACCAGCATGAGTGCTGATTCTGAATCCGGGAAGGCTCCAACCACTCGGGTTCGTCGTCGGATCTCGCGATTTAATCGTTCAATCGCGTTATTGCTGCGGATTCTAATCCAATGCTCACGCGGGAATGCCATATAGGCCAGCGTCTCATGAACCGAGTTCTCCACCTTCTTGGCAGCTTCTTTGAGCTTCATTTCTTTGAGCTTCTGAACAACGGCTTGTGCTTTTTATTTAGCCGCTGCCTGGTCCTCCTGAGCATGGATGGCCTTGAGCATAGCTGCCACATCCTTGACTTTGCCGCGGGGTACGACCGAAAACACATTCCGGTAAAAGTGGACAGTGCATCGCTGGTACTTCGCTTGCGGATAGACTGTATTAACGGCATCCAGAAGCCCCAGACTTTTGTCGCCGACAAACAGTCGAGTTCCCTTCAAACCACGCTCTTTCAAGCTAACCAGAAAATTCATCCAGCTTTCGCGATCTTCCTTGATTCCTTCAGCTGCGCCGATCACTTCACGGTGACCTTCTTCATTAACAGCCATCGCCACCAGAATCGATACGTTCTCATAACTGCCGCCCCAATTGCGTTTCAGGTAGATCCCATCCAGATTATACATAGGGATAATTGACTAGCAGCGGGCGTTGTCGCCATTCTTCGATCTTGACATAGACTTTCTTATTAAGCTTGCTGACAGTCCCAGCACTGACCTTGGCTCCCCACAGAGCTTCCGTGATATCTTCCACACGACGGACTGAGACGCCTGCCAGATACATTTCAACCAGCGCTTCCTCCACGCTGATTTCACGTTTCTGGTAGCGCTGGATGATTGCTGTCTCAAATGGCAGTTTTCTCAATCTCGGCACCTTCAGTTTGACCTCGCCGGCTTTGGTTAGCAGCTTTCGTTTGTAGGAACCTATAATGCTCCCCAGGGGTGAGACACGGTCTGAGAAAAACAAGTATAATGGGAGACATGAGCAAGCGAAATCAATACAGTGCAGAGTTTAAAGCCAAGGTCGTCATTGAGGTTCTCCGCGAGGAAGGGACTGTCAATGAGATTGCCGCCAAGCATGGCCTCAATCCCGTTATGCTGGGCAGATGGAAAAGCGAGTTTCTCAGCCGAGCATCCGGCGTCTTCAAGAAAGGACCCAGTGAAGCTGAGAAGGAGCTGGAATTGGAACAGCATCACGTAGCGGAATTGGAACGCAAGGTTGGACAGTTGACCTATGAGGTCGACTGGCTCAAAAAAAAAGATGCAGAACTGGAAGCCATGCGACGCAAGCGAAAGCTATAAACTGGTCGATCGCAATGACAAGACGATCACAGTCAAGCGTCAATGCGAGCTGCTGGCAATCAACCGAACCAGTGTCTATCGGGAACCCGTTTTGAAGCAGCTGAACGATGAGGAACTACGCATTCGCCGCTGGATCGATCGGATCCACACCGACGAACCGACCTGGGGTTACCGAACGATTACAACGGTTTTGCGTAGAGATCATGGCATCCGGATCAACCGCAAGCGGACACGACGAATCATGCGGGATATGGGCATTTACACGCTCTATCCCAAGCCCAATCTGAGCAAACGCTATCATGCCCAGTATATCCGACCGTACCTGCTGCGACGGCTGCCGATCGAAAGACCCAATCAGGTTTGGGGGATCGACATCACGTATATACCAATGCCTATGGGCTTCATGTACCTGTTTGTGATCATCGACTGGCATAGCCGCTATATCGTTGATTATGAACTGTCCAGTACGCTGGAGAAGTCCTTTGTCCTTGAGTGTCTGAAACGAGCGCTAAAGCGGCAAAAGCCAGAAATCATCAACTCCGATCAGGGTGGGCACTTCACCAATTCCAAGTACATCGAGTTGCTGGAGGATAACGGCGTTAAAATCAGCATGGACGGCAAAGGACAATGCTTGGATAATGCCCGGACCGAACGCTTCTTCAGGACTTTGAAATATGATCGGATCTATGTCAATGAGATCAATACACCGCGCGAGCTGAGGTCGATCATCAATAGCTATATGGTCAGCTATAATCATCACCGGCCGCATTCATCAATTGGCAGCCAGACGCCAGCAATGGTTTATCACGATTTACTGCTCACTCAAGTGGGCTGAATAGAATATGAAAGGAATACTTGTAATTTCAAATCCGTGTCTTGACAACGGGGGGCACTACACCGATCCATTATGAACTTATTGATAAAGGTCGCGAAATATGGTGTTAGAGAATATAGGTTTCTGACGAATTGTTATGGGAGACTCAATTTTGGATAGTATATTAATTGATCTTGATAAAATAAAAAATATTTCATTGAGTGGAATTCGAAGAACAGCAGTCTTTCTTGGATTTGGATTAAACTCAGTAAATGATGAAACTTTCAAAGACTATAATCTGACAAAAGTCTCATTTTTAGAATTTGTTCCGCCCAATTTGAATGAAAATACTATTAAACACTTCAAAGAAGAATACGGTCATTGGATAGTTGCTAATGGTTTGCGTGAGTTGACTGAAACATTTTCGATTTTCCTTGATAAAGTTTGGGGCATTTGTGATTTCATCAACAAAGATACAATCCCAAATTTAAAGAAAATAAAAAAGAATTATCATCATCAAGGCATTGAAACGAAACTTGAATATTTGGAAGAATATTTTGGAGTAACGTCTAGTATTAATCAGTATTTAACTGAAATAAATGAAGCGAGAAATTGCTATACACACAGACGTGGTATTGTTGGCAATAGAGACTTCAATTTTGAAAAACATCTTCGAATTAGATGGCTTGGAATAGATATTTATACTTTAAATGAGAAAGGGGATAATGAATTTATAAGACCACCTATACCAGAAAAAGGTCTATCTTTTCCATCTGAAAGACACATACACACAACTACTAGTACTAGAGAACTGCTATTCGAGCTTGGAAGTCAGATTCGGCTTTCCCCATGCGATCTTGCTGAAATTTGCAGTACATTTGCGAAAGCGACAAATGATGTTTTTTCTTCATTTATTACATTTGCAAAAACTCAAGGTGTCAATATTTTAGAAAAGTCATCAGAGAATAATAGTCAATGAGGGGGCAACATTCATTTAGTATGTCATAATCAAACACACCGGTCTATTTCATCAAACCAACCCACAAAACCTCCGACCTGCGGTTTATTTGCTATTTATTCGCAAAATTGGCAGCAAGTTAGTAATCATCAATATCTCTCAATATCTTCTTCAGTTGAAGCAAACAGTTTCAAACACATCAATAATGCTTTTAACAACGGCGTCAAAAAAAAACATGAAAGGAGAACAATCATGGACTTACCTTTTTATGTCAGCAATTATGAAAACAGCAGCACAGGTGATTATCTGTTTGGGGTTGTTGGGAAAATAATTATGATTTCACAGAGGTTTGAGCGGTACGTTAAATCATTAGAAGCATTATTGAATTTAAAATCAAATAGCCTTGATTATGATCAGCAGATGCAGCAAACTGCAGAGAAGATATTTCGCAAAACATTAAATAATAATATGAAAGACATTAAGACAATTATCAATAGCAATTCGATTATAATAGATGTATTTTTAGAGAAATTAAAAAAGGCTAGAGAAGCCAGGAATTATTTTGCCCATGAATGTTCTTTAAAACTTGACGCCACTAATAATTCTGTTTTCGAAGATATTGATAAATTGGATGAACTGTTGGATGATTACAAAAGTAAAGTAAATGATATATTAGTTGCTGAACAAATTGTTGTTGTTGTTATAGCACTAATGACACATGAAGACTATACGCCAAACAAAGATATCTTAGACCATGTAATTGAATGGATCTTTGATGACAAAAAGAGGTAACCAAATACTTGGAACAGGTCGACTTTTATTGAGTGCATCAAGTAAAGTGTATGTATACACCTCAAACCCCAATAAACCGCAGGTATCACCAAATAATCGCGAAGTATCTTTTGCCAATCATCAGTATTGATTAATAACGCTCAATATCTTCTGATATTGTCTGAACTGACCCCTTCCAGAACCCCATGACTATAAGGAAATGGAAGGGCAGGTGTTTTGATGTGGCAGGATTCAAAGGCACGGCGGTTTATCCACGAGATAGTGGGGGTTTGGGGACATTTTGTTCTGAATTTATTAATTGTCGATTTTACTGGCTTAATATGGCATAATTATTGTAATGCATTAATGATTATGACAGATTTGAGGTATAAGCGAAAGTGCTATTGAACTCCAGTATGTATGACGGGAAGAATCAGATTAAGAGACGCATCAAGTCCATATTGAAGACGAAAAAATCGAGCGCAGTAGGGGTCGTTGTTCTGATTCTGTCCATACTGGTTTTGACGACCAGCTGTGTTATTGGCGGCTCCACAACCCAGGAGAGCAACGCAAATGTTCTGGCCAGAGTTGATGATTATGAAATTACACAGGAAGATGTCAGTAAAATTGACGCATGGAATCAGTATTATGAAAAATACTCGGGTTATAGCAGTCTGGCAAGAAACAATATCTTGCAGATGTTGATTGAAGAGCGTGTCATTTATATCAAATCAGTAGAACTTGGAGTTGCCATATCGGATGAAGAACTCGACGAAATGATTCAAAATCAGATTGAAGGATTAAAGGACGCTACAAACGAAGCGTCAGAAATCCTCAAAGAGTATGTGGATTATCTGGGCTTAACACTTGATGAATATATTTTGAGTATGCGTGAAAGATATCGTGACCAATTCTCTGAAAGTTATCTTCGTCACTATTATGTAATACAGAATGCCAATAATGGAGAGCCTGATCTAGACTGGGACAAACTCAAAGCAGAAATCATAGATGAATTCAAGGCAGAAGGCCGAATTGTTGTTGTCAATCCAAATGAAGACATAATTGAGTATTGAGACTTGATTCTTCTCTTAGGCCAGGACATGGCGGTTGTATCTTCCAGTGTGGGCATCGACTTCAAACCCGAAAAGCGACCCAGCGAATCCAGCTCTCTTCCACCCGATGTATATCTGCTGAAATTAAACGGCATAATGCATCCAGCTAACTTCCGCTTTCAAAATAATTACCTGGTTAGTGTGACCTTTCAGTATTTGGTTCTGGTGCAAAAGTGTGTCCAGAAGGATCGGATACAACGAAAGGGGGGAAGTCGTAACCGAAACATGCTTTGTTTGAGATGAGGGAAGGCCCCTCGGAATCAAGCGGGATCCTTTTGTTGAGTATACCGTAGCAAAGCATATGCATACAAAAACCGGCCCATTCTCAAAACCTCCGACCTGCGGGGTATACGTTTATTTTCCGAATAATAAGTATCAGTTACGGAACCCTTGGTAGCTTTTGTATCGCTCAATATCGTCTAATAAACCTTAATCTTAGTGAATCTTTGCAAATAAAATGTAGTTTCAGTAAACATCCCACGAACATCACTTTGCCATTTCTCGCAACTAGATAAAACAATAATAAGAATAAAATAAAGCAGAAGCCGCTAGAATAGGCCCTCTAGCGGCTCTTGATGTGGTGATACCGAGAGGATTCGAACCTCCGACCTGCGGTTTAGGAAACCGACGTCCTGATTTCAGACGGCGTTAGTCCGGTGACTGACTTAAACACACGGTTAAAGGTGCGGATGCTGTTGAATCCGGATTCATAGGCTATCTCGATAATCGGCCGCTTGGTCGACTTGATCTGGGCCTCGGCGTGTTCGATCCGGACGCTGTTGACATAGTTTTTGAACGTTGTGCCCGTAACTTTGCTGAACATACGCGAGAAATAAAACGGGCTGATGTTCAGATGATCCGAAATATCCTGGAGGTTGATTTCTGTTTTGAAGTTTTCCTGGATGTACTTGATTGAGAGCTGGATCTGCCGGATGCAGCTGGAACCGACCATGGTCTCGTTCTTTTCAGTGTCGCGACTCCAGTTCCGGGACAGCAGGGCGAGCAGCCGGATCAGGTCAGCTTTGACGAACAGCTGGTATCCCCTGGACTGGCTCATGTACTCCGCCATAATACTGTTTGCGCAAGATTTGACGTCTTCAAAGGCTTCACTGGCGCCGCCGGGGTGTCTGGATGTATGGCTAGGAATGAAGTTGTTGATTGTCGTGACATACTGGTCAAAATTGACCGCATCGCCGAGCAGTTCCGGACGGAATACGATGATCATGGCTTCGGATGTCCGATCCTTGCTGTCATAGTAGTGTATATCGCCGGGAAAGCATACTGCAATGTCACCGGCCTCCAGAACACGGTAATCTGAATTGATTCCCATGCCTAGTTTGCCGCTGTAGACGATGATGATTTCAAACCCGGAATGCCAATGCGCCATGAAATTGATGCTGTCGAAGAATCTGGCGGTTATCGGGAAACCCGGCTGATATTGTCGATGTTCTTGATATGCCATTGTCCACCTCACAAGACTCATGATAAATTATAGATGAAACCGCAAGGAATGTCTATTTGAGGTTAAGAAGTGGCAAGTTGTGGTTGAACGGGTCGTTTATAATGAAAACGTGACTGTGCAAATCGGTAATTTGCATAAACTTGATTAGGAGGGATCTCACATGATTGAAGGCAAAGAAATTGCAGAAGTCGGTCGAGTATTGCGCTACGGCATGATCGGCGGCGGTCCTGGTTCATTTATTGGCGGCGTCCATCGGGCGGCGATCAGCCTTGAAGGCGCGGCTGAACTTGTAGCTGGCTCGTTTTCCAGCGATGAGGATAGAAACGCCCAGGCAGGCAAAGAACTGCGGCTGGATGAGTCCAGGGTTTACGCAAGTTTCGCGGAAATGGCCGAAAAGGAAGGGCAGCGCGAAGACGGCATTGACTTTGTAGTCATTACCGCGCCTAACAAGGTGCATTTTGCCGCCAGCAAGGCATTTATTGAACAAGGCATCCACGTTGTCTGCGAAAAGCCACTGACAACGACCGTTGAAGAAGGGCTTGAACTCAAGGCTTTGGCAAAGAAGAACAACTGCCTGTTTGCCGTTTGCTATGCCTATGCCGCGCATGTTATGGCCAAGGAAGCCAAGACACGCATCGAAAACGGCGAGATCGGCGATGTGATTATGGTTATGGGCGAATACCCGCAGGAGTGGCTGATCGAGCTGGTCGAAGCGACCAACCAGAAGCAGGCCGCATGGCGCACCAGCCCGGAACAGGCCGGCAAATCCAATTGCCTCGGCGACATCGGAACGCATATTGAGAACATGGTTGGCTACATGACCGGCCTGAAGGTCAAAAAAGTCTGCGCCCTGATGGAAATCATCGGTGAAGGCAGAAGCCTGGACACCAATACCAATGTCCTGATCAAATACGACAATGGCGCCACCGGCAACTACTGGTGTTCACAGGTTGCGGTCGGCTATGACAACGGACTCAAGGTGCGAATCTTCGGCACCGAAGGCGCGATCGAGTTTGTACAGGAAGAGTCCAACTACCTGAAGGTCACCAAGAAGGGCAATCCGCCCCAGCGTCTGTCGCGCGGCAACGGCTACATCACGCCGGAAGCGGCAGCTTATTCACGGGTTCCGTCCGGCCATCCGGAGGGCTACCATGAGGCATTCGCCAACATCTACCGATCATTCACCACCGCGATCCGCGACAAGATCGACGGCAAATTCACCCAGGAAGCAGATTACGGCTACCCCTTGATCGACGAAGGCATCGATGGCGTCCGCTTTGTCGACAAGTGCGTTGAGAGCTCTGACAAGGGCACTGTCTGGGTTGACATGGATTAATTGGGAGGGAAATGAAAATGACAAGACCAATCACACTGTTCACCGGCCAATGGGCCGACCTGCCGTTTGAGGAACTCTGCAAGCTGGCAGCCGAGATGGGCTTTGAAGGCCTGGAAATCGCCTGCTGGGGCGACCACATGGACGTTCGCAAGGCGGCGACCGATCCGGCCTATGTGGCCGAGCGCAAGGCGATTCTCGAGAAGAACGGCTTGCAGTGCTGGGCGCTGGGCAACCACCTGGCCGGCCAGTGCGTGGGCGATCGCTGGGACAAGCGCCTGGACAACTTCGCGCCGGACAATGTCAAGGGCAATCCTGAAGCAATCCGGGCCTGGGCGATCGAGGAAATGAAGTACACGGCCCAGGCCGCCAAGGCGATGGGCGTTGATGTTGTCACCGGGTTCATGGGCTCGCCGATCTGGGCGTTCTGGTACTCGTTCCCGCAGACGACCGAGGAGATGATCGAGGAAGGCTACGACGAGATCGTCGAGCTGTGGACGCCGATCCTGGACGAGTTCAAGCGCTGCGGCGTGAAGTTCGCGCTGGAGGTGCATCCGACCGAGATCGCGTTTGACTTCTACTCGGCGCAGAAGCTGTTCCGTGACAAGTTCGCCGGCAACGACACGATCGGGATCAACTTCGACCCAAGCCACCTGGTCTGGCAGGGGATCAAGCCACACCTGTTCATCCGCGAGTTCGCGGACAAGATCTATCATGTCCATGTCAAGGATGCGCTGGTCAACCTGGAAGGGACCGAAGGCATTCTGGGCTCGTTCCTGACCTTCGGCGACACGCGCCGCGGCTGGAACTTCGTATCACCCGGACACGGCAGCGTCGACTTTGAGCTGATGATCCGTGAACTCAATTCGATCGGCTATGACGGTCCGCTGTCGATTGAATGGGAAGACAGCGCAATGGAGCGTGTCTTCGGCGCAACCGAATCCTGCGAGATGATCAAGCAGATGAACTTCAACCCGTCGGACGTCGCCTTTGATGACGCACTGAAGGGCTAACGCACGAAACAATTTAGACGATGCCCCCAAACAAAGCTCCCTCGCCGTGCAGTCAGTGCAGCGAGGGAGCTTTTAGATGTCAAGCCAAACAACCGAATGAATTACGTCCAAACAACCGAAAAAGGTTGCTGAAATGCCCTGCAGAATAAGATTGACATAAATAGATAGAATGAAAGAACCATCATTCCTGATGATTCTAACGGTTACGGATTATGTCTTCAGGCGCGATGACGGGCGTATTTGTTGTTCCGATCGGCTGTCTGAAAAACTAACCAGTTTGGTTAATAGACCGCGGGCTGTTCAAGCAGCGCGGTGATAACCGGCATAGACAGGTTGAACAACATGGACAGCAGCGATGAGTAGATCAGCATCGCGAAAACGACCAGCATGAAGCTCTTGTTCTCATCCAGGCTGGACAATTGCCTGACAGCCATGTTCTGCGCCAAAGCCGCAACGGCAAAGCCTGCCAGAATCAGCATGACTGCGCTGAAGAAAGATGTGGAGACAGACAGCATGCTGAGGGTCAGGAACAGGGCAAAATAGAGACAGGATGGGGTGAAAGCGGACAGGATATCCAGATACGGCAGCGGCTTTCGGTAGAGGAAGCGCAGCATTAACTGATACAGCAGCGCCAGCAGCAAAGTTGCGGCAATGACAATGCCAAATCCCTGGACAAACAAGAAAATACTGCCGGCGATGCCAAATGATCCGGACAGAGACGCGATGTTCAAGGTCAGCAGGGTGCGGATAAATGGCTGGTTGACAGCGGTCAGCATAAACAGGCCGCCGATGACGCCCTGAAACAGCAGTGAGAGCAAAACGGTTTTGCGCTCCCTGGACTGAATCAATTTGCTGATGCTATTGACTGGGTGGGTCAGATAATTGAAAAAGTCCTTGGCGATGCTGATCAGGTGGCGGCTGGACAGGGGTTCGCGCGTCTTCCGAGTCTTGCGGGTTCGGGATGACTGGGTATTTGATCTCGATTGGCCGGCGGTCTGGCTCGCTGATGAGGCAAATGGATTGAAAGCCTGAAAGAAGCCCTTCAGCCGGCTGGATTTTGGTGCATGGCCGTAAGTCGTGCCATCTGCTTGGCCAGCCTGGGCGCCCGAGCTGGATTGTGCCGAATTTGAAGACGTGGATGAATTGCTTTTGGCGCGACAATTGCACCGTTCGCTGACTGCCAGTTCTCTGCCACAATAAAAACAATATCGGGCCATAAATAAGATACCCTCCCAAGGATTTGTCTTTTATTATCATATACTGAATATGTTATCAATATATGACTAAAGAACAACTTTTTGGGAATTGTGACTCTAAACAGACGATTATCGAAGATAGCTGCGATTGAAAAAGCTTTGAATCGACCTTCGACCGCCAGCAAGGCGGTTGCTGCTGTCAGGATCAAAATGGCATATCTCATCCCTGCATCGTTGAAAGCATTCAAAATCAGACGGTTGAATATGATATCATGATATGACCAATAAACAATGCTTGAGGAGTACCGTCAACATGGCCATTATCGAACAACTGACGCGTGAATTCGAATTAAATATCAACCAGTCCAAACAGGTTGTATCCCTTCTAGATGACGGCAACACGGTCCCATTCATCGCCCGCTACCGAAAAGAGGCCACCGGTAATCTGGATGATCAGGTGCTGAGGGCATTTGACGCCCGGCTCAAGGCCCTTCGCAATCTAGAAAGCCGCAAGGCGGATGTCATTCGCCTGATTGATGAGCAAGGCAAACTAGATCCGCAGCTTAAGACTGCGGTTGAAAAGGCCGAGACCCTGACCGAGATTGAGGATCTATACCGTCCGTTCAAACCCAAGCGCCGCACCCGTGCATCTATGGCACGGGACAAGGGCTTGCAGCCGCTGGCGGATCTCGTGCTGGAGCAGCGGGCGGACAGCCGGCAGATGATGGAACTGACAAAACAGCTGGTTAATCCTGACCAAGGTGTTGAGGATTCAGATGCCGCCCTGGCCGGTGCGATGGACATCCTGGCTGAATATGTTTCAGACCAGGCATGGGTCAGACGTCGTCTGCGGCGACTGATGGAACAAACCGGCATGGTGGAAACCCGGGGCAAGACCAAGGAGCAGACAGTTTTTGAAGCTTATTACGACTACCGGGAGCCGGTTGCCAGGATCGCCCATCACCGGGTGCTGGCAATCAACCGCGGTGAAAAGGAAGAGATTTTGTCGGTCAAGCTGGTTTGTGATGCAGCCCAGGCGCATGATCTGATCGGCAGTTGGCTGATCAAGGGGCAGTCCGCGTCGACGCCGTATCTGCAGAGGGTTGTCGAAGACAGTTGGAAACGCCTGTTGGAGCCGTCAATTTCCAATGAGATCCGGCAGCAGCTGACCGACGATGCCTCCAAGCAGGCTATGGATGTCTTTGCAGCGAATCTGCGCAGCCTGTTGCTGCAGCCGCCGATCAGCGGACAGATTGTGCTGGGGCTTGATCCGGGATTCAGGACCGGCTGCAAACTGGCGGTTGTCGATGCAACCGGACGGGTGCTGGATACCGGGGTGATCTATCCGACGCCGCCATACAGCAAAACCCGCGAGGCCGGCCAGGCGATCATGAAGCTGGTTGACAAACATGGCATCACCCTGGTAGCCATTGGCAACGGCACTGCATCCAGGGAGTCGGTTATCTTTATCACTGACCTGATCAAGGCGCAAAACCTCTCTATCCGCTATCTGGTTGTCAGCGAAGCCGGCGCCAGCGTCTACTCGGCGTCCGAGCTGGCAGCAAAGGAATTTCCGGATTTTGATGTTTCACTGCGCAGTGCGGTTTCCATTGCTCGTCGCGTGCAGGATCCTCTGGCGGAACTGGTCAAGATCGAGCCGCGTTCGATTGGTGTCGGCCAGTACCAGCATGACATGCCCGCCAAGCAGCTGGAGGAACGGTTGGCCGGCGTCGTCGAGGACTGTGTCAACCAGGTTGGCGTTGATCTGAACACCGCCTCGGTTCAGCTCCTATCCTATGTCGCTGGTATTAGCGCCAGTGTCGCAGCGAACATTGTCAGGCGCCGCGAAAAAAGCGGCGCCTTTAAATCCAGAAGCCAGCTGCTGGACATCCCCCGTCTGGGTGATGCGACATATTTGCAGTGCGCCGGTTTTTTGCGTATCCCGGGAGCAGCCAACCTGCTGGACGATACGGCGGTTCATCCGGAAAGCTACCCCCGTGTCGAAAAACTCAGCAGCTTGCTTGACCTGCCGGCAGGTCCGAAGCTGGCTCAAAAAGCGGCTGGTTATCCGTCAGGGAAAATGGCTGAAGACCTCGGGCTGGGAGAGCAGACTTATCTGGATATTCTGGATGCCCTGGCCCGGCCGGGTCGAGATCCCCGTGACGACATGCCGCAACCGTCCTTGCGCCAGGACGTTATAGCCATTGAAGACCTCAAGCCGGGCATGACTTTGCCGGGTGTGGTGCGCAATGTGGCTGATTTTGGCGCGTTTGTGGATATCGGCGTCCACCAGGACGGATTGGTCCATATCTCCGAACTGGCGGATCGTTTTGTCAAGCGCCCGATGGACGTCGTCAGCACCGGTCAGGCCGTCATGGTCAAGGTACTGTCCGTCGATGTCGGGCGAAAGCGGATATCGTTGTCAATGAAGGGAATTGACCAGACCCATCCGGGTGTCCTGCCGTGAGTCGTCAGCGCGAGCGTCATCGGATCGATCGGCCGCTGGGGCTTTTGTACCGCCCGATCGCGATTGCCTGCTGGATCCTGCTCAAAGTCTTCTTTGGCCTTCGTGTCAAGATAGACCCGGCGGTCAAGCGGCTGAAAGGCCCCCTGATTGTGATCGGCAACCATGCATCATTTGCCGACCCTGCCATTATGGCTGCGGCCATGCTTGGGAAGAAGATCAGCTTTGTGACCCGGCGCGGCCTGTTCGAGAAATCGTTCAAGCGCTGGCTGCTGAACCGCCTGGGGGCGATTCCCAAAAGCCAGATGCGGGCTGACTTCGCCGCGACCCGGCGCATGCTTCGTGTTCTGCGTTCTGGCGGCGTGCTGGGTCTGTATCCCGAGGCCCAGCGATCGCTTGATGGAACGGCGATGCCGTTTGACCCGGCGATCACCAAATTGGTCAAGGCCTGCGCCTGCCCAGTTGTGGTTGTTCGTCTCGAAGGCGCGTATCTAACCTGGCCCAGATGGTCGCGGAGCGGTGTGCGGATGGGCCGGATCGACGTTTTTATCCAGGAACTGTTCCGAGTTGAAGAACTGGCCGAGCTGGAACCGCCTGCCATTGAACAGCGCATCGCAGATAGCCTGCGGTTCAATGAGTATCAATGGCAGCGCCAACACCCGCACGCTTTTCTTTCCCTGGCACCGGCCAGGGGACTTGAGACCTTTCTGCATCGCTGCCCGGCCTGTGAAAAGCCGCTGGTTATACGAAGTTCGCGGTTTGAGCTGTTCTGCATCAGCTGTTCAGCCCGCTACCGCCTGAACCGATTCGGATTCATTGAGCCGGCAGCCCCGGGTTCTGACCTGAGCAGTCGCACCTGGGCGGATCCCCAGTTATGGCACCGTTGGCAACTTCAAAAAGTTGATGAGGAATTGATCAAAAATGGACAGCCGATCACTTGCGCAGGCTGGTTGGAGGCCTATGACCAGGCAGGTGCCAGAGGATCGGCAATCTCCGGACAGCTGACGCTTTCCCTGGATGGTCTTCAGTTTGACAGTCCAGACCTAACCGTCTCTTGGACGGATATCAGCCCGTCTAACCTTGTCTTTCGACTGGGGAGTCATTTTGAGATGGCGCAAGGGGAACCGCTGTACAGACTGACACCGGAGGACGGTCAGGCTGTCATCCGCTTTGTTGAAGCTATAATCGCTCTGGGAAGAATGAAGACGGGTGATCAATAAATTTTCTGTTTGGTGTAGGTCGTATTCTGAATAGACTGCGGGCTCATGCCGCTGGCGGCAAAGGTTGTGTCAAACAGAACCCAGCCGGCGCCGTCAATGTACTTCCATTCATAGGACGCCACAACGACCCAGCCCGTGCCTTCGAAATAAACTTCATTCCATGCGTGATAACCCAAAGATGTCTGGCCGACGCAAAGCCTGGTGATGATTCCCTGGGAGCGCAGCATAGCGGCCATAAGCGACGCGAAGTCGAAGCAGATGCCCTTGCGTGAAGAGTAGGTTCGGTCGGGATCCGGGATGTAAATCGAGGTTTCACCGCTGGTGATGCTGTTGGCCAGATCATGATCGTACGTGATGTTGTTGATGATCCAGTTGTAAACCGCTTCGACCCGGCCGTTGGTCGTATTGATGCCGCTGCACAGGCTGTTGGCTTTCTGGACGCAGCTGGATCCTCTGGAAAAATCGACATTGATTGATGCTGCCAAATACGGCCTTAGGCTGGAGGACAGGTCGACATTGAATGTATGTCCCAGTTTGCCGGCATATGAGTTACCTGAAACCTGGGCGTATACATTGATGGTATAGTCACCCTCGCCCATCTGCAGGGGGATGCCAATGTAGGTGTTGCGCTCCAGGATTTCGTATTGATAGCTTTTCCCATTGGCCTGGGCAACAACTTTGCAGCTCTTGTCCGAAGGAATGCTGGAAGAGGATACGTAGACCAGCGCGACGCCTTTGCTGACCGGGCCGATGTCCAGCTTGACACCGCCGTCGCTGCTGGTGATGATGTTGGCATTCCAGCCGTAGTCGTCGCGGAAAAACGTGCCGTAATTCTTGTAAGGGAAACTCGCGCCCTGGGTTGGAGTGGGTGTTGAAGTTGAAGTCGGCGTCGCGGTTGAGGTGGGTTTTTTGGTTGGCGTCGGTGTTGAGGTCAGACCGGCAGTTGGCTTGTTCGTTGGTGACGGCGTAGCTGTCCCGGCTGATGAAGAGCCAGGTGTCGGTGTATGGGAAGAGGTCGTTGACTGTGAAGTCGGTCCTGGAGAGACGGAAGGTGTCGGGTCTGTTGATGCTGTCTCGGATCCGCTGCCAGTCTCAGATGGCGAGGGCAAGACTTGTTTGGTTGCTTCAGTGGTCGCGCCGGTCTGGTGCGTGCCGGTTGTAGCCGCCGGGGTTGAAACACTGGTCGGATCGGTCAGATCGCTGGTTTGAACCGGTATGGTCGCGATCTGGCAGGACGGCAGGATGATGGTGATGGACAGCAGAAGAACCAGCCCGAGTGTCCGCCCTCTCAGGTTTTCAGACATCTGGCTACACGACCGGATCAGGCGAAAGATATGATTGGCCAACGGTTACCCCTGCTTTCATGAATACTGCCACATGCAACATTATAAACTGTTCAATATTATACCCGATAGCGACTGGCTACGGCAAGGACGGACACAAACGTGTAGTACCGAAGTAAATCATTTGCAAACTGGCAATTCAGCTGACTGATGTGTATAATATTGTCAATCGGGATGCTTCGAAAAACAGGCAGACCGACCTTGTCAGGATGAATCGGGAGGATGCTATGGCGCAGGATAAAAAAATCAAGCTGGAATCGTCTGAGCTGGCTTGGCTGTGTGAACAAATTGCTCTTATTCAGAAATCCGGTATACCACTGCCCGAGGGGATTGATCTTCTGGCCGAAAGTGCTGATCTGCCGCGCCTTAAGGCCGTTCTTGAACAGCTGTCCGGTGAGATGGAGAAGATGGTGCCGCTGTCTGAGGCCATGACGACACTGGATTCCTTTCCGGCTTACTTGGTGAAAATGGCGACAGTCGGTGAGATTTCCGGCAACCTGGACGCTGTCATGTCCAGTCTGTCGGATTTTTACGCCCGGGATGCCGAATTGAAAAAGAAAATCCGCAGCGCGCTGGTCTACCCGGTTGTGCTGCTTCTTATGATGCTGGGCGTTATCGTCCTGCTGGTGGTGCGCGTATTGCCGGTCTTCAGCGAAATCATTGAGTCCTTCGGCGGATCAATGCCGGCCTTCTCGCAAGGCCTGCTGTCCTTCGGCCAGTTCATCGCCTACAATGCTTTCTGGCTGGTACCGCTGCTGATCGTGGTGATCATCGCGCTGGTGCTCTGGCTGCAACGCAGCACACCTGGCCGCCGGCTCGTTGACCGGGCGCGGCTCAAACTGCCGATCGTCGGACCGCTGTTTCAGCGGATATACACATCCCGATTCTCTGTGTCCTTATCTTACATGCTGAGAAGCGGCATTGATATGGATACCGCCATGTCGATGACCGAAGCGGTCATGGATAATGCCCTGGTCAGCGAGAAAATCGCCGAGTGCCGGCGTAAAATCCGAAAAGGCACGGACACCTTTGTCGCGCTTCAGGAAACGGCACTGTTCCCCAAACTCTTTGTCCGCATGATGTCGCTGGGCAATCGGACTGGTGAAATGGATACTGTCATGGCCAAGATCGCCAGGGCGTATGAAAGCGAAGTAGACAACCGCCTGACCCGGCTGACTGGCATTGTCGAGCCGCTGCTGGTGGTTATCCTGTCCCTGATCGTCGGCGCCATCCTGCTGACCGTCATGTTGCCGCTGGTCGAAATCATGTCTTCGATTGGTTGAGTGGAGGGTAGTCATGCGACGATTTTCCTTCAAGTCAATGGGAACAACGATTGTGGTTGTGGTCTCGATTCTGATCATGATCGCAGTCAGTTTCAGCTTGGTCAGCCTGAGCCGCAACAGCCGGGAGACCAGCCGCCAGGTTGCGCTTGACGCGATTGAAAAGGCCGTGATGCAGTGCTACGCCCTCGAAGGGGCGTACCCGCCGGATTTGGATTATCTTGAAGACAACTATGGCCTGATTCTCAACCACAGCCGCTATATATACCAGTATGAAGTCATAGCCGCCAACATCCACCCCATCATTGACATCCAGTTCCCCGGGGAGGTGAGGCCATGAAGCGGCGCGGCGGCTACACGCTGATCGAGCTGGTGCTGGTGCTGATGCTGCTGGTATTGGTCGCGTCGGTCGTGTTTACACTGGCCGTATCCGGCAGTCAGACCTACCTCAGAATGAACGCCAAACAAGCTCAGGAAGCCGAGCTTCGCGTGGCCATTTCCTATCTGGATGTCCAGCTGCGAAAACACGATGTAGAAGGTGGGCTGTCGATCAGCCCCGACCCGTTCGACAGCCGGCCATCCATCCTGATCACCCAGGATATTGACGGTCAAACCTATCTGACCTGGCTCTATCTGCGCGACGGCTACCTATGTGAATTGTTCGTTGATCAGGATACAATCATAACGTCCGCCATGGGCAGCCGGATTTCCCCGGTTGATGACATGGAACTACACGTTGAGGCGGACGGTTCCTTGCGTGTGACGCTCCGCAGACAGTCCGACGGCCAGGCCATCATCAGCGCCAGCCGATTAATCACCCTGCGTGCCGGAGGTGTCAGCCATGACGAATAACAGGCCAAGCCGCCGGGGATTCACCTTGGCTGAACTGATCATGGCAGTCGCCCTGCTGGCGGTATTCAGCGTGTTCATCGTCCAGATGTTCGTCAAAGCCGACAGCCTGGCGAGAAAAGCCCGTGTGCTTGACCAGGCGGTTGTCTGCGCATCCAATCTTTCAGACCAGTGGCGATCGGGCACCAGCCAGGACGACCTCCCTGAGATGGCATCTCTGATGGCCAGTCCGGAAGCCGGTATGGCCGAGACCGTCAGTCTGGATGCTCATTTTCAGGGTTGCGATCCCGCAGAGGCTTTTTATGAGGCCTGTCTGGTTATCGAGACATGCAAAACAGATGTTTGTGAAGATACGCCGGGCATCTGGCAGCTCAGCATCGTCATTTCGCGAGCCGGACCCAGTGAAGACGCTCCGATCTACAGCCTGAAAGTCAGCCGATACGAACCGCAGGGAGGGGTAGCGCCATGAACCAGTCACGAACTACCCTGATCCGCCGGCTCCGGTCCAAGCGCGGCATGGCATCCGCCTTGATTATCATGCTGCTGGTGCTGCTGGTCTTCTTTGCCGTACTGACCCTTGTCACATCCGCCGCGGATCTGAGGCTGGCCCAGAAACGGGCCAGTTGGAACCGGGCTTATTATGAAGCAGATGGCGAGGCCCTGGCGTTTGTCGCGGATCTAGACCAATTCATGCAGTCGGAGGAAATGTCCGGCGCACGGGCGATTCAGAGCTATCTGGCTAAATGCGAACAACTGGTCAGCTGGCAGCTGGCGCCAGACGCCGACAATCCGGACATCCTGGTTCTGGACGCGGTCATTGCAAAGGACAGCGATGCTTTGCAGGGCATCAGCGCAAGGCTTGAAATTTTGACACCTGACAGCTTGGCGTCCGATGACAGCATTACGATTGTCCGTTGGGAGCAGTGGCAGCCGGCATTTGATTACGGCGGCGACAGCGGCGGGCTCTGGAAAGGATAAATCATGAACGACTTGATGGATTTGCTTAACGAGGTGATCAGCCGCAACGCGTCTGATCTCTTTATCACTGTCGGGCTGCCGCCGATCCTCAAGGTGGACGGCAAGCTAGAGATACTCAATGATTTTGAGAAAATGATGCCGGAGGATACCGAGCAGTTCTCACGCCAATTATTTACCCGCGACCGCGATCACGAGAGTTTCCTCAGCAATGGTGAGATCGACTTCTCGCTGTCCATTCCAGCCGTCGGCCGGTTCCGAGTCAATGTCTTCCGACAGCGCGGGTCCTGTGCGGTTTCTCTCAGGCGGATATTCACGGACCTTCCGGATCCCAAAAAACTGGGCATCCCCGAAGCGGTCATGGGGCTGACCAACCGCCCGAAAGGCCTGGTACTGGTCACCGGTCCCACCGGCTGCGGCAAGACCACGACCCTGGCCGCCCTGATCAACAAGATCAACGAGCAGCGTTCCTGCCACATCCTGACATTGGAGGACCCGATCGAGTATTTGCACCGACATAAGAACAGCATCATCAACCAGCGCGAAATCGGAACGGACTCACTGGATTACCATAATGCCCTGCGCGCAGCGCTGCGCCAATCACCGGATGTGATTCTGATCGGCGAGATGCGCGATCTGGAAACCATTTCAATTGCCCTGACGGCAGCTGAAACCGGACACCTGGTACTGTCGACGCTGCATACCATCGGCTCGGCCAAGACCATTGACCGGATCATTGATGTTTTCCCGCCCAACCAGCAGCAGCAGATCCGGGTCCAATTGTCCACGGTTCTGCAGGCGGTTGTCTCTCAGCAATTGGTGCCCGGCGTCGACAGTGGATTGCACCCGGCTTTTGAAGTCATGCTGGTCAACAGCGCCATCCGCAACATGATCCGTGATTCCAAGACGCCGCAGATTGACGGCGTGATCCAGATGAACGCACCACAGGGCATGAACACCATGGACAAGAGCCTAGCGGATCTGGTCAACCAGGGGCTGATCGCCCGGGAGGAAGCCATGCGCCGGGCCTTGACCCCGGACAGCCTGCAGCGACTGCTGCGCCCCGATGCCTAAAGGGCGGGCCATTCCTTGACGAACCACAGACATGGGGGCAAAATAGATGGGCATACGGACCAGTTGATTAAAAAGATAAAAGGAATAATTTCAATATGAATAGTCAGAAGATCAATCACTCAACCCAACCGGATCTGCCGCGCCGGATCGCAATTCTCGGACTCGGCCTGATCGGCGGCTCTTTAGCCAAGATGGTCCGCCATCACAGCGATATCGAGATTGTCGGTTTCGACCGCAAGCCGCCCGTATTGGATGACGCTTTGTCAAGCCGCGTCCTGACCGCGGCCGGCAAGCTTTATCCGGCCGAATCGGCTTTGGTCGACAATCTGGATCCGGATGCGCAAGCGAGCTGGCAGCTGCTGGACGGGTGTGATTTTGTCTTTATCTGCACGCCGGCTTCCACCGTGCCTGACTATGTCAAGGCGGTCAGCCGATTCTGCAGCGGTGTCATTACCGATGTCTCCAGCGTCAAGCAGTCTGTCATGGAAAAAATCGACTCTCCCCGCTTTATTGGCGGTCATCCGATGGCCGGTTCGGAGAAACACGGCTGGAGCAGTGCGACCGACAGTCTGCTGGAAAACGCGGTCTATGTCCTGTGTCCGCAGCCTGAGTCGACTGTCACGATTTCCGAGGTCACACGGCTTGAGAATCTGATTGTACTGATCGGGGCTTCACCGATCACGCTGGACCCGCACAAGCATGACCGGGTGGTTGCCACCATCAGCCATCTGCCGCATGTGGCTGCCGCAGCGTTGGCGCTTCAGGCCGCCCAGAGCGATGACGGTCCTTTTTCTAAGCTGGCGGCCGGCGGTTTTCGCGATATCACCCGGATCGCTTCGTCCGACCCCAGACTGTGGGCTGGTATCAGCCAGGAATCGGCGCGTGAACTGCTGCCGATTCTGGAAGAATACATCGAGCTGATCAAAGCTTTCAGGGATGACCTGGCGGCCGGCGACATGAAAGCTTTAGAACGATTTTTCTTCCAGGCGGCTCAATACAGAAATTCGCTGCCGGTGGACGGCCGCGGCGCCCTGTCGGCGATGAGTCCGCTTAATGTCTACATCAGCGATCATCCGGGTGTGCTCGGCCATGTGACGACCCTGCTGGGTGAAAACAACATCAATATCAGCAACATCCGGATCAGTGAGCTGAGAACCTACGAAGGCGGCTGCCTCCAGCTGTTGCTGCCGGACAGCGCGCAAGCGGTCAAGGCAGCCTGGCTCTTGAGGGAGGCCGGTTATGAGTGCGACTGAATACGGCCTGCTTGGCCATCCGCTCGGACACAGCCTGTCGCCCTATATCCATCTGGCCCTGATGAGATCCGCCGGACTGGACGGCGAATACAGCCTGATCGACCTGGCTCCGGAACAACTGCCGGTGAGATTGCCGGCGATGCTGGATGACCTGGCCGGCTTCAACATCACCATTCCCTACAAGCAGACGGTCATACCGTATCTGGACGGTCTTGACGAGGCCGCCGAACTGTACGGCAGTGTCAACACGGTCTGGCAGCGGCGGGGCTACAATACCGATTACCACGGTTTTATCAGCAACTGCCCGGACTTGGGCAGCAGGCGTCTCCTGATTCTGGGTGCTGGCGGTGTCAGCCGAACCATGGCTTTCGCAGCAGCCAGGGCAGGCGCGTCAATGTGCATTCTGGCCAGACGAATCGAGCAGGCTGTGCAGCTCAAGACAGCCGTGCAAAAGGCGTTTCCTGACGCGGCGATTCAGGCTTTCTCAGACATTGAAGCGTGGCTGGACGGACCGGCCAGACAGGCTGGAGACCCCTGGGGACTACTGAACGGCACGCCGCTGGGGCTTTGGCCGCAAACGTCCGGCCTGCCGGTACCTGCGGATGTTCTGGACCATTTTTCATTTGTTTTTGACACCATCTACAACCCGGTTTCAACCCGCCTGGTGCTCAAAGCCCGTTCCCTTGGGATTGAAGCTGCAGGCGGCCTTGGCATGCTGTTTGACCAGGCGGCTCAAGCGCAGCGGATCTGGCATCCGGATCTTGAGTTTTCCGTCGCTGGTTTAGCCAGCATTCAACAGACCCTGGCCCGTGAAATTCTGGCCCGTTTCCCGCAGACCATCCTGCTGACTGGCTATATGGGCAGCGGCAAGTCGACGGTCGGTCCTCAGCTTGCCGAGCAGTTGGGTGTTTCCTATACTGACCTGGATGACAGCATTGTCGCCAGAGCCGGGCAGTCCATTCCGGATATCTTTGCCGAACAGGGCGAACCAGGCTTTCGTCGGTTGGAGCGCAGCATGTTGGCTGATCTGCTGAAAAATCCTGAAAGCCAGGTGGTCGCGCTGGGCGGTGGCGCCCTGATCGACAAGGCAGCGGAAGCGCTCTGCCGAAAGTATCCTGTCCTGATCATCCACCTGGACACGCCGCTGGATATCATCGCGTCCAGGGTTTTGAGCAAGGAGAGCCGACCGCTGCTCAAAGACAAGACTTACGATGACCTGGCGGCCATTTATGAAAGCCGGAAAGCCCGCTACTTTGAAGCGGCTGACTACGTTGCCTCGGGTGCTGAAGGCTCTGACAGGGCTTGCCAGGACATCCTGGAAAGCCTCGGCTTTTCGACAAGTTCAAACGACGGTTAGATGTCAAACCAAACGATTCAATCGCAGGAGGATTCTCTTATGCCTGAAATTATTGCCAATACCAGCAGTGGTGACTATTCGATTATTATCAACAAAGGGGCGCTGACCAAGACCGGTGAAATTGCTGCCGGCTGCTGCCGGGGACGGCGCGCTGCCATTGTCACCGACGAAAATGTCGCCAAGCTCTATCTGGACGATGTCGCCAAGTCGATGCGCACCAGCGGATTTGACGTCGCGACCATCCAGGTGCCGCCGGGGGAAAAATCCAAATCCCCTGACATGCTGCTTTATCTCTACGAGCGATTCCACGACGCTGGCATCAGCCGGTCCGATCCGGTCGTTGCCCTGGGCGGTGGCGTCGTCGGCGACCTGACCGGTTTTGCCGCGGCGACTTATCTGAGAGGCGTACCATTGATCCAGGTGCCGACAACTTTGCTGGCCCAGGTCGATTCATCGATCGGCGGCAAGACCGGCATCGATCTTTCATTCGGCAAAAACCTGGCCGGTGCGTTCTACCAACCCAAGGCGGTTGTCATGGATCCCGGCGTTTTGCACTCCCTCAGCCATGCCCGCATGGCTGAAGGCATGGCGGAGGTCATCAAGTACGGGCTGATCCGGGATGCCTTTCTGTTCGAGCAAATTGAGAAAAAATCATTCGACCTTGAGTGGATCCTGGAGCGCTGCGTCAGGATCAAAACGACGGTTGTCTCGATGGATGAGAAGGACAGTGGCGAGCGAATGCTGCTGAATTTCGGTCATACAGTCGGCCACGCGATTGAGAAGGCTGTGGACTACCAGGGGTTCTCCCATGGCGAGGCCGTCGCGGCCGGCATGGTTGCAGCCGCCGCCATCGGCGAGCATCTGGGCCATACACCCGCTGGCGTCAAGGATCGGATCATCCGGGTGCTGGAGCAGTACCAGCTGCCGACTGCCGCGCCGCTTCAAGTCGATGATCTGCTTGGCGCTATCCATAGCGACAAGAAACAGCTGGCCGGACGACTCTACTTTGTTTTGCTCAAGGAAGTCGGCGAGGCTTTCCTCCAGCCGATGAAGGTCGCAGAGCTCGACAACATCCTGCATGAGGTCTGGCCCCATGGCTGATGTCTTGATCCATCCCGGACACCTACAAGGCACGGTTGTCCCGCCGCCGTCCAAAAGCGACGCGCACCGCGCGCTGATCGCTGCCGGCCTGGCACGGGGTGATGGTCATGTTACCGGCCTGTCCGAGCCGGTCTCGGAGGATATCCAGGCGACGCGGCGATGTATGAAAGCACTGCAAGAGCACACTGAATACCTGGACTGCGGGGAATCCGGAACAACCCTGAGGCTGCTCATTCCCGTTGCAGCTGCGTCGGGGGCTGCCAAAACACGGCCGGTCGTCTTTCGCGGCAGCGGGCGCCTGCCCCATCGCCCCCTTGCCGAGTATGAATCAATTTTCGCCGGTCATGGTGTTTCACTGTCGTTTCCGGACGACGTCTATCTGCCATTGACCGTACAGGGGCAGCTGACGCCGGGCGTCTTCAAAGTACCCGGTCACATTAGTTCACAGTATCTGTCGGGCCTGCTGCTGGCGCTGCCGCTGCTGGATGGAGACTCGGTGATCCAACTGACATCGCCGCTGGAATCCGCACCCTATGTCGACATGACCCTCGAGACCATGCGCCGGTTTGGCGTGCTGGCCGACAAAACCCCGGACGGCTTTTGTATTGCCGGCAATCAGCAATATACCGCTTGTAATTATGCGGTTGAAAAGGATTATTCCCAAGCGGCTTTCTGGCTGGTGGCACGATATGCCGGCAGTGATCTCAAGGTCAACGGGCTGGATCGTCACTCGGTTCAGGGTGACCAGGCGATCCTGAACCTGCTGGAAGACTTCGAAGAATCAAGGGATCACTACGTCATCGACGTGTCCCAGATCCCGGATCTGGTCCCGATCCTGGCGGTTGCCGCGGCTTTGACGCCGGCCACCACCGAACTGGTCAACGGCGCCAGGCTTCGCTTGAAGGAGAGCGACCGCCTGATGACGACCTGCGAAGCGCTGTCAGCGATTGGGGCGACTATTCGGATTGTGGGCGACGGCCTGGTTATCGGCGGCGGCAAGCCGCTTGACGGCGGCACGGCTCAATCCTACAACGACCATCGCATCGCGATGGCGCTGTCCATTGCCGCGTTGTCTACCCGGCAGGGCGTCAGGCTGTCAGGAGCCGAGGCTGTGCGCAAATCTTATCCTGATTTTTTCCGTGAACTTAAACGTCTTGGAGGTGAAATCGATGGGCTCGATCTGGGGCAATCATCTGAAAATTTCGATCTTTGGTGAATCTCATGGCACCGGTATCGGCGTCGTCATGGACGGCCTGCCGTCCGGGCAGACCTTGGATCTCGATCAGATCCGCGCGTTCGCGCTGCGTCGCGCGCCAGGCCGAGCGGCCTGGGCAACGCCGCGCAAGGAAGCGGACGAGGCTGAGATCCTTTCCGGCCTCTTTCAAGGGCATGTCACCGGCGCACCGCTGGCTGCGGTTATTCGCAACACCAACACCAGGTCTCAGGACTATGACACCAGTCGCATCAAGCCTCGCCCCGGACATGCTGACCTGACCGCGATCGCACGCTATGATGGCTTTCAGGACCCTAGAGGCGGCGGTCATTTTTCCGGACGACTGACGGCGCCGCTGGTTTTTGCCGGTGCAGTCGCCAGCCAGATTCTGGCAGCCAAAGGCGTCCAGGTCGCCAGTCATGTTTTCGAAATCGCCGGTATCCGTGATGAAGTCTACGACCCGGTTCATCCGGACATCGAACGATTCAAGTCTTGTACCCAAAAACCGTTTGAGGTTTTGGACGATGAAGCCGGCCGCAAAATGGCCGAAGCGATTGAAGAAGCCCGGCAGCTGACCGACTCGGTCGGCGGCCAGGTTGAAGCCATGATCTACGGTCTGCCGGCCGGCATCGGAGACCCGATCTTCGATAATCTTGAATCCCGGCTGTCCAGCCTGGTATTCGGCATACCCGCAGTCCGCGGCATCGAATTCGGCACAGGATTTGAAGCTGCCAGAATGTACGGGTCAGCGCATAATGACGCGCCGTCTATCGAAGGCCGGAAAATTCGATTCGCCACCAACAATGCCGGCGGTATCCTGGGTGGCATCAGCAACGGCATGCCAATCGTCTTCAGGGTGGCGTTCAAGCCGACGGCATCGATCGGGCAGGAACAGCAGACGATCAATCTTGAAACCATGGCAGAAGACAAACTGGTGGTCCATGGCCGTCACGATCCGTGCATTGTTCCGCGAGCCGTTCCGGTGGTTGAAGCGGCCGCGGCGATTTTCGCGCTGGACCAGATGATCGGGGCCGGACTGTTCCACCCCGGGTGAAAGGAGCCTTCCATGCCTGAGCAACCTTTGAAAATCCTACTCATGAACGGTCCCAACCTCAACATGCTGGGCAAACGGGATCCGACCCAGTACGGAAACTTTACGCTTCGGGACGTCGAGCAGCTGGCCGAACAAACGGCTGAGTCGCTAGGCTACAGACTGGACTGCTTCCAGTCCAACCATGAAGGCACCCTGATCGACAAAATCCACGAGGCGATGGGCGATTATGCCGGCATTGTGATCAACGCCGGCGCTTTCACCCATTACAGCTATGCGCTGCATGACGCACTTGAATTGTGTGCCATGCCGGTGATGGAAGTGCATATTTCGGATATTCATCAGCGTGAGGCGTTCCGTCGCATTTCGGTGATCGAGGATGCCTGCGTTGGCCAGATCTCCGGCCTGGGCATTGACAGCTACCGGGTCGGCATTGAAAGACTTGTTTCATACCTGAAAGGAGATACCCATGACAACAACACCTGACCGCAGCGATCTGGACCGTATGCGCGCTGAAATCGAAGATATCGATCGCTCGCTGCTGGACCTCTTCACCCGCCGCATGGCAGTTGCCCGCGGTGTTGCGGCGTTCAAGGCAACCAACAACAGCCCGGTATTCGTTCCGGTCCGAGAGGAAGAGGTTGTTGAAAAAGCCCTGAAACAGGTTGACAAGCCAGACGCTGTTCGAGCGGAGATCCTCTTGAGGAGCCTGATGCGCCTGTCGCGGAGTGTCCAGTACGACAAGCTCTTCAAAGATGGGCTGCACTTTGACCTGGAAAATCAGATCCGGTCAGCGCCTCAGCGCATTCCCGGGGTGACACGTCTGGTCTACCAGGGGTCGGAAGGCTCCTATACGGAACTTGCGAGCAATGTGATGTTCAGGAATGTAGTCGGCGAAGCAGTGCTGACATGGTCCGAGGCCTGCCGTCAGGTCAGTAGCGGCGAAGCCGACATCGCGGTCCTGCCGCTGGAGAACACGACGGCCGGTACGGTTGACGAAGTCCATGACCTGCTGATCGAGCACGGCTTGTATATTCTGCGGTCCCGTACGCTGCCGATCCAGCACTGCCTGCTCGGCCAGCCGGACGCCAAATTGGACGATGTCCAGACGGTCATCTCCCACCCGCAGGCCTTGTCGCAGTGTTCCGACATGATCCGCAGCAAGGGGTGGAAGACACAACAGTCCGCCAACACATCCTTTGCCGCACTGGAAGCCGCCAGTACCCATGACCCGCATACGGCTGCGATCGGCTCTGAACTGGCCGCATCCAAGGCTGGCCTGAAGGTGCTGAGTCGCCAGATCTGCAACAGCCACGCCAACCAGACCCGGTTTATCGCGGTTGGACGCGATCTGGTGATCACCCCGGATGCCGACCGGATCAGCCTGGCACTGCAATTGCCGCACCGCAGCGGCGCATTGGTCTCAACCTTATCGGTCTTTGGCGATCGCGGCATCAACCTGACCAAGATCGAGTCCCGGCCGGATCTCGAGCACCCCTGGCAGTATTTGTTTTATCTTGATTTTGAAAGCTCGATCCAGAGCCCTGATGCGGCACTGGCCACTCTGTTGCAGCTGAGCAGCGAGATGCCCAGGCTTCATTTATTGGGTTGGTATCACGAAGAGTAGACGTCATTCGGAAAGCGAGGTATTTGATATGATCAGCATTCATAACGTCAGCAAGAGCTACAAGGCCAAGGTCAAGGCTGTCGACAGCATCAGCCTGGATGTGAAGAACGGCGAGATCTTCGGCTTTTTGGGACCCAATGGCGCCGGCAAAACCACGACGATCAAGATGATCACCGGCATTCTCTCCCCGGACGAAGGCGACATCCAGGTCAATGGTTGTGATATTGTCTCGGATCCGCTTTCGGCCAAGCAGTCCTTCGGATTTGTTCCGGACGATCCTAATATCTTTCCGAGGCTTCGGGCAATTGAATACCTGCGCTTCATGGGCGACATCTACCATGTGCCGGCAGACGAGCGGACCGAACGCATTCAGTCGCTGGCCAGGCGATTCGAGATTGCTGACAACCTCGGCGACCGCATCCAGAGCTTCTCGCATGGCATGCGCCAGAAGCTGATGATCATCGGCGCGCTGCTGCACAACCCGGATGTCTGGATTCTGGATGAGCCGATGACCGGACTCGACCCCAGATCGTCCTTCCTGCTCAAGGAAATGATGCGCGAGCATGCCGACAGCGGCAAATCCGTCTTCTTTTCGACCCACGTCCTGGATGTGGCCGAAAAAGTCTGTGATCGCGTCGCCGTCATCGACCGCGGCAGGATTCTGTTCTGCGGCACCATCTCAGCTATGCGCGAGAACCTCAAATCCAACGACTCCCTTGAAGCCATGTTCCTCAGGCTGGTGGATGAAACGGAGGAGGCGTCAGTTCAATGAAGACGATGTTGAAACTGGCCCTGACCATCTTCAAGGGCAGCGGCTTTGCCAACTTCAGCGGTGACGCGAAGCGAAAACGCAAGCGATTTGGCCGTGTCGGCAGCATCATCCTGTTCGCATTCCTCGGCGTCTACATGGTCTCGATCATGACCGCCGCTTCACTCGGTCTGTACAACGTTCTGGCTCCAGTTGGCCTTCAGAGCCTGATGATCAGCATCTTCCTGTCGGCGGCCATGGTCGTGACCTTCCTGTTCGGCCTGCTGTATGTTATCAGCATTTTTTATCATACCAGCGACATTGAAAAGCTCCTGCCGCTGCCGCTTCGCGCCGAGCAGATCATCGGCGCCAAGCTGCTGGTCACGGCGACCTATGAGTATATCTTTGTCCTCGGGATGCTGCTGCCATCTTTCCTGGTCTATGGTATTCGCAGTGGGGCTGGACCGCTCTACTACCTTTATGCGCTGCTGGTTATCATTATTCTGCCCCAGGTGCCGCTGTGTATGGCGGCTGTTTTATCCATGCTGATCATGCGCTTCACCAAGTTTGCCCGCAACAAGGATCGGTTCAGCCTTTGGGCTGGCATCTTAGCGATGGTCGCGGCTTTGGGGGTTTCATACGCCGGCCAGTCCATGATCAACTTGTCTTCCGGCAAGCTGGTTGAGCTGCTGAGCAAAGGCGCAGGCGAAATCGCGGGCTTGACGGCTATTTTCTTCCCGGGCACTGCCCAGGCAGCGCAGGCGATCGCCGATCCGACCGGCCTTGCCGCCGCGGGCCAGATGGGTCTCGTGATTTTGTTTTCGGCTATTGCCGTAACCGTGACAATGCTGCTGGCAAGGCTCTTGTATTTCAAGGGCGTTGTCGGTATGGGAACGTCCGGATCGGTCAGCCGCAAGGTCACTGCGCGCGATTATGCCAGCGCCAGAGGGCGAGGTTCCGCTTTCTGGACGTATGTGATGAAGGATTTCAGAATTCTGGTCAGGACACCGATTTTCTTTATGAATAATGTCCTGATGAACTTTCTCTGGCCGGTCTTTTTCCTGATCCCGATCCTGATCAACCAGGACGACTCGGATATTTCAGGGTTGATCAGCATGCTCAATGAAGCCGCCTTCCAGACGGACAGTCCGGGGACACCGTTGGCTTTGGGCATCGCCTTCGCGATCATGTGCTTTGTCGCGGGCACTAACGGCATCGCTGAAAGCGCGCTGTCTCGCGAAGGCCGGCAATTCTACCTGATGAAGATCCTGCCCATGTCCTACAATCGCCAGATTTTGGCCAAAGTCACCGTTGGCATCCTGATGAGCCTGGTTGGCGCCGGCATGCTGGTCCTGGTCCTGTCGATCCTGATCCAGCCGCCGCTATGGTTTATCCTGCTGATCCTGTCTGTCATGCCCGGCGCGATCCTGACATCCAACCTGTCCGGCATCATCTTCGAATTGTACTGGCCCAAACTGACCTGGGACAACGAACAAAAGGCGGTCAAGCAAAACCTCAACGTCTTTTTCGGCATCCTGGTCAGCACCCTGCTGGCCGCCCTGGTCGTTGCGCCGATTATTGTCTTCGACGTCGCGCTGCTGACGGCCTTTTTCATTGCCTGCGCAGCACCGCTGGCTGTCTCCGCAATTCTAGCGCTGCTCGTCCGCAGGCTCGCGCCGCGACTGATGCTGTCGATTGAAGCCTGACTTCACGACGGTTGTTAACGAAACGATCCATGATGTTTGGAATGTGTCCTGAATGAACCCGAGGGCACATTCCTTTTTTGCTTTGATTAATATGGGGCTACAACAGGAGAATTCGACTGCTTAACTTAAGCAAAAGCAAATCCTTCACCGATTCTCAATAGTCTGAACACCGTTGACAAAAGCTATCTAGAGCTTTGGCACAGGGTCAAACGATTCGTTGGGATCGGCATGACAATTGTGTTAATTACGGATAAAATAAGAATTCAGGGAAGGTCGAAATCGGGCTTGCTTTGCAGCGCTTGACTTTGATGGCGCCAACAAGTATAATTCTAAATTGACTTCACCGATTTAACCAAGTAAAGCGATGAAGTGGACAAACGACAACAAACTGGCTCGGAACAACCGGCAGATCAGGGGGATATTATGGGCAAATGGCAATTTCACACACCCGACGGTGTCATTGATATCGGACCGGAAACCTGCGCTGCCAAACGGCGGTTGGAAGGCCGTCTGCGCGAGCTGTTCGCACTGAACGGCTACCAGGAAGTCGAAACACCGGCTATCGAATTCTACGATGTCTTTGAAGCCGGCAATGGCGACAAAGCCCAGGAGGGCCTGTTCAAGTTTTTTGATGAGATGGGCAGGATCCTTTGCCTGAGATATGACGGTACGGTTCCGGTAGCCCGGCTGGCCGCGACGGTCAACCGCGACGAGCAGCCGCCGCTGCGATACGGCTATGTCGGCAAGATGTACCGCTACAACGAGTTCGGCGGCGGCCGCCAGCGTGAGTTTACGCAGGCGGGTGTCGAGCTTCTGGGCAGCCGGACGCCGGAGGCGGACGCTGAAGTCATCGCCACGGCCATCGCCGCTGCCCTGGCCAGCGATATCCGGGACTTCCAGGTTTCGCTGGGCCAGGTTGATTTCTTCAAGGGGTTTTTGGCGGAATGGAACATTGCAGGCGAGGAAGCCGAAATGCTGCCGCGCCTGATCGACGGCAAGGAGACGGTTGCGCTGGAAGAGCTCTCAGACCGGCTGGAACTGCCTGAGAATGGGCGCCGGGTGCTTTTGAAGATGGCATCCGGGTTTGGCACCTATGACCTTCTGGACGACATGTCCGCGCTGGTCAGCAATCCGCAGGCAGTCGCGGCGCTCAAGAACCTGCGCAATGTTCTGGACATCCTTGCCGACTATGGCTACCTGCAATATGTCTCGATTGACCTCGGACTTTTGCAGAGCCTGGAGTATTACACCGGTATCATCTTCAAAGGCTTCACCTATGGCATCGGCTTCCCGCTGTTTTCCGGCGGCCGCTATGACTCGCTGGTCAGCTCGTTTGGACGCGACCTGTCAGCCACCGGATTCTCGATCGGCGTCGACTTCCTGCTGACAGCTTTGAGACGACAAGGGCAGCTCGTTGAACAAAGATCCGAAACAGTTCTCATCGGTTACGAAGCGGCCGCGCGATCCGCTGCCTTCAAGCTGGCGGACGAGCTGCGCGCTCAAGGGCAGCAAGCCGTCTGTGACTGCGAGAACAAGACCCGAGAAGCCATGGCCGAGCTGGCACAGACATTATCCGCCGAGAAGGTTGCATGGCTGGACGAAAACAAGCGCCTTGAATGGCTCTGATCAAGAGGTGACGAAATGGATACATTGACTATAGCCCTGTCGAAAGGCCGTCTGGCCGACCAGGCGATTGAACTGTTTGAGCAGGCCGGCTACGATTGCTCAGCTGCCAAGGAAAAATCCAGGCGCCTGATTCTGGAGGATGAACAGCAAAAGCTTCGCTTCATCATGGCCAAACCGGCGGATGTGCCAACCTATGTCGAATATGGCGCCGCGGATATCGGTATTGTCGGCAAGGATACGCTGCTGGAAGAAGGCCGTTCGCTCTATGAAGTCCTGAATTTGGGATTCGGCGCCTGCCGGATGTGTGTCTGCGGGCCGGCTGAGCTCAAGGGCAAGCTGGATTCAATCCCGAACAAGCGGGTCGGCACCAAGTACCCGACCATCGCCCGGGAATATTTTGAGATCAAGAAACGCGAGAGTGTCGAGATCATCAAGCTCAACGGTTCGGTTGAGCTGGCGCCACTGATCGGGCTGGCTGAAGTTATCGTCGATATTGTTGAAAGCGGCCGGACCCTGAAGGAGAACGGCCTGGACGTTTTGGAAATCATCGCGGACATCAGCGCCAGGATGGTCGTCAACCGAGTCAGCATGAAGATGAAATCCGACCGCATCAACCCCCTGATCCAGGCCGTTCGAGCAGAACTGGACAAGCAAAAGGAGGCTTGAGGATGACAAACCCATCTGGCAACAGGATTGAGCCGATCAAAATCTTGAAGACTGACCGGCAAGCGCTCAAGAGCATAGTTCAGGAGCTGGGCATGCGCGGCAAAATGGATCTGGAACCTGTCATTTCATCGGTGACGTCTATTTTGGATCAGGTTAGAGCAAAAGGTGATGATGCCCTGATCGAGCTGGGCAAGCGATTTGATCGGGTTGATTTCGAACCTGCCGACCTTCAGGTCAGCCAGCAGGAAATTGACCAGGCCCTGGCTGATGTCGATCCCAAACTGCTTGACATCCTTCGCCTGGCGGCCCAAAACATCCGAACCTTCCACGACGCACAGCTGCCGGCGGACACCGAGATCAGCCGCGGCCGCTCCAGCCGGATCAGCCTGATCAACCGACCGCTCCAGACTGTCGGCGTCTATGTGCCCGGCGGGACGGCGCCGCTGCCGTCGTCTGTCCTGATGAATATCTTGCCGGCCAAGGCCGCCGGGGTTGAAAACATTATCATGTGCACACCGCCCCGGCAGGATGGTTCGGTCGATCCGGTCATTCTGGCCGCCGCGAAGCTGGCCGGCGCCGACAGGGTATTCCGGGTGGGCGGCGCCCAGGCGATCGGAGCCATGGCCTACGGCACCCGGAGCATCCCGCGGGTCGACAAGATCACCGGCCCCGGCAATATCTATGTCAACACGGCCAAACGGCTGGTCTTCGGCCAGGTCGATATCGATATGTTTGCCGGTCCGAGCGAGATCCTGATCATCGCGGACGAAACCGCCACCCCGTCTTTTGTGGCAGCCGACCTCCTGTCCCAGGCCGAACACGATGTGCTGGCATCATCGCTCCTGATCACGGATTCGGCCGATCTTGCCGAAGCCGTTTCGAAAGAAACCGCCCGGCGGGCAGCGCTCCTGCCCCGATCCGAAATTCTTGCCCGGTCACTGCGGGATTACGGTGCGATTCTATTGGTGCCTGACCTGGAGACTGCAGTCGAGTTTTCCAACGAACTCGCTCCAGAGCATCTGGAAATCTGCACCCGTGACCCGGAAGCGCTGCTGCCGAAACTGCACAATGCCGGCGCGATATTTGTCGGCCAGTACAGCCCGGAACCGCTCGGCGATTACTTCGCAGGCAGCAATCATGTGCTGCCGACATCCGGAACGGCTCGCTTCTTTTCGCCGCTGAACACGACTGACTTCATCAAGAAAATGAGCGTGATTCGCTACAGCAAGGAAGATCTCGCGGACGACTGGCGGAAGATAGCGACTTTCGCCGACGCCGAAAGCCTTTCGGCTCACGCCGAATCGATCCGGGTCCGCTTTGAAAACATCCAGGAAAGCAGCCAATAGGAGGTGCGCTTGTGACAAGCGAGAATAACGCCAAACGACTCTGGAATCAAAAAGTTGCCGATCTCGTGCCCTATGTCCCGGGTGAACAGCCGCGAAACCAGGCGCTGATCAAACTCAACACCAACGAGAATCCCTATCCGCCGGCACCGGAAGTTTTGAAAGCGATCAATGACTTTCCGATGGAGACGTTGAGGCTGTATCCGGATCCGACGAATCTGGATCTGCGCCAAACGATTGGCGAATATTTTAATCTGGACATCTCCAATATATTTGTCGGCAACGGTTCGGATGAAATCCTGGCGATGGTCTTTCAGGCTTTTTTCAACACTAAGGCGGATGTTGAAGATCCGGGATCATCGGATTGCCAGATTGCCTTTCCGGACGTTACCTACAGTTTTTACCCGGTCTATGCTCAGATGTACGATGTGCCCAGCCGGACGTTTGCCCTGGCAGACGATTTCACGCTGGAGCTGGATGCCTGCCTGGATCCGTCTGCCGCCCTGGTCCTGGCCAATCCCAATGCACCGACCGGCATAGCGATCGACCTTGACGACCTGAAAAGGATTGCCGCGGCAGATCGCAACCGGCTGATCGTCGTCGACGAAGCCTACGTCGATTTCGGCGCCGAATCCGCGGTATCACTGCTGCCCGAGTTCGACAATATCCTGGTTGTGCAGACTCTGTCGAAATCCCGCTCGCTGGCCGGCATCCGGGTCGGATTCGCCCTGGGCGATCCCGCCCTGATCGAGGCGCTTGAACGCATCCGGGACGCTTTTAATTCCTACACCGTGGACCGGCTGGCTCAGGCCGTTGCCATTGCGGCGTTCGAAGCCGGAGCCTATTTTGAGCAATGCAGGGCCAGGATCATTGAAACCCGTGAAAAATGCGCCGCAGCGCTCAAAGTGCTGGGTTTTGAAGTCTTGCCGTCGTCAGCCAATTTCCTGTTTGCCAGACATCCAAAGTACGCTGGGGACGACCTGTATCGCAAGCTTCGCGAACACGGCATTCTGGTCCGGCATTTCGCCAAGCCCAGGATCGAGGACTTTCTGCGCATCACAATCGGGCGGCCTGAAGACATGGACAAGCTGCTTGCTATACTTGAGAATCTTGTCGGACGATAATCCTGGCCGATTGTCTATGGCACACGACTGAGATGTCCGTTATAATCTAAGTGAACTTTTTGACTGAAAGCAAGAGCCAAGGAGGAAATGACATGCGTCAGGCCAAAATGGACAGGAAAACACAGGAAACAGAGATTTCCATCACCTTGAATCTGGATGGTGAGGGCAAATCCCAGATTTCAACCGGGATCGGCTTTCTGGATCACATGCTGACGCTGCTTGCACGTCACGCTAAAATTGACCTGGATGTTTCCGCGATCGGGGACCTGCAGGTTGACGGCCACCACACGACCGAGGACATCGGCATTGTGCTGGGCCAGGTCATTGCCCGCGCGCTCGGCAACAAGCGAGGCATTCGGCGTTACGGTCATGCGGTCATACCCATGGACGAGGCTTTGCTGCAGTCGACGATTGATCTGTCCGGCCGGCCGTTTCTGGTTTTCAATTGCGATTATTCCGGACCGGTCTCAGGAGATTTTGAAACCCAGCTGACCGAGGAGTTCTTCCGGGCCGTTGCCTTCAACGCCGGCATGACTTTGCACCTGGGCTGCGCATACGGGCAGAATGATCACCACAAAATTGAAGGCCTGTTCAAGGCTTTTGCCCGAAGTCTTGGCGAAGCGGTCTCGATCGATCCTGAACGCCAGGACGAAATCCTGTCGACCAAAGGCGTATTATAATGAATATCATATAGAATCTAGATATTTAAAACTGGAGGACTTATCATGTCAACAACCATCAAGGATACGAATTTTATTGACCTGCCGGTCTTTATCCGCGGCAAAGTCCGTGATGTCTATGATCTGGGTGCGTCGCTATTGATCGTCGTCACAGACCGTGTGTCCGCGTTCGATGTCGTCTTTAATGAGACCATACCAGACAAGGGTGTCGTGCTCAACAGCATCTCCGCTTTCTGGTTCGAAATGATGCGCCCGATCGTGGCCAATCACGTGATCTCGACCGATCCCTCAGAGTATCCGATGGGACTTGACCAGTATGCCGAACAGCTGAAGGGCCGATCGATGCTGGTCAAGAAGATTCAGATGCTGCCGGCCGAGTGCATCGTCCGCGGCTATCTCGAAGGCTCTGCCCTGAAAGAGTACAGGCAAACCGGCAAGATCAGCGGCATTGAGCTGCCGGATGGCCTAAAGCAGGCTGACCGCCTGCCGGAGCCGATTTTCACCCCGTCCACTAAGGCTGACGAAGGTCATGACATCAACATATCGTTTGCTGAGCTCGTTGACCTGATCGGCGACGAGATGGCTTCAAAGGTTCGCGATAAATCCCTTGAGCTCTATAAGGCTGCCGCGAAATATGCCGAGAGCCGGGGCATTATCCTGGCTGACACCAAATTCGAGTTCGGCACCCTGGACGGCGAACTGGTCATCGCGGATGAGATCTTCACACCGGATTCATCCCGATTCTGGGAATTGACCGACTACGAGCCCGGGCGTGCCCAGAAGAGCTTCGACAAGCAGTATCTGCGCGAATGGCTGGAGACGCTGGACTGGGACAAGACACCGCCGCCACCGACGCTGCCTGAATCTGTTATTGAGAAGACCGCAGAAAAGTACCGCGACGCTTACCAGCGCCTGACTGGAAAAATCCTGTCATGATCAGTATCATCGACTATGGCATGGGCAACCTCGGCAGCGTTGAGAAGGCGCTGGCTTTTCTGGGACACGAATCAAAGGTGACCGACGATCCTGAACTCGTCGCCAAAGCGGATCGTCTGATCCTGCCAGGCGTCGGCGCAATGGATTATGCCATGCAGCAGCTCAAGTCCAGGCATCTGGATCAGGCGATCGCTACCCATCTCGAGACTGGCCGACCGTTCCTGGGCATTTGCCTGGGCATGCAGCTGATGTTCGAACACAGCGAAGAGGGCGATGTCGATGGTCTGGGATTTCTGCCGGGACAGGTCAGGCGCTTTGAGCCCCAAGCCGGCCTGAAAATACCGCACATGGGCTGGAACCGGCTGCATGATTCCAAACTCAGCATGCTGCCGAATGATAAAAGTTTCTATTTTGTACACTCTTATTATGTTGACCCGTCTGATCCGGCGGTGACCGCAGCCCGTTGCACCCATGGCATCCCTTTTGCAGCCGCGGTCCACAAGGACCAGATCCTGCTGACCCAGTTCCACCCGGAAAAAAGCGGAGACCTGGGTTTGAAACTGTTGGAAGACTGGGTCCGAGCAGACCTGTTCATAAGTTGATTGAAGGAGCGATATCTTGAGTAATCTCAAAGCCCGTCTGGACGGCGGCAAACCGTTTATTATCTATCCGGCGATTGATCTGCTGGACAACAAGTGCGTTAGACTTCGCCAGGGGGACTACGACCAGGTGACGGTCTACAGTGACAACCCCGTTCAGATGGCCAAATCATTCCGGGATGCCGGTGCGACCTGGCTGCATGTGGTTGACCTGACGGCCGCCAGAAGCGGCAAGCCGGCTCATGCCGACCTGATCGCCAGCATATGCCGCGAGACAGGCCTCAAGGTCCAGACCGGCGGCGGCATCCGTACCTTTGAGCACGCCAGGGTGCTGCTCGAGGACTATAACATCAACCGCATTGTGCTGGGGACTGCTGCGGTTCGTGACCGTGATTTGACAACAAGAATTCTTCGTCAATACGCCGACCGGGTTGCGATCGGCATCGACGCTCGCGGCGGCGAGGTCAGCGTAGATGGCTGGACATCCGGCAGCGGTTTAAAGGCGCTCGATTTTGCCCGCGATATGGCCGAAATCGGTGCCCGCACAGCTGTCTTCACGGACATCAGCCGCGACGGCATGCTGACCGGCGCAGATACCGGCAGCACGAAAACGCTGGTCGAACGAAGCGGCCTGGAGATTATTGGCTCCGGCGGAATCGGATCGTTTGCCGACATAGAAGCGGTTCGCCAAACCGGCGCGGCCGGCGTGATCGTCGGCAAGGCGATCTATGAAGGGAAAGTGAGGCTTGACCAATGCTGGCCAAAAGAATAATCCCTTGTCTGGACGTCAAAGGCGGCCGCGTTGTCAAAGGCGTCAATTTTGTCAATATCGTTGATGCCGGCGATCCGGTTGAAGCCGCCAAAGCCTATAACAAAGCCGGCGCGGACGAGCTTGTTTTTCTGGATATTTCCGCGACCCTCGAGGAGCGCGGCATTATTCTGGATGTCGTTCGCGACGTGGCCCGCCAGGTCTTCATTCCCTTTACTGTCGGCGGCGGACTTCGCACCCTCGAAGATATTCGTCAGATACTGGTTGCCGGGGCGGATAAGGTTTCATTGAATTCAGCTGCCGTGAAAGATCCGGAACTGGTCCGGGCAGCTGCCGAACGCTTCGGCAGCCAGTGCATCGTGGTCGCGATTGATGTCCGCCGCAACAGTGACGGCCGGTTCGAGGTCATGATTGCCGGCGGAACCCAATATACCGGCCTGGACGCCCTGGCATGGGCCAAACAGGTTGAGACGCTCGGCGCCGGTGAAATCCTGTTGACCAGCATGGACAAGGATGGCACGAAGTCCGGGTATGATATCGAAATCACCCGCGAGATCGCCGACCTGGTCAGCATACCGGTCATCGCGTCCGGCGGCGCCGGCACGCTGGATGATTTCTACGAGGGCTTGACTGCCGGCGGAGCCGAAGCTGCCCTGGCCGCAAGTTTGTTCCATTTCAATGAAATGCGGATTGCAGACCTGAAAGCTTATCTGTCATTGCGCGGATTGGCCATGCGGTTGCTGCCGGATGCCGATGAGCGACTGCGCAATGCGCCAGCCCCCTTCATGGCCGGCACACCTTATGAACGCGAGGATGCGCCAGCCAGACTCTGGCGGCAGCTTAAAAAGGACAGCCAGGGCCTGGTCAGCGCGATTGTCCGCGAGACATCCAGCGGCAAGATCCTGATGCAGGCCTACGTTGATGAACTAGCGCTGGCCATGGCCTTGAAAACCGGACTGATGCACTACCACAGCCGCAGCCGCGGCAAGCTCTGGCTTAAGGGAGAGACGTCAGGACACTTTCAGCAGATCCGCAGCCTGCAGGTTGACTGCGATGCCGATTGCCTGCTGGTTGATGTTGTTCAGTTTGGTCCGGCTTGCCACACGGGCAGCCACAGCTGTTTCTTCAGGGACCTGTCAGATCTTTTGCACGATTGACCTGGCGGGCTGTGTCCTGTAATATAGATATTCCTTGAAAAACCAAATGGAGGTACTGATCGATGAGCCAAATCGGTGAAATCATGGACGAACTGTACGCGGTTGTTCTGGACCGCAGAAATAATCCCCAGGAAGGATCCTACACCAACTACCTGTTGACCAAGGGTCTGGACAAGATCTGCAAGAAAATCGGCGAGGAATCTGCCGAAGTCATCATCGCGGCCAAGAACCGGCAGCCTACCGAGGTGATCTATGAGACTGCGGATCTGCTGTACCATGTCTGCGTCCTGCTGGTTGAGCAGGGCATCAGCCTGGACGATGTCTATGAGGAGCTTCGCAAACGCCGTTGAATCGGTTGCTGTAAAGCGGTGGAAATTGATTGACAACAGATGGCTGTTGTGATAGAATTCGTTTGCTTGTCCAAAAAAGGGTCTTTTTTTTATGTCAAGGCCCTTAAACAGCAGAACATGCGGAGGTGCATTTAAAATGGCAAAAGCGGGACCACGTGAAAAGATTACTCTGTCCTGCACAGTGTGCAAACAGCGTAACTACAATACAATGAAAAACAAGAAGAACGATCCTGATCGTCTTGAAATGAAGAAGTATTGCAGATTTTGTCGCAAACATACGGATCACAAGGAAACCAAGTAGTCCAATTGATCCATAAAGCGACAAAGCAAAAATGAGGATGTGCGAAGATGGCAGACAAGACAAAGAAGCGTATCGACAAGTCCAAAAAGGCCAGCAAGCCGCGGGGGATCGGCAAGATCTTCGCATTGTTCGGCAAGGCGGCCAAGGGCTTGAAGAATTTTTTCATCAACCTCAAGGCCGAGTTGAAACGCGTTATATTTCCGGACAAGAAGAGCCTGATCCGGAGCACGGCGACCGTGTTGGCGATCTGCCTGATGTTTGCTGTTATCTTTTTCATTATTGACAACGCTGCAGGCGGTTTGCTGAACGCCATCGGATTCTATTCCGACGGCAACACCAGCCAAACGACTGTTTCAACGACCGTTGCCACAACCGCCAGTGAAACGTCAGCGACCACTTCAAGTGAATCAGCCTCATCCGAAGCTTCGGAGACGACGGCTGCGGCTGAAGGTTGACGGGTTTGCCGTTGGCTTTTATGTTGCAAACAGCAAGTGGGAGGAATGAACAATATGTCTGAAGATGTTGCGGTTGAAGCAAAATGGTACGTCGTCCATACCTATTCGGGTTATGAAAACAAAGTCATGGCGACGCTGGAAAGAATTGTCGAGAATCGCGGCATCCAGGACTACATCCAGGATATTTCCGTTCCCATGGAGGAGCAGGTCGAGATCAAGGATGGTAAAAAGAAAGTTACCCAGCGCAAGATCTACCCGGGTTATGTCCTGATCAAGATGATCCTGACTGACGAGATCTGGTATATTGTACGCAATACGCGCGGTGTAACGGGATTTGTCGGCGCATCCAGCTCGAAGCCGACGCCGCTGACAGATGAAGAGCTGATGCTCATGGGCCTGGAGTCCGGCTGGGAGCCCGTTGTCGATTACGATATCGGCGATTCGGTCAAGGTCATCAACGGTCCGCTGGAAAGCTTCATCGGCACGGTTGAAGAGATCAATCTCGACAAGAAGAAGGTCCGAGTCCTCGTTTCCATGTTTGGCCGTGAAACACCGGTTGAGCTGGAGCTGACCCAGATTCTGAGAATCTAAAAGGACAGTCAATCAATAGGATTATCACACCAAAAGGTGTCGATATAGAACAAAGACGTAAATTATTTGGGAGGTGGACGTCAAATGGCAAAGAAAGTCGCAGGATATATCAAACTGCAGATTCCCGCGGGCAAAGCCACACCAGCGCCACCGGTAGGACCAGCCCTTGGTCAGCATGGCATCAATATCGCCATGTTTGTCAAGGAATTCAATGAAAGAACCTCAAAGGATGTCGGCCTGATTATTCCGGTCATCATCACTGTCTATGCAGACAGATCCTTTTCTTTCATCACGAAGACTCCTCCGGTACCGGTGCTGCTGAAAAAGGCCTGCAACATTGAAAGTGGATCAGGTGTTCCTCAGCGCGACAAAGTCGCAAAGATCCCCATGTCGGAAGTCATGAAGATCGCCCAGGTCAAGATCGTTGACACCAACGCATCGGATCTGGAAGCTTGCGCGAGAATGGTCGCCGGAACAGCACGCAGCATGGGCATCGTCGTCACCGACGACTAATCGGCGAAGGAGTGAAGTGAAATGAAAAGAGGCAAGAAATATCTGGAAGCAGCCAAGCTTGTCGACCGCGCGACCCTCTATGAGCCGGACGAAGCCATGGAGCTGATCCAGAAAACCGCAACAGCGAAGTTCGACGAAACCGTTGAACTGCACGTCCGTCTGGGCGTTGACTCGCGCCATGCGGACCAGCAGGTTCGCGGCGCTGTCGTCCTGCCGCACGGCACCGGTAAATCCAAGCGTGTGCTTGTTTTCGCCAAGGGTCCCAAGGCAGATGAAGCCAAGGCCGCCGGCGCTGACTTTGTTGGCGCTGAAGAGTTTGTCACCAAGATTACCAATGAGAACTGGTTTGACTTTGAAGTCATCGTCGCGACCCCCGATATGATGGGCGTTGTCGGCCGCCTGGGTCGTGTGCTGGGTCCCAAGGGCCTGATGCCCAACCCGAAAGCCGGAACCGTGACCATGGATGTCGCCAAGGCGATTGAAGAGATCAAGGCCGGTAAAATCGAATACCGTCTGGAAAAGGCCAACATCGTGCACTGCCCGATCGGCAAAGTTTCCTTCGGGTCCGAAAAGCTGGGTGAAAACTTCAAGACCCTGATGGACGCCATTGTCAAGGCCAAGCCGTCAGCCGCCAAGGGCCAGTACCTGAAGAGTGTCACGGTGACCTCGACCATGGGCCCCGGCATCAAGATCAACACCACAAGACTGTAACAGCAGTCTGCAAGACCCGTCTTGACAAAAGACGGCGAACACAATAGAATAATCCAGTGTGCCAAAGACAGCAGGAGCCGAAAGGCGTAAACGGTATGGCCGTCCAGCCGAGGTCGCGGATTCAAATGCAGCTTTTGCTGCCTGTGTGAATGACCGTACCCCTCGTGTTCTTTGGCGCGAGGGGTATTTATATTCTGTACAAGGAGGTTACAAGTTATGCCCAGTGAGAAAATACTGGATGCCAAGAAGGCAGTTGTCGCAGAGCTGGCTGAAGAGCTCAAAAGCGCTCAGACAATCGTCTTGGCAGACTATCTTGGACTGACCGTTGAACAGGACACCGAAATGCGTGCCGCTTTCCGCAAGGCCGGCGTCACCTACAAGGTTGTCAAAAACACCATCTCCAGCCGTGCTTTCGAAGAAGCCGGCATCAAGGAAATGGGTGATCTGCTCAAGGGTCCAACAGCCATCGCGCTCAGCAGCGAAGATATCATCGCGCCTGCGAAAGTCACCAAGGAATTCGCCGACAAGTTCGACAAGATCACGATCAAGGGCGGAGCGATGGAAGGCGCTGTCACGACTGTTGATGAAATCAACAAACTGGCATCTATTCCTGCACCCGAAGTCCTGCAGGGTCAGCTCGTGTTTACCCTGCTCTCGCCGATCACCAGTTTGGCGATTGCGCTTAGCGAAGTCGCCAAGAAAATGGACGGCGGAACTGAAGAAGCTGCTGCCGAATAAACCAAATCAAAACAAAACATTGATGGAGGTACATATCAATGGCTAGTGAAAAAGTAACAAAGTTTATTGAAGAAGTGAAAGCCCTGACCGTCATGGAGCTCAATGAGCTCGTGAAGGCGCTTGAAGAAGAGTTTGGCGTATCTGCAGCAGCCATGGCTGTCGCAGCCCCTGCTGCCGGTGGTGCCGATGCTGCTGCTGAAGAGAAAACCGAGTTCGACGTTATCCTGAACGGCCCTGGCGCCAGCAAGATCGCCGTGATCAAGGCTGTCCGCGAGCTGACCGGCCTGGGCCTCAAGGAAGCCAAAGAAATGGTTGACAGCGCACCGAAGGCCATCAAGGAAGGCATCAGCAAGGAAGATGCTGATGCTGCCGCTGAGAAGCTGAAAGAAGCCGGAGCCGAAGTCGAAGTCAAGTAATTGACTATCCGATGATGATATTTGCTGGCCGCCCCATCCATTGGGGCGGCCGCAGATTCTGCTTCCTGAACGATTTCTGACAGCTTGAAACGACATTTTTGAAAATGCAAAATTAATTGAAAATGCATGTTGACAAGACATATACCCTGCTGTTAGAATCATTAAGCGCCTTGCGAAAGCATCAGGCACCCTAGCACATGGCGGCGTAGCTCAGTTGGCCAGAGCGTTCGGTTCATACCCGAAGTGTCGTTGGTTCAAATCCGACCGCCGCTACCAGACGGCCCGTTGGTCAAGTGGTCAAGACATCGCCCTTTCACGGCGAAAACAGGAGTTCGACTCTCCTACGGGTCACCAATATGGGTGCTTAGCTCAGCTGGGAGAGCACATGCTTCACACGCATGGGGTCGCTGGTTCAAGTCCAGTAGTACCCACCAGCACCAAATCCCTGAAACTGAAAGGTTTCGGGGATTTTTGCACGTTCAGGGGATCAAAATCGAAAACGAGGAGGATCCCTCGAACGATCTTTAGGACTAGCTAAATCCTTTTCAATAAAAATTTGCCATGTTACGGATAATGTCCACGCCGCATGATACCATATTCTCAGATTCTGAATTGTTAGCGCCAAAGCGGGGAGAGATTGTCATGGAAACTTTTGACGAGTATCTGGCCGGTATCCAAGATCCGGCGCATCGGCAGCGAGTTCAGGAGATCTTCAGCTGGATCGAACAGCAGTTCCCCGAACTGGAAACCCGAATTGGCTGGAACCAGCCCATGTATACGCACCACGGGACGTTCATCATCAGCATGAGCGCTTATAAGCTCCATCTGGCGATCGCGCCTGAAACCGTCGCGATTGAGCGATTCTCCGACGATATCAAGGCCTCTGGCTACCGGCAGACCAAGATGCTGTTTCGAATAGGATGGGAACAGCCGGTGGATTATGACCTGCTGGGCAAGATCATCGCCTTCAACATCAAGGACAAGTCGAACATCAAGACATTCTGGCGAAAGCCGGAATGATTAAAACGCCGCTGGTTGACAGCGGCGTTTTGAGTTGGAATTAAGTTTGATTTTGATCAGATCAGGATGGCCAACAGGACGACGACTATCAATGATGCCATCAGCAGCGTGAAATTTTGGACGCTGGTGGCAAATGTCTCACGCTTGACCTGCTTTTTAAAGAATTTTTTAAGATTGATGCCGACCGGTACGGCGGTCAGGCAGACAGCCAGCGCATACAGGGGCAGGACGCCCGTCAGCGCCATGGCGACGACCGCAGCGTACGATATGGCATACAAGGCGGCAAATAGGCCTAAAGCGTGCCTGACGCCGATGTAGTGGACCAGGGTATGACGATTGATCGACCGGTCGTATTCGAGATCGCAGATGTTGTTCGCCAGCATGATGTTGGCGATGCCGCAGATCGCCGGCACCGTGAACAGCAAGAGCTTGAGAACCCCCATCATGTTGATGCTCAGCATCAGGATTTCACCCTGGACGGCATAACTCGCCAGGCTTGGGGCCGGCGCATTGATGAAGACAGTCAGAAACGGAATCAAAAATCCCATGAAGAAACCCGAAAAGGCTTCACCGAGCGGCAGGTGCGAGATCTGTACGGGTCCGAATGTATAGATGATGCCAATTAAAAAGCACAGCGCGCCGACTGCCAGCACGATCAGGTTTGTCAGGGCGACCAGGACCAGGCCGGCAGCAGTCGCCAACGCCAGGAGCATCAGGAAGATCACCTTGGCTTTGGTCAGATCAAAAGGCAGCGGCGCATCGTTAACCTTGGTATCCATGTAGTTGTTAAGCGCTGTCGTCGCCATGTCGAACAAGATCATCGCGATAAAGAAGACGGCTGTGTTCAGCCAGATGACCTGACCATATGTGTATTGGCTGTAGAGGAGCGCGAGCGCAAAGGGCAGGACGCTGGCCAGTTTGGTGCGGATTTCGACATACTTGAAGAATCTTGAGACGATCGGCATGGTCAGTGGACCCTCGATTCAATCATTTTTAGCAGGTCGGTCAATAGCTCGCGCTTGTTGGACTGCTCGATTCTCAAGATCAGCCGCTCTGCCCGTTCGCCATAGCGCTTGGCAACAGACCAAGACTCAGTAACCGCGCCGCTGCTGCAGACGGCTGACGTGATCTCTTCGATCTGCTGTTGGCCCAGCCTGGGATGGCTGACGATTTCCTTGAGAGCCGGGAGCTTGTTGAATGCCAGGATCAGCGGCAGCGTGACAATGCCGTCCGCCAGGTCGTGTCGGACCGTCTTTTTCAGGACATCCTGGGATGATTCATAGTCCAGGCAATCGTCCGCGATCTGGAACAGCATACCGATTTGAAATCCTGTTCGGGCCAGAATCCTGGCTTGGGCCTCATCGTCTCCGCCGAGGATCGATCCGGAATACATGGCCAGTGAAAACAAGGTGGCGGTCTTGCCGGCGATGGTTCTGAAATAAGCCATCTGCTTGAGGTTGATATTGCTGTTGTAGCGGTATTGGCGGAGCTCTCCGGAGCAAATTGCGGTCATGGCCTGGGTGAATTCTGTGAACTTGTCCGGATATTTATTTGACAGGCCGGCGATCATGGAAAAACAGACGCAGAATAGATAATCGCCGCCTAGAACCGCGATCTTCCGTCCGAACTGGCTTTGTGCGCTGGGCAGTCCGCGCCGTGCCGGTGCATCGTCGACAATGTCGTCATGGACCAGGGTCGCCAGATGCAGGATCTCCAGCGCCGCGGCCGCGATGACAGCGTCCGAGGATACCTGGCCTTCGCTATTGACAGCAGATGCCAGCAGCAAGGTAGCACGGATATTCTTGCCGCTGGATTTCAGCAGATGGTCGACAACATCGCCCATGACCGGATCCGCCGCACCCAGCGTCCGGGAGATGGTCTCCCGGACTGCCGGCAGCGCGTCTTCATAGGCGTAATGCTCAACGGGCTGTTCAGCGCTTTTGCGAAAACGGTCAGTCATGGTACAGGTAAGACTTTCTGACCAGTCTGATGTTGCTCCAACGCTCCTTCAGCCACGGCATGACATAATAATCCAGACCGAAGACGCGGCCGCCGCCGATCAGGACCGCAATGGCGGCAAAGACCATCCACCAGGTAGACAGGTACAAGCCGGTGGTCATGACGAACATGACCTGGAGGATCAAAGAGTAGCCGGACGAGATTGTCGTGAACAAGCCAGCGATCAGCAGCGCGCCGATGATCAGCTCGGACAAGACGATCACGATCTGGAAAAACAGCTGGGTCCCGTCGGTCGCAACGATGACGGAGTTGGTGAACCAGTCCATCAGGCTGAACTGAATTTTCATCGCGACGTCGCCGGCATTGACGACAATGACTTTGAGAAAGCCGAGGATGTCCCAGTTGATGATGACGTCACCGGCGATTTCTTCGGTGCCGGTCGCACCGCCGGTCGTATCAGTGCCCTGGATAATGCTGTTGAACCAATCATTCGCGCCTGAGAAGAACGCGGTGAGTTTGGGGCTGGTGAGCCATCCCTCGTTGATTTTCTTGACGCCTTCCCAGACCCAATATGCGCCCAGGAAAACCCGAAGGGGCACCAGCAGAAAGCTGGGCGTCCTATTCGAAAAGTGACCGCCTACAATGCTGCGGCAGTGGCGGATGGTGAAAAACTCATGTTTCAAATAGCTGAACACCTTGTTCCAGCCCAGAATCTGAACAAAGTAGACCATGTTGATCAAATGCTTGAGGAGCATGGCGAAAAACGAGGGCAGGGCGATCCGGAATTTGTTGCTGCCGACATAAGCCAGGCCGTAGCGGCCGCCGATGCTGACCATGACGCCGTGGAAATTCGGCTTATAGACTTCCATCTCGCCTTCGCCGGTGATCTCGGCCGTGATGTTCTTGCTGGCGGTCGCGGCGGAATGCTCGCAGTTTTCAACCATCTGCGGGACCGGGCGTTCTTCGCCTTCCGGGATATAGAACATGTTGTCGCCGATGACAAATACATTGTCCCGGCCTTCTGCACGCAGATAGGGGTCTGTCGCGATCCGGCATCTGCCGTTCTGCTTCAGGTTGGGGGAGCGCTTGACGACCTCAGAACACTCCGTACCGGCAGCCCAGATGACCGTCGCCGTGTTTTCACGGAAAACTTCGCCGTCTTTCTTGTATTCGATATAGTCTTTGCCGACCGACAGGATGCTGGTCTTCAGGTGTACGGTGACGCCCATCTTTTCCAATCGGCGCTGAGCTTTGGCAGAGAGCTTCTCCGAGAGTGCAGGTACGACACGGTCGAGCATATCGACTTCGACGATCCGGACCTTGGATGGATCGATTTCGAATTCGGAGCAGAGCTGCGGTACCCATTCGGCCAGTTCGCCGGCCATTTCGACACCGGTAAAGCCGGCGCCGGAAATATAGAACGTCAACAGCTTCTGCTGCTCCATCGGATCGTTCTCGTTCAGTGCGCGTTCAAAGATTTCAATAATATGTGATCGGACCTTGATCGCGTCCGTGTAAGACCAAAGTTTAAGGGTGTTCTCCTCAACGCCGGGCAATCCGTAAAAGGCCGGCTGTGAGCCTGAGGCGAGAACCAGGTAATCGTAGGTGTAGTGGCCGGTCAAGCCGGTCAGTTCCTGCTTGTCATAATCAATGGACTGGATGGTGTCGGTGATGATGTCGACCTTGCGGCCGGCGAAGATCCTGGACAGGCTGACGCGGACACTGTCGTCTTCGACACGGTTGCCTGCGACTTCGTGCAATTCGGTCAGCATGGTGTGGTAGCGATTTTTATCAATCAGTCGGATTGTGACATCGTCAGACTTCTTGAACCGCTTGGCAAGCTTTTTGGCTGTCAGGATACCTGCGTATCCGCCGCCAAGGATGATAATGGATTTTGCCATGTGTAGCCTCGCTTTTCCAGCCACTGCCAATGGGGGAAGAAGATCTTCCCCCATTGGCAGTGGCAAAATTGAATCAGGTGATCTTACTCAGCCTTGATCTCCTGGACACCGGAAACAGAGCTTTCTTCATCGATCGAGAAGGATGCCTGGACGGATTCATCGGCAAAGTAGACATTACCGTCAACCGTGACATCGACCAGCTCGAAATTCTCGGCATTGACATAGATGTCGCCGACGAAGGTGCCGTGCTGAATGCGGGCATTGATGCTGTTGATGGTCAGGGATTTGACAGTCAGGGTGAATTCATCCGTGACGGTGCGATCCTCGTCCTGGGCGTAGAGGGCAATCTTGCGCTGGTAGACATCATTGCCATCGTCATCCTGCTTGCCGTTTTTGAAGTCGGCGTCAAGAACGAGGTCCTTGTCAATCGAAACGTCTCCAGTCAGGCAGATGATCCAGACACCGTCGCTTGAGATGGATTTTTCAAAGTCTTCAGCATTATCCACAAAGGATGCAGCGGCGACGACGTCAGTCTCGGTTGTGGTCGTTGTGGTTGTGTTGTTGGTGCAGCCGGCGATTGCAGCGACGCAAACGATTACGGCTACCAGCAGTGCGATTGTTTTGATCTTCATGTTTCTTCCTCCTGTTTGTTGTTTTCTCGGATTGTATTGGATCAGGGTAATTAGCAAATGCCCATATCCTACAAAACCAGTCGGATATTATTTTACCACAAGCAATTGCTGCCGTAAAGGTTTTCGGAGTTTACTGTTCACAGCATAATAGTCATGCAGGGCCGTTAACTGATTTCAGACAAAACGACTAGGGATTGGGCAGCGCCAATCCGCGTCTGACCCTATTATATCATGTTTGAGAACAGACCATTTGAACGAAGAGTCTGGCCAATTCCGGATCGAACTGACGACCGGCCTGGCGCAGGATTTCCTGGCAGGCGGCATTGGCTGACATGGCCTTTTGGTAGGGGCGGTCATTGGTCATTGCGTCGTAGGCATCAGCCAGGGTGATGATTCTGGATTGGAGCGGTATTTTTTCGCCCGTCAGTCCCTGGGGGTAGCCGCTGCCGTCCCAGGCTTCGTGGTGGCAGAGGATGAACTCCGCGATCGGCCTGAGCTCGGGCACGGTCTGGGCGATGCGGTAGCCGGTTTCTGAATGCTTTTTCACCTGAGCCCACTCCGCATCTGACAGCTTGCCGGGTTTGGTCAGGATGTTCTCGTCGATGCTGATCTTGCCGATATCATGAAGCGAAGAAACCAGTTGCAGTGAAACCATGTCATTGGGCGCAAGCCCGATTATTTTCCCAAGACGGCAGGCGAGATCTGATATCCTGTCTGCGTGTTCGCGCGTCTCGTGACTCTTTTCAAAGAGGGTGGTTCGAATGGATTCAATGATCGAGCTGTGCAGGCTTTTGGTCTCAAGAAGCTTTTGGCGATACATGAGTTCCTCGGCGGCGGTAAATGCTTTTTCATAGACGTCCTTATCATGGTACAAGGTAGCGGCGCCGAGCGAAATATTGGTGTAGTAGAGTTCTTCGCCAAACTGGTTGGCCAGTTCGCGGCTGGCCTTTTTGATTTGGCCGATAACCGCCTGGGCCTGCTCAGGCGGCGAGTTGGGCAGCAGCATGGCAAACTCGTCGCCACCGGTTCGGGCAATGACAGCATCTGCCGGACAGTTGTCGCGGATAACCCTGGCAGCAGTTTGCAAAAGCTTGTCACCCTCGTTGTGGCCGAAAGCGTCGTTGACCAGCTTCAGGCCGTTGATATCGCCGGTAATCAGGGAGATTGGATAACGGCTCTCCTGGCGGAGCCGCTGCTGTTCCTTTTCAAAAAACGAGCGGTTGCCCAGTCCGGTCAGCGTGTCATGGTAGCTCAGGTAGCGGATTTCGTCCTCTTTTTGCTTGCGTTCGCTGATATCGCGGCTGATGCAGATGATGCCCAGAAGCTCGCCATGGGCATCGAAATAGGGGGCTTTGAGCATTTCCAAACTGACCAGTCGGTTATCCGGCAGCACAGCGACTTGTTCGGTTGTCACCAGCACCCGGTTTTCCATCACGTGGTTCTCCTGTTGGACATAAGAACCAGCGTATTCTTGACCGAAAATGTCGTATCCTGTTTTGCCGATGATCTGCTCTTCCGGCAGGCCGACCAGTTCGCAGAAGGCTTTATTGCACACGAGATAGCGGCCGTCAAGATCCTTGTACCAAATGATGTCGGGAATCGAATCCAGGAGCGACACCAGCATGGTCTGCTTTTGTTCAAATTCATGATAGAGGCTGCGGTACCGTTCCTCGCTCTTCTCTAACCGCTCCTTATTTTTAATAGGAATAGTTATATCCTGTATCATCCATATTTGATGGCCCGTTTGGGTTTCGTCTGTCCGAGCCAGGCTGGCTACAACAATATCGGTCCACACTTCAGAACCATTTGGCTTGAGAAAGCGTACGGGGGAGTTGTCGTGGCGGATCTTGCCATCCGGTGACGGTTGGAACTGCTTGAGATGACGGGCCAGGTCGTCCGGATGCGTCAAGCTTGACCAATCGGCCTGTCGGAGCTGCTCAGGGGTTCGCCCCAGAATATCTGCCAGCCGGTCATTGGCGTACAGGATTCGGAATTGCTCGACAATGGCGATGCCGAGCGGCGAGGCTTCTACAGTTGTTCTGAAGCGATGATCACTGTCAGCTAAATCTTTTCGGTTGAGATAGCTGACCCGTTGGCTGAAATGGACCAGGCAGATCAGCAGTGTGGCGACCGGGTAGATCAACAGGGTTGGCAATGCAATAGCCTGGAGTATCTGCCCTCTCGACCCAGCAGGGAGCGCTATAGTGGTGGCCAGCATGGACGCGTGGACGGCTAGTCCGAATAAGAAAAATTCCAGCCCGGTTCTGATCGTGATCTGCCTGCTGCCAAGAATCTTGTCAAGCCGCTTGACATGCCAGACGATGCCGATCGCTGTCGTGGCCAGGACGGTCAGGACGCCCATGAATGCGCCGCCGCCCCCCGCCAGGATTCTGAATGCAACAACGATGACTGCAGCGGTGATCGCGGTGACAGGGCCCCAAAATAATGCACTAACACTGAGGAGGATCGAGCGCGTGTCGAAAAATATGCCGGGTGACCATTCAAAAGACGCCAGCATCAGGACGATGCCGATCAAGCCGATCAGGATGCCATTAATGATGTCCTTGACAAAGCGGGGCCGGGTGAGGCGCATGAAGAGAATGCTATCGGTTTTGAAAACAATGCTCACAGATAAAAGCAGGGAAGCGTTGATGATCAGGCTGCTTTCAAATTCAGTTAACATAGGCACCTCAAAAGCAATTTCCTAAAGTATATCATTATTACAGTCAGGAAAAACAATTTACATGCCGTTGTCAGATGGATTTAACATAGGCAAGATTTTCCGCAGGCATTGACTTTAATCAGAATGTACCTTATAATTCCGTATTGTCGCAGATCGGCAAAGCTTCATGAGCAAGTTTGAGGCCATCGGCTGTTATCCAGCATGCGCGGGATTAACTCAGTGGTAGAGTGTCACCTTGCCAAGGTGAAAGTCGCGAGTTCGAATCTCGTATCCCGCTCCAAAAACCTGTCCGTTGAATCTTCATCGGGCAGGTACACGGCACCATAGCCAAGAGGTAAGGCAGAGGTCTGCAAAACCTTTATCTCCAGTTCGATTCTGGATGGTGCCTCCACCGGAAGCCTCCGCTGTGCGGAGGCTTCTTTTTTATAACGAGGGCTTACCGGTTCCGTGGAGCCGATTTTTGCCGAAAATGCTACAAACGAGGAGCCAGGATTATGGACACGAACAAACAACTGCTTCAGATTTTCGAGAAATATAATGAGACTTTTGCCAAAGCCTTCGACAAGCAGCTTGAGGACGAAAGCATATTGGTGAAAATCCAGGATGACAAGAGCGGCCGTCTATTGCATCAACTGGTGACTGACTCGATCCAAAACTGGCATCTGGAGCCTATTGCTGAATCCGGAGGTTTGACAGCTGCCGATATCATGGACAGGATTGATACGCTGGACGGAGCTTTTGACTTAGCTGTTCATGCAGCATTGTACTGCGATGACGAATTCCCCGAGGCGATCAAGGACAAGCTTTCGTCGTTTGGACAACCGTTGACAGATCGTCTGGTCAGTCATATCCTGCAGTCTGATTTCAACTTGTCGATGGAAAGCCTTGATGAGGATGAAGGTCGACTCCAGGTCAGCGCGCAGGCATTGCGCTTACTTGCTGACTGGAAGCAGTCAGCCTATCTGCCGGCTATCACTGAAAAGTTTGCTGAAGCACCAACCCCCAATGAAATGATTGCCGATGCCGTGCGTATCTATCTGTCATCCATCGGCAACGAGGCGATTCCCCGGTTGCTTGATATGATCGGCGGCAAGCTGAAAACTGCCGGCGACCTGGACGGTGCCGGCGAATACCTGCTGATGGCGCTGACCGAAATCGGCCGAAATGACCGACAAGATGAAATATTCCAGTTGTTGAGATCGGCATTCAAGACCATGGACAACAAGGTGATTGGTGCAATCTGCATTGGCGATTACGGCGACGGACGGGGCGTTGCGATCCTGAAAGGCTGGCTCGACCGCCATCCGGAGGCGGATGATCGCCAGACCATTGGCGAAATTCTGTCATCCATCAAGCGGCTGGGCGGCGACATCCGAGATGTCCAGCATCGCTTCAAACCGGGCCGCGGTTTGTAAAAAAGTGGTTGACATTTCGTGTTCGGATTCAGTATAATAGCGTCTGCACAAGCGGGATTAACTCAGTGGTAGAGTGTCACCTTGCCAAGGTGAAAGTCGCGAGTTCGAATCTCGTATCCCGCTCCAGCGAAGCCGGACATCCGTCCGGCTTTTTCGTTCTCTACCATCCGCAGGCTGTTTCGTATATAATGAACACCAAGGCATTAATTATGGAGGGATGATTATGGCATCCGTTTCTTTAAGATCGATTATCGAAGAATTTCAACTGGAAATTGTCAGCGACACCGGCAACATCGACGACATCATGATCTCGGTTGCTGATGTGACCCGACCCGGACTTCAATTGGCCGGCTATTTTGACCATTTCGGACCGGACCGGATCCAGGTTCTCGGCAACATGGAGACCGCGTTTCTCGATCAACTGTCATCCGAAGACCGTCTTGACAAAATAGACGCCCTGTTTGCCCAGGGGATTCCGTGCCTGATCCTGACCAGAAACCACCACGCGCCGGATGAGCTGATCCAATGTTCGGAAAAGTACAGTATCCCGGTTTTCAGAACCGAAATCATCACGGCTTATTTCACCAGCGCCCTGGTCAAGCACCTTCATGTCGAGCTGGCTCCGAGAAGTTCGCTGCACGGCGTTCTGATCGAAGTCTACGGTGAAGGTATCCTGATCCTTGGCGAAAGCGGTGTCGGTAAATCCGAAACTGCCCTGGAGGTTGTTAAGCGAGGACATCGCCTGATCGCCGACGATCTGGTTGAAGTCCGCCGCGTTTCAGACTCGACGCTGCTCGGCCGGGCCCCGGAGATTATTCGCCACCTGATCGAGATCCGCGGCATCGGCATTCTGGATGTCAAGGAACTGTATGGTGTTTCATCGGTTAAAATGCAGGAAAATGTCAATTTCATCATCAACCTTGAAGCCTGGGATGAAAAAAAGAGCTATGAGCGATTGGGACTACAGGAGGAAACAACCGAAATCCTGGGTCTGAAGCTTCCGTCGATCACCATTCCGGTCCGTCCCGGCCGAAACCTGGCAATCATCGTCGAGGTCGCCGCCATCAACTTCCGCCAGAAAAAGATGGGATACAACGCGGCAAAAGCACTGACCGAACGTGTCTTTGGCAATTCCATGCTCTGATTCGGCCAGGAGGAACCCACTGCAATGACCTTGATCGATGATTTGAAATCCCTGCTGCCGAATGCCGGCGGACGACTCGAAGCCGATGTCCCGATGGCTGGTCGTTCCACATTCAGAATCGGCGGCCCGGCCGACATCCTGTTCGAACCCCAATCCAGCGAAGAGGCAGCTGCTGTCATTCAGTACTGCCGCCGCCAAGACGTCCCGCTGACGATCCTGGGATCCGGTTCGAATGTCCTGATATCAGATCTCGGTATTCGCGGTGTCGTCATGATCATTGGTGATTCGTTATCCGCGATCGAACGCCGCGGCAATGTCCTGGTCGCACAAGCCGGCTGTCGTCTTTCGGCCCTTGCTGCCCGAGCGGCAAAATCGGGTCTGGCCGGACTGGAATTTGCTTCCGGCATCCCGGGTTCACTGGGCGGCGCGATCCTGATGAATGCCGGCGCCTATGGCAATTGCATGGCCGAGGTTGTTGTACTGACGGAGTATCTGGATCCGGACGGTGAATTCAGAACCGCAGTCGGCCCGGACCACCAGTTTGGCTATCGGCGAAGCATTTTTTCAAACCGTGACACCGTGATCCTGCGCGCCTGCATTGAGCTGGCCGAGGATGATCCAGCCAGAATCAACAGCCGTATTTCTGAACTGAATCGGCGTCGCCGCGACAGCCAGCCTTTGGATATGCCCAGTGCCGGCAGCGCTTTTAAACGCCCAACCGGATATTACGCCGGTAAGCTGATCAGCGACTGCGGCTTGAAGGGCTGCCGGGTTGGCAATGCCCAGGTATCGGAAAAGCATGCAGGCTTCATTGTCAACACGGGCAACGCCTGCGCCGCGGATACCCGAAAGCTATTCAGCCATGTGCAGTCCGTTGTCGCCGAAAGGACTGGCGTGCATCTCGTACCCGAGGTGCGGTTCATCGGTGACTGGCAGGACTGGGAGATCCCCGGCTGCCACGACAGGGAGTGATTTGTATGGAAGTTGTTATTCTGACCGGCATGTCCGGTGCTGGCAAGAGCCAAGCCGCCAACTATCTAGAAGACATGGGGTTTTTCTGCATTGACAACATGCCGCCCGATCTTTTGCCGGAACTGGTGAGTTCTTTTGCCAGAAACCGCAACATTGATACAGGTGAGGATCCGATCAGCCGTCTGGCCCTGGTGATGGATGTCAGGGGTCTTGGCCGTTTTGACGGCATCATCCCGGCGCTCGACCGCCTGGCCAAGATGGCCGTCAATTACCGGATCATCTTTCTGGATGCGGTCGACCAGGTGCTGATCAACCGCTATAAGCAAAGCCGCAGAAATCATCCACTGGCACAGGATATGAGCATTGTCAGTGCGCTCGAGTTAGAACGCGAGCGCCTGGCTCCCATCAAGGAACTGTCGACTGATGTGATCGACACGACCAGTCTGACACCGCCTGAGCTGCGGGACATGCTTTACGCCATGCTGTCCGAGACCGACCGCGATGACCGGATGACCATCCTGATTCAATCCTTCGGATTCAAATACGGCATTCCGATGGACTGCGACAACGTCATGGATGTCCGTTTCATTCCAAATCCCTATTATATTCCTGAACTTAAACCGCTGTCCGGCCTGAACGAGCCGGTGCGCGACTATGTCCTGTCGTTTCCGGAAACCACTAAATTCATGGATATGCAGGAAGAAATCTTCGAGTATGCCATTCCGTTCTATATCCGGGAGGGCAAGGTCCGCCTGACCATTGGCGTCGGCTGTACCGGCGGGCGGCACCGCTCCGTAGCGCTTGCGGAAAATCTGGCTGCGCGTCTGCGGGACAATCACCTGAGGGTTCTTGTGGACCATCGTGATCTGGAAAAAGATCCGAAAAAGCCACGGAACACGAGTCAGGCCTGATGCTATGCTGACCGTAACTGAAGAAAAGATCATCCAGCTGGCCAAGGACCCGTCTGAAGGCCCCCATATTGTCGTACTCGGCGGCGGGACCGGTCTGTCGACCCTGCTCCACGGCCTCAAACTCTTTTCCACGAACCTGACGGCGGTCGTCACGGTTGCCGACAACGGTGGTTCTTCCGGCATGCTGCGGCAGGATCTGGGTATGCTGCCGCCGGGGGACATCCGAAACTGCATCCTGGCTTTGGCAGATGCCGAACCCCTGATGAATGATTTGCTGAACTACCGATTTCAGGATGGGAGACTGCAGGGTCAGAATTTCGGCAACCTGCTGATCGCGGCCATGAACAGCATTTCAGACAATTTCGCCGATGCCGTCCGCAATGTCTCAAGAGTCCTGGCGGTCAAAGGCCGTGTACTGCCGGTCAGTCTCCAGGATATTCAAATCGGGGTGAGCCTGAGCGACCAGTCGACCATCATTGGCGAATCAGAGATCGGACTGCGTGAAAACTTTGTCGGCAATCCCATCGAGAAAGCTTTTATGCTGCCCGAATCGGCAGCCGCCCTGCCGGAGGCTGTCTCGGAAATCATTGCCGCCGACGCCATCGTCATTGGGCCGGGGAGTCTTTATACCAGCCTGGTACCGCATATGCTCTTTCCGGAAATCCGACAGGCCATCCGCCAGTCCGGCGCCGTCAAGATCTTTGTCTGCAATCTCATGACCCAGCCGTCTGAAACACTCGATTATACTGCCTCCGACCACCTCAGAGCGCTGATACAGCATGCCGGACAGGCTACGGCAGACCAACTGGCAGATTACATCATTGTCAGCGATGCCTGGATCAAGCCCGAACAGGTGGAACGTTACCAGCTGCAGAGTGCCAGTCCAGTCACGGTGGATGCCGCCAATCTGGAGGCGCTTGGCGTCAAAATTGTACAGGCTCCGCTGGTGCAGGTAACCAGCGGATTGATCCGGCATGACCACAACCGGCTCGCCAGGATCATACTCGACCTGACCCTCAATCGGGAGAAGATCTGGCATGGCGACTAGAAAGCAGACATTTTCAAGAAATATCAAGGATGAATTGTGTCAGGTCCGATGTGAGCGGGACTGCTGCAAACGCGCTGAGATCGCGGCAACCGTGCTTTCGGCGGGTCGACAGGTTCCAGACGGCATCCATTTGCATTTTACCCATGCGGGCAGTGCACAGCGGTTTGCCCGGCTGGCTGAACAGATCTTGCAGATCAGGCTTCAACGATCCGCAGGACGGGAACGTGTCAGTTTCCTGATCAGTGATCAGGCCGCAATAGGGGTTGTTGTCGAGGATATCCGATCCAGGCTTGGAACCGATCTGGTTAACAAAAACCAAGCGCAACCCTGCCTGGATGACTGCTGCAGGCAGGCCGCTTTGAGAGCCCTGTTTCTATGCGGAGGCCGGGTCAGTGAGCCGACTGCGGCGTACCACCTTGAAATTTCGGTGCACCATCCGGCTGCAGCCAAGCTGGCTTCAAGTCTGCTCTCAAGCTATGATATCCATGCAGGCATTCTCGACCGGCAAAGCCTGAAGATCGTCTATCTTAAGGAAGGCCAGCAGATCGCGGATTTCCTGTTGCTGACCGGCGCACACCAGTCCCTGTTGCAGTTTGAATCGCTGCGCGTCGAAAAGGAGATGCGCAACACGGTCAACCGGGTGGTCAACTGCGACAGCGCGAATACCCAGCGTGTCGCGGATACGGCTGTACGTCAAACCGAATTGATCCGCAGGCTGTCGGAAAACAATCTGCTTTCCCTGCTGGCGCCACGACTGGTCGAAACGGCCAAAATCCGGCTGGAGAACCCCGACCTATCGCTTAAGGAGCTTGGCGAGATCATGCAGCCGCCGCTAGGCAAATCGGGCATCAATCATCGCCTGCAGCAAATTGAAAAACGAGCTGCCGAACTGCTCAAAGACAAGGAGATCTGACCTATGCCCTTGGATATCGTACTGGTCGAACCGGAAATCCCGCAGAATACAGGCAACATCGCACGAACCTGCGTTGCGACTGGCTCGCGGCTTCACCTGGTTGAACCGCTTGGTTTTTCACTGGATGACAAATACCTGAAGCGAGCCGGTCTTGACTACTGGTTTGACCTGGATGTCACGCTGTGGCCGAATTTTGAATCGCTGATCAGTCAGTTGACGGCCGGCCGGGAGATCTATTATATGACAACCAAGGGGGGGCAGGTCTACTCCGAAAAGTCTTTTGGAAACAATGTGGTTCTGGTCTTCGGCCGGGAAACAAAGGGACTTCCCGAACCGCTGCTGCTCGCGCGACCTGACCGCTGTCTGCGAATCCCCATGCTCAGCCAGTACCGATCACTCAACCTCTCCAACGCGGTGGCTGTAGCGGCCTATGAGGTATTGCGCCAGCAGCGTTTCCCCAATTTGCTTGAAGCCAGTGATTATCTCGGTGTTTGAGGTGCTGTATGGTCAATGAAACGAGACTTGTCGATTTATTCTGCGATCTGGTCAAGATTGATTCAGTATCGCTGGAAGAGCGGGATCTGGCTGATGCTGTCAGTCTAATCCTGCAAAATATCGGATTTACAGTTGAAGAAGATCAATCAGGTCAGGCTATCGGCGGGAATTGCAATAATCTCTACGCCAGGCTGGACGGGTCAACTGATCAGGCGCCGCTGCTGTTTGCCGTCCATCTGGATACGGTCGAGCCAGGCCGGGGCAAGCTGGCCCGGATTGATGACAACCGCGTCATCCGAAGTGCCGGCAATACCGTGTTAGGCGCAGACAACCTCGCGGGCCTGGTCCCGATCATCGAGGCCATACGCGGTCTGGTCGACGAGGACATCCGGCACCGCCCGATTGAACTGTTCCTGTCGGTAGCCGAGGAACTTCACCTGACGGGATCACATGCTATGGAAGCTGAACGGCTGTCCGCCAGTCAGGCGTATGTTCTGGACACCAGCGGCTCGCCGGGTCTGGCTGTATTGAAGGCTCCAGGCCATATTGCGCTGTCCTTTGATGTCTATGGCCAGGCAGCGCATGCCGGCATAGATCCGGAAAACGGTGTCAGCGCCATCCAGGCGGCCAGCCGCGGCATAGCCGCTATGCAGCTGGGCCGGGTGGATGAGCAATCGACAGCCAATATCGGGCGGATCGAAGGCGGCGGGGAGACCAATGTCGTAGCTGATTTCTGCCGCGTTACCGCTGAATGCCGCTCGCTAAATCTGGACCGGCTTGACGAGATCGCACAGGACATGACCGATGCCATGCTCCGGGCGGCCGATCAGACCGGCGCAAAGGTCGAGACAAGCCGAAAGCCGTCCTATCTACCCTATGAGATCCGGCCTGACCATCCGGTCGTCCGGCGTTTCGAAAAAGCCTGTCATAACAACAATCTGCCCGTGAGACTGGTTTCAACTGGCGGAGGCAGCGACAACAATATCCTGGCCCTGCACGGAATCGACGGCATCGTGATTTCCTGCGGCATGACCGATGTCCATTCACGCGATGAATCTGTGAGCATTGATGACCTGGTCACAGTGACCCGGCTGGTCAGGTCACTGATTCTGCTTGATTAGGCTTCAAATCGAAAATGTTTTTTGGATCGAATTGGTTTCGGTTTGGTTTGGTGTTATAATCCTCTTTATATGTAAAATGGTAGATTATGACAAGATAGAACTCAATGGCGAGGTAGTGTGAATGAAATCACGAAACAATATCTATGTGAAAGATCGTCGCTACGGCAAGAAGAATCACCGGGGAAGCGGCCCCAACCGGCCGATTCTGACCATCGCCGCCATTCTGATCGTTCTCACAGTTGCCGTAGCGGCTTACCGCTACTGGCCTGAAATAACAAGTCCTGGAACCGTTGTCACAACCACCGCAACCCACGCGCAACCGGCGACGCCAACGATGTCACCGACACCCACAGCGACACCGACACCAACGCCGATTCCGGACTATATCAACCGTCAGCTGCTACCCGAGGAAACGCTGCTTGTCCAGTCAGCCGGCACGCCCGCAGACGGATGTTCCCCAACCGACAACAATATTGTTGCCACCGTGTTTGACGACAACTACACCAGGCTGACAGACTACAGCCGATCAAGCCCCGTCTCCTTGCTCAACCCGATCAACTACAACCAGATTCCTGGCGTCTTGACATTCAGGGGCAACAACTTTCGATCTTCACCGTCCTTTGGTCTGGTCGACCTGGTTGACTTTTCGATGGAGCAGACATGGACCAATCCGGTGGGCAGCCTAAAGTCTTCATCCTGGTCCTTCTGGTGGACCGGTACCGGCTGGACCGGCCAGCCGCTGCTGGTGCAGTGGGAAGACGATGTTCGCCAACTGATGAATATCTCGGACGAAAAGAAGAACAAGGATGGTCTTGTCGAAGTGATTTACGCCACGCTGGATGGCAATATCTATTTCTTCGACCTGGACGACGGCGTGCCGACCCGAGATCCGATTCACATCGGCGCACCGGTCAAAGGCACGCCTTGTGTCGACCCGCGCGGCTACCCGATTCTTTATGTCGGCCAGGGCGACAAGAACAGTTCTGTCAGCGGCATCGGCTTCCGGGTGTTCAGCCTGATCGACCAATCCCTGCTGCTTTACAAGCGGACTGACGACAGTAATTCCTATCGCGCGTCTTGGGGCGCTTGTGATTCCTCCCCGATACTGGATGCCGGCAGCGACACGCTGATCTACCCCAACGAAAACGGCATGATCTACACGGCCAAGATGAATACGTCGTTCGACCAGACAACCGGAGCGCTGAGCATTGATCCGGATTTTGAAATCTATCGCTACAAGATGACCGGCCTTTCGAGTTATGGCATTGAAAGCTCGATTGCAATCTACGATGGCTATGGCTATTTCAGTGACAATTCCGGAATTCTGAACTGCGTGGATCTCAACACCCTGCAGCCGATCTGGTCGAGAAGCCTGGGTGATGACTCGGATGTCACGCCGTTGCTGGACCAGACGGGTGAACAGGTTGCGGTATATACAGCGACCGAAGTCGACTGGCAGAAAAACATCATCGGCAATTATCTGGGGTCCTCGCTGGTTTACAAGCTGGACGCCATGACCGGTGAAGTGCTTTGGCAGTCCTCCTACGATTGCTGGACCAAAAATGCCGCCAATAACGGTGACGACATCAATGGCGGGGCCATGGGGTCTCCGATCATCGGCAAGCAGAATATGGATGGTTTGGTGGTCTTCAGCTTCTGCATGACCGAAGGCATCTACAGCGGCAACAGTGTGGTTGCCTATCATGAGACGGATGGATCGATTGCCTGGGAATACGAAATGAACCAGTACTCCTGGAGTTCGCCGGTCGATGTATACGATGAAGATGGCAACGGGTATATCCTGATTCCGGATTCCATCGGCCAGCTGCACCTGATCGATGGCCAAACCGGTGAACGGCTGGAGGTCATCCAGTTGACTCGAGCGGATGGCGAAACGTCTGCCAGCAATGTTGAATCATCAATTGCCGTATTCGGCAATCAACTGGTCATCGGAACTCGCGGCAATGTGATCGTCGGTGTTACACTCAAATGATGATCGAAGAGTTGGCGGGTCAGGTGATGGTTGATCGAATCGCTTTATTCGAAGCGGAGCTGCTCGTGCCCCGGCGCGGCAGCCTGAAAGTCCGGGTCAATCTGGAAGCCGGCACGTTATCCTGGCAGGTCGGCCGACAGTGGTGCAACAACTTTATCCGGACTTTATCCGAAGAGCAGACGGAGGCGCTCGGCAGCATGGTCCAGGATCATGATCTGGACGATGTCAAAGTGGCGATGCCGCAGGAAACTGCGGTCCGGCCGGAAAACCAGCCCGAGTTGCTGCTGACACTGGTTAGCGCCAGCGGCAAGCACAAATCCTACATCATTGACCAGTCATCGGATTTCTGGCGCAGGTTCCAGCGCCTGCTCGAAAAGATCAGCAGGACACCGTTCCAGTTATGAAAATGGCCGGCAAGATTTACCTGCCGCCTGACTTTTGATAAAATAAACTTACTTTGAAATTGATGCGAGGTGTGGTCATGGACTTCCTGGAAGGCTTTCTCTTGGGGCCCGTTTGGAGCGATACAGAGTACGAAACCCGTCGGCATGCCGGTTTTTACTGGTTTGTGGGCTGGCTTGTGCTGGCAGGTTTTATCTTGCTGCTGCTCAAACCGGACAGCGTCCCGGGCATCTTGAAACTCTCTGTTTCCCTGTCAATTACGCTTTTTGCTGTGCTTGTAGTTCTATCGCCACTGATTAACCGGTTTTATTACCGGCTGAATGTCGTGGTCAAGATCGTTGCACTGGCAATCCTGGCGGCCAAATACCTGTTCGGCATGGTTGCGTTCCTGCAGTTTTGGCAGAAGCGCATCACCATCGACCTGGAGGCCATGCCGCAGACCCTGCTTGATTTTGCCAATAACATGATTGCCAGCACAACCGAGTATTTTCAGGCGCTGGGAGAGGGTACCGGCATGCTAGTCGGCATGATTGCCGGCGGACTGCTGATCGTCCTGGTTTTTGCCGGCATCCTTTTGGCGTCGACCCTGCTGCCTGCCGTATATCTTTATATCCTCAAACTGATTCAGCTGGGAATCGACTATCTATACCGCACAACACTGTTCCCGATGATTTTCGGCAGGGGACGAGCCTGAAACAATGTCATAATTTTTTCACAGATTGATCAAAATATTTAACAGCCACGCCCCCTTGGTCACACGTTGAAGCGATATAAATAAGTCACAGGAATAACCAGCGCATGTGAAAGAAGGGATCAAGATGGATCATCAACATTTAAATAACAATCCGGTTCAATCACCACAGGGCGGCTACGTCTATCCTCATCCGCCGCAGAACCCGGGGGGACCGCCAAACAGGAAACCGGTCGGTCGTTCAGCCGGTCTGGTCGCGATTTTCCTGGCCGTCGCGGTTGTCTTCGCAGCCTTGGGTGGTACATTCGTCTACTACCAGATGAACGATCCGCAAGAGACATCCGCTCCGATGGTGACAACTGCCGAGACCGGCGCCACGACGCAGACCACGACTGAGCCGACACACTCGAATGACAGCGGCAAGCATTTTAGCGTGGCTGACGCTGCGACCAGACAGGACCGGGACCAGACGGCGCTATCCATTATGGAGATTGCCGCACAAGGCAAACCCGCCGTTGTCGCCATTTCAACAACCGGTACGGCAACCGATCTTTTCGGCCGGACCGACCAGTTTGAAGCGGCTGGATCTGGTTTTGTCGTCAGTTCAGAAGGTTACATCGTGACCAACAACCATGTCATCGAAGGCGCTGATACCATCTCGGTTGTCATGGACAGCGGTGAAATCTATGACGCGGTTTTGGTCGCGGGCGACTCAAAGAACGATATCGCGGTCATTCAGGTTGAAGCGACCGGCCTGCCGACGGTCATTCTCGGTGATTCGGACGATATCCAGGTCGGCGAACTGGCTGTTGCAATCGGCAACCCGCTGGGTGAACTGAGCGGGACGGTCACTGCCGGTATCATCAGCGCGCTGGATCGCCAGATCACGATTGACAGCGCAGCAATCAATCTGCTTCAGACCGATGCGGCGATCAATCCCGGCAATTCCGGCGGTGCGCTGTTCAACTCTTTTGGCGAGGTTATCGCAATCAACACCGCGAAAACCAGTTCGACCGGCGTTGAAGGCTTGGGTTTCGCCATACCGATCAATGACGCGATCCCCATCATTGACGACCTGGTCAATTTCGGGTATGTCAAAGGCAGAACGAAGATCGGCATTTCAACCCAGGAAATCACCCAGCAGATGTCCGAATACTATAAAATGGCACAAGGCATTTATGTCGTCGAGATCGAAAGCGCAAGCGCGGCCGACAAGGCAGGCCTTGAGCCAAAGGACATCATTATTGCCGCCAACGGTGTAGAAACCTTGACCGTGGCGGAACTGACTGTCGTCAAGGACGGTTTATCGCCCGGTGATGCGTTGGAGCTGACAATTGTCCGGGACGATGTGGAGATGACCATCACGGTCATTCTTGAAGAAGATACACCCAGCTAAAAATGAATCATAGACCTTGGAGCCCCCTGGCCGAAATCGGGCAGGGGGTTTTTTAGATGGCAATAACTTGATGCAAATATGATAGAATAAGGCCTGAGAATAACATTGATGCACGGAGGGAAATGACATATGACCGGACGACACTGGTTGCGCAAAGATGTTTTGCTGCCGATTTTCTACCTGATCATTATCGGAGCCGTATTCGCTTACCTGATCAATCTGGCCAAGGATGTTCCGGAAATCAACAGTATCGGTCTTTTTCATACCGGTACGATTGTTCTGGCTATCCTCTACGGCCTGCTATGCGTCGTGACGATCCGGCATGCCCTGTCAACATACGATCTTGAACGCTATGATCCGGGCAGCCCGGAGAGCCTTCGCCGCCTGATGAAACGCCGTCGCTTCAAACTGCCGAACCGGCCGTTTGCAGAGGGCCGCCTGATGGTCCGGGTGGAGCAGTTTTTGATTGACCATGACTTCAAGCTGGAAACCGAGCGCCATGAAATCGGCCGGGTGTACAGCCGGCGGCATACACTCTCGCTGCCGGGCCGCCAGACCTATGACCGTATATTTCTGCTCCAGCACGAGCCCCTGAATGTCCTGATGGTGGATCAGCTGCTTCGGGATACCCTACGCTATATTCGCAAACGCGATGATAAGCCGTCCCATCGCAACATGCTGTTGCTGACCACCAGAATGGTTGAAGACCAGGATGTTTTGTCCGCTGCCGCCGGCGTCGTCAATTTCCTGGGGGATTTCGAGAGCGGGTCGCTTTGCCCGCTGCTGCTGGCAACAAGGCAGGCCAGGCTGTTTTACCCGGCTGACCGATCCCTGATGCCCCGGTTGCACAGACTCTGGCAGGATCAGCAGATCAGCAGCATCAGACAGCTGGTTGCCGGATTGCAGGAAGAGGTCAACAACAAGGCGAGCCGGCAGGCCTCGCAGTAAGAAGGATTCGACCATGCTGACTGTCCATCTCCTCAACGGCGTGCAAAAAAAGATTGCCCTGGGTCACCCCTGGATTTATCGTACGCAGATCGACCGTGTTGACCATCCTGATGGCGAGGCGCCTGTTCCAGGCGCTGTGGCCGATGTGCTTGACTTTAGAGGCCGTTATCTTGGCTCGGGCTTTTACAACCCCCATTCGATGATCGCCGTCCGCCTGTTGACCCGCCGGCACGAAACCATCGACGAGGACCTGATCCGCAGCCGGGTCTCAATGGCTATGGACTACCGGGAAATCCTGGAAACACGGGATACCAACAGTCAGCGTCTGGTTTTTGCCGAAGCAGACCGGTTGCCGGGCGTCATTGCCGACAAGTTTGCGGACGTCATCATCTTGCAGATCCTGTCCTACGGCATGGAGCGGTATACCGCCGCGATCGCAGATGCCCTGATTGAGCGTTACCGGCCTTCCTGCCTGATCCTCCAGAACAATGAACCGATCAGGTCCAAAGAGGGGCTTTCGCTCGAGCGCAAAATCTACTTTGGCGAAGATCCCGGGACCGTTGAGATCCGGGAGAACGGTATTCGTCTGCTCGTCGATCTGGCCGGCGGCCAGAAAACCGGGTATTTTCTGGATCAAAAAGCCAATCACAGAATCCTCAGGGATTATGTGGCCGGCAAGTCTGTCCTGGACTGCTTCACCTACATCGGCGGATTTGCCCTGAACGCGGCATTAGCCGGCGCGGCCCAGGTCACGGCTTTGGACATTTCCGAATCCGCGATCCGGCTGGCTCAGACCAATGCCGGGCTGAACGGCCTCGGAGACAGGATTAGCTTCGTCCGGCAAAACGCTTTTGATTTCCTGCGGCAGACGCATCAGCGCTACGATGTCATCGTTTTGGATCCGCCGGCCTTTGCCAAGAGTCACTCGGCGATCCGTTCAGCGACCCGGGGATATAAGGAGATCAACCTGTCCGCCCTGCGCCTGCTGCCGCCGGGCGGCATTTTGGCTACCCATTCCTGCTCCTACCATATGTCCGAGCAGAATTTCGTGGATACCGTCCTGTCAGCCGCCTCAGACGCCAAAAGAACAGTGCGCATCATTGACCTGAGGCGAGCCGACCGCGATCATCCGTCCCTGGCCGGCTATCCCGAATCCCACTATCTGAAAAGCCTCTGGCTCCAGGTGCTGGATGAAGGCTGATTGATTTTGGTGCTTGTGTGAATATGTCACAGAACGAATCCAAGTCTCCTGTTATGATCTGATTCATCAGGCGTAAAGCCAAAATCGAGAGGTGATTTTAATGAAAGTATTAATTGTCGGCGGCGTTGCCGGTGGCGCTTCTGCAGCTGCCAGGCTACGACGTCTGGATGAATCCACCGAGATCGTCCTGTTTGAGAAAGGCGAGTATATTTCATATGCGAATTGCGGTCTGCCGTATTATGTCGGCGATGTCATCAAGCAGAAGGACAAACTGCTGGTCCAGACGCCTGAAGCCATGCGCCAGCGATTCAACATTGATGTGCGTATCCAGTCGGAAGTCTTGTCGATTGACCGACAGGCAAAAACCGTCCGTGTTCGTAATCTTGCCACTGAAAACGTGTACGAAGAATCCTATGACAAGTTGATCCTGTCACCGGGTGCCGAACCCAAGAAGCTGCCGATCGAAGGAATTGACCTGCCGACGGTGTTTGCGTTGCGGACGGTTAACGATACGTACAAGATCCGTGATTTCGTTGACCATCATTCACCCAAACGCGCGGTTGTCGTCGGCGGCGGTTTCATCGGCGTTGAGATGGCTGAAAACCTGATCGAGCGCGGACTGGATGTCTCACTGGTTGAATTTACCGATCAGGTTGTTGCATCAATGGACGCGGATATGGCGGCTTTTCTCCACCAGCATCTGCGGATCAAGGGGTTGAACCTCCATTTCCATACCGGTGCCGCGGGTATTGTCGAGGACAAGACGGGTGGTCTGCAGGTTCGCCTGACGTCCGGCAGTTCCCTGCCGGCCGATCTGGTCATCTTCAGCATCGGTATTACGCCGGACAGTCGGCTGGCTGACGGCGCGGGCCTTGAGCTGGGTCTGAACAAGAGCATCAAGGTCAACAACCGGATGCAGACATCGGACCCCGATATCTATGCTGTCGGCGACGCGATTGAAATCGAGAATTTCGTCAGCCACAACCCCGGCCTGATCCCGCTGGCAGGTCCCGCCAACAAACAGGGACGCATCGCGGCGGACAACGTGACCGGCCGCGATGTTATTTTTGAAGGCGTGCAGGGCAGCGCAGTCCTCAAGGTTTTTGACATGACAGCGGCCAGTACCGGCATGAACGAGAAATTGCTCAAACGGGAAAAGATCCCGTATGCCAAGACCTACATTCATCCGCTGGATCACGCCGGCTATTATCCCGGCGCGACCCAGATGTCAATGAAGATGCTGTTTGATCCTGAAAGCGGCAAGATTCTCGGCGCCCAGGGCGTCGGCGTCAATGGCGTAGAAAAACGCATTGATGTCATCGCGACAGCCCAGCGGCTGGGCGCAACCGTCCAGGATCTGGAAAAGCTCGAGCTGACCTACGCCCCGCCGTATTCATCCGCCAAGGATCCGGTCAACATGCTGGGCTTTACGGCCAGCAACATGATCAAGGGCGACACGGCCGTTTTCCATTACCACGATGTTGCTGATATCGATTCGAACAAGGATTTTCTGGTCGATGTCAGGACACCGGAGGAATATGCGATCGGCAGCATCTACGGCGCGGTCAACATTCCGGTGGACGATTTGCGTGACCGGCTGGGCGAACTGTCCAGAGACCGCAAAGTCTACATTTTCTGCCAGGTCGGCCTGCGCGGATATCTGGCGACCAGAATACTCAAGCTCAACGGGTTTGAGCAGGTCTACAACCTGAGCGGCGGCTATAAGCTGTACAATACCGTCATGATGGACCAGGCCGCTGAGATCCCGGAGGAAGCGCTCGGCGAACCCGTGATCGAGGGCGAGGGCGAGACCCTGGCCATCTCCAAGCCGGAGAGCACAACTGGAAAAGTCATCCAGGTTGACGCGACCGGCCTGCAGTGCCCCGGACCGATCCTCAAGCTGGCAGAAGGCATCAAGCAGTTGGAAGTCGGCGATGAAATTGTCATTGAAGCGACCGATCCGGGATTTGTTTCGGACGCCGGCGTCTGGTGCGAACGCACCGGCAACAAGCTGGAAGACATGCAGACCCAAAACGGGATCTACACGGCCAGGATCCGCAAAGGGTCCAGGGTCAGGCACGCGCATGCGGCTGTGGATAAATCCGATAAGACCATGGTCGTATTCAGCGGCGATCTGGACAAGGCGATCGCCAGCTTTATCATTGCAGACGGCGCCGCCTCGATGGGCCGGAAAGTCACCTTGTTCTTCACATTCTGGGGGCTCAACATCCTCAGGAAGAACCAGCATGTCAAGGTCAGGAAGAATTTCATCGAGAAAATGTTCGGCAAGATGATGCCGCGCGGATCGGAAAAGCTTGGCCTGTCACGCATGAACATGGCCGGCATCGGACCCAAAATGATTCGCGGCATCATGAAGTCCAAGCATATTTCGTCGCTGGAGGAGCTGATCCAGAACGCCCAGGAGAACGGTGTCAAGCTGGTTGCCTGCCAAATGACGATGGATGTCATGGGGATCAAGCCCGAAGAGTTGATCGAAGGCGTTGAAATCGGCGGTGTCGCTACCATGCTCGGCTCAGCCGAAGACTCCGACATGTCACTGTTTATCTGATCGAATCAAACTGTATTGAAACTCCGGTCAAAGGCCGAACCCGTTTGCAGACGAGTTCGGCTTTTGTCTGCCCGACTGACCATTGGCTGATCAGACGCGGGATCAACTGAAGGGGTTGAAGTCTCCCGTCATCTATTGAATCAGACCCTTGTTTGTGCGAAACTAGATATAAGAATTGTTGGAAAACCATTACGATCAAGCTGGAGGTCGAGTGCCATGAAGATTTCGTTTTTAGGAGCAGCTGAAACCGTCACCGGGTCTTGTTATCTGGTTGAAACCGATCAGACATCATTTCTGGTGGACTGCGGTCTTCACCAGGGGCATCCGGAGGAGACTAAGTTGAACGACAAGCCCTTTCCGTTCAGCATCCCCGACATTGATTTCATGCTGCTGACCCATGCGCACATCGACCACAGCGGCAGGATCCCCAAGCTGTATGTCGATGGCTATCGCAACCCGGTCTACGCGACAAAGGCCACGGCCGAACTGTGCGGCATCATGCTGCCGGATTCCGGTCATATCCACGAAATGGAATTCGAGTGGCGCCAACGCAAAAACCATCGCGCCGGCCGCAAGGTGGAGCCGCCGCTGTACACCCTGAAAGACGCGGTGGATGCCGTTGAGCTTTTCGAATCAGTTCGATATGACCAGCCCTTTCATCCGGCGCCAGACATCACAGTCAAAATGAGGGACGCCGGTCACATTCTCGGCTCGGCGATCCTTGAAATATGGGTGCAGGAAGACGGGCAGACCTCCAAGATCGTCTTCTCCGGCGACCTGGGCAACAAAGGCATTCCGATCCTCAGGGATCCGACCGTCATCGACGGCTGTGATTATCTCGTGCTCGAATCAACCTACGGCGACCGGCAGCATGTCGATACCGAAGACAAGGTCGAGCGCTTCGTCAAGATCATCAATGAAACGATCACGCGAGGCGGCAATGTTGTCATCCCGTCGTTTGCGGTTGGGCGAACACAGGAAGTGATCTATGAACTGAATCGGGAGACCAGCAAATACGAGGATGAGCTAACACCCTTTATGCAGACACCGGTTTATGTTGACAGTCCGCTGGCCACTTCCGCGACCAAAATCTTCCGCCAGAACACGGATTGCTATGATAAAGAAGCTCGCCAGTATATTCTGGATGGCAACCACCCGCTGGACTTTCCCAACCTGCATTTCACGGCCAGCGCCGCGGAGTCCAAGCAGCTGAACATCAGCCAGGAGAGCAAGATTATCATTTCCGCCAGCGGCATGTGCGATGCCGGCCGGATCAAGCACCATCTTAAGCACAATCTCTGGCGACCGGATTCAACCGTGCTGTTTGTCGGTTTCCAGGCCAGGGGCACACTGGGTCGTCGTATTGTCGACGGCGCTAAAAATGTCCGTATCTTCGGTGAGGAAATCGCGATCAAAGCCAGGATTGAAAAGCTGGAAGGCTTTTCCGGCCATGCCGACCTAGATGGGCTGTTGGCATGGATTCGTGCTATGGACAAGAAGCCCAGCCAGATTATGCTGGTTCACGGTGAGGCTGAAGTCATCGAAAAATTCCAGAAAACCATCCAGACCAAACTGTCACTGAACGCAAGCATTGCCAAACTGGACCAGACGATCAGCCTGGGTCTGCCGGTCAAGCGGCCCAGCGTTGCCAAAAAACTGGTTCCCGAGCTGGCGCTTGAGCATCGCATCAGCGCAGTTACTAAATCCCTGGATGCCCTGCAGCTTGAAATGGCAACATTGACTGAACAGAGCAAGGACGCCATCCAAGCCGCAGCCAATGCTGATGAACGACGCAGGATTCTTGAGAATTACAAGCTGCTGATTCAGCAGAAAACGGATGAGATCCTGACGCGCATCGAGCCGTAGCAGCCAATTAATTTTCAGAAAATAACTGTAAAAACTTGCAAACATCTGCTATAATTTAAACGCTTATTAACAGATGAATCGTTGTGAGGTGTGAATCGTGGAAGTTAAAAACAAAGTCATTGAATTTATGAAACGATACAAAATGGATTGCCAGCGCATTGATTTGGATGAGATCTGCGCGGCGTTCATTGACGAAATGTCAACTGGACTGACCGAACAGGGCAGTTCGCTGGCCCAGCTGCCGACATACATTCGAATGGACAATGATGTCAGCATCAATGAGAAGGTTATCGTCATCGATGCCGGCGGCACCAATCTGCGTGTTGCGCTGATCTGGTTTGACGAGAACAAAAAGCCGGTGATCGAGGATCTGGCATTTTATAAGATGCCGGGTGCCGACGAGCCGGTCGACCGCGATACTTTTTTCAAGAAAATCGCACAGTATATTGAACCCCTGCTGTCCAAGAGCAGCAAAATCGGCTTCTGCTTTTCTTACGCGACTGAAATGCAGCCCACCAAGGACGGCAAAGTCATCTCCATGAGCAAGGAAGTCATTGTCGAAGGTCTGGCCGGCGAGATGGTTGGCGAAGGGCTTCTCGAGACGATCAGGGACATGGGTTACCCTGAGGAGCGCAAGGTTGTTATCCTCAATGATACGGTCGCCTGCCTGCTGTCCGGCGCTTTTGCCAACGCGGATCGGGCCTTTGACAGCTATATCGGCCTGATTGTCGGCACCGGCACCAATACCTGCTACGTCGAAAACACCAGTGCGATTAAAAAGCTTGGCGCCGGCTATGCCGATGACACCATGCTGATCAATATCGAGTCCGGCGGTTATACCGGAGCGCCCAGAGGCATTATTGACGAGGAAGTCGATGCCAAAACGGTTGACCCCGGTGTCCATCAATTTGAGAAAATGATTTCCGGCCACTACCAGGGCATGATGTTTGAAGCCATGCTGGTCCACGCTCTTGAAGACGGCCTGTTCAGCAAGACCATCGCCAAAGGCGAGGTCAAGACTGTACAAGTCGGCGCCAAGGATTTGGATATGTTCCTGTTCTATCCTTATGATGACACCCGGGTTCTGATCTCGTTTCTCAAGGCCAACGGCATTGATCCGACTGAGGAAGACCGCCTGGTTCTGTTTTACTTGATTGATGAGCTGATCGAGCGGATTGCGATTTATGTGACCGCGAACATTTCAGCCGTCATGAGCAAGACCGGGTCCGGCACCAATCCGTGTAAACCGGTTTGCGTCACAGCTGATGGTTCAACGTTCTACAAATCCAAAAACTTCAGAGACAAGCTGAGCCATTACGTGAAGACCTATATGAACGAGCAGAAGAGCCAGTTTGTTGAGTTTGTCAAGGCTGAAAACGGCAACCTTGTCGGGACAGCCGCCGCCGGCCTGCAGGGTTGATGGCCTGTTATGCCTGCGCGGCATAAAAAGGTCAGGTTCAGCCGCACCATCGCCGACTTTGAGTCGGAGGTCAATCGATGGCTGGAGACACCCGATCATGACCTTAGCGAACTTTGCCGCCAGCGGGATAACCTGAGACTTAAAATCAGCTGGCTGATGCATGAGCGTCTTGTGCATCTGCTGGTCACCATCCTGTTTGCCATTGCACTGCTTTTTGTCTGCGGTATGCTGATGATTATCGTCGTCAGCATACCGTGGCTCATTTTACTGGCATTGATTGCGGTGCTGCTGGTTGCCTATATCCTGCATTACTACAAGCTGGAAAATACCGTTCAGCGCTGGTATGCCCTATATGACGATATCACCAAACGAATAGAGGATTTACATGACAAAAGCCAACCTTGACCCTGAACGATTATGGAATAGATCCTATATCCTGATTCTGATTCTCAACTCCACAACTTTTTCCGGATTCATGATGGTCAATCCCTTTCTGGCCAAGCATGCCAGCCAGCTGGGCGCAAGCCTGACCGTCGCCGGCCTGCTGGCGGGCATTTTCGCGATCATGGCCCTGGTCGCCCGGCCGGTTGCCGGGCTGCTGGTTGACCGGGTCGCGCGAAAGAGACTCTTGGTTGTTGTTACCGGCCTGTTGGCCGTCGCCACATTCGGCTATGTTATCGCCCCGACTTACCAGGTCCTGTTTATCGCCAGAATCTTCCACGGTGCGTTTTTTGCCCTGAGTACGACAGCTGGTACGTCAATCGGTGCGTCGCTGGTCCCCAAGAAGCGGCTGGGCGAAGGCCTGGCGTATCTTGGCATGGGCTATACGCTGGCTAACGCGATCGGACCGAGTCTTGGCGGATTCATTGAAACGAGATTCGGCAGCTACCAAGCCGTTTTTATGGCTTCGACCTTAATTCTGGTGCTGACTAGCCTTTGTATGGCGCTTTTACTGAAACTTCCGGAACAGCGAAAACCATCGAAGGACAAGGGAAAGCCCGGCATTCGGCCTGGCGACCTGATCGCCAGAGAGCTTCTGCTCTATTCGTTTCTGGTCATGACCTTTTCGATTTTGGCCGGGCTGGTCGGAAACTTCATGGTCATGATCGGCGATGAGCGAAATATTTCAAACATAACGGTCTTTTTTACAGTCAACGCCCTGACCCTGCTTGCTGTCCGCCCGCTGACCGGCCGGCTGATCGACCGGCATAAAATGACGGTAATTCTCATGCCGGCGTTTGTATTGGCTATCCTGGCGGCGGTCGTGATCGGGCTGGCCCAGAGCCTGATTGTCATTTGCGTCGGCGCTGCCATTCTGGCCATCGGGATCGGAACCGGAACCCCCGCAATCCAGACCAGCTGCATGCGCAAGCTTGGACCGGCTCGCCTGGGGGTTGCGACCAGCACTTACTTCATCGGAATGGATGTCGGCCAGAGTCTGGGAGCCATCTTAGGCGGTGGCGCCGCCGATCTGCTGGGTGGATTTGAATGGGTGTTTTATGGCGCGGGAGCTGTTCTTCTGATCGGTATGGCGCTCTTCTGGCTTGTTGAAGGCCGAAAAGGAAGTCGGCTGACGGCAGATGAAATCTCGCCCGAAGTTTGATATGATATTTCCAATACAACGACGATGTGACTGATGGAGGATTTTGTATGAGAAGAATTATAAGTCTGATGATGGTTTTAGCGCTGCTGCTGGCATTAGCCGGCTGCTCCATGCCGCCATCGAGCAAAACGGTTTTATCCGCTGATGAATTCGCGGAGAAAATGGAGGCTGAGGGATTTGAGATCGCCGACGTGACCGATCAGTTTGAAGCAGGAACTGTTGAGACGGTCCTGATTGCGTTCAACGATGATTACCAGCTTGAGTTTTATGTTCTGGAAAGCGACGCGCGCGCATCCGAAGCGTTTGCCGGCAACAAGGAATACTTTGAGTCGATCAGCAGCAACTCGAATGCTGAAGTCGAAAATGCCATCGGCAATTACGAGTATTATTCGAGGACAACGTCGGATGGCTACTATGTCATATCCAGAGTTGACAACACATTCATCTATATCGAAGAAGATGCTGACGAAAAGGATGCCATTGTTGAAAATCTGAAGCTGCTGGGGTATTGACTGAGACGTTAAACAAGAGCTGACGGCAGAAACCGTCAGCTCTTGTTCAATGGCAGATTGGACACAAAGGGAGGATGATCATGAAAAACGCATTTGTCATGATTCTTGCTTTGGCTCTGGCGATTTCTCTGGCAGGCTGTACCCAGGCGAGTATTGAAGCCACCAAGATGCCGCTGCTTGCTGATGACTTCCGAGAGCTGATGGAAGCACAGGCATTAACGGTTGAAAACGTGACCGATGAGATTCATGCAGATGCGCTGGATATTGCACTGATGGCTTCGAGCGACACCTTCAGTTTTTTGTTTTTTGTTTTACCGGGTGCCGAAGCGGCTGCAGAAGGCTTCGTCAACGCGGCTGGAGAAATCCAGTCGATTGACAGTCTGGTGGAGCAGTCTGTCAGTCGTCAGGGTGAAAACTATCAGTATTTTTCGCGGACAACAGGTGATGGCTATTTTGTCGTTTCCCGAATTGAAAACACACTGCTCTTTGTTCAGGCAGAGCTGAGTGATAAAGAGAGCGTCATCGAGATTCTGAAAATTCTAGATCAATGAATGAAATAATAGCTGTCTAGAAGATAGGGCTCGCGGTATTTGTCCGTCAGTCTTTTTAATTGACGCTTGACAAAAGCCAGCTTTTTCTCGCCGGCCATGTACGCTTCCAATCCTGTTAGAAAGGCGTTCTTTTCCCGGTCTGACGCCACAGCCTTGAAATATCCCCAAACATGCTGTGCGGCGTTCTGGGCGTGTTCTGGAGATACATCGCGGGCTAAGGCCTGCTCGATCAGGGAGAAGACCTGTAGGCTTGGCAGCCCGCTGTCATCCCGCAGGACTGCCCGAATGGCATAGTAGTCTGACGGACTTCTTTCCAGGACGCTGTACTTGTAGCGTGCCCATTCGCGCTCCAATGAGGCGCGCTTGCTGTTTTGATCCTGGCAGAGCTGGCATTTCAAGGCGGACAGGTTCTTATCCTTGACCTCCAGCATGATGTCCAGGTCATCCGTGTCGAGCCCGCTGCAGAAATCAAGGAACGGCCGAACGGCGATGGTTTGGGTATGGGACCCCGGTCGCTTGGCGGGATCTTGCTGGGAATAGTGGATTTTTTGCGGACCGTCTGCCGTCTGCCAGGTCGTGCGGCATCTTCTAACCCAGACGCTGCTGTCCGGGCTGTTCTGCCTGTGGCAGATCGCATGGTGCAGATTGTCAAAAACGATTGGAATATGGAGGTCCCTGCCAATGGTAAAAACGTCATCGATGGTGTAGTTGCGGTCGTCGTTTTCAATGACCAGGCGCTTGCGAATGTGTTCTGAAAGCGCCTTGAAGCGGTTTTTAAAACGTAGGATCGCAGCGGGCTTGTCTAGATAAACTCCGCCGATATGCACAATGATCTTATGGGTCGAGTCCAATCCGCAGGCATCCAAGATCCTGGCGTGGTAAGCCAGGTCGTCGATTGCGCGCAGCACAACCCCTTCATCCGGCGAGTTGAGGACGGTATACTGGCCGGGGTGCATGGAAACGCGCATGCCGCTGTCCCGGATTTTCTGTCCGATTACCTGGAATGAATCCGCGAACCGATCAGCCCAATCCAATGTGTTGACCGGACTCGAGCCGAATGGGATCAGGTCGGACGTGATGCGAAAAAGCCGGATGTTGTTGGCCCTGTTATAATCGATGGCACCCTCGAGTGCCGCCAGGTTATGGCGGATCAGTTCAAACAGCCGCTCCGGTGTGGCATTTTTTTGAATGCAGGAGCGGTAGCTGATGTCTGGGGCACCCAGTGTGATGCAGGCATAACCGATTCGCATGGCGTATCCTTTCAATCCATTGTTAAATTCTATTATAAGGGTCGTTTGCCCAAAGTAAAGATTACGAGTCGCCACAGTGTTTGTATTGATTGCGGGAATCTGTCATGGTACGATTGATACAGTCATGATTTTCAGATGAACGGAGAGGCAAATGCATGAAGAAACTTGAAATGATCATTCGTCCCGAAATGCTGGAAGAGCTGAAAAGTGTGCTTGAGGATGCTGGCATCCGGGGCATGACCGTGACCATGGTATCCGGCTGCGGGAACCAAAAGGGCCGCAAGGAAATCTACCGGGGCACCCAGATCAATGTCAATCTGCTACCGAAAATCAAAGTCGAATCCGTTGTCAGTGACAGCGAAGTCGACGGCCTGATCCCGAAGATCCGTGAAGCGCTCGCGACTGGCAATGTCGGCGACGGCAAGATATTTGTCTATCCGGTTGAACAGGCTATCCGCATCCGCACCGGCGAGAGCGGCGACAAGGCAATCTGAGATAAAAAATGGAGGACCTATCATGAAAGGCGTTCACGACCAATATATACCATTTACCATCGGCAAACAGAAAAACATCGCCCTGATCGCGCATGACAGCAAGAAGGAAGCGCTGGCCAAATGGGTTGAAAAGAACATGGATCTCCTGAAGGGTCATTTTCTCTGTGGCACCGGAACGACCGCGCGTCTGATCGCAGACCGTACCGGCCTGCCGGTACGCGGCTACAACAGCGGCCCGCTGGGCGGCGATCTGCAGATCGGATCGAGGATTGTCGAAGGCCAGGTTGATTTCATGGTCTTCTTCTGGGATCCACTGGAATCGCAGCCGCATGATCCGGACGTCAAGGCGCTGCTGCGCATTGCCGCTGTCTATGATATCCCGATCGCCAGCAACCGCGCGACCGCAGACTTTCTGATCACTTCCGTCCTGATGAACAGCGAATACGAACGACTGGTAATCAACTACAGCCAGGTGATCAAGGACCGCGTCGACAGCATGAACCAATAGGTTCTGTTCAGTCAGCCAAAATACCGACTTTGACAGCACGCTCCAGCAGCACCTTGGTGTGGGGCGCGCCTTCAATGTCTTCACTGAGATCCTGGCCGGCGATATGCAGGTTCATATGCGTGCCGGTTGCCCATCTTCCCAGATCGGAGACATCATAGACAATACCATCGACCGCGACATAGGCCGGACGGCCATCCTGGCCGTCAAATTCAGCCAGTTGCTCTCGTGTCAGGACACGCTCGGAAACTGTCGGATCTAGCGAAGTCGTCGTGGTTTCGCTGGCAGATGGATCTGCAGATCCGGGACTTGCCACGGCCGGCAGTCCCCAGAGCGCGACATGGAGAACCACTGAAACGATAACTAAAACTGCCAGTGTCCGATGGATATAAAACCAGGCGGTATGCTTTTTTTGCCTGATATAGTGCCCGAACGCGCCCAGCGACATCGTCAGCAGCACCAGGCTGGCCGCGATCAGGCCGGTCCATGAGATCCAGCGATAGACTGTCTGGAGGATGAAATGGGTGATGAGCAGGGCTGCTGCGGCCAGCGCGAAGTAGCGGTGCTGGCGATTCAGCAGCCTGGCGGTCCATTCAATCAGTCGACGCAGCCGGCTGTTGTCGCTCAGCCGCTTTTGGGCGATCCGGTTGATCCGTTTGATTGGATAGTTGGCCAGGACAATCGCCAGAGCAGCGACGAGCAGCCAACCGAACAAGCTTCCAGCAAACATAAAGAACCCCTCCTGAATATTCTGAATCTAGCGTAATCCAGCTTCCCTCAAAATATTTTCTGCTGTGCCGACAAATGATTCCTCGGCACCCCAGGAAAAACGGAACAAGGCACCCTGGCCGCCGCCGGAACTGATCAGGTCGGCGGATACGGTGCCGCCCTGCTCACTGAGCACAACGGTCAGGCTGGCGCGGTTGGATGCGCGCATGAAGTATTTTTCGAAAACCATAACCGTCATCCGGGCGCTGTCGAAATTTCTTGAGACCTGATCAATCAGCTGAAGCGACATGGCGCTTTGCTGCATTCTGTCGGCAAGCAGTCGTGCGACAGCATCAATGCTGCCGGGACCGGATAAAGTTGAACTGGCCATATGATTGTCTCCTTTACGATTATCATTGAATCAACTATCATTATAACAGAGACGGGCAGCCGAATCGGTGAAGGAATCGCTTGCTTCACCCGCTGGCCCGCTGTTATAATCAGCCTGTTTGAAAATTTGTTTTCAACATATTGAGGAGGTTATCGAAATGGGAAAAGCTTTGATCATTGGCGCCGGCGGCGTCTCCAATGTTGTTGTCCATAAATGCTGCCAGAATCCGGATGTCTTTTCCGAGATATGCCTGGCCAGCCGAACCTTGGAAAAGTGCGAAGCCATCAGGGCTAGGCTGCCCGAAACCAAGACGGTTGTGAAGACCGCCCAGGTCGATGCCGACCAGACCGAGCAGGTCATTGCCCTGATCCGCGATTTCAAGCCGGATATGGTGATCAACGTCGCGCTGCCCTACCAGGACCTGACCATTATGGACGCGTGCCTGGCGACCGGTGTCCATTATCTGGACACGGCTAACTATGAGCCGCCCGAAATTCCCAAATTCGAATATAAATGGCAGTGGGCTTATGACGATAAGTTCAAGAGCGCCGGCATCATGGCGCTGCTGGGCAGCGGATTTGATCCGGGTGTCACCAGCATTTTCACTGCCTATGCCTTGAAGCATCAATTTGACCAGATTGACACGATTGACATCCTGGACGCCAATGCCGGCGACCATGGCTATCCGTTCGCGACCAATTTCAATCCTGAAATCAATATCCGCGAGATAACCGCCAACGGCAGCTATTTCGAAGATGGACACTGGATCGAGACTGATCCGCTGTCGGTCAAGCGTGTATATGACTTTCCCGAAATCGGCGAGAAGGACATCTATCTGCTGCACCATGAGGAGATGGAATCGCTGGCCAAGAACATCCCGGGAGTTAAGCGCATCCGTTTCTGGATGACGTTCTCAGATAAGTACCTGACCCATCTGCGTGTTCTGGAAAATGTCGGCATGACCTCGATTGAGCCGATCATGTTTGAAGGCCGCCCGATCGTGCCGCTGCATTTTCTCAAGGCGATCTTGCCGGATCCCGGGTCGCTGGGGCCGCGCACCAAGGGCAAGACCAATATCGGGTGCGTTTTCACTGGCACCAAGGACGGCCAGCCCAAGACCTATTATATCTATAATGTCAGTGACCATCAGGCTGCCTACGCGGAAGTCGGCTCGCAGGCCATTTCCTATACGACCGGCGTCCCGGCCATGATCGGCGCCATGATGATGATGAAAGGCCTGTGGATGAAACCAGGGGTGTTCAATGTCGAGGAGTTCGATCCGGATCCGTTCATGGACGCGCTCAACGAGCACGGCCTGCCCTGGCAAGAATCTTTTGAGCCGCACCTTCTGGATTAAGGAGCCGACAAGCAATGGGACTTGATTTCGACGCACTTCCGACCCCCTGCTATGTAGTGGATGAATCCCTGCTACAGAAAAACCTGGATATCCTGGACAGTGTCCAGCGCCAGACTGGCTGCAGGATCCTGCTTGCGCTCAAAGGCTATTCGATGTTTTCGACTTTCGAGCAGATCGGACGCCGACTTGCGGGGATAACCGCCAGTTCGCTGTTCGAAGCCAGGCTGGGCAAAGAGGAGATGGGCAAAGAAGTCCATATCTACTCACCGGCATACATCGAACGGGAATTCGATGAAATTCTGGATCTGGTCGACCATATGGTTTTCAACTCGTTCGCGCAGTGGAACAAGTACCGGGAGCAGGTTAGAAGCCGGCAGGACAAACGAATCGAGTGCGGTATCCGGATCAACCCGGAATACTCTGAACTCAACACGGCGATCTATGACCCGTGCAGCCCTTATTCACGGCTGGGCGTCACACTTGCAAACTTCGAGCCGGACCAGCTTCAGGATTTGGACGGCCTGCATTTCCACACGATGTGCGAGCAGAATTCGGATACGCTGGAGCGAACGATCAAGGTCATCGATGAAAAGTTCGGGCAATGGATCCCTGGTATGAAGTGGATCAACTTCGGCGGCGGACACCATATCACGAGGCCGGATTACGATCTGAACGCCCTGATCCGGTCCATACGCTTCATCCAGGACAAGTATGGTGTCCAGGTCTACCTGGAGCCTGGTGAGGCGATTGCGCTCAACACAGGCTTTCTGGTCACTGAAGTGCTGGATATCGTTCACAACGGCATGGCGATCGCCATCCTCGACACTTCAGCGGCCTGCCATATGCCGGACGTTTTGGAAATGCCCTACCGGCCCAATATTGTCGGCGCGGGAAACCCGGGCGAAAAGGCTCATACATTCAGGCTTGGCGGGCCAACCTGCCTCGCGGGCGATGTGATCGGCGACTATTCATTCGACAAGCCGCTTGAGCCAGGCGACCGCCTGATCTTCTGTGACATGGCCCACTACACCATGGTCAAGAACAACACGTTTAACGGCATCAACCTGCCATCGATCGCCCTGGCCAAAATGGACGGGCAGCAGCAGGTGATTCGCACCTTCCACTATGAGGACTACCGGAACCGGCTGTCCTGAAGGCCAATGCCATCGATAACAAATCAGGTGCCGGCATCAGCCTGCACCTGATTTTAGATGAGCAGGAGATTATCGCTAGCTGTCAGCCTGTGAGGCATCGGATGATTCTGAAGGCTCAGTTTCTTCGTCAACAGGACCATCGGCAGTTGTTGTTCCTGTTTCCTCTACGATTGTAGTTTGAGCCGGTGGTGGATCAGGTTTCCGGTAGGTCTGGATGACCAGCATGATCGGATTGTAGTTATCCCGGGTCTCGATGATGCTGCCCGGCGTGTACTCCTGAGAAATGCAGCAGTCATAACCGATGTCCATTGAATCATTGAACTCATAGCTGAGCAAGGCATGAAGGCCAACATCCTGAAGCCTGTATACGGCATCCGTCGAATTCATCCCAGTTACGTCCGGGACGATAATCCGCTTGGGATCTGTCTGAATGTACAGTTTGATGTTGGCATTGTGATAGATCGGGCTTCCTTGACAAAGCCCAGAGCAGTCATCTTGTTGAGAGCAGTTTCAACGTTTTGTGAATTGTTGCTTACGGTCTTTGCTGAAACACCTTTATCCGCAGGAAGGCCGTATGATCATCAATATAACTGACGAAATCACGACTCGATGGACGATGCGGTTTCACTTGTTTCAACCTGTGTTGTCGGTTGGCTGGTATTATCCTCTGGCACTGGTGTTGGCTCCTGCAACGTCTCAGTTGTTTGAATTGTCGTCTCGACTGTTGTTTCAATCGGTTCAGGGGAATTATCCTTTTGAACGTATATGAGCATGACTGATTCAGATGAAATCACATCACCCTCAGGATATGCCTGGCGGACGACAAAGCCTGCGCCCAGACCGGACTCCGGTTCATCAACATAATTAATTGTGTATGGCTGGTCTTTTTCGGTGAGATAGGAGATCGCTTCAGTCTCAGTCATACCCACGAAATCTGGGATCTCAAAGATTGGATTTTTGCTCTTGATGTTGATGCAATAAATGGAGGTGTTCAACTGGGTACTGCCAGGCGTTCCATCCTGTTTGAAGCAGATGCCGATCTCAACATCGTTTTCAACATAATTATGGGACACAAAAATGTTGTTGAATCCGGCTTCCTCCAGCAAGGCTACAGCTTCAGTTTCAGGCAATCCGATAACATCGGGAATAAACACATGATACGACCCATTCTCGCGGATATCGGCAGCGAGTGCATCAATGTCCACTGGATTGTCCGGATCCCACATCTGGTGGTTAATCTCTTTGGGTGCCTGGACACGTATAAAAAAGTTGGCGGTTACATTCCACATCCCCCCAGGTTCACCATCCTGCCAATAGCAGGTGCCCACAGGAAGATCGCAATTGGGATTATAGACATAATAGAATCTGCCGATAAATCCCTGATTGGTTAAGAAACGGTAAGCTGCCGAAACTTCCATGCCGTAGATATCCGGCATGGGTTTTCGCTCCTTCGAGCCTGCTCTCAGCAGCGCCATCTGTTCGTCGCTGTAGAGATCTTCAAGATCATCCCAATACCATGGAAATTTGGATAAGTCGATACCCTTGTTGTAGTACGCAAGCTCGCTCATCTTGGCTTCATAATCAGACTGGGTCTGACACTGATACAGCGCCTTTTCAAAGGCTGCAATTTCTGCATCAGTCATCGGGACGACTTGCCCGTCAACCCACCTGGCTGCGATATGGCTGTAGAGGTCTTTGGTTTCGGACGGCGCTTGAGCCTCAGAGGTTGTCTGCTGTGGGATGTTAATCTCAGCTTCATCGATGTCTTCAGCTTCAGCCATGGCTGCTCGGACTGGCAAATAATCTGTTTCATAATAACTGGACGGTTCGGTGACAGCGGCGGCGGGTTCGAAAATATCTGCGATATTAAAGACCGCGACCAGCAAGACGGCTACTGCCAGAAAGAGGTAGGCAAATTTGCGGAAGTGCATAAACTTGATCATGACGCGTCTCCTTAGGTTGAGATGATCTAATTATACTAAAATTCTGATCATTCGCAAAAATAAAAGGATCCGGCTCTGATTCAATCAGATGTCTTCCCCAGCACCATCGCCGTCCGGCTGGGAACATAGAGGACAATACCCCGGTCGCCGGGCCTTGACGTCAACTCATGCGTTTCATAACGGCAGGCTCGGTCGATCCGGTCCTGGCCGCCGAATTTGGTGTCGTCGGTGTCCAGAATAACCTGGAAAATACCGTCATCATGGATCGGGAGTTCAAATGCTGAATAGGACTCGGTTGGGTGGAAATTGAATAAAAAGACATGGTCCTGTTTGCGGTACGCGATGATCTTTTGGTTCTGGTCGACCCACAGTTTGCGGAGCGGATCGCCCATCAGGTTTCGGTCCTGAAGCAGGCTGACCATGGCCTGGTCAAACCGGCCCAGATCGCCATAGCGCAAGTTTGGGTCTTCCACCAGGCTCCAGAGGCGCTGGCAATGCTTAAAGCTCCAGTTGTTGCCTTCACGCGGGAAGTCGATCCACTCCGGATGACCGAACTCGTTGCCCATGAAGGTCAGATACCCTTCGGCACCGAGCGAGCAGGTGGCCAGCCGGATCATCTTGTGCAGGGCGATTGCCCGCTCGATGACCAGGTTCTCGCTTCCCTTGTTCATGTGCCAGTACATCTCCTGGTCGGCCATTCGGAAGATCAGGGTCTTGTCGCCGACCAGGGCCTGGTCATGGGATTCGACATAGGCAATACGCTTTTCGAGATGCCTAGCGGTTGACAGTTCGTGGTATAGGCTTTCCATTGGCCAGTCATCATCTTTTTGTTCGAGCATCTTGATCCAGAAGTCCGGGACGCCCATGGCCAGCCGGAAGTCGAATCCGATGCCGCCGTCTTCAATCGACAGACACATGCCCGGCATGCCGCTCATGTCTTCCGCGACGGTGATGGCATCCGGCCGGATCTCTCGGATCAGTTCATTGGCGAGCTGCAGGTAGGTGACGGCATCAACATCTGTGTTCAGGCTGAAGTATTTGTCGTAGCGGTCGAAGGCCGTACCCAGGCCATGATCCAGATAAAGCATGGAGGTGACACCATCAAATCGGAACCCGTCGAAGTGGAACGCTTCCAGCCAGTACTTGATGCTGGACAGCAAGAAGTGAATGACCTCAGCTTTGCCGTAGTCGAAGACTTTGGAGTCCCAGGCCTGGTGGTTGCCGCGGCTGCCGGAGTGGAAGAACTGGTAATCCGTCCCGTCGAATTCGTTGATGCCTTCGGCCAGGTTTTTGACCGCATGCGACTGAACGATGTCCATCAGGACGGTAATGCCGAGTTCGTGTGCCTTGTTGATTAGAGACTTCAGGTCATCTGGTGATCCGAACCAAGACGACGCGGCAAAATAGTTGGATACATGGTAGCCAAAGGAAGCATAGTAGGGATGTTCCATGACCGCCATAATCTGGATGGTGTTGTAACCCAGGCTTTTAATCCTGGGTAAGATGTTTTGCTCAAACTCAAGATAGGTTCCAATGCCTTCCCTTTGCTGGGCCATGCCGACATGGACCTCATAAATGAACGGGGTTATATCCTGCTGGACGTGAAAAGCCTGGTCCGTCCAGGCAAATGGCTGATCAGGGCACCAGATCTGGCCGGCAAAATCGTGGGTCTGGGGATCCTGACGGACCTTGTGAATATACAGCGGTATGCGATCTCGGCCTGTACCCCGGCTTTGGACATGTACCTTGACCAGGGACTGGTGAGTAAGCCTGTCTGTGCTCTTGAGCCGGATTTCCCAGCAGCCGTTGTCCAGTCTGGTCAGGGGATGGGACGAACGGTTCCAGCCGTTGAAATCACCAAACAGGAAAAGGGCATCGGCAGCCGGCGCCCACTCGCGGTAGACCCAGCCGTCGTCGGTCTTGTGAAAGCCGAAATAGTGATGGCCGTTGGCAAAATCCGCCAGTGACCCATTCTCGCCGAGCAGCTTTTGCCGGATGTCCAGATATCGCTGCTGGCGCAGCCGGATATCCTCAGTGAACGGAGCAAGCCAGGGATCAATCTCAATGATTCGGGGGATGCTGCCAGACGGACCCGGATGCGTTTTCTGATTCTGTCTCATATTCAATCTCCCTGATTCCTGAATGCTGTCTCAGCTGGCTGTGATGCTGTTCGCAGTCTGGATCTGTTTCATATCGTTAATTCCATTATACCGTATTTGGTCGTTCTGGCTTTTGTTTTGCATCAACCGGTCGGAAATATAAATGGCGTCTGCCAGGGGGGATTCCTTCAACGGATAATTACTGATATAATTTGTGCAGGTCATTCAACTCGTTGAGATCGTCAGAGCTTTTTGCCGTCTTGATCTGAGGCAGATGATCTAATAGAAAAGTGATGGGAGATTCAGAATGAAACTGTTCAAACAATTTATGCATGTATCGATTCTCTGCAATGACATCGACAAGTCGATTGATTTTTACAACAAGCTTGGGTTTGAAGTGATCCTGGACATGAGCAAGAATCCCGGGGACAAGCCCTGGAATTATTACCTGCGTATCAAGCGGGGCGAGTACATCGAACTCCAGGCGCTGAACAAGCAAGCCCCCAACCCGCACCCGACGCCGGACGAGGTGGTCAACCACCCAAACCGCAGCCTGTGGCATTATGCCCTGGAGACCGAAAACCTGAGACATACCATCGACAAGCTCCGCGCGCAGGGCATCACGGTCTGGAAGGACCCCGGGAAGAGCGCCCCGGTTGAGGACTACGACCAGGATGTCTTCCGCTCCGTCGGCGGCTATGACGTAGCCTGGCTGGTGGATCCGGACGGCAACCCGATCGAGATGATGCAGCCTGTCGGTGAGACGCTCCAGCAAAAGAACGATTACGACGACTAGAATCGACTGCGGCACTTGAATGCTAAGAGCTGCTCCGGGACCGGGCATTATCTGCCCGGTCCCTTTTTTAAAATGCCAAATTTCACTTTGTTCAATTAACATTGAAACTTTCGAAAATGCTTGTTAAAAGATTTTCAGGTGCAAGAACCTATATAGAGTGACAGCAGGTTCAAAATTAGCAACCTCTTGATTTGGCCTTTGAAGAGGCGGGGACTGTCATATTTTGATTACCAAAGGAATAGAACGGGTCTAAACTGAAGGATGAAGGCGGTAGACATTCAGAATTTGCTGCCAAATCGCAATTGTTGTAGGCGGATAAGTTGCCGGATAGACTGCTCGAGATAACGCTAAGTTAAAAAGTGAACCTTGAAATTCCTGACAACAGGGCGTTTCATGGTGTTCGTACTTGTTGAAATCCCACTCGATCGGCGTATAATACCAAAGGTTGACATTTTGCATTTGATATAACCTTACTATTGATTCCCAAACGGGCAGACTCGACTTCGACACCCCAGAATCCTTGACCGATTGTATCCAAATGCATCAATTTGAGAGGAGTGCTATGGATACAAACACGATTATTACGATTGTCATTTTTCTGGCGACCATGGTCTGCATTATGACGGAAATCATTCCCCGCGCAGTTGCTGCGCTGGCCGGCGGTACCCTGATGATCCTGTTCAAGGTCATGTCGGGTGAAGAGGCGTTCGCCTATATCGACCTAAACACCATCGGTGTCCTGATCGGCATGATGGTCAGTGTCGGGATTATCAAGAAAGCGGGGCTTTTCGAATATGTCGCGATCTGGGCGGCCCGAATCACCAAGGCTAACCCCTGGCGGATCATCCTGGCGTTTTCAGTGATAACGGCGATTACATCAGCGCTGCTCGATAACGTGACAACGGTCCTGCTGATCGCCCCGATGACGCTGGTTATCACCGAAACGCTGGAAATGGATCCAATCCCGTTCCTGATCCCCGAAATTCTCGCTTCCAACATCGGCGGAACGGCCACACTGATCGGCGACCCGCCCAACATCATGATCGGCAGTGCAGCGGGTCTGGGATTCGCGGATTTCATCGTCAATTTGCTGCCAGCCAGCATCGTGATCTTTGTTGTGACTTTTTTGATTTTGAGAGTGATCTATCGCAAGAAACTGGCTGTCAGCGACGAATTGAGACTCAAGATCATGGGCTTTGACCCCAAGAAGTCGATTACAGATAAAAGACTGGCGATCAAGTCGATTGCTGCCCTGATCCTGATCACGCTCGGCTTTTTTCTGCATGAGTTCTTCCACTATCCGTCGTCCGTCGTCGCGCTGTCCGGCGCGGTGCTCCTGATGATCATCACCCGCGAAGATGTCGAAGAAGCTTTCAAGAATGTCGAATGGACCGTCATTTTCTTCTTCGCCGGCTTGTTTATGGTGGTTGGAGGCCTGGAAGCCAAGGGGATCATGAATGACCTGGCGACCGGGATTATCCAATTGACTGACGGCGACCCCGTGATGACGGGTATGTCACTGGTCTGGGTCTCTGCATTTTCATCAGCTTTTGTCGACAACATTCCGTTTGTCGCGACCGTCATACCGCTGGTCAAGGCTATCGGGCATACGGGACACACCAGCATCAACGCCTTCTGGTGGGCAGTATCGCTCGGCGCCTGCCTCGGCGGCAACGGCACCCTGATCGGCGCGTCAGCCAATATCGTGGTGGCGGGTATTGCCAAGAAGCAGGGTTACAACTTATCCTTTAAGAAGTTTTTCATCGTGGGTTTCCCCATGATGATTATCAGCATTATTCTGGCCAGCATCTATTTGCTGGTATTCTACTTGTAAGAGAGCAACCTGAGGAGGACTGGAGCATGAATATTAATTCGACAAGGCAGGATAGACTCGTCATGGAACTGCACCAGCTGGGCGCGACGGTTAAAACCGTACACGGCATCGTGTGCTATATCACATTCATGATCGACAATACCAAGATCACGTATCTATACAATATTAACAAAGACAACCAGTATTTTCTGCAGCGCATCAACCCATACCCGCTCAGCGTGGGCGAGTTCAAGACCGAAGGCGATATCGTCCGTTTCATCAAGGAGGATATCAAGAAGTTTGAATGCACCGCCACGCATCATTGCTTTAACAGGTTTATCAACCTGAACCTGTCGTTCCAGAAAGCCCTGGATGATATGGAAACCCTGTTTATCCGCAGCGACATGTCAGAGGATTACTTCAAGGTGATGGAAGATGCTGTGAAGAACTTCAACAATACGATTGGGCTGCTGAAAACCGTTAATTCGAATGATTGATCAGACTGGATCAATTCACTGACCGACTTAAGATTGCGACGGCTTTTTGCCTGCCGCTTTCTTGTTCACGGAGAATTCGGAGACTGTCCGGATGATCGCTTTTCAATCAGATAAAGAATCACAACCCAATAAGATATCTGGCTTAAGATTAAAGTGACAACCAGGACCAGGATGGCGGATAGTATGACAGGGTCGTACCTTTCGAAGAGATCAAAATGGCAAGGATGCTGTAAACACCTGTAGCCAGGCTAAATATCGTGATGTTTAGCCATAATTAACTCCTCAAAAAGTTATTGTGATCAAGTGAATTTTCCAGGCTGTTTCTCATTGAGAAAAATTCTGAACGATTATGCGTAGGTATATCAAGCTAATCACCAGGTTCCAAATTTGCGTAGAGTCAACCATTGGTTGTCGGTTCGTTTTGGCGCAGTAAATGCCGTGCCCTAATATACAGGAGGATGATCAGATAGGGTACCAAGCTAAGGAGTGCCGAGATGGGAAGTAAGATAGTAGCTGCGTCTACTACTGCTGGCTGCAGGTCTGCTGAGAAGATGCCGAAATGGCTATATATGAAAAAATAGAACAGCCTGCCGATCAGCAATAGGATCAGGATCACAACTGTGATCCTTGCTCGCGAGCATCCCGATGATATTTCCAGAGCGACCACAATCAGCATTAAGCTGATGATCAGAAGAATCAGGTTGTACCATTCGAAGTTGTATAGGTTCTGAATGAAATCCATCAATTGGGCAATAGCTAGGGCGGCAACCGGCCAAAAAAACCGATTTGGGGTGGTCCGAATGTTTTGTTTAAGGAAAAAGATGATCATATAAACCATGGCGGCTGTTTGCGTCAGCGGACTGGTGATGCTGAAAACTATACCCGGAAACTGAGTGCTTGAGCCGAGCAATAGATGAAACAACAGGATTGCCAGTGCGCCCAGCAAGCTGATTATTGCATAAACAGCGGCCATGGCACTTGCTATGATGACAAATTTGTCAGACGCATAATTCGACGGGATATGATGCCTAGCCATAAACTGTCCTTTCCTGAGCTGGTTGACTAAATGGCTTGATGATTAATGACGCAGGATGGTTTTCAATAGAATACCTTAATAAAATGGCGGGTGCAATAATCTGTAGTTCGGCAACTGCTGTATAATGGGTTTTGTAGACTGACTTGAACTTTAAAAAACAAGGAGTGTACCGCAAATGACGAACAAGACTCGTGCCCCGGCGCTGTTCATCGGCCATGGCTCGCCGATGAACGCGATCGAGGATAATGTTTTTTCGAGAACCTGGCAGGGACTTTCCGCGAAGTTTGCGAAGCCGGAGGCGATCCTGTCCATTTCAGCCCACTGGTACACCCGGGGCTTGAAAATCTGCGATGCCGAGAATCCTGAAACGATTTATGACATGTACGGATTTCCGGAGGATCTTTATAAGATTGTCTATGACGCGCCTGGCGCGCCGGCTCTGGCACATGAGGCTATTCGCCTGGTTGATCGACCAGTGGCAGTTGACAACAGCTGGGGACTCGACCACGGCACCTGGTCGGTGCTGCACAGGATGTATCCGGATGCGGACATCCCGGTTGTTCAGCTGAGTGTGGATGCCGGCGCTACGCCACAGCAGCATTTCCAACTCGGCCGGCAGCTGGCAGGCCTTCGGGATCAGGGGGTCTTGATCCTGGGCAGCGGTAATGTCGTCCACAACCTGATGCAGATCGACTGGGGTCTGGATGCCGGTTACCCCTGGGCTGAGGATTTTGATCTCAAGATCAAAAAGCGGGTTTTGGCCAGGGATTACCGGGATGTTGTCTCTTATGCGTTCTCCGGGAAACCGGGCGAAATACCCTTTCCGACGCTCGACCACTATTTCCCGCTGCTGCCGGTACTCGGGGCATCGGACGAGCAAGATAATCTTGAAGTGTTCAACGACGTTTGCCTGATGGGGTCGATGTCGATGACCAGCTATCTGTTTAATCGGGCGGTGTAGCTGAGATGGGATATCTATTCAGAACGGCCCGGCTGACCGTCCGGCGTCTTGGATCGGATGATACAGAACCCTTTTTGGGGTACCGTTCGCTGCCGGAAACAGCGCAATACCAGACATTGCGGATCAAGTCGCTGGCTGAGGCCGAATCCTTCATTCAAAAGAATCTGTCAGCAGTTCCCCATACGGCCGGGACATGGCTGCAGCTGGCGATTCTCCTGAGCGACAGCCGGTTGATTGGCGACCTGGGGGTACATTTCCTTGATGAGCATGACCAGATTGAAATCGGCTATACTTTATCACCGGCTTTTCAGGGCCGGGGCTATGCCCTTGAAGCGGTTCGAAGCCTTATCGATTACAGCTTCGGAACCTGGAAGAAGCACCGGATCACGGCCTCGGTCGATCCCGAGAACATCCGCTCGATTCATCTGCTCCAGCAAGCCGGATTCCGGCAGGAAGCCCATTTTGTCGGCAGCATTAAGATCTGCGGCGTCTGGAAAGACGACATGGTCTGGGCGCAGCTATACGATGAATGGGCTAATCGGAAAGGAGGGCACTGATCATGAACCGAATCAGCATCATCTGCCTGGGCGTCCGGGATATGACCCGGTCAATCCGCTTCTACCGTGACGGTCTGGGGTTTATGACCGATGAACAGTCCGACAGCCCGGACGTGGTTTTCTTCAATACGACCGGCACCAAATTCGAGCTTTATCCGCTTGACCGGCTGGCTTTGGACATCAGCGAGGCGCAACCGCCAAAACCTGTCACCGGATTTGGCGGTATAACGCTGGCCATGAACGTACGGACGAAAGATGAAGTCGCAGACGTGATCGAACTGGCCCGCAAAGCCGGCGCCGCGATCGTGAAAGAGCCGCAGGATGTGTTCTGGGGCGGCTACCATGCCTACTTTTCGGATCCCGACGGTTACTTCTGGGAGGTGGCCTGGGGGCCGAACTTCAAACTTGACGATCAGGACATGCTGGTGTTCTGACTGAAAGGAATCATTTATGATTGAAACCACAGTCGGCGACCGGCCGATGTCCTTTAAGACCCATCCCAAACTATTCTCTCCAAACCGGCCGGATCCGGGGACTTTGGCCATGCTCTCGGTAGCAAATATCCAAAGCGACGACAAGGTGCTGGACCTGGGCTGCGGCTATGGCCTGGTCGGTATTTACGCGGCAAATATTGTGGGGCCGGAGCAGGTGGTCATGACCGATATCGAACCTTTAGCAGTCGCTTTGGCCGAGGAAAATGCCAGACTTAACCGGGCTGGGGGCATCCGTGTGGTCCGGGGAGATGCCTATGAAGCGATCGATGACAGCGATTTCACAATCATCTTGTCCAATCCACCGTACCACGCTGACTTTTCGGTGCCCAAAAGGATGATCGAAAAGGGGTTCAACCGACTGACCATCGGCGGACGCCTGCTCATGGTCACCAAGCGCAAAGCCTGGTATAAAAATAAGCTCATCGCCATATTCGGCGGCGTCAGGATCCATGAAATCAATGGATACTTCGTATTTGAAGCTCAAAAAAGATCCGGATCCTTTGCAAAAAGTCGAAAATAGTCTTGAGATGTCTGTACAAATCCGTCGTTTCGAGTTGACCCGGCAAATGACTAGCCCTTAAAATGGATATCGTTGATTGTTGAAGTTTTATTATCAAGCCTTTTCAGGCCTCAGGAGGATATGATATGGAATTGAAAAACCCGATTCTGGCCGGTTTTTATCCGGATCCATCAATTTGCCGGGTGGGCGGCGATTTCTACATGGTCACGTCGTCATTTTCCTTTTTCCCGGGCGTCCCGATTTTCCACAGCACCGATCTGGCTCATTGGGAGCAGATCGGGCATGTGCTGAATCGACCGGCCCAGCTGCCGCTGGACCCGATGAGCATTTCCAGCGGCATCTTCGCCCCGACAATACGGCACCATAACGGCACGTTCTACATGATCACGACCAATATCAACCACGGCGGTAACTTCATTGTCACCGCTGCCGATCCGGCTGGCCCCTGGTCTGATCCGCACTGGATCTCTGGGGCCGAAGGCATCGACCCGTCGCTGTTCTGGGACGATGACGGCAAGGCTTACTACACGGGAACCCGTGGATTTGGTCAGACGGTCCCCAAAATATGGTGCAGCGAAATAGACCTTGAGCGTTTCGAACTGGTCGGCGACAAGACCGATCTTTGGGGCGGCGCTCTGATCGACTGCCATGCGCCGGAAGCACCGCACCTCTACAAGAAGGAGGGCTGGTACTATCTGATGATCGCCGAAGGCGGCACTGAAAACAACCATGCCGTGACCATCGCCAGAAGTAAGACGGTGTTGGGCAACTATGAAGGCTGCCCAGGCAACCCGATTCTGACCCACCGCCATTTGGATGTGAACGACCCGATCAGCAACGTCGGTCATGGCGACTTGGTCGAGCTTGCTGACGGCAGCTGGTACATGGTGATGCTTGCGTCCAGAATCTACGGCGGATACCACAAGAACATGGGGCGCGAGACCTTTATCGCCCCGGTTGTCTGGCAGAATGGCTGGCCGCATGTCAGTCCGGAAACCGGCAAGGTTGAGTGGTCCTATCCAGCGCCGGACCTGCCGGAAACCGTCCCTGCGCCGAAGCCGGTCCGCGACGACTTCGAAGGCGATGCCCTGGGATTGGACTGGAACCTTCTGGGAACACCGGTCAGGTCAATTTATAAGCTGGAAGGCAGCCGGCTTAAAATCCGAACGGTTGAAGCACCAATCTGTCCGCCAGCCGGGACGATTTTTGAACGCTTCAGCCTCGACGACCGTATCGATGTGCTGGGCTTCGTTGGCCGCCGTCAGCAGAATATGAGCTATGACGTCGCGGTCAGTCTTGATTTTGACCCCGCGGACAAAGCGGAGAGCGCCGGTCTGATCCTGTTGCAGAACAATTTCCAATCCGTTCGGATTGAAAAGATCCGGCACAACGGCCGCAAGATTCTGCGCGCGGTCCAGGGCTACATCGATCTGGAGTATACCGTTGAACACAACCTGGGCGCCGGTGAATATCATCAGGCGGTACTGGGTGAAATTGAATGGCCGTCCAGCCAGGTGATTTTGAAAATCAAGGCCAGAGAGCAGGACCTGAGCTTTTTTGCTGCTGACGAATCCGGGCAGGAGACGCCGATTCTGGAACATCTCGATGGCGGGTTTCTGGGCTCTGAGACCGCCGGCGGATTTATCGGCACCTACATCGGCCTGTTTGCCAGCGGCAACGGACAGGACACCGGACATTTTGCCGAGTTCGACTGGTTCGACTACAAGGGGCGGGACTGATTTTCAGTTCTCACTGTTTATGACCAAAAAAAATGGCAGCACCGTTCGCCGGTGCTGCCATTTTTGATCGGTGGAAATGGGACCGGGATTATCTGGATTGCCGGGCCAGCCATTGCAGCAGCGTGACCGACTGGCCGTCGATCTTGACGGGCTGGCCGTCGAAATCCAATTTGCACTCGTCGTTGAGCATATACAGCCAGGTCGCGTGACCGAAGAATAGTTGCTCATTGCCGTCCGCATCCTTGATCTTGACGTTGTCGAAGTAGGAGAAGTGGATGTTAGGCGCGCCGGCCTTGATCAGGCGATTGTAGGTGGGCAGGACGGTTTCCTCGGGTTTGACGATAGGATCGTCTTTGGCGTGCGTGAACCAGATCGGGGTGTCTTTAATCGTCTGGATATCCTGGTCCGATATGACTTCGTCATACAACGCTTCGCAGACCGGGTAGGCTGCCGCAAAGAAACCGGGATAGTCGATGATCATGCGCATGGTCATGAAGCCGCCGTTGGAGCAGCCGCCGATATAGATGCGATCGGTGTCGATGTCGCTGTGCAGCTGGATGAATTCGTCGATCAGGGCTTTCAAGGATTCGACGTACATGGATTGGCCGGTACGGGTGTATTCACCGCTGCCGTTGTCCAGCCACATGGTCGGGACTTGCGGAGCCAGGACATAGGCCCCTCCGAACAATTCCTGGTTTTTGTCGCTGGACAGCGAGACTACCTTGTTGCCGATATAGGCGACGGCTGTATCCAGGCCGCCTTCGCCGGCGCCATGCAGCCAGATGATCAGGGGGCGCTTGCCGCTGCCCATGGCCGGAGAGAAATAACCGTAGCGCATGGGCATATCCGGGTTGGTGGAGCAACCATTGACCCAGCCTTCGGCCTGCTTGAGGCTCGTTTTGCTTAAGCGGTCATAGATCAGGCCGGAGATATCGCCGGCATCGGACTTGATCGGTTGGTTCTGGGTGATCCGCATATCCAGGAAAAGCAGGACATTGTGCATATCAATGGTGGCAATTTCAGACGCCAGCGGTTCAAACAGACCTCCGCCAAGTTCCAGCACGGCAAAATCGCCCTGGTCTGTCCTGCTGCCGCTGGCATTTGCCGCGTAGGCATCGACAATTCGGCAATAGCCTTTGGACTCAATCCGTTCTTCGGACATCCAGTCCTTCCGGATCCGGATGATGTCGCCGGTCGTGCGGTCGCGCCGTTCGACATACACGGTGAACGTATCCGGGGACAAAGCAGCGGATGGGACGGTCTGAGGCAGCGGCAGAATCAGCTTGCGGACGAACGGACCGAAATCGGTCACTTCCTTGATGGACGCATACGTTTTGTTCATGTCTGTTTCTCCTTTTTGATTATTGCATAACATCTGATATTATACCGTGCCTGCATCAGGTTTGAAAGAAACAAAATGACCCAATTCTGTCATTTTATGACCTGTTTGAGCGCATTTGAGCGAAAGGCGAAAATCAAGTTGATATGAAGGGGTTGTAATATTACTAATAATTACTTATAATAACCATAATAAGAAGCAATAAGGAATATAGAGGCGAAAATATGAATGAGATATATTATTCAGTTGATGACGTAGCAAGGCTATTGAAACTCCACGAAAAAACCGTGCAGCGCTACATTCGCGAAGGTCGGCTGCAGGCCAACAAGGTCGGCAAGGCCTGGCGGATCAACGGGCATGACCTAAGCCAGTTTGTTGAAGGGACGGATCCGACTGCTGGCGGCAAAAAGACAAATGCCCGGCCGCAAGACACGCGAGCGTCCAATGTGTCAATATCGACGGTGGTCGACATCGACGTTTTGGATATGGAGCAGGGAATGCGGATCGTCAACACCATGACGGCGGCCCTGAACGCGAAGCATGCCAGCTATGGCGCGTCCAGCATGAGCGCTCAGATGATCGAACCGGAATCCAAGGTTCGGATCATGCTCTGGGGCTCTATCCGGTTTATGGAAAACATGCTGGCGTCTATCGCCATGCTGACAGAACCGAAAGAAGGTGAGACAACATGAAGACAAGGGGTCAGGTATTCAAATCTGAAGCCGGCCGAAAGGCTATCCTGGACTATTACTTCGACTTGCTGGCTGATTTGCAGATCGACCACCGCCAGGTATGGGTCGATACGCCCCAAGGCCGGACCCACCTGATTGAGGCGGGGCCTTCAAACGGTGAACCGCTGCTTTTGCTGCACGGATCGTGCAGCAATTCCGCCATGTGGTTCGGGGATCTGCCGATTCTGGCGCAGCACTTCAGGGTGCTGGCTGTGGATATTCCAGGCGAACCAGGCCCCAGTGAAGGGAACCGCCTGGATCAAAAAAACGATGAACATACTGAATGGCTGCACCACCTGTTAGAGCAGTTGGATCTGCCCCAGGTGATCCTGATTGGCAATTCGTTTGGCGGCTGGCTGTCGCTCAGATTTGCGACCGCCTATCCTGACCGGGTTAGCCGAATGATTCTGATCGCTGCGTCCGGTCTGGTGCCGGCCAGACTGGGGTTTGTGATCAAATCAGTTTTCTTTGTCCTGCAGGGCCAGTCGGGATTTGATCGAATGAACCGCATGCTGTACGCGCCGGAGGAGATTCGAGATGACGTCAAGGCGGCCAGTCAGCTGATCTTTGACCACTTCAACCCGATGCTGGGCGGTCTGCCGGTTCTTTCAGATGATCAGCTCGGGCGACTTGAGATGCCGATCCTGTATCTGGCCGGCGAAACGGATGTAACGGCAGACGTCCAAAAAGCAGCCCGGCGGCTGTCGCGCTGTGCGCCCAAGGTCACAATACGGCTGATCCCGGATCATGGGCATGTCATCTACAATGCCATGGCGGACCAGCTGCCCTTCTTGCTGGGCAACTAGCCTTTGGCAGATCCATACTGCTTGAAAACAGGGAATCTCAGCTCGGCTGAGGTTCCCTGCTGCTTGGGGGCGATTGGTTTCGATCTGGCGCAGCTAGAGCCTTCGGACGGATTGGCGTTTGATCAGTTTTGTGCCAAGGGTCTGCTGGATCACTTTGTCCGGCCTGTCAAGCTTCTCGAGCATCGCCCTGGCCGCGGCCTGGCCAAGCTCGCTGCCGGGATGCGTCAGGCTGCAGATGCCGGGCGGTGTCAGCCGGGCCAGGTCTGAATCATCGAAGCTGATAACCGACAGATCATCCGGAATTGCAAGGTTTCGGGTGGCCATGATCCGGGACAGTCTGGCAGCGACTTCGTCGTTGTAGCAGACGACTGCAGTACAGCCTTGCAGTGTTGTGAGAATCTGTTCAGCGTGATCGACGGAAAAGGTTTCCTGCTCGGTCTTGGTGGTGTACCAGATCGTCTGGTTGGGGTCGAATGGCAGACCGGCCTGTTCGATCTCGGCCTGGAATCCCTTATAGCGATCGCGGCCCTGCATGTCGTCTGACTTGAAGATGCCGCCGATATTTTGGTGACCGTTCTCGATCAGGTGCCGAACACCCTGACGGGCACCGTCCTGGTCATCAACGACCACGTAGCTGGCCTTATCCGGATCCAGTTCCCGATAATAGCTGTTGATGAAGATGACCGGCAAATCCTTGAGCGAATTGTACAGGTCGATATTTGGATTGGGCAGCGCGGTTTGGGTGCCTTCAACGATCAGGCCGCAAACCGAGCTGCTTTCCAGCGAAAGCAGATTCGCACGTTCAGAGTCTGTATTGTTGCGGGTCAGTTTCAGCGTCATGTCGAAGCCAGCATCAGACAGGACCTGCTCAATGCCGCTGATGATCGACGGGAAGATATAGGTATCGACATAGGTCGTCATGACACAGATGGTCTGGCGGGCGGTCTTGTTCTGTTGTGTCGTGCGCCGGACATAGGTGCCGCTGCCATGGACGCGTTCGACAAAGCCATCGCGTTCAAGCGTTGCCAACGCCTGGCGTACGGTCTGCCTGGACGCCTTGAAGCGCTGGCTCAGGGCATGCTCACCGACCAGCTTGTCGCCGATCTTGTAGGAGCCGCCCAGCAGGTCAGCCTTCAGCTGGTTTGAAATGTGCTGATGTTTTTTCAAATTGCCTCCGCAGTTCGTGATAAGATGGAATTGACCGGATGATCCAATTATTCATCAAAACTTTCAAATTCGCAAGCTTTGGCTTGTTGACAGGTGATTTTGCGGGGACTATAATTCACATTAAGATGTACGTACAACTATTAATGAAAACAGTGAGGTGATCTTGTGAAGCAGTATAATTTTTGGTTGATCGCAGGCAGTCAGGATCTTTATGGTGACGAGACAGTCCGCCAGGTGGGCGAAAACGCCCGACAGGTTGTCCAGGACCTGAACGCATCCGGCAAACTCCAATGGCCTGTTGAATTCAAATCGGTCGTCCTGGACTCGACCAGCATCCGCCAGGTCCTGGAGCAGGCGAGCACGGATGCCAGCTGTGCCGGCGTGATCGCCTGGATGCATACATTCTCACCGGCCAAGATGTGGATTGCCGGTCTCAAGGCACTGCAGCGCCCGCTTTTGCACCTGCATACCCAGTTCAACCGCAAGATTCCCCTGGACCAGATCGATATGGACTATATGAACCTGCACCAGTCGGCGCACGGCGACCGTGAGTTCGGCTATATCTGCAGCCGGCTGGGCCTGCCGCGCAAAGTTGTGTCTGGTTTTTATCGCGATGAGCGCGTTATATCACGGATTTCATCCTGGATGCGGTCGGCGATCGGCATCGCGGTATCCCGTGACATGCGCTGCGTCCGTTTCGGCGACAACATGCGCCATGTCGCCGTTACCGAGGGTGACAAGGTGGAAGCCCAGATCAAGTTGGGCTGGGAAGTGAACTATCGCCCGGTCGGTTTGCTGGCTGAAAGCATCGCGGCTGTGTCCACTGAAGACATCGACCAGGCATACGAAGCGGCCCGGCAGCAATACAGCATCGTGACCGATGACATTGATTCGGTCAGGTACCAGCTACGCATCGAACTGGCTATCCGTCAGATTTTAAAACAGGACGGCGCCAGTGCCATCACGACCAACTTCGAAGACCTTTATGGTCTTGAACAGCTGCCGGGAATGGCTTGCCAGAACCTGATGGCATCCGGCATCGGGTTTGGCGGCGAGGGCGACTGGAAGACCTCCACATTGCTGGCGGTCGTGAAGCAGATGGAGCAGGGGCTTGCCGGCGGCAGTTCATTTATGGAAGACTATACGTATCATTATGGAGGCGACGCCCTGGTGCTGGGCGCTCATATGCTGGAAGTCGATCCATCGATTGCTGACGGTCCCGTTGTCGTTGATGTCGAGCCGCTGGGCATCGGCAGCCGCAAACCGCCGGCCCGCCTTAAATTCAAGGGCAAAACCGGCGCGGCGATCTGTGTATCGCTGGTCGACATGGGCAACCGCCTGCGCCTGATCGTCTCAGATGTCGAAGCTGTTGAGCCGATTGGCGACATGCCGCACCTGCCAGTCGCTCAGGTCATGTGGAAGCCGCTGCCGAATCTGGAGACAGCCAGCGAAGCCTGGATACTGGCCGGGGGCGCTCACCATACGGTGCTGAGCTATTCCCTGAACGCCGAGCACCTGCAGGATTTTGCCGAGATGGCTGGCATCGAGTATGTCCACATTGGTCAGGATACCAAAATCAATGCATTTAAACAGTCCCTGGCCCTGGCGGATACGGCTTGGAAACTGAAGTGAAAAACGACTAATCCTTTGGGAGGGCAATATGAATCAGGATACCACCAGCATCGCGAAAACCATCGAGCAGGGCCTTGGCATCATCGGCATTGAACTGGGATCCACGCGGATTAAAACGGTCCTGATCGGGCCGGATCACAAACCGCTGGCATCCGGCGGGCATGGCTGGGAGAACAGCTATGTCGACGGGGTCTGGACTTACAGCCTGGAAGAGATCTGGGAGGGGCTGCAGCAAAGCTACCAAAGTCTTGCCAAAGCCGTTCTTGATCAGTATGGCGTAGTGCTGCGCCAGGTGTCTTCGATCGGCATCAGCGGCATGATGCACGGCTATCTGGTCTTTGACCGGGATCAGGCGCTGCTGACGCCGTTTCGAACCTGGCGCAACAACATCACCGGCGAAGCTTCCCGTCAGCTGACGGATCTTTTTGCCTATCCGGTACCGCAGCGCTGGAGCATCGCCCATTTGCAGCAAGCTATCCTCAACGAAGAGCCTCACCTGCCTAAAATCGACTACCTGACAACCCTGGCCGGGTATATCCACTGGCAGCTGACCGGAGAGAAAGTCGTGGGCATCGGCGAGGCGTCCGGCATGTTCCCGATTGATTCAGCAGCCAAAACCTTCAACCAGACGATGATCGAAAAATTCGACCGGCATAACGCAGGCAAAGGCTTCCCATGGACATTGGGAGGCATTCTGCCGCAGGTGCTGACCGCCGGACAAACGGCCGGAAAACTGACCGAGACCGGCGCCAGACGACTGGATCCGTCCGGTGAATTATTGCCGGGCATCCCGATGTGTCCGCCTGAAGGCGACGCCGGAACCGGCATGGCTGCGACAAACGCTGTCGCACGCCGCACCGGCAATGTTTCGGCCGGCACGTCGGTATTCGCCATGATCGTGCTGGAAAAGCCCTTGCAGAAGGTCTATGCCGAAATTGACCTGGTGGCCACGCCATCCGGCGATCCGGTCGCGCTGGTCCATTCCAACAACTGTTCATCCGACCTGGATGCCTGGATCGCGTTGTTCGGACAGGCAGCTAAGGCCTGGGGTCTGGAACTTAAAACTTCTGAATTATATTCGAGCCTGCTCAATATGGCGCTTCAGGCCGAGCCAGATGCGGGCGGGCTGCTGTCCTACGGCTATGTTTCAGGTGAGCACATCACCGGATTTGAACAAGGCCGGCCCCTGTTCGCCCGATCTGAAAACAGCCAGTTCAATCTCCAGAATTTTATGCGCGTCCACCTGATGACCGCGCTGGGTGCATTGAAGACCGGCTTGGACATCTTGCTCAAGCAGGAAGGTGTCCGGGTCGATTCGATCCTGGGCCATGGCGGCTTCTTCAAGGACCGCGAAGTTGGCCAGACCATCATGGGGGCGGCGGTCAACACGCCGGTGACGGTCATGGACACAGCCGGCGAAGGCGGAGCCTGGGGCATCGCATTGCTGGCTGCGTACATGGTCGGCAAAGCCCCTGAGGAAACGCTGGAGGACTATCTTGGACAACGCGTGTTTGCCGGCATGAGCGGTACGACACTTGAGCCAAAGCCGGAGGATGTCGACGGCTTCAACCGGTTCATGGCCCGCTATGCCCAGGGTTTGCCGATTGAATCGGCCGCTGTTGAGAACCTGGACTGAAGCGCCTTGTTCGGCAAACTGCAAAGGAGGCTCAATATGCTGGAAGAACTGAAACAATCTGTGCTTGATGCCAATCTTGAATTGCCCAAACGCGGGCTGGTCACCTATACCTGGGGCAATGTCAGCGCCATCGACCGCGAGAGCGGCCTGGTCGCGATCAAGCCCAGCGGCGTAGCCTATGACGACATGACGGTCGGCGATATCGTGGTCGTCAATATGGCTGGCGAAGTTGTTGAAGGTCATCTCAAGCCGTCTTCGGATACACCGACTCATCTGGTGATTTACCAGGCGTTTCAGGGCATCGGCGGGATCTGCCACATCCATTCCAGGTGGGCGACATCCTGGGCCCAGGCCGGCCTGGGCATTGAGCCGTACGGCACGACCCACGCCGACTATTTCCACGGCCAGATTCCGTGCACTCGGGATATGACGCCGGACGAGATCGACAGTGACTATGAGGGCAACACCGGCAAGGTCATCGTTGAGGCTTTCGGCAGTATGAAGCCCGAAGATACCCCGGCCGTCCTGGTGAAAAACCACGGACCGTTCACCTGGGGCAAGGATGCCGATGACGCGGTGCATAACGCGGTGGTCCTGGAAGAAGTAGCCATGATGGCCCTGCAGGCCAGATTGCTCAATCCTGGTCTCGAACCGATGCCGCAGACCCTGATGACTAAGCACTATCTGAGAAAACATGGCAAGAATGCCTACTACGGCCAAGGAGACAGTTGAAAACCTAGGGTTTGGCCGTTCATAACTCGGGTTCACAGCAATTTTTGTCGTTTATAAACAACAGAATTCAAAAAACAATCGCTGAGTTGATCGTATCCAGTGAGGCATCTGCATGAGCGTTTTTCAGAACCGTAACGATTGCCGCTGACTTTGAGATATCTCAGATACTTGAAGCATATCTGTGCAATCTAAAAGTCCAGATCTGAAAATGGGCTAATGCGAAATTGTATTCGGTTTTTTTAGCGTATCCTATTTTGCATGTTTGAAGCACTCTTATCATTTCCCTCTACAGAAGTCCTCAAACGCTTGTGCTATCATTAGCTTAGATGACCAATGTCTTGGAGGAATCATATGGACAAGAAGATGCATCAGCAAGTCATGACAGCACCCGGCGAAATTGAGTTTCGGGAAATTGCGGTTCCCCAACCCGGTCCGGGACAGGTTCTGGTCAAGGTTATCCGGATAGGCATCTGCGGCAGTGATATTCATGTCTACCATGGCAAGCATCCGTTCACGTCGTATCCTGTCACCCAGGGACATGAGGTCTCGGGTGAAGTCGCAGCGCTCGGAGATGGGGTTGAAAACCTGTCGGTTGGCCAGAAGGTGACAATCGAGCCGCAGGTTTTCTGCGGCGAATGCTACCCTTGCCGCCATGGGAAATACAATTTGTGCGAATCACTCAAGGTCATGGGTTTCCAGACCACAGGGGCTGCATCGACCTATTTTGTCCTGAGTGCCGACAAGGTGACTGTTCTGCCGGATCGTATCAGTTTCGATGAAGGCGCCATGATTGAACCCTTGGCAGTTGCCGTCCATGCTAACCGTCAGTGCGGCGTATCTGATGGTCACAACATTGCCGTCATCGGGGCTGGTCCGATCGGCATCCTCGTCGCCCAGACTGCTCAAGCATTTGGCGCAGCTACTGTTATGATCACAGACATCAGCGACTTTCGGTTGGCCAAGGCCAGGGCATGCGGAATAGGGCATGCTTACAACACAGAAAAGACGGATTTCAATGATGCGTTGCTTAACGCGTTCGGTCCTGACAAGGCGGATGTGATATTCGACTGCGCCGGTCAGGATATCACCATCAGCCAGGCCATAGCCCATGCCAGAAAAGGCAGCAAAATTATTTTGGTCGCCGTATTTGAAGACAAGGCCAGTGTGGATCTCGCGGTCCTCAACGATCACGAGATCGACTTGAATACGAGCATGATGTATCGGCATGAAGACTACGTTGATGCCATTCGCTTGGTTGAAGACGGCAAGGTCCGCTTGGATCCATTGATCACCAAGACATTTGCGTTTCGAGATTATAACAAAGCCTATCGATTTATCAGCGAAAATCGTGAAACGTGCATGAAGATTCTGATTGATGTTCAATCATGATCAAGCAAGAGGTGGCTTGATGTATGATGTCGTTGCCCTGGGTGAGATTCTGATCGATTTCACGCCTGCCGGAAAAAACAGTGCCGGCATGCAGCTGTTCGCGCAAAATCCCGGCGGTGCTCCGGCCAATGTGCTGGCGATGAACGCCAAACTTGGCGGGAAGACTGCTTTTATCGGCAAAGTCGGACGAGACAACTTTGGCGCATTTCTCCGCAGAACCATGGTCGATGCCGGGATCGATTGCACTGGACTGGTCGAAGCAGAAGATGTTGCCACAACGCTGGCATTCGTACAACTGGATGAGATGGGCGACCGCTCATTCACGTTTGTGCGAAAGCCCGGTGCGGATATTATGCTGACGTGGGATGAGGTGAAGACGGAGCTGCTGGATCGCTGCCGACTATTTCATTTCGGCAGCGTATCGCTGACAGATAACCCGTCAAGGACGGCGACCTATGAGGCCGCCAGATACGCGAAATCGCAAGGCGCTCTGATCAGCTATGATCCGAACTACCGACAGATGCTTTGGCCAAATGAGCAGGTAGCTATTCAGGAGATGAGAAAACCCCTTGAGCTGGTCGACATTCTGAAGGTCAGCGAAGCAGAAATGCCATTGCTGACGGATGAGAAATCATTGGAAAGTGGAGCCAAAAAACTGATTGACCAAGGTATTGCTCTGGTCGTCGCAACGCTCGGCCCTGACGGCTCTTATTTCAGGACCCGACAATCCAGCGGTTATTGCAAAGCTTACCGAGTCAATACCATCGACACGACAGGCGCAGGTGATGCGTTTGTCGGATCGCTTCACCATCGGCTGTCAGGTTTGTCACTTGATGATATCAACGCCCTGGATGAAACCGACTGGATGGATATCATGCGTTTTTGCAATGCCGCGGCCGGCCTGACAACAACCCGCTACGGTGCTATTCCGGCCATGCCGTCATCCGATCAAATTCAGGCGTATCTTGCAGATAAAGCGACATGAAATGAGATGAATCAAAGTGTCTTGAGGGTCTTGATGAAATCCGTGGGATTCACAGCATCGATGTCTGAGGCTTTAAAGTCTTGAGTGTTTCTTGTGATGATAAATTGGCACGCTTGTCTTCGAGCCACTTCAACAATCACTGCATCTTCGAAGTCTGCAACAGGGCTGCCTAATGCGTGATGAATATCATCAGCTTGGACATCCAATAGTTGAGCAATGACAAAAAGCTGACTCAATGCATTTCTTGAGGACGAGTCATCCATATTGCTTTTTCGCAGCAGATAATAGATATCAGTCACACAGGATGCGGTTATGCTAACCTGAATTTTGTTTTGCGCAGCCAAGCTTAATACCTCATAAGATGCCAAAAAATGAGGTTTCCTTTTGAGAATGACATCAAGTATAATGTTTGTGTCGACCAAAACATTCATTGTTTTGAAAGCCTCCCAGCCTTGATATCATCGAGCGATAATCCGTTGTCCGGTACCAAGCCAACCAGGCTGTCCAAAGCAGCTTTCTTATCTAAAACAAAGGGAATGATTTTAGCAATGGGTTCACCATTCTTGGTTACGATGATTGAATCATCATGATGGACAATGTCCAAATATTTACCGAGATTATTTTTAAGTTCGGTTGCAGTGACAATCATTGAATCACCTCCTAGCTAATATGATTATATCATAACGTACAGTATTAATGATATATATTGTACATATCATTAAGAAAATAACGAACGATTAATTTCTTTTGAGATGGGCGATGATTATCCGGAAATCCATATCCGACTGTTTCCTGCTTCTTTGATCTTGGCGGGAATTATCTTCGTTAAGACATGATTCAAACAACAAAACCCGCCGAAGGCTATGCCTTCGGCGGGTTATCGAACATCCTCCAAATACAAGCAAGACTGAAAAGCTAAAATTGCTTGGATCTAAAGCGTTTCAAGCAATTTGATGATTTCATCGGCAGTCGGCGGACAGCCCTTGACAGCCTGGGTGGCACAGCTGCAGCAACTGCCGATGCCGATGCCATCGATTGCCTGCCCCTTAAACTGCTGCCCGATAAAAATTTTATCCGAATGCTGGCTGCCGCTTTGACTGAGTTGGTACAAGGCCCTGACCAGATTGCCGTAGCAGGCCGAGCAAGCCGATGCGGCCTCGACATTTTTCGTCAATGCTGCGACCCGTCCGCTCGGCTTGGGATAATCAGCACCTTGTGCGGGATCATTGACCTGCACGATATCTTCATTGCAAAACGAAGCTTGACCTGCGCCCCATTCCTCGGCCAAATGGATATACGGTACATCTGTTGGATCGAGTCCCATCAGGTGACAGCCATAGGCGTCGATCTGGACCGGATCTGTGCCCAGGATCATGCGGTTTGTATATATTGGCGTACCGCCTTCTTCAAAATTCAAATCACCGCAGATGCTGTCGACGATTGTCAATTCCGGTTTCAAAGCAGCAGCCAGGGCTGCGATCGGCCGATGCAGTCCCATGCTGTGAAAATGTCGCTTTTCCTGGTCTGGAATGCAGCCCTTGCAGTTTTTCAGCGCACAGGTCATTTGGGTCTGGCAGTGGCCTTTCAGAACCGGCAGGTTAATCAGAAAATCGGTATCCAGCGCCCGGTTGCAGATGGAAATCGGTCCCGCTGGTGTCGCCACCTGCTGGACTGTATCTTCTTTCAGGTCATAAAACGGAACATCGTATTTTTGACTGACCTTGTCATATCCGCAAACCTTGAATGCCCGTTGGGTGCTGTCCCCAACCCAGGACCCCTCCATGATGCTGATCTTGTTTTGTCCGCTGGCCTGCAGATATTCAATGACGCCCGACAAGACGCCGGCATGCGTTGTTGCACCGCGGTCCGGACTGGCGGCAACAACCAGATTCGGTTTCAGCGCGATATTGGCGCCGGTTGGAATCAAAGCAGCAATATTGGCGGATTCCATCAGTGCAATGGTCATGGCATGGGCGTCTTGACCAAAAACTTCGTAGATTTGTCGCATGGCAGCATCCTCTGATATCTGGAACTGTTTGTCTTCGCAGGACAACCCTATTTTATCACATAACTTATGATCACAAATTCAGTAAGATATTTGCCTAAAAGATGAGGAGCATAATAAGCCTTTGGCGAGCGCGATGCTAATCGTTTCGATTGGGACTGGCACAGTCCATCGGCTTCAGAAATCAGGTCACACCTTGGTCTTCATGTGCCGGTCGAGCCGGATTCGGTCAACGTCCGGATGCTGGTGCTGCCGTGAGTCATCCTGAAGGCTGGAGATGAATGCTATCTCCTGCCCGTTGAGTTCGAAGTCGAAGATATTGGCATTTTCCACCATTCGTTCGGGTGTGTAGGTTCTGGGAATGGGGATGCTGCCGAGCTGCATGTTCCAGCGCAGCGAAACCTGAGCCGACGTCTTTTGGTATTTCGCCGCGATGGGCATGAGTTTTTCTGCCATATTGCCGATGCCCTGCATCGGACTATAGGACATCAGCTGGATGCCCTGATCCAGGCAGAAATTACAAATGTCTTGTTGGTAGAAACCGACGTTCATTTCAATCTCATTGACCATGACCGGAATGTCGGCTTTGGCCATCAAGGGTTCAAGGTGGTGCTGGAGAAAATTGCTGACGCCAATCGCCCGAAGTTTGCCGTCGCGATAGTATTTTTCCATGGCGCGCCAGGTCTCGCGATTAAGCTGTGGCCAATCGTCGTCATGGTCAGCAGGGATCGGCCAGTGGATCAGGTAAAGATCAAGATAGTCGGTCTGCAGATCTTCGAGCGATTCGTCAATAGCCTTGAGGGTGCTCTCATAGCCCTGGTCCTGGTTCCAGACTTTGCTGGTCAGGAATAGTTCCTCCCGGGGTACCCCGGATTGGCGTAGTCCCTGGCCGACGCCGCGCTCGTTCATATACAGGCTCGCCATGTCGAATAATCGATATCCAGACCGTGCAGCCCGTTCAACCATTTCAACCTGAGTCTCGTGTGAAACCTGGTAATGGTAGGTGCCATAACCGAGGCAGGGTATGCTTACACCGTTTGCAAGCGTCAGTTCATCCTTGAAAGATTTTGGTGCTGCCATAGCGGTCTCCTTTGCATGGTTTAATACCTCACGATATAATTATTATAGCAACAATCCCGTGGGCAGAAGAAGGCGCCAAACAAAGCTTGGACCCATTTTCAACAACAGAAAGGATGTGCTTGCCTTGAAAACCGCAATTGGAATCTATGCGCTTGTCGTTGGCCTGGGCGTGCTCGGTTTATGGACCATGTTGCTTCTTGGCGGACAGGTGCCTGAACTGGAAACCGAACCGGCCAGCATCGCCACCCATATGACAGCGGAAGGCTTAATGGCCGTGCTGCTGATCGCAAGCGGCATCGGACTATTTTTGAAACGACGCTTTGCGCCGCATCTAATGCTTTTGTCTTCAGGCATGGTCATCTATTCGGTTATCAATTCATCTGGTTATTATCTAGAGCAGAACAATATCGGTATGGTTGGCATGTTTGCTGTGCTGGCCGTCCTGACTGTGATTGCTGTCGCGCTGCTGCTCCGGTCGGATGCTTTTGGTCAGTCGCCATGAAAGATTGCCTGATCGCGCCCTGCGGCATGAACTGTGCCCTGTGCGTCAGCTACCAGGCCGGACAGCTGGATCTGGCCGCCAAAGGCTTGAAACGCAAAACCTGCCCAGGCTGCCGGCCGCGGGGCAAGGGGTGCCTGCACCTGGCTTCGAGTTGCGGCAAGCTGGCTAAAAACCAGGTTGATTTCTGCTTTGAGTGCGCCGACTACCCCTGCCGTCGCTTGAAGGACCTCGACAAGCGATACCGGACCCGGTACCACATGAGCATGCTGGAAAACCTCGAGTCCTTACGGACCAAGGGCATGCAGGCCTTTTTGACTCAACAGGGGGAACTTTGGAATTGTCCAGACTGCGGCCAGCCGGTCTGCTGCCACATCGGGCTTTGCTTGGCCTGTGATCTTGACAAGCTGAAAAACAGCCGGAGCTACCGCTGGGGATATGTCAGGAACAAACCCAAATATTCGGATGAATGATGCCAGCCAGATTTTGCTGATCAACGGAGGACGACCGATGGCGATCCAGGCCAAGAACATTCTAAAATCCATCCAGCAGGGACTTCTGATCTGTGACGAGCAGGGGCGGATTGTCTTCTTCAACCAGGCCTATGCCGATTTTGCCGGCTGCAGGTTGGAAGATGTCAAAGGACAGCCAATCGCCAGCATGCGGCCCGGCTCAATCGTCCGCAAAGTTTTAAAGAGCGGCCAGCGGCGAGAACATGTGCTGCGCCAGGAGGCCAGACAGACATATTACGTCAATGTCTACCCGATCTGGGAAGGACACGCGATCACCGGTACGGTTTCGCTGGTTACGACGGTCGTTGAGGATGCGCCGCTCAAGATGGACCAACTTACGCTCAAGCAGCGGGTGCGTCTTTTCGAAAAACAGCAGATCGAAGATTTGCTGGCTTTCTACGGTCACGATCTCGACGGCAAGCGGCGTGCGGCAAGAGAACTCGGTATCTCTATGGCGACGTTGTACAATAAGCTGGGTTTCTAAAAAACTGGAAATTATCTGTTTGAACAATAGGTAGCACCGATTTGCTTCTATAATGGGATCAGCAAAGCATGAAGCAAAAGAAGGTGTATTTCAAGATGAGAACTATTCGCATCGGCAGCGGCGCCGGCTATGGCGGCGACCGGATCGAACCCGCCGTTGAACTGCTGCAAAACGCAAATCTGGACTACCTGATCTTCGAGTGCCTGGCTGAACGGACCATCGCGCTGGACCAGAAAGCCAAGCAGCAAGATCCGGATAAAGGCTATAATCCGCTGCTCGAATACCGGATGAGTAAAATTCTGCCCATACTGAAGATGCGCAAAACCCGGATCATCACCAATATGGGTTCAGCCAATCCCAAGGCTGCCGCCGAGGCTGCATGCCGCCTGGCGCATGAGATGGGCATCAGTGACATCAAGGTTGCTTATGTCGAAGGCGACGATCTTCTGCCAGATCTTGAGCAGCAGTTGAATCTGCCGGTGCTAGAGACCGGCAAACCGCTGTCATCGCTTGCCGGCAGCATCCTGTCGGCCAATGCCTACATGGGCGCCGAAGGCATTGTCAGCGCCCTGGAGCAGGGCGCTGATATTGTCATAACCGGACGTGTGTCCGACCCGGCGCTGGTCATCGGGCCGCTGGTCCATGAATTCGGCTGGCGTGTCAATGAACACCCGGAGCAGATGGGCCAGGGAGTCGTTGCCGGACATCTGCTGGAGTGTGCCGGACAGGTGACCGGCGGCTACTTCGCCGACCCCGGCTATAAAGATGTGCCTAACCTGGCACATTTGGGCTACCCGTATGCCGAAATTAATGAAGACGGCGGCCTTTGCATCACCAAGCTGGCAGGCACGGGCGGTATGGTAACCCCGGCGACCTGCAAAGAGCAGCTGATCTATGAGATCCATGACCCTAAAGCCTATCTGACGCCGGATGCCATCGCGGACTTTTCCAATGTCACGGTGGAGCAGGTCGCACCGGATCGGGTGACGGTCCGCGGCGCGACCTCGCACGGCCGGCCGGCGTCGCTCAAGGTCAGCGTCGGCTATTCAGACTGCTTTCTTGGCGAAGGGCAGATCTCCTACGGCGGATCGAATTGCCTGGCGAGGGCCAGGCTGGCTGAGCAAATCATCCGCGAGCGCATTTTGCTGACCGGTATCCGATATGAGGAATATAGGAGTGACTTCATCGGCTGCAACGCATTGTACGGTGACCGGATCTCTGACAGCCTTTCGACAGGTGCTCCGCATGAGGTTCGCCTGCGAGTGGCCGTTCGCACACCGGATCGGCGGAATGCTCAGCTGTTGGCCGGTGAGGTTGAGGCGCTTTACACCAACGGCCCTGCCGGCGGCGGCGGCGTCGACAAGCGAGTCGAGCAGGTCGTGTCCGTTGCGTCGGTGTTTGTACCGAGAAACCAAGTCACGCCTCGCGTGTCCGTATTGGAGGTTTAGATCATGAAACTTATGGAAATCGCGCATGCCCGCGCCGGCGACAAAGGTGACATTTCCAACATATCGCTTATCGCGTATCGCCCGGAGGATTACCCGCAGCTCAAGCGAAAAGTGACAGCCGAACGGGTCAAGGCCTGCTTTGCCGGGATCTGTTTCGGCGAGGTTGTCCGCTATGAACTCGATCAGCTCGGTACCCTCAACTTTGTCATGACCCGGGCGCTGGGCGGCGGGGTCACCCGGTCACTGGCTTTGGACAAGCACGGAAAAACGTTGAGTTCTGCCCTGTTGGAAATAGAAATTGACGAGGAGGGTGACCTATGAAAGATTATATGAGCGTGGTGATCCGTCAGCTGGAAGCAGACTATGAGGCTGCAAAGAAAACCTACGAAGTCCGTTATGGGAATTTCAGCCGCGAAGAAATCATGCTGGCCATGTCGGACGGCATTAAGCTTCGGACGACCATTTACCGGCCGGCTGACAAATCCGGCCAGCCGACGGCGGATACGCTGCCGGTGATTGTCGAGCGCGGATGCTACCCCCACAACGCGGTGTTGTCGAAAATCCACGGCGAACAGCTTGCTCTTTTGGGATACGCTTTTGTCAGCCAGTTCTGCCGCGGCACCGGCGGGTCGGAAGGCGAGTGGGTGCCCAATGTACACGAACGTCAGGACGGGCTGGACACCTTGAACTGGCTCAATGACCAGCAGTGGGTTGATGCGATCGGCTACTGGGGAAATTCCTACCTGGCCCTGACCGGCTGGGCGGTAGCCGACCAGGTTCCGGACAAGGTCCGCGGCATGTGTCTGACCCACTACGGTACCGACCGATTCACCTCCGCGTATGAGAAAGGCATGTTTCGCCAGGATGTGCTGACTGCCTGGGCCAAGGGGAATGCCGGACGGCCGATCGATGCCGGCCTGGATGAATCCTACCGGTATCGGCCGCAAATCGAGGTGGATGAGAAACTTTGGGGTATCCGGCTGGACTGGTATCGAGACTGGATATGCAATCCGCACCGCGATGATGATTACTGGCAGCAGGGGTTTTGGAAACTGCTGAGGGAAATTCCACAGCGCGTCAAGGTTCCGATCTACATGCGCAGCGGCTGGTACGACCACCACCACGGCAGCTCAATGAAAACCTGGAACAGCCTGAACCCGTCGATTCGCCAGCACTGCTGGCTGGATATCGGCGGTTGGAACCATGGGTTTTGGCCGTGTCTGGAAGACCTCGCAACTGATAACATGGCGCCCAGTGAAGTGCTGGCATTTCTGCCATGGTTCGAGCTGACCCTTCGGGATAAAGCAGTTCCGAGCCAGCGGGTCCGGGCGTATGCCATTGGTGAGGACCGCTGGCTCGAACTGCCGAACTGGCCGATCGAGCGCAAGGCCCGGAATATCCTGTATTTTAACGGCGGCGGCCATGACGGTTATACCGGGACTCTGGATGGCAGGTCGGGTGATCCGGGTCGGCTGACCTTTGTTTTCGACCCGGAGGATCCGGTGCCCTCACTGGGGTCGGAGTCGCTCCTGGTCAGCATGCAAAAGAACGGCAGTCTGGCCCAGCCGTCGCCCGGTTACCGGCCGGACGTCCTGAGCTTTGTATCTGCCCCTCTGGACCGGCCGCTGACGATTGCCGGCGAATTGTCCATTTCGCTGTCTGTTTCAACCGATGCGGATGACACCGCGTTTGCTGCCAGGGTCATGGAGATTCGGAAAAACGGCAAGGCCTACAGCATCCGATCATCGATTGCCAGCCTGAGCTACGACGATCCGACGCCGTATGAACCGGGATCGGTCCGCAAACTGACCATCGATTTCTGGGCGGTCGTCTATGCCTTGAAACCTGGGTCGAGAATCAGGATTGACATTGCTTCGTCAGATTTTCCGCAATACCATATTCATTCAAATTACGCAGGTCCCTGGGCTCTTCAGGACAGGGTCCGAAAAGCCAGACAGACGATCCATGTCGGCGACCGCTATCCTTCGCTGATCGAAATCCCGTATCTTGATTCAGCCCGAGCATGATAAAATGGATCTGAGCTTGAAAACCAAGTGGAATAACCGTTTGCGAGGTACAGGATATGTCCGGACTGCACAGCCACTTTGATGAGAAACGCATGAAGATTTTCGGCGAGATTGTCCGCCGCTACTGGGATGGGACACTCAAGGATTCAAACGATCTGGAAGCGCTGGCCCAGGATATCCTGACCCGCTACAGCTTCGAGGCAGATGATCTGCCGTTTATCCGAGACCATATCCGGGTCGCCATGGGCCTTGACCCCCAAGGTGAAGCCGGATTCGGTGATGAACTGGAGATGATGAAAACGGCAAGGCGTATCAGCCGTCCGATCATCACCAGAATTGAAGGTCCCTGCGAGTATTGTGAACAGGAGACCTGTGAATGCGAGCTGATCGGCAAGTACGATTCCCCGCTCTACCGCAGGAATATCGAACCTGAGATTGCTGCGGGCGCGTGCCTGTCCTGCGGCGCCTGCATTGAGCGATGCGACTTTGGCGCGTTGGCTGACAAGATCGAGTTTGTACCGGTGATTGACCTGCTCAAAGACGACACGACACCGGTCTTCGCGGCGGTCGCACCGGCGATTGTCGGCCAGTTTGGCGAGAATACCACGATGGGCCAGCTGCGGTCGGCCTTCAAGCTGATGGGCTTTGAGGACATGATCGAGGTTGCGCTGTTTGCCGACATCCTGACGATCAAGGAAGCCTTTGAATTTAATCATCTGGTCAAAAGCCAGGATGATTTCTTCCTGACCAGCTGCTGCTGTCCGGTCTGGTTCAACATGGTCAAGAAAAACTATCCCAACATCTATGACCACATGTCGCCATCCGTGTCGCCGATGATTGCGTCCGGCCGCATGCTCAAAAAACTTTATCCAGGCGCCAAAGTCGTGTTCATTGCACCTTGCGTAGCCAAAAAAGCGGAAATGAGCGAACCTGACCTGATCGGCGCGATCGATTATGTGATCAATTTCCGAGAGCTCAAGGAAATCTTCACCGCGCTCAATGTTGATCTTGAAAACCTCGAATCAGATGACAAGGACCAGGCATCGCTGGGCGGCCGGCTCTATGCCCGAACCGGCGGCGTCAGTTTTTCGGTCAAGACCGTGGTCAACCGTCTGGAGCCCAGCCGTGTGGTTAAGCTCAGACCCAAGAAGGTCCATGGCGTCAAGGGCTGCAAGGCCGTGCTGGACGATCTGGTCAATAGCCGTGACATCCAAGCCAACTTCGTCGAAGGCATGGGCTGCGCCGGCGGCTGTGTCGGCGGTCCCAGGACCAATATCGACAAAGAGCAGGCAACGATCAGAGTCAATGATTTTGGTGAGGATTCCTTCATCCTGACACCGTTCGACAACCTCAATGTCATGAAGATCCTCAAGCAGCTGGGGGTTGGTTCGATCGAAGAAATCATGACGCATGATGATATCCGGGAAATCCTCTCCCGCGACTGAATTGTTCGGCAAAGGTTCACAGGGTTGCCACTACATAACCTATAAATATGGTATGATATAGATAGATCCAGCTCATCTCAACTGGATGAAGCAAGATTTCAATCTGAAAATTTCTAGGAGCGTGAACCTGATGATGTATGATTATGGATTCTTTTTCGGCCGACTATTAATCTGGCTGATTCCCATCCTGCTGATTATAGCTGCCGTGGTGGTGCTTATTGTCTGGGCCGTCAGCCGACAAAATAAGCGGGTTGACCAGACCAGCCCTGCTGGCCACAGTCTCCAAGCGCCTGCCGAAAGCAAGGCTTTGCAGATCCTGGATGAACGACTGGCTGCCGGCGATATTTCAGAGGACGAGTATATACGCAAAAAAGCATTGCTTCGGCAATAACCAAATTTCATCGCGATGCAAAAACAAGACCCGCCAAACGGCGGGTCTTGTTTTTGCATATAGATTCTGTTAATATAAAGACATACGATATAAAGACATACGATATAAAGATATACGATATATAGACATACGATATAAAGATGAGCGATACAAGGAGGCCCTATGGCAAAACTGGCAAAACAATACTCCCCGATGACGGAAGCGTCATTCTACATCCTGCTCTCGCTGGCCAGCCCGCTGCATGGCTATGGCATTATCAAGAAGGTTGAGGAGATGACAGAAGGCCGGCTGAAAATCGCAGCCGGCACACTGTATGGCGCCCTGGGCATGCTGCTTGACGCCCGCCTGATCAGGGCTTTGGGCGAAGATGATAAAAACCGGCGCAGAAAGCTCTACGAAGCGACCGGGCTGGGCCTGGAGCTGCTGCGCATCGAAATTCGCCGCCTTGCTGAACTGCACGGCAACGGCGTCCGGGAAATGGAGGAACTAAAATGACTAGGGTTGTTCGAAAAATGTACTGGGCCTGGCAGCTGGACAAGGAAAAGCGTTTTCTGGAAGACATGGCCGAAAAGGGATTTTATCTGGAGCATGCTGGTCTGGGGCGATACACCTTTACAGAAGGCGAGCCGGTGTCCATGGTCTATGAGATGGACTTTCGCGGTTTTGACCGGCATATGTCGGAAGCCGAATACCTGCAACTGTATGAGGATGCCGGCTGGCAGTTCGCAGCGCGCTTGGGTGCCTGGTACTACTTTTGCCGCCCAAAATCCGATCCGGCTGAAGACTCGCTGTTCAGTGACAACACATCGCGGCGAGCGATCTACAAACGCGTGCTGATCGTTCTGGCGATTACGGGTTTCCCGATCTACTACCAGCTTTTGATTGTCTTCCCGCAGCTGGACGCCGCGAGGACCAGTCCGCCGAGCTTCTATTTCTATTTTCGCTTCGCGCTGCTGGTCATCTTCGCGCTGCATCTGGCTGCCTCGATCAAGGTTTTGATGACCTATATCAAGCTGGGCAAGAACATCAGGGAGTGATCATAATCCGGTACCGTTGATCTGGATTTTGGCGCCGCTTGAAAGCTTTCGTTTCAGATGCCAGAGCAGGCAAAGCTTTCGAAAAAAGCTGAGATGACCTCGCCCGGTCAGGCCGTAGCCAGATCGTCGAGACGCGCCGATGATGGCAGAATAAAGTCCTGCCGCACCGACCAGAATGAACCGGCTGTCAGGATCATAGCGCGGCAGGTCTGCAAGGCCGTCGTTATATAGATCAATCGCAAGATTGGCGTAGTGTTCCCAAAGCCTGATATAGGCCGGACTCGGCCCATTCTCGATTTCATTTTCCAGGTCGATGCCGGCGGCATTGATCTTGTCCTGCGGCAGGTAGACCCGACTGTTTTCAAAATCCTCCCGGATGTCGCGCAGGATGTTGGTCAGCTGCATGGCAATGCCGATTTTGCGGGCGCTATCTCTCAGGACGCCCTGGTTTTTTGTCGCCAGAATCGGCAGCAGCATGTGGCCGACGCTGCCGGCCACTTCATAGCAGTAGGCCATGAGATCATCATCGGTTTGGATGTCTTGCCGGTCAAGATCCCGGTACTGCCCCCGGAACATGGCCCAAACAGCTTCGCGATCGATCGGGAAGGTCCGGTTGACATCCGCCAGCGCGCGATAGACAGGATCCGGATATACCTTGCCGTTCAACAAGTCATTGAAGTGCTGTTCCTCGGCTTCAAGCTTTGTGCGGTCAGCCGTCTTGTCGCCGATGTCGTCCAGGTTGCGGTTAAAGGCGTAAAAAGCCCAGACGGCCTCGCGCTTGGGCGAGGGAAGACGAGAAAAAGCCATGGAGAAAGTCTTGGAATGCTTTTTCATCACCTGACGGCAATTGTTGTAGTCTTTTTTCAATGCCTTATCCACGATGATTAAAATCTCCTTTATTCAAACTTGAACATCAACAAGATCGGCTATGACGTATAACTGTGATTGGGATCGAGTCAATCAATCCTCAAGTGGCTCGCCGAGGTTGTAGATGACCATATTGCCAATGATCGGGAAGGTGGCAGCCACGGTGAAATGATCAGCGAAAAAGGTTTCATCGACATTAAACTCGTTATGATTTCGCAGCGTGTCGTCGATGATCAGAAAGTCCAGCCCTTCCTGGCGGATCAGATCGAGGGATTGCGCCAGGTCGCCGCCGCAGCCCTGGAGCAGCCACTGCTCGGTTTCCAGCCGGCCACGGGTGTCGTGACCGGCTGACCACGCGTAGTAGGCATGGCCAAGGTAGGACATCCGCCCGGATAGGTAGAACGTGTTGTAGTGATACGGCGCGGTGATAAAAACCGCTTTCGGGTCGGTGTTGTCCCGGATCCATAAGACCAGGGGTGATGCAGTGTCGATTGATACCTTTTTCTGGCTGATGTTACTCAGGATGTTGATCTCCATAAAGCCCGTGACAGTCAGGACGATCGCCAGCAGAACCGCCAGAGTTCGCGTCAAGACCGTCCGAGCTTTGCGTCCGGCAATCGCTGATCCTGTTTCCGGCAACTCCAGGGATGCGGACGCCTTTCCGGTCTGCCACAGCCTGACCAGCAGGTCAGCGACATAGACATTGAGCAGCGCGATCGAAATCATGATGTACTTGTGGTTGACAGTCACATCCGGTGTCAGCGAGATGGTGAAGGCGAACAGCAGCGGCAAGAAAAAGGAGATGATCATAACCTTGCGCAGCCGCCCGGACAGCAGGAACGCGGCCAGTGCCAGCACCAGGACGATGCCGGACATCTCAAGCAGATACACGAGGATGCCGACGATCGACTGGTCCGGTGATATGAAGCCGAGCTGGATACTCGGTCGGATCACCGACGCCGTCTGGCCGGTAAAGATCCTGGATTGGATCAAGGCGCCTGCAAGCGCTATGGCGGCAAATGCGAGATAGCCCAGACGGGCGTTTGAAAACACCCCCCAGATGGCCAGAACCAGCAGCAGCGAAACCAGTGCGGATCCATGGAAATAAGGCAGCAGCAATCCGAGCAGACAGGCCAGTGCGAGTTGCTTGAACTGTGTTTTGCTGGCGGGCAGCCAGCTGGATCTGGCAAGTAGTTTTTCTTTAAGCGGGAGGCGCGAGGCCAACCCGCTTTTTAGCAATGGCAAAAAAATCATAAGGATGATCAGCGCGACCGAAAGCCCTGGCAGCAGATGACGCTGATTGGCATAGACGTTGACGCCCCAAAGACCCCAGCTGTCGTTGGGCGTGTTGCCGATATAGACTTCCCTTGTGCGGATAGCCTGCAGAATACTATACAGTGCGTCAGGCGTGCCGGCATAGGTTCGGATCAGGTCGGCCAGGTATGTGAAAAAAGCCATTGAGCTGCGAAGGAACAGCAGCACCGGCGCGATCAGGAAAGCGGGCTTTTTCTGGGTCAGCTGAACGGCGAGCAAGCCTAACAGGACGCAAAATGACATCAAGCCGATCAGGCTGGGCAGGTTGATCGCCAGATCCAGCGGCAGGCCGAGGTAATTCAGGTTGCCGCACAGAAAAAAGAACATGAAATGGTAGGCGATGCCGTCGCCGGCAAAATGGGGATAGTCTGTCGGCCAGTTCTGGCCCTGGGAAAAAGAGCTGACAACCGCGGTGTGCGGCGCGAAGTCGCTGAAAACCGAATAGCCGGCCAGTATCCGGCTGCCTTCGCGGCCAAAGGTGCTGAACATGATAAAAAGGCCCAGCAGGGCAAACAGGATCAGGGGGATCAGGAAGAACCAGGTTTCAGCCTGTTTGAATGATCGCCGAAGATGATCCAGCCAGCCGGGCTCCGCTGGCAGCTTCTGGGCCCATACGGGCTTGTCCCGTTTTGAATCGGCACGGACACTGCGAAGGGCTGTTCTGAGTTTCGGGACCGCAAGCCAGGCGGCCAGACCGATCAGGATGATGAGATTGGCCGGCAGCAGCGGGTGGATGCTGTTGGGCAGCAACCAACTGAACAGAGCACCCAGCGCATAGGTCAGCCAGGTCAGCGGTAAAACGCCGATCCAGAAGGCCATGGCGAACTTGAGCAGCAACTCAGGCCAGGGCGTCTGGTGTTCAAAACCCAGCAGGTGGCCAGGCCTGACCATGGTGCTGCGCATCAGGCGCCAGCCGAACAGGGTCGCGACAGCCAGCCAGATAATTCCAGTCATCTGGCCTTGTGGTCGGTGTCATCGTCCCGATCGGTTGTGTTCTCAGAGATGATATAGCGAGGGCGGGCTTTGACTTCGGTGAAGATGCGGGCAATGTAGATGCCGATCAGACCGAGGCTGATCATGATTGAGCCGCCAATTAAAAGCTGGAGCAGAATGACGGTCGTGAAACCGGAGGCTGCCTGACCGGTCAGCCAGGTCACCAAGGTTTGGATGGCCATGATCAAGAACAGCAGCATCATGATCAGGCCCAGACCGGTGATGAACTGCAGGGGCATAACGGAAAATCCGGTGATGGCGTTGATCGACAGGCTCATCAGGCGAAGGATTGACCATTTGGATCCGCCGGTCTGGCGAGCCGCGACTTCAAACGAAAAGGTGGTTCGCTTGAAACCCAGCCAGGCGGACAGCCCGCGGAAGAACGTGTCGTGCTCCCGGAGCTTTTTCCATTCGTCCACAGCCTTGCGATCCAAAAGCTTGAAGTCGGATGCGTTTCTAAGGTCATAGCCGGAAAAGCGGCGGAACATGCCATAGAAGACCTTGGCGTTGAGACGGCTCATCAGGCTCTCTTTGCCTCGGGTGCTTTTAATGCCCTCGACAATATCGAATCCTTCTTCATGCCAAAGCCGGATCATCTCCGGAATGTGCTGGGGCGGATGCTGCAAATCGCCATCCATGAGAATAACCGCATCACCGCTGGCCTGGTCCAGGGCTGCGCAGATGGCAGCTTCCTTGCCGAAATTTCTCGAGAAGTGCAGTCCGATGACGCGGCTGTCCTTTTGCGCGGCGTTGCAAATGACATCCCATGTTCTGTCCCTGGAACCGTCGTCGACCAGAATCAGCTCGAAATCATATCCGGTTTCTTCCAGGATCGGCATGACGGTTGTCAGCGTAATGGGAATTTGCGCCTCTTCATTATAGAAAGGGATTAAAAGAGAGATTTTCATGCCCTTGACCTCCAAAATGTCTGTTCACTTGACTATTCTATCATGAACCGGGCAAATCCGGCATTGATAAAACGGCATTTCGAGTATACAATACAAGTTGGCTTATATTAGACCGGCAAGCCTTGACTGCTTGCAATGATTATAGGGAGCGTGACACGAACATGGCCAATTACATGAAGAAGACCATTGAAGACATTGATGTTAAGGGAAAACGCGTGATCGTCCGCGTGGATTTCAATGTGCCGCTGGACAAGGCAACTGGATCCATTACCGATGACAAACGGATCCGCGGCGCACTGCCCACTATCCAGTACCTGGTTGAGCAAGGCGCGAAAACCATTCTGGTATCCCATCTGGGCCGTCCCAAGAACGGACCTGAAGACAAGTTTTCCATGAAGCCGGCATCAGCCAGGCTGTCAGAGCTTTTAGGCCAGCCTGTTGTGCAGGCCGCCGATGTCATCGGCGATGATGCCAAGGCCAAGGCTTCTGCGCTGAAAGACGGAGAAGTCCTGATGCTGGAGAATGTCCGCTTCCACAAGGAAGAAACAAAAAACGCGCCTGAATTCGCCCGCGAGCTGGCCTCAATGGCGGATATCTTTGTCAACGACGCGTTCGGAACCGCCCACCGCGCCCATGCGTCCACCGCTGGTCTGGCTAACTTCCTGCCGGCATCCTGCGGTTACCTGATCAAGAAGGAAATCGACATCATGGGATCCGCCCTTGCTGATCCCAAACGCCCGTTCGTCGCCATTCTCGGCGGCGCCAAAGTCTCCGACAAGATCGGTGTCATCGACAACCTGATCGGCAAGGTCGACACCCTGATTATCGGCGGTGGCATGGCGTATACCTTCTATGCCGCCCAGGGTTTCGGCATTGGTGATTCACTGTGTGAAGAAGATAAGATTGACCTGGCCAAGGCGCTGCTTGAAAAAGCCAAGGCTGCCGGCGTCAAGCTGATGCTGCCGACCGACACCGTTGTCGGCGACAAGTTCGCAGCCGATGCCCAGGCCAAGACGATCAGCTCGAAGGAACTGCCGGACGGCTGGATGGGCCTGGACATTGGACCTGAATCGATCGCGGCCTACTCCGCGGCGGTCAAGGCAGCCGGCACCGTGGTCTGGAACGGCCCGATGGGCGTCTTTGAGTTTGAGAAGTTCTCAGCCGGCACCCGCGAGGTCGCCCGCGCTGTTGCAGATTCCAACGCGATTTCGATCATCGGCGGCGGCGACTCGGCTGCGGCTGTCGAAATTTTGGGATTTGCCGACCAGGTGACCCATATTTCAACTGGCGGCGGCGCATCGCTGGAATTCCTCGAAGGCAAAGTTCTGCCGGGCATCGACTGCCTGCTGGACAAGAATCCCCGCCGTACATTCGCTGCCGGTAACTGGAAGATGAACAAGGGTCTGCCGGCCGAGGCCGCTGCCCTGATCAACGACCTGAAGCCGCTGGTCGTGGAAGCCCAGTCCCAGATCGCGCTCGGCGTGCCGTTCACGGCGCTGACTGCAGCGATGGACGCTGCGGCCTTTTCCAATATCAAGATTGCCGCCCAGAATTGCCATTTTGAAGACAAGGGCGCTTTCACCGGCGAGATCTCAGCCAGGATGCTGGCTGAAATGCATGTGCCGTACGTCATCATCGGGCACTCGGAACGCCGCGAATACTTCGGCGAGACCGATGAGACCGTCAACAAGAAGATCAAGGCGGCCCTCAACTGGGGCGTCCGCCCGATCGTCTGCTGCGGCGAAACGCTGGATCAGCGTGAAGCCGGCGAGACTTTCGACTGGGTCGGCGGTCAGATCAAAGCCGCCTTTGCGGATATTCCGGCCGACAAACTCTGCCAGATCACCATTGCCTATGAACCCATCTGGGCCATCGGCACCGGCAAGGTCGCATCGGATGAGCAAGCCCAGGAAGTCTGCGCCTTCATTCGCGGTATCCTGGCTAAACTGTACAGCGAAACCGAAGCGGCTGCCATGCGTATCCAGTACGGCGGATCTGTCAATGCCAAGAATGCCGCAGGCTTGTTTGCCCAGCCTGATATCGACGGCGGCCTTGTCGGCGGCGCGTCGCTCAAAGCGCAAGACTTCCGCGTCATCTGCAACGCCGGCATAGCCTGACCAATCCCCTGTTGTCTCGGGAAGGGCCGCAATCTGCGGCCCTTCTTCTGAAAGGAGAACCCCTTGTCATGACCACCATTAAACAACGCCCCGTTGCCCTGCTGATTCTGGATGGCTTCGGGTATAACCCGTCGGATGAAGGCAACGCGATCCGCGCGGCCAATACCCCGAATATCGACCGCATCCGCGCCGCGTCACCGCATACCCTGATCCATACCTCCGGCATGGATGTCGGCCTGCCGGACGGGCAGATGGGCAACTCGGAAGTCGGACACACCAATATCGGCGCCGGCCGAATTGTGTACCAGGAACTGACCCGCATCACCAAGGCAGTCCGGGACGGCGACTTCTTTGAAAATGAATCCCTGCATCTGGCGATCCAGAATTGCCTGGACAACGATGCTTCCCTGCATCTTTACGGTCTGCTCTCCGACGGCGGTGTACACAGCCACAACACCCATCTCTATGCCTTGCTGGAAATGGCCAGGAAAGCCGGGCTGGAAAAGGTTTACGTGCATTGCTTCTTCGACGGCCGTGACGTTCCCCCGAATTCAGCCAAGGGCTATACCGAGCAGCTGGTCGCCAAACTCGAAGAAATCGGCGTCGGTAAAATCGCCACCCTGATGGGCCGCTACTACGCGATGGATCGCGATAACCGCTGGGACCGCGTTGAAAAAGCTTATAGGGCTATGACGCTGGGCGAAGGCATACAAGCGCAAGACCCCGTTCAGGCGGTTGCCGACTCCTATGCCGAAAATGTCATGGATGAGTTTATCGTACCGGCTGTCGTGACCGAAAACGACCAGCCGGTCGCGACCATTGAGGCCGCTGACTCTGTAGTGTTCTTCAATTTCCGGCCTGACCGCGCCCGACAGATCACCCGGGCCTTCATGCAGCCGGATTTTGACGGTTTCCAAAGACCGGAAGGCCACCGTCCCGCTGTATATGTGACCATGACCCAGTATGATATTTCCTTCGACCGCTTCCCGGGTCTTCAAGTGGCCTACCGCCCGGTCAGCCTGAAAAACACATTCGGCGAATACATCTCGGATCTTGGCCTGACCCAGCTTCGGATCGCCGAGACTGAAAAGTACGCGCACGTCACGTTTTTCTTCAACGGCGGCGTCGAGCAGGAGTATCCCGGAGAGGATCGCTGCCTGATCCCGTCACCTCAGGTCGCGACTTACGACCTGCAGCCTGAAATGAGCGAGCCGCTGGTCGCCGCTGAAGCCGTTCGCCGGGTTGAATCTGAAAAGTATGATGTCATTATTCTGAATTTCGCCAACTGCGACATGGTGGGGCATACCGGCTACATGGACGCCGCAGTCAAGGCGGTTGAGGCTGTGGACAAAGGCGTCGGCATGCTGGTTGACAAGATCCTGGAGCAAGGCGGCATCGCCCTGATCACCGCGGACCATGGCAACGCCGAACAGATGATTGATCCGGCAACCCAAGGCCCGTTTACGGCACATACGACCAATCCAGTTGAACTGATCGTCGCCGGCGCCGGTGATGTCGAACTCAAGGAAGGCCGTCTGGCCGACCTCGCACCGACCATGCTCGATCTGATGAACCTGGATATTCCGAAAGAGATGGATGGTCAGAGCCTGATCGGCTGAATCAATCCATTGCAGTAACTGACTGACAACGCCAAAACACAATCCGACCCGTTTCATCTTTTTGAGACAGGACCAGTGTTTCGGCGTTGTCTTCGTTTTCGATGACAAAAATCAGGGTTTCATCCTCAATGCTCCGATTTGAATAGGCCTGCTGGGGACTGCCGGGATCCGGATAGAAACTTTCGAGCCGGGCGGTCAGGATCAGCCGGTCACCGTCAACGGCATACTGTCCCTGACGGACAGTCGGTCCGCTGACCGCTACGGTGACATATCGAAAGACTTCCGTGTAGGTCTGGTCGGCCTTGAATGCGTACCAGTGCCCGACCGGCACCTGACCGGTCGGCTGACCATCCGCGTCCAACTGGACGCAGGACAGATCCTTTGTTGTTGTCCAACTGCCCAGGACTCCGTTTCCTGCCGCTGGCGAGCAGCCGCCAAGCAAGATGGTCAAGGTGAGAAAAACAGTCAGAAAAATGATTGAAACATGCCGTATTATGCGCATATCCGTTTCACCTCCGATAATTTCAGTTTAGCACGAAAAAACCGGCAGAATGATCCGCCGGTTTTCTTTTCACGCTGATTCTTCTGTGATATAATGTCTGTTGGTTCAATCAAAGCTTTGCGCTTATACGCAATACATTTAAAGGAGAGAGTCTCATGGCGAAACAGAAGAAGTACATGACCATGGACGGCAACACCGCGGCGGCTTACACATCGTATGCCTTCACCGAAGTTGCCGGCATTTTCCCAATCACACCATCATCTCCGATGGCTGACTACACTGACCAATGGGCCCAGGAGGGCCGGAAGAATATCTTTGGCCAGACCGTCAATGTTATCGAGATGCAATCTGAAGGCGGCGCTGCCGGCGTTGTCCACGGGTCGCTGGCCACCGGCGCTCTGACAACAACCTACACCGCCTCGCAGGGCCTTTTGCTCATGGTTCCGAACATGTACAAGATCTCCGGTGAGCTTCTCCCCGGCGTATTCCATGTTTCAGCCCGTGCACTCGCAGGTCATGCCCTGTCGATCTTCGGCGATCACAGCGATGTGATGGCCTGCCGCCAGACCGGGTTCGCAATGCTGTGCTCATCCGGCGTTCAGGAGGTCGTCGACCTCGCCGCCATCGCCCATCTGGCATCGATCAAGGGCCGCGTGCCGTTCCTGCATTTCTTCGACGGTTTCAGAACCTCGCATGAGATTCAGAAGGTTGAAGTCCCGGACTATGAAGATCTGGCTGGACTGGTCGACCAGGATGCCGTTAAGGCGTTCCGCTCCCGTGCACTATCGCCGAACAAGCCTGTTCTCCGCGGTACGGCTCAGAACCCTGACATTTTCTTCCAGGCCCGTGAAGCCAGCAACCCGTTCTACGCGGCGCTGCCGTCGGTTGTCGAGTACTACATGGACGAGTACAACAAGCTGACCGGCCGCGACTACAAGCTGTTTAACTACTATGGCGATCCGGATGCCGACCGCGTGATCATCGCGATGGGTTCCGCCTGTGAAGCCATCGAGGAAACGATTGACGTGCTGCGCGCCCGCGGTGAGAAAGTCGGCATGGTCAAAGTCCACCTGTATCGCCCATTCTCAGTTGAGCGATTGTTGGAAGCGATCCCGGCATCCGCCAAGAAAATCGCGGTGCTCGACCGCACCAAGGAGCCGGGCGCCCACGGCGAACCGCTGTACCTGGATGTCTGCGCCATGTTCGCTGGCAAGTGCGACGCGCCAGTCATCGTCGGCGGCCGCTACGGCCTGGGATCGAAGGACACCACGCCGGATCAGATCCTGTCTGTCTTCAAGAACCTGTTGGCGGAAGCGCCCAAGAATAACTTTACGATCGGCATCAACGATGACGTCACCAACCTGTCGCTGCCAGTCGACGAATCAATCGACGCAGCGCTGCCTGGGACCATCGCGGCCCGCTTCTGGGGGTTGGGTGCCGACGGCACGGTTGGCGCCAATAAGAACTCGATCAAGATTATCGGTGACAACACCGATATGTACGCCCAGGCCTACTTCTCCTATGACTCCAAGAAGTCCGGCGGTGTCACCATCTCCGACCTGCGCTTCGGCAAGAACCCGATCCGCTCGACCTACCTGGTTGACAAAGCCGACTTTGTCGCCTGCCATAACCAGTCCTATGTCGACAAGTACGATATGCTGACCCCGCTGAAGCCTGGCGGCACCTTCCTGCTCAACACCGAGTGGGATGCCGATCAGCTCGAGGAGCACCTGCCGGGTGCCATGAAGCGCTTCCTGGCCAAGAACGACATCAAGTTCTACACCATCGACGCGACCACCCTGGCTTCCGAAATCGGTCTTGGCGGCCGAATCAACACCATCTGCCAGGCGGCGTTCTTCAAGCTGGCCAGCGTCATCCCCGTTGACGACGCTGTCAAGCACATGAAGAAAGCTATCGACAAATCCTACGGCGCCAAAGGCGACGAAATCGTTAAAATGAATTACGCGGCAGTCGACGCCGGCGTCAATGCCGTCAAGGTGATCGACATCCCGGCAGCCTGGGCTCAGGCAGCGGACAAGCCGACTGTCAAGAAGGACGTTCCCGAATTCATCAGCAATGTTGTTGAAGTCATGAATGCCCAGAAGGGCGACCAGCTTCCGGTCAGTGCCTTCACCGGCCGTGAGGACGGCACGTTCCCGCAGGCGACCAGCCAGTATGAGAAGCGCATGATCGCTGTCAACATCCCGGTCTGGGACGAAGCCAAATGCATCCAGTGCAACCAGTGCGCCTATGTCTGCCCGCATGCGGTTATCCGCCCGTTCCTGCTGGACGACAAAGAAGCAGCAGCAGCGCCTGGCGACTTCGTGACCAAGAAGGGCATGAAGCCGTATGACAACTACCAGTACCGCATCCAGGTCTCAGCCATGGATTGCACAGGCTGCGGATCCTGCGCCGAGGTTTGCCCGGCCAAGGAGAAGGCTCTGACCATGCAGCCGATCAGCGAGCATCTGGAGCAGGCCGACAATTGGGAATATGCCATGAGCCTTGCACCCAAGGCAAACCCGATGAACAAGTCCAATGTCAAAGGCACGCAGTTCGAGCAGCCCCTGTTCGAATTCTCAGGCGCCTGCGCAGGCTGCGGCGAAACACCTTACGTCAAACTGGTGACCCAGCTGTTCGGTGACCGCATGCAGATTTCCAACGCGACCGGCTGCTCTTCGATCTATGGCGGTTCCGCCCCGTCCATGCCATTCTGCGTCAACAGCAAGGGTCATGGTCCGACTTGGGCCAACTCCCTGTTTGAAGACAATGCCGAGCATGGCCTGGGCATGCATATCGCGGTCAAGCAACTGCGCGCCAGAGCTGCTGCCCAACTGGCCGACCTGGTTGAGTCAGACGGCTCGTCCAAGGCAGGAGAAGCCGCCAAGGCGTGGCTTGACGGCATGGATGACAGTGACAAGACCCGGGAACTGAGCGAAGCTCTGGTTGCCGAGCTCAAGGCCTATAGCGGTCCTGCAGCATCCGTAGCCGAATCCGTCCTGGCGCTGGAAGACTATCTGGTCAAGCGTTCCACCTGGATTGTTGGTGGTGACGGCTGGGCTTACGACATCGGCTACGGCGGCCTCGACCATGTCCTGGCGTCCGGCGAGAATGTCAACATCCTGGTTTTGGATACCGAAGTCTACTCCAACACGGGTGGCCAGTCCTCCAAAGCAACACAGACTGGTGCGGTTGCCCAGTTTGCCGCCGGCGGCAAAGCTGTCAAGAAGAAAGACCTCGGCATGATGGCGATGAGCTATGGTTATGTCTATGTGGCACAGGTTGCCATGGGAGCCAGCCAGGCCCAGCTGCTGAAAGCCCTCAACGAAGCCGAAGCCTGGGACGGTCCGTCACTGGTTATCTGCTACTCGCCGTGCATCAACCATGGCATCAAGGGCGGCCTGACAGTCGCGCAGAAGCACGAGAAGGAAGCTGTCGAAAGCGGCTACTGGCATCTGTACCGTTTCAACCCGACGCTCAAGGAAGCCGGCAAGAATCCGTTCGTGCTTGATTCCAAGGAGCCGTCCGGCGACTTCAAAGCCTTCCTGAACAGTGAAGTCCGCTATACGACGCTGTACAAAAAATATGACCGCGACCAGGTCGAAGCTATTTTCGACAAGGCTGCCGCCGATGCCAGGGACCGTTACGAGTCCTATACAAAGCTGGCTGACGCTGAATAAGCAGGTCGCGCAGAACCGGTTTTTCGCTGCAATCCAGCCGCACAAATCGGACTGATCGTGTTATAATAAAGCCCCGTCCATGTCATGGGCGGGGCTTTGTCATTCTACTGATTTCGCTTGAATTGGGAGGACCTTCATGCAGATAGACGAAAGCAGGAAACTCCTGCTCTCAGACACGCTCGTACCCGACATTTTCATCACTGAATATCTGCCTGACCTGAGCGGCCTGGCTGTCAAGCTGTATATTTATATGCTGCTGGCAGCCCGATCGAGACAGAAGATCAGCGAGCAGGAGCTGGCCAGGCGGCTGGGCACAGACGACGATACCATTCGGACAGCCCTGCTTGAACTGGCAACGCGCGACCTGGTCGAGATCCAGGACAGGGGCATCATGATCGCGGATATCAAGGCGATGGAAATTGAGCGGACCTATCGCCCGAAAACCGCCTCGACACCAACTGAAGCGATTGCCTCGCAAGAGAAGTTCAATGTACGCGAGAAACTGATGACCGATATCGCGAAAACCTTTTTCCAGGGCTTGATGTCGCCGTCCTGGTATGGGGAAATTGACTCATGGTTCGATCGCTACCATTTCGAACCGGAAGTCATCTATGCCCTGTTTCAGGAATGCGCCCGCCGCAACAAGCTGGACAGCAAGGCCTACATCTCCAAGGTTGCCGAGAACTGGGCCAAACGTGGCATCACCAGCTTTGAGCAGCTCAATACCTATTTCCTCTCCCATGAGCGTTTGTCCAAGGCCAGCAAGAAAGTCGGCCGCAAACTGCGCCGCAGGATGACCGAGTACGATGAGGAGATGGTAGCCCGCTGGCTCGACAAGTTCGGATTTGAATTCGAAATCATTGAGCTGGCCCTGCGCAAGACCACGAGACTTTCAAACCCCAACCTGAATGCCGTCGACAGGATTCTTCAGGAATGGTTTTCCCACCAGCTCAAGGACGCCGAGAGCATCAAGGCCTATGAAGAGCAGAAAGCCCAGAAGCACGCTGCTCTGCGCAGCAATAGCACATCCGGTTCAGGCAGCGGCGCTAAAGCCCGCAACATCGGCAATTTCAAGCAGCGGGAATACTCGGACGACTACCTGTCTGAGTTCTATGAAGATGTACCGGTCGAAAACCAGGAGGAGTCCAAGCCGCAGGAACCGCCGGCCGAGCAGGTCTGGCCTGATCAGCTGGACTTTTCCGACCTGACACAGGGCGGGGCACCTTCTGCCGCCGCATCTGACGCCAAGCACTCATAAAGGGGGTATATCCTTGCAGCCATCGATATCACGGGCTGTCGCCCGCGCCTATGAGGACCGCAGGTTCCAGGCGGAAAAATCTAGAGATATCCGCCGTGAAGCCCTGCATGCGAAATACCCTGAACTGGCCCGGCTGGACCAGGCTGTTGCGTCTGCGGGCGCTGACCTGCTGTTGGAGAGCATTGATCCTGACCGTCCGCGTCAGGCAGCAGCCCGGAAAACCAACTTGCTGGATGAGCGCGCAGCCTTGATTCAGGCGGAAGGTCTGGATCCGGATTATGACCAGGTCAAGTACACCTGTCCCATCTGCCAGGATACCGGCATGCTCGGCAGCAAGCGCTGCAGCTGCTATCGTCAGATCCTGATTCCGCTGCTCCAGGAAAACGCCAATCTCAGATCCTTGAAATCGCTGACATTCGAGTCATTTGACGAAACCTTGTTTTCCGACCAGCCCAATCCTGAGCGCTATCAGTCGCAGGTGTCGCCCCGACAGCAGATTTGCGGCCTCAAGCAGGCAGCCCAGCGTTTTGTGCAGGCGTTTGACGATTCCGAAACACGCAACCTGTTGTTTGTCGGCAGCCCCGGTACCGGCAAGACATTCCTTATGGCCTGCATCGCCAACAGCCTGCTGGCACAAGGCCGTAGTGTTCTCTACCTGCCTGCGCCGCGGCTGTTCGAGGCGATTGCCGAGCACAGAACCCTGCTGTCGGCATTCAATCCGGATCCGATCCGCCTTGAGAAGGCCAGTGCGCTTCATGACAGCATCATGTCATGCGATCTTCTGCTGATCGACGATCTGGGAACCGAGGCTGGTGCGGCATCGAGATACGCTGACCTGCTGACTGTCATCGACGAGCGTTCGGTGCCTGCGCTGAAAACCATCGTGTCCAGCAACGCCAATCCTCAGACTTTGCGCGATACATACGACGAGCGTTTGCTCAGCCGGCTGCTGGGTAACTTTGCCGTGTATCGCTTCTTTGGCGAGGATGTTCGCATCGAACTGAGCCGTCGTCGGCGCAAATGATCAAGGAAGCGGAGCAGTCTATGTCAAAAGCTGAACAAAATCCAATCCGCTGCGGGACCGATCTAGTCTCGACCCTGCGCATTCGACAGGCGATTGAACGACGGGGCCGTCTGATGCTGGACCGCCTTTTTACGACCGGTGAAATGGCTGACTGCAATGTTCTCGAGCATTTGAACGATCCGGCCATTCCATCACTGGCCGCGCGGTTTGCCGCCAAGGAAGCCGTGGCGAAGGCGTTGGGCTGCGGCATCTGGCGCCATGGCGTCTCCTGGACCGATATCGAGGTTCAACGACTGCCGACCGGACAGCCTGTCATCCGGCTGCATGGTGCCGCTCTGGCTTACTACAGAGCCCTTAACGGCCAATCGATTGCGATCAGCCTGTCTCATGAACAGGATCATGCGCTGGCCTTCTGCGTGATTTGCTGCCAATCGGGGGATCAAGCATGAATCCCAAGCAATTCCACAAGGCTGAGAAAGGCAGGCGCAGCGATTCCCGAGCCCCCAGGCAAGTACACGATCTGTGGGGCTACAGCAACAAGACGGTTTATATTAGCAGTCGAAAGCCCGGCCTGCCGATCTGGCTGCTTGCGCTGGTTGCCTTTGCCTTGATCGCGGTCATGGTTTTCTGGGGCGTTCCGGCGCTGGTGGCCGGCGTGCAATCCATCATTCATCCGGACCAGATGACCGGCCAGGACCAGATCAGCCTGCTTTATGACGCCTCGACCTGGACCTGCAGTGAGCCGATTGCAGACTTGTTTGAACAAGACGATATCAAGGCCGGTCGGTTGTCCCAAGTCTTGTACAATGAGCCTGTACACATCCTGTCGACAAACTGTACGCCGGGATTTGCCTTTGTTGAGCTAGAAGACGGAACCGTCGGCTATATGCTGACTGAAAACCTGGTGGACAGCCGGCAGTCAATCGAACCAGACCGCTTCCGGTTCAAGCTGATCGTCGTGGACACGCAAAAACGCATCATGTCCCACGCCCGCCAGGGCACGCTGCTGGTTGAAGTTCCCATGGGCACCGTTCTTTTTGCGGATTACCGCGGCAACGGCATATCCCGGATCGACCTGCCGGACGGACAGGTCGGCTGGATCAGCGACGAAGGCGTTATCGTTCTCGAACCGTTTGAGGACATTCTTCCGGCCGCCGACGGCCAGCGGTTTTTCACCAGTACAGCGATGGCGTTCAATCAGATTACGGCGCTGGACGGCGGTCAGTCTGTTCGTGGCATTTCAACGATCGGCATCGCTCGTCTCGCCGGCATGATCAACGGCTATAAGCTACCCAGGCTGCTTGAAGACATGACCCAGGTTGGTCAGGCGGTCGAATTTGAGCCCGATGAAACCGATGGCCTTGCCAGCCTCGATAACCTGCTGGAAGCCGATCTGGTTTTCTTTAGAGATGAAGCGGGCCTTATCGATGGCGCGGTCGATATGGCGATCTGCGTGGGTGACGGACAGGTCCTGTTTGCCGGCGAGGGTCAATCATCCATCCGACTGATCGACCTGACCGTTGATGAGGCGCTCAGGTCGCGCATCCTTTTTGCCAGAAGACTTTACGACTAAAAAAAACAGCCTCTTCATTTGTGAAGAAGCTGTTATCTTTTCAGCATGTCTGATCTGTGCTCAGGCTCTCTGGACTTTACCGGAACGGAGGCATCTGGTACAGACTTTTTTGGTTGATGGAGTGCCATCAACCATGACCCGAACCTTATGAACGTTGGGTTTTTGCTGAGACAGAGCCCGGCGTGAAACCTGAGAACGGGTGATGCTGATCTTCCTGCCGAAATTCTTATCTTTCGAGCAGATATCACATTTTGCCATTTGAACACCTCCTTGCCATATTTGCTGAACGCGCAGATGAAATCTTACCACACAAAACTGGAAAAAGCAAGTCGTGCTCCGATGAAAGATTCAAGTCGCCCTGCAGGATCTGAACCGTGTACAATAGACTTGTAGAATAGCGTAGGAGGACAAGTCTGGTGCAACGTTATCATCTGCTGTTTAGCGGCCGGGTCCAGGGCGTTGGATTTCGCTATCTGGTCTCTCGGACCGCCAGAATTTATGGATTGACCGGTACGGTGACCAACCTGCCTGACGGCAGGGTTGAAGCCCAGGTCCAGGGGAGTGAAACTGCTTTTTCAGCGTTTCTGGAAACTGTCCGCCGCGGCAACGGGCACAGTGATATTCACGGCCTGGATATCAAGCTGATCCCCACCAAACCCCGGGAACGGGACTTTGAGATCATCTGATCAGTCGATTCCAATCAGATTTCAACTTTATTGGGCACATTGCCGGTCAGGCCGTTCTGGATCGCCGAGGTCGGGCACACCGGCAGGCATTTGCCGCAGTGTGTGCACTTTTCGGGATTAATCACGGCCAGCGGGCCGTCCATCTCAATCGCACCATATTCACAGACCTTGTAGCAGCGCTGGCAGCCGATACAGCCGACCTTGCAGTTCTTGCGGGTCTGGTTGCCGGGCCATTTGTTGCGGCAGCGGACCGTGTAGCTGTTCCAGTGCTGCGGGATTATGCTGATCAAATCCTTGGGACAGGCTGTGACGCACATGCCGCAGGCCGTGCATTTGCTGGAATCGATCTGGGCGATCCCATCGACGATGGATATGGCTTCAAACTGGCAGGCCAGAATGCAGTCGCCGAAGCCCAGACATCCATAAGAACAGGAGTTAGGCCCGGAAAACAGGCCATGGGCCGCAGCGCAGCCGATGGTTCCTTCATACTCGAACCGCTTCTGGGTGTTCTTGTCCGTACCCTGGCAAAACACTTGGGCGACCTTGGGAACGAAGTCCGGCTTGGACAGCCCCAGCAGCTCGGCGAGTTCTTGTGCCATTTCAGCGCCGCCAACCGGGCATTTGCCGGCGTCGTTGTCGCCTTCGCGCAGGGCCACGGCATAGCCTTCACAGCCGCTGTAGCCGCAGGCGCCGCAATTTGCGCCGGGCAGCAGCGCTTTAATCTCCTCCAGCTTGTTGTCGACCGGTACGGCAAAGACCCTGGCTGAGATCATGATCAGGGCGCCGAGGAACAGCGCGACACCGCCGCCGATTGCGGCGGGTACGAGGATGGAACCAATGTTGATCATTGCGATATTGAATAACATGCAAATCTCCTTTTTGCAGACTGGGGTCCTTAATGGAACAGATTCTCAACCAGACCCTTGAAACCGAAAAATGACAATGAAACCAGGGACGCTGAAATCAAGGTGATTGGCAGCCCCTGAAGCGCCTTGGGGACATCTGCCTTGGCTACCCGGGCCCTGACCCCTGCGAACAGGAACAAGGCGAGCATAAAGCCGAGGCCGCCGCCCAGGGCGTTGACAATCGACTGCAGGAACGTCAAGTCGTTGTCGATATTGAGGATGGTGACGCCCAATACCGCGCAGTTGGTTGTGATCAGGGGCAGGAAGATGCCCAGGGCGCGATAAAGTGCGGGAATTGATTTTTTCAGGAAGGTTTCCGTGATTTGAACCAGCGCGGCGATGACCAGGACAAACAGGATAGTCTGCAGGTAGCTCACGCCCAGCGGAGCCAGCAGGAAGGTGAAGATCGGCCAGGTGATCGCGGTCGCCAACACCAGGACGAAGATAACCGCCATGCTCATGCCCATTGCGGTTTTCAACTGCTTGGACACGCCCAGGAACGGGCAGATGCCCAAGAATTTGGACAGGACCAGGTTATCGACCAGAATAGCGCTGAACAGGATGACCAGCATCTCAATCATGACGCCCCACCTCCATCTTTCGTATCTTGCTCAAGTTCGCGGGCTTCATCGCGCTCCCGGGCCTGGCGCTCAAGACGGTCCATCGGGGTCTCGCCGGCCGGTCCCTTGCCCAGGCTGCAGCCGCCGCACATCGCGCAGGCCGACTGGTCATTGATCGCGCCGGCGCACAGGATGGGTTCGGTGCCGTTTTTCTTGGCATAGATTTTTGACAGCTTGTCGGCCAGTGCGATCAGGACGCCGAAGACGAAAAAGCCTCCTGGCGGCAGGATGAAGATCAGGATCGGCTCGAAAACGCCGCCGGCTGAAAGGCCGGGCAGCGCGACGTTGAAGATGGAGCCATTGCCGAGGATTTCGCGGATAGCGCCCATCGCAAACAAGGCGGCGGTGAAGCCGATGCCCATGCCCAGCCCATCTATGATCGACGGGACGACCGGGTTCTTGCTGGCGAAAATTTCAGCTCTGGCCAGGATGATGCAGTTGACCGTGATCAGGGGCACGAAAATGCCCAGGGAATCGTTCAAAGAGGGCATGTACGCCTGCATGATCAGCTGGGCGATGGTGACAAAACCGGATATGACCGTTATAAAGGCCGGTATCCTGACTTTGTCGGGAATGAATTTGCGCAAAATGGATATGACCAGATTGGAGCAGACCAGGACAAAGGTAGCCGCCAAGCCCATGCCGATACCGTTCTCAGCGCTGGTTGTAACTGCCAGCGCGGGGCAGGTGCCGAGAACCAGTCGAAGGACCGGGTTTTGGACGATGATTCCTTTGGTGAATTCCTGGATCAGCGGGGTTTTCTTTTTGGGGCTCATGCTATTGTACCTCCGCGAGATTCAGATTGTAGTATTCAAGGGCCAGGTTGACAGCTGTGACCGAAGCCAGAGATGATTCGGTTGCGCCGGCGATCGCGTCGAGGGCAATGCCTTCCGGGATTATCCCGCTGTCAGCTTCGTACAGGCTGAAAACCGTCTCTGCCGGCAGCCCGACAAATTGACTGCTAAACGCATCTTCGGCGACCAGAGAGCCGAGGCCCTGGGTTTCATAGGTGGCCTGAATAATCAGGCCGCTGATGGAGCCCTGGGGATCAATGGCAACCAGGGCATTGACATCGCCGCCATGCCCTGGCGCTCTGGCGACGACCAGGTATCCCTGTGAAATCTCCGCCTCACCGGTGACGCTATAGGCTTCAACCAGTCCGGACGCGCGCTGGCTGTCGTCCAGTTCGATGGTGTTGAACTGGACGGCCCGGGGAAACAGAAGCTGCATGTTATCCTGTGACAGGTAACTGTCAAAGAAGGCCAGGGCCAGATTCATCGCGTCGACAACAGCTTGTGAAGAGATGGTCGCGCCGGCCGCTGTATCGATCAACAGGCCGCTGTCGCCTTCAAGGGCGAAGCGCGTGCTGGCAGGCAGTCCAATAAACTGGTCGACAAAGCCGATTTCGGCGACTTGGGTTCCCCGTGCCAGCGATTCTTGACGAGGGAGGACAACCAGGCCGCTGATGACCTCATCACGCCCGACCGCGGCAATAATCGGAATTAGACCGCCGTAGCCTTGTTTCTCGGAAACGATGAAATATCCAAGGACATCTCCGGTCTCGTTTTTAGCCACCGCGGCCTCGACCAGACCGGCTTCGATCTCCTGTTCACCCAGAACCAGATCATCGAAAACACTGGCCTGCGGGAACAGCAGTTCACGATAGTCGTCGAAGTTGACCGATTCAATGACGCGAAGATTGTTCATGAAGTAGTCGAGGGCAATATTGACTGAGCGGACGATCGCCCTCGATGAAACGGTTGCGCCTGAGGCAGCGTCAACCAGGATCTGGCCATTCTCGTTGGTCTCGATGTCAAATCGATTACCGGCAGAATAGCCAGCGAATTGTTCAGCTGTGCCGGATGCTTCAATCGCCTGGATGGAATCATCCGTCTCGACATGGTCCAGGACGGTTACGTCGAGGATGACATTGTCGGGATCGACACCGACCATAACCGCAACGGTATCGTTATAGCCTTTGGATCTGGCGACAACGGCATGTCCCAGCATCTCGCCAAGGCTGTCAAGGGCCTTGTGGGCTTCAACAACGCCGAGAAGCTTCTGCTGCGGGGTCAGGCTGACCTCAATGAATTCGCTGGCTTGGGGAAAAAGCAGTTGTCTGCATTCATCATGTGACATGACCGGCGGTGCGTTGTCGGCCATTTCCAGGGTCGAGTAGAAGGCTAGCGCCGCATTGACGGCGCTGATGACCGCTCTGGAGGAGATGGTCGCACCGGTGACGGCATCGACTTTGATCGCGCCTTCCGTATTGTCGACGGTAAACTGGCTGGCCGCCGCCTGTCCGGAGAACTGTCCGGCGAACAGGCTGTCTGCGACTTTCTGGCCAAGACCCGGTGTTTCATCGTTGGACAGGACCTTGATTGCCGAAATCTCGCCGCTGGCATCAATCGCGACCATGACGGGCACCTGGCCGCCGTAGCCGCGGGACTGGGCCGTGATCAGAACGCCCAGCTCACCGCCGTCTTCAGCCATAGCCTTAAAGGCGTCGATCAGGCCGGCATCCAGTTGTTCATCTGCCAGTTCAATCGCCTCGAAATCGAGCGCATCCGGGAACAACAGGCGACGGTTCAGGTTGTCTGAAATCTCCTTTTGCATGGCCCGGGCGTCTGCTGTCAGTTCAAAGGTCATGGAGACTAGCCCGGTTGTGACCAGGCAAATGATAAAGAGGATGATTGCCGGCAGAATCAGGTTGTTTTTACGCACGGCTGACACCTCCTCCAAGCGAAACCGGTTTGGTCCAGCGCTCCAGATGGGGAACAAGAATGTTCATGATGACAATCGAGTAGGAGACGCCCTCGGTCATACCACCGAAGAGACGGATCAGGCCGGTCAGCAGGCCGCAGCCGACGCCGAAGATGATCTTGCCGCGCAATGTCAGCGGCGAGGTCGTATAATCGGTTGCCATGAAGAATGCGCCGAGGATCAGGCCGCCGGAAAGTATATGGTAGAGCGGATCCTGTCCGGCCAGGGAGACCATGGCTGCCACCGTGCCGATGTAGGCCAGCGGTACCCAGGGCTTGATCACGCCGCGCAGCAGCAGGTAGGCCGCGCCGATCAGCAGCGCCAGGATGGAGACTTCCCCCAGGCAGCCGCTCTTGGCGGTGCCCAGCAGGAGGTCAAGGTAACCCGGCAGATCGCCGCCCGCCCGAAGCTGGGCCAGGGGCGTCGCCTGGGCGATGAGGTCAACCGTCAGCGGATTGGCAGCGACCGGCTGTGCCTGGACGACCCAGGCCGTCATAGCCGTCGGGAAGGACAGCGTCAGGACAAGCCTTGCGCCCAGCGCAGGATTGATGAAGTTGTGGCCGAGGCCGCCGAACATCTGCTTGACGACCACGATGCCGACAAACGATCCGATGACCGGCAGCCAGAGCGGGGCGTTCGGCGGCAGGTTGAAGGCCAGGAGCATGCCGGTGACTACGGCGCTCATATCGCCGATGGTCTGCTGGCGTTTCATGACGCGGCGGCTGATGTACTCGAATAGCAGCGCCGAGAAAATCGCTAGCGCGGTCACCCAGACCGCGCGCAGGCCATAGACTAGAAACGATGCGATGAAAGCCGGGATCAGGGCGATGACGACATCCAGCATGAGACGGCGGGTCGTCGCGCTCGAGCGGATATGGGGGGAAGAGGATACGTACAGCTTCATTTTTTGCTGGCCTCCTTTGCTCGGGCTGCGCGGATTTCGGCCTTGCCGTTGCGGATGCTCTGCACCAGATAGCGCTTGGCCGGGCAGACATAGCTGCAGCAGCCGCATTCGATGCAGTTGTTAACATCGTAGGCCATCAGGCCTTCAAGGTCGTGCTCGCGGGCCATGGCGTCGAGCGTGGTCGGGACAAGTTTCATGGGGCATTGCTCGACACAGCGGGCACACCGAATGCAGTCTGTCTCGTCCGGAATGTCTGCGGCTGTCTTGCCGAATACAAGGATCGCGTTGTTGATCTTGAGGATGGATGCTTCAGTCCGGTCGACGGCAATGCCCATCATCGGGCCGCCCATCAGGATCTTGGACGCTTCGCCGTCCAGTCCGTCGACGGCCTGGATCAGATCGGCGATCGGCAGCCCGACCGGGACATTGTAGTTGCCCGGCTTCTTCACGATGTCGCCGTCCAGCGTCAATGTCTTGCGGATCAGCGGCATGCCGGTCTTGAGGTAATCCGAAATGCTACGGGCCGTATTGACGTTCATGACCATAACGTGGACGTCATGGGGCAGGCCGCCGAACGGTACGATGCGCCCTGTCAGTACCTTGATCAGCATTTTTTCCGCGCCCTGCGGATACCGCGTCGGCAGGCCGACCACTTCGATATCCGGATAGTCGGCAGTCTTCTGCCGGCGCTGTTCGATGGTCTCTTTGAGCGCCCGGATCGCTTCCGGCTTATTTTTCTCAATGCCGATCAGAGCCCGGGGAATCTCCATGTAAAAAAGAACCTTCTCGATGCCCTCGATCACGTCATCCGGGTTTTCGACCATCAGGCGGAAATCCGAAGTAATATACGGTTCGCACTCCGCGCCGTTCAGGAGCAGGGTGTCCGGGTACTTGTCAGCCGGCGGCTTGAGTTTGATGTGCGTTGGGAAACCGGCGCCGCCCAGACCGACCAGACCGGCTTCGCGGACCGCGTTGATGAAATCCTCGCGGGATTCGACCGTCGGCGGACCGATATCCGGCGCAACAGTCTGCTGGCCGTCGCAGTCGATGGTCACGACTGTCATCAGCTGGCCGTTGCTGGCCACCTCGTCCGCGACGGAGCGGACTTTACCGGAAACGCTGGAATGGATGGATACGGCTAGCGGGTGCCCGGGTTTTCCGATCAGCTGGCCGACACTGACTTCATCACCTTTTTTGACGATGCAGACGCTCGGCGGACCGTTGTGGAGCAACATCGGGATGCGCACGACTTTAAAACCGTCAAGAACAACAGTTTCGCTGTCGCGTGTGCCCTTGTTGCCCGGCGGATGGATGCCGCCTGAGAAACGATTGAAGATGGCCACGGTAATTCCCTCCTGGTTCTGGCTCAATATATAACTGGATATTAATCAAAGTTGACTCGCTATCGTTTAATATATCACAGACTTATTTAATAGGCGACAGTTCCGCTATGATATGGTGAGATAAGTCAACTATTGACAATAAGTTTGAACATGATCTATTATGATCATATGAGCAAGCATTCATATGTATGAGGTGATTACAATGCCGGAAGACTTGTGTTCAGCTGAATCCACGCACCCGGAGTTGATTGAAAAAGCAAAACAGGGCATGCCGGACGATCTTGATCTTGATGATGCCAGCTATCTGGTCAAGGTGCTGGCGGATCCAACGCGCATGCGTATGATTGCCGCCTTGCTGGCGTCCGAGTTGTGCGTCTGCGACCTGGCGGATCTGACAGGGATGAGCCAATCAGCGATCTCGCATCAGCTACGCGTCCTGCGTCAGAGCCGCGTGGTCAAATATCGGCGCGAGGGCAAGAACACGTTCTACAGCCTGGATGACGAACACATCCGCCTGCTGGTCGCCACTGCGATCGCCCATGTGCGGGAAATGCGTCCGCACGGCCAGGAAGAAAGGGGTTGAGCGCATGGGTGGGGAACACCAGAACAAGGACATCCGACTGAATATCAGCAACCTGGGGTGCGCGAGCTGCGCCGTCAAGATGGAGATTGAAATTGGCAAGATCCCCGGCGTTGTCGCCGCCAGCATAGACTTTGGCGCCAGCCGACTTCATCTGACCAGTGACGGTAGACGTCCCGAAAGCCAGCTGCTGGCCGACGTGGACTTAGCGATTCACGCCATTGAAAAGGATGCCTGCATTCTGAAAGGCGTGCCGTTGAAACCGGGGATTTGGCAATCGTTGCCGAAATTGAAGCTGGTTCGGTTCGGATTCGGTCTGCTGCCCTTTCTGGGTGCCCTGATCCTGCCGCTAGACCAGCCGCTCAGAATCGCCTTGTTTGTACTCTCTTGGCTGATCCTGGGCTATGACGTCCTGATCGCGGCTTTCGGCAATCTGCGCCGCCGGCAGCTGTTCGACGAGAATTTCCTGATGTCAATCGCGACGCTGGGAGCGCTGCTGATCGGCGAGTACCCGGAAGCGGCTGCGGTCATGCTCTTTTACCAGATCGGCGAGATCCTGCAGCAAATGGCCGTGGACCATTCACGACGATCAATTCAGGCCCTGATCGATATCCGCCCGGATCAGGCCGCACTGCTGGCGGACGACGGCACGACAACCATCGTTTCGCCTGCAGAAGTCAGTGTCGGACAGCGATTGCTGGTTCGACCCGGTGAGCGTGTGCCGCTGGATGCCAAAGTTATTGACGGGCAATCCAGTCTGGACACCGCGGCACTGACCGGCGAAAGCCTGCCCCGTTCGGTCGAGGCCGGCGATGAGATCCTGGCCGGCTGTGTCAATGGCAGCGGCCTGCTGACCGTCGAGGTCATCCGGCCTTTCGCGGATTCGGCGCTGAGCAGGATTCTGGAAATGGTCGAAACCGCGTCATCGCGCAAGGCGCCGGCAGAGCAGTTCATCACCCAATTCGCAGCGGTCTACACTCCGATCATGGTCGGCCTGGCCGCCCTGATCGCCATCGTTCCGCCGCTGGTCCTCGGGCAGCCCTTGATTGACTGGCTGGCCCGAGCGCTGATCCTGCTGGTGATATCTTGTCCATGCGCCCTCGTGCTGTCGGTGCCGGTCGGATATTTTGCCGGACTCGGTTCTGCATCAAGCCAGGGTATCCTGGTCAAGGGCGGCAACTACCTTGAAAAACTGGCCCAGGTCGATACGATCGCCATGGACAAGACCGGAACCCTGACCGAAGGCCGGTTTGCCGTGACCCGGATTGTGCCGGCAGCCGGCTTTGATCAAGCGGCTGTTCTGGAGATGGCGGCGCTGGCCGAAAGCTATTCCAGCCATCCGATTGCCGATTCGATTCTCAGAGCCTGGCGAGAGCAAGGGCACGACCTGCCGGATACCGGACCGGTCAAATCCTACCAGGACTATGCCGGGCTGGGTTTGGAAGTTCAGACGGCTGACCGGTTGATTCTCGTGGGCAATGAGCGCCTGATGGCCACAAATCAGGTGGAATTGCCGGGACAGGACAGATCTGCTGAAGAAACCGGCGATGAGTTGACTGAAGATCTGGGCAGGCATGAGGGTACGACCCTCTATCTGGCTGTTAACGGCGAATATGCCGGCGAGATCTGGCTCAGTGACCTGTTGAAGCCTGAAGCCCGACGTGTGGTCGAGCACTTGCGCGAAAGCGGCGTAACCCATCTGGCCCTGTACAGCGGCGATCGCTGGCCGGCCGTGCGCCGAATCGCCCGGCAGACCGGCATTGAGCAGGCTTATGCCGAGATGCTGCCGGAAGACAAAGTTGAGGCCCTGGAGGCGCTGATCGCCAGCCAAGGCCAAAGGGGAAGTGTTGTCTTTGTCGGTGACGGCATCAATGATGCCCCGGTCCTGGCCAGGGCGGACGTCGGCATCGCCCTGGGCGCCGGCAGCGACGCTGCGATTGAAAGCGCCGACATCGTGATTCAGGCAGATGACCTGGACAAGGTCGCGACAGCGATCGGGATCGCACGCCGGACCCGCAGGATTGTTCGCCAGAATATTGCGCTGGCGCTGGGCCTCAAGCTGCTCGTACTGGTTTTGGCTGTCTTTGGCCTGGCCGGCATCTGGCAGGCCGTTTTCGCGGATGTCGGGGTTGCGGTGCTGGCTGTATTTAATTCGCTGAGGGTTCTGATCCGACGCTGACTGTCAGTCGCCCCACTGGACTTTCTGTTCCTTTTCACCCTTTTGCTCTCGGACGAAACCCGCAGCGGCCATGCCGGCCTTAGCCCCTTCGCCGACCGCAACCGCGATCTGCAGCAGACCGCCGGTGCAGTCGCCGGCGGCAAACAAACCGGGCAGGTTGGTCTTCTGGTTGTCGTCAACCAGGATCACCTTGCCGTCATTGTCCAGTCCCAGCTTCAAGGCAAGATCCAGCGCGGACGCTGTTCCTTCAGCGACAAAAACGCCGTCGATTTCCAATGTGCCGTCTTCCAGCACCAGACTGCGGATTTTCTCTTCGTCGCCCACGGCATTCAAAACCTTCTGCGTATTGACCTTGATCGCTTCATCCTGCTGGCCAGCCTCAAACGGCCGGCCGTTGGTCAGGATCGTGATCTCGGACGCGAATGGCTTGAGTTCAGACGCTTCGCGAAAGGCATATTCGCCGTTGCCGATGACCGCGACTTTCTTGCCGCGGTAAAAGAATCCGTCACATGTGGCGCAGTAGCTGACGCCGCGGCCGTCATAGTCCGACAACCCCTTGACGGATGCCTTGCGGCGAGGCATGCCCAGCGCCAACACCAGGCTGGCCGCGGTGAAGGATCCCTGGGTGGTTGCGGCTTCAAACTGCTCCATCCAGACAACGCCGGTGACTTCAGCCTCGACAATATCGACGCCCAGCCGACGAGCCTGAGCCAGGCCTTGCCCTAAAAGATCCGGTCCGCTGATCGGATCGATGAACCCGAAGTAGTTCTCGATCTTTTCCGCTTTGGCCAAAGATCCCAGATCCCGGCCGATAACCAGAACCTTGAGTCCGGAGCGGACAGCATAAATGGCAGCGGACAGTCCGGCAGGACCCTGGCCGACAACAATGACATCATAGTTTGAAGACGCTTTTCCCATGTTTTAATTCCTCCTGATTTCCGTTAAATCGTCTTGCGCGCTGCTGATCGGTCGAATGCCGAACTGGTCTACCAGAACATCCAGGACGTTGGGAGACACAAAGGCCGGCAGCGTCGGACCGAGATAAATATTCTTGACGCCCAGAGCCAATAGGCTGAGCAGGACGCAGACTGCTTTTTGTTCGTACCAGGACAGAACCAGGGTCAGCGGCAGGCTGTTGACATCCGTTTTGAAAGCTTCCGCCAGGGCCACGGCGACGCGGATGGCGGAGTAGGCGTCGTTGCACTGCCCCATGTCCATGATCCGCGGGAATGGTCCGATCTTGCCCAAATCAAGGTCGTTGAAACGGAACTTGCCGCAAGCCAGGGTCAACACCAGTTCGTCCGGGTTGGTATTCCTTACTATATCAGTATAATAGTTTCTGCCCGGTTTGGCACCATCGCATCCGCCAACCAGATAAATATGTTTCAAAACACCGGACTTGACGGTTCCGACAATCTGGTCGGCTGCGGCCAGCACAGTCTGGTGACCAAAGCCGGTGACCAGCGTATCACCGCCATTGATGCCGGTCATGGGATGATCCTCCGGATAGCCGCCAAGATCAAGGGCCTTCTGGATGACCGGGGAAAAATCCTTGCCATAACTGGAATCCGGGATGTGGACCAGTCCGGGGTATTCCACGACAGCGGTCGTGAAGACACGATCGGCATAGTCGTCTTTGGGCGGCATCAGGCAGTTGGTGGTAAACAGGAAGGCGCCGGGAACGCTGGAGAACTCCTTGCGCTGATTTTGCCAGGCTGTCCCGAAATTGCCCTTGAGCTGGGCATGCCGCTTTAATTCAGGATAGGCATGGGCGGGCAGCATTTCGCCATGGGTGTAGATGCTGATGCCCTTGCCGTCGGTCTGCTCCAAGAGCTGTTTGAGATCGTGCAGGTCATGACCGCTCACAACAATGAACGGTCCTTTTTCAATTTTCATCGAAACCGGGGTCGGTTCCGGGTGGCCGTATGACTCGGTATTGGCCTTGTCCAACAGCTCCATGCACCGGTAGTTGTCCAACCCAAACTGCATCAGCAGGTCGAGCCATCCCTTGACTGAATGGTGATGTCCGACCGCGCGCATGCCGAGAAACAGCGATTCGGTGACTTCCCGGTCACGATAGCCAAGAACCAGCGCATGGTAGGCATAGGCTGCCATGCCCCGAAGTCCCAGCAGCAGCAGCGAGCGCAGCGAAACCTGATCCGGATCGCCAGAAAAAAGCTGTGATGCCTCGGCGATTTCGGCCTGGGGCAAGCAGGCGCAGCAAGAGCCGCAGCCAGTGTTTTCAGGCCTGTATTGGTCGAAGGTCTGGTTGACGATCTGGATCAGCTGGCGCGTTGGCTTGTCGTCGAAGCTGACATTGGTGATGGTTGTGAACAGGCCTTCCATCATCAGTCGTTCGGCGTGTTCGGTCATTGGTTCATCTTCCATGACCATGGCCAGGCTGATCAGGGCCACAGTCAATTCATCCTGGAGGGCGGAGGTTGACGGCGCTTTGCCGCAGACGCCTTTCACCGTGCAGCCTTTGCCGCCGGCAGCCTGTTCACACTGAAAGCAAAACATGTTATCAGACATAAAGCAAAACTCCTTTTTGTGATCAAGAATCGACCGGCCATCCTTCAAATCATGTGAAGACAATACTGAGGTTATACATCCAGTTTATTCGTCCAGAATCGATCCGTCTGTGCCAAGGGTCACAACCTGCCAGGGAATCATCTTGCCGCTGGCGGCCAGAGCGTTTTTGACGGCATAATCCAGCCCGCCGCAGCAGGGGACTTCCATTCTGACCACGGTGACGCTTTTGATATCGTTGCGTTTGAAAATCTCGGTCAGCTTTTCACTGTAGTCGCCGGCGTCCAGTTTGGGGCAGCCGATCATGGTGACGCGGCCCTTGATGAAATCACGGTGGAAGTTGGCCCTTGAATAGGCTGCGCAATCCGCCGCGATCAGGAGCTTCGCGCCGTTGAGGTATGGCGCCGTCACTGGAATCAACTTGATCTGAACCGGCCACTGTCCGAGCTCCGACTGGGTCTCATCGCCCGGCGAGGGGACTGCCGGCTCGTCCTGGCGTTCGATCACGCGGCTGCGGGTGCCCGGACAGCCGGTGAAAGCGGGCTGCTCAGTTGCCTGCTTGGCTTTTTCTTCAAGATCGGCGGGCGATCCCGGCGCCGGGGCGATAAAGGCGTCAGCTTCCTTCTTGACGATGGTAATCGCGCCGGTTGGACAGGCGGGCAGACAGGCACCGAGCCCGTCACAGTAGGTTTCCGCAATCAGCCTGGCCTTCCCGTCTACCAAAGCCAGTGCGCCTTCATGGCAGCCGGTGATGCACAAGCCGCAGCCGTTGCACTTGTCCTCGTCAATGTGGATGATATCACGTTGCATGGTTGGTTTCCTCCCCAATCAATCAGCCGGATTCTGCCGGCTTGAGTTTCTTGTTAGCGTCATCAGTCTATCGCCGATTCAACAATATTACCGTAGCCAAGGCTACAAAATAGTCCTGATTTTTTACAACTTGCGGTTTCGACAAGCCCTCTGTCTTGATATATAATAGAATTACGTTTTAAAAACATTAACCCTAGTCGACTGACAACAACGAACGAGGTGAAACATGAAAAAAACCACTGTTCTGCTCCTTGCCCTGCTCCTTGCCCTGGCGTCTGTCTCCTGCAGCGCCCAATCCCAGACAACGACAACGATATCGACTGTTGCGACACAAAGCCAGACCGAGGCCAGCCAGACCACGACCGCCGACAAAACGGTCCGGGTTGATCCGAATTTTGAGCTGGTCAGCTGGCAGATGGTTCATATTCCTTCAGATGAATACAGCGACCTGGAACAACGCGAATTTGTGATCGAGCTGAGCGCGTCCGAGCAGCTGCCGACAGAAGTCGCCCTGATGCTGGACCTTGTCTTTCTGGACGGCGAAGAACCGCTTCTGGCAACCGAGTCGTACTTCATGGATACATCGTTTGCAGGCCTTGAGACGTTCACGGTTGTTGTCAGCTGCCACAACTACCTGCTTGACCAGGCGGTTCTGGACAGCCTGGCGGATGTCGACCAAATCAATATTGACGCCAGCGTCGCCTACATGAGCGACCCCGTATCAGATGACGCGCCGCCGACCTGTCAGGTCGTTGACAAGACCCAAGTTTCGCTGGTTGTCGACGACTGGGGTATTCGGGAAGACCAGTTGAGCCTGGACTATGACAATTATCCTGAACTGGGTGCCGCGGTGCTGACCCTGGCATCAAGCGGGGATCTGTTGGTTGTTCCGATGAGTCAGGATTATGATGACGAGACGATCTATACGGGTTACCTGGTCAGCGAACTGGACTGGGAAGATGTCGAACAGGTGATCATCTGCGCTAACGCCGACGCACGGCCGGTTTCCTGACATGCCGCTGCCTGCCATGACCGCTGAACGGCTGGCCGATTGCCCGCTGTTTGCCGGCATATCGCAAGCTGGCATTACCAGCTTGCTGCCCTGCCTTGAACCGAACCCGCGCAGCTTCAGGAAAGGCGAAATACTCGGACAGGCCGGCAGTCCGCAAGACGTGATCGGCATCGTACTGGACGGACAGGTCCAGGTGCAACAAGAGAACTTCGCCGGCGAGCGGCTGATCGTCGGCCTGTTCGGTTCCGGCGAGCTGTTCGGCGAAGTTGCGGCCTATGCCGGCCGCGGCATCTGGCCGAATACTGTCGTCGCCGCCTCAGACGGACAAGTTCTGTTTTTGCCCTATGAACGACTCAGCCAGAGCTGCTGCCAGGCCTGCGACTATCATCAGAAGCTGATCCGCAATATGCTGGGCATTGTCGCTGGCAAGGCCATGCTGATGAACAGCAGGCTGAGCTATCTCAAACTCCGGGGCATGCGCGAGAAGCTGGCGGCCTTTCTGTATGACCGCTACCGCCAGACATCGAGCAAGACGTTCCTGATCAATATGAACCGGGAAGCGCTGGCGGATTACCTCAACGTCTCGCGGCCCAGCATGTCGAGAGAGCTCGGCCGGATGAAGGACGAGGGCATCATCGATTTTTACCGGTCGTCTTTTACGATCAGGAATCTAGAAGCCCTGCGCAGCATTCGCAACAGCCGCCATTAGGCAGTAACATTGGACAGGAGTGGATGTTTATCCAGGAGGTATTCTTATGAACAAGCATTTAATCATGATCATCAGGGTGAGCCACAGACTGCAAATCGCCGAGAAGCTCCAGCACGTCCTGTCGCAGTATGGCTGCGGCATCAACACCCGGCTGGGTCTTCACGAAGCCGGCCAGGATGATGCTTGCGCCAACGATGGTCTGATCATCCTCCACCTGGTTCCCGCGGCCATTGACTGTGATGCTTTTGCCGAGGACCTGAACGGCGTGGACGGCATTATGGCCCGGCTGGTTGAAATCTGATGGCGGAGAAAATGCCCGACCATCTCTGCTCCCGCCAGGATCTGGTCCAGGGACTGACCCAAGCCGGCGTCCGGCCGGGCATGTGTTTGGTTGTCCACTCGGCCATGAAGAAACTGGGCTGGATACCCGGCGGAGCGCAAACCCTGCTGGACGTCCTGATTGAGCTTTTGGGCCCGCAGGGCACGCTGGTTATGCCTTCGCAGACCGGCGAGAACTCAGACCCCTCGTATTGGCGCCATCCGCCGGTTCCAAAGGCCTGGTGGCCGACAGTACGAACCGACATGCCGCCATTCGACCCCTACCGCACGCCGCCAAGAAAAATGGGGGCGCTGGCCAACTGCTTCTATCGATATCCCGGCGTGCAGCGCAGCAATCATCCAACCACATCGTTTGCCGCCCGCGGACCGAAAGCTTCAATAATAACCGCCCGCCATGAATTGTCGGGCAGCCTGGGCGAGCAATCGCCCTGCGGCGAGCTCTACCGCCAGGACGCCCATGTTCTGCTGATCGGGGTCGACTTCGACAACTGCACCGTGATGCACCTGGCAGAATACAAGAGCCGCTGCCGACCGCATTTTAAACAGTCGTCTTCGATTTTAGCCGACGGACGGGCTGCCTGGGCGAGCTACATTGAGATGGATGTCAATTCGGATGAATTCATCCAACCGGGCCGCCAGCTGGAAAAAGCCGGGCTCGTCCAGAAAACCAAAATCCACCAGGCCACCTTACGGCTGTTCAAAGTCCGGGACGGGGTCGACCAGGCAGCCGTCTGGTTTCAGAACAACCGGCTGCAGCAGCTGACGGAAGCGGACCAACCTGCCCTGATGGCCTATCTTGAGCAGGAGCCTGCCTATAATCTGTTCATCATCGGCGATATTGAAAACTTCGGAATGGAAACCGATTTTCAAGACGTCATGGGCTATAAGCAAAACGGACAGTTTGACAGCGTACTGCTCAGATACCACCAGAGCTATATCGTCTACAGCGACAAGACTGACTTTAGCGTCGAACCCGTACTCTCAGCGCTGGACACGCCAAACCTCAAGGTGCTGTCCGGCAAAAAGGACGTGATCGATGTTCTGAAGCCGAAGCTTTCCCAATTTGATTTCCGGGAGACCTTTCTGCTTCGGCTCCAACACGGCGAGCTCAAAGATGCCATCGATGATCAGCCGATTCCCCCGGGTGTCAAGCTTCGGCAGGCTGTGCCGGAAGACGCCAAAGCCATCCAGGATCTGCTGGAGACAATTCATGAGTTTGACGATACCCGAATCAACAGCTACGACGAGCGGATCGAGCAGATCCAAACCGCCCTGAAGCAGCAGGCGAGCCACTATTACTTTTTTGAACACCAGGGACAGGTGATTGCCTGCGCCGGAACTGCAGCGGAGAATTCGCGCTCGGCCATGGTGGTCGCGGTCGCAACGGCTAAAGCCTGGCGCGGCCAAGGCCTGGCCAGTCGTCTGCTTTATGAAATGGCCGAGGATCTTTTGACAGACCGGCTGTCGGAACTCTGCCTGTTTTACGACAATGAAGAAGCCGGCAGGATCTACCGCCGCCTGGGGTACAAGGACATTGGCACCTGGGTGATGGCAACGCGAAAAAAAGATCCAGATAAGATGATGGAGACCCGAAACGATGCTGACTGATCCGAGAATCGAGAAACTAGCCGCCGTCCTGCTCAAGCACTCGCTTGCGTTGGAGCCCGGTGACATTTTTCTGGTGAATGCGTCCATATCGGCCAAGCCGCTGGTCGAAGCAATCTACCGCCTGTCAGAGGCGATGGCGGTTTTTCCGGTTATCCGCTGGCATGACGAGGAGATCGGACGCCTGAACTATAACCTGCTTACCCCCAAGGATCCCTCCACCGACCGGTTCCTTCAAGCCGGCAACCGCTGGCTGCTCGAGCAGCTCAAGGATGTCACGGCAATCCTCAACATCCGCGGCACTGACAACGACCGGGAAATGGACCAGATTCCCAAAGACAAGCTCCAACTGGTGGCCAAAGCCAATGAGTCGTCGCACCGCCAGATTATTGATGAGCGAAAGTGGGCGCTCTATTATTGGCCGACCCCGGCCCAGGCGCAGCAAGCTGGGATGTCGACCGGCGATTACATTGATTTCGTCTTGTCGGTGAGCCTGGTTGACTATGATCGGCTGCACGAGGCTGAGCAGCGGCTGGCCCAGTTGCTGGAAGCATCCGACCAGGTGCATGTGGTCGCGCCCGGCACAGACCTCAAGTTCTCGATCAAGGGCATGCCTGCGGTCTGCTGCTATGGCCGGCGTAATATTCCGGACGGCGAGGTCTACATCGCGCCGCTGATTGATTCGGCCAACGGCCGGATCACCTATAATGTACCGACGAATTTCTGGGGCAAATCGTTCAAAAACATCAGCTTTGAGTTTAGACAGGGGAAGATCGTCAAGGCTTCCTGCGACGGCGACCGGGGCGCGCTCGAGAATATCCTGGATTCAGATGACGGCGCGCGCCGTCTGGGCGAATTTTCCTTCGGCGTCAATCCGCAGCTCAAGCACCCGGTCGGCAGTATTCTATTTGACGAGAAAATCACCGGTTCAATCCACCTGACACCGGGCCAGGCCTACGCCAAATCGGATAATGGCAACCAGTCGATGATCCACTGGGACCTGATCCAGATCCAGCGTCCGGACTATGGCGGCGGCGAGGTCTGGATCGATGGTCAGTTGATCCGAAAAGACGGGATTTTCCTGCCGGAGGATCTGCAGGACTTGAATCCTTGACGCAATTTGGGCCGTAACATTGACAAGACGACGCTTTCCTTTTAGATTGGTAAGCGATGCCGGCAGCGCTTTAGACAGAATCGAGCCGGTTTGGGAGGTATAGCATGCTAGATATCAACATGATCCGGGAGATGCCCGATATTGTTTCCGAAAAACTGGCCCGTAAAGGCCATACAGTCGATTTCACAGAATTTTTATCGCGGGACAAAATGCGTCGTGAACTGATCCACCAGTCCGAACAGCTCAAGGCTGAACGCAACAAGACATCCGCGGCCATTCCCCGCATGAAAAAGGCTGGAGAGGAAGTCGCGCCGGTTCTTCAACGCATGAAATCGATCGGTGACGAGATCAAGGCCTTTGACCAGCAGATCGCTGAGCTGGACAGCACCCAGCAGGCGTTTCTTGAAGCGCTGCCCAACCTGCCGGCTGACGACGTGATTGCCGGCGGCAAGGAAAACAACCAGGTTATTCGCACAGTCGGCGAAAAGCCGGTCTTTGATTTTGAGCCGCAGCACCACGTCGATCTGGCTGAAAAACTCGGCCTGATCGATTACACGCGCGGTGCCAAACTTGGCGGCAGCGGCTTCTGGGTCTATCGCGGTCCCGGTGCCCGCCTGGAGTGGGCGCTGCTCAATTTCTTCATGGAAGAGCATCTCAAAGACGGGTATGAAATGATCCTGCCGCCGCACATCCTGACCTACCAGTGCGGCTACACGGCCGGCCAGTTCCCGAAGTTCAAAGACGATGTCTACCAGCTGCGCCGCGATGACGGTGAAGACGGCTTTTCCCACTTCATTCTGCCCACCGCTGAAACCGCACTGGTCAATCTGCACCGCGATGAAATCATTGACGAGGATGCCCTGCCCCTCAAGTACTATGCCTACACCCCCTGCTACCGCAAGGAAGCCGGCAGCTACCGGGCGGAAGAACGCGGCATGATCCGCGGCCACCAATTCAACAAGATCGAAATGTTCCAGTACACCAAACCGGCCGATTCAGACCAGGCGTTGGAAGAGCTGGTCGGCAAAGCCGCGAAACTGGTTGAGCAGCTCGGGCTTCACTTTCAGGTCAGCAAACTGGCGGCCGGTGACTGCAGCGCGTCCATGACCAAAACCTATGATATTGAAGTCTGGATTCCCAGCATGAACGACTACAAGGAAGTCAGTTCGGCATCCAACGCCGGGGACTACCAGGCACGCCGCGGCGCCATGCGCTTCAGGAACAAGGAGACCGGCAAACCTGAGTTCATGCATACCCTGAACGCGTCCGGCCTGGCGACCAGCCGCATCCTGCCCGCCATCCTGGAACAGCACCAGCAGCCTGACGGCAGTGTCCGGATACCGGAGGTCCTGCGCAAGTGGCTGGACGGCAAGGAACATCTGACGGTCGGATAAAAACAAATCAAACCTTTTCAAACCATAGCTTGAACAATGGCCTGCCCGGGTAACAAAACCGGGCAGGCCGTTGTTTTGCGGTGACCGATTACAAACCATGTCGCACGATTGTCAAATGTGGCTAAAAGAGAACAGTCATAATAGCTATAAAGGATATATAATATAGCTAAAAGGGAGGGTCAACATGCGAGTGCCGACGACTGTATTCCAAAATGCTTTTGGCAAATACCTGAAAATGGCGATGACTGGTGAAGATATCATCATCAGCAAAAGCGGCAGAGGCGTTGCCAAACTGATCCAGTATGAAGATCCCATGATCACGGTTATGAAGGAAGGCACCGCCGAATATTATGTGCGCAAGCGGGTGACCTACCAAGAGTATCTTGAGATCACTGAAAATACAAAAGCAAGGTATGAGCTGATCAACGGCGAGATCTTCCTGATGCCGTCGGTTTCCCATCAGCATCAGGTGGCGGTCCGGGAACTGCTGGTGCAAATGCATAACTGGTTTGAGGGAAAGGCGTGCCAACCCCTTTCTGCCCCATATGACGTCAAGCTGTCCAATGGGTCGCCGAACTTCGAAGATGATCCCAATGTCGTTTTTCCAGATATCCTGGTGATCTGCGATGAGGACAAAGTCGATCAAAATGGTCGATACCAGGGTGTGCCGACCTTGATCGTTGAAGTCATGTCGCCGACCACCCGATGCCGTGACTTGATGGCCAAAGTAGCATTATATGTAAACAGCGGCGTTCAGGAATACTGGATCGTCGATCTGGAACAGCAGGGGGTTCTGGTCTATGCACTGGAAGCGAGCATAACCATAAGCCTGACAAAATATCGGCTCGGAGAACTGATTTTGTCCGAGTATTTCAAGGGACTGGAGATTGATACATCCAAGTTTGCTTCAGAGCATCTGGATTCGCAATCCTCGGGAAGATAACAGCGCACAGGAGGGGAGCGCAATGAGAGTATCGACAACTGTTTTCCAAAATGCCTTTGGCAAATACCTGAAAATGGCGATGAATGGCGACGATGTTATCATCACTAAAAATGGCAAAGCCGTCGCCAAGCTGATCAAATACGATGATCCGATGCTCTGCGTCATGAAGGAAGGCACCGCCGAGTACTTTGTGCGCAAGCGTGTAACTTATGATGAATTTCTAGAGATTACTGAAAATTCCAATGCCCGCTATGAACTGATCAACGGCGAGATTTTCATGATGTCATCTCCATCCCACCAGCACCAGGTGGCGGTTCGAGAACTGATTGGCCAAATGTACAACTGGTTTTCCGGGAAAGCATGCCAACCCTACACATCGCCATACGACGTGAGGCTATCCAACGGCGCGAAAAACTTCGAAGATGATCCCAATGTCGTCCAGCCAGATATCCTGGTGATCTGCGATGAGGACAAAGTCGATCAAAACGATCGATATCAGGGCGTTCCGACGCTGCTGGTGGAAGTATTATCGCCTGCCACCAGAGGCCATGACATGATCACAAAGATGAATTTGTATAAGAACAGCGGTATCCAGGAATACTGGATTGTAGACCTGAAGAAGCAGGTGGTCCTTGTTTATGCGCTGGAAAAGGGTATTGCCAATATCCCTGAGCAATATCGGATTGGCGAAAAGGTCCGATCACCATATTTCAAGGGGCTGGAGATTGATACATCGAAGTTTGCCTGATTAGAATATTTCTCTACTAAATAAACATAGTTATATAGTCGGTGTGCTGAACAAGATGAACTGCGCTATAATGAAGGAGCCGTTTTGGGAAGATCACTTGAGCACCATGACAGGAGGAATCTGCGATGAAACTGGTTATCCGAGCCGACGATGTCGGCTATACCGATGTCTGCAACATCGGGACATTCAAGACGCTCGAGCAGGGCATATCGACATCGGCAGATGTGATGCTAGATACGCCGGGCACCGAAGATGCCCTGCTGAGGCTTGGCGAAATGCCTTGGATCTCAGTCGGCTGGCACACCCATTTCTGGGGCACACCGATTTTGGATCCGAGTGAGGTACCGTCGCTTGTGGAAGAAGATCAGGGCAGAATCCGGTTCCGTAAAGACTTAAGATGTGCAGAGGATGTCGTTTTTGAGCAGGCTTTGCGGGAATGCCGTACCCAGATTGACAAGTGCGTCAGGTTTTTAGGCCGGGCACCGGATGTTGGCATGGCGATGGGCAATTCCAGCATGGATCAAGCGATCCGCCAGGTTTGTTCGGAGTATGGCATCGCAATAGATTTCGCGGCCCAGCGGATGACATTTCCCGGAATGGGCGAACCCCCAAAAGTCGATGACCAATGGGCTGGTCGGAATATCTCATTCGCGGACGCGATGCCGGTGACAGCGCCGCTGCTCTCTGACGATCCGGCTGTTCGCGAGACCTATGATCCGGTCAGGTTCTTTTTGGAGGATCAGGGCAAACTCCTGGAATACAAAGCCGATGAGGTCGCGGTAGTCCCCTGGCACCCCGGTTATCTGGATGACTACGTTTATAAACTCGGTGATTACGGACCGTTTGCGCAAAACTTCCTGTTTGCCCGCCTGACGGACGTCAAGGCCTTGTGCGCTGCCCAGGTCAAAAACTGGATACGAGACAAAAAGGTTGAACTGGTGAACATGCGAGACGCGCTGTATGGCACGCGGGAATACCAGAATTATCTGAAGTCAACCGGCAGCGATCTGGCGCTAGGATGAATCCGGACTGCAGCGTTGATCTGTCCTTTCAACCTGATTCTGACAACAAGGAGATTACACACCATGAAAACCTGCCCCCAATGCGGCGAGCTGAACGGAGACAGCAGAGTATTCTGCTTCAAATGCCAGACCGCGCTGCCCAAAGCCGAAGCCTATCGGAAAATCTGTCTCGCGTGCAAGACCATTCATGCCGGCCGCGCTGAAAGCTGCGAGACCTGTGGCGGACGCCTGTCTGTCTATTCAGAGGCTGCTGTGACGGCTGACAGACGAGAATCCGGCAGCTGTCTGCTCTATATCATCAGTGTACTGATCCCGATTGCCGGCATTATCCTCGGCTGCATTTATATCGCGAGACAGGAAGATGAACTGGGCAAGAGCCTTCTGGCTACCAGCATCGTGACCTGGGTAATCGCGGTCCTGCTGGGCATCGCGTTTGCCGGCTGTTCGCTTAGATGAAGAATAGACTCAGATTGCCTTGACCAAGGCATAAAGCCCTCGGCTGTCTGGCTGGCCGAATCCTTTGACCGGAACATACCCCAGCTTCAGATAAAAGCCCAGCGCTGTCTGCGAAGCGTCCAGCGTTAGGCTTTTGCAGGTTTGGGCCCATTTATCCTGCTCCAGGGCGGCCATCAGGGCTTTGCCGATATGCTGCCCCTGCAGGTCTGGATTGACAAAGACTGCCACGATATGGCAGCTTGAATTATCTTCAGGTTCAATCGCCGCACAGCCGACTAGCCTACCGCAGCGTTTAGCGACATAGAGGTGGCTGCTGAGGCCTAGATCAAGCAGGTCATCTGGCTGGTAACGCCGGCAAACGCGCTCGATCTCATCCGCGGGGTAGTCGAGGCTGTTCACCTCGCGCAAGGTGCGGCAAATCAGATCCGATACAGCAGGGGCGTCATCCGGTTCAAAGCGCCTGATATCGATGTCGTTTCGCGCCGCCATCGTCAATTTGCTGCAAAAAAGCTCTTGGAGTAGGTCGCGGCCGGATCCCAACAGATCCATTCATCGAATCCGGCGTCTTCAATCGCGCGGATCTGGGCCCGAATCTCATCCGCTCCGTAATCCTGGTAATAGCCTTCAGGCAGGTAGCCGGCGGTAAAGGCCTGGAGCCAGGGCCGGTTGGCGGCATATCCCGTCTGCTCAGTCGCGCCTTTGCCGACCACCAGGACGTTGTACATGATGTTATACGGTTCCAGATCCGGTTTGGCATACAAATGGCCGTTGATGTAGGTGCCCTGGCCGTTGCCGGTGTAGTGACCGGTTGAGCTGTTGGCATAGTGCGACGGATAGATCATCGGGCTGATCGAATCCAGCCCGGTCAGGCCGGCTGTTGCCCATTCCTGGCCCAGAATCTTGCTGTCAGACAGATTGGTCAGGATGATGGAAAAGACATCGGCACCCAGCGGGACGCCCTGCTCGTCCTGGATGTGAATGACTGCTGTCTGAAGAAAGCGGTTAATCGCATCGATTCTGGACGGTACGGTCCCTTCTTTGCCGAAATACGGCTGGGCGCCGCCCCGGGCCGATCCGGTCGGGAAACGGACATAGTCGAATTGGATTTCATCGACGCCGAACCTGATGGCATCCACCGCGATGTCGATCAGGTATTGCCAGACTTCCTGGTTATATGGGCTGGCAAATGACTTGCCGCCTTCCAGCGAAAAGCGTAAAGGTGTGCCGCCTTTGTCGCAGATGGCCAAATCGGGACGGGCCCCGGTAAGCCGGGTATCCTTGAAACAGACGATCCGGCCGATGACCCGGACGCCTTCGGCATGGCAGCGCTCGACGATGGTTTTCAGGTCAATGATATTTCTGACCGCGCCGATCTCCATGGCCAGCGGAACCTGGCAGTCATAATAAATGCCGTCTGATTCCTTGAGGTCGACCACCACCGCGTTGACCTCGGTCTCGCGGGCAACGGCCAGGTTGGAGTCGAGATTGCCGCCGGCTCCGACATAGATGGCCTTGGCAGGGACATGCTCGAATGGCTTGACTTCCAAGGCCTCAGGCAGCGCCCCGAAGTAGGACTCGGCCAGATCGCTCTTGGGCAGGTAGGACGGCGTCGGCGTGGGTGCGGGCGTTGGCGACGGCGACGGTGACGGTGTCGGTGTCGGTGTGGGCGTTGCGGTCGGCACAGGTGTCGGTGTGGGTACAGGTTCAGTGGTCTGATCCGGCAGCAGGCTGCAGCCGGACAGCAAAATGACTGAAGCCAGAATCACGGTGAGAACACGTGATAATACAATCGCGCGCTTTCGCATTGGATTGTGCTGACAGTGTGCAAGTGGCAGTGGCATCGCTACGACCTCCAAAGTGTTGTTTCTTACTGTGACAACTATAGCATATCCCGGCGGTCATCTGAAACAGCCGAAAGACCTGAATTTCGAATTTTCGAGACGGTCTCATGCGAAATTCAGCCTGCTGAATACTCAGCAAGCGGACCGCCCGGCAAATTTCGGTACAGCATCTGCCTGGGCTGTGGCGATCTCGATGCGGACTGTTTTTGGATTTTATTGGGAGATTGGCTGCTACTCAGGGATAAACTGCATCATTGTGAAAAACAGGGTCAACAGCCCGATCACGAAACTGATCGCAACCGTCACGGCCTTGTCTTTTTTTCGAAACAGTGCGACAAATCCTGTGATGGCAGCCGCGATCCCGGCCAATGCCGCGCAGAACATGGGGACGGTCAGAAATAAATTGGAAAAAATCGTCTCTCCGCCGCGCTGGCCAAATACGGCAACTTGAACATAGAAGATCAGGAAAAAGAGAATTTCAGCACCTAATAGCCAGACCGACCAGCGGCCGGGTTTTGTCTTGGCAAGCCATTTGACTTTCATGGTCATCACCTCGGCGTTTGTTGCTTTTTGTATCTCCCGATTTCATTTTGGGCTGTTGCCGGTGGTTTGTCAAACCGGCCTGGCCCATTCAAGACCTGATCTTCTACGCTGATCTTTATTGGCTGGCATGATACGATCGATCGCAAGATGCCGTCCTTGTTAGGCGACGACAAAAATCCAGATCCAAATCTGAAAAAATCTGTTATGATGCAGATACCGGAACTGTCTGGAGCGTCGGCTCTGGCAGGGCATGGATTGGCGTATGCATAATAGATGTCAATCGGATTTGATTAATTAGGATTTGATTAATATGGATATTAGAGAAGCAACGATTGAAGATCTGGATTTTCTGGATGATTTGGAAAACCGCAGTTTTGCCTTGTCTCGACGGTCATCTAGGAGGGCTATACGGAACAGCCTTCTCAGCAGTCACCAGATCGTCCTGATCGCCTGCCTCAATGGCGCACGGTGTGGCTCGATGACGCTCATGCTGCATCAGAAGCATGTCAGAATCTATTCGCTGTCAGTTCTATCGTCGTATCAGGGACAAGGGGTTGGCGGTGCTTTGCTACGTGCCGCCATTGAATTTTCGAAGCAGCACAATCTTGTGCGAATAACGCTGGAAGCTGACATTAATGATGAACGGCTGGTCAGGTGGTATGAGAGTTTTGGATTCGAAGCCGATCGGGTCATTGTCAACTACTATGGGCTGCAGGAGGATGGTCTGAAGATGGTTCTCAAGATGGACCAGGACCATCAAAACAGAAATATTGTCGTCACCGATTTTGACACTGATTTTTTTGACGGGATCGAGAATGTCACGCTGATTCGAGCCAACAGGTACATTGAAGACGATACCTACAAGACGATGAAAAATGCCCGGGTGTTCAATCTCTGCAGCAGTCTGAACTACCAGACAGTCGGGTATTATGTGTCCTTGCTGGCACTGGCGAGAAACCACTGCGTTTACCCGAATATCATTAGCTTGAGGGATATCAAAAACAGCTTGGTCCTGAAAAGCATCGGAGATGAAATGTATGACCAGATTCAGCGCGAGTTGGCAAATGAGCCAAATCGTACGCTGGTCGTTGACAGCGTCTGGGGGTTTTGTGAAAAACCGGCGTATCAAAACCTGGTCAAAATCCTTAACTCGCTGTATGAAGCGCCCCTGATCAGATATCAGCTGAAAAAGGACAACGGATGGTCGCTGCAACGTGTCAGCATCCTAAAATTATCGGATTTCAAACACCGAGAACAGGTCAGGGCGTCCGCAAGACGGTATTTTTCCCGGATGCAGTTTGTCAGCAGCGCGTTGAACCGCTATGACTACGATATGGCGATCCTGGTAGACCATGAGGAAGCCTTTCCCCCTTCCTGCCGCATCGCACTTGACAAGTTCAAGCAGGCGGCAAAAGCTCAGGGCTTTTATGTTGAGTTTATCACCCGGCAGGATTACAGGCGTATCCCTGAATTTGACGCATTGTTTATCCGGGCGACAACAAACGTCAGCAACTACACCTATGACTTTTCCAGATACGCATACGCCGAAGGGCTGGTTGTCATGGACGATCCCTGGTCGATTCTGCGCTGTTCCAACAAACTCTATCTGTTCGAGGCAATGAGGGCGTCCGGCATCCCGACTCCCCGTACCTGGACGATCAACAAGAAGAGCGATTATATGGCTGCCGTTGATGCTTTGGAATATCCTATCGTCCTGAAGCAGCCGGACAGCGCCTTCTCGTTGGGTGTATATAAAGTCGACAACCGTGAAGCATGTCTTGAGAGGCTGAATGAATTGCTGAAAATATCTGAGATTATTATTGCCCAGGAATTTATGCCGACAGACTACGATTGGCGAATTGGCATATTGGACCGCAAACCGATTTATGCCTGCAAGTACTACATGGCCAAGAATCACTGGCAGATCTACAACTGGCGTGATGCGGATCAAGACAATCAAGAAGGAGACGCGGAAACACTCCCGATTGAAAACGTCCCCAGGAAAGTTCTGGTTGCAGCTGTCAAATCTGCGAATATTATCGGTGACGGGATCTACGGCATCGACATCAAGGAAATCGCTGGCAGGGCTGTTGTCATAGAGGTCAATGACAATCCAAGCATTGACTTCGGCGTCGAGGATGCCTATCTAGGCGACCAGTTATACGCCACGGTGATGAAAAGCTTCTACACCCGGCTGGAAAACGACCGGCGGACGATCCGGAAGATCTCATACTGATCGCTGATGGGCTGGCGGAGCGCTCCTGCGCACAATCAATTGAGCTTTGCCGGCAGACTTTTAGCTTGGTGACACAAGATACGGCAAGAACTGCAGCCGATCCATATAATAGCCATAAACCAGTATTTCGACTGAAACTGATGGGAGGCTGGAAATGAACAAGGACAAAGTAATCTGCAAGTGCAAGGGCGTTACCAAGGGTGATGTTTTGAAGGCGATCAAGAATGGAGCCCGTTCATATAAGACTGTCAAGCAGGAAACCGGCGCCGGCTCAAAGTGCGGCAAGTGCAAGGATGATATCAAAGCCTTTATCAAGAAGCACAGGGACGATTGATAGGATTTGCAAACCCTATAGATGCGGATTTGAACTGCCTGGGGATGATTTTTCCCAGGCCATTTCATTTTCCGGATGATTTTTGTGCCCTCTGATCGGCCGGCGGTTTTGAAAAGCCTGATCTTGCAAGCCGCCAATGCTTTTGATCTCTCCGGGTTCATGTTAAAATATGGGTACCTGAAAATTTATAACGTTGCAGGAAGGTGGTATGGGACATGTTGGTGCGTAACTGCTCTGGAGGTATTGTCTTCTGTGGAGACAAGGTGCTGATTTTACAAAACGACAAGCATGAATGGATTTTCCCCAAAGGTGTTATCCGCAGCCAGGCACAACCCGAGGAAGTTGCGCTGAGCAGAGTCCAGGTTGAGGCGGGTGTTGAGGCCAGGATCATCGCATCGGCCGGCCGGACCAATTACGAGTTCTATTCCCTGACCCGTCAGCGACCGGTCTGCAACAAGATCACCTGGTACATCATGTCAACGGACAAGGAAGAAGCAGTCCCCAATCCGGCGCAGGATTTTATCAGCGCGGAGTTCATCGATGTCGATGCAGCACTGGAAAGGGTCACCTACAGCCAGGATAAATCCTTGCTGATGCTGTCTTTTCAAAAATACAAGGAGCTTGCCTGACGTCTGGCCATGCGAAAACAATATTTAACAGTCAGCCAGCCGGCAATGGTTGAGCTGGAGGAGAAAAAATCAAGATTCATTGCCATCTGTCGGCCGCTGGCCGATGAAGAAGAGGCTCATGCATTCGTCCGTGGCATCCGGCAGCAATATCCGGATGCCACGCATCATGTTTACGCCTGGATTCTGGGCGGGCAAACCCAGCTCCAGCGGTTTTCGGATGATGGTGAACCGGCGGGAACCGCCGGCATTCCAGTTTTGGACGCGCTCAGAAAACCCGGCATCGACCAGGCCGGTATCGTGGTCACCCGCTATTTCGGCGGAACGCTTTTGGGTACCGGCGGGCTGGTCCACGCATACGGCAAGTCGGCCAGCCTGGCCGTCGAGGCGGCTGTTCCGGTGCGCATGCAGCTTTGCCGTCAGTTTCAGGTTACGGTTGGTTATGCCGATCATGACCGGCTCAAGCACCATTTGCAACTGGCCGATTATGCAATTTTGGACGAGCGCTTCGGCATCGATGTCGAACTGGCTGTTGCCGTTTCAGCCAGGCAGGAAGCTGCCTTTGACCAGTTATGTGCCGACCAGACAGCCGGCGCGGCCCTCGTTGAGGCCGGCAGCCAATCTTACCGGCCGCTGCCGCCGGAAGATCCTCCTGCGTGAGGTCAGATGATGTTGGATTTTTTGATTTAATGAGTGGAGGATAACATGTCAGGTCATTCGAAATGGAGTAATATCAAACATAAAAAAGGGGCGGCGGATGCCCAGCGCGGCAAGATCTTTACCAAGCTCGGCCGTGAAATACAAATTGCCGTTAAAAACGGCGGGCCGGATCCCGCGACGAATTCCCAACTTAAGGATGCCATTGCCAAAGCCAAGTCATCCAATATGCCCAACGACAATATCAATCGCAGCATCAAGAAGGCAGCCGGCGCAGGAGATACGGACAACTTCGAGGAGATTACCTATGAAGGCTACGGTCCTGGCGGCGTCGCCGTCATGGTCCGCGCCCTGTCCGACAATCGCAACCGGACAGCCGGTGATGTCCGTCATCTGTTTGATAAATTTGGTGGCAACATGGGCACCAACGGCTGCGTCAGCTTCATGTTTACGGACAAGGGATCGATCATCATCGATCGCGAGCTGTACGGCGATGAGGAAGCCGTCATGATGGACGTCCTCGAGGCCGGCGCCGAGGACATCGCGACTGAGGACGATGTTTACGAGGTCAGTACGACAGCTGACGATTATGCCGCGGTCCGTGAAGCACTTGAAGCCAAGGGCTATGAGTTTCTGGATGTCTCGGTTGGTCCTGTACCAGAGAACTGGACCAAGCTGGATGATCCGGACATGGTCGAGAAAATGGAGAAACTGATTGACCGCTTAGAAGATCACGACGATGTTCAGGAAGTATACCACAACTGGGAGCAGTAGCGGTATACTTGAGGCAGCTGGGAGGTGAGAGGTCTGGCTATCCGATTTGATAAGAACCGACAAATCGCAGATGACGCCGAGAAGGAACAACTGCAGGACCTTCTTGAGGAATCTACCGACCGGCATGACCGAACCGGTCCGTTTAAGACGCTGGGCCGGATCGCGGGTGTTGTTAATCGGACCTATGCCGAGCGCAATACCGCCTCGATCGAAAAATCCCAGGACGATCTGCGTGAGCGCCTGTCTGAAATCGCTGTAGTCGCGTTTATCGGACCCAGCGGCACGGGCAAGAGCACCCGGGCGATCGCGGTTGCTCGCCAATACAAGATCGACTATCTGATTGATGACGGCCTTTTGGTTCATGGCAGCAGGATCGTTGCCGGCTCGTCAGCCAAACGGGCCAAGTCCAAACTGGATTCGGTCCGACAGGCTCTTTTCGCGGATGAGAACCGTGCTCAGATCATGCGCAATGCCCTGGCATCCCACCTGCCGACCACGCTGATGATCCTGGGTACGTCCGACGGTATGTTGGAGAAGATCTGCAAAAACCTTTGGCTGAATCCCCCGGCCATGCTGATCAAGATTGAGGATGTCAGTTCGGACGAGGAAATGCATTTGGCCAAGCAAACCCGCATATCCCAGGGCAAACATACGATTCCGGTTCCGAGCATGGAGATCAAGCACGAATTCTCGGGCTATTTCGCGGATCCGTTCTTTCGACTGCGCCGTCGCCTGGACCGAGACCGCGCGATATCGATCACGCCGGAATCTGACCGGACGGTCGTCCGGCCGACTTTCTCCAGCCTCGGTCGGTATTCGATCTCAGATGATGCTATGCGCATGCTGATCGAATTGATCCTGGTCCATGTTGAGGGCGTTGCCGGATTGATCGGATTTGCGACCGAAAATGAATCATCCGGCGTTGTGGTCACGCTGGAATTGTCTGTCTACTATGGCTACAGCGCCCAGCAGGTTCTTCGCGATGTCCAGGTTACGGTCAGCAACCAGATTGAGGAATACACATCGATCAATGTGCTGGCTGTCAATGCCAAAGCACGTCGCGTTGTTCACAAAAAAAATGAAGCCAAGCCGCAATCGAGCTTCGGGAGTCCCAAACAATGAAAGAGAAGATATACACCATCCCAGTCAATGATGCCTTTGCTGCCCAGTGTGCCTGTCCCCTCTGCACGCTGGAGGAGACCATGACCCAAAATCTGGTTGATTATTATTTGGGCGCGGCCTTGATGGAGCCGGATGTCCGGATGACAACCAACGAGAAGGGGTTTTGTGGCAGGCATTTTGCCCGGCTGTTCAACAGCGAGAAGAACCGCCTCGGCCTAGGTCTGATGATGCACACTCACACCTGCGATCTGATCGACGATCTGATCCCTAAAATGAAAGACAGCATTCCGACCGGCAACGCAGGCCTTTTCAAAAATCGTCAGAAGGACTTCCGGCAGGACATTCTAAATGTCTCCAGGCGTATCAGCGAGCGAGCGGACAGCTGCATGATCTGCGAGCGGCTGGACTACACCATGCAGCGCTATGTTGATGTCATCTGCCACCAGTATTTCACCGACGAGGCTTTCAAGACCCGGTTTGACGAGGGTCACGGATACTGCCAGATCCACTTGGCGATGCTGCTCAAGGGTGCGGCCAGCCATCTGAACCAGAACCAGGCCTCCGAATTCCTGCAAAGCCTGGTTAAACAACAGCAGGAAAGCATGGAAACGCTGCGCGACGACATTGAATGGTTTACCTTGAAATTCGATTACCGCAACAAGGATAAAGATTGGAAGAACAGCAAGGATGCCCTGCCCCGCGGCATCCGTAGCTTGTCGGGGGATACTAACCTGCATGAGACCTGAACCGAGGTGTTGAAATGCAAAATGAATCAGGCTTTGAAAAAAGGACAGCCGGCGCGTCAACCTTGACCCAGACCCGGCCGATTGGCGTTGTTCTGCCCGACCCGCTTCTGACGGAGGATTATCATGCCGAATCGCTGCCGACGGTTGTTTTCCGCTCACAGCGAATGGGTGAAGGCGATGCCGAGTTGGGAGAGAAATTGACAGCTCAGTTTGTGGCAGCGCTCTTGAAACATCCTGAACCGCCGGTGGCCATGCTGTTTTATAACAGTGCGGTGCTGCTGTGTCTGGAAGGTTCGGCGCTGTCGGAGGCCTTGCGCAAACTGGAAGTTCGCGGCAGTGAACTGCTGGTCTGCAAAACCAGCGCGGATAAGCTCGCACCTGACCGGCAGCTCGCTGTCGGCAGGGCCTGCACGATGGACGAACTGCTCAGTGCCATGAACAATGCCCAGCAGTTGATCTGGCCTTGAAAACACTTGTTATGGAGGTGCCCCATGCCTGAAGAAGATCAAAAAAACCTGAACCTTGCTCCAGACAAACCTGAGCTCAAGTCTTCACCGGCTGTGGTGTCTGCCGGATCCGGCAGCAAGGCGGCGCGGCATTTCCTGATGGTTGTGGTTGTATTGCTCCTGATCGTCGGGCTCTTTGTCCTGGCGACCAACGGCGCCTACTATTATATGAGCCAGGAGACGCTCGACGAATTTGAATCGGTTCGTCAGCGCATCCATGAACCCGCTCCAGATGATTCGACAGAATCCAGAACGGCGCTGCTTGATCGGTATGTCAGCGCCCAGACGACACTGCCTGAACTGGAACAGCACCTGACGGACCTGGACGATCAGTTCTGGACATTTGCGGTCCTGATCCGATCGGACTATGCCGTCATGACCCAGAATCTTATTGACCGCGCTGAGCGCGGGCAGGCAGCGATCCAGGCTTATCTCGAAGCTGCAGATGAACTAGGCGAAGCGTATGAGCTGTTTGTCACGAACTCGAAGCCCCCCGCGACTGCTGAAGGGGATCTGGAAGACAGCCTGGCCTGGTATCTGAAAAAAATCGACCATGCTGCCGACATTTCAGCGCTTTACCAGGACCTGCTCAACATCCCGGACCTTGAACTGGCCGGTCCGGTCGAAGCCGCCATCGCAGACTGGATGAACGAAATCGACCAGTCGACCAGCGGCTACAGCCAGCCCGTCCAGACCCTGTCCGGGCTGATCGAGCAGAGCAAGGCGCTGGAAGTCCGCCTGGATGCACTGTATGCCCGAAATCCCGATGCTGACAATCTGGATGCAACCCTCCAGCAGTGCGATGAACTGATCCAGGAGGTTTCCGCAATCATCCAGCAATCTGATGCGCTGTCAACAGACTTGCCTGAACCGCTGGTGGCCGCATTTGACAGCTGGCGCAGCGGACAGCTGCCGAGAAAGGATTTTGTGATGGCAATCCGGCTCTGGTGGCAGCACCGGCAGGTGATCGAACAGAGCCTTGAGTCTGCCAAGACAGATCGGGCGACCGCCAAACGCTACATCGAAGACAGCCTGGCCGAGGAAAATGTTGAAACTGCCTATTTATGGACGCAAACCGCGGAAGGCTACAAGCTCAGCATGCAGACCGCGCTGGATTTCGCCAACATCTATATAGCCCGCACAAATGACCAGCTTGAAGCCATTGTCCTGAATCGTGAGGCATACCGGCCGGCGCTGGGTTACGATACAGCGGTCAGGGAAATCGCCGCACTTGAACTGATTGACCCTGATGCTTTCTGGCTGACCGAATGATTCGATACCGGTCCCGTAGCAGATAGTCAGGTCGACTTGGAGCGGTCAACGAGATTGCTGAGTTTGCGGCAGTTTTCCTTTCGGTCGCGATGAATGCTGGGAATCATCTGCCAGCGGTTCATGAAATAGACTTCGAAAGCCGATACCAGTGTCGCTTCCTGGCTATACAGTTTGTTTTGGGAGAGCTTGCCGCCCCAGGAGATGAAAAAAGCGCCTTCCAGAATGATCATATTCGGCCAGCACCATAGCCGGTCATCTTCTCGCCCGGTCAGGGCTAGCTCGAATTGAGGATTGGCTTCGATCTTACCCAACAAACCACGCAAAGACAAGATAAGGTCTTCGCGGCGAACCATGATGCGTTGATTGACCAAAGTTCCCAGCAGCGGATCTTCAAATTCAGAATGGTTCAGCGCCTGCTCGATCGCTGACAGGCTATGGACGTATCGCCTTATGGTCGCAAGGGTATCCAGTGATTTCAGGGTTGAAAGCTGGTTGTGAAACTGGGCGACCGCCTGGTCTGAAACATCGTTGTAGTTCAGGATATCCCTGAGCTGGTCTGGATTCAGACTGGTCAGCAGGGGCAGCGGCGACTGCAGGTTGAGGGGCCTGCTGCAGATCAGGTGCTTGTCTCGAATCAGTGTGTTCAGAAGATTTTCACTCTGGTCGGGCTTGTAGACATCGATCAGCGGCTTGCAGCTGGCTTTGAAAAACTCGAACATCCAGTCGAACTGGCAAACTGTCCGCTGGTCCGTGTAGAGAATGGTGACAATCTGGTCCTGGCTGTCCCCGCAGACATGGGAGGTCAGCGCTGCCTGGCCGGGCACGACAAAGCTGACGATCGGGAACTGGTTAGCGGCGTACAGCGGCTGGTAGAAGCTGCCGACATCTTCAGAGAGGTGTATTTTAAGCCAGTTTTCAATCAGGTCAACCAGATCATGCGGCCGTTGATCAAGATAGTGGATGGTATTCAGGCCGTGGCCCGAGCCGATCCATCCTTTCATCAGGACCATGAAGCGGTCCTTGAAGCTGAGTGACCTGAGGATCCAGTCATCGGCTTCATTGAGCATAATGTTCAACTGATGTTCCCGCGGCAGGTCGCTGACCTGGCCGAAGAAATGCTCGATGGCCTTATAGCGGCCCTGCATGCCGTTGAACACCTCGATCGTGCTGGTGTAGCTGTTTTTATCAAGGTCTATGTTGAGAATGTCGTCAGATGCATCAAACCACTGCGTTGGCCCGGATTCCAGCAGCCAGCGGGTCAGAAGTTCCCGGGCCTTGTCCGGAGCAACCGGTTCGGAGCCGTTGAGGCTGACCAGCATCGGCATGATCTTTGACTCAAGCAGGTTGCGGTCCAGCTCCAGGAGATAATTCACAATCTTATTGAGGGTATCCGAACGTTCGGGAATACGGCGTTTGTTGCGACGCCATTTGCTGATCAGAGACGGATCGATTTTCAAATTGACTGCCAGATCATAATTCGAGACGCTGAGAGCCTGCATAACAAGTGCCAGACGACTGAGCGATTCAGCCATATATCCCTCCCGGTGTGTGTCAAGACAATTCTTTGAACTGCCATACTGTACTGATGTTTCCGGAGCTTTGGCTATTGTGTTCCTCATTGAACGCCGTCTACTATGATAGCAGAATATTACCGTATTGACCAATGGGTCGGCTTAGGGTTCGAAAAGCCCTCTGACTTCATCCAGCGTCATCTTGGACAGCAGGTTCTGACCGGGTTTGATGACCGAGTCGACTAGGTGCTGCTTTTTCTGCTGGAGATTGAGGATTTTCTCTTCAATTGACTGGTGTGTATAAAGCTTGATGACCTGGACGATGTTTTCCTGGCCGATGCGGTAAGCCCTGTCTGTAGCCTGCTCTTCAACCGCTGGATTCCACCACGGATCGAAATGGATGACCGTGTCAGCTCCGGTCAGGTTCAGGCCGGTGCCACCGGCGCGCAGCGAGACCAGAAACAGTTCACCTTCCCCATCATTGAATCGCATGACCTGGCTGAGACGTTCTTCGGCGGGAACCTGACCATCAATGTAAAACGGCACAATGCCCTGGGCTGCCTGATTTTTGCGAATCAGTTCAAGCATGCTGGTGAACTGGGAGAAGACCAGGACCCTGTGCCCCAGGGCAAAACAGTCCTGCAGGAGTTCGTCCAGCAGTTGGAGCTTGCCGCTCTCGCCGTCGTAATCGGGGATGAACAAGCCCGGATGGCAGCAAATCTGACGCAGACGCGTCAGCAGCGCCAGAATGAAGATCTGGCTTTTAGCGTAGCCATTTTGGTGGATTTCCTGATTGAGGTCACGGCGTGCGTTGGCCAGATACGCCTGATAAATGCTGCGCTGTTCGGGCGTCATGTCGCAGATGGTCTGGGTTTCGATTTTAGCCGGCAGTTCCTTAAGAACATCCTTTTTCATTCGCCGCAGCACGAACGGCACGATCTGCCTGTGCAGTTCACGCAGTGCCTGTTCGTCCTGATCACGGGTGATCGGTGTCTCGAAGACCGTTGCGAATGTCTTTTGCTCAAACAAGTATCCTGGCAGAATGAAGTCAAAGATCGACCACAGCTCGGTCAGGGAATTTTCGATCGGGGTTCCTGTGAGGGCAAAGCAGCGGTCCGCGCGCACCTGTTTGACCGAGCGGGCGTTGAGGGTCTCGGGGTTCTTGATATTCTGTGCCTCATCTAAAAAGCAGCAGCCGAAATCCAGTTCGCTGATTTCCTCGATGTCCCTGCGCAGGAGGGAATAGGATGTGATGACGCAGGCATGGCCACCCATCTCGCTCAGACGATCGGTCCGCTGCTGGCGATTGCCGTCCAGAACCATGACCGGCAGTTTGGGAGCGAATTTCTCGAATTCACTCAGCCAGTTGTAGACCAGGCTGGTCGGCGCGATGATCAGGGCCGGCTTTTTGGTCTTCTGCCATACGTAGGCCATGTAGGCAATAGCCTGAAGAGTCTTGCCCAGCCCCATATCGTCGGCCAGAATACCGCCGAGTCCGTAATAGTCCAGGGTGCACAACCAGGAAAATCCGGTTTTCTGGTACGGTCGGAGCTTGACCTTGATCGCGGAGGGCAGCCGGAAAGACAGGGAATCCGGCTCACGCAGATTCTCGATCATGTTCAGGACGTTGTCATCCGCTCTGATCAGGGCGGTGTCATCGGCATTGTCCAGCATATTGCCCAAGGCGAGGGCGCGGAATTTTGGCAGCCGGAGGCTGGATGCTTTCAGATCGACCTTCCAGAGTGCGAACAGTTCTGCCAGTTTGAGCAGAAGATCCCGTTCATCCAGCCGGGTTCGGATGAATCGGCCGTCGGGAAACCTCAAGTAATCACGTTTGTCGCGAAGTGAGGCCAGATAAGCCGGGATCAGGTCATCGGGCAGGTCGCCGTAGTGCTGGCTGACGATCAGATCCTGGCTGTTCGCGTCCAGCGTGAATCTGAAACGGATGGACGGCGGTTCGAGAATCGCCAGTTTTCTGGCTGCCGGCCTCTTTTTCAGCTTGCAGATTGCCCCCAGTTCGTCCAGCGACTGACCTAGAAAGCGATAGATCTCATCCGGATCCGATAGCCTGTAGGATTTGCCGTGTCGCTTGAACCCGGACTTTTCCAGCAGCTCAATGATTCTGTTTTCACCGGCACGGTCTCGGATCACCAGCCTGGATGGTTCCTGAGTGATGGGTTTTGCATTGGCAGATGACAGCGGGTTGATCTTTTCATCGCCGTAATGAAATTGAACCGAAGCCCTGAGGCCAAGCGAAGAGCAGTCCAGCTCGACAACACCGTCCAGCGGTTCCTTAACGACCAGTTCGGTCAGGTTGGCGTCCATTTTCAAGGGGCAGATTGCTGCCAGGTTCGGGTTGAACATGCTGATCAGGCCGAGTGTTTCGTCGTGATTGAGGATAAGATGCCTGAATCCCGGCATATTGAAGACGGATAGGATGGGTTCAATCAGTCGTATGTTTTCGTGTTTTGGCAGAAAAAACGTATCGCCGACCAGGTAGACATTTCTGGAAGCCGTCATCTGCTGCAGGTGCTGGTCGGAAATGAAACTCAGTTTATACTGCTCGTCGGCTGCGTTGTCGCCGGCCCGGCTGATGTAAAGGCTGACCGGTAGGTTGGCTTCGCGAATGCGGATTTCATGGCGTTCATCCGACTTGAAGAACTGCCAGCCACTGTCAGACAGGCTGGGCGCGATTTTTAGAAAAGAGGCGAATCGGCTGGCATTGAGAACCAGAAACTGGTCACGACTGGAGGTGTGGGAGGTGCCGAAAACCGCTTTGTAGTCATTTTCAAAGGCATCCTGAAGCATTTCCAGCAAGGGGACATCCTGCGGATCGAATGTGATGTGTTCCGGGATCAGCGCGAAATCCTTGTCCAGTTCCAGCGGCAGTCCGCGTGATACGGCCTCGGCAAACTGTTCGACATTGCCAACCGGGTAGAGTTTGTCCAAGCCGATTTCAAAGCTGAGCCAGGGCAGCGCCAGCGATGAGGCGGAGCAATGGAGCGTGACGCGCAGCCGGGCTTTGACCTTGTTGGTGCCGGAGGCGATCCTGGACACGGTTTCCATCCGGGTCAGAAAATCCCGGGTTTTGCTCCGGCTCCGGCGCTGGGCTTGCTGGGTGGATGCGGTCTTGCCGTCCGAGGGGCCTGTCTGTTTCGCCTTTGAACTGGCGATGACCGGCCTGATGGCCTTTTCCGGCAGGATATGTGTCTTTTGCTTGCCGAATGTGTCGACACAATACAGCAGTGTTGCCGCGATATGACGGCAATCGCCCCAATACGCCGAAAAGGCGCTGCAGGTGCAAGTGGCGTCGTGGATTTCTCCCTTGCTGTTCAGGATGATCCTGACATTATAGGTGCGCGAACCTTCAACCTGGGACAGGACAATGCCCTTATCCTGATCAAAAGAAAGATGCCGGACCCTGCCTTGACGGTAGTACTGCCGACCCTTCATGTATGTGGGACCATTGGTTGTTCGCTCCCTGATGCTGTCTATACGAACGTTAAACATACTGCTTTACCTAATTGTGCCCGCCAAGGGCAGCCATCTTCCTGATAGTCATGATACACATCTCTAGATTTTAGCATAGTTTCTTGTCTGATCATATGCTTTTGGCTAGCTGACCTGGTGCGGATGTCGATCAAGAAGTGGAGTATATCGGAGTAAAAAAGAGAAAATCGAAGGTGTATTGATCTAAATTAAATTGATGCTTGACAAAATGATCTGACCTGATTAGAATGTAAAAGCATTTGCAGGTGACCCCTGGACACAAGTTGTTCGACAAGCCTGCAACCGAAATTGATGGAGGTAGACTGATTAATGAGCACATACGTGGCGAAGCCCGCTGATATTCAGAGAAAATGGTTCGTCGTCGATGCTGACGGACTGACCCTCGGACGCCTGGCCAGTGAAGTGGCTAAGGTTCTTCGGGGCAAGCACAAGCCGGAATACACCCCGTTTCTTGATACCGGTGACTATGTCATCGTCGTCAATGCCGACAAGGTTGTTCTGACCGGCAACAAACTGGACAAGAAGATGTACCGTTATCATACGCAGTACCCAGGCGGTCTGAAAGAGATCAAGTATCGGGTCTTGATGCAGAAGAAGCCGGAAAAGGCTATCGAGCTGGCAGTCAAGGGCATGTTGCCCAAAAACTCGCTTGGCCGGCAGATGTTCCGCAAGCTGAAGGTATACGCCGGACCGGAACACAACCACACTGCACAGAAGCCCGAAACACTCACACTTTCGATTTAACGAGGGGAGGATCTCCAACATATGGCTACTAAAAAAGCTGCAAAATCGTTCTTCTACGGAACCGGCCGCCGCAAAAATGCGGTTGCATGCGTCCGCATTTACCCAGGCAAAGGTGACATCACCATCAACGGTAAAAAATTCGACGAATACTTCGGCATGGAGACACTTAAACTGATTGTCCGCCAGCCGCTCGTCGCGACCAGCACTGAAGGCAAGTTTGACATCATCTGCAAAGTGGTCGGCGGCGGCCTGACCGGCCAGGCCGGCGCAATCCGCCATGGCATTTCCCGTGCGCTGATCCAGGCGGACGTGGAAGCCTTCAGAGCCATCCTTAAGAAGGCCGGCTTCCTGACCCGTGATTCACGGATGAAGGAGCGAAAGAAATACGGCCTCAAGAAAGCCAGAAAAGCGTCGCAGTTCTCCAAGCGTTAATCGCAGGAGTCCTTTGCCAAAAGCGCTTACAGACGGGACAGGGACGAGAAAGTCCGCTGTCCCGTTTTTTCTGCTAAAATCAATGCAGGAGGGTCGAATCTATGCTGCTGATTCATAACGCCAATCTATTAAGCATGACCGGCGCAAAGTCCAGGCCGGGCTTTGTGATGATCAACCAGGGCGAAATCAAGATGGTTGAAGCCGGTGATCCGCCGGCAGACCTGCTTCAGGGCGATGACGTTCAAGTGATCGACGCCGATGGCGGCTGGCTGATGCCCGGCCTGATCGATGCCCATTGCCATGTCGGATTGTTCGATGACGGCCTCACCAGCGAGGGCGAAGACGGCAATGAGATGACGGATCCGGTCACGCCCCATCTGCTGGCTATTGACGGTATCTACCAGGATGACGTCTGCTTTTCCGAAGCCCTGGCCGGCGGCGTGACATCGGTCATGACCGGACCGGGCAGCGCCAATGTCCTGGCGGGAAGTTTCGCGCTGCTTCATACGGCCGGACGGACCGTCGAAGCGATGGCGATTCTCGAAAAGGCCGCGATGAAAGCGGCTTTCGGCGAAAATCCGAAACGCGTCTACGGCAAGAAAGACAAGACGCCGTCGACCCGCATGGCAACCGCAGCTGTCTTGCGGGATGCCCTGCATAAGGCCAGGGACTACCGGCTGGATAAAGGGCATAAGGCAGCCGATCCCCAAAATTCGCTCAGCCACGATTCCCGGTGGGAATCGCTGCTGCCGGTTTTGTCCGGTGATATGCTGCTCAAGATCCATGCGCACAGGACCGATGACATTCTGACCGCCATCCGTGTGGCCAATGAGTTCGGTCTGAGATACACCATTGACCACTGTACGGAAGGCTACCTGATTGTGGATATTCTCGAAGCAGAATACCGGGCGGGCCAGGCAGAAGGGCATGGCATCGGACGACCAGGACGCGGCAGGCTTGAAGGCGTGATCTGCGGACCGCTGCTCACCGACCGCAGCAAGCCGGAGCTTCGGCGCGCCAGCATCGGCAACCCCGGCATTCTGGCCAAGGCCGGGATACCGGTTGCGATCATGACCGACCATCCGGTTATTCCCATCCAGTATCTGCTGCTGAGCGCTGCACTGGCTTGCAAGGCCGGCATGCCTATGGAACTGGCGCTGGCGGCTGTCACAGCTACGGCCGCGAAACTGTGCGGCGTCCAAGACCGCCTCGGCAGCCTGGAATCCGGCAAGATGGCCGATGTCGTCTTGTTCGACAAACACCCGTTTGACCTGTTTGCGAAGGTGGCCTTGACGGTTGTAAAGGGTTCGGTCATGGCGGTTGGACAGGAATCGGGGGTGTCGACTTGACGCTGCCCCGGGTTGTTTCCAATAAAACCGGCTCGCTGGCTGAACTCGTCCTTGAAAGCCACGCACCGGATCAGACCGAGGCTTTCGGCAGGCTGCTGGCTGAACACTTTTTGCCAGGGGATATCGTCAGCCTTGACGGCACCCTGGGTGCCGGCAAAACCTTGATGACCCGCGGTATTGCCCGGGGTCTTGGCTGCAAGATTTTGGTTTCGAGCCCGACATTTATCTTGCTGATTGAACACCCTGCGGCTGACGACGGGCTGGCGCTCTACCACTTTGACGTCTACCGATTGTCCGGCAGTGATGCGTTTCTGGCTGCAGGGCTGGATGAATATTTCGACATGGACGGTGTTTGCGTCATCGAATGGGGGAATCTGATCGATGATATCCTGCCTGACCGGACGCTTTCCATTCAACTGGAAACCGGGCAGCCGGATCAACCGGACCGGCGCCGGCTGGCCCTGAGCTGGCCCGGCTGCCCAGACCGGCTGGCCCAGCTCCGGCAAGCACTGATAGCCGATGACAAGGAGGTTGACTCGAACCATGCTGATTCTGGCGATTGATACATCTGGCCCTGCGCTCGGCGCAGCATTGTGGCACGATGGCAAGATTCTCGCGGAAACCGTGCTGGATACCGCGACACCGCATTCGATGGCATTGATGCCCCTGATCGATGATCTGCTCGGCCGCTGCGGCCTGACATCGGAAGATCTGGATGCCTTCGCCTGCACCACCGGCCCCGGATCATACACCGGCATCCGCATCGGGATCAGCACGGTCAAGGCGATGGCTTTTGCCGCTCGCAAGCCGGCAATCGGGGTGTCGACCCTGCTGACAATGGCCTATCCGTATGCCGGACAGCCGGAACTGGTCATCTGCCCGGCCATCAACGCGAGAAACCATCGTATCTATGCCGCGGCCTATCGCGGCGGCCAGCCGTTGATTGATGCCAAAAACTGGCTGGCAGCGGATTTTGTTGAAGTGCTCGGTCAGACCATCGCGCCGGACAACCAGATCCTGGTTGTCGGCCATTCGGCCGATGCTTTCCGGAAAGATAGTTCCGGCAAAGGGCTGACCAATATTTCCTTTGCCCCGATATCTTCCTCGCTGCGACCCTCTGCGGTCGCTGAACTGGCCAGCATCCGGCTGGCCAACTCGGATCCGGGTCTGCCGCAGGCCATGGTAGCCGAGTACCTGTCGCCATCCCAGGCTGAGAGAATGAAGGCCAGGCGTGGATAGGCCTTTTATCATTCGCCGTGCTTCGTCAGACGATCTGGCGCAAATTGTCGACCTGGAGAGACGCTGCTTTTCAACCCCATGGAGCGAAGATTCGCTGGCAGCTGATCTGACCGGAAACGAACGATCTGTCTATCTGGCCGCGATGTCCCGAGATAAATCATTGGTTGGCTACATGGCTTTTTGGGCGGTGCACGACGAGGGCCAGGTGACCAATATCGCCATCGATCCCGGATGGCGCAAACAAGGGATCGCTACGGCACTGCTGCAGGAAGTCGAACGGATTGCCAGAATACGGAAAATTGGCAAAATTCTGCTCGAGGTTCGGGAAAACAACACGGCTGCGCGCCGGCTATATGCCAGCCAGGGGTATCGACAGATTGGTATGAGACGAGCGTATTATGAAAAACCGGTCGAAAATGCTATCATTATGTTAAAAGAAATTGAACAATGATCGACTGTATTTGTGCAATGTAACAACTGTCTCCCTATCTTTTATGGCATATTGACAAAGATGGCCAATCAATTTTATACTATCTTTAGTCACTAGATCGCGAACGGAATCCCGATAAAATTCTTTTGGCTGACAACCATAGTCCCAAGGAGGATGAAGATGGTAACCAGAACGGTTCAGTTCAATTGCGATGAGGCGCTGCACATGAAGGCGGTCGCTATCCTGATTCAGAAAGCATCAACATTCAGGTCCAATCTCTGGCTCAACAAGGGCGAACGCAGAGCCAATGCCAAAAGCCTGCTTGGCGTAATGTCCCTTGGTATCGAGAACGAGATGGAGATCCAGGTCAGTGCTGAAGGCAGCGATGAAAATGAAGCGCTTGATACAATTGCCAAATATTTGAGCAAGCCTGAGTTCTGATCCGATTTCGCGCCATTAGGCCATGCAGTTTTCAAATGAACAATTCGATGCAAGGCTAGACCTTGTCCAACAGAGCCCGGGTGTCTATTTGATGAAAGATGCCTCGGGTTCAATTATCTATGTCGGCAAGGCTGTCAATCTGAGAGCCAGGCTCAGGAGCTACTTCACAAAGCATCCCCAGGGAACAGCCAAAGTCCTCGCCATGATCTCGCACATTTCGGATTTCGATACGATATACTGTGCGAATGAGCTAGAAGCCCTGATTCTTGAATCAACCCTGATCAAACAGCACCAGCCCCGCTACAACATTCTGCTGCGCGATGACCGCGACTATCCCTACATCAAGGTGACGCTCAATGAAACCTATCCCCGTGTGGTCAAGGCATTCAGAATCGGCCGCGATGCGGATGCCGGTGCCCGGTATTTCGGCCCCTATCTCTCCGGTGACGTCTTCCGTGCCATCCGGGCGCTTCGATCCATTTTCCCAATGAAAACCTGCCGCCGCGTGTTGCCGCGCGACATCGGCAAGGAACGCCCGTGCCTGAATTACCATATCGGCCGCTGCATCGGCCCCTGCAAGGGGGACGTTTCGGTCGAAGACTACCGCACGGTCATGGTATCGATCTGCCGTTTTCTGGAAGGTCACTACAAGGGTCTGGTTGACAGTTTAAAAGACCAGATGAAGCAGGCATCCGAAGCGATGGCGTTTGAGCAGGCTGCCTCGATCCGCGACCGGATCCAGGCGCTGGAAAAGCTGATGGAAAAACAGCAGGTTGTCACCAACAAGGATGAGGACCGCGATGTTCTGGGCCTTGCCAGAAACGGCAGTGAAATCGCGCTGCAAAAACTTGAGATTCGACAGGGCAGACTGGTCGCCGCGGCCGCTGTCTTCTGGCCGGAGAACGACCAGACTGATGCCGATGTGCTGTCAGCCTTTATCTCGCAGCACTACCCGGCAGCTGCTCTGATTCCACCCCGGATCCTGTTGTCGGAGAGTCTTGAGGACCACGATGCGCTGGAAGCCTTTTTGAGCCGTCTCAGGAACGGGGCATGCCGCCTGGTCCGACCGCAGCGAGGCAATGGCCGCCGCCTGATTGAAATGGCACGAACCAATGCCGTGGAATCGCTGCGCCGGCATACGCTGCTGGGCGGATCCGGTCAGACCGCTCTTCAGGAGGCGTTGCGGCTGCTGGCCGGTCTGGCGGCGAATGACCGGCCTCTTCACCGGATTGAGGCTTTTGATATTTCCAATACCGGCCAGGAGGATCGGGCGGCCAGCATGGTTGTTTTCCGGGACGGCAAGCCGCAGCGCCAGCAATACCGCCGGTTCAGGCTGGAGGACCGTCAGGAGACCGATGACTACGCCGCCATGCGTGACGTTGTTTCACGCCGGCTGGGCCGGCTGAGTGATGATGCGTTTGGGCAGGCGCCGGACCTGATCCTGGTAGATGGCGGCAATGGCCACGTCAAGACCGTCAAGGGCGTCGTCGCAGCTTTAGGGCTGGATCTTCCGGTCGCCGGCATGGTCAAGGACAAGCGACACCGCACGCGCGGACTGGCGCTGGGAGATCGCGTCATTGAACTGCGAACAGACAGCTTCGGAGTTGATGCCGCAAAAGTCACGGACCAGGCGGAGCGCATCGGCCTGCTGCGGCTGCTGACCGCCATTCAGGACGAGGCACACCGATTCGCCGGCCGTTACCGCAGCCATCTCCAGCACAAACGCCAGACCCGCTATTCCCTGGAAGGCATCGACGGCATCGGGCCAGCGCGCCGCAAACTGCTGCTGAAGCACTTCTCGACCATCCGCAGGATCAGCCAGGCCAGCCTGGATGACCTGAATCAGGTTCAAGGCTTGGGCCAACAAGCCGCGCAGGCAGTCTACAGTCATTTTCATTCGGAGGCGTAAATCCATGGCCCTTTTTGCCATAGCAGATCCACATCTCAGTTTTGGTGTTGACAAGCCCATGCACATTTTCGGCAGCCATTGGCATGAGCACGAGCGACGGCTGGCTGAAAACTGGCTCGAGCGGGTCAGCAGCACTGACACGGTACTCATCCCGGGGGACATATCCTGGGCTATGCAACTGGACGACGCGCTGCCGGATCTCAAGTTTTTGCATGACCTGCCGGGTCAAAAGATCCTGTCTCGCGGCAACCACGATTACTGGTGGACCTCCTTGAACAAGGTTGAGATGCTGTGTCGGGAGAATCAGCTGGATTCAATTCAATTTCTGCGCAACAATGCCTATCGGATCGAACCGGGATGGGTTATCTGCGGTTCCCGTGGCTGGATCCTGCCGGATGACCCTGACTTCAAGTCCGAAGATGAGAAGATATACCGCCGGGAAGCCGGGCGTCTCCGCCTCTCGCTGGAGGCGGCCCGGAAGATCCGGATGCCTGGCGACAAGCTGGTGGCTTGCCTTCACTATCCGCCGTACAGCCAATCGCTCCAGGATACACTGTTTACCGAATTGATCGATCAATTCGAGGCTGACCTTTGCGTATTCGGACATATCCATGGCAATTCCAGCCTGGCTCAAAGCCCCGGTCCGGTGGGACGGGCCCGCTACAAGCTGGTGGCGGCCGACTTCCTCGGCTTTAGCCCACTCGCGATTGAGCTATAACTGGCTTTCCCGAGGGTTTGAAAATTTTTTAAAATCAGCTCAAACTCCTGTCGCTCTAAGCTGATCGCGAGATTTACTGCTTGCATGAAAAAGCGTCATGATATATAATCAAAAGGCTGTCGTAGCAAGATGATTTTGAGGAGATACTTATGGCAAACAGCATGACCGGATACGGACGCGGCGAAGCTGTTGATTCGGATCGCCGGATCAATATTGAGATGAAGTCCATCAACAACCGCTATTGCGATATCCAGATCAGAATGCCCCGCATGCTGTCGGCTCTTGAAAATCGAATTCGCGAGAAGATCACCCAACAGGTGTTCCGCGGCAAGATCGATGTTTTTATCCAGTTTTCCGATACCAGCGCCCAATCCAGCCAGGTGGTTTGTGACCAGTCACTTGCCAAGGCTTATGCAGACGGCCTGCGCGAGATTGCCCAGGCCGCAAGTGTACCGGAGGCGCTGAACGCGAGTGCTATCGCCCGCTTTCCGGATGTCCTGAAAGCCGAGCCTGCCAGCATCGATCCCGAATCGGTCTGGGCGCTTGTCGAAGCGGGACTTGACCAGGCTGTCCGGTCCCTGGTCACGATGCGCCAGGTTGAAGGCGACCGGCTTGTATCCGACCTGATAGCCCGGGGCGGTGTGCTGAGAACCCTGCGCGAGGAAGTTGTGGAGCGGGCTCCGACTGTGGTTGCCGATTACCGCCAGCGCCTGCTGGACCGGATCGCGGAACTGCTGGGCGACCAGGCAGACGAACTGTTTGACGAACAACGGCTGGCTGGTGAAGTGGCGGTCTTTGCCGATAAATGCAACATCGATGAAGAACTGGTTCGCCTGGAAAGCCATCTGAGCCAGTTGGACGAGATTCTGGGCCAGTCCGGTCCGATCGGCAAGAAGCTTGATTTCCTGGTCCAGGAAATCAACCGCGAGATCAATACGATCGGATCCAAAGCCAATGACATTCAACTGGTCAACCGTGTCGTTTCAATGAAAAGCGAGCTGGAGAAGATCCGCGAGCAGATACAGAATCTGGAGTGATGGCAAATGGATCGTTCAGCATTTCTGAAAATTGGATTCGGCAATCTGGTGTCCGCCAGCCGCGTCATCGCGATCGTCGGGCCTGATTCCGCCCCGATTCGCCGACTGATTCAGGATTCACGCGACCGCGGCAGCCTGATTGACGCGACGTCCGGCCGCAAAAGCCGTTCGGTTCTGATCATGGATTCCGACCATCTGGTCTTGTCCGCCATATCTGTTGACGACCTGTCAGCCGGACTGGATGACAGCCAGAAGGGAGATTGAAACATGGCCGATAGGGATCTTGCAACTGCAAAGCAAAAAGGCCTGGTCTTCTGTGTCTCCGGCCCGTCAGGAACCGGCAAGGGTACGGTGATTCACGAGTTGATGCAAATCAAGCCAGATATTGCCCATTCCGTTTCGGCGACGACCCGAAGTCCAAGAGCAGGTGAACAGGACGGCGTCGACTACTATTTTGTCAGCAGGCAGGCCTTTGAATCTATGCTGGATCAAAACATGATCCTTGAACACGATGTCTACTGCGGCAACTACTATGGGACGCCCAGAGCGCGTCTGGACGAACTGGTCAGTCAGGGCATTGACGTGGTGATGGACATCACGGTGCCCGGCTCGCTGGCTGTCATGGCGAATTACCCGGAGGCGGTGACGCTGTTCCTGCTGCCGCCCTCGTTTGGCGAATTGGAGCGCCGGCTGAAGAAACGCGGCACGGAAGATGAAGAGACCGTACGCCGACGTCTGGACAAGGCCCGGGATGAAATCGCCAAGACAAAACTTTTCACCTACGCTGTGATCAATGATGACGTTAAAAAGGCCGCAGCGAAGATCCTGGCAATCATTGAAGCCGAACATTGTCGTTATGACCGTCAAACAGGACTTGAAGATAAAATCATGGCCCGATAGCCAAAACCTTGAAGGAGGCCCCCACTTATGTTGGTTAAACCAACCCTTGAATCACTTCTGCCGAAAGTCGAAAACCGTTATACGCTAGCGATCCTGGTCGCCAAACGCGCCCGACAGCTTGTCGACGGCGCCCAGCCCATGGTTGTGACGGATTCACCCAATCTGGTCACCCTGGCCTGCGAAGAATTGGCAGCAGACAAAGTCATCGGTGTCAAAGGCCACTTGTCGCCGACTGTTCCGCTTCGTCCGGAAATCGAAGCGGAAATACTCGCGGCCAAAGCCGCTGCTGAGGAGGCCAGCATGGCCGAGGCTGTCAAGGTCGCTCTTGACCAGGCTGCCGATGTCAATGAGAAGCAGGCTGACGATGAATCCGATATCCAGATTATTTCGGAGAATATCCTGACACTCGACGATCAGGTACTCGAAGATTCCGAAGCGATTGCTGAACAGGATTTGGCACAAGCAGATCCGGAAGCATCTGAGGCAACAGCCGAAGCAGAGGAATCTGCCGAAGAAGAAGACCCCGGCGAAACCGAAGACGCGATCAGCGATGAGGCGGAGGACGAGGATTAATGCAGGTCGAAAAGACAATGGAAAAAATTGTCGCACTGGCCAAAAACCGTGGGTTCGTTTTCCCGGGATCTGATATCTATGGCGGGTTGGCCAATTCATGGGACTATGGCCCGCTTGGTGTGGCACTGAAAAACAATGTCAAGAACGCCTGGTGGAAGAAGTTTGTTCAGGAGAGCCCTTATAATGTCGGCATCGACTGCGCGATCCTGATGAATCCCCAGGTTTGGGTTGCGTCCGGCCATGTCGGCGGATTCAGCGATCCGCTGATTGACTGCAAGAAGTGCAAGACCCGCCATCGTGCGGACAAGCTGATCGAAGACTACAATCTGGCACAGGGGATTGAAGAATCAGTCGACGGCTGGGGAAACGACCGCTTGATCGCCTATATCAACGACAAGCATATTCCGTGTCCGGCTTGCGGCGCTCATGATTTTACTGACATCCGCAAGTTCAACCTGATGTTCAAGACATTCCAGGGCGTGACCGAAGACAGCCAGGCAGAGATCTACCTTCGGCCTGAAACCGCCCAGGGTATTTTTGTCAATTTTAAAAACGTCCAGCGGTCCACCCGGCGCAAAATACCGTTCGGCATTTGCCAGATCGGCAAGTCGTTCCGCAACGAGATCACACCGGGCAACTTTATTTTCCGCATTCGCGAATTCGAGCAGATGGAGCTTGAATTTTTCTGCGAACCCGGAACCGACTTGGAATGGTTCGAATACTGGCGCGATTTCTGCTACCAGTGGCTGGTTGGTCTCGGCATGGACGAGGCATCGATCCGCACCCGCGACCACTCAGCGGATGAACTGGCATTTTATTCTAAAGCGACCACCGATTTCGAGTTCAAGTTCCCGTTTGGCTGGGGCGAGCTTTGGGGCATCGCAGACCGGACGGATTACGATCTCAAGCAGCATATCGAGCATGCCAAGGAAGACCTGACATATTTTGATCCCGCAACCAATCAAAAATATATTCCCTACGTGATTGAGCCGTCACTGGGTGTCGATCGCGTGACGCTGGCTTTCCTGTGCTCCGCGTATGACGAGGAGCAGATATCCGATAAGGATGTCCGCACTGTTCTGCGTTTCTCGCCAGCCCTCGCACCGGTCAAGATCGCTGTCCTGCCGCTTTCCGCGAAACTTTCCGAATCAGCCCGGCCGATCTGCGACAAACTGAGCAAGCAGTTTGCCTGCGAGTTTGACGACCGCCAGTCGATCGGCAAGCGATACCGTCGCCAGGATGAGATCGGGACGCCGTATTGCGTGACATTCGACTTTGATTCGCTAGATGACCAGAGCGTGACCGTCCGCGAACGTGACAGCATGAATCAGATCAGGCTGCCGATCGACGAACTGGAGGACTATTTCAAGGATAAGTTTGAATTTTGAACGCCGTGCTATGATGTTTATGGGGATGAGTTGAATACAGTCCGTCAGGGACTTTAATCCAAAGGAGGATTTGCCAATGGCCAAGTATGTCTACATGTTTTCTGAGGGTAACGCTTCAATGCGCAACCTGCTCGGTGGCAAAGGTGCCAACCTTGCTGAAATGACCGGATTGGGCCTGCCCGTACCCCGCGGTTTTACCGTATCGACAGAAGCCTGCCTGCGATATTACGAGGATGGTGAAACCATCGCACCGGATATCGAACAAGAGATTTTCGATACGCTTGCGAAAACCGAAGATCTGATTGGCAAAAATTTTGGAGATGTTGACAACCCGTACCTGGTATCTGTCCGTTCGGGTGCCAGAGCGTCCATGCCCGGCATGATGGACACGGTTCTCAACCTGGGACTCAATGACGAGGTGGTCGAAGGCCTTGCCAGACTGACTGAAAATCCACGTTTCGCCTATGACAGCTATCGCCGCTTCATTGCCATGTTCGGCGATGTCGTCATGGAGATCCCCAAGAATAAATTTGAAGCAGAGCTTAACAAGGTCAAACGGGAAATGGGTGTTGAACTTGACACAGACCTGGATGATGACGCGATGAAAAAGGTTGTCAGCCAGTTCAAGGCGCTCTATGCCAGTGTTAAGGGCGAGGACTTCCCGCAAGACCCGCGCAAGCAGCTGATCCTGGCGATCGAGGCTGTTTTCCGCTCGTGGAACAATGAGCGTGCCATCATCTACCGCCGTATGCATGACATCCCTGCCAGCTGGGGCACTGCCGTCAATGTCCAGGAGATGGTCTACGGCAACATGGGCAATACATCCGGTACCGGCGTTGCCTTTACCCGCGATCCCTCAACCGGCGAAAACAAACTGTACGGCGAATTCTTGATGAATGCTCAGGGCGAAGATGTTGTCGCCGGTATCCGTACACCGCAGACCATCGACCAGCTCAAGCAGGTCATGCCTGATGTCTATGACCAGTTCAGCGAGATCGCCACGACTCTTGAGAAGCATTACAAAGACATGCAGGACATGGAGTTCACGATTGAACGCGGCCAGCTGTTCATGCTGCAGACCCGAAATGGCAAGCGTACAGCGGCTGCTGCCCTGAAAATCGCGGTCGACATGGTCGAAGAAGGCATGATCACCAAAGAAGAAGCCTTGATGAAGCTGGATCCCAAACAGCTCGATGCCCTGCTGCATCCGACTTTCGAGCCGGGCGCGCTCAGCAATGCCCAGCCAGTCGCCAAAGGTCTTCCGGCATCGCCTGGTGCCGCCAGCGGCAACGTCTATTTTGAGGCAGACGATGCGACAGAGGCCAACGCCCGCGGTGAAGCTGTCATTCTGGTCCGTCTGGAGACCTCGCCGGAGGATATCCAGGGCATGAATGTCTCCAAGGGCATCCTGACAGGACGCGGCGGCATGACCTCGCATGCGGCAGTTGTTGCCCGCGGCATGGGCAAGTGCTGCGTATCCGGCTGCTCTGAGCTGATGATTGATGAAGAAGCCAAGTACTTTAAGACCAAGGACGGTACCCGTTTCAACGAAGGTGACCGCATCTCACTGGATGGCTCGACCGGCCAGGTCTACGCCGGCGCGATCGAAACCATTGACGCCCAAATGTCTGGCGACTTCGCCCAGATCATGGAATGGGCTGACGATGTGCGCGACCTCAAGATTCGGACCAACGCTGATACGGTCAAAGATTCGGCGAAAGCCATCGAACTCGGCGCAGAAGGCATCGGCCTGTGCAGAACCGAGCACATGTTCTTTGAAACCGACCGCATCTTCGCTTTCCGCCAGATGATTGTCGCCAAAGACGAACAAAGCCGCCGTGCCGCACTGGAGAAGATCCTGCCGATGCAGCGAGAAGACTTTGTCGGCATTTTCAAGGTGATGCAGGGCTTCCCGGTGACCATCCGCCTGCTGGATCCGCCGCTGCATGAATTCCTGCCGCAGGATCCGGAAGAGGTTGCAGACCTGGCCAAGTCACTGAAATTGTCGACCGAAGACCTGATCAAGGTTATCGAAAGCCTGCATGAGCTCAATCCGATGATGGGCCACCGTGGCTGCCGCCTGGCGGTCACCTACCCTGAAATCGCTGAGATGCAGACCCGCGCGATCATTGAAGCTGCGATTGAAGTCAATAAGGCCGGTCAGAATGTGATTCCGGAAATCATGGTTCCGCTGATCTGCGATGTAAACGAGTTCAACTTTGTCAAGAAAATCATCGTCAAGACCGCTGACGCCATCATCAAGGAAGCCGGCGTCGATCTGGAATACCAGGTCGGCACCATGATCGAAATTCCGCGCGCAGCCCTGACGGCGGACGAGGTTGCCAAGGAAGCCCAGTTCTTCAGCTTCGGCACCAATGATTTGACCCAGATGACCTACGGCCTGTCCCGGGACGATGCCGGTAAAATCCTGGAAGCTTACTATGACAAGAAGATCTTTGAGTCAGATCCGACCGCTCGTCTGGATCTGGTCGGTGTCGGCAAGCTGATGAAGATTGCCAGCGAAGACGGACGCAAGACACGCCCGGACATTAAGCTCGGCATCTGCGGCGAACACGGCGGAGATCCGTCCTCGATCGCCTTCTGCCATTCGCTGGGCTTCAGCTATGTTTCCTGCTCACCGTTCCGTGTGCCGATTGCCCGTCTGGCAGCTGCCCAGTCTGCGATCCGCAAGAAGAACGGCTAAGATGCCAAAATTCTAAAACTCAAACGGACGAACATCCGAAAAGCCCCCGCAGTGCCAACTGCGGGGGCTTTTTGGTGTTGTGCCAAGAATGGCGCTCAAACGCGACTCGCTCTTGCAGTTAGAAAGGTTGATAAATTGCCATCATTCTATTGTCAAAGCCTGAGCAATAGCCTATAATAGCAAAGTAACAAAACGCGACATATGAAATTATTCAAAACGGAGGACTATTATGAAAGCGAAAATCTCAGTCATGATTCTAACGGCCATGCTGATCAGTCTGCTGGCGGTGCCGGCGTCTGCCAATGCGGCAACCTATCAGTCCTATTTGGAACGAGGCATTAAATTCATCTGCTATTCCAAGGACTCGGTGACCTGGGAGGGCAATTCTTCGAGGATTACCAGTTATGACGCCTGGCAATCCAAAAGCGGCTTCCTGATCAATTTGAACGGCGTGACCCAATTAAACAAGTCGGTCAGCAGCGTGTACTTTCTGAACTTCAAGAAAACCTTGCTGGCCGGCGCCGTCATCAGCGGCGTTACGATCGGCTATTCAGCGACCGTCATTGACCAGATCATCATCACCAATTGGGGCGCAAGATGGTGGTCGTATGACATTTGACGATATCGGGGAGACAACATGATTCAATTCGAAGCATTCTCAAAATCTTATGGCAAACGTGAAATCATAGCACGCTCAGATTTTTCGATTGAGCCAAACCGAATATCGTTTTTTATGGGCCCGAACGGGTCCGGCAAAACCACACTCATAAAATGCCTGACCGATCTGGAGCAATACCAGGGGAATATTTCGTTTGCCGGCAAATCCTATTCTTGCATCAGGCAGGCGTGCCTTGTAGTCTGGGATGATTGTCCGTTCTATAACAAGTTGAGCGGCACGGCCAATTTGGAAATCTTGTCAGAAGGGCGGGCAGACCGAATAACAATTGACAGGATCGCATCGGGCTATCTGGAGCGGGAGATCCTCAAGGCTAAGGTGCGTACTTACTCATATGGCCAGCGCAAAAAGCTGGCACTGGCGCTCGCTGCGGTGATCAGACCTGAAATACTGGTCATGGACGAGATTTCCAACGGCTTGGATTATGAGTCAAGAATTCGCGTCCGACATGAGCTTAAGACGTTGTCCCGTTCATCGACCATTATTCTGACCGGGCACCAGTTTTCATTCTACGATGGTCTGGTGGACGATGTCTTCGTGTTTCAAGATCGACGGATCGTGAAATACAACCCGGCTGACAACCAGCCTGCCAAGCTTGAGGAGATCTACCATGATGAAATTTATCATCCAGGAGCTGAAGCTTCTTTTGAGAGCCAGAACAATCACCCTGCTCACGGCAACACTAAGCATCCTCATGATCGGGGTGCTGCTGCTGGGTAGCAGCGCGGTCCGGGAGACCTACACCCAATACCAGCGCAACTATCAGTACTACATCGAAAACGGCAAAGATCCTGAGGCGGATCTGAATCGTGACTACAGCATTCAAACCACCGGCAGTACAGGGACCATAGAGAATCCGCTGCATTACTATCTGGATCTGACAAGCCGCTATTACTACGCGGTCAGCCCCGATTATAGTGTAACGCTGTTGCTGGAGTCATCGATTCTAATCTTCCCGATTATCTTTGGGATTCTTGGGTCGATCCTGGCGACCAATGATTATCAGGACAAAACCATTCGTTTGCGGGCGGTTCGGATGGGCCGTGTTCAATGGATTGTCGTCAAACAGATTGTATTGGTCATGAGTATTCTTCTGATTACTGCGGTCGCGATGCTTGTTGCGTACATCACTGGGCTTATCCTGTATCGGAATCTGTCTAGCAGGATTCCGCCTGAGCAGTTTCTCATGACCGAGCGTGTTGTTCCGGGCGACCTGGCCTTTCAGGCATTGACGGCGCTTCTGATTGCGGTCATCTTTGCTCAGGCTGCTTATGCGATTGCCTATTTACTCAAGAATCGGCTGATCGGCGCTGCGTCCATCGCATTATACATGACCCTATTGCCCGTGCTGGGTCGATTCGACCTGAAAAATCTGATTTTCAATATTGCTCAAAGGACATTCAGTTTTTATGGCATCATTACAATAGATAGCGTGCGGCAAGTTCAACCGGCAATCTGCCTGGTCATTCTCATCGCAATACCACTTGCGGGATTTGTCCTGGTATCGAAGGTCGCTGCAAGACGCAGTGCCTATGATTGCTGATCAGGTATTCTCTGACAAGTTGACGTTCAGCTAAATTGAAACACCCCGCAGTTTTCACTGCGGGGTGTTTGGCAATTTTGATCAGATACTTGGATGTCTTAAGAGCGCGTGTAGAGTTTCTTGAAGTCGCCCGGTGTTGTTTTTTCGATTCTCTTGAAGATATAGCAGAAATAGCTGACATCTTCAAAACCGTTGCCGTGAGCGACATCGCGAATGGCTGTATCCGGCTGATCCAGCATGAATTCCTTGCTCTTTTTGATTCTGACCAGGTTGATGTACTCGAAAATCCTGGTGCCCATGATCTTGCGGAACAATGTGCAAAGATGCTGCGGCGTAACACCCATCAGTTCCGAGAGTTCTTTCAGGGTAACCGCTTCGGCGTAGTGTTCTTCAATATAGCTTAGGACGGGTTCTAACCTGGTGTAGCGGTTTAAAAGGTTTTTGTTCTTCGATACCGAGGCCAGCTGAGATAATTGCATCAGCAAGCTGTAAGCCTTGGTTGAAACCTCCATGGCTTTAATGGGTGTCGCGACCTGGGTCATCGTAATAATCTCATCCATGAGTTCTCTTAGCCGATCGGAATTTGCGACATAATAAACGCCGGTCTTGTTGATGGTGCTTGCGTTGTTTTCGAAAAAGCTCTCAATCGAAGTTCCGGAGAAGGCGACCCAGTCAACCACCCAGTCTTCGGTCGAGTCGGCATAGTACTCGTGTTTCTCGCCTGGCTTGAGCAGGACGCCCTGGCCTTGGGCAACGACCATTTCCTTGCCGCCGGTCAGCACGCGGCCAATGCCGCTTTGGGTTTGAATCCAAAGATAATGGGGATAACCCTGATCTCGGGTCACATGCTCCTGGATATGATCCAGTCCGATGCTGAAAATATAATACGGTAGATTCTTTTCAATGTCTGTCTGAACCGGAAATAACGATTTCTTCATAAAACCATCCCTTTCAAATTATAAAATATATTATCTATATCTGATGAATTATCTTTAAGACTCGTCAATTTTCCTCTAATTACATTCAATCACATCAGAATAATTTGTCAATATATATCTGGAAATTAATTCAAAAACAACCAATAAAAATTGCTGATTTCAGTAAATGTATCAGTCCTCTTAAAGATTTCGCAAGTTTGTCATGGAGTGTCAATGACAATCTATATATATTTATGGACAAATCATTGACAAAAAAGTGTCCATAATGAGTCCATGACAATTTTAAGGCATGTTGTTCATCTGGGATATTGTTGCTTATAAGGATAGTTTGGCACCTCGATTTGACAGTCGGTCAGATTGCCCCGTTTGATAGCGTTTGGCGGACAGGGATTGTCATGTCTCTGCTGCCTGATTGATGGCCTGAACCCGAGGTTTTGTATAAATTGAGAATAATATAACTATTAAAACCTAATTATATATATAGGCGGGGGTTGAAAGACATAAGCGATGATCCGCTTTGGTCTTCATTCATGGCATCATCCGGGGATGATCGGCAGC
>OY776634.1:0-155000 GCA_963675845.1 uncultured Saccharofermentans sp. | reverse complement strand
CTTTTAGGCTAGCAGAATGAACGGATGGAAAGCCGGGACCATAGAGCGTAATAGTCGCGTATGCGAAAGCCAAAGAGCAGGACAGTATCCAGAGTACCACGAGACACGAGAAACCTTGTGGGAAGCCGGGGGGACCACCCTCCAAGCCTAAATACTCATCGGTGACCGATAGTGAAGCAGTACTGTGAAGGAAAGGTGAAAAGAACCCCGGAAGGGGAGTGAAAGAGAACCTGAAACCCTGTGTTTACAAGCAGTCGGAGAGCGTTTATGCTCGACGGCGTACTTTTTGTAGAACGGTCCGACGAGTTATGGCAACTGGCAAGGTTAAGGACTTCAGGTCCGGAGCCGAAGCGAAAGCGAGTCTGAATAGGGCGCATAGTCAGTTGTTATAGACCCGAAACCGGGTGACCTATCCATGAGCAGGTTGAAGTGACGGTAAAACGTCATGGAGGACCGAACCGGTAGTTGTTGAAAAAACTTCGGATGACTTGTGGATAGGGGAGAAATTCCAATCGAACCCGGAGATAGCTGGTTCTCCCCGAAATAGCTTTAGGGCTAGCCTCGTATTAGTTTATCGGAGGTAGAGCACTGAATGGGCTAGGGGCCTTACCCAGGTTACCGAACCTTATCAAACTCCGAATGCCGATAAATGATGTACGGGAGTCAGACAGTGACAGATAAGTGCCATTGTCGAAAGGGAAACAGCCCAGACCGTCAGCTAAGGTCCCAAAATCATGGTTAAGTGGAAAAGGATGTGGATTTGCTAAGACAGCTAGGATGTTGGCTTAGAAGCAGCCACTCATTCAAAGAGTGCGTAATAGCTCACTAGTCAAGTGAGTCTGCGCCGAAAATAACCGGGGCTCAAACCATGTACCGAAGCTGCGGAATCCAATTAATTGGGTTGGTAGGGGAGCTTACTGTAACGAGATGAAGCACGATCGTGAGGACGTGCGGATCGATCAGTAGTGAGAATGTCGGAATAAGTAACGAGAGTGAAGTGAGAATCTTCACCGTCGAAAATCCAAGGTTTCCTGGGCAAGGGTCGTCCCCCCAGGGTCAGTCGGGACCTAAGGCGAGGCCGAGAGGCGTAGTCGATGGATAACAGGTTGATATTCCTGTACTGCCAATCATTGTTTGAGAGAAGCAGGGACACAGGAGGATAATTCGAGCGTGCTGCTGGAATAGCACGTCCAAGCGGAGTAGATAGCTGCGTAGTTAAGTACGCGCGGCGTTTCAAAACCGTGATGGGGAGGGAACATAAGTACCGAAGCGAATGATTCCACACTGGCGAGAAAAGCTGCTATTGAGATGATGGGTACCCGTACCGCAAACCGACACAGGTGGATGAGGAGAGAATCCTAAGACGAGCGGGAGAAGTGTTGTTAAGGAACTCGGCAAATTAACCCCGTAAGTTCGCAAGAAGGGGTGCCTCGCGAGAGGCCGCAGAGAATTGGCCCAAGCAACTGTTTAGCAAAAACACAGGTCTCCGCTAAATCGAAAGATGAAGTATGGGGGCTGACGCCTGCCCGGTGCTGGAAGGTCACGGGGATCTGTTAGCGTAAGCGAAGCAGTGAACCTAAGCCCCAGTAAACGGCGGCCGTAACTATAACGGTCCTAAGGTAGCGAAATTCCTTGTCAGGTAAGTTCTGACCCGCACGAATGGCGTAATGACTTGGGCACTGTCTCAACAACATACCCGGTGAAATTGTAGTACTTGTGAAGATGCAAGTTACCCGCGACTAGACGGAAAGACCCCATGGAGCTTCACTGTAGATTGCTACTGGGATTCGGTATTGTCTGTACAGGATAGGTGGGAGACTGTGAACGCACGGCGTCAGTTGTGCGGGAGTCGTCGTTGGAATACCACTCTGACAGTATTGGGTCTCTAACTGCTGGCCGTAATCCGGTCACAGGACAATGGCAGTCGGGCAGTTTGACTGGGGCGGTCGCCTCCGAAAAGGTAACGGAGGCGTCCAAAGGTTACCTCAGCACGGTTGGAAATCGTGCATCGAGTGCAAAGGCATAAGGTAGCCTGACTGCGAGACAAACACGTCGAGCAGGGACGAAAGTCGGGCTTAGTGATCCGGCGGTAGAATGTGGAATTGCCGTCGCTCAACGGATAAAAGTTACCCTGGGGATAACAGGCTGATCTCCCCCAAGAGTTCACATCGACGGGGAGGTTTGGCACCTCGATGTCGGCTCATCACATCCTGGGGCTGTAGCAGGTCCCAAGGGTTCGGCTGTTCGCCGATTAAAGTGGTACGCGAGCTGGGTTCAGAACGTCGTGAGACAGTTCGGTCCCTATCTATCGTGGGCGTAGGAAATTTGAGAGGAGCTGTCCCTAGTACGAGAGGACCGGGATGGACAAACCAATGGTGCACCAGTTGTCACGCCAGTGGCACGGCTGGATAGCTATGTTTGGATGGGATAAACGCTGAAAGCATCTAAGTGTGAAGCCCACCTCAAGATGAGATTTCCCACAGCAATGGTAAGACCCCAAGTAGACCACTTGGTTGATAGGCCGGATGTGTAAGCACAGTAATGTGTTCAGCTAACCGGTACTAATAGGTCGAGGACTTGACCACAAGTTTATTGGTTCTTGATTCAATTTCGTTGAATCCTAACCGCATTGTTTGAAACCTTCATCCATCTTCGCTTCGTTCATTGCCTTTTATCTTCAATGTCTTTCGTTTCCCCTTATGCAGTCTTGAGGGTGCATTCATTACCCTCTACCCTTCCGGTGGATATCATGGAGAGGCCACACCTGTTCCCATCCCGAACACAGTAGTTAAGCTCTCTTATGCTGACAATACTTGGCTGGTAACGGCCCGGGAAGATAGGTCTCCGCCGGATTTTATTCCTCAATAGCTCAGTTGGTAGAGCATGCGGCTGTTAACCGCAGGGTCGTAGGTTCGAGTCCTACTTGAGGAGCCAGGAAAGCCGGTATTTTATACCGGCTTTTTTACTTACTGACACCAATTGACCGCCTGCATATACCGCAGGTATGGGATTTGGGTTAGATGCTCAGACTCCGGGTGACTGTATTTCGCCCCAATACTTTTGGAGGAACCTCTATGAACAAGAACACGATTTACCTGACCCAGGGCGCCATTATCGCGGCGCTCTATGTTGCCCTGACGCTGCTGCTGGCCCCCATCGCCTATGGTCCCATCCAGTTCAGGCTTTCGGAAGCCATGACGGTTTTGCCGATCCTGACACCGGCTGCCGTTCCCGGCCTCTTTCTAGGGTGCCTGATCGCCAACCTGATGAACCCAGGCGCATTGGGTCTGATTGACATCATCTGCGGCAGCCTGGCGACGCTGTTATCTGCCTGGCTGACATGGAAGCTGGGCAAGCCCATCCGCGAGCAAGATGCTAAAATATTGTCCTGGAAGGGCATTCGTCCGCTGCTGCCGCCTATTCTGGTCAACGGCATTGTTGTTGGCTTTTATCTGCCGTTCCTGATCCCTGAGATCGGAACATCCATTGGAGCTATTCTCTTCACCATGCTGACCGTGGCTGTCTCAGAAGCGGTTGTCGTTCTTGTGATCGGCTGGCCGCTGATGATTGGCCTGAAACGCTCCAAACTTCAATTATACCGAGGATAATCTCATGTCCCATTATTATGATTCAAAACAGCAAAGCGAGCACCAGTATGGCACAGTTGCCTATCATATTCGCGGGCGGGATTTTCTGTTTAAAACCGACAGCGGTGTTTTTTCCAAAAAGATGCTGGATTTCGGCAGCCGGCTGCTGATTGAGACTGTTCTTGAGGATCTTGGACGAGCGGACGGTCGCCTGCTGGATTTAGGCTGCGGGTACGGACCGGTCGGCATCGTCATGAAACGCCTGTTTCCGGCGATGGATGTTGTCCTTTGCGATATCAATGAGCGCGCACTTAAGCTTTCGCGCCAGAACGCGAGTTCAAACCAGACGCAATACATCACGATATTAAAATCAGATGGGCTTGCCCAGGTCGAAGGGACATTCGATCTTATCCTGACCAATCCGCCGATCCGGGCCGGCAAGACTGTGGTCCATCGGTTTTTCGAGGAGTCGGCCGCCAGGCTGAATCAGGAGGGCAGGCTGTATGTTGTGATCCAGAAAAAGCAGGGCGCTCCCTCGGCGATGGTCAAGCTCGAGAGCCTGTTCCAGGAGACGGAAATGATCGCGCGCGAGGCTGGCTACTGGATTATACGCTGCCAAAAACCAATATGATACAATAGTAAAGGTTAAAAATTATTTTGAGGTGATTACTTTGTCTTCCTGTGATTCATGCTCCAGCAAGAGCGGCTGCCCATCAGCCGGCAACGAGGCCGACTGCCCATCGACCCAGGACACGCGTCCTGAATTTGACTCCCTGCACACCCTGGCGGATGTCCGCTCCGTGATCGGTGTCGTCAGCGGCAAGGGCGGCGTCGGCAAATCGATGGTTACATCGCTTCTGGCGGTGGAACTGGCTAATCGCGGCTTGACCGTGGGCATCCTGGACGCGGATGTCACAGGCCCGTCGATTCCCAAGGCCTTTGGCTTGTCCGGGCAGCTGTCCGGCACCCAGGATGGGATATTCCCGGCCCGGACGCATCGCAAGGGCGTGCAGATCGTCTCGGTCAACCTCTTGCTTGAAAACCCGGAAGCACCGGTTTTGTGGCGCGGACCGGTCATCTCCAATGTCGTCCGCCAGTTCTACAAGGATGTTATCTGGGATGGCCTGGACGTCCTGCTGATCGATATGCCGCCGGGCACGGGCGATGTTCCGCTGACCGTTTTCCAGTCGATTCCGCTGGACGGCATCTTCGTCGTCTCGACACCGCAGGACCTCGTGTCCATGATCGTCCGGAAAGCCCGTAACATGGCCCTGATGATGAGCGTCAAGGTGTTAGGCTTTGTCGAAAACATGAGCTGGCTCAAATGCCCTGACTGCGGCGAGACACATGAACTGTTCGGCAAAGGCCATACCGCTGAAGCCGCGGCCGAAATGAACGTCCCGCTTTACGACCGGATGCCGATCGACCCGAAGCTGGCCGAGCTTTGTGACAAGGGCGAACTTGAGGAATACGCTGAATCCATGCTGCCCAGGACGGCGGACCGGATTCAAGAACTGTTGTCGGCCAAAGCAGCGTCTGCGTGAAAAAGCAGCTGAAAATTGCCGTCCTTTGTGCCGTCCTGCTGAGCAGCTTCTGGATCGCGGGCTGCCAGGAAGAGCCGGTCATCGGCGAGGAAAACTATTCGGCTTCCATCGTCCTGATGAGCTATGAAGACGTGGGCGATGGATTCACCGGGGTGGTCTACCGTGAAGTCAATCGCTTCAACGCCCTGCTGGTCAGAAGCGAAGTGCCGGTTCTGGCTGTATTTTATTCAGATATGGCCACGGTCAACTCGATGGTCATCCCCATGCTCGAACAGATGGCGGTGGATTACCGGGACCGGCTGCAGATCGTCTGGGTTGATTTCGATCGCGAAACTGATCTGGCAGCGTCATTTTATGTCGAAGCTGTTCCCCAGTTCACCGTTGTGGTGGATGCTGAGACCAAACGGTCAATAGTCGGGTTCGGCGAAGAAACATCAGTGATGCTTGAGGCGCTGGTCCAGGATTATATTGACTAAGTTAGGACCTTGTTATTGATTTGAATAAAGGGGGGGGCATGATTCATGCAATTGTATGAGGCGATCTGCGCGATCGGACAAGACTCGCATCGGTTCGCGAGTCAAGCAGAGATGCAAGGATCTCCCGACCAGCCTTTGCGGCTGGCCGGCATCGATATTGTCGGCGCCAGACCCCTGTCCGGAAACAGCGACGCGGATGTCATCTTACATGCGCTGACCAATGCCATATCCGGCCTGTCGGGGGTCAACATCCTGGGGCCGCGTTCGGACAAACTCTGCCTCGAGCAGGGCATTACCGACAGCGCCGTCTACCTGCAAGAGGCGCTGGATACGCTGGGTGAATGGGAACTGCGGCATGTTTCAATTTCAGTGGAATGCAAGAATCCCAGACTGGTCAACTGGATCGAGCCGATGAAAGCCCGGCTGGCAGACCTCTGCGGTCTAGTCCCTGGGGATATCGGCCTGACGGCGACATCCGGTGAAGGCCTGACCGCGTTTGGCCGGGGAGAAGGCATCCAGGTCTTCTGCCAGGTCACGGCACGACGCCGGATCGCCCAATCCGATTAACGCAATTTGCCGGTTTCATCCTGTCTTTCGGCCAGATGTTCGGCCAGCAGACGGTCGGATGGTGTGGTTAGCTTGATGTTGAGATCATCGCCCTCGGTCAGATAGACCGTGTAACCTGCCATTTCGAGAACCGACAGATCGTCGGTGGTTTCCCAGCCCTTGGCGACGGCCTGCTTGTATGCACTCTTCAGCAATTTGAAACTTGCACCCTGCGGGGTTTGCATCAGGCGGAGCGGACCGCGGTCGAGGGTCTTTGTGACCTTGCCGTCCGAATCCATCTGCTTGACGGTATCCTTGACCTTGACAGCTGCGCCGCAGGCCTGATGATCCTTAATCCCCTGGATGACCCGGTCAATCACCTCTGGCTCTAAAAAACAACGGGCGCCGTCATGAATCAGAACAATACTCTCCTGGGCATCGTCCGCCACGCTTCTAAGCCTTTCGAGACCATAGCTGACAGACTCCTGCCGAGTTTCGCCGCCGACGGCAATGCCCAGACATTTTTTCATCGCATAGGTCTTGAGCAGCTGCCTGACGATATCCGTCTCATGCTCAGAAGCGACGACGATATAACCTTTGATCTCGTCTTGACGTTCGAAACAGTGCAGGGTGCGGATGATCAGGGGAAACTGGCCTAAGCGGATAAACTGCTTGTTGTGGCCGACATGCATTCTCGAACCAGTGCCGGCGGCTGGGATAATGGCATAGACGGGTGCGTTCTCGTTTGCTTCTTTCATGATTTCAATTCATCTCCTCATGGTTGTGTCCAGGTGTCAGTCAAATAATATATCCAGTGCTTCGCTGATTGTATCGACGAAAAACAGGTCGCATCCGGCGGGTAATTTGGTTTTGCTCAACATCTGCCGGTTGCTGCCAGGCAGGATAAAGGCTGAAAACCCCAGGCGGCTGGCCTCGGCAATCCGCCGGTCGGCTTGAGATACCGAACGGATCTCCCCGGTCAGGCCGACTTCGCCGATCAGGAGCAGGCCGGATCGAACCGGCTTGTTTTTCAGGCTGGAAATGACGGCGCCGGCAATCGCCAGGTCCACGCCGGTCTCACTGACGCGAATACCGCCGACGACATTGATGTAGGCGTCCATATTGCCCAGGCCAAACTGGAAATGCTTGTCAAGAACCGCCAGCAGCATGCTGATGCGGTTGCGTTCCAGACCCTGGGCCATGCGCTGCGGCGAGCCGAATGCTGATTCATTGAGCAGTGCCTGGATTTCGACCAGCAGCGGCCGGGTTCCTTCCATGCACGCCGTGACAACCGATCCAGGGACATGCTGTGGTCGGCCTTCCAGCATGACCATCGAGGCATTGTCCACCGGGATCAGGCCCTTGTCCGACATTTCGAAGACACCCAGCTCATCAGTTGCGCCGAAGCGGTTCTTCTTGGCGCGCAGGAGCCGGAGGTTTTGAGTTGACTCACCCTCGAAATAGAGCACGGTGTCAACCATGTGCTCAAGCACTCGGGGACCTGCAATCGCGCCGTCTTTGGTGACATGACCGACCAGAACGATGGTGATGCCCAGTCCCTTGGCGATGCGCAGCAGGCCGGCAGTTGCCTCTCGGACCTGGCTGACGCTGCCGGGCGCTGAGCTGAGTGTATCCACATAAAGTGTCTGGATGGAATCGACTATGGCGATGGAGGGCTTTTCTTCAGTCAGAACCGCGGCAATCTGTGAAAACTCAGTCGCCGCCAGGAGTTTGACCGGCTTGTTGAAAAGACTGAGACGATCCGCTCTGAGGCGGATCTGCCGGGGCGACTCCTCGCCGGAAATATATAGGGCTGACTGGTGGCCGGCCAGATTGCCGATCACCTGCAGCAGCAGGGTCGATTTGCCGATGCCGGGGTCGCCGCCGATCAGGACCAGTGATCCTGCTACAAAGCCGCCGCCGAGAACCCGGTCGAGTTCATCCAGGCCGCTGCTGATTCGGTTATCTTCGCTGATTTCAACGTCCTGAAGGGATATCGGCCTGGCGGTTTGCTGACCGGTCCAGGAGCCTCTGGCGGGGCTTGCGGACGGGGTTGCAATCTGTTCTTCAACCAGGGTGTTCCAGGTACCGCATCCCGGGCATCTTCCCAGCCAGCCGCTGGTTTCGTGTCCGCACTCATTGCAAATGTAACGGGTCTTGGCCTTTGCCATAGGAGCCTCCAGTTCGTGGTTCATTCCAGTATAGCATGAATCCCTTGCCGATGGAGATGAATGTGTTGTATGCTAACCATTGAATACAAATATGTGTTGGAGGCCGAAAGTGATGAAGAAACCGTGGACCGAACACTACGACCCGTGGTTCAAACCCCACATCGAGTACCCCGATCTGACCTTGTATGAAGCCGTTTCGAGATCAGCTTCGCGCTATCCGGACTATACGGCCATCTCCTTTATGGGCCGGGACATCCGGTACCGGGACCTGGTCGAAAAAATCGACCAGGCTGCAGCCTGTCTAGCCGACCTGGGTTTCAAACGCGGCGACATCGCCACCATCTGCCTGCCCAATGTCCCTCATGCTGTCATTTTCTTTTATGCTGTCAATCGGCTTGGCGGCATCTGCAACATGGTTCATCCGCTGACGCCTGCTGAAGAGCTGCCGCACTATATCCAGACCACTCAAAGCGATGTCCTGATCATCCTGGATGCCTTTCTGGCCAAACATACAGACAAACTGGCCACATCCAGAATTCGCAAGACCATTGTCTGCTCCCTGATGGACTATCTCAATCCGCTGATGAAAGCCGGGTTTTACCTAACCAAAGGTCGAAAAATATCCCCAATACCCCAGGATGACCGATACATCACCTGGAAGGCCTTCATGCAGCTGGCCAAAGCGAGAGCCTACTCCGCGACAGTCGGAACCCGGGACTGCGCCGTCTACCTTCATTCCGGCGGCACGACCGGCGAGCCCAAGACCATTCGCCTGTCGTCTTTCAATTTCAACGTCCTGGCGATCCAGGGTCCCCAGATCGTCGGGTTCGACATGGACAAGCCCTTCGACCCGGCCGGTCTGGCCATGGTGACCATTCTGCCGCTTTTTCATGGATTCGGCCTGTGCATGGGCCTGCATGCGATGCTGGCCAACGGCATGCGCGCGATCCTTGTTCCGCAGTTCACGCCGGAGTTTCTGGCAGATGTCCTGGTCAAGGAAAAACCATCGTTTATCGCGGCTGTGCCGACCTTGTTTGAAGGCATCCTGTCCAATCCCAAACTAAAAAAGACGGACCTTAGCTGTCTGAAAGCGGTCTTTTGCGGCGGCGATACCCTGCCGGCTGATTTGAAGCACCGCTTTGACAAATTCCTCAAAGACCACCATGCCGATTGCACGCTGCGCGAAGGCTATGGCCTGACTGAAACAGTCACGGTCTGCGCGGTCAATCCCACGCTGGATGCCCGCGACAACACGGTTGGTCTTCCGCTGGCGGATGTCCTGATGAAAGTGATCGATCCTGAAACCTGTGCTGAGCTTGAGCCGGGCCAGGACGGCGAGTTTTGCATTCATGCACCAACCGTCATGATCGACTATCTCAATGACCCGGAAGCGACATCCCAGACCATTCGCCGCCATGACGACGGCCTGGACTGGGTGCACACCGGCGATTTCGGCAGCATGGATGAGGATGGCTATTTTCATTTCAAGCAGCGGATCAAGCGCATTCTCAAGGTGTCCGGCGTCCCGGTGTTCCCGTCACAGATCGAGGACCTAGTCACCACGCTGGAGGGCGTCCGGCTGGCGTGCGCGATCGGCGTGCCGCATCCCTACAAAATGCAGGTGGTCAAGTTGTTCGTTGTCCCGGAGGACTCCCAGGCGGATACGGACAAGCTGCGCGTGGATATTCTCGAGTTTTGCGAAAAGAACCTGATCCCCTATGCGGTACCCAGGGAAATCGAATTCAGACAGGATCTGCCCAAAACCAAAGTCGGCAAGATTGACTTTGTATCACTCGAGCTGATTGAGATGGAGCGGCAGGCGCAGAAAGAAGCGACTGGCATATAGATATATTCGAAGCCTTTATTCAATAGGACAGGATTAAACTTTTCAGATACAAACCCCGACAAATATGGAATGTGATTCCATATTTGTCGGGGTTTGTATCTATAATTTTATCAACAGTGTGTTGGATTTAGGGTTTACCGCGCCAACGCAACATCTTGGCGAGCAGCGTCTTGAGTAGCGCCTCCCAGGCGAGCATCAGGGGATATGCCAATAAGCTGGCAGCCAGAATGACCAGCTGTGTTGCTGTTTCAGGCCAACTGAAATCCAGATAGCTTGAAAAGATAACGCCTTCGGCAGCGAAGACCGCTGCCATAGCGATCAGAAGCAGCACTCGCTTCCAATTGAGCGGACGGCTGATGCGGAAAAGGACCATCAGGCTGATGACGCCGGTCGGAATCACGGCGGCCAGTCGAATCTGGTCCGGGCTAAGCCAGGCCAGCTTTTCTGCGGCCGCGATGCCAACCAGATAGGTGGCAATGGTCAGGCCGCCAGGAACCGCCTTGAGCACGGCACGCCGCATGATGTTCGGCCGAACAGGATCGAAGTTTTTCTCCAGCGCCAGGAAAAACGACGGCAGACCGATCGCAAAGCTTCCGAGCATGGTCTGGTGGATGGGATCGAAGGGGTAGGCCAGGCCTAAGAGGACGAGAACCAGGGAAAGGCAGCAGGCATACGTCGTCTTGACCAAAAACAGGCTGGCCACGCGGCTGATGTTGCCGATCACCCGGCGACCTTCCTGGACAACACTGGGCATGACCGTAAAATCCGAGTCGAGCAGAATGATATGCGACATCCCCTTGGCGGCATCCGCGCCGGAGGCCATGACGATACTGCAGTCGGCTTCGCGAAGGGCGGACACGTCATTGACGCCGTCACCGACCATCGCCACGGTATGGCCATCCTCACGCAGGGCACGAATCAGCTGCTGCTTGCGCCGCGGTGTCGTGTTGCCGAAGACCGTGTGGGTTTCAACCGCGTCTTTGATCGCCTGCGGGTCGTCCGGTATCCCGGCTGCGTTGATCGCCTCGCCTTCTGAAACAAGTCCGAGACGGCGCCCGATCGCCGCGGCCGCTTTGGGGTGGTCGCCGGACATGATCTTGATCGCCACCCGATTCTGGCTGAAATAGGCCAGGGCGTCATGGGCCTGTGGACGGATCTGGTCTTCCATCAGGATGAGCGCTGCGGGAACTGCCAGCTCAGGCCGATCGTCCAAACTGCCGGGAAGGTGTGCCAGCAGCACAACGCGGATACCCTGATCAGCGTATTGTTCAACGCGATCAAGCAGTTCTTCATATTTTGGTCCGAGTAATGTAACCGGCGACCCGAGATACCAGGTTCCGAATTGTTCAAAGCTGACCCTGGAGTATTTTCGGGCTGAAGAGAATGGCGTTTTGGATTTGACCGCCCAATCGGGTCCCGGACCCAAGTAGTCTGAAACAGCCCTGGCGGTCGCATTTTTGTCTTCAAAAGCGTTAACAATCGCTGCTGCGGCCAGCCTGGGATCTGTCGAATTGCCTGTCTCGTCCAGCAGAACAAATTCGGTGACGGCGGGAAAGCCAGCTGTCAGTGTCCCGGTCTTGTCCAGGCAGATGACATCGGTTCTGGCCAGGACTTCAATGCCGGCCAGTTCCTGGACCAGCGCCCGTTTGTTGGCCAGACGGATGACGCCCAGCGCGAGGGCGATGCTGGTCAGCAGGACCAGGCCTTCCGGGATCATCCCGATCATGGCGGCGGAGGAACGTATGACGGCCTCCTGCCAGTCGATGCCGATTCGCCAATATTGATTCGCAAACAACAGCGCGCCCAGCGGCACGATAATAACAGACAGCACCCGGATCAGCTTGCTGATTGCCGACAGCAGGGCGGAACTGGCCCGGATATAGCGTTTGGCATCCATGGTCAGGCGATACAGGTGGCTGTCGGCGCCGACCTTGACGATGCGAGCGCACGCGCTGCCGGATACGACAAAACTGCCCGACAAGACCTGCTCGCCGGTTTGCCTCGTTACCGGATCTGATTCGCCTGTCAAGGTGGACTCATCGATTTCAAGCTCCTGGGAATCGATGATCCGGCAGTCGGCAAAAACCTGGGTTCCGGGCAGCAGCAGCAGGACATCGTCCAGCACCGCTTCATCGAAACGGATTGTCTTTTGCTGTCCTTCCCGGATCACTGTCGCATGGGATTCGGTCAGCACCCGGAGTTTATCAATAACAAATTTAGCCCGCAGCTCCTGAATTATGCCGATCAGGGTGTTGATCAGGACAACGCCCATGAACAAAGTATTGATAACCCGGCCAGTCAGCAGGATCAGGATGAAAATCGCGCTGTTGATGAAGTTGAACCAGGTCAGGATATTGGCGACCAGAATCTGCCCGACAGTCTTAGTGCCGGCTGGCGGCATGCTGTTGCCCTGCCCATTGGACCGCCGCTGCTCGACTTCCTGCTCGCTCAGGCCTTGGCAGGATTCGGGTTTGAAATGGGTGTTGTGTTGATCGATTGCATCCATGGTCGTCTCCCAATGTTTTGGGCTTTTCGTCTCTACTATTTGATTATATCACCGGATCAAGACCGGGTGATTTTTACAGATTCAAAAAACGATAGCTAAAATGCATCTGAACCCTCTCGCATTTTGCGAATTGATCAGCTATGCCTACTGGGATGCTGGCTTGTCATTGGCACAACCCCGGCCGCTGCCTAGACTGAACTTGATAATCTGACCATCATATCCCCATGTTGCCAAAACCAAACGTTTGCGTTCTGTCTCAGGTTGTCACAGGCTGGCATTTTTAGCTGCTTTTGATTCTATTCATCTGCCGGTATTTGTGAGGCGTCATATGGTAGATTGATTTAAATGAGCGTATAAACTGGGCTGTGTCCCGATAACCGATTAGATCGCAAATCAAGTCCAGTTTATGATCTGTTTGCACGAGCAGCTCGCTTGCCCGCTTGAGCTTATATGTCCGCAAAAGGTCAGAAAACGTTCTGCCCGTCATCTTCCTGATCTTTGTACTCAGATAAGGCATGCTTAAATTGAAATGGCGTGCTGTTTCAGCTAGTGTGATGTATTGAGAATTGGCGAATACATAGGAAATGATGCTGGCCATTTGACCATGATGCACGCTGTCAGCAACCAGAAACTTGGCGGTATCCTGATAGTTCTGAAGCAGATAGGTTAATTGAACCATCAGAAGGCCTTCGATGATTGTATTGCAGAATGGTCGTTTGTCTTCCTGCTGGTTCAGCATATTGAGCAGCGTATCCTTGACGAATGAATCCAACCCGCTGTTTAAAGTGACTGCATAGCGATAAAAAGGCAGCTCGGACATCTGGGAAAAGAAAGATGAGAGAATTGAGTTTTCAAGTGTTAGGCTGGGAAAGACTTGTTGAAAAGTTGACTGGCGGACCTTGACTGTCAGGCAGACGCAGTCCGGTGCTGCTTGTGACTCATGCAGGACGCCCGGCGGGATGATGGTCACGTCACCAGTCCGGTGAATTGAGTCAAATGACTCGACAATGTGGTTGCAATCGCCGGATAAAACAAAGACAATCTCCCAAAAATCATGTTTATGCTTCGGGATGTTGATATAACGCAAAACCTGTTCGATCTCCACGTTGACATCTTCTTGGATAAAATCCTGTTCAGTCAGTCCCTGGTCTTGATAGGCTTGAGTGAAGTGCTTTTGCACCCGAGCCTGCTCCAGCAGAGCGTGCGAAGTCATCATGTTGAACAGGGGATTTTCCAGGTTTTTGTGGTTGATCAGATAATAAAGCTGAAGGTGATTCATCGGCTTGCCGAACATTTCAAAATAAGCTAGGCCGACGCGCTCGTATTGGTTCAGCATATTAAGTTTTTCGAATCTCTGCTGCGTGTCCATGCTGGTTCCTCCTCACTACAGGATTTTGTGCAAATTCTACAGGGAAAAATCAATAACGAAATAATAACATATTATTTAGGTTTAATATACGGGTGTTTTTACTATATTCAATATCACACAATGATGATAAAGACATGAAAGGTGGATTAGCAAATGTATCAGTCCATAGATGATCGAATATATGACCTGATTGGCCAGATGACAATCGTGGAAAAAATTGGTCAGCTGCAGCAGCGGGGTCCCTCGATAGTCGGCGCGTTTGATGTTGACTTTGAGGAACTGGTCAACATGGTCTATGACGGTCGGCTGAGCAAAGAGAAGTTTGATGAACTATTGTCCTCGGCTCATCAGGATTTTAGCGAGGAAGATCTGATAGCCGGACGGATTGGCTCATATAACGGCATCAGCGATGCTGCGACCGTCAACCGACTTCAGAAAATCGCTGTTGAAGAGACCCGTCTTGGTATTCCGCTGCTTTTCGGCTATGATGTGATCCACGGTTTTCGTACGATCACGCCGATTCCGCTGGCCGAGAGCTGTGCCTGGGATCCCGGACTTTGGCAGCGCACTGCCCGTATGTCAGCGGAGAGGCCGCGGCAGCTGGCATCCATATGACCTTTGCGCCGATGGTTGATGTGGCCAAGGATGCCCGCTGGGGAAGAATCAGCGAATGTGCAGGGGAAGATACGCTGCTCAATGCGTTGTACGGTTCAGCCAAGGTCAAAGGATTCCAGGGTTCAGACCTCACCCGCCATGATGCCCTAGCGGCCTGTGTCAAGCATTTTGCCGCTTATGGAGCGGCCGAAGCGGGAAAGGACTACAACCGGGTCGATATTTCAGACCAGCGGTTGTTCGAAGACTATCTTCTGCCGTTCAAAACGAGCATTCAAGCTGGTGCGAGGGCAGTTATGCCAGCTTTCAATGATATTAACGGAACACCCTGCTCGGTCAATCGCTGGCTGCTGACGACCATCCTGCGCGAGCAATGGGGCTTTGACGGCATGACCATCAGCGATGCCAACGCAATTGCCGAATGCGTTACCCACGGAGTTGCTGCTGATCGGGCTGGCGCCGCCAAACAGGCGATTGAAGCGGGCATGGACATGGACATGCTGTCCAATGTTTTCAGTGAAAATCTTGAAAGTCTGATTCAAAATCTCAGTGTCAGTGAAAACATCCTGGATCAAGCTGTTTCGAGAGTTTTGCGAATCAAGTTTGAACTGGGACTTTTTGAGCAGCCCTATAGAACAAATTCGGATCTCGAAAAGAAGACAATGCTGAAGCCAGAACACCGGGCGTTGGCACGCGAAGCGGCTGTCAGGTCAATGGTTCTGCTCAAAAATGACGGTGTACTTCCTCTGGCACCGGGAACACGCGTGGGACTTGTTGGCGCTCTGGCAGAAAACCGAGGCGAGATGACCGGCTCCTGGGCTATCAAGGCAGTTCATGACGACTGTGTTAGCCTGGTTGATGCCTGCTTGGCCAACCACATTGATTTTGTTCGGATTGAAGATCCACTCAATCCCGACACTGCTGATTGTGATGTCTATATTGCAGCAGTCGGTGAAAGCAAAGCGATGAGCGGGGAGGCCGCCAGCTGTGCGAACATTGAATTGCCAGGCGAACAGATTGACTGGCTGAAGGCACTTCAGACAACCGGGAAACCGGTTGTAGCAGTGCTGTTTAACGGACGGCCGATCGCAATCCCCTGGCTGGCTGACAACATCCCGGCAATTCTCGAGGCATGGCACCCCGGGGTTGAAGCCGGTTCAGCGATTCTGGATATCTTGTTTGGTCGGGAAAATCCTTCCGGCAAGCTGACAGTAACATTTCCTCAGACAACCGGACAATGTCCGATGTACTATGATCATCTCAATACGGGGAGACCTGCCGGCAAGAGCAAATTCACATCCAAATATCTCGATGCGCCAAGCCAACCGGTGTTTCCGTTTGGATTCGGTTTAAGCTACACGCATTATGAGTACTCAGATCTTACAGTCACACAGACTGAAAGCGGGCTGGCGTGTCAGTACATGTTCGTAATGCCGGACAACTTGCCGGCGAGGAGACTGTCCAGTGCTACTTCTGTGATCATGTCGCTGAGCGTGCCAGACCGGTCAAAAAACTGGTTGATTTCACTAAAGTCTGCCTGCAACCGGGACAGACTAGTCAGGTGGACTTTCATGTACCGTTTGCCAAACTGGCATACTATGACAAAGACATGGTTTTTCGAACGGATCCCGGAGAATTCACCATTTTCGCTGGCGGCAGCAGTATTGACTGTCTTGAAGTGCTATACAAGCTTAACCAATTGCCTGTATCGTTAGAGAAAGACGAGTTATAATCGGGCAGTTTTAAGACTAATAGACGGGTTCACTAAGGGTTTATAAGGGGGCACGTATGGTTAACATCGTTGATCTAAAAACAGAATACAGAACCAATCCATTGGGATTGGATGCAGCACAGCCGAGGTTTTCATGGAAGCTGAAAAGCGATCTTAAGGGCGTCCGTCAGACCAGTTGGCGAATCAGGGCCTCATCGAACGGCCGGATCATCTGGGACAGCAAGGAAACCTTCAGCGATGACAGCCAGCGTGTCCTATACGCCGGCCCGCCGCTGGTCAGCCGCCAACAGATTATGTGGCAGGTTGAGGTGTCAGCTGAAGATGAACAGGGTGTGCTCGAGCGGGCAATCAGTGAACCGGGCTACTTTGAGATGGGATTGCTTGAGCGAAGCGATTGGCGCTGCCAGTGGATTGAGCCAGAAGAAGCGGTGGACATTCATGCCCGAAAGCCCTCGCCGTATCTGCGCAGGGTTTTCCAAGTCAAACCGAAGCTGAAGTCGGCGAGGGCATACCAGTCAGCGCATGGCCTTTATGCTTTTTGGATCAATGGACAGCCGGGCACGAAGGATTGCTTTAACCCCGGGTTGACCAGTTATTACCAGCGCATCCAATACCAGGTCAGCGATATCACCGGATTGATGCAAGAAGGCGAAAACGTTTGGGCGGTCAAGCTGGGAGATGGTTGGTGGCGCGGTGTAACTGGCGGCAGCGTGATCAACAATTTTGGCTATAAACTTCACTTCTTCGGCCAGATTGAATTGACTTATGAAGATGGCAGCACGGACTGGGTCATTACAGACGAGAATTTCAGAACTGCTACCGGGGGGCTGCTGGCGTCTGATATGCTGATGGGCGATGTCTATGACGCAGCATTAGAACCTGTCGGATGGCAATCTACAGAGTTTGACGATGTCAACTGGCCAAAGGTTCATCTTTCGACCGAACATGCTGATGCCGCCCTAATACCCAGTCGGAGCGTCCCCGTCAGGGAAAAGGAGCAATTCGACGCCAAGCCTTTCAAGGACGCCGCTGGCAGCCTGGTGCTGGATTTTGGCCAGAATATTGCCGGATATGTACGCATGAACCTTCGAGGATGCCGAAAAGGCCAGAAGATCCGATTGGTACACGGCGAAGATATCAAGGACGGCTGTTTCTCGATCGATAACATCAACCATTGCTCCTACCCGGTCGATGCGTTCCAGGAAGTGACCTATTATTGCTCTGGCGATCCGCTCGAATCCTACTGCCCGCTGTTTTCCGTCTTTGGATTCCGATACGTCTTACTGGAAGGCTATGATGGTGAGATAATTCCGGGTGACTTCACAGCGATCGCCGTCTATTCAGATCTCGAGCAGACCGGATCTTTTCAATGTTCCAATCCTCTGATCAACAAGCTGGTCGATAACAGTCTGTGGAGCCAGAAAGGCAACTTCCTTGATGTCGCGACCGACTGTCCCACCCGTGAACGCAATGCCTGGAGCGGCGATAGCCAGGTCTATGTCCGGACTGCTGCTATTCTCATGAATGTCTATCCGTTCTTTGAAAAGTGGCTGATTGACTTGAAGCTTGAGCAATACGCAAGCGGCAAGGTTGGAATCACTTTCCCGTCCACCAGCAGTGTTCATAGTCCCGAAGCGCTGGCCGATGCTCAAAAGGTCAGCATGATGTATGCGCTGGCCGGGCCGACCGGCAATGGCAATATCGGGGAAGACTGTGCCGGCTGGGGAGACGCAGCGGTCTGGAATCCTTACATGATTTATCTGACTTACGGGGATAGGCAAATTCTTGAGAACCAGTACGAGTCGGCTAGACACTGGCTGGATTACATGCTAGCCTGCGCAAAGGAACACAACCCGCTCTATGAGAGCCAGCCGCAGTACCACCACTGGGAAGACGGCGAACTGGATGCCGACTATATCTATGATACCCGGATGCATTACGGTGAATGGCAGGAGCCGATTAAAGAAGAGATCACCGCCCATAACCTTGCCGAAGTGTTCAAGCGGATGATCGAGCGAGGCAATCCACAGGTCGCCACCGCCTATATGGCCAGGTCCGCCGGCAATGTCGCGCATATGGCGGAAATCCTCGGCTATGATCAGGACCAGCAGAAGTATTCCCTCATTGCCGACAGGATTCGCCGAGTCTATTCAAAATACCTGATTGCCGAAGACGGCGTCATTGAACAAGGTCACCAAGCGGCCTACGTCAGGGCGCTGGTCATGGACCTGTGCAGCGCCAACAAGCGGGAAATGGTCATCAGCAATCTCGTCAAGGAAATCGAAGCGGCGGAGTATCACTTGAACACAGGATTCTTGTCCACCCCATTTTTGCTGCATGTGCTGGTTGACATTGGACGTGAAGACTTGGCGTTTCGCCTTCTGGAGCAGACAGAAAACCCCAGTTGGCTTCACGCAGTGCTGTTGGGCAGCACCACCATCCTGGAAAGCTGGGACGGTATGGATACGCATCAAGGATCGCATAACCATTATAGCTATGGCGCGGTCTGCGATTTCCTGTTCAGCAGGGTCGCCGGGATCAGGCCGAAGTTCTCGGCGCCTGGATACAAAGCATTCGAGCTCGCCCCGGTCACTGGCGGATCACTTACTCAAGCCAAAGCGGTTTTCGAAAGCCTGTATGGCACTATTGTTTCAGGTTGGAATAAAACACATGACAGCATTCTGTACCACTGCGAGATACCGGTCAATACTACAGCGTTTGTCACCTTGCCCGATGGCCGGCAGATGACGCTGGGCAGTGGATCCTACGAATTTAGATGTTGAGAAGATTTGCTAAAGATATATGAGACTAACATTCGGCTATCATCCTGGCACGATTGATGACATCTTCTGAACAGAAATGCTAATATTAAGTTGACAGGCATCATGTGGGTATGCCGGGCAATTTCCCATGGCGTGTCATCGAAGAACGTGAGATCAGGACTGCCATTGAAGAATTGACGCTGCTGCATGGCCAGGTAAAACCGACCAGCTGGCTGTTTTGAGTCAATCTGAAGAAAGCAACCATGAAAATGCTCGGAGGCATACCAATGATTTTCCCTAAATCAGTCAATCTAAAAAACAAGGTTTTGGTGACCTGGCTGCTGTCATATGTTCTGGTGCTTGCTATTCCGCTGCTGGTCGGGTCACTGCTCTATGTTGAATCCAGCAAGATCATTGAGGAAGAAATCAGCCAGGTTCAGCAGGCATCGCTTGATCAGCTCAAATCTTCACTTGACAGTGATTTGCGAGATATTAAAAAGATCAGCAGCGCGTTGGCGGTTGACAGTATTGTCGCAAAACTCAGTTTCAAATGGGATGATTTTTCGCCAACCGATTTCTATTCGATGTATACGTTGCAAAAGTCTGTCAGGAGCCTGAAAGTAACCAATACTACAATTGACGGGATCTATATCTATTTCAAACGCAGCGGGTCTATTCTGAGCCATATGCAAAGGCTCGATTCGACAACCTACGGCAGTGATATCATGGAAGATTTCCAGATGTCAGCCAATGATTGGATCCAGATGATTAGTGCCGTATCGCAAGAGACCTTTCAAATTCTGTCGATGGAGATGCCGGATGGCAGCCTTGAGAAGAAGGTGGTCTATTTTCACCCGGTTCAACTGGTGTCAATCAAATCGATTGATGCGGTGATTGTCATGCTGATTGACGGCAGTTACCTTGAAGATGTCCTTGAAAACAGCAGCGGTAATAATGGCACGATGATTGCGATGGTTGACTTGAACAACGATTTCTTGTCATCGCCTTTGGAATCCGGACTGCCGGCATTCATGAAATATGAAGCGCTTGCCAAGAGATCAGAATCTGCGAAGACCTGGTATAATGACGAAGCGTTTACGATTATTCAATCCGAGTCCGAGATCAGCGGCTGGAAACTGGTCTCAGCGATTCCGACTAATATCTACATGGCGAAAGTCGAGTACATTAGACTGATTTTGATCGCCTATATTATGATAGGACTGGTCGGAGGCTTATCCATTTCGGTCTATATGGCACTCAGAAATTACAAGCCCTTGAGAAAACTGACTCAATTTGCCAGCAACGATGCAGCTGGCGGAAAAAGATCTGAAGCAAATGAGTTCAAATATATCGAGCAGATTATGCGCACCCTGCTGCAGGAAAAAAACAGTTTAAAGGACCGGTTGGAAATTCAAAAGAACGCCCTGCGCGAAAACTTCATCGGCCGTCTGGTCAAGGGCAATGTTTCCAATCTGAATACTATCGTTGAATCCTGCCGGATGCATGACATTCATCCGATCGGCAACTGGTTTGTTGTTCTGGTTTTTCAGATCGAGAGCATGAGTGAAATTTATTCTGATGATGACCCCAAGGATACACTGCTGGTCAATTTTGTAATCAAAACGACAGCGGAGGAGCTAGCTGCCGAAAAATACTGTGGCTTCGCGGCAGAAGTTGATGGCAGGATCTGCTGTGTGATCAATTTCCGGGATGGCAGCGATACGAATGTCAAGGGAGATATCAAGGAAATTGCGGACAAGTCTGTCGATTTCCTTGAATCCAATTTCGGGCTGACAGTCACCATCGCTGTCAGTGGCGTACACGCTAACTATCCCGGTCTTTCCCTAGCCTATTCAGAAGCGATGGAAGTCGTGGAATATAATATACTGGTTGAAGATGTTGAACCGGTTATGCTGTATGACACGCTGTTCCACTTGAGCGGCGCGAGTCCAGACGATAGCGCAATTATCCGGAAGGAAAACCGAATTTCAAACCTGATTGTCAAAAGGGACTTCAAACAGGCTGCCGATATCACGGATGACATCCTCGTGAATGACATCTTCAAATCGGCGCCATCCTTCCAGATTGTCAAGTACCGTGTCTTTGGTTTGCTGAACACTATATTGAACGCGATCGGACAAATCCGTACGTCAATCGATGTGGATCCGTTCGATGACCCTGAAATCCTTCAAGACCTGATCGCATCTTCATCGATCAAGGAACTCCGTGAGCAAATCGGAGATATCTTCAAAGTTCTGATTCAGAATACGCCAACTGACAGTCTTGTCGAAAGCAGCGAGAAATTCGAGAAAATATTGGCGTATGTTGATCAGCACTACATGGAGCCGGATCTGTCCGTCTCAAGCATATCCTATCAGTTCGACAACAATATATCTTATTTGTCCCGGATGTTCAAAAAGGAAAAGGGTATCGGCATGCTGGATTACATCCACCAGTTGAGAATCGAAAAAGCCAAGCAGCTGTTAAGTGACAGCGAAATGAGCATTCGTGAGATCGCTCAGGCTGTGGGCTATTCCAATGACATCGCCATCATTCGGGCGTTCAAGCGCTATGAAGGCATCACCCCCGGAAAATACAGGGAAACTCAGGGCTGAAAGCCGTTTGTTTTCTTTCAGCAGCACAGCAATCAGAATCCAGGCTATCAATTTTTGATTGTCAAAAATCGCTTATATTATCAGCAGGTCATGTCCTCTAGAATAAAATCAGGTACAACCGCTCCAACGTTTGTGGAGCAGCAAAGAAAGCAGGAGGAGAAAACATGCTGAAAAGAAAGAAGCAAACCTTTGCATTGATCATGGCCCTGATCCTGATCCTTGCCGTTGGCTGCAGCCAGGCAACAACTCCGACGACGCAGGAATCAACTTCAACAACCGCTCCTTCAGAAACAACACAATTGCCTGAACCCGGTAACGTTGAACTGCCGCTGACGGAAGAACCGGTTACATTAACCGCTTATTACCCGATGACGGCTGAAGCGTTGCAGGTTCTGGAAACCTGGGGGGACAATGAAGGCCATAAGGAGTTGGCTAGGAGGACCGGTGTCCAGATTGAGTGGACCAACCCGGTCATTGGCCAGGATGTTGAAACTTTTACCTTGCTGATCAACTCCGGTGATTTGCCGGACATTCTTATGGGTGGACTGGGTTATTATCCAGGCGGCGTACCCGCAGCACTGGAGGACGGCATCATCATCGATGTCAAAGAACTGGTGGATGCCTATGCGCCGAACTACAGGGTGCTTCGAGAGTCAGACGAACAGTTCAAGCTGGACTCAATTATGGATAACGGCAAAATGCCAGGTTTTTTTGGCTATAACGTCTATTCCGAAATGAGGCCCTGGGGCGGCTTTATGATCCGCAAGGATTGGCTGGATGAATTGAATCTGCCTGTACCGGAAACTTACGATGAGTGGTACACAACACTGGTTGCTTTCAAGGAGCAAAAAGGTGCGGATGTACCCCTGATCATGCACAAAAGCGGCGACTTCCCCGGCAATAGCCTATCTGGCGGCTTTAACGTCGGTAGCTTTACTTCAGACGGTATTGCAAATGCATTTTACCAAATGGAAGGCCAAGTCACCTATGGTCCGATCCAGTCAGAATTCAAAGCATACCTGACGATGCTTAACAAATGGTATCAGGAAGGCTTGATCGGCGAGGATTTCATGACTGATCAGAATCCGTTCTATGCGCCAGACTCCGCCAAGATCGCCGGTGGACGATCGGGTCTGTTCTGGGCTGCAGCACCTTTGGTTGACATGTATACGGCGCTTGGGGCCGCCGCAGCACCAGCGTTTGAGCTGGCACCAGTCTTGAATCCAGTTCTTAACAAAGGTGACATTCCCAAGTTCAATTCACTCGGCAACCCTGACGTCAAAGGCGGTCTGGGTGTGGCTATCACCAGCGACTGCGAAGTGCCTGAACTTGTTGCGCAGTGGTGTGATTATCAATACACGGATGAAGGCTATTTGCTGTCCAACTTCGGTATTGAAGGCGAGAGTTATGAAATCGTGGATGGACAGCCTCTGTTTCTTGAGTCATTTTTGGCAGATCCCAACGGCATCACAAAATATGTTTATCGGTACGGCTCGACGATCTATGACCAAGACATTGAATTTGAACAATTGACACCCGATCATATCAAAGTTTTCTACAATGTGTGGAAGAAAGCAGGTTATGCGCAGTATCTGCCGACTGTTTCCCCGACAGTCGATGAAGCCGAGCGGCATTCGGCGATCATGGTCGACATCAATACATATGTTCTCGAGTCAACAATTAATTTCATTACGGGCGCCAAACCTTTAAGCGAGTTTGACGATTATGTCGAAACCATCAAATCCCTAGGCATTGACGAATCCATCGGCATCCTGCAAGACCAATACGACCGTTACATGGCCCGTTAGGTCAGCAGCCAGACTTCGAAGCTCCATCTGAAAACCGGGATATGATCCAGCCGGATCATATCCCGGTGACGATGATTGCCACCCTTATGTTCGGCAAATTAAAAATTCAGAGGTTTTATGAAACTTAAAGAGATTAAGCGAGATTTCAAAATCAATAAAGCGCTATACCTGATGGTCGCCCCGATCATTCTCTTTTTCATCATCTTCCACTACATCCCGATGTCCGGATTGGTTATGGCTTTTCAGCGATTTAAACCAGGAACCGGTGTTTTTGGCAGCGAATGGGTTGGGTTTAAGCACTTTATAGATTTTTTCAGCGGCATCTATTTTTTTCGTGTGCTGCGCAACACATTTCTAATCAGCTTTTATGATCTGTTAATTGGATTCCCTGCGCCGATTATTTTCGCGCTGCTGCTCAACGAAGTGCGCAATCGGGTCTTCAAAAAATGGGTTCAAACAATTTCATACATGCCATACTTTATTTCAATGGTTATCATCTGTGGTCTGATCGTCGAATTTACGAACAGCACAGGTCTAATTGCCCAGATCGTCTCTTTTCTAGGCGGTCGGCCAGCCAACTATCTTGCCAAGCCGGAGTATTTCCGTTCGATCTTTGTTCTGACCAATGTCTGGCAGACCATTGGTTTCAGTAGCATCATTTATCTGGCGACCCTGTCCAGCATCGACCAGGGACTCTATGAAGCCGCGACAATCGACGGCGCGAATCGCTGGCGCCAGACTTGGCACATCACGTTGCCGGGTATTGCATCGACTATTATCATCCTGTTTATTATGCGCATTGGATCCCTTCTTAGCGTCAGCTTCGAGAAGATCATTTTGCTTTATTCACCGACGACTTATGTAACTGCCGATGTTATCGCCAGTTATGTCTACCGCAAAGGTCTGGTGGAGTTTAATTATAGTTACAGTACAGCTGTCGGTCTCTTCAACTCTGTTGTTAGCCTGATTCTGATTATTGCAGCTAATACGCTGAGTAAAAAATACAGTGAGACGAGTTTGTTTTAAGGAGAACTGTTTACATGATCAAAAAACGCACACTCGGCCAATGGACCTTTACGATATTGAATGTGGTTTTTATGACGCTGGCGTCAGCGGTTTTCATTTTGCCGATTCTTCATGTCGGATTCGGATCTATCAGTGAACCCGCCCAATTGCTGACTCATCAGGGTGTTATTCTCAGGCCCTTGGGATTTACGCTTCGCGGCTATGAAATAGTTTTTGAGAACCCCAATCTGGTAACCAGCTATCTGAATACGATTTTCTACGTGGTGACCGGCACTGCACTCAGCCTGCTGCTCAGCGCAATGGGCGGGTATGCACTTTCCCGGAAAAAAGTGCTGTGGAAAAACCACATTATGTTGTTCATCGCATTCACGATGCTGTTCAATGGAGGTCTCATACCATTCTACATGGTTGTTAAAGGCTTGAACCTGATTGATACAAGGCTAGCTATGATTTTGCCGACGGCGGTTTCTGCTTTCAACTTGATCATCGTCAGGACGTCGATGGGTGAAATACCATCGAGCCTGGAAGAATCCGCTAAAATCGACGGCGCCAGTCATTTCACCATTCTTTTCAAGATCATTATACCGTTATCCAAGTCTATTCTAGCCGTTATTGTTCTATTCAGCGCGGTTACTAATTGGAATGCCTGGTTTAACGCAAGAATTTTCCTGTCGAAACGTAGCTTGTTCCCATTGCAGCTTATTCTGAGAGAAATCCTCATCGAAAACGACATTTCCAAGGTCATGCAGGGCTCATTTGAGTTTTTAGGCTCCGAAATGTATCGTCAACTCGTGAAATACAGCGCAATCATGGTGGCGATCATCCCCATTTTGTGTATATACCCGTTCTTGCAGCGCTACTTCGTCAAAGGTGTCATGATTGGATCGATTAAAGGGTAAACAGCAGATCCAGTGAACGATTAACATTGGCCCTCATTGATTATTTCGGTCAGTAAATACTGTCCGTTGAGCTTGTTCAGCCTGAAAGGAGACAGACGATGATCCGACAAAAATTCAACACGGACTGGGTTTGCCAAAAAGGTACTGGTGCACCGCTGGAGTCCGTCATGGGCGGGGCTGGCGAGCCGATGCCTGTGACCCTGCCTCACGACGCGATGATCGGCCAGACGCGCGATCCAAATCTAACCATGGGTGGCGGCGTCGGCTTTTTCCCATATCAAAACGTGGCTTATCTCAAAGACTTCAATCTGGACGAATATCCCGAGGGGGCAGTTTGCTGGCTGGAATTTGAAGGCGTTTACATGAATGCCGAAGTCTATATCAATGGTTCATTTGCCGGAAAATGCCCTTATGGTTACAGCAATTTTTACATTGACGGGACCTGCTATGTCAAATACGGGCAAAAGAATTCGGTTCGGGTGGTGGTGAAAAATGCTGTCAGCAGCGGCCGCTGGTATACGGGCGGCGGCATCTACCGCGACGTCAACCTGATGATCGGGCCGCCTTTGCATATTTGTCCTGAAGGCATCAAGATTTCAACGCCCGATATTGATGATGATCTGGCCATTGTCAGGATCACCACACTGCTGCGCAACAACAGCTTGAGCACGAAGGACGTTGTCGTGCATCACTGTATTACGGATTCAGCGGGTAGCAGGGTAGCAGAAACAGCCACCCCGATAACCGTGTTTGCCGGTGAAAGCAAAGACCTGCGTCTGCAGCTCACAATCGATCACCCGCATTTATGGCAAATAGCAGATCCGTACCTGTACACATGTCATACAAGTCTGTCAGTTAACGGAGTTATGATTGATGATAAGATGGATCGTTTCGGTATCCGCAAGCTCAAGTTGGATAGCCGCAATGGCCTGCGCATCAATGGGCAAATGATCAAACTGCGCGGCGGCTGCATCCACCATGACAATGGCGTGATCGGGGCTGTAGAATTTAAAAAGGCAGCGCTGCGCAGGATCAGAAAACTGAAAGCTGCGGGCTACAATGCCATCCGCATGGCGCATCATCCAGCCAGCAAAGCCCTGCTTGAGGCCTGTGATGAACTGGGTATGCTAGTGATGGATGAACTCACTGACTGCTGGACCCAGGCGAAGGTCGCATTTGATTATGGTGTCCATTTTACCGAGTGGTGGGAACATGACGTGACACAGATGGTGGCAAAGGACTATAACCATCCGAGCGTCATCATGTACTCGATTGGAAATGAAATTACAGAGGTCGGTGACAAGATTGCCGGCCAGTGGGGAAAAAAGCTGGCTGATAAGATTCGCCAGCTGGATGACAGTCGTTACACATTAAACTGCGTCAATCTGATGATGAGTGCCATGAACAATATTGATGAGATACGGAAAGAGATGTCGGCTGATCGTGATGAACCGATGGAAATCAACACCGCGATGAATACCATGTGGGCTATGATGACTAAAGCCGGCGGCAGCGAAATAACCGGCAAGATCACTGCCGAATCATTCGCCCAGGTGGATATAGCCGGATACAACTACGCGGCTTACCGCTACGAGAAGGATCTTGCTGCTTTTCCTCACCGCTTTTTTGTAGGCAGCGAAACCACTTCGGCTTCATTGGACGTCAACTGGCAGCTGGTGAAAAAGCATCCACGCCTTCTGGGTGATTTCAACTGGACTGCATACGATTATCTGGGCGAAGTGGGTATTGGCGAGGTTCAGTATGGTGAGAAGAATAGTGACAGCTTCTACAAAAGCTATCCATGGCGCAGCGCTTACTGCGGAGATCTGGACCTGATCGGCGACCGCCGGCCAATATCCTACTGGCGTGACATTGTCTGGGGAACCCGCTCGACGCCCTATATTGCGGTTCAGGATCCTGCCCATTACGGCGAAAAGCAGCAGCCTTCAAACTGGGGCTGGACTGACGCGATTGAAAGCTGGACCTGGGTGGGATTTGAAGATAAACCGATTGTTGTGGAAGTTTATGCTGCCGGTGATGAAGTGGAACTTTTACTGGGCGGGGTTTCTCTAGGACGCAAGCTAATCGGCCAGGATAAGGCTTGTCTCGCCAAGTTTGACACAATCTACCGCCCTGGCCTGCTCGAAGTGATTGCCTATACCGGCGATCAGGTTACTGGACGTTATACCTTGCAGACCAGCAGAGGCAACGTCAGACTGCGAGCGAGCTGTGCCGATAAGAGCATCGGCTCTGGTTATGACGATATTGCCTTCATCGAAGTCAGTCTTGTTGATCACGCTGGCGTGTTGAACCCGCAGCAGGACATGCTGATCACAGCCGAAGTCAGCGGCCAGGGCACTTTGCTGGGTTTTGGCTCGGCGAATCCTTGTAATGAGGATAATTATCTGGCTGGTCAGGCGACGACTTTTCATGGCCGAGCCTTGCTGGTGGTTCGTTCGAACGGTCAGCCTGGTACGATCGATGTCGCATTCAAATCCGAAGCGGGAAATACCCGGCTGAAGATCGACGTTGATACTATTAAGGGAGCATAATGATGAAACTTGCAGACTCAGATGCCAAATGTTTAGCAGTGCAGAAAATGGTCTATCAAATGCAATACGACAACAAGCCGGTCAATTCTTTCCCATCGGAAAAACCGATGGGAAAGACCGTTCTCGATGATGGCCAGGTTTTCATAAACGATATCCAGTATGGAACAGAGTTTCCAAACAGTTTTCTGGATATCTGGTATCCCAATGGCGATTTCTCTCAGAAAAATCCGACTGTCGTTTATTTTCACGGGGGAGGGTTTCTTTTCGGAGACAAGAATTCCGGCGATCCGCTTGCGCAGAAAGCCTCCGAATCGATTGGCCAGCTGCAGCAGCTGATATCCCGCGGATACAATCTTGTCAACGCGAATTATGCGTTGGCTCCTGAATACCGCTATCCGGTCCAGATCATGCAGGTGGATCAGGTCATGGACTTCCTGCTCAAACATGCTGAGGATTATGGCCTGGATATGGACCGGGTTGTGCTCATGGGCGGCAGCGCGGGTGCGGATCTGACGGAAATCTATGGTCTTGTGGTTTCTGAGCCGGCATACGCTGCCAAGCTTGGAATCGTACCATCAATAACACGGGACCGATTGAAGGTGCTTGCGATCGATGAAGCCGCGCTTGACGCGAGAACCTTTGATGAAAATATGCATGCCATGCTCGGAACATGGATCGGTGAAGATACTGAAGCGTACGGTGAAAAAGCACAGGAAATCAATGTGCCGGAAAACATCCGGGGAAATTACATACCATCATTTATTAATTCAAGCAATGAGGGTATCTATTTTGTCAAAGAAGCCCAGGCTCTCGACCGAGTCCTGACAAAGTACGGGATTGATCATGAACTGTATTACCGTGATCCGTCTTTTGGAGATCTGCCCCATGGCTACATGAATCTTCTCGATACAAACCAGTATGCCAGGGAGGCGTTCGAGCAGATGATGCAGTTCATCGGAAAGCATACCGCTGCAAGTGGCCGATAGAAGAACAGGAGGGAATCCATGCGAATCGAAAAGATCACACTCAATGAAACCAGACAGGTCAGATTGGTTGCTTACATCCAGGATGTGGGTGGGGAATTTAGCCATCTCAGCAAGCGGCCGGCCATGGTTGTGCTGCCGGGCGGCGGTTATGCGATGTGCTCGGAGCGAGAGGCTGAACCTGTGGCGCTGGCTTATCTCAAAGCAGGATACCAGGCCTTTGTCCTATACTATTCCGTCAAAGAGCATGCCGCCTGGCCCAATCCTCTGACTGACTATGACCAGGCTGTGGACCTGATCAAATCCAAGGCGGATCAATGGCATGTTAACGACGACAAAATCGCCTGTGTCGGATTTTCAGCCGGCGGCCACCTGGCGGCCTGTGTCGCATCCTCAGCCAGGAACAAGCCGGTGGCAGCCCTGTTGGGGTATCCGGCGATTGATTTATTGACGAATTTTCCAGATGCTTCGCAATCTGTTGATGATGCCACGGCACCTTGTTTTGTTTTTGGCACCCGGACAGACCGATTGGTCACGCCTGATAACATGCTAACGTTTTTATCAGCACTAACCAAGCATGGCATTTCTTATGAGAGCCATATCTATTCATACGGCCCGCACGGTTTCAGCACGGCGGAGTCCTGGGTCCAGCTTCCTGAATCAGGCATCTCCAGCCGCGTGTCCGGTTGGGTGGCTGACAGTATCGGCTGGCTTAAGGAGATAATCGGGGATTTCAGTGCAGACGGTATGACGGCGCCCCAAATTGGACGGCGGGTCGACGGCAATGCCGATGAAACCCTGTCCGTCAATTGCACGTTGGGCTATTTAATGTCGAAAGATAACGTCCGGGACATCATCAATCCGATCGTCGAATCAATCCGGGATCATGTCCCCGGCACTCAGAAACTGGGTTTGCCAGGCGAGGAAGACGATCTGGCCAGCCAGATCGCCAAAGCGTTTTCACTTCGCGAAGTCTTGGCTGTGTTGAAAATATCCCAGGAGCAAATTGACCGGATCGATAGCCAGCTCAAGTTGATTGCCAATAACTGAGATGACAGAAGAATTCCTGCAGGCACTGAAGGAAACCTTGCGCTTGCCGGCACAATACTATTTTGATGGGAGTAATTGATGACGAACGACAAAACACTTGATATGATGGCGGAAATTTCCGGAAAGGCGCAGGCTCAGATCTCCTTTATCGTACCACCGACCTACAATATTGATGATATGGACAGCCGCGTCAGTATGATCAATCTGATTTTCTCCGGGTGCTATTGCCTCCGCTCCACAAAAAATATCGATCCCGAAAGGCCTGGCATGGTCTATATCGATGACGAAGCCAGCGAAGCGCCGCTAATCCCGCCGCTCATGCCCACGTTCGGGCAGTTGATCGGCATTCGCGCACGAAAATATCTCTTTGATTATAATCGCGCCTACAGCATCCGCTATGCGGGTGCATACGATGTCGATGGCGTAGCGCTGCCTGAGTTTTCCTTTACCCTGAAAACGCTCCCCCGCACCAAGCCGGGTGTAAAATACCCGGAGCACGACGACCTGACGCTGCAAGCAGCGCGGGAGGGGGCTGTTCTCTTGAAAAATGAAAACAAAGTCCTCCCGCTTGGCCAGGGAACCAATGTCAATGTGTTTGGGGCTGCAGTGGTGGTCTTTCGCTCCGGATGCCTGGGCGCAGGCAAGATCAACCCCCGCTATTGCATACGAGTGAAAGAGGGCATCGAACAATATTCAAGCCTGAAGCTGAATGCCGAGCTTTACGATTACTATATGCAGGAAAAGAACGAACTGCCGCCTGCAGAAGTCATGGCGCGGGCGCGTGAAGCGAGTGACACCGCGGTCATCTTCATTTCCCGCGGCAGCAGCGAGGCGCACGATGTTTTGCCAGAAAAAGGCGGCTATTATCTGACCGATGATGAACGCGCTCTGATCGGGGGTGTTAGCGAAGCCTTTCCCCGGACTGTGGCCGTGCTGAATGTAGCACACCCTATTGAAACGCGCTGGATCGAGGAATGCGGCATTGATGCCGCCCTTGTTACCGGCCTTTCCGGCATGATGGGCGGCAGAGCGCTGGCAGAACTGTTGGAGGGGACGGTCAGCCCTTCCGGTAAACTGCCCACGACCTGGGCGAAGGACTACCCGGACTATCCCAGCTCGAAAAACTTCCTCACGCTCAAAGATGTCAGAACGCGGTATCCTGGCGAGGATATTAAATACCTGGCCACAGTTTATGAGGAAGGACTTTACGTCGGGTACCGCTATTTTGATACCTTCAGGGTAGAACCTGCTTATCGCTTCGGATACGGTCTGAGCTACACAAGTTTTAAAAAGCAGGTGATCTCAGCAACGAGAAGCCAGGTGACAGTTCAGGTCAGAAATACAGGGGACTGTCCGGGCAAGGATGTTGTTTCCCTCTATGCCCGCCTGCCGGAGGACAAGCTGGAGCAGCCGGATCTGCGCCTTGTCGCCTTCAAGAAGACCGACGAGCTTTGTCCCGGCGGGAGCGAGACGGTGACGCTTCACATCAGTGACAGCCGACTCAAATCCTATGACGAGACGAGTGCAAGCTGGATCATCGAAGCGGGGCTGATCGAGTATGTTCTGGATGGTAAGGTGGTGTTGGGTTTTGAACAGCAGCAGCCGATCACGCTGAAAACTGTGAAAAACCGCTTGCGCTGCCCCATTTTGATCCGGGAGCTGAGTAAAAATGATCCTGACAGTTATCCTGCCGGTCATTTAACCCATGGCTCTGTCGAAGATACGCTGCCTTATATGAGAGAGCGGGATGAAACCTGTGCCGATCAGGAACTGGAAAACCACACCGATCATTTCCTGACAATGCCGGAGGTCAAAGCCGACCCGTCCCTTGCCGAGAGCTTTGTAGCCCAGCTTTCCGATTATGAGCTGGCTCGTCTGGCGGTGGGCGGCCGTACCGGCTGGGGCGCCGAGGACAGAGGCTTTGCCGGCATGCTGTTTGGCGAGGGACAACTCCAGAAGTATGAGATCGGAGAATATTACTTTGCTGACGGCAACAACGGCGTTAACCTGTTTGAACCGAACGTGGGGTTTCCAACCTCAGCGACGATGGCGGCGACATGGAACGAAGACCTGTTGTACCGCGAAGGCCTTGCGATCGCGAGGGAGGCCAGCGATATGAATATCCAGTGCATCCTGGCGCCAGCCATGAATCTGCACCGTAATATCCTCTGTGGCCGCAACAGCGAGTATTTCAGCGAGGATCCCTTGCTCGCCGGGCGGATGGCCGGGCAGGAGAGCCGGGGGCTGGAGGATGGCGGCGTTGCCAGCTCCATCAAGCACTTTTTCGTAAATAACGCTGAAACGATGCGGGACAGAAACCATAGTCTGATGAGCGAGCGTACAGCGAGAGAGCTCTATCTTGCAGCCTTCGAAACAGCCTTTGAGGTTCATATTCCTGATACGGTCATGACCGGCTATAACGCCGCCAACGGCTCCTACTGTTCGAATGATTCGGAGCTCATTCAGGGTATCCTGCGTGATGAGATGGGCTTTACGGGCTATGTGATGACTGACTGGGGAGGTTACGGGAACATGGGTATGGATCACCTGGTTGCTGCCGGAGTCAGCTGGATTGCGCCAGGCAGCCCGGACGATTCGCTGGTGACGCCCATCTTGGAGGCACTCAAATCCGGCCGATTGTCCAGAGCGAGACTGCAACGAAATCTGCTGGCGCTGGTACGTGTGATTTTGAAATACCAGGAGGGAAAACGATGATGAACCCATATGAAACAGAGCATATTGCCAAAGTCAGGGCCATAGCACCAGAATGCATGGTTCTGCTGAAATCCGATGGCGGGTTTCCGCTTCAAGAGCCTAGTCCGATAGCCCTTTACGGCAGCGGCGCCCGGCGCACGATCAAGGGTGGCACGGGCTCCGGAGACGTGAATGTGCGTCGCTTTACAACAATCGAAGAAGGGCTGCAAAATGCTGGCTTTGGCATCACCACCGATGACTGGCTGGATGGTTATGATCAGCAGTGGCAAATAGCACACAAAGCCTTCACAGCTGAGATCAAAGCTCGCATCGAAGCCCAGGGAATGGCAGCGATCATGCTGGGCATCGGAGCGGTGATGCCGGAACCGGAATATGAGCTGCCAATGAACGGCTCGGGTGAAACCGCCATCTATGTGCTCGCTCGAGTTAGCGGTGAAGGTTCAGACCGGCAGGCTGTTCCCGGGGACTTCCAGCTGACATCGACCGAAATTCGCGATATCCTGCAGCTGCAAAAACAGTATAATCGCTTTTTGCTGGTGCTCAACGTTGGCGGTGTCGTAGATCTTTCGCCGATTGCCGAGCAGGTAGCCAATATTCTGGTCTTGTCACAGACCGGTATCAGCATCGGCGACGCTTTTGCCGATGTGCTGCTGGGCAAGGCTTATCCGTCCGGCAAACTAGCTTCGACCTGGGCAGCCTGGGCCGACTATTGCCAAATCGGGGATTTTGGCCTGAAAGATGATACCCGCTATCGGGAAGGTATATATGTCGGCTATCGCTATTTCGACTCGATCGAAAAAACGCCGCTCTTTCCGTTTGGCCATGGCTTGGGCTATACGACATTCCAGCTAAGCGCCGAGACGTTCTCAGTCGATGGCCCGACAGTCTCTGTCAGCGCCAAAATTAAAAACACCGGCAAGTGTTCCGGCAAGGAAGTGGCGCAGCTCTACGTTTCTATACCGTCTGGCAAACTGGATCAACCCTACCAGGTGCTAGCCGCCTTTGCCAAGACTCGTGAACTGCAAGGTGGGGAAGAGCAAATCCTGACGCTTGATTTTTCTATGGACAGCATCGCTTCATTTGACGAAGAGACCGCCTGCACCATACTGGAAGCGGGCCAATATGTGCTGCGGCTGGGCAACAGCAGCCGTAATACAGCGGTTTGCGGTGTAGTCGAGCTGGATGAAAGCGTCAAATTGCAGCAACTGTCCCGTTCGGGCGGAAATCCTGATTTTACAGACTGGAAACCGGAAAATCCTAAAGTCTCGATCGTGTCAGAAGCTGCGCCGGTCCGCAAGATGCGGGCTGCGAACTGTCAGGTTAAACCGGCGCAAAAGCCGATCACTGACCCCAAAGCCCTGGAAATCGTCAGGTCATTGACCGATAGTGAACTGGCCTTGCTTTGCGTCGGCGGTTTTGTTGACAACGGCAATAACAGCTTTATCGGAAATGCCGGTCTAACCGTAGCAGGGGCAGCCGGCGAAACAACGAGCGAATTCACAGGCCAGGGCATCCCTGCCCTGGTGATGGCAGATGGCCCGGCAGGCCTGCGGCTGAGCCGCCAGTATGGTGTGGATGAACAGGGGATATACACCGTGGACGAAGGCTCGTTCGCTACGCTGTTTGAAATGCTGCCTGAATCGCTCATGACTGCGCTCCATCTCGACAATACAGATAACACCGAGCGCAACGGAACGATATATGAACAGTACTGTACGGCTATTCCGATCGGGACAGCCCTGGCCCAGAGCTGGAATGTCCAGCTCGTCCAGGCTTGCGGCGATCTAGTCGGTGCAGAAATGGAGCGCTTCGGCGTTCATCTCTGGCTGGCACCGGCGCTGAATATCCATCGGTCACCGCTCTGCGGCCGCAATTTTGAATATTATTCCGAGGATCCGCTGATCAGCGGCAAGATGGCTGCCGCCATTACGCGCGGAACACAACAGCATCCCGGGTGCGGGACGACGATCAAGCATTTGGCCGGCAACAACCAGGAGACCAACCGCTTTCACTCCAATAGCGAGATCAGCCAGCGCGCCCTGCGCGACATTTATCTTAAAGGCTTTCAGATTGCTGTTGCCGAATCCAGTCCGAAGGCGGTGATGAGCTCCTACAATCTCCTCAATGGTGAGCACACATCCCAGCGGGAGGATCTACTGGAAACCATCCTGCGCGACGAATGGGGCTATGCTGGAATCGTTATGTCAGACTGGGTGAGTGGAAATGCCAGCATTTTCGACGCTGGCAATAAATATCCCGGCGCTTGTTCGTCCGGCAGCATCAAGGCAGGCAACGACATCATGATGCCGGGCAGCAAAGCGCACACTGACGATTTGCTCGGCGCTCTAGACAACCAATCGGCCAGCTACCCATTGACTCGTGCGAATCTGGAAAAATGTGCTGCCAGAATGGTGGCCATGTCGCTGCAACTTAGTCGGGACAGGTTGCCTGGTCATGATGATCAAATGGAGAATAATAATCATGAAGTACGGTAAAGCCGGCTGGTCATCTGTCCATGCCGAGCAGGCAATTGTCAAAACTAAAAACGGACGGATCCGGGGATTTGTCCGAAACGCCAATGCGGTTTTTCTAGGCGTGCCCTATGGCGACCGCTGTGACGGCGATGGTCGCTTTCTGGCGCCGAAACCGGCGCCAGCCTGGTCGGGTATCCGCGACTGCACGCAATTCGGCCCCATCGCCATGCAAGAACAGACCAAACCGTCTGAGCTGCCTCCGCCGATGAAGAGCATCTTGGTGGAATACGGCAACGTATTCACGGGGGGCATACCCTTTGACAAAGATCAGGAAACAACCAGCGAGAATTGCCTCGTCCTGAACGTGGTGACACCGGGCATCGACGAACGCCACCGTCCTGTTCTGGTTTACATTCACGGCGGCGGCTATATGAGCGGATCCGGCAATGTCACGGCAGCTATCTGCGACCGGCTTGTCGATGAGGAAGATCTGGTTGTCGTCACGGTCAACCATCGATTGAATGTTTTCGGCGCCCTATATCTCGGTGAACTCGATGAGGCTTACAGGGAATCCGGGATTGTTACGCAGCTCGACCTGATCCTGGCTTTGCGGTGGATCCAGGCCAATATCGCGGCATTTGGCGGTGACCCTGAAGCGGTCACCTTAATCGGCGAGTCCGGCGGAGGCATGAAGATCCACCATCTGCTGGCCATGCCCGAGAGTCAAGACCTCTTGGCCCGAGCGATCATCATCAGCGGCTCCATTCCCGCAGCCGCTAAACACCCGTCGGACGGCACTGCAGAAACACTGGAGGTGTTGAACAATCTCGGGATTGCCCGGGAAAACTGGCGCCAGATCCTGACGTTGCCCGCGACAAAACTTTTAGCGGGCACCCATGGCATGGATCTGATCCAGGCGGACAGGACGCCCTTCATGCCTACGGCGGACAACGCGCGCATGCCCCTGAATTTGTCCGGTGATTACCAGGTATGCCCAGCCACGGCAGACATCCCCCTGATCATCGGATCGTCCGAGGAAGAACTGGCACCCAATCTGCTCAACCCTGAGCTCACCTGGGAGAGCTTGCGATATGCCCTGATCAACAAAGACCAGCCACTGCTGGCAAAGATCGTCGACATCACGGAAGAGACCGTAGACGATTTGATTGCCGTCTTTCGCAACCATTGCGATGATCGTAAAGCGCCTTGGCAGATCTTTGCGCAAATCGTCTCCACAGCCCATTTTCTGGGTGGCGGCAGCTATCTGGCCGCTCGGGCGAGAGCCCATGCCGGCGCGCCCATCTGGCACTATACGACCACTTTCGACACCCCCATCCCCGGCGCCGGCGATCTAGCCTGCGCCTGGCATACGGCAGATCTGCCGCTGGCTTTTCGCGCCGTGTACCATCCGGAAGCCGAAAAGCTGTCCAGGCAGATAGCCCACAGCTTTGCCGCATTTGCCAGGACCGGCACCCCGGAATCAGCCGGGCTGCAGTGGCCGGCTTTTTCGGCAACGAATCAAGAGACGATGCTGTTCGACGCAACTAGTGGCTGGGTCAAGGATCCTTATCGCGAAATCCACGCAGCCATTAAGAAAGTCAGAAAGTAGATTCAGCATCTTCAGGCAGATCGTGCAGAAAGGATATGGAAAATGGATAAAACAGCGCATAGCCTTTATCGGGTCAAGCAACTGCTGCCGGGCGTTTTTGGTATCTCATCCAAGGTCGTTATATCCTATCTGGTGGTGGGCAAAACAGGTGCCTTGCTCATTGACACAGCTTATGGTTTCGCTGATCTTCGCCAAATCGTACAAGAACTGACTCCGCTGCCCATCACTGTCGTCAACACCCACGGACATATTGATCACACCGGGGGCAATTTTTATTTCGATAACCCCGTGTGTATCCATGAGGCGGATGTGGCGGTGTACAAAAGGCACAATTCGCCTCAATTGCATCGATACGCTGAACAAGTGATCAGACCCTTTCAGATTATTTTCTTCTGGAGATCCATACTCCCGAAACATCCGGAAGCAAATGACAATCTTCGGATGAACTTCGACAATTTTCGATTTGTCCGTGAAGGCGAATCGTTTGATCTTGGTGGCCTGACGCCCAGGATTGTGGAAATCCCCGGTCATACTCAGGGCAGCATAGCCGTGCTAATACCTGAAAAACGCCTGGTTTTTACGTCTGACGGTGCAAACCCTGACACCTGGCTCTTTTTGCCGGAATCGACCAATCTTTCTACTTATGCAAAAAGCCTTCGCAAACTGGAGAGCCTGGACTTTGACCACATGCTGACAGGTCATACCGAACAGCTTTTCCCGAAGCGCGTGCTCAGCGACTGGATTGCAGTTGCCGAGAATCCCGACAGGGAAAACGGCAGACCGGTTCGCGGCAATGCCTTTGCACCGGGCGTTAAGCCAGTACGGTACTGGGCTAAGGGCATTCGCTCCAAAAAGGGAATGCCCAGCATTTTGGCCGATCCGCACCGCCTGGACTAGATACAACAATCTGCCATGCGGAATGTGAAACACAACTTTCGAGGAGGTACTGATATGGTAATGACTAAAATCAAACGAGCGATCGCTGTTTCGAAATTTCGAAAGGTCAACAAGCACTACAAAGCTAAACAGACGATCGGTGAGCGCAGTCGTATCGAGCGAGATGGCCAAGCGGCAATCGAAGTCATCCTCTACCGCCCTGAAAAGATAGGCAATGTGCCAGCCTTCATTCAGGTCCACGGGGGTGGATGGGTCGGTATGGATGCCGTGGATGACGACGCATATTGCGCCAGGCTGTCTGAAGTGTTGGGCGCTTTTGTGATTAACCTGAACTATAAGAGACTCTATGAACGCGCTTTCCCGTATCAGCAGGAAGAAGTTGTTGATACGGTGAAATGGCTGATCGCCAATGCCGAAAGTCTGGGCATCGACAGGGACAAGATCATCATCTCCGGCGGCAGTGCCGGGGGTCATATTTCGGCTGGTGCGGCAATCATGCTGGCGCAGCAGAATATCAGGATCGCTGGTCAGATCCTTGAAGTGCCGTTTTTAGATTTCGCGCACGCCGTTAAGATCGATTTCCCACAGGGTCCGAAGCTCTTTGAACAACTGTTTGATCTTTTTCCCAGCCAATTGCCGTTGGACAATCCAGTCATCTCGCCGGTGGTCGCATCTGACGACACGCTCGGCAAAGTTGCCCGAGCCTCAATCATCGTCTGCGGCAAAGACCCTTTGCATCCCCATGGCGAGTATTACGCTGAACGCCTGAAAACTGCTGGGAACCGAGTTGAACTCAAAATGTATGAAAACGGCTACCATGGCTTTGGCACTGATCAGGCCGACGAGAAGCCAGAACAGGAAAAGCTCCGGGAGGACTGCTTCTGGTTCAAGGTGCATGAAGCAAAAGAAATGTATGGAGAAGAGAACAATGACGAAACACAAAACTAAAAAGATCGATAAAAAGGGATGGCCCCTGGTGATGAAAGTCCTGGGCACAATCATAGAGCTCACCCGCTTTGCGGAGCTGGTTGAAAAACCCAAAATCGGCAAAAATTATGAGTACTGGCCGGAGGGTGCGATCTGCGCTACCGGTAAGCCTTATCATGGATGCCTGCGATTGGGCCGGGAAAATAAGCTGATGATCTGCTTTTCAGGCGGCGGCGTGTCGGTGAACGAATACACGGCAGCCAGACCGCAGGAAGTCGGGGGCACAGGCCCGATGTTTTATTCCAAAGAAGCCATTTTGGGCAATTTGATGCTCAAACTTGGCATTTGCGGCAGAAGCAGAAAGAACCCGTTTCGGGACTGGACAGTGCTTTTCGTGCCTTACGCAAGCGGAGACTTCCACTGCGGCACTGGAGACTTCCCCTATACAAACCTGGCAGGGGAACCCGCCGTTCTGCATCACCACGGGTACACGAATTACCGCCTGCTCCTTGAAAAGATCAAGACGCTTGTTCCCAATCCCGATAAGATTCTGGTGACCGGCTTTTCGGCAGGTGCTTTTGCCACCGCGCTGCTGACCAGAGATGTAGCATCGGCCTTCCCAAAATGTCAGGACGTCACTGCCTGCGTGGACAGTGCGCTGATGCATTATGACTGGCAGCAGGTTGCTCGTGAAGTCTGGAAGACGCCGGAGCAGATCTCTGCGCGGCTTTTCAGTACGGAGATCGTCTCCGATAGTCTGGAAGCGCTGCATCAAAAACGGCCCGACGTGAAAATCATGTTCTGCTGCTCCAAGCGGGACTCGGCATTAAGCCAGCTACAGCGCTACTTTGACGATGACCGTTGGGTATTTGACCAAAAGGCTGGCGATGTCTTCGAAGCCCACCTGCGCGAGATGATGCAGCGATTACAGAAAAGCATCCCTGATTTATCGGTTTTCATTTTTGACACGCCTGACAAAAACCATCGGGATGCCGGTCTGACGGCTCATTGCATCATCGCCTCAGGCGCGGTTTTTAAAACCGCGGTGGACGGCATGACATGCGCCCAGTGGTTGAAGTCGGGTGTGGACGGCAAGTATTCGAAACTGGGATTGGAAATGTTGAAATGAGTTTAAAACTATTCATGATGAAAAGCGCGGCACGACGCAAGCGGAAGGCAGAGATCTACAAAACCCCGTTGGGCGAAAGATTTAAAATACCGCGTGAAGGGAAAAGCGCAGTGGATGCCTTCCTGTACCGCCCGAAAGACAGTCTGACGCCGCTGCCGGTGCTTTTCAATCTGCATGGCGGCGCATGGGTCGGTTGCGATGCCAGTCAGATGGACAGCTACTGTATCGATATGGCAGAGAAATGCGGCGCATTCATCGTAAATATCAATTACACGAAATTGGATATCAAGCCTTTTCCCTACCCGCAGGAGGAGGTCCGTGATACAGTCATGTATTTTCGCGACCGAGCGGATCAATACGGCATCGACCCCGCGAAATTTGCCGTAATCGGTTATTCTGCCGGCGGTCACCTCGCGGCGGCGGCGACACTGATGCTCAAGGATGAGGGCTTTAATCTCTCAGCACAGGTCCTGTGTTACCCGTTCCTTGATTTCACGCGATTGAACGACCTGATGGGCGGCAATCGTGACCCTGTTGTTGAGAAATTCTTTTTCCCCAAAAGCGTCAGCAAGACCGACCCATACATCTCACCGGGTCTTGCAACGGATCAACAGCTGAACGGCATTGCGCCTGCAATCTTCGTGGTTTGTGGAACAGATCCCCTGGCGGATCAAGCCTTGGCATACAGCAAAAAACTGGGCGCGGCTGGCATACGGACCGAATATCAATGCTATCACGAAGCGCTGCATGGATTTTTGGAAGTTAACCATAAGGAATATCCACCGCAGGAGACACAATCGCATGAACAGAAAGAACTCGCAACTGATGCCGAAGACTACATCGCTGCTCAACTGAAAAACATCTGGGAACAGATTAATTGATTCAATAGTAAGTTCAGAGTTTCTGTAGTGACCTGCATGATATCAAGAACTGGTCGAACTTGTTCAACAAGGCTTCGTATGCAGTGATTTTTCTTTGGGGTTTGCGATATTGATCATGAAAGAAGAGTCCTTACAGCGCTAGTGAAAAAACCAGGAGGTATCATCATGAACAAAGAGGAAGACGCCAGAAAAAGACTGGAAGCCGAACGCATTGCGAATGGCAAAATCACGACAATTGAATTTATCCCGGAGGGGCAAAGGATGACCCTGCTCGGATTCGAAACCGATCCTTTGCCGGGCTATTGCCGGGTTTGCCTCAAACTTACACCATCCAACCAATCCAATATCCTGGTTGAAATCTGGCTGCCGACCAGCACTTGGAACGGCAATTATCTCGGCACGGGAAATGGTGGCTCGGCCGGACAGATCAATCCGTTGGCCTTGGTTAACGGCATCCGGCGGGGCTATGCTGTCGCCAATACTGACATGGGCACTTCGCCGGATCCGGACAGCTTAATCGGACTGCCCGAGCGCTGGGCGGATTTCGGCCATCGAGCCACCCACCTGATGACGGTCGCGGCCAAACAGCTGATCAAAGCTTATTATGGCCAGGCGCCGAACCACTCCTATTTTACAGGTGGTTCGACTGGCGGCCAGCAGGGGCTGATGGAAGCTCAGCGCTATCCGGAGGATTATGACGGCATCCTGGCAGTGGCTCCGGCCAACAACCGGACCCATCTGCACATGGCCTTCGTCTGGAACTGGTTGGCTTTAACAAAGGATTCAAGCGCAGCAATTGACACCGAACAGGCTGGCGCCATTACTCAGCGCATTGTTGATACATATGGCCAGACTGCCGGAACCATTTCGGGCGATCAGTTTCTGACACATCCTGACCGGGTGACAGTTGACGTGGATATATTCCGGGACTTTTTAAATCCGGCGCAGATTGACGCATTGCGCAAAAACTACGAGGGACTGGTCAATCCTGAAACCGGTGAACGAATCTTTGTTCCGCTGACCGTGCCTGGCAGCGAGAACCAGCCGTTGGGACTGGCAGAACAAAGCGATCGGGACAAGTTTGCCAACGATTTCTTTTATCTGTTCCGCTGGGTGCTGGGCCGGGATTTCGACTTCACGACATTTGATTTCAACCGACATGTTGATCTGATCGACCAGGAACTGGCACCGATTCTGAATGCGAACAGCGCTGACTTGAGCGCGTTCAAAAAGGCTGGCGGCAAACTGATCCTGATTCACGGCGCCGCCGATCCGATCATTCCGTTTACAGATTCGCTGATATACTACCAGCGTGTGATCGAGGCGCAACAGGGGATAGAGAATGCACTGGCGTTCAGCCGCTATTTCCTGGTGCCGGGTTTCGCGCATTGTTTCGGCGGGCCAGGTGTCCATGAAGTCGCCGGCAACGGCCTCAAAGCGGCTCCCAAGGATCGTGAACATGATGCCTTAAGCGCGCTTTCAGCCTGGGTTGAGGAGGGTATCGCGCCGAATCGGCTGCTGGCTGTAGCCTTTGCGGACAACAATTTGCTCAACGGCTTTCTTCAAGATGACTACGCCTACGAGAGACCGGTATATGCCTATCCGTCAGCCGCGGATTATGTTTCAGGAGATCCCAATAACCCGGACAATTACAGGATTGTGGAGTATCTGGCAAGACAACAGGACTCGCCAGCTCAACCGTATACTGTTTGACGATCATGGAAGTGGTGGAACGAATGGCCTGTTCGCTCAATCAAATTGGACGAGGATCCAGGAAAGCGCCCCGGTCAGTGTGATGTCAATTCAGCGGCAGCAAGCCGACCGTCAATGCACCGAACGACCAAATACCAGGAGGCGAAACAATGGCAAAAGACAAGATGGATATTGCAAAAGTTCTGGCCATGCTGGCACAGCCGAAGAAGAAGATGGAACCTTTGGAGAACGTGGAAAGAAAGCGGTTGGAGATCCCATATATTACCAAGGTCGATCAAGTGGAATCACGTCCGCTCCGACTGATTCTGCCCGAGCGCGCGGCCAGGCCTGCACCATTGATATTTATTCCCCATTACGAAATGGGGGAGGATGCCGCGGAACTCCGGTTTTATCTCAACAAGGGTTGGGCAGTCGCATCCCCGGCGGATTTTAGCGATCTTTATAATGCGCAGCTGACGGACGATGATCTGGTTTTCAACAACGCGGCGCTTTATACGCTTCGTAACCTGCCTGAGATCGATAGGTTTCGGATTGCAGTGGTTGGCGGCAGTGCCGGCGGATATATGACCTTGATGCTAAATGCTTTGCAACTCGGAATCTGTTGCGCCATTGCCAATGCGCCGATTACTAATGTCTATTTCAATTTCTATCGATATTTTATTGAGGCAAACCGATTAAATCTGGAAGCGCTGGCAAAACTGCCTGAAGAAAAAATCGAAAGCCATGACGGGCAGGACACGCAGCCGATTGATCTGATGAAAAGCCTCATAAATCTTCCGCTGCCGTTTTTGGCAGCCGTATCGGGCTTGTTTTTGCCGATTCTCAATCATTTTCCTGATCCGGGGGATATGTCCCGCTGGGAGGCATTCTCACCGGTTGCACTGGCTGAACTGTTCAGCAATCCGATCCTGATAACCCATTTCACATCCGATGCCCTGGTGCCGATCGATCAGATTTCCAAACGCTTTACTTACGCAAAACCAGGTGATTCTCTACCAGCTGATTTCAATTCAAGACTGCCTGAGGATATCCCTGGGCTGCTAGGCTTTTCTCTAGAAGAGCGACTGCCTGCGCAGGAAACAAGAACTGAATGCATTCCTGTGACTGACGCAGATGAAGATACCAGAATACCCTATGCGTCAGACAGGCAGTTTAACTTGATTATCTATGATGAAGGCCCGGTCGAAGGGTATGCCAGTCACCGCACTCAAATGGGCACAGGACGGGCTGACGACACCCCTTATCTTGAAGAGATGCTGGCGAGAACCTCGATCAAGAGCAACAAGCTGACACCAGAAAAATTACGAATGCTACTTGAGCGCTACCAAGGCAAAAGCGTTCAATTGCCGGCTCATGTCGGGATCGATGACACCGTATATGGTTCTTTGGCCGTTTATCGGCAGGAAGTCTGCGAAGAATTGGGCGAGTGGATAAACTGCAACGGCAAGCTTGAACTTCAAAAAGTGCTGGATGAAGCTCTTGCGCTGGAACCAGACACATTCTTACGGGAAAAACTTCAGGACACAGTGGAGGCAATCATAAATGCTTGATTATCTATTGAATCAAAAGGTGAAGAACACTTATAGTGCTACATTTTTCGGAGTGAGCGCAGGTGAATCCAAAGCGTCCCTGGTACAGCGTCTCAAGGCAGTCAAATCAATCGGGCTGAATCGTGTTATCGCAGGATACGGATCTGATAACATGGAGGCAGCCAGGTTTGATGACCGCTGTTTTGCCGCATTAGATGAGCTCGTAAAAGCTTGCAGGGAATTGAAAATGACATTCTGGCTCCAGGATTATTCTCCATTCCCAACTGGAAGCGCAGACGGCGCTTTCCAGGATCCGGAAAACGCAAGGCTCAATAAACTGTTTGTTGATGAGCGGCATATCGATATCAGCGGGCCGATCGAAAATGCCGTCATCCGCATTGATGCCCTGCAGAATGTGGTCTACGGGAAAGCGGCTCACAGATTTGCCAAGGTCGATCCGGCCTGCCGAAAGCGAATCGGGATCGTGGCCTATCGCATGCAGGAAAATCCGGACAGCGCAGCTTCACCGATCCTGGAAGATGATACGGCGGTCCTGCTGGATGCTTGTGCAGCGGGCGGCTTTCTGAAGTGGACTGTGCCGGACGGCCATTGGCGTGTTTTTGTGATTTTTGAAACCTATGAATCTGCCGGACGGCCGTATTTCATGAACCTGCTCAGCCAAGAATCCGTTGAGCTTGAAATCAAGAAGGTGCATGAACCGGTTTACGAACATCTCAAAGATGAGCTGGGAAAGACATGGAACGGTTTTTTCTACGATGAACCGGAAATCGGAAATGCCGGCAACGCGAACGTTTTTGATTTCTTTATGCTGCCGGGGAAGCGATCCAAGGATCTAACAGACTGCAACGTCTATCCCTGGAGTCCGGAAATGCCCGCTCAGATGGAGAAACGGGATCAGGACTGGGTCAAGAAACTGCCCACCCTCTGGTATGATGCTGGTCTGCAGCAAGGCTCGTTCAGGCGCAGCTATATGGATGCGGTTACAGCTTTGGTTCGAGACAACTATAACGGGCAGGTCTACGCGTTCTGCCGCGATCGAGGCATTCACTATATTGGCCATGTCCTGGAAGAGGAAAATTCCCATGCAAGATTGGGCTGCGGTCCCGGGCATTATTTCAGACAGCAGTATCATCAGGATGAAGCAGGCATCGATGTGATCGCGGGGCAGATTCTGCCGGGCAGGGATAAGTCGGTTTCCTGGTATGGTGTCGTGAATTCAGACGGCGAGTTCAATCATTTTGGACTCGCGAAGCTGGCGTCCTCGGAGGCCAGGATTAACCCGGTCAAGCGCAACAGATCAGCTTGCGAGACGTTTGCCATGTATGGGCAGCAAGGTCTTGCAGAACGAAAATTTGTCATTGATCACCTGTTGGTCAACGGTGTGAACCGAATGCTTTTCGGTGAGCTGTCTTCCGATAATGCCACTTCAGAATATGCAAAAGTGCTGGTCGATTACACGGACAGAATCTGCGGGCTTCTAAGGAATTCAACGCCTGTGATCAAGACGGCCGTGCTTTATCATGCGGAGGCTGAATGGACAGCGGGCGATCAAGCCCAGTATTTTCAGAAACCAGGAGCGAAACTGGCAAGAAGACAGATCAGTTATGAGGTCATTCCCGCAGACGTATTTTCTTTTCCGGAGATGTACGACACACAGATTAAGGATGGACTTAGCGTCAATGGGAATGCATACGAAGCCCTGATCATCCCGGCCTGCAGCAGCTTGCCGGAATCGGTAGCTGAGTTTGTAGAGTACAGTGCAAAATGCGGTTATCCGGTGTTCTTTGTTGATCGCATGCCCGCAGGAATTTGCTGTCAGGACAAGAAGGACAGCAAGGTCTGTCTGACAAGCCTTGAGGACTTGACTCAGAAGGTCGGCGAAGTCATCCAAACGGACATCAAAGTGATATCGCCGCGTCAAGAATGGATCCGCTATGCGCATGTTCAAAGTGACCAGGCAGATCTCTACCTGATCCATAATGAAGCCCCTCACGGGATATCAGATTGTGAAATCATTCTTAATGCCGAAAGTGAAGTGCTGGCTATTGATCCGGTGAGCGGCATCGTTATGGTGCCTGCTCAGGAATCTGCCCAGAACGGCCAGATCAGAATATCCATACAGCTGGGCCAGTATGAGATGAAGTACCTGTATTTAGTTAAAGATCAGAATATTCAGCAAATGGAATCACTGTCAGATTACAGTCCTGTTCGGATCGGTGCAGAGATCGAGCACGACGAGGAATGGGAAGTGGAGCTGCCTGATGGACGAATAATATTTAATGAAGCGGGCAGCCTTCCCGATCTGGAAGCGCTTCTGGGCTATGATTTCTACGGTAAGCTGATTTATCGAACGACGATGACCTGCACCGATAAACTGCCTAGACTGCTCGATCTTGGAGCAGTCTCAGACTGCTGTGAGGTAATCCTGAACGGGAAAGAAATCGGAAAACGCATAGCTTCACCCTATTTGTTCGATATCAAAGGACTTGCTAGAAAGGGCGAAAACGCCCTGACCTTCGTTGTATATACGAGTGCTGCCAATATTAAAAATGACAGAAGCATCTTCGGTATACCGCTGGATTGTTTAACTGCATTACCGTATTCGCTTGTCGAGCCTATGGGCATAAGAGGTCCAGTCCGTTGGCTGTTTGAACAAGACGCCTAAATTGGCACAAAAAAGTCGTAAAGCCGCTGATCCAGCCAAGATTTATTTCGGGTCTCATTTTCATTTTTAAGTTAACAAACCGACCATGACGGTTAGGAGGATACCATGGAGAAAATCAATTTCAATAATGATTGGACCTTTTCCGCGGGTGAGAGGGACCTAATGGCAAGTCTGATGGGCAAGTCGCCTGTCACCCGCCAGGTCGATCTTCCACACGATGCCATGGTGCTGGAGGAACGAAGACCGGATACGGGCAACGGCGGTCATACCGGCTATTACCCGGGCGGGTCATATACTTATACGAAGCAGCTTGATGTTCCTGAAGACTGGAAGGACAAGGATATCTACCTGGAATTTGAAGGCGTTTTTGCAGGTGCCCTCGTCTATGTCAACGACGATCTGGCCATCCAAAGACCCTATGGGTACTCGGAGTTCCATGTCCTGTTAAATGATTACCTGGTTTATGACGGTTCCAATGAGATAAAGGTATTATGCAACACCCAGGTTGAACACCAGAGCCGCTGGTACACAGGCTCCGGTATCTATCGTCATGTCAATCTTTATATTGCAGATCCATTGCACACCAGCTTGCATGGCGTCAGAATTGTCAGTAGGGATATCGAAGCAGAATCAGCGGTTGCCGAGATCAACCTGACTGTAGAAAACAATACCCGCAGTGCGCGTGAAACACTGGTCAAGACAAAAATCATCGACAAGACCGGCGCAACCGTCAACGAGACAGCCTCGCCGCTGACTGTCCGCTCGAATAGCACGACTGAACTGCGCCAGCGCCTGGCTGTCGATGATCCGCTGCTTTGGAGTTTCGATCATCCTGATCTGTATACATGCCGCATAGAGATTTTCGAGAACGATGAAGTGATTGACGCAAGGGATACCATCTTTGGCATCAGGAAATTGCAGCTAGATGCCAGGCACGGCCTTCGCATCAATGGTATAGAGACCAAGCTGCGCGGCACCTGTATCCACCACGACAACGGTGTTCTGGGTGCGGCAACGTTTGAACGCTCTGAAGAAAGGCGGGTCGAGCAACTCAAGGCAGCGGGCTTCAACTGCATCAGGAGCTCCCATAATCCGGCCAGTCGTGCCATGCTGGACGCCTGCGACCGGTTGGGCATACTGATGATTGACGAGGCTTTCGATGTCTGGATGAAAAGCAAAACGGCCAATGATTATTCGAATTTCTTTCTGGACTGGTGGGAACGAGATATCGAGTCAATGGTCAACAAGGATCTGAACCATCCCTGTGTCATTATCTATTCGCTTGGCAACGAACTGCCCGAGATCAGCAATCGATTCGGTAATGACTGGAACCGCAAAATGGCTGCCAAGATTCGCAGTATTGATGATACAAGATATCTAACCAATTCATTGAACCTGATGTTCATGAAAGAATCCAAAATTGCCACCGGACAAGTCCTGGCAGAAATGGGAATCGACCTGAAAGCAAAATCCGCAGGATCTGAAGAATCAGCCGATTCAGGCGGCGCCAACGCGCTGAACAGCCTGATGGCCCTGATGAGCGGTCCCGTGTCGGACAAGATCATGGCCCATGAAATCGTTGACGAAAACTCCAATGAGTTTCTGGATGGCCTCGACATCGCAGGTGTCAATTACGCGCCTGCTAAATATGCTGCCGATGGAAGGCGCCATCCCAACCGGGTCATTCTGGGCACTGAGGACTATCCTGGCGATATTGTCAGACTGTGGGGAGAAGTCAAAAAGCACAGCCATGTTATCGGTGACATGACCTGGACCGGCTATGACTATCTCGGTGAAGCCGGTTCCGGCACCTTCAGCTATGACGGGCGGATGACCTTCGGCGCGCCGTACCCGGCACGAACTGCGGGCATGGGCGATATCGACTTGATCGGCAACCGGCATCCTCTGAGCTACCTGCGTGAAATCGTGTATGGCCTGCGCAAGGCGCCATACATCGGGGTTGAGCGAGTTAATCGGTACGGGCAGGACGTCAAGAAGACGCCCTGGAAGCTTCATGACGATATCGCCAGCTGGACCTGGCCCGGGTATGAGGGGAAACCTGCCAAAGTATATGTTTACTCTGCTTCAGATGAAGTTGAGCTGCTTTTGAACGGCCAGTCGCTGGGCAGGCAGCCGGCGGGCGAAACGAACGGTTATACGGCTGTTTTTGAAACAGCTTACCAGCCGGGCGAACTGGTCGCGGTCGGATACACGGCAGGACAAGAAGACGGCCGAATGCAGCTTCAGACCGCATCTGACGATTTGTATCTTGATGTCCAGTCGGACGCCACCGAGCTGAAAGCGAATGGCAGCGACCTGTCCTATGTGATGATCCGGCTGTGCGACGAGGGCGGAAACTGGAACCGGGCCGCGAAAAAGATGGTCAGAGTATCTGTTGAGGGCGCGGGGGTTCTCCAGGGTCTGGGCAATGCCGATCCCTATAGCGAAGACAACTTTTTCGATGACAGCTGGGAAACCTATGACGGCGCCCTGCTTGCGGTCGTTCGCTCAGGGAAAACCCCGGGTGACATCAGGCTTTGTGTCAGTGCTGAAGGCTGTGAACCTGTTCGGGTGGGTCTTAAGGTCAAGGCATGCCACCCTAGACTGTGATGGTTGCTAGGTGCGGTTGAAATCAAAACAAGGTGAGATAGAGAGGCTATCAAGATGGGATTAACAGTTGAAAAAATTGTGTTGAATGAAGAATGTAAAGTCAGCCTGACGGTTATGAAGCAGGCATTTGGTGAAGAAACCGGAAAGACGATCAAACGCCCCGCTGTGCTGATCCTTCCGGGCGGCGGCTATAGCCTTTGTGCGGATCACGAAGCCGAGCCGGTAGCCTATCCGTACCTTGAAGCCGGCTTCCAGGCTTTTGTACTGCGCTATTCAGTTGCAGAGCACAAGGCCTGGCCAAACCCGCTGGATGATTACGAAAAGGCCATGGAGCTGATTCGTGACCGGGCGGATGAATGGCAGGTTTTGGATGACAAGATCGCTGTAATTGGCTTTTCTGCGGGCGGCCATCTCGCTGCCTGCGCAGCAACCGCTTCCAGGAACAGGCCTGCCGCCGCCGTTTTATGCTATGCGGCTACGAGCGCTGAGCTCACTGCCATGATGCATTTAGATCCTCAGGGCATCGTACCAACTGAGCAAGTGAGCGGCGAGACCTGTCCATGCTTCCTGATGACCGCGCGTGATGACATGTTGGTTTCAGTTCGCAATGCCTTGGATTTTGAGCAGGCGCTGGTCGACCACGGCATTATGTTTGAAAGCCATGTCTATGCTTATGGCGGCCATGGCTTTTCAACCTGCAGCAAAAGCTTCTGGAGCGGCAAAGTATGCAGCCGGGCGCCGCACTGGGTCCGAGACAGCATCGAATGGCTTGGCGACATGTTTGGCGAGATCCTGCCGGACGGACTAGCAGAGCCCTCCTGTGCGGCGAAAATCAATGGGGATTTTGAAAAGACCTTGTCAGCACGATGCACGATTGGACACCTGAAGCGACAAGGCCATTTGGTCGAGCAGATACTGGAGCCGGTTTTGGCAGTAATCAGCAAGATTTTCCAGGCATCAGGCCAGGTCGATGCTATCGTATCGCTTATGATCGACAGTATGCCGCTGGATTCAGCCATGAAAACCCTGATGATGGATGAGACTGAAATTGCTGAAATTGATTCAGCTTTAAAAAAATACAGGGTTATTCTATAACCCTGACAGTAGTCTGTTTTACAGCTTTAAATGAAAAGGAGTTCCGTATGGATATGTTATCTCTTCCCTATCGATTCAAGGACAGCGAACGCAAGATCGCTTTTCCCTGCCACGACCTGCCTCAGCCCTGGATCAACTACCTGTCTAATGGAAAGCTGCACGCGTTTGTGTCCCAGGCGGGTGGCGGCATGCTGTGGTGGCGCACGACTCAGAACTGCCGATTGACCCGCTATCGCTTCTATAATCTCCCCATTGACAGTCCCGGCTTCTATGTGTATATCCGCATGGAGGATGGAACGGTCTGGTCACCCACCTTCCGTCCGGTCGATACGAAGCCGGACAAGTGGGAGGCGGCCCATTCCACGGGCTACACCGAGTTCATCGCCGAGATGAACGGCCTTCGAGCTGCCTTAAAGCTGTTTATGGCCACGGACAGCGATACGCTGATCTGGGATCTGAAGCTGACCAATCTCAAGGATGAAGCTGTAGCGTGCGATGTCTTCGCCTACACGGAGTTTTCGCAGCTGGCATTTGACAATGAGGTGAAGCTGGGCTACTACCTCAAATGGAACACCGATGTCCGGTATGACGAGACGCTGGATTCCATCGTTTACCTTTATACCTCATGGATGCAGGTGGACTCGAAGCATGCGCCGCTCGTCTATTTTTCCGCCACCGAGACGCCGGATTCATTCTGCTGCAATCGCGACCTGTTCTGCGGAAACTACCGGGATGAGAAAAACCCCGTTCAGGTGGAAAATGGCAAGCTGGGCAATCAGAACATGGCAGGAGGCGAACCCTGCGGTGCACTGCATAAGCATATCACGCTTAGTGCAAACGAGGAAAAGCAGATCGACTATTTCCTCGGTGTTACACCCGGGGCGCTTGACGATTTAGACGCCGCAAAGAAAAAGACTGCCGAGACGCTTTCCATGCTGAAAGCGGATGGTGAAGTTGGAAGACAGTTTGAAAAGAACACGACCTGGTGGAACGAGCACTTGGGAATTTACCAGTGCGAGATCCCGGATGAGACCGCCAAGCGCCAGATCAACACCTGGAATCCCGTGCAGAGTGTGGTGACCGCACGCTACTCCCGCTCCATCAGCTCGTCGGCTTCTGGCATCCGAGGCATCGGCTTTCGGGACAGTGCTCAGGATATGCTGGCGCAGGCATACCGCAAGCCCGAGTGGGCTAAGGAGATGCTCAACTATCTCGCCTCTCAGCAGTTTGAGGATGGTCACAGTGTCCATACCGCCTGGCCGGATGACGGCAGGCTGCCGCAGGATATCACCCGTTCGGATGATCATATCTGGATAACCTATCTTGCTTACGCAATAGCAGCGGAGAGTGGTGATCTGAACTTCCTGGACGACGAGATTCCGTTCCTTGACAAGGATATGAAAACACCGGTAAATCCCTCAACCCTGTGGGAACATCTCATGCGTGGAATCGAGTTTACCGAAAAACATTTGGGCGAGCATGGTCTGCCCCTCATCCTGTTCTCCGACTGGAACGATCACATGGGCCCCTTTGGCCGCAAGGGCAGGGGCGAGTCAGTCTTTGTTTCACAGCAGCACATTCTTGCGCTTCGTCAGCTCTCGGAGCTTGCTGAACTGCGGGGCGATTCGGATGCCATCAAGCGCTTTGCGAAACTGATCGAAAAGCAGGAAGCGTCACTTGAGAAATATTGCTGGGATGGTAACTGGTATCTCCGCGGTCTTGATGACGACGGACAGCCCATCGGCTCGGAGCAGTCAGAGTATGCCAAAATATGGGTTAATACACAGAGCTGGATGATCATGGCAGGAAGCGGAGAAAGAGGGAAGAACCTGCGCGCTATGGATTCAGTCAGGGAACACATGGACACGGGACTGGGTCTTCTCATCAACACGCCCGGCATCCCGGAATCACCGGAAGGCAAGGACCACAAGGCCAACGGCCTTCCCGCCGGCTACTCCGAAAATGGCGGCATCTTCTGCCAGGCCAACTGCTGGGCAATTATCGCAGAGGCGCTTTTGGGGCGTGGCGACAACGCCTGGAAGTATTACAAGCAGCTTATTCCCCACGAGGTCATCCGGCGAATCGGTGTGGACAAGTATCGTGGTGAGGCTTATGCCTACTCAAGTACGCTGCTTGGTCCTGAAAATGAGCAGTTTGGGCAGGCTTGCGTGTCTCAGGTCACCGGCACAGCCGCCTGGATGGATGTGGCGGTCACGCAATACCTCTTAGGTATCCGTCCGACCCTTAAGGGACTCGTTATTGATCCGGTGATCCCGCATGACTGGAAGGGCTTTTCGGTCACGAGAATTTACCGTGGCTGCAAGCTTCATATCACCGTCGAAAACCCCGATCGTATACAGCACGGCATCAGGAGCATCGACCTCGACGGGACTCAGGTTACCGGAGGTCTCATCCCAGCGGATATGCTTGGTGAAAAAGCAAGTGCCAAAGTCAGCGTTTTGATGGGATGAGTTCATGTTGCATGATGAATAAGATCTAAACAAAACACCGATAGGCTGAAATCAGGCCTTGGTTCTAGCCAACGGTAGGCAAAATGGATACAAGATTCGTACGCTGTCGGTTTCGTACAGGCATTGGTCGGAGCTGTTGTCCTTTAAAGACCTCGAATGCCTTAAAATGATAGGGACCAACCATCAAAAGGTAGAATGCATGGACAACCGATTAGCAGATGTTCTCAATAATTGTCAGCCAGGCTGCCAGCAGCCGTTCTTCCATGTCTTTGCCAAAGATACTGAAGACAGTCTGAGCACAAGGATAAACCAGCTTGCTGAGCATGGCTTTAGGGAAACGCTGATTAATACCCAAATGAGCTGAAGAATAGTAAAATAGAAGAAATACGAAATAACAGGCGGGGCAAGTGTATGCAGCAAACATTCAGCGATATGGAATACGGAAAAAGATACCGCAAAACCAGAAAGGATATTTTCCTGGCTCAGATGGAAGAGATCATTCCATGGGAAGAATGGATATCCCTGATCGAACCGTACTATTTTCCAGATCGCACCCGCGGACGAAAGCCTTTAGGTATTGAAAAGATGTTGCGCATGTACTTGCTGCAGTGCTGGTTCACGTTGTCTGACGATGGTGTAGAAGATGCCATATACGACAGTTACGCGATGCGCAAGTTTATGAAGATCAACTTCATGGATGACAAGGTACCGGATGCGACGACCCTGCTGCATTTCCGACACTTGCTGGAGAAGCATCGATTGGGAGAGGCCATGTTTGCGGCGATCAATCGTGTTTTGGAAGCTAATGGCATGATCATGCACGGCGGAACGATCGTTGACGCGACCATCATCAATGCACCCAGCTCAACAAAGAACGCTGACAAAGCCCGTGATCCGGAAATGCACAGTACAAAGAAGGGCAAGGAATGGCGGTTTGGCATGAAGGCGCACGTTGGTGTCGATGCAGGCAGCGGTTATGTGACAGGCGTAACAGCGACAGCGGCAAATGTTCATGACGTATCTGAAGCAGCCAAACTGATCCGACCGGACGATGAAGTGTTATATGGAGACTCCGGATATCTTGGTCTTGAGAAACGAGAAGAGATCTTAAGCGATGAACACCTGTCTCAAATCGACTACCGGATCAACCGCCGACCGGGCAAGACCTACCGCAAGGCTGCCAACGATGGACAAGCCTGGGAAAAGCAAATTGAGCGCCAGAAATCATCTGTACGCAGCAAAGTCGAACACCCATTCCGATTTGTCAAAGTACACTGTGGATTTAGAAAGACCGTTTATCGCGGCATTGAGAAAAACTTGAACCGCCTGCACGTTTTGTTTGCCAGTTCCAACCTCTACGCATGTGTTTGTGCTGGTCGACGATTGAACCCGGAAATGGGATAGGTCTGCCCAAAAGGGCAAAATGACCGCCGAAAGGTGGTCAAGAACAAAGGATATTAGGCCCAAATAGAGTCGGAATCGCTGAATTCAGCGAAAATTTTGTTGGTGTTGACTTCAGGGGAAGTTATACAACCATTAATCAGTGCTTCCCAAAATCCTACATGTGGATGATGTGCAATATTGCAAGCAGCAAGCATCCGATTCGTATCTTTCGGTATTCGCCTGGTCGATCCGGTGAATATGCCAAAGCGTTTCTCGAAGGATTTTCCGGTTATCTTCATACCGATGATTATTCTGGCTATAGCCGGCTTACCACAGTCAAACGCTGTTTATGCTGGGCTCACGTCAGGCGACATTTCAATGACGCCATTGAGGTCAAGAACAAAGGCTCTGGACAAAACTTGGCCGAGATGGGGTTTGAATATTGCAATGCATTGTTCAAATGGGAACGCAAATTCAAAGAAATGGAACCGGATGAACGGAAACGAGCACGTTTAAAGCATGAACGAGCTGTGCTTAACGCATTCTGGGCATTTGTCGACGACAACATCGGCAAGACTTTGCCTAAAAGCAAACTCGGTTCTGCTCTGGCGTATGCTCAGGATAACCGACAGTTGCTGGAGACTTATTTGGAGGACGGGGACTGCTCGATCTCAAATAATATTGCCGAAAACAGCATCCGTCCATTCACTGTTGGTCGTAAAAACTGGCTGTTCGCGGGATCTCCGAAAGGCGCCAACGCCAGCGCATGCGTTTATTCTCTTGTTGAAACGGCCCAGGCTAATGGTCTGGATCCGTTCAAATACCTGCAGTACCTATTGATGCTTATACCTGGAAGTAATTTCCGGACAAACCCGGATATGATGAAAAGCTTGATGCCTTGGAGCGATTTTATGAAGGAACGATGTCGCTAATCGATTTCATCTGTTCCGGCTTGTTAAGGCGTCGTTCTTCGGACGCTTACGATCTATCTCGTTACATCGATCGGGCCAATCCCGATGGCAACGCTCGCCAACCGCGATTGGGGCAACATCGGCCAGAATTATCTGCGCTCACTACTGGCACTCAGCTTCCAGGCTTTTCTCATTATTGTCTGTGTCGCGATATATGCCGTGCTCATCCAGTCAATCGCTTCTGATGAGGACATCAGCGGCGCGATCTGGGGCGCGATGGGCTACACTGTTCTTTTATGCTTCACCCTGTTCAAAACTGGCAGCCTTGCGAAATCAATCTTCAATGCGCATTAGGAAGGAGAAATTACATTGCCGCTAAGCTATGTGGATATACTCTGAACAACTTCGAAGAATTCAGTACCGGGATTATCTGGTATAAAACCATCAAATGAATCACGGGCATTTGTTGGGTCTATTTGTCGAATTGAATTTCTGATTGCATCATCTGTCTTTGCCTTCAAATGGGAAGTGTAATAATCCGCATTTTTCTCATAACAGGGGATGTAATTACAAAGATCATCTGTTAGTTCCCGTTTGGATGTGTATGTTCTGGTAGAGTACTTAAAATGGTTAAGAAACCAAATTTCAATGATCGGATTAGATATAATCAGTTTGGCCTCACTTTTACGCGATTTTTGCTTAATCTCACTAAGCAAGTTCTCTTTATAACCTTCAAAATCTCGATCGCATATGCAAAAGGCCTTATCACCATCAGACGGACTAAACGAATCATCAATCATGTCTTGAAGGGCCTGCCACATGTTTGCCGGGTCTGTTTCGCGGCCGGATGTAAACTTCAAGGCAAACTTTTCACCATAATCTTCGTTGATTGCTTTTAAGTAGAGCTTTTCTGTCTTATTGTTGCCTTCTAACGATAAAAACATAATTGGTTTTCTTTTTCTGGTTCTCTTCCCCCTCTGTTTGTCAGAAAATCGTCTCTTTTTCATTAGGCGTAACCCTCCAGAATAGAAGGAATCGCACCAAACCTGCCTAACAAATACCCTTTCTTGATGTTTTCTTCAGCCCTGACCGAAAACTCGTCCAGAGAATACAATTCTGATGCTCCGGTTTTTCCGGACTTATCAACGAAATAAATCTGGTCGCGGCGAAATATGTCTAAAGACATCAATTCCAGGTTATGTGTATTGAAAATCAACTGCGCATTTGATGGGTTTAATTCCGGATCATTAAAGTAACCAATGATATGCTTTACGAGTAGTGGATGGAGGCTGCGCTCAATTTCATCGATAACAACAGTTTCCCCCGTCGATAAAGCTTTCATCAGTATCGGAGCTAAAAGGAACAGGTTTTCAGTACCTTTTGATTCATCTGCCAGACTCACATGCACTACACTTGTTGACCCATCATCATTTGTAACCAGATGATCCATAAAAACGTTTTGCTTTTTCCCCTCGTGCATTTTTGCGTCTTTAGCTGCCAGATAAAGTGGCCCGAAGATTTGCATTAGATCCTGTTCATTTATAGGCTCGGACTTAATTAGATAATCCTGAATATTGATGTCAGACTCTCGGAGCAAATCGATAACAAACTGATGAATCTTTTCGTCAGCATCCTTTTCAAACAAATTAAAAGCTATTGGATGAAGATGCTCGTATTCAGGATAAGTATTAATACCTTTATCAAACCAGCTGTATGCCGGTTCAGTCCTGATGTAATTCCAGACAGTAGCTGTCGATAAAAATAGTTTATTTGGTGTATTCTTATCCGCGATCTGATCAAGAGCACGTTTGTCTTTTGTGAAGTTAAACTCGTTACCTTCACGTTCAAAAATCGTAGATGGCTTAGCGCTGTAATAAGCATACAGATACTCCGACACTACTTCTGTCTGAGTGGCCGAGAAGCCATAAATATACTTGACCCCACCGGTAATAAAAACGAATTCAAAGCTCGTTGGTTTCGCAGCCATTTTCTTATCAAAAAGAAATGGCACTATTCCGCTTAATCGATCATTTTTCTGCAGCTGACTTGAAGTTCTTACCATCATGATTGCGGTAGTTAACGCTTTGAATAGATTTGATTTACCAGCTGCATTCGCACCATAAATAGCAATTGTATTAAGAACCTGCTCACTTTTATTCAGAATCGTCAGATTATTTGGATGGCTGGCATCCTTACTTGGAACAAGGCTTAATATGGCCTTGTCTTTAAAAGATTTATAGTTCTCTACACTGAATTGAATGAGCATATAATCACCCCGTTCTTTTTTATCTAGTACTATCATCATACACCTATATTACGATAATTCAACATTATAATTGCGATATTTGCAGAAAATTAGCAAACTAATTGATAATAAATCATTTGTGTAAATTATTAAACTGAACAGGAGCATTTATTTATACTCGAATAAAAATCATTAGATCTCAAAATTCCAGAATAATTCACTCTATATAAAAGCTATATCGGACTGACACTTCAACGAGCACTAGAAAGGAGGTATCACATTGCCCTATGTACCCGTACCCAAAGATCTAGCAAAAATCAAAACAAAACGGCGCTTCGCTGTATTGAGTGGGTAAAGCTACGAAAAAAGCGGCTTCCCTCAAACTGAGGAAAACCGCGGTTTTTTTGGCGGAGAAGGAGGGATTCGAACCCTCGTGCCCTTTCGGACAACTCGATTTCGAGTCGAGCTCGTTATGACCACTTCGATACTTCTCCGTGCCGATGAAGTTACCTTTGGTAGTATAGCCGAGCAGGCTGGCATCGTCAATATCCTTTAACCGCCCAGTCGCTTCTGGATAGCACGAATTGGCCGGATGCTGTCTTTGCTGAGCAGCATATCCAGGAAAACGCCGGTCAGGCGGATGCCCTGGCTGTCAAACGGCAGGTCAACGGTTTCGCTGAAGGCATGCTCATGGATGGCTGATTCGACTGGCTTTCTGGGGATGGCTGGATCAGCCGGATTGGGGTTGAAGCCGTCATTGGCCAGCTCGAACGGATTGTTCCGGGCTTTCTGGTGGTAGTAGACCGCGTGTTCCGGCCACCTTGTTGAATCTGCGATTACAAAATGCGGGAAGTGGATCAGGAGGGTGTCCTGGTTGTAGCGTTCAACGTCCAGGATATCTGTTTTGTATTTAAGGTATAGAAGCGCCTTGTCCGGCGTATGCCGGCAATGGCTGCCAATGGTCGCCGAGCGAACCCAGTCCTGGAAAGCTTTTCGGGTCTTGGGACGGACCTGCATCCAGATCGGGTGATCGGCAGCCGGGTCGTCAAACAGCTTGTAGATCTGCTGGCAGAAGCGGTTGTAGATCTCTTCCGGCACGTTCTTTTCATTGAAGAAGTGCTGCAGCAGCTCGATTTGGCCTTCCAGGTCATTCTGGTTAAGCACCGCGGCAAACAGTTTGTGACTGCCCTGGTCGATGGCAGTGCCGTTGCTCAGGAACGCCTCGGTGATCAGGGCGTTGCCGAAGGGCAGCGATGGCGGGATGTTATATGTTTGGATGAATTTGTAAATGCCGCCGTTGCCGGCGATGTGCGAAATCAGGCGGGGAATAAACTGACGGGAAGTCGGGCTGGCTACATCCGAAATGATCGGCTTGAGTGTCTCGCTTGCCCGAATGGTGTCGTCCTGCGGTCTTTTCGAATTGTTTTTGATTTCCAGAATCTGGCACAGAATATTCAGGGCTTTGGCCAGCTCCTCATTGGGGTAGTGGTACTGGAACGTCATCCAGGCGCTGTTGTATAAGCTCATGCAGGCCCGTTCGCGAATGATCAGGTGCAATTTGTCTGCGAGGTCCCTGGCCAGCCGGGCAGATTTTTTGTCCGGTGCGGGACGGATTGAGATGGCAGCCATGAGCGGGAAGACCAGGCCGAGCTCGCGGCTGGTCAGCGTATGAGCCAGCCGGATGGTATCTTCGATGGTGTCCGCAGCAGCGATTTTATCGCTCAGGTCAGCCAGTTGGTGCGGATCTGGGGTCCTGACACTTTCCAGCGGTAACGGCAGGATGTCCGAAACAGTGTCCAGGACCGTTCTGAACCGTTCCATGGCGCTGTCTTGACCATCGAACCAGTTTCTGGTGTTCTTTTCAGATGTGTTGGATTGTGCGCTCATCCGTCAAAATGCGGCGTTTCACCGGAAGACTGGCGAAATGCCAAGGGCAGCGCGTCCACCGCATCGCGGATTTCCTCGGCTGTCCTGGCCATCCGTTCACTCATGTCAGCCAAGCCCTCGTCAAAATCGCCCAGCGTCTTTCGGACATACTTAGCCGAACTTGTGGTGAAATCCTTGAGGGAGTTATCCAGCGTGCTGTTCAGGTTCTGCATCTGTTTGCTGATTTCGTCGGTCTGCGCAGCCATGCTGCCGGTCTGTTTTTGCAGCTTGCCGAGCAGATCGTCGATGCTGGAGCCAAGGCTCTGGCTGAGCTTGTCGACCTGAGTCTGGATGGCTGTCATCTGCTGGTCGGAGCTTTCCTGCTGGCCGGCGGCAAAGCCTTGCGCCTTTTCCATGGCCTGCCGGGCTTCGTTGACCAGTTGTCCCAGATGATCCGCATGGCTGTCCAATTGCTCGCCGAACCGTGAAATGGAGCCGGCCAGGTGTTCTTCGTTGCCCTGGTAGATTCTGGCCATGGCATTGGACGCGTCCGACAGCTTGCTGATCTGCTCCTCGACCTTGGAGAAATCCTCGGTCAGGCGATCGCGTGAGTTGGCGATCTGCTTCAAAGCCGAACTCGAGTCGGCGAGCAGCCCTTCGGATTGCTTGCGGGTTGTTTCCATCGCGCGCATGGCGATCTCGATATAGTTCTTGACATCGGCCATGAGGTTGGAGATCATGTCCACTTCGCGGTTGATCGGCTGCAGGTGCTCGGCCAGGTCGGATGACAGGGCTTCTGCGAATTTGATCGCCAGGTCGTGCATGCCGCGGTCCTGCTTGTTGGTCAGTTCGGTCGCCAGATTGCCCAGTGACTGGGTCGCTTCCTGGATCTGAGGCGCGACCGAGGTCAGCATGACCTGCTCGACGCTGTGGCGGATGCCGTCCACCATTTCGCTGTCGGCCAGGCGGCGGGCTGTCGCGTTGAACTCATGGATGGAATCACTCATCTTGCGGTCGTAATCGGTGAAGCGGTCAACCAGCAGCGCAAGGCCGGCCTGGTCGGAAAAGACCGGGATGCGGTTGGCAATGCTGGTGTTGAGATCGTCAAGCAGGCTGTCGAGGGCTTGCGCCGTTCTGCGCGAGCGAGCGGCTACCCAAACGGCGCCGGCCAGGCCGATCAGGCCGGGCAGCAGGATCAGGGGGAGGGCCAGCGCCTCGTCATCGACCGGCAGCTGGCTTTGCAGCAGCAGTTCAACCAGGCTGCCCAGAATGCCGATGGCCAGGAGGCGTGCAGCCGGAATCCAGGTCAGGCTGTTTTTGCCCAATTTGGAGAATATGGTTTCGGGCCGGATGTAGCGTTTGGGATCCGGCAGCCAGTTGCCGCGGTAAAGCGCACGGCTGTCAGACCGCATCTTGTCGAAAATCGGTCCCATTCTCTCGCTGCCGGCGCTGTTGAAGATATCCGCGATAGCCTGCAGATTGCCGATGCCCTGGCCTTCCAGCTTGTCGACCAGATCGATCATGGGCTCAAGGGTCTTTTTGGCTCTTTTCGCCAGCACAAAGCAGACGACCAGGTAGCCGATCATCAGGCCGAACAGAACCAGGGGCAGCAGGCCGGAAACCAGCCAGTGCAGCAGATGGAGACCAAAAAAGGTGATGCTAGTGAATTCCATAGATACCTCCAGGATTTTGGATTACGGATTCAGCGGTTCGAGTTCGGGGATTGTGAACAGGCCGTCCTTGCGGATCAGCTGGTCGTCAAACCAGATTTCGCCGCCGCCATGGTCCTCGCGCTGGATCAGGACGAGATCCCAATGGATGGTGGACTTGTTGCCGTTGGGGGACTCGTCGTAGCAGGCACCCGGCGTGAAATGGAGCGAGCCGCAGATCTTTTCGTCAAACAGCGTGTTCTGGAACGGTTCTTTGATCAGGGGATTGAAGCCCAGGGCAAACTCGCCGATATAGCGGGCGCCTTCATCGCTGTCCAGGATCTGGCCCAGAACGGTGTCGTCCTGGTCGCAGGTCGCCTTGACAATTTGGCCGTCCATGAAATCGAAGCGAATATTGGTGAATGTCTTGCCCCAGTAGTTGGACGGGGCGTTGTAGGTGATGTGGCCATTGACCGAATTCTTGACCGGCGCGCAGAAGCACTCGCCGTCGGGGATGTTGTTTTCGCCGGCACAAGGGATGGCGGTCATGCCCTTGATCGAGAAGGACAGGTCGGTGCCAGGGCTTGTGATGCGGACCTTGTCTGTTTTTTCGAAAACACTTTTGAGGATATCAGCGTTTTTCTGCATTGCCTGGTAGTCAACGCAGGCGACATCCAGGACAAAGTCATAATAGTCGTCGTAGGACAGCCCCAGGCGCTGCGCCTGGCCGGGGGTTGGGTATTCGAACAGCACCCAGCGCCGGTTGTTGACAACCAGGTCCTGAAGCGGCTTGCCCTGGGCTGATGTCAGCTGAAGCACCTTGGGCGGGATCCCGGAAAGCTCCTGGTCGTTCTCATAAGCCCGGATCACGATGTCGCCGATCAGGTTTTCATAACGCCGAAGCCCTATCTCGGTCTTGTCCTTGAGAAACGCTTTGACATTGTCATCGTCCGGATTATACAGGCCCAGCACCAGACGGCTCAGTTCCTGGTTGGCGAGTACCACATGGGCCAGACCCTGTCGCTTTTTCGTTTCCTCGAGGATGGCTTTGACCAGCGGCATGCCGCAAGTCTCAGAGGATATCTGGAACCATTCGCCTGGCTGGACCTTGATCGAGTGGTCGAGCATGATGCCAGCCAGTTTGTTCAGTCTCGGATCGCGCATAAAAAGATTCCCCTTCTCTGTCAGGATGGTTTGTTGACATTTCACTCACCATTATAACAGCAGGAGGACCGGATCGTTCTAACAGGTTTTTTACAAGTTGACACTTGCTGGTGCGGGGAACGGTCTACAAAGCTTGCGCGACCTTGTCCAGCATCGCCTGGTTCTCACCGGGCATCGCGACAGCGTCCGTGGCGATTTTCTTGACCAGGCCGGTCAGGACCTTGCCCGGGCCGAGCTCGATGAATGTCCGGATGCCGGCCTGCTCGAGGTTTTGGATTTCAGATGTCCAGCGAACCGGGCTGCACATGTGCGCGGCCAGGTAATCCGGCCAGTCGACATCGTCTGGGATCATCTGGCCATTGGCGTTGCTGTAAAGGGGACAGGATGGCGGGTTGAAGGTGAGGGACCGGGCGAATGCCGCAAGCCTTTCGGCTGCGTCCTGCATCAGGACGGTATGGAAGGCGCCGGAGACATTGAGCTGGCGGATCTTCCTGGCGCCGGCTGCCTGGAGCGCCTCAGCACAGGCTGCGCATTCCGATTCGAAGCCCGCGATAACCACCTGGCCCGGGCAGTTGAAGTTGACCGCGAAAACCTTGCCGGCGTATTCGGGCCTGTTGACAACATCCATCAAGGGCTGGTCATCCAGACCCAGGACGGCGTACATCACGCCGGGCGTCTTGTCCGACGCCTCCTGCATCAGGCGGGCCCGTTCCTGCACCAGGTCCAGCAGATCGTTCTGGCTCAATACGCCGGATGCGCCCAGCGCGCTGTACTCCCCCAGGGAGAATCCGGCCATCGCGGCGGGTTTAAAAGCTTTCTTCTCTTGAAGCGCAGCATAGGCCGCCAGACTCATGACCACAATTGAGATCTGAGCATAGCGCGTCTGGGCCAGCTCCTCACTGGTCAGGGCCAACAAGTCGATGCCCAGCTGGCGCTTGGCGTCTTCATAGATTTTGGCGGCAGCGCCAGAGCTCAGGCACAGGTCCTGGCCCATGCCTTCCTTCTGAGATCCTTGTCCGGAGAAAATGCAGGCGATCATTTGGATTTCCTTTCTAGCTTGACAGTTTTTGGTTGTATAGCTATCATATTGATATATTTTGAGTATCAAAATATTTGGTATCCGAATAAAGTTCCTCTTTACAATAGATCATTTTTCATGGAAAATCAAGACTGGAGGTTCAAAGCCAATGCGTAATTTGAAAATTCTTGGAAGCGGCAATTATCTGCCAGACCTGGTTGTCACCAACCAGATGATGTCAGAGATCGTCGAGACCAATGACGAGTGGATCACATCCCGTACCGGCATCTCCGAACGACGGCTGTCAAACGGCGAACCGACCTGGCACATGGCCAGTGAAGCCGCCCGCAAAGCCATCGAGGCTGCCGGCATTGATCCAATGGACATCGACATCATTATAGTTACAACCGTCACACCAGATTATTATACACCATCGACCGCCTGCGTTGTTCAGGCGGAACTGGAAGCCGACAAAGCGTTCTGCTATGACCTGAACGCAGCGTGCTCAGGTTTTGTCTACGCCCTGGACCAGGCCAACCTCTACCTGCAGAAGCCGGATGTCAATCATGTGCTGGTCATCTCAGCCGAGAGCCTGTCCAAACTGACCAATTTCGAGGACCGGACGACCTGCGTTCTGTTCGGCGACGGCGCCAGCGCCGTGGTCTGCGGCAAGGCTGGAGATGATGATGCCAGCCAGGTCCATGCCACACACCTGGGATCCGAAGGTAAAAAGGCCAGTGTTCTGGTGGCCAGGGCCCTGTCGGTCGGCCATCCGTTTGTTGATCCTGCCAAAGTCTGGGATGACCGCTACGGCAACAAGCCTGACCACTTTATTAACATGGAAGGGCAGGAAGTCTTCAAGTTTGCCGTACGGGTCATGACCGAATCAATCAAGATCGTGCTGGAAAAGTCGAACCTGAGCATTTCTGATCTTCGCTACATCATTCCGCACCAGGCCAACTCCCGTATTGTGGACGCGTCTGCCCGGCGCCTGAAAACCGGTCCGGACCAGATGATCTACCGCATGTCTGATTTCGGCAACACTTCTTCGGCCAGCATCCCGCTCTGCCTGGATGAGCTGATCCGCGCGAATAAACTCGAGCGTGGCGACAAGATCGCTTTCTGCGGCTTTGGCGGCGGCCTGACCTACGGCGCAGCCCTGCTGACCTATTGATCGGCGGCGGGTGATGTTTATGAAAGCGATATCAATCTGTGACTTGCTGGGGATCCAATTCCCCCTGATCCAGGGCGGCATGGCCTGGGTGGCCGATGCACAGCTAGCCGCGGCCGTATCCAACGGCGGCGGCCTTGGCCTGATCGCGGCCGGGTCCATGACCCCTGAGCAAGTCAGAACGGAGATTGCCAGAACCCGCAAACTGACGGCGAGGCCGTTCGGCGTCAACATCATGCTGATGTCGCCGTATGCCGAAGCCGTGGCTGAGCTGGTGCGCGAAGAGCGGGTAGACGTGGTTACGACCGGCGCCGGTTCGCCCGGCAAATATATCGAAGGCTGGAAGGCGGCTGGCATCAAGGTCGTCCCGGTCGTCGCCTCTGTCGCACAGGCCCGGCGCATGCAGAGCCTCGGCGCCGACGCGATCATCGGCGAAGGTACGGAGGCCGGGGGCCATATCGGCGAATCCACGACACTGGTTCTGGTTCCGCAGCTGGCGGACGCTGTTTCAATACCGGTTGTCGCAGCCGGCGGCATCGCTGACGGGCGCGGCATCGCGGCTGCCATGATTCTCGGCGCGGCCGGCGTTCAAGTCGGCACCCGCTTTCTGGCCTGCAGCGAGTGCGCCATCCATGACAACTACAAGGCGATGGTGGTCAAGGCCAGGGATATTGACACGACGGTTACCGGCCGGTCCGGCGGACATCCTGTCAGGACCTTGAAGAACAAGCTGTCAAGGCGGCTGGTTGATCTCGAAAAGTCCGGTGCGACTTTTGAGGAAATTGAGGAAATTACCATCGGATCGCTCCGGAAGGCGGTCCAGGACGGCAATCTGGAGGAAGGCTCCTTCATGGCCGGGCAGTCAGCCGGTCTGATCCGGAATATTCTGCCGGCAGCCGATATTATCAGGGAGATGTTTATTCAGGCGCAAGGCCTGCTGGGCGGGCGGCTTCCGGTCGCAGTCCCGGGGCTGGATCTTGCAGCTGTCAGCGTTGGAGGTACAAAATGAACGCTATTGTCACAGGCGGATCGCGCGGTATCGGCGCAGCGGTCGCCATCAAACTCGCTTCACTTGGCTATGATATTGTGATATCCTATCGCAGATCGGAGCAGGAAGCTCAGAAAGTCATTGATCTGTGCAAGGAACACGGCGTCGGAGCAATAGCCGTCAAGGCGGATGCAGCCAGCGAGGCTGACTGTGAAAACCTTGCGCAGGCTGCCCGAGAAGTCTTTGGCCCCGTGAGCGTTCTGGTCAATAATGCCGGCATCACCCGCGACGGTCTGGCCATGCGCATGGGACTTGACCAGTTCACGGATGTCATTGATGCCAACCTGACCGGCACCTTCATGATGTGCAAAGCCTGCATGCCGGACATGGTCAAGGCCAGGCGCGGCGCGATCGTCAATATGACTTCGATCGCAGGCGTCTACGGCAATGCCGGACAGGCCAACTACTCGGCTTCCAAAGCCGGTGTCATCGGTCTGACCAAGTCGCTGGCCAAGGAACTCGGCAAGCGCAAGATCCGGGTCAACGCCATTGCGCCGGGTTTTGTCGAAACCGACATGACAGCCTATTTGTCAGATGACCTGAAGCAGAAAGCCATCCAGAATATCCCGCTCGGCCGACTGGGCCAGCCGGAGGACATTGCCGAGACCGTGGCATTCCTGGTCTCCGAGCAGGCGTCCTATATCACGGGCCAGGTCCTGGAAGTATCCGGCGGCATGGTTCTGTAATTCAATCAGTACGACATACCAGGAGGTATTCAGATATGTCAACGAAAATTGTTCCAGGAAGACGCGTCGTCATCACCGGCGCCGGGGTCATCTCCCCGGTCGGCAGTACCGTGGAATCATTCTGGGAAAACATCCGAAACGGTGTCAACGGCATTGGACCGCTGGATGCCGTCGATACCAGCGAGCAAACGATCTATGTCGCCGCCCAGGTTCGGGATTTTGACCCTAATGCCGTGCTCGACCGCAAGGAAGCCCGCCGTATGGACCGGTTCTGCCAGTTCGCGATGGCGGCGGCTGAACAGGCTGTCGTTCAGTCTGGCCTGGACATCTCGGCCATCGGCGGCGAAAATGTCGGCACGATCATCGGATCCGGCATCGGCGGCATGAAAACGCTGGAGACCGAGTACGAGAAGTACTTCTTGAAAGGCGGTCCGCAGCGAATTTCACCGTTGTTCGTGCCGATGATGATCAGCAACATGGCTGCTGGTTATGTGTCGATGAAGTACGGAACGCTGGGCTCCAACTTTTGTGTGACCACTGCGTGCGCTTCGGCGACGCATTCAATCGGCGAAGCTTTCCGCGCGATCAAGTACGGCCATCTTGAAGCCTGCATCGCCGGCGGTACGGAAGCGCCGATTACCGGCATCGCGGTCGCCGGCTTCAACAACATGAAGGCGCTGACGCGCGAAGACGACCCCAGCAAGGCGTCTGTGCCGTTTGATGCCAGACGTTCGGGATTTGTCATCGGAGAAGGCGCCGGCATTCTGATTCTGGAGAGTCTGGACAGCGCGCTGGCCCGCGGCGCTGACATTATCTGCGAAATCGCCGGCTACGGATCGACATCCGACGCCTACCATATCACCAGCCCGGATCCGGAAGGCAAGGGCGCTGCCAAGTCCATGAGCCTGGCCATGGCCGAAGCCGGCCTGGAACCGGAGCAGGTCGACTACATCAACGCCCACGGGACCAGCACGCCGCTCAACGACAAGTTTGAAACGATGTCGATCAAGCGCGCCTTCGGCGATGCTGCCGGCAAGGTCAGAGTCAGCTCGACCAAATCGATGACCGGCCATCTGCTCGGCGCAGCCGGCGCCGTTGAAGCCATTGTCTCGGCCATGGCGCTGCGAGATGACATTATTCCGCCGACCATCGGGTACGAAGAGCCGGATCCCGACTGCGACCTGGATTATGTCCCCAACGAGGCTGTCAAGACGACTGTGCGTGCCGTGCTATCCAATTCACTGGGCTTCGGCGGTCACAATGGCACACTGCTGTTCAAGAAGATGGAGGGATGATTATGCAGATTCAGGATATCAAGGACTTGATGGACAAGATGAACGAGACCGGACTGACCGTATTGGAACTCGAAATTGACGGCAACCGGATCAAGCTCGAGAAGGCGCCCGCCGTCAAGGTTATCGCCGCCCAGGAATCCGCCGGCGCACAGCCGACTGCCCAAGCCGGGGCTGAAGAGGCGGCGGTTGAGCTGGAAGGCCACGTCGTGACTTCACCGGTCGTCGGCGTCTACTATGGCGCTGCAGCGCCGGATTCCGATCCGTTCGTCAAGGTCGGCTCAACCGTCGACGTCGGATCGCCCCTGTGCATCATCGAGGCGATGAAACTGATGAACGAAGTCAATTCCACCGTGGCCGGCAAAGTAGTCGAGATCATGGTCGAGAACGGGCAGCGCGTCGATTTCGGCCAGCCGCTGATGCGTATTGGAGGCGTCTGATATGCTGATGAACCAGGAAGACATCAAGAAGATCATTCCCCATCGCGAGCCGTTCATTCTGGTTGACACAGTTGAATCCATGACTGACGACACCATTGTTGCGTATAAACATGTCACCGGCCAGGAAGATTTCTTTAAAGGTCACTTCCCCGAGTTTCCGATCATGCCGGGCGTTCTGCAGATCGAAGCCATGGCCCAGGCGATGGCCGTTCTGCTGCTCGGTCGTCCTGAAAATCAGGGCAAGCTCGGCTTCTTCGCCGGCATGGACAAGGTGCGCTTCAAGCGCAAGGTCGTGCCGGGCGATACGCTGCGCCTTGAGGTCACAGTGACCAAGATGCGCGCCACCCTGGGCTTTGCCAGCGGCAAGGCCTACGTCGGGGATGAACTGGCGGCTAGCGCGGATATCATCTGCGCCATTGGAGGCTAAACATGTTCAAAAAGATCCTGATTGCCAACCGCGGTGAAATCGCCGTGACAATCATCCGGGCCTGCCGCGAACTGGGCATCAAGACCGTCGCGATCTGTTCGGAGGCGGACAAGACAGCCCTGCATGCCCAGCTGGCTGACGACTGCCTGTGCATCGGACCGGCCACATCGAAGGACAGCTACCTGAACCCGCAGGCCATCCTGACCGCCGCGACCGTGACCGGCGCGGAGGCTATCCATCCCGGCTTCGGCTTTTTGTCCGAGAATGCCGCGTTTGCCCGGATGTGCCAGAAATGCAACATCACATTCATTGGCCCGCCGGACACCGTCATCGAGAAGATGGGCGACAAGGCGACTGCCAGGAGAACCGCAATCGAAGCTGGCGTACCGGTTATACCCGGCACCGAAGGCATTGTCGAGAACCTGTCCGACGCCCTCAAAGCTGCCGGGCAGATCGGGTTTCCGGTCATGGTCAAGGCATCATCCGGCGGCGGCGGCCGCGGCATGCGCGTCGCCAATTCGCATGAGGACTTTCCCACCGCCTTCCAGACGGCCAAGGCGGAAGCAATGGCCTGCTTCGGCGACGACCGTGTTTATCTTGAGCGCTTTGTCCGTGAGCCGCGTCACATCGAAATCCAGCTGCTGGCTGACAAGCACGGCCGGGTTATCCACCTGGGCGAGCGTGACTGCTCAATCCAGCGACGCAACCAGAAAATTCTGGAAGAGGCCCCGTCCCCGTTCGCGACGGAGGAGCTGCGCAAGGCCATGGGGGAAGCTGCGGTCAAACTGGCCAAACATGTCAATTATGAAGGCGTCGGGACCGTTGAGTTCCTGGTCGACATCAACCGAAATTTCTACTTCATGGAGATGAACACCCGTATTCAGGTCGAACATCCCATTACTGAAGCCATTACCAATGTCAACCTCATCCGCGAGCAGATCAAGTCCGCCAATGGCCTGCCGCTGAAGATCAAGCAGAGCGCTATCCAGTTCCGCGGGCATTCCATCGAATGCCGCATCAATGCGGAGGATCCCAATCATGGCTTCCGTCCATCGCCCGGCACCATCACCAACCTGCACGTGCCCGGCGGACCCGGCATCCGGGTGGACAGCGCCATCTACCAGGGCTATACGGTCCCGCCCTACTACGACTCGCTTTTAGCCAAGCTGATCGTGCATGCCCCCGACCGCCGCCAGGCAATCGCCCGCATGCGCCGGGCGCTGACCGAGTTCATGATCACCGGCGTCGAGACCAATATCGATTTTCACCTGGCGATCCTCCGCGAACCGGATTTCATTGCCGGCAACTACAATATCGGCTATCTTGGTCTCAAGACCGAACAGCTGCTCGGCCAGATGAATCCCTACAGAAAGGAGCGATAACCCATGGTTGTTGACGCTCTCAAGGATATGCGCAAACGGCTTGAAGCCGATGCCGCGCACGACAAGACGGAAGACACCCCCTATACATACCACAAGCCGATCCCGGAGGACATGTGGATCAAGTGCCCGGAATGCAAAGGGGTCATGTTTCGGGAAGATTTTGAAAAATCCTATTCGGTCTGCCAGATCTGCGGACATCATTACCGGCTGGACAGCCGCTCTAGAATTCGGGAAGTCACTGATGCCGGTACGTTTGTCGAATGGGATGCCGGGCTTTTAAGCCTCAATCCCATCGCTTTTGACGGCTACCCCGAAAAAATCGATGGCCTGATCAAGAAAACCGGTCTCAACGAGGCGGTTGTCTGCGGCCAGGCCGTCATTAACGGATCAGCCTGCGCGATCGCCGTGATGGACTCCAATTTTCTGATGGGCTCCATGGGCTCCGTCGTCGGCGAAAAAATCACCCGACTGTTTGAGCAGGCCATGGAACTGGGTCTGCCGGTGATCACCTTCTCCGCCTCGGGCGGCGCCCGCATGCAAGAAGGCATCATCTCGCTGATGCAGATGGCCAAGACTTCGGCCGCTGTCGGGCGCTTCCAGGATGCCGGCGGCCTCTACATCTCGGTCATGACCGATCCGACCACCGGCGGCGTCACCGCCAGTTTTGCCAGTCTGGGTGACATCATCATCTCTGAGCCCGGCACTCTGATCGGATTCGCCGGCCGGCGCGTGATCGAGGGCACGATCGCACAAACCCTGCCCGATGGTTTCCAGCGGGCAGAATTCTTGCTCGAACATGGCTTTTTAGACATGATTGTCCACCGCAAGCAACTTAAGAACACCTTGGGCAGCCTGCTTCAGCTGCACACCAAAGAAGCGGCCGAAACGAACTTTGGATCTGCCGAGACTCCCGCTGCCAGCGCGGCGAAGAAACTGACAGCATCGGACTGCCTGGAGGTTATCCGCCACAAGAATCGCCCGGTGATCAGCGATTACCTTTCGCTGATGTTTGACGATGTCTTTGAAATGCACGGCGACCGTGCTTTTGCAGATGACCAGGCTATGTGGGGCGGGATCGCCCGCTTCGCCGGTCAGCCAGTCACCGTGATTGGCCACCGAAAAGGCAAGACGATCGAAGAAAACAGCCGGACCAACTTCGGCATGCCCCACCCGGAAGGCTATCGCAAGGCCATGCGCCTGATGAAGCAGGCGGACAAGTTCGGCCGACCGATTGTCTGCATGGTGGATACATCCGGCGCCTACTGCGGCGTCGGCGCGGAAGAGCGCGGACAAGGTGAGGCAATCGCTGTCAACCTCAGGGACATGATGAAGCTTTCGGTTCCCGTGATCGTCATGATCATGGGGGAAGGCGGCAGCGGCGGCGCGCTGGCGATTGGCGTCGGTGACGAACTGGCCATGCTGTCCAACAGCCTCTACTCGGTCATTTCCCCGAGAGGGTTTGCGTCCATCCTCTGGAAGGACGCGTCCCGTGAAAAGGAAGCCGCCGACATCCTGCACATCACGGCCACGGATCTTGAGGATCTGGGCATCTGCGACCAGATTATCGCCGAACCCGGCGGCGGCGCGCACACCAATCTCTCCGAGATGGCCCAGAGCGTCAAAAGCTATCTGGAACAGGCGCTGCCCCGGCAAATGGCCAAGTCCAAAGATGAGCGCCTGGCATCCCGCTACGAGAAATTCCGCCGCATCGGCAGCTTCCTGGAGCACTAGCTTCTGGATGATGACTTTCTGGAGGCTGTATGACCCAGCAAAATGAGACGGAAAAGGCCTATCAACTGAGGTTGCCGGCAACCTTTTTTTCGGGCAACCGCAAATCGTTCTGCTCGAAGCTTGGATCGGATGATCTGGTTATTCTTTCAGCCGGGTCGGCGCCGCTCCGGACGGCCGACGAACACTACCGGTTTTTTGCCAACCGCAATTTCTTCTATCTGACCGGTATCGAGCAGGAAGACGCGATCCTGGTGCTGTCAATCCGCAAGCTGCAGATCCGATCGATCCTTTTTCTGCCGCCAAGCGATCCTTTAGCCGAACGTTGGAACGGCAAGCGCCTGGATACTCAAACGGCACGTGACCAGTCCGGCCTGACCGAAATCCAGACGACCGACACCTTTGCAGCCTTGCTGGGCGACTTTTTGTCGACCGGCTACACGCGCGTCTGGGTGGACCAGACGGCCAGTGATGCCAGGGCTCGGCTGATCCGCGACAAAATCGGCGAGCAGTCCCCAGACCTGGAACCCCGCGACCTGGACCCGATTCTACGCCAGCTGCGCATGATCAAGCAGCCTGAAGAAATCCGGATGATCCGGAAAGCCATCCGACTGGCCTGGCAGGGTATTGAAGCCATGCTCAGGGTCCTTGAACCCGGCCGGTTTGAATATGAGCTGTGGGCCGCTTATCAGCACGAGCTGGCCAGCCAGGGACTTTTGGAGACCGCCTTCCATTCCATCGTTGCCAGCGGCAGGAACGCGCTATGTCTGCATTACATGACTCCCCGGGATGAAATTGCGGCCGATGACCTGGTTCAGATTGATGTCGGTGCGCTTGTGGGGGGGCTGTGCTCGGACATTTCCCGGGCATTGCCGGCCAGCGGCAAGTTTTCTCCCCGTCAGCTGGATCTGTACAAGGTTGTCCGGGCTTGCCAGGAGACAGCGTTTGCCCAAATCCGTCCGGGCATCCAAATCAAGGACGTCAACGAGTCGTGCAAGCAGACCGCCGCTCGAGGGTTGAAAGCACTGGGTATCCTGACCGACGATGGCGATGCGTCCGACTATTACTGGCATAATGTCTCCCATCACCTCGGGATGGATGTCCATGACCTGGCCAACAAGGACGCGACGATCCAGCCCGGTATGGTGCTGACCGTCGAGCCGGGCGTATACATTCCCGAATGGTCGCTGGGCTTTCGGATCGAGGACGATGTCCTGGTCACCGAGACCGGTTGCGAAAACCTCTCCGCCGATCTTCCGCGCGAGGCATCGGAGATCGAAGCGGCTTTACAAAAGGCGAAAGCCGGATTATAATATGTCTGTTCACGAGGGGAGCTGGCGCTCAAAGCTGGCTGAGAGGACACCTGGCGGTGTCGACCCTAAAACCTGAACCGGGTAATGCCGGCGGAGGGACTATGAGGCAATTCAATGCTTTTCAAGCGTCCTGACCGGCTTGGAAGGCATTTTTATTTCGGGCCCGAAATCATGCTTTGCCAAGCTAATCAGTCGCAGTCTGTCCGGCAGGCCCCATTAAATTAATGGAGGACTCATATGCCACAGCAAAACCAAGAAACAACAACCCTCAGACCCACCCGTCAGCAAAAACTGCGGGAAAGCATCCTGGCGCTGGCAGCCGGCGGCATGGCCGTCGCCCTGTCAACCGTCCTGTCCATGATCAAGCTCTACGCCATGCCGCAGGGTGGCGCTGTCACGGCTGCGTCCATGCTGCCGATCATTTTTTGCGCACTGGCTTTCGGCCCGGTCTGGGGCGTCGGCATCGGCGCCGTCTACGGCCTGGTGCAGTTCATCATCGAACCGTATGTCGTCAGCTGGGCGCAGGTCATTCTCGACTACCCCCTGGCTTTCGCGCTGCTGGGCCTGGCGGGCCTGTTCGCGGCTTCAGGGCAACAGCGGATCCAGGAGCGAAACATCCTGTACCGTTTGTCCATGGTGCCAATGTGGCGCATGATTATCGGCATCATCATCGGCATCATCGGCCGGCTTGCCGCAAGCTTCACGTCCGGGATCGTTTTCTACGGCATGTATGCCCCGGAAGGCCAGAGCGCTGCCGTTTACTCCCTGGTCTATAACGGCACCTACCTGATCCCCGAGACCGTGATCATCCTGATCGTGCTGATCCCGTTGGCCGCGGTCTTCAGGCGCAATCGGGTTTGAAGCATCGAAATGCCTGAAATTTATCTGATTTCTTAGGGAAAATGACAAAGACCTCGGCCAAATGTTGACAGCCGGGGTCTTTGTCATTACAATATCGTGCAAAGGTTTAGAGAGATTAACAGGTCTTGTTCCGAATTGACACCAGAATTTGTTCATCCGGCAGAATTTGCCCAAAACTGTCATTCCTGACCCGGCAATATCCCATTATCCGGATAATTGTGCTATCATGCTATGATGAAGGAATTTCAAGCAGGGTTTTCTGTCGGGAATACCCGCCGGGATCTTTCAACCCAGTGATTTGACTTTTGACCATTTTGAGGAGGCGACCAACGATGGCCACGATCTTTGAACTCGAATCCAGAACATTCAGCGAGTATCTTCTGGTGCCCAACCTGACGACCCGCGAATGCACGCCAGATCGTGTTGACTTGACCACGGCTATTGCTAAATACCGAAAAGGACAGGAAGAGAGCCGATTGAATCTGAATATCCCGGTTGTCTCCGCGATCATGCAGGCGGTTTCCGACGCCGGCATGGCAATTTCGCTGGCCCGATCAGGCGGCCTATCCTTCATATTCGGATCGCAGTCCATCGAGAATCAGGCAGACATGGTCCGAAAAGCCAAGAAATACAAGGCGGGATTCGTGACCAGCGACTCGAATGTGACACCGGACATGACGTTGGCCGAAGTGCTGGACATGAAAGCCGAGAAAGGCCATTCAACCTTTGCCGTCACCGAAGACGGGACGCCAACCGGTAAGCTCCTGGGCATTGTCACCAGCCGTGACTACCGCATATCCAGAACCCCGCGCGACAAGAAGGTTCGCGAATTCATGACGCCGTTTGACCACCTGATCTATGGCCGTGAGGGCATCACCCTGTCCGAAGCCAACGATATCATCTGGGACAACAAGCTGAACCAGCTGCCGATTATCAACAAGGACGGCCAGCTGGTCGCCATGGTTTTCCGCAAGGACTATGATGAACACAAGGAAAACCCCTACGAGCTTTTAGACAGCCAGAAGCGCCTGATCGTCGGCGCCGGCATCAACACCCGCGACTATGACCAGCGCATTCCGGCGCTGGTCAACGCCGGTGCGGACATCCTGTGCATCGATTCTTCAGACGGTTTTTCGGAGTATCAGGCCGAAACCCTGAGTTGGGTCCGCGATACGTATGGCGACGAGGTGATGGTCGGTGCCGGCAATGTTGTCGACGCTGAAGGCTTCCGCTATCTGGCCAATGCCGGTGCGGACTTCATCAAGGTTGGCATTGGCGGCGGCTCGATCTGCATTACGCGTGAGCAGAAGGGCATCGGCAACGGCCAGGCTTCCGCCGTGCTTGCAGTGGCCGAAGCCCGCGACAAGTACTTTGAGGAAACCGGTGTCTACATTCCGATCTGCTCGGATGGCGGCATCGTCCACGACTACCATATGACCCTGGCTCTGGCCATGGGCGCCGACTTTATCATGCTGGGCCGCTATTTCGCAAGGTTCGATGAAAGCCCGAGCCGCAAGATGCTGGTCAATGGCACCTATGTCAAGGAGTACTGGGGGGAAGGCTCCAACCGCGCCCGCAACTGGCAGCGCTATGATGACGGCGGCAAGGGTGGCCGGATGGCCTTTGAGGAAGGCGTGGACTCCTATGTCCCTTACGCCGGCAAGCTCAAGGACAACCTGGATGTCTCGCTGTCCAAAATCAAGGCGACCATGTGTGCCTGCGGATCCACCACAATTCCTGAACTGCAGGAAAAAGCCCGACTCGTCGTCGTCTCTTCGACCAGCATTGTCGAAGGCGGCGCCCACGATGTCATTCAGAAGGAAAGTGAACGCCGCGGCTAACAGCCGGGCCTCAAATAATCCGCAAATTTGAAAGGAGAAACCTTTAATGCCGGAACTAGTATACGAAATGACCTATGAGGGTGTCAAAAAGCTTCAGGATGAACTGGAGAACAGGAAGACGGATGTCGCAGCCGATATCTCGGAGCGGCTGAAAGAAGCTCGTGCGCTGGGCGACCTGTCTGAGAACTCCGAATACGATGATGCGAAAAACGCACAGGCTGAAAACGAGGGCCGGATTCTTGAAATCGAGCGCACCCTCAAGCACGCCAAAGTCATCGGCGACGATGAAATCAGCAAGACCAAAGTCACACTGGGTGCCCAAATCAAGATCCGCGATGAAGAAACCAAGGAAGAGCTTGACTACATTCTGGTCGGCAACAAGGAAGAGGACATCTTCACCAATCGCATATCCAGTGATTCGCCGGTCGGCGCCGCCATTGTCGGCAAGAAGAAGGGCCAGATTGTTGACGTTCGCACACCGGTTGGCATCCTGCGCTACAAGATCGTCAAGATCTCGAAGCCAAACTGACGACCGCTTAAGGGGGATACATCATGAGCAATTCAGAGGACCGGAATAATCCGGCCCAGTCTGCCGATGCTCAGGTTTCGGCTGAGAAGGAGATGAATGAACAGATGCGGATCCGCCTGCAAAAGCTCGAAGAGCTGCAGGGCAGGGGACAGGATCCATTTCTTGAAGTCACCTTCCCGGTCACCTGTCACAGCACAGATATTCTAGAACATTTCGAAGAGATGGAAGGTCGGCAGGTCAAAATTGCCGGCCGCCTGATGTCCAAGCGTGGCATGGGCAAAGTCAGCTTCTGCGACCTGTCCGACCGTACCGGACGCATCCAGCTGTTCACCAAGATCGACGAACTGGGCGAAGACGCTTATGCCGAATGGCAAAAACTTGATATCGGCGATCTGGTCGGTATTGAAGGCGAAGTTTTCCGCACCAAGCGCGGTGAGATCTCGGTCAAAACAAAGCGCTACAAGCTGCTGTCCAAATCCCTTCGCCCCCTGCCGGAGAAATTCCACGGTCTCAAGGACACCGACACCCGCTACCGACAGCGTTATGTCGACCTGATCATCAACCCCCACGTTCGTGAGACGTTTGAAAAGCGCAGCAAGATTATCCGCACGATCCGCGAGGAACTGGAAGCCAGATCGTTCATCGAGGTCGAAACGCCAATTCTCAACCAGATCCCCGGCGGCGCGACCGCCCGGCCGTTCGTCACCCACCACAACGCGCTGGGAATCGATCTTTTCCTGCGCATCGCGCCGGAGCTATACCTCAAGCGCCTGATCGTCGGCGGGTTTGAGCGCGTGTTCGAGATCGGCCGCCAGTTCCGCAACGAAGGCTTGTCAATCAAGCATAACCCGGAATTCACGCTGCTTGAGGTTTACCAGGCCTACACAGACTATATGGGCATGATGGACCTGACCGAGCAGCTGATCGTCAAGGCCGCTGAAGCGACCAACGGGACAACCCAGGTCAGCTACCAGGGCATTGACATTGACCTGGCGCCGCCGTTTGCCCGCCTCTCGATGAATGACGTGATCAAGACGCATGCCGGCATCGACTTCACCCAGATCACCACGGATGAAGACGCGGCCAGAATCGCGCGCGAGCACGACCTGGATGAATACAGCCCCAGCATGAAGCGCGGCGATGTCATGAATTTGTTCTTTGAGGTCTATTGTGAAGACAAGCTGGTGCAGCCGACCTTCATCTATGACTACCCGATCGAGATCTCCCCGCTGACCAAAAAGAAGCCTGGCCAGCCTGGCCTGACCGAACGCTTTGAACTGTTCATCGGCGGCCGTGAGTTCGCCAATGCCTATTCCGAGCTCAACGACCCGGTTGACCAGCGCGAGCGCTTTGAAATGCAGCTCGAAAAGCGCGAAGCCGGGGATGACGAGGCCAACCTGTTGGATGAGGACTTCTGCACATCGCTTGAATACGGCATGCCGCCGACCGGCGGCATGGGCATGGGCATCGACCGGCTGGTCATGCTGCTGACCGATTCGGCATCCATCCGCGATGTCCTGCTGTTCCCGACGATGAAGCCCTTACAGTCATAAACTTGTTTTCAAGTTGTTGACAATTTGTTGCGCCTTTCGACTTGATGAATCAGTAGAATAGGTGCGGAGGTGATTTCTTGCTGTCTCGAGAAGAATGTCTGTCAATCCTGGAGCTGCCGGCTTCAGCGAATAAATACGAGGTCGAAAACCGCTACATGATGCTGGTCAAGCGTTACCGCGGTAAAAGCGATCCGGAAACCATCGCGATTATGGATAAGATCACGATGGCCTACAACATCCTGACCGACCGTTATGTTGAACCTAAACCCGAAGACCCGCGTCTGCAGGAAGTTGTCCTTGGCAGAACCCGCAAGCAGTGGCGAAATCTCTGGGACTATGGCAAGTTCCCGGCGCTGATCATTCTCCTGGCAATCGCGATGGTGACGTATTTTGTCTATGAGATCGCGACCAATGAAAAACCGCAGTTCCAGATCGGGTTTGTCGGCCAGTTCGGCCAGGCCGGCGAGGTCGAGCAGCAGGTTGCGGATTATGTCACACAGGTCTTTCCGGAGTATGACAACATCGAGGTGCTGCCCCTGCCGATGGACCTGAGTTCGTTGGTCGGCACCGACGCGACGGACGAGGCGCAGGTTGCGGATCAGAATCTTTATAACTATATCATGAAGATGCTGACCATTCTGGTTGGCGACAACTATGAGATCTTTGTACTGGATGAAGCCGCGTTCGACTACTATGCGCCGCAGGAGGCGTTCTACGTCATGGACGATTTCTATGAAATGCTGAAGTCTGAGCTTCCGGCGGACGTCATGGCCCAAGTCCAGCCGCTGGAACGCGCGATGCGTGACAGCGAAGACACCGAATATGACGGCGAAATCCAGGAGACCAAGACCCCTGCCGGCGAGTTGGAAACCCTGATCTATGGTCTGGATGTCACCGCCTTGGGCCTGTCCGAAGGCCTCGGCTTCTACACCCCGGACCGCACGATCATCACGATCGGGGTCAACACCGACAAGCTTGAGGATGCCAAGACCTTTGTCAGGTCCTGGATTGAAGATTATGAGCAGATGGCTCAGCAAAAAGCGGAGATCGAGGCTGAGATGGCGTCAGAAAACGCCGCCTGATCAGGATTCTGGATCCAGCTTGACAGCCTCGTACAGCAACGTTTCTTCTGAACCTGTCAGCTCCCGGCTCTCGCCGGGGGCTGTTTTGCTGTCCAGGGTCAGCGGACCGATAGTCAAACGGTGCAGTCGGACCACCTGCCGGCCGGTAGCAAGCATCATGCGCTTGACCTGATGGAACTTGCCTTCATGAATGGCCAGCCTCGCGTGCTGGTCCGCGATGATCTCAAGCCTGGCCGGCTGGCAGAGCGTGCCGTCATCGAGCCGGATGCCGTCTTCGAAACGCTGGATATCCGTGTCGTCAAAGGCTGTGCCGTCAGTCATGACATCGTAAATCTTCCAAACCCCCCAGCGCGGACTGGCCAGGCGATGGCAGAGCGTACCGTCGTTGGTCAGGATGAGAAGGCCGGAGGCATCCCGATCCAGCCGGCCGACCGGAAACAGGCCGGCATATCTGAAAACTTCCGGAATCAATTCGCCAACCGTCGGGTGGCGCTTGTCCTCCAGCGCTGTGACAATGCCCTGGGGCTTGTGCATCATCAGGTGGATATGTTTTTTAAGCTGAATCGGCAGTCCGCTGAGCGATATGGTCTGTGACGAGTCATCTGCTACCTGGGCAGCCGGATCGCGGACGATCTCGCCGTCCACCGTCACCTGGCCAGCCCTGATCAGGCCGCGGACTTCCTTGCGGGACCCGCGCCCGGCGTTGGCTAGAAACTTATCGAGTCGAATGCTTGCCATTTCAAGATCACCTCATGGGGATTATAGCCCGGTTGGGGCTGTTTGTCAGCCTCAGCCGGCAGGTGTACAATGAATTTTGCAGATCAAGCAGCATCAAACAGGAGGATCACTCAATGGCGGTCAAAGTTGTCAACATAGAACGGGGGATGCCCCGGGTCGATACGGCCATCCAGCGCCTGCGCATGGAAATAGCCACCCACAAGCGCCTCGGCACAAAAAGCATCAAGATCATTCACGGCTATGGCTCCAGCGGGCCTGGCGGCTCAATCCGCCAGGCCACGCAGCAGTATTGCCGGGACCAGATGCGCCAGGGCCGGATCAAGGGTTATTGTCCCGGTGAGTGCTTTGATTCTGGCAGCAACCAGGGCAGGCAGTTGGCTGCCCTGGACCCGCAGCTTCGCAAGGACGCTGACTGGGGCCGCCAGAATGACGGGGTGACTGTTGTTGTCCTGAAATAGATTACTTCGATTTTACAAACCAGGCCGCCCGGAAGGCTATCCCGCTGATACAATGACATTGTAAACCTTTAAATACGATTGGAGGAACAAGCAATGTTCAAGAAATTAATTGTCATAGCCCTGGCTTTAACCCTGGTCCTGTCAGTTGCAGCCTGTACGACAGATACAACCGGCGGCGACGGTACTGCACTGGATGGAGATGTCATCGTTGATGGATCGGGTACAGTCTATCCCCTGATGGCGTATATCGCCGAACAGTACATGACCGAGGTCCAGCCTGGTGTCAATGTCCAGGTCGGACGCGCCGGCTCAAGCGCCGGATTCAAGAAGTTCATTCCCGGCGAAACCGACTTTTCAGATGCTTCCAGAAAAATTAAGGATTCTGAAATTGAAGGTCTCACGGCCGAAGGTCTTGAGTTTGGTGTCGATGTCTACGAATTCATGCTGGCTTATGACGGGCTGACCATGGTCATTAACCCGGAAAACACCTGGGCAACTGAAATGACTAAAGATGAAATCATCAGCATGTATGTCTCAGGTACATATGCCGATGACGATGTTGTCATGTGGTCGGATATCCGCGCTGACTGGCCGGCAGAAGAGATCACGTTCTACGGACCGAATGAAAACCACGGTACTTACGAGTTCTTCTACGAGACCATCCTCGAGGAACAGGACATGGTCACGACAGCTAACCTGCAGCAGGAGTATTCCACCCTGGTTGATCTGGTCTCCAACGACAAAAATGCGATTGCCTTCTTCGGCTTCGGCTACTATGTCAGCAACCAGGACAAGATCACTGCGGTCAAGGTCGACTTCGGCAATGGTCCGGTCGAACCAACGCTTGAGACCATCGGCATGGACCTGCCGTATGCGGACTTTACACGCCCGGTCTACACCTACCTCAATGTCCAATACGCTCTTGAAAAGCCGCAGGTTCTGGACTTCGCCAAATATGTTGTCTCGATCGGCGCCAAGGAGCTGGCCGGAGCAACCGGATTTGCTCCGCTGCCGGATGACCAGTATGACCAGTATCTATCCATGCTCGAAGCCCTCGGCTGAGCAATTGCATGACCGGCGTGAATCTGAGATACTTGAATCAGCAAAATCCTCGCCAATCCGGCGCCTGCTCGGCAGGCGCCGGCATTGGCCGTTTTGCTGGCAAGCCTTTTCATGTTTTAGACCGGACAGCAACAGGACTGTTCTGTCCATCTTGATGATCGGAGGGCATCATGACCAAATCGACATCTGACAGCGAAGCCAGGCTAATTGCCCGAACCAGGCGAAAAAAGCAGTTGGAAAAGCTTGTTCCCCCTTATTTTTTTCTGACAGCGGCCATTTCCATTCTGGTTACAGTAGGCATCGTTGTCACCTTGCTCAACGACTCGATCCACTTTTTTGCGGAGGTCTCGATTGCCGAGATTTTCAGCACAACGCTGGCCCCGCTCAAGGCCGACCCGTCCTTTGGCATCCTGCCGCTGATCACCGGCACGATACTGACGTCGGTGATCGCGATGCTGGTTGCTATCCCGCTCGGCCTGACAACCGCCATGTACCTGAGCGAGTTTGCGCCATCCGCGATGCGCAAGATCGTTAAGCCGATCATTGAAGTTCTGGCGGGCATCCCCACGATTGTCTATGGCTTTTTTGCCTATTCGACCGTGACGCCGCTGTTGATGAACATTTTTCCCAACCTCCAGGCCAAGAACATGCTCAGTCCGGGCATTGTCATGGGCATCATGATCATCCCGATGGTCGCATCGCTGTCAGAGGACGCCATGAGCGCGGTTCCTTCTGCCATCCGCGAAGGTGCCCTGGCGCTGGGCACAACCAAGCTCGAGGTGACACTCAAAGTCGTAACACCGGCCGCGATGTCCGGCATTATTGCGTCGTTTGTACTGGGTATCTCCCGCGCGATCGGCGAGACCATGATTGTCGCGATTGCCAGCGGCAGCTCCAAGGTTTTGACTTTTGACATCACCCGGTCCCTGCAGACCATGACCGGCTACATTGTTGAATTCACCAGCGGCGACGCCGGCTCCGGCACCACCGGCTATTACAGCCTGTATGCTGTCGGCCTGATCCTGTTTATTTTTACCCTGCTGCTGAACCTGCTGGCACGCTATGTGTCCAAGCGCTTCCGGGAGGTGTACTGATATGCCGGACAATCATGGATCCTACTACTCATCGCCTGCCGCCCGCCGCCGAATGGACCGGCGAATCCTGCGTGACAAGATTGTCCGCAAGCTGTTTTTAGGCACGACCGGGTTTGCCCTGATCGTCCTGGTCGTCCTGCTTTACCAGATTGTCAGCACGAGCATCGGCTGGCTTGATCTCGGGTTTTTAAGCAAAACCCTGTCGATCTTCCCCGAAAAGGCCGGTATTCTTGGTGCCATTGTCGGCACCACCCTGCTGATGCTGGTGGTCATCCCGGTAACCGGTATCCTGGGCGTCTCAACCGCCATCTATCTGGAGGAATTCGCGCCCAAAGGCAAGCTGCACGATATCATCTCGACCAACATATCCAACCTGGCCGGTGTGCCGTCGGTTATTTTCGGTCTGCTCGGCCTGACGGTCTTCGGCCGGCTCTTCGGTCTGGGATCCAGCATTCTGGCCGGTGGCCTGACCATGTCGCTGCTGGTGCTGCCCATTGTCGTCGTTTCCAGCCAGGAAGCGATCAAGGCTGTGCCGAGCTTCCTCAAAGACGCTTCTTATGGGCTGGGCGCTACCAAATGGACGACCATCCGGAAAATTGTGCTGCCGACAGCCCTGCCGGGCATTCTGACGGGGACGATTTTGGCCATGTCGCGCGCGATTGGCGAAACCGCGCCCCTGATCGTCCTGGGCATCCCGGCCCTGATCCTCAAGATTCCCGACAGCTTAATGGACAATTTCACCGTCCTGCCGGTCCAGATCTACTATTGGACGCTGGATACGGTCCTGACCGCGGAATACGCCAATCTGGCCGCCGCGACAATTGTGGTGCTGCTGGCGCTGCTGTTTATCTTCAATGCGGTGGCCATCCTGATCCGCAACAAGTTCCAACGCAAGTATTGAGATGGGGAGAGAGCACATGACGAGAAACCAGGCCGGACAGACCGGCAACACGATTTACGATATCAAGAAGTTCAACCTATGGTATGGTGACAACCACGCCCTGAAGGATGTGGACATGCAGATCTACCGGAACAAGGCAACCGCGATCATTGGGCCATCCGGCTGCGGCAAGTCGACCTTTATTAAGACGCTGAACCGGATGGTTGAACTCAACCCGACCGTGAGGACGACGGGAGAGATTCATTACCATGACCAGAACATTATGGATAACGGCGTTCGAGTGGAAGAACTGCGGACGAATGTCGGCATGGTCTTCCAGAAACCGAATCCGTTCCCGAAGTCGATCTTTGACAATGTCAGCTTCGGACCAAAGACTCACGGCATACGGGATAAGAAGTCGTTGAATGAAATTGTCGAAAGCAGCCTGAAGAAGGCCGCGCTCTGGGACGAGGTCAAGGACCGGATGAGCGCCAATGCCTACAGCCTGTCAGGCGGCCAGCAGCAGCGGCTGTGCATCGCCAGGTGCCTCGCGGTGGAGCCGGATGTCCTGCTGCTCGATGAACCGACGTCCGCGCTGGATCCAGTTTCGACCTTCATGATCGAGGACCTGATCGAGCGCTTGAAGCAGCAGTACTCAATTATCATCGTCACACATTCGATGCAGCAGGCCAGCCGTATATCAGACTACACGGCGTTCTTCCTGCTCGGCGAAGTCATCGATTACGATGAAACCAAAAATATCTTCCTCAACCCGCGCGATTCGAGAACCGATGAATATGTATCCGGCCGCTTCGGCTGATCAGCGCCAACGAAAGACAAGGAGATCTGAACATCGTGAACAAGACAGAACACCCCGTTCAAGTTGTCGCAGAAAACATTGATTTGTTTTATGCCGATAACCATGCCCTGAAATCCGTCAATCTCGAGATCCAGCAAAACCAGATCACCGCATTGATCGGACCGTCGGGCTGCGGCAAGTCGACCTTCCTCAAAACATTGAATCGCATGAACGACCTGGTCGATTCCTGCCGGATCACCGGCAGGGTCATCATCGACGGTGAGAATATCTATAGTCCGGAAACCGATGTCAATCTGCTTCGCAAGAAGATCGGCATGGTCTTCCAGAAACCCAACCCTTTCCCGATTTCGATTTATGACAACATCGCCTACGGACCGCGCATCCATGGCACCAAAAACCGCCGAGAGCTGGACGAGATCGTCGAGGGCAGCCTCAAGCGCGCGGCCTTGTGGGACGAGGTCAAGGACCGGTTGAAAAAGAACGCCCTCGACCTGTCGGGCGGCCAGCAGCAGCGGTTGTGCATCGCCCGGGCGCTGGCGGTTAATCCCGAGATCATTCTGCTGGACGAATCAACCAGCGCACTCGACCCGCTGTCGACGCTGAAGATCGAAGACCTGATGGTCGAACTCAAGGACAAGTACACCATCATCATCGTGACGCATAACATGCAGCAGGCCGCACGCATCAGCGACTGGACGGCATTTTTCATGCTGGGCGAGATTTTGGAATTCAATGAGACCGAAGCCTTCTTCAACAACCCGAAGCACGAGAAAACCAAGGACTACATCACCGGCCGATTCGGCTAATACACGCACAGGAGGAATACCATGGCACCTCGAGTAGAATTTGCCAAAGAACTCAAGAACCTTCACCAGGAGATCATCCGAATGGGCGCAACAGTCGAAGACGCGATCAACGACGCGATCCTGGCGCTGACGGATATGGACGTCGATCTGGCCCAAAAGGTCATCGAGAACGATGATGTCATTGACGACATGGAGGTAGCGATCGACAAGCAATGCGTCGCCCTGATCGCACGCCAGCAGCCGGTTGCCAGCGATCTCCGTGACGTCACATCAACCCTCAAGCTGATTACTGACCTGGAGCGGATCGCGGACCATGCTAGTGACATCAGCGAGCGGATCATCGAGATCAAGAAGCTGGGCAGCAATGTTCCGGTACCGCATGAGATCGTCACGATTGCCAACATGGCCAAGAACATGTTGCATGCCGCGCTGGACGCCTATGTCGCGCAAGACGAGAAAAAGGCTGGTTCGGTCATCTCGATGGACGATAAGGTCGATGAGCTCTACCGCAAGCTGAAGAAGTATCTGACCCACCTGATGTCGGTCGACAGCGCCAACATCAGTGAATTGGTCGAGATGCTCCTGATCACCAAGTATGTCGAGCGAATTGCCGACCATGCCCAGAATGTCGCCGAGTGGGTCCTGTTCTACATCCAGGGCCGCTACATTATCCATGAGTCGGATGTCGAGTGAGCAACAGATGAGTAGCAAGCCAAAAGTCATACTGGTTGAAGATGATCGTGTCATCTCGGAGCTGGTGGCGTTTAATCTGGAAGAAGATGGCTTTACGGTCCAGGCTTATCGTACCGGCACCGCGCTGTTCCAGGATTTGGGCAGCATCGGGCAGCCGGCACTGTTCATCCTGGACCTCATGCTGCCCGGCATGGACGGCTATGAGATATGCACGAGGCTCCGGCGAGACAAACGGTTCACCTTGACGCCGATTATCCTTTTAACCGCGCGCGGTACCGAAAGCGACAAGGTCAGGGGGCTGGACGCCGGTGCCGACGATTACCTGACCAAGCCGTTCGGCATGCGTGAACTGCTGGCCAGGGTCCGAGCCCAGACGCGACGGCACCAGAAAATTCTCAAGGCAACAGGCCATACTACCGAAGATACAGCCCCTGACGAACCGCATCTGGTCGAACAGGGACGGATTGCCTGCTGCAACATCGCACTGGACGATGTCCGGCACCGTGTTTTTCGCGATGGCGACGAAATTGAGATGACGCACCGCGAATACGAACTGCTGAAGCACCTGATGCTGCACCGCGGCGTCGCATTCAGCCGGGAAGACCTCTTGAACAGCGTTTGGGGCTACGACTACGGCGGGGAAACCCGCACGGTGGATGTACATATCCGACAACTCCGGCGAAAGCTTGAACAAGATGACGCAAACCCGATCCTGATCCAGACGGTGCGAGGCCGTGGCTACCGGTTTACGGATTTGGATACCTAATCGATCAGCTGGAGGGGACATGCTTAAGAAGCTCTATCTTTTGGTTATAGCCATTCTGGTCCTGGCCGTCCTGGTCACGGGCCTGGTTTCCATCCAGGTTATCAACAGCTTCAACGACCGCTACAACCGCAATATCCTGCTCTCGTCCGCCCGGATGATCGAGCAGTCCCTGGACAATGGCCTGACGACGCAGCAGGCCAGTGAGCAGGCTGTTGACGCGTTCGGACAGTATGAAGCGTCGATCCGCGTCACGATTGTCGCCGCCAATGGCACCGTGCTGTATGACAACTTTGCCGATCCGAATGAGATGGGCAACCACCTGTACCGTCCGGAGATCAAGGCGGCTTTCAGCAGCAAGAACACCGGCAGCACCATTCGAACCAGCAGTACGCTCAACCAGCAGATGCTGTACATTGCAGTCTACAGCGAGAACCAGGACATCGTGATCCGAACCGCGATTTCGCTGACCGCCTATTACAGCGGCCGCAACAACATCCTGCTCCTGATCCTGATTGTCATGGCCTCGTCCCTGATTCTGCTGGCGCTGGGCGGAACCTGGCTGACTCGAAAGATCACCCGGCCGCTGACCGAACTCCAGGACGCCGCCCTGGCCATGGCCAACGGCCAGTATGATGTCCGGGTTCAGAACCTCTATCTCGAAAAGGATGAAGTCGCTCAGCTATCCAGAGCTTTCAACACCATGGCCTCTGAGCTGGAGCAGACAGTTCTGGATCTCAACGACAAAAAGAACCGGCTGGATGTCATCCTCAATTCCATGAACGACCCCCTGCTGGTGGTCAATGCCGATACCACAGTCAGTTTTATCAACCGGGCGGCCTCGGAGACTTTTGAGCGTGACCTGAACCCCGACAACGCGGTTTTCCCGCTTTATCTGGTGACGCACCGCCAAGAGACCGATGAACAGGTTCAAAAGGCCATCAACCAGAACAAGGCCGTGACACTGGAGTGTGATATCCACACCGCCTTCGGCAGGAAGACGTTCTACATCATGGCGTCGCCGATTCAATCAGTCGACACAGCCGCAGCCATCCTGACCTTCCACGATGTCAGCGAGCTGAGAAAGCTCCAGCAAATGCGCACGGATTTTGTGGCCAACGTCACGCATGAGCTGAGGACGCCGCTGACCTCTATACGGGGCTTCATCGAGACGCTGCGGCAGGGTGCGATCGAAAAGCCTGAAGTCGCGGAGCGCTTTCTGGACATTATCGATGTCGAGGCCGAACGTCTGCACAACCTGATCTCGGATGTCCTGATTTTGTCCGAGATAGAGGACCTGAGGGAAGACAAGGGCCTGGAATCTTTCGATCTGGGCATCCTGATCGATGACGCGATTGTGCTGCTGGATGAAGCCGCGTCAGCACGCAGAATCAGCCTGGCGGCGGATATTCCTGAAGATCCGATCATGGTCCGGGCCAATCCTGACCGGATCAAGCAGATCCTGATCAACCTTGTCGGCAATGCGATTAAATACAATTATGACGAAGGCCGGGTCGAGATTAGGGCTAGCCGCCAGCCGGACGGCAAACTGCAAATCAAGGTCAGCGACAACGGTCCGGGTATCCCTGTTGACCAGCAGGACAGGATCTTCGAGCGATTCTACCGGGTTGACTCCAGCCGATCCAGAGAACTGGGCGGCACAGGCTTGGGGCTGTCGATTGTCAAGCACATCGCCCAGCTCTACAACGGCACGGCCAGTGTCGAAAGCCAGCCGGGACAGGGCGCGATATTCACGGTGGATCTTGAGATCTGATTCTCGTCGTCTTTATGGTAAAATAGGGCAGATAAGACAAAAAGCACAAGGAGTCCCGTTATGTCCGAAACCCAGAATTTCGAATCCGTTTGGCAGCAGTTTGTTGAGCACTGCCAGCAGTGCACAAACTGTGAACTCTCCAAAACCCGTCAAAACACCGTTGTCTGGCGCGGCAATCCGCAGGCTCCGCTGATGATCATCGGAGAAGGCCCCGGCGCGGATGAGGATGAGCAAGGCAAGCCTTTTGTCGGCGCGGCCGGCAAGCTGCTCAATTTGCTGCTGCTGGCCTGTGGCCTAGAATCGGATGTCTACCATATCTGCAACATTGTCAAATGCCGTCCGCCGGGCAACCGCGTGCCGACACCGGAAGAGGCCGAGGCCTGCAAGCCGCTGCTGAGGCACCAATTCAGTTTAGTTAAACCCAAGGTTGTCGTTCTTTTGGGCGCAACCGCCTACAAGTACTTCACCGGCTTGAAGGACGGCATTACAAAGGTCAGGGGTCAGTGGATCGAGAAGAACGGGGTGTTCATCCTGCCGACATTCCACCCGGCCTATATCCTGAGAAACAACAACCAGCGCGGCAAGCTCTGGGATGATATGAACACCGTGCGTGAAAAGCTTGAAGAACTCGGCTTCCTGGAGCCGCTGGTTCATCAGTCGGAGATGCCGCAGGGCAGATCCTGACAAACAAAGCTGAGACGGATATGATTGACAGAATTCGATCCGAGAGATACAAAAAGATATTGGTCTGGATTCCCGCCGTCCTTTGGATGGCGGTGATCTTTTTCCTATCCGCTCAGGACGGCTCACAGTCCGGACAGCTGTCCGGCTCGCTGACCGGGATGATCTACACTTTCCTGGTCGGAGACAGCGATCCTGAGGCTCTGGCGGCACTGGAGGGCACGATCCGGACCCTGGCCCATGCCACGGCCTATTTCATTCTGGCACTGCTGCTGTCTTATGCCCTGACCCGCTCCGTACAGGTCAGGTGGCAGTGGACAGGTGCCGTATTCTTGTTGAGCGCCCTCTATGCCGCGACGGATGAGTGGCACCAGGCCTTTGTGCCCGGGCGCGCATGCGAGCTCAAGGACTTTCTGGTCGATATGGCCGGTGCCCTGGCCGCGATTATCTTCTTTGTGCTGATTTCAAGGGTTCGAAATAAACCGCCGGTTTCTGGGCAGTCGTCTTAGCATCTGCCGTTGCCACGCCAAATCACCCGTGATATGATATTGTGGTATTGGTTATATAAGCCTATTGATAATCAGAAAGGAAATCGAACATGACCAAGAAAATTGTCGCTTTTACAGCCGGCCGCCGTTTCGGCAACTGCGAAATCTACGTTAAAACCGCACTTGAAGCCGCCTCGAAAATGGGCATTGAGTGTGAGCTGATCCGCCTCAACGAGTGCAACCTGATCCCCTGCAAGGACTGCACGAGAGGCCCGTGCTACGTCAAAGGCCCGGCTGCCTGCATCCTCAAGGATGACGGCGAATGGCTGGCCGAGAAGTTCCTGGACAGTGATGGCTACCTGTTAGCCGCACCCGTCTGGTCATTGTCACCCGCCGGCATTGTCACAGTCTTCCGAGACCGCATTTTTGGACCTAAAATGGACCTGGCCGGCTGGGAAATGGGCGGCACACCTGATTGGGCCAACGGCCGCAAGAAACAGCGCCCCGGCGCCCTGATCTCGGTCGGCGGTGCGCTGACCAAGCACTGGGTCAGCCTTGGCCTGGCAACGATGTATACCACAACCTTCTCCGCCCAGACCAACGTCATTGACCACATGAACGTCTTCCAGGTCGCCGATCACGGCGAAGCCCTGTTGCGGAAGGACTACCTGCAGCGTGCGAATTATCTGGGCCAGAACCTCGGTCATGCGGTGCTTAATCCCCAGATTGACTGGATGAAGAAATTCATCGGCGAGACCGAGCAGGAAGAAGCCTGCCCAGGCTGCCACCAGAGCCTGATGATCGCCAACCCTGGCCGTGACTATGTCGAGTGCGCGATCTGCGGCACCCGGGCCAAGGTCACACTGGAAGACGGCAAGCTGGCCTACACCTGGAAAGACGATCCGCAGGATCGCCTGACCATGAGGGGCAAATTCGACCATCTGCGCGAAATCGCCCGCCACACCCAGGAGCGCTACGCCGGTCACGAGGACGAGATCAAGGAAGAGCACACCCGCTACAAGCAGATGGAGCAATTCACGGCAGAGCCGCCCTCAAAAAAGAAGAAATAAGCAGATTTCCTGAACAATCTGGCACGGATGTCTTCCCAAGAAGGCATCCGTGTTTGATTATTCGTAGGAAAAAATCAGAAAAAGTACATTTATTCGTAGGAAAAAATCAGAAAATCGATAACTATTCATTATAACTCAAGATTGCTACTCCCAGGATGCCCAGATTTCAGGGGTGTAGCCAACCGTTGCGTGTTTTCCGTTTCGGACGATAGGGGTTTTGAATATTTCAGGATGTTCAAGCAAGGTCTCTTCAGTATTCGGGCTCAAGCCGAAATAGGCCATGTTGTATTGGCTGTAAGCCTTGGAATCCTGATCGATCAGGGATTCAAGTCCTACTGCCTGCTTGATTTTCCAAAACTCACCTTTGCTCATGCCAACCTTAAGCAAATCGATTTTCTGGATCTTGATTTTACGTTCCTTGAAATAGCGTTCGGCTTTCTGGGTATCGAAGTTTTTTCGGCCGAAATAAATCTGGACATTCATGGATTTCCTCCAATTGGAATTTACCCTATTATCTCCCGAATATGGCTTGCATATCAAGCGCATATGTGATAATATTTCTTCTGCTGACAAACTCGTGTCAGAAACAAAATCAATGCCGGATTGTGTAATGGTAGCACTACTGTCTCTGGATCAGTCTGTCAGGGTTCAAATCCTTGTCCGGCAGCCAATAAATCCCCGAAAACAATGCGTTTCGGGGATTTATTTTTTGTTAAAAGGGGGTGCGGACAAAATCCTTAGACGGGAGGAGTCCAATGAGAAGATTCACAATTCTTTAGGATGAAATATAAAACATTTCAATGACTTCAATCAACTGGGGATGATCCATCATTAATTGTTGTTGTTGATTGTTCATTGATCATTCCTCCAATGATTGAACATAGTTTCTCTTGTTTTTATTGTCAATCTTCGATGTTTATGTGCTAATGCTGTATTGAATCGATGCCTGATCGAGTTATTAGATTCTTTTGATCGATCAACTGCGTTTATCAGTTCCTTTTTGACATGATTGATATCATCTAATGAAGGTTGGGCTGGATCATCAACTTCGATCAATTTATCGAGTGCACCAAGGAGGTTGAATGATGAAATATCATATGCGATCCCTGGAATTTTCAACGCCAATTGATTAAAAGTATTATCAGATTGATTAGTGAACATGGCAGAAGATTTTCTGGACATAGCATTAACAATAATCTCTGGACTATTCAGCGCGAGAATCTGATTTCCTTGTAGGCCATGTGCTAAAAATGCCGCTCCCAATGCTTGTCCAACTATTAATGATATAACTGGATGCCCGGCAATTCTTGCATCGGCATATGCATCAACTGCGGATGCACATGACAAAAATATCCCCATTTTTTCTTCTAGATATCCATAGGCTTGTCCAGGTGAATCAACGATGATAATGATTGGTCTTGGTGTGCCCCCACAATCCTCGTTCATTGCTGACCGCACGCAATTTGCGATTTCCCAACCTTCTTCAAGTCCGATTTCACCATTTCGACTTCTTAAAAATTTTGCAGATGTATTAGGTCGTACTGTGATTAATCTTGTAGCGCAGTTATTGAGGAGTATATCACAGCAAAGCACCGAATCAACGCTGCTTATATTGGGGTTGGAGGTTCCTGCCAAAGCAGTAAACCATGTTTCCCCCCGGCTAACACTTTTCATCATTTCTCCGGATGGTTTTTGTCTCGACATGATAAGATAGTCGGGATTGAAAAGCCGTGATTGAAATTTATCAATTTCATGGCTTCGAGGTGTTTGACCACGAAGGTGAATACAATTGCAGACAGCTTGAATAATATCTTTTGCGTTATCCGAAGCCAAATAATCGACGAATCCATTAGCGACTCTACTTGCCGATCCCAACGTATCCCAGATCATTTTTCTGTCAGATGAATCAAATTCTTGCCGGCCAGCCTCGTTTTCAATAACAGATGGTCCGCTTATCGCCAATCGTCCTTTGTCAGTAATAACTAGGTAACTACACAGCCCAGCTGTTATAGACATCCCACCAAAGCAGCCGATTGGACCTGGTATTACACCGATCACTGGTTGGTATTTGCGAAGCTCAATTAAAGCAGATTGCATTTCGGAAATTGCAAGAAGACCATAATTCGCTTCTTGAAGTCTAACGCCACCTGTATCGAATATAATGATTGGGATTGTTGGTATACCATTGCGGTTATCTTCTAAAGCAAGTTCTAGAGCGCATGTTATTTTTGCGCCTCCAATTTCTCCGATGCTGCCTCCGCAAAAACGACCATCGGTTGCTATTACAACTGTTGGACGACCGGCGAATGAACCCTTGCCAATAACTACGCCATCATTAACTTGAGCATTAATACCTTGAACAGTTAGATGAGAAGAACATAAATCAAACCTCTCATTTGGCAATTCAACCATAGTTCCCGGATCCAATAGAGCAGCAATACGCTCTTTTGATGTCATTTGACTCATTTTTAACGTTGCCATGTTTGATGTCCTCATATCCATTTCTTCGTTAGAAATCTAGGGCTGGAATGATTTCGGCGGATGATAAAGCCCCCCGGACCACTCAACTAGCTGATTGATGCTTTGAGCAGATAACATACTTCGATTTGCTTCTTCAGGATTAATTTCGAGATCAAGTGGAAAGGCGACAATTCCTTTTGATCGAAGTTTTGAAACATCTTCAGAACTTATACTATTTCCCATCTTTGTGTTTCCAGCGATCGCTGCCAAAGCGTTTCTTCGCTCATCAATATTTTCTGCAAGATAAAGGTTTGCAATGCCTTGGTCAGTTACAACATGCGTGACATCGTCACCATATACCATGACTGGAACTTCAGCCAATTTTGCTTTCCGGGTGATCTCGATAGCATCAAGACTTTCTACGATCAATGGCTCGCCACCATTCTTCAGCGAACTTGCGACCTGAACGACAAGCTTGCGGCCACGAGCCAAAGGTTGATTTGATGTAATAAGACTTTGCCACGTTTCGCTTGAATGACGGCGACCTCCAGGATTATGTCCCATATTGGGTGCGCCCCCAAAGCCAGATAGCCTATTGTTAGTTACTGTAGAAGAGTTTCCCAAACTGTCAATCTGCAATGTCGATCCGATAAACATATCAATGCCGTAAAGTCCGGCCATTTGCGCTAGCACCCGATTTGAACGGAGAGAACCATCCCGACCCGTCGCAAAAACATCGGATCTGGCTCGCGTATACTCTTCCATTCCAAGTTCGCCGCCGAATGAGGAAATGCTTTTAACCCAACCTGTCTCAATTGCCGGTATAAGAGTTGGGTGTGGATTTATGACCCAGTTCGTGCAAATTTTTCCTTTTAGAGCCAATTTTTCTCCATAAGTAGGCAGCAATAGCTCAATTGCTGCCGTATTTAATCCGATGCCATGATTAAGCGTCTTGACTTGATGCTTTCGATAAATACCTTTTATGCACATCATAGCTGATAGAATGTGAGAATCAGTTATTTTAGCAGGATCTCGCGTGAATATTGGCTCGATAGTATATGGAGATGGTGATTGAACAATGAAATCGATCCAACCTCCGGGTATATCAACTCGATCGATCTCATCAGCAATTTCATTGACCTGAGCAATAACAATTCCATGACGGAAAGCGGTCGCTTCAACAAGGGTCGGTGTTTCCTCTGTATTGGGTCCGGTGAAGAGGTTGCCGTGTCGGTCTGCTTTTTCAGCAGCGATCAAACAGACATTTGGTATTAAGTCGACAAAAAGCCTGGAATACAATTCCAGATAGGTATGGATTGAACCAATTTTTAAGGTCCCATTATCAATCATTTGAGCAATACGCAAACTTGATTGGCCAGCATATGAGAAGTCTAAAGTGCTGGCGATTTTTAAAGAAAACAGATCTAAATGCTCCTTTTTTGAAGCACTGGGGATAATCATATTGAGGTGGTGAATTTTATCAGCATTAACAGCTGCTAAACTTCTTGCAAGAAAATCGGCTTGCTTTTGATTATTCCCTTCTAAAATAACTCTATCGTAAGGTCTAATAACAGCTTCAAGCAGTGCCCCGATTTGCTCTGGCTCAATGAACATGGATTTTGTTAAATGATCTGCACTGGCTATCCGATTGTATTTGTTTTGCATGGCGTTATTCCACATCGTCTTTATCCCCCTATAAGTTTTAACCATCATAGCATTGCAAAATCATTCTGTATAATATATATTTAAATAGATATATATATTGATTTAGTTATAAAGGTGAGGCATGGATTTTAAAAAACTAAGTTACTTTCTGAAGGTTGCAGAATTAGAGCACATTTCAAAGGCTGCCAACGCACTGCATGTTGCCCAACCTGCTTTAAGTAAAATCATTGGACAACTTGAAGCAGATCTAAATGTTAAGTTATTTGATCGTATTGGGAAGAGAATATTTCTAAATGAAAACGGGCGTATTCTCCAAAGGCAAGCGATTTTAATTTTCAATGCCCTCCAAGACGCTAAGGCAGAAATTGCAGATCGAAGTTTAATGCAAAGAAACACTGTTATCATTGCTGTACATGCAGCTTCAAAACTTTTTCCAGGCATTATAGCTGGATTCAATAAATTATACTCACATATAAAAATTGCCATCGTTCAACATGAAGAAATTTCTTGGGAAAACAATCATTGTGATCTGATTATAGATTCTTCAAAAGACTTCCTTTCAGATGATTGTGCAATTAAACTGCTTGAGGAGAATATTTTACTTGCAGTTCCTAATAATCATCAACTTGCCCTAAAAACCAAGATTAGGCTTGAAGAGGCGGCAAATGAAGCGTTTATAAGTTTGCAAAAAGGGAAAAGCCTAAGCAATATCACAAGATCGTATTGTTTAGATGCTGGGTTTGAGCCAAATATAGTATTGGAAAGTGATGATCCAGCGATCATCAGAGGTTTGATTGGGTTAGGTTTGGGCGTTGCATTTATTCCAGAAATAACTTGGCAAGGCGTTATTGACTCGCGTATGAAGCTATTGGAAATCAATGATGGAGAATGCAAACGATCTTTATATGTGCAATGGAATAAGGACCGCTACTTGACTCAATCAGCACGGTTATTCCGTAATTACGTTACTGACTATTTCAACAATCAAATTTCAGATTAGCTCATGATTCGTTTTTGTGATTAGAATTCGTAAAATTAATGTAAAATCCATTCTCGGACATAGACAAACATCAATGTGTCGTCTATCATATAGATATCCATCTATATCCGGAGGTCTAGAAGATGACCAAGACGAGACAAAGCCAATCTGCTATCAGTTTCTTTGAAAAATACCTGACACTTTGGGTTGTACTGTGCATGGCAGCCGGTATTCTGATCGGACGTTTCTTGCCGGTCATACCGGATTTTCTGAGTCGGTTTGAATACGCTCAAGTCTCACTTCCAATAGCCATCCTGATCTGGCTGATGATCTTCCCGATGATGCTCAAAGTCGATTTTGCCAGCATCAAGCAGATCCGGCAAAACCCCAAGGGACTGTTCGTCACCTGGATTGTCAATTGGGTGATCAAGCCTTTTACCATGTATGGCATAGCCGCATTATTCTTTTTAGTCATATTTAAATCCTGGATTGCCCCGGACCTTGCCAGGGACTATCTGGCTGGCGCGATTCTGCTGGGTGCCGCGCCCTGCACGGCGATGGTCTTTGTCTGGAGCCACCTGACCCGGGGAAACGCGGCCTATACGGTTGTCCAGGTCGCGTCCAATGACCTGATCATCCTCGTCGCATTCGCGCCGATCGTCGCGCTGCTGCTGGGCGTCAGCGGGATATCCGTTCCCTGGATGACCCTGCTGCTGTCTGTGGTGCTTTTCGTCGTCATTCCGCTGGCTGGCGGCGTGATCACCCGCTCAACCGTGATCCGAAGCCGCGGTGAAAAGTATTTCAACGAAGTTTTCGTCCAAAAATTCAAAAACATCACCATCGGCGGCCTGCTGCTGACCCTGGTCATCATCTTCTCCTTCCAGGGCGATGTCATCCTGAACAACCCGGTCCATATCCTCCTGATTGCGATTCCGCTCATCATCCAGACCGTCCTGATCTTCCTGATTGGCTATTGGGCTTCAAAGCAGCTAAAATTGAAGCATGATGTGGCAGCTCCGGCTGCCCTGATCGGAGCGTCCAACTTCTTTGAACTGGCCGTCGCTGTCGCGATCTCGCTGTTCGGACCGGAATCACCGGTCGCCCTGGCGACCATTGTCGGCGTGCTGGTCGAGGTTCCTGTTATGCTCAGCCTGGTACGCTTCGCGAACAAAACGAAAATGTGGTTTCCCGCATCCGAGAGGACAGATCCATGAACAATGAGAATTTCAAAGGCAGAATCGTTATCATCGGCGCTGTGGCAGCCGGCACCTCAGCCGCGGCTAAAGCCAGGCGCAATAGCGAAGACGCGCAGATCGTCATCTATGAAATGGACCGGGATATCTCCTATTCCGGCTGCGGGCTACCCTATTATATCGGCGGCCGTGTTGAACAATTGTCGAATCTGACGCCCAGAGACCCTGCCTTTTTCAAAGAGAAATACAACATCGACATCAAAACACGGCATGAAGTGCTGGCGATCGATCCGGACAAGAAGACGGTTGAGGTCAGGGATCTTGAGAGCGGAAAAAGCTTTGTTGACGCCTACGACATCCTGGTACTGGCCACCGGAGCGCGAGCCGTCAGGCTCCCGATTAGCGGCGCTGATGCTAAGCATGTATTTGTGCTGCGTAATCCGGACGACGCGAGGCGTATACGCAGCACGATCGAGACAGAAAAGCCGCGCCATGCGGCAGTCATCGGCAGCGGCTTTATCGGCCTGGAGATGGTAGAAAACCTTCAACAGGCAGGAATGGCTGTGACACTGATCGAGAAGCTCGATCAGGTCTGCCCGGCCGTTGACCCTGACATGGCAGTTTACATCGATCAGTACCTACAGGATCAAGGCGTCCAGATCATCTGCTCCGCCCAAATTGAAGCGATCGAAAGCGACCGGCTCCGGCTGGCCGACGGGCGATGGCTACCTGCGGATCTTGTCATTATGGCAGTCGGGGTCCGTCCCAACGTGGATTTGGCCAAGTCGATTGGCCTCAAGCTGGGACCGACCGGCGCGGTTCATGTCTCAGACAAGATGGAGACGAGCCGCCCGGGCATCTTTGCCTGCGGAGACTGTGCTGAGAGCTGGTCAGTGATCGACGGCGGGCCGCTTTATCGGCCCCTGGGATCGACCGCGAACAAAATGGGACGGATTGCCGGAGATGCCATCACCGGCGGCAGTCTCCGGTTCCGGGGCATCGCCGGCACAGGCATCTTCAAAGTGTTCGAGATGACTGTCGCATCATTTGGCAAGCATGAAACCCAAGCCCGTCGAGAAGGCTTGGATATTGAAGTCAGTCACAACATCAAGCCGGACAAACCGGCTTACTATGGCGGACAGGAGATGGTCATCAAGACGATCGCCAAACGAGGCGACGGGGCAATCGTCGGTGCCCAGATCATCGGCTTTGCCGGCGTCGACAAGCGGATCGACATCCTGGTCACGGCTGTGACGGCAGGGCTTAAAGCATCTGACTTGTTCCACCTCGACCTGGCCTACGCGCCGCCCTTTTCGACAACCAAGGATCCGGTCATCTACACCGGCATGATCCTGGACAACGCGATCAGCCGCAACCGCCGCCTGATCTTGCCGGATGAACTGGCGCAATCCGATCCGGAGCAGCTGCAGATTGTCGACACGCGCGTGCCCGGCCAGTACCAAGCCGGTCATGTTGACCAGGCCGTCAATATTCCGCACGCAACCTTCCGGGAGAAGCTCGCCACACTAGATCCGAAACGACCTGTCGTCACATACTGCAACAAAGGCACGACCGGCAATGCGACTCAAAATATTTTACTGAATAAAGGATTTAAAGACGTCTACACGCTGTCAGGCGGCAACAAGCAATACCAGATGAATAAAAAGCGCAAGACGGACAAGCCGGACTAGAATCAAATCATTTTGCCAGGGGTCAATCCATATGCTACCATAATATTGACTCATTTATTTTGTGCTGAAATGACCTGATTATTTTTCATCCAAGGAGGCACAGGCATGCTCGTCAAAATCTCCCCCCGCGATATTCCGGTCAACAGAGATATCCAACTGATCGAATCGAAGGACCAAGATAGATTCCGGATCGATAGCCGCAAGCAGATAATGGCTGCAGATTTGGAAGCGATACTGGGCAAATTGCCGCTGCTTCAATTGGCCATCTATGAATACACCCTTGATCAAGCCAAATCCTTATCATCGACTGCCCGTGGAACCTATTATCTGGATGTTTCTGATCTTACGCAGCAACGGGAGACGTTCAGTTTGCTCAGCAGATTCTATGGTCGGATCCAACCGAATTACACAATGAAAAATATCCTTGCGGTCAATCTTGGCCGGTTAAATCCAAATGCCCGATCAGCTTTTGACAGCCTGGCTCAAGCTCAGCAACTGCATCCCTTCATTCAGATTCTGCTGAAGTACAAAAGCAGAAACGTCCAGTTGGATCAGTTTTCGTTTTATGAATACCAGCAGGACAAGCCCCCAAAGCAAACAGCAGACAGCGACTTGCTGATCGATTCAATCCGCAGCCTGAAGACCAGCCTCAGCTTTCCGGCTTGGGGGCTGACGCTTGATGACATCAACCATGAACCGTTCTTTGAAAAATTTGCAGGAAACTTTGCCCGTCTGGTCTTCTGCGGATGTCCAGACGACCAAGGCAGATTTTATAGCAGCGGATTCTATTTGACCCCGAAGGACGGCTGTTGACAGCCCGATCGACTGGCGATGCAATCTGGCAGAAACATCTTGATATCATTGAACTGCAGGAGGATCATGCACATGGCAACACTGGAAAGACTCAAGAAATTTACGCAAGCTTTAACGGCTTTGACTGCTTTATCCGGGATTGTCCATCTGTATTTCGCGATTGGTTTTATCTCAAATCTATATTCTTATTTTCAAATGGGCTTTGTGGCCGATTTCGATTTAGCGATCTTGTATTTTGTCAGCTTGGGACTGTTCGGGCTGTTTCTGCTCGTGCTCATACTGGCTGTTGCGGTACGCCGGGATGTCAGCGAAGAAATCAGCTATATCTCCAGAATCATCAGTGAGCAGAGTAGGCAGGTTAAATGATAACTGCTTTACGCGAATGTTTTTTGATGAATTGTATCAAATGAGATTTTTCAGACCCTTCAATCGTATGATTGTTGAACAGTGTTTTTGATTGGAGGACTTGATGAGCATCGAGCAGGACATCGACAGGATTATCCAGACCTATTCAACATCCATTATTCAAATCGCGTTTTCAAAGGTCAAGAATCTGGCTGACGCGGAAGACATCGCGCAAGATGTCTTGATGACCTACTTTCGCAAACAGCCGGTCTTTGAAAACGCGGAACATGAGAAAGCCTGGCTGATTCGGGTTGCGGTCAACAAGAGCAAAGACCTTGTCAAATCCAGATGGTTCAGGTCCCGGGTTTCCTTGAATGAAGAGATCTGCTATTCACAAGAACCGCAGGACGAAGGCAATGCCCGGCTTGTTGAAGCCGTACTGGAGTTGGATGATAAATACCGCTTACCCATTCACTTGTTCTATTACGAGGGCTATTCGATTCGGGAGATCGCCGACATTCTCAACAAGAACCCCTCAACCATCGCGACCCGGCTGGACCGGGGCAGGACCATCATCCGAAAAAATATGGAGGGAAAATCATGAACCATAAGCAATACAAGGACGCGTTTTCCTTTGTTCGACCCTCAGAATCATTCATGGAACAAACGCGGCTTAGAATCCGAGAACAAATCGGGACCGCACGACCGAAATCCAAATTGACCAACTGGCAAATCCCGGCGGCGCTGATGGCCTGTGCAATAACTGCTTTGCTCGTCACAATACTAACCAAGCCTGTCGGTTTTCCAACTGAAACAAGCCCGCCGGAATCAACACGGGCAACGACTGCAACAACCCAGACAGGGGTCAGACAGCTGGTCCTGGATGGATCACCGGTCCAACTCAGTGAGCTGGTATTTGCTCCAGGCGCAGCCATCCGCCTGCCGGATCGTCTGGACATCGGTCAAAGCATGGTCGATTCCATTGCACCTCGAAACTATGTGTCTGACTTGTCCGATTCGGCCAACTTGATTGTCAAGGCCACAGTGATCGACGTGAGATTTAATGCCTATCCCTTGAAATTGCAGGTCAGGGAAGAAGACTATAAAGCTTTTTTGACAGAAGAAGAAAATCAATACCAATTGATGACAGTCCATTCTGTAATCCATAGAATTCGAATTGACAAAATCTATTATGCCGGTGAATCTGAAATCAAGGCTGGAGATGAGCTGGTGCTTGAAAATATCATCGAAGCATCTGATGTCGGCTCACCCGGGAGCATTCTCAAGACATGCCACCAATACATCCTGCCGATCACCCAGACCGATGGCAGCGTTCTTTCCGAAGCGTTGCACTCAGATTACGAAGCGGTTATTGGAGCAACAGATACGGAATCGAAACATGCGCTGCTGTTTACAAGAACACCGCAGATCGAATTGACTTTAAATGGCGGCGTCATCTTCTTTGCCCGGCGGGACATGCCCGGCGTCGAACAAGGAGCAGGCTGGGTCGACCTGATCAACGACAATACTGTCCCGGTCGAAATCGATATCCCGTTGAATCCATTCGAATTGTATGAGTCCGAAGAAGCTTCCTGGCTGTATCGCGATCATATGAAGCTAAGGGCGGATAAGGCGTTCGAGGGTGACTTTCAGGATCTGGTCGATGGCATCTACGGCCTTAGCCGGCCGTAATTGTGAATATGCAGGGCCAAACAGCTTATGGCTTCGATCTGAGTCACGAATAAACACAAATTACAAGAACACGATATACAAGAACACGATCTTGCAGAACACGTTCTTGTGTGATATGATCAATTTACAAACTGAAAGGTGTTGAAGGCATGCAATTTGTTGGACGTCAAACCGAGCTCGAGAAACTCGAAAAGCAATTCAAGCAGCACAAGTTTGAATTCAGCGTGATCTATGGCCGTCGCCGCGTTGGCAAAACCTGGCTGATCAGGAAATTTACTGAGAACAAGCCCTCGATCTATTTCATGGGCATTGAGGCCGGTGCCGCAACTAATCTTGAATCGATGTCAAAAGCCGTTCACCAATTTTCCGGGCATGACTCGCTGGCGCCGTTTAGCGGTTTTGAAGAACTTTTTTCATATCTTGCAGAGCTGGCGTCAAAACGGCAAATTATACTGGTGATTGATGAATTCCCATATCTGGCTTCGGCTGTTCCAGAAATTTCGTCGATCTTGCAAAGATTCTGTGATCATAAATGGGCAGATACTCAACTGCATCTGATCCTGTGCGGTTCTTCCATGAGCTTCATGGAGCGGCAGGTCCTGGGCGTAAAAAGTCCATTGTACGGCCGACGTACTGCTCAATACCTTTTAAAACCGTTTAATTTCTTTGAGACAAGGGAATATTTAGAACCGATGCCGCTGGAGGAGATTGCAATTTTACACGCAGTCACCGGGGGCGTGGCTGAATATTTGAGCTTCATCGATCAAAAACTGGGGCTAGAAGACAATATTGTATCCCTTTTTTTAGACAATACCGGCCGACTCTATGAGGAGCCAGCTAATTTGCTCAAACAAGAGCTGCGCGAACCGCGGACCTACAACGATATATTGGACGCAATTGCGGGCGGTGCCAGCCGATCCAATGAGATCGCTACAAAATCCAAGTTGGCATCTGGCGCCTTAAACAGATACCTGGACGCGCTGAACGATTTAGGAATTGTCAAGAAGGAGAGACCGCTGCAAAATAAGCAAAGCAAAAAAACGCTGTATAGTATTTCAGACGGTTGTTTTCGCTTCTGGTATCGGTTTGTCATGCCAAACCTGAACGCTATTATGTCAGGACTCGGACCACAGGTCTATCAAAAAATCATATCCCCGGGGCTTTCCGAATTCATGGGGTTGGGGTTCGAGCAGATCTTTTTTGATTATTTTGATCACTGGAATGCGAGTGGATTATTGCCAGACCTTGTGACCAGCAGGGGTCGCTGGTGGGGCAGCAATCCTGTCGAACGTTGCGAGGAAGAGATTGATCTGCTGGGCATCGGCACGGAGATGGTTTTTTACGGCGAAGCAAAATGGCGCCGGGAGAAAATCGATCTGGCGGTGATTAAGGATTTGGAGCGGAAAAGCCAACTGATCCCAGCCGACAAGCGGTTTTATCTGTTGCTGAGTAAAACCGGATTTTCGACCGGTGCGATTGAATATTGCCAAGGCCGTAAAGATATCAGGCTTTGGTCATTTCTATCCGACAAATCGGTTTAGGCTGAAAGATCAACTGATCTGGATCACGCATCCTAATCAACTTTCCCGAACAGCACCATGTAGTTGTGGCCATAGTGTCGGGCACATTTGGGACAGGTCGTATAGAAGATGAATACATCCTTCACAAGTCTTCCGACCTGGTTGACATCCGCCTTGAACTGCTGGATAAACGTCGGTATGTCCTGGAATTTTCCGTCATAGGCCTTGGTCATGAAGGTTCCGGACAGTTTGACCATTTCCATGCCGGGGATATCTTGGGTCACTTTAAAGTAATGCTCGGTTTTCCAGTTGCTTTTATCGTTGGACAGGATCAGGTACCGATCCGGATCCATGCCGCCTGCCGCTTCAATCTTGGCCATTGAATCCGACATCACTTTGCCCAGGTTCACAGGCATGTGCAGAAAGCTTAGTGAGGCCGCCTTGGCAAATGTTTCCTGATCAAAGCGAAAAGCTTTGTCGTCCCAATCTTCCGGATGAAATCTCGGACAGCATCCTGTTTCATTATCGCTCATGTCGATTTTGGGCAGCTCGGTCTGGATCTCCATTTGTACACCTCCGCAGGTTGATGCTAAGCTGGTTCGTGATCTTTCAAAGCGTTATTTTCCGATCTAATTATACCATCGATGAGTCATGCTAAGCGCGCCGGCTGAAGATGCGTGACCGCTGCTGGCGGGTTTGTCGTTCAAGCAGGCGCGGTGTATGCTAAATATATGCAATAGAGATTTCTTATTCGGAGGTTTGAACGATGGAATCCAATAATCAGCACGATATGCACGACCCGATGTCACACGATCAACACAGCGATAAACCCCAGCACGAGAATCATGACCAGCACCAGAAGATGGTCACCGATTTCAAACGCCGGTTTTTCCTGACGCTGCTGCTGACAATCCCCATTCTCATCCTGTCACCGGTCATCCAGGGCTTTTTGGGACTGGATCTAAGGTTTGCGGGCGACTCGATTATCCTGCTGGCCCTTTCGACTGCCCTTTTCATTTACGGCGGTAAACCTTTCCTAACTGGCGCTGTCGACGAGCTGAAATCACGGTCGCCGGCCATGATGACCCTGATCGCCTTTGCGATCACGGTCTCGTTTGTCTACAGTGTCCTGACTGTCCTGGTGATTGAGGGCAGCGACTTTTTCTGGGAACTGGCCACGCTGGTTACGATCATGCTGCTGGGGCACTGGATCGAGATGCGGTCGGTCATGGGGGCGTCGATGGCGCTGGAGGAACTGGCGAAGCTCATGCCGGACGAAGCGCATCGGATCGGTGAGGACGGCAAGATCAGCGACGTCGCTGTTTCCGACCTGAAGGCCGGTGATCTTGTCCTGATCCGGCCGGGTGATAAGGTACCGATTGACGCCGTCATCGAGGAAGGCCAGTCTTCGGTCAACGAAGCCATGGTCACCGGGGAGTCGGTGCCGGTCGAAAAGACTTCGGGCGATGAAGTGATCGGCGGCTCCGTCAACGGCGACGGCTCACTGACGGTCAAGGTCAGCCGGGTTGGGGACGAGACGTTCCTGTCCCAGGTTATCCGGATGGTACGGCAGGCGCAAAAGTCCAAGTCTAAAACCCAGCGTCTGGCGGATACTGCCGCCAAATGGCTGTTCTACCTGGCCATGTCCGCAGGGCTGGCAACTTTTGCTGTCTGGCTGGCGACCGGCAACGGTCTTCAGTTTGCCGTGACGCGAGCCGTCACGGTTATCGTCATTTGCTGTCCGCACGCACTGGGACTGGCTATCCCCCTGGTGACAGCCGTCTCAACCAGCATCGGGGCGAACCGCGGCCTGCTGATCCGCGACCGGGCGGCCTTTGAAAATGCCAGAAACCTGACAGCGGTCGTTTTTGACAAAACCGGGACACTGACACAAGGTGCGTTTGGCGTCACGGACATCTCAGCGATCGACCAGTCCGAAGACAGCCTGCTGCAGATCGCGGCATCGGTTGAAATTAAATCCGAGCACCTGATCGCCCAGGGCATCGTTGAAGCGGCCAGGGAACGCGGACTGAATCTACAGGAAGCCAATGAGCATCTGACCTTGCCAGGCAGAGGCATCCAGGCAACCGTTTCCGACCGCCAGGTGATGGTCACCAGCCCCGGTTACCTGGATGACGAGCATATCGACTACGATCGCGACCGCTACGAGCAGTTGGCCGAACAGGGCAAGACGGTCGTTTATGTTTTAGCCGATCGGAAACTCCAGGGCTCGATTGCCCTGTCGGATATCATCAGGGATACTGCCCGAGAAGCTGTCCGTCAATTGAAGCAGATGGAGATCGAGCCGATCATGCTGACAGGCGATAACAAAAAGGCCGCCGGATTCATCGCGTCGCAGCTTGGCATCGACAGGGTTTTCGCCGAGCAGCTGCCGCAGGACAAGGCCCGGGTTCTGGACGACCTGCGCCGTGAAGGCCATCGGATCGCCATGACCGGTGACGGCATCAATGACGCGCCATCGCTGGCCAAGGCAGATTTGGGCATCGCGATCGGAACGGGAACGGATGTCGCGGTGGAAACCGCGGATTTAATCCTGGTTAAAAGCAACCCGCTGGACGTGATCAGCGCCATTCGGCTGTCACGAGCCATTTACAAAAAGATGATCCAGAATCTGGTTTGGGCAACCGGTTATAACATCATCGCACTGCCGCTGGCTGCGGGCGTATTGTTCAAGGCCGGGATTTTACTGGACCCGGCGATTGGAGCCGTCCTGATGTCGGTGAGCACCATCATCGTGGCGATCAACGCGAGGCTGATCAAGATCTGACCCGACGCCTGTTTTGTCGGGGGACATTGCCGGCTGGGCCAGCGTCCGTCTGGCGGCCGCCAGGCAGGCGGCCGCGGCCAGTCCCATGCCGCCCAGCGTGACGATGGCAGATATCCGGCAGATAGCCGGGTCGGCTGTCTGGGACAGGGGCGATAACAGGCTGGGCAGGCCCTGGATCAGGTACATGACCGGGAATAATAACCAGGTCTCCTGCCGAATGGATAATCTGCGGCGGATGCCGGCTTTTCGGAGCAGCAGGGCGAAGGTCTGGAAGATCAGGTAGGTGGTGAGCAGCCAGCCGGCGAAATTGGACAGGGGAACCCCCATGTATAGCCCGCCGTTCTCCCAGATCCAGTTACCTTCGATGGTTGACATGATCGGGTCGAACGAGATGTTCCAGATGACCATCAGGCTGGCGGCGACAACCGGCTGTCGGACGAGATTTTCTCGGCTCAGGCCGCTGCCCAGACTGCCGAAGAGCAGACCCGACAAAGTCCAGCACAGGTAGCCGTTGAAGAAATAGGCCGGGAAGATCAGGATCGGAACGCCGCCGATCGTCTCGCCTAGAAGATCTGTGTAGTGGAAGTTGCCGAAGGGGAAGCCGGTCTGGATGCTGAGACTCTCCAGCCCCCAGGCTATTGCTGCCGTGACGAAGAAAAAAAGCGCCATGGCGTCATACCCATAGCGGGACCAGCCATGGACCAGGACAAAGACCAACAGGAAGAAACCGGCGACAAACCGCAGTCCCACGCTTCTTGCCGGCAGGACATCCAACGCCAGCAAGACAAAGACGACCGCGTTCAGGAACATGGCGGCGATCATGATTTCCATCGCCTTGCCCTGGATCTTGTGCCAGAAGCTGGTCATGCCGCATCCCGCCCTTCGTGTTTGCTGATTCAAGTGTATCAGGTTTTGAAGGTGAGCGGGCAGGCTCTTCGGGGCTAGCTGAAGTTTCTAAAATCGACGTACCCCTTGATAAAGCCTTCGGGCTTGCTGATCAGGCTTGAGAAGGCTTGATCGATTTCGTCGGGACTGTACGCATGCGTGACCATATCGCGGGCGTTGAATTTCTTTTGCCGGATCAAATCCATCATGCTGTCCATAAGCTTGGTGTTGGATTTGTCGCGTTCATGGGCATTGATCATGGTGAGGCTTTTCTTGTTCCACATCTCGATGTTCAAGGTTCTCGGCTCCGTATGGAAGCCGACTACGGACAGGGTGCCCATGACACCGGTCATGTCGCCGGCCAGGGAAAGGGCGCTGGCGCTGCCGGCAGCCTCAACCACGACGGGCAGGCCCTTGCCCATAAAATCCCAGCCGGAGGATACCAGATAGGGATCCTTGACGTCATCCGGCAGCCAGGCGATATCCGCGCCGAACTTTTTAGCGGCCTCGAGTTGTTCCGGCCGTTTGCCGACTGCGATGATCCTGCCGGCGCCTTTCATGCGCATAAGCTGGAGCATGCCCAGTCCCATAAACCCGAGTCCGACGATGACGACTGTCTCGCCCAGCCTGACCGGCGTTCGCTCCGCAGCGCTGTACATGCAGGACATGGGTTCGCCGATCGCTTCAATATCTTCAAGCTCATCCGGAACCTTGGACAGCATCGATGCGTCGACTTTGGTATATTCCGCAAACGATCCATGACAGAATCCCGTGACTCGGTCGCCGACCGCAAAATTTTTAACATGCTGACCGACCCTCTCGACGATGCCGACCGGCTCGTGTCCTAAAACGTCATTCATCGGCCATTTGCCGCTGCGCCAGATCGGCAGCTCAGCTGTGCAGACACCGCAGATCCGGACTTTCATCAGGACATCGTTTGCGCCGATTTCCGGAATGGGACGCTCGGTCATCTCAGTTGTTTTTGGGCCAGTCAGGATAAAAGCTTTCATAATCCAGTACCTCCATGCCTAAACAATATTCCTCTTTATATGTTAACGATATTATGCGATGAGCACAATAAAGGCTTAAATCCAGAAAAAAGGCAATCGATTGTGAAACAGCACGAATCGGTCGCAGGTCAATCGCGAAACGGATGTCGCTGTAATTGATGCACGACCGATTTTGCCCCAGCGACAGGCTGGGAATCCGGGTGTTCAAAAAAAATGGGCAAATCTAAAACGAATTCTATATTATGCGATATAATGTAAATGGATGCACAACTGAAAATAGTCTCAAATCGCAAGCCGTTATCTGCAGCCCTGCTTGGGGATGCACCGGACAATCTAAATGCGGAGGAAAGACGATGTCAAAGTACAAGTATGCGTACATGGACCATTGGACAACAGATTCTCCCAGGGGCATGACGATGCCAAGCATATCTGTTGAGTATATGGATCGATACATCAAGCAGCTGGCAGGAATCGGATTTCGGGGATTGGACACATTCGGGTTTCGCTTGCCGACCTATGCCGGACTTTTTGGTTCGCTGAAGAACTTTGAACAGTTTCTGCAGGCGCGCGGCATCGAAAAGATCACCAGTATCTTCCATGCATTGGTCAATGTTACAAAGGATAAGGCAACGCACATTCCCGAAACGCATGACGCGATTTTCCGGGAATGCGAGTTCATGGTGTCGCAAACCGATGAGCTGCAGGCCGTTGATAACTTCGTTGTGATGCCGTCGGCAACCCATTTCGAAGTCGAGCCGGTTACGGACGAGAAGATCAAGGCCATGGCTGACTTGTGGAATCGCGTCGGACGAATGACCAGGCAGCACCGAGGCATGAAGACCAGCTGCCATCTCGAATTTTGGGGTGCGATCCGGACCGAAGAGCAGATCGAGAAATTTTTCGAATGGACTGACCCGGAGTATGTCTATTTCTTTCTGGATGGTGCCCAGCACCAGATCGCCGGCGTTGATCCCGTCCAGCTTTATTTGAAATATCATAGCCGCTGCAGCGGTATTCACCTCAAGGATACGCATAACATTGATACGCAAGGCGATTATCGTAAAATGCCGGATCCTGAAATCATGGCGCCGACGACCAAGCGATGGTTCTGGGAAGTCGGAACACCGGGCGGTCTGGTCAACTATCCGCTGCTGATGAAGGCGATCAAGGAATATGGCTACGATGGCTGGATAACTGTCGAGCACGACAAGGCGGATTTCGGCGGCAGCAATTTTGCTGAAAGCACTTGTGTCGCCATGTGGACCATACAGAATGTACTGGACAAGATTTTGGAGGATTAGACCATGACTGGGATTCAATGGGGCTATTCAATGAATCAATGGAACACCTGGCTGAACACGCTTCGTCTTGAAGAGATCGAACGGGCGTTCAAAGTTGTCTCGGTCTGCGGATTTTCCGGCATTGAGCTTCAGGTCGGTACCGGCCGCTGGAGCATGATGGGCCGGCCTGAACTGATCGAGCGGCGTTTTGGATCTCAGGAGAGATTCAACCTGTTCCTGCATGAATGCAATCTCGACAAGGTGGTCAGCTGGTACTATGATCCCGGCAGTTTTATCCAGGAGGAAAATACTTTTGGACGGGACCCGGCCGACCCAAAAGCCCATGCCGGCATCATCGAGGCCGTTGAGCCGTTTGCCCGATACCTTCAAGGTCTGGGCGGCAGCTTCATCGTTGTCCGGCCCATGCTGTCCTACTGGCAAGCGGCACCTGTCACAGGTGACAAGATCAGGGCGGCGGCTGCCTGCTGGAACAAGGTGGGTAGGATGACCGGGAATTACGGCATCAAGGTCCTTCTCGATCCTGATTTCCTCTGCGCGATCCGCTCCGTCGAAGATCTCGACCATCTGCTTGCCGAAACAGATCCGGCATACGTTGGTTTGGCCATTAACACGGCAGATTTCAAGCTGGCCGGGATGGATCCGGTTGCCGTCTTTGAAAAGCATGCAGATCGAGTCAGCCTCTTCTACTTCAAGGACGTCCAGGTCGAAGACACGCTTGGCGAGTACAAGCTCGAGCACGCCGACAGCATCCTCAATACAGGCGGGCAGCGCAAGATTGAGCGCTGGTTCTGGGAAATGGGCCGCCCGGAAGGCCTGGTCGATTTCCCCGCATTATTCAAATCGATCAAAGCCCACAGCTTCGACGGCTGGATCATGGCAGAGAGCGACCAGAGTCCCAATCCGGCTGAGAGCGCTATGCTGAATTGCTGGTATATACGACATGAACTTCTGCAGACCTGACTTGAGACGAGCTGACCAATCGGCAGTGCGGCGGTGGTTAGCTGTTATTGGATAAAAAGAAGCTTGATAACCCGGTTAATTTAAACTTGACGTTTAAATTAACCGGGTTTTTATATTGCGTTAGGCTTGTATATTGTGTAATATGGAGGTGTATTTCAAATTAACGGAGGTGGTCGTATGTTTATTGATCGAGCATTGAAATCGGTAGTGCTTGAAATGACAAATACTTTTCCGGTCGTCTTGGTAACAGGTCCAAGACAGGTTGGCAAGACCACGCTTTTGGAGTCTATTGCAAAAAAAAAGCGGAAGTATGTCAGTCTAGATGACCCATTGGCCAGACAACTGGCAAAAACAGAACCATCTTTATTTCTTCAGAGATATGAACCGCCGGTTCTGATTGATGAGATCCAGTATGCGCCTGAACTATTGCCATATATTAAAATGCATGTTGACCGCAGCAAACGAAATGGTGAATTTTGGTTGACTAGTTCACAGATGTTCCAGATGATGAATGGCGTCAGCGAAAGTCTTGCCGGAAGGGTTGGTATTCTGCCGATGCAAGGCCTCTCTACGTCAGAACTCAATGAGCTACCGAATGAACCTTTTTCTACAGATCCTGATCGGCTCTTGAACAGATTGCCCATTGCCAGGAAGATGAGCCTGAATGAAGTTTACAGCAGGATTCTTAAAGGTTCGATGCCGGCGATTCATGCCATGGAACAAAGCTTGGAAAGATTTTATGCATCTTATGTTGATACCTATATACATCGGGATATACGAGATCTGTCACAGGTCGCTGATGAAATGCAGTTTTTGCGTTTCCTAACGGCGTGCGCAGCCAGAACCAGCCAGATGGTCAACTATTCAGAATTATCTAGGGATGTTGGAATATCTTCACCGATTGCTAAAAAATGGCTTTCGATATTAGTCTCTACAGGAATTGTTGTTCTTGTAGAACCATATTTTAACAACACATCTAAGCGAATGATCAAAGCGCCCAATCTGTATTTCATAGACACAGGATTATGTGCATACCTGACCCGCTGGACTTCCAGTGAATCCTTGGAAGTTTCTGCCATGTCGGGGGCTTTTTTTGAAACATGGGTCGTCTCTGAAATCATCAAAAGCTATCTGAATGCTGGCAGACGTCCCCCGGTTTATTATTATCGAGATAGTGACCAACATGAAATCGATCTGTTGATTGAAGAAAACGGCATACTATATCCGATTGAGATCAAAAAAAGCAGTCGGCCCAGTAAAAGCGCAGGCCGACATTTTTCTGTTCTGAAAAGAACGGGTCATGAATGCGGCGTGGGCAGCTTTGTTTGCATGGCTGATGACTTGATCCCGATAACACCCGATATGTGGGCAGTGCCAAGCTGGCTGATATGAAACGCTTCCACTGCTAGGCTTAGAGGTGAGAATTTTACACGTTTTGTTAAATCGCATATGGCTGATTCATAGGCAGGGGTGATTGGTGCACTCAGTGCTTCTAAAATAATCGAGTTTGATTGGTAATCTCGTCCATGATCAAGTTGTGTTGAGTTATTAGGTATTAATTTAGCTTGATTATAAGGGCGAAGCTTAAAGGTCTTTATATATCCTTGTTCTAAATTTGATGCAATACTTGATCAAGTTCTTTGTCTGATCAGGAAATGGAACAATTTGTATCATACGATGATACCTCTGGTGCTGGACAAATTTCGCTTTACCCGAACCGGTTGTTGAAAAGACCTTCTACTTCAGATGGATAAACCGCTTGTACTTGCTGCGATCTTCGGGCAGCCGAATCGACTCGATTTGAATCGTTATGCGGCAGTTGAAACCATACTGGGCCAGTTCGCCGAGCATCCGCTGCTCAACTTTTCGGATGATCTCAGATCCTTTGTTCGGATCCAGAACGTCCAGCGTGACCAGCAAGTGGTTGCTCTCGTCCTGTTCGACCCGGTATTCCCGAATTCTGTCGTCTGCGGTGATAATCCAGCGGCTGACCAGATCCGGGTACAAGGCTCGCATCTGACCGTTTTGGCCCGGCAGCTCCAAAACATCGTCCTGGCGCCCGATGATGCGCCGGATGACCCTGAAATGACTGCCGCAAGGGCAGGGGTCACCGAGCTCAATCAGGTCGTTCATCTCATAGCGCAGCAGCGGCTGGACGCGGTTGACCAGGTTGGTGACCAGCATGCGGCCGGCGCGCTGCCCCGGCCGGGTGACCGGCGTTTGGCCGTCTTTTTCGAACAGTTCGACAAACACCAGGTCCTCGTTAATGTGCAGATTGCCACAGCGGCAGGGGCTGGCGATCTGGCCTTCGCTGGCCTGGTAGATTTCAACGATCGGCGCTTTGAAAGCATGGCTGAGAACCGCTTTGCTTTCGGCTTCCAGGACCTCGGCATACGAGATAATCCGTTTCGGCGGCCGCTTAATCTTGTCGGCTAAGGGCAAAAGGCGTTTTAAGAGCGACGGCGGCGCCATTAAGATGTTTGTACCCTGGTTATTCAAGGCTTCGATGAGTTCTGCCGGTTCGGTCATGGACGATCGATAGGTCAGTTGGATCAGGGGCGCCCGAATGTCGGCAAATCCCTGGCTGAAGACCCTGAGGATAAACAGGATGCGCAGCGGCAGGTCGCGTAGAAAAACGCCGCCGCGGGCCAGGAAGACGCCCGGCAGTCGCTTGGTCAGGGCTTTGTCCGTGACATAGATGCCTTGGCTGCCAGACGTCCCGCTGGACAGGCCGACAACATATCTGTCCCGGTAATATCCCAGAAAGTCCTGATTGAGCTCCTTGTCTACGGCATAATCCAAGACATCTGACAATTCCAGCCCCGCTGTGTTGAGCCGGTCGAAATGGTCCATCATGGTCTGCTTGTTGATGACCGGCAGGTTGGCATAAGATTCGAGGTCATGAACATCAATCCCGTTATATAGATCCGCGTAGAAGGGGCTGGATTGCCGGACAAAAGACAACAGCTTCAGGACTTCTCGCTGCTGGTAATCGCGGATGTTGTCGGCCGTAAAATGGTTCCTGTGCCAGTTGAGTTGAACGATGTCGCGGATAGCTTGAATCAATCCCATGCAAGGTCACATCCTGTCTATAGACCGAAGCTTTTCGGCCTTGCTGCTGGCGCCTCCGAAGCGGGCGACCAGGCGTCCATAGCCTGACTCCAGGGTGCCGCGGTAGGATCGCTTCTCCCAAAGCATCAGGATGAAGCCCCAGCATATCGCCAGGATCAGGCCATAGAACAGTGCGCCGCCCAGGCTCAGTTCAAGATCAGGCCAGATCAGTCTGAGCAGTCGCCAGACAATGGCCGCGACGATGCTCTCCAGGAAAAAGGCGGTCAGGCCGCCGTAGCTGAAGCGCTTGAAAAAGCGCATGAACGGGTTGTCCCGGGTGCCGCCGCTGGGGTCCAGCAGCCGTATCGATCCCAGAATCAGCAGGATGAACAGTCCGATCTGGGCCACCATGATGCTGTACCACTTGAGGTCAATGGCGCGCTCAAGCATGGTATCCGGTAAAAAGACGTAGCTGATGACGCCAGCCAGAAAGCAAGACAACCCGACGAGCAGCGGCAGTTTTTTCGATCGGCCTTGTTCCAGATAGAAGGCCAGCCAGGCACCCATGAGGCCGAAGGCGAGGAAGGGCAGCACCGGGTTGTTTTTATTGACCAGCCAGAACAGGCCCAGTACCCCGAACCAGTTTCGGGTGGCGAACAGCTCCAGATAGAGAGGGTAAAGGGGCAGGCGGATCAGGGTCAGCAGCATGACGACGCCTGACAGGCCGAGCAGCATGCCCGGGCGCAGCAGCCGGAGTTTTCTGAGCCCTGTCCAGATCAGGCTGATCAGCAGGATATTGCTGGCGATCATGACCAGGCTGTCGATGTAGAAAAGCCGCTCCGGGTTGGTGCCGATTAATCGGCCGTTTCGAATGAGTTCGACCAGGATCGAGTTGTTCATGGTCCGGGTCGAAAAATCCGACAAGCCGGGGCCGGTGAAGATGAAATAGAGATAGGCGGTGCAGAGCATGAAGATGGCCGATACCAGCTTCTTTTTAAGGATCTGGCTGGCTGACCAGCTCCTGTCCTTTTCCAGCCGCATCATGCTTATGCCGTGGACACAGCCTGAGATCATGGCGAACAGACCGGCAAACATCAGTAAAAGCCCGATCACCGTGATGATCAGCGGCGGGTTGTCCAGATCGATTGTCCAGATGCCGCCGTAGTAGTAGAAGGCTGAATGCATGGCCAGCAGGCCCATAATGCCCAGACCTCTTAGAAAATCGAGACCTTGCCACTGCTTGTTCATTTGTTGACTCCTTCGGCCAAAATCGGCCTTGAGCGCTCTAGGCATCCGTGCTACTGCTGATGTCTTCTCGATCGATCAGCAACCGGGTCAGTACCCGGATCTCATCGGTCAAGCGGTTATCTTGCCAGGCCAGAACCAGCCAGGAGGGTATGGCGCCGTCCGGCAGCGGGAAGGTCCGGATAGTGTCCTCATGCCCTTCCGAGATATAGGTTCCGATCAGGGTGAAGCCAAGACCCCGGCTGACTGCCGCGGCCATGGACGAGACGTTGGGGATATAAAGCACCCGGCCGGGACGGCAGCCTTCGCGACGGCACATCTCCTGGGCGCGGTCGCTGGCGCCTTTGGATTCGCCGGTCTGGATCAGCAATAGGGTTTCACCGGTCAGATCGGACAGTTGGAGCGATGTCTTGTGCGCCAGCGGATGCTTGGCCGGCATCGCGATGCACTGGTACAGTCGATGCAGTTTTTGCATTGAGATGTCCGGGGTTTCATCGAAATTGAAATCATAGGTGAACGCGACATCTACTTCGCCGGCTATGAGCTTTTCGCGAAGCTCGGCGAATTCATACAGCTCAATTGAGACCTGGATATCCGGTTGGACTTTTTCAAATGCCTCAACCGCGGCCTGGAGCTGGGCCGATTCGCCGAACACCCGATAACAGCCGATGCGCAGCGTGCCCTGGAAACCATAGCGCATGGCCTTGACGGTGTCCAGCGTCAGGTTGAACTGCTGGTGCAGCAGTTTCCACTCGCGATAAAGATACTGACCTTCATCGGTCAGGATGACGCCGTGTGCCGTCCGCCGAAACAGCGAGACGCCAAGACTGGTTTCCAGGCCGCGGATCCATTTGCTGATCTGAGGCTGAGAGACATAGAGCTTCTGGGCCGCTTCCGAGAAATTGCCGTATTCGGCTGCTGCCAGGAAATAGGCCATGTTTTTCAGGGAAATATCCTGGATAAGACCGCCTCCCGTCCTTTACGATGCGTTCAGTTTAGCATTCTGGCACCACCTGTGACAAGAGATATTCCTTCTGGTTATACCTTGTGAGCCAGACAGGAATTGGACAGGCCGGAAGCCTGGTTCTAAACTGGAATCATGAATGAATAACTGGAGGGTTACCCTATGAGCAAGTTCAAATATCTGGAAAGCCCAATGACGATCCGCGGAAAGGTTTACAAAAATCGACTGATCGCAGCTCCAACGCTGTTTGCGCACTCGGTTTTCTTTTTGCCGGACATCGCTGAAAATGTCTACCGCATGGTCGAGAACCGGGCCAAAGGCGGTTTTGCTGCCGTATCGACGGGTGAGCTGCCGGTCAACAACGAAGAAGGCACGGCTATTTTCATGGAGCGTTCGATCGACACGGAAAACCAGGACGGCGATGACTTCAAGATGATCAAGGAATACGCCGACCGCATCAAGCGCCATGGCGCGCTGGCCTACCTCGAGTTCTCGCACGAGGGATCCCGTGCCGAAACCAAGCCGCCGTTTGTGCCGTGGGGACCGGACGCGTTCATCCGGGAGGACGGCGTCCAGGTCCATGCGCTGAACGAAGAGATGATGCAAAAAATCTGTGATGACTTTTTCAAAATTGCGAGATTTGCCAAAAATTGCGGCTTTGATGGTGTCCTTGTGCACGGCGGGCATGGCTTCAACATCCAGCAGTTCATCTCCCCCTGGACCAATCACCGCACGGATGAATACGGCGGCAGCATAGCCAACCGTGCCCGCTTTCCCAGGCGGATCTTCAACGCGGTCCGAGAAGGGATCGGCGAGGACATGATCCTGGAATTTCGCTTCTCGGCGGAAGACGGCGTGCCTGGCGGCATGACGATTGACGACACGGTCGAGTTCTGCCAGGAAATTGACGGCTTAGTCGACATCATCCACATCTCCAACGGCCTGAAGTGGGCCGGCAACGGCACGCAGACCTTCTCTGACTTCTTCGACATCCATGGCGTCAACGTCGAACACGCAGCCAAGGTCAAGGCGGCAGTCCAAAAATCCAAGGTGGCGGTGATCGGCGGGTTCAACGATCCCAAGATGGCGGATGAGGTCATTCGCGACGGCAAGGCTGACTTTGTCGAGATGGGCCGACAGGGATTTGCGGACCCCGAGTTTCCCAACAAGGCGTTTGCCGACCATGAAGATACGATTCACCGCTGCGTGCGCTGCTTCAACTGCTATCCGGGCTTTTGCGAGCATGAAACCGATATGCCGCTGCCGGAGAAGGGCATCCCGATCGAAGAGGTCATGAAAATCTACAGCCCGGCGTCCATGGGGCGCTGCGCGATCAATCCGAATTCCGGCTTCGGCTGGTACGCAGACCGTCAGCCAAAGCCGGAAGGCTCCCGCAAGGTGCTGGTTGTCGGCGGCGGCGTCAGCGGTTTGCAGGCGGCGATCACCGCGTCCGAACGCGGTCACGAGGTGACGCTGGTCGAAAAAACAGATGTTTTGGGCGGCACGCTGAACTTCACGGATGACGATGAAGATAAAACAGACCTCAACACCTTCAAGAATCTCCTGATTCGGGAAGCCCATGAGAGCAAAACGGATATCCGCATGAACACGCCGGCCAGCGAAGAACTCATCCAGGCCCTGCAACCGGACTCGATCATCGTAGCGGTCGGCGCGCATCCGGTCAAACCGCCGATTCCGGGCATTGATTCGGCGATGAGTGCGCTGGACGCCTATTACAACTTGGACAAGATTGGCCAAAAGGTCGTTTTGGCTGGCGGTGGCCTGGTCGGCTGCGAAGTCGGTCTGCATCTGGCCCGTCACGGCCGGGACGTCACCGTCGTCGACATGCTCGACATGATGGCCTACGAGACCTTCGGCTACTACCGCAATGCGCTGTTGGACGAGATGGACAAGCGCGGGATTCGCCAGTATCTCAAAGCCAAAGTGCTTGAATTCAAACCAGACGGCATCCGGCTGGAACAGGATGGCGAGGAACTGACGATTGCAGCCGACACCTGCATTTACTCGATGGGCATGGCGCCCAACACCGACCTGGTCGAAAGCATCCAGGCCATGGCCGGGGATATCCCGGTTGAGGTAGTCGGCGACAGCCAGAAGGCCGGCAAGGTGGTCGACGCGATTCACGGCGGATACGAGGCAGCCTACAGGGTTTTATAACCCGGTAAGGTTATCGGTAATTGAGATGCAAAACAACTGGCAGAGCCGCCGGAACTCAAGTTCCGGCGGCTCTGCCAGTTGTTTTGTTTAAACTCCATCAGTACAGTTGGCTGTTGATCTGGACAGGAGGCCTTGCTGCCCGTTCTCGAGGCCCCGTTCAGACTCTCAACGGAGCGCCGACATTGTCCCGAAAAGATCCCAACGCGATCCGGATAATGTCGACCAGCCAGCCGATGCCGAACAGGCCGAGCGTCAGCAGGTACAAGATGCCCATCCCGATTCGTCCGACATAGAAATAATGGACGCCCAGTTCGCCCAGGAAAATGCAGAGCAGTAAAGCTGCGATCTTCGATCTGTCTGAAGTCTGAGTGTAGTAGTTAGCCATTGATCTTGCTCCTTTGCGAAATATGCCGGAAGGCAATTTTATCTTTGCTATTATTTTAGCATATTCAACATCTTTGATCATTGACCGAAGAATTTGAATGCCCAAATTCCGGTATAACAGCTCAGATTACAAAGTCGCGAGGTCAAGGCAAAACGATCGTTTCTGGATTAACCATAACCTGAGCGGATTCAACTCTCTGGCACAGCCGATCGTTTGGGGAAGATCCCAGATGACCTGTTATTGAGGGCTCACAGCATCTTGGCAGATGAGATGCGATGTGTAGAATAAAACGTGGACCTGTCAGGGTGCATAAACAAAAATGAGAGATGTTGTTTAAATGCACAAACGAATAATATAAGTGCAACGAATTTTCATCCAGCTTGTAAATGGAATAATACCTTAAAAGGTAATATAATTAAGTTAAATCAAAAAAGAAAGGAGTGAAATGATATGAAGAAATTTTTCAGCATCGATCGATTTTATGAAGATGCCATGTATCAAGGTGAGTACTATGGCGTTGAGCGTGACAAGAAACAAGCCAATTTCATCAACGCACTGGGTTTTGCCTGGTACATGACCAACGGCCGATAAGCCATTGACAAAATAGCCCGTCCGGCAGAAAGCCGGCATCAATCGACTCCGATCTATTCACAGCGGATGAATAGACTGGGGTTTTTTTGTTGGGGAAAAGAGCGTTGACAATCATTCAGATGTCCTCTGATTCTGTTTTGCCAAAGGCCAGATCGGTGGTATCATGGATGAATCATCAGCAGCGCAATCGATCAATAGAATTTGGAGCGAGATGACGATGACCCAGAAATGGCGGGATATTGCACCCGGGAAAAACAAATCAGATTCACCGGATGCGCGGCTGGCTTTCGTTGCGGCCGCCAAGGCAGACTATAATGCCAGGCGCCGCAGACTGCAAATGGTTGTCGGATTGTTATCGGGTGCCCTGATCATCCTGATCGCAGCCGCGGCCTATCTCTTCTTCAGGCCATCTTCGCTGCCGGAAGAAACGGTTGTGACGACAACAACCGCGAATCAAACCACAACCGCATCCAAAGCTTTGATGGTGGTTAAATCGGACGACTATGCCAGCTGCTCGTTGGACGACATCAATATGACGCCGGGCGAGGTTATGATCGGAGCCGGCGTCGATCAGGCTATGACGGACCCGGCAAATGAGCAGTTGCTGTTCTATGTCCAGATCGGCATAGCCGCGCCGCAAGACCGGGAGTATTTCTGGGGTTTTGAATACGAGGGACGAACGATCGGCGAGTGGATTGAATTGTCCGACCTGGCGCTGGGCTTCTATCCGTACGATGAATACAATGGCGATCATGGCGGCAATATTTCTGTCGAAGCATTCAACACCCTGGTCGAACAGGCCAAGACACTGGATGCCGCCGAGGTCTGTCAAGCCGCGCGCGCAGACTATTTTGAGCAGGGTTATCCACAGCTGCTTGAGATCCAAAATGAACGGACTAGAGCCGAGTTTGACCGTTTGACAGACTTGGGATACAGACTTTTCCTGATCGAGCAGGGCGATGCCTCAAACGGCAGCATTCAGCTAGAGCTTTCTGCGCTGCTGACCTTCAGCCAGCTGGAATCTTTCGCCGCCCACAAAGACTATGGCTACCAGATATCTTGGGTGATGGACGAGTCGGGCGTCGTCAACTGGGCGGATCAGTACCTGACCGATGATTTTGCGGGCTGATCTCAATCAATTGTAAATTATTCCTTGAACAGTTGATCTATTTTAAGAAAAAAGATATGATATCCCTGTATTGATTGCAGCGCTTCGCAGTGATAGCAGGTGACATCATGTCAAAATTGTTTATTGGACTATTATTTGTTTTTCTGAATTTCAGCATCAATCTCGACACCGCCCAGGTCGGCCTGTTCCCGGATTTTGTCGGCTATATCCTGATGGTGATCGGGCTTGCAGAAATGTCACCGGAAAGCAACCGGTTTGCCAGAGTCAGGCATTGGGCTATCGGTATGTCGGTCTATACCGGGCTGCTCTACGTATTCAATCTCGTGGGTATTTCGGCATCTTTGGGCCCAGTCGCCACCATCCTCGCGGTCGCGTCTACGGTCGTATCGCTGTTCATCAGCTACAATATTGTGTCGGCCGTCCGTGAAATTGAAACCCGCGATCAGGTCGACCTGTATGGGAAATCCCTGATGTGGACCTGGAAAGTTCTTGCGATATTCAATTGTGCGGTCTACCTGGTCATCTTGATTCCGGGCCTCAATCTCGTGGTTGTGGTTGCATTGATTATTGTGGCGATCTTATTCCTGATCAGTTTCAACGCGACCAAAAACCGGTACAATGATCTGAAGAACCCACGTCAATCGTAAGACATCTTGATATTCATCGAGGAGATCAATCAGCATGACTTTAGAATTTCATACTTTGTTCTCAATAGCCGGCATCATCGTGATATCCATGGCACTGATCAGCATCATCTGGGGGGTATCCAACTGGAAACGAAACAACCGCTCCCCCGAGCTGTCTGTCGCCGCGACCCTTGTCGCCAAACGTGTCGATACGGTTCAGCAGCATCATCAGGCGGGCTATGGCTCCCATCTGATCACAGCCCGGCAATGCACTGCGACATTTCAGGTCGAGAGCGGCGATCGGTTGGAACTGCAGGTTCCTGACTATGAATACAACTTCCTGACAGAAGGGGACACCGGCAAACTGACCTTCAAGGGCTCTTGGTTCGTCAAGTTTGAGTGACAGTCTTAACAGGTCTAGTTATTCCCCGCTTGCCCGATGAAGCAACCGGTACTGCGCTGGGCTTGTCTGGTAGGCTTTCCTGAAAGCGCTGTAGAAACTGCTGCGTTCGCCGTAGCCGACTGCCTGGGCGATTGCCTCGACACTCATGTCCGAATAGAGCAGATGATTGACAGCGTTCTGCAGCCGGATGGTGGTCAGCAGGCTGCGGAAGGTCTGGCCGGTTTCGCGGTGAATGAGCGCGGACAGGTATTTAGGGTGGTAGTTGTATTTTGATGCGAGCTCCTCAAGCCGGATCTGCTGGTAGTTCAGATAGACATCGTTCAAGATCTCCGACAGGACAGGATTGCCCTTGGGGTCTGGCTTACCGAAGGTCCTGACAATCTGGGCAAAGATCAAGGTCAGGAGCGACTCGATGATGACCTGGCTGTATTGGCGCTGGTTCAGGTATTCCCGAAGCAGATTCTCGATCAGGTGCTCGACCTCCTTGTTCAGATGCGGCATAAAGAGAAAAGACGATTGCGATTCGTTTTCAAGCTGGTAGCGGATAAAGAAGGCGTTGAGCACCGGGTCGCTGAACAGGATTCTGAGCAGGGACTTCTGAAAGACAGCCTTGGCCAGGACAATATTGAGAACCAGATCGGATTTTTCCGAGTACTGTTTGAAATAATGGGCGGCGTTGGGATTCATCACACACAGGCTGCCGGTCTCCAGGACGATCTCCTGTCCGTTGAACACCCCGACCGGGGAGCCCTTGCAGGTGTAGATCAGCTCAAAAAAGTCATGGTAGTGGAGCAGTGAATTGGACCCCTCATGGTGGAAGGACATGAAGAGGTCTTGGAACTTGCCTTCCAGAAACATGACAGCCGGCATCAGGATCGGCTCGTTGGGCTTGAGCTGATCCAATCGGCGCTGAAAATCCTCCCGCGTGAAGCGTAAAGCGTTCATGCGATCCATCCGGTCGGTGTGGCGCCAGAGCTGGTCGATCAGGGATTGTTCCATTTACCTTACCTCAAAACACTTCATTGGTTACCTAGGATTCTTTTATTTTAGCGGCTTTGCTCTATACTTTAAAGAGGGAATCCTACGTTAAAGGATTTGAATGCCTCGAAATGCTGCTGTGTGATGAGCGCAAATTAATAATACTTGGAGGACAATCATGAGAATCACATCCTGCAAAACCAATCATATGACCAATCCGCTCGGCTATGGCATGGAGCGGGCGACGGTTTCCTGGATCGCGGAGGATACCGGATCCAAAGTCCAGACCGCCGCCAGAATCCAGGTCGCGCTCAATGCTGCCATGACGGATATCCTCTACGACAGCGGCCGGGATGAATCGCTGGACAGTCTGGCAGTCGACCTGCCCGTTGAACTGAAGCCTTACACCCGCTATTTTTGGACGGTTCAGGTCTGGGGAGACCAGGGCGACGACGCTGTATCCGATATCAACTGGTTTGAGACCGGCAAGATGAGTGACAGCTGGCAGGCCCAGTGGATTACGCCAGCCTGGGAGGATCAGAGCATCCACCCCTATTTGAGAAAAGCTTTCTCACTGGATCAGAAGATCCGGTCAGCCCGGGTTTATATTACGGGCTTCGGTCTCTATGAACTGGAGATCAACGGCCAGCGGATCGGCCAGGAGCGCCTGACACCGTATTGCAACAGCTACGATGCCTGGGTCCAGTACCAGACCTACGATGTCACCGAGCAGCTGACCCGGGGCGACAACGCGATCGGTGTCATGCTCGCCAATGGCTGGGCCAAGGGGCCGTTCGGTACATTCGGTGAAATGAATTCACCTTACGTCGACGCCTTCTCGCTGCTGTGTGAATTGCGCATCAGCTTCGAAGATGGCAGCGAGCAAGTTATCTGTTCGGATACCGACTGGCGCTGCCATGCGTCCCCGATTGTCGAGGATTCTATCTACGACGGCGAAGTCTACGATGCCAACCTGGCCATCGATGGCTGGTCGAAGCCTTCTTTCGACGATTCCGACTGGGACGGTGTTTGGCTATACGAACCCAAGGGGCTGGGCCGGATCACCGACAGATTGTCACTGCCGGTTCTGGTCAAGGAAGAGATCCGGCCGATCGAGCTGATCCGAACCCCGGCCGGGGAATGGGTGCTGGACATGGGGCAGAACATGGTCGGCTGGCTAAGGATTCAGATCCGCGAGCCGAAGGGCTCAAAGATCCGGATCCAGCATGGCGAAGTCCTGCAGGACGGCAACTTCTACCGCGATAACCTGAGAGGAGCCAAAGCAGAGTATATCTATATCTCAGACGGTCAAGACCGGACCATCGAGCCTTCAACGACCTTCTACGGATTTCGCTACGCCAAGCTGGAAGGATTTGCTGAGCCGATCCGCATCGAAGACTTTATCGGATGCGTGGTGTACTCGGATCTCGAGACCACCGGCCACATTGAGACCTCCGACCCGCTGGTCAATCGATTGTTCCTCAATGCCCTCTGGGGACAGAAAGGCAATTTCCTGGATGTTCCGACGGACTGCCCGCAGCGCGATGAACGAATGGGCTGGACCGGTGATGCTGAAGTGTTCGCCGGTACTGCATCATTCAACATGGATACCTATGCCTTCTATGTCAAATTCATGCAGGATGTGTGGGAGGACCAGCAGTTCTACGATGGCATGGTGGCCAGCGTCGTGCCGACATTCAATCCGAACAAAAACCCTGAAAGCGGCTTTGCCAGCGGCGGAGCCTGCGCCTGGAGCGACGCCGCCACGGTCATCCCCTGGGAGGTGTATTTGCACTTCGGTGACAAGACCATCCTCAGACGCCAGTATGACAGCATGAAGGCCTGGGTCGACTGGATCCGCAGGCAGGACGAAAAATCCGGCAACCGCAAACTTTGGACGGTCGGCTTTCACTTCGGCGACTGGCTGGCACTGGACGGTCCGGTTGAAGGCGGCGTCATGGGCGGCACCGACAACGGCTTGCTGGCATCTGCCTATTACCGGCTCTCGACCAATATTCTGGCCAAGGCAGCAGCTGTGCTGGGCAAAACCGAGGACGCGGCATTTTACGGCAAACTGTCCGAGGAAGTCAGGCTGGCGATCCAGGACGAGTTCTTCTCAAAGAACGGGCGCTCAACGATCCTGACGCAAACCGCGCATGTCGTTGCGCTGCACTTTGACCTGGTTGAACCGGCTGTTCGCCAGCGCGTTCTGGCAGATCTAGGCGCCCTGCTCAAAAAGAGCAACATGCATCTCAAGACCGGGTTTATCGGGACCCCGTATCTCTGCCGTTCGCTGGCCGACAACGGTGATCCCGACAGCGCGTACAAGATCTTCTTCCAGGAGGATTATCCCAGCTGGCTGTATGAAGTCCTGATGGGCGCGACCACCATCTGGGAGCGCTGGAACTCGATCCTGCCTGACGGCAAGATTTCCGGTACTGGCATGAACTCACTGAACCATTATGCCTACGGCTCGATCGCCGAATGGATGTACCGCAACATGTGCGGCATCAATCCGGTTGAGCATGCACCGGGATTCAAGCAGTTTGAGGTCCGGCCGGATATCTACGGCAAACTGACCTTCGCCAAGGCGTCGCTCAAGTCCTCAATGGGCCTGATCGAGAGCGGATGGCGCCGTGAAGCCGACGGCAAACTGACGGTTGAAGTTACGGTGCCCTTTAACGCGACCGCCTCAGTTTGGCTGCCTGACGCCAAACTGGCGGATATCCCCGATCTCGGCGACTTTGATCCGACTCAGTCAGACGGCAAGGTCAGATTGCACCTGCCGGCAGGGCGCTACAGTTTCAGCTACCCGCCAACCCGCTCGTATGAGCTGGTCTACTCGATAGAAACACCCCTCAAAGAACTGATGGCCAAACCCGAAACCAAGGCGGTCCTGGACGAGCAGATGCCCAGGCTCCAGGCCATGGCATCCGGCGAGACGGGCATGGAGTTGCCCTACAGCATCGCCGAGGTGGCGAAAAGCTCCGAAGGATTCATCCGGGCGATGGTTTTAGGTGATGCCGACCTGGATGCCGTGGACCAGATGCTGAGAGCGGTTCCGGTTAAAATCCGGCATATCTGAAGCCGTTTATTAATCTGATTGACCCGATTCAGAGCCTGTGCCAGCTGCATCTTGCAGCTGGTACAGGTTTTTTAGCGGCATACAAATCCAGATATGTCGATTCCAAGCGGATATTATAGGGTTTATATCTTGATATGTCGATTCCAAGCGGATATAATATAGATAGTTGAATCAACGTAAATAAGAAAGGTGGTGAGATCATGATAAGCCGCAAGCATGACCTCGAATGGCTTAAATCCTGGCGAGACCATGAAGCTGTTAAAATTATTACAGGTGTCCGTCGATGTGGAAAATCCACATTGCTAATGCAGTATAGGAATAGTCTCAAGGACGATGGCGTGCAAGAATCCAACATACTTTGCATGAACTTTGAGAGTTTGGATACAATTGATCTTCGATCAGCAGAAAAGCTCTATCAGTACATCAAAGCTTATTTCAATGGCCAAAGCGATAACTGCTATTTGCTTCTTGATGAAATCCAAATTGTAGAAGGCTGGGAAGAGGTGATCAATTCTCTGCGGCTTGACCGTCGTTTTGATATGATTTTGACCGGGTCCAATGCGAAGATTCTTGCATCAGATCTTGCGACCCGTTTAAGTGGTAGATATATTCAACACATGTTGTTGCCGTTTTCCCTTGCCGAAGCGAGAAAAATGAATCCGGAGATTTCTTTAAACGACTATCTTCGTTTTGGCGGCTTTCCAAGTGTCTTGCAATTGGATAGTGAGCGAAAAAAATTGACTCAATTGATGGACCTGACCGACAGCATCCTGTTTAGAGATATCATGCTTCGTGGCAATATAACCAATCCCATTGTCCTTAGAAACCTCAGCAGCTTCATGTATGATACCATTGGCAACCGCAGTTCTGTTCGAAAGATTACCAATACGCTGAACAGCTTGAGCGGTGAGAAGACCAGACAGGAAACGGTAGCCAAATATATTAAACTCTTAGAAGACGCCTATCTAATCTATGAAGTTCAGCGCTATGACCTCAGAGGCCGGGCAATTTTAGGCAGGGAACCTAAATATTACGCGGTAGATCCAGGTATACGAACTGTTCTGACTTCCGCTGATTCAAAGAATCTTGGTTTTGTCTTGGAAAATCTCGTCTATCTTCAACTTCTCCGCTTAGGGTATCGAGTTTTTGTTGGTCAGGAAGGTGATCTAGAGGTTGACTTTATTGCAGAAGCAGAGGGTCAACGTGTCTATATTCAAGTTGCATTATCCATTCTGGATGAGAAAACTGCCGCGCGAGAGTTTAAACCCCTTCAGGTTATTGCGGACAATTATCCTAAATACGTCATGAGTCTGGATCATCTGGACATGAGTCAGTCAGGCATTCAGCATGTTTTTGCAGAAGATTTTTTGCTGGGGCAGATCAAACTCTGATCTAAACCGAAGAACCTGGCAAACGCTGTTGTTTACAGCTGCCTGGCTGCGTACTTTCCGGCGAGATAGCCTGTGGAAAAGGCTGCCTGCAAATTGAATCCGCCGGTCAGCCCATCGATATCGATCATCTCGCCGGCGAAGAAGAGGCCCCTATGCTGTCTGGCTTCCATGGTCTTGGGGTTGACATCCCGGGTGGACACGCCGCCGGCTGTCACCATGGCTTCACTGTATCCCCGGGTCTTGGCTATGTGCAAACGAGTGTTTTTGAGCTGGCGAATGAGTGATTTCCTGATCGTCTTGTTGACCTGCTGGCAGATCGCGTCGCTGTCCAGGCCACAGTGTTTGACGATGACCTGGGCTAGTGCCCTCGGCAGCCCAAGATCCTGGCTGACCACGGTCCTGACCTGGCGCTTGGGCGTTGAGTCGAAAGTCACCAGGAGCTGCTTCTCCAGATCCTGCACCGATATATCCGGCACCAGATCCAGCGAGAGCTCGAACTTGGGGCCGCTGGACGATGGTCCGAAATTTGCTGGCAGCCATCTCGACAGGAACAGCACCGCCGGACCGGATACGCCAAAATGCGTGAAGAGGAGATCGCCCTGTATTTCATGGATCTTCTTCCAGACTTTTTCGCCGTCTGACTGCTCCAGCCGGGCAATGATGCTCCGGAGGCTGACGCCTGAGAGAATTGCGCAGTCCGGTGCTGAAATGTCAAGCGCGACCAGGGCCGGGCGGGTCGGTATGATGTCAATGTCAAGTTGTCGGGCCATTCGGAAGCCATCTCCGTCCGAACCGGTACCAGGATAGGACAAGCCGCCGGTTGCGAGGATAACTGAATCGAAAGGCCAGGCTCCGCTGGCAGATTGGACGATCCAACGCGAGTCGGCATGTGGGATTGATTGGACAGCGTCCCGACAACGGCACTCAACACCCTGCTTGCGGCAATATGCCAGCAGGGCATCCAGAACGCTTTGGGCTCTCCCGCTTTCAGGGAAATACTTCCCATCGTCGCGCAGAACCAAAGACAGATCAAATTGCTTCAGCAGGTCCTTTAGGTCTTCAACGAAGAACTGACGGAGGGCCGGATAAAGAAATTTCTTATTTTCGGGATAGTGCGCCAGAAAATCTTCCAGCGGCGCGCTGTTGGTGACATTACATTGGCCCAGACCGGTCAGCAGAAGCTTTTGGCCGCATTGCCGCGTCTTTTCAAACAAGACGACACGCGCGCCGTGCTCAGCCGCGCTGCCAGCCGCGACTAATCCGGCCGGTCCGCCACCGATTACAGCTACAGAAACTTGCTTCATATCTGACATCTCGATCCTCCAATCTTCGATGAGCGATGCATATCTTATTCTAACCGATCCGCCATCGATTTGTCCTTGAAGAATTCACAGCTTCTGATATGTTCAAACTGTCAATTCAAGATTTTATTGGTCCTCAATCCGGCATAAACCAGCTTCCTGCTGGAGAATATACATAAAAGGGGTATCCAGTTCCGATTGAACCAGTATAATCTATAATTAGACAGCATCATTTTAAAAAACCAAAACGATTCAGGAAGGTGAATGACATGAACATCTGGCACGATATTTCAGACTCTCGCGTGAAACCCGACAAGTTCGTCGCAGTTATTGAGATTCCCAAGGGCGGCAAGCAAAAATACGAGATGGACAAGGCAACTGGCATGCTCAAGCTGGACCGCATCCTCTATACATCCACACACTACCCGGCCAACTACGGTTTTTTGCCGCGCACGCTGGCAGACGACGGTGATCCGCTGGACGTCCTGGTCCTGTGTACCGAACCGCTGCAGCCGATGTGTCTGGTCGAGTGCTACCCGATTGGAGTCTTCTCCATGACCGATGACGAAGAATTGGACGAAAAGATCATCGCGATTCCGTTCGAGGAACCGCAGCTCAACAACCACAAGGACATCGAGTCGCTGCCCAATCATGTCTTCGATGAAATCCAGCATTTCTTTTCCGTCTACAAATCTCTCGAGCACACGGAAACCAGCATGCAGGCGGTCGAAAACGCCCAGGCTGCCCGGGACGTCATTGACAAGTGCCTGAAATCCTACCGCACCCATTTCAGGATCAAGGACTAAAACAGCTGTCCCGATCCATTGATTCCCACAGCGTATAGCCGCCACTGAGATTGGATGCCTTGATGTGATTCTGTACAAGGATCCTTTGCGCGATATAGCCTCTTAGGCCGACTGCGCAGTAGATGCGGTAGTGCTTTTGGTCGTCCAGCTCAGATAGCCTATGCCTGAGGTCGTCGACGGGTATGTTGACCGAACCGGGGATGCTCCCGTCCCTGTGCTCGGCCAAAGTCCTGACATCTAACAAAACATCGTTCGGACCAAAGCCGCTGATATCTTCGGCGTAGAATGGATGCATCATCTTGTCCAGGATATTGCCTGCAGCGTACCCGGCCATATTGACCGGGTCCTTGGCCGACGAATACGGTGGCGCATAGGCCAGCTCCAGGTCCTGCAGATCCCAGACTGTCAAGCCGGAACGCAGTGCTGCGGCCAAGACATCGATCCGTTTGTCCACACCTTTGCCGCCTACGATTGAGGCGCCCAGCATCCTGCCGATGTTGTCAAACAGCAACTTGATCGCCATAGTCTCAGAACCCGGATAGTATCCGGCATTCGAGTTGCTGAAAGTGTAGGATTTGCGAAAGGGGATGCCTTGCCTGAGCAGGGTGCTCTCGCTTTCGCCGGTCGTCGCCGCGGTTTGTCCGAAAACCCGGGCGATCGCGGTGCCTTGCGCCCCCTGATAGCGAACCGATTTTCCACAGATAACATCAGCTGTGATCCGTGCCTGCCGGTTGGCTGGTGAGGCCAGCGGTATAACTCGTGTTGTGCCTGTTACGATGTTTTTTGTCGCTGCCGCATCCCCCAGACCATAAACATCGGGCTGGTTGGTCTTCATCTGGTCGTCGACGATCAGCTCTCCGCGCTGCCCCAGCTCAATGCCGCTGGACTTTAGAAAGTCCGTTTCCGGCTTGACGCCGATGCTCATCAGGACCAGGTCGGCCTGGATTTGGCGCCCGTCATTTAGCACAACCTGGTCGGGCCGAATGGCTGTGACCTGGCTGTTCAGGTGCAGGCCGATGCCCTGTTGGCGAATCCCGGCGTGCAAAAAGGATGCCATCTCGGCGTCTAAAGGCGCAATGACGTGGTTTTGCGCTTCGATCATATCCACGTCCAGTCCGGCTTTGCAGAGATTTTCTGCCATTTCAACGCCAATATAGCCGCTGCCGATGACAACTGCCTTTTGGGGTTTTCTAGTTTCAATAAAATGTTGGATTTGGAGCGTATCAGGGATGGTTCGCAATGTCATGACATGATCCAGATCAGCGCCTTCAATGGGCGGCGATACAGGCCGCGCACCAGGAGACAGAACTAGGACATCGTAGGTCTCAATGTAGGTTTCATCCGTACAGCGGTTTTTAATCGCCACCGTTTTTTGATCCGGCTTGATCTTAATTGCCTCGGACAGAATCCGGACATCGACGTTGAAGCGGTCATGGAAGCTTTCAGGCGTCTGCAGCTGCAGTTCGTCCTCGTCGGTGATTTCGCCGCCAATGAAGTAGGGCAGGCCGCAGTTGGCAAATGAGATGTAGGGCCCTTTTTCGATCATGATGATCTGGGCGTTCTCGTCGTTGCGGCGGAGTCTGGCAGCTGTGCCTGCGCCGCCCGCGACACCGCCAATGATCAAAACTTTCATAATTGTCCTCGATTCATAGATGGCTTTCTTTTTTCAGCTTCTTGCAAAAAGGAAACGGCGGCTGATGACAGTCGCCGTTTCCCAAACTCGGATTCAAGATTAGGCATCAGTTACTCGACTGCTGTGAACTGGCCATCCTTGACGGTGAAGACAGATGGACTGGTCATCATCTTGCCGTTCTCCCAATAGAAGGTCCCCTGGCAGCCTTCGATTTCAGGACTGTTGTAGAACCATTCGGCGATAGCTGCCCGCTCGTCATCAGCCTTGGCCGGATCGCCGGTTATTTCGAGTTCTTCAAAGCACTGTTTCAGGGCGATCATGGAATCATAGAATCCCCGGATCGGCGGGAAGACCGGATCAGACTCCATATCAGCGACGTATGCTTCAGACAACGCCTGCCAGACTTCACCGGAATATGTCGGATCGAGTTTGTTCCAGATGTAGATGCCTTCTGCATTTTCGCCGCACAGGTCAATCAGGCCTGAGTCATAAGCCGCGAACGAGGCACCAATCTGCTCACCGTTTTCGACGCCGCGGTCACGCAGCTCATTGATGATTTTGGCCGCTTCATCCTTTCGGGATACAATGTAGTAGGCGTCAGCACCGTAGTTCAAAGCCTGAATCGCAGCAGATCCTACATCTAATGTGCCGGTTTCGATCTCGACATAACCGGCAATTTCAATACCAGCGCCGGGCAACTCCGCTTCGAACTTTTCCTTGGTCGCGGACTGCGATGAATCACTTGGCGTATAGAAGAAGACGATGCTCTCGTAGTCAAACTTGTCGCACCACATGGTGCACATGTCCAGGTCGCCCTCTTCAGAATCGCTCATGTAGCCATAGACATAGGGCGCGTAGTCATCACGGATGCCCTGGTAGGAATAGGAACCGACGTTGGGAACCTGTGCGTCATAGACAATCTGGCCGATCGCCAGGCTGACCGGGGCGGCCAGACAGCCCAGAATGAAGATAGAATCGTCAACCAGGGTGGATGCGATTTGCGCACCAATCTCAGCCGAAAATTCATCATCATAAACTTCGACCTTGACGGGCACGCCGCGGATGCCGCCGTCAGCATTGATGATTTCAGCGGCGTACTCGGCAGCCCAGGCAGCGGGTTCGCCGACAAAGGCAACGGGTCCGGTCACGGCACTGAGCACGGGGATCTCCCATTCGCTGACTGCGACGGGATTGGCTTCGGATGTTGTGCCTTCGCCCGAACTCGATTCGGACGGGGCTGCGGTTGTGCTGGTCGTCTCAGCCGGGCTGCAGGCAGCCAGCATTGATACGGACAGAACCAGAGCCAGAACGATTGTTAATGTTCGTCTGATTTTCATAATTTCCTCCCCTATGATTTTTTATATTTCAGGCTTTTCCTTAAGCCCGAATCACAAATCAGGTAACCGGTGTCTTGCGTTTGAGGATCCGGTCTGCGAGTCGACTGAAGAAGTGACTGATCTTGTGGACCATGTTGCGGGTGACCAGGCCTTCTGGCATCAGCATCAGGATGATGATCAGGATGGCGGCATAAATGTAGTTGGACAGTTTCTGGACGCCTTTGGGCATATAGACATTGAGGCTCCAGAGCAGCGGCGCGGAGATTAGGATGCCCCACTGCGTAAAGCGGCCGCCGACAAACAGCATGGTCATGACATTGAGCAGCAGCGTGAAGCTGAATGTGCCGGGGTAGATCACGCGGATGTTGAACGCGTAGATCGCGCCGCCCATAGCGGACAGGACTGACGATAGTGTCAGGGCGAGAATGGTCATCCTGCGCGTGTTCACACCCAATGTTTCTGCCATCTGCGGATCGGTCTGGATCGCCTCCAGTGCCCGCCCGATTATTGAGCTGTTGAGCCGATGCATGAAGATCCCGGACAGAACCAGAATGATGAACGCGTACAACAGGAGATTGTTAACCTTGGGGATACCGGTCATGCCGTTGCTGCCGCCCAGGAACTTCAGATTTCGGATGACGGACTGGATGATGAAGATCAAGGCCATGGACGAAACCGCGGTGACAATGCCGGATGTTCTTGAAAAACCCAGTGCCGGCAGGAACCCGAGGATCGCACCTACGGCGACCGCGGCCAGGACGGCCAGGCCAAACGGCCAGTTCAGTTCCTTGCTGACAAACCCCGCGACATACCCGCCGATCGCCATACAGTAGACTGTTCCGTTGTAGAGCAAGCCTGCCCGGAAGGGGATCAGGGCGCCCCAGACGATCAGGATATACACAATGACCAGTGTCAGAAAATAGATGGTACCTGTTGAAAACATGGTGTGTCTCCTCCTAGCTCAACTGCTTTTTGGCAAACAGGCCGTTGGGCTTCCAAATGATGATCAGCATGATCACACCGTAGAATATTGCTTCGGTCCAGCGGCCGGGCAGGTATGCCAGGGCCATGGATTCGACAACGCCCATGAAGATCGAGGCGACGATGCCGCCCTTGATATCGCCCATGCCGGCGAACAGCATCAAGATGACGGCTTTGACAGCAAAAGAATCGCCTAGCGAAGCATTCGCATAACCCAGGCACATGATGCAGATGATGCCGATAATGGCCGTCAGCAGACCGGCGATGCCGAAACCGAGCACACCGGTTCGCCCGAATGGGACGCCGAGCATTTTAGCCACGCGCAGGTTCTGTGCCATCGCCCGGATGGCCCGACCCTCGCTGGTCTTGAATAGGAACCATACCAGAACCATGGCAACGATGACGCAGGCGATGAGCGCGATGATATTGCCGATCGAGAAGGTGATCATGCCCGATGTGATGTTGATATCCAAAACGCGCATGTCTTTTGAGTAGGAGAGCACCTGTCCCTTATTGAAGTTCTGGGCGATCAGCTCGGTGATGATGATGCCGATGCCCATCGCCAGAATGATCGTTTCCAGTGTTGCGCCGCGGACCGACAGCGGCCGAAACAGGGGTTCGGTCAGAATGGTGGTCAGGATGCCGCTCGCGAACATGGCCAGAAAGGCCAGGGCGACGCTGCCGGTGGACTGATGGACAAACCAGCCGATGGCCATGTTCAGGATAACAATATGCGAGAAGCTGTGATGGACGATGTTGCGCACCAGCATCAGCAGGTTCATGCCCAGGACAAGCAGGGCGTAGATGCCGCCTGTCGCCAAGCCATTGATCAGTTGTGCGATGAATGACTGCATGTGTTTCCTCCCTAAACCCCCAGATAGGCCGCTTTGACCTTGGGGTTGTTCAACAATTCTTTAGATGGGCCTTCAAGAATAGACTGTCCGAGATCCAAAACGTATCCGCGATCCGAATACTGCAGGGCTTTCCTGGCGTTCTGCTCGGATAACAGGATCGTCATACCGGTACCCTGCAGGCGCTGCAGAATCTTGAAGATAATATCGACATACGCAGGCGACAGGGCCAATGACGGCTCGTCCAGCAAGACGATTCTGGGGTTGCCGATAATCGCCCGGCTGATCGCGAGCATCTGCTGCTCACCGCCGGACAGGCAGCCAGCTTTCTGCCATTGGCGTTCCTTGAGAATCGGGAAGTACTCGTAGACCATGTCCAGGTTGCGGGCAAAATCCACTTTCTTGCGGTAGGCGCCAAGCTGCAGGTTTTCCATCACGGTCATGTCAGCCAGCATGCCCCTGCCTTCGGGGACAACAGCGATGCCCGACGCCACGATTTTCTCGGTGGCCATGCGGGATATTTCGGTGTTCATATAGGTGATCGAGCCGCTGCGCAGCCGCTGCAGACCCAGAATGGTGTTGATCAAGGTTGATTTGCCAGCGCCGTTCGACCCGATCAGGGCGACAATTTCACCGCGGCGGACTTCCATGTCAATTTTTCTGACCCCGCAGACTTGACCGTAATAAACACATAAGTTTTCGACTTTGAGCATGATATCAGTCTGTTCCAAGGTACGCCTCCACAACTTTCGGATGGTTCTTGACCTCATCCGGAGTGCCTTCCGCTATTTTTTCGCCGAATTCAATGGCCGTGACCACATCGGACGACCGCGACACCAGCTTGACGTCATGTGCGATCAGGATGATCGTAGTGCCCTTGGCCTTGATCTGGCGGATGATCTCTTCCATTTTTTCAGATTCTTCCATGCCCATGCCGGATGTCGGTTCATCCAGCAGCAGCAGTTTGGGTTCGGTTGCCAGTGCCCGGGCTATTTGCAGAAGCTGCTGGTCCGCCCAGGCCAGGTCTCGGGCCATTCGCTTCGCCTTATCGGCGATGCCGACAAACTCGAGATAGCCCATGGCGACTTCCCGGATCTCTCGTTCCTGCCTGGATTGCCGGAATGGCAACCGGAAATAGGTGCCCAGGATATCCGGCTTCGAGTGGATGTAGCGGCCGGCCATGACATTGTCCAGAACACTGAGTTTTTCCATTGTCTTGGGAATTTGGAAGGTCCGTCCAATGCCTTTGGCTGTAATTTCGTATGGCTTTAAACCGGAGATGTCCTCACCCTGGAAAATGACCTTGCCGGCTGTCGGCTCGAAGACGCCGCTGATCACATTGAACAAGGTGGTTTTGCCGGATCCGTTGGGGCCGATCAGGCCATGGACGGTTCCGTGTTCGACGTTGAAGTCAACCTTGCGCAACGCCTTGACGCCGCCGAAATGTTTGGACATGGCTTCGGTAGTTAAGATCCCCAATTGCCTCACTCCTTTTGGTTTTCAGATTGCTGATACGCACTTTTCAGATAATCGATCGACCACGCGATATAGCCTTCGCAGGCATCGTGGCTGCCGTCTGTCGGCCGGAGATCCGAACAGCGCAAACTGTTGTATTTTTCTTCAAAGGCCAGCATGAAATCCTCGCCGGCTTCGGTGTCCAAAGGGTCGTCGCTGCGCAGCCCGATGGCCATCAGGGCGCTGGTGACAGCACCGCAGACTTCACCGCGGCCTAAAAATCCGCCGCCAAGATTGGCACCCATCCGAGCGGCCTTTTCTTGAGAGCAGCCCAGAATCTCACTGGACTCGATCAGGACTTTCTGGCAGCAGTTCAGGTGCGGCTCTTCGTGCTCGACCTTCGCCAGCTCGGGTGGGATCTTTGTGTCTGGTGTCATTAGTCGACCTCCTTGTTTTTGCAGAACCGTCCATGATCCATATAGCGATGGAAGTCAAAGCAGGCTTTGCAGAATCCGTGACGGGCGCAGCCCGTGTTATGGCAGGGGCAGTTCGGGTTGTATTTCATATCTTCGGGCAGGTTGAACGAAACTTCCTGCGTCCAGGTCCAGCGTTTGGGCGGCCTGGTTCTGGCCATCCAGTACTTTGATGGCCTGAACGTATAAATGCCCTCTTGATCCGGCACATCAGAGACCGGCGCGCCGGAATACAGGTTCAGCATGGGCCGGACACCGGACGCGTTGCGGCAGGATGTCAGGCCTAGGGCGGCGTCATTTTCGTCCCCGCCGCGATGACCGGGCGATATGCGGCGGCCGTATCCATACGACGCTACAAACGGGCTTCTGGTCCAGTACCACCAGGATGCTCCCCGGTATCTGAAGTCACTTGGCTTGCCGATGACGCCGGGATCCGGCCCAATGAAGATATAGCGCGGGTCTTCAAGCAGTTTGAGCCTTGAGCCTTCATCCGCCATGCCGCCATGACCGAGTTCGGCCAGGCTGGGCAGATATACCAGCGCACGAATCGATTCCGGCTGCGTCTGTCCAGGGCGGATAAGTTTTTGGACCGGTATGTCAACTTCGCAGATCATCTTGACGAAATCAGGAGCCAGCTGTGTCAGAAATCCGGGTTTTTCGGCATAGGCGCGCTTGCCTTCATACTTTGCATCCGGATCGTAGTATGGCAGATCATAATAGAATGTGTCGCCGTCGGTGCCGTCTTCCCGGACCGGCTCGGTCAAAAATTCCGGCGCTGGCGGTCTGTCATGCTCATGCCTAGGGGAAAACCAATCCTCGGCTTCTGAATTGAGCCAGGCGTGCAGGTTGCTCGTGGCATAGTCCTGGTTGCCAAACTGCGCGATCAGTTCATTTGGGTGATCCGGCTCGGCCGCGTCATACGCAAGATAGTCGACCGCTGCATTCGCGATCAGTGTTGTCTCGGCATAGCCTTCATGGCCGTGCTCAGCGACAAGAAAGATAAAACCGGATTTTCGTTCGCGAATTTTTGTGCCAATCGGTAAATTTCTCAAAAACATTGAATGCCTCCCTAAATAAGCCAGAAATTGTCCGAATGAGATGGCTCTGCATCCAAGCTGCTGTCGATGTTCAGCATCGGTCTGACGCCGTTCCATGGCCGGGCAGCCGGGTAGTATGTGTATGGATTGGAGGCGTGGACCGCGCAGCACAATCCCACGTCTCTTGGATGAGGGCTTCTGAGCCAATATTGATAAGAATCATTCAGACGGAAATTCGCCGGTCTGAAATCGGATTTGGCCAGGCACTGCTCGGACGGCATGGCAAACCGCATTCTGAAATCCTTGAACAGGGGTAGCATAGATCCCTCGATGCAGTTCTCATGTGCCGCGATACCGAGTTCGGCAACGCTGGGCAGAAAGACTCGTGCCGAGATGGCAACCTTTTTCCCGCCAACCTTATATGATTCAACCCGGCTGACGTGTATCGCTTGTCTAAAAACGTTTCCGAAGACGGATAAAAACCCGGCCTTCTCAAGATAAGGATTGTACGACTCACTGTCATACATATTCTGCCAGCGTGCGACGTTTTCGTGACTTGGGCCAAGATCCGTCGGGTGCGTCGGTTGATACCAATCCTTTCCTTCAGCGTTCAGCCACTGGTGCAGGTTGGACAATTCATAGTCCGACCGCCCCATGGCAGCGATCCTCGAGTCGTCGGCATCCGGTTCGGCAACGTCCAGACACGCCTGGGCGACGATCTTATCTGAAACCAGGGTTGTGCCGGCATAACCCGGGTGCTCCTGGGCGGCGACAAGAAAGGTGATCTGGCTCATGTTTTCCAGAACTTTCGATCCGATGGGCAAGTCTTTTAATTTCATAAGCACGCTCCACATGTCAATTGTCACAAATAATGATCACGATTCATTTATACCATTGGTGGTATTGACGTGCCATTACATGTTTGCCGTTTCGCATTAACCGCTGGGTTAATGTTTACATTTATGACAAGATGCATTAACCTAGAAGCTAAAGCAAAGCTTGAAACCTTGAGGTGACATCGATGAACCAGATTCAGATCGATTATTTTATTGCTGTTGCCAAGGCCAGAAACCTGTCGCAGGCTGCACGTGAACTTTTTGTTTCACCGCCCGCGGTCAGCAAGCAGATCTCGGCACTGGAGGCTGAACTTGAAGTTGAGCTTTTTTTCAGGTCTGGCCGAGGTGTCGAGCTGACAATAGCGGGGCAGATGCTGCTGGACCATTTTCTGTCCGCTCAGAATAGCCTGACGAAAATTTTGCGTGAGGCCAAAGCCGCGGAAGCGATGCAGACATCCACTTTCCGGCTGGGTATTATTGAGGACTGGAACATCTACGACAAGCTCGCTGAAATCAAGCGCTTCGTAGAAAATTCAGCCAGACCATCCCAACTGCTGGTTCGCGGAGAAAACCCGAACGAACTGCTTGAAGACCTGAAAAAAGGCGATCTCGATGCGGTGATCTGCATTAGTAACAGCATCATCGAATCCCGGGCTGAAAGACACGAGATCGATTGCGTGCCGCTGACTGAAATCCGCAAAATCTTTCTCTATTCGGCCAGCAATCCACTGGCCGAAAAAGACAAGCTTATACCGCTGGACTTTGCCGGCCAGCCACTCTTGAGTATCTCGAACGAAAGTAAGATCATGGCTCAGGAAGAGAATATCCTGCTGTGCAATAATTACGGATTCAACCCGAAGATCAGGACGCTGCCGGATATCCGGTCAATCCTGCTGACCGTTGGCAGCGGGCTGGGTTTCACGGTCGTCGACGAATGGTCCTCCGAAAAGTCATTGCCCGGATTCAATCATCTGGTGTTGGACGAGTTCCACTACATCAACTTCTCCCGACTCAAGAGCAACAGCCACCCGGTGCTGGATGAGCTAGCGGCTTTCTGTGCAGATCTGTTCAAGAGCAGATCTGGTGCATCCGCTACCGGATCCACGACATGACAGGTTCAAGGACCGATTAACAGCGCAATTGTTTGCCGTCTGGCCAAGACTGGAGAGCACGATGGAGAAGAACAATTCAGCAGAATCTGCTTCCTTACAAATCGACAGAAGGATTAAGGAACTGGGTGATTGGCGAGGCGACTTGCTGGCCAGAATCCGGGCGATCATTCACGAGGCAGATCCCGAGATCACAGAAGAATGGAAATGGCGTGGCACCCCGGTCTGGTCGCATGGCGGCATAGTTTGCACGGGTGAGACGTATAAACAGACAGTCAAGATGACATTTGCCCAAGGCGCCAGCCTTAAGGACCCTGCCAGGCTCTTCAATTCCAGTCTGGGCGGCAGCACCCGGCGGGCGATTGATTTCACGGCAGGCGATGTACTGGACGAAACTGCCTTGAAAGCTCTGATCTTGGAGGCGATCGCCTTCAATCTCGATAGAGCATAGCAGCGACATGGATTTACAATGGCTAGAACCTGACTTTAGCTTCTGCCAGGTGGCGGATGCATCCGGCTTGGATCTGACCCATGCCTTCACTTTCGTATCCAGGACTGACCAGGAGATTTCGGTCGTCTGTCCATCCGACTTTTGCCCTGAGAACTGCCTGGCGATCGAGCCTGGGTGGCGCTGTTTCAGGATTGTCGGGCATTTGGATTTTTCGCTGCTTGGCATTCTGGCTGACATCTCATCGGTGCTGGCCAGGGCGCAGATCAGCTTGCTTGCGATCTCGACCTTCGACACCGACTATATCCTGGTCCGTCTAATCCATCAGGACGCGGCAACCCGCGAACTTGAGGCAGCTGGCCATCCCTTCGTTTGACTGTTTGCGAAGGTTCAGTTTCTGGATGGATTTCCTGTTTTCGGATTTGGTGCTGGATTTGATCTGTTTTCAGGCTTTTTTATTGAATGCTTCTCAACCCTGAATCAAAATCTGTTATATAATAGTAGATGTAAGGCCAATAGATCGGCTATCCATTCGAAAGGGGACATTTCCATGTACGACAATTTTCTGGTCCGTGAAGGTAGCTTAAAGAACGTTGAAAAGGATGGTTTCGTGATCGGATTCAAGTTTGATATCCGAATTGCCGACTACCGGGGCTGCTTTCTCAGTCTGCACAACGGGTATTACATCACCGTGGATGATGAGGCGTTCCCGCGAGAACTGCAGAAGTTTGAAATCAACAACAAGCCGCCGCGTGATTTTGATGAGATCGCAACCTGCATCTGGGAGCATTGGGATTTTGACGATTACGGAACCGTCTATGTCCAAACGCCCGGCGGCCTGTCCAAGGGGGTCCACCGGCTGGGCGTGCTGCAAAGCGTCTTGTCCCAGTATGGCTGGATGCCACATGACGAGGAATGGATCAAGAATCCGCCCAGGCCCGGCAGTCCGGAAGCCGGCGGCAAGACCGGCCATGTCTGCTATTTCGACATGGAAGTCGTTTGAGAGGGGGAATTAATGATGGCTATCAAGAGAGGCGTATCGCTATACAGCTACCAGCAGGCCCAGTTTTTCGGACAGATGGACTACCGGGACATGATCCGCGAGATGCGGGAGAATCTGAATTGCGACGGTGTCGAGATCATCAACGAAGCGACGATTCCCCGTTATCCGTTCCCGACCGATGAATTTCTTGCGGACTGGCACAACACGATCGCCCGCTATGATATGAATCCGGTCGCACTGGACTGCTTTTTGGATACGCTGCGGTTTCGCGACCATGTCATGACCGTCGGTGAAGCTGCCGAGCTTTTGAAAACTGATATCAAGCTGGCCGCCGCGATGGGCTTCAAGCACGTCCGCGGCATGACCGCCCTGCCGAATGCGGTCATCGAGCGGGCGCTGGACACTGCGGTCAAGTACGATGTCAAGATCGCCTGGGAGATCCACGCGCCGATCCCGATCAAGCCGGACCCGAGCATCAAAGCGATGTTCTGTGAGAATCCCGGCACATCGGTTGCCGACCTGATCGAGTGGGTTGAGAAGATCGGCACCAAACATGTCGGCCTGATGCCGGACATGGGCATCTTCGGCAGCGCGCCACCTCGGGTTGTCCTGGACTACCACCTGCGTCAGCTGGAGGATCGAAAGCTCTCGGACTTTGTCGCGTCGCGCCTGGACAGCCAACCGCTTGAAGCCATCATCCAGCAGGCGGACAAAGATTTCCCCGGCAAAGCAGACCCGCTGAGACGCTTCCTGATGTTCTCCGGAAAGATCGCCGAACCGGAGGACCTCGAGTTGATCATGCCGTATATCCTCAGCATCCATGGCAAGATCTACCAGATGACCGAAATCCCCGGCAAGCCCGGACAGTACGAGGACAAGTCTATCCGCTACGCTGAAGTGATCGATGTGCTGAAGAAGAACAATTGGGACGGCTACATCTGTACGGAATACGAAGGCCAGCGCTCCCAGCAGGACCGCGGCAAAGAATTTTTAGCCGATGAAGTCGAGGAAGTCCGGCGCCATCATGAAATGCTGTCGCGCCTGATCGGCGAATAGATCCAGCAGATCATGCTCAATGACGCCCGGCCGCAAGCAATTTGCGGTCGGGTGTTTTGCGTCTTGGAAGCTGAAAAGCACAATAAACTGTGCACAACATCTGTATGGATATCAATAACCTGTATCCCGGAGGCAAAGATAGGAAATATGTGCGTTCAGGAATGCGGGCAATCTGGCTGCCGATCACTTGTGTCATTTTGTTACAGAATTACATTTTTCTGCTGGCTATACTGGTCTTGTAAGGATAGTTCCATTAACTGAGGGAGGTTGTGAATGATGAATGTATCGGGTAAGACGATTGTTGTAACAGGTGCCGGCGGCGGTGTTGGCCGGGAACTGGTCAAGGAGCTGACTGCCCGCCAAGCCAGAGTCGCGGCGGTAGACATCAATCAGGAAGCTCTTCAGGATACGCTCTTAGCGGTGGCAGACAAAGACCTTGTGTCATTGCACACAGTGGACCTGACTGATTACGATGCGGTCCAAAACTTCGCGAGTGAGGTGGTTGCAAAACTTGGAGGTGTCGACGGCATCATCAACAATGCCGGCATTATCCAGCCGTTCGTTCGAATTAATGACCTGGACATCAGCCGGATCCACCGGGTCATGAATGTCAATTTCTACGGCACGGTCCACATGGTCAAAGCTTTCTTGCCGCATCTGCTTGATCGGGAAGAGGCGCATGTGCTGAATGTATCCAGCATGGGCGGTTTTCTGCCGGTGCCTGGCCAGGTTGCCTACGGCGCATCTAAGGCGGCGGTTATGCTGCTCAGCGAAGGCTTGTACGCGGAACTGTCCAACAGCTCCAATGTCCATGTGACCGTCGTCTTCCCCGGTGCGATCAATACAGATATCGCCAAGCATTCAGGACTGGAAGACATGAGGACTGATGGCGAGAACTCCAAAGCCGCGGCGATGATGCTATCTCCCAATGAAGCAGCGAAACAGATAATCGCGGCGATGGAGAGCAACAAATGCCGGGTCTATATTGGCAAGGACTCCAAACTGATGAATTTCCTGTTCAAGTTTGTTCCCAAATTTGCCTTGAGATCAATCCAGAAGGCGTTGGGGCACCACATGAAATAGACCTGTACCGGATCAGTTGAAAACGACCGGCTGTTCGCCAAGCAAATGTAAACAAGTAAAAAGAGCTGTTCTGGCCAGATCATGCTATCCGGCCAAAACAGCTCTTTCGTTACCAATCAGGGTAGCTTTGTTATTCCTTGATTTCGATTTCCTTTTCTTCAGGCAGGATCAGGTTGAGGATGATACCGGACAGGGCTGCCAGCGCCATGCCTGAGATCGAGGTCAGAGCCGTGATCTGGAAAGCCGCGCCGCCGATGCCAAGGATCAGCATGACGGCCGCGATGATGACATTTCGGGTCTTGCCGAAATCGACCCTGGCTTCGGTGATGACCCGAATGCCGTTGGCCGCGATGAAGCCGAACAGAATGATGCTGATGCCGCCCATGACCGAAACGGGGATCGCGGAGATCAGGTCCTTGACCGGCTTGAGGAAAGCCAGGATGACAGCGATCACGGCTGCGCCGCCGGTGACGTAGACCGAACCGACGCGAGTCAGGCCGACAACACCGGTGTTTTCGCCGTAGGTGGTGTTGGCGGGACCGCCGATCATGCCGGCGAAGAAGGTCGCCAGGCCATCGCCGAGCAGGGTGCGGTCAAGGCCGGGTTCTTGCAGGAAGTCCTTTTTGCAGATCTGGCCGAGAACCGTGTGGTCGCCGATGTGCTCGGCGATGGTCACGAATGCCAGCGGCAGCATGGCCAGAGCCGCGCTGAAATCAAATCCATAGAAGGTAAACGGGCCGGCAGCATCGAGATTGCCGAACGGCAGCATGATCTTGGGGACTTCAATGATATTGCCCGCCGCGATATCCTTGCCGATGGCGACCAGGTTGCTGACTACGATGGTATCGCCGCCCATGTTGAAGATCAGGTCCATGGCGATGGCCGCGATAAAACCGATGCCGATACCGGAAATGATGGGAACGATCTTGAAAAAGCCTTTGGCATGAACCGCGATGATGGCGGTTGAGAGCAGCGCGATCAGGGCGATGACAACGCTCTGCAGGTTCATCGTTCCTTCGCTCGACGGCAAGAGGCCAGCCATGCCGACCGCAGTGCCTGCCAGACCCAGACCGATAACCATGATCATCGGGCCGATGACGATCGGCGGCAGGATCTTTTTAAGCCAACCCTTGCCGACCAGGCGAATGATCAGAGAGATGATCACGTAAACCACACCAATGCACATCAGACCGGTTGCAGCCGCGGCAAAGTTGGCCTTGCCCGCGAAATCAGGGTCGGAGGCAGACAGGCCGAGCGCGGCGACGATCGCCGTGATGTAGGCAAACGAGCTGCCGAGGTAGACCGGAACACGGGCGCCGGTGCACAGGATGTAGATCAAGGTGCCGATACCGGATGCCAGCAGTGACGTGTTGATGGGCAGGCCGGTCAGGATCGGAACCAGGACGGTCGCGCCGAACATGGCGAAGACATGCTGGAAACTGAGAACAACACCCTTGCCAAAGCGGGGCTTTTCCCGGATACCGATGATCAGGTTAGATTTTTCGTCCATTTTTTCCCCTCCACAAAAAAACTTCCTGAAGCTTGGAGGCTACAGAAAGATTTGAACTAGCGGGATCCCCGTCAGGAATTAGATTTTGCCGAAGATTCAAACGAGGAGCGTTGTGCAAATTTTCGAGCCTCTTTGGATCAGGTAAAACTTATTAGATCTAATTTAACATAAGCGTAATCTGTTTGACAACAACTTCTATATAATCTATTACATTAAATTCGAATCTGCTCTAACCTTTGGCTCTCAGTTCATCGATCGAATTGATACTATACAAGCCATACGCAGTCACTTACAGCCATTTTTCCATCCGGATGTCATCATGCCAATTCGGCGGCTTATAGGTGAAATGCTCAATGCGGCCGCATACTTTGAAGCCGAGTTTTTGGTAGAAGGTGAAAGCCCGCGTGTTGAAATCAAACACGCCCAGTTCGATTCGCTCAAGTCCGAGCTTTTTGGCTTCGTTTTCAAGGTGCGCCATGGCTTGAGCGGCGTATCCTTTGCCCCAGCAAGATTTTTCACCGATCATGATGCTGATCCATCCAGACGGCACCCGTGCTTCGATCAGATGCTTGAAGTCGGTCTCCAGACTGATCTCGCCGATCATCTGCTGGTTGTGAAGAATCATCCAGCATTGTTTGGTTTTGTGTTTGCTCAAGGACTCGGCTAATTCAACCGCGTCGGCATCCGGCATAGGTTTAGCTTCGAAATTCGGATTGATCGCGTACTTGATGTCCGGATCCCGATACCACTTGGCGAGCAGCGCAAAGGCTTCGATATTGTCTGCGTTCAACAGTCTAAATTCAAGTGCCATCCAAAAACCTCACTTGGGCCCGTTCAGCGGCCAGTCGATCAGATCAGCTTTTTCAGCATAACTCTGGATGACAGTGCAGGATGACTGGAATGCTTCAAGCTCTTCAGCTGTCAGATCGAGTTCGATGACTTTTTCAATACCGCCCCTGCCGATTACAGCCGGCACTCCGGCATGGACGCCCTTGACGCCATATTGTCCTGTCAACAGCGCGGACACCGGGATCTGGCGCTGTTCGTCGTTTAAGATGGCCCGGACCAGATCGGCCAGTACGGTGCCGATGCCGAATTCGGTTGAGCCTTTGCCGGCGATGACGCGGCCGCCGGTCGTCCTGGCCAGTTTGGCAACCTGTCCGCAATCGATGGTGTCAGTTTCGGATATTGGACGGTTATCCACCGTCATTTGCGATATGGGTGCGATTTGAGAATCGCCATGCTCACCCATGGCAATGCATCCAACCTGGCAGACTGGGCGGCCTGCGGCTTCGGCCAGATAACGCTTGAGGCGAGCGGTGTCCAATCCCGTTCCAGTCCCGAAAACACGGTTGGACGGATATCCCATATGCTTGTCTATATAATTGATCACGACATCTGCCGGATTGGTGATGCCGATGATGATTCCAGCAAAACCGGAAGCTTTCAGCTTCGGGATGATGTCCTGCATTGTGCGGATGGATTCTGCCATCAACTCCAGGCGCGGCATAGGGATGAAACTGCCATCCGGTCGCTGAATTGGTTTGCGCGGAGCGCCGGCTGCAATGACGACAATGTCAGCAGATTTGCAATCGTCATAGCTGCCACTTCTGATCTGAATATTCTGGCTGAAATAGCAGCTGGCATCCGCGATGTCCTGCGCCTGCTGTTCGGCCTTCTTCTCGTCGATGTCAATCAGGATGATCTGGCCTGCGATTGCCTGGATTGCCAGGGCGTAGGCACAGTGTGATCCAACATGGCCTGCGCCGATAATAACGACTTTCCCCATTGATTAATCCTCCAACTGATTTGCTAATATGGTATCAACAACACCGAAGGGTGACAAGCTGTATTGATTCGTCTGATCTGTAAGGAGTAAAACATTGCTGTGACTAGAACGAGAGCAGTTCTCAGGGAACATCCCTGTTCAATCTAAATTGCTTATTATATAATAAGTAAAAGATGAATAAGAAACGCTTTTTGAGAGGGGAATCATCCACCGATGAAAAGAAAGCTTCTGATCACGCCATTTTCTCTGATCTCACTTGATCTATCCGATGCCGAATGCATGCGAATTGCCAGCGAAATTGGATTTGACGGTCTGGAAATCAACAAAGTTCTGACTCCGGAATTCGCCAATCTGGCGGACGAGCAGGGGTTGGAGCTGGTCCATCCGCAGCTGCCCTACGAACCTGATGGCACGGTGGACGAGCGGTATATCGACTTTTTGCTGGCCCGGGGTTTGACCGAGGTCAGCATGATGAATACCGAAACCGCCCAACAGATGCACTGTCTTTTTCATGCGATCCGCAACGAGCCCGAAGAGACTTTCCGCTACAAAGGCTTGCCCGCAGCTTTCGGGTCCTACGATATGGCCATGCGGGCTGCAGAAACTGCCCAGTTTGAAGCTCGAATCGCAGCAAAGTATGGCTTGAAGGTTTTCTATCATAATCATACCCATGAATTTCGCATCGACCATGGTGAATATATTATGGACACCTACCTGAAGAATACACCGGACAATGTTGTCATGCAGGTGGACGTCGGCTGGGCATTGTGTGCCGGCATCGACCTTTTGGCCTGGATGGCTCGATGGTCGGGCCGCATCGGCTCGCTGCATGTCAAGTCATGCAACTGGGTGATTGGTCCGGAAGCGTTGGGTATGACCTGTCCGCGGGACGGGCAGACCGAAGGTATAACCCGCGACCATATGTCGGCCAATCAGGCGTTCGCGGAATCGCCGCAAGGCCCGATGGCGCTTAACATTGTCGATTGGACCGACATCTTCAGCGTCGCTGAGTCGATCGGCTGCCGCGCATTGATTCACGAGCGCGAACGGATTTATATCCCCGGCGACATCCTGGCGTGCGTTCGTGAAGACTATAGGCACCTGCGCCAATGCCTGGATTCAATGGGTTGATGAAGGAGGGATGTGATACCATGCAAGAGCGACTGATCACCGGGTTGTCCCATGTTGCCTTTAATGTATCTGATATGGATCGGGCACTGGATTTCTACTGTAATGTCCTGGGTCTGGAAAAACTGTACGACATCAAGATCCCTGAGAATATCGGCGACCTGTTCCCGGGCGATCCGATCGTCTCGATGGCCGGGAAACCCGGCATTGCCTATCTGAAGATTTCAGACGGGGCTCTGCTGGAACTGTTCTACCCCAAGCCTTCCACGGACCCGGATTCCGGCGGACCGAATTTTGAGCGCGTTGGCTATGTTCATCTGAGCCTTCTTGTCGACGATATATCCGCTGCAGCCAAGCACCTGCGCGAGCAGGGTGTTCATCTGGATACGGCCATTACGCTGGGACCGGATCACACGTATCAGTTCTGGATCAAGGATCCGGATGGGAATCGGATCGAATTAATGCAGTATACAGACCAGTCCTATCAGGTTGTTATGAAAAGCGATTGACCGACAGAATTTTCAGCCTTGCTAATGCAAACCCGGTTGCGAATTCGCAACCGGGTTTTTATCTTTCCAAGGGATTAGACCGCTAGGCGATGACAACTTGCCGCGTCCTTTCGCCGCCGGCGGGCATCGGGTAGTAAGCCGGCCAGACTTTGAGTTCAAGCTTGACATCATGAGCGCCAGGGCGAAGGCCGCCTGGGTTGACCACGCGGATATGCAGCGGTTCGCCGTATTCCCAGCGGATGGCCGTGACGGTCTCGACCTCGGCCATGGTGAACCAGGTTGTCTTGTCGACCGAGACGCGAAGCATTTTCTCAGGCACCGGGATGCCGTCGACTGTAACGCCGACGAAGTTGAGCATGGACAACGGGATGCCGCGGTAGTAGGTGATCAGGGTCTGCAATTCAAAACCTGCGACCTGACCATGCACCTCGTAGTTTTTGCAGCTGTTTTCGATAAAGACGTATTGATCAAACATTAGGTTTGCCTCCTATTCATGCATTGATATGCCGGGCCAGCATCGCCTGGTGCTGGCGCACCTGCCCGGAACAGTCGACAGGCTCGTCCAGGTTGACGAAGCGGTTGCCTTCATATTCTGTGGCGATGTAGCCGTCCCAGTTCAGTGCCTTGAGCCGGGCGATGACCTCAGGGTAGGCGATGCAGCATTCTTCGCCGTTCGGCATCATCTCGTAGAGCTTGCCGTGGATATGCATCAGATAGGGCAGGAATTCATCGAGTACGGACAACGGCGTGTTTTCATAGCCTGTGCTGAATATCAGGTAATGTTCGTCGGTGGGGTTTTTGATCAGGCGTTTGGCGTCGTCAGGAATCAAATGGGACCCGTCCGAAGCCTTGGGGAAGACCCGGGCGGGATCGGTGCCGCGTGCGAAGATATCGTCGACATAATCAATGACACCCTGCGACAGGCCGAACTGCTGGGAATACCGGGTGGCGATCGGCGGGTGCCGTTTGCAGAAAATGCCCATGTCAAAGACAAGGCCGAGATAGCCGGATTTGTCAGTTTTCATCAGCTTGCAGAATTCGGCTGTCAGCGGAGCGTCAAAGCTCATGCCGGCATGGATTTCCAGACCGACCTTGACGCCCTCGCGGATCGCAGTATCCAGTGCCCTCTTGACAACTTCGGCATTGGTGCCGGAAACCAGGCGAATCATGGAAAAACCGAGGTTCTTGGCGTTGATGATTTCAGCCCGCAGCATTTCGGCCTGCTCCGGATAGGTCAGTCTGCGGTTGCGATAGAGCGTCGAGTTGATGAAAATGTCGTTGCAGACAGACACCATCTGGTATTGATCCATAAGCGCTCGGAAGCGATTGATGGTTTCTGGAGCGGGGTTCGGCGACCCGTGGATCATCTGGTCGGACAAGATCTCGATGCCTTTGACGCCCATTCCGGCAATCTCGCGCAGGATGTCCTCAAGAGACATCTTCTTCCAGGCATAGGCATCCTGGTAACTGTATAAAGATACTGCCTGTTTAATCATGGTCAACCTCCAGGAATATGTTTGATCTTCGTGGATCCATCTTAGATCAAAAGGTGGACTTTTCATATCTCTTCAATTATATCAAAAACCCGTATTCGAAGGCTCGTTGATGGCTTTCGCTTTTTGAAAACAACCCGGTGAACCAAAAACTGGTTTGCCATTTTAGTTCAATTGCATTCACACCTTGGCAGGTCTGGTGTATGCAGCTATCGGGTCCGGATAGATTAGTCGGGCTAATGACAGGTCGATTCTGTTATCTGACTGTGGCATAATAGGTGAAGTACACTGCGAGTATAAACAGACAACACAGATAAGTACGGGGGTAACATACGTGATTGAAGGTCTGTTAGGTTCGGTTGTCAACACGGTTGCTGTTATAGTCGGAAGTCTTTTCGGCCTGATTTTCAACAAAGCGGTCCCAGAGCGTATCGTGAAAGCTGTGATGATCGGCATTGGTCTTTGCACGGTGTTCATTGGCGTGTCGGGCATGCTGAAAGGCGAAAATCCGCTGATCCTGATCACCTCGATGGTGTTAGGCGCGATTGTCGGCACGCTGCTTAATATCGACGGCGGGATCACGCGTGTCGGAGACTCGCTCAACCGTCGCTTCAACAAATCTGGCCAAAAGAGCACTATAACCGAAGGGTTCGTTACCGCCAGCCTGATTTTCTGCGTCGGACCGATGACCATCGTCGGTTCGCTCAACGCGGGCCTGACCGGCAACAACGATACCATCTTCACGAAATCACTGCTGGATCTGATCACCTCCGTCATGCTGTCGGCCAGTCTCGGCATGGGGGTTATCTTCGCCGCAGCCTTTGTTCTGCTCTTTCAGGGATCTATCGTCCTGCTGTCCTCGCTGCTGCAGCCGGTTCTGAGTACTTCCGCGATCAATGAGATGACCTGCGTCGGATCGGTGATCATTCTGGCTCTGGGCTTGAATATCCTAGGCATCACGCGTTTCAAGGTTGCCGATTATCTGCCGGCGATTCTCTTCGCGACCATACTGGCCCAGTTCATTTAGCTGTACTTCATGAGATGCGGTCAACCGGTCAAATAAAAAGTCAGGACCTGGATACCGAACAGTACCCAGGTCCCGATGCAGAGCCATGATCTTTAGTCTATCGTTTTGATGTTGTCTCCCTTGCCTTATGACCTAGAAAACAACCGGATCACCAGCATCGCCATCGCCGCGAATCCGGCTCGGTTGCCGACTGATCGGTACAGGTGCAGATGGGGGACTGACCGGTCGCTGGACAGATTATCCACGGTATTCAAGAGCGTGCAGCGATCAACGCCTTCAATCGAACAATAAAGCTCGAGTCCTGGATCCTGCTGAAATCCCCAGCCAGATTGACTGCAATGTCTTTTGATGGTATTCATGATGCCAACCGCCTTTCTCTAAGCTTACTGAAAATCAGATCAATTGCTTACTGCTGCATAATCTCCTGCAGTGCTTCGTTGAACAAGTCTGCCAGGAGGTCCTTTTTGAGACTGAAAAAAACTTTGTTCCCGTCGCGATTCATTTCAACGATATCCAGTTTCGACAACAGTTCCAGATGATGGGAAACGGTCGCACTGGTCAGCTTCAACTCATTGGCCAGTTCCAGCAAATAATACTCGCGCTTGGCCAGACGTTTGACGATTTCAAACCTATTGTCTTCGGATAGACTCTTAAACAGCAGTTTGCGGCGCGATTTGCGAGCCTTGAACCATTGACGCTGTTCAACATGGGTGCCATAGACTACAAAACTGTCGTATACCCCGAATTCACCTGAATAGATGAACGTGATGACACAGATGTCCAGGAAAAAACTCGGAATTAGATAAACGGTCTGGTCTGCCGCGAAAAACGAGGTCTGGCTTGAAAGGATGTCCGTGATAAAGCGCTCAGGTGTATCGCCCCAGCTTTCGCTGAATCGCTGATGCGTGTCTTTTGAGACTGATTCGAAGACCTGGCCGCTTTCAAGATAGTAGGCTTCGTATTTCTTGAGCAGACGGACCAGGCGTTCCTGTGAATCCTCAGGATTCTTGCAGGCATCCAAAAAGAGATCCACATCATCCTGGTCCTGCGGGAATCGTGTGCCGATCTTGTCCCGGATCGCATCCAGCTCGGTTGGGACTGTTTCCGCGGTATAGGCTTCGCCGGTTTTAGGATCAGGATCGCAGAAGACGTTTTCGAGCATACCGAGCAGGAAACGCCGGGGAGACATCTGGTTGATCCGTTCAATCAGGGCTTTGAGGTCCGAGACATTTTCCCGACGAACGATGTCCAGAGCGACAAGTCCGGGCATCAGGCCGGTTTTGAAAAAGAACGCAGCTTCGGCCAGTATGCTGCGCGGCAGCTCGTCCGTGATCTGCTGCCGCCAGTCGATCAGCTCCTGGTTGGTCAGGATTTCAGCTTCGCTCGCTTCATCGTCCAGGCAGGCGTGGTTGACAATCTGCACCAGCGACATCAGATAATCGTACATCGGATTGTAGATAAACTTGTAATTTGGCATCTAACATACCTCGCTTGTTATTATCTAATAATAATGTATCACTTTAGTGAATGTATGTCAATGATATATATCAGATAAAAGATTAGATGATCATCTAATTACTGAATTGAATTAGAAAACCCTTTAATTGCGTTCATGCTTTTGGTCGTGAGAAGATTCACCACGATGCCTGGAACAGGCTGCAATAGATCAGCAAGGCTTGCACAGATACCATGATTGATTTGCGACGGCAGGACTTTGAAATGGGTATTGATTCAATATTCGGGCCCTAATGGACGATTGGATTTTGTAATCTTGTCAACAGTCTGTCAATTCATCTCGAAAGCGCTTGTCGCATTTTAACCAGTGGAGGCCAGTAGAACAACAGAAACAGCAACAAGGACAAGAGAATGAGCGCAGCAGCAAGCAGGAACATCAGGGTGTAGCTCTTGTTGGACAAATCAAGCAGGACGCCCCAAAGACTGGCGCCAATGGCAAAGCCGCAGTCGGTGAGCAGAAAGAAAGTGCCGCTTGCCGTTCCGCGCCGCGAAAAGGGGATATCTTGAATAGCCAGGGCATTGAGAATCGGCTGGCATATCCCGAGGGATGTGCCTATCAGAATGGCCGGAAGCAAAAACAGGACATCACTTTTGAAAACCAGCAGCAGCAGATAAGCTGAAATGCCCAGGATCAGGCCGGGCACCAGTACCGGCAGCGGGCCGTGCCGATCAAAGACTTTGGCGGTTATGAACCGGACGAGTACCATCGCGAAAGCTTCAACCAGAAAAAAGATGGATATTGAGCTAATGTCATAATCCTTGGCATACAAGGGCAGATAGATCACGATGCATGTCAATGAAATACAAAAGAGCATGAACATCAAAGACGCAGGCAGTGCCTTGCGCTCGAAGTATTTCCAGATTCCGCCAGGTGTCGGGATGGATTCAGCCGGCCCGTCTTGAGCAGGTCCAGGAAAGCGGTTGGATATGCCGCCCTTCTTCTGATAGTTGACGAATAAAGACAGCACGAAACCTGCGCCGAGCCCAATGGCGGTAATCGTGTAGAGCAGTCTGAACTGCCCCTTGCTGGCCAGCGCCAGACCGATCATGGGACCTGCGGCCATGCTGACTGCAAAACTCAGGCTGTAAAAGCCCAGCCCCTCACCCATGCGATGTTCCGGGATCACATCGACGGCGGCTACGCCGGCTGCGGTGGTGGTTGTTGAGAACCCCATGCCTTGAAAGACGCGAGCTGCCAGAAGTGCCGGCAGGATCGTCAACGCCCCCAGGCCAAAGACGCTGACTGCGAAAAGGATAGAGCCGGTTGCCAGAAAAATCCGTCTACCGAACCGGTCAGTCAGGTTACCGCTGATTATACGGACCAGCGCGGCGGAAATCGAGAAAGTTGTAACGATAAGACCACTGAACGACGTCCCGATGCCCAGGCTGTCAGCATAGAGCGTAACCGTCGCGTCAAGAATTCGAGTTGCAACGAATGCCAGTGTTCCGATGATCAGAACCAGGATAAAATACTTGTTCCACAGTCGCTGCATTTTGGTGTTCTCCATGTTATTCTCTCGCTCCTTACCACACTTCATTGCATGGTATCATGCAGGTGAAAGTGTGTCCAGATCACGATTAGCCAAGACAGTGTCAAGTATTTCTAGGTTTATAAACCCCCAATTTAATCAGAATTTGTATCCACCATCCGTAATGGCTCTGAAAAGCCTGTAATTCGAGCTGCTTCGGTGGTCTGAATGCATAGCGGATGATCGGTGATAGCTGCCTAACTTCATTGCCTGCCTCAATATTTTAGTCGGACGAACAGCAGGTCTATTTGGCATTTTGAGATTTGCTGCTGTGATCCGTCCACCATTCTGCACATGCACCCTCAGTCGGCTGATCGTTTCCAGACCTTGATCTAGCCAGCCGCAAGGTCTGCTGCTTAAGCGACTGCTTAAAAAGTGGCTGACCAAGCCCTCTGCGCAACTGCTGCCGGCATTGTGGTGTTCATCGTACCAGATCTGGATGCCGTCCCAATTGTTGCGGATATACTTCACAAACTCCTCTCCTGTCTTTTCCGCACAGCCTTCACTGTTGACAATTGCCTCCGTCAGATGTGCTATGTTTTGCAACTCGTCCATATGCATACAATCCCATACGTATTGTTTCAGGTCTTCGTCGCCGCCGACCACCCGGTTCAGCTTTTGCGACACATGGAACTTATCCAAGACAAAATAACTGTTCTGGAGCCACTCTGTCCCGCTGCGGATCCACCTCGCGCCATCCCCATGGATGTAGATTGTCAGGTCATCGCGATCTCCATAACGGTTTGAAATCTCGTTTGCTACGCGGAGCCAGAAGTCCCCGGTCTTCTCACCGTAGCTTGTTAGCAAGTGCCGCTGCGGCAGCCTCGAGCGTTTGGCGCTGACTCGCTGTTTCGGTTCGTGGATGGCTACCAACTTGACAATCGTATCCCGCCGTCCGTCCTGCATGGCCACATGATCCTCATCGGCTTGGATATGTATCTCCTTGACATCGTGCCGGATTTCCGGCTTCTCAAGCTCAAGGCTGTGCACTTGCCGTGTCTTGCACATGACTGTTTGCCGACTGACCTGGGATCCACAGCAGATTTCACTGCTCTTGGCATAAGAGTGGCTTGTTGCTGCTTCTACCAGCTCTGCTGACAGTCCTACTTCCACTCGCTCCCCTGGATCAATCCCGACCATGTCGTCAACCAAATGCTTGTAATCTCCTGCCTTGCGGTTTTGATAATATCGCCGACAAAACTGGATCAGACCAAATTTGGTCTGCAAACTTCTGGGGACATCCTTGTGGATAACACACCAGTTGGGTCTGTAGTTCCCATTGTCGAAAATAGCCTGGTCTAAAGCCTGTAGCTTGTACTCAATAACTCGACAGATAAAACCATTCGTTATCTGGCCAGCTTGCATCAGAGCCCTTGTCAGACCCTCGGTGACATCCAGTTCGATTATTTCCTGGATGAATTTCTCTGCGATTTGTTGTATACTCTCCATTGTAGAAACCCCTTTTTGCTTTGGTGTCTGTTGTTTTTTCTCGAAAAACATTCTACCACATGGGGGTTTCTTCTTCTTATTATCGACCTAGAATTATTTTACACCAACATTAGCCAATTGACAGGACTTGACTGGATGTACATCAATGGTGCTTGGAATTTCCGAGATGGTTCGTTGGGAATACCGTCATAGTTGCTTGCAAAATTGCATGTAACGCTCTACAGGTAATCCGAACTGCCCGCGCCGCTTTCTTGGCAAAAAAAATGATGCTTCTTCTATAGAGCTGTTTGATGCAGGAAATCAAGCCGATATTCTTTATTGTCATTTCAATGCTATAATATGCCTGTGATCTGCACATGGCAGGTCGCGATATTTCTGCAGTGGGCACTTGAATGCAGCGTACAAAAATGTGAGGGATATGATCGGTCAGAAAAATCATACAAGGAAACCGATTTTTAAATCGACGGTTTTAAGAATTATTGTCGTTGTGATTGTGTTGGTTTTGCCAATCAATATTATGACGCTGCTTCTGACCGACCGGGTCGTGCGCAACAGCCGACGTGAAATTCTCGATGAGACCAGAAGTGTACTCGAGATGCGCGGCCAGTCTTTTGAAGACATGCTGAAGCGGGCCGAGCGCAAACTGACTTTTTTAAGCATCAATGAACCTGAATATTTGCAGCTGGCGTCAGAGTACACCGTTAATCAGCAAAATGACGGCCAGCTTTTGAGCATTATCAACCAAGATCTGAAAAATATCCGCATAGAGTATCCGTGGATCAATGTACTCTATTTTCGTTTTCCCAATCGCGGGTATACGATTATGGCGGGCTACATGCCTGGGGATCAGCGATTTTATCGTCAAGAACTGGAAAGTTTCGAGTACGACCCCGACAATCGTGGCAACACGGATAATGTCATTATTGTTGATGCCGGTGTTCATATCAGCAAGACGAATTGGAATCAGATGATCTTCGGAACAATCGTCAGCCTTGAAAACGTCTTGATTGATCTAAGATACACAAACGCCGACAACGGGAAAGTTCATTTTTTCATTGATCAGACGGGCATTCCTCTGACAGAGGGCGGGCGGGCCTATCTGGAGGATATAGGCTATACTCTGGAGCAGCTGCGAAATTTGGACCGATATGAGGTTTTCGTCTATGAAATGAACGAGTTTGACATATCCTTGGTGGAGGTCAACGACCTGGGCAGCATTTTTGATCAAGGGATGGTCATGACATCCGGCATCCTATTTGCCATAGCGATCCTGACCGTTATTCTGGTCATCCCACTTCTCATACTCAGCATCAACCGGCAAATCAGTCAGCCGCTGCACCGGCTGATCACGGGGATTAAACACATCGAACAGGGTGATCTGGATTATCGGATTGAAGCAGGCAATGCCGGCAGTGAATTTGAGATAATCAACCAGAATTTCAATCGGATGATGAATCAGGTCAAAAATTTGAAAATTGATGTCTACGAAAAAGAGCTTGAACGCAAGCAGGTTAAACTTCGTTTTTTGAGTCAGCAAATACAACCGCATTTCATCATGAACGCCATGAACCTGATTTACAGCTATGAACCCGATGAATACCACCTGATTCAGAAGATGGTGATAAACCTTGTCAAGTATTTCCGCTACATAGTCAAAAACGATCATACTTTCGTTGAGCTGAAGCAGGAACTGGATCATATTGATAATTATTTTGAAATACAGAAAGCACGCTTCATCGATCTTTTCGAGTCGCATATTGAATGCGATCCAGCGTTGGAAAGTGCCTTGATCCCACCGCTTCTGATCCAGAATTTTGCCGAAAATGCCATCAAGTACGCCTTGCGGATCGGCCAGGTTGTTGAGATCCGCATTGCTGCCAGTCGACTTCGTGTGGCCGGTCAGCCGGACCGGTTGTTGATCGACATTCGGGATAACGGTCCGGGCATACCAGATTCCGTCCTGGCTGGGATCGAAGCCTTTCAGAAGACGGGGCAGCCGCAGAAGGGTCTTGGCATCGGCATTCAGAACACCATTGAACGGATGAAATACTTGTACGACGATCAAATATCTTTAAAGATCAGTCGCGGAGAAAATAATCTGGGAACGCACATCGAAATGATCATTCCCATCCATCCGACTGACGAGGAGAACGGCCATGCGAATATTATTGATTGATGACGAACTTGTCGCACTCAATGTCTTGAAAAAACGGATTGACTGGGTTCAATTCGGTTTTTCGGAGGTGCTGACCGCGCAGGATACCGAGCAGGCCAAACAGATTTTGGCCAAAGGCCATGTCGATCTGGTGTTGAGTGACATCGAAATGCCCGGTGAAGATGGTCTGGCTTTGGTGCAACACATCAACCAGCACTATCCGGATACAGAGAGCATCATTATTACCTGTCATGCCGATTTCGACTACATCAAAAAAGCCATGAAGTCAAAAGTTATCGATTATATTCTAAAGCCGATTGACTACGATGAATTGAAGGACTTGCTTAACCAGTTTGCTGAAAACAGAAAGCGCATTAACAGCCAAGATAAGTTGAATCAGATTCTGAAACAGGTTCGCCCAAA